>NZ_SMMI01000049.1 GCF_009733535.1 Sphingobacterium endophyticum | reverse complement strand
CTGCAATCAACACGGTCAATGAAAGAATTTGAGGAAGGGTCTGTGAAATTCATCATTCGTTCGAAAGATAACAGAAAATTTGAAGAGATTGAATCATTTCTTGACGCGAAAGAATCTCCAAAATGGGATGATTGGGAAGTGCTGAAAGACAGCAAGGTAAAGCTTTACACTGGAAGCCCCGTCCAGAACAAACGGGGCAAACTGCATTACCGGCAAGAGAAAGTAGAAACCTTATTCCGTTTGGTGGTCATCATGAACCAAAAAACGAACAAAGAATTCTGGTTCCTGACCAACGAATTTAAACTCTCTGCCAAGGAAATTTCTGATTATTACAGAAAGCGGTGGGACATTGAAGTGTTTTTCAGGTTCCTGAAACAGGAACTCAACCTAAGTCACCTGGTTTCAATGAACAAGAACGGGATTGAAGTGATGGTCTATATGACAATGATTGCAGCGATGCTTTTGTTGATCTACAAAAAAGCCAATAATCTGGGCTACAAAACCGCTAAAAGACGAATAGCCATGGAGCTCCGGGATATGATAACTGCTATTCTAATCATATTTGCAGGAGGCGACCCAGGTAAAG
>NZ_SMMI01000048.1 GCF_009733535.1 Sphingobacterium endophyticum | reverse complement strand
GGAGGATTTTTTTAGACCAAAAATTATCTTTCAGGAGATAGTGCAAGAACCAAGTTTTGTCCTTGATTTAGATGGTGAATTTATGTGCTTGGACACAGCTCGAATTATTACTGGAAGAGATATAGAAGTTTTGATCTGCCTTCTCAATTCAAATTTATTTTTCTATTGCATGAAAAATTTCTATGGAGGAGGGGGATTAGGTGAGTCAGGTGTAAGAATGAAACATACTTTCTTTCTAGATTTTCCTACTCCAATTTTCAATAACGAGCAAAAACAAGAGTTAATTACTTGCATGAGAAACCCTTCTGTAAGCAATATAGAAAAGATTAATCAAATAATTTATAGTTGTTTTGACTTAAATAATGAAGAAATAGAAATTATTGAATCCTAATGTGATAATTATTTATATTCTTGAGATGCAATAAATAATCTTTCAGACTCATCAAGATCATATAACATGTATATGATTTCATCAATTTCATTTTCTAATTGATGAGTATCTGCACCATTTTGATTGTTACTTAATATCGAATCTATAATTTTTGAGACAGAATCTTCAATTGTTACAGAAGGTATTGGTATTTTTAATGGCTCTATTGCTTGAACACTGATTAATAAATCCCCTGTTCCTGTTTTAGGAGAATCTTTCATCAGATATTCTCCCATTTTTGAATTTAAAATTGCAACTAAAAACTTAATATATTTTCCTGTAGCAAAACAAGTACTATCTAAGGCCATTATCCTGGAATTGTCATAAGAAAAACGTAA
Source organism: Sphingobacterium endophyticum (assembly GCF_009733535.1). Classification (GTDB taxonomy): domain Bacteria; phylum Bacteroidota; class Bacteroidia; order Sphingobacteriales; family Sphingobacteriaceae; genus Sphingobacterium; species Sphingobacterium endophyticum. The sequence continues at coordinate 49 of NZ_SMMI01000048.1, read as the reverse complement.
AATAGAACCGACACGTTTCCAGACTATTTTCTGTCTAGAAAAATCCTCC
>NZ_SMMI01000047.1 GCF_009733535.1 Sphingobacterium endophyticum | reverse complement strand
GGATTGTACAATTCGAGGATTGTAAAGCTCATTAACAAAAAGGGACAATTAAAGAGTTCAGTTATCATAGATGAGTTGCCGACGATCTACTTTAGAGGATTAGATAATTTAATTGCAACTGCCCGAAGCAATAAAGTAGCTGTTTGTTTAGGCTTTCAGGATTTTTCACAATTGATAAGGGATTATGGGGATAAAGAAGCAAAAGTTATCCAAAATACGGTTGGTAATATTTTTAGTGGGCAGGTTGTTGGCGAAACAGCAAAAAGTCTTTCGGAACGTTTTGGGAAAGTATTACAGAAACGACAAAGTTTGTCAATCAACAGGAATGATACTTCGACTTCTATTTCTACACAGTTGGATAGCTTGATACCGGCTTCTAAAATTTCTACCCTTACACAGGGTATGTTTGTCGGATCTGTATCGGACAACTTCGATGAACGTATTGAACAAAAAATATTTCACGCTGAAATCGTGGTGGATAATGAAATGATAGCTTCTGAAACCAAAGCTTATCAGAAACTACCACAAATTTTATCATTTTTAAATGAGGAAGGCGAGGATGAAATGAAGCAAGAAATTGAAGCCAATTACCGGCAGATAAAACAAGATATTGTACAGATTATTGGTGCAGAATTGGAGCGGATTAAAAATGACCCAGATTTGCAACATTTGGTGCAGTAGGTTTAAATAAGAAAAAGTTAAATAGATGATATTTCAATAATCCGTGTTTCATAGGCAACATATCGATTTTTTTGTTGAAAGGAAAAGTACAAAACACAGGATTATTTAAAACCTGAACGTTCCAGAAATACAAAATTGAACGTCACACAAACACCAAACAATCTAAAATTCTTGACCTTTGTAATAATAAAACAATCTTAATTTCAAAAATTATGAACAAAGAACAAATCAAGAATTTATTAGATAGCCAAAGAAAGTATTTCCTTTC
>NZ_SMMI01000046.1 GCF_009733535.1 Sphingobacterium endophyticum | reverse complement strand
TGCTCGAATGACTACGGAATTCGGGCTTTTTTTAAAGAAGATATTTGGATAATCATCCTGTAAGTGCCCAATTGGTAGGCCTGTTCTTCCAAATGGACGGTAAGCAACTACAGGATCAATACAAGAACCATCTCAGCGACTTCCATGACTGGGAGCAGAAACCCCATGCAGAGAGCTGGACATTGTTTCCTGAAAATATATCCGAATACCTGAGCATCGATGAGACCAGTTTTAGCAACGGCGAACTTTACACCATTGTTAGCAGTAAGTCGGCAAAAGGGCGTAAAGGGACGATCCTGGCAACCATTAAAGGCACAAAGGCTGAGGATATCATGGCTGTCCTTGAGCGAATACCCTTGCGCTCTAGGAATAAGGTAAAGGAAGTGACCATGGATATGGCCCCCAACATGGCCAAGGCTATACGAAGGTGTTTCAGGAACGCCAGACGTGTGGTCGATCGTTTCCATGTCCAAAAGCTAGCCTATGATGCCGTGCAGGAACTCCGTATCAAGTATCGTTGGGAAGTCCTGGATGCAGAAAGCAAGAAGATAGTGGAGTCGCGAAAGCGAGGGATCCCGTATGAACCCGAATTGTTGCCCAATGGAGATACGCTCAAACAGCTATTGGCCAGGTCCAGACACCTTTTGTTCAAGCATCCCAGCCGATGGTCCGAAAGTCAGAAAAACCGAGCTGAACTGTTGTTCCTGCGGTTTCCCAAGCTAAAACAGGCCTATGACCTTGGAATTGCCTTAGGTGACATCTTCAACAAATGCAAGGACAAAAAGGTGGCTTTTACAAAGTTGGGTCTCTGGCACAATCAGGTTGAGAATGCGGGCATTGCTTCCTTTGAGAGCGTGGCAAGGTCCATTGCAGCGCATCATCAATACATTCTTCACTACTTCGACAACAGAAGCACCAATGCATCCGCAGAATCTTTCAATGCAAAACTTAAAGCTTTCAGGAGCGTCTTTCGTGGCGTAAGGGACACGACATTCTTTCTGTACAGAGTGATGAAATTGTATGCTTAAAAATCTTTACCCCCCAAACTTTGGATCATGTACAAAAGTTGTGGAGGGGATAAAAAATAATTAGATATTTGTGCTTTGAACTTATATAGAGATGCACGATTCATTTAAAGCTTTAATGCCGCTTATCATTCCTGAAGGAG
>NZ_SMMI01000045.1 GCF_009733535.1 Sphingobacterium endophyticum | reverse complement strand
CATTGACATGTTATTGAAAGAAAAGATCAAAAAAGAGAGAGGACAACAGACTATCCGCATTGGAAAGCTTCGGGCTATTAGTACCACTCGGCTTTGGTCTCTCAACCTTTACACCTGTGGCCTATCGACGTCGTCATCTCCGACGGCCCTTATGAGGAAGTCTCATCTCGTGGCTAGTTTCGCACTTAGATGCTTTCAGCGCTTATCTATCCCGGACGTAGCTACCCTGCCGTACACCTGGCGGCATAACAGGTTCACCAGCGGTCCGTCCAACCCGGTCCTCTCGTACTAAGGTCAGATCCACTCAAACTTCCAGCGCCCACAACAGATAGGGACCGAACTGTCTCGCGACGTTCTGAACCCAGCTCGCGTGCCACTTTAATGGGCGAACAGCCCAACCCTTGGGACCTTCTCCAGCCCCAGGATGTGACGAGCCGACATCGAGGTGCCAAACCTCCCCGTCGATATGAGCTCTTGGGGGAGATCAGCCTGTTATCCCCAGAGTACCTTTTATCCTTTGAGCGATGGCCCTTCCATACAGAACCACCGGATCACTATGTCCGTCTTTCGACCCTGGTCGACTTGTTGGTCTCACAGTCAAGCAAGCTTATGCCATTGCACTCCTCGTACGGTTACCAAGCGTACTGAGCTTACCTTTGAAAGCCTCCGTTACCTTTTTGGAGGCGACCACCCCAGTCAAACTACCCACCAAACAATGTCTCCCGCTTAGCGGGATTAGAAACCGAATACAGAAAGGGCGGTATTTCAAGGTTGTATCCACGATTCCTGGCGAAACCGCTTCGACTACTCCCGCCTATCCTACACATCCTGTACCCAATTTCAATGTTAAGCTATAGTGAAGGTTCATGGGGTCTTTCCGTCCCGTTGCGGGTAACCGGCGTCTTCACCGATACCACAATTTCACCGAGCTCATGGCTGAGACAGCGCCCAGATCGTTACACCATTCGTGCAGGTCGGAACTTACCCGACAAGGAATTTCGCTACCTTAGGACCGTTATAGTTACGGCCGCCGTTTACTGGGGCTTCGATTCAATGCTTCTCCTTGCGGATGACATCCCCTCTTAACCTTCCAGCACCGGGCAGGTGTCAGGCCTTATACCTCATCTTTCGATTTCGCAAAGCCATATGTTTTTGCTAAACAGTCGCCTGGGCCTTTTCACTGCGGCTTCTCCA
>NZ_SMMI01000044.1 GCF_009733535.1 Sphingobacterium endophyticum | reverse complement strand
TTATCGGTAACGATTTAGTAATGGTGCACACTGCGCTTACTTTCATTGAATTACCTTGTAAATCATCATTGCAAATTTAATAAATAAAAGGGTAAAGTCTATAAGGCTTTACCCTTTTTGCACACAATATTCAAAAAAATCTTTCCCAATATGGGGAAACCTGTGGTGTTGGTTTCAATATTATTTCCAAATTTTGGCATACCAAGAACTAGATGAGTTCTGAATAAAATTCTGTAAACTTTAAAAACATCTATGCTATGGAAATTATATTGAGTAAAATATTATCAGAAATTCGGCATAAGGAGGACAAAATTTCTTCTCAAATGATACGGTCATCTGATGAAGCATATCAAATGACTTTGTTTCTAAATGAAATGTTGTGTGCTATTAAAACTGAAGTATTGCAAGTTGGATTTTTAAATGAAGATCAAGAGGTTGATTTCTTTAAGAATGTTAAACCGCAAATCCTTGGAAAACTTATTTATTACAATAAAGTATTTCGGATAGAAACTACCTGTCCCGTGAGTAATGGTAAAATACATCAAAGTTATTATGAAAATGTTTTAAAAAATCTCAAGTTAGAATATAAAGAAAGTATTTGCAATGAAGATTTCTACAGATATTACCGTGCTGGCAGAACCGACCGTGATCACACTTATTTCAGGCTCGGAAAGATTAACTATCACGATGGATTAAAGAGTGGCGTATTTGAAATTGACCTTAGCTTCTCCACATATTACGACAACAAAATAGCACATATTATTGCCAATGAACTACTTTATAATTACACTCTTACCAAAATAAATCCTGAAGAAAATCCCGATACAATATTACAAAATTTAGATGCAAACAAGGATATTTCGTGGACCAATTCTCAAAATGCACTTATCGAACTGATATACGCTCTGTATGCTTCAAATTCCATTGCATACGGAAAAATAGGCATCCGAAAATTAGCTTTGATTTTTCAAGTGCTATTCCGAACTCCCTTAAACGATATTCATCATTCTTTCCACCGAATGAAAACAAGAGCAGGTTCAAGAACTGCATTTTTAGACCAACTCAAAATATCCCTCGAAGAATATATGGATAAAGACCTTTAGCTATATCAAAAATAACCGTTTGAAAGCAGTACCAAAACGTACTGCTTTTTTCTTTGCCCATATCTGCCAATTGGCAAATGCTCTCAAAACTTCATTACAAAATATCCAAAATCC
>NZ_SMMI01000043.1 GCF_009733535.1 Sphingobacterium endophyticum | reverse complement strand
TCTTTCAATGCAAAGATAAAGGCTTTCAGAAGCCAGTTTAGAGGTGTAGGTGACATCAATTTCTTCCTGTTCAGGTTAACCAAATTATTTGCTTAGTCCACAGGTTTTGAAACTGATCCAATATTACCCTTTAAATTGCCCCTAGTTAAAAAAATAAAGGTAACTAACTGTTTTAAAGTTAATTACCTTTTTAGTCTGTGGAGATAATGAGGGTAGGATTGAAATCATAAAATCTATTTTGTTTTTTCTTGACGAGTTGAAAATTTAATGAGGATATTCATTATGGAACTTCAAAGATCTAATCAGGATTCGGTGTAAGTAGTCAAAATTTTATTTATTAATCGGAATATTTCCGATTGATAAGTAAAATTTTGACTAATAATTTTTGGATATAAATCCTCTTAATAAATCTCTTACTATCTAATAGCTCACTTCAAAAAAAACTAAATTGTTGAATTTCGTTTAGAATCACATATGATTTTCGTTTTCATTAATAATAAGAGTATTTGATAACTTAATATTCATTTCTAGAATTAATTTATTTATAATTATTTGACCAAAATATCTTAACTGCACATCGACAAAAAAGAGATGAATTGTATAATTTAAAATACGACATCTCGGAGGTGAAAAACTTAATGGCTTTATCCAAATAAACTAAATGAATTGAAAGCTATCTTTGAGAATGAATTACAGGAGGAATCTTACAGATAATTATTAACTAAAACAGACTTTTACGCTAAAAGATAAGAAAGGTATTGTCCAGGGAAAATAGGGAATTTACTGAAAAGTTTGCTTTTTTTTTCAGAAAAGATTAATATAGCCAAAATTGGCTAATAAAGAGCAGTTTACAAAAGTTGAAAACCTTATCGGTAACGATTTAGTAATGGTGCACACTGCGCTTACTTTCATTGAATTACCTTGTAAATCATCTTTGCAAATTTAATAAATAAAAGGGTAAAGTCTATAAGGCTTTACCCTTTTTGCACACAATATTCAAAAAAATCTTTCCCAATATGGGGGAACCTGTGGTGTTGGTTTCAATATTATTTCCAAATTTTGGCATACCAAGAACTAGATGAGTTCTGAATAAAATTCTGTAAACTTTAAAAACATCTATGCTATGGAAATTATATTGAGTAAAATATTATCAGAAATTCGGCATAAGGAGGACAAAATTTCTTCTCAAATGATAAGGTCATCTGATGAAGCATATCAAATGACTTTGTTTCTAAATGAAATGTTGTGTGCTATTAAAACTGAAGTATTGCAAGTTGGATTTTTAAATGAAGATCAAGAGGTTGATTTCTTTAAG
>NZ_SMMI01000042.1 GCF_009733535.1 Sphingobacterium endophyticum | reverse complement strand
GCGCCCCTTCTCCCGAAGTTACAGGGCCATTTTGCCGAGTTCCTTAGCCATGATTCACTCGAGCACCTTAGGATTCTCTCCTCGACCACCTGTGTCGGTTTGCGGTACGGGTCTTGATGGCCTGAAGCTTAGCGGGTTTTCTTGGAAGTCTGCTTACCTGCGCTATCAGCGCCCCCGAGGGTTTGCTGTACTATCGGGCTTCGGCTGTACCGGCGGATTTGCCTACCGGTCCAATACCTTTGCCCTTCAACGAACTATTCCGTCAGTTCGCGGCAGTGTCACTACTCCGTCACCACATCGCAGCCATCAACAGTACGGGAATATTAACCCGTTGGCCATCGGCTGCCTCCCTTCGGATGCGCCTTAGGGCCCGACTAACCCTGATCCGATTAGCGTTGATCAGGAAACCTTGGTCTTTCGGTGGGCGGGTTTCTCACCCGCCTTATCGTTACTTATGCCTACATTTGCTTTTCCATCAGGTCCACCACAGGTCACCCTGCGGATTCACCCCCGATGGAATGCTCCCCTACCAGTGCAATAAATTGCAATCCATAGCTTCGGTACCGTTCTTGATGCCCGTTTATTATCCACGCCCGGCCGCTCGACTAGTGAGCTGTTACGCACTCTTTAAATGAATGGCTGCTTCCAAGCCAACATCCTAGCTGTCTGGGCAACCGGACCTCGTTAGTTCAACTTAGAACGAATTTGGGGACCTTAGCTGATGGTCTGGGTTCTTTCCCTCTCGGCCTTGGACCTTAGCACCCAAAGCCTCACTGCCGGCCATATCTAGCAGCATTCGGAGTTCGTCTGGATTTGGTAGGATTTGACTCCCCCGCACCCAATCGGTAGCTCTACCTCTGCTAGACTCATATGCCGACGCTGTTCCTAAAAACATTTCGGGGAGTACGAGCTATTTCCCAGTTTGATTGGCCTTTCACCCCTACCCTCAGGTCATCCGGAAACTTTTCAACGTTTATCGGTTCGGTCCTCCAGTACGTGTTACCGCACCTTCAACCTGCCCAAGGGTAGATCACAAGGTTTCGCGTCTACCTCGTCCGACTATACGCCCTATTCAGACTCGCTTTCGCTTCGGCTCCTGGCCTTAAGCCATTAACCTTGCCGGACAAGAGTAACTCGTAGGCTCATTATGCAAAAGGCACGCCGTCACGGAATCGCTCCGCTCCGACCGCTTGTAAGCACACGGTTTCAGGTTCTTTTCACTCCCCTGTTCGGGGTTCTTTTCACCTTTCCCTCACGGTACTGGTTCACTATCGGTCTCTCAGGAGTATTTAGCCTTGCCAGATGGTGCTGGCGGATTCCCACAGGATTTCTCCGGTCCCGCGGTACTCAGGATCCCGCTATGCCTGTATTCTTTGCCTGTACGGGGCTCTCACCCTTATCGCGCAGTTTCCCACCTGCTTCCAGTTCATAGCACAGTACAATATCGCGGTCCTACAACCCCGCACATGCCGTAACATGCGCGGTTTGGGCTCTTTCCCGTTCGCTCGCCACTACTTGGGAAATCATTGTTATTTTCTCCTCCTACGCCTACTTAGATGTTTCAGTTCAGCGCGTTCGCCTCAATTGATGGCATGTCTTCAACATGCCGGGTTGCCCCATTCGGAAATCCACGGATCGAATCGCATTTGCCGATCCCCGTGGCTTATCGCAGCTTATCACGTCCTTCATCGCCTCTGAGAGCCTAGGCATCCCCCGTGTGCCCTTGTTTACTTTCTTCACCGTATCACCCCTTTTGCTAAGTGATAGGTTGCTTTTGGCCTTTGGCATCGCTGCCAAAAACCTCTGTTGTCTTCTCTTGTTATCTCTTTTCTTCCAATATGTCAAAGAACTCTTTA
>NZ_SMMI01000041.1 GCF_009733535.1 Sphingobacterium endophyticum | reverse complement strand
AGTTACGGTTCCTGGGTAAAAATACTTTGCCGCGGGGCTTGGAAGTGAATGTAATTTGTCCCTATCTTTGCACCACTCCGCAAGGGAGGGACGGCCCACGGGCCACTGAAATAAGGGCATGAAGCATGCGAGGCGAACGGCGGACCCAGGTCCCCAGCAGCGCAGGAAAAATCACCCCGCAAATTATTTTAAAATAAATTTTGCGGATTCAAAAAAAGCTTCTACCTTTGCAGTCCCAACCAGGGAATACGGCACAGGGCGCGACGCCCGAGCCGATAAAAAAATGAAAGTTTGGAAGTGCCGAAAGGTACTTTACGACATAGAGCCGAAGCGCGAAGCGGAGGCGAGATAAGTTCTTTAAATGATCATGTAGCGCAGCGAAGTTCCCAGCGATGGGAGCATAGCTGAAAAGATAAACAAGATAATCGATTCAGATATCCCGGAGCGGGAGGAAAACATAAAACAAGACGTTTCTATTTAATTATAAATAGTCAACGGTCTTACACTTCATTTTACAATGGAGAGTTTGATCCTGGCTCAGGATGAACGCTAGCGGCAGGCCTAATACATGCAAGTCGGACGGGATCCGGGGGTAGCTTGCTACCTTCGGTGAGAGTGGCGCACGGGTGCGTAACGCGTGAGCAACCTACCCATATCAGGGGGATAGCCCGGAGAAATCCGGATTAACACCGCATGCAACCAATGGACGGCATCGTTTTTTGGTTAAATATTTATAGGATATGGATGGGCTCGCGTGACATTAGCTAGTTGGTGGGGTAACGGCCCACCAAGGCGACGATGTCTAGGGGCTCTGAGAGGAGAATCCCCCACACTGGTACTGAGACACGGACCAGACTCCTACGGGAGGCAGCAGTAAGGAATATTGGTCAATGGGGGCAACCCTGAACCAGCCATGCCGCGTGCAGGACGACTGCCCTATGGGTTGTAAACTGCTTTTGTCGGGGAATAAACCCCACTACGTGTAGTGGGCTGAATGTACCCGAAGAATAAGGATCGGCTAACTCCGTGCCAGCAGCCGCGGTAATACGGAGGATCCGAGCGTTATCCGGATTTATTGGGTTTAAAGGGTGCGTAGGCGGCACTTTAAGTCAGGGGTGAAAGACGGCAGCTCAACTGTCGCAGTGCCCTTGATACTGAAGTGCTTGAATGCGGTTGAAGACGGCGGAATGAGACAAGTAGCGGTGAAATGCATAGATATGTCTCAGAACACCGATTGCGAAGGCAGCTGTCTAAGCCGTTATTGACGCTGATGCACGAAAGCGTGGGGATCGAACAGGATTAGATACCCTGGTAGTCCACGCCCTAAACGATGATAACTCGATGTTTGCGATATACCGTAAGCGTCCAAGCGAAAGCGTTAAGTTATCCACCTGGGGAGTACGCCCGCAAGGGTGAAACTCAAAGGAATTGACGGGGGCCCGCACAAGCGGAGGAGCATGTGGTTTAATTCGATGATACGCGAGGAACCTTACCCGGGCTTGAAAGTTACTGAAGCATCCAGAGACGGATGCGTCCTTCGGGACAGGAAACTAGGTGCTGCATGGCTGTCGTCAGCTCGTGCCGTGAGGTGTTGGGTTAAGTCCCGCAACGAGCGCAACCCCTATGTCTAGTTGCCAGCACATTATGGTGGGGACTCTAGACAGACTGCCTGCGCAAGCAGAGAGGAAGGCGGGGACGACGTCAAGTCATCATGGCCCTTACGTCCGGGGCTACACACGTGCTACAATGGATGGTACAGCGGGCAGCTACACAGCAATGTGATGCCAATCTCGAAAAGCCATTCACAGTTCGGATCGGGGTCTGCAACTCGACCCCGTGAAGTTGGATTCGCTAGTAATCGCGTATCAGCAATGACGCGGTGAATACGTTCCCGGGCCTTGTACACACCGCCCGTCAAGCCATGAAAGCTGGGGGTACCTAAAGCATGTAACCGCAAGGAGCGTGTTAGGGTAAAACCGGTAATTGGGGCTAAGTCGTAACAAGGTAGCCGTACCGGAAGGTGCGGCTGGAATACCTCCTTTCTAGAGCCCGCTTCGGGGTCGCTGCGCCACATACATGATCGTAAGGAAAAAAAAGACATTCAGAAGAAAGTGCCCGCCCCACGGGGGTCGGTCGCCGAGAGAGATGAGAGAGATAAGCTAGTCCCGTAGCTCAGTTGGTTAGAGCACTACACTGATAATGTAGGGGTCAGCAGTTCAA
>NZ_SMMI01000040.1 GCF_009733535.1 Sphingobacterium endophyticum | reverse complement strand
GGGAACCCGTCCCCTCCTTCTTGTATTCAATGCCCCCGACATAGTCGCGCGTGGTCTGGATACCGCCGACATTCGAGTACTTCTGGAGCTTGGTGCCCAGGGCATCGTACTGGTAGGATACCGAAACTCCCGCCCTGCTCGCCGTCTTGGGCAGGTTCAGGTGGTTATAGGTAAAGGACGTACCCATCCGGTCCACTGTCGCATTGCCGTTCACGTCATAGCTGTAGGCCTTTGGCGTACTGCCGATAAACCCTCCCGTAAGCCGGTCCAGACGGTTGCTCCGACCCGAGTTCAGGTAGCCATATGCTGTCGTCTGTCCGTCCCGGTTCAGGCTCAGGATGTTGCCCATGTCGTCATAGCCCAGCACCTCGCTCATCGCCCGGGCCCCGCTGCTCGTGCCGTTGGTCAGACGGTTCAATCTATCATAGCTGTAGCTGAACGTGCTCAGGGCATCCGAACCGTGGCGCCACTGCTGCCGCGAGATGTTCCCGTTGTACTGCACCGTTCCTCCATCCTGGTAGTTCAGCGTGACCGCCAGCTCCTTCGAGGCGATACGTTTGCCCCAGCCACGCTCGTTATAGTCATAGTCGATTGCGGTCATGTAATTGGTGCCGCCGTTCTCACTGTGCAGGCCCCTGCGCCTCAACTGACCGATCTGGTTGTATTCATTGCTGCTCAGGATCACCTCCGCCTGGCTGTTCACCTTCTTGCGGGTCTGAAGTGGCCGGCCGACATGGTCATAGCTGTTCGTGGTCAATAGGGTCGTTGCCGCTCCGCTGGAAGATGCCCTGTGCACATGCCTGCTGGTTTCCACCTCTCCCGAAAAAAGATAGCTGTTGGTCACAACGTCCGTACCGCCCAGGTGGTTCTCCGATACCGTCTGGACCAACCGGGCCCTATCGTCATAGTAGTTGATCGTCAGCAGCGAGGTGCTGCCGTCTTCCCGATATACCCTCGTGCCCGTCAGCAGCGTCCTCACCCTTTCCGACCTGCCGATCCCGGTGGGAGGCGAACCTAAGGTTGTAGCCCCGGCAAAGTCATATCCGTCATAGTAGTTCACCACCAGCGGCTTGACCGTAATGCCCGTGCCCGTCGTGGGGAACGTGGTCGCCGGGTAGTCCGCATTGACCCGCGTCTCCCAAAGTGGGCCCGTGTGGCCGTCCACAAGCGCCTGCATCTGGGCCCGGGAAGCCTGGGCCGTGTTCGTATTGATGTAAAGGCCCGTTGAGGTCACACGGCCAAAGGCATCGTATTTCGTGTAGCTCCATTCCTTGCGGCCGCGCTGAACGGCATCCTGGCTCAGAACGGGCTGATCGTTCCTGTTGTAGACAATATATTCCCACCCCCTGCCGGGAACCTTCTTCTCCACCAGCCTGCGCCTGCCGTCATAGCGGTAGCCGTAGGCCAGTTCGGCGAAGTTCGCGCTGCTCTCCGCGATGCTGGTTCCCTTGATCCCCGGAGGGATCACATAACGGAGGTCCCCGAAATCATCGTACACGTAGTACGTATCCAGGAATTTGGTCGAGGTTTCCCAGACGCGCTTCAGCACCACCCGGTCCTCAAGGTCCTTATATTCATCGATGGTCCCTGCCCGGCCGTTCGAGGAAACCCAGTTCTCGTCCTTCAACGTCGTGCGGTAGAGCTTCCCCGTTGCATAATGCGACGGCGCACTGGCCCCGCCACTGCTCACCGTCCACAGCCGTACCGTATCCCGGGTCGTGCCCACAGAGGAATTCGTGCCGTACTCGCTCACCACGGTCCGCCCCGTAGTGGTCGCGGTCCCACGAACAGCGACGGGCTGCCAGGCAGATCCCGCAGCTCCCTGCTCCAAGACCCTGTTCAACGGACTGTTCTCAAAGACCGTAACCCCAAACGGACTGCCCGTCTTCACGACATTGGCATCCCAGCCGGTAGATTTATAGAAGTTCCCCTGATTGGTCCTGGCGGCCGTCTTAAAGCTGCCGTTGTTGCTGCTCTGCTCCGCATAGGGAAGGTACTTGACCGACTCTCGGCCGAAGCCGTCGTATTCGATGTGCTGAACGATATCCTTATACGTAGGGCTGGCCATCACCTCCACCGTCTGGATAGGCCTACCAAGACCATCAAAGTACTGCACCCTGCGGTTCTCATCGGCGACCGGACGGATCTGCGACAGTTCCGCCACTTTCACCGCCTTGCGGAAAGTCCGCGTAAGCACATAGTTCTGAGAGGCGGTGAAACCGTTCACCACATTCGGAGAGCCCTGCACAAAGAGGTGCACGTTCTTCCCCGAAGGGATATGGAAGCCCGGCTTTAGGGTAATGCTGTTCAGCGCGGAGTAGCTCGTGGCCGTGCCGTTGTAGCTGCTCAGCTCCAGATCCGCCGGCTGGCCATAGCCCGACAGGAAAAGGGTTGATAGAAATAGAAGGTTCAGTAGTCTTTTCATCGTTCTGGTAGGTTAGGGACGGTAATGGTACTGGTAATCCGTAAGCACGTTCTTCTCAAAGTCGAGAACGTCCTTCAGGCGCTGGAAACCGTCGTACTCGTAATGCTCCGTGATCCCCCGAGGGTCCGTCTTGCTCGTCATACCTATCAAAGGTTTGTACGTGTAGCTCGTGACC
>NZ_SMMI01000039.1 GCF_009733535.1 Sphingobacterium endophyticum | reverse complement strand
GTATTGCCGTAACAGGTGGGAGAGTAGGTCGGTGCCTAATTTTATACAAGGGGCCCGCTGTCGTAAAGACAGCGGGCCCTTCTGTTTTTATATCCCCCAAAAAAACAGACATGCCACGACCGCTCGTTTTATAAAATCTCATGTCTCCTATCTTTTGTCTAACTATTAGATATTAACTATTTTTTCACTTTACCAATATCCAATCAATTTCAGTTAACATACAGTTAGTAATAGCAGAAATTTATTTCCAATTTTATTAGAATGCATAATTAGGTTTGCAGGTAACTTATGATTGCTAGTAAGCATTTTTTTATTAAAATATTTCGATCTTTAATGTCCCTATATTTTTACTAAATCTCGTTTATTATTTTCTTATCTTTCGCAAATTCTAAATCTATAGCTATAATTTATAGTAAATAATTCAATCAATACCTTACAAATGAAAAGGACATTTAATTTATTGTTTCTCTTTCCTATATTGATGGGCTTTACCCATAATGTTGATAAAGCAGAACAAAGCAAACAAAGATCAAAAATTTTCAGTCAAAATGCGGTTTATTCAACTCAGGATACGTTAAAGAGAGTTGATGGAGGTCCTTCTGATTTAATTCTAACTTCTTTTACTGGTCCAGATTTAACTCCTAGTCCAGCATGTTTGGCCGTAGCACCAACCGGTGAACTTTATGTTGGTGTCGATATGATCGGTTCACTAGGTAAGGATATGGGCAAAGGGTTTATCCGCCGCTTTGTGGATAAGGACAATGATGGTAGCATGGATGGACATACTGATTTTGCCCGTGTAGATAATCCAAGGGGAATATTTGTCCTTGGCGACAAAGTGTACGTGATGCATACCACATTTGATGAAAAATCAGGTATAGCGTCAGGAATGGACTTGGTCGTTTTTGAAGATAAGGATCAAGATGGTGTTGCTGACGGTAGCCCAACGGTTTTGGTCAAGGGCGTCAGTAATGCAAAATATATTCAGGAAAGAGGTACCGACCATGCCACTAACGGTATTCGCATGGGAATTGATGGCTGGATCTATATTGCCGTAGGCGATTTCGGATTCCATAACGCTACCGGCACTGATGGTAGGAAATTGATCAGTTTGGGTGGTGGTATTTTAAGAGTAAGGCCTGATGGAACGGAGATGGAAATGTATACGCATGGACTGCGTAATATTTATGATGTAGCCATTGATCCTTATATGAATATTTTCACTAGGGACAATACCAATGATGGTGGTGGCTGGGATATTCGTTTCTCGCACCAGGTACAATCTGGCGAGTATGGATATCCATTGCTGTTCCAGAACTTCACTGAAGAAATAATTCCAGCTTTAGCGATGCTTGGTGGGGGTTCGGGTACGGGATCTTTATATATGGAAGAAGATACCTGGCCAGCAAAATACAACAAAGTTCCAATGATGGCTGACTGGGGCAGGAATTTCCTTTATTTGCACCATGTTACTGCTGATGGGCCTAGTTTCAAACAAAAAGAAGAAGAATTTATTAAGCTGCCACAGATTACGGATTTGGATGTCGATGGTTCAGGCAGGTTATATCTGTCGGCTTGGGATGGCGCAGGCTATTCGGGTAACCCTGATAAGGGTTATGTTATCCGCGCCGTACCTGAGGGATGGACGTTTAAGGCCTTTCCAGAAGTTAAGAAAGCTAGCATTTCCGACCTAAAGGATTTATTGAAATCCGGAAGTTCGACTACACGATTATATGCTTCACAAGAATTGGTTTCCCGGGCTGGGCAAGAATCAGCGAATGCTGCACTGGAAATTGCTAAGGATAAAGAATTGCCATTGGCTACTAGGGTTGCAGGTATCTATACATTCGGGCAAATTGCAAAGGATAAGTCGATCAATGATCTAGTTGAATTGGCGAAGGAGGATAACATTCGTGAATATGCGTTGAGGGCATTAACAGATCGTCTGGGCACGATCGATCAGGTGCCGATCGATCCATTCATTGCGGGGTTAAAAGATCCAAATGTAAGAGTTCAAACGGTTTCTGCAACCTCGTTAGGCCGTCTAGGACGTCCTGAGGCAGCAAATGCATTGTTGCAAATTCCTGTACCTGCTTCATTTGTTGCTCCTGCTAAAGGAGTTGAAGGACCCCATCAAGTTCCAAATTCAGCCATCGTACTTCCGCATGTTGCCGTAAGATCGTTGGTTAAATTAAATGCGGTCAATCCAAGTGTGATGTTTTTGGGGACAGAAAGTCCAGATTTGGCTTTATGGGCATTGCGCTACATGCATGATCCAAGAGCAGTTGAAGGTTTGATCAACGCTTATGGAAAGACAAAGGATCAAAAATTAAAAACTAAAATTCTGACTACCCTAGCCAGGCTGTACAAGAAAGAGGCTGCATATGATGCATCGTGGTGGTGGGGAACTCGGCCTGATTCTCACGGACCATACTATAAAGCTGAAACGTGGGAGTCCTCTGCAGTAATAGAGAAATTCCTATTGGCTGAAAGTGCTAGGGGAACTGCAGGAAATAAGCAGTTCTATGCCGATCTGAATGAGAAGTTTAGAATGGAGGTCCCTGGCTTTGAAATTGTAAGCAAGGCAGTTGCAGTAAAACAGCCCGTTGAAAAGAAAGTAGATCTAGAAAAGATAAAAAGCCAAAAAGGGCAAGTAGGAAAGACTTCTATAGAAGATGTGCTGGTCGCACTTAAAAAAGTAAAAGGTGATCCAACAAAGGGTAAAGCTTTATTTACAAAACAGGGATGCCAGGCCTGTCACAGCCTTTCCAAGAGCGAGCCGATGAAAGGTCCTTTTATGGGCCAAGTTGGTGGAATTATGAATAGGGAGCAAATTGCAGAATCTATCTTAAAACCAAATGCTTCAATCTCACAAGGATTTTCAACAGTCCTTGTAAGTACAAAGGATAAGAAAAGTTATATGGGCTTTGTAACTCAGGAAACTTCCGATAAAGTTGTATTGAGAGATATCGCTGGGAATGTCAATACCGTGAAAAAGAGCAATATCGCCAGTAGAAAAGAAATGCCTAATTCTATGATGCCGGCAGGACTGGCGAATTCCTTAACAATTGAGGAATTTGCTTCACTTGTTTCATTCCTTGAAAAGCAGAAATAGAGATTTTATTATAAAAAGATCAAAAAGCTACGCGAAAGCGTAGTCATGGTCGGAAGATTTTCTTCCGACTTTTTTGTTTTTTATATGTGCAAAAATAATTTTATAATTATTTGATAATCAAATAATTAACTTGTTTTTATCGTTTAAATTTTGTATTTT
>NZ_SMMI01000038.1 GCF_009733535.1 Sphingobacterium endophyticum | reverse complement strand
AAAAATACGCTGATTGGTTTCGCCATTTTTAATAGCATCTTGAGTATGAATGTTGATACAATAGGCACAGCCGTTGATTTGTGAAGCACGTATTTTTATAAGTTCTTTGTTTGTCTTGGTTATAGATGACTGAGAGATATAGACTTCTAATCCAACCATCGCTTTTAGTGCATTTGGAGCCACTTCTTTAAAGTTAAATCGTTTTTTCATTGTATTATTATTTTTAAATTGTTCAATGCAAAATTGGATAATAACAAAATGAAAAATCTTAAACTGGTTTAAGAACGAATCCTCTTGCGTATTTCGCTTAAATATTCGGGAGTAAAACCTAGATAGGAAGCGATTAAATATTGAGGAACACGTTGTACAAAATCAGGATGATTTTTGACGGCTTGAAAATAAAATTCTTCTTTCGAAAATGAAAAAAGAAATTGAATGCGTTTTTGAGCGGCTGCGAAGGCACGCTGGTAAACAAAACGGAAATAGCGCTCCATCATCGGAAATTTCTCTAGTAGCTTTTCCTGATTCTCTTGAGTGATATAAAGAACTAGAGATTTTTCTACTGCTTGAATATAGAATTCTGTTGTGATATTGCGTTCATAGGCAAAGTTGTCGGTAAGCCACCAAGTTTCGATGGCAAATTCGGTGGTCTGTTCTATTCCTTTCTCATTGATGTAAAATTTTCTTAATAAGCCAGTCAGCACAAAATAATGATACCTGCAAATCTGTCCTTCCTCCAAAAGATTTTCTTTTTTAGCTACCTCTTTAGTGTCAAAGAATTTCTTGATTTCTTCAAATTCATCACTGGAAATTTGAATAAACTTTTCAATATGTTGCTGAAATATTAAAGACATTAGTAAATGTATTGTGAAGAACAAAAATACAAAATAAATCCTTCGCTATAATCTGCTTACGTCAACACCGCCACTCAATGCCAAAGTATTCTCCTTCCTTAAATGCTTTTGCCACCTTCTCCAAATTTATGGTTCAGGCAAAAATCTATATAAATTTCTATATGGATAAACAGCAAAAAGACTTATCGTATTTCATATTACGCCTACAGGAACTACTTCATACCAGCTTTCCCGAAATGACATACCAAATCAAGTTTATACATCAAAGTTCATCTTAGGTGGCCAATACCTATGAATGGGCTTTTCGTTCAGGAAACTCAAATAGTAAGCCCTGACTTTTTTTAATTACCCTGCTGAACCAAATGTTTTCGATCAGGATCATTTTTGATGCGTCCAAGCTCCCCTTCAATAACCTGTACGATGTCTTTTTTATATGCCAGTAATTGGTTTCTATCCCCTGCTTCATATTATCAGTACCGTGTTCATCAGTAAAAGAGCGAATTTGTGGTATCTTCTGGCAGGCCTTGGTTTCTGAGGCTACCTTATCTACCACAATTTCGGCGTAAATATCTTCTGCTCGATACGTTCATCAAAGTTATCCTATACCGAACCTACAAACATACCATGTGTCAAAGTTGAGATCTTCGATGCAGGTATAACGCTGTCTAACTGTGTGGAAAGTGGTATATTTATCATTGCGGTTAATCGTCATACTCTGACGTTTATGCAATATTTTCCCGAAAAGTTCCGATAGGCTTTTTGCCATTTCTCCAACCACCCGCCCACTGAATATATTGCCGACGGTATTTTGTATTACTTTACTCTCTTTCTCGCCGTAATCCCTCACCAATTGCGAAAAGTCCTGAAAGCCCAAAAATACCGCTACCCTACATTTCTTGTAATTTAATTTTTTCCAAAATATTTGATGAAATATCTCCAGCCTTCAATGCCCAAAAAAACATTTGGGCTTTATATACATCTGTATAATCTATAAGGCTAAGAACTTCCTTTTGTTGATTAAAACCGTCTTTTGATTTGAGTTTGACGCCAAATTGATTTCTCATAATTTTCTTCAGCTCATTAAAATGCTTGGCAGCGTCGATGGAGGTAAATTCATCAGGAAACATCGCTCGAGTAAATCGCTGAAATACCGACCAAGCATTTTGATTAACCAGTTTATGAATCAAGTGATAAACTCTACATTTATCACTAGAAGAGAGGATATCTTCTAAATGGCTGAAACTTTCGTTAACAGGGGATCTAATTTGATCCCGGTTATCTATTTTGATTACTTGTTGGCTTATAGTAGCTAGTCCGTTTTCTTTTATAAAAAGATACTGATCTAAAAAATCATCGTTGTTATCTTCAGCAAGCTCTTTGAAACGTTGATTTAATATTTCATAGGTCGTGATCACTTTCCTAACTACCTCAGATTTTAATTGTTGCAAGATATCAGTATATTTCAGATAAATATACCATTATAACCTCCAATTGTAAAAAATAGGGTTGGATTAACCTTTTACTTTCTCAAGTAGCTTTTCCAGTAATTCTGTCTTCTCATTTCTAGTTTTCAATGAACGTTCGCAGTAATTACTAATTTCTCAGCTTAGAAATTGTGTAATTTTCCGGGTGCTATTTTTATCTGCAGCCCTTGTCATATATCTTGGTCAAAAATCCTAGTTTTCGTGGATTGCATGCATTCGAACCCTACCGTAACTTTGAGAGTAAATATTTTAATGAAGAAGGAATGAAACACTTTGTTGCATCGATATTGATAACGATTTGTTGTTTTTTCTTGGGATGCTCCAAAGATGAAAACAACGGCGCTGACAACCGATTAGAGGGGCTATATCCCACGAAATTGAAAGGTACCATTTATTACGATTGGGCTACCGAAGGTATACTCAAAATAAGTTTGCCGGACGGGACGGGCGGATCGTTTATTCCCGACGATAGCAAACTCAACAACTTTGATATTTCACGGGATGGAAAGACGAAGCTGACGGTTGTTAACGCCAGCACTTTAGGACAATATGATGTCCGATTCACGATCAGCGATATCAATACAGGGGCCGTCGTTGAGGAATTTATCTATAACGGGCCTGGGCTCAGCGCTTATTGCAAGGGTCATCTCTCGCCGGATAACAGCTTGATTCTGGTCACCTCGAACGAAAAAGAAGACGGTATCACGGTTCTGAAAAGGAATGGTGAGTTTGTGTCCCGAATTGTGGACATCAATGGAGAACGGGTCGATTTTAATGTAAGTGCCTTATGGCTTCCGGACAACCATTTCCTCATGACCCATGGAGATTATATTATCCGTGTTTCTCCCCCATATACTTCCGGGACTTTGGTCAAGGAAATGGATTATGAAGATTGGGGTGAACTGGCGGTAGATCAGAAGGGTACCCAACTCGCACTACGGATCGCCAACCATATCCATACCATGGATATCGATGGGTACAATCTCAAGCAGGTAACCAACAGCAATTTTACGGAATCTGAGCCCGTATTCTCCCCAGATGGAAAATATCTGCTCGTTGGTAGTTACTATCGATATAGTGGCGAAGGCTTTGGACGATTATGGCAACTGAGCATCATCCCAAATGACGGCAGGCAGTACACTACAAATCCCGATGCAGAAGACAATTCACCGGGTGTGATTCCTGTCATCTGGAAAGGGAAA
>NZ_SMMI01000037.1 GCF_009733535.1 Sphingobacterium endophyticum | reverse complement strand
ATTTCCTCATGACCCATGGAGATTATATTATCCGTGTTTCTCCCCCATATACTTCCGGGACTTTGGTCAAGGAAATGGATTATGAAGATTGGGGTGAACTGGCGGTAGATCAGAAGGGTACCCAACTCGCACTACGGATCGCCAACCATATCCATACCATGGATATCGATGGGTACAATCTCAAGCAGGTAACCAACAGCAATTTTACGGAATCTGAGCCCGTATTCTCCCCAGATGGAAAATATCTGCTCGTTGGTAGTTACTATCGATATAGTGGCGAAGGCTTTGGACGATTATGGCAACTGAGCATCATCCCAAATGACGGCAGGCAGTACACTACAAATCCCGATGCAGAAGACAATTCACCGGGTGTGATTCCTGTCATCTGGAAAGGGAAAGAAAAAATCGAGGCCGCTAGCGGACAGATGGTATGGAGGTAATTTAAATTAAATAACGATGAAGAAAATAATGTTGTTCATGGTGTCTATTCTTCTTTTAGGATGTGCCAAAGATGATGATCCACCTCGGGAAAACGAAGATTTTAACAGCCTTTATGGTGGCATTCCTTATAAAGGAACAGTACAAGGACTTATTTCACTGAAAGGCAACAAATTAAATCTTTCAGGGGTTGGAACTATCGCTCTTTTCGAGGACTCAAAAGATTCTGTATCCATTGTTTTTCTGGCTGATATAGACGATCTCGGCGAGATCAATATCAAGATACGTGGAAGGTTCGATCGGGAGTCTTTTTATATGGAGAAAGAAAATTCCGATATATTTTTTAGAATTATGGATCAGACTATAGATGGAAAGTTTATATCGGAAGTGCAAGAGATGTCCTTCGGCGGAAATTTAAGAGTGGATAAGAGTCAAATGAAAATGGTCGCAATATTCAAACAGGAGACCGAGAGCTTTCCCGAGGGAACAAGATTGGAACTTAATTTTGATACCAGTCGCAAGATAAGGGAAAATGACGACGACGGATCTGGCTGTCAAATGCGCATGGTTCCGATATGGGGACCTAACGGCATGACTATGGGTATGGTGCCCGATTGTTAGTTTGCGTATTTATCCGTAATTTCAAAACAATCAGTGATTATATTCCACATGACAGAGAGACTCGGATTGCTTGTTTTGTATTGGTCGTTTATAATAACAGCGGGATTTAGTCAGTCGAAAGACGAACTAAAATACTACAATGATAGTTTGTATCGCCAAATCCAAA
Organism: Sphingobacterium endophyticum; assembly: GCF_009733535.1. Classification (GTDB taxonomy): domain Bacteria; phylum Bacteroidota; class Bacteroidia; order Sphingobacteriales; family Sphingobacteriaceae; genus Sphingobacterium; species Sphingobacterium endophyticum. The sequence goes on along the minus strand of NZ_SMMI01000037.1, from coordinate 3,131 downwards.
AAATACAAGAGCACGAAGCAAAGGCACAGGCTTTATTCGATCTAAGTTTTTTTTGGTCAGACTACGATACAGCGAAGGCGTTTTCGTATATACGCGAAGCTGAAAATGTCTTAGGGAGAAAAGGTAAATCCACGTATTATTGGGGATTGAAAAGCTTTTACCGTGCCTCAGTCTATTTTGAGACCGATCCTGCCAAAGCCAAACAAAAATACATGGAGGCAGAAGAGAGATTGAAAAATGCAGGTACAGAAAAACGTCTCGAGGCGTCACGTTACCGCGCACGGTTATGGGGCAGCTATGGTGCTTTATTGCAACGCGAAGGAAAAGCAAACGAATATGTGGAAATTCTAATAGAAAAAGTCATTCCCTTAGCCAAAAGTATCGGAGACTCATCCTTATTAGGAAATAATTATCAGAATGTCGCCATGAATTTAATGAATTTAGGCGATTACAAAATTGCAGATGACTATTATAACAAAGCGTTGCAATTACTAAAAGGAAATAAAGATGCCTTGGAGGAGCGTTTTACACTATTTATCAATGCAGCACGCAATGCTTTGCTGCTCAAAAATTATCGTAAGTCGGGTGAATTTATAGACAGCGCGGCTGTATTGGCTGTTCAGGTCCCGAACTCATCCTACATTCCTATATATCATGCTGTCTCGGGAAGTCACTGGGCAGCGGTCAAAAATCATGAAAAAGCAGATGCACATTTTGAATACGGCCTCTCCGCAGCAAAGAAACAGAGCAATGAGGATATGGTCGCAACCCTACTTTTTGATCAATTTACCGCCTATCAGATGAACAACCAATATGCTGCTGCAAGGGAAAAGTTATTGGAAGTATTGCCTCATGTACAGCAGCAATCTTCTTTGCGAAACAAGCAGATGGTATATTACAATCTCGCTAATATCGCGACTAGATTAAATCAATATCCAGAGGCTGTGAAATGGTATGAAGCACATAAAAGCATATCTGATACCCTTTTTTCTGATCAAAGTCGAGCCCATATACAGGAATTGGAAAAAAAGTATCAGACGTCGGAAAAAGAAAAAACTATTCTTCAGATAAAAACGGAAAATCAAAAACAGCAGCTTTCCCTACAAAATACGCGCATGTTGGTCGGTGCTCTGTTGTTAACCAGTATTATATTGGCCGCAGTTGGTTATAGTTGGTATAATGCCTTGAAGAACAAAAAAAGATTAGCCGCACACAAAGAAATCCTTTTACAGGAGGAGCTTAAAAACCACCGGCAGCAAGAAAAACTGAATTTGTATCATGCGATGCTGCAAGGACAGGAAAGCGAACGTAGTCGAATAGCTAGAGATCTGCACGATGGCTTGGGTGGAATGTTGGCAAATGTTAAATTGAAACTATCCGCAGTTGCCACCAATGTTGATAAACAAGACATTAATAAGGAATCCCATATGGAATTATACACCATTATCAATCAATTAGACCATTCGGTCAATGAACTGCGTCGGGTAGCACGTAATATGATGCCCGAGTCTTTATTGTATATGGGGCTGGAAGCGGCTTTGAAGGACCTATGTAATGCTATGAGCAATGCGGAATTAAAGATAGATTTCCAGACGACAAAATTGAAAGACAATTATCCGCAACCTTTTCAAATCGCGGTGTATCGTATCGTCCAGGAACTATTAACCAATGCTGTAAAACACAGCGGAGCTTCGCAGGCTTGGGTGCAATGTAGTGAAGGAGATGGGAAGTTTTTCATTTCGGTGGAGGACAATGGACGCGGATTTGATGCCAGGAATGATCTATTTGAAAAAGAAGGAATAGGACTTTCTAATATCCGCAACCGCGTAGAAATATTAAATGGACAGTTTGATATCGATGCAACATTAGGTCGGGGAGCATCGTTTCATATTCAACTCGATATATATGGATAATGTTATCTCCGTAATCATTATTGACGACCATCCGTTGGTATTAAATGGGTTTGAGTTTATTCTAAATAGGAATGCCAATATCTTACTCAAAAAAACGTTTACCTGCGCTGCAGATGCTTTGAACTTTTTACTGACCGACCACATAGATGTCGTGCTGATGGATATTAATATGCCCGATATGAATGGAATCGACGCGACTGAAATTATACGAAAGTCGTACCCCGGGACACGGATAATCGCCATTAGCAATCTAAACGAAGGAAGTATTGCTTCGCGTATGATGCAAGCTGGCGCGGCCGGCTACCTCCTTAAGAATGTATCTGCAGAAGAACTGATAGAAGCTATACAAGCCGTACATGAAGGAGAGCAGGTATTGAGCAAGGAGATGAACGATATATTGTCAGATAAACAGGATACCGTACCTAAAATTACGGAAAGGGAACGGGAAGTACTCGCCTTGATGGCAAAAGGATATACCACACCAAAGATTGGCGAACTCATGTTTATCAGTCCGCTAACAGTCGAAAGTCACCGGCGGAATCTACTGCAAAAGTTTTGCGTGACCAATTCCGTATCCCTGATACACAGGGCAACTGAAATGAAATTCATCTAAAAACCATGGCATGCTGGGATAAACGAAGAGATCATAAATCAATCATTTTAAAACGCATAAAACGTATACAAAATATGAAATATTAATGTTAGGCAAAACACAAACCCGCATGAATCCGCCAGCTGGCGGACGACAATTAAAAAAGCAAATAATATACATTTGAAAAGAACAGTCCCAATCGCCCTAATTATGGGCATGCTTCTAATGAGTTCCTGTAACAATTCCAACAAAGAAAACAATGCGGTAGGTGAAACATCGGTTAAAAGGACAGATACCCTTACTTTATCACAACCAGAAGAAATTACATCCCTGGAGCGGGATAGCACTGCTGATTTTGACATAAACAGCATTCCGGTCTCCACGGCAGAAATCGGTGATTTTCCATTCTTCACTGCCCCCGAGGGTGCTAAATACATTAACAGACCGTAAGTAAAAGATTTTGATTTTATCGTATTCGTGACTCCTGAAAAAATCTATGAAGTAGAGGGGAAAACTTTCAGTGCACATGTTCATAAAGACAGAGAGAGCAGTGTAGAGATCAGCGGTCGATACCTGAACAAAAGTTTTGAAGATGCGATCCTGAATGCCGGAGGGATAAAGGTCTT
>NZ_SMMI01000036.1 GCF_009733535.1 Sphingobacterium endophyticum | reverse complement strand
ATATTGAACTACTTCGACAACAAGAGTACGAATGCTTCGGCAGAATCTTTCAATGCAAAGATAAAGGCTTTCAGAAGCCAGTTTAGAGGTGTAGGTGACATCAATTTCTTCCTGTTCAGATTGACTAAATTATTTGCTTAGTCCACAGGTTTTGAAACTGATCCATAATAATGGTACCTATACTTCCTAAGAAGTTTTCTATAATTCGAATTTTATGGTAATCTATTGTTGAGAATAATGATCTTAAAAAATCATTTCTTCTGAATTCAGAAAAATGGAATAATACCTGAAAATTCAATAAGCTAATTAAATAAGATCCCCAAGTTGGATATTGTAAAATAAAAAAATAGGAAATAATATAGAATAAGATGATTCCTGGAATTAACAAATATTTGCTGAATCCAAAATCATGGAGATATCTCTCCATAATTCGAAATTGTAACTTAAAATAATTTTCAATCATCAATTAGAAAGCTTTTACAATTAAGTAATTAGTCTAAAGGAATGAAATAAAGTTACAGGGGTTCTAAATATAAAAAAGTAGGTGCAAGGACACCTACTTTTTATAATCTACTATTTAATATAAATGTAGTGGAATAATTTAATTGGAATTAAGAGTTTCGTTTCAATTGTTCATCGAGTAATTGACGTTTCAATTGTTGTTCTCTTTCCATTGATTTCTTTCTAAGGTTTTGAAGTTCCTCTTGCAATTCATCAACAGTTTTTTTGCTTTCATCGGTATCAACTTTCGCTTTTCTAAAAGCGGCAAGTATAGCGAATAGTGCAACAGCCAGTACAATAATAATAACCCATACCATTGTATGATAGGAGCTTTTAGCGAATTGAATACCTAGGAAAGAAATACTATCTGTTTTTTTCTGTTCCGTTTCAAGCGCTGCACTAAGATTTTTCACAGAGTCTTGTAAGCCATTGATACTACCTTCAGTAGAAGAAGCATCGCCTTTTAAACCGGAGATTTGTTTTTTGTAAAGAGACAAGGAGTCTTTTACGTTCTGACGGATGATATCTAGATTAGTCTTACGAATAATCTTAAAATCTTTGTCTTGATTGCGAGATTGCAGGTTTAAATAAACAAACTGGCTGTCAAGCGGAGAGGTTTTAAGTTTCTGTTGTAGGGTTTGACCAAAAAGGGTTGTGTTGCATACCCAAAACAATAGGAAAAAAGATAATAATCGCATAGTATAAGGTGTATTTCTAATATTCAGATTCAAGTTTAGCAATTTAATTAGAATTACAAAAGAAATTATAGAAATTGATTGCAGAATGCAAGAAGGTATTTATTAGTTTAACTAAAAATTAATAATTATTTATTTTCTCGTTGATATTGCAGTAGTTATTTTTTAAAAATTTCAAGAAATTTCTGAGGACTCATTATATCATTTACAAGAAGTAGTTGATTTTACTAAAAAGTCTTAATCAAACTATTGTACTTGTTTCTATAATGGTAAAAGTTGCTAATAGTTAGGTGTTTGGGATTATTTCGTTAATTTTAAGGTGATTATAAACTAAGTAACAAAACGAAAAGTAATTCCAATATTTATTTTACTAAATGTAATATTCAGAGATATAAATTTTGTTGCTGTTCATCATATTTTAAAAAATAATACTTCCCGCATGGGATTAAATTCAAGAGAATCGTATGATTGACAAAACAGTATTGAATGCGCAGGAAGCAATAGAGGATATTCAGGATGGTATGACCATTTCATTAGGTGGATTTGGGTTATGTGGAATTCCTGAAAATTTAATATCTGCATTACTGGAAAAAGGGATTAAAGGACTAACCTGTATTAGTAATAATGCAGGGGTAGATGATTTTGGTTTGGGATTATTGCTGCAAAAGAAGCAAGTCAAGAAAATGATTGCCTCTTACGTTGGCGAGAATGCTGAATTTGAAAGACAGATGTTAAGTGGAGAACTAGAAGTGGAGTTGATTCCCCAAGGAACTTTAGCGACAAGGTTGATGGCTGGGGGATATGGTATGCCAGTAATTTATACTCCAGCAGGCGTAGGTACGGAGGTTGCGGTAGGTAAGGAAGTTCGGCGATTTACTTTTCATGGTGTTGAAAAAGAATACTTAATGGAGCATGCGTTTGAACCTGATTTTGCATTTGTAAAAGCATGGAAAGGAGATCGGGCGGGAAATTTAGTATACCGTGGTACGGCACAGAATTTTAATCATGCTGTCGCTATGTGTGGCAAGATTACAATTGCAGAAGTGGAAGAATTAGTGGAACCTGGTGAGCTTGACCCTAACTTTATCCATACTCCGGGAATTTTTATCCATAAAATATTTCAAGGGGAAAAATATGAAAAAAGAATAGAACAAAGGACGGTAAGAAATAAAGATGATAATGAATAGAAAGGTATATATAGTTGCTGCAAAAAGGACTCCCATGGGAAGTTTCGGTTCTTCTTTGTCAAGCATTTCAGCCACGGAACTTGGCGCAAAAGCAATTAAAGCAGTCTTGGAGGAAGTCAAATTAGAATTACATCAAGTAGATGAAGTTTATATGGGTTCTGTTTTGCAGGCCAATCTTGGGCAAGCGCCGGCGAGGCAAGCTTCAAAATATTCTGGCCTTCCAGATAGTGTTCCATCAACGACTGTAAATAAAGTGTGTGCAAGTGGTATGAAGGCAATTTCTATTGCCGTTCAACAAATTTTGTTGGGCGACGCAGAAGTAGTGATTGCGGGGGGCATGGAAAATATGAGCCAGGTTCCATTTTATGATACTTCAGCTAGATGGGGAGCAAAATACGGCGATCAAAAACTATTTGACGGTATTCAAAAAGATGGTTTAACGGATGTTTATTCAGCACAAGCTATGGGCAATTGTGGGGAGTTATGTGCTGAGAAGTATAATATTACAAGGGCAGATCAGGATGAATATGCAATTCAGTCATATACACGCAGCAAAATTGCATGGGAAACTGGAAAGTTTAAGAGAGAGGTAGTTCCTGTCGAGGTTCAAAGCAGGAAAGGATCTGTTTTAGTGGATGAAGATGAGGAATTTAAGAATATCAATTTTGAAAAGGTCGGCCAGTTAAGGCCCTCATTTAAGGCTGAAGGTACTATTACAGCAGCAAATGCTTCTACATTAAGTGATGGTGCGGCAGCGGTGATTCTTATGAGTGAAGAGAAGGTGAAAGAATTAGGTTTAACTCCCTTAGTTGAGGTTTTATCTTATGCTGATGCAGAACAATCACCAGAATGGTTTACTACCACTCCAGCAGTTGCAACAGAAAAGGTTTTACAAAAAGTTGGTTTAACGGTAGATGATATTGATTTTTTTGAATTTAATGAGGCTTTTTCAGTAGTGGCATTGGCAAATTCTAAATTGTTGAATATTTCAGATGAGCAAATGAATGTTTATGGGGGAGCAGTTGCTTTAGGGCATCCCCTTGGATGTTCAGGGGCACGTATTATAGTTACTTTGATCAGTGTATTATTACAAGAAGGTGGAGAGTTGGGGCTTGCAGCGATCTGTAATGGAGGCGGAGGTGCAAGTGCAATGATAATAAAGAAATGTTAGGCTATGTTAGATAAATATGGAATAGCAAAGAGAATTGCTAAGGAAATAAAAGATGGCTATTATGTTAATTTAGGGATTGGAATTCCAACTTTGGTTGCCAATTATATCCCTGAGCATATTAATGTAGTATTACAAAGTGAAAATGGTTTGCTGGGCATGGGGCCATTTCCATTTGAGGGGGAAGAAGATGCTGATTATATCAATGCTGGAAAACAAACGATCACAACATTACCGGGTTCAGCTTTCTTTGATTCTGCCATGAGTTTTGGTATGATTCGCTCACGGAAAGTAGATTTAACGATTTTAGGAGCAATGGAAGTTTCTGAAAATGGTGATATTGCAAATTGGAAGATTCCGGGAAAAATGGTAAAAGGTATGGGAGGAGCAATGGATTTAGTTGCAAGTGCTGAAAATATAATTGTTGCCATGCAGCATGTGAATAAAGCAGGAGAATCTAAACTTTTATCAAGTTGTACATTGCCATTGACTGGAGTTAAATGTGTTAAGAAAGTGGTAACTGAATTAGGGGTATTTGAAATCATGGAGACAGGAGGGTTTAAGGTTTTGGAATTACATGATGGAGTATCGTTGGACATGGTTAAGCAAAGCACAGCTGGGAAGCTATATTATTAGCTGATATTACCTTGCGACAATTAATTGAGATGATTTAAAAATTAATCTATAAATAGAAATAGGCGGACTTAGGGTTAGTCATGGTCGGAAGATTTTCTTCCGACTTTTTTGTTTTTTATATGTGCAAAAATAATTTTATAATTATCTGATAATCAAATAAATAACTTGTTTTTATCGTTTAAATTTTGTATTTTTATACTGATAATCAAACATTTATGTCAGTATTCAATGACCACAAAGTTTCCCTTAGTCAGGTTCTGGATTTCATTCCCGAGGCGCTTTTAAGCCATCTTTCAGCGACCACCAATGTTGACCACTATAGTAAAGTGCTCCATGGAAGGAAAATGTTCTATCTGCTTTTATTCTGCGTCTTTGACAAC
>NZ_SMMI01000035.1 GCF_009733535.1 Sphingobacterium endophyticum | reverse complement strand
TGATCGTAACGGAAGGGGGGTACCTGCAGAACAGCAGCGGGACGTATGTGTTCCACTACAACCTGACGGACCACCTGGGCAACGTTCGGGCGGTGATCAAAAAGGGCTCTACGGATACGGCCTCCACCATCGTACAGAAACAGGACTATTATGCGTTCGGAAAGACCAGGGCTATTGTAACCGGAGGGATAAACAGCTATCTTTACAATGGCAAGGAGCGACAGGCGGAGCTGGGGGACCAGCTGGATTACGGGGCAAGGTTCTACGATGCGGAGATAGGTAGGTGGAACGTGGTGGATCCACTGGCGGAAGAGATGCGACGACATTCTCCGTACAACTATGCATTCAATAATCCAATAAGCTTTATCGATCCAGATGGGATGCAACCTCGTCCACCGAGGAGGGTTCCTTATGCGCATATGAGAAACAATTATCAAAGAATGTCTTTTAGGACTACGGCAACTTATACTAGATCTGTTAATCGGTATAGGCAAACAAATACTTTTTACAGAGAACAGATTGAACCTAATCATAGTTATATAAGTCTTTATGAGACTGACTCAAAAGCAACATCACCACAGATTACTAATAATAATACCGCTGGACAAGCGTTATCAAAAGCCATTGAGTTTGCGGATGCAGTAATAACGATGACACAAACCGTTACCCAGGAAAAAACAGGAGGGGTCAGTAGATCAGGAACAGGATATACCGTGTCATTCAGTGATCCTAGCGTTCAAAAGCAGTTTGATAAGAAGCAACAGGAGTTTAATAGTAAGGTTGAATTAGCTGTCGCCAAAATACCAAAACCAGACATTGATGTTAGTACGATAAATTCTCAAGAAGCGTTTGACAAAGCGACCAAACAGATTAAGGAGTACAATACCAGAGTTGAATTTACCCGAGCGAGTTTTGGTCCATCACCATTACAGAAAGTAGTTAACTACTGGCTCAACAATAAAAGCGAATTTGTGAAGAAGGAAAAGGTAGAAAGACTTCCCTCGATCTCTCCTAGTATGCACTAAAAGCTAATATTATGTCTATGAATCGGAGGCAGATAAAAAGTAAAAAGAAAGAACAAAGCGATAAAGGCTCTGGAAAGTTGCACATTGTATGGCGTATTACAATATTGTTGTACATTGTTATCTTGCTGTACTTTCTGTTTACATGTGGTGGTAACGGAGCCGATTGGTTTCCAGGGAAACCTATATATACAAGATAGTTTAAGTAGAACAAGTAGCATTCAACTGTAGATGAATTTGTGAGCTTGTTCTACCTGTTTTTTTATGTCTTTTTTAAGATAGTCTGTCCAGTAAGAATTACTGGAATTGGGATAAAGTAATGCGATTGCGTAGGTTGTAACTTCAATGGGGAGGTATCCGGTTCGTTTCAAAGACCATTTTTGATGATATTCGTCTTGCCACTGATTAAAAGAAAAAGTTGAATTACCAATAAATATACCAAACCCAAAGTAGATCGCTGTCAAATCAGTCAGGTATTCTTCATCTTCCTCTGGATCTCCAAGAGTCAATAGCTTGATGTGGGCAACTTCATGTGCGATTGTCGCAATAACTGACGTGAAATCCGCCAATTGCTGATTGTTCAACGCTATTACGTGCCGACCGTTATCATTTTGATAATAGATACCTTCAGGTAAATCTTCTTCCTCTTCCATTCTAATGCCATCTATTAGGGGTGATGCATCAAAAAATTGTAATTCTATGTCATCCACAGAGACCATGATTTGCTTACATACGAAATCTAATATTGGTTTTATATCTGCTTCCCTTCCATAAAAATCGGAAGGAAAATTGTCTTTTGTTGGGGTGATAATGTCAGGGTGCTGACCAAACTGTTCCTTAAGCCAAAGGATGTTTGCTTCGGTCCACTCCCTGTCCTCAGGAGTTATTGACATCTTTGGTTTGAAAGGCCACATGGTGTAATGTTATGTCTACTTTAAAATACAGTGTTATTGCGCATAGGCTTTACCGGTCTTTGCATCCCTTATAATGGCATTTGCCAGAAAGAGTAGCTTATCCTTTATCGAGGGTTCGAGACCCTCTGCGATCTTCCTTGCCACCTCGATGGACGGTGATGCCTCTCCGCGCTCGTACCTACCTATGATTTCCCTTGACACGCCTGCGATCTTCACGAGGTTTCCCTGTGAAAGCATATTTACCTTCTTAAGGGAGGTAATCTTGTCCCCTGTGTTCATGATAATGCACAAAAGTGTTTGAAATCGTTTTTATATTATCAAAAATAGGGAACAAAAGTTGATAAAAAAATAGCTTCTTTGTAAAAACAAATCATTGTTTACGTTTATGCAATATTATTTACGTAATTTTTTTTGATTTGGCAATCAGGAGATCAGAAACGCAAAACTGCAGCTGAAATACCGCTCCCTCAGCTACGGGAGCAAGTTTGTGCCGGAACTCCGGCTATTGGGCGTATGGCTGGAGGAAATGGGCTTTAGCGGCGGCAAAAAGGTTGAGATCGATATCAGCAGGGGCAAGCTTGTAATCACGGCCAACAATGGGTAAACTGGTTGCCGACTGGGGCAGGCGTATCGCCTCGAAGGAGCTGGCGGTCACGCTGAACTACCAGGATGACGGAACGGTGCAGTACAACGGGAACATCTCGCGGCAGCAGTGGCGCCACGGTTCGGATGCCCTGAGCACGTTCAGCTACAGCTATGATAGATTGAACCGTCTGACCAACGGCACGAGCAGCGGGGCCCGGGAGATGAGCGAGGTGCTGGTCTATGACGACATGGGCAACATCCTGAGCCTGAACCGGGACGGACAGACGACAGCATATGGCTATCTGAACTCGGGTCGGAGCAACCGTCTGGACCGGCTTACGGGAGGGTTTATCGGCAGCACGCCAAAGGTCTACAGCTATGATGTGAACGGCAATGCGACAGTGGACCGGATGGGTACGGCCTTTACCTATAACCACCTGAACCTGCCCAAGACGGCCAGCAGGACGGGAGTTTCGGTATCCTACCAGTACGACGCCCTGGGCACCAAGCTCCAGAAGTACTCGAATGTTGGCGGTATCCAGACCACGCGCGACTATGTCAGGGGCATTGAATACAAGAAGGAGGGAGCGGGTTCCCGGGCAATTGACCTGATCGTAACGGAAGGGGGGTACCTGCAGAACAGCAGCGGGACGTATGTGTTCCACTACAACCTGACGGACCACCTGGGCAACGTTCGGGCGGTGATCAAAAAGGGCTCTACGGATACGACCTCCACCATCGTACAGAAACAGGACTATTATGCGTTCGGCAAGACCAGGGCTATTGTAACCGGAGGGATAAACAGCTATCTTTACAATGGCAAGGAGAGACAGGCGGAGCTGGGGGACCAGCTGGACTACGGGGCAAGGTTCTACGATGCGGAAATCGGAAGGTGGAACGTGGTGGATCCAATGTCAGAGAAGGTGCGTAGGCACTCACCTTACAACTATGCGTTCGATAATCCTATTATGTTTATTGATCCTGATGGTATGGTCCCACGTTATAATTGGGAGGAACATGATAGAGGAAAGGTGGGAGTATATACTGATGAAAAAACAGGAAACAAAGTTGAATTAGAACAAGTAATGGATCATTTTGGACAAGGTGGCGATCAGAAAGATCCGCCTCAGGGCCCACCAACTTGGATGAATAATTCTTTCTTAACTAGTTTTTTTTAAGCAATAAGTGCAAGAGAAATAAAAAATGCTGAAGCCGCAATAGAAGTTTACAGAAAAGAGGGCATGAAATCTTATATTTACCAAAGTATAGGGGATGCTCATTCGGAGATAAGGTTCGGCTTTGCAGCAGGTGAATATGCAGGCTTTCGGGGATTAGCAACAACTTTAAAAGCCGCTAAAACGGGAAAAAGTTTATTAAGGGCAGGTGAATTGGCAAGAATAGAAAATGCTGCAACCCGTATAGGTAAGCCTATAAATGTGGTCGGCAGTAGGGCTAGTGGTACAGCTAAAGCTACTTCGGATTGGGATTATGTGATAGAAAGCTTGACTAATAAGCAGTGGAAGCAGATTAAGAACTCATTGCCAGGAGCGCCATCTAAAATTGATAATTTACCAAGGATGATAGACATCTTCAAGGGGCCTGTCGATCCAACTAAACCATTCATTACAATTTTTCCAAAATAAATATGGTACTGCAAGATGAAATACTGGTAAATAAGTTTGGTCAGGGTTTGACTAGCTATGAAGTTTTACTCAATAAATTTCAGTTGTTTGACCTGGTGCATAGGAATAAATTTTTAAATGACCTGCTCTTTTTGGTTTTACAATCAAAACCTACCGATGAAGACATTGGCGATACGATACGTGATAGTGGCCTAAAACCAACATTTACGCCCTGCGTTCTTTTGCTCAAAGGGGTAACTTATCATAATTTGAAAAAGATTGCAGAGCTACCAGTTGGGGAGCAGGAAAAGGTTCTGAAATTGTTTTTAAGCTTATTTAGAGTTTCTTATCAGCGGAGGTTTAAATTAGAAAGGAACGATCCTAATAAATGGTGGTATTGGGATCTGTCTAAAGATGAGAATGTCAAAAAAATTCTAGATCAAATGTCTTAAAAAAACAAAGCCCGATTGGAATGAAAATGTAAAAGTAAAAATTGAAAAATTGAGATATCGCGAATTGAAAAGCAGATTATATAATCCTTTTGTATGGTGTTTTGGGTACAGAAATCTTTGGACAAATTCTGAGATTAGAGATGAATACCATCCATTGGTATCAGAGTCAGGAAAGGCAAATTAATATAAAAAATTATTAGTGTCCAATTAAGAAAAAAAAGACCGGGAATTTCTAGTTTAAAATTAACGAACAAGTTGTATTAATCTAGGAGAGTCTTCAGCGTAAACATAAAGAATGGAAACAAAACAGTTATGAAGCAATTCGCTGAATTACTTTAATAGTTACTGTTCCAAAAGAAGCAAATTTTGCTAATAAAAGTACAAGATCTTTTAGATGCTAATACAGGTCTGCTATAGGAAACTCGAACTGCGTCCGATTTTCCTGCAAATGTTACCACCTTTCCAGTCGCTGGTAAAGGAACCGCTATCAAGTATCATGTAATCAGCAATTTTGATGATTAAGGGTTTTGTGATGCTTCAACACTTCCTGAATCCGGTATTACAACAAGTAAGAAAATATGTTCATGCAGAATCATATAAAAAACAATATCTGTAAATGAAAATGTATTATCAGTAATAATAAGGGCAAGTTTTTTTTGATGGAATTTAGTGTTTTTATTCAGAATATCCTGGATAAATTTTTGCAAACAAGGAGTATAACTTCATTGTTGGGTAGCTGGGGATTTAGGACAATTAGCCAAAATGTATCTTCTCTTTTTTACTAAAAAGATTAATATAGCCAAAATTGGCTAATAAAGAGTAACTTACAATAGTGAAAAACTTTATCGGTAACGATTTAGTAATGGTGCACACTGCGCTTACTTTCATTGAATTACCTTGTAAATCATCATTGCAAATTTAATAAATAAAAGGGTAAAGTCTATAAGGCTTTACCCTTTTTGCACACAATATTCAAAAAAATCTTTCCCAATATGGGGAAACCTGTGGTGTTGGTTTCAATATTATTTCCAAATTTTGGCATACCAAGAACTAGATGAGTTCTGAATAAAATTCTGCAAACTTTAAAAACATCTATGCTATGGAAATTATATTGAGTAAAATATTATCAGAAATTCGGCATAAGGAGGACAAAATTTCTTCTCAAATGATACGGTCATCTGATGAAGCATATCAAATGACTTTGTTTCTAAATGAAATGTTGTGTGCTATTAAAACTGAAGTATTGCAAGTTGGATTTTTAAATGAAGATCAAGAGGTTGATTTCTTTAAG
>NZ_SMMI01000034.1 GCF_009733535.1 Sphingobacterium endophyticum | reverse complement strand
TGATTATCAGTATAAAAATACAAAATTTAAACGATAAAAACAAGTTAATTATTTGATTATCAGATAATTATAAAATTATTTTTGCACATATAAAAAACAAAAAAGTCGGAAGAAAATCTGCCGACCATGACTACGATCAGGGCCTATTTCTTTTTATAGTTCTTTAATCTTTATGCTTCTAAAAGCTACTGCATCGCCATGATCCTGCAATAGGATATGTCCCTGCTCTGCTTCTCCAAAATCTTTCCAATCTTTATATTTACTACCTGCAACTAATTTCCTGAAATCCTCCGATCCTCGAACGAACTCCAACATCTTGAATCCATTCAGAAAATAAGTAACATGGTTATCCGGAGTTACGACAATTCTTCCTCGGTTCCATTCACCAATTGGTTTTCTAGGTCTAGGATTTCTGTCAGAGGTAATTAGATCATATAAAGAAGCCAATGTTCTATTTCCATCTTTCCCCAATTTAGCATCGGGATGCAGCTCATCATCTAAAATTTGGTATTCCGGTCCGATTGCCGAACCTTTTGTGGCCTCATCTAAGGTCACAAAATATTTAACTCCAGAATTTGCTCCCGGTGTCAATTTGAAATCAAAGGATAGGTCAAAAGCTTTATATTGTTTATTTGTTACGATATCGCCACCGTTGGTTGATTCTCCGCCATCCGATTTTTGTACCTGTATGATGCCGTTTTCGATTTTCCATCCTTTCTCCGGAAATTTGTCGCTTCGTGCACTATGCCATCCTGTTGTGTCCTTCCCATTGAATAATAGCGCATATCCTGCTGCTTTTTCAGCTTCTGAAAGGTCGTTCGCAATCGTATTGACCACATAAACATCCTTAGGGAATTCCGTTGCCTTTAAATCTTTCGTCTGTATCTTGATGTTTTTGAAATACACTTTTTTGCCATCCAATGAATCCGCTATGCTATGCACCTGAAGTGCAATAAATCCGGAATCATCTAAGCTGTCGATTACAAATGCTGCCGGAACACCATTGACCCAAGTTTTGGTTTCATTTCCAATGGCTTCAATCCTGTAGTGATTAAATTCATTGGGTTTATAGGCTGTCTTTGCATTCGGATTTAATTCCAAAGTGTAAAGCCATTCTCTACGGCCTTCATCATATATGCCCCCTGTCCAGGCACGTCCTGTAGGATCGATATCCAATTGTCTACCGTAAACCCTGCCGCTGCCATTGTTAGCTGTCGAGTCATAATGGCTGCGTGTTTGAATTCCTGAATTCGTCGTATTTCCCTCTAGTTTAACATCAACCTCCAAGATGAAATCTCCATATTCTTTTTCAGTTACCAAAAAGGAATTTGGTGTTCCTTTCGTCATGACCCCTACAATAGCATCATCTTCCACATGGTAATCTGCTTTCCCTGCCAAGGGTTTCCAGCCTGACAGATCCTTGCCGTTGAAGAGGGATTCCCATCCTTCCTCAGCCTTATTTTCTTGCTGGCAGGAGATCGTTAAGCTACTCAATAGGAGAAAGGTAAATGAACTTGTCAATGCAGTTTTCAGATAGGTTCTTTTCATCTTATTTTGTCTTTATTGTAACAGGTTTATGGATTAATGACCAATTAGGTGCCTGAAATTAGGATTTTTTTTTAATTTTAGGCTAAACATTCATGTAACATTCGTAAACCTAAACTCACAATTTGATGAATCATCATTTTTCACGTCGAAGTTTTTTAAAGAAATCTATCATTGCCGGTGGTGCGTTAACCATGGCGAGCAGTCCTTTTGGAAATATCTTGATGGCGAAGCCAAATGAGCGCGTAAACTTGGCCGCAATCGGTATCGGAAATAGAGCTGCAGAAATCCTGGGCGAACTTTATAAAACCGGATTATGTAATATCGTCGCACTATGTGATGTCGATATGGGCGCAAAACATACAGAAGCAATTCTGAAACAGTTTCCTGATGTGCCAAGATTTCAAGACTTCCGTCAGATGTTTGATAAGATGGGTAATCAGATTGATGCGGTTTCCATTGGGGTTCCGGATTTTTCCCATTTCCCGATTACCATGATGGCATTGGACTTAGGTAAACATGTTTATGTAGAAAAACCAATGGCTCGGACCTTTTTGGAGGTCGAATTAATGATGGCCAAGGCTAAGAAGAACCCTAAACTGGCTACCCAAATGGGTAATCAAGGGCACTCTGAAGCCAATTATTTCCAGTTCAAGGCTTGGAAAGAGGCCGGAATTATTAAAGATGTAACCAAGATCGTTGGTCATATGAATATGCCACGGAGATGGCACGGATGGGATGTCAATATGAAAAACTTCCCGCCAGCAGAACAAATCCCTGGAACATTGGACTGGGATTTATGGCAGATGCAAACCATCGGACATAATTACAATAAAGACTTTATCAACGGTCAATGGCGTTGTTGGTTTGATTTTGGAATGGGAGCTTTAGGGGATTGGGGTGCCCACATCTTGGATACTTCCCACGAGTTCCTAAACCTAGGCTTACCAACAGAAGTTGGTGCTGAATATCTGGAAGGCCATAATTCCTTTTTCTTCCCGATGTCTTCGACCTTAAAGTTCAGCTTTCCAAAACGTAAAGGAATGCCTGCTTTGGATATTATGTGGTATGATGGACTCAAAAACCTACCTCCAATTCCTGAAGGCTATGGTGTTTCGGGGTTAGACCCGAATATTCCTCCTCCAAGTACTGGAAATCTGGAGCCAGCAAAATTAAATCCCGGTAAAATCATCTATGGCAAAGACCTCACCTTCAAAGGCGGGTCACATGGAAGTACGCTTTCCATTATCCCGGAATCTAAAGCTAATGACCTTGCCAATAAATTACCGGAGGTGCCAACGTCACCATCCAATCACTTTGCAAACTTCTTGAAGGCTTGTAAAGGTGAGGAAAAAACACGTTCTTCATTCGATATTGCCGGACCATTGAGTCAGGTATTCTGTTTAGGCGTAATTGCACAGCGCTTAAATTCAAAATTCCAGTTCGATCCGGTGAAAAAAGAAATTACAAACGATAAATTCGCCAATGCATTACTGATCGGTCCTCCGCCAAGGACAGGATTTGAACAGTACTATAAAGTTTAATATATACAATCAATCAAATACAATTAACGATGATCAAACAATTTGCTTACGGGTTAGCCTTCACTAGTATTCTAGGATTAGGATTGACCTCTTGCCAGAACGGAAATCAAGAAAAAGCAGACAATCAAGAAAAGAAAGAAGAAGTGGAACACAATCCTGCATCACAAACTATTCCTGAAGAATCCAAAGACCTTTTAGGTCGTTGGGACTTAAACGTTGACAAAAACGGCAAGCAAGTTCCTTCATGGATTGAAATCAAATTATCGGGTTTCGCAACTTTGGTAGGTTACTGGGTTGGTGACAGCGGAAGTAGCAGACCTATCTCACATATCATCTTAAAAGACGGAAAATTCTCATTCGCCATTCCACCACAGTGGGAAGGTGGTGAAGGTGATTTTGTAATCGAAGGTGAATTGGCTGGTGGAGCTTTAAAAGGAACCATCACTAGCAATAACGGTGAGAAATATACTTTCTCAGGATCAAAAGCTCCTTACTTGAACCGCACTGCTGAACCTAAATGGGGTGCTGCGGTTGAATTGTTCAACGGTAAGGACCTGACAGGTTGGAAACCTTCTAACGATCAGAACAAATGGACCGTAAAAGATGGCATCTTAACTAATGAAGCTGCTGGTGCTAACTTAATTACAGAAGATACGTTTGAAGACTTCAAATTAAACTTGGAATTCCGATACCCTGAAGGAAGTAACTCCGGTGTATATCTAAGAGGCCGTTATGAAGTTCAAATCGAAGACTCTCCTAAGGATAGGCATCCCGGAAATTTATATTTCGGTGCAATCTATGGTTTCCTAACACCAAATGCTTTAGTGACCAAAGGTCCTAACGAATGGAACAATATGGAAATAACTTTGGTAGGTCGTTTAGTTACTGTTACGATCAATGGACAAACGGTTATAACCAAACAGGAGATCCCGGGAATCACCGGTGGCGCATTGGATAGCAAGGAAGGCGAACCAGGACCGCTATATATCCAAGGTGACCACGGTCCGATTGAGTTTAGAAAAATTAGTATTGTTAAGGGGGGAGAATAGACAGGGAGACATAAGACATAAGACATAAGACAGTAGACCTTAAGGGTCTATAAAGATTTGTTTTTGATGCTTGATTTTTTGGCGAGATGCTGGAAAATGAGGCTTTTGGAGACAAAGAGAAAACCACTCATATTTTATGGGTGGTTTTTTTGTGGGCTGGTAGAAGGTGGAGGATAGGGTTTGGGAGGGAGTAGGGGTATGCGGAAAGAGAGGATTAAAGTGGTTTAAGGGTTTAAGGAGGTTGGAAGTTTAGATGGAAGGTAGAATATGTACGGTGTTGTGGGGGAAGATTAGGTGGAAAGACAAAGGTCAGTGTGGGATAGGGTGAAGGTGGATAGAGGAGTGGGTGTAAAAGGCAGCGTAAGAGTTAGATGGAGTTTGGGATTTTGGTTGGGTTTTAGATGGTATTTGCTCGTGTTTTGCTCGTGTCTCATCCACAGCTTGTCCAAAGGTTATCCACAGCTCGTCCGCTCACAAGCGGACGAGCTGTGGACAATGTCAAACCAAGGTGCGGACCAGACACGAGCAAAACACGACTGAGAGTCGAGGGAATGTCGAAAGAAATAAAACTTAAGGGAAGGTCTTTTGTTCTTTGATTAGATGCTATCTTTAAGGCTAGGGAAACGATTTGCTTATGAAAATTATCTGTTCATCGATTATAATTGCTGCTACTTTAATCTGTAATGCTATGGCTCAAAAAAAGGATCCTAATTTAGAAGTTGTTGCTTCTTTTGGGAAATCTCAACCTATTGGGGTTTCAGTTTCTTCGGACAACCGCGTTTTTGTATCCTTCCCCAAAAAAGATCCCTACCTGTTTGGACTGACGGAAATTGTAAACGGCGAAAGGGTGGGCTTTCCAAACAAGGATTGGAATGCAGAAGAAGGAGATTATAAAACACACTTTTTAAACGTTCAAGATATTTATGTGGATACGCAGGATCAACTTTGGGTTTTGGATTCCAAGCCTGCACCTTCTGGATCTATTTTCGGAGCATCGGGCAGTGCTGAAAAACATGAAGGCCAATTTAAATTGGTTCAGATAGATTTGAAAGATAACCAGGTCAAAAAGCTCTTTACGTTTCATGATTTAGATAAAAGTAAATCGGGACTGAATGATGTTCGTGTGGATACAGATAAGCAATTGGCCTATCTGTCGGATCCGGGGCAAGCTTCGATCATTGTATTGGACTTAAAAACCGGTAAAACCAGAAAAGTGCTTTCCAATACTAAATTTACGCTGGCAAAAAAGGATATTGTGCTGAAGTACAATGATCATGAAATGCGGGATAAGGATGGTAATCCGTTTAAGTCTAATGTCAATGGAATAGCTTTGACAAAGGATAATAAGTGGTTTTATTTTAAGCCGATCAATGATCTGAATTTATACCGCATTGAAACAAAATACCTGGCTGATCCAAATCTTTCAGAAACAGAATTACTAACTAAAGTTGAGGATATGGGAGAGGTTGGGATTACGCATGGTTTGGTCGCAGACCGGCTTGGTAATATTTACCTAACGACTTCGATCGACTATTCCATTCGCAGATTGACTCCGGATGGGAAATTGGAAATCGTAGTTCAGGATCCTAGATTATTGTGGCCAGATTCGTTGGGTGTTGGTTCGGATGGGTATCTCTACTTTTCATGTGCACAAATGCAACTGCTAGCACAATGGAATGAAGGAAAGGATATGGTTCAATATCCTTATGAGGTTTATCGTGTAAAGGTCTTATAAGCCTATAACAACCACGACAATATCTTCATTGGAATAGGAGGGGTGGAAATGACTTATGGCGCCAGACTGCTTGTAAATGCGTAATTCCTCATAAACAGCGTTCTTTAGTGCTCCCTTTCCTTTTCCATGGATGAATTTGATCTCAGGGTATGACCAATAAATCGCTGCATCTAACTTCTCTCTTAAGTAATCAATGGATTCCGCAAGCAGTTCATCCAATTCATAATCTTCAAGGTCTGCAAGAAAGGCTTCTGCATGAAGATCTACGGTTTTGGCTGGCTTGGGTAAGGATTGGGTCATGGATTAGTATTTAGTAGATAGTATTTAGTAGTTAGACTTGTGGGGCTTTATAGTATTTTTTTTGATACTTGATGGGTAATTGAATGGGGGTTAAATTTAAAGATGTAGATTTTATTATAATTAAATTTTTCCAGCTAAATATTTTAAAGTGATTTTCCGATTAGATTTGGGACCAAGGCTTTTGCTTCGTCGATTTTTTGTTCTTGAAGTAAAGCGATATAGGGTTCTAATTTTTTGTAAGTTTCGGAGTTTGGGGCGAAGTCCTTCAGGTAGGTGTATGCTTCCTGAAAATATGGAGATGCTTGCTGGCTTTCGATGGCTGGTGTATTATCCATACCGATGGTTAGCGTAGTGAAATACTTTTCGTATTCTTTTTTTGCAAGGTCGCCTGCGGTTGTTCCTTTGGTTTTATTGGCGAAGTCTTCATACCATACCGTTCTTTGGACTAAGGATTGGAAAGGAATGGCAATTGCAGCATCAGAGGCATATCCTTCCATATTGTCACGGCCTAATTGTTGGAGTAGTATTTCAAAGTCGGAAGTGATGTATGGGTAGAAATTATCCTGGAAATAAATAGGATTGGGTTGAAGGTCAAACATCCCTTCTGCTTCGCGAACGCGGAAGCCATTATTATTAATCTTTTCGTACACATCTTCAAGATCGCTCGGTACGGCAGCTTTCCCTCCATCAAACTCTATATTAACCAATGGTCTGTAGTTGATGTCTTCTTCAAAAACCGATCGATTCGCATACATGGATACTTTATCGATATAGTCCATAATAATGGATACGCCTTTATCATTTTCAGAGCTTTCTTTTTGCTCGAAGAGTTCCTTGAATTTAGCAGTTGCTTTTCCTACACTGCCTACATCTGTTGAGTCTAAAGCTAAGATGTAATCTTCCAGGATTTCGGGTTTGCTGAGGTTATATTCATCAGGATTTTCCACGGAAATACTGTCTGATCCTTGTTGCTCCTTGTTATTGGAAACACAAGCGGTAAATAGTAGGGAAATGACCAAGCAATTTCTAAATAGTTTCTTCATAATTATCTTGAAAATTATGTGTGATGGAATGTTTGATTCCTGTTCAAATATCGTATTTAAATCCTATTTTACAGTATAAACGTTTAAAAGAGGGGTATTGTGTGGAGGAAATTTGAATTTATTTCCATAATAATCAATAGGTTAATTTAATGTTTGGATTAGCATTTGGTAGATTATTGGGAAAGATTGTATATTTGTGCCACACAAGACAAAGGTGATACCATTTCGGGGTGTAGCGTAGCCCGGTATCGCGCCACATTTGGGATGTGGAGGTCGTAGGTTCGAATCCTGCCACCCCGACACAATAAAAAGCTCGACTCCGTCGGGCTTTTTTTGTGTCCGGGTGTGGCAGATTCGAACCGGGGTTTTTGGGATCATACCGAAAGTTTGGGATCAGTTTCAAAACCTGTGGACTAAGCAAATAATTTGGTTAACCTGAACAGGAAGAAATTGATGTCACCTACACCTCTAAACTGGCTTCTGAAAGCCTTTATCTTTGCATTGAAAG
>NZ_SMMI01000033.1 GCF_009733535.1 Sphingobacterium endophyticum | reverse complement strand
GTATTGAAGAACAAAGCAATAAGCACCGTTACCAAATCGTTACCTGACTTCTTTGAGAATCTCTATAAAAGCTTAGTATTCACCCGATACAGCTTTTTCCTGAAAACTTTAAAATATAATTCTTGCTATCGTCTTCCACTACATTGAAAGAGTGAGTCTGCGGATCATAGGTTACGCTGAATTTAATATCGCGTTCCATATGTGTATGTGTAAATGTTCTGTTTAAATCCATAATCTAAGAACAATTTTATAATACAATGGTTTGTGAAAGCATTTCAATTAATTCAAAAAAAATCCAACGATTTAAATCTAGCCTTGTTCAATATATACAACACACATTAATTATATAAGAACATTTAAAAATTAAAAGTATTATGGATTCATTAGATTTAAAAGGAAGATGGAATATCTTAAAAGGTAAAGTAAAGCAACAATATGCAGATCTAACGGATGATGATCTATTGTATGTTGAAGGAAAAGAAGATGAGCTTTACGGAAAACTTCAGAAAAAAACGGGTAAAACTCGTGAAGAAGTTCAAAGTTGGCTAAAAGACTTAGATAGATAATATCTCGAGGTCTTATAAGAAGGAAACCGTATCAAATTTCAATATTTGATACGGTTTCTTTTTATACCAAATTTTCCAAACAGCAAGACTTAAAACCTTTTTCTATCTTAATTATTTCTTATTCATCTTAATATTTTAATAGAATAAAGATGCCTATTTTCTGTTATTAATGTTTTTATTGTTTGATAACATTTATTTTCAAATCTTCTTGGAAAATAGACTATTTAATCAAAACAATAGCTACATTGCAATGTTGGTTAATTAATTACAATCATCTTTATGAAAATTATTTATACAGCAGATCTTTGTGATATATTTATCTCTGACCTGCAAGTGGCAAAACCTATTGGATTCAGAAATTTTGGTATGAGAACAAACTTTCACGGTAAGATAGTGACGGTTAAAGTTTTCGAAGAGAATGAGCTTATTAAGGAAATCCTTTCTGAAGACGGAAACGGAAAAGTACTGGTCATTGATGGTGGCGGGTCGGATAGGAGGGCTCTTATGGGCGATAACATGTGTAGAATTGCCATAAAAAATGGATGGCGAGGGGTATTAGTCAATGGAGTTATTCGCGATACTTGGGAAATTGCTAAACTAAATTTCGGTATTCAGGCTTTAGGAACTAATCCTTACCGAAGTGAGAAAACAAAAGGCGGGCAAAAGGATATCGAAGTTCAATTTGCTGATATAAAATTTACACCAGGACATTACGTTTATTGTGATGATGATGGAATTGTTGTCTCACCAAAAGAATATTAAAAGTAAGAGGCATTTCATTGAATGCCTCTTTTTATTACTTCAATAATTCAATAATTTTTTCGATCGGTCTTCCAATTGCTGCTTTACCATTCCTAACTACGATTGGCCGTTCAATTAGAATGGGATGCTCAATCATAACATCAATCCATTCTGAATCACTCATATCTTTATCAGCATAATACTCCTTGAAAATCGATTCATTTTTCCGTATCAATTCTATAGGCTTTAGCTTTAGCATTTTAAGAATGTTTGTTAATTCTGATTTATTAGGGATATTTTTTAGGTATTCTTGAATTTCAAATTCTTCATTACCTTTCTTTAAAACTTCGAGTGCCTCTCTGCTCTTACTGCATTTATTGTTATGGTAGATTTTGATCATAGTCTTTCTTGATTTGAGTAATGTTAATCTAAATAAATACTCCTATTTTCTCTATAATTAGAATTATTGACAGTAAAGTAGCAAGGCAAATTATGAACATTAAAATTACCCTATAACCATGGTAAGATGCTGCCCTTCTATCATTTATTTCTTTATTATTTTGATTGCATTCTATTAATCTTTCAATCTGATAGTCTATGAGACGATCAGCAATTAATTCATGTTTATTATATTGCGAAGCTGAAAATAACTCTTTAATTGAACTATATTTTGATTTTAAATCTTTCGATTCATTCCCATATTTATATTTCCCTTTGTAGCCAATAGTGTGATGAAGCACAGAAATTACCCAAAAAAAACTCGCCACACATATGCTCAATAGAGAAATCAAAACTATCCAAAATATATATGGATTGCTGCTATTAGGAAAATAGGTATTTACCACATAAAAAATTCCACTTATAAGAATTGGAAGTATTGTAAGTGATATAGGTAAGGTTTTATCAAATTTATCCTCTCTCTGAAGTTCAAAATTATATTGCTCTTTTAAAATTTCAAGGTATGCGTTTTTAGAATTCATAATAGCAGGTTAAAGTAAATCATCCAAAATAGTTTCATATAATTTAAACAATATCATTTACAGTTTGAGAAAATCTAAAGTGATTTCGTTTTTATGAACTGCAATATAATTTTTTATTATAATTTTTATGATACATCTGTATCACTTAATTTATTTGTATAATATAAATAATTCCAACATTTTTGCATTATCAAATTAGTTTATATGAAGAAAAGTTTATTAGCCCTTGCATTAGGAGGATTAGGAATAGGGGTGACTGAGTTTACGATTATGGGCATGTTGCCTGATGTAGCAAAGGACCTCCAGGTTTCGATTCCGGAAGCAGGGTATTTAATTTCGGCCTATGCTTTAGGCGTTGTTGTTGGAGCTCCATTATTAGTGGTAGGATTAAACAAATTCTCCCCAACCAAAATATTGATTATACTAATGGCCTTATTTACGATTTTCAATGGCCTTTCCATAATAGCACCTGATTATAACTTTCTTTTAGCATCCAGATTTATTGCTGGATTGCCACATGGTGCATTCTTTGGCGTGGGATCCGTAGTCGCAAGTCGGTTGGCAGATAAAGGAAAAGAAGCGCAGGCCGTAGCAACCATGTTTTCTGGATTAACAATAGCGAATCTATTGGGAGTACCGATAGGAACCTATATTGGTCACCATTATTCTTGGAGGTATACCTTTCTATTAATTGCATTTATCGGGATATTGACCATTTTAGCTTTGAAGTTATGGATGCCAAAAACTGAACCTAGAGCCACAAAAGAAAATCCATGGAAGGATTTTTCAATATTCAGGAATAGCAATATATGGTTTATGGTATTGATTTTTTCTTTAGGACCTGGAGCATTATTTGCTTGGATTTCATATATCGCACCATTAATGAGTGAAGTATCCGGAATCAGCAATAGTTATCTTCCTTACATCATGATTTTGGCTGGATTGGGCATGTTTGTTGGAAATCTGATCGGAGGGAAGCTTACTGACAAATTCTCTCCTGTCACGGTAGTTATTTCAGTAATGGCATTACAAATAGTATGTATGCTTTTAATTTACTTTACAGCAAGCAACGCAATAGCGAATTTATTGATGACTTTCCTTACAGGAGTGGCAACATTTGCATTAGTGCCATCATTAACATTATTGCTATTAAATTCCGTTAAATCCAATGCAGAAATGTTAGTCGCATCCTTAGGTCCAGCATGTTTCAATATTGCAAATGCTTTGGGAGCATACTTCGGTGGCTTACCATTAGATAATGGATTCGGATACACTTCCCCAGTACTGGTAGGAGCATTAATGTCATTAGCAGGTATCCTAATAACAGTTCTCTACGTTAGAAAATCTAACAAAATTGAACAAATTACCGAAGAGAAAAATATATTTGCCGATTGTGCTTAAATTAAAAATCCTTAAATTCTTAATCTATAAGTCCATTTAAGACTATATTATACCTCAAATTATTAAAATCTAATAAAATATAAAAGACCTGTTTAAGCAGGTCTTTTATATTTTATTACGTAAAACGTACTTTTGAAGGAGTACTATGCAACGCGTACGTTTACTGCATTTAAGCCTTTTTTACCTTTTTCAACGTCATACGTCACAGTATCGTTTTCACGGATATTATCTCTTAATCCTGTAGTATGTACGAAGATATCTTCACCACCATTATCAGGTGTAATAAATCCAAATCCTTTAGTGTTGTTGAAGAATTTTACTTTTCCTTGTTCCATTGTTATTATATTATTTATTGAATGATATTAAAGAGTTCCCCCTTTATTTTGTTACTAATTTATTCAATTTATTATGAGTTATGGAGCTGTGAATGGAGTTTTGAAATGCAAAATCAATTGTAACTGCACATTTTTCAATAATAAATTTAGCAGCTGAAAATGCAAAAACTAAAAAAGATATGTGTGTCCAGATCGGTTTCAGAATAGCGTCGGCAGAGCCTGTGGATATAAAGGTAAGTTAATTATTTGAAAAAATATAGAAAATCAATTTAATGACAAACTTGTGATGTGCATCACACTCCTATATTTTTCAATTCAAATATTCGTATTAATCAATAAATAAGTATAAAAAAATACTAAATATAATATTTAATAGTATATTTACATACTAAATATTAATAATGAATGTTAATTTAATCAAAGACATACTTGATTTGATTGCAGATTATCAAAGTGAGTATGGTAAAAATTGTTTGGGAACAGTAGCAGATTTTAAGCGTTGGATCGTCGAAAATTATAGGGATGAAGCAAGTTTTTTAGAACCAGAGTGGGAGGGAAAGCATACCGGTCGTTCTCCAGAAAGTGTGATTAGCACCTTGATTGTACATATGAATAGATATGCAAAGAGTTATTCCAAGTCAGCAATGTTTGGTTCTGATTTTTCATCTCAAGAGGATTTTATATTTCTGATTACCCTTAAGTCCTTTGGCGAGATGTCTAAAATGGATCTAATTAAGAAGAATGTGCATGAAAAACCTGCTGGAATTCAAATTATTAATAGGTTAATCTCTCAGGGTTGGGTAGAACAGAAAAATTCTGAAAAAGATAAAAGAAGCAAGGTATTAAAAATTGCAGAGTTGGGGTTGATTGTTCTAGAAAAGCAGATGGATAAAATTAGACATGCTACCAATATTGTAACAGGAAATTTGACCCATCCAGAGAAAATGGAACTGATCCGATTATTAAATAAACTGGAGAATTTTCATCAGCATATTTATGATAAGAATATTGATGCTGAATTTTTATTGGATGAAGCATTGAAAAATAAGAAATAGAAACATGAAAAAGAAAATTGCTATTATAGGATCTGGATTCTCAGGATTATCTGCTGCAGCATACGTCGCAGCAGAAGGGCATGAGGTTCATGTTTTCGAAAAAAATGCGCGACCTGGAGGCAGAGCTAGGCAATTTTCTTCTGACAAAGGCTATGTATTCGATATGGGACCAAGTTGGTATTGGATGCCTGACATCATTGAAAATTTCTTTTCCGATTTTGGACATACATCTGAAGACTTTTTCCGATTGGTTTCCCTTAATCCACAGTTTGAAATGGTTTTTGAAGAGGGGGGTATCAATATTCCTGAAAATTATCAAGAGCTAAAAGAATTATTCGAAAGTCTAGAAACCGGCGCTGGAAAGCGGCTCGACGAATTTATGCAATCCGCAAAATTTAAATATGAAGTTGGAATGCAAAAATTCGTCAATAAGCCTTGCCATTCCTGGACTGAGTTTATGAACCTTGAAATAGCAAAACATGCTATCAAATTAGATCTCTTAACCAACTTTAGAAAATATGTGTCCGGCTATTTTAAGAATCAGAAACTAAGAACTCTAATGGAGTTTCCAGTTATCTTTTTAGGGGCATCTCCCAAAAACATCCCAGCATTGTATAGCTTGATGAACTATGGAGGATATGCATTAGGTACACATTATCCCATGGGAGGATTTTATAAACTGGTACTGGCAATGAAAACCGTTGCTGAACACAATGGTGCAATCTTTCATTTTAATTCTCCAGTTGATAAAATTAACATCTCCAATAAACAGGTAAAATCTTTAAAGGTTAATGGCATTGACCATGATTTTGATGCCGTAATTGCTTCTTCTGATTATCATCATACCGAAACTTTACTGGATAAGGAGTATAGAAATTATGAAGAAGGATATTGGTCAAAAAAAACTTTTGCCCCATCCAGCTTAATCTATTATCTGGGTATAAGTGAAAAAATTCCAAATCTAAACCATCATACCTTGTTTTTTGAAAACGACTTAGATAGTCATATTCATTATATTTATTCCGATAAAATGTGGCCAGAAAAGCCGCTGTTTTATGCCTGCTGTCCATCAAAGACGGACCCAAATGTCGCCCCGGTCAATAAGGAAAATCTTTTCCTCTTAATGCCACTGGCAACAGGCTTACGTGATGATGAAAATACCCGCGAAAGGTATTTAAAGGAAATGCTGTCAAGAATCGAAAAACATACGGGAATTCAGGATCTATATAATAAAATAGAATTTAAAAGGAGTTACTGTGTAAGTGATTTTGTTGAAGATTATAATGCGTATCAAGGAAATGCCTATGGTCTTGCCAATACGCTAAGACAGACCGCTGTGCTAAAACCCAAAATCAGAAATAGAAAATTGAATAATTTATTTTATACCGGTCAGTTGACCGTTCCGGGACCTGGTGTGCCACCTTCAATCATATCAGGTAAGGTAGTCGCTCAAGAAATTAATAATCTATATAAAAAGACCTATGAAACAACTATTTGATGAACTGTCCTTTTCTGTTAGTAAGGTAATTACTAAAAAGTACAGCACTAGCTTTTCCCTAGGGATTTTAGCCTTGAAACCAAATATTAGAAATGCCATTTATGCCATATATGGATATGTTCGATTGGCGGATGAAATCGTTGATAGTTTTCATGGCTATGACAAAGAAAAATTACTTCGTAGATTAAAAATTGAAACTGATAATGCCTTAATTGAAGGGATATCCATTAATCCTATCCTTCAATCTTTTCAAGAAACGGTTCATAAATATAAAATTGACCGTAATTTAATCGATCAATTTCTGCATAGTATGGCTATGGACCTGCAGAAAATAGATTATAATTCTGATTTATATAAAGAATATATCTTTGGATCCGCTGAAGTGGTTGGTTTGATGTGCTTACAGGTTTTTACCGAGGGTAATAAGGAACAGTATGAAAACCTAAAACCCTATGCTATGAAACTTGGGTCAGCATTTCAAAAAATAAACTTCTTAAGGGATCTTAAAGACGATTACCACATCCTTGGCAGGACTTATTTTCCAAACATTGATATGGAAGTTTTCAATAATGAGGTGAAAGAAAAAATTGAAACTGAGATCCATGCTGAATTTAAGGAAGCTTTGGTTGGCATTAAAAAACTGCCTAGTTCAGCTATGTTTGGGGTATACCTTGCTTATAAATATTATCTATCCCTATTCAAAAAGATTAGGAGCAAATCCTCCCATGAAATCTTAAATAATAGAGTTCGGGTAGCTAACTCTGAAAAGGCTTATGTGGCTTTTAAAAGTTATGTCAGATATAAATCAGCTTGGTTATGATCAATTGGAATTTTATAAGTATCATTTCTATATTCTTATTAATTAGTACATTCTCCTTCGCTACCGATACCGATGAGGTCCGAATAAATTATACCAAATGCTTTGAGGACAAAGGTTTGTGTAAATCGATGATTGATAAATTAGAGAATTCCAAATATAACTCAGCTACACATTTGGCCTACTTAGGTGGATTGAGGAGCATCTGGGCAAACCATGCTTCAAACCCATTATCAAAATTAAAAACATTTAAGCAAGGTCGTGAGTATATTGAAGATGCAATAAAAAAAGAACCTCAAAATCCGGAAATTCGTTTTATAAGGCTATCTATCCAAAAAAATGCACCTTCTTTCCTTGGATATAAATCAAATATCAAAGAGGACAAAGAATTTATTAGAAACAACCGTAAACTTTTAGCATCGGAAGTCGTATTAAAAAATGTCAATAATTTATTGGAGGATTAAATGAGATATGAATTGAAACGAGAGCAGATCTTAAAGATTGACTTAGAAACGGCATGAAAATTCTTTTCATCACCTTATAATCTATCAGAGATTACTCCAAATAATATGAAATTTAAGGTTTTGACTAAAGAATTGGGAGAGGAGATCTATGAAGGTATGGTCATTGAATATATTGTTTCACCTATTTTGAATGTTCCTTTAAAATGGAGGACACTTATTACCCAGGTTGATCAATTTAAGAGTTTTACGGATGAACAGGAGAGGGGTCCTTATCGTTATTGGAATCATTACCATGAATTTATTCCTCATCTAGATGGCGTCTTAATGAAAGATACCGTAACATATGAGTTGCCATTTGGTATGATTGGAAATATAGCGCACAGCTTGCTTGTCAAACATAAACTAGAGGGTATCTTTGATTATAGAAAAGTGATATTAAATAAGTTGTTTAATAAAAAAAGTTAATTATGAATGTCTTGATAACCTTGCTAACTTTTATTTTAATGGAGGGTGCTACCTGGATCATACATAAATATATTATGCATGGGTTCTTATGGGTTCTGCATAAGGATCATCATGACCACAGCAATGATGGACCATTAGAAAAAAATGATTACTTCTTTGTCATATTCGCCATACCTACTATTGCCTTGATGTATTTTGGATCCCTGGATAATTATAATGAACTATTTTTCATTGGACTCGGCATTATGCTTTATGGAATGGCCTATTTTTTTGTTCATGATATTTTTATCCATCAACGAATCAAATTGCTAACTAAAACAGAAAATCCTTATTTCTTAGCATTACGCAGAGCTCATAAACAACATCATAAGCATACAGGTAAATACCATGGCGAATGCTTTGGTTTTCTATATGTTCCTATAAAGTATTTTAAAATGTATTTTAATTCAGTCAAGAAATAATGGAATACACCTATATCCTTATACTTTTCTTTACAGTTATAATCTGTTTTATAGCATCATTTGATAGAAGAATTCGTTTCGATCATTATTTTGGAAGCTTTCTTCTCGCTGCTGTTATTGTCGCTATTCCCTTTATCGCTTGGGATATCTGGTTCACCGCCCATGGCGTTTGGTGGTTTGATACTAAGTATACCTTAGGGTTGGTTATTGCGGGTTTACCTTTGGAAGAATGGTTGTTTTTTATCTGTATCCCCTTTTCCTGCATTTTTACGTACTACTGTATCGATAAATTTTTCAACCTAAATTGGCTTCAAGGTTTCAATAATCTAATAGTATTTATTACTATAATCGTCTGCTCATTAATCGGTCTCTTGCATCATGATAAGATCTATACCTTGGTGACTGCTATTGCTACATTAGGCACCGTTATATTTCTTCATTTCATAGCTCGGGTAGACTGGATTGGAAAAGCATCATTAGTATTTACAATTCTTATGCTCGGTTTTTTTCCCGTTAACGGCGTTTTGACCGGAACTGGTATTGAAAGCCCAATCGTTAACTATAATCCCGACAATTTTTTAGGTATACGTTTGCTAACCATACCAATTGAAGATGCAGTATATGGATATTCACAGTTCTTGCTTGTTCTCTATTTTTTCAAAAAATTTACTGCAAAAAAAACGCTAACTAAAAGCTAGCGTCCTTCATCATCCTATTTAATATTCTAAGTCGAAAATTTACTTCTTCTTGGATTTATGCGATTCTTGACATCTTATAAACCGAAAGATCTTTTTGTAGCATTTTACGTGCAACATGGATTCTTGTTTTTACAGTTCCATCAGGTATCTGTAGATGTTCAGCGATTTCATAATATTTATAGCCTTCAAAATACATAACAAAAGGTGTGTAATATGCTTCAGGAAGTTTCATCAACGCCTCCTGAATATCAGCTCCCATAAATGTATTTTCAGCATTATTCCTAACCGCAGACTTCGAAAGGTCTGAAGCTGTTAATTCCTCTTTCTGAGAAACAATTCCATTACTGATCGTTTTCCTTCGATAATTGTTTATAAAAGTATTACGCATAATGGTATAAATCCAGCCCTTTAAATTAGTTCCTTCTTTATAACTGTCAATATACTTATAAACTTTAATCAAAGTATCTTGCAATAAGTCCTCGGCATCGTTCGAATTGTTTGTGAATTTTTTCGCATAATCCATTAATACTTGGGACTGGCCCATCACATCTTTATTGAAGTTAAATTTTCCCATTTTGTTAGTGTTTATAGTTTATGTGTGCTCTTACTTATTCAAACACTATGCGTAAATACATGAAATGGCAAAAAATATTGTTATTGTATTGTAATAAATTGTTTAATAGACTTTTATGATGTTTTATTAATTATTGCAAAATGATAAATTGACTAAAATGAATAAAGAAATGTCTATAATTCACTACATGTTTTTTATCAATATTCGGTAATTTTAACATTTCCTTAACACTTTGGAGTAGATGATTTCAACTCAATTCTTTTCTCAAATTATTTTAATTAAAGTAGTTTATCATATTATGAGTTTAAATACAAACCCACAATAAACCTCTAATAAAGCATTATATAATATTGCTTTTCAACCCTTAAAAGAGTTCAAGCAATATTTATTAAGGCAATCTTTGCATGTATTATCTTATCTCAATAAGCCTACTGACCAATCGGCCAAAACCCTTAATCTCTAAATGTTCATCCCTGATTTCTAAAATTCCGTAAGCATTTTGGTCCTTTGTTTCCACCATGCCTTCCAGAGTAATCAACGGTAAGCCTTCATAATTCACAAAATTACCGGTATGATGATGTCCAGATATTACAGCTTTGACCGACCTATGACTTACTAATACTTTCAATAAATCCTGATTGTTTAATATTTCCAAACCATTCTCCAGCAAAATAGGATGGTGGCTAAATACAATGATTATTTTCCCAGCCCTTTCTGCACGATTAATCTCCTTTTTTAACCAAGTCATTTGAGTTTTACTTATGCCACCGTTCCAGGGCTGCACATTTTCTCGACCCAAGGCTTTCTGACGACTTTCCAATTCCAAAAACTCCTTTTCCATTTTAGAGCCCTTTTCAACAGCATAAGAAGAAAGTTCATTGCTGTTCAAAAAAATAAAATGCCACTCCCCTTTATTTACCACATAATAATCTTTCTGCATTCCAAACTTTTGATAAAGCTTAGAATCAAATTCCTTCGGGTAATCATGATTACCTAATAATCCATAAAAAGGGGCATTAAGTTTTTTCAATCTACTTAAAATCGGTTCAAGATCCTTGGGACCTTCATCCACAAAATCCCCAAATACAGCTGTAAAATTTAAAGAATCCTGATTCAAAGAATGTATAGCATCATCCAACTTATCCAAAGAAGCCCTATAAAACCTAGTCTTTCCATCATCCTTATCTGCATATTGAATATCAGCAATCAAACCAATCCTTAAATTCTGATTATTTACCTGCGCATATCCATTAAGATTAAGAAAAATGAACAATAAAAAACAAAGCTGATAAATTTGATATTTCATATAAAGTTGGTTAGTTAATACATTCATTTAATAACTAAATATAATACCTTATCTAATACAGATAGACACTTCCAATAGTATTTATTTAAACTAGAGTATATATTAAAAATAAAAAATAAGCGACATTATTACAGAATTTTACATAATATAAGAAAGAATAAATACCCATAACATTTTGTTAGTTAAATCCACAACATGAAAAACGATATTTTTAATAGACTTAAATTAGGTGCAACTGTAATGCCGAATGATCCAGAAGCCTTTAAACTTCGAGAAGCCTCGTTTAAGACCAAAGAATTGTTAATAAAAATGAATAATTCATCTGATCCCCAGGAAATCCGTGAATTGTTGAGCCAAATTACAGGATCTGACATTGACCCTTCAGTGGGAATTTTTACACCATTATATATCAATTATGGCAAAAACCTGAAAATTGGAAAGAATGTATTTATAAATTTCGATTGTGTATTTCTAGACCTGGCCTCCATTACTATTGAGGATAATGTTTTAATAGCACCAAAAGTTAGCATCCTAACAGAAGGACACGCTCTAAACCCAGATGAACGTTCAGGATTAATAACAAAGCCAATCCACATAAAAAGAAACGCCTGGATAGGAGCCAATGCAACCATCCTACAAGGAGTAACCATTGGAGAAAATTCAGTCGTAGCCGCAGGATCCGTCGTCTCCAAAGACGTCCCCAACAATGTAGTAGTCGCCGGCACCCCCGCCAAAATAATTAAGAATATTTAATAAAATTTAATCACCCCCAAACCAATCCCCCAAACCAATCCCCCAAACCAATGGCCCAAAACTTTCACACCAATACTTTCCCCAATCCTTTCCCCCCAATCCTTTCACCCCAATACTTTCCCCCAATCCTTTCACCCCAATACTCTTCAACAATACTAAGCCCAATACTCTTCAACAAT
>NZ_SMMI01000032.1 GCF_009733535.1 Sphingobacterium endophyticum | reverse complement strand
TTTCAATGCAAAGATAAAGGCTTTCAGAAGCCAGTTTAGAGGTGTAGGTGACATCAATTTCTTCCTGTTCAGGTTAACCAAATTATTTGCTTAGTCCACAGGTTTTGAAACTGATCCCTTTTCTCCCCATCCCCAAAGCACAACAACCCAACCCCAACCCCCATCAAATCATCAACACATATCTACAAATAAAAAAATCCTTTCCAATAATTCCCTCCACATCCCAATATTCAAAAAAAATCAAAAAATATTATAGTAATTTCGACCTCGATGAATCATACTACCAAACAGATTATTTTATCAGTTATTTTTACAAGCATCAATGGATAATAGAAAAGCGATCTCAATTGCCTATGGGATAATGACCATTATACTTGCTGTTGTCCTTTATAAACAGTTTAATTTTAGTACAAATAAGTTTGACCAACCTGCATTAGCAATTGTATATGGGATTGCATTGTTGATTTCGCTTTTAATTCTTAAGCTCAGTACTGCCAGAAGGGAAAGAAAATAATTTAATATTCTATTTAACCCAATATTTGAGATTAATTAGCCTTTGAAGCTAAATTCGAATTGATTAATTTTAATTAATCAATTCTTTATTTATGTCCTTAAAATCTTTTCTTCCATCAGTCATTATATCCACAATTTCATTTTCAGCCGTCCTTATTACATGCACAAAGGCTCAGAACAAGGAAGTTGAAATTCCGTTTATTTCCAATTCCCAATTGGTTATTGATGGAGATTTGTCCGATTGGAAAAATCAGAATGACTTATTTGAAATACATCAATTCATCTCTCCCTGGAGCAACCCAAATTTTGGAAATACGGTATTTAGGAGTTTTTATGATCAGGAATGGTTTTACTTTTGTTTTGATATTGAAGATAAAAATGTGGTTGAAGCGCCATTCCAAAAAGAATCCGATGTGGCAAGAGGAGACCGTGGAGAAATATTTATTACAGCCGATCCAGACTTAAAGGAATACTATTGTTTTGAAATTTCGCCAAGTGCTAAGGTATTGGACTACATCGCTCATTATTATAGGAAGTTTGATTATAACTGGAACTTGAAAGGGATGGAAATTAAAGGAGTTCTAAATCAAAATGGCTATATCCTAGAAGGTCGTCTTCCTATGTCTTTCATTAAAAGCCTGAATAAATCGGGATCCAATCCGTTAGAAAATATTAACCTCGGCATTTTTCGAGCTGAATTTAATAATCTGAACCTTCAAGATCCTTCCGTTAATTGGATTTCATGGGTAAAACCGACCACCGAAAAACCCGATTTTCACACTCCCTCTGCTTTTAAGAAAGTCAAGTTTCAATCTTCAAAATAAACCATCATATTCTATGAAAATACCGAATATACACGGATTTATTGATAGGAGGATGTTGATTAATTATATAGCAGATCCAGAGATTGTTGCTAAATTAATACCTAAACCATTTACTCCTAAATTGTATGCTGATAAAGCAATAGTTGGGATATGCTTAATTCGTCTTAAAAAAATTAAACCCAAAGGATTTCCAGATTTTATGGGTGTCAATTCCGAAAATGCAGCTCATCGATTTGCTGTTGAATGGATTGATGAGGATGGCAGTAAGAAGGAAGGGGTATATATTCCCAGAAGGGATACTAATTTAAGATTAAACTCAATTATAGGTGGAAGGCTCTTTCCTGGAAAACATGATTATGCGAAATTTAATGTGCAAGAATCAAACAGGAAATATCATTTAGACTTTTTAAGCTTGGATCAAACAAGTATTTCTGTTGATGCAGAAATTAGTAATTCATTAAATGCAGATTCAGTTTTTAATGATTTGAAAACGGTCTCAGATTTCTTTTCCAATGGATCTGTTGGTTATTCTCCAAATGGAAAAAAATTTGATGGTTTAAAGTTAGAAACCTATAATTGGGAAGTTAAGCCATTAAGAGTTAAAGAGGTCAGGTCCAGTTTTTTTGATGATAAAACTAAATTCCCAGAGGGGAGTATAAAATTTGATAATGCCATCTTAATGGAAAATATTGAGCACGAATGGAAATCTTTAAAATCTATTTCTTGTCTTTAAGTGTTCTCTATTAAAATCCATTTTATGAAGATGAAATTAGATCCAATAATTGCCGTAAAAGACGTTTTGATAAGTTCAAAATGGTATGAAAATTTATTCGGACTCAAGAATGCACATGGAGGTGCAAATTTTGCTGTATTGCAAGATAATAAAGGAAATACTATTCTATGTTTACATCATTGGGGAGACCATGGACATCCATCTATGATGAAACCAAATCAGGTTCATGGCAATGGATTGATATTATATTTAAAAACAGAGGATTTTGAAAGTATTTATAATACTGCTTTGCAAATGAATTTAGAAATTGCAGAGGTAATACATCTCAATCCAAATTCCAAGAAAATGGAATTTTCGGTTCGGGATTTAGATGGTTATTTTATTACCATTACCGAGTTCCATAATTATGAAGGTTAGTAAAAGATCAATTAAACTTTATTTTAAATATTTGAGGCCAATTCTTTCCGGTAACAAATAATTCCTGTTTCTTTTGATCCCATGCTATTCCATTCAAGACATTTTCACCGTTATACTGGAAGCTTTTGTCATACCTTTGAATAATCCCTTCAAAACTAATTTTACCAACTACATTACCCGTAGATGGCTCAATCTTATATATAATTTCAGACCCCCATTTATTCGCATAAATAAAGTTGTCAATATATTCAAGTTCATTGATGCTATCCACTAAACCTAAGTTATCCTTTACTTCAATTTCTTTGACAAGTTTCATGTTATCAGGATTGAGGAAGTACAATTTTGAACTTCCGTCGCTAACAATGAGTGAGGTAGAATCATGCGTTATTCCCCAACCTTCCTTGTTCCAAGGAAAAGTTCTCATAGGTGCTTTTAAATTATCGAATTCGTATTCAAAGATTACATTGTTTTTATAAGTAAGCTGATAGAGTTTATTATTGAAAATGGTAATACCTTCCCCAAAAATGTCATCCTCGAAATTATTCTTTAAGATTTTTATCTGCCCGGAACTTGTATCTATTTGGCTAATTCTAGTTTGCTTTATTATTCCGGTACCTTCAATTAAATTTCCGTTGTGAACAATAAGGCCCTGTGTAAATGCAGTTGTATCATGAACAATTTGACCGATAATCTCGTAGGGAATAATTGGGGCTTCTGAAATAGTTGAGCTTTCTGAGTAGATTTCTTCATTTTTTCTATTTGAATCAGAATTGCAAGAAAAAAGCAATACAGAAAATAGAGCAGCTAGGGTTAATCCTTTATATTTTAGGAACATTCTTATTTTATCAATTTAAAGATTAGTATCAAATACCTGAAATTAATAAAAATAATTCCCTATCATATGTTCTTGTCAATTAATAACATCGATACTTCCATCTTTTTCTTTATTTATTACAATTCGTTAAATCCAATTTCCAAGAAGGAAAATATTCCTTTAAACACGCATGTTTAAACAACTATTACTTCTTAATTAATATTAGCATAAAATGGGCTAAGGAAGAGAAATAAAAAAGCCTGGTTTAAACAAAATAAATGACGATTTTTTTAAGTTTTTATTGAATTTCAATAATTCAAATTTTTAATAAATAAAGTTTTGAACCAGCTTTATGGGCAACTAAATCATATTAGCAAAAAATATTAAACAATTCTCCTCTGTAGGAGTTATACTACAAATTAAAATTAACTACCCGAAAAAGGTACTATTGATTTCAGGGAATAAATTTCATGCGTACTTTTGTAGACCATAAATATATGGCACACAACTATTAGAAAATTAAAATTAATTTAAAAAAATTGCTACAAAAGATTAACTGTAGGTAAAGAATTGATTAATTCATTTCAATATAATCTTCGGCAATTTAAAATGAAAAACGATGAGAAAGCAATACAAAACTCCTCACATCAGTATAATCAAAGTTCAGATGGAAGCTGATATAGCCATAGGTTCAGCTAAAATTTATCCTGGAAATGAGAAGGGATATATTCAAGATGAATGGACTGAAGAAGCAGACGATACTAGAAATATTGATTGGTAATACAAAAATTGGATAGAATATAGAACATGAATACAATTAGTAAAAATATGATTTCGAAAATGAGCATTGGCTTTTTGGCTATTTTAATGCTTAATTTCTCTTCTTGTAAAAAATCAAACGAATCTGGAAATGGCAATGGAGATGCTACAGTAAGTGTTCAGGTTGATGGTGTATCATTTGAAGAGGATGATATTAATTTCGAAAAGAAAAGTAGCAATGGAACTTCTTCTGCATCAGGCATTGTAAAGGATACTTCAATTGTTTACGACGATTTCGTTGTAGATGTTGTTATGACTAAAGATAATAACAAATCTAATAAAGTCGTTAGCAATTCAACAGTTTACAGAGGCGGAAATGAAAACATGGCAGCAACTGTTAGAACTGCTGAATTAACTAAAGGTGTTAAATATCGTGTATTGGTATTTAATGCTAATGGAACATTTAACCAATCTAAGGATTACACTTATGGAAGTGAAGGTTCAACTGGGCCAATGAGTTTAGATGCAGGATTTAAATATACTTTTATAGCATATTCAATTAACAGTGCAACGGACGCTCTTCCTGCTGTAACCTACAAAAAATGGTATTAATACTTTTGCAAATGCACAGCTATTGGATGTTAACAAAGATTTGATGGTTTATATCTCAAAGGACAGAGATATTACACATGGAGATACTAAATTAGGTATTATAATGAAACATAAGTTCAGTATGATTACCACAAAGTTATCTATGGATTCAAAAATGACTGGCTCTATTAAAACAATATCGAGTACAACCATTGGAGCTGTTGACGCTAGCGCATCTTACACATTTAGTTCAGATGCTATTGCTTACAAGGGTAATCAAAGTACGTATGCTCCTTTAAACTTTCCAACATTGTTAACTGGAGTAGGATTACGTTCTGTTACTAGTGATCCAACTTTATTAATAAATCCATCAGCAACAAATAAAACTTTGAAATTTGGATCAATTACCATTGATGACGAAACAAAAACTAATTTTTCAATTGCAAATATTAAGATTATTCCAGGTTGTAAATACAATTTAAATCTGAACTTCAGAACATGTACGCAACAGGTTAATATGGCTGATGATGCCATGAATTGGAGATATCCAGTTAATAGTTCGTATACAGGATGTACTGGTCCGAATAATGTTAACTATCCTAATGGAACTTTATTAGAAAAGGTATTTACTACTCCGGCATCAAACTACGGATTTACTTTTGATGTTACAGAATTGGATAATGCAATTAATATGACAGTTAATGGAAAACAGAT
Source organism: Sphingobacterium endophyticum (assembly GCF_009733535.1). Classification (GTDB taxonomy): domain Bacteria; phylum Bacteroidota; class Bacteroidia; order Sphingobacteriales; family Sphingobacteriaceae; genus Sphingobacterium; species Sphingobacterium endophyticum. Next base: position 6,965 of record NZ_SMMI01000032.1, on the reverse strand, counting down.
TTTGTTAGATTCAAGATTGCCTGATCCAACAAAAGCACAAGTTCAATTCCAGACTTATGATAATACTGCTAATGGTGAAGGAATTATCACAAGAAACATCAAATTCCCTGATAATACCGAGTATGGCCAAAACGGAATTGCTGATATTTGGAATTTAAAAGGAACTGCTACTGCTCCTTTAGTTAGAATTATTATCAGTAAAACTGGCGAGGTGACCATGTTGGGTAGTAAAACAAGTGGTGGTCCTTTATTTCAATTATTATTGAAAGAAGGTTTGTCATTCCAAAAAGTAACTTGGAATACTACCGGAACTAATACCATTAAAGTGACTCAAAGGGTATCCAATACAACATTTGTTGTAGGCAAGGGATATGGCCAAGCGAAGATTGCTTGTCCAACGACTTAATATTGAGAATTATTTTTTATAAACATAATTTGTAGACGGAAGAGCCTGAATTTATTCAGGCTCTTTTGTTTTCTCTATATTTTTCGAATAAGTAAAATTTTATGTAGCAATGCCATAATATTCTTCGTTCAGTTAACATAAACAATTATGAAAATTATGAAACACTTACTTATTTTTTCTTTTGGATTATTATTTACCCTTATTTCCTGTAAAAAAGATGCAGATGCTAATGTTGGTTCTGAATGCGCAATGAAATTAAAGAGCCATTTTAAAGATGAGCTTCGATGTAGTAAAAAAGGAGAAATGGAAAACAACCTTTACGCTGGGGATTATAAAGGCAAAACCGTCTATTTCGTGGATACGATGTGCCCTTTATGTAATACAGTTCCTCCTGCATTTGGCTTCACCTGTAACCTTGAAAAAATTATCTTTGAAGATTTTGCAGAACTGAAAAATCGTGAACAGGTTTATAATTCCTGCACTAAAAAATTTATAAATTAAAACTATGCTTATGAAAGGGAAATTGTTTCTTTTTAGCTTGATTTTATTCAGCCTTATATCTTGTGAAAAAGAAGGTACGATAATCAATGAAAGTGAATGTCGACTTAAGATGAAAGATTATTTTAAAGAAAGCCTAAGTTGTAAAAAAGAAGCCGATAATATTGTATATAGCGAAAATTTGTATTCCGGACAATGTAAAGGAAAGACCGTATATTTTGTCAATGTTGATTGTATTTCTTGCTTCTATATTTGGTCGGGCGAGGTCATAACATGTACACAAGAAAAATTTAAGCTTAAAGATTTGTCAGAAGTTAGTAGTCAAAAATTGGTTTATGACGCATGTAAAGACAAATTTGTCGACTAACACTAACCTTTAAATTCTTATTTTTGAGCGTATATGAAGAAAGAAATTGTTATCGACGGAAATAGGATTACCGACAAAAGCAGTCTATATGAAGAAATTAATAGACAGTTTATGGAAAATGAAGATTGGCAATTGGGAGAAAGCTTAGATGCGCTTGATGACCTCCTATATGGTGGCTTTGGAATATTGAAGGAAAATGAAGAAATACGTTTAGTTTGGAAGAATTTTGAAGAAAACAAATGCTTATTTGGTCATGAATTTACGAGGGAATTTTATGCTCAAAAATTGGAATTTCCTGACGATTACAATTCAGATATTATTCAGAAAAAATTGGAAGAGCTTAACTCCGGAAAAGGCCAAACCTATTTTGATATAATTTTAGAGATCATTGATGAACATAAAAATATTGAACTAATAAAGAAATAGGCGATGATAATTCATCGCCTATTTCTTTATACAACTGCTCTCTTCATCAAGATGTCCGTTTGTTCATCCTTTCCGAGTTTAAAAATGTGTTTGTCAAATTCTTCAAATCCATTTTTTTTGTAGAAATTTATTGCTCGGGCATTTTCCTCCCAGACGCCTAACCAGATTGTAGGAACCCTTAAATTTTTTGCTATTTCCAAGGCTTTAAAAAATAAAAGTTGACCAACTTGTTTTCCATGATGACTAGCATAGACATAGATTCTTTCAATTTCTATATGGTCATCCATTTTAAATTCTGTTTGGGCAGCTCCAATATTGAGCTTTAAATAACCAATGGGATCCTCTTGGTCCCAAGCGATGTAGAATATCGATTCTAGATTTTTGAGCTCATTATGCACTTGCGTTTCTGAAAATCTTTCCTCTAAATATTCATGAATGTTATCAGATTCATTCTCTGATTCAAATGTTTCAAGAAATGTCTCGCGTCCAATTTTCTGTATAATTAGCAAATCGTCTATAGATGCTACTTTAATATCAATCATAATTTATTTACTGGGGAACTTAAATGTATTCAAATAAATGGAAATACGAGAGTCAAAATATGAGTTATGACGCTTAAATTATAGTTTTTCCCAATAATTGCGTGTAAATACGGTAATTTTCATCATCAAAGCATATAAATGTTACATTGTCAATGGATTCATCTTCTATCAAGAAATCTTGAACTGCCTGAATTGCAATTTTTGCTGCTCTGTCTTTTGGAAAGCCATATATTCCAGTGCTTATATTTGGAAATGCAATCGTTTTGAGATTATTTTTTGATGCAAGTTTCAAACTTTTATGATAAGCAGAGTAAAGCAATTCGTCTTCATGATGTGATCCATCTTTCCATACAGGACCTACAGCATGTATAACATACTTTGACTTTAAATTGCCTGCGTTTGTTATTACTGCTTCTCCTGTTTTACAACCACCTTGTCTATTTCGTATATGCTGACATTCTTCTAGAATTGCTTTTCCGCCAGCTCGATGTATGGCTCCGTCTACACCGCCTCCTCCCAATAGTGAGGTGTTTGCAGCATTAACAATTGCATCATTTTCGCTTTTAGTAATATCACCTTGCTTAATATCTATTTTTGTATTCATTATTTTCTTATTTAATTATTATTGAATGAACCATTTAGAGATAAAATCGTTGAAAGATTAATCTTTCAAATAAAATTTATAAAACTAATTTCATTTTAGATTGTTCCCAAATAATAAAAGATGTTTACAACGCATATCGCAATACAACCATACGATTTGCAAATTGGCTCTTTTCAGAAAAGATTTACATCTACTTGTCAATTTGCAGTAGATTATACCCCAAGCGAGTTGGGGTATAATTGTTTTTAAGAATACCTTTTATTCTTAAAAAAAAGCTTATTTTCATCACAAATCAATCATTACCATTATGTGCTACCATGTTGGTTCCCCCAGTAAAGCAGAATTGAAGAATAAATTGCCTAAAAAACAGGTGTATTATCCCAATGAGAATGAAATCTTTCATATCTCAGGATTTACCCGTCCTTTCTTACCCGTGACCTTGAACGATAATTTTGACGCTATCGTTCAAGCTCGATGGAAATTAATTCCAGGATGGATAAAAACCGATACTGAAGCCTCAAAATATGCAAATACATTAAATGCCTAATCTGAAAGTATTTTTGAGAAAGCGAGCTACAAGAACTATATTTTAAATAATAGGGGATTGCTCTACATAACTGGATTTTATGAACCACATAAGGTCAGTGGAAGAAAAGAATCTGAAAATTTTTTCATTTATCATCCTAAAAAGGAAATCTTAACCCTCGGGATAGTTTTCTCTAAATTTACAGATCAGGATACTGCTGATAATTATCCTACTTTTTCAATAATTACAACTCCCGCAAATCCTTTATTAGAAGAAATTCATAACGAAAAGAAAAGAATGCCTTTGATTATTGATGAAAAAGACCGAGATACTTGGTTATTTGCTGAAGGCAAAGGCGAAATACAAAATCTTATGGTTCCCTTTCAAGGTGATTTGGAAGAACATCAGGTTTACCGAGTAACAGGTGCTAGAGGAGAGGAAACAAACAGACCGAATATTCAAGAAAAATGGACTGGTCAAACTAGTTTATTTTAATAACATACTTATGAAAAATCAAAACCTTTACCTTACAGGAATTATTGCTGCAGCATTAATGAGCTCATGTTCAGTGACTCAAAAATTAAATGATAAACCTTACGTTTATATTCAAAAAGAAAATCGTGAACAGAAAAACTGGAAATTAGTATGGCAAGATGATTTCAATGGCTCTGAAATCGATTCAACGAAATGGAGCCGTATTCCAAAAGGTGAATCCGACTGGAATAGACATATGAGTACTTCCGACGCTGTCTTTAGAATGGAGGGTGGAAAGTTGTTTTTATTAGGGATTAATAATCCCGATACCAAGAATGATCCTAGACTTTTTATAACTGGTGGAATCTGGAGTAAAAACAAGTTTGCTTTTCAATATGGTAGAATTGAAATTCGTGCTAAATTGGGTTCTGCACAAGGTGCTTGGCCTGCCATGTGGATGCTTGCGGAATTAGATAAATATGGAAAGTACCCTATGAATGGGGAGTTGGATATAATGGAACATCTCAATTATGATAAAATAATCTATCAAACCACCCATTCCCATTATACATTAAATTTGGGTCAAAAAGATAATCCACCGCATGGGGGAACGGCAGCAGTTGAAGCAGGTGAATATAATATTTATGGTTTAAGCTGGTATCCTGATAAAATAGTTTTCCAATTAAATGGAAAGGATACATTTACCTATCCTAGAAAAGAAGGAGTAGACCCGACACAATGGCCTTATGATCAGCCCTTTTTTATATTGATAGATCAACAATTAGGTGGTAATTGGGTAGGTAAAGTTGACCAAAACCAGTTGCCAGTAGAAATGGAAATTGATTGGGTAAAAGTTTATCAATAGAAAAATTCGATATATAGAAAACGGCCAAACACTTGTTTGGCCGTTAATTCTAAAATTATATTCCTGTTAATTAAATGGGTTCAATTTATTTTGGACATTTTATTCTTTTACGTCCATGTCCAGTACCAATTATGATTGTTCTACCATCAACTTTCTGACTTACAACAACTGAATTGGCTCCAGTTTTATTCCAATTCACGGTCTTGAATGATTGATTATTCTTCAATCTTAACTGCATTAATTCTCCTCCACTAGTCTTACTTCCTAACATGGTAACTTCACCATTTCTACTAATCATAATGCGGATCAAAGGTTTTGCATTTGTGCCTTGAAGGTTGTAAACCTCAGCAATTCCTCCCAACGAATATTCTGTTCCATCTATAAATTCTATATTTCTTTCCGTTCCTAAACGAGAATTTGTCTGAAATTGAATTTGATGATTCGTACTCGTTCCAAAAATATACTGATTATTGACACGCATATTGAAAGCATTATCTAAATCAGTGATGTCAAAAACAAATCCATAATCTGATTCAGGTGCAGAGAAGGTATTGGTTATTACCTCATTGTTTTTATAATATTTGTTATCCTTTTTAATTCCTTTAAACGTTACAAGACCTTGACCCCAAACCCATTCATCCCATGAAACTTCTGGATAATTCCAATTTAATCCACTCGTCGTCACATTTTGTGTACATGATCTGAATTTCAAAACTAAATTGTATTTATGCCCTGGCGTAATCTTGATATCAGGAACCGAAATTGCTTTTGATTCACCATCTAATTTAATCGAACTTATTGCAAAAGTAGCTGAGGTGGTGGATGGGCTTATGATAAAAGTAGGCTCGCTCGTGATTGATCTAATTCCTGGTATAAGTGCTGGAAATGTAACATTTGTACTTGTGTTTAGATTTGGAAAACTTAATGATTCATTGCTGAATTTTAATGATCCATTGCTTTTCGTAGGACTGATTTTCGTCCCGGTTAATGATTCAATCGAGCCAGTCATACTTGGATCCATTTCAATGGTCGTCGTAATTTGGCTAAATTGATGGACTAATACAGCATTTAAATTATTATCTCCAGGTGTTAATTTCATTGTCTTTTTGAAAAACATTAAATCCTCAGATATATTGTTTAATGAGGCTGTGGATAATGTTCCTTGGTTCGATATGTTAGGTAAATTAGTTTTGCTATTTACTGAATATACTACAAAAGTATAAGTGCTTCCTGCATCCAATTGGATACCACCGGTTACACCTTCATTTCCAAAAGCATAATCATAATTCCCTTTGTGCAATCCATTATCATCGTAAACTGCAATACGGTATTTAACATCAGCTTCTAATGATGTTGTAACGGTTTGAGTGGCAGCTTTTGCCTCAGATGAGCTATAACTTGATTTTAAAACTGATGGTTCAGCATCTTTAATAACCATAACGTCCATACTGATTCCATCACTAACCTCAACTGTCGATAATTGTACATTGGACTCTGTATTTCTTTTTGTAGTCTTGCTATTTCCTACCAGTAATCTTTCTTCATCTGGTGTGCCGACCGATAGTTTAACATTTACTGTGGTTTTACCACCAGAAGAAGGGTCAGAATCAGACTTCTTACATGATTGAAAGGTAAACAACAGTACGGCTATAAAGAACATAGTTTTAAAAGTAGCCTTTTTGTTAAGTAGAGTAAATTTCATTTTCCTTGATTTAATCTTAGTGTGTTTGATAAATTAGAACCAATCGATGTTTTTGGTCTGCTGGTCATCTTCATACCATTGTTCCATTACATCGTTTTCGCCATTTTGCGGATGGACAAATGCCGATCCTGAAGCAATACCTTCCTCGAGGTTTATGTCGTAAACCTCAATCCGGGGGCTAGTGTATTTTTTATCCATAATACTTGCACCTAGTTAATAATTTTAATAAAATTTAGAATCCGAGTTAATAGTTAGTGATTTTCGGTAAATTCTAATGCTTTCCCTTTGAAAACATTGTAAAAATAAATAGTTAATTCATTTTCTTTATTATATATTATCGGGATATTGGTAGTTAATTATGAATTGTAAATTGATAACTACAGATTGCTATTGATATGTGGTAAAAACTTAAAAATGGAATAATTTACTCTGTAATATGGATCATGTACAAAAGTTGTGGAGGGGATAAAAAATAATTAGATATTTGTGCTTTGAACTTATATAGAGATGCACGATTCATTTAAAGCTTTAATGCCGCTTATCATTCCTGAAGGA
>NZ_SMMI01000031.1 GCF_009733535.1 Sphingobacterium endophyticum | reverse complement strand
TTATATTTTAAAGTTTTCAGGAAAAAGCTGTATCGGGTGAATACTAAGCTTTTATAGAGATTCTCAAAGAAGTCAGGTAACGATTTGGTAACGGTGCTTATTGCTTTGTTCTTCAATACGTTTCCGTTCGCTCATAGCAAATATAAGAAAAAATATAACTTTTATATCTCAATCTCTCTATTATTCTGTATACAAGCAATAGCTAAACGCCTTTTCCAAAGTCTTTTCCCCAATACCGTTATAGTTTGCTAATGCAATCATTGAGTTTATTTCTCCACTTTGTATTATCTCTGAAATCTTTCTTGCATATTGTGGTTGTATGCCTGTTTCTGTTTTAATTGTCTTTTCGTCTAACGACAACCATTTTGTTTTGAATGATGCAAACAAGTCATCATTTGCATTCGGATCGTAATCGTATATTTCAATATCAATGTTACATTGTCCTAAGTAATCATCCATAAGTTTTTTAACTTCATTAATATCTAAACCTCCATTGTGAGTGCCAAGCAAAGGAAATGCAATAGATGTAATCTCTTTCTTTTCGTAGGTGTCCACAAACTTTTGCAAACCCTGTTCAATCCATTCAATTTTACTTGGATATTTCCAATGAAATTTAGTCGGAAAACTTAAAATCCAAGGTGCATTTTCTTGTTTGCTGTAAAGCCATAATGAACCAATCCGGATAAGTTTGTTTTTACAATGCTCTTTGTATTCTAAATACATTTGCGGATAACGAAGTTTGTGTACTAATGCTATCCCTTTCCCCATAACTCCAACGCAATTGACTGTATTTACAAGCGTTTGACATTTTGAACTAAAAATATTCCCTTTTATATGTTTAATTGCCATTTTCAATTTCGTTTTTCAATTGTTTATACATTTCCCTATAATTGGGCGACATCTTAATTAACCTCTCGCTTTCGTCAAAAATCTTTTTACTGTCTTTGTACTCAAATAAATGTTCTAAAAATTTTATTCCGCCTGCATCGGCTGTATATGAAGCAATATCACACTGATAATAAACAGCATAAATTCTAAAAAATGATTCGGCTGTTAAATTACAAGTTTGGGCTAAGTCATAAATTTTTGTTCTTACTTCAGATATGGTTAATTTTCCTTGAAAATAATCTCCAAGACAATCCCCGTCCAATAGTGCTAAGACGACTGATAGTTCTTTTTGAGAATAAGGCAGGTTTTTCCACAAATTTTCTATTGTATGCTTAGTGTATTCGTATTGATTATTTTTATTCCCTTGAATAAAAGCCTTAGACTTCCCTATATCGTGAAGAATTAACAAACTTCTAAATAGTTCCAAGGATATAGATTCAGAATAATTCGGAGCAAAATATCTTTCAAATACATTACAAACTAAATTAGTGTGAGTTTCTAATGTGTAGTGCCTTATCTTTTGCGAAAAAATATCATAGTATCCATTTTGCTTCAATATGTTTATCGCTTCCATTGGATTGTATGATTCTTTACTTACTGCTTTTTTCCACAAGCTAAATGAACTATCATTCTTAGGATTATTATTTAATAATCCATTTGCATATACAAACCAATTTCGTCCTGATTCATCAATGAAATTTAACTTAATGCATTGTTTCAAATTTCTAAGCGAAATATAAGAATTGAAAATTATTTTATCTTTATCTATTTTACTAACATTACCTGCAAGAACTTCAATATCTTTGATATTAGATCCCCCACTTAACTCAAAATAACCCTGTCCATTAAATTCTGAATTGATATGTAATTCAGAATCTTCTTCTTCAATTCGTACTCTTGGATTTTCGTTATTGTAGTAACTTCTATTAACCACAATTTTTGAAAAAATATCTTTTTGTCCTTCTCCTAACAAGTTTATCAGCAAAGTTCTGTCTGTTTCAGACGGACAAACTATTTCAAAATCGTTTAAATTATCAAATGTAAGCTCATCTTTGACCAAAAATTCTTGTTGAGCATAGTTTCTGTATCTATTGTAATCTTCTTTAGTTGCGTACTGTTTTGGTGTGTAATACAAATCCTCAAATCCAAATTTATTTATCAATTTATCAATGCTACCAAATTGAGTTGAACTCGTTTGCATATTGCCGTTACTAACACAACATTGTTTTTCGTTTTTAAATAAAACTTCCTTTAGAGAAAATCTGAAAAATATTGGAATAGGACATTTTGGGAATCCCAAACCTCTTGCTTTTTCGTACCAAGAAATCCACTGACCGTGGCTTTCATAGCCGTCAGTTGTATTTTTTCCTAAAAACTCATTGTAAAACTGTGTAGGTGTATTTGGTCTGAAGTAAAAACGAGCATAGTCGTGTGCATCGCCTCTACGATGAACTACATTTCCAGCGGCATCTCCTTTTATGGTTGCTTTATGTCTGCTTTGAATTTTACGGTTCTTAATTATTTCAACTGCATTGTCAATATGCGAAAAGTGATAAATACTTCCTTTCCATTCTGACCATTGTTGTTCAATTTTGTCAATGAAATTCAAGGTTGCTGATTTGTTTATTTCGTCTGCAACATAATTCCCTAAAAGTTCTACAACTCGTTTGTTTTCTTTGAGTGATGTCCAATTCCAAAATTGCTTGAACTCTTGAATAATTTCTTTTGTGAAATCTAAACTCGTGTTTGATGAAATCAAATTCCATTCTAAATGGTCTTTGAATTGAGTTAAAGTCTGTTTGTTTAATATTAGTTTGCCTGATTCACATATAAAATGCCAATTCAATTTATCGGAAAATCGCTGAATAAAATCAATATCAGAAAAATTGATTTGCGGATTTTTCGTAATGCTTTGCCAATCCCATCTGTTTTCAAATTTTGCAAGTAGTTCTTTGGTTGGGTTTAAACTTGAATGCTGTGATAAGTGTTTCCAATCCAATTCAAGTTCTTTTGTAAGCGTCAATAACTCAATAGTTGGCACAAATGATTTATGTCGTGAAACGGCTTTCCAATTCCAAGGTTTTGCTTTGGTATGTTCAATGAATTCAGTATTAAATTCAAGATTTTCATTTCTCGATAAGAAGTTCCAATCCCAATCTTTTTCCGCTAATTGCAAAAGCGTTTCATTGCTAAACTCAATGTTTTTCCTTTTTGATAGTGCTTGCCAATTCCAATTTTTGTCTTTGAGTTCAAGAATAAGCTCGTTTGAAATTTCGGCTCTCTCATTTTCTGATAATACTAGCCAGTCCCATTTTTTGTCTTTGGTTGAAAGAATTAAATTACTACCAATATTGATGTCTTTTCGATTGGAAAGAATTTCAAATTTGATTTTTGGAAATTGTTGTATAACTTCTGCTAAATATTTTTTGTTGCTTTTGTCTTTTTTCTGTTCAGTTAGAAATCCGCCAAATTCAGTCAAATAATCCCAATCCCAATTTTCAGTTTTATATTTCTGTAATAAGAGTCTGTTATAATTGATGTTTCGATTTTGCGATAGAATTTGCCAATTCCAACTGTTTCCAAATTGTCGTAAATAACGGTCAATATTGTTGAACCATTGTTTGCCACTATCCCAATTATTCGGATTGAATTTCTGTTGAATGGCATTGCTTTCTGATAAAATTGTCCAATTTATTTTTTCTCTGAACTGATTAAGCGTTCTAATGTCAGTAGGGAAGTGATTATGATTTGAAATAAAATCCCAATCCCATTCAAAAACATTCAAATGATTCGTTGCTCCAACAATCGGAAACAATGTTTCAAAAGGTATTTTTGCAGTTAAATCTTTCCAAATGTCTTTTCTTGTTTCTCTATTTACAACTGACAAACAAGCTGCAATCCTGGGAAGTTCTTTGTCCATTGAAAGGTCGCTTTCTACGGAAAAGATTTCGTTTATAACATATTTCCAATCAATGAAACGAGCAAAGTGTTCTAAATTGTCAAGAATAGTTTCTTTGTCAAGTTTTCGGGTTGCAATTTTCCAATCCCATTTCTCAAATAATTCTTCATCATCAAAACTTTCAAGAATATTTTCTTCGGTGCTGTTTTCTGTAATGTAAGTCCAATCCCAAGAAAAGTGATAATTATCTAAGATAAATTGTTGCTCTTCTCGTTTTGTAAGTTGTATCCAAAAATCAAGGTGCTTTTCCGATTCTACAAATGATTGAAAGTGTTCTAAATGTTTGTTGATGAATTCTAAATTAGTGATAGAATCAAGGATTGCACTCCAATCCAGATTGTTTGAAAATGAAAAGTTTCCTAAAAATGCATCTTTTATAAACAACGGATTTCCAACCAAATGTTTGTTTTGTGAAATTCCACTCCAATCCCAAGCAAAATCAGGGTATTGCTCTATCAAACTAAAATCTGTAATTCGCTGGCTAACATTTGAAAATCCGCTTTCTGTTGTGATGTGTTTATGATACTTTTCAAAAATTGATTTGTTCCATTCTACATTTTCGTTTGTATCAAAGCCTTTAATGAACGATTTTGTTTCCCATTGGATAAGGTTTTGTTGTTCAAAAAAGTCAATAAGGTTTAATGTCCAAAGATATTTTTGATGAGCAACAACAAAGTTGTCGGGTAAATGCTGTTTGAAAAGCGATTTAAAAGATTCGTCTTTCAAATATCTTTCGGTAATTTCTTCGTTGTTGAAAAAACGATTTAAAACGGTGTGCCAATCTAATTTACTTGCAAATCCTGAAATACTTTTGTGTAGGAAGTTTAAATTGATTTCTTCCGAAATAAATTTCCAATTCCAATTTTTAGAAATGAGCGTTTCAAGATTATCACGATATTTGATAAACGTATTTTTGAAAACTTCATTTTTACTTTCAGTAATTACATAAAAATCCCAAGCAAAATCTTCAATATGCTTTTCAATAAACTCATCAGGCAGATATTTTGACAAGTAATTCCAATCCCAATCACGGTCTTTGAGTTCTGAGTTTGATAGTAATGAAATTACAAGTTCGGTATCTTTATATGAAAGTTCTTCAAAATCCCAATTGAAGTTTTCAATTTGTTCTTTGATAAAAGTATTGTCAATCCTTTCCGTTAGTGTTGTCCAATTCCAATATTCAGCATATTCCTCAATTACAGATTTTATGCTTTCAATCGGTGCTTTTTCAGAAATCACACTCCAAATACTTCCGTCTCCATTTTCAAGAAATAGTTTGAAAACATTCTTGTCATTCCAATTTACTTTCGGGTTTTCCGCAAGTTCTTTCCAATCCCATAAGTCTTCGTAGGTTTCAATGTCTTGTTTTGTAATGGAAGTATTTTCAGTAAGAATGTTATGAAACATTCCTTTTCGTATCAACTTGCTTTTAAATTCTTCATTTTCGGGTAAGTCAATTAAGAATTGTAGTTCAGGTTTTTTTCCGCTTGATTTGTAAATTGAAAGCTGAAATGAGTTATCAACTGCAAAGATTTTGCATTGTAAAGAAATTTCTTTATAACTAATGTGTGGCTTGCTTTCATAAACTTCAATGATCTCGCCTTTGTAAATGTCGTTTCCAAAAAGTTGAAATTGAAGTCTTTGTTTTAATTCGGGATTTTCAAAAATAGCTTGTTCAAATTTCTTTTCGTGTGATAATTGGTTTTCCAAATCAAACACATTTTCGAATGAAAAGTCAAAGTTTTCTCCAATCGCAGTTTGGTTTTCAAACAATTCGGTTGATGCAAAGTAATACTTGTATTTCAGTTTACCTAGTAATGCTTCTTGTCCAAATTCAGTTAATTGAATTATTTCTTTTTCAATCGAAATCAAGTTGTATTCTGTAAGACCTTTCAAGTAAATGTTCAAAATATCCGTTTCAGCCACGTCTTGTAGGTTGAACCCTAAAAGATTACCTAATTTTGAAAACTCAATTTGATTTCCTTTTGCATTGATAATTGAACAGAAAATTTCATCAGTTTCATTGATATTAAACGCCTTTCTGTACCGAATTTGGTAAGAAGTAGCTTTTACAGTCCATTCAAACGGAAAGCTTGCGTATGTTGTTTTAGTGCTATCCATTTTGTTCTACTGCTTTTTGTAATTCTTCTGCACTAATTATTTTTCCGTTTTGCTGTATGGTTTCAAACACGTTTTTGTAAATGTCTTTACGGCAAAAATGTTCGCTATTTCCAACAACAATTAGTAATCGCCTTGCTCTTGACAAAGCAACATTCAAACGGTTTGGCGATTCTGCAAAACCTAAACTTTCTTGTGTGGGATAACCTATATCTCCATAAATTTCATCTGGTTGTTGTCCTTGAAATGATGCAATTTTGTTGCTGCGTACCATTGAAACAATAATGATGTTTCTTTCCATTCCTTGAAATCTATCCACCGTACTCAACCGAATAGGCGTTTCAATATGTTTTTCTTTCAGCATTTTATTGATATACTGAATTTGTTTTCCGTAAAAACTGATAAGTCCGATTTGCTTTTCTTCTAAACTCTTATTTGAAATCCATTTATCAAATTCAGTTTTTCCATTGCTTTTTTTCAGAACAGAAAGAATGTTGTCAATAGCTTCAATTTCTCCGAAATTAACCCTTGATGTTCCCTCTTGAATTTCGGGTGTTGTAACATTTATCCAAATTGTATGTGTTTCGGGTGTAATGATGTCTTTGAATTGTAAACCGTGATAACGTGAATTCCATTTATCAAAGGAATCGTGATAAGTTTCTTCTAATGGCAAACCACAATTCAAACCACCGTCATCTTTATAAAATTGTGCGATTGCTTCATTGATTGCAGGGTGCATTCTGTATTGTGTGTCGAAAGTTCCTTTTATACTTTCGTCAATATTTAAAAACAAGCGTTCAAATTGTGATGTTTCAAACTCTTTATGTGAAAGCGATTTAGCCAATGCTTTTTCGCCAATAGAAACAAGTAAATCTTTGATTTCTTCTCCGTCAATCATTGGCGGTAGTTGTCTGTGGTCGCCAACGATAATAGATTTTTTACCGAACAAAACAGGCAAAGCAAGTTCTGGCGGTGTTGCTTTACTTGCTTCGTCCATAATTACTGTGTCAAAATCTATGTTTGTTCGATTACATTCTTTAAAATTGTTTTCCTGATAATTTTTATGGTTGAAAACATTCAAATACGAACGAAAAAACGAAGTCCATTTATTTTCAGAATTTAGTTTGCCGATTGAACTTCCTGTCGCACCAATCAAGTTCACATACTCCAAATATTTGTCTGCAAATAGTTTTTTGGTTTCATTGTTAGGTGTTTGCAAATGACTTCTCCATTTTTCTAATGCAGAATCAATTTGTTCATTGTCTTGGTCGATAATTCTATTTGCAATGTTGTTTACCCAATGCGAAACGGTATTGTTTTGTGTAGGATTGCTTTTTTGCCAATTTTCAATGGCTTCGAGAGAATAAAAATATCCCTCTGATTCTAAATTGTCTGTGTTGCCAAACCGAATTGGTTTTACAACATTATTTTCTCCGTTTTTCAGTCTGTCAATGGCGTTATCAACTGCAAGATTGGTTTCTGATGTCAAAAGAATTTTTTGTCTTGGTTCTTTTCTAATGTGTTGCCAAATAATTTCGGCTATTGCAGTTGATTTGCCCGTTCCGGGCGGACCTTGAATTAAAGACAATTCTTCTGCATAAAGCGATTTAAAAATAGCTTGTCTTTGTGATTCATTTAGATTTTCAGAGAAAAGATTGTTTTCAAATTCTTGCCATTCTGCACTTGTTTTGTTTAGCAAATACTCAATATTTTCAATGCTTTTAGCTTTCGATGAATCGTACAAAAACTCCTTTGCGTTGTTGTTAGGCAATTTTATTTTCTCATCATCAAGTTTAAAGACTGTATCTTCTAATCGTTTTATTTTGTCCTTTTCGCCTTTTAAGTCGGGAAAAATGGCTTTTACAGTTTCGTTTGAAATATTCTCTTTTACTTCTTCAATTCTTTCTTCATCTACAATAAAATACAAATCGGGATAATCAACCTTTTGCAATTTTCCCAAATAGAATTTTTCTTTTGGTGTTCCGAAATAAAACTCCTCTCGCAAAAGTTTTGAAAGTTTCTCTTCTTCCTGTTCAACCTTTAATTCAAAATTTTCTTCACAAAGAAATTTTTCCTGAAAAGTGTCGTTTATCGCATAATTGAAAGTTTCAGAATCAATAAAATCGTTTAATTGGTTATGTAAACGTGCAAGGATTTCAGTCTTGTTTCCTGTTTGGTAAAATTGTCTAAATATCAGTTTTTCGCCATTGGCGATTAGTTTCGTGGTTAAGTTCGGTAACTCCTTTTTCAGTTTGGCTTGTAATTCGTGTAAGCCTGTTTCAAATTTGATATTGAATTTATACTTGTGATTTTCACCTCTGTCATAAATCTCAAAGAAAGAGAATGATTTTACAAAATCTAAATTTTGATGTAATTCTTCTTCGGTTTCAAAATCAAATGAAATTGTCCTATGTGTTTGGCTTATTTGGTAGTTTTCTCCGTGTATTTCCGTAAACAATCTATTTAAAAAAATTTCTTCTTTTCTTTCAAGTTTATCAATTCCTTTATCTACTTTTCTATAATCAAAAGAGTAGTCAGTTTTGTAAGAAAAAACAAATGGATTTTCGGGAAGATATTTTTCCAAAGAGCGTTTTAGTCTGAACGCTTCAACGCTCAAACTTGATTCGTGCTGTTCATAAAACTTATTGTCGTAATGAAAATGTAGGCAATTGTCTTTTGGTTTAGGAAGTGTAATTCCTTTTTTCTCTAATTCTTGAACTTTAAATTCAAGAATATCCGTATTTTCAAAAGCAAAAATCAATTCATTCCCACGTTTGGCTAATCCAAAATGGGTTTCAAATACATCTTGAATATTTTGGTGTAATTCTCCAACAACAGTAATTTTATTGCCATTTTGTGAGATGTCAATATTCTTATAAAACGTAGAAATTAAAAATGAAACCGATTGTTTTATTGGAAAAACTGCTCCCGCTTTTTTATTGAAATTAAATCCTTGTATTTGGGTCGATTTTCTCCATTCATCTAATGTCAAGAAAATCAGTCCCGAATTTTTAAAATGATAGTTTGTTGGAAGTTGTCCAATTAGATTTTGCAGTTCTTCTTTTGCGTTGTTATTTTGTCCAGTAATCGTTCCCTCAATAATAGGGTTTTCGTTAAAATCAATGTAGCAAATTTCTGCAAGTTCTTTTAGTCCGCTAAGTTTTTCTGTCGTGATGTTTGTAGCATTTTCAACGCTTGTTTGGATATACCCATTGTTGAAATCAAAGTCTTTGACTTTGAAAATTTGTTCAACTTCTTTTTTGAATACTTGCTTAAATATCTCTTGGTCAATTGACAAATGTAATTTTAGCCCGTCAATTTGTATAGATTTCGAAGTGTCAATTCCAATGGGTTTAGATTTATGCTCTAAGATTTTGGATTGTGCTGTAATGTATTTTTTCCAAACGTCCTTTTGGCTCATACTTTTTTAAATATTGCGTAAAATCAAACATTATAATTAGTCTTTGTGAGTAATTTTACTATCGTAACTAAATTCGTAAATATACAAAAAGATAACCTTCTTGTCGTTACAAAATCCCTATCAACTATTTTTTTTAGTCTCAATTTTACACTATTATCTATACTCTTCTCCCTTTCTTCTTTTTGTTCATCCTAATAGCAAACTGTTCTTCCTCGTAATCTTCTCTTTGTGCATCGGGTAATAGGCTAAGCAATCCCAAATCGGAATTAGTAGAGTGTTCCTGTGAAATGAATTCAAAGAGGTCTTTTGTTGGAAGACTATCCAATTCATTTGTTTTGGAAACAGGGCTATCCTGTATTTTAAATTCAGGCTTGTTTCCGTTGTTCCACCAATCATTGAATACATTAGCTGATAGGTTTCTGTCTAACTGTGAACCGTTCCAAACGGTTCGACTTTCGTGGTCAATAAAGGTCATTCCGTAAATTCGCCCTTCATTATTACGTCTTATAACCGTATTAATTCCTTGTTCAGTTAATTCCTTTTTAAACTCCGCTTCGTTACCTGTTGCATGAATAGCAAGCTCAATTGTGTTTTTTAGAACAGACCTTGCAGGGTTGGTTTTCATTTTTTCTTTGGACTGCTCAAAATGTTTTTGCAGTTGTGTAACGCCTGCATCTTTTCCAAAAAGCGATGCTTTAAATGGATTGCTTGCCTTGTTTCCGTTTTCGTCTAATGCAACATAGACCAATCCGTTTACAGACTGTCCGTCCCGTTCTCCTTTAACTTCTTCTGCTGTAATGTTGAAAAGAGAAAGTAACGCATTGTAGCTACCCATAGACGAAAAGCTATAATGCTTTGGCAAATACCGTACTACCGAAGCAATCTGACTTTTGATGTTGCCTTTATGGTAACCTACAGGTTTGAAAACTTTATTGTCCTGTTTCTTTTCTTGTTCGCTTGCCTTTTGCAGATTATATTTCTGCTCCAAATTCCTACAGATTGCCATTGAGCGTTTGTGGTCGTAATCATCGGGGATTTTCTTTCCGTTAATGCCTACGCAAGTCGAAACAATGTGTATATGCGTACGGTCAATATCCGTATGCTTGAAAACTATGTACGGTTGGTTGCCGTATCCCATACGCTCCATATAAACGCGAGCCATTTCGGTAAACTGTTCATCGCTGACCTTATCCGAAGGATCTGGGTTCAACGATATATGCCGTACCATTTTTTCCGTTTTAATGTTTGCTAATAAATACGGCTCAAAGCATTTATTAAAATAGGCTACGGAATACGTACCGTCAACTGTGTCGGGTATCTTGTTTAGTAATAACACCGCTCCGTTTTCCCTGTCAACTTTCTGTTGATTGTACAAAATTGCACCATACATATTGCTTCCTTTTCCAATTTTTGCAATCATAACTTTACTCTTTTTTCAAATATTTATCTTCAAATTCTTGTGTCAAACGGATAACTTCTTTTGTGACTTGTGCCAATTCTATGGTTTCCTTTTCCAATTTAAAAAGGTATGTTCCTGCTTTTTTCTCTGAAAAATTGCGATACAATATCTTTACAATTTGATTGTAATTTGTTCCGATTGCTCGGAACTGACTAAAAAATCGGGTCAGCTTTTCGTGATATTCTATTGTATCCATATCAATTTTAACGGTCTTTACCGTCTTTTGAAAGATGCAAGCCGTAATAAAATGAGCTATTACTTTCATTTCTGATTGGTCAAAAAGTGCAAGAAACTTTGCATTGTCCTCATCATTCAGATTAAAGGAATACCGATGAACCGCAGGGTCAATCTTCGGTTTTCGCCCTGTCTTTTTAATCTGATTTCTATTTTTCTCTTCCATAATAATCCATTTTAATTTTTAAACAAACGGGCGACTTCGGAGCCGTTTCCAGCCCCCTGCAAGGGCAAGTGCTTTTGAGGTGCCGAAATTCATTTCGAGTACCTCAAAAGATAACTTGCTCTGAACAGGAGTTCAGAAAAATCCGTTTTGCAAACGGATTCGGGTTAGCAGGGAAAACCCATCACGTCCATTACAAATTTCGGTAAGACTATTTGAATAACAGCTATTTACAACAAAGACAATGAACGCCAAATGATGCCACTGAATACCACCTTAAAGCAGATTGTGACGGCTTTTATTTCCTTTGTATATGGTTAGCTGGCTGATTAGTTATATCCTTAAAGAAGTAACTAAACAGCATAAATCCCGACAGCAAATCTGCGTGATTGGATGCAGACGAATTACAGATTTTTGAGTTAATGAACTACCCAATTAAGGGTATGCAGGTGCTTAGGTAGATAGGTAGTTACATAGATACAACTGTATATACAGCTGATTGCTTAGTTAACCAAACAGCTAATTGGATATAATATTAAAAATGATAGATATGATACACGAAGAAAACAAAAATCAGCAACCCGAAAAAGAGGATTTCTCTATTGAAAATTTCATAACTGATGAAAATAAACAATCTTTCACGGAACAACAGGCAGTAACACATCGGGAAGATTTTGTCAAACCCAAAGTAGATGAGGAAGCTATTATGCGTGTAATGGCAGGCGAAGAACCTTCGGAAACTGAAACGGAAAACACAAAAACACCTGCGAGTAATACAAGAAGGATGATTTACAAGCCAAAGAAGCTGACCAAAGAGGACTACTGCGGACGGTTCTTCAAAATTCCCACGACAACGGCAAGCAGGGGGAAATCAGTATATGTACGGCAGGAACACCACGAAACATTTAACAGGCTTACAAATATTATGGGCATCGACAAACTGACGATTTATGCGTATCTGGACAACATTATCGAATACCATTTTCAGGAATTCGGGGAATTGATTAGGGAAATCTATAACGAGAAACACAAACCGTTGTTTTGATAACCATACGTGGTGGGTGGTACGTTTCTACCTCTTAAAATTATTTTCCAAAAGAAAAAAACAGAAAAAAAAGAAAGCCATTTTAACAAGGAGGACAGGCGGAAAAACCAAAAGGAAACGGAATAAGTCCCGAAGGGTGGCAGGGCACACAACAAACTCGGCGAAGCCACCATATTTGCCCTGCCATTATGCCGTAGTCTTTTGGTTGGGTGGTGCGGTGGCTGTCCGCCTTATCTTTGCTCCCTTTTTTATTCTTTTTTTAATCAATTCCAATCAAAGAAAGGGTACAAAAAACACGTAAGGACTAAGGATAGGGTGTTTTTTGTATGCTTTCCTTTATCCTTCCAAAACTCTTTAAATGTGTGAGGGCTTTGCGAGGAAAATTTAAAGTGTTTTGAGGATTACTTTCCATTCATATTGTGCCAACATAAGCCAAATACTGCCACATAATGCCAAATGAAAACAATACATTCCCTTGTGTTCTATATTGGGTGCAAATTTTGAACCTATGGCACAAAAAGTAATACCTGACAAAGAGCAGAAAGAGAAAGAACAAATCAGAAAAAAAGAACATAGTCCTTTGATACAGGTTGAGAAGCAGAGCGACCCGATTTCCAATTTCATCGCTAATTTAAAACGTCAGTTCAGGGAAGCAAAAGGCTTAATAGATTGGAACAGGCTATTCGGGGGCAAGCGTGTTGAACAACAAAAGCAGACTTCCGAACCTGAAAGCATAATAGGTGCGACAAAAACGGTTATCCGTTCGGACTTCAAAAATGAAGAAAAAGGCAGGCTATACAGACTAATAAAAAGCCCGCTTTAAAAATGGATAATGCAATCAGAACGCAACAGTCTCGTCCGAAAAACAATAAACCAAAATTGGGATTGTAATACAGTATTTGGCAACTGTACGCCAAATACCGCCATTGGATGCAACATTGGAATACCTAATGTAAATACCTTTTATTTTAGAGGTTTAAATGATGCAGATATGGAAATAACAGTTTTAGATATTCAGATTTTAAAGGCATTGCACAGAGAAGTAAAGGAAGTTTCTTTATTGATTAAGGAAGTCACTGCACCCTACAAAGCACTGCAACAGGCAACAAAATGGCTCGACCAACAGGAAGCCTGCCAATTGCTCAACATCAGCAAAAGAACGTTGCAGACGTATAGGGCAAAAGGCATTCTTGGAGCAACGCAAATCAATCGGAAAACGTATTTCAGATTATCCGAAGTGGAGTTACTTCTGCAGGGAGAGCGACCATTAAAAAAGCAAAAGAAATGAAACAGATTGGAAATTCAAACGAAGATATGCTTGCCTTGCTCGAAGCTGTGGTAGGCATCAAAAATGAACTGTTGTATATCAGAGAATATTTCCACCCATTACTAAAAGGGGAAATCTATCTGTCAGGCGAACAGGTTTGCGAGATGTTACACATCAGCAAACGGACGTTGCAACAGTACAGGGATGACGGACTGATACCTTTTATCAAGCTCGAACGGAAAATCCTTTTCCGTGAAAGCGATATTGGAAAAGTATTGGAAGATAACTATCAGCGTTAGCCGATTAAATGAATGCTTTGAAACTGTAGCCCGTATCGGTCAATTGAAGAAACAGCCCACTGCTTAAAGCGGTGGGTTGTGTTGTTTTAAAAAATTGTGACATAATGTTATAGGCTTGAAACAAAGGACTCCTCCATACCCTTAAATTTATGCGATACCTTTTGCATATCCTTTCCGACTTTCTCGTTGAGTATCTTAGCGTAAATCTGAGTGGTGGCAATGTTTTTATGCCCTAACATTTTGCTCAAGCTTTCAAGCGGAACGCCCTCGCTTAAAAACAGGGTGGCAAAGGTATGACGTGCCAAATGAAAAGTTACTTTCTTTTCTTTCAGGCAGTCAATCTGTTGAGATATTCGTTTCAAACTATCATTGCAGACGGTGTTTGATGGTACAGGAAATACCTTTTCGTCCTTTGACAATCCTGCATATTTTTCAATAATCATTTTTGGAATATCCAAGAGCATCACGTTTGATGATGTAGCTGTTTTCTTTCTTCGTACAATAATCCACCTGTTACCGTCAAAAAAATCTTGGATATTACTGTTTCTAAGTCCTTTCATATCTGAAAAGGAAAGACCTGTAAAGCAACTGAAAACAAACAGGTCTTTAACTAATTCGTCTTTCTTTTTATCGCAGTTGAACGTTACGAGCTGTTCCAATTCATTACGCAATAGATAACCACGGTCTTTATCCTTTTTGGTATTCTTGTACTCGCTGAACGGATTAAAAGCAAGATGCTTTCTGCTCATTGCCAATCGGCAAAGCGTAGTAAATCCAATCATATACAGCCAAATGGTGTTGTGTGTTAAACTTTGGTCGTCACGCAGGTAGTAATCAAAGTCCTGTACAAAATCAGGTGTAAGGTCGTTAAAGGATACATCGGAATAGCCGTATTTTGTAAGTGCAAAATTTCGAAGATGTTTCAAAAGTATTTTGTATTTACTGCGTGTGCCATTTACCCGAAGTCCACTATTAACCTTTTTCTCATAGTCCAATAGGAACTGTTCATAGAATTTGAAAAAGGTCAGTTCTCCGCTTTCCATCCCAAGAACGGCATTTTTAAGTTTAGCACTGTTTACAGCCCCCTCGTTCTTCAGGATTTTGGAATAGCATTCCTCAATACCCGAACGAATTTTGTCAAGTTTGCTGTTTGTGTCTTGGGCTTCTCGGCTTTTACCTAAAACCCTGCCGTACTTCAAATCCCAATTTGTTGCGGAAATATCCAGCTTTGTACTGAATGCAGACTGTTTGCCGTTTACGGTAATCCTGCACATAACCGTGACTTTTCCGTTTTTCTTTGGGGCGTTCTTTTTAAGGTAGAACAATACCTTAAATGTTGATTTTTTTGTCGTTTCCATACTCACAATTCTTAATGATAAAATTAAACCTATGTGAGCTACGGAACAATATGAAAAACTGTGCAGAAAGCTGAAATACAGTGTTTTAAAACGATTGTTTCTAATATTTAAAAGTAACGTTTTAGTAACCTTACTTTTGCCAATCGTTGCTTTTTCCTGCTTTTTACCTCATTACCAAAAAATCAAAAAACGATTGTAAAGCCTTTATTTACAACCGTTTTCCCTGTTATTAATCTTTGATGTATTTTTACTGAAACTTTATTTTAAA
>NZ_SMMI01000030.1 GCF_009733535.1 Sphingobacterium endophyticum | reverse complement strand
GCTCGGAAAGATTAACTATCACGATGGATTAAAGAGTGGCGTATTTGAAATTGACCTTAGCTTCTCCACATATTACGACAACAAAATAGCACATATTATTGCCAATGAACTACTTTATACTTACACTCTTACTAAAATAAATCCTGAAGAAAATCCCGATACAATATTACAAAATTTAGATGCAAACAAGGATATTTCGTGGACCAATTCTCAAAATGCACTTATCGAACTGATATACGCTCTGTATGCTTCAAATTCCATTGCATACGGAAAAATAGGCATCCGAAAATTAGCTTTGATTTTTCAAGTGCTATTCCGAACTCCCTTAAATGATATTCATCATTCTTTCCACCGAATGAAAACAAGAGCAGGTTCAAGAACTGCATTTATAGACCAACTCAAAATATCCCTCGAAGAATATATGGATAAAGACCTTTAGCTATATCAAAAATAACCGTTTGAAAGCAGTACCAAAACGTACTGCTTTTTTCTTTGCCCATATCTGCCAATTGGCAAATGCTCTCAAAACTTCATTACAAAATATCCAAAATCCCATAAAAACCTTGTTAAACAAGGGTTTTCCCTAATTGTAAAAATTTTAAAAAAACAGCCAAACCAATTGGCAAGGCTTGGCAGACAAACACTGCCACCTTTCACAATTTTGCATAGTGAACTTTAAAAAGCTATGCAATGAAAATAATAACCATCGAAGAAGACGTGTGGATACAGCTAAATAGCCGTATCAATGCCATTGCCGACTATTTGAAAAGACAGGGAGATAAAAGCTATGATGACCTGTGGCTCAATAACCACGAGGTATGCCAATACCTGCATATCAGCGAAAAAACCTTATGGCGTATGAGAACCAAAGGCGAGATTAGTTATTCAAAAATCTACGGTCAATATTTCTACACCATGGGATCCATAAAAGATATGCTTAATGCCAACGCCATACAGAGTAGTGAGGAATTTGTACAGGAGCTTATGGCAAAAGGTAAAAGCTATATAGAAAAAGGCAGAAAGCTAAAGACAGATAAAAAATAGGTATGAACCCTTAAAAATATCATTATGAATATTGACAGAATGGAATTTTTGGCGTGGATGGAACGCTTAATGGGACGTCTTGATATGCTGGGCGATAATATAGATGATTTACAGAAGAAACGTAATAGCATAGATGGCGAGGAACTGCTCGATAACCAGGATTTACTTCAGATGCTGAAAATCAGCAACCGTTCCCTGCAACGGTATCGCTCCATCGGCAAACTGCCCTATTATACTATTAGTGGAAAGCTTTATTACAAATTGTCTGATGTTCATCAATTCATCAGAGATAGCTTTAACCCACCCACAATTAAGATGAACGTCAATAAGTGACAAACACTGCCTTTGAGTGCCAAGTAATGCAATTCAGTGAAGGCTTCCTTTACATTCGGCATTGAATTTTAAAATTTTCAGACTATGAGTGAAGAAACAACAAATAAGCAGGAAATGCCCGAACAGTTATCGGACATATTGCTGGTGCTGGATAAAGAAAAAATGAAAATCCAAGCCGTAAAGAGTATAGACGAAAACGGGAAAATGGAAACTGTTGATCCCACGAAGAAAAACCAAAACCAGTTTATGCGTGTGGACAAAAGTGGTGATTTCTTTTCGAACTTCTTCTCCAATTTTTTCAGCCAGCTAAAGAACCCTACCAATTTTTCATTCTTTAAAGTGCCTGCACCTGTCGCTGTTGAAAAAGCACAGGAAATGCAAAAGCAGGTTGACAAGCCAACTCCTGAAGGCGAAAAAATAATGAAAGAGCACGAAGTAAAAATAGAACAGCAATCGGATAAAAAACAAGTAAATCAAAATAATATGGCAACAACAGAAACAACACAGCAAGCAAGCGAATACCGCTACAAACCGGAGCAGATTGATTGGGATACTATGACCAATCTCGGATTAAGCAAGGAATACCTTGAAAAGAGAAACCTACTTGAACCTTTATTGAAAGGTTACAAAACGAATGAACTCTTACCGATTGGTGTCAACCTCGGTGGTACAATTCTTCGTACAGATGCCCGCTTGTCTTTACAGCAAGCCGAAGACGGAAAAGTTGTGGTAGGAATACACGGCATCAAAAAAGAACCCAATTTGCATTTTGAATTTTTCGGGCACAAGTTTACGGATGAAGACAAAAAGAACCTGCTCGAAACTGGTAATATGGGGCGTGTGGTAGATTTGAAAAATTCCAAAACTGGCGAACTGATGCCTTCCATTATCAGTATAGACAGACTAACGAATGATGTAATTGCATTGAGGACGGATTTTATAAAAGTTCCAGATGAAATTAAAGGCGTGAAATTGGACGATGCCCAGAAACAAACCTTAATGGAGGGTAAACCGCTAAAGTTAGAGGGTATGATTTCTACCAAAGGAACAGAATTTTCGGCAACAGTACAATTCAATGCAGACAAGCGATATGTGGAGTTTCTGTTTGACCGCAACAATTCTAACAGGCAAACCCAAAGCAATGGACAAACTCAAAACAATCAGCAAAACCAATCTCAGGAAGCTCCAAAAACATTCAGAGGTAAAGAATTGACCGATGATCAACATAAGGATTTTAAAGCCGGTCAAACCATCTACATTGATGGATTGAAAGATAAAAAAGGGCAACCATATCAAGGTTATATCACTTTCAATAAAGAAAATGGAAAAACCAATTTTGAATTTCCAAATCAATACAAGGAAAGAGTAAAACCAACCGAAGCCCATAAAACGCAAACTGCTGTCAATTCGGAGGGCAAGACCAATGAAGCGACCAAAAATATCAAAGAGCCTTTGAAGTCTGGTCAACAAACACCGAAAAACAAACAACAGCAGGAACAACAGGAAAAGCCCAAAGCTCCAGCAAAAACCAGAGGCAAAAAAATATCTTAAAGTATGAAAACAATCATTGCAGAAAAACCAAGCGTAGCAAGGGAAATAGCCGGACTTTTGGGAGCATCTGATAAAAAGGAGGGCTACCTTACAGGCAACGGCTATTTTGTTACCTGGGCATTCGGACATTTAATAGGGTTGGGAATGCCCGAAGATTATGGAATTTCGGGATTTGATAAAACAGCGTTACCAATTTTACCCAATTCTTTTTTATTAACTGTTCGCAAAGTAAAAAAAGATAAAGGCTATACAGCCGATACAGGAGCGTTAAAGCAACTAAAAATTATTGAACAGCTTTTCAATAAAAGCGAGAGCATTATTGTGGCTACCGATGCAGGCCGTGAAGGCGAATTGATATTTCTTTACATCTACGAATACCTGAAATGCAACAAACCGTTTGAACGGCTTTGGATAAGTTCGTTGACCGAAAAAGCCATCAAGCAAGGATTTGAAAACCTAAAACAAGGAAAAGAATTTGACGGATTATACCAAGCAGCACAAGGCAGAAGCCGAGCTGATTGGTTGATAGGCATTAATGCAACACAAGCATTGAGCATTGCCGCAGGAAATGGTATCTATTCCCTCGGAAGAGTGCAAACGCCTACCTTGGCTTTGATATGCAAACGTTATTTGGAAAACAAGAATTTCAAGGTTAAGAATTATTGGCAGATACAGCTATCGCATAATAAAGAGTTGATAGATTTTAAAAGTATTTCCAAAACAAAACGGGAAGACCAAAAACTTGCCGTTGATACGCTGAAAGCCATTCAACGAAACGAAACTACAACAATTACATCAGTAGAAACCAAAAGCGTTACGGAACAACCGCCTTTGCTATTCGATCTTACCGGATTGCAGAAAGAAGCCAATAAAAAACTGAATTTGTCTGCTGACGAAACCCTAAATATTGCTCAAAGCCTCTATGAAAAGAAGTTTATCACTTATCCACGTACCGGAAGCAAATATATTCCTGAGGATATGTGGGCAGAAATCCCCAATCTTGTAAGGGCTTTACAGGACAGAGAAAGCTGCAAACAAGCGATTACAAAAATGAAATGGGGTCGCTTCAATAAACGTATTGTGAACGATTTGCGTGTTACCGATCACCACGGTTTGTTGATTACAGATAAAATTCCTTCAGCACTGAATGCAAAGGAAAATTCCGTTTATGATATGATTGCCTTTCGATTGCTCGAAGCCCTTTCACAAGCCTGCATCAAGGAGATAACCGATGTTGCTTTACAGTCATTGCATTATGATTTTACCGCAAAAGGCTGTAAGATAGTTGAACCTGGTTGGCGTTCCATCAAAGGGAATTTCTCCGATGATGATATTGAGCCTGTACAGGATTTACCTGAACTAAATAAGGGCGATGAACTCAAAATAAAAGAAGCTTCCGTTCTCGAAAAGAAAACCAAACCACCTGTACTTTATACCGAAGCAGGACTTTTATCAGCTATGGAAAGTGCTGGAAGAGAAATAGAAAATGAAGACGAACGGAAAGCGTTGCAAAACATCGGTATCGGCACTCCCGCTACAAGGGCCTCCATCATCGAAACCCTGTTTACTCGAAATTATATCCAACGAGATAAGAAATCTTTAATACCAACTGAGAAAGGATTACAGGTTTACGAATTAGTCAAAAATCGCAAAATTGCAGACGTGGCAATGACAGCCGAATGGGAACTCACATTGCAGAAAATCGAAAACAACGAAGCAGATGCAAGGGTGTTTCAAAAGGAAATGGAAAATTACGCCTCATCTATTACCAATGAGCTGTTGCAGACTTCCATTGCCCAAAACAACTTGCCAAAACTCATTTGCCCGAAATGCAAAAGCCAGCAACTCATTATCCGTGATAAAATCGTGAAGTGTACTGATGAGGTTTGTAATTGGGTACAATTTCGCAATGTTTGTGAAGTACAAATTAGCCTAACCGATATTGAAAACCTTGTCAATAAAGGAAAAACTACGCTTATCAAAGGAATGAAAAGCAAAGCCGGAAAGAAATTCGATGCTTACATTGTGTTGAATGAAGATTGTAAAACCTCTTTTGAATTTGAAAAAATAAAAGCTTCAAAAAGTAATGAAAAATAAACCTACCATTGGCACAATTGAAATCAGAAATCTGATTTACTCGATACGTGGCAAGCAAGTGATGTTGGATAGCGACCTCGCTTCCTTATATCAGGTGGAAACCAAGAACCTCAACAAAGCCGTAAAAAGAAATATTGAAAGATTTCCTGCTTCTTTTTGCTTTCAATTGACTGAAGATGAACTTGAAAACTTGAGGTTCCAATTTGGAACCTCAAGTTTGAACTACGGCGGAAGACGCTATTTGCCTTATGTTTTTACAGAGCAAGGCATTGCAATGGTTTCTGCAATACTCCGTTCAGATATTGCCGTTAAAGTTAGTGTTGAAATTATGGAAGCTTTTGTCGAAATGCGAAGAATACTTATCAGCAATGCTTCCTTGTTTCATCGTTTGCATAAAATTGAAATTAAGCAATTAGAAGCCGACCAAAAGTTTGAAGAAATTTTTAAGGCTTTGGAAAGCGACAAGCTCCAAAGCGAAAAAGGTATCTTCTACAATGGACAGATTTTCGATGCCTACACTTTTGTTTCCGACATTATCAGAAATGCTAAAACTTCTATCATTTTGTTGGATAATTATGTTGACGACACGGTTCTTACATTGCTTGGCAAACGGAATAACGATGTTACAGCAACCATTTACACCAAAAATATTAGCAATCAACTACGATTGGATTTGCAACGATACAACAGTCAATATCCTACAATAGAAATCGAAATTTTCTCTGATGCTCACGACCGTTTTTTGATAATTGACGATATGGAACTTTATCATATTGGAGCGTCATTGAAAGATTTGGGCAAAAAGTGGTTTGCTTTTTCGAGAATGGATATTGAGGTTGGTAGGATGTTAAGTTTATTACATAATTCGAATTAAAGTAAATTATTTTATGTAAACAGCTTATCAAAAAATGGATTATGTCTTTGCTTGGAAGCATCAAGAAGTTGCCTGAAAGTCATTACTTCCAAATGTAAATTAAGTTCAGCTTCTATTTTAAAATAAGTACCAAAAGGAGTAGCTTTCCAACCTTTGTTTTTATTATATCTTGCCAATGGTTCTGGAATAAAATCAAGAATTATATATCCAAATTTTGGTGTTGTTTCTTTTAAAATGATTTGATTTCCCTTATAGTTTTTCTTGATTGGCTGATAAATAAACTCCTCGAAGTATGGCTCGACAAGTTCTGAAAATTCCCATCTATAATCCGTTTTGTTCTTTTGATGTGCAACATCTCCAGGTCTTTTAAATTCGAAAATAACCATAGAATTTACCTCTCCACTAGCTTTATCGCCAAAGCTGATTGGATTATTAAACATTTGTGGATTATCTATCAATATTAAATCTGTTTCTTTTCTACTTTTTGTTTGTGAAAATGAAGTGATAGATTTATCAGAAGCAATAAACTTATACGAAATAAATCGTTCATCTAAAATCCATAAATTATGATTTTCATATTCTAAGTCATTGTTTGTTAATCCTAAAGGAAATATCAAATTATGAACATCTTCTTCAAGTTTATAATCTCCATTTTCATCAGCATCCAAAAATTTGTCAAATAAATTGATAATAGCTTTTCTTCTCATCATATAGTCAGCTAAACTATCTACATCATAAGCTGTCTTTGCCTTAATATCATTTATTATTTGACCAATAGCATCTTCGTTTACTTC
The DNA here is from genome assembly GCF_009733535.1 of Sphingobacterium endophyticum. Taxonomy (GTDB): domain Bacteria; phylum Bacteroidota; class Bacteroidia; order Sphingobacteriales; family Sphingobacteriaceae; genus Sphingobacterium; species Sphingobacterium endophyticum. The sequence goes on along the minus strand of NZ_SMMI01000030.1, from coordinate 15,137 downwards.
TTTTGTTTTTATAAATTTTTCTATGTTATTTTCAACCTTTCTTCTAGCATTAAAAGAAATTTTATATAAGTGCTCTTCCAGTTTATCTTCGCTTAGATTTGGCGGTATTGAGTTTAAAACTTCTGGATTTTTTAAAAAACTATTAAATCTTGGTGCTTTATGAGAAATATAGGATTTAACATTTTCGATATTTTTATTCCTAGCCGTCTTCACAAAATTATCATATTCTACTTCCAAGATTGAAGATATATATTCTTCAATATCTTGAAATGTAATTGTGTTATCATCGTCAAACAAAAGATTTTCTCTTTCTTTCGGGATATTAAATCCATTTCTTGTTTTAAAGACTTTTTTATTTAAATACTCAGAAACAACATAAATATCAAAAAAATAATACTCATTATCTATTAAGACTGGGTAAGAGAAAATAGAATTGATGTTCTTGATATTTTTAGGATTTCCAACTGTCCTGTTGTTTGCACAGTAGTATAGGTAATTATTTTTTCGATTACCTTCTTTCAATGTTTTTGTAATATAGAATTTAAAATCCTCGCCCTTTAAAGAGAAATCTCTCTCTTTTTCTTTTGATACTTTTTGAAATAATTCGTTGATAACCTCTACCTCATTGTTTTCTAAATCAATAACTTCAATTCTTGGTAAAGAATTATTCAAATAGTATATAAAGCAATGCTGCATAATACTCTCACTTATTTGAAGTACTGAGATAGCAGATTTTTCAATTAAAATATGATTAGTGCAATTCTGAATTTCGACAACAGTTTTCGATTGTTCAACTTGAGAGTTACCAAACTCAATTATTTCCAACTCTTTTTCAGTAGAAAACTGAAATTTTCTAATATACCAAGTAGTATCTTCTACATAATTGCTTTCTACAAGAAAATCTTTGTACGCAGCTAGAACTGTAAATCTACCAATTCCTTTACAACCAAAGTCCTTGTTAATTTGTGAAAATGGAGTTTGAAATGATTTGTAATTGTTATTATTAAAACCTACTCCGTTATCAATAACTTTAAATCCAGAAATTGTTTTGACATTATCAAAGTTAAGTTTCTCCGGCAAATTACCTCTGTTAATTTGAATTTGAATTTTCTTTTCGTTTGCTGGTAATTCAGACTTTTGGAGACTAATTATAGAATTAACAACACATTCTAACATAGGAAGAAGCACATCTTCCGCTGTCAAATCTACTGTTTCAACTAAATTTTTTACAGGTACCTCCATAGTGCAAATAAGATTTTTAATAGAGGTTAAATATAAGCAAACTAAACTTTATGATTAGCCGTAAGGTCAGAATTATTTTTATAAAATTTTCCGCCAAACTCATCCTCTCAACGCCAAATCCTACCACTTCTGCAAATGGGCTTATCTACTGCTATAATTTTGAGTTTCAAGTAAAATTCAAAACAAAATTATAGTATGAATACACAACAAAAAGACCTATCGTATTTCAGATTACGACTGCAAGAATTATTAAACACCAGCTTCCCCGAAAAAGCAAACGACCAAAAATTTATTGAGCAACGTTCCTCGTGGGCTACCAACGCTTACGAAGGTGCTTTTCAATCAGGAAATAGCATTGAAAAATGTAATGAAATAGCCAACTATATTCTGTTTGAGGGCTTGCACTTCTCCAAATTTGACACTGTGTTTCAAGTGGTATGCAATGAGTTTGATACCATAATGGCAGATGAGGAACTGCGATCGTTCGCCCTGAAAATGTTCCCGGTTTGTGAGCCTGTTTTCTCTGGCTACCAACTAACCGATGATTTCGCTTATAAGACACAGTACGACCTGCTCTATACCGAAATAACCGGAACCATCGCAATATGGATAGCCGAAAATGGGCTTCAGTAAACGCCAACATCTCCAACAGAACATTGATGCCCTACGAATTGCTTTTAAACTTGAAAAGGAGAAACGACAAGCCACCGTAGGCGAAAGACTGCTAATGATGCAATACAGCGGATTTGGCGGTCTTAAATTCGTTCTGAACCCAATAGCGAATGAAATAGACATCAATCATTGGAGAAAAACGGAACACGAATTTTTCCCAATTACGCAGGAACTACACCGACTACTCAAAGAAAATTCCGAAGACGAAAAGCAATACCGCAGGTATGTAGATAGTATGAAAATTTCTGTGCTTACGGCTTTCTATACACCGCCACAGGTCATAGATGAGATTTCAGCAAGCTTAAATGAAAGCGGTCTGAAAATCGATAAATTTCTTGAACCATCAGCAGGGATTGGCTCATTCATACAGTCCTTTTCGGAAAATCAATTGGTAAATGTTACCGCTTATGAAAAGGATTTGCTCACAGGCAAGATTTTAAAACAGCTTTATCCGAAAAGTAATATCCGAATAAGTGGTTTTGAGGAAATCCCAGAAAAGGAACAAAACAGCTATGATGTGGTTGCGAGTAACATACCGTTCGGCGATACATCTGTATTTGACCTTTCTTATTCCAGAAGCAAAGACACAACTAAAGTACAGGCTGCTAGAAGCATACACAATTACTTTTTCCTGAAAGGTACTGATATGCTCCGTGAAGGCGGTTTGTTAGTTTACATTACTTCACAAGGAATTTTAAACAGCCCAAAGAACGAACCGATACGCAGAGCATTAATGCAGGATAACAATTTGGTTTCGTTGGTCAGATTGTCCAACAATTTGTTTACTGAATATGCAGGAACGGAAGTTGGCAGTGATTTGATTATCCTTCAAAAAAATACGGCAAAACAAAATTTGACAGAGACGGAAGAACTCTTTTGTCAGAGCAAGCAAACAGAATACAATACGCCTGGCAATGCTTTTTTTCAGGACAGCACAAGAATTGTATATACAGACCGCAAATTAGATACCGACCCTTATGGAAAACCAGCATTAATTTATACGCACAAAGACGGCGTTGAGGGAATTGCTAAAGACCTCAAACAAATGCTTTCCGAAGATTTTGGAAAGCACCTGAATTTAGGTTTGTTCAAAAGCGAACGGAACGATGAACCTTTAATACAAATTCCAATTGAGCCAACGGTCATCGAACCTGTAACCATTCAACCGGAAATACAATCTTTATCTGTTCCTATAATCAATCGGGAAAGCCCGCAGGAATTAAAACAATTAAGCATTTTCGATCTGTTTGAAAATATAGAAGAACCGGTAGCGGTTCTTGCTTCGCCTAAAAGAACGATGCAAGTCAAAAGGCAAAGCACTAAAGCAAACCGCCGTGCAGTAGGTCGTCAGACCGATCTGTTCAATGGGATACAGCAACCTTATACACCTCCGATTACCGATAGAACTGCCAACGGAAGCCCATCTACCAATGGCAAAAAACAGGAAGCCATCGGCGACCTGTTTTCGGGTATCAATGGTAATGGCCAAGCTGATAAGCCAGCCGATGCCGACAACATTCCTGAACCTGCTCAGTATGGTGGACAATTAAAATCATTCCACAGAAACGATTGCCTTGTATTGGATAAAGGTTGGGTCGGTCATCTGCAAAATGTAGATACATCAGACGGTACGGCAGTATTCCACCCTTTGCAATTATCGACCTTGCAGAAAGCAAGAACAGAAGCCTACATTGCTGTACGTGATGTTTACCAAGATCTTTACAATAAGGAGGCGAAGCTTCAGACCGAACATAAAGAAGAAAGAGAAAATCTTAATCAATTATACGATGCCTTTGTCAAAAGGCACGGAAACCTCAACAGTGCCGATAATATCAAGCTCATCAAAACGGATAGTTCCGGAAAGGAAATACCTTATCTGGAACGTGTGGTTGGTGGCGTGGTACACAAGGCCGATATATTCAGTCGCCCTGTAAGTTTTTCTACCTTAACCATAACAACGGACAATCCCGAAGAAGCATTAGCGGCCTCGCTCAATAAGTACGGAAACGTGGATTTGGATTATATGTCCGAAATCAGCGGTATGACTGATGACGCTTTGAAAGAAGCCTTACACGGTCGTATTTATTACAATCCTCTAAAAAAGGAATACGAAATATCCGAACGCTGGATTGCAGGTAACGTTGTGGAAAAAGCACAGGAAGTCAAAGCATATCTCGAAAGTAATCCCGATGATGCACAGGCTAAAGCAAGCCTTACCGTTTTGGAAGAAGCTCGACCAAGACGAATTGAGTTTGAAGAATTGGATTTTAACCTCGGCGAGCGTTGGATACCCACTGGTATTTATGGCCGGTTTGCTTCACATCTTTTTGATACGGAGGTCAGCATTCATTACTCGGAGAGTTCTGATGATTTTTCTGTAAGCTGTAAACAAAAGAATGTTCATATATGGGATAAATACGCCGTAAAAGCTGAAAGCCGGACGTTTGACGGGATTGCCCTGCTCAAACACGCCCTTGTCAATACTACGCCTGATATTACTAAAAAAGTGATGGTTGGCGATCAAGAAGTCAAGGTACGGGATATGGAAGCCATACAAATGGCGAATACCAAGATTGATGAAATCCGAACCGCTTTTACCGACTGGCTTCATGCACAAAATGATGAATTTAAAACAAGGCTTACCGACAAATACAACGACACGTTTAACTGCTTTGTCCGTCCGAATTACGACGGAACTCACCAGAACTTTTCTGGGTTAGACCGCAAAGCACTCGGAATTGAAGATTTGTATTCCAGCCAAAAGGACACGGTTTGGATGATAAAGCTGAACAACGGTGCAATCTGCGACCACGAAGTAGGTGCAGGAAAGACGCTCGTAATGTGTACGGCAGCACAGGAAATGAAGCGTTTAGGGTTGGCTCATAAACCTATGATTATCGGGCTAAAAAGCAATGTCCACGAAATTGCCGAAGCTTACCGCACCGCTTATCCACACGCAAAAATATTGTTTCCGGGCAAAGAAGATTTTACACCCCAAAAACGCCAACGTATTTTTGGCGACATTAAAAACAACGATTGGGATTGTGTTATTCTCACACACGACCAATTTGGAATGATACCGCAATCTCCCGAAATTCAGAAGGAAATCTTAGAAATTGAATTGGACAGCGTAGAGCGTAACCTTGATGCCCTGCAATCGCAAGGCAAGGAAGTGACCAGAGGAATGCTTGCCGGTGTAATCAAGCGAAAAGAAAACCTCGAAGTCAAACTCAAAACCCTGCAACACGATATTGAAAATCGTAAAGATGATGTGGTAGATTTTAAGATGATGGGTATAGACCATCTGTTTGTGGATGAAAGTCATCAATTCAAAAACCTGATGTTCAATACAAGGCATTCAAGAGTAGCAGGATTGGGTAATGTGGACGGAAGCCAAAAGGCAATCAACCTACTATTTGCTATTCGTACCATTCAGGAACGTATCAATGCGGATATGGGAGCAACCTTTCTTTCGGGAACTACCATCAGTAATTCGTTAACCGAACTGTACCTATTATTCAAATACCTCAGACCAAGAGCAATGGAAAAACAGGGCATTCATTCTTTTGATGCTTGGGCAGCTATTTACGCAAGAAAAACGACCGATTATGAATTTTCGGTTGCCAATAATATTGTTGCAAAAGAACGTTTTCGATATTTTATAAAAGTACCTGAGCTAGCGCAATTTTATTCGGAAATTACAGATTATCGCACTGCAAAAGATATAGGAATTGACCGACCGAACAAGAATGAGATTTTGTATAATATTCCGCCTACTCCAGACCAGTCTGCGTTCATTCAAAAATTAATGGATTTTGCAAAAACAGGAAATGCCGAGTTGCTCGGAAGACCACCTTTGTCGCAAAGTGAAGAAAAAGCGAAGATGCTCATTGCTACGGATTACGCCCGCAAAATGTCGTTGGATATGCGAATGGTAAGTGGGAAATATGAAGACCATCCCGATAGCAAGGCTTCGCATTGTGCTGCAACTATTGCTAAATATTATAATCAATACAATGCACAGAAAGGAACTCAGTTCGTTTTCTCCGATTTGGGAACTTACAAACCCAGCGAATGGAATGTTTATTCTGAAATTAAACGCAAACTTGTGGAAGACCACGGTTTGCCTGAGCACGAAGTTCGTTTTATACAGGAAGCCAAAAATGATAAGCAGCGCAAGGAACTTATCAAAGGAATGAACGAAGGCAAAATCCGTGTGCTTTTTGGTTCAACGAGCATGCTCGGAACGGGTGTGAATGCACAGAAAAGAGCCGTTGTAGTTCATCATCTCGATACACCTTGGCGACCAAGTGACCTTGCTCAACGTGACGGAAGAGCTGTTCGTAAAGGCAATGAAATTGCAAAATTCTTTACCAACAACAAAGTTGATGTCATTATCTACGCCGTAGAAAAATCATTGGATAGTTATAAGTTCAATCTGCTTTATAACAAACAACTTTTTATAGACCAATTAAAGAACAATAAACTTGGCAAACGAACGATTGACGAAGGAAGTATGGACGAAAAATCGGGAATGAATTTTTCGGAATATGTGGCTATCCTATCAGGAAATACCGACCTGTTGGATAAAGCTAAATTAGAAAAACAGATTGCAGGTTTGGAAAGCGAAAAACAAGCTTTCAACCGTTCTAAATCTAGTGCCAAATACAAATTGCAAGATTATACGGAGCTATTGGAAAGTGCACAATCTCGTTTCAACAGAATGAGCCTCGATTGGGGAAATTTAAAACAACGTATTCAAGAAAATTCGGATGGAACCATTGCAAGTCCTATACAATTAAACGGTTTACCACCTAATGCAGATATAAAACAAATCGGGGCAAAGCTCAACCAGCTTGCGGACAAATCCCGAACTGGTGGTCAGTATGAAGAAATTGGTTCTCTGTACGGATTTACTTTATTAGTCAAAACCGAAATGTCTGAAAAAGAAGGTTTGGATATTCGGGTAAACCGATTTTTGGTTCAAGGAGAAGGAAACATTAAATATACCTACAACAACGGTATCATTGCCAAAGATGAAAAGCTTGCTACAATGAATTTCCTAAACGCATTGGAAAAATTGCCAAGCTACATCGACCAAGAGAAAAAGAAAATTGTAGAAATACAAAAAGATTTGCCTGTTCTTCAGGAAGTGATAAATGGGAATTGGTCTAAAGAAAACAGATTGAGTGAACTGAAAACGGAACTGGCTTCGGTTGAGCGGAAAATACAATTGTCCATCACACCCGAAGCCACAGAAGAACCGACGGAACAGGTCGAAAAACAGAAACAAATAACAACTATTCGGAAAGTATTGTAAGTGCCAAAGGTATGCACTCTCCTTATGGCGTAATTTTTAGTTATATCAGTTTTCTTCCTTTTCATCCATTTTCCTGATTAACGCATCGCATAAGCTGTCAAGGAATTTAGTTCTGTTTATTTTTCGGCTTTTAAGTTCCATAAATGTATGATAAAAGTCGCCCAAATCAATATTAAAAGCACGTTCAAATGTTTTAGCAATAACTTTAATATCTGCATTTCCATTGTCAAACACACCTTGTGAATGTAGAGCGTAAATCAATTCTATCAGCGCCGTTTTACTCCCTGTCCAATTTAATTTCGGTAGATCTGATGATTTATCTTGATATGACGTATTGTAAAGCTGGTTTTCAAGATAAACTTGTATCAGGTCATTTGCCATAATCTTCGCTACCTTATAATCGTGGGAAGTGGAGAAGCTATGGTCTGCCTCAAAATAAAACGTGTCTAAACTTAGCTTAATATCATACTTGCCTCGTACAAAAAGCTTCTCGTCAATAAAAGAATTATTGGTTCGGTAGTATTTATAAAATTCAAGGTTGTTGTCAAAATACCTTTTGAGTTTTCTCAACTCAGAATTAAGGTATTTCTTAATATGTTTTGCGCCGTAAGGTTTTTTTGTTTCGATTTTATAAATAGCATTATAGTAAATGAGTTTTGAGACGATAGCAGATTTCTGATATTTTAAAAAATGGATTTCCTCATCAATATTCTTAAATCCCCTATTTAAAACATACTCCTTAACTTTGGATAAACACTCAATGATAAGATGTATAACAGCTTCTATCTTACAAATAGAGCAATTGCCCTCAATCTCCAATTCGTAAATTGCTGTCTCCAATTTATATAACGTTTCTTCATAGAATTTCTCCATCTTGTTATTTTTAAGTCCGAAATTTTGGGTACAAATAGAAAAATCTATATCAGCATAATGGTATTTTGCCGTTACCATTATATGCCACAAAAACTTATTTAGTTTCGTAATGCAGCCATATCAATTACAACCTGATATTTCAAATATCCCAAAACACAAAGAAATTTACATTTTCGTAAAATGAATTAGCACTGCTTATTACTCAATCCTCAAACGTTCCTCCTCCAAATCAAGTTTAAGCAGATAATGCCTCGTAATTTCCTCATCAATTAGTGGATTTTCTCGGGTTTCTTTTCTAAGCCATTCACGTTGTTTTTCCATTGTGGCGAAATAGATTTTTTTGCCTTCTTCGGAGAGTGTGAAAATGGATGCTTCATCTTCATTTTTCTGCCATCTGGTTATCATATTTTTGATGTAGAGATTTTTATCTTGGTCGGTTTTGAAATTTTCAGCGAGGTAAGATAAGGCAACGTCTTTCATACCTTTTTGCAAAACTACGCTTGCTTCTTTTTCAGATAAATGATAAGGAGTTTCTACTGGAATTTTCAAATAGTTGATTAATGCCGGAAGCGTCAATCCTTGAACTATCAATGTAACAAGTATCACTACAAAAGTGATAAAAAGGATTAAGTCACGATGTGGAAATGGTAGTCCGTTGTCGAGCGTTACAGGAATTGATAACGCTGCTGCCAAAGAAACCACACCACGCATTCCCGTCCAGCCAAAAAGTATAGGAGATTTACGTTCTGGATTTGGGTCTGCAACTTTGATGAAGTTTCGCACTAATAAAAGTGTCCATACAATTACGTAAGAGGCAATAAAACGAACTGCAATTAAGATGGCGGTAACGAGCAATCCATATCCAATTGCTTCTGAAATTCCGATGCCTTCGTTTTTTAAACCCGCTGTAATTTCTGGTAAATCGAGACCGATAATTAGAAATACAATTCCATTAATTAAAAAAGTAAAGCTTTCCCAGACATTAAATCCTTTTAATCGTGCTTCGGGCGTTTTTAACCATTCGTGCCTTCTTACCGAAAGAAATAAACCACCACTTACAACGGACATTACACCTGAAGAATGAACTTCCTCTGCTGCGATATACATCACGTAAGGTGCTGCCAAACTTAGAATAACATCCATATTTACATCGGTAGGGAAAATTTTATGAACCTTTAAAAAGATAAAACCTAAAGCCAATCCGATAGCAACACCACCGAAAACCATCCAACTAAAACTGAGTGCAGCATCTTGCCAAATAAACTGTCCAGTGGCTACGGCTACTAATGCAAATCGAAAAATAATCAACGATGATGCATCATTTAAAAGACTTTCGCCTTCCAAAACGGTGGTATAGTTTTTCGGAATTTTTACATATTTAAGGATTGCTCCTGCGCTAACCGCATCGGGTGGCGAAACAATTCCGCCTAAAACAAATCCCAATGCCAATGAAAATCCGGGGATAAAAGAGTTGGCTACAAAGGCGACTATAATTGCTGTAAGAAAAACAATGATGAAAGCAAAACTTGCAGTGACACCTCTCATTTTCCATAATTCTTTCCAAGATATTTGAAAAGCACCTTCGTATAAAAGTGGTGGAAGAAAAATAATAAAAATCAGTTCTGGCTCAATCTTAATTGTGGGAATTCCCGGGATTAGACTGATGAGCAAACCTGCAACAACTAATAAAATCGGGTAAGCAATTTTTAGTTTTTTCGCCAACATTATGGCAAAAATAATGACCATTACCAATCCCAAATAAAATACAAAACTCTCTATCATAAAATCATTTATTACATTAAAATACCATTCTGTGCTGCTAATGGTTGTGGTAAATCTTTATCATCCAACATATCTTTCAAATCTATTTCCAGCATACGGCTAATTTGGGTGATTGGTACGTCATTCGGATTACCTTCGAAAGGGTTTACCGAACTTTCTCCAATGGTATCTAAAATATGAAAAGCCCAAGCTATCAACGCAGTAAAAGGAATATTAAACCAAATGGTGTAGTCTTCTAAAAAAGTTCCTTCTCCTAATGCTGCATATTCTTTTAGCAATCCAAATGGAAGTAGGAAAATAAAAATGTACATCAAAAAAGTCATTACCGTTTCGAAATTTCTTGGGTAAGGAAAGTTTTTTATTCTCTCAGCTTTTCCTTGGTCGTCAATTAAACGTGTAAGACCCTTTTGAAGTTCTAACCATTCGATATGACTTAAAATGCCTTCTTTTTTTAGTTTTCCTAAAGTTTCAGATTGTGTTGCAAGCAATTGCGTTGATTTATTTTTTTTGGATAAAATGTAAGCAAGTTCATTTTCATTTAGATATTGCTTCAGTTCCTCTTCAACTTTACTTTCCCATTCCGGAATGACAAAATTTTCCTGAGAAAAATTCTGGTTGCTTCTGTTTTTTGTGTTTTCCCAAGGACGAAATTCACGCAGACTAAAACGTAAAGCTGTGAGCCAAGCGAAATGTCTGTAAAACATCAATTTCACGGTTTTATCTTCCTTTCCGCCCAAAGTATCTCTTAAAGTGAAAGCAAAGCTTCGACTGTCATTGATGATGGCTCCGTAAATTTGTCTGGCTTCCCATAATCTTCCGTAACTCGCATTGTTTTTGAACCCGACACTAAAAGCTAATGCCGTACCCAATAACGCCACTGGTTGCCAAGGAAGCGAAAGAAAATGCCAGCCAAAAGCGTAAAGAATTGTAGGAATTGAAGCTATCAAAAAGAACCACAATGTTTTGCGCAACGTCCATTTAAAGAAAACTAAAGCTGTGTATCTTCTACCTGTGTACATCGTTTGAATTTATTTTTAATTAAGATATTAATGATAAGTAACTCTTTTTGCTTTTGTTGTCTTTAAGATTGATTACATCAAAACGTTTGGCAGATGAAAAAGAACCTACATCGCTGTCGCTGTTTATCATCACACCGCCCATTAATATTACATATTTACAGTTGTAATTTGTAGCAGCAACCAGTTCTAATATTCTTTCGTCGATGGCTTCGTAAATCACTTCGGTTGCTTCGTGTATTGGTGTTTCTGCATTTAAAATTCTGTCTTTTTGTTTTAAAAGAATTTGCTCAATGGTATTCATTTGATAATCCATATCCGTCACATTTCCTTCTACAAGAATTCCATCAGATAATTTTTTCAAAGCACCTTTTGCTGCACCACAACATCCCGAAGAAGTATGTTGACCGAAACGAAGAATTTCTCCAATTACACTTTCTTTGGAAATTCCAATGTGTGGGCCATAATAAATAAACACCGCACCATCATCTGGAACGTGGCTTGCAAAAGCGCCCATTCCCGTCAATCCGGTAAATGGAAATCCATCTAAACCACCCATTTTAAAAGGACCGAGAAACTCTTGCGTTGCTCTTGCCGGATATTGAATGCTGTTTACATCATCGCTACAAATACTGTCTGCCATCATTACTTTTGAGGCTGGAATATTCAATTCATCTTCGATAAAATCAATTAATTTGTTGACGGTATCAATTGTGGTTAATGCATTGGGATAAAATTTTCTTATCAGCTCCAATTTATCTTTTTTTAACATCATAATTTTCGAGTTAATTAATTTATATTTTTAAATATTGTCTTGAATTTATTAAGGATTTGTCGCAAAAACGGTAGCATCTGTAATGAAACCTACATCGTTCATTGTCAACATCGACATTGCAACGTGTGCAATTTCGGAAGCTGTTAATTTCTTTCCATTATCATCTGAACCATAGCCAGACTTCGCACCGAATTCAGTTACCACTTCGCTTGGGTTTATCTGCATTACTCTTACATTGTGCTTTCTAAGTTCTGCTCTCCAGCATTCTGTCAATCCTTTTAACGCAAATTTGCTGGCTACATAAGCCGAACCGTTTGCAAAGCCGTACAAACTTGCTGTAGAACCAATGTTGATGATGTTTCCTTTATCTTGACGAATGAAAATTTTGGCAGCTTCTTTTCCTACTAAAAATGCTCCTTTTACGTTAATGTCCCAAACACGGGTGAAATCTTCTGTGGTCGTGGAAACCAAGTCGCTGAAATAACCAACACCTGCGTTATTAATTAACACATCAATTCCGTTCCATTTGTCTTCCAAAAATTTGAAAAGGTTTTCTACCTCTTTTTCATTGGCAACATCTGCAGTAAATCCTAAAACATCCAAAGTTGCGGCAGCTTCGCTTACCGTTTTTTCGGTTCGACCACAAATCAGAACTTCGGCTCCTTTTTCTTTAAATATTTTTGCCATTTCGTAGCCCATTCCGGTAGCTCCGCCGGTTATTAAAATTCTTGCGTTCTTGATTTCCATATAATTGTTTATTTTAAGTCTAATAATTTATTGTTCAATTTTTCTAACGTCTGTGGTAGTTACACCATATTTCTTTTTAAATGAAGCGTAAAAGTGGGATAGGTTTTCAAATCCTAAATCCAGATAAAAATCGGTTGGTTTTTGCTTTAAATATTGAATTAAATAATGCGCTTCCTCCAATCGTCTTTCCAAAAGCCATTGCTTCGGCGTTGTTTTGAATATAAGTGAGAAATCACGTTTAAAACCCGACAAGCTTCGTCCAGTAAGCGTTGCGAAGGTTTCTACAGGAACATTGAACATATAATTTTGTTTCATATATTCCTCTAAATCGATTTTGTAAGGAGATGAAAAATCAAACAAAATCTGTTTAAAATCAGTATTGCTTTGCAGCAGTAATTCAATCGCTTCCTTAATTTTTAACTCCGCAAGTTTGGGTGTAGCTTCTTTTTTCTTATTTACATAAGGTGCCAACGAACTGAAATAGCTTTTCAAAAAGGCATCAGCTTCAAAAAACATACGTTCATCACCAATGTACTTTCCGTCTAACTCAATTTTATTTTCGAGTGCATATTTTTGTAAAACTTCTTGGTCTAAAGTAATCGAGATGAATTTGTACTGCCCATCCTTTGCAGGATACTTTGTTGTACGAATAAGCTGATTTCTTTTGATTAAAACCACCGAATTTTCTTGAATAATCGCCGTTCCACCAGGATAAACAGCGTGTGTTTCTCCCGACAATTGAAATCCCAATAAATGTTCTGGCATAAATTCTTCGTAACCTCTATGTTGCCGAAACTGACAAGAATAAACCAGTCTGTCGAATATAACTTCCTTTTTACCTTCCATATTTTTAAGTATTAGAATTCATTATAATGTACAAAGAAAAGAAAAAATTGATTTATAAATATTGGTAGAAAGTTCAATTTTATATTGGCGTAAAGTTTTGCCCTGTAAAAAACGATACCGCAAAAGCGGTATCGCAATAGATTTTGAAACTTCGATTTAATTAAAATTAATCAGCATTTTCAATCATACTTTTTAGCTTTTCTACCTTACCTGCATAAGGTGGGAAATTCAATGAATTCTCCGTCAAATCAGTGTTATGGGCAATCATAATCGGTTTAAAATGCGTAAAAGTTTTGAAACTTGCTTCGCCTACATAATGTCCCATTCCGCTATTTCCAACACCACCAAATGGCAAATATTTTGACGCTGCGTGTATCATACAATCATTAATGGTAACGCCACCTGCACCGGTATTTGTAAGCACCAAATCTTGACGCTTTTTGTCTTTTGAAAAGAAATACAATGACAAAGGTTTTTCTTTAGTTTTTTGTAACGCAACTAATTCTTCAATGTTATCAAACGTAAGAACAGGCATAATTGGTCCAAAAATTTCTTCTTGCATAATCGGCGTATCTTCTGTTACATTATCCAAAATTGTTGGTGCGATGTATCGTTTTTCAGCATCCGATTGTCCGCCAAAAACCATTGTACCATTGCCATCCATCAAACCAACCAATCTATCAAAATTTCTTTCATTGATGATAAAACCGTAATCTTCACTTTTAGAAGCATCTTCGCCATAAAATTCAACCATATATTTTTTGCTAAATTCTATAAACTTTTCTTTGATACTCGAATGAACATACACGTGGTCAACCGAAACACAAATTTGTCCAGTGTTGAATAATTTTGCTCTAACGATAGACCTCGCAGCGTATTCTACATCGGCAGTTTCATCTACAATCGCCGGACTTTTTCCACCCAATTCTAAGATGGTTGGCGTTAAATATTTTGAAGCAGCAGCCTGAATAATTTTACCAACTCTCGGACTTCCTGTAAAAAATATAAGGTCAAATCGCTCGTCTAACACACGATTAATCAACTCTACATCGCCCAAAATACATTTTACATAATTTGGCGAAAAAGTAGCTTCGACAATTTCATTAATAACTACGCCACAAGCAGGCGCATCAGACGAAGGCTTTACCACGGCTGTGTTTCCAGCTGCAATTGCGCCAAGCAATGGACCGAAAATTTGCCAGTTTGGAAAGTTCCAAGCACTCAGAATAAACACCGTTCCTAAAGGTTGGGGTTTTATGATGCTTTCATTTCCTGCAAAATTCGCAGGCGTTTCCACATGTTGGTCTTTTACCCAATCTTTCAGATTTTTGATGGTATTATTGAGTTCATCCATTACCCAACCCAATTCAATCAAATACGTTTCCATTTCATTTCTGCCCATATCTTTTTTTACGGCTTCAAGGATTTGTGGTTCGTATTTTACAAAGTTTGTTTTTAGTTTTTGCAGTTGTGCTAACCTAAAATCCACATCCAAAGTTGCACCAGAAAGGAAATACTTTCTTTGGCTATCTAATAAATTCTTGATTTGTTCTTTGTTCATAATTTTTGTAATTAAGATTGTTTTATTATTACAAAGGTCAAGAATTTTAGATTGTTTGGTGTTTGTGTGACGTTCAATTTTGTATTTCTGGAACGTTCAGGTTTTAAATAATCCTGTGTTTTGTACTTTTCCTTTCAACAAAAAAATCGATATGTTGCCTATGAAACACGGATTATTGAAATAGCATCTATTTAACTTTTTCTTATTTAAACCTACTGCACCAAATGTTGCAAATCTGGGTCATTTTTAATCCGCTCCAATTCTGCACCAATAATCTGTACAATATCTTGTTTTATCTGCCGG
>NZ_SMMI01000029.1 GCF_009733535.1 Sphingobacterium endophyticum | reverse complement strand
TTAAAATAAGTGATAATTCAATTTATCATTAAAATGAGTGATAATCTAATTTATCATTAAAATGAGTGATAATCTAATTTATCATTAAAATAAGTGATAATTCAATTTATCATTAAAATGAGTGATATTATGAATTATCACTGAAATAAATAATAAAAGAGAAGATTTAATTGACATCTAATTCATAAATTCAGTTTATAACCGAATAACAACGAGAACAAATCATTATTTGAATCCTGAATAAACAATTATTTAGTAAATTGGGTTAAAAAATAAAATCTATGGGAAGCTATTCAAAGAAACTTGCAGCAAAAAGCAACTTTAAATTAATTGAACACCCTACTAATATAAAAGATGAAATCAGTAAAGATGAGGCAAAACTTGAACTCAAAGAATTGAGGAAAAAAATTGCGGCTTTACAAGATAAAATGTATGCTGACGACCGATATAGTGTTCTAATATGCCTTCAAGGAATGGACACTTCCGGAAAAGACTCATTGATTAGAGAGGTATTTAAGGAAATGAATGTGCGTGGAGTCGTTGTAGAAAGTTTCAAAACTCCAACTGAAATCGAACTTCAACATGACTACCTATGGAGGCACGAAATTAAATTACCTGAAAAAGGAAAATTCACCGTGTTTAATCGTACTCACTATGAAAATGTTCTGGTAACTCGAGTTCATCCTGAATACCTTTTAAATGAAAGGATCCCACATATTACAGATCCTAAAAATTTGCCAACGGATTTCTGGGACATCAGATTCGAACAAATCAATAACTTCGAAAAACGACTTACCCAAAATGGAATGATCGTCCTTAAATTTTTTCTGAATGTGAGCAAAGAGGAACAGAAAGAAAGGTTATTGAGTAGATTGGAAGAAGAAGAAAAAAACTGGAAATTCTCTCCCGGAGATCTTAAAGAGAGAGCCTTGTGGGATAAGTATATGGAATGTTATGAAGAAGCTATCCAAAATACATCAAAAAAGAATGCCCCTTGGTATGTTATCCCCTCTGATTCTAAACCTATAAGTAGATTTTTAGTGGCTAAAATAATCTATGAGATTCTTTCTGAATATAAGGATATCAAATATCCAGAAATGCCAATTGAGATTGAAGAACATAAAAGGAAATATAAAGAACAATTGGAAGCGGAATAGCTTCCAATTGTATCTTTAAAATAAAACGTCAGAAAGTCCCCCATCTAATGGAATAGAGGCTCCTGTTAAAAATGAAGCATAAGGCGAAGCTAAAAAAGCAGCCAAATACCCATATTCTTCAGGCTTACCCAACCGCTTAACCGGAATGGAATTTATCCTCCGCTTTTCAATTTCTTCTATAGAAAGACCTTCATTCTTAGCCTGATTATTCATCAGATCATAAAGCCTATCCGTTGCAAAATACCCTGTTAAAATTGAATTAACCGTGATACCATCTGCGGCTACAGCTTTTGACATGGATTTGCTCCAACTAACTAAGGCAACACGCATCGTATTGGATAGCACCAAAGCATCCTGAGGCTCTTTTACTGTTAAAGATGAAACATTGATAACACGGCCAAAACCAGAAGCCCGCATTGAATTCAACGCAAGACTCGTTGCATAGACAGCATTTTTGAACAACAAATCAAATGCTTCCTGATAATCCGAAACCGATTTATTTAATACTGTCCCTGCTGATGGTCCATTGGTATTATTAACAAGAATATCTATCATTTGAACATCGAAGAATTTCTTGAGATTAGATTTATGAACTTCAAAATTCATAAAATCAGAAACCAAAATACCGTGCTTTTGTCCTGCACTAATAGATAATTCATTCAAAACAGCTTGTAATTTCTCTTCATTTCTAGCCATTAAGAATACTTCTGCTCCACATGAAGCCAGTTCTATGGCAATCGCTTTGCCTATTCCTGAGCTAGCACCTCCTACAAGGGCTCTCTTACCCGTTAAATCAATTTGCATATCAAAAATTTGGATGGCCTAATATAGATATATCAAGATTAATTCTTCAATAAGAATAAATTAATTTAGCCCTCATATTTTGGATAACCTTCTTCATCCAAATCATCCCGGTCATCCTCCTCGTCATGTGATAGTTCTTCATCTAACTTGGAAACTTTGACAATTCCGTCCCCTTCAATGTGCATATTGTTATCTTCAAGACCTTCTTCTTTCAATTCTTCCAATGAAGCATATTCATCACCTACATACGGATTGGATGAATCATAGGTAGAATCATCATCCGCTGCACCTTCACTCACTGAATCATAATCTGATGGATGATCCCAATCAGGATCATTATCATTAACATCAAACTCATAAGATGCATCATCAGCATCATATGCTAAATCCTTAGGATCCTTTGGTCCTTGATCATCATCATTTAATTGGTTTTTCTTTTTATTTTCTTCTGAATTCATCATCGTAAGTTTTGTTTAAACTATCCTAAAAACCTTTTCAAACCCTATTTTGTTTGATAAATTCATACTTATTTAAATAAAATGACCGTTGTAATAAAGAGGATAATTGATTATATTTACGTTAACAATTTATAAACTTCCATTATGCAAACTAAAACTGAGTACCTAATTTGGGACAAAATCGTCTCAAGTGCGAAAAGTCGTTTTGATTCTGAATTGTATTCCAATAAATTCAGAAACATGAACCCAGAAATGTATGATAAACTAATCCTTCATATTATTGTTGGATTTGCTTCTGGAGAAGATCATGATAGCATAGCAACCAACTTACATAATGAATTGGATCATTTAGGAATTGATGTACGTGAAGGCATTATCGATACCATCGTATCCGATAAACATGTAACCTTCAGCTGCGAAATTTATGCTGCATACCTTACTTTTTCCATGTTGGAAGATGGTGCCCAAGAAGCAGAGGTCCTTGGTTATGTCACAGATCTTTTAGAAAACCCGCATATCTATTAAAATAAGCTCATTTTCTAAGGTAATTTTCCTTAAAATCAACATAGATTATCGTCGTTTTATACTGTTACTATTTTCCTGTTTTTTGTGTAACTTCGCAGTTATATGGAAACCGTTGTTAGTGGTATCAGAAGTACCGGAAAATTACATCTTGGAAATTACTATGGAGCATTAAAAAATTTCGTCAAAATGCAGGACGAATATAATTGCTTCTTTTTTATCGCAGATTTACACTCATTAACTACTCACCCTACTCCTCATGGTTTAAAGGACACTGTCCGAAATGTGGTTGTAGAATATCTTGCTTCTGGCCTAGACCCAGAAAAATCAACTATATACGTTCAATCAGATGTGCCTGAGGTGGCTGAACTATATCTGTATATGAACATGAATGCTTATTTAGGAGAATTGGAAAGATCAACTGCATTTAAAGATAAAGTTAGGTCGAATCCCAATAATGTAAATGCAGGATTATTGACTTACCCGGTATTGATGGCTTGTGATATTTTGATTCACCATGCAACAAAAGTACCTGTAGGAAAAGATCAAGAGCAACACCTGGAAATGACCAGAACTTTTGGAAATAGGTTCAATAGACTTTATGAGGTTGATTATTTTAAAGAATCTTTTGCATTCACCTATTCAGATAAATTAATTAAAATCCCTGGACTTTCTGGCCAAGGAAAAATGGGGAAATCAAATGGTGATGCGGATTGTATCTACCTTTCGGATACCGAAGAGGCTGTACGTAAAAAAATCATGCGTGCTGTAACTGATGCTGGCCCTACCGAACAAAACCAAGAAAAACCAGAAGCCGTTCAGAATCTTTTTGATTTAATGAATGTTGTTTCTTCTAAGGATACTGTTCAGCATTTTGATGATTTATACAACAAAGCTGAAATCCGTTATGGTGATTTCAAAAAGCAACTGGCAGAAGATATGATCATCGCAACTAGCGACGTTCGTTCAAGAATTAATGAAATTAGCCAAGACGATGCTTACATTGCCAAGGTCCTTAAACTTGGTGCTGAAAAGGCTCAAGCTAGCGCTCAAAAAACAATGCGAGAAGTTCGTGAAATCATCGGTTTAAAAAAATTGTACTAAATTATGCATATAGCGATCGTTGGAAATATAGGTGCCGGTAAAACAACATTAACTGAATTACTAGCTAAACACTTAAACTTCGAACCACAGTTCGAAGCCGTTGAAAACAACCCTTACTTAGAAGATTTCTATAGTGACATGAAACGTTGGGCTTTCAACCTTCAAATTTTCTTCCTGAATTCTAGGTTCCGCCATATTGTAAATCTGCAAAAAAGCGATATCAATATGATTCAGGACAGGACAATCTATGAAGATGCGTATATCTTCGCAGAAAACTTATATGATATGGGTCTGATGAGTGCCCGTGACTTTGAAAACTATTCTGACATTTTCCAAAGTATTGTCGATTACATTAAACCTCCAGATTTATTGATTTATCTACGTGCTTCGGTTCCTACATTGGTCAATAACATCCAAAAAAGAGGCCGTGACTACGAGTCCGGAATTCGCCTAGACTATTTATCCAAGTTGAATGACAAATATGAAAAATGGATCAATAATTATACGGAAGGTAAACTCTTGATTTTGGACAAAGACAATTTGGACTTTGCAAACAATCAAGAAGATCTTGGAAAGATCATTCAAAAAATTGAAGCCGAATTATTCGGACTATTTTAATCAAAACATATAAAAAGCCGATATTAATCGGCTTTTTTTTATTTTTATTACATGAAAGTTATCGGAATAATACCTGCACGTTATGACTCGACTAGATTCCCAGGAAAACCTCTTATAGATATTGCTGGTCTAACCATGATACAACGTGTTTATAATCAAGTTAATCACGCCTCATCTTTAAGTGAGGTCGTGGTAGCAACGGATGACCAAAGGATCTTCGACCATGTAAAAAGTTTTGCAGGAAATGTTGTTATGACCCAAAAAGATCATCAATCTGGTACAGATCGTTGTGCGGAAGTGATCAATAGTATTTCTTGTTTTGATATTGCAATCAATATTCAGGGGGACGAACCTTTTATTGACCCCCAACAAATTGATCTTTTAGTCTCCTGCTTTGAAAATCCAGATGCTCAAATCGCAACGTTAGTAAGACCGATTACTGAAATTGCGGATCTAGAAAACCACAATAAACCCAAAGTCGTTTTGAATAAAAAAGGAGAAGCTCTTTATTTCTCCAGACAACCTATCCCGTATTTTAGAGGTAAGAATATTCATGATTGGTTGGCAAATGGACCATATTATAATCATATTGGAATATATGGCTATAAAGTCGAAACCTTGAAAGAGATTGCTAAATTACCCCTTTCAGTTTTAGAATCTACGGAATCCCTGGAACAACTTCGCTGGTTGGATTATGGATATAAAATCCAAACTGCAAGTTCCAATCATATCAATGATGCAATCGATACACCCGAAGATTTAGAAATTATTCTCAATAAATATTTTAGAAAGTAAAAAAAGGGTCTTGAATTTTTCAAGACCCTTTCTCTTTTATAAATAAATTTAATTATCCTTCATATTTTTTGAAAAGGCTAGTCGCTATATGACCGCCAAATCCAAACGTATTATTCATTGCATAATTAACTTTCGCTGGAATACTTTGACCTAGTGGGAAGTTAAATTTGTCTACAAAGCTTGGCTCAATCACTTCTGTATTAATCGTAGCCGGAACAACATCCTCACTGACTGATTTAATACAGATAATGGATTCTACTGCCCCAGCTGCTCCCAACAAATGTCCGAACATTGATTTCGACCCACTAACATATAAATCTTTGCGCTCTCCAAATGCTCTTTCAATTGCCTTTAATTCACTAACGTCACCTAAAGGAGTTGATGTTGCATGGGCATTGATATAGTTAACCTCATCTGGGCTGATGTTAGCCTCCTCCAATGCAGCAAGCATTCCTAAATAAGCACCTTCACCTTCAGGATGAGTCCCTGTTAAATGGTATGCATCCGCTGCCATGCCTCCACCTACAATTTCAGCAATAATGTTCGCACCTCTCTTCTTTGCATGCTCTAGCTCCTCCAAAATAATCGCGCCTGCTCCCTCTCCCATCACAAATCCATCTCTGCTTACATCAAATGGTCTAGAAGCACCTTTGGGATCATCATTTCTTGTTGACAATGCTCTGGCAGCATTAAAGCCTCCTACTGAACTGGTCGTAATTGCAGCCTCAGAACCACCGGTTATGATCATATCTGCTTTATTCCATTTAATATGGTTAAAAGCATCGATTATAGATGTATTTGAAGTTGCACAAGCCGAAACCGTAGCAAAATTCACTCCTCTTAAACCATACTTGATAGAAATCACTCCTGATGCTATATCCAATATCATCTTGGGAATAAAATAGGGATTAAAACGTGGAATTCCATTGCCTGTTGCAAACTCAGAAACCTGTTCTTGAAAGGTTTCAATACCTCCATTACCCGATCCCCAAATTACTCCTATCCTATTCCGGTTCAAAGTTTCAAAATCAATATTACTATGCTTTACAGCCTCATCAACTGCATGTAATGCATATTGAGTATATAAATCGTATTTACGTAAATCTCCTTTTTCAATAGTATCTAAAGGATTAAATCCTTGAACTTCACAAGCAAATTTTGTTTTAAAATTACTGGTATCGAAACGACTAATGTTTACGGCACCAGATTTTCCTTCTTTAACTGAATTCCAAAAGTCATTGACATTATTCCCAATCGGGGTCAAAGCTCCTAATCCTGTAACAACAACTCTTCTCATTTTAAAAATTTCTTAAATTATTAATTATAGAATCCTTTATTTCTTCAAAATCATGATTATAGGTTATTCTAGATAATTGTTCTGCACCTAAAATATTAGTAATTAATAGCATCGCCTTAATTCTAGTATCCTCCATAAATCCAAAATCACCTCTTATCTTTCCTAAATTTAATGTTTCTGTTAGCCAGGTAATCGTATCATCGGTCAGGATTTTCAACTCGGATTGAACTTCTTCAGAAAATGAATTATAATCGTGAGACAATGCCCCTAAAATACTAATCTTACCTCCCCGTCTTGCAAAACTGTAAACCGTTAAAAATTTAGTGATTTTTTTAATAGGTTCCTCTTGAATAATATTGGTTTTGAATTTCTCCAACTGTATGATATGTTTCCGAATTATGGAAATAACCAAAGCAGACTTTGTTGGAAAGTAATAGTGAATGGAAGCATTTTTTATCGAAAGCTCCTTAGAAATATCACTGAAACTAAACGCATTATAACCTCTTTCCCGGATAAGGTTATCACCTAATTGGATAATTTTATCACGTGTATTCATAATACAAAGATATATACCTACTAGTAGATAGGCAAATTTTTTATTAAATATTTTCCAATAAAATTTTCAATCCTCAATTAAGCTTTACGCTATTTAAGTCTAGTTTGAGTCAGGTTTTAGTCGGGTTTTGGTCGAGACTAATCCGCAGCTCATTATGACATAATCAGGACCTCGTCCGCTTGTGAGCGGACGAGCTGTGGACAATTTCCTGCTAAGGTGCGGACCATTCACGACCAAAACACGACCAAAACCAAAGTGAAACCTGAATTCTGATTCTTGTTTAACAAATCCATTCATTTAATTTTATATCCATATTTTGAAGCATAAAAAAGGGATTATCTTTTTTGATAATCCCTTTTTTAATCTTTTGAATATTATAATATCCTTACTTTACCTATTATCTGAATAATGAATTTCTGGCATTTTATTTATTAATTCTTTAAATGTATTTAAGTCGATTTTTGTTAAATCTTCAATTGCCAAACCCAATGAATTGATTTGTTCCTTTGTACGGATTCCAATAACGCTGCATACCACTGGATCATGTAATAATGGATATTTAATGGCTAAGGAGACACTTGATAGGTCTAGCTCCTTCGCAATGGAATTGATTTCATTCTGTATTTCCAATACTTCGCGAACGGAATAGGTTAAGTATTTTTGAGCAGCTTTTTTAAGCAAAAGACCTTGGGCCACAGTTCCTCTGGCCAATACTGAAATTCCATTTTTCTCTAACCTAGGAAAATATTCCTCCGGTCTTCGGTCAAATATGCTGTATTGCATCATATTAGAAACTATATTGCTATTCTCGGCATAATTGATAAATACATTAGGCCTTATAGAAGAAATACCATAATATCTGATTTTTCCTTGCTGAACTAATTGCTCAAATGCATCAACGATTTCATCAAAAGGATCTTCGATGGTACCACCGTGTAATTGGTAAAGATCAATATAATCTGAATTTAACCTTTTTAAAGAATCTTCAACAGCCTTTAAAATGTATGCCTTACTAGGTACCCAATCCCAACCGGAGCCATCTTCTTTCCAACGGTTTCCTACTTTTGATGCTAAAATCCATTGATCTCTATCAGAAGAGATAAGCTTTCCGATCAATTTTTCATTCTTACCTTTATCATACAAATCAGAGGTGTCTAAATAATTTATACCCAACTCTTTAGCATGTTTTATGATGTAAGAATTCGTATCATCCTGACCTTGAACCAAAGACATGGCACCCAGCCCAATTTGAGATACTAAAAGATCAGATTTGCCTATCTTATTATATTGCATTTTCATTTGGAGATTTAATATCCAATAATTCGACCTCAAAAATTAAGGTGCTGTATGGAGGAATTGGCCCACTACCACGTTCACCATAACCCAACGTATAAGGAATATAGAATCTATATTTTGAGCCTTTGTTCATTAAAAGAACTCCGATTTTCCAACCTTCAATAACTGAATTAAGGTCTAAATCCAAAGGTTCTCCTCTTTCATAACTATTGTCGAACGTTTCACCAGTATAGACCTTACCGATATAATGTACCGTTACCGTATCATTTAAAGTTGCTTTTAATCCCGTTCCTTCATTAAGAACCTCATATTGTACACCTTCTGCAGTAACCTTAACTCCAGCCTTAGTTTTATTCTTGTCAAGGAAATCTTGGGCAGCCTTCTTCAATCCAGCATTTTTTTCATCCTGAATTTTTTGTAAGCCAGTACGAATTATGCTTTCACGCTCTTCATCTTTAAAAACAGGCTCCTTATTTTCTAACACATCCCCAATAGCTTGTAATAATTTAGCCTTATTCAAAGGTAAATCCATTCTTTTGATATACGATCCTAAGTCCTGCCCTAAAGCATATGATAACGAGTCGTTGGCATTGGACAATGCTTGTGCTTGACTGTTTGAAGTTAGTGCTAAACAAAAAAAGATTCCTATTATGTATTTCATTATGGTTTATGAT
The DNA here is from genome assembly GCF_009733535.1 of Sphingobacterium endophyticum. Classification (GTDB taxonomy): domain Bacteria; phylum Bacteroidota; class Bacteroidia; order Sphingobacteriales; family Sphingobacteriaceae; genus Sphingobacterium; species Sphingobacterium endophyticum. The sequence goes on along the minus strand of NZ_SMMI01000029.1, from coordinate 12,632 downwards.
TTTTTACTATTTTATCGACGATCTCAGCGGTGCAATCTTGATAATCTACATTGACTATTGATTTGGCATTTAACCAAGATTCTATTTCTAATTCTGACTTTTTCTTTAAACTTTTAATTACAGGAACACCAATCTCTTCCAATGAAGCAGCATTTAGATGTTGCTCATATTGATTTTTCATTGGTATAACCAATAGCTTTTTACCAAGATAAAGAGCTTCAGCAGGAGTTTCAAATCCTGCTCCGCATAGGACACCAGATGATTCAGCCATGCTCTGTACAAATGCATCACTATTGATAGGATTTATCGATACATTTTTCATTCTAAAAGGTTTTTTATTATGCTTTGAAAACACTTCCCATTTAACGTCTGGAAACCTTGATAGATGTTTTAGAAGATGAGCATCATCATACGAAGGTAAATATACAGTATAATGTCCTAAATCCTTTGGGTCAAGCTGTCTAACTGATTGACGAATAACCGGTGTAAAAATATGGGATGCATAGGATTTAAAATGGAATCCATAAGAAATATTGGAGGGCGCATAATTCTTTATGATAAATTTTCCAAGCATATCGGACTCTTCTGGCTTAGGACTAGAAGGATCAAACGCACCGATTTGATGACTTAAACCAATACAGCTCTTTTCTTTAAAATAACATCCCCATGCAGAAATTGGTTCAAAATCATTAATGATTAAATCATATTCTTCTACTGGAACGGAGTTTACTTCTTTCACAAACTTTCTTACTGTGGAACTCATAAATGTTTTCCATAGATCCACCCCACCAGATTTGCCAAAGATAAAACTCAAACCATGGTATCTGTACTTTACGTCGAAAGGTAATTCAATATCAGCCTGAATCCCGCTGATTAACACATCTACCTGTCCATATTCTTGTAGACAAGGAATGATATCTATAGCCCTACATAAATGCCCATTTCCAGTACCTTGAACAGCATATAAAATTTTCATCGATTCCGAATTTGACTTCAACAAAGTAACAAATTTCAGTTAATATGTTTCGATAAAATTCTAGATTCTTTAACTAAAAATTATTAAATTTCGATAAACCACTATTAACCAACATGAAACGTTGCTTAATCATTTTATGCTTTCTTTCCGCTTTTGTTTTGTTCTGTTCTTGGGGATTTTTTCCACATAAACTAATCAATCAGCATGCAATCTATACCCTTCCTCCTGACTTAAGTTATTTCTACAAGAAACATGAGTACAGTATAAAAGAATTTGCAGTGAATGCAGATAAACGCGTTTATATAGATCCGGCTGAATCACCGAGGCATTTTATAGACCTCGATAGATTTGAAGAAACAGATTCGATAGAAATACCATGGTATAAAGTAAAAAAACGATATGATGAGCAATATATACTAAGTCGAGGAATAGTTCCTTGGCATATTGAATCCACCTATAAAAAGTTGGTCAATGCATTTTACAAAAAAGATATTCCACGAATTATCAAATTATCTGCAGATTTAGGTCATTACACAGCAGATGCCCATGTGCCATTGCATACAACAAGCAATTACAATGGGCAATTTACAAATCAAATAGGCATTCATGCATTGTGGGAAACTAGGATTCCTGAGAAGTTTTACAAAGGCTATAAATTATATGTAGGAAAAGCTGAATACGTTGATGATTTATTGAAATTTGCTTGGGACACCGTTAAAGAAAGTCATGCCTTATTGGATTCTGTATTGGGGATTGAAAAGGAACTTTCACAAGAAACCCCAATTTTGTTGCATCGTTCATATATCCTTCGAGGACAACAAATTCAAACTAACTATTCAGATTTCTATATCAGCAGCTATCACAATCGATTAAACAATATGGTTAAGCGACGAATGAAAAAGTCTATTTACGCAATAGGATCTCTCTGGTTCAGCGCATGGGTTGACGCAGGACAACCTGACTTGAAATCCAAGTTCATACCCGTTGAAATCGACTCTTTAGCCATTCAGAAAGATTCCAAGTTTTTTGGACGAGAAGAATGGCATTAGGTAGTCTTTCAATTAAAATTTTAATTAATTTTGGTGGAAATTTAATTAAAATGAAGTCCAAGAAATTATTACTCTTTATTTGCTGTTTTCCAAGTTTATTAATTGCCCAAGATATCAGCTCAGATACAACCAAAATAAATGAGGTCATTATTCAAGAGAATAGGTTTCAAATCCCTTTTAATCAACACAGCAGAAACATTCAGGTATTAACAAAAAAGGACTTAAAAGCACTTCCTAGTACAAGTATAAATGAAGTTTTAAGGTATGTGGCTGGATTAGATATCAGACAACGAGGACCCTTTGGAACTCAAGCTGATATTGGGGTTGACGGTGGTAGCTTTGACCAAACGCTATTATTGTTAAATGGAGTTAAATTGAGTGATCCTCAGACAGGTCACCATATGCTAAATATTCCAATTCCAATGGAGTCCATAGAAAGGATTGAAATTTTAAGAGGACCTGCCTCCCGTATGTATGGTATCAATGCACTAACTGGAGCAATCAATATCGTAACGAAACAGGTTGAGAATAATTCTGTTTATGGACATCTCTATGCAGGGAGTTCATTTAAAAAAGTTGAAGAAACCGATCAAGACGGTATATATTATGGGACAGGGCTTCAACTGGGAGGAACCTACTATAATAAGAAACATCAGCACCAACTTTACGGCAGTAAAGAACATAGTAATGGGCAGCGATATAATACCGGGAGTGATAATGAAAAATTGTTCTATCAGAACAGCATTGTTTTGAATGAAGATCATAAACTTCAAATGATGGCAGGTTATATCCATAATGAATTTGGTGCAAACGGATACTATGCTGCACCTGGCGACAAGAACTCAAAGGAAATCGTTGAAACCTTCCTTTCCAGCATCTCTTCACATCACCAAATTTCTGAAAGTTGGTATATTAATCCAAGAATCAATTATCGTTATAATGAAGATGATTATCGGTATTTTAAGAATGATTTAAGCAAAGGAAGAAGTCAGCATTACACACATAGCCTTTCAGGTGAATTACACGCTTACAGACAGTCTAAATATGGGGATTTAGGATTAGGACTTGAATCAAGGTATGAAAAGATTAACAGTTCAAATATTGGTGAACATAGTAGAAATAATCTAGGATTCTTTACAGAATTCAGATCGACTTATTTTAAGGATTTCATTTTTAATTTGGGAGCATATTTAAATTATAATACGGATTACGACTGGCAGGTTTTCCCAGGATTAGACATAAGCTATTTGATTAATGAAAACTTCAAAATTTCTGCGAGCAGCGGAAGCAGTCAACGAATTCCAACATTTACAGATTTATTCTTAAATCAACGCCCTGGAAACATTGGCAACCCCAATTTAAAAAGTGAAAATGCTTGGCAAAATGAAATCAGCACCTCTTATAACCGTGCTGGATTTACCTTTAAGACAGGCTATTTTTATCGGGACATTCATAACTTTATTGATTGGATTAGAACGAGTAACGACGAACCGTATCAAGCACAAAACTTAGGTAATAATAAAACACATGGAATATTTGCGAACAGCTTATATAATCACAAAATTTCAGCGAATAAAAACTTAAATTTCAACTTCTCATACACCTATTTAAACCCCTCTATTATAAATGAATATAAAGATTCATTTATTAAATATGGTATAGAAAGTTTAAAGCATCAGGTACAAGGAATAATAACTTTCCAATGTTCAAATTGGACTATTACAACAGCTAATCGATTCCTACAAAGAGCATCATCTAATTCCTATTTCGTTTCAGATGCCAGAATATCATATCAAAACAAAAAGTATACAGTCTATGCAGATATGCAGAATATTTTCGATGCTAATTATATTGAAGTTGGTGCAGTTCCAATGCCAAGCCGTTGGGCAACCCTAGGGATGAAACTAAATCTAAATACTCACTACTAAACTAAAATAGCGAACATCCCTATCCGCCATACTCTAAATACTAAATACTCACTACTTAATACTAAAATAGCGAACATCCCTATCCGCCATACTCTAAATACTAAATACTCACTACTTAATACTAAAAACTAAAAATCCCGAATTAAGATTCGGGATTTTTAGTTTTTTTATAATTGTTTCTCTAACTTCTCAGTTAATACTGATTTTGGAACGGCACCGATTTGTTTGTCAACAATTTCACCGTTTTTGAAGAATAACAATGCAGGAATATTACGAATTCCATAACGAACTGAAATATCAGGATTGTTATCAACATTAACTTTTCCTACTACCGCTTTACCTTCGTATTCCGTTGCAATTTCATCAACCAAAGGACCTACCATACGACAAGGGCCACACCATTCTGCCCAAAAGTCAATAAGTACTGGTTTATCTGATTTTAATACAACTTCATCAAAGTTGCCATCTGTAATTTCTAATGCCATTTTGATTATGTTTTTATGTTTTACAATTTAATATATACAAATATACGCAATAGCCCAAATATGCTATTTAATTCAAGTTATTATTTTTTTTATAACCTATCAATTTAATTTATATCGTACGCTTTCCAAGGCCTCTAATCCGTCCAAGAATTCATTGGTAATATTTATCTTTTTCCTTTTTACAGGCATTTCAATGGACAATTCATCTTGAACATCCATAATCATAAATTTCAGTTGGCAGTTTGCTTCCTGTCCGTCCAATTGAGTACAGCCAACCAATTCTTCCAATGTTTGCATAAATTCCTGATCTAAGACATGAAGAGGAAACAGAATAGTAAAGCTTTTTGCCATTTTCTCTCTTAAATCAGATAACAATTGAATTCCTTTCAATTCAAATCCCCAATTCCCGATTTGTTTAAAACGTTCTTGAACCAATCCTCTGATCTGAACAAAGTATCCTTCTTGAAGATATCCTTTGAATTTTACATAATCTTCTCCGAACACCATGATTTCGAAGGAATCCGAGTAATCTTCGATTATAAATGAACCAAATGGCTTTCCAGATTTTGCCACCCGATGATTGGCTAATTGAACAATACCTCCAATGACGACCTCTTTATTTTTAATCCTATTGAAATCTAACAATACCTCTTGTTCCACTTCAGCAGCCTTAACTTTGTTGATCATTTGAAGATCAGATACATTATTTGGGCAGAAATGTTTGATTTCAAATTTGTAATTATCCAGAGGATGGCTTGTTAAATAAATCCCAATAACATCCTTTTCATATTTTAATTTTTCAATAAGACCCCATGCCGGGCAAGGATTTAAAGTAGGTTCAGGTAATTCAACAGCACCACCAGCACCAAATAGACTTACCTGAGCGGAATTTTCATTTTCTTTGAATTTATGGGCGAATTTTATTGCTTTTTCGATACCTGAACTACTGTCATTATCGGAAAAGAAGTATTGAGAACGATGAGTATCCGAAAATGAATCGAAACCACCGGCATAAGCCAGACTCTCAAAAGCTTTTTTATTGATCATTCGAAGATCAACTCTTTTTGCAAGGTCAAATATTGATTTATATGGACCATCCGTTCTACTTAACACAATTGTTTCTACTGCCCCTGCCCCTACACCTTTAACAGCGCCCATTCCAAAGCGGATTGCCCCGTCATCGTTTACCGTAAACTTATAGTGGGATTCATTCACATCTGGCCCCAAAACGGTTAATCCCATACGTCGGCATTCCTCCATAAAAAACGTCACCTGCTTGATGTCATTCATATTATTGGATAGAACCGCGGCCATATATTCAGCGGGATAATGAGCTTTGAGATATGCAGTTTGATAAGCAATCCATGCATAGCATGTCGAGTGCGATTTATTAAATGCATAAGATGCAAAGGCTTCCCAATCCGTCCAGATCTTTTCCAAGACTTTCGCATTATGGCCCTTTTCCTCAGCCTGGGCAATGAATTTTGGTTTCATTTTATCCAGTACAGCTTTCTGCTTCTTACCCATGGCCTTACGAAGAACATCGGCATCACCTTTAGAGAAGCCAGCTAGTTTCTGGGACAGAAGCATTACCTGCTCCTGATATACCGTAATTCCATAGGTTTCACTTAAATATTCCTCACAAGCATCAAGGTCATATGTAATAGGCTCAATTCCATGTTTACGCTTTACGAAACTCGGTATATATTCCATCGGTCCTGGACGATATAATGCGTTCATGGCAATTAAATCGGCAAAAACAGTAGGTTTTAATTCCTTCATGTATTTTTGCATTCCAGGTGATTCGTATTGAAACACCCCTACTGTTTCTCCCCTTTGGAAAAGCTCATATGTCTTTAAGTCATCGATTGGGAAATTATCAGGGTCCAATTCAATATCATGGCTCAACTTCACATTGGTAACCGTATCCTTAATCAAAGTTAAGGTCTTCAGTCCCAAGAAGTCCATCTTTAAAAGACCGGCACTTTCAACGACTGAGTTATCAAATTGGGTGACATATAAATCAGAATCTTTGGCGAGCGAAACCGGAACAAAATTGGTGATATCATCAGGTGTAATGATTACCCCACAGGCATGTATTCCGGTATTTCTCATGGATCCTTCAAGCACGCGAGCCTGTTTAATAGTTTCAGCTTCAATTCCTGCACCATCAGCCAATGATTTCAATCGATTTACAGCTTCTAGTTCCTCGCTTCTTAATACTTCTTTTAAGGCTTTATCCTCCAGATTGAAGATTTTACTCAACTTAAGATTAGGGATTAACTTTGCAATCTCATTAGCATCAGAAAGCGGAAGATCTAAAACCCTAGCAGTATCCTTGATGGAGGATTTTGCAGCCATGGTCCCATAAGTAATTATCTGCGCTACCTGGGAAGCCCCATATTTATCAATTACGTATTGCATGACACGACCACGGCCTTCATCATCGAAGTCAATATCAATATCGGGCATGGAAACACGGTCAGGATTCAAGAAACGCTCAAAAAGGAGATCATATAAGATTGGGTCTATATTCGTAATTCCCAAACAATATGCGACAGCAGAACCTGCTGCCGAACCACGGCCGGGACCAACAGAGACGCCCATATCCCGAGCGGCAGCAATAAAATCTTGAACAATTAAAAAGTATCCCGGGTAACCCGTTTTCTCAATGGTAGCTAATTCGAAATCTAATCGTTCCCGAATAGAATCCGTGATTTCCGGATAACGTTTTTCCGCTCCAATATAAGTCAGATGTTTTAAGAAAGCATTTTCCCCTCGTTTACCACCATCTTCATCATCCTCTGCAAATTGAAATTGCTCTGGAATTTCAAACTTAGGAAGTAGAACATCCCTGTTCAAAGAATACACTTCAATTTTATCTAGGAGTTCCTGAATGTTGATAATGGCTTCAGGTACATCAAAAAATACCTGCTTCATCTCTTCAGCGGATTTGAAATAATATTCTTGATTTGGGAGTCCAAACCGAAAGCCTCTCCCTCTACCTTTTGGGGTAGAAAGTTTTTCGCCGTCCTTCACACACAATAAGATGTCATGAGCGTGAGCATCAGATTTATTTACATAATAGGTATTGTTTGTTCCTATTAATTTTACCTGATGTTTAATGGCCAGTTGAATTAATGAATCGTTGACACGATTCTCATCTTCCTGTCCATGACGCATCAACTCTATATAAAAATCGGCTCCAAACTGGTCTTTCCACCAAATTAGCGCATCTTCAGCTTGTAGTTCACCAATATTTAAAACCTTACTCGGAACCTCTCCATTTAAGTTTCCAGAAAGTACTATTAAATCTTCTTTATATTTTTCGACCGTTTCCCGATCAATTCTTGGTACATAATAAAATCCTTCAGTATAGGCAACAGAAGCCATTTTGGCCATGTTGTGGTAACCATTCTTATTTTTAGCAAGAAACACAACCTGGTAGCCATTATCCTTTCGACTTTTATCCTTTCTATTTTCACAGACATAGAATTCACAGCCTACAATAGGTTTTATAGTCCGACCATCATATTCTTCACCATTTTCCTGGGCCTCCTTAATTTTCGCTTCCACGTCTTTATTATGGCCTAATGTTTTGCTCACAAAGTGAAAGGCACCCATCATATTTCCATGGTCAGTCATTGCAACAGCAGACATCTTTTGTTTAGCAGCAGCTTGAATCAAGTTATCGATGGAAATAGTAGATTGGAGGACTGAAAATTGAGTATGATTATGGAGATGGGCAAACTCAGCCACTTTAAATTTCTCTAAAGTATCAGAGTCAATAACAACCTTTTTCTGCCCCATGCTTTCCGCTTGCCTTATGGCATCGGAAGCAGCTTTAAGGTTTATATGTTTTAATCCAACAGACTGAATAACTTCTGGATTCTCCTGTTTAAACTCAACAAAATAACCCGTATCAGTCTGAAGATCTTTTGGAGTAAAGACTTCTTTTCTTACCAATTCAAAGAAACAACGGGTTGTTGCTTCGACGTCGGCTGTAGCATTATGGGCTTCAGCAAAAGGAACTCCAAATAAGTAACTATGTAATTCAGTTAGGTTAGGCAATTTAAAACGTCCACCCCGTCCGCCAGGAAGCTTTAATAATTCTGCAGTAACTTCCGTACAAGTGTCGAGAATTGGCATGTTAGCCATTGGACTATCTACCTGATATCGGTAGAATTCACTACCCATAATGTTTATGTCAAAGCCGATATTTTGACCGACAATAAACTTGGCTTTCGATAAGACCTCATTAAACTTAACAAGGACATCCGTTAATGGGATACCCTCTGATACTGCAAGTTCAGTTGAGATGCCGTGAATTTTCTCAGAATCATAAGGAATATTGAAACCATCAGGTTTGATAAGATAATCTTGATGTTCGACTAATCGTCCCATTTCATCATGCAATTGCCAAGCAATCTGGATACATCTTGGCCAATTATCAGTATCCGTAATTGGTGCATCCCATCGCTTAGGCAAACCCGTCGTTTCCGTATCAAAAATTATATACATCGCTCTAAATCCTCAATCTAATAACTAACAAAATTACTTATTATTATCCTAAAAAGTCCCCAAAATCAGAGAACTTAAATACGAACGTATTTAAGTAAATCTAAACTAGGAAATTAAAAAATAAAGACTGTTTTACTATCGTCATAATGTAATTGGTACGGCAACCTAGGCATTAATTTTTAATTTTACAAGAGCCAAAAAAAAGAGGCAGTTTCCAAGAAACTACCTCTTTACAAAGATATTTTGTTAAATCGTTATTTTAGAATAACAACTTCAACTCTTCTATTTTTCTGTCTACCTTCTGGAGTTTTGTTATCTGCAATAGGTTTAGTCTGTCCTAAACCTTTTGTTGAGATTCTTGCAGATGAAATTCCAGCATCAACCAAGAATTTTTCTACAGATGCTGCGCGCTTATCAGATAACCAAACATTATATTCTGGGGTACCCGTTGCATCGGTATGACCATCAACTCTAATTTTAGAATTAGCATTTGTACCTTTTAAAACTTTCACCAATTTACTTAATTCTGTTTTAGCACCTTCTGTTAAATAAGACGAATTGGTAGGGAATAATAAATCTGAAGATATAGATACTAAAATTCCTTCATTGGTCTGTTTTGCATCTTCAAATTCCCTCTTTACATTTTTAAGACCATCATTCGTTCCGTCTTGAGAAACAACTGCACCTGGGTTTACAACAAGGGCCTGTTGCTTACATGAGAAAAGAGTTAAACTTGCTAAAAAGATTAAAGTTAAATAGTTGATTCGCTTCATATTTTTTATATAATTATGATTCTGTAAATATAATGATATTAGAGATAATTTTGTCACTTCTTAAAGATTCTTTGTTCGGCAGATTTAATTTCTGGAATATCTTGATATAACTTCCAAATCAAGCCTGTTCGAACATTTTCAAGCATTATAGCCATACTTGCCTGGTTAGTTGCAATATACTCGTCCGATACATCATCTGTTCTTAAATCCATCCAAGCTCTAAAGCCGTATTCCGTAAATAGAAATTCCCCATATTGATTATACATGGCATAGAGGGATCTCTTAGCACGAGCTTCATCCAGAAACATTGAAGAAACCGAAATAGCAGGATTGATTCGAAAAGTACCTACTGAATCTCGATATTGATAAAAACCCCAGATATCAGAATTTGAGTTTCCAACACCGATTTCATTATCTCGACGTTTTGCGACCTGCGTGTACTTTTGCAGAACATCCTTCAAATCATAACCATCGACTTTAGTCAAGGAAGGGTTGATGGTATTAAAAGGTCTATACATATCTAACAGGCTGCTTGTATAATTTCCAAAAGGCAAATTTATACCATACATCAAAGTATCATGTGTAGCAAGCACTTTATAGACAGAATCCTTTCCAGAAATGGATGAGTACAATTGATCGCCTTCAATAATATTTTGAACTGAATCAGCAATATTTGTTTCTACATTTCCATTTATTCTGCGCAATGCATTTCTTTCTCTAGGCTTTTCAAATTTGAATTTAATTCCATTCGCAAAAGCTTCGGGAGCGAGGCTAGATTTTGTGGATGCAATTGCTAACATATAGGCGTTCATTCCACCATTAATTCCTACCAGGGGATCAAAAGTAAAATACTCATCGACCATATCGATAGCGGACCTAAGTACTAGAGGATCTTTCGGCAATGTTACTCCTCTCCAATCTAACCGTTCCCACAGTTGGGTAATATTAGCTCTTAATTTATTTTCTTCAGCCTCGTCGGTATTTAAATATTGCCTTATTATCAGTAGAGCTTCCATCATGGACGAAGTTGCCATAATATCATAACGAGGCTGGTCGTCAAGATAGATAGGTAACCCTTTACGACCATCAAAATAAGCGGGGAAAAATCCTTTATTATTCTGTGCCTTTGTTAAAAATCCAACAATTCTTTTAACCCTACTCATAAACATGGGTTTGCTCACGAATCCTTTTTCCACCCCAATCAATAAGCTAATCATAGCGCCTCCAGTTTCACGAACCGATACCGGAGCTTTGTCCTTCATCCTGAAAGGCATGTACATGCCTGAATTGATATCATAATTCTCAACAAAGTAATTTACGTTGGCCAATTGAATCATATCCAACAATTGGTTTTCATCCAATTTCTTTGGCTCAACTTCTACTACTTCAGAAAAAGGGGATTCCCTGTAATTATAATCTACCCATGCAATTTTATAAAAGTACTTTTTATCTAGAATTGGTACATAATCCAAACATCTCAGCATATAAGTAGGTCGGATTCCAACGGCCTTAAAGTCCTTATTGTCTTCAGATCTATAAATTTTTACATATCGAATACTTGGAGTTAAAGGAACTTGCCATTGCAAGTCAATATGTTTACCATAAGCGGTTGCTTTTGTAAGAACAGCATTTGAGGTCAATGGAGCTTCGGAATATTTAGCAGGAAGAAATTCAATTTGGTCTAAGAACAATTGGTTAGTTAAATTGCTAGAATGGTGCTGACGCAGCATAATACCAGAGATAATATTATCTATATTAAGTCCGGCAAATTCCTTAACAGGAATCTTCACGCTAATCCAACTGCTATTATTGAAATCTTCGATATAATCACTCAAAGGAATAGATACTGATTGATTTGAACCTTGCTGAATAGATATGGAAGGTAAGTTTTCAGGTTTGGTACCTTCAGAACCTACAAAAAGTTTGAGGCTTAACATATCATCAATAGATACACGATAGTGAAACTTTTGACGACTGTATTTTATGAGTACATCCCAATCTCCATTTTCAGAAGAAATATATTTCAGGGAAAGCGCATTTCCAGGTGTAAAAAATAGTGTATCGGAAACTAAAAGGCTATTTTGAACATTTTCAACCCAACTATCACCGGAATAGTTGACCACACTACGAGCATAAGAACCTTTTACCAAGCTGTTATCAAACACCACTTCGGGATAAGATTCAGACTTTACATGATGAGCAAAGCATAAAAATAGTAGAAGTGTATAGAGTCTAAGTTGCATATACTTGATTTGAAATACGAAAATAGATAAAAATCACGCTAAAAGCTATTCCTGCCCCCTATTTTATCCTTTCGTGATAAAATTATTACGCACATTACAAGGACATTGCAACTTTTCTTTATTTAATATTTTTCAGGTAAGGTAAAACTATCTATATTTGCAGCACGTCAAGCGAAAGTAGCTCAGTTGGTAGAGCACAACCTTGCCAAGGTTGGGGTCGCGAGTTCGAATCTCGTCTTTCGCTCAGTTGCCTAGGTGGTGGAACTGGTAGACACGCAGGACTTAAAATCCTGTTCCCGTTAAGGGAGTGCGGGTTCGATTCCCGCCCTAGGTACGGAAAAAAGCTCGACTTGTGTCGAGCTTTTTTAGTATTAAGTAATGAGTATTTAGTATTCAGACCTTTGGCGGTCAGACATTTTCCCTCATTGATTTTGACCTTCAAATTAGCACCCCTTCCCTATTATAAATACTCTTTAATTTTCGAAGAAAATAATCCTGATTTTTATCAAATCCATTTTCATTTCCAATAAATATTACAGGATCAGTTTCAAAACCTGTGGACTAAGCAAATAATTTGGTTAACCTGAACAGGAAGAAATTGATGTCACCTACACCTCTAAACTGGCTTCTGAAAGCCTTTATCTTTGCATTGAAAGA
>NZ_SMMI01000028.1 GCF_009733535.1 Sphingobacterium endophyticum | reverse complement strand
CCGGCAGATAAAACAAGATATTGTACAGATTATTGGTGCAGAATTGGAGCGGATTAAAAATGACCCAGATTTGCAACATTTGGTGCAGTAGGTTTAAATAAGAAAAAGTTAAATAGATGATATTTCAATAATCCGTGTTTCATAGGCAACATATCGATTTTTTTGTTGAAAGGAAAAGTACAAAACACAGGATTATTTAAAACCTGAACGTTCCAGAAATACAAAATTGAACGTCACACAAACACCAAACAATCTAAAATTCTTGACCTTTGTAATAATAAAACAATCTTAATTTCAAAAATTATGAACAAAGAACAAATCAAGAATTTATTAGATAGCCAAAGAAAGTATTTCCTTTCGGGAGCAACTTTGGATGTTGATTTTAGATTAGCACAACTGGAAAAACTAAAAGCAAATTTTGTAAAATACGAACCAAAAATTCTTGAAGCCGTAAAGATAGATATGGGCAGAAACGATATGGAAACGTATTTGATTGAATTAGGTTGGGTGATGGATGAGCTCAATAACACCATAGAAAACCTGAAAGATTGGGCAAAAGACCAACACGTGAAAACGCCTGCAAATTTTGGTAGAAATGAAAGCGTCATCAAACCTGAACCTTTGGGAATGGTATTTATTTTGAGTGCGTGGAATTTTGCACACTGGCAAATTTTCGGTCCGTTGTTGGGAGCTATTGCAGCAGGAAACACAGCGGTAGTAAAGCCTTCATCGGATTCACCTGCTTGTGGTGAAGTAATTAATGAAATTATAGAGAATACGTTTTCTCCTAATTATGTAAAATGTCTTTTAGGTGATGTAGATATGGTAAATCGTGTTTTAGAAGAGCGTTTCGACCTTCTATTTTTTACGGGAAGTCCGCGAGTTGGTAAAATTATTCAAGCCGCTGCAGCAAAACATTTAACGCCAACTATTTTAGAATTGGGTGGTAAATGCCCAGCTATTGTAGATGAAACTGCCGATGTGGAACAGGCTGCGAAATCTATCGTCAGAGCAAAATTATTCAATACAGGACAGATTTGTGTTTCGGTTGACCACGTTTATGTTCATTCGAGCATCAAAGAAAAATTTATAGAATTTAGCAAAAAATATATGGTTGAATTTTATGGCGAAGATGCTTCTAAAAGTGAAGACTATGGTTTCATCATCAACGAAAGAAATTTTGAAAGATTGGTAGGATTGATTGACGAAAATACAAATGGCACAATGGTTTTTGGAGGAAAATCAAATGCTGAAAAACGCTACATTTCACCAACAATTTTAGATAATGTAACAGAAAATGCTCCGATTATGCAGGAAGAAATTTTCGGACCCATTATGCCTGTTCTTACATTTGAATCGGTTGAAGAATTGGTAGCGTTGCAAAAAACAAAAGAGAAACCTTTGGCTTTGTATTTCTTTTCTAAAGACAAAAAACGTCAGGATTTAGTACTTACGCATACCAGTGCAGGTGGCGTTACCATTAATGATTGTATGATTCACGCAGCTTCAAAATATCTGCCGTTTGGTGGCGTTGGAAATAGCGGAATGGGTAATTATGTTGGTGCAGCAAGTTTCAAAACTTTTACGCATTACAAACCAATAATGATTGCCAACAAAAGCGAGTCGGCAGATGATTCATTGAATTTTCCACCGTATGCCGGCAAGTTGGAAAAGCTGAGAGCAATCATTGAAAACGCAGAATAGTTTTAATTAAAATTTTAGCAAACAGAAATTTAAACATCTAATGTGATACCGTTTCTACCAATCTCAATGAAAGGTATTGCGGTATCATTTTTCCAAGTTTGAGCTTTTCAGCAACACAATATTGAGCTTTTAAACAATATTTTTTAGATTAAAATTTTCTTTTCTTTGCAATTGTACTTTAATAAATGCTATCAAATAAAATATGGAAGGTAAAAAGGAAGTCATATTCGACAGACTGGTGTATTCTTGCCAGTTTCGGCAACACAGAGGCTACGAAGAATTTATGCCCGAACATTTATTGGGATTTCAACTTTCGGGAGAAACACACGCTGTTTATCCGGGCGGAACTGCAATAATTCAAGAGAATTCTGTTGTACTCATCAAAAGAAATCAACTCATTCGAACAACAAAGTATCCAGCAAAAGATGGGCAATACAAATTCATCTCAATTACTTTGGACCAGGAAGTTCTACAGAAATACGCACTTGAAAATAAAATTGAGTTAGACGGAAAGTACATTGGTGATGAACGTATGTTTTTTGAAGCTGATGATTTCCTCAAAAGTTATTTCAGTTCGTTGGCGCCTTATGTCAATAAGAAAAAAGAAGCTACACCCAAACTTGCGGAGTTAAAAATTAAGGAAGCAATTGAATTACTACTTCAAAGCAACACCGATTTTAAACAAATTTTGTTTGATTTTTCCTCGCCTTACAAAATAGATTTGGAAGAATATATGAAGCAAAACTATATGTTCAATGTTCCTGTAGAAACTTTCGCAACGCTTACTGGACGAAGCTTATCGGGTTTTAAAAGAGATTTTTCACAGGTATTCAAAACAACACCGAAGCAATGGCTTTTGGAAAGACGATTGGAGGAAGCGCATTATTTAATTCAATATTTAAAACAAAAACCAACCGATTTTTATCTGGATTTAGGTTTTGAAAACCTTTCCCATTTTTATGCTTCATTTAAAAAGAAATTTGGCGTAACAACCACAGACGTTAGAAAGATTGAAGAATAATAACAAGTAGACTTTACTAAATAGACAGTTTTTATCTGGCTTAAAACAATAAACAATTATATGGAAATCAAAAATGCAAAAATTTTAATCACCGGCGGAGCTACCGGAATGGGCTACGAAATGGCAAAAATATTTAAAGAAAAAGGAGCTGAAGTTCTGATTTGTGGTCGTACCGAAAAAACCGTGATGGATGCTGCAAAGGAATTAGATGTTTTAGGATTTACAGCCGATGTTGCCAATGAGCAAGATGTAGAAAACCTTTTCAAATTTGTAGAAGAAAAATGGAATGGACTTGATGTGTTAATTAATAACGCAGGCGTTGGATATTTCAGCGACTTGGTTGCTACAACTACAGAGGATTTTGCACGTGTTTGGGACATCAATGTGAAAGGGGCTTTTATGGTAGGAAGAGAAGCTGCAAAAATTTTCATTCGTCAGAACAAAGGAAATATTATCAATATTGGTTCTACGGCAAGTTTATACGGATTTGCAAACGGCTCGGCTTATGTTGCCAGCAAATTTGCTTTAAAAGGAATGACGGAATGTTGGAGAGCAGAACTTAGAAAAAATAACGTAAGAGTAATGCAGATAAATCCGAGCGAAGTGGTGACTGAATTCGGGGCGAAATCTGGTTACGGTTCAAATGATAACGGAAAGAAATTAACAGCATCCGAAATTGCTCACGTTGCAATGTCGATGTTGACAATGAACGATGTAGGTTTTATAACTGATACTACTGTTTTTGCGACAAATCCTTAATAATGCAATAATTTAAAAAAAACATAAATACGATGTTAAAAAAAGAAAAATTAGAACTGGTTAGAAAATTTTATCCCAATGCATTAACCACAATAGATACCGTCAACAAATTAATTGATTTTATCGAAGATGAATTGAATATTCCAGCTTCAAAAGTAATGATAGCGGACAGTATTTGTAGCGATGATGTCAACAGCATACAATATCCAGCAAGAGCAACACAAGAGTTTCTCGGCCCTTTTAAAATGGGAGGTTTAGATGGTTTTCCTTTTACAGGATTGACGGGAATGGGCGCTTTTGCAAGCCACGTTCCAGATGATGGTGCGGTTTACATTTATTACGGACCACATATCGGTATTTCCAAAGAAAGTAAAATCGGAGAAATTCTTCGTCACGGTCAGCACAATGCATCGGGTTGTTGCGGTGCAGCAAAAGGTGCTTTGAAAAAATTATCTGATGGAATTATTGTGGAAGGAAATGTAACTGATATGGATTATCAAATGAACACCATTGAGCAAATTCTTTTAAGACAAAAAGACAGAATATTAAGTGCAGAAATACCCATTCACGAAGCAACCGAAGTGATTTACGAAGCTATCGACGAAAGAATATTAGAACTGGTAGCGGCTACAAACTACAACTGTAAATATGTAATATTAATGGGCGGTGTGATGATAAACAGCGACAGCGATGTAGGTTCTTTCTCATCTGCCAAACGTTTTGATGTAATCAATCTTAAAGACAACAAAAGCAAAAAGAGTTACTTATCATTAATATCTTAATTAAAAATAAATTCAAACGATGTACACAGGTAGAAGATACACAGCTTTAGTTTTCTTTAAATGGACGTTGCGCAAAACATTGTGGTTCTTTTTGATAGCCTCAATTCCTACAATTCTTTACGCTTTTGGCTGGCATTTTCTTTCGCTTCCTTGGCAACCAGTCGCATTATTGGGTACGGCATTAGCGTTTAGTGTCGGTTTCAAAAACAATGCGAGTTACGGAAGATTATGGGAAGCCCGACAAATTTATGGCGCCATCATCAACGATAGCCGAAGTTTTGCCTTTACACTAAGAGATACTTTGGGCGGAAAGCAAGATGAGACCGTGAAATTGATGTTTTACAGGCATTTCGCTTGGCTTACTGCTTTACGTTTTTCTCTGCGTGAGTTTCGTCCTTGGGAAAACACAAAAAATAGAAGTAATCAGAATTTTTCTCAAGGAAATTTTGTCATTCCGGAATGGCAAAGTAAAGTTGAGGAAGAATTGAAGCAATATTTAAGCGATGATGAACTTGCCTACATTTTATCCAAAAAAAATAAATCAACGCAATTGCTTGCAACACAATCTGAAACTTTAGGAAAACTAAAAAAAGAAGGCGTTATAAGTCACATCGAATGGTTAGAACTTCAAAAGGGTCTTACACGTTTAATTGACGACCAAGGAAAAGCTGAGAGAATAAAGAACTTTCCATACCCAAGAAACTTCGAAACGGTAATGACTTTTTTGATGTACATTTTTATTTTTTTACTTCCGTTTGGGTTGCTAAAAGAATATGCAGCTTTAGGAAAAGGAACTTTTTTAGAAGATTATACGATTTGGTTTAATATTCCTTTTACGGCGTTGATAGCTTGGGCTTTTCATATTTTAGATACCATTGGAGAAAGTTCAGTAAACCCTTTTGAAGGTAATCCGAATGACGTACCAATTACCCAAATCAGCCGTATGCTGGAAATAGATTTGAAAGATATGTTGGATGATAAAGATTTGCCACAACCATTAGCAGCACAGAATGGTATTTTAATGTAATAAATGATTTTATGATAGAGCGTTTTGTATTTTATTTGGGATTGGTAATGGTCATTATTTTTGCCATAATGTTGGCGAAAAAACTGAAAATTGCTTACCCTATTTTATTAGTTGTTGCAGGTTTGTTTATCAGTCTAATCCCGGGAATTCCAACAATTAAAATTGAGCCGGAACTGATTTTTATTATTTTTCTTCCACCACTTTTATACGAAGGTGCTTTTCAAATATCTTGGAAAGAATTATGGAAAATGAGAGGTGTCACTGCAAGTTTTGCATTCATCATTGTTTTCCTTACCGCAATCATCGTAGCCTTTGTAGCCAATTCTTTTATCCCTGGTTTTTCATTGGCATTGGGATTTGTGTTAGGCGGAATTGTTTCGCCACCAGATGCGGTTAGCGCAGGAGCAATCCTTAAATATGTAAAAATTCCGAAAAACTACACCACTGTTTTGGAAGGCGAAAGTCTTTTAAATGATGCTTCATCTTTAATTATTTTTCGATTTGCATTAGTAGCCGTAGCAACTGGACAATTTATTTGGCAAGATGCCGCACTAAGTTTTAGCTGGATGGTTTTCGGTGGCGTTGCTATCGGATTGGCTTTAGGTTTTATCTTTTTGAAAATTCACAAAATATTTCCTACCGATGTAAATATGGATGTTATTCTAAGTTTGGCGGCACCTTACGTGATGTACATTGCAGCAGAGGAAGTTCATTCATCTGGTGTAATGTCTGTAGTTTGCGGTGGTTTATTTCTTTCAGTTAGAAGGCACGAATGGTTAAAAACGCCTGAAGCACGACTAAAAGGATTTAATGTTTGGGAAAGCTTTACTTTCTTAATTAATGGAATTGTATTTCTAATTATCGGTCTCGATTTACCAGAAATTACACAAGGTTTAAAAAACGAAGGCATCGGAATTTCAGAAGCAATCGGATATGGATTGCTCGTTACCGCCATCTTAATCGTTGTTCGTTTTATTGCTTCTTATTTAATTGTATGGACACTTTTATTAGTGAGGAATTTCATCAAAGTTGCAGACCCAAATCCAGAACGAAAATCTCCAATACTTTTTGGCTGGACGGGAATGCGTGGTGTGGTTTCTTTGGCAGCAGCGTTGTCAATTCCAGTAACGCTCGACAATGGATTACCATTTCCACATCGTGACTTAATCCTTTTTATCACTTTTGTAGTAATACTTGTTACATTGATAGTTCAAGGATTGACACTTCCAGCATTAATCAAATGGTTAAATATTCCAGTAGAAACGCCTTATCATTTATCTGAAAAAGAAGCAAGTGTAGTTTTACAAAAGGGAATGAAAGATGTTGCATTAGAATACCTCGCTGAAAATTTCAAAACCGACCGAGACAAAAATCTCTACATCAAAAATATGATTACCAGATGGCAGAAAAATGAAGATGAGGCATCCATTTTCACCCTATCGGAAGAAGGCAAAAAAATCTATTTCGCCACAATGGAAAAACAACGTGAATGGCTTAGAAAAGAAACCAAAGAAAATCCACTAATCGACGAAGAAATTACGAGGCATTACCTGCTTAAGTTGGATTTGGAGGAAGAGCGGTTGCGGATTGAGTAATAAGCAGTGCTAATTCATTTTACGAAAATGTAAATTTCTTTGTGTTTTGGGATATTTGAAATATCAGGTTGTAATTGATATGGCTGCATTACGAAACTAAATAAGTTTTTGTGGCATATAATGGTAACGGCAAAATACCATTATGCTGATATAAATTTTTCTATTTGTACCCAAAATTTCGGACTTAAAAATAACAAGATGGAGAAATTCTATGAAGAAACGTTATATAAATTGGAGACAGCAATTTACGAATTGGAGATTGAGGGCCATTGCTCTATTTGTAAGATAGAAGCTGTTATACATCTTATCATTGAGTGTTTATCCAAAGTTAAGGAGTATGTTTTAAATAGGGGATTTAAGAATATTGATGAGGAAGTCCATTTTTTCAAACATCAGAAACCTGCTATCGTTTCAAAACTCATTTATTACAATGCCGTTTATAAAATCGAAACAAAGAAGCCTAATGGAACAAAGCTTGCAAAGGAGTATCTCAATAGAGAATTAAAGAAACTAAAGAAATTCTTCGATAACAATCTTGAATTTTATAAATACTACCGTACGAATAAC
Organism: Sphingobacterium endophyticum; assembly: GCF_009733535.1. Lineage (GTDB taxonomy): Bacteria > Bacteroidota > Bacteroidia > Sphingobacteriales > Sphingobacteriaceae > Sphingobacterium > Sphingobacterium endophyticum. Next base: position 18,102 of record NZ_SMMI01000028.1, on the reverse strand, counting down.
TCATTTATTGATGATAAGTTGTTTATCCGGGGCAAACACGATATAAAATTGAGTTTGGATACCATTTATTTTGAAACCGACCATAGATTTTCTACTTCCCACGACTATAAAGTGGCAAAGATTATCGCCAACGACCAAATACAAGTTTATATTGAAGACCAACTAAATAATAACATTCAGAAGAAGCCACCTAACAGTTTTGCTTTAAATTGGACAGAAAGCAAAACAGCATTAACCGAATTGATTTACGCACTGCATTCGGCGGGTGCATTTGGCAATACAGATATAATAGCCATCGCCAAAACATTTGAAAGCACATTCAATATCAGTTTGGGCGACTTTTATCATACGTTTATGGAACTTAAAGCACGGAAAATAAACCGCACCAAATTCCTTGACAGCTTGCGTGATGCCTTGATTAAGAAAATGGATGAAGAGGACGAAATATAGGAACATTTTTATAATAGCCCCCGGGGCATATGAATACCTTTTGTCCGTATAATACTTTCGGAAACCTTTGGGGCTTCTTTCTGTTTTTCGACCTGTCCTGTTGGTTCTTCTTTAGGTTCAGGCGTGATGGATAATTGTATTTTCCGCTCAACCGAAGCCAGTTCCGTTTTGAGTTCGCTCAATCGGTTTTCTTTAGACCAAGTTCCGTTTATCACTTCCTGAAGAACAGGTAGATCTTTTTGTATTTCTGTGATTTTCTTTTGTTCTTGATCAATATAGCTAGGCAGTTTTTCCAAAGCTTTCATAAAATTCACAGCCGCCGTATCTGGATCTTTAGCGATGACGCCGTTGTTGTAAGTATATTTAATATTTCCTTCGCCTTGAACCAAAAATCGGTTTACCCGAATATCTAAACCTTCTTTTTCAGACATTTCGGTTTTGACTAATAGCGTAAATCCGTACAACGTACCAATTTCTTCATACTGACCTCCGGTGCGTGCTTTTTCTGCAAGTTCGTTAAGCTTTGCACCGATTTGTTTTACATCTGCATTACTCGGGAAACCATCTAACAGTACAGAATTTACAATTGTACCGTCAGAATGTTTTTGTATTCTTTGCTTTAAATTTTCCCAATCAAGACTCATTCTGTTGAAACGGGATTTTGCACCATCAAGCAATTCTGTAAAATCTTGAAGCTTGTATTTAGCACTAGATTTAGAACGGTTGAACGCTTGTTTTTCGCTTTCCAATCCAGCAATCTGTTTTTCTAATTTAGCTTTATCCAGCAGGTCCGTATTTCCTGAAAGTATCGCCACATATTCCGAAAAATTCATTCCCGATTTTTCATCCATACTTCCTTCGTCAATTGTTCGTTTACCGAGGTTATTGTTTTTTAATTGATCTATGAAAAGTTGTTTATTGTAAAGCAGGTTAAATTTATAACTATCCAATGATTTTTCTACGGCGTAGATAATTACATCAACTTTGTTATTGGCAAAGAATTTTGCGATTTCATTGCCTTTACGAACAGCCCTTCCGTCACGTTGGGCAAGGTCACTTGGCCGCCACGGCGTATCCAGATGGTGAACAGCAACAGCTCGTTTTTGTGCGTTCACTCCAGTTCCAAGCATACTTGTAGAACCGAAAAGCACACGGATTTTTCCCTCGTTCATTCCTTTGATAAGTTCCTTGCGTTGTTTATCATTTTTTGCTTCCTGTATAAAACGGACTTCGTGCGCAAGTACGCCGTGGTCTTCCACAAGTTTGCGTTTGATTTCAGAATACACATTCCATTCGCCAGGTTTATAGGTTCCCAAATCGGAGAATACAAACTGCGTTCCTTTTTGTGCGTTGTATTGGTTGTAATACTTGGCAATATTTGCCGCACAATGAGAAGCTTTGTTATCGGGATGGTCTTCATATTTCCCACTTACCATTCGCATATCGAGCGACATTTTTCGGGCGTAATCTGTAGCAATGAGCATCTTTGCTTTTTCTTCACTTTGTGACAATGGCGGTCTTCCAAGCAACTCACCATTTCCTGTTTTTGCAAAATCCATCAATTTTTGAATAAATGCAGATTGGTCTGGAGTTGGAGGAATATTATACAAAATTTCGTTCTTATTCGGTCGGTCAATACCTATATCTTTTGCCGTTCTGTAATCAGTGATTTCTGAATAGAATTGTGCCAATTCGGGTACTTTAATAAAGTATCGAAAACGTTCTTTTGCTACAATATTATTGGCGACCGAAAACTCATAATCGGTCGTTTTCCTTGCATAAATTGCTGCCCAAGCATCGAAAGAATGAATACCTTGTTTTTCCAATGCTCTTGGTCTAAGATATTTGAATAATAGATATAGTTCCGTCAAAGAATTACTGATAGTTGTTCCCGAAAGAAAAGTGGCTCCCATATCCGCATTGGTGCGTTCCTGAATAGTGCGAATGGCAAATAGCAGGTTGATTGCTTTTTGACTGCCATCAACATTACCTAATCCTGCAACCCTTGAATGCCTTGTATTGAACATCAGGTTTTTGAATTGATGGCTTTCATCCACAAACAGATGGTCTATACCCATCATCTTAAAATCTACCACATCATCTTTACGATTTTCAATATCGTGTTGCAAGGTTTTGAGTTTGACTTCGAGGTTTTCTTTTCGCTTGATTACCCCGGCAAGCATTCCTCTGGTCACTTCCTTGCCTTGCGATTGCAGGGCATCAAGGTTACGCTCCACGCTGTCCAACTCAATTTCTAAGATATCCTTTTGAATTTCGGGCGATTGCGGTATCATTCCAAATTGATCATGTGTGAGAATAACACAATCCCAATCGTTGTTTTTAATATCTCCAAAAATGCGTTGGCGTTTTTGGGGTGTAAAATCTTCTTTGCCTGGAAATAATATTTTTGCATGTGGATAAGCGGTGCGATAGGCTTCGGCAATTTCGTGTACATTGCTTTTTAATCCGATAATCATAGGTTTATGAGCCAACCCTAAACGCTTCATTTCCTGTGCTGCCGTACACATTACCAATGTTTTGCCTGCACCTACTTCGTGGTCGCAGATAGCACCATTGTTCAGCTTAATCATCCAAACCGTGTCCTTTTGGCTGGAATACAAATCTTCAATTCCGAGTGCTTTGCGGTCTAAACCGAGAAAGTTTTGGTGAGTTCCGTCGTAATTCGGACGGACAAAGCAGTTAAACGTGTCGTTGTATTTGTCGGTAAGCCTTGTTTTAAATTCATCGTTTTGAGCATGAAGCCAGTCTGTAAAAGCGGCTCGGATTTCATCAATCTTGGTGTTCGCCATTTGTATGGCTTCCATATCCCGTACCTTGACCTCTTGATCGCCAACCATCAATTTTTTGGTAATGTCAGGCGTAGTATTGACAAGGGCGTGTTTGATCAAAGCAATCCCGTCAAACGTCCGGCTTTCAGCTTTTACGGCGTATTTATCCCATATATGAACATTCTTTTGTTTACAGCTTACAGAAAAATCATCAGAACTCTCCGAGTAATGAATGTTCACGTCCGTATCAAAAAGATGTGAAGCAAACCGGCCATAAATACCAGTGGGTATCCAACGCTCGCCGAGGTTAAAATCCAATTCTTCAAACTCAATTCGTCTTGGTCGGGCTTCATCCAAAACGGTAAGGCTTGCTTTAGCCTGTGCATCATTTGGATTACTTTCGAGATATGCTTTGACTTCCTGAGCTTTTTCCACAACGTTACCTGCAATCCAGCGTTCGGATATCTCGTATTCGTTTTGTAAAGGATTGTAATAAATGCGACCGTGTAAGGCTTCTTTCAAAGCGTCATCAGTCATACCGCTGATTTCGGACATATAATTCAAATCCACATTTCCGTACTTATTGAGCGAGGCCGCTAATGCTTCTTCGGGATTGTCCGTTGTTATGGTTGAGGTAGAAAAACTTACAGGGCGACTGAATATATCGGCTTTGTGTACCACGCCACCAACCACCCGTTCCAGATAAGGTATTTCCTTTCCAGAACTGTCCGTTTTGATGAGCTTGATATTATCGGTACTGTTGAGGTTTCCGTGCCTTTTAACAAAGGCATCGTATAATTGATTAAGATTTTCTCTTTCTTCTTTATGTTCAGTCTGAAGCTTCGCCTCCTTATTGTAAAGATCTTGGTAAACATCACGTACAGCAATGTAGGCTTCGGCTCTTGCATTTTGTAAGGATGGTAATTGCAATGGGTGGAATACAGCCGTACGATTTGATGTATCTACATCTTGCAGATGACCGACCCAACCATTATCCACGACAAGGCAATCGTTACGGTGGAATGATTTTAATTCTCCACCATACGGAGCAGGTTCGGGAATGGTGTTGGGAACGGCTGGCTTATCAGCATGGCCATTCCCATTTATTTGTGAAAACAGGTCGCCGATGGCTTCCTGATTTTTGCCATTGGTAGATGGGCTTCCGTTGGCAGTTCTATCGGTAATCGGATGTGTATAAGGTTGCTGTATCCCATTGAACAGATCGGTCTGACGACCTACTGCACGGCGGTTTGCTTTAGTGCTTTGCCTTTTGACTTGCGTCGTTCTCTTAGGCGGAGCAAGAACCGCTACCGGTTCTTCTATATTTTCAAACAGATCGAAAATGCTTAATTGCTTTAATTCCTGTTGACTTTGCTGAATAATTGTAGGTGTATCTAATGACTGTCGTTCCTGACTGATTACTACAGGTTCTACAACTGGCGGTTGCGGTGTTATGGGAATTTGTATAACAGGTTCATCGTTACGCTTTCCTTTATATAAATTCAAATCCAAATGCTTTTCAAAATCATCCGTAAGCATTTGTTTCAGGTCTTTGGCAATTCCTGTAACCCCGCCTTTGTGTGTAAAAATTAATGCAGGTTTTCCGTAGGGGTCGGTATCTAATTTCTGTTCGGTATGCACAATCCTTGTGCTATCCTGAAAAAGTGCATTGCCAGGCGTATTGTACTGCGTTTGCTTGCTTTGGCAAAAGAGTTCTTCCGCATCTGTCAGGCTTTGTTTTGCCGTATTCTTTTGGAGGATAATCAGGTCACTACCGACTTCTGTACCCGCATATTCTGTAAAAAGATTGTTGGGTAAGCGAACAACTGAAATCAGATTATTATCCTGCATCAACGCCCTGCGTATGGGTTCGTTCTTTTGGCTATTGAGAATGCCTTGTGAGGTTATGTACATTAATAGTCCGCCCTCACGGAGCATATCAGTTCCTTTCAGAAAGAAGTAATTGTGTATGCTTCTAGCAGCTTGTACTTTGGCTGTGTCTTTACTTCTGGAATAAGAAAGATCAAACACGGATGTGTCGCCGAACGGAATGTTACTCGCAACCACATCATAGCTGTTTTTTTCCTTTTCGGGGATTTCCTCAAAACCACTTATGCGGATATTACTTTTCGGATAAAGCTGTTTTAAAATCTTGCCTGTCAACAAATCTTTCTCATAAGCTGTAACATTTGCCGATTGATTTTCCGAAAAAGATTGTATGAATGAACCGATACCTGCGGATGGTTCAAGGAATTTATCGATTTTCAGACCGCTTTCACCTAAGCTTGCGGAAATCGCATCTATGACCTGTGGCGGTGTATAGAAAGCCGTAAGCACAGAACCTTTTATACTATCTACATATTTGCGGTATTGCTTTTCGTCTTCGGAATTTTCTTTGAGTAGCTGGTGAAGTTCCTTCGTAATCGGGAAAAGGTCATGTTCGGTCTTCCTCCAATGATTGATGTCTGTATCATTCACTATAGGATTCAATACGAATTTAAGGCCGCCAAATCCGCTGTATTGCATCAATAGCAGTCTTTCGCCTACGGTGGCTTGTCGTTTCTCCTTTTCAAGTTTAAAAGCAATTCGCAGGGCATCAATATTCAGTTGGAGATGTTGGCGTTTATTGAAGCCCATTTTCCTCTATCCAGATTGCGATGGTTCCGGTTATTTCGGTATAGAGCAGGTCAAACTCAGGGCCGTTTGCGAAGTCATCGGTTAGTTCATAGCTCAAGAAAACAGGCTCGCAGACAGGGAACATTTTAAACGCGAACGGTCGCAGTTCCTCGTCTGCCATTATGGTGTCAAACTCATTGCATACGACATGAAAAACGGTGTCGAACCTGGAGAAGTGTAAGCCTTCAAACAGGATGTAGTTAGCGATCTCATCGCACTGGTCGATGGAGTTTCCTGAACGAAAAGCACCTTCATAAGCATTGGCAGCCCACGATGAACGTTGTTCTATAAACTTATTGTCGTATGTCTTTTCAGGAAAGCTGGCATATAGTAGTTCCTGTAGTCGTAATCTGAAATACGATAGGTCTTTTTGTTGTGTATTCATATGGAATTTTATTTAGAATTTTGCTTGAAGCCTAAAATTATAACAGTAGATAAGTGCCTTTGAATATTTGGCAGGGGTTGGCTTTAAGAGGTAGGATTTGTCGTAAGGAAATTAATAACCAGGGATTTAATTTGTATTTTTGAGCTATCAAAGCAAACAATTAATCGACAGACTATAAATAATGAATGAATTAGAACCTCTAAAAAGTATTTTTAAAGACAGAATATTTAAAATTCCTGATTACCAGCGTGGCTATGCTTGGACGACACGACAATTAAAAGATTTTTGGGAGGATTTGGTTAATCTTCCAACTGATAGGTTTCATTATACAGGACTACTCTCTTTAAAAAAAGTAGATAAAAACATTTGGAGTAGTTGGAATGATGAACGTTGGCTAATCGAAGATAGAGGTTTTAAACCTTTTCATATTGTTGATGGGCAACAACGCCTGACAACATTTGTAATTTTTATACAAGCTATTTCGGAACAGCTCAAAGCTATTCCTGAAAACAAGGATAAAAAGGACGAAGAAATTTATCTTGGTTCTTTCAGTCTAAAAGCAATTAAGGAAGAATATTTGGTAATTGAAAAACCCCCACAATTCATTATCAAAACATACAAGTTTGGATACGAGGTTGATAATCCAAGTTTCAAATTTCTACGACATAAAATTTTTTTAGAACCCAATAGCGGAACAATTCAGGAAACTTTTTATACACTCAACCTTGAAAATGCCAAACGCTTTTTCAAAGAAAATCTGCAAAATTATTTTGATAAATATGGTTTGAGTGAAATTGAAGCGTTGTTCAAAAAGGTCACACAGAATATGATGTTTAATGTCTATGAAATAAGTGATGACTTTGATGTTTTCGTTGCATTTGAAACGATGAATAATCGTGGAAAAAAGTTATCAAATTTGGAGCTTCTTAAAAATCGCCTGATTTACTTAACCACTTTATATGATGAAAAAGAGTTAAAAAATGATGAGCGGATTTCTTTGCGTGAGAAAATCAATGATGCGTGGAAAGAAGTCTATTACCAACTTGGAAGAAATAAAAAAAATCCACTCAACGATGATGATTTTTTAGTTGCTCATTGGATTATGTATTTTCAATACACAAGGGAAAAAGGTGACGATTACATAAGGTTTTTATTAGAACAGAAGTTTACACCACAAAATATTTATGCTAAAACTGAAGTAAGGCTTAGTTCCATACAGGAGTTTGAAGAGGTTAGGGAAGATGAAGATACCGACCAAGAAGAAGTTGAGGCAAATGGAGAAGAAGAAATAACAGTGATGCGTTCCCAACTTTCTCCAAAAGAAATTGAAGATTATGTAAACAGTTTAAAATCTGCTGCCGTTCACTGGTATAATACGCACAATCCGGTAAACAACTCAGACCTAAATGCACAGGAAAGCCTTTGGATAGACCGATTGAACAGAATTGGTATAATTTATTTCCGTCCGCTTGTAACCGTAGCTTTTTTAAACAAGGATATTAATTCGGATAAGCGAGTTCAATTACTTAAAGCAATTGAACGTTTTATATTTATTACATTCAGGCTTAGCCGAGCTTTTTCGACATATAGAAATAGTGAATTTTATCGTGCAGCAAGGCAGTTGCGAAACGGAGAATTGACAATCGACAGTATTATTCAACGATTGAATGATAGAATGAGTTACTGTTTTTATACACCTGAAAATTCCGAAGAAACCTATTTCGATTATACATATTTTCAAAAATTTATTGATAAGAAATTCAAAAGCGGAGGTGGGTTTTATTACTGGAATGGGCTTCGGTATTTCTTATATGAATATGAAATGGAAAAAGTAAGACAAAGAGGAAGCCAAAAGATTGATTGGAAGTTATTTGTAAAAAGTGAAAAAGACAAAGTTTCTATTGAACATATTTATCCTCAAACTCCCACACATAAAAGTTGGAAAGATAGTTTCAAAGGCTACAAAAAATCACAGATACCTTTTTTTCAAGGAAGTTTAGGAAATCTTTTGCCATTATCACAAAGTATAAATTCAAGCCTCCAAAATGATTGCTTTGATGACAAGAAGAATGCAAAATATAATGACAAAAAAGAAAAAATAAGACAAGGTTATTCTGATGGTTCACATTCTGAAATCGAAGTTTCAGGATATGATTTTTGGAACTCTGATACTATCATTGATAGAGGCAATAAATTATTGGAATTTATGGAACAGCGTTGGGACTTAAAGTTTGAAGATGAAACTGCCAAAGCAGAATTATTATTCCTTGATTTTATGCTCCAAGAGGAAGAGCCACAGAGTAGAGAAGAATAACCGATAGAAAATATTAATCTAAATGAATTATACAGAACACATTGAACGTTTAAAAATATTACTTACAGGAGCATCCACCGATGTTACTATAACAAGTGAAAATGAAGCAGAATATAAAAATTTAAAAAATGAACTGAATAAGTCTGCTAAGTTCAAAACTAACCAACCAAAAGAATTTAAAATCTGTGTTACACTTCAGGAATTTAGGAGAGAAATGCAAGCCAAAGGTGGATATGCAGAACGAAGAAAATACATTAATGAGATATTCTATCCTCTAATTTCGGATGAAAATTCTTTATTGGATAGTATAGAGGAAATACAACAAAATGTAAACTTTGGTCATTTAAACCTTTTACCCCAAGATATACAACAGAAAGGGCGAGAAATGTCGGAAGTTTATTTGTATTGTATAGAAAATTCTTTAAGAATATTTATTGAAGAAATAATGAAAACAGAAACAGTAAATATTCCCAGAAAAGTACAAGACACAATAGACAAATTAAAGAAAAGTGAACATAACCATAACAACCATTTTACTTTCTTTAGTCATTATGAAAAAGTCAGACGCAAGATTGATTGAGGCTTTTTCAATTTGGTCTAATGTCGGTTTTTCAGAAATAAAAACTGATGATTGCGTATTTTCAATATTGTTTTTAAGGGTGTAATAATTTGAAATTAAAACAAAGTTGTCGATTGATTTCTCTCCAGTAGATACTGAATTGAAAACTGGATTTCCATTTTTATCTGTTTGTGCGAAAGTTTGTCCTATTGTTAGGATTGTCAAAATAATGATTGTTATTTTTTTCATTGTCAGGTGTCGTTGTCGTCGGTTTTTATAATTGGTGGTAACGGTTTTGTATATGAAAAGTACGCCTTTTTTAGCAGACGTAGTTTTCAGTTGCAACGTTTTGTTATAAAGTGGCGAGAACTCAAATATAACGAAAGCTGGCGTATTTTTTATATACGTTGTTATGTGCATACTGGATTCAATAGTATTGCTTTTTTTGAAAATTGTCCATGCGTTAGTAATAAACATCCATTCCATAGTCTTTTGTTTCGTCTCAAATTTGCACTGTAACAAATAAACAAGAAACGATGAAAACTAAAGTTCCATTAAAATTAGCATTCCTAGTTTTTCTACTAGGATTTACAATTCAAACATTTTCAAAATCTAAAAACACAAACATTATGAACAGTACAAAAAAAGAAACTATCGGATTATTAGTAATTATGAAAGCAAAAACAGGAAAAGAACAAGACGTCAAAAACTTCTTACTTGGTGGATTAGCATTAGTAAATCAAGAACCTCAAACAGTATCTTGGTTTGCCTTTCAAATAGATAATAATACTTTTGGTATTTATGATACTTTTGAAGTAGAAGAAGGAAGACAAGCACATTTAACAGGCAAAGTTGCGAAGGCATTATTAGCAAATGCAGGTGATTTATTAGAGAACTTTGATCCTAGCACAGATATTCAAGCAGTAGATGTATTAGCATCTAATCATAAATCCGGATTGCAAAACAAGGGTTTGCTTGTTATTATGAAATCTAAAGAAGCAAAGACAACAGATGTTGAAAACTTCCTTAATGTCGGCAAACAATTAGTTGGTGACGAGCCAAAAACTTTATCTTGGTATGCTATAAAAATAGATGCTACTACATATGCAATCTTTGATACTTTTGCAGATGATTCTGGTAGAGATACACATTTAACAGGGAAAGTTGCAGCAGCACTTATGGAAAATGCGCCTGTTCTTTTAGATGGTTTTGAAGCATCAGCAATTCAAAAAATAAACATCATAGCTTCGAAATAATTGTTATCTTTAGAAAGGAGTGTAACAAACACTCCTTTCTTTTCAATACGTAACATTAAAGAAGAAATAGACTCTTATGGCTCAAATTATTATTGATAAGCAAAATGGTGAACTGGCATTTAGACTAGAAAGGTTTGAAAATCTTAATCAATTTGACCATTTACAGCGAAAAAATTATTATTCTATTATTTTACTAAAAGGAAACAATTACAAGTTAAATGTAGATGTTTCTAATTATGAATTACAAGGCAACCAAATGATTTGCTTGTCACCTTATCAACCATTTATGATTTCTTCTGAAGAGTCTTGTTCAGGCTGGTTATTAAATTTTCACCCTAACTTTTTTTGCACATATCGATATCAAAATGAAATTGAAACAGAGGGCATTCTTTTTAACAACTTTCATGGATTACCACATTTTAAAATTTCTGAAGAAGCGTTGTTTTTTAACCTTATAGATCAAATTTCAAAAGAAATGGATAGAGATTCTATTGCTCAGCATGAGGTTCTTGTGGCTTTTTTAAAGGTGTTTTTAATAGAAGCTGTGAGACAAAAAAAACAATCCAATAAAGATATAGTGCCAAAATTTTCTGATGATCAATCTGAAATATTGCAAAATTTAGTAGATTCTATTGAGAAGAATTATTCTGAGTTACACTCTCCGAAAGATTATGCAGATGTTTTATGTGTTAGCACTAAAACATTGGCTGGAATTGTGAAAAAATATTTACAGCAAACACCTAGTTCGTTAATTTCTAATAGAATTATTATAGAGGCTAAACGCGAACTATATTTAACCTCAAAACCTTTGAAACAAATCGCAGCTAATCTTGGGTATGACGATGAATTTTATTTTAGTAGGTTTTTCAAGAAGAAAGTAGGTGTTTCTCCCGATAATTATAGAAAGACAGTAGGTTTTGCTAAACTAGAAAAATTATGATTGTCAGTATGTCTTAAGTTGCACATAACTTATATATATACGCAATAGAATTACTCTTAATAGTTCATTAGACTCCATAAAAGTTACCGGGGGTAAATCTGGAAGGTCATTATAGGGAATGTCTTTATTATATGCCATATGTCGAAACTTTATCAGAATTTCATCTTTATCATTTACTTATGTCGATTGACTCATCATGAAATAATATTCATGTCGAAAATACGGATATATTTCAACATATAAATATTTTCATGTCGAAATAAATACAGGAGGAGAAGTGTAATGTCGAAAGATTTTTATTTTTTCATCATCACTTGATGTCTGTAGGATTCTTTTCTTATCTTTGAAATAAGAAGTTCTTTGTCGAATTAGATCAAATCAAATCATGCTATCCGGTGACCTATTCGGTTACCAATCGTAAAGAGGTTTATCTAAATAGCTAAATATGAATTAATTAAACGCAATTTTTGTGTTCCCAGCGGGATCACAGAAAATAGTATCAAAACTACGTAAAGGCTTACAAATCAAATGATTGAACAAGAAAGTAAATATTTGCCAATACGAGGAAATAGCGATTTGTTTTATTGCGACTTTATAGAGTTGGGAAAAATAATAGTTGGGAATTGGACAATTTTCGGAAAGTATTTCCCAAAACAGAATGAACATTGGTTGAACGTAATGGTTGATGAATTGTACAAGATACGATGCTTAGTTGCTCACAATAGTTACGTTGGTAAGGATGAACGTGATGCTCTGAAAGTTTATTACAAGAGTATTACAGCCCAATTACAATTATAATGCTAAATAAGCAATAAACCCTCTGGAAATTACAGAGGGTTTTATTATTGGGTAAGAATTTGAAGCATCCTGCTGACTTCAATATCCATTCTCGAAAAGGCAAACCATTTTTTGCCCAGGTCTTTCAGTGATGCCCCGATATGGTAGAGTTCCGTATTGTCAATAATCAAAAAACGGTCGTGAGCATCCGAAAATAGTTCAATATCAATAGGCGGATATTGGCTGTTGTACCGTTGTACATCCAGCCGTAGCTGATTGCTGATATTTTTGGTATAGATAGTGGCAGCTACATTGGCATTCCGTTTCCCCAATAAGGTCAGTACCGTATCATCTACATAATTATCCAAAAGGATAATGGAGGATTTGGCACATCGAATAATACGGGAAACAAAAGTATAGGCGTCAAAAATCTGCCCGTTGTAAAAGATACCTTTTTCGCTGTAGAGTTTGTCGCTTTCCATAGCTTTAAAAATCTCTTCAAATTTTTGGTCAGCCTCCAGTTGCTTCAATTCGATGTTATCCAAACGATGAAACAAAGAAGCATTGCTGATCAGCATACGCCTCATTTCTACAAAGGCTTCCATAATTTCAACACTGACTTTAACCGCTATATCTGAACGGAGTATAGCAGAAGCCATTGCGACCCCTTGTTCGGTAAAAACATAGGGCAAATAACGTCTTCCTCCGTAGTTTAAACTTGAGGTTCCAATTTGGAACCTCAAGTTTTCAACTTCCTCTTTGGTCAGTTGAAAGCAAAAAGAAACGGGAAACCTTTCAATATTTCTTTTTATTGCTTTGTTAAGGTTCTTTGTTTCCACCTGATATAAGGAAGCGAGGTCGCTATCAAGCATCACTTGCTTGCCACGTATGGTATAAATCAGGTTCCTAATTTCCATTGGACTAATGGTAGGCTTATTTTCCATTACTTTTTGTAGCTTTTATTTTTATCAAACTCAAAAGAGGTTGTACAATCCTCTTTCAATACAATATGCGCATCGAATTTCTTACCTGCCTTGCTTTCCATTCCTTTGATAAGTGAAGTTTTCTTTTTGTTGATAAGGCTTTCAATATCGGCTATGCCGATTTGTACGCCACACACATTACGGAACTGTACCCAATTACAAACTTTATCAGGACACTTCACTATTTTATCACGGATAATGAGTTGCTGGCTTTTACATTTCGGGCAAACCAATTTTGGCAGGTTATTTTGAGCAATCGAAGTTTGCAACAGTTCATTGGTAATAGATGAAGTATAATTTTCCATTTCCTTTTGAAATGCCCCTGCATCCGCTTCGTTGTTCTCAATTTTCTGCAATGCGAGTTCCCATTCGGCAGTCATTGCCACATCCGCAATTTTCCGTTCTTTAACCAATTTATACACTTGCAATCCCTTTTCGGTAGGGATTAAGGATTTTTTTTCTCGTTGGATATAGTTGCGGGTAAACAGGGTTTCTATTATTGCGGATCTGGTAGCCGGAGTACCAATACCGATGTTTTGTAAAACCTTGCGTTCATCTTCATTTTCGATTTCCTTTCCGGCAGTTTCCATAGCCGACAAAAGTCCTGCTTCGGTATAAAGCCCTGGTGGTTTGGTTTTCTTTTCCAAAACGGAGGCTTCTTTTATTTTTAGTTCATCACCTTTTTTCAGTTCGGGCAAATCCTGTACAGGTTCGGTATTATCATCTGAAAAACTGCCTTTGATGGAACGCCAGCCTGCTTCTATAACCTTACAACCCTTTGCCATAAAATCATAATGCAACGCTTGTAAATCTACATCAGTTATCTCCTTGATACAGGCTTGTGAAAGGGCTTCGAGCAATCGAAAGGCAATCATATCATAAACGGCATTTTCCTTTGCGTTCAGTGCTGACGGGATTTTGTCTGTAATCAATAATCCGTGGTGGTCGGTAACACGCAAATCGTTTACAATACGTTTATTGAACCGTCCCCATTTCAGTTTAGCTACGGCTTGCTTGCAGGTTTCCCTGTCCTGTAAAGCCCTTACGAGGTTGGGAATTTCTGCCCACATATCTTCAGGAATGTACTTGCTTCCGGTACGTGGATAAGTGATAAACTTCTTTTCGTAAAGGCTTTGAGCAATGTTGAGGGTTTCTTCGGCAGAAAGGTTCAATTTTTTATTGGCTTCCTTTTGCAATCCTGTAAGGTCGAACAATAAAGGCGGTTGCTCTGTAACACTTTTGGTTTCTACTGATGTAACTGTTGCCGTTTCGCTTCGCTGAATGGCTTTCAGCGTATCATCGGCAAGTTTTTGGTCTTCCCATTTGGTTTTAGAAATGCTTTTAAAATCTATCAGCTCTTTGTTGTGAGATAGCTGTATCTGCCAATATTTCTTTATCGAGAAATCTTTGTTTTCCAAATAGCGTTTACATATCAAAGCCAATGTTGGAGTTTGCACTCTTCCGAGCGAATAAATACCATTTCCTGCGACTATACTCAATGCCTGTGTAGCGTTGATGCCCACGAGCCAATCTGCTCGGCTTCTGCTTTGTCCCGCCTGATACAATCCGTCAAATTCTTTTCCGTCTTTGAGCTTATCAAATCCCTGCTTAATGGCTTTTTCGGTAAGCGAACTAATCCAAAGCCGTTCAAATGGCTTGTTGCATTTCAGGTACTCATAGATATAGCGAAATATCAATTCGCCCTCACGTCCGGCATCGGTTGCCACAATTATGCTCTCGCTTTTATTGAAAAGCTGTTCAATAATTTTTAGTTGCTTTAACGCTCCTGTATCGGCTGTATAGCCTTTATCTTTTTTTACTTTCCGAACAGTTAATAAAAAAGGATTGGGTAAAATTGGTAACGCTGTTTTATCAAATCCCGAAATTCCATAATCTTCGGGCATTCCCAACCCTATTAAATGTCCGAATGCCCAGGTAACAAAATAGCCGTTGCCTGTCAGGTAGCCCTCCTTTTTATCGGATGCTCCCAAAAGTCCGGCTATTTCCCTTGCTACGCTTGGTTTTTCTGCAATGATTGTTTTCATACTTTAAGATATTTTTTTGCCTCTTGTTTTCGCTGGAGCTTTCGGCTTTTCCTGTTGTTCCTGCTGTTGTTTGTTTTTCGGTGTTTGTTGACCAGACTTCAAAGGCTCTTTGATGTTTTTGGTGGCCTCATTGGTTTTGCCTTCAGAATTGACGGCAGTTTGCGTTTTATGGGCTTCGGTTGGTTTTACTCTTTCCTTGTATTGATTTGGAAATTCAAAATTGGTTTTTCCATTTTCTTTATTAAAAGTGATATAACCTTGATATGGTTGCCCTTTTTTATCTTTCAATCCATCAATGTAGATGGTTTGACCGGCTTTGAAATCCTTATGTTGATCATCGGTCAATTCTTTACCTCTGAATGTTTTTGGAGCTTCCTGAGATTGGTTTTGCTGATTGTCTTGAGTTTGTCCATTGCTTTGGGTTTGCCTGTTAGAATTGTTGCGGTCAAACAGAAACTCAACATAACGCTTATCTGCATTGAACTGTACCGTTGCCGAAAATTCTGTTCCTTTGGTAGAAACCATACCTTCTAAATAAAGTGGTTTGCCTTCCAATAGAGTTTGCTTTTGCTCATCATTCAGTTTTACACTTTTAATTTCATCTGGAACTTTTATAAAATCCTTCCTCAATGCAATTACATCATTCGTTAGTCTGTCTATACTGATAATAGACGGCATCAGTTCTCCAGTTTTGGAATTTTTCAAATCTACCACACGCCCCATATTACCAGTTTCGAGCAGGTTCTTTTTGTCTTCATCTGTAAACTTGTGCCCGAAAAACTCAAAATGTAGATTGGGTTCTTTTTTGATGCCGTGTATTCCTACCACAACTTTTCCGTCTTCGGCTTGTTGTAAAGACAAGCGAGCATCTGTACGAAGAATTGTACCACCGAGGTTGACACCAATCGGTAAGAGTTCATTTGTTTTGTAACCTTTCAATAAAGGTTCAAGTAGGTTTCTCTTTTCAAGGTATTCCTTGCTTAATCCGAGATTGGTCATAGTATCCCAATCAATCTGTTCTGGTTTGTAGCGGTATTCGCTTGCTTCCTGTGTTGTTTGTGTTGTTGCCATATTATTTTGGTTTACTTGTTTCTTATCCGATTGCTGTTCTATTTTTACTTCGTGCTCTTTCATTATTTTTTCGCCTTCAGGAGTTGGCTTGTCAACCTGCTTTTGCATTTCCTGTGCTTTTTCAACAGCGATAGGTGCAGGTACTTTGAAGAATGAAAAATTGGTAGGGTTCTTTAACTGGCTGAAAAAATTGGAGAAGAAGTTCGAAAAGAAATCACCACTTTTGTCCACACGCATAAACTGGTTTTGGTTTTTCTTCGTGGGGTCAACAGTTTCCATTTTCCCGTTTTCGTCTATACTCTTTACAGCTTGGATTTTCATTTTTTCTTTATCCAGCACCAGCAATATGTCCGATAACTGTTCGGGCATTTCCTGTTTATTTATGGTTTCTTCACTCATAGTCTGAAAATTTTAAAATTCAATGCCGAATGTAAAGGAAGCCTTCACTGAATTGCATTACTTGGCACTGAAAGGCAGTGTTTGTCACTTATTGGCGTTATCTGGTTGAAGGTGGGTTAAAGCTATCTCTGATGAATTGATGAACATCAGACAATTTGTAATAAAGTTTGCCACTAATGGTGTAATAGGGCAGTTTGCCGATGGAGCGATACCGTTGCAGGGAGCGGTTGCTGATTTTCAGCATCTGAAGTAAATCCTGGTTATCGAGCAGTTCCTCGCCATCTATGCTATTACGTTTCTTTTGTAACTCATCTATATTATCGCCCAGCATATCAAGACGTCCCATTAAGCGTTCCATCCACGCCAAAAATTCCATTCTGTCAATATTCATAATGATATTTTTAAGGGTTCATACCTATTTTTTATCTTTCTTTAGCTTTCTGCCTTTTTCGATGTAGCTTTTGCCTTTTGCCATAAGTTCCTGCACAAATTCATCACTGCTCTGTATGGCATTGGCATTAAGCATATCTTTAATTGCTCCAATGGTGTAGAAATACTGCCCATAAATTTTTGAGTAAGTGATCTCGCCTTTGGTTCGCATACGCCATAAGGTCTTTTCGCTAATGTGCAGGTATTGACATACCTCGTGGTTATTGAGCCACAGGTCATCATAGCTTTTATCTTCCTGTCTTTTCAAATAGTCGGCAATGGCATTGATACGGCTGTTGAGCTGTTGCCAGGCTTCTTCTTCAATGGTTATTATTTTCATTGCACAGCTTTTTAAAGTTCACTATGCAAAATTGTGAAAGGTGGCAGTGTTTGTCTGCCAAGCCTTGCCAATTGGTTTGGCTGTTTTTTTAAAATTTTTACAATTAGGAAAACCCTTGTTTAATAAGGGTTTTATTGGATTTTGGATATTTTGTAATGAAGTTTTGAGAGCATTTGCCAATTGGCAGATATGGGCAAAGAAAAAAGCAGTACGTTTTGGTACTGCTTTCAAACGGTTATTTTTGATATAGCTAAAGGTCTTTATCCATATATTCTTCGAGGGATATTTTGAGTTGGTCTAAAAATGCAGTTCTTGAACCTGCTCTTGTTTTCATTCGGTGGAAAGAATGATGAATATCGTTTAAGGGAGTTCGGAATAGCACTTGAAAAATCAAAGCTAATTTTCGGATGCCTATTTTTCCGTATGCAATGGAATTTGAAGCATACAGAGCGTATATCAGTTCGATAAGTGCATTTTGAGAATTGGTCCACGAAATATCCTTGTTTGCATCTAAATTTTGTAATATTGTATCGGGATTTTCTTCAGGATTTATTTTGGTAAGAGTGTAATTATAAAGTAGTTCATTGGCAATAATATGTGCTATTTTGTTGTCGTAATATGTGGAGAAGCTAAGGTCAATTTCAAATACGCCACTCTTTAATCCATCGTGATAGTTAATCTTTCCGAGC
>NZ_SMMI01000027.1 GCF_009733535.1 Sphingobacterium endophyticum | reverse complement strand
ATCCTACCAGTACGATGCCCTGGGCACCAAGCTCCAGAAGTACTCGAATGTCGGCGGTATCCAGACCACGCGCGACTATGTCGGGGGCATTGAATACAAGAAGGAGGGGACGGGTTCCCAGGCAATTGACCTGATCCTAACGGAAGGGGGGTACCTGCAGAACAGCAGCGGGACGTATGTGTTCCACTACAACCTGACGGACCACCTGGGCAACGTTCGGGCGGTGATCAAAAAGGGCTCTACGGATACGACCTCCACCATCGTGCAGAAACAGGACTATTATGCGTTCGGAAAGACCAGGGCTATTGTAACCGGAGGGATAAACAGCTATCTTTACAATGGCAAGGAGAGGCAGGCGGAGCTGGGGGACCAGCTGGATTACGGGGCAAGATTTTATGACGCAGAAATAGGCAGATGGAATGTCGTAGATCCGCTGGCGGAACAGATGAGAAGGCACAGCCCTTATAATTACGCCTTCAATAACCCGATACGGTTTATTGATCCGGATGGGATGAGGCCTTGGCCTATTCATGTTCGATCATTTATAGCTGCATCTAAAGTGGGAGCGGGTCATTTTAGAGGTGATGGACGAGGACCTTCAACTTTAGATTATCCTGCTGCTTCCTCAAGGGTAAAATCAACTTTTACAGTTGATCCAATTCAAGGAACTGTCACCAATAGTGCTACAGCAAGCGACCCTACTGTGTTTTATGGTTTTAAATATGCTGATCTTTATATTCCTCCAACGCAGAAGGATCCAAACCCATCTCTTTCAATTACGAATGTTATAAACTCTGAAAATAGTACTTTTTTTGAGTTTAAACATAGTGCCAAAGATCCTGTAACACCAGGGCTTATAACACCAGATTTAGATGTTCAAGGAAAGTTGTCTATTACTGAAAACTTAAAAGAGGGAACCCTATCGATTAACGGCGCATTTTCTGGGGATGCTTTTCCTAGTACCGAGGCTTTTATTACAGATCAGTCAGGTGCCCGTCTGTTGCTAGGCGCACATCAGGAAGAGGGTGGTTTGAGAAAACTGTTCGGAGAAAACAATCGACCTACTTTTTCTGTGAATATGACGGTCAGACTCGATGGTGATGGTAACTTTAAGGAGGTTACTTCTGGGAAGAAAACATACTCAATGGATGAATGGACCAAACATGTTCAAAATACTTTTCGATAATGAAATATTTATTCTTTATATCTATAATCTTATTTATGGCTGGTTGTACCTCAAAAGGTGAAGACGTCATATATGTATTGCCTCATGGTTATACCGGAAAAGTGATAATCTTATATGGTCAGGAAAGTGGTGATCGTAAAGCTTATGAAGGAAGTAAAAGATTGTATAATATTACTGAAACAGGAGTGTTAAAGACTCAGTTTGCTGTAGATTACAATTACAAGCTATTTCCTGAAGTTTATTATGATAACAATGGAAAAAGGATAAAAATACCTGTGGTTGCAGATCTGACGGAAGCGGATAATAGTAAAGTTGTAGCAACATTAGCAACAACAGGGAAGCTATACGGTGTTGATGGCAATATAGAGTTTGAGTACTCCATTTTTTATGTGGGGACAAAGGAGCAAATCCGAAAGAGTTCTGAAGAGGTTGCCAAAATAGATCTTCGCCATTTGGCTAAGGAGTGATTGCAAATGAATTGTTACTTGAACAACTAACTTTATGCAAGCCCGAGCCCAAAACAATTAGTTTGTCGGAGCTAGACGTCCTTACTATAGGCGTATTTCCACTAATGTGTCCCCTTATTTGGGGCTAAGACATTATATGATGAGGGTGCCGAGACAAATATTGAATGATCAAGATATAATAAAATCACAATGAATAAAATTTTAGTTTTTTTATTTTGCGTCTTGATGTTTCTAATGCAAGCCTGTATTGTGGTTGAAAATGAGTTGATTAAAGTTTTAGTTTATTACAATCCTTCAGGAACTTTTTTTTCTGACAGTCAACACTTACAAGTCGCCACCCCAAATCAAGTAATTATCGATACTGTTTTCAAAAAAAATACTCATATTGATAAAAGTAGATTGATAAAATGTTTAAAAATTTCTGAAAATGACTTAAAGCACCTTTCTATTAAAGTCAATAATATAGACACAATCTTGCAGCATAGTGAAAAGATAAAGAAATGTATGGCTGTTTTTATATCATATAGTGATCATGAGGGGTTATTTAATGAAATAAATAAAAGAGGTTTAGATGTAACAGATAATGTCGATGGTTTCAATAAAACATTGGACAGCTTAAAGAATGTTCTTGGGAAAAAGTTGTGTAAAATAAAGGTCAATATAAAGCATGACTATTGTGAATGTGATTAAGAAAGTTTTTAGTTTAGGATGGAATTCGGGGAGCAATAATCTATTTCATATCAAGATGACGAACTAATCTATTATATTTTAGGAGGGCTTAAAAATCGGCTTGTTACATATATGAAGCGAATTTTTTTTAAAGAAGGCAGTTTGTCCACTTAACTTTTGAGAGGGATAAAAAGGACCATAACTTCTGTTTCACTTTAAGCAGCGCCATCTTTTCAGTCAAGGACATCTTGAGGGGTAAGAAGGCTGAAGCTTTGAATCGAATGGAAGTTTCTTTAATGAATTGAATAGACATACAGGTAAATACCAATCTAACTTTGGACCAGTTTTGAAATAAAACTTTAGCGTGATACTTTTATAGGTCAAGTTGGGAACAACAAAAAGAAATTGTTATGCTGTAGCCAAGTATAAGTTTTTTGATCCCGAAATAGAGGCCTTAATTGTTTGTTATCTTGATGATAAAAACAAAGTTATCAGCTTGACCAAAATCCAAAATGGCGAAAAGAATGCTGAAAATTTGGTTGACAAAGACATTAAGTTAACAGAGATCAAAAACTAACCCTTTCCCAATTAGGAGCCTTAATTTTTGCTTCAGTGTTTACTAATCACCAAATATGCTAACGCAGGATTATTCAGCAATCTTTCCATCTCAGTACCCACCAAATCATCGATATCCTGTTTAATCTGCAGGTAGTTACGCTGTATGATCTGGTCGTGAACCGATCGGATTACTCCCATGTTTTTGTAAGCTTTCTGTTCATTTTTTAGCGCCTTATGATCGTTTATAATTTCGCCATAGAATGTTTTGAGTTTTATCTTACAGTCAGGATTATCTGCCACCATTCCCACGAACTCTCCGGAACTCAGACCTGCTATTTTGGATGATGGAAGGGCAGATTCCAACTGTCTGGAAAAGCTGATGGAAGTGTCTGCGCTGTTTACCGTTTGACTCTTTCTGTCCTGCATGATCTTCCCAAAACGTTCAGACAACTGCTTTGCCATATCTCCTGTACTCTGACCGGCAATCACATTTCCAAATAGGTTTATTAAAACCTCTGCCTGTTCTCTGGAATAATCCCTTCTTAGCTGCTCAATGGATTGAACTCCAACAGTTGTTGATACTAAATTGCTTCTCCCTGTTGCCACTACCGTGTCGAGCGGTGCATATATCGTTGGGTATTCATCAAAAATAAGGCTGCATTTTTGTTTCCCCTTTTTGTTGACCAGCTTGACCAAGCGGTTGACATAGAGAGAAAGTACAGCTCCGTATACCTGGATCTTTTGGGGATTATTTCCCATACAGACAATCTTCGGCTCGTCGGGGTTATTGACATCCAGATTAAAATCATTTCCGGAGAGTACATAATACAGCTGAGGAGATGAGAGCTTAGCCATAGCCACCTTTGCAGCCGCTATCTGTCCCTCGAGCTGCTCCATCACATCATTGAGGTAGGCGTTGATAAAGGGATTCACTAAAACCTCTATTTCTTTTTCTGTCCGAAGCAAGGTAAACAGGCTGTCATAGTCAACCTGCATCATCTCAATCACATGGGGAAGGGTACAGAACTCGCCGTTTTGGAATTTACGCAGGTACCAAATAATTGCGGTAAGAAAGTTAATGGGTGACTCGACAAAGAAATCGCCTTGACGTCTTATCCATTCGCGGTTGAGCCCCATAAGGATTGTGCGTGCGCTCTCTGCGGCATCGGTAATGTCGCCCATGGAAGAAGGATCTAAAGGATTACATCGGTGTGATCGGCTGAGGTCATCAAAGTTGATGGTATAAAAAAGTGGAGGAGTGGCGTATGTGTGCTTCCATTTTAGCCAGGCATTGTAGGCGATTTTGGAAAGGTCATCATACTTAAAATCATAAACAAACATGGTGAATCCCTTTCTAATATGCTGGGTGATGATATGTCGAATGACAAAATAGGACTTTCCGGATCCGGGTGTTCCCAGTACCATGATTCCGCGAAAGGGATTGATGATATTAATCCAGCCGGACCGAATTTTCTTTTTCCATCGGTATTGTAAAGGCAAATTGATGGAATAGTCATTTTCAAGGAGCCTTTCTTCCTGAGGGAAAGTTTCACCTTCCTGGTTGAAAATATCATCGTTGGTGAGTTTGTTTCGAATGATCCTCGAGAACACGGACAGGCCCTTGATGGTCAATAGAAATCCGATCGTTGTAATCGCTATATAAATCATGATTACGGGCCGTGACACCACCCCAGTGTAGAAAATTAAATTACTTAGAAAATATAAGAGTAACCCTAATGACCCGTACACCAAAGCGGTTACAACGGTATGCTTTTCCTCCTTTTTACCCCTAACCCCGAGAAGCGAAAGAATAAGGAAAAAAAGAGCCATTAGTTTGGAACGTATCTGATCGGTGAATATGCCCGTAGCCGCTATTTGCCTTAACAGCTTATTGGTCCATGGTGTGTGCCAGTTCAAATCATGGAAAAGGCCGTAGCCGTAGAAATAAAAATGCAGTAATAAAATGGCAACGGCAATTAACCTGGACATATCCATTATCTTGCGCATCGCCTGTTCGTTTTCTCCTGTCTGTATCGCCATAATTATCATTTTTAAAGTTTAAAATATAGAACAAATCCAGCTATTAGATCTGTTTTATTGCTCGTCGCTTCCTTTTCCTGGGTTTATTTTTCAATTGATGAGGTACATTCCCATAAACCTGTTCAGGCTGTATCAGTGAATAGATGATATCGTTATTTTTCTCCGATCGTAGCTGGTCAACAGGACTCTCCGATACGTTAAAACCCGTTAACTGCGAACGTTGATCTTTCCATGCACTTGGTTTGAGCGGTGGTGTTACTATCTGATCCAATTCCAGCTTAGTAATACATCTTTCCTGTATGCCCTTTACGCTGTATAACTTTCCCAGGTCACTTCCATTGAAAACACATTTTGTGATATGATCCACGTAGGTAATACCGTATATGTTGCCATTTTCATTCTTGCGAATAGCGCCATGAATTCCATGCTTTTCCAGAAATTTGCAGAAATCATCTAAATTCGCAGGCTTTTTCTTAAGGACATGGTCAATGGTACTTTTGGTCCTTAATTTATACAACACCTTCTTTGATCGGTTTTCCTCAAATCGTACTTTTAAAAACTTCAATGTCGGAGCATTGTAAAAACTACTGGCCTTTATGGGAACTCCAATAGGTTTACCGCTTTCATCAATAATGCGATATAGTAAACCTTCAAACTTAAAAACCCGGGATCTCTCACTCCCCCGATCTGCCAAAACATTGTATTGTTTAAGTATGGCATTGAGTTCCGGAAGACTGCTGTATCTGTACTTCTCTAATACTGCGTTCAGGACATTGGTAATTGCCCACCTAGTATCGATGCAGCCGTATTGAACCTTTTGAACATCAACCGGCCTAAGCCGGAATCTTTCCTGTCTTTTACTTTCACCAGCTACGGTCAAGCCAAAGGATTTCTCAATCTCAGTGCGTGCTTTTTCCGACTGATTACGACCTATGTTCTGCATATCTATCCTGCTACCATCGGGCCTCACCTTGACACTAATGAGATGAATATGGGGATGTCCGGCATCATCATGACGATATACAAGGAAAGGCTGATCTCCGAATCCAATCTTCGTCATATAGCTCTCAGCTATTTCCATTAAACTTTCACGATCAAGAGATTTTTCTTTAGGATCAAAGTTCAGCGAGATGTGAACGCTGTTTCGTGTTACCCTTTCGTTGAGCTTAGCCTGATTAAGTAACCTATTCAGCTTCATGGTATCGGTCATCTTCTGGGCATCAATGGGATAATTTATTGCTCCAATACATTCGGCTAACCCTTGTTTGACTTTATTTTCATTATACTGAAAGATCCTGCGGATGGAATGCCCGGTCTTTATTACTGCAACCATACCACAGCAATTTGATTGATACGGTTTTTGATTTCCTCTATTTTATTGAAGATGACTTTCCTTTCCAGCTCATGCCCCAACTTCCAAGGTTTAAATTCTGATACATTCTGAATGGTATGGAGCCTCTTTACTGATTGATTGAAATTATTCCCGATGGCATTGAGTTCTTTGCGCAGCAGGATCATTTCCTCCATGAATTCATCTAAGGATCTGTTTCGGTAGGTCATTATGATCTTTTTCCTGAAAATACATTTACGGATGTAGTCACTTAGCTTCCTTGAGGTTGAGGCTTTCCACCGGATCTCAATATTATTAAATTCAACCTCTGTCAGCCGTAGCCCAATAATACGTGTCCTGTTTGATTTTTCCTTTCCCATTATATTTCCTTTCATCACATTTCAAACCTAAAAAAAGCAAAGCCCACGAGTTCCGAGTAAAGGGCCCTATCAAGCGGTTGTTAAACAACCGGACATCTTGCCGATTGCAAAAGAAACAGCAATCGATTTCAATAAATCTAAGGCATAAATATTTAAAAAATAAAACCTCATTAAAATTTGACTAAGAATAATTATAGTAGTTGTAATAAAAAAATGAAAACATATCCATCTTATTCGAGTAAACTTTACGGGTACCGTAAGGAATACAATAGCTGGGTGATTAAACTTGTCATAAAGTAAATGATGTCCTGTGCATTGGACGTACACAGATTCCCAATTAACTGTGCACATGTAATGCACATAAAAATTTTATCTTTGTATATACCAATAAATTAGTCAATGGCCACTAAAAGCATGCAGTTATCCGCTACGAAGCCTTAGACAGGTGCTTTTCCAATAAGGGACGAAAGTTTTTTATCAACGACCTTATCCGATATGTATCCGAGACGTTAACGGATTATACAGGCAAGGATTCTTCTATTTCTCGTAGACAGATACTGAAAGATATGGACTTTATGCGAAGCGAAACAGGTTTCCGCGCACCGATAGAATCCTATAAAGAAGGAAAAAGGACATATTACCGTTACTCTGACAGGAACTATTCATTAGCTATGCAGCAGATCAATCCAATCGAAGCCGATCTACTAAAAACGACGCTGGATATGTTAGGTAGATTTAAAGGTTTGCCTCAGTTTGACTTTGTCCAAGAACTGGGGTTAAAACTCAAAAAGAATTTTCAACTTGAAGATCTGGACGAATGTATTTTTTTCGACCAAAATGAATACCTCAAGAACCTCCACCTTTTAGGTGATTTGCTTAAATTCATACAGCAGAAACATGTATTACAAGTGGTGTACAAATCGTTCAACCAAAATAAAGAAGAAGCTTTTTTGATTCATCCGTATTTTTTGAAACAATATAACAAAAGATGGTTTCTCTTCGGACAGCGTGATAGCTTTGACTCATGGACAAATCTCGCACTTGATCGTATGACTACTTTTGAAGCAGCAGGAGGTATTATATTTATTCCTCCGAGGGAAACACATGATGTCTATTTCGAGGATATTGTAGGCGTAAGTAAACCTATAGGTACAGTATGCCAGTTCATCAAAATAAAAATTGTTAAATCACTTTGGCCATATATTGACTCCAAACCATTCCATCCCTCTCAAACCGTAGTGGAGCGAACAGACACGTACAAAACGATTCAGTTGGAGGTAGTTCCCAACTATGAATTTTATGCCCAGGTACTTGGGCTTGGATCTGCAGTTGAGATCTTAGGGCCAATGGAGGTACGAGCTGTGATTCGTCAAAAACTAGAAGAGAATGTTAAGAGATATATGGAATAATATCAGCTGTGCACATTGGGTGCACAGATTGCGTAGACCTTTGTGTCAATATGTCAAATGCAAAATTCGAAGTATTCGTGAGTTCTAGGAATTTACAATACTATTTCAGATTAAAGTCCGGTAACGGTGAGATTATTTTAGGAAGTGAAGGGTATGAGACTAAGCAAGGTTGTCTAAATGGGATTGCGTCAGTCAAAGCCAACGCGCCGTACGATAGCCGTTACTAAAGGAAAGATAGTTTTCAGAACTATACGTTCAATTTGAAAGCTAACAATAGTGATATTTTAGGGCGAAGTGAAAACTATGTATCATCCGCGGGTAGAGAAAATGGAATAGCAGCGGTTAAAAGAGATGCTCCTGTGGCTAGAATAGTCGATTTAACTTAACCATGAATTGTCGTCTTGAGCGTAGTCCAAAGAGGTAATTCAGTATCTTTTCCAACTTAGACTTCGCTCAACCGATAATAGCTCTCTTTACATTACAAACTAAAAATAACACCATGAGTACGAAAATAACAGTATCACTAATATGTGCCACGTGTGGTCAGTCAGATTTTGACCACAATGAAGATAAGTCCTGGGTAAGGTGTATAAATTGCGACAGAGAATATCCAGGGGGAATTGACGAGTTGGCCGAGTTGAATCAAGCTAATATCCAAGATGCGGTAAATGAATACGGTGACAGCTTAGTGAATGATTTTGCTAAAAAGATAGAATCAAAGTTCAAGAAAAACAAATACATAAAATTTAAAAGAAGATGAGTGTAAACTGGCAAGACCCTTCCTTTCTCCTTTCAATGATAGCTATTTTTGGGACGATTTTTACATACTTTAAGCATGATAGAAAGATTAAAGCGCAAGAAAAGCTTATCAATGACTATCAACTTGGCAAAATTGAGCAGGAGAAAATTCAAAAAAAACAAGCTGTACTGCGTGCCTCACTTATCGTTGGTAATAAGGGACATCGCATTTTGAGAATTTATAATAAGGGCAAAGCTATTGCACGGAATGTAAGGTTAATTATAAAAGATGAACCAGATAATTTATACGGCACGAATCCATTTCCTTTTCCCGCGTTAAACGAGCATGAAAATGTTGATATTTACATATGGGGTCACCAGATAATATATCATTCGAAATCATATGGGATGACGAATATAAAGCAAATAATACTCATTTTCAGATTGTAAACCTTAACTAAAACAATGTCAACTATCTCAATCATACAGGCAATAAAGCGTCTAAACAATCAAATCGCATCTTTATCTAGAAAACAGGCAGATGCCTATAAAAAGGAAGTTGATAAAGAGAAGCAAATAAATGCTTTAACAAAAAGACTAGCAGCAAGTAAGTCTTTAAGTACGGCTCAGTCGATTCAGAATCAGATTGCTAGTAAACAAAAAGAACTAATCCGGTTTAGAGATGAAAAAGTCAAAATTGATAAACAGGTGTCGAGTTTAAAGACGCAACTTTTTACCGAACAAGATAAATTGTCCAAAACTCAACAACAAGAAACCCAAAAATCTCAAAAGAAAGAATTGGTATTTTTAAAAGAAAAAGATCGACTAAATTCTAGAGAGCTATCCCATGTCCGTCAGTTAAATAGTGAACTACATCAGCAGCAAACTTTATTTGAGGCTTATGTGGTTCCCCAGGGAGAAAAAGCGGTACAGGATGAAGTATTTTCCATAGATGAGCTTATTAATCTTCATCAGCGAATCGATTCTATATTAGAGCGGTTGACAGAATTAGGTTATGGACAAGAGATTATATTTGATGAAATAGAATCTTTAAAGAATAAAGCAGACAAAGTCAGTAAAAAAGATCTTGGTTTAATACTTGTATGGCAATTGGTAAGCTATGGATCTGGTTTAATCGATTCCAATCTAGCTGCGGAAATATACCAAAAAGTGAACGATATTGTGTTAGAGAAAGCTATAGGATGATATCATCGTTTATTTAGTTAAACCTAGATTCAAGTAATATATACTTAACCACGAATTGAACATGTCCAATAGCCGCATTTTCCCTATATTTGGTTACGCGTGATAATATCAATCCAGTAGAGAATATGGCCAGATCCAATTTCCAATTTTTAGAAGAAGAATACGCTTTGCTTTCTAATTTGGCTCAAGCGGCTGAATATAACCTATATCAGGACCCAGCCACATCCTTATTTAAACTAAGGCAGTATGGAGAATATATGGCAAAACAGATATTCGAAACCTATGGAATGGAATTGCCTGAAGATGCCAAATTCCAAAATCTTGTTTATAATCTGAGAAATCAAGGTATTCTACCCAGCAATGTAGTAGACCATTTCACGATCCTGCGTAAGCGAGGCAATGATGCTGTTCACGAGTATACTGCAACAACTGATGAGGCAACAACCTCGTTGCTTTCTGCATTCAAGTTAGGAAAATGGTTTTACGAATCATACTCCGTCAAAAATGCTGATATTTCCACAATACGATTCAGCAAGCCCGAAAACTTGGATAGCCGTCATGCAATTCATATCCTCGAACAAGAAAATAAAGTATTAAAACAACTGTACGAAGATGCTATAGCCCAACACAAAACGGTTAGCGCAGAGCAACGACAAGCATTAACAGAACGTGCTAAACGTTCTGCCTCCAAATTGGATATGGACGAAGCGCAGACGCGAGAGCTTATCGATATTAATCTACGTAAGATTGGTTGGGAAGTCGATACCAAAATATTAAACGCTAAAACTCATAAAACCCGGCCAGAACGAGGACGTAACATGGCAATAGCCGAATGGCCCGTGTCTGGTGGATATGCTGACTATGCCTTGTTCATCGGAACGAGCTTGTATGCCGTCGTTGAAGCAAAAAAATATGGACAAGATATCTCTACCAATCTTGATCAGAGCAAACGCTATGCGTTAAATATAATCCCGCAAGACGGGGTTGATATTCTAGGAGATTGGGATGGTTACAAGGTTCCATTTCTCTATTCTACAAACGGAAGGGAATACCTGCAACAAATTGCAACCAAAAGTGGCGTATGGTATTTGGATGTACGTCAAAAATACAACAATTCCAGATCCCTCAAGGGATTCCACAGTCCCCAAGACTTACAGAAAAAGTTGGAGCAAGATATCATCTTGGCAAATAAAAAACTAGAAGAGAACGCTTTAGATTTCCTACAGATCAATGCAGGTCTTGGATTACGCGATTATCAGATTAAAGCCATTCAAGCGGTCGAAAATGTGGTAATACATCAACCAAACACCAACAGAGCTTTATTGGCGATGGCTACGGGAACAGGAAAAACACGTACCATCATTGGCCTCGCTTATCGTTTAGTACAAACCAATCGCTTCAAGCGTATTTTGTTTTTGGTCGATCGCGCATTATTGGCCAAACAGGCATTAGATGGATTTAAAGATTATAAAGTAGACGACCTAAAAAGTTTTAACGATATCTACCTTATAGACGGTTTAAAAACGACTTGGCCAGATATCGATAGCCGTATTCATTTTGCTACGGTGCAAAGTATGGTAAAGAGGTTATATCAAGGTGATAGGGAAGGTAGAGCGCTTAGTATCGACACCTACGATTGTATTATTGTCGACGAAGCTCACCGCGGCTATCTACTGGACAAAGAGATGGATGACGAAGAAATCTATTTCAAAGATCAGGACGATTATGTAAGCAAGTACCGCCAGGTCTTGGATTACTTCGATGCGTTTGCTGTTGGTCTTACTGCCACGCCTGCTTTGCATACTACGGAGATTTTCAACAAACCAGTGTTCAACTATGGTTTACGAGAAGCCGTATTAGATGGCTACTTGGTCGATCAAGATCCACCGATCAAGATTACGACTCAATTGTCAGAAGAAGGAATTGTCTGGGAGAAAGGTGAAAAGCCAATGGTATATGACAAAGAAGATAACCGGATTGTTGAATTAGATGAATTAGAAGATGAATTAAAATTCGATATTTCAGGATTCAATAAGCGTGTTATTACTGAACCCTTTAACCGGACAGTTCTCCGTGAATTGGTAAATCATATAGATCCTGATGGCGAAGCTAAGACATTGATTTTTGCAGCTACCGATGAACATGCAGATATGATTGTCAAAATCCTAAAGGAAGAATTTAACGCTGCAGGTATCCCTATATCCGATGACGCTGTAGTCAAAATTACAGGGAAATCAGATCAACCAGAAGATAAAGTAAAACGATTTAAGAACGAGAAATACCCCAACATCGCAGTCACAGTAGATCTTTTGACGACAGGTATTGATGTACCAAAAATTTGCAACCTGGTCTTCATGCGTCGTGTCAGATCACGTATTCTCTATGACCAAATGATCGGTCGTGCTACGCGTCTATGTCCTGAAATAAGTAAGGAAAGCTTTCGGGTGTTCGATGCGGTCAACCTCTATGAAAGCATCAAGGACTACACAGAGATGAAGCCCCTTGTCGTCAATCCTTCGACTGATTTCAGTACATTATGTAGTGAATTCCAATATATACAATCGGAAGAAAGAGCTGCGCAGCAAGTTGATCAGATCATTGCTAAATTACAGCGGAAGAAGCGCGAGGCAGGCTTAGATGGGGAGAAAATCAAGTATTTTACTGGATCTGATTCTTTGGATGATTTTATACAAAGTATCCGAGAAAAGCCCATAGCACAACAAATCGAGTTGCTATCCGAAACGAACGAACTTTGGAAATACTTAGATGAATTCAAGCCGACTCCCGCACATCAGTTCTACTCCAATCATGCAGATGTATTGAGAGATGTCACCGTCGGTTACGGCGATTCAGAGAAACCAGAAGATTATATCGAAGGATTCAAGCAGTTTTTGGAAGAAAATCAAAATAAGATTGCTGCATTAAGACTCATTGCGACAGCACCCACGCAATTAAAACGCAGTGATTTGAAAGAACTGATCTTATTGCTGGACACTAAAGGCTATACACTTCGCACCCTACGGGAAGCATGGAAAAATGCGAAGAAGCAAGATATAGCAGCCGATATTATAGCCTATATTCGCACATTAATGTTAGGCTCCGCCTTGGTGAGCCGGGGAGATCGGGTGAGACATGCGTTTGAGAAATTGTACCAAGATCAAAACTGGACAGTGCCTCAAAAGAATCTTCTTCAACGTATTGAGAAACAAATGATCGCCGAGGCTATCGTGACCGTCGAAGATTTGGACAAGGAACCTTTTGACGAGATGGGTGGTTTTGAGCGGATCAATAAAAGATTTGAAAATCAATTACCGGATATCCTACAAAAAATCAATACGTATATGTATAACGGAAATCAAACAGCATAAGAGGATACGTATTTCATTGAGTTAGGTCTTAAGGAATATTATAATTAAAAAAAACACAGCAAATAAATGAGCGCAGAAGAAATTGCACAAAAACTCTGGAACCTCTGTAATGTCCTCCGTGACGATGGAGTAACCTATCACCAATATTTAAACGAATTGACGTATATTCTGTTTCTAAAATTATCTGAAGTCAAAAGCTTTGAACAGGACATTCCTGAAAAATATCAATGGAGTAAATTAAAAAGTATCAAGGACAATAAAGAGTTGTACGATACCTATAGAGACTTATTGGCAAATATCTCTAAAGAATCACAGAACCCAACGATTACAGAGATCTACACCAATGCATCAAGCATGTTACGTAAGCCTGTCAATCTACGTACATTGGTGACGGCCATTGACGGCATTGATTGGTTTGAGGATACCGAAAAAGATCAAATCGCAACTATCTATGAGGAACTGTTGGAGAAAAATGCCAACGAAAAGAAATCTGGAGCAGGACAATATTTTACGCCTCGTCCGTTGATCAATGTAATGGTTGACCTTCTGGTTCCCAAGATCGGCGAACGATGGAACGACCCCGCAGCAGGAACTTTTGGCTTTATGATCGCGGCGGATCATTATCTGAAAGAAAAAACGGATAGCTACTTTGCATTAACTGAAAAGGAACGTCGCTTTCAAAAGTACGAAGCCTTTACCGGTTGTGAACTTGTACAGGATGCACACCGTTTAGCTTTGATGAATGCTAAACTGCATGGTATAGAATCGCCGATAGCCTTAGCCGACACCTTAAGCCAGGAGGGTGAAGCCTTTAAGAACTACGATGGTGTGTTGGCCAATCCACCTTTCGGAACGAAAAAAGGAGGCGAACGTCCGACACGTAGGGATCTGATTTTCATGAGCTCCAACAAGCAGTTGAATTTCCTGCAACATATTTACCGTTCACTAATAAAAGATGGTAAAGCTCGAGCAGCCGTGGTGTTACCGGACAATGTACTCTTCGAGGGCGGTGACGGTTTAAAGATCCGTCGTGACCTGATGGACAAGTGCAACTTGCATACCATACTTCGTTTGCCGACGGGTATATTTTATGCCGCAGGTGTCAAGACAAATGTACTGTTCTTTACACGTGGCAAGACCGAGACAGGAAACACCAAAAATACCTGGGTCTACGATATGAGAAAGAACGCACCAAGCTTCGGCAAGCGTACACCATTCACCCGCGCAGCATTCGGAGATTTTGTGAAAGCCTATACTGGTGGTATTTCGATAGATGAAGTCAAAGAAAACTGGCAAGGAAATATCGATGAAACCAAGCGTGCAGAAATAGCGAAAGAAGATAATCGCTGGCAGGTATTCGCTCGGGAAGTTATTGCGGCTAAAGGTGATTCGCTAGATATTGGATTAATAGCAGACAGTTCATTGAGTAATGGCGATGATCTCGGCGAACCGATTGACATCGCCAAAGAAGCCATGCTGGAACTGCGGGCAATCAATAAGGAATTGGAAGATTTGATAAACGAGTTGAGCTAATGGAAAAATCGTTGCCAAAGGGGTGGGTAATCTCAAATATTGAAGAGTCTGTAGCAATATTTGATAATATGAGAAAACCTGTTAGTGCTACTGAGAGGGCGAAAAGATCAGGGGATATTCCATATTATGGGGCTACTGGACTGGCCGGCTATATTGATGATTATTTATTCGACGAAGAATTAGTTTTAATAGGCGAAGACGGAGCACCTTTTTTTGACAAGCAGAAAAATGTTGCATTTATCATTACTGGGAAATCGTGGGTAAACAACCATGCCCATGTGTTGAAAGCAAAAAACAATTCGCTCAACAAATTTATACTTCATTATCTTAATCAGTTCGATTACACCGGATTCGTCCGTGGCACTACACGTTTGAAATTGACGCAAGGAGATCTGAGGAAAATTCCATTCCCTCTCCCTCCACTCCCCGAACAAGAACGCATAGTCGCTAAGCTTGATACACTTTTTCACAAGATTGA
This sequence comes from Sphingobacterium endophyticum, assembly GCF_009733535.1. Taxonomy (GTDB): domain Bacteria; phylum Bacteroidota; class Bacteroidia; order Sphingobacteriales; family Sphingobacteriaceae; genus Sphingobacterium; species Sphingobacterium endophyticum. Next base: position 11,652 of record NZ_SMMI01000027.1, on the reverse strand, counting down.
CAGCATTAGAAAAAGAATGGATACAATAGGAAAATTGAAAGGTAATTTTTTTGAATCTATTTTTTATGAAAACACTGGACTAACGACTTTATCTAATTTCGTAGTGGAACGTAAAGAGAAAGTGGGAGAAAACTGGGTTGAGTTCGATAAAATTGGAGTTTCTGCAAAAGATGGTATCATTGATTTAGATGTTGGTACCAAAATGACTTTTGAGAAATATAAAATTGTTGAGCCTGGTGATATTATATATAATACAATGAGGATAAATATTGGATCTATTGCTATTTACGAAGGTAAGTCGCCAGCTATCACTAGTCCCGATTATGTCGTCTTTAGGGTTAAGAATGCCTCTAAATATTTAATATTGAATTACCTAAAAAGTGAGGTAGGAAAAATGAATATCTCCTCGGTTACTACCGGCAGTGTCAGGTCTAGACTGTATTTTAAAAATTTAATGAATATACCATTTCCAGAGATTACAAGCGAACGCCATAAATCTGCTGAATCTATTCTAAAATGGTTTGAGTTAAGTCTGGCAAAGATGCATGTCATTGACATATATTTACTAAATAAATTTGAAAAGGCAATCCTACACAAAGCCTTCAAAGGTGAATTAGTTCCGCAACTCCCAACCGATGGCGATGCGAAGGATTTGTTTAGCCGAGATTATGAAGTTGAAGAGGGAGACTATGGGAAAGCGAGGTAAAGCATGAAAATAAAATCATTGTGGATTTCTAAGTATAAAAATGTAGAAAATATTGAACTAAAATTCGATACTGATCTAATTTCCTTGATGGTTGGTCAAAATGGTTTTGGGAAATCCAATCTTTTAGAGGCACTATCCTTGATATTCCGAGATCTAGATTTGATGGATACACTGTCCGACTACGAAGATTGGCCATATGATACGAGGCATTTTGAATTTAAAATACAATATCAGTGTAAAGGTTTAGACATTAAAATAAATTGTTTAAAAAGTGAGTTTCATGTCTATGCTAAAAAGGTCAGCGACGAGCAAGAGTTTGAAGATGTTAATTTTTCTGAGTTTAGAAAAAACAAGCAAACTAGATATCTCCCAGATTACGTAGTAGGTTACTACTCAGGTGAAAATAAGCGTATCAGGGAAGTAATTAAACCATATGAGGAAATTATCATAAAAGATTTGAAAAGTAATAAGGGGCTTGACAGTGGTTTTCGGAAAATGTTTTTTGCTGAAAACTTTCATAGTCAAATGATCTTGCTCACACTTTTACTATACCGCAATGATAACAACGGTTTTTCAAGATGTGTAAATGATTTACATAACAATTACCTAAGTTTTCACGAATTGGAGGAGTTCGGTATACGACTTAACAGCCCAGATTGGTTTGATCCAAGGAGAAAGGAACACCAAGCTTACGGAGTTAATCAGTTGGAAGAAAACTTACAAACAAATAATGTGAAGAGTTTCCCCTTTTGGAACTCAAAAGGTAAAGCCAATAAAATTCTTCAATTACTTTATGAAGAGAATGGTGAACCTCCAATATACTATGAAGAGAAAGAAAAAGATAAACTGCCCAAAGAGTATCTAGAGCTTAATAGTATAGTCTTGACAAGTAAGTTAAAAAAGATATTTCCGACGCCAATTGATTTTTTCGATGCGTTTGAAACTATATACTGTGCAGGTTTGCTCTCATCGATTCATCTAAATGTGAAAAATAAGAATAACCTAGTTTATGAATTTGCGGAGTTAAGTGAAGGTGAGCAGCAGTTAGTCACTGTCCTTGGATTAATTCTAATTACGGGCAAAGATGACTGCCTTTTTTTGTTAGATGAGCCTGACACACATTTAAATCCCAAATGGCAAAGAGATTACATTAAGCTATTGACTGATTTTAATCTCAACCACGATAATTCACATATTTTTGTTGCAACTCATAGTCCATTAATTGTTCAGGCTGTGGAGGGTAAATTTGATATCCTCTTATATCACTTAAATGAGGAAGAAAATATTCAAATCGATAATGATCCGCAAATTATTTCCAATTGGAGAATAGATCAGGTGCTTGCTAGTAAATATTTCGGAATTGAAAATACTCGACCAATAAAAACAGATGATTTCCTCAAACTGAAGCAAGAGATTATAAGAAAGGGGGGTCTAACGGATACAGATAAAGCAAATCTCAAAGCACTAGAAGACGAGCTTGGTTATTTGCCATTAGGCGAGACTATAACTGAAATCGAAAGTTTGGCTTTTCTTAATAAATTAGCTAATAAACATGATATACATTAACAAAGTAGGAGAGCCAGTACCTAATGTATTGTCAACCAATGGAGTGACCGAGACACAGGCACTATGCGCTAACTATGATGCCGATAACACTTATTTTAATAATAGAAGTAGCAAACATCTATTTAAATCTAGTATTTACGCACATGATGATGTCAAAGATGTTTTGGTGCGTATTCAGAATCATAAATGCTGCTTTTGCGAATCAAGAGTTACTCATATATCAGATGGGGACGTAGAGCATTTTCGACCAAAGGCCGAATGGTTAAGAGAAAATGTTGATGGAACCAAAAATAAAGTGAAACCGGGATATTATTTTCTAGCTTATGACTGGAATAATTTGATGTTAAGCTGTCTAATGTGTAATCAACGAATTAAAGGAAATAACTTTCCGCTACTTAATGAAGCACATAGAGCAATAGTTACGCATCATTATGATATAACTAGAGAGCTATCTGTTTTTATCAATCCGACAATGGAAGATCCAGAAACGCACATCACATTTTACGAAAATAGTCCAATAGGGATATCGTTGCGGGGAAAAAAAACGATTGAATACCTGAACTTAGATAGGTTCTCTTTGAACGAAGCTAGAAAAGAGAAATTTAAAGACCTATTTATGTATAAAAAATTTCTAGATGTTGTTACTAATCCCGAAGAAAGAGATGAAATAATTGAAATGATAAAAAAGAGAATAAATGAGATCATCGATAAGAACGGAGAATATGTAGCTATGGTAAAGGCGAATTTTAGTGATTTTTTGTAATTAAAATATATGATAGCAAAAGAACAACAAGTTTGGGCAGAAGCCTTTCAATATGCTTTTAAACACCTTGACGATAACCCATGGGATCCACTGAATAACTCCAAGACTTATGCGATTGAATTCAATGGGAAATATTATCCAAATAAACAGGTATTAAAACATGCGGAGGAATATTTACAAAAGAACTTTCCGGAATTTCTAGATGTCCCACGTTTAAGTGGAGGAAAACCGATCAATGATTTCTTAGCAAGTAAAGGAGCCAACGCAGTGACATTGAAAGCTAAGAATGAAAGCATAAACGAGTTGCAGAAATTGTTTGATGCCTTTGATCCGAAGATTTATCACCTTGGTTGGTATTCATTGCTAAAGAAATATACTGATATCATGCGGCAATTAAAGACTGAGGTAGTTGCCAAAGTGATCACATCCTATGAAATTCTGAATCAACGTTTCAAAGAGCTCGCCGAGGATCACAACGATGATTTTTTAGATCGATATCTTTTTATAAAAGAAAACGGATTAGCCACTATAAGCCAACAAGTAATCAAAATAGATAACCGGGATCAAATTAGGTCCGCTGTGAACGAAAGTTTCAGCCATTTAGAAGATATCCTCTCTTCTAGTGATAAGAGAAAAGTATATCACTTGACTCATAAACTGGTTAATCAAAATGCTTGGTCTGTACTTCAGCGGTTTACTCGAGCGATGTTTCCTGATGAATTCACGTCTATCGACGCTGGCAATCATTTTACTGCGCTAAAGAAAATTCTGAGAAACCAATTTGGCATTAAACTCAAATCGAAAGAAGGTTTCGATCAACAAAAGGAAGTTCTTAGCCTAATCGATTACACAGATGTGTATAATGCCCAGATGTTTTTTTGGGCGTTGAAGTCTAGAGATATTCCATCAAATAGTTCGGCAGAAATAAAATCACAAGAAATGGACCACCCTCTCAATCAAATCCTTTTTGGTCCTCCTGGAACCGGAAAGACCTATAACAGTATAGACAAAGCCGTAAACATAGCCACTGGTCAACCAGGGACCCACGCCGAGAATAAAGTTGAATTTGATCGATTACGTAAAGAAGGACAAATTGAATTTGTTACTTTCCACCAAGGCTATTCCTATGAAGATTTTATGGTCGGCATAAAGCCCAATACAGACACGGAGCAATTAACCTTTAAACCGCATAAAGGGATTTTCTATCGCTTGGTCGAGCGTGCAAAAGCAAATTACATTGCGCATAAAGACCAAAAGCAGGAATTAACATCTTTCGACGCTGTCTTTGAAGAATTGATCGAGCCACTTGTAGATGGACAGACTATCGAGATTCCGATGAAAGGAGGTAATGTTTTTACCATTACAGATGTTGACAATGGCACCATCCGCTTTAAAAAGCCAAACGGTTCCGATCGCCATACGTTGAGTGTCGATACGCTGAAAGCTATCGTAGAAGGAAAACGAGAGTTTAATTCTGGTCTTGGTGTATATTATAAGCCATTGGTTCAGTTAATCCATGCCAGGCAGCAACCGGTCGCAGCACCCACGCCGTTAAAGAACTTCATCATTATTATTGACGAAATCAACCGTGCCAATATATCTAAGGTATTTGGCGAACTGATTACCCTGCTCGAAGATGATAAGCGTATGGGAGCGGAAAATGCATTGTCATTAACTTTGCCGAATGGTGAAACCGATTTCGGTATTCCTCCTAATGTACACATCATCGGTACGATGAATACTGCCGATAAATCCATTGCGCTGGTCGATATCGCACTTCGTAGGCGTTTTGAATTTGAAGGGTATTACCCAGATTATAATTCGCTTACTGAACCGCCGTTAACAATCTTGCAAAAGATTAATGAAGCCATCTATACACGTAAGAAAACGGCTGATTTTCTAATCGGGCATGGTTACTTTATGAAACGAGAAGCACTGGAGACGATATTGCTCAAAAAGATCATTCCGCTTCTGATGGAATATTTTTCCGGACGCACAGAAGAAGTAAAGGAAATTTTAAAAGCTGCAGGTATTAACGCTGAATATAGTACGTTGAATTATAGGTGGCATATCAATGTTACTACGATCGATGAAACGCATAAGTAGCTTCGAATTCGGTCAATCTTTTAGCATTACTTCCAGAAAGGAATTGGAAGGTTATCTTCATGCGATTTGGAATGCCCATTATAGCTACGAAGATGAGGCTTCGACTTCACTCAGTCAGGGTGAGGATTATGTTAATCGGCAAGGTATCCTTCGTTTTGATGGCAATACAGCACGTGCGCGAAATTTCATCGGGTTTATTCAAAGCGAGTATGAATCCATCGAGATATATCCAAAAATATTCCGTGAGGCTAATATGGAGAAGAGTATGATGCTCAAACATCTCTTTTATTGGTTTGACTATTGCCGAAAATGGAAATTTCCTTTCACGGACGTAAACCTGAGTAATTTACAAGATATCGATCTGCCAGAATTGATTCTAAATTTGATTGCCAATCAGCTATATAGAGTTGTTTCCACAAATCCGATTTCACTTTATCAGGAAATGGAAGAGGCTATGCTGAAACCAAAAGGCTCGCTAAACTTCAGTAGGTATATTTCAAATAGCATGGCTAATGGTAATTTTCATGTATTAGAATGTGACCATCAACCCATGGAATATGATAATCGGCTTAATCGGACCATTAAATATGTAGCACGGTTATTACTGTCCAAATCCCGATTCTCCGAAACACGTCAGAAACTCGACGATGTTATTTTTATATTGGATGAAGTAGAAGATCAAGTGTGCAACTCCTCTTTTTTAGATCATATTCCGATCAGTCCATTTTATCAGGAATACCAAACGACGGTTGGGCTTTGCCGAATGGTATTAGAGAAACATATCTACAACCATCATTATGAAGATACAAAACACTGGTCGTTGCTTTTACCGATGGAATATGTATTTGAAGATTTTATTGCAGGATTTTTAGAAAGACATTTCTCAGCAGATTGGGAAGTGAAATATCAAAAATCGGATATGTATTTGACAGATGAAAAGGTATTTCAGATGCAACATGACATCTTCTTAGTCTCTAAGAGAGATAGCTTGATTAAAATTATCGTCGACACAAAGTATAAGTTGCGGGGCAACTTCAAAGATGACAAGAAAAAAGGGATAGCGCAAAGTGATCTTTACCAGATGACATCCTATGCATTCCGAAGAGGATGTTCCAATGTACTTCTCTTATACCCCAATCAATCTGATGATATTAAAGAAGATAACAAATTCCATATAAGTTCTGGGTTAGATGATAAACACAAGATAAAGGTAGTCGCGGCAGAAATACCATTTTGGTCGCGCGGTGGTTATCAAAATATAGATAATAAACTTTATTGCATCCTGATGAAATTGTTGAAAAATTTTCCAATGAAAAAGCTTCTTTAAGACTTTCTTTAATTATTTTTAATTTTTTAAATTAAAATGACCAGCTCTTCTAAATGTAGGTCACGAATTACTTTATTAAATAATTTAAAAAGTTTTTAATTATCCTTCAATCATTTTTTGGTTGCGAATTTCTAGAGCTCTGGTCCGTTTCTATTGTCCTTTAACTGATTAGGGAGAATGGCTTATGTATCGGTTTTACTTTCCTCCTAAACTTAATAAATTTTGTAGCTGATTGTTTTCGTTTGTTAGTTGCAGAACGCTTTAATTAGCTATGAGTGACACCAAACAACTGTATCTCATAGGATATTAGTCATTGAGAGGAAATATGGCTATTTTTGGTGTGGGGTTTTAAACAGAAATATATATGCCTGAACAGCAGAATATAGAATATAAAGAGAGTTGGCACGATGAATATCTTAAGTGGATTTGTGGTTTTGCAAATGCACAAGGTGGTGTGATTTATATCGGGAAAGACGATAACGGGAATGTTGTGGGATTGGAAGATTATAAAAGACTGATGGACGATATTCCCAACAAAATCCGGAATGTGATGGGAATTACCGTTGAGGTCAATTTACAAGATGCAGCAGGGAAACATTTTATTGAAATCGTTACGCATCCTTATTCTGTCCCTATTTCATTGCGTGGTAGATATTACTACCGTAGCGGAAGTACGAAACAAGAATTAGCAGGGGCATCACTCAACGAATTTTTGTTAAAGAAATCGGGCAAAACATGGGATGATGTGGTTGAGCCAAGAGCAACGTTTGATGATATTGATGAAAGTACGTTTTCTGCGTTTTTAAAAATGTCGGAAGAAAAAGGTCGTATGCCCGAAACAATTGGTTTGACCATTCCACAGATATTTGATAAACTTCTGTTGACCGAAAACGGACAATTGAAAAGAGTTGGTGTTATTCTGTTTGGGAAAAATCCTGCAAAGTTTTATCCGAATACGTTTGTAAAAATTGGACGTTTCAAAGGCAACGATATTTTATTTCATGATGTAGTAGAGGGTAATTTAATTACACTTTTACGAGAAGTTACGAATCAGCTCAATCATAAGTATCTAACACAAAAAATTCATTTTGAGGGTTTGTATCGTATTGAAACAGGTGAATATCCTACACCTGCAATCAGAGAAATGTTATTGAACGCTTTGATACACCGTAACTATATGGGTGCTATGACACAAATCCGTGTGTATGACGACAGCATTAACGTTTGGAACGGAGGAACACTACCCGAGGGGATTGATTCAGAAGCATTAAAAAGACCACATCGGTCAAATCCACGTAATCCGATTATTGCAGATGTTTGTTTCAAGGGCGGTCTGATTGACTCTTGGGGAAGTGGAACGATAAAAATCATAGACACTTGTAAGCAGGCTGAACTTCCTGAACCCGAACTTATCGAACAAGACGGAGGGTTATCAGTAACCCTTTTCAAAAATAAATTGACAGTAGAACAGTTAACGAAACTTGGCTTAAACGAGCGACAGTTAAAAGCTGTTGAATATGTGAAAGAGAAAGGGAAAATTACGAATAGGGAGTATCAAGAAATAAATTTAGTAGCCAAACCAACTGCAACCCGTGATTTATCAGTGTTAGTTGAATATGGTGTTTTTAGAAATACTGGAAAAGGGGCAGGAAGTTATTACGAAATAATTGGCTCATAATTGGCTCAATTGGCTCACGATTGGCTCACGATTGGCTCATAATTGGTTCTTTTGGATTATAAATAGTATTATAAATGAGTGATAAGCTATCTTTTGAGAAAATTTTTATTCGACCTACAGAAGAATGTGTACGAAGATTAGGTTTGGAAACAGATTATAAAATTGAATCTGATTTTGAAACTATTAATGGCATTGACTGTGCTCTGACATTTAATAAGTCTGAATTTCGTCTTGGAGCGAAAAACTTAAATCGGAACTTAAAGAATCAGCCATATATTTATCAGAGAGTTTGCTATGGGTTTTGTGAACTATTTTCAATTTTTGGGGATAATACAGGGTATCTAATCGAAAGAGGGATGAAAACGTTTAAAATGAACCATTCCGAAGAGTATGCATATAGTGGAACTATTTCTGAACTTAAGCCTCTTGCTTTTGATAATGAGGCGAAATATTTCTTTCGGTGTATTTTCGGCTTTCCAAGTACTTTGGAAGCTAATTTGATTTCATACTTTATCACATCTCCGTTTGAAACGGAATCTGTTAGGTATGCTGGAGGATTGTTGAAAATCCTTGTAAAAGGTGTTCGGTTGCATATTTATTTGTCAAAGATTAATGATGACAATTTTTTAGTTTTCGATACTTTTGATAAATGCTATTATGAAAAGTTTGAGAAGATTGTCGAGGCTATCTCATTAAACTATCAATTGTTGAGTGGTGTTAAGGTGAGGGAAAAAAGACTTATTTTCCGTAGCGAAAATGCAGAGTACGAAAGCCCCATCTTGCAATCATTTAAAAAACTTAAAACTGATGTTAATGGTTTCCCATCTTTACTTATGCCCAGAGATCTTCTTAGTTTCTACCCCTCGTTGGAAAAAAAAGAACGGTATTTAGATGGGGAAATATTTGCAAACCTGGTTGAACAATCGTTAGATGACATAAGGATTTTAAGGGTAATATCCATGATTGTTAATAGTTTTGAACTTCCACTTGAAATTAAAGCGTCAACTTATTGCGTTGGGCTGGAAACGTTTAAGGATGTAATACTATCCGAGAATTCAAACAAAATTAATCCGATAAAAGATAAAGGTGTTTCAAAAGAGATAAGGGAACGTTTCAAAACCATTATAGATGAATACTCTGAAAATGCGTTTAATAATAGACAGGCAGTTATTAGTAAAATAAATAATCTAAATCAGACGACTAATTCCGATGGCTTTATAAAAATGTTTGAAGTGATTGGTATTCAGCTTACTAAAGCTGATAAGGATGCTATTAATAAGAGAAATGACTTTTTACATGGTCGTGTACCATTGGAGAGTGTTGATGGAGATGATAAAATGCTACATTATATAGTTTACAGTTTACACTTTTTATTAATTGCACTAATTTTAAAAAAAGCTGGATTTAGTGGGTATTTGTTAGAGTTAATTAATTTCGAACAAGCCAAAAAGGGAGAAAGCCCTTTCAGATTGATATGATTAAAAAGCTTGAAAACGAGATGTGATGGAGCTTATATTTTTATTTATTCGGTGAATAACGCCATGATAAAGCCAGAATGAAGCCAAGTCGTTTTCCCCTCGCTCATTAGTGGCTTGCGAAACCCCGCCGCTCTTGTCCTGTGCTGTTCTCGCTTTGGCTGTTTACGGAATTGATTTGTCGACCTAATTCTATGAAAAAAAGGATTGTTATTATCGACGGCACTGAAAAAGTCCTCTTGAAAAATTAAAGCATCAAAAAAGGGCGAAAAACATATGTTAACCCCTGGAGAATCGATTATTCGAGGAGTTATAGATAGAGGGTTTCAAATAGACAAAGGAAAAGGGTTTATGAACATAAAAATTCATAAGCCCTTTTTTGATGGATAGTTTTTCAGTGCCCTCTTATTATCGGGGGATTTTCGTATCTTTATGATAACAAAGTACATTGACTGATTGGAAAAGGTTCTATCAAGAGAACTCAAAAGCCTAAAAGTAGGACATATTAAAGGAGACCTATTCGGTTACCTATCTTGATAGGTTACTTGCTAACAATAATATAATCAACGATTTAGGGGAGTGGTGGAAAATCCTGCCACCCCGACTAAAACGACAAATGGTGCCATTGGAAGACAAATTGTGCCATTTTTCATTTTAATCTCTTTTTTATTACTATATCAAGGCTTTTACGTAAAAATCCCCTCTAATTAAATAATCATCAGAGCTGTATATTTTACTAATTTTGAATTAGAAGATGAAAATTTGAAAATATGTTAACAGGTTTCGAACCTCTTCAATTCTCTTAAATATTTCTTTTTTTAAACGATCTCTTGTTGGTATCATAGTGTAAATTTCTTCTCTTTATTTATCCGATTGCTCAGATTTTTAAAAGTTCCACCCTTCGGTTCTGCGCTTTCCCTTCCTCTGTAACATTGGCAGCTACCGGATTGTCCTGTCCGAATCCTGCGGATGTTAAGCGGTCGGCACCTATGCCGGCATTTAAAATTTCCTTTTTAACTGTTGATGCCCGGCCTTCCGATAATTTTTGATTGTGTTCTTTTCCTCCCGAATTATCCGTGTATCCGTTTATGGCTATTTTCAGTTCCGGATTATCCCTTAACACCTTGATCATTTCCCGGACAGTTTCCAATCCATCTGTTTTCAATATGGCTCTGTCCTTATCAAAATTTATCTGCATTACAGATTTACCCGAATTCAACAAATCGTTTTCTATCTCGGCCGAGGTGACTTTCTTTAAGGTCTGCTCAAAGGCTTTTTCCTGCACGATCTGTATGGAAGTACTGTTTCCCGTAGCTTTTACCATAGCTATATAGACGTTCCCCTCATGTCTTCTGATCACATCCATTGCAACCACTTCGTCCCAGATATCCAGGCTACCTTTGCTTCCTCCATAGGTGTCTAGTTCCTTGTATTTGTCCTTTAGCTCCTTTGTTAGGTTACCTTCGAAGACCTTTATCCCTCCGGCATTCAGGATCGCATCTTCAAAACTTTTGTTCAGGTATCGACCGCTGATCTCTACACTGCTCTCTCTGTCTTTATGAACATGTGCACTGAAAGTTTTCCCCTCTACTTCATAGATTTTTTCAGGAGTCACGAATACGATAAAATCAAAATCTTTTACTTTCGGTCTGTTAATGTATTTAGCACCCTCGGGGGCAGTGAAGAATGGAAAATCACCGATTTCTGCCGTGGAGACCGGAATGCTGTTTATGTCAAAATCAGCAGTGCTATCCCGCTCCAGGGATGTAATTTCTTCTGGTTGTGATAAAGTAAGGGTATCTGTCCTTTTAACCGATGTTTCACCTACCGCATTGTTTTCTTTGTTGGAATTGTTACAGGAACTCATTAGAAGCATACCCATAATTAGGGCGATTGGGACTGTTCTTTTCATATGTATATTATTTGCTTTTTTAATTGTCGTCCGCCAGCTGGCGGATTCATGCGGGTTTGTGTTTTGCCTAACATTAATATTTCATATTTTGTATACGTTTTATGCGTTTTAAAATGATT
>NZ_SMMI01000026.1 GCF_009733535.1 Sphingobacterium endophyticum | reverse complement strand
GCTCGGGTTTCGCTCGTGAATGGTCCGCACACCGTCCGGGAATGATCCGCAGTTCGTCCGCTCACACGCGGACGAGCTCCGGACGAGTTTTGGACAAGCTGTGGACGAGACACGAGCAATACTCGAACAAAACTCGAAGAGAACTAAAAGGGAAAATTAAAAAAGCCCCCAACATGTGGAAACACGCATGAAAAAAAATTAAAACAAACTGTTAGAAATAAATAATATCAATGCTGGATGGAATTGCATGAAAACTTACTTAATTCCATAAAATAAGAAAAGGCCATGATGAATTCTCTTCAACATGGCCTCTATATACAAACGATAAAAGGATTACCGCAGCATTTACTTTCTTATTTCTTAAATACCCAATACTTCTGCAGGGTGTAATTAAATCCCAAAGACACAATAATCTCTACAATCACTTTGGAAAGTAGAAAGTGCAAATTCCATTGATGTACTAAAAGGTAAATTCCAAGTGATTTTAAGGATATACTACCAATAACTACAAGTATGAATTTCCACAATTGGCTACTTATTGATTTATCAGTATTTCCAAAGGACCAATATCTATTGATTAAAAAATTTACAATAGCACCTAAGCTCCCGCTGATGACATTAGAAAATGGAGCAGTAAACTTTAATACCGTATAACAAAAAGTATAGATCCCAAAATCAGAAAGTCCGCCAATAAATGCGGACAGCTGTGCTCTGAGAAAAACCCTTAGTTTATCTGACATGGACTACTCGTTAACTTTTGCTTCCTTAAGTTTATTGGCTTTTTCTTCTAAATCCTTTGCATCACCAAGATCCAATAATTTCTTCGTATCAATTAAATTGATAAAGAAAAGAATAATACAGATTCCCAATACTGAATAATTAATAGAACCAGGAACGATAACTTCTAAAATGAAGACCAAACTAATAACTACTCTAATTTCAGTTGGCCCTAACAAACCAGCATCAATTGTGTATTTGTCGGTAATTCGATATCTCAACTGGGAAATGATCATCGCCCAGCCATACAATGCCACTAAAGTAAATCCAAGATATTTAAAATCTCCAGTAGCATATAGCACATAGCCCAAACCGATAAAAACAGTAGAAACCCAGTCCATTACGATATCTAGTGCAAAGCCATACCATTTTCTCGACTTATTTCTATAAAAAGCAATCCTACCGTCCAATGAATCTCCAAACCATTGAACAAAGAACCCTACAATTCCTAATAACAGATAGTTAATATGGACGTATTCTGCCAAAAGGAAACTTCCCAGAATCATAAAGGAACCAAAGAGACCGATTGCAGTCAAACCATCAGAAGATATCCAATCTGGAATTCTTGGAACTAAATAAGTAATCAATCTTTGTTCAGGATTACTTAGAATATTTGTTCTTTTTCTGTCTTGGAAAAGTTTTTTATTAATTTTTTCTTCACTCATTTCAATGCTAGTTTTAAAGCCATTTATTTTCTTTATACCATGTTAGGCTTTCCTTTAAACCTTTTTCAAGATTAAACTGCGGATTAAAGCCAAGGTTTAATTTTGCCCGACTAATATCACAGCCCCAATTTTCTGCTGTAAGTTCACTCAACCGCTCCGGGTAAATAACTGGAGTTTTTGAAGAATTTCTATACAATCTCTGCGACAGTTCCGCGACACTTTTGACCAAGCCCAATGGCACATGCATTCTAAATAATTTTTTATTGAGGACTTCCTTAAAGATTTCAGCCATGGCATATCTAGAATAAACCTCTCCATCACTGATATTATAAAACTGCAGTCCCTCTTGAGGAGTCATGCAACCCTGCAACAACACATCAACCAAGTCTTTAACATAGACGAAGCTTAATTTTTGTGGACTTCTTCCGATATAAGGATCCAAACCCTTATTCATGGTATCGAAAAGAATAAAGATATCCTTTTCACGAGGTCCATATACAGCGGTTGGTCGAAAAACAGACACAGGAGCATTTGGATATTTCTCCTGAATCATTAATTCAGAAGCTTCCTTGCTCCTACCATAAACTGTCAAAGGGTTATAGGGTGAATTTTCGGTAATAAGCTGATCGCTTTGATATGAAATTGGGCCCACAGCAGCAAGGCTGCTGACATAGCTTATTCTTTCGAGCGGCATATCTGAAGAAGATGCAGCATGCAGAATAGCATCAGTATATCCGACATTGACTTCACGCATTACATTTTCATCCTTTGCTTTTGTCATAGCAGCAGCATGGATAATGTAATGGTATTGCTCATTTTCGAAAAGGGATTTTAGTTCATCAGGATTCCCGAGATTAGGAAAAACGAACTTATTGACTGCAGGTTCAATATCCTTTATAAGGCTGGACTTCCTGACAGCAGCATGAACCTCAAGACCCAAGTTCTGGGCAGCTTCAACAAGGTGAGAGCCTACAAATCCGCTCGCACCGGTTATGAAAATTTTCTTTTTCATATCGCTTTTTCAAAAAGACGATACCGCTTATAGAGGTCTGCATTGATTTGCTCAATTGCGTGATTCATGAGGTAGTTGTGATCTAGCATCCAAGAACATTCCGCTCCGATAATACCTGAAGGGATTGAATTCTTAATAATCCGACCATAAAGACAAGCTTCTATTCCCAATTTTCTATAGTTATCCAGCACACCTAACATCAATACCCTTAATGTTTTGATTTTTTTCCTGCCGAATAGCAATTTGAAAATACCAGTTGGCAGAAGCCTTCCACGCTTAATATTGATTTGGATTTCGTTAATATTTGGAATACCAAGAGCAAAACCAATGATATCGTCCCCTTTTTCTGCGATAATACAGTATTTAGGATCGACAATCATCTTAAGATCTTTTGCGGTATGCGCAAATTCATCATCAGTCATAGGCACAAAACCAAGGTTTTTGTCCCATGCTTTATTATACACACGCTTGATTTTTTCTGCTTCGTTCGCAAAATCCTTCAAGTTGATTTCTCTCAGGATAATTCCTGATCGTTTAAGTCTTTCTTCAAGTTTATCCAAAAGCAAGACGGAACGCTTATCGGAATTTTCCTTATTGACAAAATAGGCTCTTAAATCAACTTTTTTAGCAAAGCCAGCATTTAAGATCAAATCTTGATAATAAGGAAAGTTATAGGGCATCATGGCCACAGGAGGTTTATCATATCCTTCAACTAACAAACCTATAGAATCGTTGGTTGTTAAATTGACAGGACCAAAGATGGTATTACCGCCTTTATTTTTCACCCAGTTTTCAGCAGTTTCCAATAATTTATTTGCGACTTCTTGATCATTGATACAATCAAAAAATCCAAATTGACCTTCATTAACTTGATTGAAGGCATTGTGATTATTGTTATAGATTGCGGCAATTCGACCTACAATTTTGTCGCCTTGATAGGCTAGGAACATTTGCAGGGAAGAATGCTTATAAAAAGGGTGTTTAGCTGGGTTTAGCATATCATCCTGAGCGACAAACAGTTCAGGGACATAATTTGGATCTCCTTCATAAAGGTCATGAGGAAAATCGATAAACTTTGCCCTTTGCTTTTTGGTTTCAACAGGAACGATCGTAATCACAGCTTCCAAGATTATATTTAGCTAATAAAAGTTTCCACTTCTAACGCTTTGAATACTTTAGTCATTTTCTCTACAGCCTCATCGATTTGATCGAAAGTATGAGTTGCCATTAAAGAGAAACGGATTAAAGACTCTTCAGCAGGAACAGCAGGAGCGACAACAGGGTTTACAAAAACACCGTCGTCCTGAAGCATTTTGGTAACTACATATGTTTTTTCGTTGTTTCTTACGAAAACAGGTAAGATCGGGCTTTCAGTAGCACCAAGGTCAAATCCATTTTCAAGCAACAATTTTTTAGCATAATTTGTGTTTGCCCAAAGTTTTTCGATATGTTCAGGTTCAGTTTGAATGATTTCCAGGGCTTTGAGGGTTGAAGCAACCGATGCCGGGGTCATGCTAGCACTGAACATCAATGATCTTGCTCTATGTTTAAGGAATTCGATGGTATCACTGTCAGCAGCGACAAAACCACCCAATGAAGCTAATGATTTACTGAAAGTACCCATAATTAGGTCAACTTGATCCGTTAGGCCAAAATGACTAGCAGTACCAGCCCCTTTATCACCGATAACCCCTAAAGAGTGGGCATCATCACACAATATAGCTGCATCGAATTCGTTAGCAACTTGAACAAGTTCAGGCAACTTCACGATATCCCCTTCCATAGAGAAAATACCGTCGGTTGCAATTAGTTTAAAGCTTTCCTCAGGTAAGCGGGAAATTTTATCCCTTAAGTCGTCAATATTGTTATGAGCGTATTTAATAACTTTTGAGAAAGACAATCTCGAACCATCAATGATAGAAGCATGATCACGTTCATCCAATAGGATGTAATCATGGCGACCAGTAAGACAAGAAAGAGGTCCTAGGTTGGATTGGAAACCTGTGCTGAAAAGAATAGCAGCTTCTTTACCTACGTAATCCGCTAATTTTTCTTCCAGTTCCACGTGGATGTCCAAAGTTCCATTTAAGAAACGGGAACCAGCACATCCTGTACCGTATTTAGCTAAAGCATCTTGGGAAGCTTTGATAATACGAGGATCGGTGGTTAATCCTAAATAAGAATTTGAACCAAACATTAAAACTCTGCGTCCATCAATTTTTACTTCAGTATCTTGTTTAGATTGGATAGGTCTAAAATAAGCATATAAGTTTTTTGACTTTATATCTCCTAACTCGCCATTTAAAAACCGCGCAGTTCTTTCGTTTAATTTTCCCTTGCTCATTCGTCAGGTGTCTATGTACTCAATAAAATTTACTTTTTGAACTTTTAACAAAAATCGTCAAAAATCTCACAAAGGTACAAAACTAGTTTTATTAACATAATAAAATCACGTTTATATTACCTCTTATTACAAAAAATCGACGCAAACATACAAAACTTAAACCTCAAATTACATTTGATTTGACATATAAATATCATAAAATTAAATTAATATTAAGATAATGTTTACTGTAAATTACATGGAAATTTTGCAAAAATTCTTAAATTCTTACATTTGTGCTTCAATATAATTAAATAAAATGGCAATTTCATCAACGGTAAACATTAAAAACAAACGCGCATCCTTTGAGTATCACCTACTTGACACCTATGTTGCGGGCTTAGCACTTTTAGGCACCGAGATAAAATCCATTCGTGAGGGCAAGGCAAATATCAACGATAGTTTCTGTGCATTTTTCGAAGACGGACTCTATATCCGTAATATGCATATTGCGGAATATTCCTTTGGATCCTTCTATAATCATGAATCGAAACGGGATCGAAAATTACTTTTAAGCAAAAAAGAATTGAAGAAGCTTCGTGAAAAAGGAGAAGAGAAAGGATTCACGATAGTTCCGCTTCGTATTTTTATCAATGAAAGAGGATTTGCAAAAGTTGAAATTGCCTTGGCACAAGGTAAAAAAGATTTCGACAAACGTGAAACGATCAAAGAAAGAGAAAGCAAACGCGAGCTTGACCGAGCTATGAAACGGTAAAATCTATTTTACGTTGGTAATTTCCTGGTGTAATTTGTTCCCTGGATTTGAATAATCTGATGAAATAATTGACATCTGAAAAGCCACAGGCATAACAAACCTCCTTTATAGCCATATTTGCGGACAGCATTTCTTTAGCTTTCCTCAATCTTTCTTGAATGACCAATTCCATTGGACTAATTCCAAATTCATCTTTAAAAAGCCTGAACAAACTGGCTTTGCTCATATTCGCTTTTAGGCTCAAATCATCAATTGTCAACTTTTCGGTTAGATTTTCCCGTATGTATGTTTTTAACTGAGCAATTGCATCATTGATAGGCGCATCGGCATCCATTAATTCTCCGAGTTGCTGTTGTTGGATGATCCTAACGAGTAATTCCTTAAACAATAAATCAGCGAGAACATCTTTTAAAGGGTCATCACTAATCATATTGCTAAACAATTTATTGGTTAAAGTTGCGAGTTCCTGCGTGTTGACCAAATGAAATTTATTCCATGAGAAATTCCA
The DNA here is from genome assembly GCF_009733535.1 of Sphingobacterium endophyticum. Classification (GTDB taxonomy): domain Bacteria; phylum Bacteroidota; class Bacteroidia; order Sphingobacteriales; family Sphingobacteriaceae; genus Sphingobacterium; species Sphingobacterium endophyticum. The sequence goes on along the minus strand of NZ_SMMI01000026.1, from coordinate 35,511 downwards.
GGAAAGATGATTGTTAGCTTTTGGATAAGCTTTATTCAGAAATTCTATAGATTCTTGAATTTTATCAGCAGCGATTAAAAGCGCGGTACATTGAGTTGGCTGTTTCATCTGAGCTTCGGGGAAATCAATTTTCATGGCTCTATGAGCTGGCAGGACGAGGGTTTCACCAGGCAGATATTCAAAAGCAGGCACATCTTCCAGATGCATCACTTTTTTGCCTTTGAGCATACTGATGATAACCATGTCATTAAATTTGAGGGGTACAAGCTGGCTGGCTTGATAAGTTTCGTACACGTTAAGTTCAAAATTATTTAACGTATATGCCCTTCTATTTTCGACCAATGTATTTAACTCCCGCTCCTTTGAATAAGGAAGTTCAAAAACTAAATTATTCTTTCCCATACGACTAATATTTATAATTGGCTGTTAATCAAAATTAAAAAAAACTAAATAAAAACAAAATGCAGGTGTTTGAAATTATTATGCTATGAAAAGCGACAATAATGCTACACTTAAAATTTACGTCTAGGTAAATTTGAGAAAGAGTCCAAAAATAAACTTAGTTAAAACCAAATAAGATGAGCGAAATTAAGAGACCAACGTTCAAAGAACGTTATGATAACTACATTAACGGAACATTCGTTCCACCAGCGCAAGGAAAATATTTTGACAACATTTCTCCTATAGACGGGAAGCCTTTTACGCAAGTTGCACATTCTACAAAAGAAGATATTGACAAAGCAGTAGAAGCGGCTGCAGAAGCCTTCAAAACATGGAGTAAAACCTCATCCACAGAGCGCAGTAATATTTTATTTAAAATCGCTGACCGTATAGAGCAGCATTTAGAACAGGTTGCAGCAGTAGAAACCGTTGATAATGGGAAAGCAGTTAGAGAAACCTTGAATGCAGATATTCCCTTGGCAATCGACCATTTCCGGTATTTTGGAGGGGTAATTCGCGCAGAAGAAGGATCATTGTCTGAATTAGACAGTAATACCGTTTCCTTAATAGTAAACGAACCTATCGGCGTCGTTGCCCAAATTATTCCATGGAATTTTCCAATATTGATGGCGGTATGGAAACTAGCTCCTGCCCTTGCGGCTGGATGTACGGTGGTGCTTAAACCAGCTGAAAGTACACCAACCTCCATTATGGTTCTTATGGAGATCATCGGAGACCTTCTACCTCCAGGAGTGATCAATGTTGTCAATGGATTTGGGTCAGAATTAGGACGGCATTTGGTAACACATCCGAAAGTGGCAAAGGCAGCATTTACAGGATCCACAGCAACAGGTCGAATGGTTATGCAATATGCAACAGAAAACATAATTCCAGTAACGCTAGAATTAGGAGGTAAATCACCGAATATCTTTTTTGAATCGGTTATGGCAGAAGATGACTCATTCTTGGACAAAGCGATTGAAGGCGCTGTACTGTTTGCACTGAATCAAGGAGAAATATGTACCTGTCCATCGCGATTATTGATTCAAGAATCGATCTATGATAAGTTTATCGAGCGGGTTGTAGAGCGTGTAAATCAAATTAAGGTTGGAAACCCATTAGATCCTACGGTGATGATGGGCGCTCAAGCTTCCAAGATCCAAAAGGATAAGATTATGTCCTACATCAAATTAGGAAAAGAAGAAGGAGCTGAAGTGCTAACTGGAGGAGATGAAAATCAATTAGGCGGAGAAATCAATGCGGGATATTACATCAAACCTACCCTATTTAAAGGGAACAACAAGATGCGCATTTTCCAAGAAGAGATTTTCGGGCCGGTGTTAGCAGTTACTACCTTCAAAGACGTAAATGAAGCGATTGAGATAGCGAATGACACGATTTATGGATTAGGTGCAGGCGTTTGGACACGAGATGCACATGAACTTTACATGGTACCTCGGGCAATTCAAGCAGGCCGTGTTTGGGTCAATCAATATCATAGTTATCCAGCAGGAGCTCCATTTGGTGGTTACAAGCAATCAGGTATTGGGCGTGAAAACCACAAAATGATGTTAGCCTATTATCGCCAAGCAAAAAACATGCTTATCTCCTATAGCAAGGAAAAGCTTGGCTTCTTTTAATAGAACAGTGAATAGTTTAATGTGTGATAAGGGGTTATGCAAATTAACCCCTTTTTTAAAACAGACAAAATGATTTCAAGAATAGATGTTACCGATACGGCAAAGGAAGTAATCCGGGAATTGACAGAAAAACACGGTCCGCTGATGTTTTATCAGGCAGGTGGATGTTGTGAAGGCACGCAACCACAATGTTTTGAAAAAGGAGGATTTTACCCTAGGATGAATGATGCAATGATAGGTTTGGTAGAAGGCTATGAGTTTTGGGTTGATAGGGATTTATTTGAATACTGGAAGTTTTCACATTTTACGTTGGATGTATTGGAAGGATTTGGACCGGGAGGTTTTTCCTTGGAGACTCCAATGGGCAAAACCTTCAAGATTCACTATCGATTATTTACCGAATCAGAATTGAAGGAATTACCTGAAGTCATACGAAATGAATAAAATTTTGCTGATAAAAGATTAAGCAACATCCAATCCTTGAAGGACCGGGATTGGTTTTTTATCGTCACCTAAAGCCACAAAAGTAAATCGTCCCTGAATTGCTAATTCACGTCCGTCCTCATACATACTTTCCAAATATATTTCAACATAGACTTTTAGGCTGGAGTTCCCAATGTTTTCCACTCTGGCAATTGCCTCAACGATACTTCCAGAAGGAATAGCTTTATGGAAATCAATTTTATCAGTTGATACGGTAACTAAGGATTTTCTACAAAAACGGGTTGCACACATAAAGGAAACCTCATCCATAATCGCCATAGCTTTTCCACCGAAAAGCGTGTCATGATGATTGGTAAGGGAAGGAAACACAGTCATTGTAATGCGTGTTTCACTTTGATCGATACGGTCTTGAATAGTCATTTTTTAAATTGAAGTGCAAAGTTAATCAACTTTTTCGCTTTCAACGACTATCCCAATACCCTTTAATAGCATTGAGGCATTAAAAATAGTACATGCACCATCCTTCAATTTATAGTCAAATAACATTTCAGATCCTTGGACTTGAATATCAAAGTGGAAATTTTTCAAGTATCCTGGATAATCAACAACTAATTCGGACAACTGTAAGTCATGGGTTGCCAACATACCACGTCCGTTTAGACTGATTAATTTTTTAATAATAGCTTTTGAGCCTAAATATTTATCAACAGAATTTGTTCCACGCAACATTTCATCGATTAAGAAAAAGCTCGATTTAATACTATTTACACGTTCAAGTATAAACTTCATCCGATCAAGTTCTGCTTTAAAAGTTGATGTACTTTCATTTAAAGAGTCTTTGATGCGCATATAGGTGACTAGCTCATAAATAGGCAGTTCAAATTGTTTTGCACAAACTACTGCCCCTGCGTAGGCTAAGACGGCATTAATACCAACTGTTCTTAAAAAAGTACTTTTTCCGGCCATATTAGATCCGGTAATCAATGCAATTTTATGATCAGCGGCATCATAGGTATTACCGACAGATTTGTCCTGAGGGATCAGTGGATGGTTCACATCAACAGCAAGTAGGTGATCTTTTTCAAAATCATTTTTAATAATCGGCTGTGTCCAATCTTGGTGGTTATAAGCTAAAATGGATAATGATGTTAAAGATTCATATTTAGCCACCGCATCAAATCCAGAAAGAATAGAATCCTCGTATTGGTTTTTCCATCTGCTGATAGCCATTACTTGCTTGAAGTCCCAAAGAAAAAGCATATTTAGAATGGCACCAACCAACATATTGTTACGTACGTCCAGTTTATCGATGAGTTTTCCAAGTTCATGAATAATACTTGACAGTTTTTTATTTTGGTTTTCGACCTCAATTTTACCTTGTATTTCCTGATTAAGAACTGCAGAATATTTCCTGTCTTCAATTAATTTGATCGCATCGGCAAATCCAATCAATGAAACGCCTATTTTATCGATACGGTTAGAGAACTGACCTACCCTACCCGCCTGAGCAATTGTCCAAAGCAAATGAACTATAGCTAGGCCTAATAAGTAACCTGAAATATTTTGAATAAATACCGAGAATAAGATTCCCAAGAGAAATATCCATGGAACAAGAGGAACGTAAATTTTATAAAATGCGTTTCCAAATTCGAAAGATTTATCATGAAAATAGCTGTGAATATAGGATCTCAAATTAATTTTAGAGCCTAAATTGAAGAGCATTTTTGTTTGGAAAGCTTGTAAATGCTGGGGATCATCTTTCAATTCATTTACAGCCTGTTGACGATCAAGAATTTCTATTTTATCAGCAGGAGCATGCAGCCAGGATTTCAAAACAGCTACCCCATCTTTTGTGGCGCATCTGTTTAGCAATTCAAAAAGTGAATTCGGACCGAAAACGTCAAGGTCTGAAGAATAGGGATGCTTTTGATCTTCAAATTCCGCTCCATCTTCATACATATTCTTTTTGCGGTTCAGGATTTGAATTTCGTTTTCATTAATCCGTAGGAAAACTTTGGCTTCCTGTAATTTACGGTCGACTTTAGCTTGTCTAAAAACTAAGAACGCAAAAAGGAAAATGAGTAAAAAGAAAGCAACTAAAACGATAAGAATATTATTGAGCGCGAACAACTGCCATATTCCGATTCCACCTAACAGCATTAACCCTAGCCTTAAGAAGGCATTTTTGTTAATCTGCTGCTCTAATAACTTGATATCTTTTTGGGTCTTATCGACATTGCTTTGGTAAAATTCTGCACTCATGCTGCTAAGTTATGGATTAGAAGCGAGAAATGGGCTGATTTTCTACCAAGCTTGATCACCAACTAAAGGTACAAACCTGAAGGTATCCAATTCGATTCTTTCGAAGTCATTTTCACCAACACGGAGTATGGTAACCATCTTCTGAAATTTTTCATCACCAACTGGAATAACTAAAAGTCCACCCAGTCGCAGTTGTTTTAACATTTTTTCAGGCACAAAGGGAGCACCGGCGGTAACAATTATTTTATCGTAAGGAGCTTTTTCAGGAATTCCTTTTGAGCCATCCCCGAGGAAGAAATTAGGCTTATAGCCCATATAAGGAAGAACCTGAATGGTTCTATTATAAAGATTTTCTTGTCTTTCAATGGTGTAAACATCAGCCCCGAGTTCCATAAGAATACAGGTTTGATAACCGGAACCAGTTCCGATTTCCAAGACTTTATCACCTTTTTTGATATGAAGCAGCTGGCTTTGATAAGCTACGGTATAAGGTTGTGATATTGTCTGCCCATCTCCGATTGGGAATGCAATATCTCGGTACGCTTGGTTCCAAAAGGTTTCATCAAAGAAATAATGGCGGGGTACCTTAGCAATTGCTTCTAACACTTTCTTGTCCTCAATACCTCTTTTCTCTAGATGCTTGACTAATTGCTTCCTAGCTCCCTTCTCCCGATAATTATCAATAAACTTATAAGCCATATGCATCAAAATTACCCTTAATTTACCATATTATTAAGGTTAAAATGCAAAACATTAAAGGTCAGAACCCTTCTGATTTTTGAGAAAGAAAATATCTCTAAGCTATATTTTTTGTACTTTTATAGTATTTAGGAACATCATAGAAGAACTTCCTATAAAATTCCAAAATCTCTAATAAAATGAAGAAACTATCAATTTATCTATTCATCGTATTCCTACAGTTCCAATATGTTTTGGCACAGGAAACATCTCCAAAAGATGATGATATCATTAAAGTATTAGCTATCGGAAATAGCTTTTCGGAAGATGCACTAGAGAACTATTTATATGAACTATCGACAGGCGCTGGAAAAAAAATAGTTATTGGCAACCTATATATTGGTGGAGCACCTTTGGAACTGCACATAAAAAATGCACATAATAACCTAAAGGCATATAGTTATCGAAAAATAGGTTTGGATGGTTCCAAAAAAACAACAGAACAAGTAAGCATAGAAGAGGCATTGGCTGATGATAATTGGGATTATGTAAGCTTGCAACAAGCAAGTCCGTTATCGGGAAAATACAATGTCATTATGCAAACTTTAGGTGATTTATGGACCTATGTTTTTGCACATGTTCATCCCGATACCCGTTTAGTTTATCACCAGACATGGGCATATCAACAAGATTCAAAACATGAAGGTTTTACAAATTACGATAACAGTCAAAAGAACATGTACGACAGTATCATGAGCGTGACATCGAGGCTTGATAAAACAGGAGACTATGCATTTATTGTACCTGATGGAACAACGATCCAAAATGGAAGGACAAGTAGTATTGGAGATAATTTTACCAGAGATGGCTACCATTTGAATCTAGACTATGGGAGATTTGCCGCAGCATTGACTTGGTATGCAAAATTATTTAACCTTGACCCTACCAAAACTGACTACAAGCCAGAAAAGCTTACTGAACTTCAGTCAAAGATAGTTAAGGAGGCCGCAAAAAAGGCTGTTAAAAAACCTTTTAAGGTATCCAAGGTTAAAAAATAAATCAATAAAAACATTGAAAGGAAGCATCGAAATTATCGATGCTTTTTTTTTGAAAATTTTATAAAATACATGCAGACTATATAAAAAATACTAAAGTTAACATTAACTTATAAGAAATTTAATTAAACATTTAAACAAAAATTATATTGCTTTACTTATATTTATGAAAAGCAAATTTTAGATTATGGCAATTATTCTTAAAGATAAAGAAGGTATTTTTTCAGGGGTTTTAGGTGATTTTGTATTTTGTACATGGAAAGGCAAGACCTATGTTCGGTCAAAACCTAAGAAGAGTTTATTAAAAAAAACGAAATTACAAGAAAGAACCATTACGAAGTTCAAAATTATGCAGACCATTTTGAATCCCATTCTACCCTATATTCGGATTGGTTTTAAAGATTATAATCCCAATTTAACAAGCCATAATAATGCGATGTCATATAATCTAATGCATTCATTTGATGAGAAGGAAGAACAAATTAGCATCAATTGGGAAAAATTTAAAATCAGTAAAGGTCTTGAAAACCCAGTAGAGGAGTATCAAATACAGCTGGACCCTAATTCAGGTATATTAAGAATTTCCTGGAATCTTAATAATGAGACTGTTTCCAAACATAAAATGAAAGACTTTCGATGTATGGCAATAATAATCTCAGAAAACATAGTGTCTAAATCTATATTTGGAATTCTTGAAGGTGAAAATATATTAAAAGGAAATCAATTGATCAAAATTGGCCAAAGCCCTGAAGATTCAAACTATCATATATATCTATCTTTTTATTCCATTACGCAGCAAGAAGAATGTACAGATAGTATAAACCTCGGGAAGATTAAAATCCAATAGCTTAATTGGCTAAAAATAATTTAATAACAAATTTTTTTAATAATATTTAATTCTAGTATTTGGAATTTTAGCTAGTTTATCTATTTTTGGCACAATTTATAATTGTTCTAAATAAAAATAAGATGCAAAGCTTCAATACATATCTTCGAATTTTCACGCTATTCTGTACAATATTTTTTAGTTATAACTCTATAGCCCAACAAATAGATTTATTTGTAAAAACAAATAATGAAGCCCAAGAAAATGTCAATATAAAACTAAATGGCAAGTTAATTGGCAGGACGGATATAAGGGGATATTATAGAATTGATGGAAGCTCAGAGAAAGAATCCATTAATTTACAACTTAGTTATAGTGGATTTCAAACAATTACACAGCGCATCCATACTGATACTTTAAAGAATCCCTTGATTATTAACATGCAACAATTAAACAATTTAGATGAAATTGTTGTGACTGCAGGAAGAAAACCAGAACATATTTCGACGGTTCCTTCGTCCATATCTATTCTGACAAGCAAAGAAATAGAAGCTCAAAGTCAAATAAACACAAATATTTCAAACATATTAGGTAATACCATACCGGGTTTAGGAGTAAGTAATAATAAAGCGACAAACACCGGTCAAACATTACGCGGGAGGTCTGTCCTTGTGTTAATAGATGGAATTCCCCAATCAACGCCATTAATGAATGGAGCGAGAGATATACGATCAATTGATCCGGCAGTCATAGAACGGGTTGAGGTCATCAAAGGAGCCACCTCTATTTATGGCAATGGATCAGCGGGAGGTATTATTAATTATATTACCAAAACCAACAAAGATGCATTAAAATCCTTTTCTGGGATAACTAACCTAAGGAGCACCATCAATCCATTTCATTCCAGTGAAACAATGGGATATAGGGTTGACCAAACAATTTTCGGGAGATCTAACAAATGGAACTATACAGTTAGTGGAACGATCGATTATACGGGATTACAAAGGGATGCCGACGGAATTGCTCTTGGTCAGGTCGATGGTTTGTCGAATTCTTATCAATACAACGCCTTCCTAAAAGTTGGTTATGATATAAATTCTAATTCCGGATTATCCGTCCTATACAATTTTTACAATAGTTCTCAACATGCTAAATACATCAGCCAAACTGGAAAATATGGTCAGTCCCCTACAATTGCTGTAAAGGGAGATGATCCAGGTAAACCGACAGGTACACCTTATAATCATAATGCCATGTTGAATTATTATCACAATAATCTTATTGGTTCAACATCCTTGCAAGCATCATTATATTATAACACCTTTCGTTCAATGAATAGGTACATTGAAAAGGGAACTGCATGGTATGGTCCTGGACAAACACAGATAAATTCTGAGAAAAAAGGACTCCGCTTAAATCTGAATACAGCATTTGAGGTATTAAATTCGAATGCAGAAGTTACTTATGGAATTGATCTCTTAAACGATATCACGGATCAGAACTTGACAGATGGCCGGATTTATATTCCTGATATGAATATGGTAAACATAGCACCCTACGCGCAGTTAAAAATTGATTTCTTTGAGAATTTAATTTTTAAAGGGGGAGTTCGATATGAAAATGCAACAGTAAAAATTAAGGACTTTCACACCATAGCGACAGGTCCAAATAACGAAGGGAGCATAGCAGTAACAGGAGGAAAAATCCCTTATAAGGGAGCAACTTTTAATGCAGGATTACGATATAATAAATTCGATTATTTCAACCCATTTGTAAGTTTTTCACAAGGGTTTGCCATAAATGAATTAGGTAGAATAGTTCGAAGAGCTACAGACAACGATTTAGACAGCATAAAAACTGATCCAGTCATAACAAACAACTACGAAATTGGATTTTCGAGTGCTTATAGTATTTTCAATTTCTCAGCCTCTTATTATTACAGCACATCTAAAATGGGGGTTGAATTAGTTGATATTGGCGGTTATTTAGTAGCACAAAGATTACCAGAAAAAGTTCAAGGTCTAGAATTCACATTGAATGCAAAATTATCTGAAAAATGGACTTTAGGAGGAACATATGCACATGTCGAAGGGAAAGCAGAAGAAGAAGATGGAAAAAGTCATTATTTAAATGGGACTAGAATTACCCCAGACAAAGCAACTGCTTATCTTTATTATAGCCCAATAGAAGCTGTTAATGTTCAATTACACTGGGTTCATACTGGATCTCGTGACCGATTTGAGCCAAATGAAAAGGGTATATACAAGAATAGTGAAGGATCGATCAAACCAATAGATTTATTTAATCTTTCGGGAAGTTATAAAATAAATAAGCAATGGACTTTAGGATTGGGTATTGAGAACTTATTAAATAAAGACTATTACCCAGTAGTAAGTCAATATAGAGCGGTTGATGCTGAATATGTAAAGGGAGCAGGTACTACAGCATCCTTAAATATCAATTATAAGTTTTAATGGTAAAGCGTATTATCTTATGGTTGCATAAATGGTTAGGCCTGACCACTGGAATTGTAGTGATCATTTTAGGACTTTCAGGCTGTGTTTATACTTTTTTTGATGAGCTTAAGTTAATTAGCTATCCAGAGAAGTACTATCTCGACAGAGAATATAAAAATGAGGCCCTTCCATTAAGTCAACTTAAAAAGTCCGCAAGTCAATATTTAGAATCAGACGAATCGATCTCAAGAGTTGATTTATATCCATCGAAGAGTCGAAGTTGGATCTTTAGGGTCCAAGAAATAGACCCAGAGGCCTTTGGATACTGGAATTATTTTAAGACTTATAAACGGATTTTCATCAACCCCTATACAGGACAACTCGTTACAATAGAAAATTCAAAGACAGAATTCTTTCAAATTATTCTTCAGCTGCATATGAATCTTTTATTAGGAAAGAAATATGGAACTTGGGTGGTTGGAATATCGACTATAGTTTTTGTGATCACTTTAATATCGGGATTGATATTATGGTGGCCAAAACGTTGGCGGGGAAAAACACTTAAAAGAAGCCTTTGGATAGATTGGAAATCGAAATGGAAAAGACTAAATTATGATCTGCACAATGTAATTGGCATTTATTCATTTTTAATAGCCCTTGTATTAGCCATTACTGGCTTAGTTTTCACATATCCATCCTTTAAAAAATCATATATTACCTTCTTCAATAGTTTAGATATTAGACATCTTGGTGTTAAGGAAGAAACCCATGATAAAATCCCAGAATATTTTAGAGAAGGGGAACAAATAGATAATGCTTTACACTATTTACTAAATAAATATCCTAATTCAGGGATGATGTCCATTCGTAGCAGTAAGGAAGAGGATCAAACATTTGATGTTCAGATCAGGTTAGAAGAGATGAAAACTGGAAATTTCAGATGGTATTATTTCAACAAGGGTACTAACACGATTGAAAAGATAAATTCAAGTGAGAATCAAAAAACTGGAGATAAATTGGGTTCTTTGAATTATGACCTTCATACAGGAAATATTTCGGGCATGCCGACTAAAATACTGGCATTTATTATTTCATTATTTTGTGCGAGCTTACCGGTTACGGGATTTATAATCTGGCGACATAAAGTTAAAGGAAATAGAAGAAAATCCAGTAAAAGATCCGGAATAAATAAAAGAAATCCTTAATACGGATCAACATCAATCTGCACACGCACCCCTTTATTTTTCTTATCTAATTCAAAATGAAGTAAAGCTTGTTTAATCAATTCCTTCACCTTAGCAATAGAAATATTCTTACGTTCAATCTTTAAGGTAATGGTTTGAATAAAATTATTTCTGACTCTTGCCACTAAAGGAGGTTCTGGTCCCAGAACTCTTTCCGCAAGTTGCTGACGAAGAAGAGAGGCTAGTCTTTTTGCTGCATCGTGCACTAAATCTTGATCAGGATGTTTTACATCTAATTTAATCAATCTGTAAAATGGTGGGTATAGGTAATTTTTTCTTTCCGTGACCTCAGTTAAGAACATGCTATTATAATCGTGGTTTGTCACCTGTTCTAGAATTCTATGGTTGGCGGTGTTGGTCTGAATGATTACTTTTCCTTCCACATCCCTACGGCCGGCTCTTCCAGAAACCTGTGAGAATAGTGAAAACGCTCTTTCATAGGCTCTGAAATCGGGAAAGTTAATCATTCCATCTGCATTAATAATTCCAATGAGCGTAACGTTTCCAAAATCAAGCCCTTTTGTAATCATCTGAGTTCCAATCAAAACATCAAACTCTTGATTATCGAAAGCAGAAATCACCCGATCAAAACCATACTTACCTTTTGTAGAATCAAGGTCCAATCGTCCGATTTTTAATTCAGGTAATAGAATTTCTAACTCCTCTTCTACCCTTTCTGTTCCGAAACCTTTGCTCTGCATATTTGGTAATCCACAAGCAGGACAAGTTTCGACCATTTGCTCAGAAAAGCCACAATAATGACAATGCATTAAATTACTGGATTTATGGTAGGTTAAACTAACATCACAATTTATACATTTAGCAACGTAGCCACAGGTACCGCATTGTAGAAAAGGTGTATGTCCTCTTCGATTTTGGAATAAAATAACTTGTTCTTTTTTATTGACGGCCTCTTGAATTGCATTCAATAGTTTACTGCTGAAATATGAATGCATTTCTTCTTTTCTTGAAGCCTCGGTAATATCTACAATCTCAATGGCCGGCAATTTGGCATTTCCGTACCTTTCCATCAATTCAATTAAGGCATACTTTCCTGCCTTAGCATTATAGTAACTTTCGACGGAAGGAGTTGCCGAGCCGAGCAATACCTTGGCCTGATGTTGATGTGCTAAATAAATAGCTGTATCACGGCCATGATATCGAGGGGCAGGATCATATTGCTTATAGGAGGTTTCATGTTCTTCATCCACTATGATCAATCCGAGGTTTTGGAAAGGCAGGAATACAGCAGACCGAGCACCTATGATTACTTTAAAATCGCCTTTATTGACTTTATGCCATACTTCAGCACGCTCATTGTCATTAAATTTAGAGTGGTAAACCCCAAGTTGGTCACCAAAGTGCAACTTTAAACGCTCCGTAATTTGTGCTGTAAGGGCAATTTCTGGCAATAGATACAAAGCATTATTCCCTTTTTCAAGCACCTCTTCAATCAACCTAATATAGATTTGTGTTTTTCCCGAAGCAGTCACACCATGCAGCAATGCTACATCTTTATTTTGAAATGAGGTCTTAATTTGGTTGAAGGAAGATTCTTGGGCATGACTAAAATTAAAATTTGGAGAAAGCAGTACATCAGTACCTTCAAAACGGCTGACCACTTTTTCGTCAACAGTAAAAATTCCTTTTTCAATTAGTCCAGAAATTGCGGTAGCTCCAGAACCTGAGGCCTCCATGATATCTTGTCTTGAGATATCAGTTTTACTCTTCAATAACTGCAAAAAAGCAATGACTGCATCTTGCTGTTTAGGGGCTCGATTTAAGCTATCTAATAATTCCCGTCTTCCATCAGGATCATTGAACTCAGAGGCCAAGCGTAAAAACGCTTTAGTCTTTGGTTTGTATTTCTGTTTAATTTCCTCTGAAATAAGAATGAATCCATGTTCAAATAGGCTTCTCAGGAGAGGGAAGACTGTTTTCTGTCCTAGAATCTTGATAACATCATTAACAGTCAATTCGCCTGCTAGATCTAATGCTTCTAAAATCATATATCCTTTATCAGAAACAATAGATCGATCTAAATTCGGATCATCAGAAGCCATAATCTTAGTTTCTGAAGCCATCTTTAAGGCAGCCGGCAAAGCAGCCTGCATCACATCTCCAACATGACACATGTAATATTCTGCAATCCAATCCCACATTTGCAATTGTGTGGAATTAACTATCGGATCATTATCCACTACATCCAAAATATACTTCGCCTCATACTTTAAAGGTGGCTCTGTTGTAATTTCCTTTACAACCGCAGAATAGATCTTATTTTTCCCAAATTGTACAATTACCCTCACCCCCACTTTGACTTTATCAGCAAGGTCAAAAGGAACGCGATAGGTATATGATTTAGCAATTGCTAATGGTAAGATAACCTTGACAAAGTAGGTTGTACGACTTGGAGCAGATAAATCCAGTTGAGGCATAAACAAAGATAGTATTTAGTAGTTAGTATTTAGTAGTTAGATTCAATCAAGCCTTTCAAATGTCTAAATACTAACTACTTAATACTAAATACTACTTTACGCTCTATTTTTCATTGCGGCTATAAATAAAGCGATCCATCCTACCATAAAACAAAGTCCGCCAAGAGGAGTTACGGGGCCGATGATGGATATATTTTCGATTCCTAAGAGGTTTCTGGTGCTTAGGAGGTAAAGGGATCCGGAGAAAAGAATGATACCAATTGTAAACATGATATAAGAAACTTTAATGGATTGGCTTTTCGCTCTTGAGAAAGTTGATAAAAAAAGAAGTGCTAAAGTATGGTAAAAATGGTATTGGTTTGCAGTACCCCAAGTTTCTAGTTGTTTTTCGGAAATTTTACCTTCTAAACCATGTGCTCCAAACGCACCAAGTATAACAGCTAACAAACCAAAAAAAGAAGCAGTTAGGATAATTTGTTTGTTCATAAAAAAAAGCTAAAATAATCGCTTAAGATTTTTCGTTTATAAATGTATAAAATAACTTCTTAAAAAGCGCTCCTATTTTTGGAAATTTGTATATATTCAACATTAAAACAAACAAAAGGAAGAGTTTTCGTCCATGAGAAATACAATAATTGTTTCAGTCCTTCTATTTATTGCGGTGGTTGTTGCGTCGGTTTTTTACTTTGGGGATTTAAACAAGGAACAACATGAATACGTAGGTCCAGCACAACATCTACCAGAGGATACCTATTTAATAGCCTCTTTTTTAAATGATGCGACTACGGACAATATCTTTAAAGATTTTGAAATTTTTGAGGCCATGTTAGGAAAACATGGTATGCAAAAACTCAAACAATTGAAGCAAAACCTGCTTCGTAACAAAGAATTAACGCCATTGGTTGGTGGTGCTGAAATATTAATGTCTTTTCATCCAGAAAAGGAAGGGATGAGTACCTTATTTAGTATTCATAGCAAAGAGAAGGTTGATCAGGCAATTCTTGATCAAACATTTTTAACGCTAAGCAAAAAATACAAAGTCAATACGCAAGACACAGCAGGAATAAGGATTTATCAATTCTCAAACTTGGAAGCCGACACGTTAAGCAAGGATAAAAAAAATGTGGACTCATTATTTTATGTTTCTTTCCATGACGATATATTCTTTTCCAGTTTTAACAAATCACTCTTAGTTAAGGTCAGTGATAAAAAAACTGAGAAGTTAAAGAAAGATCAGGTTTCATTTTTTAATGAACATAACAATAGGAATGCACCATTTACGATATACATTCCCCAACAAAACCTTACTCAATTTATATCAGTTTTCAAACAAAGTAAACCTGGGGATTTCCTTAAACAATTTGTTGGTTTAAAAGGAGAAACAGTTTGGAATATTAATTTTAAACAGGATGCCTTAATGCTTACAGGCGAAAGCCAACTTAAGGAAAAGGATAAAGAATATATTTCTTTATTTTCTAATCAGAGCAAAACAACGCAGCGTTTATATAATTACTTTCCATCCAGCACCATGATGTATGTAGAATACTCATTCAGTGATTCAAAGACCTGGTTTGAGGAATTAAATTTGTGGCAGTCTAAACAAGACAATTATAAACAACTTCAAGGGCAGGCGACTGAAATCAATAAAAATAAGGAAGGTTTACTTTTAGATTTTCAATCTACTTTAGCGGGGAATTTTGCTGTAGCCGAACAGACTAATTCAGATTATTTAGGATTTATTACGATTCAAGACAGCAGTAAATTTGAAGAAATCTTAGGAAACATTGCAGAACATGTCGGTGATAGCACCTACCGGTTTCGATTTGCAAACATTCCATATCGTTATTTTGGAGAAGGATTAAAAGCATTTTCAAGACCTTATTTCGTTCGTATCAATGATATGTTGGTTATGGCAAACCAGCAATCAACGATTCAGGAGTATATACGTAAATGGAAAAACAAGGATCTACTTGTTGCGAGTTTAGGTTTTAAGAATTATGATCAGATTCAGGGCAATGAAGCAAATGTTACTTTCTTTATCAATACAAAGAATGGAGGTAACTTTATCAATAATACCTTAAAGTCGGAATTTAGCAAAAAATTCAGGGATGAGGAGGAATATGGATATCAGGATTTTTATTCCTGGTCATTGCAACTGTCCGGCAATGGTGGGAATTTTCTAAGTCGATTTTATGGCATTTATAAGAGTAAAAGCCGCTTAGGAGTTACCCCTGAATGGACTTATGAAATGGGAAGCCGATTAATAAATGGACCATATTTATTTGAACAGTCGGATACTTCCCAATTTATTATGGTTCAAGAACAAGACCATACCGTACATGCTATTCATCCTTCTGGGGCGAAATTATGGTCGACCTTGTTTTCTGGGCGCATAGTTGGTGGGGTAAAACAGCTAGCTGACCGTAGTTTACTACTGGTAACTGATAGGAGACGATTATATAGATTTGATACAAGTGGTAAGACTCTAAAAGGTTTTTCGACGAGTGTTACTTCAGAACCAGTTGCATCTCCAACGGTAGCTGAATGGGACGGACAACAGATCATACTAATTCCAGGGAAAAATAGGATTATGGCTTATGATATGGAAGGCGGGCCAGTTAGCGGATGGGATCAAGCAGAAGTTGAAGGAGATATTTTAGGTCCAATTTCATTTGTAAACAATCAAGCTGTCGTATCAACCAGTTTTGGTCGAGTTTATTTCTTTGATCAATCAGGGAGCAAAACAAAAGAAATTGATATAGAGGGCGATGTCACCTTTGAGAGCCCATTGGGCGTTACGTTAAGGGATAATGAATATATTTTCTATGCAACAGACAGTGATGGCAAATTACATCAAATAAAGTCCGATGGAAGTAATAAGGTTGTGTTTGAAGGGGAATGGAATAAAGGCTATAAAGCATATTTTGAAAATATCAATGGAAGTACAACCCCTGAATTGATAACATTTGACGGATCCTACATGCAAGTATTTGAATTGGGCGATACTCCAAAGCAGCTCTATGATTATAACTTCACTCAAAAAATTGATTCGGCTCCAAATTTCTTTCCTGTAAACAGCAGTTTGTTTCAGTTAGGGATTACTGACCAGGAGAATCTAATCTATCTATTTGCTGAGAATGGCAGTTTAGTAGATGGTTTTCCTGTTGAGGGTTTACCGTTGTTCTATTATGGCAAAATCAACTATAATTCAGGCAATTATTTATTGACAACTAAAAGGGATTTTAAAATCTATGCCTTTCGACATTAACAGATTAATTTTCAAGAGCTTCAAGGTTTCCAAAAAATTGCAAAAGATACATTTATAGGCTTAATTTTTTTTATTTGCAGACTTTTTTTCAGTAGGTTTGCATTCACAAAATACGTATGCTACAAGGAGAAGAATATTTAGAAGAACTTTCCAGACCTAAGAAGATCATAATTAC
Organism: Sphingobacterium endophyticum; assembly: GCF_009733535.1. Lineage (GTDB taxonomy): Bacteria > Bacteroidota > Bacteroidia > Sphingobacteriales > Sphingobacteriaceae > Sphingobacterium > Sphingobacterium endophyticum. The sequence goes on along the minus strand of NZ_SMMI01000026.1, from coordinate 18,584 downwards.
AACTCACCATAAGCCTGATGGAGATGCATTGGGTTCATCTTTAGGATTATACCATTGGTTAAAAGGTAAGGATCATGATGTTCAGGTTATATTATCATCGGATTTTCCAACATTTTTAGATTGGATGCCAGGTTTTGAAGATTTAATATATTATCCTTCCGATTCTGAACTAGCACAGGGTCTGTTTGATGAAGCAGATATCATATTTTGTTTAGACTATAGTGCCTTGTCAAGAACTAATATTCTGGAGCCAGTAATTCGTGAAGCGAAAGGTCAGAAATGGATGATTGACCATCATTTAGATCCGGAAGATTTTGCGACGGTTGAATATTGGGACTCCAGTGCAGCGGCTACAGCGCAGTTAATTTATACCTTCATTGCGGATGTATATAAGGATAAAGAGTCTATCAGCCCTGAAATTGCAGCTTGCCTATATGCAGGTATTATGACTGACACTGGATCTTTCCGATTTAGGTCAACAACCTCTGCGGTTCATCATATTATAGCGAATTTAATCGATGCTGGGGCAAAAAATTGGGAAATACACGAGAATATATACAATAGTTCTACCGAAAACCGTTTAAAGTTTTTAGGTTATAGCTTACTAAACTGCCTTGAAGTTATTCCAGAATACAATACCGCCCTATTTTCATTGAGCAAAGAGGACCTGGCTAAATTTAATGTTACTACTGGAGATACAGAAGGTTTGGTAAATTATGCCCTATCCATTAAAGGAATTCGATTGGCAGGACTATTTATTGATAGAACTGAATTAATTAAATTATCTTTGCGATCGATTGGAGAGATACCATGCAATGAGATCTGCAGGAAATATTTCAATGGTGGTGGGCATTTAAATGCTGCGGGAGGCAATTCATCGGAAGACTTAGAGAAAGTAGTCTCAAAATTTAAGTCTATCCTACCCTTGTATAAGAATTATTTAACATAGAATATAATAAGCGTTATAAATAAAAAAATGAAAAAATCAATTTTAGTATTAACAGCATTAGCAGGTCTTATGCTTGCGTCATGCCAAAGTTTCAAAAAAGGTGATGGTGGATTAGAATATAAGTTCTTCGAAGATAAAGGCGGCGATAAAGCTGTAGGTGGAGACGTTCTAGCTATGGATATTGTTGTTAAAACAGACCGTGACTCATTATTAGCAAGTACATATGATTTAGGATTACCACAGATTGCACCGGTTATTCCTGATTCATTAGTTCAAGGTGGTTATCCAGGTGATAATAATACCATTTTAAAAATGTTAGGTGAAGGTGATAGCGCTACTTTTAAATTGGACTTGGATACAATGGCTGCAAGAACTGGCCAACCAAAACCTGATTTTGCAGATAAATACATTCAATTTACGATTAAGGTTAAGAAACTTTTCAAGAAAGGTAATTTAACAGATTCAGTATTATTTGAACAAGTAAACAAATATTATTTAGCTGAAATGGAAGGTTTGAAAAAATCTGAGGAGGCTAAAATTGCGAAATACGTTGAGAAAAACAAATTGCAACCTAAGAAAACTGCAACTGGATTACAATACGTAATTAAAGAAGAAGGTACTGGCGCGAACCCAGTAGTAGGTGATACAGTAGTTATTAACTATACTGGAGGATTGACCAACGATAAGATATTTGACACAAGCTTACAAGCTGTTGCGCAAAAGGAAAAAATCTTCCATCCAATGAAGCAATATGAGCCATTACGTGTTCGTGTTGGACATACTCCTGTAATTCCAGGATGGACTGAAGGTCTTCAATTATTGAAAAAAGGAGGAAAAGCAACGTTGATTATTCCATCATCCTTAGGATATGGTGAGCGTCAACAAAGTAACTTAATTCCACCATACGCTCCATTAGTATTTGATGTGGAAGTAATTGATATTATCCCTGGTCCAAAAGGCGATACACCACAAGTATTACCTCCAACAGGAAGTCCAGTTACGGCACCTACTAATTAATTAGAGGATATTTTACAAAATTTACAAAAAAGCGCAGTTTTCATTATGAGAACTGCGTTTTTTTATTCTATGGGAGCAGATTACCTAACAAAATATTAACTTTGGCTCCATGGTAGAGCAATTTGATCTTAACAACCAGTCCTTAACCGACACACATACGCATATTTATTATCAAGCTGGAAGTGAGAAATTAAAGGAACAAATGGACCGTTGTTTCAAAAATGGAATCACACGTCTTTTTTTACCAAATGTCGATGTATCATCTATTGAAAAAGTATTTGAGACGGTTGCTGCCTATCCGGATCATTGTTTCCCAATGCTTGGTTTACATCCATGCGATGTAAAAGAAGATTATGAGGTTCAATTAGAACAAATTTATGCTAAGATTCAAACCTCAAAAATCTATGCGATAGGAGAAATTGGGATAGATTTATATTGGGATAAATCCACTTTAGAAATCCAGAAAGATGCTTTTCGGAAGCAAATTGAATGGTCAAAAGAATTAGGGTTGCCCATATCGATTCATTGTAGGGAGGCTTTCAATGAGGTATTCGAAGTATTGGAAGAAATGGCAGATGATCGCTTATTTGGTATTTTTCATTGTTTCACGGGAACACTGGAACAAGCCCATCGTGCGATTAAACTTGGTTTTAAATTAGGAATAGGTGGAGTCGTAACATTCAAAAAAGCAGGATTAGATGCCGTTGTTAAGGAAATAAGCCTTGAGCATATCGTGCTGGAAACCGACGCACCTTACCTTGCTCCCGTACCATTTAGGGGTAAGGAAAATGAAAGCAGCTATTTAGTTTATGTTGCTCAAAAAGTAGCGGACCTTCATGAAATTGGAATTGACAAAGTTGCAGAAATCACAACGAATAACTCTAAACAAATATTTAAGATCTAATCCATGTACAATATCTTTATAATTTACACTGGTGGAACCATAGGAATGGTTAAAGATCCAGAAACTGGTACTTTTATTCCATTTGATTTTAAGTTAATAGAAAAGAATCTCCCAGACCTAAGTCGGTTAAACTATAAGTTGACGGTACATTCATTTGAACCTATCATAGATTCATCCAATATGCGACCAAGCATATGGTTAGAAATGGCAAAGATTATCCGAGATAATTATTCCTTATATGATGGCTTTGTTATTCTGCATGGCTCAGATACAATGGCCTATTCAGCATCTATTTTGAGTTTTCTATTAGAGGGATTACAAAAACCCGTTATTTTTTCCGGTTCGCAATTGCCTATAGGAGAAATCCGTACAGATGCTCGAGAAAATCTAATGACCGCATTGGAAATTGCTTCAGCCAAAAGAGATGGCGTTTCCATTATTCAGGAAGTCTGTATCCTATTTGACAACAAATTATTCAGAGGCAACCGTTCATTCAAATATAATTCGGATAAATTTGAGGCCTTTCGCTCTCCAAATTACCCAGTATTAGCAGAAGCTGGAATTCATATCCGATACAATGAAGAAGTGTTAGCAAATAATGCTGGATTGGAATTTATCTGCCACTATCACATTGACAATCGAGTAGGCGTTTTAAAGTTATTCCCTGGAATTAGTGAGGAAACGATTCAATCAGTTTTAAACTCCAATGTGAGAAGTATTGTGATGGAAACCTTTGGAAGTGGGAATACGATGACCGACAGCTGGTTTTTAGATTTATTATCAGAAGCTATAAAATCGGGCAAAAACATTTTAGACATATCCCAATGTAAGGTAGGCTCTGTTGAATTAGGTCGATATGAGACATCACAGGGCTTAAAAGCCATTGGTGTACTCAATGGGTACGATATGACCTTTGAAACTGCTGTAACCAAGCTTATGTATCTTCAAGGTGAATTATCAAACCAGGAAGATGTTGCGCATTGGGTACAGCAAAGTTTACGAGGTGAGTTAACTAAAAATGATTAGTTAAAACCTCTGCAACTACAAAAGTACTACCACCGATAAATATAAGATCGCCATCTTGATATGCTTGCTTAGCAGAAGCGAAGGCATCATCAATTGATTCATAGGCGTTACCCTTTAACTCAAAGGAATGCGCTAAATTTTCAAGATCCTTAGAAGCCATAGCTCGCGGCATTTTTGGAGCCCCAAAATAATAAGTTGCCTGTTTTGGCAATAATGGCAGGATATGTGAAAGGTCTTTATCTTTCATTGCTCCGATGACAAAGTGCAGATGATTAAAATTAAGAGTTGCTAAATTTTGGACCACAGCTTTAATTCCATCTTCATTATGGCCTGTATCACAGATTATCCAAGGCTCAGTAGATAGTGTTTCCCATCTTCCCCTTAATCCCGTACTCTGCTGAACATTTGCCAAACCACTTTTTATTTGATCATCATCGATAGCATAGCCTATCTTCCGCAGTTGACTAACGGCAGTCAGAACACCTAAAATATTCTTTTTTTGATAAGAACCAGCAAGGTCCAAATGCCAAACGTTAATACTTTTAGAAGCCTTATTTTCTACCGCAATATCCAATCCAGTTGATTTCTTTTCTACCTGTCTAACTTCGAAGAACTCATCAGCAAAGAAAATAGGACTATCATCCTGCTTTGCCTTTTCCAAGAATACATGTTCAATTTCGGGCTGTCTCTCAGAAATAACAACTGGTACATGAGGCTTAATAATGCCAGCCTTTTCTCCAGCTATTTGTTCCAAGGTATCCCCTAAAATATTCATGTGGTCCATTCCTATGTTGGTAATGAGGCATAATTCAGGAGTAATTATATTTGTGCTATCCAATCTACCTCCTAATCCCACTTCAATTACGGCAATATCTACATTTTCACGTGCGAAGTAATCGAAAGCCATTGCGACGGTTACTTCGAAGAATGAGGGTTCAATATTTTCGATAAGAGATTTATGTTCATTGACGAAATCAATGACGGTTTGTTGGGATATCATCTGTCCATCAATTCTGATACGCTCTCTAAAATCTACTAAATGAGGAGAGGTATAAAGACCGGTTTTAAGACCAGCTGCCGCTAAAATTGAGGCTAGGGAATGAGATGATGAACCTTTTCCGTTGGTACCGGCAATGTGGATTGATTTAAATTTTTTATGAGGGTTATGGAGTGCTTGGCACAGTTGGAGGGTATTGTCTACATCGGGATTTATGGCATTTGCACCATCACGAGTAAACATAGGTAATCGAGCATATAAATACTCGATTACCTCTGCAAATGTTTTCATATAATTAGAATTATCTTACTCTAAACCTGAAGGTAATAAGACCGGTTTGTGTCTGCGGGGCATTTGGAAGTTCGTTTAAACGTGCCTGTTCAACTGCACGAATACACTTTTCAATAAGTCTATAGTCGGCAATAGTTGTACCTTTTGCCTGTCTTGCACGAACAATATTTCCGCTTTTGTCGACAGTGAATTCAATTTTAACAATACCGGTTTGTTGTCCGTTATCTTCAATTTTTGGGGGCACAGTAAAGCGTCTGTTTTCAAGAGATAACATTGCGTTTCCAAAACCAGATCCCCCTTCGCCGTAATTACTAGCTAAAGGGTCGCCAAGATTTGAACCTTGGTTACCCGGAGTAGATCCAGTACCATCCCCAGTTCCTTGAGCGTTATTCTTTTTCCCTTTATATAAGGCATTTGGATTTACCGCAGGAGTTGCATTCTTTTTTTCAGTTGTTGTCTGTTCAGCATTTGCCTTCACAGGTTTTTCAGCTTTAGCAACGACAGGAGCTTCTTCTACATCTTGCGTAGCGACAGCCTGATCAGTAACTTGCTGAGAGGGTGTAGGTATAGGCGTAGAATTAGGATCTATTTTATCCGGTCTGACATTGTTTGCATTTTCGTCCATTGAAGGTTCGTCGACACTCATATAATCTTCACCCATTCCTACAGGAGAAGTACCATAGTTAACAATGATACCACCCGTACCATATTCTGGAAGATTTTGACCAAAGACAATAAAGAAACCAATAACAGCCAATGCTGCTAAAACCAGTGTTGAAATTCCTAATGCTTTAGGAAGATTATTTTCTTCTTGAAATTGATTGTAGTACATTTTTCCTTAATCTCTTCTATATTGACTTTGTTAAACCTAAAACGTTTAATAAGAATTAATTAATCCTTTTTAGGTTCTGTTGCCAATACCATTTTCACTTTTAGTTTGTTTGCGATATCCATAACTGAGATCACATTTTGGATAGGCACAGTGCTGTCTGCATAAAGCATGACAGTAAGTTCCTCACCAGTTGCCAAATTTGATTGAATGTATGATTCCAAATTTTCTAATGGCATCGCTTGTTTATCCACATGATATACCAAATCCTTTGTGATGGATATCGTCATTGTTTTTTTAGCCACGGACTGTTCACCAGCACTGGACTTAGGTAAAAGTAATTTTACGACCTGTGGATTAGATACTGCAGAAGCCAACAGGAAGAACAACATCAAGAAGAACATGATGTCATTCAGAGCGGCTGTATGTACTTCAGCAGAGGGTTTATTTCTTCTATTACGTAAATTCATGTTAAGTTCTCTTACAGATTAGGGAGTTAGCTTACATGCTAGGCTCATCCAATAAATCGATAAATTCAATTGCATCAGTTTCAATTCTCAAGATCAAGCGCTCTACCATCATATTTAAGATATGATAGCCGATATAAGCCAAGATACCGATTGTTAGTCCTGAAGCTGAAGCAATCATTTTAACGTAAAGACCACCAGATACGGAACCGATATCGATACCACCGGCGATTTCCACATCACGGAAGATTTGGATTACACCGAAAATCGTACCTACGAAACCAAGCATTGGCGCGATACCGGCGATAATACCTAAAATATTAATGTTTTTTTCAAGGCGTGAGACTTCAAGTTTACCTTGATTTTCAATAGCACCTTCAATATCTTTAATTGGGCGACCTACGCGAGTCAATCCTTTTTGCAACATTCTTGACAATGCTGAATTGTTGGAACGACATGCTGCCATAGCTGCGTCAATTTTTCCAGACAATACGCTACTTTTTACAGAAGCTAACAATCCACCTTCGGATCTACTAGCTTTACGAATTGTAATGTAACGTTCAAAAAAGATTACTAATCCTAAAAAGAATAAGATTAGGATAGGAATCATGATCCACCCACCCTTCATCAGAAGTTCAAGTAGGTTAAGGTTTTCTTGTGGAGCTAAGGCTACCGTTTGTTGTTGAACTTGATTTAATGTATCAACGATCGCAGGGTTTTGTACTAATGACATAGTTTAATAACGTATTTTATGCTTTTTGATTGATTTACTTATTTAATTTTTTGATTCCAGGCATCTGCCACATATTGTTTTCTGACAACTCTCAATGCAGAATCTGCTTTTTCTTTTGTTTCATAAGAGTCCCAAATCACCTTCTTTTTGTTATGTGCAAGGTTACTAGGAATTACCCTTACGGATTCTATTCCCGCTTTGTTAAAGGATTCCGCTTGTTCGTAGGCTTGAGCCAATGTAGCATGAGTACCTATAACAATTTGATAAGTGTGATTCTCAGGAATCAAAGGATTATAAACTTTTTTAACAGGGGCTGCCGAAGTATCCGTTACGGAATTAACAGCAGCGTTTGTTGTATCAGCTATATTAGTTTTAGCAGTATCAGGCTCTTCTATTCCAGCATTCAACAAACTATCAGTTTTCTTCGCTTGTTTTTTAATGCTGTTAGTATGATTTACATATAACAAACCCGCTATAACGACGATTGCTAATAATGCAGCCCAAATATACCATTTGGATTTATTATTGACCTGTGGTTCTTCATAAACTTCTTCGACTTGATTCTCTGTAGGAGATTCTTCATGTTCTAGGTTTTCATCATGAGAAGACTCTTCCACAGTTTTATCATCCAGAATCGGAGTAGTTTCCTCAGCGGGAGTTTCTTCAATCAGATTATCCCCAGCACCTTCGATCGGCTGCAGTTGAAAACCACTCAAATCCTCTGCTTTAAAAACCAAAGAATTACCATGCTTAATAAGCTGACCTAAATGATTCAATGTTGCGGAACCATTTTCCTTAATGGACTCTAATAGATTCAACACTGCATCATGTACATCACTTTCTGCGGCTTGTCTAGTAGATTGAGTGGACTGTTGAATGTAGTCGATAAAATCGACTCCATTTACAGATTTACCATCGAATTCTAAATAAGTCACCGGCGGTAAATACACCCCTCTTCGATCATCATAGACAGAAGGTGTGTGAATACGTTTGAATACCCCCAAACCCTTCACATATACTTCGTTTCTATGTTTTAATAACTGATGAATGTATTTTCCTAAATCCATTTATTTTGTTGCTGATGCAAATTTAAAGTTTGTAAGATTAAAACGAGAAATTTAAACCACCTAAAATATTAAATCCTAACTTCGGATAGTATAAATAACGTTGATATTCTGTATTTAACATATTATTTGCTTTTACAAATACACCTAAATACTTAGTTGCTTTATATTCAGCACCTGCACTTAAATCAAAGAAAGAAGGAATTGTTTCTTTTTGGTAAGGATTACCATCTACAACACCATTAAGATAAGAGAACTGCTGCGCATATGTATTACCATGGAATAATGCCTCTGCATCAATAAATAATTTTTCTGAGATGTTAAACCTAGCCGTTGCAGCTAAGCGCATTTTAGGCAAATGCCATGCTTCTTCCTGTTCAACCATTGTATATTGATCGATATTCAAACGGCCACCCAAATTGACAAGGGCAGAAAGTCTCACATTGATTTCACCTTCTAATCCAATATGTTTTACCGCATCGTCACCATTTCCATCATACACTAAATCGAAGTTAAAAGGAGTTTCCATATTATTTACGAACATGGCCAACCCTTCAACTTTTCTGTAGAAACCTTTAACTTTATAGCCAAATGTTGCACCAGCATTCCCTTTAATACCACCATAGATATTCATTCTTTCTACAGTATTTTGGATGTTAAAATTAGAACCTAAATAAGGGTTCATACGAGTAAAGTCGCGGAAAGATCCTTTCTCTACTCCACCGGTAACACCACCAAATATATAGAAGTAACCAGGAGCCAAAGCAAAATCAATTTCTGCTTCCGGGAAAACATTAAATCTAGAGACATCACCGAATTCGGAGACGATGTTTGCACCTAAAGTAATGTTATAATTATCACCTTTGAAACGGATATAAGGATTGATGCTGGCGATTGAATTGTTCAATTTTCCATTGTCAGTATTTACGCCAGTAATACCATTATAGTCTAAAGCTAAATTTGCTCCAGCATTAAATGCACGGTATCGTTTGTTAAGATAACCAGCTAATGCGATTGAGTTTTCTTTAGCTTTGAATTTATCACTATAAGCATAAGCATCAGCTTTTACAGAGTAGGTTAAAGCATCTTCATTTTCAGGATCATAGTTACTTGTAAGTTCACCTGTAAAATAGATATCATTAAAACGTTGAGCCTCACGACTAGGATTGATAATAGTTCCGTCTTGATTTGCTGGAATTCCATAAAAACGAGTTCCATACCCATTATATCCAATCACGCCATCTAACGTAAAGAGAGGAAGGATACGACGTCCAAAAATTCCGATTTCCTGTTTAGAGAATTTTTGGTCTTCAAGATTTCCCTTTTGACTCAAGTGTTTAGCAAATCCACCGAAGCGAATATCTTCATAATCTTCAACGGCAAAGTAAGCTTCACCCAAGATTGTATTAAAATTACCGGCACCGAATTTTACATAATTACTTTTATGGTCGAAGATTTTAGAAAATGGGGTTTCCATAATTCTTAATTCACTCAGACCAGTATTAATGTCTAATTTTTTATCAGGAACATTACCATAATTTAATTTAGGCATGTATTCTCTTTTATTTGACATGTCGGGACTACGACGGATTTTTACTGCATCAGCAAGAATAGGTCTATAATCACGAACGATATCAAATGAATCCAATGTTACAGGACGGTCTGTAGTATCTCTTTTTTGAGCCTGCGCTCCTACTCCCATCCCTAACAATAAGGTTAATATTGCAGATTGTTTAAAAACAGTGTTCAACTTCATCTTTTCCTATTCTTATTTAATTTTTTCTAAAAGTGATTTCGCTTCATTTAAGATACCATCTTCAGTGTTTTCGTAATTGTCGATCACACTTTCTAAGGTTGATTTAGCTTGGAATTTATCGCCTTTGGCCTCATAGGATTGAGCCATTACAATAAATCCTTTTGCTACCCAATAATCATATGAAGAGAAGGAATCAGATATATCAAGTGCAGATTTAATTGCACCATCGTAATTTTTATTTTTGAATTGTTGTTCAGCTACTAAGAATCTAGCTTCTGCCCCGGTTTCAGTTTTAGACTTCAACGCAGCAAGGTTCAGTTCCTTCATACCTTCTCCTCCTTTGGAGGTCGACAAATAAGCTTTAGCAGCGTATAAATGGGCTTTAGCTATATCTTCTTCAGAAGATTTCTCATAATTCTTGATGATATTAGCGTAAGTTAAAGTCTCAGCATAATCACCCATATTGAAGTAACTTACCAATAGGTTGTTGACTGCCCATCCATAGTTTTCTTTATACTCAGAGGTTAATTCAAGTTTTTTCAAAACCTGTACAGCTTCGTTATAAGCTTTATTTCTTAGGTGCAATTTTGAAACAGAAATTAATGTACGCTCAGTATAAGCCGAAGTCCAGTCGTTCATGATAATATTGAAGTCATGCATCGCTTCGGAATCCTTTCCTAGGTTTGCATTACTTTCAGCACGGATAAAACGGGCATGTTTCTCTTGAATTGGTTTCGGGAATTTATCAAAGTAAGCATTCACAGCTTCAACAGCAGCTTGCCAATTTCCACGATCAAATAATGTACGAGCAACCGAAAAGGTATGAGAATCTTGCTCGGCGGTACTTAAGTCGCCAATGTTTGTGCTGGTTGCGTAACGGATATATCCTGAAGCATCCCCCTTATCCAAATAAATATTTTCAATAGATGCCAATGCTTGTTTGGCTTCATCTGTGGTTGGATATTGGTTCACTACACGTTGAAATGTTGCCAAAGCAGCATCATTATCATCCTTGTTATATTGAACTAGGCCAATTGTTGTTAAAGCTCTCGGAACATAAGAACTTCTTGGATATTGTTCGACCATTTTCTGCAAACCATCAATCGCTAAATCATGATTTCCCATTAAGAAATAAGTATAAGGGATCTCAAATGCCACATCATCAGCGTAATTTGACTTCGGATATTTAGACATAACCGAGTTTAATGTCGCAATTTTGCCATTGTTATCACCTTGAAGACCAAGGAGTATACCTTTTTGAAACAATGCGTAATCCTGACTTTGCGCACCAGATGCGATTAAGCGATCATAATAGTTGGCAGCTTTGCTGTAATTTTTAATTGCTAAATAAGAGTCCGCTGCACGAGCCATCGCATCGTTTCTGGTATTCAGATCGATACCATCTTTTCCGCCACCTGCCAAGAAACGCTCGAAATAATTAGCAGCTGTACTATAATTATCAGCCCTAAAAGCTGCATATGCCAATGCATAGTTTGCATAGTTATAGACATCGGTTTTTTTAGCTGCAGGCAACTGTAAGAATTTATTGAAAGAAGCAACCGCTTCTTTATATTTACGCACCTCATACATTGCTTCAGCTTTCCAATAGTTTGCTAAAGCAAAGATTTCCTCATCATAACGATTTGCTTCGGAACGCATAAACATGGATATAGCATTTTCGAAAGCGCGTTCATTATAATATTCCAAACCACGATAATAAGTTACTTTTTGATAGGCCGCATTAGCATCCTTACCCCTATTTGGAAGGTCTTCTAACACATCCACCGCTGCACGATAGTTCTTAGTACTTAAAAGAACCTCAGCTAATAGGGTTTTTGCTTCTTCCTGACGTTTGGATCTTGGATAGGTTTGCATGTATTCATTTATCGCATCAAGAGCGACTTGATGGAATTCCAAGTCATAGGAAAGTTTGGCGTAGTTAAATAAACCTTCTTCTTTCAATTGCGGATCAAAATCAAGTTTTGACGCTCTGAAGAAAGCATTTCTAGCACTTTGCTTATTTCCGGTTTTCAAGAATGCATCCCCTAAAGTGATCATTGCACTTTGGAAATAAGCATCAGGTTCCTCTAGTTTTTCAAGTTCGGTAATTGCTTTTTGGTACTCTCCTAATTTATAGTTGATATATCCAATCTGGTAGCTATCTTGGTTGTTTTGTGTTTTTCCCTCGTCCTGAGCTTGAAACTTATCATAGTATTCTTTTGATTTTTCAAGATCACCTTTAATGAAATAGGTCGCAGCAACAATACGGAACATGTCAGTTTCATTTTCCTGTTTAGTTGATTGCAGCTTAGGAAGTGCATATGCCAAGACCTCATCGTAACGCTTATCTAAGAAATATAGGGCCGTAATATAATAAGGGTAACTATTTTCATAAGTTTTAGAACCTTCTAATCGTTCAAACTCATTTAACGCAGTTTTATACTCTTGATTTAAATAGCTTAAATAGGCAGAATAATAGATGGAAGCCTCTTGATATTGTCCTCTGACATCTTTAAGTTCATTAAAAACAGGTCTAGCAGCTTCGTAATCACCTGTCATAAATTTTGCATAGGCCAATTTAAAACGGTACTCTGTATTTTCAGCCCCTGCTAAATTTTTACTATCGATTTTTTCGAACCATTCAATTGCTTTAGCGTAATCCTTTTGCGCATAATAAGATTTTCCGATTTGGAAGTAAGCTGCTTTTGAGTTAGCACTTGCCGGATAATCTTTTATGTATTTTAAAAATCTGTTTTCAGCATCCGTTTCCCCTAACTCCAATGCACATACCGCTTGATAGTACCTTACATTTTCTTTTAATAAGCTTAATTCCTTGGTTTCATCTAACTGAAGAGATGATTTTGTTCTGATTTCTTCAAATTTATCGAATTGTTTTGCAGCAGAACTGAATTTACCTCTTTCATAAAGCTCTAACCCGTCTTTGTAAGCTTTATTCACTTCTTGCCAAGCAGAATGTTGCGCCAATACCGGTGTACTCAATAAGCTCATGGCCACACCTAACTGGTAAATTTTTTTATACATATGATTGAATACTCCTTTAAATGAATGCTTCTGTATTAATACAATTATGAGGTAAAACGTTGATCAAATGATACAACTCCTTCAACCTACGAAATTAATGGATAACTTGAATGTTTTCCGCAAAAGTTGTTAACAACTGTGGATAACCCAGGGTATTTAACGATATTTAACAATTGGTTGGCTGATAGGGAATTTATCTAGTAGAAGAGCAAGGAATAAAATATTGAGAAATAAAAAAAGAGAGTTAAAAAACTCTCTTTAAAATTCAATAAGAATTAAATTCTTTAATATCTATCCTCTTTTACCAGCAAGCAAGTATAACACAGCCATTCTAACTGCGACACCATTTTCCACTTGATCAAGAATAATTGAATGATCACTATCCGCTACATCAGAAGTAATCTCCACTCCTCTATTAATAGGTCCTGGATGCATGATTACAATTTCTTTATCCAGAGAATCCAAGATCTGTTTATTCAATCCATACAGCATAGAATATTCCCGCAACGATGGAAAGTAAGCAATATCCTGACGTTCTAGTTGAATTCTTAGCATATTGGCGACATCACACCAATTAAGTGCTTTCATCAAATCATGCTCAACCTTCACCCCCAAAGAAGTAATATATTTTGGGATCAAAGTAGTTGGACCACAGACCATCACTTCAGCCCCTTGTTTTTGGAGACAAAGGATATTTGAAAGAGCGACACGCGAGTGCAAGATATCCCCAATAATAGCGACTTTTTTTCCAGCAACATCACCCAGTCTTTCGCGAATTGAAAATGAATCAAGTAACGCTTGAGTAGGATGCTCATGGGCACCATCCCCAGCATTTACAATTTGGGCATCAACATGTCTACTTAAGAAAACACCAGCTCCTGCATATGGATGTCTCATGACAATCATATCCACTTTCATGGCTAGGATGTTGTTAACCGTATCAATTAAAGTTTCACCTTTACTAACAGAAGAAGAAGAAGCGGCAAAATTTACGATATCAGCAGAAAGTCTTTTTTCGGCAAGTTCAAAAGAGAGACGAGTTCGGGTAGAGTTTTCGAAGAATACGTTTGCGATGGTAATATCCCTTAAAGAAGGCACCTTTTTAATCGGTCGATTCAATACCTCTTTAAAATTGGCAGCGGTATCCAGAATCAATTGAATATCATTGCTATTTAAATCCTTTATACCTAATAAATGGCGGGTACTAAGTTGTTCAGATGTTGACATTTGTTAAACAATAAAATCTTTTCTATTTTTTTTCGGTGATCAACACGATACTATCGTTATCATCGACTTCTTTCCAGCTCACAATTACTTTTTGGGAATCAATGGAATCTACTTGAATTCCGATATAATCCGGTTGAATAGGAATCTGCCTTGAGAATCTTCGGTCCACAAGAACCATTAATTCAATTCTGTTGGCTCTACCAAAAGCTTGTATGGCATCCATTGCAGATCGGATTGTTCTACCAGTCCAGAGCACATCATCCACTAAAATGACGTCTTTACCTTCAATAATAAAATCAATGACGGTACTGTTCGCCGCTAAAGGGCTAGCACCTTTCATTCGAAAATCATCTCTATAGAAGGTGATGTCTAAAATTCCCATTGGGACATTGACCCCGGTCATTTCTTTGATTTCCTGTACTAATCTGTTGGCTAAATAGGTTCCTCTCGGTTGAATTCCAATGATTACGGCGTTGGAGAAATCTCCATGGTTTTCAATTAATTGCTGAGACAATCGCTTGAGCGTAATCTGAAACTTCGGTCCATCTAATAATATCGATTGTTTCATCTATGGATTTATTTAGGCAAAAATAAGGCATTTTTTCCGAAAATCGTAATTTAAGACGGTTCAAATTGGGAAATAAAAACTACTGTTTAAGGAAATAATGGTGCTGAACAAAAAAAGCCTATGCAAAAATTTGCATAGGCTTTCTTATCAAGGACAAGAAATCTTATTGATTACTTGCTTCAAATAATGGTCTATAAGTTTCAAAGATTTGATTTACCTCTTTCAACAAATCCTGTTGTTTAGCATCCGTCAAAACTCTTTGATAATTTTGAATAGAAGCTAAGCCAAATCTCATATTTCTGAATTCTAAGTTTGGTTTCGTCTCGGCAATGTTCATATAATATGCCATATTCTCTCGAAGAAACTGTAGATTTCTTTTCACAATCTCATTAGCTTTTTGGGTTTCACCGGTTTTATACATTGCATCCACAAGGCTTGTATAAGAGAAAACTTCAGACATCAAATAAGCACGCTTTGGTAAATTCTCGTAGGCATTCACGACCAATTTTTTAGCTTCATTCGTTTTACCCATGGCTAAAAGGTTCTGAGCAGTTTCGCCAAATATTGAACCTGCATACATACTAATATAACGGTATGAATCTGGGTCTAAATACTTAGCATTAGCAATATTTCCCCATTTATATTTATTGATTACATTGTTGTAAGTTCCTTCTACATCGGTAATAGGACTTGCCATATCACCTTCTGCAGCAATTGCTACAGGCATTAATCGCATAGCAAAACCTTCAGAAACAAGATATTTATCCAACCCAATAAAGTTTTCTTCTGGCGTTGTCGTTGTAAAATAAATTGGACGTTTCCAATTATTATTAGCAAGAAGAGCCAAAATAGATAGGTCTGCCCGGCTAACAATCCCGCTGCTATAGTTCCACTGCATAGTATCCACGATTGCGTCTTCCCATTCTTTAGGAACTACCTTATTAGCAATGACAGCTTGCTTATCAACTTTCAACTGCATTTTCTTAGTTGGAAGAATGTTTGCCCAATCACCGCTTTGTAATTGCACCTTATATTGCTGATCATCAGAAAGCATAATTTGCAATAAATCTTCAACATCAACATATCCAGGGATATTCATTTCACTGAAATAAATCACATCACGAACACCATCTTTAATTTTTTCAGGATCTATATTTAATGGAAGAGCGTCAGCATCATTTACCTTATGCATCATTTGCTTCATATACCAATCAGCACTTAATAAACTTAAGTTTACTACGCGCACATCGGTACGGAAACCTTCCACTTCTTGCACATACCATAAAGGGTAGGTATCATTATCGCCATAACTAAACAGGATTGCATTAGGCGCACAAGATTCTAAATAATTCTTTGCCATATCACGGGCTAAGAATTTCTCAGAACGGTCATGGTCGTTGAAGTTTTGGCTTGCCATAAGTATAGGACCGCATAATAATGCTACTGCTGTTGCTCCTATCGCAGCATTTTTCGCGTTTATCTTTTTAGACAGTAAGTCTGCAATCCAAATTACACCCATTCCTACCCAAATACAGAAAGCATAGAAGGATCCAGCATAGGCATAATCACGCTCTCTCGGCTGTAAAGGAGTTTGGTTTAGATAAAGTACAATGGCTAAACCTGTAAAGAAGAATAACAGTGCAACCACAGAAGCATCACGTTGCTTCATTTTAAACTGCCACACAGCACCAAGAATCCCAAGAATTAAAGGCAGGAAGAAATAAGTGTTTCGGCCAGGGTTTTCTTTTTCTGATGTAGGTAGAGCGTATTGTCCACCGATAAGCGCATTATCAATTGGCTTAATACCGGAAATCCAGTTACCTTCGGTAAAAGAGCCTTGGCCTTGTTGGTCATTTTGACGACCAACAAAATTCCACATAAAATACCTACTGTACATCTGACCAATTTGATATCCAAAAAAGAATTTCAAGTTATCGGCCATAGTAGGCTGTTCATCCGGGCCTAGCTTAAGAAATTCTCTATAATAAGATTCGTGTTTATCAGAATAAATACGAGGGAACAAAGTGCTATGGCTCCAAGTATAATCGAATTTCTTTTTTGCCACAACATATTTATCTCCATCCTTGCGGTAGATGTTTCCTGTTTCAAAAACATCAGTAGGTTTAGCGTCAAAATATCTACCTTTTAACAAGGGTTCATCACCATATTGTTCACGATTCAAATAACTTAAGAACGTAAAGACATTATCAGGATCCGAGTTATTTAGGGTAGGATTGGCTTTAGCTCTGACAAGAATCATGGTGAAAGAACTATATCCAAAGATGACAAAAGCTAAGCTTAACAAAGAAATATTTAAGATTGGTTTTACATTTTTCCATGAATACCAAATTCCGAAGATTAATAGTCCGGCAACAAGCAACGCGAAGAAAGTTGCACCAGAACCAAAACCAAGTCCAAGAGTATTAACGAAGAATAGGTCAGAGAAAGCTGCAAATTTTATTAAGAATTGGATTACTCCCCAAAGGACAACAGCAAGCACAATTACTCCAATAATTAGGGCTTTAGCCACACCTTTTCCAGTAACGGTATTTGTTCTTCTAAAATAGATCACTAATGCGATAGCTGGGATAACTAATAAGTTTAATAGATGGACTCCAATAGAAAGTCCCATAACGTAAGCTATCAGAATTAACCATCTGTCAGCACCAGGCTCATCGGCTTTAGCTTCCCATTTGAGAATTGCCCAGAATACGACTGCAGTACATAAGGAAGACATGGCGTAAACTTCAGATTCAACAGCAGAGAACCAAAAGGTATCTGAGAAAGTATAAGCCAATGCACCTACCACTCCAGCACCCATAATTTTGATGATATTGCTATCGGAAATCGTATTTTCTTTGGAAAAATTTACATAGGCTTTTTTTGCCAAAGCGGTTATTGTCCAAAAGAGGAAGGTAATAGTAAAAGCGCTACAAACAGCTGCACCAATATTCATCCAATAAGCAATACGAGTATTATCACCCATTGCGAAGTTGGAAAATAAGTTTTGGATCATTAAAAACAATGGAGCCCCGGGTTGATGTACGATTTGTAACTTATATGCCGAAGCAATAAATTCACCTGTATCCCACCAACTCGTAGTTTTTTCAAGGGTCAATACATAGGTTATTAAAGCTATAAATCCTACTGCCCAACCTAACAGGTTATTGATCTTTTTATAATTCATACTAAAAAATAGAAGGTTTTTCTAAAAAATATGCTTCGAAAATAAGGATTACAAATTATAAATAAACAAATAGTTTCTAATTTGTGGGTTCAAACATGGAGAAACAAGTCTTAGTACCCCAACGATAAAGAATTAATGAAAAAATATTGTTCTGAAAATCAGTATATTTAATAATTAAGGTTGTTTTTTATTTGCAGATTAGAAAACTCGGCGTATATTTGCATCGTCAAAAGGGAACAACCTTGCGATAAAACAAAAATAGTTTGCCCAATAGTATAATGGTAGTACGACGGTTTTTGGTGCCGTTTGTCTTGGTTCGAATCCAGGTTGGGCAACTAAAAAAAAGCCTTGATACAATGTATCGAGGCTTTTTTTATGTATTCAATTTTTGAAAAATCGCCAGAAATCATGGATCATGTACAAAAGTTGTGGAGGGGATAAAAAATAATTAGATATTTGTGCTTTGAACTTATATAGAGATGCACGATTCATTTAAAGCTTTAATGCCGCTTATCATTCCTGAAGGA
>NZ_SMMI01000025.1 GCF_009733535.1 Sphingobacterium endophyticum | reverse complement strand
TCTTTCAATGCAAAGATAAAGGCTTTCAGAAGCCAGTTTAGAGGTGTAGGTGACATCAATTTCTTCCTGTTCAGGTTAACCAAATTATTTGCTTAGTCCACAGGTTTTGAAACTGATCCGAAATCATCCCCATACTGCTACCCTCCTATTTATAGGTATTTTTTTATGAGGTTGAAATCAGCATATTTGGTAATCAACTGTTAAAATGAGGAAATCCATCTACTTGTTTTTTTTATTTTTCTTCTGTACCGATCTATTTGGACAAGAATTCATCAACACAGATAAGCTTGTTGACAGTTTGTCCAATCTTGTTGTGCATGGAAAAACGGACAGCATCAAAGCAAGAGCAAATTTTCTACTATCGGATCATTTTTATAGGGATAGTGTAAAAGCAAAAGAATATTTAAACAGAGGATTAAAGCTTGTTAAGGATGAGCCTATTTTAAAAGGACTTTATCATCATTATTTAGCAGGAATATACTTTGATCTGGACTCTAAGTTTGCTATTCAAGAATATGAGAAGGCAATTAAAGAGTTCGAAAAAATAAAAAGCAAAGAAAGCTATCAGTTTCAAGCACGGTCATGGCATAATATCGGGGTTCTACATCAATATATTGGTGAGCCGCGAAAGTTCATGGATATCCTAATTCAAAGAAGCATCCCACTTTCGACAAAAGCAAATGAACTCGGAAACACAGCATTATACCTTGGAGAGGTAGGAATGATGTTAATGAATTATAAAGACCATCAGGGAGCAACCCAATATTTTAACAAGGGGTTAGCGATGATGGAAGCCAACCCACCGATTGATGAATTTGATTATTTGGAAATCCTTCTGAACTTAAGTCGCAATTATCTTCATTTAAACAAACTTGATTCCGTCAATATTTATCTAAAAAAAGCTGAACCCGTTGCAAAGAATATTCATAATGATGGGTTATATTATGATTTTATCGAGGTTAAATCGAACTATTTCAATGTCAATAAAAGATTTGCTGAATCGGAGAAAATAATATTGGAAGGGATATCTAAAGCTCTAAAAAACAATCAAGGAAATTCTCTCTCCTATAAGCTCTGTATGCTTTATTTTCAATTATTTAAATCGTATTTAGGGCAGAATAAATTTCAGCAAGCAAAGGCTGCGATGGACAAGTCTAGGGAATATGACATTTATAAAGATCCTGTAAATATGATTCTGCGTTATTCCCACCTTGCTGAGTTGTATGAGAAGATGAACCACTATTCGAATGCCTATGATTTTTTAAAAAAGGCCTATATGTTGAGAGATTCCAATTACAGCGCCAATTCCAAAAAGGATATGATTGAAATGGAGAAGAGGCTGCAACTCTCGGAAAAGGAAAAAGAAATTGAAAAGCTTCGATCAGACAATGAGCAAATTCTTTTAATCCAAAAGAATCAGAAGTTATTGAATTGGCTTTTCGGGATTGGTGCCTTTATATTTTTACTCATTGTATTATTCCTTTATTATATCTATCAAAATAATAAAAGGACGAGTAAAATTGAACTAAATGTATTAGAGCAGGAGAATAAGTTAAAGCTCGCACATGCCGTTATGAATGCGGAGGATAATGAACGACACCGTATAGCACGGGATTTACATGATGGCTTGGGAGGGACTTTATCGGCGATTAAATTGAGGCTATCAGCTGAAGAAAAGGAGAACCATACTTCAGGAATCGAAGAAAGTATCTCCCAGCTTGATGGCTCAATTACAGATTTGCGCAATATAGCCCGGAACTTGATGCCGGAGACACTAATTCGTTCTGGAATTGATGTTGCCTTAAAAGATTTATGCGCTTCATTAGGTTCAAAAGCACTTCAAATTGAATATCAATCTTATGATATTGGATCAAATATTCCGAAGGACAAGCAACTAAATATCTACAGAATTGTTCAAGAATTACTAGCCAATAGTATACGTCATGGAAGGGCTTCCTATATTTTGGTACAATGTTCACAGGAACAGAATAAATTTTTAATTACGATTGAAGATAATGGCAAGGGATTTGACATGAAAAGCAATGATAAAAAAATGGGGATGGGTCTGAATAATATTAAAAAAAGAGTGGAATTGATGCAAGGAATTTTTGACCTAAACTCTGTAATAAACGAAGGTACTACAGCAAATATTGAATTATATGTTTGATGAGAAGAAAACTCTTGCATTAGTCGATGACCATCCGATCGTCATTGAGGGGTTGAAATCTGTAATTTCTGCTTGGAACAAGCAGTACAACCTAATTTGTTTTTCAGATGGTA
Organism: Sphingobacterium endophyticum; assembly: GCF_009733535.1. GTDB lineage: Bacteria > Bacteroidota > Bacteroidia > Sphingobacteriales > Sphingobacteriaceae > Sphingobacterium > Sphingobacterium endophyticum. The sequence goes on along the minus strand of NZ_SMMI01000025.1, from coordinate 46,076 downwards.
ATTCAGTATTGTCATTTGTAAAAAATAATCATGTCGATATTGTTTTATTAGATATTTCTCTTCCAGACATTAGTGGTCTTGAAGTTTGCAAACTTATCAAAACTGAATTTCCCAACATAAAGGTTGTTGGCTTGTCCAATCAGGCAGAATTTAGCGTCATTTCATCGATGTTAGAAAACGGTGCATCAGGATTTCTATTAAAGGAAGTACCTTCTAGTGAAATTATGAGGGGAATAGAAGAGGTCCTTAACGGAGAAACAGCACTTAGTCAAGAAGTAAAAAATATTTTAGGAAATAAAACGAACCAATCCCAAGGGTTGCCCTCACTTACTAAACGAGAAAAAGAACTCATCCAACTGCTTGCACAGGGCAAAACTACAAACAAGATTGCTGACGAGCTATTTTTAAGCAAATTTACTGTTGATACCTATAGAAAAAATTTGCTGCAAAAATTCAATGTTAAAAACAGCAGTGAATTATTGGTGTTACTCATTGAGAACAAAATGATTTAGAAGAAGTTAAGGATAAGGTTTTCTTTTGTAATAAATAAATACTAATTGAGCAGTAGGGTTCCATGAATCTAATTTTATATTCTAAAACATTTATCTAACTTTGCGGCTACATAAAGTTAACATGCTTTAGAATAGCATCACAATGGTTCAGAAAACGAAATTTCAATATAAAAAACCCCAATAAATCATTTCACCATGCCTTTGCAATTTAACACCGTAAAATTATTTGCTGGTTCAGGAACCTTAGAATTAGCAGACAAGATTTCAAAATCATACGGAAAACCACTAGGAGACATGACCTTGTCAAAGTTTTCTGACGGCGAAATTCAACCATTCTACAATGAATCAGTTCGTGGAAGTGACGTTTTCTTAATTCAATCTACAAATCAGCCGACAGATAATTTGTTGGAGCTTTTATTGATGATTGATGCTGCAAAACGAGCTTCAGCCCACTACATTACAGTGGTTGTTCCCTATTTTGGATATGCACGTCAAGACCGTAAGGATAAACCAAGGGTTGCTATTGGCGCAAAAATGATCGCTAATTTGATTACGGCTGCAGGAGCAAGCCGCATCATGACGATGGACTTACATGCTGCACAAATTCAAGGATTTTTTGACATTCCAGTGGATCACTTGGATGGCGCTATCATCTTTGTACCTTATATTAAGTCATTGAAATTAGAGAATTTAATGATTGCAAGCCCTGACATGGGGGGATCATATCGTGCACGTACGTTTGCAAAATTCTTTAATGCTGAGGTTGTGATCTGTGATAAGCGCAGAAAACGTGCTAACGAGATTGAATCCATGTCAATTATTGGAGATGTAACGGGTCAAGATGTTGTTTTAATAGATGACATCTGTGATACAGCAGGTACACTTTCAAAAGCTGCGGCATTGATTATGGAAAATGGTGCTAAATCGGTTCGTGCTGTATGTACTCACGCTGTATTATCCGGAAAAGCATATGAAACGATTGAAAACTCTGTTTTATCAGAAATGATAGTTACGGATACGATTCAATTAAATCCAGAAAAAGCAGCTTCATGTTCAAAGATCAAGGTATTATCTACAGCAGGTCTTTTTGCAAATGCTATAAAAAATGTCAATGAACACGGTTCAATTTCAGATCTATTCGATGTGAAATAATATTTGAACTTTCAAATAAAAACAAAACAGGTGCTGAAAATTCAGCACCTGTTTTGTTTTTTTCGTTAATCCTTCATTTATAGGAAATTATTTTCTGATTTACTATAAAATTCCTTTTAACAATTCAGGGAATTGATTATCTTTGCACCTCAAATTTAATATTTAATAATATGAAATCAATTGCTATTAGCGGTTCTGCGAGACAGAACGTAGGGAAAAGAGATGCAAAGGAATTGCGTTACGAGGGTAATATCCCTGCAGTTCTTTACGGAGGTAAAGAACAGACACACTTCTCTGTATCCGCAGCTGATTTGAAACCAGTTCTTTACACACCAGAAGTAATCTTCGTAGAATTGGAAATCGGTGGCAAAAAATCAAAAGCTATCGTTCAAGAAGCACAATTCCATCCATTAACTGACCAAGTAACACATGTTGACTTCTTACAGTTATTTGATGATAAAGAAGTTTCAGTTAACATTCCAATCAAATTAGTTGGTACTTCTCCAGGTGTTAAAATGGGGGGTAAATTAGTTCAAAAATTACGTAGCCTACGTGTTAAAGCACTTCCTACAAACTTACCTCAAGAAATCGAGGTTCCAATGGAAGGACTTGAAGTTGGTAAATCTTACCGTGTAGGTAAAGTAAATTTAACTGATGCTAAAGTATTAAACAATGCTGACGATACTATCGTTGCTGTTACTATGTCACGTGCTCTTCGTCAAGCAGAGCAAGAAGCTGCTAAAGCTGCTGCAAAAGGTGGTAAAAAATAATTAGTACTACTTTAGTATAAAGAAATTGAAGGCATCGAAAATTCGATGCCTTCTTTTTTGTTCAACTAAATTATTAAAATTAGTAAAATTTGTTTTATAGCTTATTTGCCGCTTCTTCAATTGCTTTGATTGTTGGTGCATAATCGACACCTAAACCTTCCTGTTGATAAATCAACTCTCCATTTTCATTAAATAAGCTTATAATATTAGAATGGGAAAAATCAATAGGTGAAATTTTTTTATAATTGACAGCCAATGTTGCTGCAAATTCTCTTGTGTCCTCTTCATTTGATCTGAGAAAAAGCCATTGTTCACCATCCATTTCATTATCGATTGAAAATTTCTTCAACCTTTCCGGGGTGTCCACGGTCGGGTCAATACTTACGAGAAGATATTTAATTTTCGATTTCGATTTAGAATTTACGGTTTTTTCAATATGTCGCATATCTGCAACCAATCTAGGACAAGCAGCTTGACAGGAAGTGTAGATCATGGCCACAACCACAATATCACCTCTCAGGTCTGGCAATTGCATTTGATTACCATTTTGATCTGTCCAATTTGATGGTAAATTATAAACCGATAAATCGGAAAGATCTTCTGTCAGAACAGCTTGTTTTTTTTCTTCAGTTTCAATTTTTGTACTACTCTTACAACCTAACATAAGCAGTCCACAAAAGCAGTATATTATTAACTTGTTAATCTTCATGTTTAATTATTTAATATCCCTTGCACATCGAAATCCCAAATTTCTGCTTGTATAAGGTGCTTTCATACTTCCTCTAAAAGCATATCGCATAAAAGCAGCATAATTCATTAAATCTGTTGCATTGACAGATGCTCCACCGCAGAACAAATTCCCATCTTCACCTTTATCTTTCCTTGACTCACCAGTCAAAAAGATACTGTTAAAATCAGATGTCCATTCCCATACCAAACCATGGAGATCATATACTCCCCAATAATTTTTAAAGGTACTTCCAACTACATTGTTATAAGTTTTTGGTGTTTCATACCAATTTAGAATGAACTGATTATATGATTTTTTATTTCTAGCATCAAATGTTTTTGCGTCTGCCATAGCAGCATACTCCCATTCATCCATTGTTGCTAATCTTTTTCCTTTACTTTCGCAATATTTCTTGGCGGTATGCCAAGACACATTTGTTATAGGGGAATTAGGATTTGCATTTCCAAAATCAAGATCCGATTTCCAATAGTTCAAATAGCTTTTATCTGCAAAAATTCTTTTGATTTGTGATTTTGTATAGGTTTTATTTTTAATCAGAAAATCTAAATACTGCTGATTTGTTACCGGGTAAACATCCAAATAGAATGAAGCAACTTGGACAGGTTTTTTGTCAGCGGTACCATAAAGAGGAGTATAACTCCCTTTCTTAATCAGCACCATCTCTTGGGAATAACCTGTAAATGAAACGGCGATTCCAAAGAATAAAAATAACAACTGTTTTAGCTTCTTCAACATATTAGCATTTTATTGAATTAGGAAGCACAGCTTTGTGCTTCCTAATTATTTGATTAATTACCGCGTCTTTTTTTGATTTCTGCAGGAGTAATAATGGTTTTATTATTTCCCCAGTTATTATACACGTAGTTCATGACATCAGCAACCTCTTGATCTGATAGTGATTGACTAGGCATAACAGAGTTATATTTTTCACCATTTACAGTAATTTCACCTTTCAGACCGAATAAGACCGCATCTATAGCTTTATCTTTATTATTGTTCAAATAATCTGATTTTGCCAAAGGAGGGAACACTGCTTTAATTCCTTGACCCTCACTTTGGTGACATGCAAGACAAGTTCTGGAGAAAATAGCCTTTCCATCTGCGATTGATTGCTCTGGAGTTTTATTAACGACAACATCTTCTTTTTTCTTTTTAGGCATTTGCTGAATTGTACCGCCTTCTGGAAGGTATATACCATCCATAATCTTTCCAGAATAAATCTGATGATTTTCTTCCCCTTCCACTTTAAGCATACCCAAAGCACCTTTATTAAAGGCTCTAAAGATAGAATGATCAACTAAAACTAGAGTTCCTGGAACATCCACTTTAAATTCAACAATTGCAGATCCACCAGCAGGTATCAAAGTTGTTTGGATATTCTGGTTAATTAAATCACCACCTTCCACATGTACTTTGTCAAAAATTTCACCAATTACGTGGAAAGAAGACACAAGGTTTGGTCCACCATTTCCCACGAACAAACGAATAGTTTCCCCTACTTTAGCTTGAAGTGCATTTTCATTAACTAATGCGTTTACATTTCCATTAAATACAACATAGTCTGCCTCTTCCTTGATAGCTTTATTCATATCAAATGCTTGCAATCCTTTTTCACCATAGCCGCCTTCGGTATAGAAGTCCCCTTGCATTACATAATATTCCCTATCCACAGGAGGCAAACCACCTTCTGGTTCAACTAATATCAACCCGTACATTCCGTTAGCTACGTGCATACCAACTGGAGCAGTTGCGCAGTGATATACATATAGTCCTGGGTTAAGACATTTAAAGGAGAAAGACACTTCATGACCGGGAGCAACCAAGGATGATTCAGCGCCACCACCAGGTCCTGTTACAGCATGTAAGTCGATGTTGTGAGGCAATTTATTGTCGGGGTGATTCTTTAATAAGAATTCCACCTCATCCCCCACTCTAGTTCTGATAAACTGACCTGGTACAGATCCACCAAAAGTCCAGTAGGTATATTTTACACCGTCAACCATTTCCCCTTCCAACTCCAAAATTTCCAAACTCACTTTTAATTTGGCTGCATCACGTTTACCCACTGGTTTTGGCACCAATGGTGGCGAAGTTAATTCAGCAACCATTTCACCTTTTACAGGGATTTTGCTGGTATCGACTGATTTTTTTTCCGATGAATCGTTACAACTTGTAATAAACATTGTAAATCCGATCAGCATACTAAATAATGTAATTGAATTTCTCATATTTTCGGGATTTTTCTCTTAATATTTTCGTTAACTCTTTAGTTAAAAATAGCTGAAAAACCCATGAAAAAATATGACCTCAACCATCCAAAAAAGTAGCATTCATTACATTTTTATGACAAACCAAAACATGGTTGATTTATTTTTAAACTTAGATTATTAATAAAAAAGAGAGGATTTATAAAAATCCTCTCCTGTTAACTTAAATTAATTTTCAAACGTTGTTTTGTTGAATTTGCTGGCGCAAATAATGAGTCAAAATTTATGGAGATTTTTAAATAAGTGTTTGTTCTAATTTTATTGATTTTGGGAATAAAATATTATTCTCTAAATGAATATGTTTGTGTAAATCCTGTTCAAATTCTTTAAGCATTTTAAATGCGACTTTATAAGTACTGCAAGCATCCTCAGGAGCGGTATAATTATTCGTTAATTGAGCAATTTTTTCAAAACGATCACCTTCAGTTTCATGTTCATGAATCATCATGCTGATTGGGTTTTGAACAGAACCAAATCCAGGCTGAACGTAACCATCATGAGTCATTTTAGATTCTTCCATTTTTTCAATATATGGAAATAATATTTTTTCTTCTTTTTCCAAATGATGGCTTAATTCTAAAGCACACTCTTCAAATAATTTATTGACTTGGTATAGTTCTGGATGTCTTTCACCATGAACCTTTCCAATTTTATTAAGGTAAGCTAATAAAACAGGTGTTTTTTCTCGTACATATCTGTGGTGTGTTTTTACAATGTATGATGCCAGTAAGTCAGTAGGCCAAGCGTTAAAATCGATCTGCTCTGAAGCTGATTCATTTAACACGGATTCTAATTCGTTCAATAATTGGTTTTTATTGATTCCTTTTTTTTCAGCAGCTTTTTCAATGGAAACTTGTCCACCACAACAAAAATCCATTCCATATTTTGTAAATACTGCTGCTGTTTTAAAATTCTTAGCGACAACATTTCCGATTTTTTCATTTATTAAGTTTTCCATGATATTATTGTTTTTTATTTTTTAGCGTTAAATCAAATACAAACCAAGCGATTGCAAATACACCGACAGCAAATACGATATCTCCAGGTGTCCGCATCCATTTTAGGAAGATCATTCCCTCTTGCTGCATCAACTCAGCAGATCTTGCATACCACATTCCTTTTCCGATACTTTCTATGGCTTGCCATATTCCAACTGGCAACAAACTTAACAGAGCCATTCCCAGTAGACCAATATTTAAACTCCAGAAACCAATTTTTATTAATTTGTCATTCCATTTCACATCTCTATACAAACTTCTTAAGACAAATAACATCAATCCTATTCCCAGCATGCCATAAACCCCGAACAAAGCAGTATGACCATGTAGAGGAGTCGTATTAAGTCCTTGAACATAATAGAGAGCAATTGGAGGATTGATAATAAATCCGAAAACACCAGCTCCGAGGAAATTCCAGAATGCCACCGAGATCAAGAAATAGATTGGCCACTTATAGTCTTCTAACCATTTTGTTGCTTTGGACAGTTTGTAGTTATGATATGCTTCAAATCCTATGATGGTTAATGGCACAACCTCTAGAGCACTGAATGTCGCACCTAATGCCATTACAGCTGTAGGAGTACCGGAAAAATATAAGTGATGGAATGTTCCTAAGATACCGCCTGATAAAAAGATGATCGTTGAGAAAAGCACGCTGGATGTTGCGCTTTTCGGTTTCAATAATCCGAGTCGGACGAATAAGAAAGCCATAACAACCGTTGCAAACACTTCGAAGAATCCTTCAACCCAAAGGTGAACAACCCACCAACGCCAGTATTCTGCAATAGCGAGATTAGTTTGCCTACCCCACATCAATCCAGCTCCATAGAATAAGGCAATAGCAGAACATGAGATCAAGAACATAATGATTAGGTTCTTTTCTTCCCCCCCACGTTTAAGAACTGGAATTAAAGGACGAACCATTAAGGCTAACCAGACGAATAGTCCTACAAATAAGAATAGTTGCCAAAATCTTCCTAAATCTACATATTCATAGCCTTGGTGACCGAACCAGAAATTATCAACTAAATCTAATTTCTGCATGACCCCAAACCATTGACCGATCATTGAACCTGCAACAATGATTATTAAAGCGATGAATAGGAAATTGACACCGAAAACTTGAAATTTAGGGTCTTTTCCAGAAACTGCTGGGGCAATATAGAGACCAGTTGCCAACCAAGCTGTAGCTATCCAGAAAATGGCTAGTTGTGTATGCCATGTTCGAGTAACAGCGTATGGCAAGAACTGATCAATTGGTATTCCATATAATCCATCCCCCTCGACCCCATAATGCGCCGTTACAATTCCTAATCCCACTTGAACGAGCATTAGTAAACTAACTACCCAAAAATATTTTTTAACTAGACGCATGGAAGGTGTAACCCCTTGTCTCAACAAAGGATCTTCGGCAGGATATAAAAGTTCATCATCCTCACCGGCCTTAACCTGCCATAGCACCAATGCACCAACACAAAAAATCAAGAGAATGATACTTACACCCGACCAAGCTAATAAATCCATGGTCATTTCATTGCCAACCAGTTTTTCATTAGGCCAGTTATGTGTATAGGAAACCTCGGCATCCGGTCTTTGCGTTACAGTTGCCCAAGTAGCCCAAAAGAAGAAAGCATTCATTTTATGCATCCGTTCCTCATCCTTTATAGAATTGACCGGTATTGCATAATCCTTTCTAAGTTGGTCAAATTTTGGATCATCAGTAAATAAGCCTTTATAATATTCAGACAAAGCATGTATAGCTGAAACCCTGTCTGCATCAATCGTAATTGTTTTTTTATCTGGATCGTAAGTATTTTTTCTTATTTTATTCTTAAGGCGAGTTGACAATTGGGATTGCTGCTCTTCCTCTATTTCATCATAAGATTTTCCATAATCCTTTTGGGCATAGATATTTAGAATATGCATTGCTTCACGATGTAACCAATCTGCAGTCCAATCTGGAGCTACATATGCTCCGTGCCCCCAAATAGATCCTACTTCTTGCCCACCAATACTTTGCCATATATTTTGACCATCTTTAATATCACTTTCTGTGAAAATCACTTCTCCTGATTCATCAACAACCGATTCCGGTACAGGCGGTGATACTTGATAAATTTCATATCCATAATAGAGTAACACTCCAAAGGAGATAATTACCACTAGGATAAATGACCACCATAATTTTTTCTCTCTTGTCATTATTATAAGGCTAAATTGAGTATAAAAAGGCAGTCTAGAGTTTCTAGACTACCCTTATTTGTTTCAAACTATTCGGCTATTATTTTTCCTTTCATTAAGCTTGAGTGACCAGGAAACGAACAAATAAAGTCATAAGTACCAGGTTCGAGCTTAAAATCAATTTTGCTTTCTTCACCACCTCCAATTAATTTGGTGTGAGCGATGACATCTGCTGTACCTGGAATATATTCCGTATCCTGAGCTTTCATTGCTGCTTCAGTGAATTTAGCCACATCTGTCCCCTGTTTTAAGACAACCAAATTGTGTCCCATCACTTCCTTACCCATTTTACCAACATGTTTTAAGGTTAAACTTACTGGTTCAGCAGCCTTTACCTTAATTTCATTAACATTGAACTGCATTTGATCGTTACTTTCGACCGTAACGCTATTTGAAGTTGCAGGTGTACTTGTTTCAGGAGCTGGAGCTGTCTCAGCTGGAGTTTCTGTTGTATGGTTACTGTGATCAACTGTAGAGCTGCTATTTTGGTCTGAATTGCCACATGATGCAATGAACAGTCCTGTGCATAACGCTAATGTCCCAATGTTGAAGATTTTTTTCATAATGTGTTTTTCTATTTAAGACAAAATTGTCGCTTTTATATGTTTAAAAAAATTCAATTGGTCACTTTTTTGAGTGATGCTGACTATTTTTTAAGTTTTGTAAGGTATAGAACTTGCTTTTTGGGATTCGATGGAATATAATTTAACAAATGAGAGATAAATCATATTTTTGCAAGCATGAATTATCTAATAGTAGGTTTAGGAAACATTGGAAAAGAATATGCTGATACGAGGCATAATATCGGTTTTATGGTAGTAGACGAATTAGCAAATCAAGCAGGTACAACTTGGTCTACCTTAAAACATGCCTATTATACTGAATACAAACAACGCGGTCACAATATTTATGTTATTAAACCGACAACTTTCATGAATTTAAGTGGGAAAGCAGTCAACTATTGGATGCAAGAATTAAAAGTTCCATTACAAAACATATTAGTGATAGTCGATGATTTGGCTATACCATTCAGTTCTTTGCGAATCAAGCCAAAGGGATCAGCTGCTGGACATAATGGCCTTCGTTCCATAGAAGCGTCTGTAGGAGGTCAAAACTATGCTAGGCTTCGATTCGGCATCGGTGATAATTATGCCAAAGGAAGACAGGTAGATTACGTATTGGGACCATTTGATAAAGAAGAACAAAGAGAATTGCCTGCATTAATAGAACATGCTGTAAAAATGACGAACAGTTTCATAAACATCGGTATTGAACTTACGATGACCAATCTGAATACCAAATAATATTCAGAATTTTCTACAGAAATCCTTTAATAATTGGGCTATTTTCATTATATTATTATCAAAAATTATGAAATAAGCACATGGAAAGAATTCGACCATTTATTACTATCCCGATCGTTTTGATTTTTTTAATCTGGGGATCGACACAAGCTTTCCATCTGCTAAGTGCGGCATCGGACTGGGATGTATTTGTTGGAATCTGTTTGTTGATTCTACTCGCGGCTATTTTATATAAATTCATTATATATCTCTTAAAAAAAACCAATTAAATGAAAAGAAATCTAATCGCATTAGGTGCAACACTTATCGTTGCTTTACTGGTATGGATAATCTGCACGGAGAGAATTGACGCAGGTTATGAAGGCATAAAGGTTAAACTTTATGGGTCTGAAAAAGGAGTTCAAGATGTCAGTTTAGTGACCGGTCGGGTATGGTACAATCCAATTACAGAATCTATTTATGAATTTCCGACTTATGTTCAAACTGTTAATTATGACAACTTCACGGTGAATGCAAAAGATGGTTCTGTATTTACGGTTGACCCAACATTATCATTAAGGGTTGTATCGGGCAGTTCGCCAAAGATTTTCACCAAGTATCGCAGACCTGTTGAGGAAATTTTGAATATGACCTTAGTCAATCATATTAAAGATGTCTATAGAATTGAATTTAACAAGTACTCGACAGATTCAATAATTAGCAACAGGGAGAAGTTTGAGAATGGTGTTCAAGAGAAAATGGTTAAATTTTTGGAAGTGGAAGGTTTTGTTTTGGAGCAGTTAACTTCTGGCATTCAATATCCAGAATCCATTACTCAAGCAATTAATGCTAAGAATGCGGCAATTCAGAAGGCTCAGCAGGCCGAAAATGAGTTAAAGGTCGTAGAGGCTGATGCAAAAAAAATGATTGTTCAGGCAGAAGCTGAGTCTAAGGCAAATCAATTAAGACAGCAAACTCTATCACCATTGATTATTCAACAACAGTTTATAGAAAAATGGGACGGATCAACTCCATTATATGGAAATAGTCCCGTGATCTTTAAAGAGCTTAAATAATGAAAAGGCAACCATCGCGGTTGCCTTTTCTGCCTTTTTTGATTAAGTGAATTATTATTGTATTTAAATTATATTAATACTTTGTGGTAATGATGACTACCCCATTTTTAGCTTTAGGACCATATATCGCTTTAGCTGCGTCATCAGTTAATAAAATGGAGTTTTCAATTTCCGATGATTTCAGTTTTTTATATTCCTTATAGTTCTTAGGAACACCATTAATAACAATTAGTTGATCCCTGTTGGGGGTTGCATTCTTATTTTCAATGAACTTTTCGTCTTTTCGATCTCCAGCAGATGCGGAGATAGGCTGAGCTCTTTTCTCCTCTACAACGCTAATATTTTCCTTAGAGGCTACCTTAGAAATAAATTGGACAAGTGGAGGTTCAACATTTTTATTGACTACAACTGATTCAATGTTATTTGGGTCTATTCTTGCTAAATCTGAAGTTGAAATCTTCTTTCCATCTAATCGATATTCTTTGTTGTCTAAACCTTCGGTGTCCAATAAAGCAATTTCAGTAAAAGTTTTTCTGGGTTTATTCGATTTGATACCAATTCCCTGAACTTGACCTTTAAGAGCCGGATTTTCGCCGTCTACTTCAAACTTTGCGTTTGGTAAATCACCTTCTAATTTTCCAGAACCGGAAACTTTATCACCAGAAAGATTTACAGATACAATTTTACCGGCTGTTTGGACAGACTTAACAGTATCTTTTAATTGATTTTTCTTGGTTGTAAGGATAATTACTCCATGTTTAGCCTTTTCTCCATATAATTGCTTAGCACTCTCGTTTTTAATCACCTCCACAGATTCAAGGTTATTCGGATTAAAGGAAGTGCTTTTATAACTTTTAGACATCTCATTACCATCTAAAATGACCAAGGGTGCTTTCAAAGAATCAGCTACAATATTTTGAAAGAAATTTTCTGATTGGATTCTCGATCCAGGATTTTTTTGCTGCGTTATTGTTTGCTCATTTTCCGTTGACTCCTTGGCATTAAAAGTTATGGTATCTACTTTATTTGTGTCGACCGATTTACTTTCAATAAAGACTTGTTTAATCTGTTGTTTCAAATCCGTTTCTTGTAATTTGACGACAACTTTTTCAATTTTTGCTTCTGCTTGATTCACTGTAAAAGTGATTCCAGCGATGATCAGAATTGGAAGAAGAAAAACATACTTACTAAGTTCCAATTTGGATGATCTTTTTTTGTTCATCATCATAATGCGCTTTTTTAAAGTTTTAAAATTAAACTGATTGCTAATGCCAACCTGAGCACCTTGCTTAGTGACATGTAACAAGGAGTATTGATAAGTCTGTCGGTCCACACCTTTATCCAGGACTTGTTGATCAGTCAAGAACTCTAGATTTTGACGTACAGCTTTGCGCATCAGCCATACGAAGGGATTGTACCAACAGATTAGCAACACAATTTCAAACAGCAAGACATCGATACTATGATGGCCTTTCACATGTACATACTCGTGCTTGAAAATATCATTTAGCTCCAATTCTTGGTGCTGTTTTTTATGCAAATAGATTTTATTAAAAAATGAAAAAGGCGTAATTGGAAAAACAACATTCCGAAAAAGATATTCACGCCATTGTGAAGGTTTTGAATAGAGGTGAATCCGCAATAAACTTGCTAATTGTGTAAACAATTTGATCAGAAAAACTGTCGAACCGATCATAATTACAACGATAAAAAGATCGTTAAGAGAAAATCCAGGTTCAGAATTTTCTATTACTAAAGGTAAATACTCAAATATGACCCCTTGTGGAACAACTATTTTTTCAGCAAACCAACTCTTTACGTTTAAGAAGGGATAAATAAAAGCGTACAGAGATCCAATCAGAAAGTAAACCCTATTTAAATTATAAAAGGTTAAGTTTTTTAGAAGGATTGCATATCCAAAATACAGTAGTGTCAGTAGAATGTTTACCTGTATGACATAGGTTAGAATAGATTCCATTACATCAAGATTTATTGTTTTTAATCATTTTCATGATTTCTTCCAGTTCTTGTTCGCTCAACTTCTCTTCTTTCACAAAAAAGGAAACCATGTTTTTGTAAGAATTTTTAAAATAATCTCCTACAAATGAGTTCATAAACTTGCCTTTGTATTCTTCCACATCTAAAATTGTTTCATATCGTTTTGCATTAGCATATTTCACTGCCTTGACATATCCTTTCTTTTCAAGATTACGGATTGTTGAAGCTAAAGTTGTGTAAGGCATATCCTTATCTTTCAGATTATCCAAGATTTCACGGATAAATCCACCATCTAAATGCCAGATTGACAACATAGCTTCTTCTTCCTGTATAGTAAGTTTTTCCATTGATCTACGTATTTATCACTAAAGTACGAATTTTTCGTAGATGTCAAAATATTTTAACATTTTTTAGCGTGCTGCTTGCAGATAATTTAAGGTTGAATTCGAGTAATAATTGAGAGAAACAATAATATAGTGCCTTTGAGTAAAGATTTGTCTTGAATAAACAAGTTTGAAAAATAAAGTTCGAATTATGTCTTAAAATGACCATTTTGTGTCATAATTATTCATATTATACATCTGAAAATAGAAATCAATTTTATACATTTGTAAGAATACGATAAAAGTATAAAACACAAATAATACAAGAAATTTGATTATGTCGGAAACTGCATCTATTAACTTAAATGGGTCTACATATGAAATGCCTGTAATCACAGGAACGGAAGATGAAAAAGCCCTAGATATTTCAAAATTAAGAGATTCTACTGGATACATTACCTTAGATCCAGGATTCAAAAACACAGGTTCTACTAAGAGTGCCATTACATTTTTAGATGGTGAAAAAGGTATCTTAAGATACAGAGGATATGCTATTGAAGATTTAGCTGAGAAGTCTACATTTTTAGAAGTTGCTTATTTATTGATTTATGGGGAGCTTCCTACGAAAGAAGTATTAGAAAAGTTCCGTTCAGATATCAGAGCACAGATGATGATCCACGAAGACATGAAGAATTTCTTTGCAGGATTTCCATCTAAATCACATCCAATGGGTCAATTGTCTTGTTTAGTAGGAGCATTGTCTTCTTTCTATCCTGAGTCGTTGAATCCAAATCAAACTGAAGAAGAAGAGAATAAAACGATTATCAATTTATTGGCTAAAATGCCTACGATTGTTTCTTGGATACAGAAGAAATCATTAGGTCATCCTGTTGTCTATCCAAAAAATAACTTTGGATATATCGAGAACTTTTTGAATATGATTTTTGGAGAGGTTAATCAAGATAAAACCTTCGATCCATTAGTAATCGATGCAATGCATAAATTATTGATCTTACATGCGGATCACGAGCAGAACTGTTCAACATCCACAGTACGTATGGTAGGATCATCGAATGCCAACATGTATGCTTCGATTTCAGCAGGTATCAATGCGCTATGGGGTCCATTACATGGTGGAGCCAACCAAGCGGTAATTGAAATGCTTGAAGCGATTAAAGAAGATGGTGGTGATGCTGATAAATATCTTGCAAAAGCAAAAGATAAAAACGATCCTTTCCGTTTGATGGGATTTGGTCACCGTGTATATAAAAACTTTGATCCACGTGCTAAAATTATCAAAAAAGCATGTGATGATGTTTTAGAGAAATTAGGAGTACAAGATCCAGTTTTAGATATTGCTAAACGTCTTGAGGAAGCAGCATTAAATGATCAGTATTTTATTGACAGAAAACTATATCCAAACGTTGACTTCTATTCAGGAATTATTTACCGCGCATTAGGATTTAACTCTGATATGTTTACCGTATTATTTGCATTGGGACGTCTTCCAGGATGGATTGCACAATGGAAAGAGATGCGCGATAACAAAGAACCTATCGGTAGACCAAGACAAGTTTACATCGGAGAGACTTTACGTCCATACGTTGAAATCTCAGATAGAAAATAATATTTCATATTCACAACAAAAAATGCTTCGAAAAATTCGAAGCATTTTTTGTTTATAGTATTTTAAGAAAAAAGACTTCCAGATTATTTTGGTTCTAAATTTCCTTTGACCAATTAGTACCAAGATTTCTATAGGAAACAAAAAAGGCTCCTATTGGAGCCTTATATCTAATTTTAATAGAAATAATTACAGTTTTATAGAGATTCTTTTAACAATTGTTTCAGAACCACCGGATACTCTAACGAAATAAAAGCCTTCGGCAAGTTTTTGTTGAGTTTCGAAACTAAGGTTTTGCATACCAGCATCTAAACTTCCGTTATGTAAACTTAATACTTCATTTCCTAAAGCATCCATTACTTTTATTGTAATATTATTTACTTTTGCAAGCTTGAATGTAACAGAGATTTGTTCTGAGATAGGATTGTAAAAAACTTTCACATTGTTTATCAGTTTATCGTTCTCATCTTCTTTCGATTTAGAGCGCTCAATAGCTGAAATTTTGGAAGGTGCTAGACTCGCATATTCAGGGGAAACATTTGAATTAGAAGCTTGAGCATAGCTAGCTACTCCTAAGAATAGGAACAGTGAGCAGGCAACAAGGTGTGATATTTTTCTAAATTCTAATTTCATGTCTCTATTTAGATATTCGAATTAGGTTATGGTTTAATCAAATGTAAACATTAATTCCATAAATCCTATTACAAAAGTAACGTTTTTTCATTTTTTTTAAGGGAAATTTTAAATGCTTTAACAATTTTTAACAGGAAAATACGTTGTCGCATTAAATGTTGTAATTTCGCCTTCGATTTATAATAGAATAAAAATAATAAATTAATATGTCAGGAGACCATAAGCAGAACCTTCAGCGCCTTAGCTGGTCAGGTTTATTAATCAGTTTAGGTATCATTTTTGGAGATATCGGAACTTCTCCCCTCTACGTTTTCAAAGCTATTTTTAATAAAGGTGAAATTCAGGAAATCATGATCTATGGTGGTTTATCCTGTATTTTTTGGACCTTGACTTTACAGACCACTATTAAGTATGTGATAATCACCCTCAATGCTGATAATAAGGGTGAAGGTGGAATCCTATCACTTTATTCCTTAGTGCGAAAGCGGGCAAAATGGCTGATCATTCCAGCAATTATCGGTGGAAGTACTTTACTAGCAGATGGTATGATTACCCCTGCTATTACGATTTCTTCTGCTGTGGAAGGGATTGCAATAAAAAACCCTGGGTTTCCGACCATTCCAGTTGTCGTTTTAATAATTTCATTACTATTTGTTATTCAGCGGTTTGGAACTAACATTGTTGGACGAGTTTTTGGGCCATTGATGTTTGTATGGTTCTCTACGATTGGATTTTTAGGATTCTCCTACCTTCATCATTCACCTGAAATATGGAAAGCTCTAAATCCTTATTATGCCTATGAATTATTAGCCACTTACCCCAATGCTTGGTTTATTATTGGGGCTATTTTCCTTTGTACAACAGGAGCCGAAGCTTTATATTCTGATATGGGACACTGTGGAAAGTCCAATATCAGAATCAGTTGGATTTTTGTTAAACTCATGTTGATCTTCAATTATTTTGGTCAAGGAGCATGGTTGCTTGAACATGTAGGTACTCAAATGGGAGAAATTAATCCATTTTATGCGATTATGCCTGATTGGTTTATTATATGGGGGGTAACCATTGCAACAATAGCGGCAATTATTGCCAGTCAAGCAATGATTTCGGGTTCATTCACGCTAATTGCTGAGGCTGTACGCTTGAATATTTGGCCTAAGGTTGCAATCAGATATCCGAGTGATCATAAGGGACAGATTTATGTTCCTTCTGTCAACTTAATACTATATCTAGGTTGTATGCTAATCATCCTAATCTTTAGGGAATCAAGCAATATGGAAGCGGCTTATGGATTAGCAATTAATCTAACCTTCATAATGACTACTATTTTAATGACAGTCTTTATGATTCGTAAAAGAATTAATCCCATATTGGTTGGACTCTTTGCTATTGTTTACACAATTATCGAGGTTGCATTCTTAGTAGGTAACATTAGTAAAATAGCACATGGCGGATGGTTAACATTACTATTAGCACTGACATTATTCGTCATCATGTATAGTTGGTATGGGGCTAGAAAAATTAAGAATAGATTCGTTAAATTCATAAATATTAAGGATTATTTCCCTATCCTTTCTGAATTAAGCGAAGATAAGTCTGTTCCTCAATTTTCATCCCATCTAGTATACCTTACTAGTGCCAATAACATAAATGAAGTTGAGGCTAAAATTACTTATTCGATCATTAATAAAAAGCCTAAACGTGCGGATGTCTATTGGTTAGTACACGTAGATGTAATGGATAACCCACATACAAGGGAATATAAAGTAACTCAATTGATTCCTGGTAAATTAATTAGGATTGATTTTCATTTAGGCTTCAGAGAAGAACAAAAAATCAGTTTGTTATTCAGAAAAGTTGTTGAGGATATGGTCAATAAGGGAGAAATTAATATTACCAGCAATTACGATACACTGAAAAAATACAATATCCCAGGAGATTTTAACTTCGTAGTATTAGAAAAAGTGATTTCAAAAACACATTTCTTAAAATGGAATGAGAAAATTATCCTAGAGATCTATAAAATCCTGAAGAAATTCAGTCTTTCAGAAGAAAAAGGGTTTGGCTTAGATAGTAGTTTTGTGACTCTAGAACGAGTACCATTGACAATTCCAAACACTGAAGAAGTTAAGCTAACAAGACTTTAAAAAAAGAAGGCTGCCAATCAAATGGCAGCCTTCTTTTTCATCTAGTTATTTTTCATCTTGAGCTCTTAATTTTGAATTTCGATACCCATATCCAAAATAAATTCCTAAACCTGCCAACAGCCAAAGTATAAAAATTATCCAGTTACTAGCACCTAATTCAGACATCAGATATAAGTTAACCAGAATACCTGTTACCGGCAACAAAGAGAAATTATATTTAAAGCTTAGGACACTCAGAACCAACCAGGCTAACCAAAAGACAATGACCAATGATTTATGCAAAATAATCTTGGTGGAGCCCATTTCTAACCAATGTGATAAAGATTCCCCACTAAATTTAATCGCTAAGATCAAACCAATGATAAATCCAATTCCTACGATGTACTTTCCATTTACATATGGAACTTTAAATTTTGAACGCTTTGAAAGGCCGGAATGATCCATATACAATACCCCGCCACAAACAAGGATAAAAGCAAAGAATGTACCAACAGAGGTAAGATCTACGAAGAAGTCCATCTTAAAGAATAAGGCAGGAATAGCCACAACAATTCCTGTGATAATGGTGGCAAAAGATGGTGTTTTATATTTTGGATGGATTGTAGCGAACTTCTTCCATAAAAGACCATCTCTACTCATAGTCATCCAAATTCTAGGCTGTGCTAATTGGAACACTAATAATGCGCTTGTAATAGCAATGACTGAGGTAACAGAAATAATTCCTGCCATATGATCAAACCCAACGTATTCAAAGACATAAGCTAAAGGATCTTTAACATTTAATTCTTTATAGTTTACCATGCCTGTTAATACTAAAGTAATAGCGACATAGAGTACAGCACAGATTAAAAGACAATAAATCATTGCACGCGGAAGATCTCTTTGAGGATTCTTACATTCTTCGGCAGTTGTTGAAATAGAATCAAATCCAATGAATGCAAAGAATACAGCAGCTACGCCACTCATTACCCCTCCTATTCCATTGGGTGCGAATGGTGTCCAATTTTCTGGTTTTACAAAGAAGATACCTCCGAATATCACAGCGAGAATTATTCCGATTTTAATCAATACCATGATATTACTCGCACGCCTTGACTCTTTGATCCCGATGTAAACTAACCATGTTACTAAAAAAGTAATAAGTCCTGCTGGTAGGTCGAAAATAATTGGGAAATCAAAAATTCGAGGAGCGGATTGATATGCCTGCAAAGCTAATTTATCTATTTTCTCCATATTCTCAATGCCTACTTCAAGGAATTTTGCATGGGCATCCAATGCATAACCAGGAGCCATGGTAAGCCATTTGGGCAGATGTATTCCAAAACCCTCGAGCATTGACACAAAATATTGCGACCAAGAAATGGCAACAACCATGTTTGATACCGCATACTCGAGAACGAGGGCCCACCCTATTATCCAGGCAAAAAGTTCACCAAATGCAACATATGCATAAGTATAAGCACTACCTGAAACAGGAACTGTACTTGCAAATTGTGCATACGAAAGAGCAGTAAACACACAAGCAAAAGCAACAAAAACAAACAATAGTGATACAGCCGGACCTCCATTATAACTGGCCAAACCAATTGTACTGAAGATTCCCGCCCCCACTATGGCTGCTATTCCCAGGGAAACCAAATCTCGAACTCCTAATATTTTTGCTAAGCCAGAACCGCCATGTTCAGCGTCTGAAAGAATTTGATCAACGCTTTTCTTTCGGAAAAGTCTATTAGACATATTTTAGTTAATTTATTGGACAAGTAACAAAAGTGAAAAAAATTATGACAAATACGTTATGTTATCTTGAATATATGTGTAAATATCTTTAAAATCCTTTAGGTCCTCATTGCAGTAATCAACTAATACATGTGTTAGTCCCTCATGAATTCCTGGAGGAACCTCGAAGGTCCAAATCCGTTTTGAAATATTAATTAAAGGTTTAGAGATCTGATCCAAATCCTTGTAATCTGCAATATATTTCCAGGCAATGAATTTATCATAGAAAGTTAAGAATCCATCAATATCTTCAACCCCAATGGTCCTTAGATATCCTTTTAAAATCGGTCTATTAACGTTTTCCAAATGCTCATACAGTCTTGACACATTTACCAATTGATGTCTAATAAGCAGATGATCAAGCATTAATTCAACAGCAATATGCGCCATAAAAGTTCCACGAATGGGTGTACCTTCTAACACTGGATCTAATTTTCTTTTTAAATGGTGGCAATGAGTGAGGAAAAATTCACTACTATGGAATAATTTATCGATTTCAACATGGCGATACCAGCCTTCAGAGATTTCCATGCTCAAGGGATGGATAAAAAGCTGTTCTTCATGTTTTTGAGGATGAAAAATATAGGTCTTATCTACATTCTTCAATAAGTCGGGCAGCAATGAGCCTAAAACACGTTCAGGAACCGTTGCAAACCTTTCAAAATAGAAATGAGAAAGAAAATTCATCCGTAATATCTAATCAATAATTCTCTGAAAGATACATTTTAATCTCGTATCTTTGCAACTTAAATTAAAATCTTAAGGGTATATTATGAACTTTGTAGAAGAACTACGCTGGAGAGGCATGCTTCAAGACATCATGCCAGGAACAGAAGAATTGTTAAACAAAGAACAGGTAGCAGGATACATCGGTTTCGACCCGACAGGCGATTCACTACATGTTGGTCATTTAACTCAAATCATGACCCTAATTCACTTTCAACACGCAGGACATAAACCGATTGCGTTGGTTGGTGGAGCAACAGGGATGATTGGAGACCCTTCATTTAAATCAGCTGAACGTAATCTTCTTGATGAGGCTACGTTGCAACACAATGTAGCATCTTTAAAACATCAATTAACCAAATTCTTAACATTTGGTGAAGGTGAAACTGATGCGAAAATGGTGAACAACTTCGATTGGTTTAAGAACTTTAGCTTCTTAGATTTTATTCGTGATGTTGGCAAGCTGATTACCGTGAATTATATGATGGCCAAAGATTCTGTAAAGAAACGTTTGGAAGGCGAAAATGGGCTTTCCTTCACTGAATTCTCCTATCAATTAATTCAAGGTTATGATTTCTATTACCTTTGGAAAAACCAGAACTGCAAAATCCAAATGGGAGGTTCTGATCAATGGGGTAATATTGTAACAGGAAGTGAAATCGTTCGCAAATTAGAACTAGGAACTGTTTTTGGTTTAACTACACAATTAATTAAAAAATCGGATGGTCAGAAATTCGGAAAAACTGAATCTGGTGCTGTTTGGTTAGACGCGAAGAAGACATCTCCTTATAAATATTATCAATTCTGGTTAAATGCTACGGATGATGATGCGAAGAATTGGATCAAGATCTTTACTTTAAAACCGAAGGAAGAAATCGATGCGATCATTGCTGAGCATGATGCTGCTCCACACTTAAGAATTGTGCAAAAAGCATTAGCACATGATATTACTGTCCGGACTCACTCTGAATTAGATTATGAAACCGCTGTAAAAACTTCAGAATTTCTTTTTGGAAATGGGGATTTAAGTTTCTTGTCTAACTTAGACCACGATGCAGTTTTAGAGGTATTTGATGGGGTTCCACAATTCACACTAGACAAAAACAAATTGGAGGATGGAATAAATATTCTAGACCTCTTGGCGGTAGAGACTCAGGTGTTCTCCTCTAAAGGTGAGGCTAGAAAAATGTTGCAGGGAGGTGGTGTTTCTCTTAACCGAGAAAAATTAAATGACATTGAATACATTGTCAATACAGACAAATTGATCAATGGAAAGTATTTAATTGCTCAACGTGGTAAGAAGAACTATTACTTAATTACGGTAGCATAAAATTTTAGATATAAAAAAATCCCGTTAGGCAATCTAACGGGATTTTTTTATTCTCTAACTTTTTAAAGTTCTAATATTTTATAATTCAGCACTTCCTTCATTTCATTATTCAATTCTGTATAAATAACTATTGTATTTACAGAACGATCTTTTCCAGCTAGCGAGATTTCAAGATCATTATATTTTTTATCAGTTGAGCTAATTTTAAATTTAAAACTCTCTTTTGAAGAATATTCATGAAAGCCATATATTCTTGAATCAAAATTATAGCTGAATTTAGAATTTAGATAGTTAAAATCAAGTTTAATTGGATGTAAATCATCAACCAAATTCACTACCCTAATTTTCAATTTCCCAGGATTTGATTTAATAATATCATCCTCTGTAACTAATCCCTCAACATTATTTTTCCCAAATAAGAAATAGGTATAGAATTTTGAATCTTTGAAATCTCTTTCAGATTTATGATAGATTTGATTACCTGTTGATACAATATCAATTTTCCTTTTACCAGGGAATATAGTACGATAGTTTAAATATCCACCTGTACTAAAATCATCTTCAGTTTTATTAATCAGTTTACCATCTACTAAAAACTGAAGATTTTTGGTGGACTGAATACCATTAAATGCAGCAATTCCTGCAAAAGAATCATGCAATGAGGCATTTAAACTTTCAGTGGAATCTTTCGCACAACTTTGTATGAAAATTGAAAGAATTAGCACAAAAGCACCCAGTAATTTTTTATTAATTTGAAACATACTTATATTAAAACCTTTTAATTCAAATATACAACGAAATTGGAGAGCTTATTGCTACAAGTTCATAGAATTCAAATCAATGAAGACTCACATTCTCTCATTTTTTTTTAAGTTTGTAATAACGTAAATAGCGTCATATTGAATGGCTAAATTAAATACATTTAAAAACGGTAGTGGAACAACTAGGACTAAGAAGGCGAAGAACACCACTATTTCATATGAAAAAAGAGCTAAAACAAAGTCTTTCGAATCCATCAATTTCTCTGAAGGACAAAGGAAGGCTCTCAAAATATTAGGTTTATTCCTGCTGTTATTAGCTGGATTATTCACTGTTGCTTTTGTTTCCTACCTCTTTACATGGCAATCCGACCAGAGTTACATTGCTCAAAGCAATGGTGGTTGGAGCACACTATTGCAAACTTCTGAAGAAATTCATGATGAAAATATAGACACACCTATTGTACAGAATAAATTAGGGAAATTCGGAGCTTTATTGGCGAACCAGTTTATTTATGAATGGTTTGGGGTTGCCTCTTTCCTATTCATTCTAATGCTTTTTGTCATTGGATATAAATTCCTTTACAAAAGATCACTTCTTCCTGTATGGAAAACTATTCTTTATTCATCCATATCCATCATTATCTTATCCATTACTTTAGGTTTCGCACAAGATTTTATCTCAAACACTCCTCATATTCTTGAAGGGAAATTTGGATTTTGGACAAATCAAATCCTAAAAAATCAAATTGGAACTGTTGGTACGGGTGGGTTGTTAGTCTTTGTATTTCTAACGGCATTAGTCTTACTGTACAACTATGATCTTAGATTCTCCTTCCAATCTTCCAAAAAAGATTTAGAAGATGAGGATGAGGAATTTGAAGGTGATGATGCTAACTACACCACTGTAAACAATAAAATTCGTCAAAATCAACCTCAAAATGTAGCTACTGAAACTTTTTCACTTCCGGAGGAAGAAGATGAAGTTGATACTTTAGATTTCAATTCTGAGGAGGAAGAGGAAAATACAGTTTCATTACCATTGAATGTCAATTCGATTAAGCCAAACACAAATTTTGGAAGATCTGAAGACAAAGAAATTGAATTTACGATAGATGCTCCAGTTGTTCCTGAAAAGAGAGTTGAAGAAGTTGCTGAGCCAGCACTAACTGTTGAAAAGGTTATTGAAGAGAAACCAATTTCTGCTAATGATTTGGTCGATAAATTCGGAGAATATGACCCAAAATTAGATCTTTCGGGATACCAATATCCAGGATTAGACTTGTTGAAGGAATACGGCAGTGGAAAGATCACGATCAATCAACAAGAGTTAGAGGCAAACAAAAATCGTATTGTCGAGACATTAAGAAATTACAGTATTGAAATTGAACATATAAAGGCTACCATCGGCCCTACAGTAACGTTATACGAAATCATCCCTAAACCCGGAGTACGTATTTCTAAGATCAAAAATCTGGAGGATGATATCGCTTTAAGTTTAGCTGCTTTAGGAATTCGTATTATCGCTCCAATGCCTGGTAAGGGAACGATCGGTATTGAAGTTCCTAGCTCTACGCCTGAGATGGTTTCAATGCGCTCTATTTTGGCAACTGAAAAATATCAAAAATCGGATATGGATTTGCCAATTGCTTTAGGTAAAACGATATCCAATGAAGTTTATATTGCTGATTTAGCAAAAATGCCTCACCTATTAGTAGCAGGGGCAACGGGACAGGGTAAATCAGTTGGTATTAACGCTATTTTGACTTCATTGCTTTATAAAAAACATCCGGCAGAATTAAAATTTGTTTTGGTCGATCCTAAAAAAGTGGAATTGTCTTTATTCAAAAAAATTGAAAGACATTTCTTGGCCAAATTGCCTAATGAGGATGAACCCATAATAACAGATACTAAAAAGGTAATCAACACATTAAATTCACTTTGTATTGAAATGGATCAGCGATATGACCTATTAAAAAATGCACAAGTAAGGAATTTAAAAGAATATAATGCAAAATTTATCAATCGCAGATTAAACCCTGAGGAGGGTCATCGATTCTTACCATTTATAGTTCTTATAATTGATGAGTTTGCCGATTTGATCATGACAGCTGGTAAGGAAATTGAAACTCCTATTGCTCGTCTTGCGCAGTTAGCTCGTGCTATTGGTATTCACCTAGTCATTGCAACGCAAAGGCCGTCCGTGAATGTTATTACAGGATCGATCAAAGCTAACTTCCCTGCACGTTTAGCATTTAGGGTTCTTTCTAAAACCGACTCAAGAACCATATTGGATAGCGGTGGAGCAGACCAATTGATCGGACGTGGTGACATGTTACTTTCAACGGGTAGTGACCTAACACGCATTCAATGTGCTTTTGTGGACACACCTGAAGTGGATGAGATATCTGACTTCATAGGTTCGCAGCGAGGATATCCTTCAGCCCACCTATTGCCAGAATATGTGGATGAAAACGGTGAAGGTTCCGGACTAGCAGATTTCGATCTTGCCGATAGAGATCAGTTGTTTGAAGAAGCTGCAAGGTTAATCGTTATGCATCAACAAGGCTCAACATCATTAATTCAGCGTAAGTTAAAATTAGGATATAACCGCGCTGGAAGAATCATCGATCAATTGGAAGCTGCTGGTATTGTAGGTCCATTTGAGGGAAGCAAAGCACGCGAGGTGCTGTATCCAGATGAATACTCATTGGAACAATATTTGGAAACATTAAGAAAAGATAATTAATGATGATGAAATTTATGTATTTACTGGTTGCACTTTTCAGTGTAACATTCACTTTTGGCCAGAATGCAAAAAGCGTACTAGATGAAGTTTCAAGGAAATATGATGGCTATAAAACCATTCAATCTGACTTCACTTTTAAAGCAACACAAGCAAATGGTGAAAATTTTTCAGATAAGGGTCAACTATTCTTAAATAAACCTGTAAATCAATTTAAAATTAATTTACCTGCACAAGACCTTATCTCGGATGGTAAATCTACTTGGTCTGTACTAAAGGAAGATAAAGAAGTTCAAGTATCTGATGCAGATAATAGCGGTCAATCAATTGGCCCTAATAATATATTTACTTTTTATAAATCAGGTTACAAGTATGGTAATTCTTCTACCACTAGTAATGGATCTGATGGTAAATTAACTTCAATTGATTTAACACCTGAAGACAGCAAAAGTAATTACTCAAAAATTCAGGTTCGTATCAATAAGAACAAGCACATCCATGATGTGACTATCTTCGACAAATCGGGAGCAAAATATACATATACAATCAATACATTATATGTGAATAGCCCAATTGCTGAATCTACATTTCAATTTAATAAAGGAAAATATCCTGGATTCGAATTGGTAGATTTAAGATAAGAAACCAAACATTTAATATAGAAAAAGGCGAGTACCGATGTGGTTACCCGCCTTTTTTAATTATTCGACTTTTACAGTTAGATTTAATCTTCCACCTGGAGCGGTATCACCATTAATGTACCAATCCAAAGGATCGTCTTTCATCATATTATCCGACCATTTAAATTCTATGTTAAAACCCTTTGAGGGCAACCCAATGGTTGAATTAGGGATTTTTATTAGCAATTCATTTTCAGAAACAACAAAATCAACAGTTCCGAAATCTTTCCAGAACCCATTGCTAAATTGCTGTAGCTGATTTCCATTAATTACTCTATAGTCGTAGCCGAACCATCCTGAATTGTAATTTGCATCTGTATTCAACCAAAGTACCATCCAATTGTTGGAGTTTCTTTCTGTCAACTTATTATTCGTTTGAACATAAAACCCTAATTCTTTGGGCGAAGATGCAAATTTTAGGGTTTTCAAATCATTTCTACCGGATTCATTTTTATATTGAACTGTAGGCTCGCTTTGAGCTCCTGGGTGGTCTCTTTTCAATATATCCCCGACATAATCAACATAGATTTCTTCCGTGTTTTTCCACCCCTTCAATTCAGGCAACTTATCTATACTTTGAACTTTTTTCAAGGCATCCATGCCTTTATACCTCAAAATATTACTGATCATTTGCATATAATAATTATCCTTCAGTCCACCGGTCCATGTTGGCTCAATATCCCTACTATATTCAGCATTTGCTTGATCAACAAAATGAGCTTGATTTTTCTTTTCATCCGATCTGCTCCATTTACCTGCAATCCATTCATTCCAACCCGTGACAAAGACAAAAGGAACATCTTGTGATAGAGCATAATCCCACTGTTCTTGGATATTATAACCAAAAAAGATATCCTTTTCAGGATTACCTGGATGTCCTTTTCTATAGCTTCGTCCCCAATTTCCTGGAGCACCATAAAAAGCAGAACCTCCCATTGAAGCGTCCAAATTGGGATGCTGCGAAGCAGAAACATTTATAATCTCACGTTCACCACGATTGTTTTTATAAACTTTCTGTGGCCTTTGAAACTCAATCCATGGCCATCCATCTACTTTTTCAGGTTCATTGGGCCATTGAGATTCACGAATAGTAAAAAATTTTTCATAGTTCCTTCCTTTCGCATCTTTCCCAAGTCCAATTATCAACGGTTTTCCATCTAAGATAAACCAGCTTTCCTGATCTTTGTCTTTTGCAGATTCAGAATAAAAAGTATCGTAGATCTCTTGCATAGCATCAGCTGAGGCAGTATTTGTATAGAACACCAGCTTAGGTGCTTTTTTACCTTGTTCTCGCACTGTTTTTAATGCTGCAAGTAAGGCCTTGACTTGTGGAGCATAGGTCAATCTATTGGTAGCATCCAATATTAAAAAATCTACTTGAGCATCCGTCAACAATTGCATATTCTTCAGATGAACCCAATAGTCGTCGCCCTTATAATACCCATAAATAGGCTCTCCCCAAAAATAATATTTTCCAGGACCTGCAGAACCTCCACCCCAGTTTGGATGATGAAAGTCTTGGAAGACCTCAGGATGATACTGATAAAGCTTGGTCAGATCCCAATTTCTTTCAGATGTTGGAGAACCCTTATCCCCTTGCCACAGAAAATAAAAGATTCCAACTTGCTTTCCTGCTTTTTTTTCACCGACTTCATTTTGCTGAGGCAATACTCTTCCTAAATCATCAACTCCTGTAAATACTTGACCGTAACAGATCGTATAGAAAAAAGCGAATGAAAAGATTAGAGAACGACTCAATATTGACTTTTTCATAATAAGTTTTAAGGTTAAAAAATTAGGTTTGTACTACAAAATCTAATCTGCTTTATAAACAAAATTAAATCGACCACCGGGTGCTGTATCACCATTTACATAGAAGTCCATGATATTTCCGTTCTCTTGCATATTATCATTCCATTTAAATTCAAAATTTACAGGTTTGCCATCTAATTTTAACAGCGACCTAGAAACAGCAATTTCAAGTCGGTTATTCTGAATGGATGTTGGAGCTGTTCCAACTGATTCCCATTCCCATCGGCCAGCTATATTTTTCTCTATAACAGCTTTATTATTCTTGGGATTAACCCTGTTAATCACATAATCATATCCATTCCAACCCGTGCTTTTATCTCTATCTACATCAATAAACAACATCATCCAATTTGGATCAGTGGACGGGCTCAATTTTTCAGCAGTTTCGACGTAAAAGAATACATCGGCTTTATCTCTTGCGACGCGAGCTTCAATAATATCATTTCTACCACTGTTATTTGTGTAATACTCACTGTATCTGCCACGGTGATCCCTGTGGATGGTATTACCTGCATAATGCTTAAACTGCGGCAATACATTATCCCATTCATTTTTATTACCAATTTTTATGGTCTTTGCTTCAGAAACCTTGGTTGGAGGGTCTAGTCCTTTAAATTTACGCACGTTGTCGATCAATTGTTGGTAATATACATCACCTTTGTCACCCCAGCCCTTATTAGGTTCTATATCGCGGCTGTGAGTCCAATCAAATTGATCAACGAAGGAAAATGGATCTCCTGTCCAACTATCTTTTGGCAACCATTGTCCAGCTATGTATTCGTTCCAGCCAGTCACAAATACCAATTCAGGATCTAATTCAAATGCTCGGTCCCACTGTTCTTGAAAATTCCATCCATATAGGTAACCATCTACTCTAGGGTCAAAACCATTTCTCTTACTATAACTTCTTCCATACGTTCCTGGGAGGTTAAAAGCTGAGCAATGTCCATTAGTTGATGGCCCTGCGTTTTGTGCAACACCTACCGCAACCTGTTCGAATTTCCCATTATTTAATGCTGCATATCCGTGTTGAGGATAATTCTCGAGCCAAGCCCATTGATCATTTCTTGTAGGTCCATCCACATAGTCGGGTTGTCCGGGTCTGAATGTAAAGAAATTTGCAATTTCTAGGTCGGTTCCATTCTTTTCTAAATTATCTGGATAAGCCATAATACCTGGCTTACCTTTCCAAATAAACCATAGGTTTTTATATCTGCCCGGCTGATAGACATCTTTATACAATTGTCTCAATGATACTGCAGAATGTGGTACAGGACCGAATGGCAAAAGAAAAGCTATTTTGGGTACTTTCACTCCATCTTTTTGTGCTTGATCCCAAGTTTTAAATAATGCTTCATAAGAATCTTGCCAAGTCAAACTTCCATTGGTACAGTCAAAAAACACCACATCCACCCCTGCGTCTGCCAACATTTCAGCATGTTTTCTCAAAACCCATGGATCTGTTGTTTTATAATATCCAAATAAAGGTTCCTCCCAAAAAAAGAAACCAGGTTTTTTTGTTCCCCATGCCGGATGGTCATAATCCTTCATAGCTTCAGGATATTCTCGGACGATATTGGTTATATTCTTGACTTGATAACTAGTATCATCATTTCCTTCGTGCCATGTCCAATAAAACATAGCTACGGTTTTATCCCGCTTTGGAGCACCTTTTTCAGAGCTAATTACTTTTCTGCCCAATGCATCCGTAAATGCCCAGTCATTACTGCTCACAAAAGGTACTTGCTGTGAAAATGATGTGCCCTGTCCCAATAAAATTAGGAAGATTGTTGTTAAAAAAATTTTATTCATTAGGTTTAGGTTTTTTGGGATGGCTAATCAAGCCATCCCGGGTTTTGCCAATTTTCTCCAGTTAACTGGAAAATTTTGTTCACTTCTATTTGATCAATAGGATATAATAAGAATTTGTCTGCTGAACTACCACGATCTCTAAATTTAAATCTAGTAAATGTTTCTGATTCACCGCTTTTCTGAATGCGCATCCCTGTTACGAATTTATCGGTAGTACTTAGGAGTTTCCATCTGCGTACGTCAAAATAACGATGTTCTTCAAATGCCAGTTCGATTCGTCTCTCATTCCTGTATCTTTTTTCAAAATCTTGCTTGGTCATCCCTGTTTTCAGATCCGGCATGCCTGCTCTTTTTCTAATGGCATTCAGCGCCTCTCTTGCACTTAATCCTAGATTTGAATCATTCACTTTCACATCGGCACCTACAGACTGATAGGCTGCCTCAGCGAAGTTCAGGTACAATTCTCCAAGTCGAAATAATCGAACTGCTCCATCAGAATTATTACTCGCTCCAGAGCGATGGTTGTTGAATTTCCTTAAATAATATCCAGTTCTTGTATATCTTCTATCTGTTGTAGAAATGCCTTCCGATCCACCAACATAGGTTTGAATCAAGCTACCTGCAAGGTTCCTATCAGCGCCATTATAATAAATCGAGGCATAGAAACGAGGATCTCGACCAACATAAGGTTTCATTGGATCATACCCTGATGCAGGATTTATTATAGGTTGTAAATGATTCGCATCAGAATAACCCAAAATTGGGGTTTCTCCATTTGCCATTTCATAACTATCGACTAATTCTTGGGTAGGATTTGGCCCTGCTCTTTCCATTCCTGGGTTTGTAGGCAAACCAGCGTTTTTCCATACTTGTAATTGACCACCCAATTGATAGATTGTTTCTTTATCAACGGCACGTTGGTCATTCGAGGAGGTAATAAAATATAAGGCATAGGCATTTTGCGCAATACCCGCCTCGGGTTTATTAGCAAACAATTCATAACCATTGGCAAGACATTGTGCCAAGGCTTCTGCCGTGATTTTCGTCGCATCCTCCCATGTATAGGTACCATCTGACCATAAGGGACTAGCCGCATATGTTACAGCCTGAGATTTGATCGCATAAGCTATGGCTCTAGACATTTTACCGAACTGATTATCATAAATTGCCCAGGAAAAACCATCTCTGGTATCAGGAACTTTTAAGGCTTCATCACAATCTTTCAAAATAAAAGTTACTATCTCTGAGAAAGATGATTTCTTGTCCTTAGAAAAGTCATGATCTAAAGGTAGTGGGGCATCAAATAAAGGCCCCGAACCGTATCGTTTTATTAACTGTAAATAATATAATGCCCTTAAAGTATGGGCTTGAGCAACCCAACCTGCCTTTTCTTCATCCCCAACATATACGGTCGCTGTCTTTATGTTTTCCAAAAAAACATTGCATTTTCTTATCCCTTCATATAAGCTTGTCCAAGGTCCGCCATCTGGAGAGTAGTTAGGAAAAGTGGATGTTGTAATATTTCCACCATACCACATGATGTATTGTGAACCATCGATTACATCATCGGCATCCTGTGCTTCATCAGAATAAGATGATCGTATAATATTTGGACCAGGGGCATGTCCATAGCAGGAATTCAGATACCCTCTCGTTCTGTTATAATCACTGAATACCTGATCCATGCTGATTCTACCATCACTTGGTAAATCCAATTGCTTATTACATGATGTTGAAAGACATATCAGAAGCAATGAGTAAAAGATATTTTTATGTAGTTTCATAATTTTTGTTCTCTTAAATCAATAATCTATTTTATATTTCTACAACATGAGGTTTACCCCAAAACTATATACTCTATATACCGGGAAGGTCATATATCCTGCTCCTTCAGGGCCAAAATCTTTGGTTTTCATCTTATCCCAGGTAAATAAGTTTTGCCCAGACAATACAAACCGGATTTGATCAAAACCTATTTTCTTGGTTGACTCTCTTTTCAAAGAATAACCCAACTCAAGGTTTCGTAATCTTAGGTATGACTTATTGAAATTGACAAAATCACTGGCTTCATGGTTTACTGATTTTTCGGTAGACAAAGCTGGCCATGTTATCGTTTCACCATTTGCATATCGCTCCGAAGTCCAAGCATTTTGATGTAATGCGGTATACATTCCTCCATTGGTAATTTCCCAAATCCCTGGCCCCATCATCATTCTTGAATAATCCCCTATGCCTTGGAAAATAAAGTTCATATCAAATGCACTGTATCTCAATCCTCCGGAAAATGCATAAGTTGCTCTAGGGACCAAACCGCTACCAACAGGGCCTTGATCTCTCTCATCTATTATCCCATCAGCATTCAAATCCTGATATCTTAAATCACCAACCCGAACTGCACCAAATCCATATTCCAAACCTGAAGCATCAATTTCAGCTTGTGAATTGAAAAAACCATTTCCTTGGCTGTAGTCAACTAAGTAGCCAAATTGTTGGCCATATGAATATCCCTCTTCTCTGATACGGTAGTGAAAATCTTCCGTCCGTTGTGCCTCATTCCAACTAATGATAGTATTATGGTTTTTTGAATACATCCCTTCAACATAAAATGACAACTTATCATTTAATCTTTTGTCGTATCGAAGGGTTAGTTCATAACCTTTGTTTTCAAATATCCCCTCATTTAACCTTGGATAATTTGAAAGTGGAATCCCTTGATAGGCAGGAATGGTAGAAACTGCTCCCACAACCATGTTTTCCATTTTCTCTTTGAAAATATCTGCAGAGAAAGTGATTGAATTAAAAAGTCCCAAGTCGAGACCAAAATTTGTTTTGGTGGATACTTCAGCTTGAATATTAGGGTTACCAGTTTGTCTCTCGGTAATTAAATATTGTAAATATCCTATTGGTCCACCTGACTGTTGAGTGATTTGGTCCAGATAGGCATATCGTTGTAAATCGCTCTGATCATTCGCAGTTTTTCCCCAAGATGCCCTAAATTTCAATAAGCTCAACCAGTCGGTACTTGACTCTAAGAATGATTCATTGCTAGCGATCCAACTTGCTGCTACCGCTGGAGTAAATAAATACCGATGTGAACGAGCATATTGTTCAGAACCTGAATATCCAAACACTCCTTTTAAAACATAACGATCATCGTAGTTGTAGACCAATTGCGCACCGGTACTAAGACGTTTGTATGGGAGAAGTTCAGGTGCGTTGGTATTGGCTTTGGTTAGGTCTTGAAATAATCCATAAGCCATAGCATTGATTGAATGATCACCAAAAACCCTGGAATAATCAAGCTGTCCCTTATAGGTTAAATGGTAATAGTAGGAATGTGATTTACCATATGCCAAAGGAGTATTATTCTGTTCTCCCTTTTTTGAAAATTCCAGTTCATTCCAATTATCAGAACGGATATATCTTTCATAATCCTGAGTGGTTCCTAAACTCCCCACAGAATTAGTTTGATAGGCAAATACTCCAGAAAGCTTCAGCCCTTGAGTTAAGAATCTCATATCCAGATTAAGACCAAACTGGGAACTGATATTAGTTACCGTATGATTATAATATCCAGTTCTATTAAGTATTCCAAAAGTTGATTGATCCACGCGATCTGTGGTAATTACTTGTCCACTACCTGGGAAATCTACACCATTTTCATCTTTTACTATTGGTGTCAATGGTCCATAAGTAGTTGGAGGCATGAGAAACATACTTCCGTAAGTTGCATCATTGGATGCCCCACCAGGCACATGTTCTCTCTTGACATTCCCACTTAATCTTAAGAAACCGCTCAAATAATTATTGAATTGAATATCAACATTGGAACGATAATTTATCCATATGTTTTTTGGATTAGCATCATAGTCTTTAGACTCCGTATTAAAATAGCCGCCCTGATGCATAAAGTTCAAATTTGAAAAATAGGTTACTTTATCATTTCCGCCAGTGATGTTCAGTCCCAATCTTTGCATAGAAGCAAAATCTTTGAAATACTTTTCATACCAATTATTGCTAGGATATAATTCCGGAGAATCACCTGTCCGATAATGGGAAATGATATCTTCAGAAAACTGACTGAAAGGACCTAATCCATCATTTACACCTGCCTGATTGCTGAACTCAGCATATTGTAGGGCATTAAACATAAGAGGTTTGGTAGTGACCTGTTGAAAAGATTGATCTAATCTAGCTTTAATTTCTACAGGACCTTTTTTTCCTCTTTTTGTTTTCACCACAATTACTCCATTTGCACCCTGTATACCATATATAGCCTGCGTAGAAGCATCTTTCAGAACGGTAATAGATTCAATTTCATTTGGAGAAATATACTCCAATGATTGATTACTGTTATATGAAGTAGGAATTCCATCAATCATAATCAAGGGGTCGCCACTTCTTGCTGCGGATATTCCGCGGACAAATAGTTCGGTATTCGCCCTTGATAGTTCAGAAAACGATTCTTGCGTTGTTAATCCAGCAAGTCGTCCAGCAAATGTTTGACTCAGATTAGCAACTGGATGTCTTTCTACCACCTCACCTTGAACAACAGAAACTGCCCCGGTTAGGTCTCCAAAGGTTGTGCTGCTATAACCTAGATCAATAATTCTATCCATCTGATGAATATCTGTTTTTAACACTACATTCGAGGTACTATCTCCTCTTAGGATATTTATTACCTGTGTTTTGTAGCCTATCCTTTCAAATTTTAATTCCTCAATACTTAATGGAATTTCAAGTTCGAAAGCTCCTTCCCAATTTGTGGAAGTTCCTATTTTATTGTCTTGAGTTGATATAATGACATCCTTGATAGGATTTTGCTGTTCATCAAGCACCTTCCCCGACATATGCACTGTGGATTCTTGTGCAAGAACCTGTAGTTGTAACATGTTACATAAAAACACAAGAAGGCTCAACTTAAAATATATTCGAAAATCTTTCATCGTATCTTATTAAATAATTTTACCATCCTGGATTTTGCCAATTTACCCCAGTTATTGAATTCAACCTATTTGCCTCTTCTAAAGGAATTGGCAACCAAATAAACTTGCTTGCATAGTTTCTTCTTTCGACATCTCTTACCACTCTTCTGGCATATGCATAAGTTCCATCTGTATTTCTTGTTATGTTCATTGCCGTTATCCATTTATCGGTTTTAGCAAGATTTTCCCCAGGTTTTGCCCATCTTCTGACATCAAAAAACCGTTGTTCTTCAAATGCCAATTCCACTCTTCGTTCATGCTTCACCCTTAGAATTAGATTCTCTTTGCTCAGTCCTTGTGGTATTTCTGGCATCCCTACCCGAGTACGGATTTCATTCACGGCAGTTCTTGCTTCTTCCAGATGGCCCGCTTCGGCTGCTGCCTCTGCAAAATTCAATATCACTTCCCCTAGTCTGAACAATTTTGTATTTGCCCCTCCGATTGGGTTATTGGTACTTGAATTTGGATGCAAGAATTTACGTTGAAAGTATCCTGTCCTCGTTGCTTTTCGAACTGTTCTGTCAATACCTGTCTGTGGTTCTCCTTGGTAGGTTGCGATAATCCTGATGCGGTTTCCCATTCCTGCCGGATAATTTTCAGGTGACTCTTTTACTTCCGCGAAATTCCAGAAGGCATACCGCTTAGATCCATTATAATAGATGTTGGCATAAAACCTAGGATCTCTATTTGCATATGGGTCATTTGGATTATAGGTCTTGTTATTTTTGTTATAATTCGGTTGTAGATGTTTTTCATCAAGATATGGATTTGCCAGGTCCAATATTGGTTCTCCATCAATGGTTTCAAAAGCATCAACAATTTCTTGACTAGGACAGGTACCTGTCTTATATCCATCTTGTGCCCCTATTCCATCTATATTCCAAATATTGCCTTGACCTTCTCTACTCTGCCAAATAGTTTCTTTATCGATTCGAGTACCTGAAAATTGCATACCTTGTGTAAAGTATTCATTGTATAATGAGGCATTCTCATTCACTTTTGGACCAATAAATGCTGTTGCAGAAAGATAGGTTTGAGGATAGTTAACTTTTTTATACAATTCATAACCATTTGCCCGCAGATTTGCCAAGGACTGTTTATTAATAGTATAGGCCTGTTCCCAATAATTTTGTCCAGCATTATTCTGGGGGCTAGCGGCATACAAGATCACTTTGGATTTTATAGCTTCTGCAACAGACTTAGTAATCCGGTGTTGCTCACCTTGGTCGGTAATGGTCCATGGCAATTCGGAGGTTGACAAGGCAACATCACAATCTTCCATTATAAATTTGACCAAATTGTAATAAGTTGGTTTTTCAACCCCTGAAAAGTCAGCATCAAATTCCATTGGCTCTCGCATGATCGGCAGTGCCGAGCCAAACCATTTCAATAATTCGTGATAATAGTATGCTCTTAATAGATGAGCTTCAGCTTTCCATCTTTTCCGGTCTGTTTCACTATTGACGGTTGCAGCATCTATATTCTTGATAAATACGGTACAATTTCTTATTCCTGCCCAATACCGGTTCCAATAGTCTCCGTTTCCGCCATCAATGCTAATATTAGTCATGGGGTGAAAGGCTGCTGAAGCATCTCCATTGTAAACTCTTCCTGACATTAAGGTTGGTTCAGCTTCTGCATCAGTGTCCCAAGCTTCGTCGCTCCAAACTACAGGCCCACGCATCCAGAAAAAATAACGTGTTCCTTTCGTTGGAATTTGATCATAACAACTATTCAAGAAAGCTGCTACTTTGAGATTATCCTTAAAAACATCCTCAATGGAAAAATAACCATCGGGGGCCATATCTAGTTCTTTATTACAAGAATTCAATCCAACTGAAAGGAAGGCAGCCAATATAATCGTGTATATATTTTTTCTTAATCTTAAATTCATGATTTCTAAAATTTAAAAAGTTACGTTAACTCCCATATTCAACATTTTGGTAACCGGATATCCAATTGGATCCATATTCTCTGGATCAAGATGTTTCATGGGGAGATTGTCCCATAAGAATAAATTATGTCCACTTACATAGACTCTGAATGCATTTACACCAATAGGCTGCAATAATTTCGCAGGTAGGGTATATGCCAATTCCAGATTCCTCAATCGTATGTAGGATCGATTCATGATAAAGAAGTCATTGTTTACGTGGTTACTGTTGCTTTGAGTACTCAGTGCTGGATAGGTAATTTCCTCCCCATTGGCATATCGTTCGGCAGTCCAAGCGGTTTTGTGATATCCGAAGTAGGTTCCTCTGTAAGTGTTTTCATATACCCCCTGCGTACCACCCCAAACTCCTGAATAGCGACCTACTCCTTGGAAAAACACCGTAGCATCAAATCCTGCAAACGAAACGGTCATTCCAAATCCATAGGTAATTCCAGGAATGCTGGAAGCACCAATCGGAACTTGATCTTTATCATCCACCACTCCATCTTTATTTAAATCTTCATATTTGAAATAACCTACTCTGGGAACTCCAAAACCATAACTCGTGGTTGCTAAATAACTATCAAGTTCTTCTTGGCTATTGAACATTCCATTGCCATTGCTATAATCTATTTTATAACCAAAATTTTGTCCCATGGCATAACCCGTTCCACGATATCGATGTACATAAGACTCATCGCGAATGGGTTCATCAATGAACTTAACGACATTTCTGTTTTCACCATAATTACCGTTGAAGCTCAAATGCAACTTGTCTGTTATCGTTTTCCTATAAGTCAGCTCTACTTCGAATCCCTTATTGTTCACGATTCCCATATTAACTCTAGGGATATTTCCTAACGGTACACCTTGAAAGGAAGGAACAGATTGCCTTTGAATAAGGATTTGGCTCCTATCTTCTATATAATAATCAAATGCAGCTGTCAATTCCTTAAACAGCCCCAAATCCACACCATAGTTTTGCTTCTTTGCCAACTCCCAAGTAACATTTGGATTGCCGATTAAGCCTTGAATGATTCCTTGACCTGAAGTCGAATTCGAACCTGGTATAGTGGCTAAACTACCCAAAGGACCTCCTCCTAAGGTATTCTTGGTTTGATATAAGAACCTAACTCCTCCCATTTGGTCATTACCAACTTTACCATAGGATGCTCTGAATTTTAAATTATCAAGCCATTCGTATTTTGGCATATAGGGTTCATTACTCAGAATCCATCCAACAGAGAATGCTGGAAAGAATCCAAATCTTTTACTTGGGGCAAATTGTTCAGAACCATTATACCCCATATTGATCTCTGCCAAATAGCGGTCATCATAACCATACGTAACCCTACCCGCAACACCGATAACATTGAAAGGAATTTCACCAGCTACTGTTTCCCAGTAATCCCGTTGCGCTAGGATCATTCCAGTTATGTCATGTTTCTCACCGAATGTTTTCACATAGTTAATGGAACCTTGTAAGTTGATATTATATCTGGAATCAGCACCTTTTGAAAGACTTAAAAGCTCCTCTTCGGAACGCTTCACTGCATAATTCAATGTATTTGATGCGGGGACTATTTCAGCCAGGTAAAGCCTCTCCCGTTTATACCCTTGGGCAGCTGTGGTTGCTCTGGTATCATATGAAACCATACCTTTCACGCTCAATCCTGGAACATATTTTCCTAAGGAGACATCAATCCCTAAGGAAGCGTTTAGATTGGACCTGATTTCATTCCTATAGCCCATTCGATTGATGATCTCAAATGCCGATCTATCCATATATCCCGGATCAACGATCTGACCAGGCTCAACACCAAACCCTCCGATGGTAACCGGACCAGGAGTTATAGGCAAAATTGACTGTGCTTGGTACAATAAATCTCGCATCATCCAATTGGTATCTCCTCCATATAAGCCTGCTGAAGGCATATTCACTTGTTCAATGTAGGTTCCTATATTTAGAAATGATTTTACATATTCGCTGATTTTATAGTCCAGATTAGACCTAAAGTTATATCTCCGCATCCAAGAAGAAGGGTCATATCCTAATTGCTCTTTGGGCTCAGTAATCAAGTTACCTCCTTGTCTCAGGAATGCTCCATTTACGAAATAGCTCAATTTGTCTGTACCACCACTACCGTTGATATTCAATCGGGTCTGAGGTGTATTTTTAGCTATAAATTCACGGTAATAATCATGGTCAGGATACATATAATTCAAGACCATGGCTTTGGTATTGTAATCTGGATCATTGCGATCTAAACCCGCCAATGGATTTTCATATTTCCCAATTATATCAGCTGAAAATGGTGCTTCCAAGCCATCGTTTAGGGAAGCTTGATTTCTCAGATTCAAATACTCCAAGGATGTTAATCGTTCAGGTTCTCTTGTAAAAGATGTCCAACTTTGATCTAGGCTGACATTTAACTTCATCTTGCCTTCCTTACCTCTTTTTGTAGTAATCAAAATTACGCCGTTAGCACCTCTTACCCCAAACACTGCGGTTGCAGAAGCATCTTTCAATACAGTAACTGTTTCTACCTCATTGGCATCCAAGGTTCGGATATTATCCCTTGGCACACCATCAATTAAAATCAGCGGTGCTTGTCCATTCGTTGTAGCAGCTCCACGAAGAAACATGGTTGCATCATCACGTCCCGGTTGTCCACCACCACGTTGCACAGAAGATAGGCCAGGAAGTTTTCCCGCTAAAGCGACTGCCAAACTTGCTGAAGGCGTTTTCTTCAAATCCTCACTACTTACAGAAGATACAGCACCCGTAACAGATAATTTCTTTTGTTGTCCATAGGCCACAACAACAACTTCATCAATATCTTCGCCTTGTTTTAATAAATCAATCGTTAGATTTCTAGCCGTATTTACTTCCGTTTCTTGCTGTTGATAGCCAATTAAGCTGAAATTTAATTTCCCGCTGTTTGGAAGTTCAAGCTCGAATCTGCCTTGATCGTCACTGGAAGTAGCAATATTGCTATTTACAAAACGAATAGTTACTCCTTGTAAGATTTCCTTTGTTTCTGCATCACGAATCGTCCCCTCAATTTTAAACCCTGATTGGGCGAATAAAACATGAACTGAAATAAATAAAATCAGAAGAATGGATAACGACTTGAACAAAATACTTTTCCAAAATAATGTTCCTTTCATAGTCTTAGGTTTAGTTTTAGGTAAGATGTAGTTCTTAACAATTGATATCAATTTTCCTAAAAAAGAAATAAACGCTAATATTTCTCGACTAAAGGGATTTTAATATCAATAAGAAATTAATTAGTAAAATGATTTTGACCTTGGTTTTAATTTTAGCCAGTTTATAATTTGATAGTATAAGATAAAAATACAGTTACATGTATAATTCCGCATCCTGTGCCGTCCTGATTTCCAATTCTTTAAGTGAAAACCGTAAAAACTCAACAAAAAACGTTTGCTAAAACAATTAACCTATATAAAATATTTCACGAATTCAAGTAACGAAAAAAACGACCAACAAAACTTGCTGATCGTTTTTCATTAATTATTAAACTATAAATGAAAATGTAAAAATGAAATTCGAATTTATGCCCTAAAGAATCTTAGTTCTATCAAGTTATTGGGGATAGGCAAGCTGTTCCAATGTTCATGAATAACTAACGCTGCTCCGACTGCAGTAGCCTGAGCCATAGATGCAGCATAAACCTCAACCTCAGGATATTCCTTTGCCAATAGGTTCATGTAAATCAAGTTTTTACTGAAACCTCCATCCACAAATACCCTCGTGATTTTTCCTTTTTGAGAAACCAAATTTGTCGATTTAACCTGAGCCTTCACTAGATGCAACATTAATGAATGATATGCTTCCTCATAGCTCGAAAAACCATTCAAATCAATTTTTGAAAATGCACTTAAATCATCCGATAAATTCCCTTCCTCCAATTTTGAAATCAGATTCCAATCAACTTCCATATTCCGGAATTTTGCAGTAGTGATCCCAAAGTGATCTGCAATTCTTTTGGTTTGAATATCATGTTCATGCCCTGCGAACAACCTGGACGCTTTAACAGGATCACCGGCATAGGAAAGGTAGAAAAGACAGTCCTGCTCTAATTCATGTTTTGTGAGTGGGCTATGATTAAATGGATTTAATGAAATACACCATGTACCTGTTGAAATTAAAACAAAGGGTTCATGGAAATTCAAAAGATATGGGATTAAAGCAGACGAACTATCATGCATGCCCGAACCTATCAAAAATGTACTGCCAGGAAAATTTGCAGAGAATACTTCATCAGCATTTACTATGGGAGCCAACTTCTCCTCTATCCTATTATCTTTTACCCATTGATGGTATTCCTGTTTATTGTAGTCCCAAAGTGCGGTATGACAACCGATACTAGTCTTATCAGAATACATCTGACCTGAAAGTAAAAAGCTGAGATATTGAGGTAGATGTAGGGAACAAAATGTCTCAGCAAATACTTTCGGTTTTTCTTTCTTTATCCGATAAAGTTGCAAACCTGAATTTAAACTGCCTAAATCGGGAGATGCAGTATCTAAACTAAATTGTTCCAACCCTCCATAGGAATTATGTAATTCGTTCTTTAATTCTTCTGGGTATTCTTTTAAATAATTATATAACGGAGCTACGGGTTGTCCGTCTTCGCCTATGAGTACAAAACTCGCACCGTAGGCCGTAAAATTAATAGCCTTTA
Source organism: Sphingobacterium endophyticum (assembly GCF_009733535.1). Lineage (GTDB taxonomy): Bacteria > Bacteroidota > Bacteroidia > Sphingobacteriales > Sphingobacteriaceae > Sphingobacterium > Sphingobacterium endophyticum. Next base: position 5,034 of record NZ_SMMI01000025.1, on the reverse strand, counting down.
TCTCAAAATCCGTTTTTCGAAATACTTCATGAAGTGAATCAAAAACAGATAATCTTAAACTCTCTAAATTTTCACACGGATCCCCGTCTTCATCTACCGTTTCAAGGAATCTTGCAGATTTCTCAAAAACGATTTGATAGTGTTCGTCAAATAAAAACAATTTCTTGTTCGTCTTACCCACATCAAAAATGGCAACAACAGGTATACGTTTTTTCTGTCCCATCTTAAAATATTATAAGCCTGTAGCTACAGAGTTTTCACCTCTTTCCTTTACTAAATTATCCCGAACGGATAACTCTTCAAATAAGCTTAACGGATTCAATGCTGCTCCGCCCCTCAACCTTGCCTCTGCAACTATTGGTCGTACATCTGTCCTAAAAGCATCTTGCAAAATATTCTGAGCACCTACAATATCATTGTTCAATTGAGCCTCTTTCAGAGCATTACGATCAACCAATAATGCTTGAGCATAAGCTATCATAATGGCTTCTACAGATTGCAGTAAGTCCACTAAAGGATCTTTTAAATTGTGGGAAGCATCGATCATCCAACCTAAATCGGTCACATGATCCATAGCACGGTTATCCATTCCCTCAACAAGTTCATTAAAAATCAAAAACAGTTGATATGGTTTTATGGATCCTGCAGTTAAATCATCATCTGCATATTTACTATCATTGAAGTGAAAGCCTCCAAGTTTACCTTCCATTAGCAATAAGGAAACAATCTGCTCAATATTTGCGTTTGGAAGATGATGTCCTAAATCCACTAAAGTAAAGGCTTTAGGTCCTAATTTATTCGCCAGCAATAGAGATTGACCCCAATCACCAATAGTCATTGAATAGAAGAATGGCTCAAAAGCTTTATATTCTACAAACAACTTCCAATCCTCAGGAAGGTGAGCATATATTTCTTTTAAACTTTCTAAGGTATTTTGAAAAGCTTCCCTAAAATTCAATTGGCCTGGGAAGGAAGAACCGTCAGCTAACCAAACAGTCAATGCTTTTGATCCTAGTGCAATACCATGGTCAATTACTTCTTTATTATGATCTATAGCCTGCTTTCTGACTTTTGGATCGACATGATGTAATGAACCATATTTATAGCTAAGTTCTTGTGATTTTTGATCCTGGAAAGTATTTGAATTAACTGCATCAAATTTTAGATCAAGTGAATCAGCTAATTCCTTAATTTTCTGAGTGTCTTCAGGAATATCCCAAGGAATATGCAATGATATTGCACCACTTGATTTGTTAAGTGCATGCAATAATCCAACATCCTCAATCTTCTCTTCCAAAGTACCTGGTTCACCCCTTCCAGAAAACCTCCCGAAACGTGTACCACCGGTACCCAATGCCCAGCTGGGAATGGCAATCTGAAACTTTTCTAATTTGGAAACTATCCCTTCAATACCGGGAATCTCTTCTTTTAAGAATTGGAAAGCCCGGTTATGCCTGGCTTCCAATCCTTGATTATGTTGTTTAATTTGTTCTCTCTCAATCCTCATCGTATCAGCTTTTAGGTATTTTGTTGAATTTATCTAACAAATGCCATTGCGACTCCACCATCCACATTCAATACATTACCAGTTGATTTATTTAGTAATCCACCAACAAAAGCAAAACATGCATTGGCAATATCCTCTGGCAAAATTACTTCATTCAGCAATGTGCGCTTTGCATAATATGCTGGCAATTCCTCAACGGTTACTCCATAAGCTTTTGCGCGACCTTCTGCCCATCCGCCAGCCCAAATATTACTATCTGAAATGACCGCATCCGGATTTACTACATTGACTCTAATTTTAAATGGACCTAACTCAGCTGCATTCAACCTGCTTAAATGTAATTGACTAGCTTTTGCACTTCCATATCCAGCATTATTAGGACCACTTACTAAGGCGTTTTTGCTAACGATATTAACAACATCACCACCAACTCCTTGAGATTTCATCACAATAGATGCTTGTTGAGTAACATAAAATTGGCCTTTTACCAAAACATCATATAATAAATCAATGTCTTTTTCTGTATGATCCTCAATAGTTTTCGATATGGAAAGTCCCGCATTATTCACAACGATATCAACCCCAGCAAAATTCAAACATGCTTTCTCAAATGCAACCTTTATTTGATCTACACTAGTTACATCTAATGGTACTGATACAACATTATCATTTCCAAAAAGACCTTCGAATTCTTTCTTCGCTCCTGCTAACCGCTCCGCATTCATATCATTGAGAACAACCACGGCTCCTTCCTCAGCAAATTTCTTTGCAATTGCTTTTCCTATCCCTCCTGCACTTCCGGTAACTAATGCGATTTTTCCGGACAAGGCTTTTGGTTTTGGCATACGCTGTAATTTAGCCTCTTCCAACAACCAATATTCAATATTAAATGCTTCCTGTCTTGGCAATGAAGTATATTCACTAACCGCCTCAGAACCTTTCATTACATTGATTGCATTGGTATAGAATTCTGCAGCAACACGTGCAGTTTGTTTATCTTTTGCAAATGCAAACATCCCAACTCCAGGATAAATAATAATAACAGGGTTACGATCGCGTATAGCTGGACTATTTGGATGTTTACAGGTCTCGTAATAATCGGTATACATCGCTCTATAATCCTCAAATAATGGAGCTAATTTTTCCTTGAGACTTGAAATATTGGTTAAATCTTCATTTTTATCCAAGTTCAAAATCAATGGCTGAATCTTCGTGCGTAAGAAGTGGTCAGGACAAGAAGTTCCTAGTGGAGCCAATTTTTCAAGATCATTAGAATTAATGTATTCTAATACGCGATGATCATCAGTGAAATGTCCAATCATATGGCGCTCACTTGAACATAGTCCGCGAAGTACCGGAGCAATCTTAGCTGCTTGACTCAATCGTTCCTTTGGATCTAAACTCTCTATTTTCTGCCCTCCGAATACTGGCCTTGTCTTGCCATAGTTCTCTTCTAAGTAATTAGCACATGCTTCTATTACATCCAATGAATTGATATACGATTCTTTGGCAGTATCTCCCCAAGTGAATAACCCATGAGACCCTAACATGATTCCACGAATTCCTGGGTTCTCTTCAAGACATTGTCTTAACTGTAAACCCAAATCAAAGCCTGGCTTTTGCCAGTCCACCCAGCCGATACTACCATTGAATAGATCCTGCGTAATTTTTTTCCCATCTTTTGCTGCTGCAATGGCTATCGCTGCATCTGGATGTAAGTGATCAATATGCTTAAAAGGTAAAAAACCATGTAATGGGGTATCTATTGATGGCGCCTTTGATGCCAAATCATAGATACAGTGATTGAATAATTCAACCATCTCGTCCTCATGCTCAATACCGCGATAAACTTTCTCCAAATCTCTTAACCGATCTACATATAATGCAGCAAGACCCGATTTCTTCAACGTACCGATATCCCCTCCCGAGCCTTTAATCCACATAACCTCGACTTCCTCCCCTGTCAATGGATCCTTTTCCATGACTTTACAAGAGGTATTGCCTCCACCGTAATTGGTTATCCTTAAATCCGATCCTAAAATGTTAGAACGGTATAATAACAGAGCCACCTCGTCACCCGCAAGCTGTTGAGCGTACTCATCGTCCCATAAATAATTAACGTGTTTGTATGTTCTCACTGTTATATGATTTTAGTTTATTATTCTAATGTTTTTGCAAATCCAACTATACAGATGGAGATAATAATTGTTATAATTCCAGCTATAATTGCTGTATTAGTCTGTTTACTGACTCCCTTCCATTCTTTTAAAGCGATACCCCAAGCATTCGAAATTAAAATGATAAATGCCATATGTAATATCCATGAACTCGCGCCATTCCCTAACCTGCTCTCTCCCATCCCATAAAAGAAAAATTGTAAATACCATGTTGTTCCCGCTACCGAACACAAAAGAAAATTCTTTCCTAATGGCGCACTTGACCTCGAATAATCTGAATAGGATTTATTCTTAATCAATAAGTACAAACACCATAAAAAGTTAGTGCTGAACCCTCCCCAGAGAATTACGATATAGGTCACATTATTTTGATATAAAAATTCCCCTTGTCCTGGATTTGCTGATTTCCATAAAGTATTAGCAACTTCAGCCATAGGTTTGCCAGACTCAATCCCGAAATTAAAACAGGCACTCAATATCCCTGAAACAATGGCTACGACGATTCCTAACCCAAAATTATAATCCGATTTCGCCTCAGTTGTTAGACTTCCTAAGCTTCTTTCCTTCAATACCCCAGCCTTACCACATAAATAGATCCCAACTATACAGACAAGCAACCCAACCATAACACAGATCCCAGCTTGATTAGTAAAAAAATAATCAATCCCATGCTTCCCTTCTACCTTATTGAAAAAATAATATATCGCAGGCATTAACGAACCGAAAACCATACTCAAGCCCAAGATTATACTGCTCCCCAGGGACACCCCCAAATAACGAACCCCTAATCCATAGGTCAATCCGCCTATACCCCATAATATCCCGAACAAAAAGGTATAACCTAAAATCCCGCTGCTGGTATTTCTTATTATTTCCCAAAAATCTGGTATCGTTAACCAGGCAGCAATCGGTGGAACAATTATCCATGAAAACAAACCGCCTAATATCCACATAGACTCCCAAGACCAGCCTTTCACCTTCTTGTAAGGAACGTAAAAACTTCCTGACGCAAATCCCCCAATAAAATGAAATATTACTCCTGCTAATGCATTCATACTCGATCTTAAAAATGATTTAGGTTTATAAGTTAATCCGAAGATATTTTATTTCTTTTATTCAACTGTTATGGACTGTCATGCTGTACACAACTATTGTCGAATTTAACTCATTTATGCTATTCCTGTCGAAATAAAAGTTTAAACAATTTAACAAAAAAAAGGCGAACCCTAAGTCTAGTCATGGTCGGAAGAAATTCCGACCATTTTTTATGTTTTAAAAACTTTACCTGGGTCGCCTCCTGCAAATATGATTAGAATAGCAGTTATCATATCCCGGAGCTCCATGGCTATT
>NZ_SMMI01000024.1 GCF_009733535.1 Sphingobacterium endophyticum | reverse complement strand
AAAATACAAAATTTAAACGATAAAAACAAGTTAATTATTTGATTATCAGATAATTATAAAATTATTTTTGCACATATAAAAAACAAAAAAGTCGGAAGAAAATCTTCCGACCATGACTACACTTAAAGGGGCATTTTTAAATAATATTGGAAGTTTATCTCAAATGTGATCTTAACATCCAGGCTGTTTTTTCATGTTTCTCCAACAATCCGACTAAAAAATCCTCTGTCCCTGCATCATGATGATCCTCCGCTAATTTTATATCTTCCCTAAGTGAAATAATTATACTTTCATAATCATTTAATAGCTCCGAAATATACCCTTTACTATCATTTTTCTTATATTTCATTTCTGTTAATTGGGTCAATTCAAGAAATTCTTTCATTGTTCCCACAGCATAATGTCCAACAGAACGAACACGCTCTGCAACTTCATCGATGATCTCAGCTAATTCTGTGTATAAACTTTCAAAAAATAAATGTTGAGCATGAAAATCCGGCCCCTCTACATTCCAATGTGCATTCCTCGCCTTTGTATATAATACATTTTCATCAGATAATAACTTGTTTAAAAGACCTGCGATTACCTTGCTGTCCTGTTCTTTTATTCCTATATCTGTTTTCATAATATGATATGTTTAATTATTTATATAATGTTTATTCAGTTTTTAATATGCACTTGCATTCATTAGCTTCTCAATAGCTTCATCACCTAACCTTAGTTGGAGTGCTGCTACAAAACTTTGTAGCTGTGCGTGATCGGTTGCACTAACAATGGGTGCAGTAATAGTTGGATTGTGCAAAATCCAAGCTAAGGCAACTGAAGATGAAGTTGTTCGGTAGGCTGAGGCAATCTCATTTAGAGCCATAACAATTTTTTTTCCTCGATCATTCCAATATTTCTTTTGAATACCTTCTCCCCTCGCTGATTTACTGAAATCAGAATCATTTAAATATTTTCCAGTTAAAAATCCACTTGCTAAGGAATAATAAGTAATAACCGCAAGACCAAATTCCTTGACCGTGCTCTCGTATTCCCGTTCATACTTTTCACGGTCAAACAAGTTATACTCAGGCTGAAGAGAAATATAAGCAGGTAAACCAAATTTTGAAGCAGTATCCATACTTTCAATTAATCGATCTGTACTTATATTGGAAGCCCCTATATATCGTACTTTACCCTCTTTGATTAAATCATCATATGCTCTTAAAGTTTCTTCAATAGCAGTATTTCCGTCATCATAATGAGTTTGATATAGATCGATATAATCTGTTTGTAATCTCTTTAAAGACAATTCAACTTGCTCCTTAATATATGCCCCTTTCGTATTTGGCTTACTATCATATCCAAACCTTCCTCCTACTTTGGTCATTAAAACAAACTCAGATCGATTTTTTCTTTCCTTAAACCAATTACCAATAATAGTTTCTGATTCTCCACCAACATTTCCTTCAACCCAATGAGAATAATTATTTGATGTATCTATTGCATTAAAACCCAAATCCTTAAAGCCATCCAGTATTTCAAATGATTGATTCTGATCTAATGTCCAGCCAAATACATTTCCCCCAAACACAATGGGAACAATCTCTAAATCAGATGCTCCGAATCGAATTAAGTTTTCCATTTTTATAGATTATTTACAGTCTACAATTTAACCATTATTCAGCTCTAAAAAGATGATTTAAGCACCTAATTTGTCATAAAAAAGTCGATAATTAGCATGCTTACCAATACTATTCTTATTTTTGTCAATTGTCGAAAAAATTAGCATGTCTACTGAAATTCCATATCTGCATCCTTTTCATAATGATGTATCAGAATTAAATATTCCTGATAAATTTACATATCCTTTCTGCTATGATCCACATCCTTTAAGCATTTTAGCCGCTCAACAAGTCCAAGATTACTTAACAACCCAAAATGATTTTAAGCATAACTTTGGACTGCTGAATAATCAAGATGCTGATCCTATTGGAAAAATGTTTGGAGTTTTAGTCGTAAGGGATAAACATGACAATCTTGGTTTCTTAGCTGCAGTTTCTGGCAAGATGGCCGGGACTAATCAACATCGCTATTTTGTCCCGCCAATTTTTGATATGTTATCACCAGGAAGCTTCTTCTTAAAAGAGGAAGAGGAAATAAATCGAATCAATAGAGAAATAGATACCCTACAACAGTCAGAAGAATTGTCCATAAAACAAAATAATTTAACGAATGTCAGATTAGTGGAAGAACAATTGCTTGCTGACTTAAGACAATTACACAAAAAAAATAAAATCCAACGCAAGAATATCCGAGAAACCCAAAAGAACATTCTTTCAGCTGAAGAATATAGAGTATTAGAAGAGGATTTAATTAAACAAAGCTATCGTGATCAACATGAATATGCTGTTCAAAAAGATAGCTCTCAAAATCATATTAAGAATGCTGAAGAACAATTAAATCAGATTATAGATCAGATTGTTCTATTAAAAAACGAACGTAAAAATAGATCATCCAATCTTCAAAATCAGCTTTTTGACCAGTATCAATTCTTAAATGCGGAGAAATCGATAAAGTCTGTTCTAGACATTTTTGAGGAAAGTAAACAAATTCTTCCACCAGCAGGTGCAGGAGAATGCGCTGCTCCAAAGCTACTCCAATACGCATTTAAAAATGAATTAGAACCAGTATGTATGTCTGAATTCTGGTGGGGATCCTCTCCCAATCAAGAAGTCCGAAATCATCTTCATTATTATCCCGCTTGCCGCGGAAAATGTGAACCCATTTTAAATCATATGCTCATCGGTCTTGAAGTAGATCCTAATCCATTATTAGAAAACCCAGCTCTTAATAAGCAATTAGAAATTTTATTTGAAGATGATTATATCATTGTAGTCAATAAACCCGCTGAATTTCTTTCTGTCCCAGGAATACATGTTCAAGATTCTGTACAATCAAGAATACAAACCATGTACCCTCACATAGATAGTCCTTTGATTATCCACCGCTTGGATATGTCTACATCTGGGATATTGATTCTGGCAAAAACAAAAGATGCCCATCAATTTATTCAAGAACAATTTATTAACCATAGCATCATAAAAAGATATACTGCACTGTTAGATGGAATTGTTAATAATCTAGAAGGCATAATAGATCTGCCATTAAGAGTTGACCTCGATGATAGACCGAGACAAGTGGTTTGTTACGAATATGGAAAACCAGCTAAAACAAAATATAAAGTCATTCATATAGAGGGTAATAAAACAAGGATACATTTCTTTCCATTAACAGGAAGAACCCATCAATTAAGAGTACATTCAGCACATTATTCAGGGCTTAATGCAGCTATTGTAGGGGACGATTTATATGGTACAAAGAAAGACAGATTACACCTTCATGCTGGTTATATCAAGTTTATGCACCCAGCTACAAAACAAATTATATCTTTCGAAATTGATGACCCGTTTTAGTTTCCATTTGAATTATCTATCTTGTATTAAATAAATAACCCTGATGGAAGTCTTAAAATACGCATATCAGCATCCTCTTTTTGAGCCCCAAGATTTAGAGCAAATTTTCAGTGCTCACCAAAAAATAAATCTTTCTAAAGGGGAATTTATTCTGGAAAAGGGAAAAATAGCGAATGAATATTACATTCTTGATGATGGTTTAGTCAGAACCTATTTATATGATTTTGATGGTAATGAAATCACAACTGGATTTTCAGGAAAAAACGAAGTTGTTATCGAAGTTGCTTCTATATTTCAAAGAATTCCGACACAAGAATATATACAATGCTTGACTGATTGTGTACTTTGGAAAATAAATTATGATGATTTTCAAAACCTATTTCATAAAATTCCTGCATTCAGAGAATGGGGACGTGCATGGATGGCTTTTGAACTTTATTTAAGTAAAAAAAGAGCTACTGAAATGATAACAGAACCTGCGAAAATGAGATATCTACATCTAATGCAAGAAAAACCCCAAATCATTCAGCAAGCCCCATTAAAATATATTGCTTCATTTCTTGGTGTAACGGATACCTCATTGAGTAGAATTCGTAAAGAAATTTTAAATGATTAATTAAAACAATTTGATGGATTATTTCGAAGATCAAAACTTTAAAAACATAAATTATCAAGAAATTAGTTTCAATTCCGCTGAGTATGATCATTGCCAGTTTGATCAATGCAATTTTGAAAATATTAAATTATTAGGTGCTAAATTTATTGACTGTACTTTTATAGGTTGTAACCTGTCCTTATCTGAATTAACCCAAACTAGTTTTCAAAATGTAACTTTCAAGAACTGTAAACTTTTAGGTTTAAAATTTGACTCCTTAAATCAATTCAATCTTCAACTGGAATTTATTGAATCCATTCTTGACCATAGTTCTTTCTATAATTGTAAAATCAAAGGAACAAAATTTCTTAATTCCAGACTTCACAATGTTGATTTTGAAAATGCACAGCTCGGTCAGGGAAGCTTTGTTGATTCTGATCTTTATTCCTGCAATTTCCTTAATTCAAACCTTGAAAAGGTTGATTTCAGAGGTGTAATAAATCTAACTTTAGATCCTGAGCTAAACAAATTGAAAGGGGCAAAATTCAATTCAAATGCTCTTCCAGGCTTATTAACAAAGTATAAATTACAGATTAGCATCTAAATTGTAGAAATACATAGCTATACGATCAACATAGAATCTATATTATTGTCAGAATGACATCATTTGCGGTTTAATAATCCGATTCTTTAAGCACTTATTGTTAAATTTATAAAATGAAAATATTGGTTTTCGGAGCAAGCAATAGTTCCAATTCAATCAACAAAAAATTTGTATCGAGTGTAAGTAAGTACTACAAAGAAATAGATGATGAAATCCAAATTCTAGATATAAATGATTACGAATTACCACTCTATTCAAAAGATAGGGAAAAAGAATTCGGCATCCCCCCAACAGCAGTTCAATTTTCCGAAAAAATTGATTGGGCAGATTTTATTTTAATCTCGTTCGCAGAAAACAATGGGAATTACAATGTGGGATATAAGAATTTAATCGATTGGGTTTCCAGAATTAAGGGCAGGAAGATTTACCCAGATAAACCTATTTTTTTACTTGCTACTAGTGAAGGAGCAAATGGAGGCAGGTCAGTTTTAGAAATTGCAGAAAATCGAATGCCTAGAGATGGAGCGATTGTTTTAGAGTCATTTTCCTTGCCTGAATTCAGCAAAAATTTTGAAGAAAATAAAGGTGTGATTACTCCCCTATTCCGTAGTCAATTAGAAGCTAAGGTTAGAAAAACAAAACGCAGCATGGCGCAGTTATTAAATAAAGAACAACATTAATTTAAAATACATTATTATGGCAAAGAAAGTATTATTATTAGTTGGTGATTACGTAGAAGACTACGAAGCAATGGTACCATTCCAAGCAATGGAATCTATCGGAATACAAGTCGATGCAATTGCTCCTGACCGTAAAAAAGGTGATGTCGTACCGACAGCAGTACATGACTTTACAGGTGATCAAACCTATAAAGAATTAAGAGGGCATAATTTCGCAATTAATAAGGACTTTGATTCTGTAAATACAGATGATTATGACGGATTATATATCGCTGGTGGCAGGTCGGCTGAATACATCCGATTGAATAAACGGGTCTTGGAAATTACCAAGGATTTTTTTGACAAGAAAAAACCTGTCGCTGCTATATGCCATGGTATACAAGTCCTAACTGCCACTAAAGTCTTAGAGGGTAGAACTCTTACAGCCTATGTTGCTGTTGGACCTGATATCGAATTAGCAGGTGGAACATGGAAAAATATTCCAGCAGACCAAGCTATTGTCGATGGAAATTTAGTGACTTCGCCAGCTTGGCCAGGACACCAAAATATACTTAAGGAATTTTATAAATTACTTGGAATAAAGATTACCCTATAATGCAGAAAAAACCAAAAAAAATATGGTTGTTCGCAATCCCTTTAATCTTAATTCTAGGTTATTTCATTTATGATGCCTATTCTCAACCATCTATTGAAGAACTACCAGGAGATTTTAAAGAAGTCGCTTTTGTTAGAAATGAAAATAATAAAGGTGGTATAATTAGGATATATGCTGTAACCGTTGGAAATCAATTAAATGCTCAATATGATCAGTGTGCAGATATGTTTCCCGTTAATGATTATGGAAGTATCACAAAAATATATTTCTTCGATAAAAACAAACCATTTCCCACAAGTTTGCAAATCGATGAACCTCAATATGATACCTCTAAATATGAAGCAATTAATATTTTAAGCCGTAGAGGTTTTAAAAAATAATAGACTATATAAAGTGTCAGAATAATTTTTGACACTTTATATTTATATACGAAATTTATTTTCTTTATTTATTATTTTATTATTATATTTATTTCATTAAACAATATTTTTACAGTTTATTTAACCTCGTATTTGAATTGAAAAAAATATTTTAAAGTTCTTCTTTTTAAAAATGCAGATTTCAGAGTTTTCTCTTTGCATTTTATTTATTGCGATTATAGTAAAATATGGCGCTCAAGTTATCTTGAGTGCTTTTTTATTTCTGATAAATTCTATAATTCATAAATATTTTAAAGAAATACTAATTCTTAACAATTTGATATTATTTTATTAACTTTTACCAAATAATGCTCAAACATCTTTGGGCTATGATGATAGATAGAGAAATGGCAAATAAATTTATCCCTAGAGATATTAGTTGGTTAAGTTTTAATGGTCGAGTTTTGCAAGAGGCTGCCGACCCAACAGTCCCCTTACATTTAAGAATAAAGTTCTTAGGAATCTTCTCAAATAACCTTGATGAGTTCTTTCGGGTGCGTGTTGCTGCATTAAAAAGGGCTGCTGAAATGAACACAAAAGAGTCAAATAGCTTCTTTTATAAACCCCCTGCCATTATTCTTGAAAAGATTACTGAAATCGTAATTAAACAACAACGCAAGTTTGATAAAATCTGGAATCAAGTTCAGCGAGAAATGGCTAAACAAAAAGTCTATATTAAAACTGCTGAAGACCTTAATCCTAAACAATTGGAGTTCGTCAAGAATTATTTTGATGAAGAAGTTGAAACCAATATTATCCCATTGATCCTCGATGAAGCTAATCCTATGCCTTATTTGAGGGATAAAAGCCTTTACCTCGGTATTGCCATGTATAAAGATGATTGGCAATATGAAAGTAAATTTGCTATTATTGAACTACCATCAAGTCAATTAGGGAGATTTGTAATCTTGCCCTCACCTAAAAATCAAAAACATATTATTCTGATAGAAGATATTGTTAAAGTTAATCTTCCTTATATATTCTCCTATTTCGAATTTGATGAGTTTGTTGCTAATACTTTTAAGATTACAAAAGATGCAGAATTCGATATCGATAATGATGTCAACACCACCTTTGTAGAAAAGATTAGTAAGGGAATTAAGAATCGTAGGAAAGGAAAGCCTACCAGGTTCGTATTCGATCAAGAAATGGATCCCAAATTATTGGAACTTCTTATCAGAAAACTAAATTTAAGCAAGAAAGACAGTATTATTCCAGGTCAGAAAATTCATAATTTCAAGCATTTTATGGACTTTCCCGACGTGTTTAAATCATACCAAAAACCGGAAGAACGACAATCTTTTGAACATCCTGATTTTACAGGAAAAGATCGAGTGACTGATGTTATCCAAAATAAAGACGTACTACTTTCATTTCCATATCATGAATTTAGACCTATGATTGACCTTCTTCGGGAAGCAGCAATGGATCCTGACGTTAAGTCAATTAAAACTACCATTTATAGAATGGCAACGAATTCTAAAATTGCTAACGCCCTAGTCAATGCTGCTAGAAATGGTAAAGAAGTAACCGTCATGTTAGAATTAAGGGCCAGATTTGATGAAGAACATAACCTGGATTGGAAGGAAAGATTTGAAATGGAAAACGTGAAAGTCCTTGTTGGTATACCAAACAAAAAAGTCCATGCTAAACTCTGCATCATCAAGAAAAGGATCAATAATAAAACAATACAATATGGCTTTGTAAGTACTGGTAATATCAATGAAAAAACGGCCAAACTATATGGTGATTATTGCCTTATGACAAGTAATAAGGGAGTGATGGCCGATATTAACAAAATATTTAATGCACTCCAAAAACCAAAGGTTCCGATCGCTGAGCAAATTAAGAACAATAAAAACTTATTAATTTGTCCAACTGATATGAGAACCCAGATTTGTTCTTTTATTGATAAAGAAATTTTGGAAGCTAAAGCTGGTAGACCAGCAAGAGTAATTATTAAGATTAACTCTTTAAGTGATAAAGATTCTATTAAGAAGATTTATGAAGCTGCTTCGGCAGGGGTCCAAGTAGATCTCATAGTACGGGGTATATTTTGCGCCATTAATCAAAAAAAATTCCAAAAACCTTTTCACGCAATCAGTATTGTCGATGAATTTCTTGAACATGCTCGTGTATTTTATTTCTATGCTGCTGGAAAAGAATTGACCTATATATCTTCCGCAGATTTAATGACCAGAAACTTAGATCACCGTGTGGAAGCAGCTGTAAAAATCCATAATAAAAAACTAAAGCACGAATTGTTAGAAATGCTCGAAATTCAATTAAGAGATAACGTTAAAGCTCGATATTTAAATAATAAACAGAATAACGAATATGTGCATAATGACGAACCATTGTGTAGATCTCAAATTGAAATTCATAACTATCTAAAACAAAAATCTGAAGAACTAAGTTCTAACTAATCCAATCTATTTCTATTTTGCTAATATTTTTAGTATTTTAGTGGAAATATTAGCAAAATGGAACATGAATTTATTTCAGGAAGAGGCGCTCAGAAAAACATTCACAATGTATTTTCAAGTTTGAGCTATGAGAAGGAATATTGCGAAGGAATAGATGACTGGGAGCAAAATATTCCGAATACGGAATTTACTATTATCCACCCAAAAACAATCGTCAATAAGGTAAGCAGTCCTGATGTAGGGATGGAATATTCTGCAAATCCTTATCAAGGCTGTGAGCATGGTTGTGTTTATTGCTATGCTAGGAATTCACACCAATATTGGGGCTATAGTGCAGGATTAGATTTTGAAAGTAAGATATTAGTCAAATTAAATAGTCCAAAATTATTTAGAGAATTCATTTCAAAAAAAAACTGGACAGGTTCTACTATTTCACTTTCGGGTAATACCGATTGCTATCAACCAATTGAAAGAAAATTCAAATTAACACAAGCTATATTAAAAATAGCATTGGAGTACGGCCAACCCATTGGAATTATTACTAAAAATAGTCTTATCCTTAGAGATCTGGACCTTCTGATTGAACTTTCTAAAAAAAACCTTTGTGTGGTTTTTATTTCAATTAATTCATTAACCAAAGAAACAAGGTCAAAAATGGAGCCTAGGACAGCTACTGCACAGCAACGTTTAAAAGTTATCGAAACTTTGTCTAAAAATGGAATTCCAGTAGGTATAATGTGTGCCCCTATTATCCCTGGCCTTACGGATCATGAAATCCCTAAAGTCCTTAAAGCTGCGGCAGATGCTGGAGCTAAATGGGCAGGTTATACTATTGTAAGGTTAAATGGAGAAATATCAAAAATTTTCGAAGAATGGCTATCAAAAGCCTATCCAGATCGTGCCAATAAAATTTGGAATAGCATTCAGTCCTGTCATAAAGGAAAAGTAAATGATAGTGAATTCGGAAACCGGATGAAAGGTTCTGGACAATTAGCAGAAATAATTAAAGATACTTTTAGACTTCATTGTAAGAAAAATAAACTTAACCAACAGATGTTTGAATATGATTTAAACCATTTTAAAAAAAATACTATTAAACAGTTGAACCTATTTGAGTGATAATATTCAAGTCTTCTAATTATAATTTATTTTTATGCTTAATTACTTTTTTAAAAATCTATAAACGATTAATATTCAGGATAATAAGTGAATTAATTTTGAAATTTTAAAGGATAATAAATTTTAAAATCCTATGTTAATTAATGTTAAAACCTAAATGTAACAGGTAAGTTGCTCTTCAAATGGCATCAGGTTTGGGTATAGTACAGCGATAAACTATTGAAAAACAATTTAAATACGTTGTATTATGAAAAACACATTGAAATTATTAAGTCTATTATTCGTGGTTTTATTTACGGTTACAGCTTGTTCAAAAGACGATGATCCAGCTGATAACGACATTTTTGTAGATGAATATAAAGGAACGATTTCCTTTAAAGAAGAAGGTAAGGATATGATTGGTCCGTTGGACGGTACAGTAACAGTTACTAAAATTGGTGGCTCCAATTATACCTTTTTGTTTAGCGATGGAATGGAAGACATCAACAATTTGAAAATGACTAAAGGTGACAATAACAAATTATTTTTAGGTGATGGTCAAATTGGAACAGTATCTATCGATGCTGATAAATTAACTATTCTTTATAGTGCTGATGGTAAAACATGGACAGCTAACTGTGAAAGAGACTAAAAGTTCGATATATACAGTTTAATTTAACTTAAAGAGCTATCAAATTAGATAGCTCTTTTTTATTGTATTTTTAGTAACAAAGTCATTTTAAATAAATTACTGTTACTATTAACAAGGAATTCATATTTCCCACTAAATTCTTTTATAAGCCTGGATTGAAATTGGTTTAATCCCAATTCACTAGCTTGATTCAATAAATAATGATTTACCCGATTACTAACCTCAAAAGTTAATATATGTTCAGTTGTTTTTAACTTAATTTTTAAAGGATGATTTTCCATAGAATTGTAACCATTCTTAATGGCATTCTCTACCATGGGAAATAGGATTAAACATGGTAATTTTAATGAACTATCCGAAATGTCATAGTCAAGCTTAACATTTAAAACTTCTTTTTTTAAGCTTTTATAGAGTTCAATATACTGTTTTAAGAGTTCTATTTCTGAATTGATATCCCAAACCTGATCCTCTTTTAAGAAAGAAATCTGTTTTAAAAAATCATTAAAATCATGGCGATTCTCATTTGATAAATCTTCGTTCTGAAAGACTTCTCCTATGAGCTCAGCGTCAAATTTGGAACTCAGAAAACTTAATTTCGACTCAGAGCTTTTTAATTTCTGTTCAAGCTCTTCAATGGTTTTCGAATTTCTTTTCCAAATCATAAATTATCTTCTGTTGTCATCCAATCTGTTTTCTGCTTTAGGATCTTTCTTCCCCTCTAGACCACTTACACCACCGGAAACAACTAATTTCATAGCATCTGTAGCTGATAAATTCAATTTGGTAACTTTCTCACTTGAAACAACAACTACCTGCCCAGCTACCGAGTAGGAATAGGGAAAATAAACAACAACATCGCCCGGCAATCCCAATACATTTAAATCTCGTTGTGTTAAAAAACCAATCTTTTTCAATCCAAATTCATTAACCTCGACAAGGACTGGTTCATTAAATTTTTTTGCATCACCAACAAATGCTTCAGTAAAGTCTTTAATTGATGAATATAAGGTATTAAATAATGGAATTTTACTTATTGTACGATTTAACCAAGCTCGTATTGGTGCAGTAACTAATGTCGTAAATATAAATCCAATCAGAGTTAATAACAATAGAACAGAAACTATCCCTAGTCCAGGGATATATAATGGTTTTCCAAACTCATCGGTAAGGAAATGCTCGGTAATATTTAATGCACCATCTAAAGTTGCAACCAACCATACAATAACAAATATAGCTCCTGCAACTGGGGCAACAACTAAGGTTCCCTTGATTAAATAATAAAAAAACTTCTGGAAAAACTTTGTAATCATTTTACTCAAAATAATAAACTCTTTTAACTCGACTCGATATATTTACTAATAATTCATACGGAATTGTTCCTATATCCATCGCTGATTGGGTAATACTTGGAAACACAATGACTTCATCAGCAACGCGTATATCTAGATCAGTTACATCAAGCATACACATATCCATACAAATATTTCCTACTGTTGGAACCATCGAACCGTTAATCAGCATTTTTCCTACTCCATTTCCAAACCTTCTCGAATATCCATCTGCATAACCAATCTTTACTGTAGCAATCTTACTATCCCTATTAAGGATACCTTTCCGATCATAACCTACAGTCTCCCCTTTTGATAGTTCCTTAATCTGAGTTACTGTTGTTTTTAAGCAACTTACTTGCTCTAAGTTAGGAAGATTTTTATCCATATCCACACCATATAACCCAATACCTAAGCGAACCATATCAAAATGAGCCGATGGCCAACGAACTATAGCTGATGTGTTAGCAACATGCCTGATAAATTTATATCCTAATCCGATTTCTAATTTATCAGCGGATTTTAAATAGCTTTCAATTTTTTCTTTCGTAAAACCATCTTGATTTACATCTCCTGAAGCAACTAAATGTGTAAAAAATGAAACAACTCGGACCTGATCCTGATTCCTCAAGCGGTCAATAACAGAATCAATTTCTGAAGGAAAGAACCCTAATCGATGCATTCCCGTATCTAATTTTAAATGAATTTTATAATCCTTAATTTGATGTAATTGCAGGAAATCGATAAATTCATTTAAAAAGGACATGCTGTAAACCTCCGGTTCTAAATTATAGTCTATTAAAGACTGAAATGTTTCCCTATCTGGACTTAACACCATAATTGGTAAACCAATACCAGCTACCCTTAATTCTACCCCCTCATCTGCAAAAGCGACAGTTAAATAATCAACTTTACTGAACTGTAAGAGATTTGCAACCTCAAAACTACCACTCCCATATGAAAAGGCTTTAACCATGGCCATAACCTTAACATCTTTAGGAATTAAACTCCTATAAATCATGAGGTTGTTGGAAATAGCATTTAAATTAATTTCTAAAACAGTACCGTGAGAACGTAATGCTAATTTTTGTACGATTTTCTCAAAATGGAACTTACGTGCACCTTTTATTAAAATACTTTCATTATCAAATTTTATATCTGAAAACTTTGCAAGTAATGCTTCCGTGGATTCAAAAGATATTTTAGAAACGTTGCGGATTTCTTTTAGCCAGGTATAATCTTGTCCTACCCAAATAAATCGATCTAAACCTGAGCTGTTCAATAAATCAATAAATTTATGCTGCAACTTTTCACTCTCATCTAATCCTTCCATTTCGGATAAGATTAGCGTTTTCTTCGGGTGTTGATTTTGTTGATTTAAAAATTCTAATGAAATCTTTAAGGAAGCTAAATCATTGGAATATGAATCATCTATAATCGAACATTGATTAATACCCTTCTTCAATTGCAAACGCATTTCCAATGGCTTCAAACCTTGAATCCTTTCTACTATAGTTTCAACTTCATACCCAAGAAAATACATAACTGAAACACAGCTCATTATATTTTCGATTGATGCCCTATCTGTAAATGGTACTTGACAAATACAAATGACTTCTCCTATTCTAATCTTTAATTTACTATGATCAATATGTGTTTCTTCTGTTAATAATTGAATTTGATCTTGGTCAGATTTTCCCCAAGTAACGATTTTTTTTTGTCCATTAAATTGATCATAAGGCAAATAATCAGATCCTCCAATGATTACATCTGAATGGGAAAATAACTTTAGTTTCTCAATTAATTTTTCCTGTTTGGAACTAAAATTTTGAGCATGAGCTAAGCCAATATTTGTAAAAACCCCAATATTAGGCTGAATCATTCGTTCTAATTTTTCCATTTCTCCTGGCTTACTTATTCCGGCTTCTATGAGTGCGAAATCATACTGAGGACCCAAGTTCCACAAAGATAGCGCAACCCCTAACTGAGAATTGTAACTCTTTGGACTTTGATAGACTTTCTTCTCTGGAATTAATAATTGAAATAACCAGGCTTTTACAATCGATTTACCATTACTCCCTGTAATTCCAATAACGGGATATTCAAATTGGCTCCTATGGTAGGTCACTAAAGATTGAAGGAATTGTAGTACATCTTCAACTTCAATGATATTAACATCATTAATACTTTCTAAAAATGGTACTGATTTAGAAACGACAAAACTTCGAATGCCTTTTTCATAAGCATCAATTATAAAATCATGACCATCACGAGTGGCTTTAAGGGCAAAGAATAGAGATTCATCAGGATTGTTTACCTTGCGGCTGTCGTATACTAGTTCACTGATTTTTGAAGTTAAATCATTTGATTTTTTAGGTTTAATAGTTAAGACCTCACAAATAAATTTAATAGTATACATGATTCTGCAAATATGCAGCGAAGTTCATCATTTTTTTTAAAAGTTCATCATTTTTTGAAGATTTGCATTATGGATCATCCATCAAATAGACAGAAAACTTACACAGCTCTAGAAGCCAAGCGAAAAGCTGAATCCTATTGTGCTTATCAGGAAAGAGCTCAACAAGAAGTCCGTGACAAATTATACCAATGGGGATTACATAAGTTAGATGTAGAAAATATCATTTCATATCTGATTGAAGAAAATTTTCTTAATGAAGAAAGATTTGCTAAAGCCTATGTATTGGGGAAATTTAGGATGAAAAGTTGGGGAAAAATAAAGATTACTCAAGGGCTTAAGATAAAACAGGTCTCCGCCCCATTAATAAAAATTGCATTAAAAGAAATCAATCCAGAGGAATATTTTGAAAGATTAGTTAGCATACTAGAAAAAAAATCGAAATTAATTCAGGAAAATGATTCATTCAAAAAGCGCAATAAGCTTTACCAATATGCTCTTGGAAAGGGCTTCGAAAATAATTTAATATTAGAGGTACTGAAAGACAATGATTTGGAGAATTAATCTATTTTTTTTGAAAAAATAATTTTAGGATATCAAATTTCTCTCTATATTTGCACCACGTCAAGCGAAAGTAGCTCAGTTGGTAGAGCACAACCTTGCCAAGGTTGGGGTCGCGAGTTCGAATCTCGTCTTTCGCTCAGTTGCCTAGGTGGTGGAACTGGTAGACACGCAGGACTTAAAATCCTGTTCCCGTTAAGGGAGTGCGGGTTCGATTCCCGCCCTAGGTACAAAACAATAGCCCATCAGTCGATGGGCTTTTTTTTTCAACTATATTTTTCTAACAAATTGATTCTGAACTATATAATTTAAAAAGAGTTTTGTATTTACCGCTTCGAATTTTAATGTTTCCATAAGATCTCCGAACAAAGAAATCCCCCCTCCCAACAAGTATGGAATTACAGTAATCGTCATTTCATCTATCAGATCCTCTTTTAAAAAGCTCTGTATTGTTTTTCCGCCATCGATGTAAAGATTATGAAATCCTTTTTCATGTATTTTAGCTAAGACTTCTTTCAGATCACCTTTAACAAGAGTAGCTTTATCTCTAAATTTTTCAGGTATTGCCTTCAAACTGTTACTCAATACAAAAACATGTTTTTCATAATACCACTCATCAAAACCGCAAACAACCTCAAACGTATTCCTGCCCATAATTAATGCATCAATCCCCGAGATAAATTCCTTATATCCCATATCGTCATTTTCGGGATTAGGAATGGAAAGAAGCCACTCAATTTGCCCGTTCCTATCTGCAATATATCCATCTAAACTTGTTGCAATAAAAACTTTGTTTTTCTGTTTCATTTTTGTTTGATTACTTTAATCTTTTATGATTAAAAATTATTAGTTCTTTAATAAATCCTCAAGCACATTCTTTATTTTATCATTTCCTGGAAAGCCAGAAAACTTATCCATCAAATCCCCTTCTTTATTAAAAATTAAATAGGAAGGAATATACCCAAGATCAAAATAGTTCATCATATATTTCCATTGATTACCTGTGAGATAATAATGTTCTCCCCCTATTCCTTTTATCTTTTCTTCCCACAAATTTCTTGGGGAAGAACCATTAGTAAGATAAACAAATGCCACATCTTTATCGAAAAACTCGCCCTTAGTTATTCTAAATTGTCTCATTGCTTCCAAACAAGGCCCACACCAAGTTGCCCAAAGGTCAATCAGCACAACCTTATTTTTATATTTTGAGAGAATAGCCTCCATACTGTTTTTATCCGAAACCTTCGAAATATCATTGACAATTACAGGCTGTTTTAATTTGAATAACTCATTAACTTGATCGTTTTTACGGAACAGAATTTTAGCGATTTCGCCATTCTTCCAATATTGAAGTATATTTTCCTTTTGTTTTATGGTTAGAGGTTTCAATTCTTCATTTAGTTGTCGTGAAAATGCATTCGCTGCCAAAATATCATAATATGGACCTTCATCGAATCCAACTAATTCTGATAATAAACCTTTCACCTTTGATATCCAAGACGGGATATCATCTTCTCCAATAATAGGAAGACCTAAAACTTCATTTTGAAGAATTGCATTTTGAAATTCTGGAAATGTAATAATGTGTAAATATTGTGGATCGTTAAGATCAAAATCTTCTAAAAAACGAAAGTATGTTCTATCAATCTTTTGAATATTTGGAATATTTACGGTATCACCAGTTGCATTTCTGAAATTTAGTCGCATCGATGTATCGTAATCAAAGACTTGAGCAATATAGACTTCTAACCGAAAATCTTTTTCTAAAAAACCCTTGAATTCTTTAGAAAATATCTCATCATTTTTCAAAAATTTCTCCAACCTCCAGGCTACTGCACTTTGAGCAGTATCTAAGAATTCTTCTATGCTTTTATCAAAAAATCTTGGATATGCCATGTTTGTACCACCTCTTCTATATTTCAGCATGTTAAGAATTACCTCTGGTCCCTGTCTCATATCATATTTATTCATCGAAGGTGTGACTTTAAGATTCTTAATCTTGAGACCTGAATCATAGGTTAATTCAATGTTCGTAGAATCGTTATTTTTAGCTTTAACAAATAATACTTGACTTGGATTTAAATTTGTGTAGAAGACTAAATAGGAAATTGCTGTTTCCACTTCAAAATCTAATGAAAAATTACCGCTGGAGTCTGCGAGAATTTGATGGTTAACAATTTCTGCAGAAATCGGATGTACACTCCCAATCGTAATTTGAATACTGTCCTTATTTTGATTTTCAGGAATAATAATTCTTCCAGATATTTTCGCATTTCCAGCAACTATAGATGTTCCATCAAAATCCGTATCGGTTGACACTTGGCAGGAAAGAAAAAACACTAAAATAAATACAAATAGTAGTTTAATTTTAATCATATATAATTGGTTTTATTACCAAGAAAAAATTAAGGAGTTTCTGCCCGGAAAATCATGGTTAGCTAAATAATAAGGTTAAATAAAGATAACTTATGTTCAAGTTACAGACAATTTCCATAACATTTATCCAAATCTTAATTTACTTATAAACCATAGAAAAAATCTATTGAAATATACATGTCACTTAGATTTTATTTATCTAACTTTAATTAAATTTAAAGGAGAAAAACAAATCATCATTAAATAAGTTCAAAATAATAGAGCATTAATATTTAACCTCTCCTATTATTTGGGGATCAAATAAAAGACAAATACAGAATATGGAAAATGGAAACGACATTAGCAAATGCCCATTTCACAATGGTAATGCAAAACAAAATTTAACTGTTGCTGGAGGAGGAACAACAAATTCAGATTGGTGGCCAAAAAGACTTAAAGTAAGTTTACTTCGTCAGCATTCAAATCTATCAACTCCAATGGATTCTGACTTTAATTATGCAGAAGAATTTTCTAAATTAGATTTAGAAGCTGTAAAACAAGATCTTCATGCTTTAATGACGGACTCGCAAGACTGGTGGCCTGCTGATTTTGGGCATTATGGCGGCTTATTTATCCGTATGGCTTGGCACTCTGCAGGTACCTACCGTGTTGGTGATGGTCGCGGTGGTGCAGGAACAGGTCAACAACGCTTTGCCCCATTGAACAGCTGGCCGGACAATGTGAGTTTAGATAAAGCTCGACGTCTTTTATGGCCAATTAAGCAAAAATACGGCAACAAACTTTCTTGGGCTGATTTACTAGTATTAACTGGAAATATTGCCTTAGAATCCATGGGATTCAAAACCCTAGGTTTTGCTGGAGGTCGTGTAGATGCCTTTGAACCTGATGATGATGTATATTGGGGTTCTGAACAAACTTGGTTAGGTGGTGATGTTCGCTACGCACATGGTTCTGAAGGTGTTGTTGAAAAAGATCATGCTGTTTTATCTGCAGATGATAAAGCAGATGGGGATGTACATTCAAGAAATCTTGAAAATCCATTAGCGGCAGTGCAAATGGGATTAATCTATGTAAATCCAGAAGGTCCTGATGGAAATCCTGACCCTATCTTGGCAGCTAAAGATATCCGTGATACATTTGGCAGAATGGCTATGGATGATGAAGAAACTGTTGCACTAATTGCTGGTGGTCACTCTTTTGGTAAAACCCATGGTGCTGGCCCTGCCGACAATGTAGGAAAAGAGCCAGAAGCAGCTGGACTTGAAGAGCAAGGTTTGGGATGGCAAAGCAAATATAAATCTGGAGTTGGATCTGATGCAATTACTTCTGGATTGGAAGTTATTTGGACAGAAACCCCAACTCAATGGAGCAACAATTTCTTTGAAAACCTATTCAACTATGAATGGGAATTAACAAAAAGTCCTGCCGGAGCTCATCAATGGGTTGCTAAAGACGCTGATGATGTTATTCCTGATCCTTTTGATCCAAATAAAAAACGTAAACCAACCATGTTGACAACGGATTTATCTTTAAGATTTGATCCTGTTTATGAAAAAATATCTAGAAAATTCCTAGAAAGCCAAGATGCATTTGCTGATGCTTTTGCTCGGGCATGGTTCAAATTAACTCACAGAGATATGGGACCTAGGTCTCGCTATTTGGGCGCTGATGTACCCTCTGAAATATTTACTTGGCAAGACCCAATTCCTGACCTTAACCATGAAACAGTTAACGAAAATAATGTTCAGGAATTAAAAAATAAAATTTTAAACTCTGGCCTTTCCATTTCTGAACTTGTATCTACGGCATGGGCTTCGGCTTCAACATTCCGTGGATCTGATAAACGTGGTGGTGCAAATGGTGCTCGTGTAAGATTAACTCCTCAAAAAGATTGGGAAGTAAACAATCCTACACAATTAAATAAAGTCTTGAATGTATTGGAAAAAATTCAAAATGAATTTAATCAGTCACAATCTTCGAACAAAAGAGTTTCTATTGCAGACCTAATTGTAATTGCAGGCAATTCAGCAGTTGAAAAAGCTGCTCAGGATGCTGGAACGGAAATTAATGTTCCATTTACTCCAGGAAGAATGGACTCTTCACAAGAACAAACTGATTCGGAATCAATAGCATTCTTAGAACCTAATGCTGATGGTTTCAGAAACTACAAGAAAAGGAAATATACATCTTCAACGGAAGAACTTTTAATTGACAAAGCTCAGCTATTGAATCTTACCGCTCCCGAACTTACCGTGCTTTTAGCGGGAATGCGAGTTTTAGATACAAACTATGATGGTTCTAAAAATGGAGTGTTCAGCAATCGTCCTGGACAGCTTACTAATGATTTCTTAGTTAATCTTTTGGATATGAATACTGTATGGAAAGCTGCTTCCGAAGATAAAGAACTTTACATAGGCTCTGACCGTAAAACTGGACAACCAAAATGGACTGGAACTCGTTCTGATTTAGTCTTCGGCTCAAACTCTGAACTCAGAGTGGTAGCTGAGGTATATGCGAGTGCTGATGCTCAGGAAAAATTTGTTAAAGACTTCGTAAAAGCCTGGACTAAGGTAATGAACGCAGATAGATTTGATGTCAAAAATTAAATCTTCTAATTACAGAAATAAATTAAAAGAAAAAGGCGGAACTGTTTCCGCCTTTTTCTTTTAATTCTCAATTTCTAAACTTTAGAAATTCTAAAAATTAATAATTTCTTTCAAAACTTCATGATGCCCCAAATCATAATAAATACAGGTATTTAATTCCAAATTTACCTTCCAATAGGCAATTCCTGTCTCTGCACACATCTTCACAAATTCATCAAAATTAGTCTTTCCTTCCTGATGTCGAATTAATTCTTCTTTAAACACATCAAAACTTACTCTTTCTAGAATTTTCAAAACAGGATACTTGGCATCCGATGAAGCACTCCCCTCTTTACCAAAATAAATCTCTCTCCCATCCTGAACCTGGAACTCAAATCCCTCCACCCCAATTTCTTTTATTTCCAATATATAACGTGGAAAATCTGCTCCTGTCTTAACCTTTTGGTGAGCCTCTTCAATCTCTCTTATTGTAAACATCGCTGTGTCTTATGTCTAATGTCTCTTACCTTACAACAGCGCCAGTTTCCAAGCCTTGACAATTTCATTTTTATCTAAATATTCTTTCGCTTTCAATAACTGGTGGGTTATTCTAGTCGATTCTTCTCCTATGAAGGCATTCAATAATTCCTGTATTTCAGGTTCATATTTAAATTGATCAATTTCTTGATCTGTGGGAATGCCATCCAAACTAGTTAGCTTCAATAAATCTTGATGATTAAAAAAACCGGATTGAACAATAAAACGAGGTATTTCGGTAATTAGCATTAATATTTAAATTAAAAAAGCTGAACCCATTAAAGTTCAGCTCTATATATTTTAATAATTATAATTTCTCAATAATCTTATCCGCAAACTCGGATGTTTTAAGTAATGTAGCCCCTTCCATAAGGTTATAAAAATCTATAGTTACTGTTTTTTCCTTTATGGTTTCCGCCAATGCTGAAACAATAGCATCCGCTGCCTCTGTCCAACCCATGTATTCCAACATCATTACACCACTCAGAATTACAGATGAAGGGTTCATGGTATTGGTATTGGCAAACCTAGGTGCTGTCCCGTGCGTAGCTTCAAAGATCGCGTGGCCTGTCTTAAAATTAATATTTGCTCCTGGCGCAATACCTATCCCACCTACCATCGCCGCAAGGGCATCTGAAATATAATCACCATTGAGATTTAAAGTCGCAATAACATCAAAATCCTGTGGCGCCAAAAGAATTTGCTGCAAAAAATTATCAGCAATCATATCTTTAATAATTAATTTCCCAGCATGCTCCGCTTCTTTCTGTTCAGCGTTTGCAGCATCTTGCCCATCCTTAGATTTAGTGTTTTCCCACTGATTCCAAGTATAAACTTGATTTCCAAAATCCTTCTCCGCCAATTCATATCCCCAATTCTTAAATGCACCCTCTGTGAATTTCATAATGTTCCCTTTGTGAACCAAGGTTACTGACTTACGTCCTTCATTTAATGCAAATTCTATGGCAGCACGAATAAGTCTTTTAGATCCTTCCTCAGAAACAAACTTTAAACCAACACCGGTAGTATTGCTGAAATTATAATCTACATTCAAGTCATTCTTTAAGAAATCTTGAATACGCTTTGCCTCGGCTGTACCTGCAGCAAATTCGATTCCTGCATAAATATCTTCCGTGTTTTCACGAAAAACTACCATATCAACCTTTTCAGGATGTTTTACTGGGGAAGGAACGCCCTCATACCACTTGGTAGGCCTTTGACATACATACAGATCCAACTCTTTGCGTAATGCAACATTTAATGATCGAATACCTCCTCCAATAGGTGTAGTCAATGGTCCCTTTATGCCTATCAAATACTCTTTGAAGACATCTAAAGTCTCCTCCGGCAACCAATTTCCTGTTTGATTAAATGCCTTCTCGCCTGCTAGAACCTCTTTCCATGTAATCTTTCTTTTCCCAGAATATTGCTTCTCAACAGCTGAATCAAAAACCCGAACGGATGCATTCCATATGTCCGGACCTATCCCATCTCCGATAATAAAGGGTATGGTGACTTGATCTGGAACTATTAATTTACCATGTGAATCTATACTTACCTTATCTGACATATACCTACGATTATATATTTATATTCTATTTTTCCTTACCAAACATATTTCCAATTTCTCGACTAATTCTTCTGAAAATCGGTGCCGTTTGAATGTCTTCATATTCATCAATATGCTGATCCTCCAATCGGGCAGGAAATATTAAAATCAAGTTCTGATTTTTATAATATTTTCCAACACGCTTTGCTAATCCGTCTAAGGAATCCCTATAGGATACATCACCATTTCTTGCTGAAACAAATACAAGTAAGGAATCAGCATTACTAAAAGTCGCCAATCCAAACATATTGTCCCAATCCTCATATTGTTCAAAAGAAACAGGAACACTAGACTTCAAGGTTTCCAACATCATTTCAATCGCCTGGTGGCTGCGATGGTTACAAACAAAAATAATAGGCAACGATAGTTCTGAAGCCAATTTTGTCATTTTTTCCATCCAGTAGGCAAAACCAACTTCCGATTCTGCTAATGGTGGAACAAAAACGGTGATCATTTTGTTCGTTATAAATGGCTTTTCTATTCGGCACATCATCAAAGTGGCATCTGTTCTGTTCAAAATACTTTCCGTCTTCTCTCCTACGATCTTTTCAACAAAACTTGTAGCACTCGGCCAACCTAAAATCAAACAGTCTGCGAATGCTTCTTTTGACGCCCTACTAATTCCACTCGCTATATTATAATCTACCTTGGAAACTAAATCAACCTCCGTCTCTGATCCAGAAGCATATTTTGCCATCTTATCAAGATTCTGACGTGCCTGGACAAGGTTTATTTCCGCCTGCTCATCATTTGGAACAACACTTAATATATTTAATGGATGTGGAGATTTCTTTGATTTGACTAAAGTAGCAAAGTCCAAAATAGCTTCCATATTATTTAAATTGGCAATCGGAATCATAATCTGTTCCTCATGTTCTTCAACGTGTTCAATATGCTCAACATGTTGACGACCTTCCAAAACAATTTTCTTAGAAGCATTTTCAGTAACAATAGATGCAATAATACAACTGACTAAAATCAACATGATTGTCCCATTTAAGACATTTTCATCAATAATATCATTGTTATAACCTACCATGATAATTGCAAGCGTCGCTGCAGCATGCGCATTACTTAATCCAAATATTAAATTCCGCTCATTCTTGGAATATTTAAATACCCACTGTGTAGCAGTCGCAGCCAAAAATTTCCCAACTATACCAACTAATGTCAAGGCACCTGCAACATAAAATACAGTCAGACCTGTGCTATTGGTTATGACTCCAATATCAACAATCATCCCTACTGAAATCAAAAAGAAAGGAATAAAAATGGCATTACCTATGAACTCAATCCTGTTCATTAATGCTGATGAATGTGGAATCAACTTATTTAATGCCAATCCTGCAACGAAAGCTCCTATAATAGGTTCCAGATTTGCCATTTCTGCCAAAAATGCCGCAAAAAATACAACAGTCAATACAAAAATGTAATGACCTGTTTTTTCGCTCTCAACCTTCTCAAAAAACCACTTGGCGATCTTTGGTATTACTCCGAACATTATAAATAGAAAGATTGCAAAGGATACGCCTAGTGTTATCCAAAATTCATTGTTGATTTCACCTTGAGAGGCCCCTTTTATTACAGCTAGGATGATTAGAACTGCAGTATCCGTTAAGATTGTTCCTCCAATTGTTATGGCAACAGCTTCGTTTTTTGAAATACCATATCGATTTACGATAGGATATGATACCAAGGTATGGGTTGCAAACATACTTGCAATCAGAATGCTCGTCAATAAACTATAATCAAGAATATAATAACATACTGGAAAACCTATGGAAATTGGAATGATAAACGTAAAGAAGCCAAATAAAAAAGACTTATGCTTAGTCTTCTTAAACTCATTCATATCAAGTTCCAAACCAGCAATAAACATAATATAAAGCAAGCCAATTGTTGAAAATAAATCAACTGCAGAATTTTTTTCTAGCCAATTTAATCCATGTGGACCGATAATCATCCCCGAAATAATTAACCCAATAATTCCAGGAACCTTAATGGGTCTTAATAATATTGGAGATAATAAAATGATAAAAAGTACAAGAGAAAATATAAGCACCGGGTTGGTTAAAGGTGCCTCAAATGCATGTATTAAATGATCAAAAATTTTGTCGCCCATAAAAATATTTATGTTATCATATACAATTAAAAAACAAGATTGTTTTCAATCGAAAGATAAGGAAAATAAAGGAATTAATTGATTGTATAGGGCAATAAAGCAAGAATATTACTTGAATTGAATGGTCTTAATCGGTGATATTCTGGAGATTAACATCGAAGGAATAAACAATGTAATTAATGCAATGACAATTAAGGAAAGATTTAGCCACAACACGACTGCCCAGGAAATTTCCATCGGTACAAATGAGACATAATAGATGCTGGGATCTAATTTGAAAAAGTGTGTTTGGGTCTGAAAGAAGTAAAGTACAATTGCAATTAAATTACCTAAAAGCAAACCATAACCAATCAGATACAGTGAATTGAATAAAAATACTTTTCGAATATTACCATTTCTCATTCCTAACGCCTTCAACATACCAATCATCGGAGAACGCTCTAAAATAGAAATTAATAAGGCGGATATCATGTTAATAACGGCAACTATCACCATTAAAACGAAAATAATATTATCATTCATATCCAACATATTCAACCAGTTAAATATATCCTGCATTTGCATCACAACATTGGTTGCATAAAGCTCAATTCCCAAATTATTGTTTAATTCATCTGTAGTTTTAAATAGTTGATTGAAATCTTTCACACGAACTTCGTAGCCTCCAGCCTGTTGTTCTTCCAAATTATTCAAGCGACGAATTAAAGGTAATGAACCTATCACATAAATCTTATCTAGTTCCTCAGAGTTGGTTGTAAATATTCCTTTTACTGTAAACTTTCTTTTTTTTACGACATCTTGAATGAAATACATAATAAAACTTTCACCTACTTTCAGATTAAGCCTATTCGCCATTAATGAAGAAATCAATAATTGATTGTCCGCATCTTCCGAAGAAAAATTTATTGTATCCCCTTCAAGAATTGTTTTCGAAAGGAAATTTTGATCATAGTCTTTGTCTATTCCTTTTAATAAAACACCCTCTACTTCACCCTTGACATTCATTATACCCGCTTTGGTTGCATATGGGTAAACATCAACAACATTTGGGTTCTCTTTGATGCGACTAATTTCTTTTTCGCTAAGGGAAATTGGAGAATTGACATAAGATTCATTTCTCTCATTTTTAAGGATAATAATGTCGCCAAAAAATCCCCTTTGTTTTTCTGTAATTTCTCCTTTAAAACCATTCAAGATGGCTACAGCAAGAATAATCGCCATTATTGCTAAGGCCAATGCCCCTATGGTAACACGCACGATAAGTTTAGAAAACGTTCGGTTTCCCTCTAGTGTAATCCTCTTGGCTAAGAAATATGGAAAATTCAAGCTTAAATTAAATTTGTAACTTCGCAAAGTTAATAAAATTTGTCATCCAACAATACGGATGATTTTGCATCCAAATCATAATAGTATTTTATATGCGCATCATTTTTATGGGAACCCCAGACTTCGCCGTAGCATCTTTAAATGCATTAATAGAAGCTGGTAAAGAAGTTGTAGCGGTTGTAACTGCAGCAGACAAACCTGCTGGAAGAGGTCAAAAATTTCATGCCTCAGCTGTCAAACAATTCGCTGTTTCTAAAAATATCCCTGTACTTCAACCAGTAAATTTAAAAGACCCTAATTTCCTAGATGAATTAAAATCTTATAAAGCTGATCTGCAAGTCGTTGTAGCATTTCGTATGCTTCCTGAATCGGTTTGGAATATGCCACCTAAAGGAACAATCAATGTACACGCCTCCCTATTGCCAGATTATCGTGGCGCAGCGCCTATTAACCATGCTGTCATTAATGGTGAAAAAAAATCCGGGGTAACTACATTTTTATTACAACATGAAATAGATACTGGAAACATTTTATTTTCTACTGAAGTAAAAATTAATGAAGAGGACACAGCCGGGGATTTGCATGATAATCTGATGCATGCAGGTGCTGAGCTGTTAATCAAAACTGTAAATGCAATCCAAAATAATGAAACAAAACCAATCCCACAGGACTCTATAAAGACAGAGGAATTAAATCATGCGCCAAAAATATTTAAAGAGGACTGTTTAATTAATTGGAATAAAAATACTGTTGAAATTTATAACCTGATCCGAGGATTAAGTCCCTACCCAACTGCATTCACCTATTTAGATGATAAAGTTTTAAAAATATTTAAATCAGAAAAAGAAATAGTTCAGCACAATATTGATCCCGGAAAGTATATTTCCGATGGAAAAAGCCAATTAAAATTTGCTAGTAAAGACGGCTTTATTATACTTAAAGAAATTCAGATCGAAGGTAAAAAAAGAATGCTAGTGTCAGATTTTTTAAGAGGATATCATTTAAAGGAGTCGAAAATTTAATCTTCAACGTATTTAAATAGATCACCAGGCTGGCACTGCAGGGCCTTACAGATTGAATCTAACGTACTGATACGTATAGCTTTAGCTTTTTGATTTTTAATAATAGATAGATTAGATAAGGTTATTCCAACCTTTGAGCTCAATTCATTCAGAGACATCCTTCGCTGAGACATGATTTCGTCAAGATGAACAATTATAGGCATAACAATTATTTTTTATTGCTTTTGATTAATATCAATCATCAAAACAATTGATGTTTCGAATTGTTTTATTATCAGAAAAAGGAAAATGAAATAAACAAGAAATATTAGTTAAATGTCTGTTAAATACTTGTTCATCGACGAGATTCAAGTTTTTTTGGAATGATTTTTGATGTTAGTACTACATCAACTCACCACAGATAACTAACTCATAATGAGTTAATAAATTACAAATAGATTAGAAATAATTGGGATAAATTTGTTATGTTTGCGAACATTTCAGAAAAGAAAGGTTTATATATTTAGATGAGACAGCTCAAAATTACACAATCCATCACCAACCGTGAGTCGCAGTCCCTTGACAAGTACTTGCATGAAATCGGAAAGGTAGACTTAATTTCAGCAGAAGAAGAAGTTATTCTAGCACAAAGAATTCGTGAAGGTGATCAGGTTGCATTAGAGAAATTAACTAAAACCAACTTACGTTTCGTAGTATCCGTTGCAAAACAATACCAAAATCAAGGTCTAACATTAGGAGACTTGATTAATGAAGGTAACTTAGGCTTAATAAAAGCAGCTAAACGTTTCGATGAAACTAAGGGATTTAAGTTTATCTCCTACGCAGTATGGTGGATTCGTCAATCTATTCTACAAGCTATCGCTGAGCAATCTCGTATCGTACGTCTTCCTTTAAACCAAGTTGGGTCTTTAAGTAAAATTAGTAAGGCCTTCTCAAAATTAGAACAAGAATATGAACGTGAACCTTCTCCAGAAGAATTGGCAGATATTTTGGAAACAACCGTTGACAAAGTTTCTGATACCTTAAGTAATTCTGGTCGTCACGTTTCTATGGATGCTCCTTTTGTACAAGGTGAAGAAAACACACTCTTGGACGTTTTGGAAAACAGCGACCCGGACACAGACAGTTCTTTAATCGATGAATCACTATCAGAAGAAATTAAAAGATCGTTAGCTACTTTAACAGAGCGCGAAAGAGAAATTATTGTTCTTTTCTTCGGATTAGGATCTAATCACCAATTGTCTTTGGAAGAAATCGGCGAAAAATTCAGCTTAACTAGAGAACGTGTGCGTCAAATTAAAGACAAAGCACTTCAAAGATTGAGACACACTTCTAGAAGTAAAATCCTAAAATCTTATTTAGGATAAAAACAAGACTTATATTTTAAATATAGCAATGCGCAAGAAAACTTGCGCATTTTTTTTGTCCTATTATCATTTTAACGACACCTTAATTTTTTATAATCTTATTCAAAATCCGAAAATTGAATGCTTTAAACAACAAAAAAGCCTTGCATCCCAAATGCAAGGCTTTTTCTTTAAGAAACAATCCTATTATTTCTTATGCAATTGTTCGTATAGATCAATTACTTTCTTTTGTAAGTCGATAACCTCAACTTCACGGGCCTGAAGACGCTTCTGAAGTTCATTTACCTCGTTCTGGATTTGCTTGTCCTCCTCTGGATCAGAAGTGGATAATAATTGAACTAATGATAAACCAAATAACTTCGATATTTGATTTAATCTTGATAAGTTAACATCAGTAATTCCTGTTTCAATCTTGGAAAAAGCTGGAATAGAGATATCTAGCCTTTTGGCTACATCCTCCTGGCTCCATCCTTTCTGATGTCTAAGTAATCTAATTTTTTTTCCTAATGCATTCATGGGTAAAATGTAAAATATTTATTTATTAAGTAATTATCAAATTTAAACAAATAAAGTAAAATTCAAAATCCCATTATTAAAAATTTAAAAAAATAATGAAAGAATCTTAAAAATTTCTCAAAAATTTATCTGCAAAACTTGTCATATTTACTCCATTGTAGTTGTTTGAACTCATAAATAGTAAATTATAACCATTTGACTTAAATGTTTCTAAAAAATCCTCCAATTCTGCCATTTGTGTGATAACTTGGAACGCTGGATGATTAAAAGCCTCATTTAAACGCCAAATTAAGTTATCTAAAGCAATATTTTTTTCTTTTATAAGTGAAGTATTAACGAAAACGACAGCAAAATCTGATTCGTTCATCGAATTTGCATATTCGGTAATAAACTCTGAGTCAAGACTGTCATAGCCATTTAACTCAATGATAGTAACTAATGCCTGATTAGGAAATTGCTCCTTAACAGCATGTATGCTCGAACGTAATTTACCTGGCGTATGTGCAAAATCCTGGTAAACAACACTCCCATTTTGACTAGCAACAAATTCCAAATATCGGATTGAACTCCTGAAATCTTGAATTGCCGCATAAAATTCATCCCGCTTTACTCCTAACCATTCGCAAACCGTAAATGCCCCCGAAATATTCGAAAGATTATGCTTTCCAAAAACCTTCAAAGGTATGTTATGTTCTCCGACCTGAACATAGGTAATCCCTTTATTAATACTGTACTCTGGTAATTTATAGCCATGACGGTTAATCTTTATATCCATGGTACGTTCAACTACCTCACGCGTATTCTTATCATCTTTATTATAGATAAGCGTACCTTTGGGAACTATCGTACGGATAAAGTCCTCAAACTGCTTGAAATAATCCTCCTGTGATATAACCGTCTTAAAATGGTCCCAATCTACTCCTGAAATTAAAGCAATATTTGGCTTATATTTCAAAAATTTCGATTGCTTATTCATTGCTGATGCGTAATACTCATCACCTTCTATAATGATTAGATTATTTTCCGGGCTTAATTGCAACAATTTGTCGAATCCTTCCAATTGAGCACCTACTAAATAATCAAAATTACGCCCTAATTTCTTTAGAACATGCATGATCATACTCGTAATAGTTGTCTTGCCATAAGTTCCGGCAATCACAACTCTAGTCTTCTCAGAACTTTGTTCATAAACAAACTCAGGAAATGAATATATACGGATTCCTAACTCCTTCGCCTTTTGCAGCTCAGGGTTATTCTCGTCTGCATGCATCCCTAAAATAACAGCATCAATGTCTTCTGTAATTTTTTCCGGAAACCATCCGAGCTCCTTCGGTAGTAAGCCTGCCTCTTTCAATTGGGATTTCGAAGGCTCAACTATTTGATCGTCCGAACCTGTAACCTGGTGCCCTTGTTCAGCTAAATTAATAGCTAAATTATGCATAATACTACCACCAATGGCTATAAAATGAATGCGCATTTAATTTGCTTTAATGAATTTGGCAGCACACCATGTGTCCAAAACCTTTTTCTCAATAAATTGAAACCCTAAGGACTCAGCCTTTTCAGTCAATATCATCAAATCCTCTCCATCGTAAAAACCAGAAATATATAGCTCCCCGGTATTTGATAAATCCGATGAATAAGTATCAAATTGATCCAATAAAATATTTCTGTTGATATTGGCCAAGATAACATCAAAATGCTTTCCTTCAATTGCATCCTTTGAACCTAATTTTGGCTCAATATTTTCAACCCCATTCAACAATTTATTCTCAATTACACTCTCAACACAGATAGGATCAAAATCAACTGCCAAAATATTGTTAGCTCCTTTTTTTGAAGCTAAAATCGCTAATATCCCCGTACCACATCCCATATCTAATACTTCTTTACCTTGGAATTCATTCTCCAAAATAAATGATAACATCATCGAAGTGGTTTGGTGATGCCCTGTCCCGAAGGACATTTTTGGATCAATTATTATTTGATAGGGATACGAAGGCTTATCCTCATGAAAAGTAGCGCGAACATAACATTGATCATCTACAACTATCGGACTAAAATTACTCTCCCATTCCTGATTCCAATTCTTATTCTCCAATTCTTGAACCGAATAAGAAACATCATAACCAACTGCCTCTGTCAATAAAACAGTTTCTAATGCCTGAATATCCAGGTTTGAATCTGGAATATAGGCTACAAAACCTTGGTCTTGATCCTCAAAGGTATCAAAACCAAGGTTTGCTAATTCTGCTATAAGCAAATCCTTTTGCCATTCCTCCATCGTTGAGGAAGTAAAAGTAACTGCTGTATATTTCATATATTATGCGTTAAAAACATTAATAATTTGCAAGAAATCTCGCGATTTTAAAGATGCTCCACCAATTAATCCACCATCAATGTCTGGTTGTGAAAATAAGCTTTGGGCATTCGAAGGATTTGCACTTCCTCCGTATAAAATACTAGTGTTATCCGCAATTTCTTGTCCATATTGCTCAGCTAAGGTTTTACGGATAAAGGCATGAACTTCCTGCGCTTGCTCTGGTGTTGCAGTCAACCCAGTTCCTATTGCCCATACCGGCTCATAAGCTAAAACAACATTCTTAAATGCTTCAGCATCTAAATGAAACAATCCTTTACTTAATTGGGTTTTAATAATATCAAAGTACGATCCTGATTCTCGCTCATCTTTCGTCTCACCAATGCAAAAAATAGGCTTTAAATCATGTTTTAATGCCGCATTTACCTTCTCAGCTAATAATTCATCAGTCTCATTAAAATATGCACGACGCTCTGAGTGACCTAAAATTACATAGGCAGCTCCTGTTGATTTAACCTGTGAAGCCGAAATCTCACCAGTATAAGCTCCTGACTCATGCTCATTTATCGTTTGAGCACCAATCGAAACATTTCCTGTACCGGAACTTAATTTTGAAATCGCTGCTAAATGGATAAATGGACTGCAAACTACAACTTCTTGATTCCCGATTACCTCATCTTTTACCATGTTTACAATTTCTGAAAATAAGCTGATTCCTTGCTCATAATCCATGTTCATTTTCCAGTTTCCAGCTACAATATTTTTACGCATAGTTTTTATTTTTATATGTTTAAGATTGATTTTTCCCATGTAAATATTTGACGTCTTCAAATATATGCTTAAATATAGATATGTTTTTTTCAAGCATCTCAAGACCTGAACCCTCGGCTCTCCGCTCCATCATCTCAATAAATTTTTCAAATGTATATGTCGCATTCTCATCATCAGTCATCCAACTGAAATCAGGCACAAATTTGGGAATAAATTTTGAAATTGCAACCTGTGATCCTACTCCAATAACTGAACCTGTTGTAAATGAAGAATTGATTCCGCACATAGCATAATCACCCATAAATAATCCACATTTCAATACATCTGTCTCTCGATAGCTAAGATCCTCATAATCAAACAACCTCACAACTTTCCAATTGTTTTTCAAATTTGAATTTGATGACCCAGCTCCTATGTTACACCCTTCTCCTAATACAGAGCAACCTAAATATCCCTCATGTCCCTTCGCACTATTTCCCCAAATAACCGTATTGTTTATTTCCCCACAAATCGTACTTCCTGGTCCTATGGTAGTATTTGGATAAATCCTAGCACCAGTTTTTACCCTAGCATTAGAACCTATAGATACATATCCTTTAATATAACTTCCTTCCTCCACCTTAGCATCCTTGCCAATGTAAATTGGCCCCTCCAAACTGTTCAAACTAGCACCTTCTACCATAGCTCCTTCTTCAATAAATATCCAAGAACCATAAACCTGATTGCTCGAACTAATAGTCGATGACTGGCGACCTCTCGTCAATAAATTGAAATCAAATATCAACTGGGATTTATTCTGGATAAAGATATCTTCTAAAAAATTTAAATAGCTGATTTCACAGGATGTTCTAACAGTATGGAAATTTAAATGGATCTGATCCAGGTCAACTTCTAAGGTATCCGATTTAATTGCTATCCAGGAATGATTATCTAATAACACTTCTCCTAAGGATAGTGATTTTAATTCTGAAATCAATTCCAAAGAAGGTAAAACATTAGCTCGTATGATCAAATATTCAGAATGTTCAAAATTAGATTCATCAGTGAATTTTTCCCTTAAATAATCCGCAGTATCATAGGTAACGGGACATTGAAATATGTGCTTCCACTTCTCGTTAATTGTACATATTCCAATTCTGATATTCCCGACTGGACGAGTTGCGGCAAGAGGAAAAAGACGCTTTC
This sequence comes from Sphingobacterium endophyticum, assembly GCF_009733535.1. Taxonomy (GTDB): domain Bacteria; phylum Bacteroidota; class Bacteroidia; order Sphingobacteriales; family Sphingobacteriaceae; genus Sphingobacterium; species Sphingobacterium endophyticum. The sequence continues at coordinate 17,468 of NZ_SMMI01000024.1, read as the reverse complement.
GCCAATGTGCATTATCAGATAAAACTATGGTTAGCGACATAAAATAAAATTACATAAAAAATCCCGACAAATAAATTTTATCGGGATATTAACAATTTCTTTATAGTAAAGAATATTACTTTTTGTTGTAACGGCTACGGAATTTATCAATACGTCCGGCTGTATCAACCAATTTCATTTTACCTGTGTAGAATGGGTGTGATGTATGAGAAATCTCTAACTTTACCAATGGGTACTCGTTACCATCTTCCCAAGTAATAGTTTCTTTCGTATCAACACAAGATTTAGTAACGAAAGAATAGTCATTTGACATATCTTTGAATACAACTAATCTGTAGTTTGATGGATGCAAATCTTTTTTCATTTTATCTTATGATTACTATATAATTCAACAATTGAGGTGCAAAGATAACTTATTTTTCATTCAAATACAAAAAACAACGATAAATTCATTTCCACACCTGTGAATAAGTTTTACTTGACTGTTATTCAGCTAATACTTGTCCAAAGAAATTCTTCGGTAGATCAACAAAAGTAAACAAATCCTATCAAATAAACGCCTTTTTTCTGTATTCACATCATTAAATAGTTCTAATTTCATACTTTTGCATCACATTATAAGTTGTACGAAAAATGAGCATCGGATTATCTGAACAAGAACAACAAAGAAGGCTAAATCTGAAAGCCTTAATCGACCTAGGCATTGACCCCTTCCCTGCTGAAGAATTTAAGGTTAATGCAACGGCTGAAGATATTTTAGAAAACTACGAAAGAGATAAAATAAATTATAAGAACATCAGTTTCGCAGGACGTATCATGAGCCGCCGGGTGATGGGAAGCGCTTCTTTCCTTGAATTGCAAGACTCTACTGGACGTATCCAGGCCTATGTAAAACGTGATGATATTTGTCCTACAGAAGATAAGACCTTATATAATACGGTATTTAAAAAACTATTGGATATAGGTGATATTATCGGAATTACCGGCTTTGTTTTTACAACTCAAACTGGTGAAATCAGTATTCATGTCCAAACGCTAAAAATCCTTACTAAAGCGTTAAGACCTCTACCTATCGTTAAAGAGGCCGATGGTAAAACATTTGACGCATTTACTGATCCTGAACAACGCTACAGAATGCGTTATGTCGATCTTATCGTTAATTCCCAAAACAAAGACATCTTTGTAAAGCGTACTGCGTTATACAACGCAATGCGTGAATACTTTAATAACGCTGGATATATGGAAGTGGAAACTCCTATCCTTCAGGCTATCCCTGGTGGTGCGGCTGCACGTCCGTTTATTACGCATCACAATGCTTTGGATATCCCTTTGTACTTAAGGATTGCCAACGAACTATATCTAAAAAGATTGATCGTCGGTGGATTCGATGGAGTATATGAATTTTCAAAAAACTTCAGAAACGAAGGAATGGACAGAACCCATAATCCAGAATTTACGGCAATGGAAATCTACGTTGCTTATAAAGATTATAACTGGATGATGGAATTTACAGAAAATCTTTTGGAACATTGTGCTATTGCAGTTAATGGAACAACAAATGCAACTTTTGCTGAGCATCAGGTTGACTTTAAGGCTCCTTATCCTCGCATAAGCATGACAGATGCTATCAAACAGTTTACAGGGTTTGATATTACTGGAAAATCTGAAGATGAAATCCGTCAGGCCGCTAAAGGAATGGGAATCCCTGTGAATGAAACAATGGGTAAAGGAAAACTTATTGATGAAATTTTCGGGGAAAAATGTGAAGGAAACTTTATCCAACCCACTTTCATTACTGACTATCCTATTGAGATGTCTCCTTTGACAAAAAAACATAGAGATCACCCAGAATTAACAGAACGTTTTGAGTTAATGGTTTGTGGTAAAGAAATAGCTAATGCTTATTCTGAATTAAATGACCCTATCGATCAAAGAGAGCGTTTTGAACATCAGTTAAAGCTTTCTGAAAAAGGTGATGATGAAGCGATGTTCATTGACCAAGACTTCTTACGTGCCTTGGAATATGGTATGCCTCCTACTTCAGGATTAGGAATTGGAATGGACAGATTAATTATGTTCTTGACGGACAACCCTTCTATCCAAGAAGTTCTTTTCTTCCCTCAGATGCGCCCTGAAAAAGTCGCAAAAGTAGCATCAATTACAGATTATACCGAACAAGGCATTCCTGAAGCTTGGGTTCCTGTTCTTCAAAAAATGGGCTTCACGACTATTGAATTGCTAAAGGAAGCTAATCCAAATAAAGTATTCAATGATTTAGGCGGAATGCGCAAAAAAATGAAATTAGAGGTTAGTATGCCTAGTAAAGAAGACGTTCTTTCTTGGTTCGAATAACCCTTTCATAATCATTAAAAAGCCGCATCTTATTTCAATGTAAGATGCGGCTTTTTTTATCTACTGCCTTTTCCATCTAAGACCCAATCTAAAACAGCAATATGAAAACATTTAACCCATTCTATCGTTTTTATTAAGAGCAAATAAAACTTTTGATGAAAAAATTTAATCAACTTCTGATCATACCATTCGTTATTGCCTGCGGAGCATCCCAACATACAAGTTCAAAACCTCCTAAGATCGTTGGAAATTGGCAATGGATGGAAACATCAGGTGGATTTGCAGGAATAACAAAAACTCCAGAATCTACCAATACCATCAAGCACCTTCAAATTACCACCGACAGCATATTTTATTATGAAAACGGGGAACTGACCAATTCCCAACCCTATCACCTTCAACTTGCCAAATCAATGCTCAGCAACAAAGAAGAATGGCAACTTAACGAAACCATTAGCAAAGTATTTATCAATAGAAAAGACAGCACCCTCGTTCTCTGGGAAGATTGTTACGACTGCTTCACCCACAAATACCTTAAAATGAACAGAAAATAATAAAAAAAAAATGCCCCAAAAAAAGGGGCATTTTTTTTTATTATTTCACCTGTCCATCCGGCAACAGTATAAATTTATAGAAATTCTCTTCTATCAAATATTTATTGGCCACTGCCTTAACCGATTCGATAGTTACTTTATCTAGATCTTCCAAATAACGTGTCACCTCGGTAGGATCAGTTTGATTTTGTACTGCTCCCAATATCTGACCAGCCCAGAAACCATTTTCTTTTAGGTTCAGTTCCAATTGACGCTTTTCTTCGATCTTGAATTTATCAATATCAACTTGTGATGGACCATTTGCTTTAATCTTCTTGATTTCATCTAAAGCTGAATTAATCAAAGATTGATATTTGTCTACACTCGTACTAAATACAATTGCAAAGGAATAGCGTTCTTTAGGAAATTTCGAACCATTGAACCCTGCTCTTGTACCATATACTCCACTTTCTTCTTCACGAAGACGCTCAAGTAATTTATTAGAAAGAATAGTTTCTAAGGCTGAAGTATTTAAATTCTCTTGCTCATTGTAGATATAATCACCATACAACGCTAATCGAACCGTTGCTTTCGCCTCTTTGCCCTTATTAACTACCTTTTCAATTCCTTTATTTTTCTCATATAAATTTAGATCCTTGCCTGCTTCCTTGCGACCTGTTGTTGGAAGGGCTGCTAAATATTCTTCCAAATATGGTTTAATTTCATCCTCCGTAAATGAACCAACAATTACAAAAGTAAAATCGGAAGCATCAGCAAACCTATCTTTATAAATTTCTAAAGCTTTGGCTTGATTTACGTTATCCAAATCTTTAAGTGAAAACGGTACTCGACGGATATTGTCTCCATATAGGGTCCTTTGAATTGCATCTCCATAAACAAAACTCGGATCGCTATCACGATTTGCCATCATATCCTTCTGCTTACTAATCACACTTTGAAAGATATCATCTTCAATTCTAGGTTCTGTGAAATACCCGTAAATCATCTCAAATGCAGTCTTTAAGCTTTCCTTATCTGTGGCACCTCTTAATCCTTCGGAACGTTCAGAAATATAAGGGCTGATGTTCACATCTTTTCCTGTTAAGCTTTTTTGCAACTCTACAGTGTTCAGTTGTCCTATTCCTGAACTGTTCACCAAATTTCCAGCAAAAGATGCTGACATATAATCTGCATCTGAATAAAGTGAAGTACCTCCTGGACTATAAGCATTGATCATTATCTGATCATTCTTGAATTTAGTTGGCTTCAATAGAACCTTAACACCATTACTTAAAACAAGCTCTTTTGTGTCTATTTTATCAATAGATTTTTCTGATTTGATGGTTCCTTTAACAGGTGTATTAGATAGCATAGGTAGGTCTGAAACCTTATCATCATAAGTTTTCAGGTCTTCTTTATCAACATCAGCAAACCAAGAATTAACCGCTCCTTCATCCGGAAGTTTATCCTTATCCGCTTCTGGGGCTAAAATCAACACATCCCTATTCGTGTCTACATAAAATTGTTTTCCAACGGCTTCAACTTCTTTCAAGGTCAATGTCGGCAACAATTGCTTCGTTATTAAGTATCTGTCTTCATTGCTCAATGCAGGACCTTCATTTAAGAAATTGTTTAAATAAGTATCCACATAACTATCTGATTTACGTTTATCCCTTTCAGTGTATGAAGTCTCATTACTTTTAGCGATTGATGAAATTGCTCTTTTAAATTCAGTCTCTGTAAATCCAAACTTCTGAAACCTGTCCATTTCCCGAACAACTGCTTTAAATCCTTCCTCAAATTGACCTGGTTTTGAAACAAAAAAGGCACCCATATTATCCAATCCACCAAGGAATCCTGAAATATCAACTCCTCCTTGAATAAATGGTGGATTTGCAGATTGTCCTAATTCACTAAATCTGGCATTGATCATTTGATTGAAGACATCTTTTAGAAGATCCTTGCGATAATCCTTTACAGTAACCACTTTTTCTTCCGGATGCTTCATAAAGATTTGTCCAACAGTGTACGGCATTTCCGGATCTGTAACCTTGATGAACTGGTTCTTATTTAACAGATCAACTTTATATTCTTTCCTTGGTTTTTTCGTTTTCGGAACTTGCATGTCTGAAAATAGACGCTTTACCTCAGCTTCCATTTGCTTGGGATCAATATCACCGACAATTATCAAGGACTGCAAATCAGGGCGATACCAGTCTTTATGGAAATCTCGAATTACTTGCGGATCAAAATTCATAATGATATCTTCCGTACCTATTGGGAGACGTTCTGAATAACGGGAACCATTTAACATGACCTTAATATACTGATCGCGCATACGCTGCTGTGCTCCACGTCCGCCGCGCATCTCTTCCATAATAATTCCACGCTCCTTGTTGATTTCTTCCGTATCCAACATAGCATCCTGTGCCCAATCACGCATGACCTGCAATCCATTCTTTAATAACTCTGGATCATCAGATGGTATAGGTAATTGGTAGACAGTTTCGTCGAAACTTGTATAGGCATTTAAATCAGAACCAAAACGAACTCCCGCTTTTTGTAAATAATCAATAAGATCATTCTTAGGAAAATGCTTCAGTCCATTAAAATTCATATGTTCCAAAAAGTGAGCTAAGCCTTTCTGATTTTCTTCTTCCAAAACAGAACCTACTTTTATCGCCAAATACATAGTAACTCGCTTCTCAGGCTCTGTATTTTTACGTATGTAATACTGAAATCCATTTGCTAACTTTCCTTTAACCACATCTTTGTCAAAGGGTAATTTCGCATCCCATTGCAGGGTGTCATTCATCAATACTACTTTTGCTTCTGAGTTTAAGGATGAGGGGACGTAGGCATTCGCCATCTCGGCCGTAAAAGGCAAGAGAAAGGCTAAAGCCAAGGGTTTTAAAATGTTCATAATCTCAAAAAATAATTTACTTGAATGGTTATATATTTATATTTTCGACCAATCTACAATAATTTATTTTAGCATTAAAAGAAATTATAAATTACGAATACTAGTTTTAGCTATATTTAACAGATGGATTGGGAACTTACCAAAAAGGATTTCAAAAGATACTTATTGTTAGAAAGAGGCTTAAGCGAAAATAGTATTTTGGCCTATCTAAATGATGTCCAAAAACTTCAAAGTTTTGCTGAATTAAAAGACTTGGAATTGAAACAATTCAAAACTACGGATATTCAGCAATTCCTTGTCTGGATCAATGAATTCTCCATCTCTGAATATACGCAAGCAAGACTTTTATCCGGCATCAAAACTTTCTTTGGATTCCTTCAAATCGAACATGGATTCTTAAATAACCCTGCCGAATTAATTGAGGCTCCCAGGCTTTCCCGAAAAATCCCATCGGTATTAAGCATCCTGGAAATTGATCAATTAATCGCCGCAATTGACCTATCCTCGCCCGAGGGCATGCGTAATAAAGCAATCTTAGAATTACTCTATGGATGTGGACTCCGTGTTTCAGAACTTTGTAATCTGAAAATTTCAAACCTATTCCTAGATGTTGAATTTATCAAAGTTGAGGGTAAGGGAAATAAAGAAAGATTAATCCCTATTGGGCAACAGGCAATAAAATTTCTCAAAATTTATCTCGAGGAAGTCCGTGTACAGCAAGTTATCAAATTTGGAAAAGAAGATTTTGTCTTTTTAAATAGAAGAGGCAATCCTCTCTCTAGAGTTATGATTTTCATTATCATTAAAGATTTGGCCACTAAAATTGGTTTAGAAAAAGAAATTAGCCCGCACACCTTCCGACATAGTTTTGCTTCACATTTAGTCGAAGGTGGAGCTGATCTTAGGGCTGTACAAGATATGCTTGGGCATGAAAGCATTACAACAACAGAAATCTACACCCATATTGACAAAGATTACTTACAAAGTATTATAACACAGTATCACCCCAGGTCTTAATGCAACTTTGTTTAATTTAATTTGCAACATCATTGCATTTGAATTATATTTGCATCGTGATTACAACGATTAGGCCATTAAAGCAATTAATTTCTACCATTTGGATAAGTGTTATCTTCCTTTCCATGGTATTAATTGTGCTCCACAGACATGATCACAATCACGATTCTCTTAAGGAATGTCAAACCCAGGACCATCATCACGCTAATTCTGATGATTGCCATTATTGTTTTTTGTTCTTTCAACAGGGAGTCGAATCAAACCCTACCTTTCATTGGGAATCTAGAGCGGCTGAATTTCAATTAAGTACAACATTCAATCTGAATGTTCTTGAATCACCTCATCTCAACACAAGATCCAATAAATTCCTTCGTGGTCCTCCATTGCTATCTACATCAAATACGTAGTATATAGCATTAAATACCATACATTCATAAATTACATGTTGAAATATGCATGGACTGTGATTTTCATTTTTGTTTTTAATTATGGGAATTCACAATCCTCTTCCAATCAATATATAAAAGGAATTGTTGTTGACGAACAATCCCAACCTATTCTCGGAGCGAATATTTTTGTCCACGAAATGGATTTTAATACCATTTCAGACAGTCATGGCCACTTTAAATTTAAAGCTGGCGTTGGACATCAACACCTAACTCTAAGAGTCTCTGCAATAGGATATGATACTTTTGAACAGCCCATTCACGCTGATCCGGATAGCGTATTAACAATTGTTTTAAAAACTTTCAGCGAAAAAATTGAAACGGTTTCTATTTCTGCACAAATCGAGGAACAGAAAACTGCTGTAAAAGCAAGATTAAGCAATGATCAAATTGAGGAGTCAAAAGGTAAGCTAGCTGCTGAAGTATTTGCTCAGCTTTCTGGAGTAAGCCTGTTGAATTCTGGACATTCTGTAGCAAAACCAGTCATTCATGGATTACATAGCAACAGAATCATTCTATTGAACAATGGTGTAAAGCAGGAAGGACAACAGTGGGGAATGGAACATGCTCCAGAGATCGACCCCTTCACAGCACAAGATTTTGAAGTTATTAAAGGTGCACAAGCCGTTCGCTATGGTGCTGATGCATTAGGGGGAGTTCTTATCGCCAAAAGTCAAATCTTAGATCCTAATGAATTAAGTGGTCGAGTCGACCTTATTGCACAGTCGAACGGAAGAGGTGCAACAGCAAACATTCAACTACAGGGTGGAATTGCAGCTATACCCCAAATGGCATGGAAAATCCAAGGTTCTGGTAAAAAACTTGGTGATAGCAAGACCGCTAACTATAATTTAGGAAATACAGGGGTTGAGGAATTGAATTTTTCTGGTTCATTGCAGTATCGCAAAAAGAATAATTTCTTCGAAGCTTATTACAGCAGGTTCTCAACCGAATTAGGTGTATTTTATGGCGCACATATCGGTACTATCGAAGATATATATGCAAGAATAGAAAATGGAGAGCCTTTTGAAAAATATAGTTTCAGCTACCAAATAAATGCTCCAAAACAAAAGGTTAGCCATCAATTAGGAAAACTCAGGTTTCAAAGCTCTCTTAAAAATAATTGGCAACTTGAAGCTCAATATTCCTTTCAAAACAACCATCGACAGGAATTCGATATGAGAAGAGCTGTTTCTGATGATGTTCCCATGTCTGATATGGTTCTTAACACCCAACAATTAGAGCTAATCTTAAAATCTGGCCAGAATACTTTAGGGTTGAATCTAGGAAATCAGGTGAACAATAATATCAGTGGAACAGGCACTACTCCAATTATTCCAAATTACGATAGTTACACTGCAGGTATTTTTGGAATCCACCAAATATCATTGGATAAATGGGTATTGGAAGCAGGATGGCGATATGATTTCCGTTATTTTGATGCTGCAGGTTATCGCTATAAATATATGGACAATCAATCTTCCGTTCCTCAGCAATACCTGTTGGAAGATTCGAGAAGTTTTCACAATATATCAGGCTCCCTAGGTGTAGCCCGCCGAATAAATACAAACTGGAATTATAAATCTAGTTTAGCCTTAGCATGGCGTGCTCCTACGGCAAACGAATTATATAGTGACGGTGTACACCATGCCGCTGCGATCTATGAAATAGGAAATCTTAATTTAAAAGCTGAACAAGGTTATAAATGGATCCATGCTATTGATTTCAACAATGATAGAGTCAAATTTACAGCTGATGTATATGGACAGATTATCCGCAATTACATTTATGCTGCCCCCAATCCTGATTCTGTTCGTCAAACAATTCGTGGAACTTTCCCAATTTTTAGCTATAGACAAGACAACGCCCTCTTTTATGGTGCCGATCTACAATTCAGCTGGAAGATAAGACAGGACATCCATTACAGCATACAAGCTAGTTTAGTACGTGCAGAAAATCTTAGTAAAAAGACTTACCTGCCTTATATTCCATCTGACAGGCTTCAAAATGCTATCCAATGGTATTATGCTGGTCAAAAGAGCGGATATATTAAAATTTCACATGAATTTGTAGCTAAACAAACTCGGTATGAAGAAGGCACAGACTACAGCACACCTCCTTCAGCATACAACTTATTTAATGCATATATTACGTATCCAATTCAATTAAAAAATCAAGAATTCAATCTTTCCATCTCGGCTGAAAACCTGTTCAATAAAAGCTATAAGGATTATATGGACCGGTTTAGGTATTATGCCCATCGACCTGGAAGGAACTTTATTTTATCCGTAAACTATAAATTTTAAAATCTTAACATCATGAAATCAAACATTATCATTCTTTTAATATTAGCAGCATCTTTCGCTTTTCAGTCTTGTTCTAAGGACGATCCTACACCGGAAATTGATCAAGAAGAAGTTAGCTCGGCATCACTGACTTTTACTGAAGTAAAAGCTGAAATTCATAATGACCATACGGACTATAAAGAAATCACAAATCCAGAAGTTGAAACAGTGGAATTCTCAGGAAAGGACTTTCTCCCTCCTGTTGGTGCTCACCTTCACTTGGAAGTTGGTAAATCCTATAGATTCAACTTAAAAGTTAAAGACTTCGCTGGTCGTGAAAGCCAACAAACATTTATCGAGCGTGCAGATCAACATTTTGCATTTATTCTTGGAGCTCCAGCAGGATCGCTTGCCGCTGAATATTCCGATAAAGCAGCGGATGGCAAATTAGCACATGTCGGTGTTTCTGGTTATATCACCGTGCTTAAAGAAGCTCCAAGCTTTACATTCCGCTATTTAATGAGACATCTAAATCCAGGTGTTAAAGCCAGCATTGACCCTAAGACAGATATCTTTAATACTGATTTCAATAAATTCGGTGGTGCGAATGACCTCGATCTAAAAGTAGAAATTCACTTAGTTTCCGATAGTCACGAAGGCCATTAGTAACAGATATTCCCTATAAATCAATAGCTTGCTAAATTCAGCAAGCTATTGTTATATAAAACCCATAAAAAGTATTATTTTTGGCAACCCGCCTCCGTAGTTCAATGGATAGAATGTTAGATTCCGGTTCTGATGATGTAGGTTCGATTCCTACCGGAGGTACAAAAAGCTCGTTATCTAACGGGCTTTTATATTTTTAGAAAATAAGGGTTTCCTAACTACTCTCACTCAAAATCTCTCTTAATATTTTCCATCTTGCCTTATTACTATTCAATAGCCAATAAAAAAAGGACCTTAAGGTCCAATTCTATTTTATTCTCACAAAAAAAGCTGCTCGAAAGCAGCTTTAAAATATCATTACGCGTTATCTTGATTCAAAGTTTGCTTATAAATAGCCTTCTTAACTTGGATACGACGAGCAACGGATTTTTTCTCATAAGCTTGACGTGAACGTAATTCTCTTAAAACGCCTGTCTTCTCGAATTTCTTCTTGAAACGTTTTAACGCTCTATCTAAAGATTCTCCTTCTTTTACATTAACAATAATCATAGCTTTTTTGTATACCTCCTTCCGTCGTAAAATTCTTGGTCTGCAAAGATACGTAAATCAAGAGTACGACACAAACTATATTTAATATAATTTTAGGTCGGCCACAATCTGGTCCAATGGACGTTCCTTACTGCACAGAACCGTCTGAATACCAAGCTTCTTCGCTCCTTCCAAATGCTGCGGACTATCATCAATAAATAATGACTCTTCAGGATTTAAGTTATTTTGATCCAAAACACGTTCGAATATTGCTGCATCTGGCTTTCTCAATCCTTCCAAATGGGAGTAATAGGTTCTTTCAAAGAAAACATCATTGCTTGGAACTCCATACTTTTCCTGAATATGTTTCATGCAATAATTGTAATGCAGTTCATTATTATTGCTACATAAAAATGTCCGATAGTTATCCTTTAATTTTAATAAAATTTCATGCTTTCCTTCCGGAACTCCAATCAATAATGAATTCCAGGCATGGTCAATTTGAGAATCTGTCAGGTCAAAACGGCTTGCTTTCTTACGAACCCCATCCCGAAATTCCGGTACGGTAATTTCACCCTTATCAAATGCATCAAACAAAACATCTTGTCCATGGTGACCAAAAAAATCATCCACATTGCTGATACCCAAATCAATAAACGATTGACGAACTTTTGGAAAGTCGATCATAAAAATTACATTCCCATAATCCAGAATAACATTTTTAACTTTTTGCATATAAAATTTTGTTTTCTCGTCTCAAATATCGATAATTGCATCGTCAAAAGGGGTATACATCACCTTTTTTAACACAAAAATAACCGCGCCTATAGCTCAGTCGGTTAGAGTAGAAGACTCATAATCTTTTGGTCCCTGGTTCGAGCCCAGGTGGGCGCACAAATTAAAAAAGTCGTTTTTCTTTTCAGAAAAACGACTTTTTTCGTTTCTAAGGGTAATTTCGGCCAGATGAGAAATAAAGGGATAGAATGTCTTCGTTCGCTGGAATTATATTTATAACTAAATCACTTCTTCCAATAAACTCATTGAGGATATGAGCTTTTCTATCGGTTCTCTTTTAGAAGTATTTATGAAGGTTTTTATCTTCATCAGTCCTTTTTATTACTTTTCACTGATTACAGATTCCAGCTCTTTGACCGCTTCCTCGAGCGAAGTGACGGATACACCTCTATAGAGGACATCTCCTTTCGGAGATATCAGGAAAGTAGCGGGGAAATACTGTATCTCGATTTCTTTGAGGAATATGGAACCGGTGCTTCCTGAATCCAGGAAGTATTGCGGCCAGGTCAATCCGTTTTCCTTAATTATTCTTTTAATCTTTTCGATGTTTTCAGGTTTGTCAATGGCCAGGCTAACGATCTGGACCTTTTCAGATGGAAACCTCTTGCTGACGGACAGTAGTTCTGGCAGTGCTGCAATACAGGGCCCGCACCAACTCGCCCATAGGTCCAGGATCAGGTAACGATTTCCGTCCGCAATGATGTCAGTCATCTTTTTCCCATTGGCAAGGTCGGTGAACGAACTTGAAGGTAACTTTTTGCCTATTTGACCATTCTCCTGAGGGGCATCCCTCAAATAGGTAAAGGTTATTAGATCCTTGATTCTGGTAGGAATTTTAAAGAGACCTGTTCCGATCCGTACCGGATCTCCAGTATCGGATGGATAGCTATAATTCGATGATTTTCCTTTAGGAGGCATTTCCTCTACCGCTAGGGAATATTCCTGGTCAAATGGATAGAGGTTATAAGTAGGGTCTGTTATCCTTATCCTATATGTCTTTCCCCTATAGTCCAGTTCACCTTCCTTATAGGAGATCTTCATCAGCTGTACTTCGCACAAATTTTTTACAGGATCTTTATCACTGATTCCCGGAATGCCCTTAAAGCCTTTTGGAGGTCTAACCACATTGAGTTCCATGGGAAGAACAGTATCCCGTAAACCTTTCCCGTCGAAATAGGAGATCTCACAGGTAATTGGGATGTAATCGGATTCAAATTTTTCATTATCAGGATTTTTTCTGAATGTATGCCATTTTTCATCCATGAGGTCACCGTCGTTGTTCTTATCGACAGCAACGTAAACCATGCTATCCTTTCCAATCCCTACAAATGCCAATATGTTGTTTTTCGGAATGCCGTCCTTATAAATAAATCTGGTATCCACCTTTTCACCGATTTCTGACAGGTATTCCAAACCGACTTTATCCACCGCTGATTGGTCTGAATTGAAGGCAAAACTGTATATCTCCCAAAGATCAAATCTGTCGGTGTCCAATTGACCTACCTCTTGCAACCCTTTAAAGGGATAACCTTTGATGATTGTTCTTCCGTTCTCGGGACCAATTTTCGGATGAAGTTGGACCTTGAACACCTGTCCGGAACATAAAGTCCAGGATATCATAATTATCAGGCAAGAGATCAAGTTAATCCTTATCCACATATTTCCAATATTTTAAGTTCAATTGTTAAGTACTGTAGTATTGCTTACCCCTCGATTTTGCTGCATAATATGTAGTGGTACCACTCTGTTGGCCATTTGCGTCCAGACTTTCCATACCTTGGTTATCCACGACCCTGCAGTCATTGAGACATTCTATCATTAATTTGCCCTTCAGTACTACAAATTACCTCTGTTTCCGGTTCAGTACATTTGACTGACTTTTTGGTAGAATTGGCTCCGCATTTACCTTAACAATTAATAATGTATTCATAATATGGATTACTTTCATTTGGAGCTGGGAAGTAATGATAAAAAATAACACAAGATGATACTTTTCTTCCTGTATTACTGGCCAAAAAGCCGTACATATTTTTGGTCTCAGAGCAATCCAGAATCTCTTCGTGAGAAAATCCAAGAATAATGTAGCTATCGATAAATGGTAAATCTAAATAAAGAGAAAATACCATAAAATAATTGATTATGCTTTGAATATAAGAAAGTTAATTCATCATTGCAAATTTATATCTCTCACTAGTGAGTTTTTTATAATACGAAAAGCTTATTTAGATGACGCATCTGTTCAATCCTACAATATCACGATACTCACTGATGTTTTGAGCTATTTATAGGAACCAAACCATTTTTTTAGAAACCTGTATTTGCTTACCGTCCATTTGGAAGAACAGACCTACCAATTGGGCATTTACAGGATGATTATCCAAATATCTTCTTTAAAAAAAGCCCGAATTCCGTAGTCATTCGAGCACCCTCACGCACCAGGTTTCAATCTCTTGTGAAGATCACTTTAGTTTGGTTGATGAATTATAAAAATAACTAAAATGCCTACCCATTGACTTTGAGATAATCAAATATTTTTGTCAAAATACCATTCAAAAAATTTGAACGTTTCGGCTCGTGGATACCTCTCACTATAGTCTTCACGTCTGTGCTCCAAATGTTTCGCATTAGGGATGGCTCTTTCAAGCAGTTCATCTTTATATTTTTCATAGAGTTTTGCTGCTGCCAGATAGCGTTCTACTTTGCAGTAGTTGGAAAGCTGGTCGTTTTTCTGGATTTCAACAACAACTTGATTACAGTTGCCAAAAAGTCTACCTGTTCTATTAAAATGCAATAATATCCATATTTCAAAGCAAGGATTGTTTTCCAAAACAATTACGCCAATATTTTCGGCCGCTTCTTTCGCCTCTCGATATTCGGCAGTTTTATTTTCGTCAATGATCTTGTCCATATCAATTAAGGCGTACACACGGTCATATCCTTCTTTTTTCAAAGAAATCGAACGGTCAAGCACACCCTTATAACTTCCGATCTTGCGGGGATAATCAGGAAAGATAGCAAGGTTCGCAGGCCTGTCAGTGTCCCGAACGTTTGCAAAATATATCCTTTCTGTCTTTCCATCTCCAACAAGCGCAACCGTACTCCTTGTCTGTTTCAGTTTAGGTTGTCTTGCCATGTTATTCTAATAAATATGGAGAGCCAAGATTTGGTTTAGCTCCTAATCTTCCAGATTTGTAGGCGTTGATAAGACTGGAGTCTTTTCTTAGAGTCGCTGTATCGAAGTCTGCTGCCGAGAATAGGGAAACTGATCCGTCACCTTGTTTTTCACTGAACCAGAGCGCATCTCGACGTATAAAGTCTGGATCCGCCATTAGCGATAGATTATGGGAAGTAATCAACAACTGTGATTTATTAGAGTTCATAAGAAAAACCTGCAGAAAATATTTCATCAGATCAGGGTGCAAAGATGTTTCCAGTTCATCGATACAGAGCAGATGAGCGTTATATATCAATTCGTACAAAGGTCCAGCAAAACCAAAAAAGCGTTTGGTACCACTGCTTTCTTTTTGTATGGATAATGGATAAGAATTGCCATCATCTGATTTATGCAGGAATTCTATACGCCGTTCACTCGGTCCTCCGTAAAATTTACTCGGTGTGGTCAGTGTACCTGTATTGGTTCTTAAAGATGTTTTGATAGAGTAACTACCCTGTTGTAAAATGGCATTCTTGAATTCGTGGTGAAAAGCATCGTCCAATTGCAACCCAATCTGGTCGCTCCAATCAGGAACAATCACACTGGATATTTGGCTATCAGCCTTATACATTAAATTATTGATCCATTCATTAATCTTTGGGTTTTTGTCGATTAACTCTGCCGTAACTTCTGTCAGGTTATGAGCCGAAGTGATCATGCCCAAAAGATATGAACTGAACCACCTGTTCAATTCTTCCAATTCAGGGATGTCAACATTCGTTTTGGCATAGGCACCTAACACCGTATTATTGTGAAGTGTGTTGCTCTCTAGTAGATCCTTCTCCCTAGCAGGAACTTTTATCCTTGATCCAAATTGGATTTTAGCCAAGCGTTTCTCAGGATCCGTCAACCTTGAAAAAATCTCTGTAGGACGATTTGTTTGATAAAATGATAATTTTTCATCCAATATGGATTCCTTGGTGAAGCGAAGGGAATAAACGTGGCGTACACCTTCTACGTAAAATGAAAGTTCAAAATAGGAAGTTTTCGTATAAGGATCTGCACAAAACAAAAATGGATCAAAAGAAAGTTCGCTGGATTTCTCATTTAGGGGATGCAACAGTATTTTGCGCAGGAAATCGAATGCTTTTAAAATGCTGGTTTTCCCAGAAGCATTAGCTCCATAGATATATGCAAGTTTAAGCAATCTCCTTCCATCGGGCGTCTTAATTTCATAAGAGTCCTCTTCGATGTTTTCGGCAATCTCGAAATTTATTTCAGCTTCATTATTGATGGGCCCAAAATTTCTAATTTTTAGATAATGTATCATTTTAAATTGCTTTTTTGAGAATTACTCTCAAATATAAATAATAAAAACTTGATTTTGCTATATTTGAATAAAGCAGGACGATACATTTAGAAGAGAGTCTCTTAAATATAATTAGTAATGTAATGAAGGAAGTTCTTCCTGAATTAAGCCAAGTTATGTGTAGAAATAGCAATTGCTTGCAAGAGGTTTCTCAGATAATGGAACTCTAATTCTTCAGATTGCATCAAAATATAGTGAGTGGGAAAGTGTTTGGTATCTTAATCCTAAGATGAACCCAACGAAAAATATTTTTATCACAATATAACGAAAGAAGGAGTTAGACCAATCCATTTTTAATACATAGCCCAAAACCTACCAGCGGTACAGTTGCCGGAAGACTCATAATCTTTTGGTCCCTTGTTCGAGCCCAGGCAGGTGCACGATAAAACCCAGTAAACTACTAGTTTACAGGGTTTTATTTTTTTTACCAGGAGATTATTTAGAGGGCAGTGATTGTAACCAAAAATCACAAAGCATCCGTATTATTCTTTACAAAGCTTGTCACGGTTAATCTATGAACTCCCAGAATTCGACCAATAGCACTATATGAAACATTTTTGTCTAACAACTCTTTTATCTTTTTTTCTTGACCTGTTAGCTTCGTTTTGGAAGACTTTCTTCCTACAGGCCTACCAAGTATAACCCCTTCCGCTTTCTTCCGAGCTAAGGCTTCTTTGGTACGTTGTGAAATTAAATTTCGTTCAATCTCAGCAGATAATCCAAATGCAAAAGCTAGGACTTTAGAGTTAATGTCACTACCTAGTCGATAATTATCTTTAATTGTCCATACTTGAATATCACGATTCATACATTCATTGAGGACGCCCATAATCATCAACAAATTACGTCCTAAACGAGATAATTCTGAGCAAATAAGTATATCATCTTTTTTCATCTTTTTTAATAACTTTCCTAACTTTCTATCATCAACCTGTTTAGAACCTGATATGGTTTCTTCAATCCAGCGATTAACTATAATATCTTGCTTTTTACAGAAATGGTTAATCTCAAAACGTTGATTTTCTACTGTCTGCTTGTCAGTACTTACTCGAATATATCCGTATATCATCTTGTATAAATTTTTATATAAAAATGATATAAAAATATACACATTATGGCGAGAATAAATATAGACATATAATATAACTAGAAAATGAGTGCATTTATTTTGAACAAATTGCTCACCAAATAGGTTTTAAGATCAGCGAAAGTTGGATTGTACTTTCTCATATTGAAAAACAAATTAAGGAGAACATCGAAGCAATTGGCACACCTCTTAAAGAATGGAATATAAATCTCAATTATGGAATTAAAACCGGTTTTAATGAATCATTCATCATCACTGGTGAGAAGAAGAAAAGAATTAAAGAAGACCCAAAAAGTGCCGAAATTATACGACC
>NZ_SMMI01000023.1 GCF_009733535.1 Sphingobacterium endophyticum | reverse complement strand
CAAAACTTAAAGCTTTCAGGAGCGTCTTTCGTGGCGTAAGGGACACGACATTCTTTCTGTACAGAGTGATGAAATTGTATGCTTAAAAATCTTTACCCCCCAAACTTTCGGTATGATCCAAAGCTATTCCAGAGCTTTAGCTCTGGAAACCATTTCTTCCCATCTATCCAACTAGCACTTCCAATTATCTCCTGTTACAAAAAACTATTCCTTAATAGATTTATTGAATCCTTTTACAATTAATTAAAAAAAATTGCAACAAATAAACTTATTATACATAATAATAATTATCTTTAATAGTTATATTTATTTAAATAAATAATATTAAATTTCTATTAACGAAATATTAATAGTTTTTCCTTAAATATTTACAACAATTAAATGTAAAAATTTAAAAACATGGGACAGAAGTTTTTAAAATATCTTCATTTACCGTTTCCAAGATATTCATCAAAAGATTTCGGATATTCATTTTTTATCTTTCTTCGAATTAAAATCCTTCAGAAAAAATCTATTCCATTTATTAAAAGCCCCAATTCATCAATGAGAATTGGGGACTTATGGCTTTTAAAAATTCCTGAAAGGTATTGCTCCTTTTTGAACCGGCTCACACTAACATACTCTGCTAACTCGGAGGTTTTCTTGCCCTAAGCTTACTTTTGAAGAGTACAAAGCTTAGGGCATATTTTTAGGGAAAAAGCCAATCAATCATCCAATATTGAAGAAAAATTCTCAATAAATTGTCCTTTTTTAATAGCTCGATTTCGAAGTTCTTGATGAAATTTAATCTCATTTTTATTGATAAATCCACGATCAATTTCCTTAATTATTTCAAAATTATTATCCGTTTTCCATATTGAAACACAAACCCCTCCCTCCATTTGTTCCGAAATAATAACATAACATCTTCCATAAATATTTAAAGCTGTTTGTATCACTATATTTTTCCTTTGTTTATTTTATTAGCTTTATTTTAGTCCATTAACCAATTCAACCCTTCTCGCCAATCGTCAAATTCCCGAAGCTCTATTAAGTTATGGTCGACATTTTCCAACCTCAGCATACTTTCCATAATGGCTTGAAACAAGTTTTGACCTGAAATCCTAATCATGGAATTATCAAGCAATGAAATCAGATAAAAATCATTTCCTTTATTTCTTACAATATATTTCGCTCTTTTTCCAGCATTGATATAAATAGTATGTAACATAAGTCCTTTATTCTTGAGGTACGCTAACAAAAAGAGGCTACCTTGGGGTAACCTCTACATAGCAACATTCTAACTTCAGTTTAGGCACTTTCATCGGCCCGATGTATTTTTATTCTCCTGTTCATAGAGGAAATAAGTTCTTTTTTAATCCTTTGTGATTTTTATATATGATCTATTAGTTTGCTTAATCCAATCAAAAGTGGTTTTTGTATATCAAAATATACCATACCTGATGGCACATCATAAGGCCGACCAAAATCATTGATCGTATACCTCCACTCAAATCCACCAAAAAAACTCTTGGTCGGTGTCACATATACAAAAATATGATGCTCTATAAATAGCCATTCCTGAACTGCATAATGACTATTGTCCGGCAAATCATATCCCTTTGCCCTAGCCTTTGCTAAAACAACCTTACTTAATTGAGGAATCGAATTCATAATAAGTTAGTGTTTACTAGGAACTAAGTTAACTATTAATTTATTTTATATAATGTAAAATAGCTATCTAAAATAAGGAAGAAATTCCTAGCTTGGCATTTTTTCTAATTTTTATCTATCTAATTACTAATAAGTTAACAGTCAATTTCAAATTACCGCCTGCATTTCAATTAAAGAAATCACGAGCAATTAATCTGGCTTATGGACTTAAAAATTTTCTAATTCTTAATACTTGATGCCATTTCTAATTTTAACACACCTCCTTTAATTAAATCTTCATGTTTTAACTGTCGTAAAGTATATGTTTTTCCATTTAAGGTTGCTGACTGTATGTAGATGTTTTCTTTCGAATTATTATTGGCGATAATACTGAACTTCTTTCCATTTTCGAGATTGAAGGTGACCTCCTCAAATACTGGACTGGTGATTTCATAAACAGGATCCCCAGGAGCTAGCGGATGAATTCCGGCTGCCGCAAGTACATACCATGCTGACATTTGGCCGACATCTTCATTTCCAGTCAATCCTTCAACTTCATTTTTGTAAGCATGTTCACAAATATATCGGGTCCATTTCTGAGTTAGTTCTGGCGCTCCTAGTTTATTAAATAAAAAAGGAACATGATGAACAGGTTCATTTGCGTGGTTATAATAAATATTCCATAAAAAGTCTTGAGGAGTCTTTTCAAAAAATTCCTGAAGGTCCTTCAACACTTTTTCCCTTCCCCCCATTAATTTTACCATCCCATCTACATCATGTGGCACAAACCAACCCTGTTGATATGAATTGGCTTCAATACTACCATACCATTCCTTTAAACGGCCTTCCTCTGGCCATTCCTGCCAAGAACCATCCTTTTTCCTTGGCCGAAACCAATTCTTTTCCTTGTCATAAATGTTCTGATAATATTGTCCTCGCAACATATACTTCTCAAAAATCTCTTTTTTTCCTAAACTTTTTGCCATTTGAGCAATACACCAATCGGTGTATGCAAATTCCAATGTTTCTGAAATACTGTATCCATTTTCCATAGGAACATAGCCTAGCTCACCATTCCCAAACTTTTCAGAAGTTTTAATCATGAGGTCCAATGCTTCATCCTTATCATAATCCCGAATCCCTTTTGCATAAGCATCTGCAATAATAGACAAGGCTGGATTTCCAATCATGCAGCCACTATATGCGTTGAAGAACTCCCAACGTTCCAGATAGTTTTTATTACTCTGCTTTGCCAAAGTGATCAAGGAATTGATTTCGTCATTGACAAGCTTCGGATTGATAATCGTTTGCAAAGGAAATTGGCTCCTAAAGACATCCCAACCACTAAAAATTGTCCTTTTTGTAAAGTTACCTGCCTCGTAAACTTTGCCATTTGGTCGCGGATAACGTCCATCTACATCTGTTATGCTTCTCGGATCAATCATGGTATGATAAAGTGAAGTATAGAAAATTGTCTTCTCATCTTCCGTTCCTCCCTTTACCAAAATTTTGTTCAGTTGTTTCTCCCAAGCATCTTTCGCAGCCATTCGCATATCGTCAAATCCTCTTCCTTTCACATCAGCATTGAAATTATTCTCAGCCCCCTTTAAGTCTGTGAATGATATCCCTACTTTCAAAAGTACCTCCTCCTGTTCCTCCGTAGGAAACTCAGAGAAAAATCCAACATGGTCGGCCTCTACTTCATAAGCTCCCTTAATAATCTTTGCCTGTTCTATCAATCTCTGGTATGGCAAACTGGCAACATCTTGGTTTTTCCTCCCTTGATCTTTTGGAATTTCAACCGCCCAAAATCCAAAATCCTTGAGAGGCTTGCTAAATTCTGCATAAAAAAACACAGTATAATCGGGATGTCCATCACCATTTCCCCAGCCTCCTCCAGTGGAGTCACATTTGATCCATCCTCGAATGGTATGATCATTTACAACTTGAACAGATTGTCTTGTGGAGGTACCACCAACTCTTCTTGCTAAATCAATCTGAATTCTTGAAGTATCACTCTTCGGAAATGTAAAACGGAGCATTCCTCCATATGGCGATGCTGTTGCTTCGGTTTTTATCCGGTATCGATCCAAAAAAACCGAGTAATATCCTGCTTCAGCTTTTTCCGAACTTTTATCGTAGGTAGATCGATAACCTTCAATTTCATCCGAACCTTCCTTACCAGCTACCACCAACAGCTTTCCTGTCGTCGGCATCACCAAAAAATTCCCAAGATCTCCATACCATCCTATCCCGCTCATCTGGGTAAAAGCAAAGCCTTCAATAGTTTTATGCTCATCACTATATCCAGGACCATTATCCCCTCCAGTTATGGTATTAGGGCTTACCTGCGTCATACCAAATGGGGTAGTCGCTCCAGGAAACGTTTTTCCAAGTCCATGATATGAAGTTGCTGTATTGGTACTTGCTCCAATAAATGGATTGACATATTTGCTGAGATCATTTCCAGACTGAGCTGATAATTGGAAAGTAACTGCTGTAAATAATATAATGGAGGCTGTTCTAATTCTTAACATAACATAATTGATTTAATAAATTCCCTACCTGTTTACCGGTCCTTCTCAGATTTTCCTTCGTATTTGCTATAGCCTCCTCCAACTTTTCTGGCTTCGACCCAATTGATAATAGCATCATGAACAATTCCTGCAATTCAGAATTGATAGTTAAGGGAATTTTTCCTGCTAATCCAATACAAGGTATTTTATTTTTTCGGGCTAATCGAGCAACTTCAACCGGACCCTTTCCATTCAGAGATTGGCTGTCAATACTTCCTTCTCCAGTTATCAGTAAATCAGCACGTTTTAATTCATCCTCAAAGTTGCTTAGCTCACAGAAGGTCGATGCTCCAGGTTTTAATTTGGCATTCAAAAAGACATCAAACGCTGCCCCTAATCCGCCTGCTGCTCCTCCTCCTACAACGTTATTCAATGACTTGCCTATCGACTTTTTTGTTAGAGCATTAAACAACTTCAAAAAACTTTCTAATTTGTCCACATCCAGTTCATTGGCACCTTTTTGTGGACCAAACACATGTGAAGCCCCCTTTTTTCCCAATAGTTTATTATCAACATCACACAGGACAGTAAACGAACATAAGGACCTTATTTTCTGCAATGCTGAAATGTCCATTGATTCAACCTGATCAAAAGAATCAGGCATTGCTATGAATTCCTTGTTATCTGAATCCATAAATTTCAGCCCTAACTCCTGTAACATGCCTATTCCCCCATCCACAGTCACAGATCCGCCCAAACAAATGATAAAATCATGAATTCCAGCATCCATATTTTTGCAAATCAACTGACCCAATCCTTTGCTACTTGATTTCAGTGGTGACTTCAGACGATTTTGTATCGATTTGAAACCAGAAGTTTCTGCTATTTCGATAACCGCAGTTTTCCCTTGATTGATTACACCATAAGATACCCTTGTCTTTTTCAAATAGGCTCCATGTACTTCTGCCCTTTTCATGCTTCCTTTAAGATGCTTGACTAAGAGTGATGAGGTTTGATCGCCTCCATCAGCAATAGGAAATGAAATAAGTTCTGCCCGAAGTCCCGAATTCCTTAGACCAGAAGCAATCGCTTCAGATGCTTCTTCCGCCGTTAAGGCATTTTTAAAACTATTTGGGGCGATCAGTATTCTATTCATTAGTATATACTTCTGGATTTAGGCAGGTATTCAATGGTTTTCCTTCTATAAATGCTACGATATTCTCAGCAGCAATTCTTGCCATTCCTGACCTCGCCTCAATTGTGGCTGAACCAATGTGCGGCAATACACAAACTCGTTCATGCTTTAGAAGAGGATTGTCGGGCAACATAGGTTCTGGATCAGTGACATCCAATCCTGCACCCCATAGTTTCCCAGCATTTAAGGCTGAATCTAAATCGATTTCATTAACAAAACCACCCCTAGCCGTATTCAGCAAAATCGCATTCGGCTTCATCTGATTAAATACAGAGGCATTAAAATAACCATGATATTCCGGTGAATAGTTCGCATGTATAGACAGAACGTCAGATTGATTTAATAATTCTTCAAAACTGACATACCGAGCCCCTAATTTTTCCTCCAATTCCATATTGCGGTTTCGGTTGTGATAAATTACTGGCATTTGGTATGCCGCTTGGCATTTGATCGCCATCTCATACCCAATCCTTCCTAAACCGAATATGCCCAATGTCTTCCCATATAGTTCCTGTCCCAAATTTGCAATTGGATTAAAATATTTAAAGCGAACACCGATTCTAACTTGATTTGTATTGAATGAAGCTAATCTGGAGGTCATCAACATCAACATAAACGAAATATCTGACGTTGCTTTACTTAGCACATCAGGCGTATTTGAAACCGGAATTCCGCGTTTTGTTGCCTCCTCTAAATCCACTTGATCATATCCAACGGAAAACAAGGATACAGCTTTTACAGACGGACAGAGATCAAAAAACTTTGCATCGATTTTGTATGCTCCAATATTTAATATAGCATCGCATTGCTGGCAATAAGAAATCCATTCTTCATATGAAATCTCAGGATTCTCAGGCATTAATAAGTCAATGTCTGGACGTGCGAGTATTTGCATCCCAATTTCTGGAATAAGTTTATTTATAAAAATTTTCATGTTTAGGAGATTATATTTTGTTATTGGCTTAATATACTAAAAACGAATGGTTTCTTTCCAATTATTTCCATAACATTAAGTTTCTATTAACTTTTGAATGTCTAAAAAATCGCAGTTAAACGTTTATTATATTTATATAATAATCAAATAGATACGTTAATAGCATGACCACAAAGTTTCAAGAATTAAGCGAAGCTGTTTTGGTAAAAAAGCTGAGCAGGTTGAAGACCATAATACTCATTCATGTAATAGCATTAAGTCTTTATTGGGTTACCTCCATTTCACTTGGGATGATAACTGATCATATGTTCCTTTGGCTATGTTCAATTATATCGTTCCCTATCTTAATCTTAAATATCAAATCCATGAATGAAATTAAAGAAGAATTTGAATTCCGAAAAAACATCATCTAATTTCTGAAAGGCCAATCTTTTTTTCAATCATTCATCTTCCTAATTCATAATGCCAGTAGAACAATATCTGCAGGCCTTACCTTCGACTAAAACTGCTTTTCAAGTCTTCAAAAGGACTTTAAACTTGTTTTCACTATATTTTTGTTACAATTGAGCCCCTTAAATTGCGGTTTATTGAATTTCAATGCAGATTGACATGTTAAGAAAAGTTAAGAGTTATAAAAACACTTGCAAATCCTATAGTTTTGTTTCTATGATTAAACATATGTATTTAAAAATATCTGCCGTAATAATAGCATTAAGCGTATCGAGTAGCGTGTTAGCGCAAGAGTCAGACTCAATTTCCTACAAGGAGAATAAAGAAAAAGCAATCAAATTAGCAGTCAACAAGAATGTAAACCAAGCCTTGCCCTTATTAACTTCATGTTATCATGAAAATAATAATGATAAGGAAGTACAAACGATGATTTCGGCGTCTTTGATCAGCTTAGTTTCAGATAAAAACAATTTACAAAGCTCATTGGATAGTATCGATGCATGGACTGAAAAATTTCCCTTCCTAAAAGACGACAAGGAAGTACGTAAAGTTTATACTATTAATGCAAACCAATTGGCATTCTTAAGTTTTCAAGAAAAGAATATAGAGAAATCTTTGGCCTACCATGATTTAGTTATAGAAGAACTTGCAAAAAACCAAGGTCTTGGCTTGAAAGATAATAAAGATCTTATTTCCATGGCGGTGAATCTTGCATCCGATCAATTGGAAAAGAAAGAGTTCAGAATGGCTCGAAAAATTGCAAGTTCAAGCTTAGCATATTTTGACGATCCGGAACTCAAGAAAATGTTAAAATACATGGATGATAAACAATTGGGACTTAATTAAGTCCCTTTTTTTTTCTCCTAAAATTACATTCCCTGCCCTATTCCTAGAAAATTTCCCAATCATAAATGACAAAGTTTCATTCCTAATTTAGGTATTGATTTTTCCTAAAAGAGGGATTGATATTTAGTCGTGTTTTGCTCGTGTTTTGCTCGTGTCTCGTCCACACCTTGTCCAAAACTCATCCGGAGCTCGTCCGCTTGTGAGCGGACGAGCTGTGGACAATGTCCAACCAAGGTGCGGATTATTCACGACTAAAACACGACTGAAACTTGGCCAAAACCCGTGTTATTTCAATTGAGCAGGAAAAAAAAAGAGTTGCTCTCGCAACTCTTTTCCGATATATGATATTTGATAATGTATTAAATAAGATCTACGCTTCTTTTTACAAATGCTGTTAATTCAGCACCAGTAAGTAATCCACGTGATAATAGAGCTAAATCAAATGCTTGCTTAGCAAGTTTTTCGCCATCTTCTTCCGAAGATTCAAGGATTCGTTTTACCAAAGGATGGTTACCGTTTACAGTTACCTTATAATTATCTGGCAGAGTTCCATAAAATCCCATACCGCCTCCAGTTTTTGCCATATCTTTCATACGACGCATAAATTCATCGATAGTTACAGAAACAGGAAGATCATTTGCATTCAAAGCATCAACCTCTACTTTCATATCAGGACGTGAGATTGCTTTTTCAAACAGCTCAGATGCTTTTTTGCTTTCATCCTCCGTTAATGTTTGCTCTATTTTTTCATCTTTAGCAATCAACTTATCGATAACATCAGCATCAACGCGTTTCAACTGGATTTTTTCACCTCCATGCTGCTCTAGATAGCCTGCAAAGTGAGTATCCAAAGGACCATCAAAGTTTAAGACATCGTAGCCTTTTGCCAATGCAGCTGCAATATATCCATCTTGTTGGGACTTATCCTGCGTATATATGTAAATGATGTTACCATCTTTATCAACTTGGATATCCTTCACCTTTTCGTAATATTCCTTGAAGGTGTAATACTCCTTATTTACGTTTTGAAGAAGACAGAAATCATTTGCTTTTTCCGCAAATTTTTCATCGCTTAACATACCATATTTGATGAACAAACTAATGTCTGGCCATTTTTCTTCAAATCCTTTACGGTCTGCCTTAAAGATTTCATTCAATTTATCAGCTACTTTCTTCGTGATGTAATTATTGATTTTCTTCACATTACTATCAGCCTGCAAGAAAGACCTTGAAACATTCAAAGGGATATCTGGAGAATCGATAACTCCCTGCAATAGCATAAGGAATTCAGGAACGATATCTTTAACCTCATCCGTAATAAATACCTGACGAGAATAGAGTTGAATTTTATTTCTTTGGATCTCTAATTCATTTTTGATTTTAGGGAAATAGAGAATACCGGTTAAATTAAATGGATAATCCACATTTAAATGAATCCAGAATAATGGTTCATCCATTGAATGAGGATATAATTCGTGGTAGAATTTTAAGTAATCTTCATCTGTAAGCTCTGATGGGGATTTAGTCCAGGCCGGGTGCGTATTGTTGATGATATTAGGAACTTCAACAGTTTTATACTTCGGCTTGCCTTCTTCATCTTCGCCATCCGGTTCAGACTCTGATTTTGTTCCAAATTGAATAGGAACAGGTAAGAATTTACAGTATTTATTCAGGATTTGCTGGATTCTATTTTTTTGTAAGAATTCCAATGATTCTTCATTAATATGAAGGATTACATCCGTACCACGGGTTGTACGTTGTCCGGAGGATATTTCATAAGTAGTAGAGCCATCACATACCCAATGTGCAGGTTCAGCTCCTTCTTGATATGACAGGGAGTCAATTTCGACTTGGTCAGCCACCATGAATGCAGAGTAAAATCCAAGACCGAAACGTCCAATAATCTCATTGGCATCGTTAGCTTCCTTGAATTTCTCCATAAATTCGGTTGCACCTGAAAAAGCGATTTGATTGATGTATTTCTTGATTTCATCCGCTGTCATTCCGATACCATTGTCAGAGATAGTTATCATTTTTGCAGACTCATCTACCTTCACTTGAATGGTTAGGTCGCCAACTTCACCATTGTATTGACCTAGAGAGGCTAATCTTTTTATTTTTTGAGAAGCATCTACTGCATTTGACACTAACTCACGTAAAAATATTTCGTTGTCTGAGTATAAGAACTTCTTAATTACCGGGAAGATATTCTCGGTGTGAATTGAAATCGTACCTTTCTCTTCTTGCATATGTTTAATGTTTATATTTTTCTTTGATTTATACGTACACAATTTATCAACTTATATTCCAATGTTATTTTTAAGTCAATTTGACAGCTTTTTCTGTAATTTTTGCATAATTAGCTATTTTAGCAATAAAAAACAGGTTAATTCTTCAGATGATTTTTAAAAAACCCGACTTTCTAAAGTCTCCATTGGAATATTATCGTGGGCAATTGGAGTCAGTTTTTGGACAGAATGCTTCGGTATTCCGTGAGAAAAGTGTTAAAAAGAAACTTCCTTTTGTCTATACTTTAGTCTTTCCAAATACAGGCAACCATCCAATGATTAGTTTTTCCTATGGACTGTCGTTTGCTTCGCACCCTGACCAACATAATAAGGTAGAATTATACCTTGAAATGGATTCTAATGATATGGCCTGGGCTCATATTGTTGGGTATCTTACTAATCAATTGCGAGGAGACTGTCCGTTTAATTCTGGAGAGATCATACGAATTGGGCAGAAGATTAGTGAAAACTCTGATTTGAATGCTTTTGTAGTTATTCCCCCAATGGATGTAAAATTATCAGAACGCATAAAAGACGGCCGAAAATCTGCAGGCGTTGTTTTGATGGAGTTATTACCTATTTATGAACATGAAGTTTATAGCATCCAAAAAATAGGTTTAGAGGAGTTTATAAAAAGGATCGGGAAGGAAAAATTAAACCCAAATAGGAAGACTATCTAAATAATTTATATACAGCTGTAGCGAATTGAAAAGCACAACCGTTTTTTTATTGAACGTTCAAAAATGTTATTCAAAAAAAGAATTTACTGAACAAATGAAAAAACATAGCTTATTCTTAATCATCGTCCTAAGTATATTAACCTTAACTAGCTGTTTAAAGGAAGACGATAATTATCCAGATTTAAATTATCCTGCTGTATCCCTTTTTAATTTCTATCCAAAGAATACCGGAATCGTGTATGCCGTTAATGGAAATTTATTGAATCAGATTAATCCAAATTATAAAGGCATTTCCATGTTCTATGCGATACCTGGGAATAAAAAGCTTCAGGTTATCGACAGGCTAGATAATAAGGCAATAATTGATACAACCTTAACTTTTGCAGATAGCGTGGTTTATAGCTGTATGGTTTACGGCACGCAAGAAGATCCTGAATTCATCCGTGTTCCAGATGTAGAATTAAAAAATGCCGGAACAAAAACTGGGGTGAGATTCTTTCATTTAGCAAATGGAGTTGAAAAGGTAAACTTTAAGGTTGGAACCCAAGAGATTGTTGGATCTACCAACCGCGTAAAGGAAAATCCTTCCACTTTGGCACAAACACAAATTTTCAGAGAATCGAACACTGGTAAGACTTCTGTTACTGTAACAGATGACAAGGGGGCTGTATTGGCAAAAATTGATGAGATTGAATTAGAAAAAAACAAGCACTACAATTTTGTCCTTATAGGATCGAAGGGTGATTCAAATTATCCTTTGGAGCTTACTTACAGTGTTTATTATATCACTGAATAATATTTTCAACATAGGCAGCTTTACAATACATCCATAAAAACAGAAAGGCCCATTTATTTGGGCTTTTCTAATTTTCAATGATTTGTTATATTTATGGCCTATGAGCCTTGAGAAACCCAAGATAGATGAATCTTTTCGTGTATTACATGAAAAGGCGCATGAGTATATTACCGACCAACAGGAGATTTTAGAGAGTGACTATGGCTTTGGTCAATTTTCAAATTATACAGTCGATTGGGAACAATACATTATTACCTTTCACAATGAGGACAATTCTAGCCTAAAACTTACGTTTCAGAAAGTGGGATCTTTGGATTCAGAAGAATCGAAGTGGACATGGCGCTGGAATGAGCCTAATCTAAAACCTGAAGAAAAAGAGGATATTGAGATCATAAGGAATTATGGTGATTTCTATGATTTTGGATACCTTACCAGTCCTGAATTGGAGGTTACTACTCCTATAGCATGGGCATTGACTGCTATTTCAGGTTATCTCAGAATATCCAAAGGGATTTTTAGGATCCAACAGGATGCCATTGCACATTTTGTGTATTTTAAGGATATCAAAGGATAAGCTAACTTCCTTATAACGAGCATCATCGGTTTAGGCTATTTCAATCATAATTGAAATTCCTTAATTTCGCGAACATTTTTTTACGAAAAAGAGCTAATGCAATTAACAAAATTAGAAATCAAAGGATTTAAAAGTTTTGGTGATAAGGTAACTATCCATTTTAACGAGGGTGTAACTGCTATCGTTGGTCCAAATGGATGTGGAAAATCTAATGTTGTTGATGCGATGCGTTGGGTACTAGGAGAACAGAGCACGAAGAACTTACGCTCTGACAAGATGGAGAATATCATCTTCAACGGTACAAAGAATCGTAAAGCAGCAAACCTTGCTGAGGTTTCTTTGACTTTCGACAACAGTAAGAATATATTACCCACAGAATTTGCTACTGTAACCATCACTAGAAAACTATTTAGAACTGGGGAAAGTGAATACAGATTAAACGATGTAAAATGTAGGTTAAAGGATATCACTGATTTATTTTTAGATACAGGAATAGGTGCTGACACCTACTCTATTATTGAGTTGAAGATGATCGATGAGATTATTGCCAACAAAGATAATTCGAGGAGGACGCTATTTGAGGAGGCTTCTGGTATATCAAAATATAAAGTAAGGAAGAAACAAACTCTTTCAAAACTTAAAGATACTGAGGCAGACTTGTCAAGAGTTGATGATTTATTATATGAAATCAACAAGAACCTGAAATCCTTGGAGAATCAAGCTAAAAAAGCTGAAAAATACTTTAAACTGAAAGATGAATATAAAGAATCCAGTATTGGTTTAGCCTATTATAAATTAGAAGGATTTCAATCTGATTTAGAGCGTATAACAGACCAAGAGGAAGAACAGCAGTCTAAGCTTCATCAAGTCCTTGGCCAAATGGACAATAAGGAAAAAACGCTTCAGGAAATCAAAACGGAAATTCTTTCCAAAGAGCAGAATCTTTCAGCACAGCAAAAGGCAACAAATGAGTATGTGAATAAAATCAGGTCCTATGAATCTGAAAAAAAGATAAAGAATGCGCAGTTGGTACATTTGCAAGAAAAGGAAACTCGATTAACGAATGACCTTCAAAACGACAGGCAACAGTTAAGCCATGTTGAGTATCAAATAAAACGTCTTAACGAAGAGCTGTTTGAAGAGCAGAACACCTTAGATTCTGTTAAAACGAATTTAGACAGCCAAAAGGATGAGGTTGAAGAATTGAGGTCACAACAGCTTTCTGCTAAAGCAAAATTGGATGAATTCTCAAAGAACAGCCAGGCGCTTCAAAGTCAGATCTATGCTTTGGAAAAAGAATTGGCAGTATTAAGTATTCAAAAGGAAGCATTAGAACAAGAATCACTGCGCACTAGCAATGATACAGCATCGAAGGAAATAGAATTGAATCACTTCAATCAAGTTGTTGCTGAATTAGAAGAGCGGGTGAATATTCAGCAAGATCAATTTGCTGAAGCGATGCGCGTAGAGGAGGAAATCCAAAGGCAAATTAGCCAATGTGAAGAAAAACTGAGGACAGCATCCGAAGATTTGAGCAGAAAAGCGAGAAGTGTCGATTCAAAACAAAATGAATATAACCTTACCAAATCCTTAGTTGATAATTTAGAAGGATTTCCAGAATCAATAAAATTCCTGAAGAAACATGCTGGCTGGAAAAAAACTCCACCATTGTTTTCCGATATTTTATTCTGTAAAGAGGATTACAGAGTTGCTATAGAAAACTTCTTGGAACCCATCATGAATCATTATGTTGTGGAAACAAAGGAAGATGCTGTTCATGCAATTAAATTATTAAGTGATGCTTCAAGAGGAAGAGCTAATTTCTTTGTATTAGAAACAATTAAGGATTTAAACAAATCAGAACATTTACTTTCGGAAAGACAAGGAATTATTCCAGCAATGGATATCATCACTGTTGACGAGAAGTATAAATCGCTTTGCCAGATTTTATTAAAAGATGTGTATTTGGTTGATTCTGAATCAGGCATTGACCTTGATTCGGACCTTCCATCCGAGCACTTGGTCATATTGGAGAAAGCGGGAAAATATGCCAAGAACAAACTCGGCATCAGCGGAGGTTCAGTAGGTTTATTCGAAGGAAAAAGGATTGGACGAGCAAAGAACTTAGAAATTCTAGAGAAAGAAATCAAGGATCTCAATCAAGAAATTGATTCAATTCAAGAATTGCAGGAGGATATAAACGGACAATTGATTGGGTTGAAAGGAAGTTCGCAAAAGGAATTCATTGATGAACAACGTATTCAACTGAATAGACTTAGCAATGAATTAACTTCTGTCAAAACCAAACAGGAACAGTATCAGACCTTTATCAACACAAGCCAGACAAGAAGGCAAGACATTGAGGAAAAAGTCATGACAATTAAGTCTCAATTAGAGAAATCTGAGCCTGAATTGGACAGTTTTAAAGAAACTGCGAAGCAGAACCAAAGTGTATTGAGTGAATTAGAAGACCGCCACCATGAACTTTCAGAGGTTATGAACGAGAAATCATCACTTTTCAATCAAGAAAACATTAAATACCATCAGCAACAAAACAAGGTCAACAGCATTCAAAGAGATCTTGAATTCCGCGAAACACAACGTGATAATTTTGAAGAACGAATTGAAAAATTCAATCTTGAATTCGAAAAAGTGAAAGCAGACTTAAAAGAAGCCTTGAGTTTTGTAGACCATAACGACACTGACCTAGGTTCGATGTATGAGCAGAAGGAACTTTTGGAGAAGGGATTGCAGGAGGTTGAGGAAGACTTTTTTAAAACTAGAAAAATCATTAACGACCTGGAGGACGAGGTCAATCAACTTCGTAAATCCAAAGACATCTCCGATTCATTGATTTCTCAGCTCAAGGATAAGAAAACAACTTTACAGATCGACTTAAATGCACTTAAGGAAAGACTTTCAGTTGAGTTTAACATTGAACTACAAGATCTATTGGAGGCAGAGATACCAGAGGAAAGACCGGCAATGTCAGATTTAGAGACCAGCTGTAGAAAACTGAAAAAGCAATTGGATGATTATGGCAGCATCAATCCAATGGCAAAAGAGGCTTATGATGAAATGGATGAGCGCCATGGATTTATTCAAAAAGAAAAGACAGATCTTATGGAGGCGAAGGCATCGTTACTAAGTACCATTCAAGAGATCGACCAGTCGGCAAATGATAAGTTTATGTATGCCTTTACAACTGTCCGTGAGAATTTCATCAAGGTTTTCCGGTCCTTATTTAACGAGGAAGATTCTTGTGACATCGTTTTAAGTGACCCCAATAATCCATTAGAATCTGATATTGACATTGTTGCCCGTCCTAAAGGAAAACGTCCATTGTCGATCAACCAATTATCAGGTGGAGAGAAAACATTGACATCAACTGCCCTCCTATTTTCGCTGTACTTATTGAAACCGGCACCATTCTGTATATTCGACGAGGTAGATGCTCCATTGGATGACACCAACATTGATAAATTCAACAATATTATCAGAGAATTTTCGAGCCAGTCACAATTCATTGTCGTTTCCCATAATAAACGTACGATTGCAAGTACAGATATTATTTACGGCGTAACGATGGTTGAGCAAGGAGTTTCCCGAGTGGTCGCTGTCGATTTAAGAGATGTTGCTTAAGGAATTTGATTATCTTCTATCCTTTCGCCAATCATTGGAAAAGAAAAAATAAAAGGCATTGGTTCCAATGAGTACCAATAAAGCAAAATAGCCTAAGGTTTTATTTTCCTTGTTGGGGCCAAATAAAAAGTAGAACATAGTTGCTGCTGCAGAGAATGAAATAATCAGGAGAAGTAGTCGATTATAATTCATAACATACTGAATAATTGGTTAATAATTAGGTTTAAGATAAGAATAAATATATAAAAAAAGAGGGATGAAATTTAGATTTCATCCCTCTTTTTGTCTTTTAAAAGGTTTACTTTTTCAAGGTGGTTTCAAAAAGTTTAAATATACGCTTGTATTCATCAGTCCAACTGCTTGGTTGTACGAATCCATGATCTTCTACCGGATACACTGCCAATTCCCAGTTTTCCTTTCCAAGTTCTATTAAACGTTGATTAAGGCGGACAATGTCTTGGAACTGCACATTGACGTCGACCATACCATGCAACATTAGAAGATTACCTTTCAACTTGTCTGCAAAATAGATTGGAGAGCTTCTTTTGAAAGCAATAGGATCTTCAACAGGAGTGTTTAGAATATTAGCTGTATAACCATGGTTGTAATGTGCCCAGTCGGTAACCGACCTTAAAGCGGCACCAGACTTAAAAACATCAGGTTCGGTAAATAGCCCCATCAAGGTGATAAAACCTCCATACGAACCTCCGTATAACCCTACATTCGCAGGATTAACATCATAATGATCCACCAAGTACTTTACACCATCTACCTGATCGGTAAGATCCTTACCTCCCATATGGCGATAAATTCCTGTTCTATGGTTTCTACCGTAACCTGAGCTTGCTGTATAATCAATATCGATTACCGTATATCCATTATCAGCTAACATATTATTGAACATATATTCCCTGAAATACTGGCTCCACCAATAATGTACGTTCTGTAAGTAACCTGCTCCATGTACAAATACAACAGCAGGTTTATTAGGATGTGGATTTTTAGCAGGATATACACGAGCATATACATCGTCGCCATATCTATTCTGGAACTTTATCATATCAGGTTCCCTCCATGCATAGCTATCAAATTCAGCAGATGTAGACTTCGTAATCAGTTTGGCATCAGCATCGGATTTATTATTCTGCAAATAGAGTTCCCAAGGCTTGTTCATTGTTGAATGATTGATCGCCAACCATTTCTCATCTGGAGACATCGTTACCTCATTGCCACCTTTCATTGAAGTAATCTGGATTAGATTTCCACCTTCAACTGGCAACTTATAGAAGTGAGTAATTCCTGGATGTTCCTTATTTCCGGAGATGAAGAATGTCTTATCATCCTTAGAAAGTTTCACAGATTGTACTTCCCAATTACCATTGGTAAGCTGTTTCTTACTATTGTTATTGAGGTTATAGGTATAAAGATGAGAATAGCCTGAAGCTTCACTTTGAAAATAGAAATTATTTTCATTCAGCCATTTGACATCCCTTCCAATTCCCGGGCCAGAGATCCAAGCATCATCATGCTGTCGGTCCAAAGTTTGAATGGTTCCATCTTCTGGATTTACTTTTAGAATCCAAAAATCCTTATTATCCTGCGATTTTGCGGTTATAACGGCATATTTACCATCCGGAGACCATGAAGTTATTCCCCAATAGACATTTCTATCTTTATTTTCTTTTTGAAGTTCTGCCAATCGCTCGGGATAATCGGAAAGATATTTTGGTAAATCTTTAATTCCGGGAATATTTGCGGCCTTAACTTCAATGGCAGTATCCTGCTGAACTTGATAGACAAATGATTTGAACTGAGTCAAAGCATTGCCTACTTTAGTACGCATATTGAGATCTTCAACGTATCCCGACCGGGTAATAAAATCAGGCACAATGGTGTTTCTGTTACCTTTAGCCGGATAGATCAATCGATAACTTACATATTTCCCGTCTGGGCTGACAGACACCCCGCCTAAGAATCCATCGCCTAAATATTGAGTTTTTCTATCGGATGATTTTTTAGGTTTTTCTTTTAAACGGTCCTCTTCCTTAAAAACATCAAAAAGTTCTTCTTGATCCTTTTTTAACCATTGGTCCTGATCACTTAATTTGGAAGCATCTTTTTGAGCAGATCCTTTTTGAAAATTAGTCAACTGACGAGTGGCATTATTTGCAAAATCCATCACATAGAGGTTTTCATTGCGCTGGAAAACCAGTTCATTATTGATTAAGAAGGCAAGAGGATTTTCACGATCTATAGTTTCGGTCAATCGGATAACCTTATTCTGTTTATTTTTTAAAAAAAGGTCACCCTCTTTTTCAAAAACAGCCAAGCTTTTATCCTTATTAAAGATATACTCCGGTGCCTCTTCTAGCTTTGCAATACTATCTGTACTTAACTCATATTTCTTGGAATTTACATCCAACCGATAGACTTGAGCATTATCCTTTGCTTCGGGATTCCAATCAAAGAATAAGTATTTACTATTTTCAGACCACCGATAATTTGATGGCGCAGTACCCATCCATTTTGGATCGCGCATGATTTTATCGACTGTTAAAGGTGATAATTGTGCGAAACTGTTCCCTATAGGACCAAGAATGAAAAGAGAGATTATTAGGTTAATCTTACGCATGAATAATTGATTGTTGTTTTATAAGGCAAGTATACGAGAATCCATAAAGAATCCCTTCTTTGTCAACTTTATTTTACGTATTTGAGCATAAAAAAAGCGCCAACGTTTTGTTGGCGCTCTATGATATTTAAAAAATCGTTACAATTTTTTAACTCTAATATTGCGGAAGAACACTTCAGTTCCGTGACCTAAGAATCCAATGTGTCCAGAAGCATTATTCAAACCAGGATGGCTTTTACCATCTGCCGATCCGTTTTTAGTTGCTTGTTTCAAATCACCATCAACAATTACTTTTCCATTGACAGTAATTTTGATTTTACTTCCTTGAACACGGATTTCTTCCGTATTCCATTCGCCAACAGGATTTAAAGCACCACGTTTAGCAGCGATAATTCCATAAACAGAACCATGGTATTGGTAAGGTTTAAGGTCTTTGTAAACATCTGCTCCGTCATCCAAGACTTGGATTTCCATACCTTCATAGGCAGCGTCTCCTTCTAATGGAGTACGAATTCCTACCCCATTGTTAGCACCAGGAGTCAGTTTGAAATCAAAACGATAAACAAAGTCACCGTATTGATCCTTGGTATAAAGGTTCTTTCCAAATTTAGCATCAGGATTTGAGCGGATGAATCCTTCCTGCGTAATTTCGTATGCAGGAGTATTTGTCCACTTATCTAAATTTGTACCATCGAATAATACCTCGAATCCTTCCTGCTTTTCTTGATTGCTCAATGCAAATACTTCTTTACGAGGGATTTCTTTGATGTAGATATCGCGATACCATACTCTAGAACCGTGTGCCTGAAGCTCAATCTGTTCTGTAGGGAAAATAGATTGATTGCGGTCCCAGTAATTTTCTAAAGGAACATTATCCACAACCAACTCACCATTTAACCATACAGATACATTTTCGCCAATCATTTTGATTTTGAAAGTGTTCCATTCACCCAAAGCGTTATCAGCAACTTTTGAAGGGTCTTTTGCGTTTTTAGCGTTATTATACAGACCTCCAGAACCTACTTGAGCACCAACCTCTGTACGAGAGATATCCCAAATCTGAACTTGAGGAGTACCTCTAAGGTAGATTCCTGCATCAGGCTCTTTTCCATTAGGATCTAATTTCCAATCAACCAACATTTCAAAATCGCCATATTTCTTGATGGTAGCAATGTTATCTCCATGACCACTGAATACTAAATCACCATTTTCAGCAGTCCAGCTTTCGCGCATTTTTTTATCTGCTTCAACCTGTTTCTTAGCTAATTCAGCTTTTGACATTGCTGCACGTTTAATAGGATTTTCCACAAGCCCTTGCCATCCAGAAAGGTCTTTGCCATTAAACATGGAAACATAGCCTTGTTCATTAGGCATTTCAGCTAAATGACGTACGATTGCCTCTTTCAAGTACGAGCTTTCGCTACCAGAAAGTTTAGCAGCTGCATCATTTAATATTTTGCGTACATCCTGACCAACGAATGCCTTATTGTCCATCGCAATGTTCATAGCAACATTACTAGCAGCACCGCCTAATTCAGCATCGTTCATATATTTTGCAGCGAACATCAAGGCTTGATAAGTACCAGTAGACTGCAGGTTGCCTAAAGCGGCTCTTTTTTGTTTAGAATCCTGCGCTAATGCAAAGGCATCTTTCAGCAACAATGTTTTTTGATCCGGATTAACCTTGCTAGCATTCAATTGCTTAAGCAATCCATTGAATACCGTATTGAATAAAGCTGGATCTTTTTCTGTTTTAGAAAGTTTGATTAGAATAGGCAATGATTCAGAATTCGACCAATTTGCCAATGCCTGAACTGCTTCAGCTTTAAGCGGGCCATTACTACCAACGTAGTTTTCAACAGCCTTTAGAGCGTCAGCACCACCTACCCCAGCAAAAATTGGGAAATATTTCCCTGCAGAAGGCGCAGCAGATCGAGAGATATTAGCTGCAAGACGTTGGATTTTAGCATCCTTGTCTGAGCTTGCATTGATCGCTAGTATTGCAGCTTGTTGTGCATATTGAGCTTCTTCACCAGAAGCTTTATCCAACAATTGAATTACGGCTTCTAAATTATCAGGATTAACTACAGTTGGCAATGCTTTAAAAGCAGCCAATCTCACTGCTGCATCGGAAGAAGCAGTCAAAGGCAATACAGCAGCTGCAGAAGCAGCATTCGTACGCTGAGACAATACATCCAACAAAGCAACTTGTGTCTTAGCATCCGCAGAAGCGACAGCAGCATTTACTGCATCCATCGCCGCTTTATCTTTCGATGATAGAAGTAAAGTTTTGATTACCGCTAGTTCTTTATCTGAAGCAGAAGGAATCTGTTTTATCAAAAAGTCTGAGTTTGTACCTTTAGAAAGAACAGAAAGAGCGTTTAATGCAGCAATTTTAGCTTCCTCATCTTTCAATGCCGGGAAACTTTTTTCAATTGCTTTAATAGAGCCCGTTGCATCTTCCGTTGCTAGGAAGTTTAATAGGCTTTCTTGCGCATCCCCATCCAATTTTCTAAGTGAACCAGCCAATTTAACTAGATCAGAGGCTTTAGCATCTTCCGCCAATAAGCCCAAAGCAACATTGCGAAGAAGTTTGTCTTCACTAGAAGCCAATTTAATCAGTTGTTTCTTTTGTTTAGCAGGGTTAACGGAAGTTAATACAGAAATAGCGCCAGCCTGAATGGTTGGGGCTTTTAATGCTGTTGCATTTTTATAGAGAAGCGTTGCAAAGCGTGTAGCTTCAGCATCTTTGTCTTTTTTAGCAAGACCTTCAGCATAGTCAACAGCTAAACTAGCAGCATTTGTTCTGTCATATTGGTAGCTTTTCTCTTCCGCTTTTTTCAAGAAAAGGTCAGCAGAATTAGGTCCGGCAATTTTACTTAAAGCAGTAAGACCAGCTAATTGGAAATTATCAGAAGTATATTTTCCGATTAATTCAATGATCTTTGCTTCCGATTCAGCTGCTTCCAGATCGCCTAATGCTGAAACAATGGCAGTAGCTGTTTTTTCAGTCGCTGAACTGTTCAAGGCATTGTTTAATGCTGCCGCAGCTTCTGGAGTGCGTACAGCGTTTAATACGCGTGCCGCTTTTTCAGCTAATTCTTCATCCGCTAAATAAGGTGCAACCTTATCGATAGCGTCATTCTTAGCGCAGAATTTTAAAACTTCTAATACGTATCCTTTATTGTTTTTATCGGTCAATTTATCCAATGCATCCAAAAGACCTTTTACATAGGTAGCACGTTGGCTTTCCATGTTAGGCTGCATCACAAAGAATGCATAAGAATTGGTAGCATATTCTACAGGAGCATTATTACTACCTTGAGGTTTCAAGCCAAGCAAAAGAGCAGAGACATCATCAGAAGTAAAACCTTCTAATTCCTTCATTGCCATTAAGAATTTAGCTTGTTCTTCAGCAGGCTGTTGGGCAAGCACATCAGCAATTTTGGTCGCTGTAGTTCTGCCTGTTGGTTGCTGAGCATATGCTGCAACCTGTAAAAATAATAATGCGGCTATGGTGTTAAATACTTTTTTCATGTCTTAAGGTTTTAGAAAGACCAAGGTCCTCTCATCGGCTGGTTAATTAATCTATTTGCTGCGTCATCATTTACAAACTCTTGTTTAGCAGAATCAAAATGCAATGTTCTGTTAAGACGAAGTGCTGCCAATCCTAAGTTGATCAAAGTACAAGAGTAATAACCATTTTCTTCATTTAGAGCGAATTTCTGACGAGTACGCACGGCTTCAACGAAGTCAGTCATTTGAGGAGCTGGATCAGGATATTGCGCTAATTTGCGTTCCAAATCTGGAATATCCGATACAAATCCACGGTACAATTTACCATTTGGACCTTCGATATATGCTTTACCTTCTTCAGTTCCTTCTCCATCTAAGATGATTTGACAACCATCCGCATAGGTATAGGTAATTTTTCTCCATATTCCTACCGCATCTGAATGTTGTTGCGGAGCATCAACTTCAATTTTTACAGGACTTTCATTATCCTTACCCAAGAAATACTGAACCGGGTCCATATAGTGTTGTCCCATATCTCCTAAACCACCACCATCATAATCCCAGTAACCTCTAAACGTTAAATGAGTACGGTGAGCGTTGTAAGGTTTATGAGGTGCAGGGCCTAACCACATTTCATAATCCAACTCTTTTGGAACTTGTTCAACCGGAAGGTTTGTTTTACCAACCCAATAGAATTTCCAATCGAATCCTGTATGCTTACTGATCGTAACTTTCAGTGGCCATCCTAACATGCCAGTATCCACTAATTTTTTAATCTTCTTAACTGGAACATTCATTCCATAGAAATTAGCATCAAAGCGGAACCAGGTATTTAATCTAAAAATATTACCATGCTGTTTAACAGCTTCTTTCACTTTTTTACCTTCACCAATAGTTCTAGTCATAGGTTTCTCACACCAGATATCTTTACCCGATCGAGCAGCTTCGACAGCCATCAAACCATGCCAATGAGGAGGAGTTGCGATATGCACGATATCAACCTCCGAATTGTGGATTAAATCGCGGAAATCATGATGTTCTTTGATACCTCCACCAAGAGCTTTTTGAGCTATTGCTAAATGTCTGGTATCCACATCACAAATAGCAACGGTTTTAGTACCGGCATACTCAAAGTGACCTCTACCCATGGATCCGACACCGATAACCCCTTTAGTTAAATGATCAGAAGGTGCTAAATAGCCTTTTCCAAGAACAAAGCGAGGCACAATAGTAAATGCTGCAGCCCCAATCAACGATTTTTTGATAAAATCGCGCCTAGAATTATTATTATTTTCTTTCATAAAATTTATGATTCAATTGGATATAACAAGCTAATTGACTGCGTAGAACTAATCCATTTCAGATTACCTTTCGCCATGTCATTAGATTATTGTATCATAAAAATTGTATAAATAGATTTAGTTTCACAAGTGTAGGAAAACTTTTCAGTTTTCGGTTATTATATTCAGTCATATCTTTATTATTTTAAGCCATACATATTGGTTTACACCCATTTAGAACAAATCAAACGTTTGCGTAAATGAATTATTACCAATTCTAATATGTATGATTTAATACAGATTAAACATTCAACAATATTAAAGAAAATTTAAGAGAAATAAAGTCTGTTAATCTGGTTATTTTAATTTAATATTTTTTTAACAAACTCTAATTTAATGAATTATTTAGCAATTAATCAACCATAAAGCACTAAATTTTAAGGATTTAATTTTGAAATTAAATCAAGTTAAAGAATTGGTCTGATATTTAATTTCTTCTTAAAAATGCTTACATTTAGCATAAAACACATATACATGCTCGCTGGAATCAACAGATCAGATCAACTCAATAAACTTAAAGAATCTATAATTTGGGACATGGTAATAATCGGGGGTGGCGCGACAGGTTTAGGAACTGCCGTTGATGCTGCTAGCCGGGGATTTAAAGTGCTTCTCATAGAGAAATATGACTTCGCAAAAGGTACCTCAAGTAAAAGTACAAAATTAGTTCATGGTGGGGTTCGATACCTGGCGAATGGAGATATTAAACTCGTAATGGGCGCTTTAAGGGAAAGAGGATTAATATTTAAAAACGCTCCCCACGTATCTTCCGTGCAATCCTTTATCATTCCGGTCTATAGCATATATAGCAAACTCAAATATCTAATCGGTCTAAAATTATATGATTGGCTTGCTGGGAAGCTAAGGATAGGGAATTCTGCAGGACTCTCAAAAGATGATGTGATTAAAAAACTTCCCCATATCAACCAGAAGAACTTAAAAGGTGGAATTCTATATTATGACGGACAGTTCGATGATGCCAGGTTGGCTGTAAATTTAGGACAGACAGCTTTTGAGCACGGAGCGACTATTTTGAATTATATGGAAGCAATAGAATTGCATAAAAATGAGACAGGAAAGATCAATGGAATTACCATAAGAGATACTGAAAATCAGGGTACATATCGCATTCATTCTAAATCTGTTATTAATGCCACAGGAGTGTTTGTAGATGACATTTTAAAGATGGATTCCCCTAGTCATAAAAATTTAGTTAGACCAAGTCAAGGATCACACATCGTTATTGACCAAAAGTTTCTGGATGGGCATGATGCGCTCATGATTCCGGAAACGAGTGACGGCAGGGTGCTATTTGGTGTCCCTTGGCATGGAAAAGTTCTCCTGGGAACGACAGATATTCCAATAAATGAGCATATGATCGAACCGCGACCTATGGAAGATGAGATCAAGTTTATACTAAAAACAGCAGACAGCTACCTAAACCCTGCTCCAAAGCGTGAAGATATATTGGCTATATATGCAGGTCTAAGACCACTTGCTGCACCAAAGGATGACGATGAAAGTACTAAGGAGATATCTAGGGATCATAAATTGATACGTAGTGAATCAGACCTCGTTACCATAACTGGTGGAAAATGGACAACATATCGCAAAATGGCAGAGGACACTGTAAATATGGCAATCCAAGTTGCAAGATTGAAAGACATTCCTTGTCGAACAAAACATCTTTCGATCCATGGATCTACACCCGATGTTTATCATGCCCATTGGAATCTTTATGGG
This sequence comes from Sphingobacterium endophyticum, assembly GCF_009733535.1. GTDB lineage: Bacteria > Bacteroidota > Bacteroidia > Sphingobacteriales > Sphingobacteriaceae > Sphingobacterium > Sphingobacterium endophyticum. Next base: position 26,520 of record NZ_SMMI01000023.1, on the reverse strand, counting down.
AAGGATTACCAAGCTATTCAGCAATTGATTCAGGAAGACGATAGTCTGCGAGAATTATTGGTAGAAGGCTATGAATACAATGCTGCAGAGGTGGTATGGGCATGTCGGTATGAGATGGTAAGAAAGGTAGAAGATTTTCTAGCGAGACGCTGTAGGCTATTGCTATTAGATGCAAAAGCATCTATGATTGCCGCACCAAAAGTTGCTCAACTTATGGCAAAGGAATTGGGAAAAACAGAGGAATGGATACAAGAAGAAGTTAACCAATATATTGAACTAGCAAAGCGCTATACTTTATAGTTCAATAATTTATAAATAAAAATTATAATGAAGGAATATATTATTGCATTAGATCAAGGTACAACGAGTTCAAGAGCGATTCTTTTCAACAAGAAAGGCGAGATTGTCAATATTGCCCAAAAGGAGTTTCAACAGATCTATCCAAAATCAGGATGGGTTGAGCATGATCCTCAGGAAATTTGGTCGAGCCAATTAGCAGTATTGACAGAGGCACTTGCCAAGTCAAAGACTAAATTAGACTCTATCAAGGGTATTGGAATTACCAATCAAAGGGAGACCACGGTAGTATGGAATCGTCGAACTGGAGAACCAATTTATAATGCAATCGTATGGCAAGACAGAAGAACGGCAGATTATTGTGCAAAACTGATCAAAGATGGTCATTTAGATACGGTACAGGAAAAAACCGGTTTATTGATTGATTCTTATTTTTCAGCTACCAAGATCAAGTGGATCTTGGACCATGTCAAAGGAGCTAGGAAACTTGCGGAACGCAATGAACTAGCATTTGGCACAATTGACACTTGGTTAATTTGGAATCTGACTGACGGAAAGGAACATGTTACGGACGTGACTAATGCTTCCAGAACAATGCTTTATAATATTAAGGATTTATCATGGGATAAAGACCTTTTGAAGTTATTTGATATTCCTGAGTCCATGCTTCCGGAAGTAAAAAGTTCCTCCGAAATATATGGAGAGACTTCAAAAGAACTTGGAAGCAGGTCGATTCCAATTGCAGGAATTGCAGGAGACCAACAAGCAGCACTTTTCGGTCAGATGTGCATTAAGAAAGGGATGGCGAAGAACACATATGGTACTGGTTGTTTCCTTTTGATGAATATCGGCAATAAACCTGTTAAATCCGAAAACAAACTAGTGACGACAATTGGATGGAAAATAGGTAAAGAGGTTGTTTATGCTCTAGAGGGAAGTATTTTTATTGGAGGTGCTGTTGTGCAGTGGTTACGAGATGAGTTAAAGATCATGAAAAAATCTTCCGATATCGAGGCTTTGGCCACGAGTGTCGACAACACAGACGGCGTTTATTTAGTACCAGCATTTGCGGGATTAGGGGCTCCCCATTGGGACGCCAATGCAAGAGGGACCATCTTCGGTATTTCAAGAGGAACTACGGATGCGCATATAGCACGAGCAGCTATTGAAAGCATAGCTTATCAGACGCATGACATCCTCAAAGCCATGGAAGCAGACTCCAAAACAAAGATCAAGGAGCTTCGTGTGGACGGAGGAGCAACACAGAATCAGTTTTTATTGCAGTTTCAAGCCGATATACTGAAATCTACTGTAGTAAAACCAAAAATAACGGAAACAACAGCAATGGGTGCTGCATTCTTAGCGGGCCTGGCAGTTGGATTTTGGAAAGACTTGGAAGAATTACAGGCACTATGGCAGGAGGACAAAAGGATTGAACCGAATAAAAGTTTAAAGTTGTCTAAAAACCTTGAAGAATGGAACAGAGCAGTAAATGCCGTTATTTACTGGGCGAATCATGATTAAACTAAATTAAAAACATATTACAGAACCTTAATTATATGTCACCATTTATAGCTGAATTAGTAGGCACTGCTGTTATGATCCTCTTAGGAGGAGGAGTAGTTGCCAATGTAGTATTAAATAAAACCAAGGGGAATGACGGTGGATGGATCGTGATTACCACAGCTTGGGCTTTAGCGGTATTTGTGGGAGTGAATATTGCTGCCCCCTATAGTGGAGCTCATTTGAATTGTGCTGTGACCATTGCGAACCTTGCATTAGGAAAGATGGATTTAGCCACTTCCCTATCCTATATTGCTGCACAGTTCTTGGGTGCAATGATCGGTGCTACGGTTGTTTGGCTGGTCTATAAGAGCCATTTTGATGCAACCGAGGATCCAGGTGCGAAGCAAGCTGTATTCTGTACAGAACCAGCAATAAGGAACTTACCTATAAACCTTCTATCAGAGATCGTTGGAACATTTGTATTAATCTTTACAATACTTCATTTTACGGATGCCAAACTTGCTGATGACAATATTATAGGATTGGGATCTATCGGTGCAATCCCAGTAGCATTTTTAGTTTGGGCTATTGGACTTTCCATTGGAGGTACAACAGGTTATGCAATCAATCCCGCAAGAGATTTAGGCCCACGTATTATTCATGCTATCCTACCTATTAAAAATAAAGCTGGATTTGACGCAGGCTATGCCTGGGTACCTGTTCTTGGTCCAATTATTGGTGCTTTATTAGCTGTAGGATTAAATTTACTGATTCACTAAAAGATATGAAAAAGGGATTTTTTAAGTTTTTGAATAAAATCAACCAAAAAATACTTGCAAAGTATAGCAAGGAAGACCCTTCTAAACTAAGTAAGCTACAACAGGCCGTTGTAGCTTACAGATATTATGTATTAATTCAGTCTATGGATTAAGCATCTGCTTTTTCAGGCTCCTCTGCTCCAGGAGTTTCATCAATAATCTTTACCACATTGGATGGGAAAACAACATTCTTGCCATCCAATACATTTTTGATATCCTCACTTACTTGATTCTTCGTTGCCCAAAAAACTTCACGGTTAGCCCATGCACGGACAGTTAAGCTGATTCCAGATTCTTTTAAATCACTAACTATAACTTCTTTTTTAGGGGTATCCAAAATTCTTTGATCTGCATTTAGCACAGAAAGAATAGCCTCTCTTGCCTGTTTGATATTCGTATCATAAGAAATAACAAAAGAAAACTGCATTCGTCTAGCCGTAATCTTTGTGTAATTTTTGATTACCGAGTTTGCCAATGTACCATTCGGACTGAAAACTCTAATTCCATCATCATCAATAATAGTTGTATATAACAAATCAATTCGTTCTACAGACCCTACGGAACCATTAGCACTTGAGATATAATCCCCTACATCAAATGGACGAAAAACCAAGATTAATACTCCTCCAGCAAAGTTTGATAAACTTCCCTGCAAGGCCATACCAACAGCTAAACCAAAAGCTGATAATGCAGCAATGAAGGATGTGGTTTCAATGCCCATGGTATTCGCAACGGTCAGGATTAACAATCCATACAATGTGAATTTTACTAAGCTCTTAATGAAAGAGCGGATCGTAATGTCGACATCTTTCTTTACAAAACGTTTGTCAATAAATTTAAGGACAAACTTAATGACATACCTTCCAATAAATAGGATTAAAAAACCTACTGCAATACTTGGGATCGTCAGTAGGACAAGATCAAATAATTTTTCTAAGCTAGTTTCAATATTTGCAAAACTCATTCTGTCAATGTGATTGTTTCAGCCCAAAAATAAAAAATTACTTGTGTAAACAGGAATGGGACGTATATTTTAAATAACTTTAACATATGGATTACTGCTATTTCGATAATAATGCGACCACAAAAATAGATTCAAAAGTATTTGAAGCAATGCTACCCTATCTCCAAGATTCTTATGGGAATGCATCGAGTGTTCAACATAAATTGGGTCGTCAGGCAAGTCATGCTGTTGAAAAAGCAAGGATTCAAGTTGCAGACTTCATCAAGGCAAACCCTAAGGAAATCATCTTTACCTCCGGGGCAACAGAATCCATCAATACTGCAATTAAAGGTATTGGCAAGACTTATCGATCGAAGGGGAACCATATTATAACAACTCAAACAGAGCATAAGGCGGTTTTAAATTGCTGCGAGAGTTTGGAGAAAGAAGGAATTAAAGTTACTTACCTTCCTGTAAATCGCTTCGGCGTGATTGACTTAGAAGAATTAAGAGAAAGTATGACCGAGGAAACTATTCTCGTAAGCATTATGGCGGCGAATAACGAGACGGGTGTTTTACAACCTATTGATGAAATCGCTAGGATTTGTAATGATCAAGATGTTCTTTTCTTCTGTGACGCTACTCAATGGGTCGGAAAGCTTCCCTTGAGTATGCAGGATATACCTATTGATATCCTATGCCTGAGTGGACATAAACTACATGGCCCAAAAGGTGTTGGTGCTCTGTATATTCGAAGAAAGTCCAAACCTATCCAAATTCCGGGGTTAATTGTAGGAGGAAATCAAGAGTCCGGATTACGGGGTGGAACCTATCCGGTTCATCAAATCGCCGGCTTAGGTGAAGCGGCTGCACAAGTAAAGTACTCTGACAATGATTCGGAATTGAGGGATTATTTTGAGGAAAGGATGATTAATACGATTGAGGATATAGAAATCAGGACCAAAACGACCGATCGATTGCCCAATACCAGCAATATCCATTTTAAGCATGTGAAGGGTTCTGAATTAATGACCAAATTGCCTAATATTGCGATATCGTCAGGCTCAGCCTGTGTTTCTGGAAGTAGGGATCCCTCCCATGTTCTGAAGGCTATGGGCTATACCGATGATGAGGCGTATTGCAGTCTTCGATTTAGTTTTAGTAAGTTTACTACGAAAGAAGAAATTGATTACGCCGTTGAGGCATTGAGCATGGCAGTAGATTCAATCCGCAAGAATTCACCCATTTGGGAAATGTATAAGGACGGATTAATATGACAGAATGCAGATGATTGATTGTATTTATAAATTATGTTTTACGTAAATTTGTAAAATATTAAAGTTAGAAGACATGGTTACCATTACAGATAAAGCAAAAGAACGTATCGACTCAATTATGAAAGAGGAGAACTATGATAGCAACTATTTCGTGCGTGTAGCAGTAGAAAGCGGTGGCTGTTCAGGTCTTTCTTATAAATTGAACTTCGATAATGAGGAGAAAAAAGGAGATCAGTTTTTTGAGGATAGAGGAGTAAAAATTTGTCTTGATATCAAATCCTATCTTTATTTAGCAGGAACTGAACTTGATTATTCGGATGGATTAAATGGGAAAGGATTTGAATTCCATAATCCGAATGCATCTAGAACTTGTGCATGCGGAGAAAGTTTCTCTGTATAGCAAATATTATTAAAGTAAAATAGCCTTTCTAGGTAGAGAGGCTATTTTTTTTCTCCCAAGCGATAATCAACCTGCTAACCATCCCATACCTTGCCATTCCTTCCGCTTGGTTGTTATGTTTTAAATATTGATTATAAAATAATCCAGAGGCATCTGATATCCAACCTGCATATCTCTTCCAGAAATCCTGATCCATTTTGATGTCTGCTCTTACTTTAGCCGATAATTTTGCTTTATATTCTTCAAATCTGCTTTGATCTACGAGGTACAATGTCCTCAACAAATAATTCAAGCTTTCATAATATGCGGCATACTGAAACCAGGGATTATTGACATTTCTAAGTTTAACAAAAGCAATAAAATTACATTCATCTTCAAAGCCAATACCCATCTGATGGCTAAGTTCATGTGCAACGGTAAACGGATAGCTTGTCAATGGCATATCTCCATTAACATGTGCCTCATTACTAAATGGATTAAAATATCCAGAAACTCCAAAATAGGAAGCAAAAGAACCTACCAAAGGTGTTTTAATCTTAATTTGAGATTTTGAAAGCATTTTAAACTGCTGATCGCTTTCCATTAATTCTTCAATCATGTGGTTTGCTTTTTCTCGATCCTGGGAAGATAAATCCAATTGAGCCCTTAAGGAATTAGCCATTTGTATATGCTGATCTAACACATTTAAATGGTCTTCTAGAAGAATGGTATCAACTTTCAGATCAAGCTGTTTACTAATCGGCACTCTAAAGTAGTTTAAGGCCCAAGCTGCGTAGAAAAAGACATAAACTGTTAAAACTAGAGCTATAAATTTTAAAAGCTGCCTTCCAGCAATAGCTACATTCTTTTTAAATAATTGTAGAATTGCAGTTATAAGGTAATATCCTAACCCTAAAAAAATTACCGCATAAAGGATATCACCTACGCTAAAGGGAATCCAACCAAACAAAATTTTAGGAATATAGGAATAGATTGGATAAAACCCTCGACTATAGGAGTGTTCTATCCAATTAGGATTAGATTGAAAAAATTGAAGTCCAATAAGCAAGATTATACTTATCCCAATCCATTTATAATAAATAATATTAGACTTCGTATTAGCCATCTTTAATCTTCGTTTTCGAAATACAATTTATAATAGTTCATACCCTTATCCTCATCATATCCCTTTTCCAATAGCTCTTTCTTACCATGAACATAAATATGAAAATTCTTATCTAATTTAAGGACAGATTTATAGCTGCTTGCCATTTTCTTTACCGCTGGTGCAGCAATATCGAAATTCGATTGGAAAGAGGTTTCGAATTCATCCTCAAAGTTGCTCTTATAATCTTTAAATAATGATATAGCTTCTGGATTTCCAATGACCTCCTCATTAAACTCATCCTCAACGAAAGTTTCCTTGGTTTTAAAGTAGTTCATTGACCTATTCATCAGATCAATCTTATCAGCTTTATCCATTTCAAAAACTTCATCTATTTTATCATTAACAAAGTTTTTATAAACTTTCATTAGGTTTCCTGTTTGCTGAAAATTATCATTTCTAGTTTTTAACTTCAAGAAATCATCTTTCCAATACACCGCTTCAGAGCCATTTGTTTGATCAACGCATAATACCTTATAGCCCTCCTCCTCTTCCGTATTCACTATAACAACACCTTTATCCAGCTTATTGATATTGATTGCCTTCTCTTCATAATTAAGTCCCAGCCCACTTACTTCACTGTAGACTTTTAAATAAGCTTCTTTGTTTTCTGATTTGAAGATTCCGACAGCCTTATGCTCCTCTCCTTCCATTTGAACATTATCTAAGGCAACTACATATAATTCCCCGGACTTAATTTTCGGATGTTCAGTTACTTCATAAAGAAATTTTGCAATAGACTTGGAGTATTCAACAAAAGGGAGTTCTCCTTTAAAATATTGCCTAGTAAAATAGAAAACCTCGTTAAGATCCAATGTATCATTAGGATGATAGAAACGATAAACCTCATTAGCCTTAGCAAAGGGTTTCATAAAATATTGCATCAGTAAATCTGCTAATATCTCGTCCGATTTAACATCCACTTCTTCTTCAGATAAGGTAAAATACTCGTCTTGGCTTTTATTTCCGACATGATGAATAATCAGGTTCAGAAAACTAGCATCTTGGTGAAAAAACATATTAATTATTTATAAATCGTAAATATCTATTGCGGTCCTGTAGGTATTGACATGAGCATTGACGATATCCTTTAGGTGAACAGAATATCCACCACCCATACTTACTTCTACAGGAACTTTAAATCTCTTACAGTTTTGAAATACAATCTCATCCCTTAATCGACAGCCCTCTAAGGTCATTTTAAATTTCCCAAGTTTATCGGTTGCAAGTACATCTACTCCCGACTGATAATATACAAAGTCAGGCTCGATATGGTTGAATAACTCAGGAAGTTTATCATTTAGAAGATTGAGGTATTCTTCATCTTCAACTCCATCGTGAAGAGGGAGGTCAAAATGGGATCTTTCTTTTTTAAACGGAAAATTCTTCTCGCCATGAATCGAGAAAGTTATGATGTCAGGATGGTCTTCAAAAATATGAGCTGTACCATTTCCCTGATGTACATCCAAGTCAATGATCAAAATTTTCCTTGCCAGTCTTTCTGAATAGAGATATGCGGCCGCAATGGCTTGGTCATTTAAGAGGCAGAAGCCTTCGCCAAAATCTCTACCAGCATGATGCGTACCTCCAGCAGTATTAAATGAAACACCTATTTTCATAGCCTCTAAGGAAGCTTTAATACTTCCATCGATGAGATACAATTCTCGCTGAACCAAAGTTTCAGACATTGGGAAACCAATCCTGCGGATCATTTTAGGATCTAGAGTTTGGTTTAATAAATTATCGGTATAATCTTTATTATGAGCTAAATAGACAATTTCTTTTTCGACCATTTCTGGTTCAAAAAAATTATCCGCCTTAACCAATCCTTCGTACAAAAGTTGTTCTGGAATAAGCTCATATTTCATCATAGGGAAACGATGACCTTCAGGCAAAGGATGAATATAAGCGGTATGGTGGGCTATTTTTAGCAATTTCCAAATTTTGTAACGAAGATATGGATTCCAAATCCAAATAGAAATGCTAACCTTAAATTCTTGAAATCTATTGATAATACCAATGCATTATATTAACTTTATTATAGCACTTACAATTCTGGAACTCATCCATTTGTAATTATTTAGACCACTATAAACACAAAAACAAAGGAGGCAAGATGTTCAATAAGAAAAATAACACCTCTAATCATGAATTCCATTCTTCAGGAAAGAACCATCCTTTTATCAAAAAAATAAAGACTAAATTTATTTCTGATCGTCCCAAAGAATTAATGAAACTGATTATTGAAGATTTGAGAACGAAAAATTATGTATTCAGTAATAATTAAAATTTTTTAAAAACGAATTTCCTTCTATGCTGTTATAAATGTAGAAATACCTAGATAATGTAGCATTATGGTTATAGATATTGATTCCCTTTTAGGAGCAGAAATAATTAGGACTGAGGAAGATTCTAAATCACAAACCTTATTTGTCACCTTACTACTTGACGAAGATTCAGCGCATGAGTCCTTGGAAAGAAAGATGAGGTTTGACCAAGTTACCCATTATTCACGTTCTGAAATTGCCCATGAAGGCTATCCGGTTATTCTCGAAATATCCGAATCTGTTCCAGATATTGAGAAGAATTTTGACAATGACCATTCAAGAAAAAGATTTAAGATCGATACAACTTCCGGAATTATCGTATTGGAATTTGAACGCTGCGAAATAGTGGATTAATATTTGTAAAATATCCTTAGTTTAGAATAAAATTAAGATGTTGCTCATAGATATTCATACACATAAGCATGCTGAACCTGACCCAGGGGTTCTGACCTTACCTAATGTTATAGTTTCAAAAGAATCGATTTACAGAACTCCCTGCAGTGCTGGCATACATCCTTGGTATATTGATGAGAATTTTGATCGACAATTCGATACTCTTAAAATGTACCAACAGAAGGAAGGTGTTATTGCCGTTGGGGAGTGTGGTTTAGATAAAATGACTCGAACTCCATGGGACAGACAATTAATGGCTTTTGAAAAGCAGATTGAGCTGGCCAATGAGTTAAACAAACCTTTAATTCTACACTGCGTCCGCGCCTACTCAGAAGTTTATGCTGCACTAAACAACAAGCACAATCAGGTTCCGGTGATGATGCACGGTTATTCGAAAAATTGGTCATTGGCAGAATCTCTTTTGGAAAACGGATATTACCTATCCCTCGGGCCTCATATCCTTAAGGGAGGAATGATGGAGGTCATAAACAACATTCCCTTGGATCGTCTTTTCTTAGAATGTGACGATAAGAATGCAAAAATCTCTGAAATTTATGCTTATTTTTGCCGCGTTAGAAAACTGCCTTTGCAGGATCTACAGCAGCAAATATTGCTAAACTTCAAACGAGTTTTTAATTATACAATATAGGAATGATGGATATATCATGGCTCTCAAGAACCGAAGCTCTTGTCGGTAGGGAGGCACTGGAAAAATTGGCAAATTCTCATGTCATGGTTTTAGGATTGGGTGGTGTAGGATCGTTTGCCGCAGAGTTTATTGCGCGTTCAGGCGTTGGCAAAATGACTATTATTGATGGTGACACCGTTGATCCGAGTAATAGAAACAGACAATTGCCCGCATTAGCTACAAATCATGGCCAACCGAAGGCACAGATTATGAAAGAACGTTTGCTGGCCATCAATCCGGAATTGGAACTTAATGTAATCCAAGAATTTATCCTACCACAGAATATTCCAAGTTTATTGGATTTAAAACCAGACTACTGCGTCGAAGCAATAGACAGTATTACTCCCAAATTATTCTTTATCAGATTAGCATTGGATGCAAAAATTCCATTTGTAAGCTCAATGGGTGCAGGTGGCAAGGTAGATCCTACCAAAATCAAAGTGGCCGATATCGGTAAAACCTACAACTGTAAACTGGCTCAGCACATCCGTAAAAAACTTAAGAAACACGGAATTAAAAAAGGTGTTAAATCAGTTTTTTCAACAGAACTTCCAGATAAAGAATCATTATTATACACAGACGGCAGTAACTTCAAAAAATCTGCATATGGTACTATGTCCTATTTACCAGCAGCATTTGGAGGCACACTAGCTTCTGTAGTTATTAGGGATTTGATGGGGTAAAAAATATACATTAGACAAGAGACATAAGACATAAGAGCCGAAATAGTTTTCTAAAAACTATCACACCTATAAATTCTTATGTCTACTTTCTTTTGTCTACTGTCTCAAAAACATCTACCCTACTACTACTTTAACCATATCTTCAGTAGATAGGTATTTTTGGGCTATATCTTGAACTTGATCTGCATTCATATTACGCACTACATTAGTGTAATAAGTGTAATAATCGAGGTTCAATCCTGAATAATAAACAGATTTAAATTTATCTACATGAGAAAAGATGGACTCTAAACTTCCAAGCATTGCACCTAGCATATAGTTCTTTACTAACTCAATCTCATCATTTCCTACTTTTTCTTCCCTAAGTTTCCTTGATTCCAAAGCGATCTGATTTAAGGTATCTTCGGTATATTCAGAACCCACATCGGTCACGATAGATATAAATCCTGCATGATTCAAATTTGCTATCATTGATCCTATACTGTAGGTATATCCTTTATCCTCACGGATATTACTCATCAACCTAGATCCAAAGAAGCCTCCAAATAATGTGTTGACAAATTGTAATGCCGGGTAATCCGCATGGGACCTTTGAATCCCTACTTTACCTAATCGAATGGATGATTGAAGCGCTCCTTGCTTGTCAATTTTCAGTAAGTCAGAGGATTGCTCAAGCTTTTGGATATAAGGAATATGATGAATTTGGGTATCCCCTTCCCATTGGTCTTCAAAGTAATTTCTAAAACTGAATAATAATTCTGGAGTGATATTTCCAGACAGAAATAAAGTCGCGTTTTTAGGTTGTATCTGTTGCCTATACAATCTAATGATATCTTCTCTATCCAGGTCTTTTAATAACTCATCGGTAACCGATTGACCATATCTTGATGACCCGAATAATTGTTGATAAAAGTTCCTTCTTGCAACAAAGTCGGTCTTTTCCATCGAAATCTGCAGGCTTTGCCTATTGTTGCGGATATAAGTATCTAATTCTTGTTGAGGGAAAATAGAATTGTTTAGAATATTATTCACAATAGGTAATACCGCATCTACATGCTTTCCTAAGGTATAAAGCGTTAAAGCATTGTGGTCAAAACTAAATTCTGGGATCAGATAAGCACCATAGAAATCAATTTTTTCCGCTATCTGTGCACTATTAAGAGATTGAGTTCCTTCCTTTAACATTGAACTCAAAGCAGTATTCCTTACAGGATTTTCGGGCCCCTCAAAGACGTTCTTAAAAACAAATTCCGCTTTGACTAATTCTTGCTCGGGTGCATGAAATACAAAAACCTTAAGTCCATTTTTGAAAAGAATCTCTTCAGGTTTTTCAAGTAAAATATCACCGATTCCGTTAACCGATGGAGCATCTATTCTATTCAGCATGAGCAACCTCCTTTTTTCTAGCCTGATACATTAATGTTGAGGAATTTTCCCGGCGAAAAGTTTCCTGAGCAACTCGATGTATATCTTCAGCAGATACATTCAAATATTTATCAACCTCTTTATTATAAAGCTCAGCATCACCTAATAATTCATAATAAGAAAGATTCATGGCCTTATCTAATATGGAAAGCTCTGCAAAAACAATGGTTGATTCAATCTTATTTTTAACCTTGGTTAATTCTTCAATCGAAACCAATTCGTTTTTGATCAAATCCAATTCTTCCCAAATAGCTTTTTCCGCGTCTTCCAATGAAATGTCTTCTACTGGCTTTCCTTCCACAACAACCAAGTTATTGTCCAGACTACCTAAGACATAGGCATTGATCTCGCTAAACATCTTCTTATCTTTTACTAAGCGGCGATATAGTCTTGAGGAAGATCCTCTAGCTAGAATGTCTGTTACCATGTCAATAATCTGATAGTCTGAATGCATTCTATCAACTGAGTGGAATGCGATATATATGCTGCTTACAGGAACATCTGCAGATACCTCTTCCATTCTGGCTGCTTGCTGTTTGGGTTCTTTTGGAAGGTTCCGCTGATTAGGAACTCCTGATGGGATATCTCCAAACCATTTTTCCGACAATCTCTTGATCTCTTCCAACTTCACATTTCCAGTGATCGCAATAATGGCATTATTTGGGGTATAAAATTTATTGAAAAATGCCTTAACATCTTCCATTTTTGCATCTTCGATATGTTTAACTTCCTTACCAATAGTTGCCCATTTGTATGGATGAACTTTATAAGCTAAATCTCTAAGTTTCAGCCAAACATCCCCATAAGGTTGATTTAGATACCTTTGCTTAAACTCTTCAATAACAACATTCCGCTGCACTTCAAGACCTTGTTCATTAAAGGCTAGGCCCATCATACGATCGGATTCCAACCAAAATGCTGTCTCAATATTGTATGCAGGAAGTGTAATGTAATAATTTGTGATATCATTAGATGTAAAAGCATTATTTTCTCCGCCTACGCGTTGCAATGGTTGGTCATAATTAGGAATATTTACTGAGCCACTGAACATTAGGTGCTCAAATAGATGAGCAAATCCTGTTTTATCTTCTTGCTCATCTCTTGCCCCAACATTATAAAGGATATTCATGCATGCCATCGGACTATGAGTATCCTCATGCACCAATACCTTCAATCCATTTTTAAGAGTAAATCTCTCGAATTTTATCATTGAATATGGTTATCAATATGTATTAAGCCCAGCTTATCCCCTTTTTCAAAAGGGACAGTGTTTTTTCTTCTTTAGATCCAGATTCGGTTTTGAAATTGTAAAACCAATTGGCTTGTTCAGGTAAACTCATCAAAATAGATTCAATCCTTCCGTTGGTTTCCAGTCCGAATTTAGTACCGGCATCATATACCAAATTAAATTCAACATAGCGCCCTCTTCTTAAATATTGCCAGTTCTTTTCCGCTTCAGTATATTCTTTTGAACGACTTCTATTAACTAATTCAGTATAGACCTTCGGAAATAACCTTCCTAAATCACAGGAAAAATCAAAAATCTCTTGGAAGGAAATGCCTGCCTTTTCTGGAGTCAGTTTATCATAAAATATTCCTCCAATACCCCTAGTTTCCTCTCTATGCTTGATATAAAAATAATTATCAGCCCATTCTTTAAACTTAGGATAAAATTCCGCAGAGTATTTTTCACAAACCGATTTTAATTCTTGATGAAAATAACTAGCATCGTTTTCATCCACATAGTGAGGTGTTAGATCAATTCCTCCACCAAACCATCGTATTTCTTCATTCAATTCGAAATAACGAATATTCATATGAATGATAGGGACCCAAGGATTATTGGGATGGATTACAATAGAAACTCCAGTAGCAAAAAACTCATCCTCTTCAACTCCAAAAGCTTTCTTGATTTGTTCAGGTAGTTTTCCGTGTACGGCAGAAAAGTTTACCCCTCCTTTTTCCAGGATATCCCCGTGTTGAATAACACGTGTCCTTCCACCACCACCACCTTCTCGTTCCCAAATTTCTTCTTCAAAATGAGCTTTTCCATCCAAAGCCTCTAATGCTTCAGTAATCTCATTTTGAATAACTTTATATTTTTCCGCAATTTCTTCTTTGCTAATCATCTATGTTAATTTATCTGCTAAAGTTTTCACAGCAACTGTTGCTGATTGATTTTTATATAGAATATTGTAAACTGTATTACAAATCGGCATCTCTAATTGATGATCCAAAATTATATCCTGAATACATTCAGATGCGAAGTAACCCTCCGCTACCATGTTCATTTCTAATTGGGCAGATTTCACACTGTACCCCTTACCAATCATATTTCCAAAAGTTCTATTTCTACTGAACTGTGAATAAGATGTAACTAATAAATCACCTAAATAAGCAGATTGGTTAATTTCTCGAGGTTGAGGATCAATGGCGTTAACAAAATATTCCATTTCTCGGATTGCATTTGAAATTAATACTGCCTGGAAATTATCACCATAGCCAAGGCCATGGCAAATTCCACATGCTAGGGCATAGATGTTTTTTAATACAGCTCCATATTCTACCCCTAAAAGGTCATTTGAAACTACAGTTTTAATATAATGCGTTTGAAAATATTGAGCTACTACAGCAGCATTTGCCGTATTTTTAGATGCAAATGTTAGATACGATAATTTTTCAAGAGAAACTTCCTCAGCATGGCATGGACCACCAACAACCACTGTATCTTCTAATGGAACTTGAAATTTCTGGTTTAAAAATTCTCCAACTATCATTTTAATAGACGGAACAATCCCTTTAATTGCTGATATCAAAAGTTTGTTCTGAAAATCTACTGGAACAAGGTCTTTCAAAGCATCTTCAAGGTAAGCGGCTGGAGTATTTAAAATAATGATATCAGAGTTTGCAAAAACATCTTTAGGATCTGAAAATAAACTGATACGGTCCAATTTTACCTCAACAGCACTCAAATAAGATGGATTATGATGATATTGTTCAATATATTCAATATCCTCCTCTTTTCGAACCCACCAATTGATTTGTTTTTCCTGATGATTGTCGGTCAACATTTTTATCATGGCAGTTGCCCAACTTCCACTACCTATCACTCCAATATTTGCCAATAGAAACCTCCTTTAATTGTTTAAAATACAAAGATACCAATAAAAGCCTGTTGCAAATGAATATATAGGTTAAAATTATGAGGAGCTCTATTAACACCCCCACTTTGTGACTTTGTGGAAAATAAGTATTCTGGAAAAATTGGGTTTTTCATCTTTTAATTTATATTTTTAATTAATATTACATAAAAGTTAAATTATATTCAAAATTTTAATAAATATACGCATGACCTATTACTCGAATAAACCAAGACCAATGTTAGAGCAACCAACTTTAAGTTACTTTATTGAGGATCTGGAAAACAACGTGATAGAAATCAAAACTGAAAGATTTAAAAGTGGGCAAGACAACCAAAATACTGATTCAGAATTCTACACTTTTAATTCGCCTAAAGGAAGATTCAAATTTGTAATCTTAGCCCATTGGGGAAGTATAATAACAGATCCAAATGATTTAGAAAATCAATCATTAGACCTCAACACCTTTAACTATAAATTTAATGGATTATTGATCATTAATAATCCCGAATCTTACGTTTTAAGGATTAATGATTTTCATATTAAATCAGATTTAACGAAATATCCAATCTCTTTATCACGATTAAATTCAGTTATCGAGATCCTTATTAAAGATGAAATTCCCCAAAATATTGGGTACATATTGTTTGGAGGAAAATTACCTTCAAGGATTTACCCATTCAAATTTGGAATATATAAATTTGATGAGCCTAGGTATCTACTTTTTAAAACAATTTCACTGGACATCAAATCTGGTAATTCACTCAGGTCGATTATTTATGGTAGTCAAGATGTACAGGAATACGAAATACAAGTCTATGATTTCGACAAGAAGTTAGTTTTTTCTAAAAAAATTCCAAATATTATTTTTAAAGAAAACCACATTACCAGATTAACAGGAAAACTTTTTGACAGGACTGATCAAATAGGATTCAAAATTCAATTGGTAAAGGACTATTCAAATGATATTATTAAAGTGAATTATTAAAAAACTGCCTTCTGCAATGCTCCAAAAAAGTGTCTACAATTGGGGCACTGCAGAAGGCAAATTTTAATTCTCAAAATCTCTTCTATTTTATCGATACAAAAATATCCATTGATGGATTTTCATTCTGACAACTCTCTGCCGAATAAACTTCAAAATCTGCTTGATAGCTCCTGTCTATATCTGATTCCCAAATGCGCGACCAGGCGTTAAATATAGCGTCTCCAGAAATATTTCCTTCCACTTTAATCTTCACATAATTAGATTTTGCGATTTTTTCACCAACCATCCCCTCCGGTATAATATCTAAATTTTCAACTTTACAGCCCAAAAGGGTGACATAAGGATACTGAAAATCACCTTCATAATCCGTATAAACACAGTAAACCGCATCATCCATCCTATTAGGTATTTTAGATTCCATACCTTCTGCCATAAACTTTCCCCAAAGTGCAGGAATGTCTCGCGCTGCACTCCCATCGGTATTGCATGTCCTTACAGCAATTCCTATTACATTAAATGATTCTATTGTTTCTTTTTTCATTTGAATTCCAATTAACTTTTCAAAATAAACTGATTTAATGACAACCCTTTGTCAAGAGGATTCACATCGATTAAACTCGTTCCTGAATCCATTCAAAAATCTCAAAGTAAACTTCCTTCTTAACTTCTTCATTTAATAATTCATGCCTCAGTTTTGGATAAAGATGAAATAAAACATCCTTATTCCCATTTTTCAGTAAATCACCAACGGATTGTTTCACTCCATTTCCAAAATCACCAATAGGGTCATCCTCACCACTTATTAATAAAAAAGACAGACCCTTTGGAACATTCTTGCACCAATTACTCTTTGTACCCCAATGGGCAACTTGGGCAGCACCATAAAAGGCATTATTGGAAAAGTCAATCCCACTCAATTGATCATCAAGATAATTTTGCCTATTCTTTTCACTTAAGCTTAGCCAGTTAAGGTCTTCAAAAT
Source organism: Sphingobacterium endophyticum (assembly GCF_009733535.1). Lineage (GTDB taxonomy): Bacteria > Bacteroidota > Bacteroidia > Sphingobacteriales > Sphingobacteriaceae > Sphingobacterium > Sphingobacterium endophyticum. Next base: position 9,509 of record NZ_SMMI01000023.1, on the reverse strand, counting down.
TCGGCTCATCCTTGAACTTGGCATTATTAATCTGCCCAAACTTATCATTCATAAATTGTGAACGAACTGTTGCTGACACTTTATTAAGCAACCCGAGAAACAAAGAACCGATTGATCCGCCATTCATGGAAGAACCAGTTCCTACCAGAACTACACCTCTAAATTGCTCTCCAATCTTTTGAATTACATTCCTTGTAATAAAAGATCCCAAAGAATGTCCAAGAATAAAATGAGGTAATTCAGGATGTTGGGAATTAAAAAATTCTGACATGGATATTCCAACTTTTATTAATAACTCACCAGGCTTCTTTTTATAAATAAATCCTAATTCTTCCTCATTTCGAGCAGTCTTTCCATGTCCTGGATGATCATAAGTTAATACAGCTAGACCATGATTTGCTAAATAATTCGCAAATTCATCATATCTGCCGCTATGCTCCTGCATTCCATGCAGAATGATTACAGATCCTATCTTTTTTTTACCTTCAGGAAGATATTGGGTATAAAACACCTTTGTCACGATATCCTCAAATTCTACCCGATGATATCCAAAATTCTTAATCGCCATTCCTTATAAATTATGCTTGATACTATAATCAATAATGTTATTGATAACGGGCAATAATTCCTTACCTGCATCTGTCAACGAATATTCTACCCTTGGTGGTATCTCGGCATATGCTTTTTTATGAACCAGGCCTTTCTCAGTCAAAAACTTCAACTGGCTGATCAACATTTTCTCACTAATCCCTACAACACTACGTTTTAAATCCCCATAGCGTATTGTTCGCTTATTTATTTGATAAATAATCAGCATCGTCCACTTGCCGCCAATGATTTCAAGCGATTTTCTTAATGGACAATGCTCATCAGAAATATTTAATTCAATTTTATCCATCTGATAATCAATATTTATTTAATCAAAGTAAGTACCATACTTTTAGGTAGGTACTTGACATATATAATGTGAATATAGAAATTTGTATTAAATAATAGAAAATAAATATTTAACGATATGTCTAAAAACTTAAAATTAATTGAATCTTATTTCAACGCATTAGCTCAGGGAGATTTTGAAACTGTAGGAAATCTATTTTCAGACGATGTAGTTTGGCATCAACCGGGAAATGCTGTGCAATCCGGAACTTACTTGGGAAAAGGAGAAGTCTTCAATCACCTTGGAAATTTCTCAAAATGGAGCAATGGAACTTTTGCCATTGATGCATTAAAATACATTGCAGTTAATGGAGACTTAGTTGCTGCTACTATCCATTTCAAAGCTGAAAAGAACGATAGAAGTTCTGCAATGGACGGAATTGATCTCTTCAGAATTGAGAATGAAAAAATCAAAGAAGTTTGGTTATTCTCTGAAAAAATCGAAGAAGAAGACGAATTCTGGAATTATGCTTCTGCTAATTAACAAACAAAGCATATTGGTCTTAATTGAACAATATGCTTTTTTCGGTGTTTATAAAGTCTAAAAAGGATAATATGAATGCATCAATGATTTGGGCTAATTCCAGTGTCAAGGATGTTGAAAGAACGAGAAAGTTTTATGGACAATTAGGATTTAATCCTAATGGAAATAACAATGACCCTCGATTAGCAAGCTTTAAATTTGGAAAGGACGATTTTGTTATTCACTATTTTCAAGAAGGTTCTCAAATTGACAATTACCTTCCCTCTTGGCCGATACATAGCAATGAGATAATGTTTACATTATCTGCTGAATCAAAAAAAGAAGTGGATGAATTTTACAAAACCGTAAAAGATGCTGGAGGCACTATAATTAATGAACCATTACGGGATAAAGCAGGGTATTATGGGTTTGTTTTTTCTGATCCTGATGGACATAAATTCAATGTCCTATTAATGGATAATATGTAAATAATTTTGGAAAATGTATTGATCGCTAAAGAGTTTTACCTCTTCCATGTAATATCCCTTTTTACTATTCGTCCAGGGTTTCCTGCGATAACTACATTTTCTTCTTCATAACTTTTGGTAACAACTGCACCTGCACCTATGATATTATTGCTTCCAATTGTCACTCCTTTTAAGATTTTAGAATCATATCCAATCCAAACGTGATCTTTTATTATTACACTTTTGGATTCATTAATTAAGTTGCCCTCTAAATCATAAATGTGATGCCAATCTTGAGTCCAAACAAGAATATTACTACTAAACATACAGTCTTCACCTACCTGAATACTTAAGTTATCCTCGGAAATCTGGAGCATCACATTATATTCAGTGGTTGTTCCAGCCCCTATTTCTATTTTACCTTTATTGCCTGTTAACCAAAAGAGGCCATTGAATTTCACACTTTCATTAAGAACCAACAAATTATCATTACCCTGAATATGAATCTTCAAATTATTCAATTGACAGTTTTTATCAACAATAACAGTGTTGTTATTTCCATCAATATCTATAACACAATTATTAAAAAAAGCTGTTGGGTCTATTTTAAGACTATTTTCTTTCCCAATAATATTTTTGTCAAATTTAGATGAGAACCGCTTCTTCTTTTCCCGCATTTCATCTATAATATCCTTTAAAAATGGGTTTTTATTAACCAGTTTCTTAATTTTTTCTTTCATCAATAGTATGGTAGAAAATCTCTTTACCTAAAATAAATCCGCTTGATTAATAAAAATAAGTTTATAAAAGGATAATAAAGAAATTAATTTCCTGCAAAACTAAAAAAACAATTTATTCGGTAAAATTTATTTTAAAAATTCAGGATATCTATTAGGAATAACTAATATCAAATCCATCATTTTCTCGACCATCTCTTAATCCAATTTTGTTCAGTAGTTTTCAAACCCGTTAAATTAGGAACATAATCAGGGTTAGGAATATACCAATTCATATTTCTGAAGTAGGAATTTAATTCCTTATCCTTAAAAAGATAACCTCTTCTAGCATAAGGCAAGTTAACCAAAACTTTCCTTTGAAAATCTGAAATTGGCTCATCGATGTCTATATGTCCTTGCATGTAAATCGAAAAAGGCAGATTAAAATCTTTCCCTTGTTTTACATTTGCTTCGATGTATGGGTTGAAACTATAAATGGATAACTCTCCTTTAGGTTTGAAGTTTTTCTTTTGAAACTTTAAACTACCCTTTTGCATAATAAACTTTAAAACGTTTTTATCATTTGGAGTACCATCTATTCCCTTAACATCATCAACTTTTCCAATACCATCAATAATCCACTCATTCTTATTTGTAAAAAATGTTTTGGCAATATTAAAAATTTCAAAATCTTCCATTTCTACGATCAATGTAAAATCATCAATCTGATGATTAGCCCAACGGTTTGCCGCTGTTAGAACATAATCGAAATGATAATTATAGTCGATACCATTTGATACATCAAACGTGTAAGTATGCTTTATGATATTCAGTCCTTTTTTGAATTTTGCCCTGAAATGGTAGACATAAAAAAAGTCTACATAATTTCCGCTTTTATTTCCTTCAAAGGTCTTGAGGTCTACGCTTTTAATCTTTCCATTTTGATTATAAAGTGAATCAGCAACATGCGAAACTTCATATTTTAACTGTTGATCATTCATGAGTACCGTAAAATCTCGCATGTATGGATGCAATCCCTTTTTCGGTGTGCCGTCAACATCTCCTTCTGGAGAAACTGCCTCAAAACCTACAATAATCTCCTTCTCTGCCGAAGGATTAAAAAACTCATAATACACGGTAACCTCAATGTATTTATTATTCAGTTTCTTAACTTTCAAAATCTCCTTTTTCACAGAAATATCAGTTTCCTGAATAGGAATTAATTGATTTCCAGATGCAAAATATGCCCCATCATTCCCATAAGATTTAAAAGTAAACAGCACTAAAAGAAGAATTAATAGTTGGCTTATCCTCATTGCTAAATTGTTTTAAATAAAATCAAATATTGATAGATGAAAGATAATTCGGATAATTAGAATTATTTCTCATAGGTATTAAAGCATAACAATATAAGCAAACAAAGTTCATCTAATGAAATTAAACAAAAATATTATCGGGTGAAGCAATGAATAACAAACTCAAATTTTATCGTTTTATCATCTCAATGCCAATACAGGAAACAATACTTAAACCTAAAATCAGTTTTTTGAATCGGTGCCGAAAAACACAATTCCTACAATCAAACACACTACAGCAATAAACGAAGCCCAAGTTCGAATGGAATTCCAAAATACCCATGCATCTTCAAAGATGTCCCTCATATTTTGAATGGAAGCTTCTGAAGCTTTAGATATGACAAATGCATCCAATTGATTGTTCAATGGAACATTTCTAATACCTGTAACTGCAAACACTCCAATTGCATAGGAAATACAAGCAAAAAGTATCAAATAAAATTTTGGAGAATGTATATCGAAATATAGAATTGACGCAACAATTAGAAATATCAACGCTCCAAAAAAACAGAGGTAAAATATAGGATTCAATACTTCTCTATTTATATTTTGCATAGCCATTAAATAGCTACGGTTATCCAACCTATGGAGTCCCAAATTGACAGAAAATGAATAGGAAAAAAAGAAACCTGACATCAATGCGGTCAAGATTGTGGCAATTGCCAACATTATTTCGTGTGTCTTCATAACAATTAAATTGATAACGTATTCTACTTTGTTTCTGTAAAGTTGAGAACTTGCTGAAACTTAAAATAGAACAAAAACGACAGCGAATTATTTTGAACTAAATGATTTAGGGGTCTCTCCTGTAAATGCCTTAAACACACGAATAAAATGCGATTGGTCAGAAAAGCCGTTCTCATAAACGATATCCGTCAATTTTTTATAGTCCTTTGCTGTAAGCTGTTCAAGCGAGGAATGAAATTGGATGATTTTGGCAAACTGCTTTGCCGGAAGTCCGGTTTCTTTTAGAAATCGTCTTTCAAAAGTACGGATGTTTAACTTTTGTTTTTCAGCAAGACCTTTGATTGAAACTAAACCCTTACAATCTATAATATCCTGAATGGCTTCTCTTACTGAAAAATCAAGGCTGTTCTTTCTTCTTTCAAAATACATCAGTAGTAAGTCAGATAGGATAGTGATTTTATCATCAATAGTAGCAGCCTGATAAAGTTCATCCGTCAATTCTTCAATGCTTTTTTCCAAAGTATTGTTCAAATAATAACAACTATCATTGATGCTTTCAGGAATAATTTCCCAGAATGCTTTCAGAACAAAGGGATAAAACTGAAAAATAATAATTTGGTAACTACCACCTATTTCAAGTGTTATGGGCTTGATCGTCTGTCCGTACAAAAAGATTTCTGGCATTTTTTTGTTGTGAGGATTAACAGTTAAACCGTTTTCAGATTGTTGAAACATCAATCCTGTATATCCATCCGCAAAAAATGGTAGTGAAGTGTGTGTTTTGCCATCATCTTCATATACCCATATATTCCTAACAAATAAGGCTATTGATTGATCAGGAATAATGCTTCGAAAATTCATTTGGACAGTTTTAAAATATGGGGGTATTGTTGATTATCGCTTGAAGGTATAAAGTGTTACTAAATTATGAATAAATATAGGATTTTCTTAATGAGGACTGGTCTCAGTTTAGGAGGGATTAGTTCAGCCCCGCGATTCCCGCGCACAAACCCTGAACTATCCCATGTTGGGGGTGGCTTAAAATAAATCAAAGCCGCTTTCTACGCTCTCGGTTTTGTTGTTTCTGAATCTTTTGCTGAAACAAATTTGGCAAAGCCCCAGAAACAACAAAACCCGACTATCGTCGGGCTTTGTTTTATTTGGCGGAGAGTGAGGGATTCGAACCCCCGAACCTGTGACAGTTAACGGTTTTCAAGACCGCCGCATTCGACCACTCTGCCAACTCTCCGCGACAAAAGTACAAATTCTGACTTGATCTCCAAATAAAAAATGAAAATAATATGGATTAAAACCCCTTTTACTGCTCAATTAGACTGATTTTTAACCTATTATAAGCATAAAAAATTTTATCCTCACCCCTATTTCCTAGTCCTATTCATATCGTAAACATATATCCACGTCAACGACTAAAAAATATATACTTGTATTGCAATTAGTTAATGATTATCACATTAAAAAAACACATTTTATTTTGCTTTTATCAAGCAAATACCTACTTTTGCTTCACAAAATAAGCGCCAATAGCTCAGCTGGATAGAGCAACGGTTTTCTAAACCGTAGGTCTTAGGTTCGAACCCTAATTGGCGTACTTCTTTTTAAAGCCTTGCAATTTCTTGTAAGGCTTTTTTTATTACCTCTAAAAATGCCTGAGGTTGGGTATATTTATTTTTGTTTAATAATAAAGCCCCAACCTATTAAAGAAGGTCCTTAAAACTCAAAAAATAAATCAGTATTAGACTTTATTTAAATAAAGTTTGAATTTACCTTTTATTACATCAAATCCGTCGTTTTCCGCAAATGATGGAATGGAGAATTCAAAAGTTCCTTCAATATCCTCAACTCCATTTTCATTCTTTGTTATTTTGGTAAAATAGACCTTTCCATCACCAAATAAGTATTGTGAATTATTCAAATATGAAATAAATCTAATATATGACATATTACTATTTCGGTAAATTTCCAATCCTTCATCTTTCGAATTAATTATTCTCTTATCCGGAAGTGATTTAATCACATACTCGTGGTTAAGAAGGATCTCATCCCCTACAGGTATCTTTATAAAAACCCTATGTCCCGGACCATCTTTAGAATCTTTCTTTCGCAAAGTAGCATTTAATTCAATATACTTAACCCCATTAGCAGATTGAGGTAAATTGTAATAATAATAATCAAAGTTTGGTCCGTTAAAACTGCTTAAAACAAAAGCTTTTCTTTGCTGTATAAAAGTTTCTCCATTATAGGTTATTTCAACAAACCTCCCATCTGGCAAAGGGTTTCCTTCCTTGTCACAACTATAAAAAAGTGATGTTGTTAAAAGTAATATAAATAGTACAAAAGTAGTTAAGGTTTTATTTTTCATAATACATTAGGTTTTTTAAATGTAGCGAAATGTTTAGAATGTATGCTACATGAATAAAATGTTTTTTCGAATTATAATAAAAAGCCTCATCCAATTAAGGAAGAGGCTATTACTTACATAAATATTTAATAGAATAATGTTGTAAATAATTTTCAATGGAAAGTTGTAAAACAAAAATCTATCGGGATGGAGGAGCGTCAATTTAAAATATCATATATCACTTGGTTGTAGAATGATATTGTTAATATTTCAGATATAGGCATAACTATATCCGAATTAAAATCATCAAAACTACTTCCTTTACCATCTTCAATAAGGAGAGAATAGGCTTCAATATATTGAGATCAATGTCAGCCTTCACAGCGGCATCTAATTTCTGGATTTCAAGATTCCATCTTTCCACGGGTGATAACCAGTACCACCATCATAATCAAATTCCATGATTCTAACAACTGTTCCCTTCGATAGCGTAACTTTTTTATAAGTGTAAGCATCAGTCAGTGTCGGATAACGTTCATTATGCTCACTAACTATCATTATTAATACGTAGTCACCAAGAGGCAATACATCGCTAAAATCTACTGCTGCCTTAGTTTCATTCGATATTAATTTTTCAATCTCGATTTTGGTAGGATTCACTGGAAATTCATCAGCCGGTACAATGGAAAACCTAGCGTATAGCCGGTTGTTCTTCACCCACTGATCTCCAGAAACAGTAGCATATCCTCTTATTACTTCTGTTAAACCAATTGTTGACTCTGATTTACTACATCCAGTAAATCCTATGCTAATAATAAGAAGGACAGGCAATAATATTCTTTTCAATGTATAGTTCAATTTAGAATTTCAATATAATAAAAAATCCCCTAAGAGCGATAAAACCGTAGATCTTAGGTTCGAACCTAAATATACCTCAGGTTAGGTATTTCAAATCTTCAATTCCCAAGATAAATTTGAACATAATTACCAACAATTATTAATTCTTCTAAAAAATGAAATATCTACCCTTTATTCTGGCTATATGCCTATTTATCGCCTGTGATCCTGAAGGTATTAATGTAATAGACGAAGAAACCGACCCCATCAAGGAACCTAAGACAGATCCTATTGCTGCTATTTTTGGCGAATGGGTAAATCTTCCTGCCGAATTTCGATTCGATGGAGCTGTTACAGATATTCAAGCTACGGACAATGGTCTTTACATGGTTAAATTCAGAGTTGCCCAAGAAGATTTCCATATCCTAAGATATGACCTCGTTCAAAACAAAATCGTAGCAGGAACCTGGGAAAAATATAAACATGAAGAAACCAGTGAAAACTACATATTAGATACTTACACTCCATTGAATAGTAATACAGAATCATTAAAACCTCATGATATTTTTATAACTAATACCATCAGGAACTTTCACACCCCTTCATTCTTCACGGTGAATATGTCCAAGGGTAATTCAATTAAAAAAGAAGTTGCTCCAAAACATAATTTTGGAGCGTATGAAGAATTTGGAACAGTAAAGAAAGATGGTAAAGGTAATGACTGGCAGATATTTTATGGTAAAACAGTAAGCGATGCAGACCTAATAGTAATCAAAATTAAACAAGGGTCAGCTCCAGCAAAAGATGTCTTCCGCTTTAGGGAACCATTAGCCGATTTTATCACTGCTCCACAATCTGCCCTTTTATTAGGATATTCCAGCAATAAAAGATTCCATATCATAACCCCCGAAGGAAAAGCCACCTATTACGACCTCAGCAAAACCCTCAAAGAACCACTAAACCTTGGCATTAAGAAACTAAGAGAAACAAATCGAGGAATATTCTTTCAAATCGAAGATAAAATATTCAGATACTATAATAATACTCTTTCTCTTTTCTATACAATTAAAGAGGATACTTATAGAATGGGTATAAATCCAAACTTCTGTATCGATGATCGGTATATGTTTACATCGGATGGTATTCGCAAGAAATTGACAGGATTTTATGAAGAAACATCCATGTTCCCTACCGAACCTACTACTGGCAACGCTGACAAGCAACTAGATTATTATGACAGATTAACAGCACACAAAACCGGACACATTGAAACATCAACTGATTCAGATGATAAGTATTACTATATTATAGATGGTTTAAAGAATAGAATATTAGTTATTGCTAAGGATTATCAAAGTTTATAAACAACAACCGTTAAAAGATGTTAATCTATATAATGAATAATACTTACGGCATATACTTTGCGTTTATTTAGTACAAGCAGAGTAAAAAAGAGTAAAAAGTAAAAATTTCATAATTTAGGTTAATAATTGGTTAGTTAAAAAAACCTGAGCTTCCCCAGCTCAGGTTTTTTATTTTTTGAGATTAGTTATCAAATAATACAATAATGGGACCAAGCTGAATTCTTGGGGGGAATGTTAAAAATTTCTTAGTTTAGCATCTTTAATACAGATATCCCTTGCAAGAAGCCGAACGTAAATTACTCTCCCTATTGATGCCCGAAGGGCT
>NZ_SMMI01000022.1 GCF_009733535.1 Sphingobacterium endophyticum | reverse complement strand
GAATAGCCATGGAGCTCCGGGATATGATAACTGCTATTCTAATCATATTTGCAGGAGGCGACCCAGGTAAAGGTTTTAAAACATAAAAAATGGTCGGAATTTCTTCCGACCATGACTAGCCTGATCGGGCCTATTTCTTTTTATAATTGAGATTTGAATTATAATTGAGATTTGAATGCTTTGATTTGATTTTGGAAGTTTGCAAATTCTGAAGCCTGTTGGTTGATGAAACTATTATCTTCCAATCGTCCAACAACTTCGTTCATTTCTGCTTCCGATTCATAGACCATCAAACGGAAAGGATTATGGTAATCCTTGCTTCTTGAATTATAAATTTCATCGCAGATCCATTTCTTGGTTGCCAAGGCTTCCTCAAACAGTCCATTCCAAAATGCTCCATCCCAATTAGACGTATCTGTTTCGGTAATTTCTTGCAAGGAAGCAAGTGCATGCTTCAATTTGTCCTGAATGTAATCATTGCTCAACTGATGGTAGTTGCTATGCATTTCGTCCCAAGAATTGATTTTCTTATCCTTCAGATCTTGCAATAGCGTATCTAACTTGCTAACAGGAACCAATTGAGAACCCACATTTTCAAATTCTTCACGCTGAAGGCCATCTGCAATAATTTGATTGATCGAATCCGAGAATGTATCCGGGCTGACATGCTCTAGCACTTGGCAGACTGCATAATAGCGAACTAATTTTTTAAAGAGATGAAATGATTCCTTAGGCTTTAATAGAACTACTTTTCTTTTGGAAAATTCCGCATTATCCAAGAATATCTCTTCATTAGCTTTTTCTGTATTATTCAGCCAATCTAATGCAGTGGATGTATCCAATGATTTAGCCACCGCCTTTTTGATTTCCTCAATTCCTGTAAAGATTTCATTGACCGTATCAGGAGCTAAGATATCATATTCAAAATATTGGTTTTTAAACGATCGCTTATCCCTGCTGATGAATTTATTGGTATTTCGCATTAAAGCGTACATATTGTACATAAACCAATATCCAGGGACGATGATCAATCGGTCGTGAGTCACATCGTTGCTGACTAATGAGAAAGGAAATTTGATATCCAATTCATGTAAGAAATCGCCTTTAACAATGAGCGTATAGGAAGAAAATCTGGAGTTATGCTTTAAGCTGACGCATAGACCCGGCCAGAAACCACGTCCAGCGATGATTTCACCATCTGCACCTCTGGAGTTATGGTTTGAACCTACAGTTGCTCCTGCTGCCATATTACTCTGTCCCTTAATTAATGCAGCACATAAAAACGAGTTGTTATGATGTTGCTCATGGGCAGGGAAAATAAGCGAATTAAGAACCTCACAGCAAGAGATGGTAGAATTATCCCCTAAGAAAGAGTTGATCAATCTGGCGCCGTATTTAAGCTGTGAATAGGAAGACAAAATAAACCTAACTGCCTTCACTCCGTAAAATACACGACAGCCGTATCCGATGATCCCGTTAACCAATTCACAGCCTTCTCCGATTTGAGTATATGCTTCCGAAGTGGAATTAATGGTTACATTCTTTAATTTACTTACTCCTTTGATGTAAGCATCTGAACCGATCTTTACATTTTTGAAGGTATGCGAGTTTTTGATGACGGTACGGTCACCAATTTCGCTATAGTATCCACGAATATCATCGAAGCGATCATTGGTGATATCAAAGAAGCGCTGCTGCAATTCCTTGTCTTGACGGTTACGGGTCCACAAATAGACATCGGCAGCCTGCATTCCATCAAAAGGCAAAACCGAACGACCTCCATTTTCATTACATAATTCTAAGAAGATCCTGCTTTTCTCTTGGTCGCCATCCTTCAGAATTCCATTTCCAAATTTTGCATTGGAACTGGTTTCCATTTCATTGACATTGAGCAATATGACTTCATTCCCTACAATAAAGTGGGCCATATAACGGACCTGGTGCAATGCAACGCAATCCCCAAGGTCAGAGGAAATAATCTGTGAATTATAGATTCCTACAGGTAGGCGTATATCGCGGTATTCAAGATATACCTCTTCCATATCGCCAATCCTTACGAGACCAAAGAATTTGGAGCGTTTGATTTGCTTTGGCAGGAATTTATCGGTTACCAGGACATCGTTCCAATTGGTAGATTCGTTATGGTTTAATTCCAAAATACGAATCTCTTCTTCGGTAAGGTTTCTGTAGTTCTTATTGGACTTATTCTGTTGAAAACGAAGGTAGTATTCGTCTTTTCCTTCAGGAAGGTATTCGGCGGGTATGAAATCATACCCGATCCGATTTAATGGTATCTTTATTATATATCCCATTTGTTATTATTCCACAGTTACTGATTTAGCTAAGTTCCTTGGTTTGTCAACATCTAAACCACGGTACACTCCAATGTAATAAGAAAGTAGTTGCAAAGGCACTACGGTCAACAAAGGAGCAACAACTTCATCAGCCTCCGGAACAACCATCACGTCGTTTGAAATGGTCGGTGTTACACCATCTCCTTCTGTCATCACGGAGATTACCATACCTTTTCTAGCTTTGATTTCTTGGATATTACTTACAATTTTTTCATGGTAGGCATCTTTACTTGCGATAAATACCACAGGTAATTCTTCGTCTACCAATGCGATAGGTCCATGCTTCATTTCTGCGGCTGGATAACCTTCGGCATGGATATAGGATATTTCCTTTAATTTTAACGCACCTTCCAAAGCCGTAGGGAAATTATAACCACGACCTAGGTAAAGCACATCCCTTGCGTCTTTATATTTATAGGCAATAGCCTTAATATTATCCACTTCATTATCCAAAACCCACTGTACCTTTTCAGGAATAGCGTTTAATTCTTGGCAAAGTTCATCAAAACGTTCATCCGAGATTGTCCCTTTCGCTTTAGCGAGTTTCAAAGCGAACAGCATCAAGACAGCTAATTGAGCGGTATAAGCTTTCGTACTAGCAACACCAATTTCAGGACCTGCATGGGTATAACAGCCGGCATGAGAAATCCTTGCAATGGAAGAACCCACTACGTTTACAATACCGAAAATTGTCGCACCTTGCTCCTTAGCACGCTCCAAAGCTACCAAGGTATCCGCAGTTTCCCCACTTTGGGAGATGGCAATAATTACATCGTCCGACGAGATAACTGGATTTCTATATCTAAATTCAGAAGCATATTCAACCTCTACATTGACGCGGCATAATTCTTCAATGACGTATTCTGCCACTAAACCAGCATGCCAACTTGTTCCACAGGCAACGATAATAATCCTTCTTGCATTTGCCAGTTTATCTTGAATAGCATCCACACCACTTAAAATAATACGGTGTTCATTTAATACCAGACGACCTCTCAAAGAATCTGCAATGGTTGTTGGCTGTTCAAAGATTTCCTTAAGCATAAAATGGTCATAACCACCTTTTTCAATAGCTGCCAATTCCAGGTCAAGCTTTTGAACATAAGGGGTAATAATTTCATTCCCTAAGTTTTTCAGGATAAGTTCATCAGGCTTAACGATTGCCAGTTCATAATCGTTGATATACACAACTTCTTTGGTATAAGCTAACATTGGAGAAGCATCAGAACCCAAGAAGTGTTCATTTTTTCCGATACCAATCACCAAAGGACTTCCTTTACGCGCAGCGATAATGGTATCAGGCTGGTCAGCAGCGATTAATAAGATAACATAAGCACCGGTTACCCGCTTCAAGGCAATACGAATCGCTTCTTCCAGGCTACATTCGTTTTGAGCTTGTATATCTTCGATAAAGTTCAGAAGAACTTCAGAATCAGTATCGGACTTAAACTCGTAACCGTCTTTGATAAGTTCATTTTTTAATTGTGCATAATTCTCAATGATCCCATTGTGAATCATGGCTAATTTTCCAGACCTGGAAACATGGGGGTGAGCATTTCGGTCGGAAGGTTCACCGTGGGTAGCCCAGCGAGTATGACCAATTCCGGTAGTGCCAGCGGTGGATTGATCGCCTACGAACTCTTCAAGAGCTGCAACTTTACCTGCTTTTTTATAGACCTTTAGGGAGTCTCCTTGTTGAAGTGCAATTCCTGCACTGTCATAACCTCTATATTCTAATTTTTTCAAGCCATCAATCACTATGGGATAAGCTTGACGTCTTCCGGTATAACCGACAATTCCACACATACTGTTTCTCGTTTAATTTAAGTGTTAATATTTTTAATAAATATATAAATTTTATCAATGCAATCGTTTGCGCGCACTGAAAAACAAAAACCGAACCAATTTGGTCCGGTTTCGTATTTTATATTTTTATTCTAGTTCAAACTTATATCCAACGCCCTTAACCGTAGTGACATAACTTTCGCCTATTTTTTCCCTGAGCTTTCGGATATGTACATCGATTGTCCTATTGGTGACGACAACTGAATCTTCCCATATAGCTTTTAGGATCTGTTCTCGGGTGAACACTTTATTCGGTTTGGATGCCAAAAGATAAAGTAATTCGAACTCTTTCTTAGCAAGGACAAACTTCTCATCGCCCCTGTACACTAAAAAGGAATCCCTATCGATAATCAAGTCGGCGATCTCTAGTTTATCAGACACTTGATCATCAATAACTTCTGTTGTATTTCTTCTTAGGATCGCATTAATTCGGCTCATTAATGCTCTTGGTTTGATAGGTTTAGCAATATAGTCATCTGCACCAACATGGAAACCTGCTATTTCAGAGTATTCCTCACTTCTTGCTGTTAAGAAAACCATGAAGACCTGTTTAAATTCCGGCATCGAGCGCATCAAACGACAAGCTTCAATTCCGTCCATCTCAGGCATCATAACATCAAGGATAATTAAATCTGGGAAAACCTCTTTGGCAACTTTAATAGCTTCCTTACCGTTAGAAGCTGTATATACTTGGTACCCTTCTTTGGTTAAATTATAAGAAATGAGTTCTACGATATCCGACTCATCATCAACCACAAGAATCTTTTGATTATTGGCCATAAACGCTGTTTTTTTGCTAAGGTATATACTTAATTATAAAATAAAGTTACCTAAAAGTTATGAAATTGTTAAGCCTTAAAATAGGCTTAACAATGCATTCTTATTTTTTTAAGGTTTTCGTTAAGAAATCTTCTAATTGCTTACCTCTTAAATTCTTAGCAATGATCACACCTTGTTCATCCAAAACATAGGATGCCGGTATTCCTTTAATAGAATAATCAATAATCAATGGAGAGCTCCATGCTTGTAGGTCTGAAATATTCGTCCAGGTTAATTTATCATCTTGAATCGCACGCATCCATGAACCTGGGTTATTGTCTAATGACACCCCTAAAACAGTGAAATTGTCGTCTTTAAAAGTATTGAATTGTTTGACAATATTCGGGTTTTCCTCCCGACAAGGCATACACCAAGATGCCCAAAAATCAACTAAAACAACTTTACCTTTAAAATCAGATAGCTTTACAGTTTTATTATCGGGGGTATAGGCTTGAATCTCAGGGGCTTTTTGGCCAACAGCTAATTTTCTAAGTTTATCGACTTCAGCCTTGAATTCAGAAACATAACGATTGTTAGGGAATTCATCTTTGATTTGGTCAGCATAGGCGATTAATTCCGCCTCCGCCATTTCAGGATCAAGCGTACTCATGACATAGAATCCTGAAAGATCTTTATTTTGGTTTGCGAACTCAACAGCTTTCGCAATATAATTCTTGAAAAATGGCTCAAATTTCATGAGCATTTCAGAACGTAAATTCTGGATTCCATTGGCATCCATTTCCGAAGTTGATGCAGAAAATGATTGTTGGAGAGAATCTCTTACAAAATCAATCCTTGCTTTTTGCGCGGCAAAGTCTTTCAGTTTCTGAGAAAGCTCAGACCCTTTAACCTCGTATTGATCAGGCTGTTGTAGATTGATATTAAACTCCATCTCCTTGCCTGGCTCCAGAATGACAGGAAACCTGTTTTTGCCAACCTCAATGGTCAGTAATCGTTCTTGAGTTGCTGGTCTTTCAAATTTGAATCGATTGCCATCTGCAATAAAAGTAGAGTCCAATTTTCGGTCACCCTCATAAAAACTTACGACTTTCACATTACCTGGATTCTCCACTACACCCTTCACCTGAATCGTTTCTTCATTGGAACATGAAGAAAACGCCAAGGCCATCAACCCTACTAACCCAATATGTACAGCAAACTTTTTCATTCTTTTATTTTATATAATCCCTTGATTTAGCAATTGCTCGTTCTAATCCTGAAGCATCTTTTCCACCAGCGGTCGCAAAGAACGGTTGACCACCGCCTCCACCTTGTATTTCCTTCGCTAAGTCTCTCACGATGTTTCCAGCATGTAAACCTTTCTCTTTTGCCAGTTCATCAGAGATCATAACCGTAATACTTGGTTTTCCATCAACAACTGCTCCTAATACAGCATACAAGTTATTGATTGCTCCTTTTAGCGTATAAGCTAAGGTCTTAACCGAATCGACATTAGGCAGGTCGACTATCGTCGCTACATAGTTGATATCTCCAACTTTTTCTAATTTCTTCTCGATATCGTCTTTCAAACCTTGCGATTTCTCCCGGATATAATTCTCAATTTCCTTTTTCAAGGCATTGTTTTCATCGATAACTTTAGTTACAGCGGAGACAAAGTCTTTTGGATTGTTCAAAAGCTCTTTAATATTATCGAACAGCTCAAAATGCTCACGGATAACTTGTTCAGAACGAGTTCCCGTAATTGCTTCGATACGTCTTACCCCGGCAGCAACAGCTGATTCTGACAAGATCTTAAAGAATCCTATCTGTCCGGTAGCCGCTACGTGAGTTCCACCACATAATTCCTTAGAATAAGCATCATCGAAGGTAATTACGCGAACATGGTCACCATATTTCTCGCCAAACAATGCTGTAACGCCTGAATCAATCGCTTTTTGGAAAGGAACGTTTCGCTCTTCCTTCAAAGAGATATCCTGACGGATCTTTGCGTTTACAATATCTTCGATCTGTTTGATTTCTTCGTAAGTCAATTTTGAAAAATGAGAGAAGTCAAAGCGCAATACATCCGGAGACACCAATGATCCTTTTTGATTCACATGCTCACCTAACACTTGTTTCAAAGCGGCATGTAATAAGTGTGTCGCAGAGTGGTTCGCCTCGGTATCTTTTCGTTTCTTCACATCCACAACCGCCTCAAAATCTCCTTCAAGAACATTTGGAAGTTGGTTGATATAATGGATGAAAAGTCCATTTTCTTTTTTAGTATCTAGGATACTGATTTTTTCATTGGTTTCCAGTGAGCGGATATAACCTTTATCCCCTACCTGGCCACCACCTTCAGCATAGAAAGGGGTTTCTGAAAGTACCAATTGATATTGGTCTTTTCCCTTGCTGGAGACTTTTCTATATTTTAGAATTTCAGTATTCGATGTTAATGTATCGTAACCCACAAAAGCACTTTCCTGGTCTTCATTAACCAACACCCAGTCCCCTGTATCAATCGCTGTTGCCGCTCTGGATCTTTCTTTCTGTGCTAATAATGCCTGTTGAAAGCCATGCATATCAACAGTCATTCCTTTTTCTCTCGCAAGAAGTTCGGTCAAGTCGATCGGGAATCCGAAAGTATCGAACAATTCGAAAGCGAAATCACCATCGATAACATCGGTATCGGATGAATAAGATTCAAAACGTTGTATACCCTGAGTAAGGGTCCTTAAGAAGGAAACTTCCTCTTCCAAGATCACTTTCTCCACAAAGTCTTGTTGTTGGTATAATTCATCGAATACCCCTTTGAACTGTTCAGCCAAAACAGGAACTAATTCGTGGATAAATGGAGCTTTAAAATGAAGGAAGGTATATGCATATCTTACCGCTCTTCTTAAGATTCGTCGGATTACATAGCCAGCTTTATTATTTGACGGTAACTGTCCATCAGCGATAGCGAAACTAACTGCCCTGATATGGTCAGAAAGTACACGCATGGCGATATCGGTTTTTTCATCCGTCCCATAGGCAATACCTGATTTTTGAGCGATAAATTGGATTAGGGGTTGGAAAACGTCCGTGTCATAGTTTGATGATTTTCCTTGGATTGCACGAACTAGGCGTTCGAAGCCCATTCCAGTATCCACATGTTTAGCAGGAAGAGAAACCAGGCTGCCATCTTTCAATCTATTGAACTGCATAAATACGAGGTTCCAGATTTCGATCACCTGCGGGTCGTCCATATTCACTAGATCCTGACCTTTGACTTCAGCACGTTCCGCATCAGAGCGCATATCGTAATGAATTTCAGAACAAGGACCACAAGGACCAGTATCCCCCATTTCCCAAAAGTTGTCCTTTTTATTACCTAAAAGAATTCGATCTTCTGGAATCAATGCTTTCCAAAGGTTGAATGCTTCTTCATCATTAAGAAGACCTTCGGTAGCATCCCCTTCAAAGATGGTAACATAAAGACGGTCTTTATCTAATTTGAGGACTTCGGTCAATAACTCCCAAGCCCATTCAATAGCTTCTTTCTTAAAATAGTCACCAAAGGACCAATTTCCCAACATTTCGAACAAGGTATGGTGGTATGTATCGATACCGACTTCTTCCAGGTCATTATGTTTACCAGAAACACGAAGGCAACGTTGGGTATCAGCAACTCGAGGGAATTTGGCGACTGCTTCACCTAAAAACAATTCTTTGAACTGGTTCATACCTGCATTGGTAAACATCAATGTAGGGTCGTTTTTCACTACTACGGGTGCAGATGGAACAATTTGATGTCCTTTACTTTTGAAAAAATCTAAAAAGGCTTGACGTATATCTCTACTAGTCATCTAATTCGTGTATAAATTAATTGCAAACTTACTTAAATTTGATGATTAAATCGGCCCATTAAGCCAATTTTTATTAATATGACGCATATTTTTACTAAATTTATCTCAGTAAAAACATACACTCAAAATAATTCAAAAAGATGACAATTATTGTCCCTACTGATTTTTCTGAAAACGCAAGGTTTGCAGCTAATTATGCCTGCGAACTAGCTGAATCCAAAGGTCATAACATTCATTTATTGCATTGCTACACCTCAAGTTCAATCGGTGAAAACAAAGGCGAAGGAACAAATAACCCTACACTTTTGGCAGATCAGAAGATACAAGAATTGCAAACACAATTACTAAAATCACATCCAGACCTTCATATCAGCATTGAATGTTCGAGAAGCTTGATTATTGACAAACTCACTGAATTGTCGCAATCGGGTAAATATGCATTGATTGTCATGGGAGCCTCTGGCGCAAGCAAATTACAACCTCTGTATTATGGCAGTACAACGGTTGCTGTAGCTTCAAAATCTGAGGTTCCAGTTATTGTCATTCCGAATCAATCATTTTCATTTAAAATTGATCATGTTGCCTTGTTAACGAACTTCAAATCGGAAGAATTGGATACCTTAAAGGAATTCCAGGAGATAATTGCCATCCCGAATGACCTCACTTTAATTCACGTTTATAAAGAGAACCAAAAACCTGAAAATGTAAAAGAAGATTTGGATTCCTGGGCCTATAATATTCGTGAAATGGGTTCCATCAACCAAGTGAGAACGATTACTGAGGCTATAAACAAAGAAGATGTTGAGCTGGATTCAGTTCCTGAGGTTGTTGCCAAAGTGATTGCGGAAGCAAATCCTCAGATTGTATTGATTACACCGAGTAGAAAAACATTTTTTGAAAGGTTGTTTAGAAGCTCAGTTTCTAAGGAAATTGCCTTGGAACTTAGCAAACCTGCTTTTTTTGACAAAATATAAATTATACGATACCCATGAGCAAACTACTAATTCCTATAGATTTTTCTGAGAACTCTGATAATGCGATTCACTATGCGTGTCAGGTTGCACAAGAGAGTGGTCAAGAGATCGATCTAATTCACGTTTTCTCTTCGCATTCTAATACTTATGCGAATGTAAAAGGGGAA
Source organism: Sphingobacterium endophyticum (assembly GCF_009733535.1). Classification (GTDB taxonomy): domain Bacteria; phylum Bacteroidota; class Bacteroidia; order Sphingobacteriales; family Sphingobacteriaceae; genus Sphingobacterium; species Sphingobacterium endophyticum. The sequence continues at coordinate 42,427 of NZ_SMMI01000022.1, read as the reverse complement.
ACTCCACTCAATGACCCAAGGGTCCCAGAGGCGAAACAGAGCATGGTAGAAACCATTGCCCAGGTACAACAGGAATTTCCTTCTGTCAAAGTGAACAGCATCTTTAAAGAAGGTAATTTATACGATGAGATAAAAGCAGTGACAAATGCTACCGCTTATGATGCCGTCGTTATGGGTACAGAAGGAGCTTCAGGCCTAGAAGCTGTTTTCATTGGTAGCAACACTTATGACACCATTCTAAACACAACCACACCAGTTCTAGCGGTTCCAAATACAGCAAAAAACTTTAAAAAAGATAATATTGGCTTATTATGTAATTTTAAGGAAGCTGAATTAACAGCATTGCAGCAAGCAGCACCATTATTTAAAAACGACTATAGACTGATCTTGATTCACGTTAATACGGACGATAAACCGATTAAAGATATCGATCATCAATTTAAGGAGTGGATCAATAGAATTGAATCTGAATTGGGGATTTCTGATATTTCCTATATCATCAAACCACAAACTTTATTCATGCGCCAGAAAGAAACTGTAGCGCAGGCAATCACTTCTGTCCTATTGGATGAACAAGTGGACATCTTGATTCTTACAAAGAGTAAAAAGAGCGTTTTTAGGCAATTAACGGAAACAAATGTGATTAAGAAGATGGCATTTAACATTCAAATTCCTACATTTTTTGCTCGCGTTCTTATAGTTAAATAACTACAAAATCATGATATTTTAGGCTGAGTTGCCAAAACAGATTGTTTTGGCAACAAATTTGCCAAGCATGGCATATAAGCATATAATAACATGAAAACACTTTACTTTAAAAAAGCTAGCGCATTAGCTGCTGCTATTTTAATCTCTTCTGCTACTTTCGCACAAACTAATACGGCTACTGTAGAGGGAACAACGACCTTAGGTCCTTCTTCACAATACAGAACATGGTCTATCGGTGTTAATGCGGGAGTACTTAACCAATCCAATATTTTCGGCTTTAACAGAGCTGGATTCGATAAATTAAATCACAATGTAGGATACAGTGCCTATGTGAAAAAGCAAATCTCTCCTTCATTCGGTCTTAAAGCTCAGTATATGGGTGGTAAAGTTGGTGGAGTAAACGAAACTGACGGTGTAGAATTTGAAGCTAAGACTCCATGGTCAGCAGCATTGTCTGGAGAGTTTACATTAGCAAACACAAACTGGAGATTCTTCAACAGCATCATCAAACCTTACTTCGCGGTTGGTGTGGGTGCTTTGAACTCGGAAACTACAACTACAGTTGGTGAAACATCAACTACGGCAGATTCACAAACTAAACTTTTCGTACCAGTAGATGCAGGATTTAAATTTGCAGTTGCCAAAGGAATCAATATCGATTTAGGTTACCAATTGAACTGGGCTAACCAAAACTTCGATGGAGTTCGTGGTGGTCAATACAAAAACGACTTGTTCTCATACGCACATGCGGGTCTTGAGGTTGCATTGGGAGATGGAAACAAACCTTACCTAGGAAACTCTAACCCTGTAGCTACAATGGCTGCTCGTTACGATGAATTGAAAGCTGAGCGCGATGCATTAGTTGCTGCAAATGAAAAATTACAGTCTAACATGGATGAAATCAATGCTGGATTGGAAGATAACGACGGAGACGGTGTTGCGAATAAATTCGACAAATGTCCAGATACTCCTGCAGGAACAAAGGTTGACGGTTCAGGATGTCCACTTCCAGAAGCGAAACATGAAACTAAGGTGGTTGAAAAAATCGTAATTACGGAAGAAGACAAAAAAGTAGTTGACGAAGCTATTAAAAACCTTGAGTTCGATTTAAGCAAAGCAACTATCCGCCCTACATCTTATGCATCATTAAATAGAGTTGCGGCTTTATTGATTGAGAAAAACTTCAGCTTGAAATTAGCAGGTCACACAGATAACACTGGTTCTTTACAATTGAACTTACGTTTATCAAAAGAACGTGCGGAATCTGTTAAAGCTTATTTAGTTTCAAAAGGTGCAAATGCTTCACGCATTGAAGCAACAGGATATGGTCCAAACCAACCTATTGCTACAAACAGCACACCTGAAGGCCGTCAATTAAACAGACGTGTTGAGTTTACTTTATTTTAGTAATCATTGAGCAAATCGCTAAACAACATACAACAACAATTGGGTCCAGTTTCACTGGGCCCTTTTTTGTACATGAATTTACTGTTTAAAATACCTTGAACTACTCAATCAAAAACTATCCCTAAATAAGATTTAAGGTCTATGATCTATGCGTTATTTTGACCCAGGTAATTGACTAAGTCTGCTGTACAGACTGAAGCATACAAATTTTATGATCTATACAGAACTAATTAAAATGCTTTGCTTGTAAGAAAATCCTAATTGGATGTTATAAAAAAAGGTGGATTCATTTGAACCCACCCTTTTGATAAGGATTAATATTCTATTCAGAAGTTCGGCCAGCAGCGGCTTCAGCTTCTTTTTCTTTTCTAATCTTCGAGTTCTTATATCCGTATAGGAAATAGAAAGCTACACCGATAGCCATCCAGATTCCTAAACGCTCCCAACTTTCAATAGGAAGTCCAGCCATCATCAACACACAAACCAATATACCCAAGATAGGAACTAAAGGCACTAAAGGAGTTTTAAATGGACGTTCGATATTCGGATTGGTTTTACGCAATACCAATACACCAATACAAACTAGGGTAAATGCAAACAAGGTACCTATACTTACCATATGCCCAAGATCAGAAACAGGTACAAACCCTGCGAATAAACTCACGAAAATCATGAAGATTAAGTTAGTTTTCCATGGTGTTTGACGTTTCGAAAGATCTGAGAATAATTTCGGCAATAGACCGTCTTTACTCATTGAATAGAATACACGACTTTGGCCCAAAAGCATCACTAAGATAACTGAGGTATAACCAGCGATAATCGTTACGATCATGGCTGTATTTAAGAAATGATATCCAGTTTTCTCAAAAGCTGTAGCAACAGGTTTTGCATCGCCGCTGAAAACAGTATAAGGCGCTAGACCAGTCATTACATAAGCAAATAGAACGTATAGAATGGTACAAACGATCAATGATCCGATGATACCGATTGGCATACCTTTTTTAGGATCCTTTGCTTCCTGCGCAGCTGTACTTACCGCATCAAATCCGATAAATGCAAAGAATACAACACCGGCAGCCTGCAAAATTCCTGTCCAGCCGTAGTGTCCCCGATAATCACTACTCCAGAATTCCCAGAATCCCATCTTGCCTTGTTTTACCATTTCCTCCCCTTCATTCACAGGAATTAATGGTGTATGGTTAGCAGGATCAATGAATTGCCACCCTAAAACGATGAACAAAATAACAACTGCAACTTTTAATACCACAAGGATATTGTTAACAAAAGATGACTCTTGTGTTCCACGCATCAATAATAAGGAAAGTAGGCAGACAATAATGATAGCTGGCAGATTGATTACACCGCCTTCAAATGGCCCTGAGAGGACTTCTTGGGGGAGATGTATTCCGACGAGTAGGAAGAGTTCATTTACATATTGCGACCAGCTTACTGCAACAGTAGCGGCAGCCAATGCATACTCCAGGACTAAGTCCCATCCGATAATCCAAGCCATAAATTCCCCCATGGTTGCGTAGGAATAAGTATAGGCACTACCGGCAACAGGAATCATGGATGCGAATTCCGCATAGCATAGGCCTGCAAAAGCACAGCCAACAGCTGCAATAATAAAAGAAATCATAACTGCAGGACCGGCATGGTCTGCAGCTGCAATACCGGTCAGTGAGAACAGTCCGGCACCAATGATGGCTCCAATTCCCAAAGCAATTAACCCAGTACTGGAAAGCGTACGCTTCAACGTACCCTCACCACTCTGTTCAGCTTCAGAAATTAATTTGGTGATTGATTTTTTATACCACATAAATTTAGATGAATAATTCAAGAACCAAACCTACAAAAAAATTAAAAAATACAACGAATCATTATAAATTCATTACATAATAGGACAAAACTCTTCGAAATGACCTTTAATAACCTTGTTTATTTGTAAATGTTCTTTCTAAATATAAAATTTCAAAATAATTTTTGGCTAAAACCAATCAATTCAAAATTTGAAAATTAAGTTGGCGATCATTTCATTAAAAATTTCAATAAATAAGGTTAAAAAGGAGGATAATATCTCTTTAGAAATTAATTATTACGGAGGATTTGCAATTTATAAAGTAATGGCAATGAATAGGTTTTATTGATTACAAAAGGTGATTAGTTATAAAACGAAATTATTTTCAACATTTTCAAATTATAACCACTTGAAAATTAGGTTTTATCAAAACTAATATCTACCTTTGCACCGCCTTAGGCAATTGTGCCTATTGTATATTTTATTTCATGAACCCATTTTTAGAACTGGGAATCCGTCATGAGATTGTTAATGCCATCACTGAGTTAGGTTTCGAGAAACCTTCTCCCATCCAGGAAAAAGCCATTCCTGTATTACTGACTGGTAACGACGATTTTGTCGGATTAGCCCAAACAGGTACAGGGAAGACAGCGGCATTTGGTCTTCCACTATTAGAACAACTAGACTTTTCATCAAAACAACCTCAAGCATTGGTTCTATGTCCAACGCGTGAGCTATGTTTGCAAATCGCAAGAGACCTAGAAAAATTTGCCAAGTACATTGATAACGTTCATGTTGTTGCCGTTTATGGCGGTGCAAACATTAGCGATCAATTGCGCCAGATTCGTCGTGGCGTTCAAATCGTTGTTGCAACTCCAGGAAGGATGTTGGATATCATTGGCCGTAAAGCTATTGATTTCTCTAACGTTCGTTATGTAGTTCTTGACGAAGCTGACGAAATGTTGAACATGGGATTCCAAGAAGATATTAACAATATCCTTTCGGAAACACCGGACGACAAAAAAACTTGGTTGTTCTCAGCAACAATGCCAAGAGAAGTGCGCCGTATTGCACAAAACTACATGACTAACCCACAAGAGTTAACAGTAGGAACTAAAAATACGGGTAATGAGAATATTGAGCACCAATATTTCATGATCAGAGCAAAAGACAAATACGCTGCATTTAAACGTATCGTCGATTACTATCCTGAAATCTTTGGTATTGTATTCTGCCGTACAAAAATTGAAACTCAGGAAATTGCTGAAGCCTTAATTAAAGATGGCTACAATGCTGATTCTCTTCATGGGGATTTATCGCAACAGCAACGTGATAAGGTAATGAAACGTTACCGTGAGCGTAACTTGCAGCTTTTAATTGCTACTGACGTTGCAGCTCGTGGTATCGACGTTAATGACGTAACACACGTTATTAACTACTCTTTACCTGATGAAACGGAAAACTATACTCACCGCTCAGGACGTACTGCACGTGCAGGAAAAACTGGTATTTCGATCTCATTGATCAATGCGAAAGAAATGAGTAAAATCCGTCACATCGAAAAAATCATCGGTAAAGAATTTATTCGCAAACAAGTTCCTCAAGGTACTGAGGTTTGTGAAAAACAATTATTCGCTATCGTTGATAAAGTTCATAATGTTGAAGTACATGAGGAACAAATCAATGCTTTCTTACCACAAATCTTAGAAAGTCTTCAAGACTTAAGCAAAGAAGAGGTAATCAAGAAATTTGCTTCCTTAGAATTCAACAGATTCTTGAATTATTACCAAGATGCTCCAGACCTTAACATGGAAGCACGTGAAGCGAGAGGTGAACGTGGCGAAAGAGGTGAAAGAGGCGATCGCCGTACAGGATCTAAAGGATATACACGTTTGTTTATCAACCTTGGATCTGTTGACGAGTTCAGCCGTGGAGACATGCTTTCTTACATCTGTAACAAGGGTAAGATTTCAGGTAAATCTGTTGGTAAAATTGACCTTAAAGGGGTATTCACTTTCTTCGAAGTATTAGATGCTGATGTTGACAGTGTATTCCAAGGCTTTAACGGTGTTGATTTCAATGGAAGAAATGTTAGAATCGAAGTTTCTGGCGACAAACCTTCATCAGACAGAGGCGGAAGACGTCGTTCTGGCGGTGGTGGTGGTGACCGTAGAGACAGAGGTGACAGAGGCGGATCTCGCGGTGGTAGCTCAAGAGGCGGCAGAGATAGAGAACGTTCTGGATCTGGTTCTGGATCTGGTTTCCGTGACTTCTCAGGAAAACGTAGAGATAGAGAATCTAAAAATAGATACTAAAAAAATAAGCTCCTAAATTCGGAGCTTATTTTTTTTAATTAATCTTTAGTGCTGGCGAGTGCCCGCTCAGCTTGGCATTATTCTGCGAAAAGTTTCTAATCAATTCATAGGTGTTTGGTATCACATTCTTAAACCGTTGTAAAGTTAAATCAGAAACATTACCGCGATCAAAAGGAACAACCTTTACATACTCCTGAATCTCATTCTCCTTTCTGCCATATTTGTAAGCATACGTAAATCTAGCTTCTTCACCTTCTAATACTACTGCCTTATTATCTTGGTTCGGAACAGAAATATAAAATTCTGAACCTTTTAGCATATCTCCTTTTGAATTAAATAATTCCTTCTTTTCCAGGGCTTCAAATAATTCCCGAGCAACAAATACTGAGGGATCAATGATATCTACTTTTTCGGCAATTAATGCGCGATATTTATATTCACCATCATTCCCCTTATAATTCTTCAATTCAGCGAGTACTTGATTGATTTCCTTTACTAAATAAGGATAATGAGTACATCCTAAAATTAAAGACTTGAGAGGCTGCGGCTTGTTCGCTTTGCGCATTTGCTCCAACAGGCTCACCAGATGATATCTAATATAATTCTCAGAGGAGTTAATTTGCATCAAACTGCAATCTTCAACATCCTTACTGTCACATAACATTTGATTTCTATCAAAATTAAAATTATAGATATCCAATAAGGTACGGTCGATTATATATTCTTTATTTTCTAAGGAAGGGCCTCTATAATCAGCTCTTGGAGTCGATGCTTTGACATTGATGAAATCAGGTTCTTCATCTACGGCTTCTGCAACCCCATGTCCCCCTTGATTGAATATCTGCAAATCTCCAGTATATCCCAACTGTTTAATCTGATCACGAATTGTTCTTTCATAACCTCCTGACGCAATCGTTCCAACTGTTGCAAAGACTGCAATGCTTCCGGACTCTTCTTTATCAAAAAGGGCTAAAGTTCCCCTCGCTGCTGCATTAATCACACCAATGACCGGAATATCCAAACCGGTTCTTTTCATAAAAGCTTCTGCATCTTGGTAGCCATAAGCTGTCGCAGTATTGCAAGCAATTACAATTGCTTTAACCTTTTCCTTGTCTGCCCTATGTTTTGCATCTGCATGAGAAGGATAATATTTGTCTGACAAGAGGAATTGGAAATCCTTGATGATATGCTCTTTCAGCAAATTATCCTTTTGTACGGCATGATAATTTCCATAAGGCATATTTGCCTGATCTGCCAGATAAATAAAATTTTCCTTTCGGAAATCCAATTGGCCATCTTTTTTAGGGGATTTAGTTCGGTTATCGTGCTCATCAAAATTCACTAAAGCATCCAACACCGTCAATCCGCCAGTTCCGGAGTCAAACACCCCGATTGGCAATTCGTTTAATTTTTTGGGGTAGCTTTTAAAATCAACAAAGTAAAAGTTCTGCTGTTCTTTTAGAATAGCATCCTCAATCTGAAGGGATGATTGTGCATGGGCAAATTGAAAAGAGCCAAGCGATAAGGCAAAATAGGTTAAGCCATGGATAATGGATTGGTATTTCATTTAGATGTTCGGTAGATTACCGTAAAGTTATTCGTTTATTCTGAATTTCAAAATAAAAAACGCACAAACATGCATGGCCTAATAAAATAAAAGACCAATATTCGCCTATTGGTCTATTTTACATCAAATCTTCGTTTAAGCTGTTTTCGACGTGACCGTCTTAGACGAGAATATTTAACTGGATAATGTCTTTTCTTGGTGATATTATTAAAAACTAACGCGACGCCCAAAAGGATTAAGGCACCTGAAAATACAGGAGTAAGCACATATAGATATCCTAATTCAGCTATTTTAGTGCCCCCGCTTACAGCAATCAGCGCTGTTGCACCTCCTGGAGGATGTAAGCTTCGTGTCACCTGCATTGCAACAATGGAAGTTGCTACAGCCAATGGTGCAGTTAACCAAATGATATCGGGTAATATCTTAGCTACGGTCACTCCTACCAGCGCAGATACGACATGACCACCAATCAAATTTCTGGGTTGCGCCAAAGGACTCTGGATTGCACCATAGACCAAGACGGCAGATGCGCCAAAGGAACCTATTAAAAAAACATTCTCTAGAGGAGGTAATTGTAAGGATTGGAGATAGGCGATTAGGCCTATTCCAATAAAAGCTCCTAGAAATGACCAAAAATGTTCCTTATAGTCGACTAAGGTTTCCCGATACATTACATATCGGTACAACCTGAATTGCCTATGTACTGATCTTCGGAACTTTTTCACAAATATTAAGAAATATTACGTTGTCTGATTGCTTCATAGATAACAACCGCAGCAGACACCGAAACATTTAAGGATTCAATTTCTCCGAACATAGGAATCTTCGCCAATTTGTCCGAGATACGGATCAACTCATCTGACACCCCTACATCCTCAGCCCCCATGATGATACAGCTCGGTGAAGTATAATCCACATCATAAATGGATTCTTTTGTTTTCTCGGTACTTACAACCAGTTGAACGCCCGAATCAATTAGGTATTTAGCCACTTTGTTCAGAGAGTCTTGTCGACAAACCGGGATTTTATATAATGCACCAGCTGAAGTTTTGATAGCATCTGGATTTATTTCTGCCGACCCTTTTTTCGGAACGATAATCGCATGCACACCGGCACATTCAGCAGTACGAGCGATTGCTCCCATGTTACGAACGTCTGTAACACCATCCAGCATAAGCAATAATGGAGTTTCACCTTTCTCGTAAATGACAGGCAATAGATCTTCGATATCCTGATAAGTGATTGGAGAAATAATAGCAATGATACCTTGGTGGTTCTTGCGAGTTATGCGGTTTAGTTTTTCAATAGGAACTTGTTGAAATGCGATATTATGCTCTTTCACCAAAGCTTTGAATTCAGCAAACAAAGGTCCTGACAAGCCACGTTGAACAAATAAGGATTCAATTTCTTTGCCGCTATCGATAGCTTCCATGACAGCACGGATACCAAAGACCATCTGATTGGTTTCGCGTTTCTCGGGTCTGTCCCTACGTTGAAAATTTTGCATGTGTTTTTATTATAGATAAAAGGGAATTTCACCCTCAAATAATTCGTACAAAGGTAGAAAAGAAAAATGATTAGCTTAAACCCAAATCAAATGTTTTTCTTAACTCGTCGAGCAATGGATTCTTGGCGACCATGGCCTGATATTTCTCTTGTGAAGTGTATGGTTTTCTATCTTTAGATTTTTCAACCATTACGCCATCTATATCCAAAGCAAAGTTGCGAAGTTGAACACGGAGATAATTCAACATGTCTATTTTGCCCAATTTAAGCTCTTCCATCTGCACCCCATTCTCTACCTCGATCTTGATCGTGGTACCCTCCAAAGTAGGCGCATTTGAAGTCATAATCGTATAGAGTGTAATTTTGCTTTCTTTCCTCAATAATTCAGCAAATTCATTCCATTTACTTAAGAAGGAATTTTGTGTTACCTCATTGAATTCATTACCCTCTACAAGTTCATTTTCTTCTTCGGAAGAGGCTTTTTTATCTTCAAATATGGTATTTAAGTTTGGAATAGCAACCGAAGTTTTAATGCTTCCCCAACCTTTTGCTGCAGGTTTTGCATCAGAAGCTGAAGATTGCGAAGGGCTAGGGCTTGAAGGATAGGTTACTGCCGGTTTGGAATCAGTCACTGCTGCTATCGGAGACCTTACTGGTTCTGATGTCGAAATAGCTGATGAACTAGCTTTGCTGGCAGGAATGGGATTTTGTGCAGGAGCTTTAGAACCTACTGCTGACTCAGGGAGTTTTTTTTTTAATTCAGCTAAAGCTGGCAACCCTTCTGCTCCTAGAGCTATGGCACTGGCTATATGGCACATCTTCAAAAGTGAAAGCTCAACCTGCAAACGTTGATTCTTGCTGCTTCTGTAGTTTACCTCACATTGATTGGCAATATTTAGAGCAGATAGCAGCAAACCGCTCGATAAAGCTTGCGATTGTTCAAGGTATCTTTTCTTTACGTTCTCACTTACCTCTAATAGCTTCAGGGTACTAGGTTCTTTGCTTACCAACAAATTCCGGATATGTGATGACAGACCAGCTATGAAATGACCGCCATCAAAGCCATTGTTTAATACCTTATCAAAGATTAATAAAGCAGTTGCAGCGTCCTGTTTTGCAAGAGCATCCATAAGCTGGAAATAATAATCATAATCTAAAATATTAAGATTATTAATTACGGCTTGATAAGTAAGATTCTTGTTTGAGAAACTAACGATCTGGTCAAACATAGATAAAGCATCTCGGAGACCGCCATCGGCTTTCTGAGCAATAACATGCAGTCCATCGGCTTCAAAAGTCACTCCCTCTTTCTGTGCGATGGAAGCAAGGTGGTTAGCCATATCCTCGACCTTAATTCTATTGAAGTCAAAAATCTGACATCTTGAAAGTATGGTAGGGAGTATTTTATGTTTTTCAGTTGTTGCAAGGATAAAAATAGCATAGGAAGGCGGTTCTTCCAATGTCTTCAAGAAAGCGTTGAAAGCTTGCTGTGATAACATATGAACCTCATCGATGATATAAATCTTGTATTTACCAGTTTGAGGTGGGATTCTTACTTGATCGATCAATGAACGGATGTCATCCACTGAATTGTTGGATGCCGCATCCAATTCATGAATACTGAATGAATTCCCGTTTTGAAATGATTTACAGCTGTCGCATTGACCGCAAGCTTCGTTAGATTCTGTGATATGCTCACAGTTTATTGTTTTTGCAAGTATTCTAGCACAAGTCGTCTTTCCAACTCCACGGGGTCCACAGAACAAAAATGCTTGAGCTAACTGATTGTTATGAATGGCGTTTTTGAGTGTTCCGGTGATGTGTTGCTGGCCGACAACCGAGTCAAAGGTAACCGGTCTATACTTACGCGCAGAAACAATAAAATTATCCATGCACGAAGATAATCATTTTCCAAGTTTAGCACAAGTGCCAGGATTGTTTACGGTGATTTTATGAGTGCATTTCGCATAAAAAAAGCTGCCTTTCGGCAGCTCGGGTGGGATATTATAGTTGAGTATTCTTTTATTCTGCAGTCTTTGGCTCCGAATAGGTCAATTTCCAAATAACAGCACCGATAACCGCACCAACCAAAGGAGCTACAATGAAAAGCCATACTTGAGAAATAGCATTACCTCCAGCAAATATTGCAGGACCTAAGCTTCTTGCTGGGTTAACTGAAGTACCTGTAATCGGGATAGCAACCAAGTGTATTAAAACAAGCGTAAATCCAATTGCTAATCCTGCCATCGTACCATTTCCTACTTTGGATGTTGTAGCCAGAATAACGAAAAGAAAAACTGCAGTTAACACAGTTTCTGTAATGAAGGCAGCCATCATATTGTATTCATTTTGATAACCTGCTCCCCAACCATTGGATCCGTAAGCCCATTCACCGGCATTAAAGCCAGCTAGTTGGCCTGCAAGAATGGTCTTTAGTACGAAAGCACCTAATATTGCACCGATGATTTGTGCCGCGATATATACTAAAGCATCTTTAAGTGAGATCTTTCCTGACACCAATACCCCCAAGGTTACAGCTGGGTTAATATGACAACCGGAAATTCCGCCTATCGCATAAGCAAATACCACAACGGACAAACCAAAAGCCAATGAAATCCCCAATAGCCCCAAGCCTGATGTATGGGCAAGTGTGTCAGCACCGGCAATTGCCGCAGCCCCACAACCAAACAATACCAAACCAAAAGTTCCAATTAGTTCAGCAATAAATTTAGATAATGTTCTTGTTTCCATAATTTATTATTTGAACACAAATTAATAATTAATATTAATATTTGCTTTATAAATTAAATCAAATATTTATTAAGAATCAACAAATAAATTACGTATCGAACACGTATTCAATTGATTAATAAAAAAATAAGAGGAAATAAAACAAACGGAGGTTTGTATTTAGAATGAAAGGAAATAAAAAAGGACCGATATCACATCGACCCTTTTTCTTTAATTGTTTACCTAATAACCTTTAAATCACCAAACAATTTATTGAAACAAATTACTTGACTCAAAGGTATGGCTATCGGTTAAAGTTACTGTTAAGAGAAAATTAAATAATAAATTCTCCTTATCGAGCCTTAGCAGTTGCCAACATTCGAACCACTTCATCAATGGTTGTTCTTGCTGCTTCCACCATTTTAGTCGGTCCTTGAAAGTCCGGATCGAAAGTAACTGTTTTCGTTTTTTCCTTGTATGCGTATGTCAGTTTATACCTTGGCTTGCGCTCTCCCGCCGCTCTTTTACTTAAATCTACAGTCATGTCATCTGGCAAATTCCAAAATCCTAACTCCTGCGCTTTTCTATGTAGGTATAATAAATCATTGTCCCTAAGCTTTAGCGTATCTTTAATTAATTTGTTCTCCTTAGTAAGGTAATTGTATTCATGTGTTTTAGAATTATAATAATTCAACATCGAATCCGGATATCCATAAGTAAGCTCTATAGATTCAAAATCCGAATAACGGTACGGAGCATTTTTAACCATTCCCGAATAATAATACACACAGTATATTAAAAAGGGCACCACAACACAAAGTCCTAAGAAAATCTTTTTTGTTTTTTCTGACATGATATATTATAAAATGTGCACAAAAATAGGGATTTGTAGACATTTTATTTGGCTAATTTGAGAATATCAGCCGATATACGACATAATACTGTCAAAATTCAGGATTGAATCGTAGGAATTAACTTTTAGGCGTTCCGCTTCTTTTAAAATATTTATAATACCAACTATCACTGAGATTAGAAATTATAACCCCTTTCCTAGTGGACACATGTACGAACTTTCCATTATGAAGGTAGATCCCTACATGATCAATATTCCTCCCACCAAAGGAAAAAAACACTAAATCCCCTTCTTTTAATTGATTCTCATATTTCTTTTTCACATGATCGGCCATATCTCGAGAGGTCCTTGGAAGTTCCTTTCCATAAATCTTATCGTATAGCAAGGTCACAAAACCCGAACAATCTACACCTCTTTTATCCATTCCACCTAATCGATGCGGAGTACCCATCCACTCATCAATCATGAAATAGAGGTTTTTATTATCCAACTCTTTGGTTTTTACACCCAATAACTCTGCATAATTATCCAATTTATTATTGGAATATTCCTTATTTCGTGCATCACTTGCATCAGAGATCGGAGCTCCTTTTTTCGGATTGACGCTGTCATAGGTATATTTAGACGACGTTTTTCGTTTGGCCCCACAAGAACTCAACACAACCGCTGCAACTAGAAATAATAATAAACTGTATTTAATTTTCATCTAAACCTCCAATTTCAAAAATATCAAGCTAAGCAACCAATATACAAGTCGTTTTTTTCCACAAATGTGATTTACTTTTTTATTATGCCCATACAATAAGGTTAAATGCTGATAAAAAGTTTGACTGTACAACTCCCTTAAGGTTTGAAAAATTAAATGTCTTTTAATTGTCATCAACAATTATTCTTGGACGAATGGATATTTTTTGAATTACTTTTGCCCCATGAACAAAACTAAGGGGGCAATAGCCGTATTTATAGGCGCTGCCAGCTTCGGAATCCTTTCAACATTTGTAAAAAAAGCCTATGAACAAGGTTATACGCTAGGTGAAGTTACAGGCATCCAAGCCTTATTAGGAGTTATATTTTTATGGCTCACCTGGTTGATTATCAGAAACAAACAATCTTCTACCCTATCTAGACCGAAAAGTCCTAAATGGAAGATATTTCTAAGCGGAATCAGCACGGGGATGGTCAGCATTCTCTACTATAAATGTGTTGAACTCGTTCCTGCCTCTCTGGCAATTGTCCTGCTCATGCAATACATTTGGATAGGTCAGATCATAGAATTAATTTTCTTCAATGTAAGACCCCAAATGAGCCAAATAATTGTCATAATCTGTATTCTTGCTGGAACCTTACTGGCTACAGGTCTGATTGAGGAGCCGTTAAACTCTTTTTCATTGGTAGGAATTGGCTATGGATTATTAGCTGCTACCGCTTATTCAATCTTTATGATTGTCAATGGGCGGGTTGGGAATGACTATCCGCCAGTTCAGAAAAGTGCCATTATGATTACTGGAGCGCTCGTTTTAATTTTGATTACCCTTAGGCCATTATCGCTATTTTCAACAGAGACTTTTATAGGCATTTTACCTTATGGATTATTGCTTTCATTATTCGGTACAGTACTTCCACCCTTGTTATTTGCTTATGGTATGCCAAAAACCGGCTACTCTTTAGGGGCTGTCCTCAGTGCTGTTGAACTACCCGTTGCTGTTTGCATGTCCTATCTGGTTCTTCATGAATCGGTAAGTTGGTTAAAATGGCTAGGTGTACTTTTTATATTATTGACCATTTTTTGGAAGAACAAATTGAAAACAAATAGCTAGTTTTTAAGGTTTTTACCCTATACTTGCAGTTTTACGAATATTTTTCAGGTTTAGTCTGATCACCCATAAAAATCAAGATTAACACAAATTCAATATGGAGAATTACCTATTTCTCGTACTCATTACCTTGGCTGTTTTAGCCATAATAGACTTGATGGTCGGCGTAAGTAATGATGCAGTTAACTTTCTCAATTCAGCTATAGGTTCAAAAGCAATCCCATTTAAGAGCATCATGATTATTGCGAGCTTGGGTATCCTCTTTGGCTCGATCTTTTCAAGCGGCATGATGGAAATTGCCAGAAGTGGTATCTATGTGCCAAGCATGTTCTCTTTTGACGATGTCATAACCATATTTTTGGCCGTCATGATTACAGATATCATTTTGCTTGATATTTTTAATTATTTTGGATTACCGACATCTACGACGGTTTCTATCGTATTTGAACTTCTAGGGGCAGCACTCTGTTTAGCTGTATATAATATTGCTATTAAAGATGGAGACTGGTCCACATTATCATCATATATCAACACAGAAAAAGCCTCGGAAATCGTTTATAGCATTCTCCTATCCGTTGTCATTTCCTTTACCGTCGGTATGGCGGTTCAGTATATATCCCGGGTTCTTTTTACATTTCAATTTGAGAAAAAGCTAAAAACCATTGGGGTTATTTTTGGAGGTATTGCAATGGCATCCATTTCCTATTTTATTCTGATAAAAGGACTTAAGGGTGTTTCATTTATTGGCGATGATGTTAAAGATTGGGTTCAAGCGCATGAATTATTATTACTTGCAGGTTCTTTTGTCCTATTCTCTTTATTAAGTTATATCATCAATCTATTAGGATATAATATCTTAAAAGTCATCATTGGAATCGGAACTTTTGCTTTAGCACTTTCATTTGCAGGGAATGACTTGGTAAACTTTATCGGCGTTCCTGTTGCAGCAGCTCAATCCGTAGAGATTTTCCAATCCATACCGGGAGCAAACCCTGACACCTATACCATGGATGCTCTAGCATCAAGTGATATTGTCGCTCCAACTTGGATTCTTCTTTGTGCAGGTATCGTGATGGTCATTACCCTTTGGACCTCTAAAAAGGCAAAGACGGTTATTGAAACGGAAATGAGCTTGACAAACCAAGGTGATGGTGCTGAAAAATTCAAATCCAATATGCTATCGAGAAGCATAGTAAGGGGATTTATCAAACTTGGAACGGGATTAACATATTTGATGCCCCGGACACTGCAGGCAAGTTTGGATAAGAAATTTGAAAATCCTATGCTGAATGCGCACAGAAAGAAAAAGAAATCACAGGATGAACCAATGTTCGACATGATCCGTGCATCGGTAAACTTGATGGTTGCCAGTAGTCTGATTGCATTGGGAACATCCATGAAACTTCCGCTTTCCACCACTTATGTGACCTTTATGGTGGCCATGGGTACTGCTTTTGCCGATCGGGCTTGGGGACGTGAGAGTGCAGTTTATCGTGTATCTGGCGTGTTTCATGTTATTGGAGGTTGGTTTGTTACTGCCGGTTGTGCGTTCGCTGGAGCCGTTATATTTGCCTTCTTCTTAAAAATAGGCGGGATTGTAACCTTTGTTATTTCCTTAATTGTATTGGCTCTTTTGCTATATAGAAACGCAAAAAGCCATGACCGCAAGATCAAAGCTAAAGCCCTACAAGAACTTAACCTTGAAAAAAGCGATATTATAGGTCTTCAACAAGTTATAGAAACCAGTGCTCAACAGATTAGTGAGACATTTTCTAAAACCAATCTTTTCTTTAAAGAAGCAATTGATTCTTTAATTAAAGAGGATCTAGACGCTTTAATGAACAATAAAAAGTTAGTCAAAAAGCTTCAGAACGAACTTAATTCAACGAATAATTCGATGTATGACTATATCCGAAACCTCGATGATACTTCGGTCAAAGGTAGTCGCTATTACATAATATCGCTGGGATATTTACAGGATATGGTTGAGAATGTTGCAGTTATTAATTCCAATGCCCTTTCTCATGTAGACAACAATCATAAACCTTTGCGATTCAGTCAATCGAAAGATTTGAAATATGTGGTGGAGCGTATATCTGAATGGTTCTCTAAAATAAACATGACCTATAAGCGTCTAGACTTCTCGAAAATTGACGAAATCATCAAAGAGCGTGAAGATATTCAAGAATATATCAACAACCTTTTGGACAAACAGATTGATCGTATCCGGACTTCAGAAAACAGTCCTAAAAATAGCAGATTATATTTCTCAATTCTCCTTGAAACCAATGAATTGATAAGCTCAACCTTTAAGTTGATGCGACTACATAAAGAATTTGATAGTTTCAGAAGAAGAAATGCATAAAAAAATAAGGCTGATCACTTGATCAGCCTTATTTTTTTATTTCGTTAATTCATTAATGTGCCAAAACTTCTGGCAATTCTTCTATATCTACATCTCCATTTTCAGAGATATTCATATACTTAACAGGAACTACCTCATTTACAAGTAAAGGGTCATATGCTGTACGGACTTTGACATAATTCTTGGAGAACCCGTGCATAAATCCATCTTTAATATCGCCTTCAAACAATACTTCATCCACGCTTCCCAATTGCGATTCATAGAAAGCACGACGTTTCTTTTCAGATAGAATATGTAGCATTTTACTGCGATCACTACGTTGAGCACCAGGTACTGCACCTTCCATTTGGGCAGCAATGGTATTCTCACGTTCAGAATAAGTGAAGACATGTAAATAAGAAATATCCATTTCATTTAAGAAATTATAGGTATCGATAAAATCTTCACGCGTTTCTCCTGGAAAACCAACAATGACATCCACTCCAATACAACAGTTTGGCATAAGGGATTTAATTTTAGCCACACGTTCCCAGTAAAGTTCACGTTTGTAGCGGCGACGCATCTGTGCTAGTACCTTATTGTTCCCAGACTGCAAGGGCATATGAAAATGGGGCACAAATCTTTTAGATTGAGCAACAAACTCAATAACCTCATTGGTTAATAGGTTTGGTTCTATACTTGAAATACGTATTCTATCAATCCCTTGAACCTCATCCAATGCTTTAACCAAATCGACAAAACGATCCTGACGCTTCCCATCTCGGATACCATAGTCACCAATATTAACCCCTGTCAATACAATTTCCTTCACACCAGAAGCTGCAATTTCTTCAGCTTGACGTACTATATCTTCTATTTTACCTGAGCGACTTGCCCCTCTTGCCAAAGGAATCGTACAGAAAGTACAGGAATAGTCACATCCATCCTGAACTTTTAGAAAGGTACGTGTTCTATCTCCAATGGAGAATGCGGAAACAAATTGATTGGTTTCGTCAATTGGCGCATTATGGACAACGGCCTTTTCATTTTTTGTAAGATCATTGATGTGTTCAATAATATTGAACTTTTCAGCAGCACCTAAGACCATATCGACTCCTGGAATTTCAGAAATCTCCTTAGGTTTTAGCTGCGCATAACACCCTACAATGGTAATATAAGCATTTGGAGAATGCTTAAGAGCTTCCTTTACCACCTTTCGGCACTTACGGTCTGCATGGTCGGTTACCGAACATGTATTGATCACATAAACATCTGCAGCACTGTTAAAAGGCGTAGATTCATAACCCGCATCCTTAAAGATACGACCTATAGAGGAAGTTTCTGAAAAATTCAGCTTACAACCCAACGTATAGAAAGCAACTTTTTTTCCCATGATATTTTGCAAAAATACACAAAATGCGGCAAATTGTTAGTTGTTGAAAAATTGTGATATTTTGATGATTTAAAAAAGGGTATCTTCGTAAGATTACAAAATAAGGAAAAACCTATATGAGACAGTATTTAGATCTACTCGAGCATGTTTACAATCATGGTGTTGAAAAAACTGACAGAACTGGAACAGGGACAAAAAGTGTTTTCGGGTATCAAATGCGTTTCAATTTAAAGGAAGGTTTTCCGATGGTCACCACCAAAAAACTTCACTTAAGATCAATTATTCATGAATTAATCTGGTTTTTGAAAGGTGAAACCAATATCCAATATTTAAAAGAGAATGGTGTTAGTATTTGGGATGAATGGGCAGACCAAGAAGGTAACTTAGGGCCAGTTTATGGTTCTCAATGGCGTTCTTGGCCAACTCCTGATGGCCGTCATATCGACCAAATCACACAGGTAGTCAATCAGCTTAAGAATACACCAGATTCCAGACGCATCATTGTTTCGGCATGGAATGTTGCTGAAATCGAAAACATGGCATTACCACCTTGCCATGCATTCTTTCAATTTTATGTGGCTCCTGCTCAACCTGAAAAAGGAATCCTGAAACCACAACTCTCCTGTCAGCTTTACCAACGTAGCGCAGATATTTTCCTTGGAGTACCATTCAACATTGCTTCTTATGCATTATTAACGATGATGGTTGCCCAGGTTTGTGATATGGAAGCCGCAGATTTTGTGCATACGCTTGGTGATGCGCACATCTACAGCAATCACTATGAACAAACCGAATTGCAGCTCTCCCGTGAACCTAAAGCTCTTCCCCAAATGGAAATAAACCCTGAGGTAAAGGATATATTCGACTTTAAGTTTGAAGACTTCGAGCTGAAAAACTACGAGCATCATCCACATATTAAAGCACCAGTTGCCGTTTAAATTTCAATATTCAATTCCTATAAATGAGTTTACCAAAAGTTACATTTATTGTTGCAGCATCCGAAAATAACGCCATAGGCAAGGGCAATCAAATGCCATGGCATTTACCTAATGATTTCAAATATTTTAAAGCTAAAACAATGGACCATACCATTGTAATGGGCAGAAAAACATTTGACTCTATAGGAAAAGCCTTACCGGGAAGAAGAAACATCATCATTACAAGACAGAATGATTTCAAAGCTGAAGATGTTGATGTTGCGAATAGTATTCAAGATGTATTAAATTATTGCCGTGATGAAAAAGAAATTTTTATCATTGGAGGAGCGGAAATTTTCAAACAATCTTTCCCCTTGGCAAAAGAAATCTTATTGACCAGAGTCCATACACAAATTGAAGGAGCAGATGCATTCTTTCCTGACTTACCGGAATCTGAATGGATATTGGAAAGTCAAGATAAACACAGTAAGGACGACAAGCATAAATTCGATTATACATTTGAAGTATATAAAAGAAAATAAGGGTAACCAAACATGGTTTCCCTTTTTACATTTAAATAATTATGGGTAATAGTAACATTCATTTCCAATTGTCTTTTATAGAACCTCAAGCACACTATGTTGAGGTTAAAATGATTATTGACGGAATTGATCAAGATTATCTTGATCTGAAGATGCCAGTTTGGACACCTGGCTCCTATTTAATCCGAGAATTTGCCAAAAACATCGAACAGGTTAAAGCTGAAGATGCACAAGGAAATGAAATCGTCATTCATAAAACGAACAAAAATACCTGGAGGTTAAATTCCAAAGGTGCTCAAGTAAAGATCAGTTATCGCGTTTACAGTTTTGAAAGATCAGTCAGGACAAACCTTGTTGATGATCAGCATGCTTTCATCAGCCCTGCTGGAACTTTTCTATATGTAGATGGCTACCTTGACCATTCTTCTACTGTTCAAGTGGAACTTCCTTCTATATGGACCAAAATCTCTACTGGTTTAGAGCTCGTAGAAGGCAAGGTCAATTTATTCTTCGCCGAAAATTTCGACATTTTATTTGATTCTCCTTTAGAAATTGGAAACCAGGATGTATGGACTTTCAATGCTGCTGGCATTCCCCATGAATTTGCTATGGTTGGAACAGCAGTATATGATAAAGACCGCTTAGCGGCAGATATCACAAAGATTGTGGAAGTAGAGACTGATATTTGGGGTTCTAACCCTAATGATCGTTATGTCTTTATCACGCATAACTACCAGAATTCCCATGGTGGCCTAGAACATTTGAACTCCACTGTTCTTGCGGCTTCCAGGTCATCGTATATCAGCAATATTGGCTATAATAATTTCTTGAGTTTGGTTGCTCATGAATATTTCCACCTTTGGAATGTTAAACGTCTAAGACCTGCTAACTTGGGACCATTCAATTACGAAGAAGAAAACTACACCCCTCTTCTTTGGATTTTCGAAGGATTTACTGCCTATTACGACAACTTAATTACGCGTAGATGTGGTTTCAGAAACGAACAGGAATATTTGAATGAATTAGTTTCTGAATTCAATATGGTCTTAAACCGTCCTGGCCACAAAATACAATCCGTTGGATTATCAAGCTTTGACACTTGGATCAAACAGTATCGCCCAGATGAAAACTCAGCCAATGTCAGCATTTCATATTATAACAAGGGAGCCATGTTGGCGACCATGATTGACATCAGTATCATTGCAAAAACTCAAGGCAAAAAAAGATTGGATGATGTTTTAAAGGCTGCTTATAATAAATTCTACTTAATTGAAAACCGAGGAGTAACTGAAAAAGAATTTTTAGATCTAGCCGAAGAAGTTTCGGGGATATCTTTAAAAGAAATCTTTGATGCTGTCTATACAACAGAAGAAATTGACTATAATGCATATTTCAATGCCATAGGATTTCAATTCATTGACATTAACAGAGAAACGGTAACCCCAAGTTTGGGAATTAAAGTATCTCATCAAGATACACGCACAATTATCAAAAATGTTGACAGAAATTCTGCAGCATGGGTTGATGGATTAAATGTTGATGATGAAATCATTGCAGTAAATGGAAATCGATTGGATCCACAGGGTAGAGAATTGGATCAAGCTATTGCGATTAGCAAAGTAGGAGATCCTATAAATATTCTTGTTTCCAGAGATGGCTTAATTCGTGAAATTACAGTACACCTAAAAGCTAGTGATAAAGTTTCCTACGTAATTGAAAGAAATCCAAATAGGACGGAAGAACAAAGTGCTTTAGGAGATCTCTGGCTGTCCCTATAATTCATTAATAAAAACCTTTAATATATATGCAGTATAACATATATATTAAAGTGTTTTTTCTTTACTAATCCAATCACCTTCCCCAATCATCCATATTCCAATTAAATATATTTTTTCTTAATTTTAATGGTAAACTAACAAACTATAAACCTTTAATCCTTAAAGGTTTAGATTAACCATAATATTATGAAAAATATACAACACTATAATCTATTTGCCTACCGGCGACTTCGCAGGGCGATTGGTTACTTGGGAATCTTCCTTCCTTCAATTCTTGTCTTACTTTCCTTAATTAAATTTTTCTCAACCAATATTCAACCTTCCATAAGTCATTATTATTACACGAACCTTCGCGAAATATTTACAGGTACCTTATGTGCGGTAGGTTTATTTTTGATTTGCTATAAAGGCAATGGAAATAAGTCAATCTTAAAAAACGACAATATTCTTACCAACATTGCAGGTTTTATGGCTTTTGGAGTAGCGTTTATTCCAACAGATCCAATTTCCGATTCCTGTCTTAAATGTACGCTCATTAACTTTAGCCTAACCTGGCTACACTATGGCTTTGCCGCAGTTCTCTTTTTTATTTTCGCTCTTCTTTCGATCAATGTATTTACCATCGGTCAGCAGCCAAATACCGACATACCTGTCAGTATGTTTAATGAAAATAAGATATATAGATTCTGTGGCTACGGAATCTTGTTATGTATTATCTTAGTTCCCTTTAAACTATTTCCCTATTCCACGCTGTTGTTTGAAGCCTTAGCTTTATTGCTATTTGGAGTTTCCTGGCTAATTAAAGGACGGGCTTTGGGGGATGAAGGTGTAATTGGTGAAAAAATATATAGAGAGAACAATTCTGTAGATACCGAAGAAGCAGTAGACCCTAACAAATAATAAAAAAACAAAAAGCGCCATTTCAAAATGGCGCTTTTCAATATCTATAGTCTATCCTCTAGAATGTATAACGGATAGAGAATCCCACGCCATCCCAAATTCTAAATCCACTTTCTTGAAGAAAGTCAAAATAAGGTTTAGCATCTAATGACAAGGCGATAGGAGCTTCAGGAATTTTATATTCCACACCAACGATACCGTCAATACTCAATGCCATTTCAGAATATTTATCAAAGCGCTGACCTTCTTTATTGGTAAAAGCTTTGCTTGTATAAGAACCAACACTACCACCAAAACCCCAGAACCAAGTAAAATCATTGTACAATGGTCTGTGATTTTCATACAATCCAACTAATCGGAATCTACTGTATTCAGAGTTACCTTGAATACTTAAAATACCTTCAATTGCACGCTCTGGAGCCATTGTATAGCGATAGGTTATCCCTGTTGCTGATCCGAAACGAGCACCAATGGCATGTTGTGTTTGAAGTTGTGCATTTGCAAGATTTGTAGATGCGATAAAGGCAATAAAAACTAATGTTAATTGTAAGATTTTTTTCATGAAAATTTATTTCTATCCGTTCAAATTTACTATTTTATTTCCTAACGGTAAAAACTGATTTTAGGTATGTTTAAAGTCAAAAATTATTCTGCAAGCATAGTTTTTCTTTAAAAAATGATATATTAGTCAAGACCAACAGTATATATAACCAATTTTTGTATTTTTAAGGGGAGAAACATTATTATGAGCAATTATAAAAGATTAAGTGATTTAATCAGTAACTATCAGAAGGAATTTGCTAAAGATATCATGGTTGCTGGGCGCTCAAAGACGGGTTGGAAGACCTATTCCACAAATGAATTTGTAGAGATCGTAGATAATATCAGCAAGGGTTTATTGGCAAAAGGAATAAAAAAGGGTGACCGTGTTGCCTTGATGTCTGGAAACCGTCCGGAATGGAACTTTATAGACTTTGCATGTAATCAGTTGGGAGTAGCAACCGTACCCTTGTACCCTACTTTATCCAATCAAGATCTTATCTATATTTTAAATGATGCGGAAGCAAAACTTTTATTTGTAAGCAATGAGGATCTTGCGAAAAAAGCAGAGCATGCACTTCAAGAAAATAATCTTCAATTGGAGATGTTTACATTCGATGATATATCTGGAAGAAAGAACTTCCATGAGGTTATTGAACTTGGAAAACAAAATAACGAGGATCTTTTTGCCTTCCGAGAGGCCGTTCAGTTGGATGATTTATTAACCTTGATCTATACTTCTGGAACGACTGGTAAGCCAAAGGGAGTTTATCTTTCCCATGGAAATATTCTTGCCAATGTTGAAGCAAGCAATCATTTGGTTACGGATGAGTATAAGAAATCACTAAGTTTTCTACCATTATGCCATATCTTCGAAAGAATGGTCGTTTATCTATATTTTTCCAAAGGAATTCAAATTTATTATGCTGAAAACCTGGACAATATTGTTGTTGACATCAATGAAGTCAAACCTGATCTTTTCACTACCGTTCCTCGTGTTCTTGAAAAGGTTTATGATAAAGTTGTAGAAAAAGGAAAAAATCTAACTGGAATTAAAAAGTCTTTGTTTTTTTGGGCATTAAATCTAGGTCTACGCTATCAAGAACCTAAAAAGAATTCCGCATTCTATAATTTTCAACTCGGGATTGCCCGTAAGTTGATTTTCTCAAAATGGAAAGAAGCTTTAGGTGGAAACATTAAGCTTATTATTTCTGGTGGAGCAGCACTTCAAGAGAGGCTTGCGCGCGTTTTTTGGGCAGCTGGAATCAAAGTACTTGAAGGATATGGTCTAACAGAAACCTCACCTGTTATTGCTGTTAATTCATGGAAAGAAGATGATGTAAAATTTGGAACTGTAGGTCGTGTATTGAGTAATCTGGATGTTAAGATAGCTCAGGATGGGGAAATTCTCGTTAAAGGGCCTAGTGTTACAAGTGGATATTATAAGAACGAAGAGGCAACCAAGGAAGCTTTTACAGAAGATGGATATCTTCATACAGGTGATATTGGAGAATTAACTCCAGATGGATTCTTAAGAATTACAGACCGTAAAAAAGAGATGTTCAAAACTGCCGGTGGTAAATATGTGGCTCCGCAAGTATTGGAAAATAAGCTCATGGAATCTACCCTAATCGCACAGGTTATGGTCATTGGTGAAAACCAAAGATTTCCTGCCGCATTGATCGTCCCTGCTTTTGAAGAACTCGAAAAATATGCAAACCACAAGGGCATATCTTTTCAATCGAAAGAGGATTTAATCAAGAACGAAGATATATTATCAAAATATGAACAGATAATTTCCCAATCTATGGCTAACTTTGGCCATTGGGAGCAGATTAAGAAATTTAAGCTTTTACCAAAGGAATGGAGCATCGACGCTGGCGAGCTTACTCCAAAATTAAGCCTTAAACGTAAAGTAATCTTGCAGAAAAATGAAGACATTATCAAAACAATCTATTCTGAATAATTTTTTTTATGTTAAATAGAATCTGGGTAAAGATCAAAGAATTCTGGGGATTACTTATGAATGCAGGTAATGCTTTTATTGATGATAATTGCATGAAATTAAGTGCTTCATTAGCGTATTATACAGTATTTTCAATTGGTCCGCTCCTCATGATTCTTACATGGACACTCGGATTTTTCTATGGAAGTGCCCTGGATGGCACCGAGGGAGCAAGGGAACAAGTAATCGATGAACTGAACCAATTGTTTGGAAAGGAAATTGCCACTTTACTTGAATCCACCGTTCACAACCTCTCTTTATCGAGTAGATCTAATATTGGTATCATAGTAGGTGCTGGTACTTTAATGTTTACCTCGACAACAATCTTCATTGATATTCAAAATTCCATCAATTCTATTTGGAAAGTAAAACCTAAACCTAAAAAGGGCTGGTTAAAGATGATTATCAATAGACTGATCTCTTTCTCAATGATTTTAGGTTTAGTGTTCCTTTTATTAGCCTCTCTGATTATCTCAAGCTTAATTGGTGTAATGACCAGTTACTTTAACCAATTTATGGACAATTGGGATATCAACTTAATAGATTGGGTTAATACAGCAATTACTTTCTTGGTGATTTCATCTCTTTTTGGAATTATCTATGCCTTTCTTCCTGATGCGAAAGTACGCTTTAAGGATATTTTAGGAGGAGCAATTTTCACGGCCCTCTTATTTATGTTAGGAAAATATTTAATCTCCCTTTACCTATCTCAAAACATTACAGCAAGCTCATACGGAGCTGCTGGATCCATTATTATTCTCTTGGCATGGGTTTACTACTCTTCAGCCATACTTTACTTTGGGGCGGAGTTCACAAAGGAATATGCGGTTAAATATGGCAAGGGCATTCAGCCGGCTTCATTTGCCGTTCTCGTCAAACAAACCGAACTTGAAATTGATCCAGAAACAGGCATCCGAGAAGTAGTCAAAAAACATACTGATCAAGAAGTACAATAGTGGAGGACAACAAAAGCATCCAATATATGTTATTGGCAGGCTTCTTCTTTGCTTTGATGAATGTCTGTGTCAAGTTTGTTTCCCATTTGCCTACATTAGAGGTAGTATTATTTCGATCTGTCATAAGTTTAGTCGCTACCTATCTCATTCTTAAACAAAAGCGAATACCCTTACTTGGAACCAATAAAAAACTCCTGATTGCAAGGGGAATTGCAGGATGTTTGGGACTTATTGGATCCTTCTATACCCTTCAGAACATTCCATTAGCCTCTGCTGTTACAATTAATTATACTGCACCCCTATTCACCGCTGTCTTAGGAATCTTTATTGTCAAGCAGCCTGTAAGACCAATTCAATTTCTATTCTTTAGTTTGGCAATCGCAGGAGTGCTTATGTTAAAAGGATTCGATACAAGAATATCCAATCTGGATCTGATCATCGGATTGTTAGCTGCCTTGTTCGCAGCGATAGCCTATAACATTATCGCTAAGATCAAAACCTCGGAACATCCCTTGGTCATCATCTTCTATTTTCCATTAATCACTATTCCATTTGTAGGCATATATAGTATATTTCATTGGCAAATGCCCCAAGGTATGGATTGGTTCTATCTGCTGTTAGTTGGGATTCTAACTCAATTAGCTCAATATTATATGACCCTGTCCTATCAAACTGCTAATCTATCAAAAGTTGCAAGCTTGACTTATTTAGGTGTAGTTTATGCATTAGGATTTGGCTACCTGCTTTTTGATGAATCCTACAACATCTATTCTATCCTTGGAATTGTCTTGATTATTTTGGCTATTCTATTGAACATGAAAGTTAAAACTACATCATCAATAAAAAAAGGCCAGGAATCATCCTGACCTTTTCAATTATTGTCTTTATATAGAAAACTCTGCTATTATTTCACATTATAATAGTAAATCTGTCTACCTACATTACCTTGTAGGTCATTTCCTTCTACGACTACTTTGTATTTTCCAACACCATCTGCATTATAGAATTCTAGGTTAATTTCACCTTTTGAATCTACTCGGATATCTGGATTCCAATAAATTGTTGTTCTAAAGTCATTCGTATTTTTAGTAGCCGGAGTTGCATACTTAGGCTCATAAAATTTACGCTCTTTTACATAGCCTAATGGATAGAAATCAATCACATTTGATTTAGGTAACATGGCTTCAATTTGAGACATCGTCATCCTTGGTTGTTTTTTCTCCTTTTTCGTAATGATCGAAACAACACCATCATTGTTATACAGATTTCTTACTGTTCCTAAATCATCACGCATAAAGATCTCAATCGCTTCAATCTCAGCAACCTGAATGGAATTAATAGAAGGCTCATCAATAGGCATACCGTTCAGGAAGAACTGAACCGGCACTCTACTCCCTTGATTATAATTTCTTGTGATGTAATACTTTTGTGTGTTTACATCAAAGGTTATCCCAGTCAACATGGTATTCATACACATGCTCAACACATTACAACCGTTGAACCTACTTCCTTCAATTCGATGTTCAGGCATAGATAAACCTGTCAATGCAGAAAAATCCTTACTCGTCTGCTTTTTCTCTTGAGTCGCCGTCACAACAACTTCCTCAATTAGATTGTGGGTCCTGAATTCTTTTTTGCTATTGTCCAAATAGGCTTCTAAGTTTTGGTCAATATTCTGTACCGCCCCAGCTTTATTTGGATTATTCGGATCAATTTCCGGGAATAATGTAGGATCTAACGTAATAACCAAACTTCTAAAGTTATCATTTCCTCTTGCATTTAAAGTTGCTTTCAAGGAATCAGTAAACACCAAATTTTCAAAAACATATCGACCTGAATTATCGGTGTAAGCATCTTTCTTAACAGCAGCACCTGGAATATTTAGCAATAGTCCACCATTGGGCTGCGTACGACCTGTATTTTGACGTAATATTCCTGAGATGGTAATTCCTTGCTCAGGCATAAATTTTACCTGCGGCAGTTTTGCCTGTACTAAATCTTTATAATCAAATCTTCTAAATCCTTGAGTCATCATCAAGGCATCAAGCGCCTCTGCCCTATTTTCATTTTTAGGATTAAAGTAATAATTAGGCTTTTCGATATATCCTTTCAAATCAGAAGCTACCAGCATATTGCTGACAATGCCTTTATCATTATCATCATTATTTGGAACTTTGGTTTCATCAATAACAGCGACTGAAAAGTTTCCAGGTAGGCTATCGATATTCGTGTTCAAATTCAACTTCATTTTTACGAGATCTTTTCTTGCATAATCCGTTTTGTCAGTTGAAACCTGAATTCCAATAAGTTCTTGAGGTTGAATATAAACCAATCTTTCTGATACGGGTTGACCATCAGGAGTCATTAAAGTTATCTGTACGACACCATTAGGTAATTCTTTCAAAGGAATCTTTACAGAAACTGAAGCACTTTTTATAGAAGCTTGAGCTGCATAGATTAAATGTCCGTTAAGCTGTCCAAATACATAATACGGCTTATTTTGGATGGTATTAAAATAAGTGTCATTCATCATTAAACCTACATTGATAAACTCCTTATCAACAGATCCAACAACCACATTTATTTTATCATCCTGCACTGCAGGAAGGTCAACAGTTTTCTCTTGACCATCAGCAAATGTCACTACTGCTTTATAGGACTCTCCTGAAGTTGGTACTAAATTAAAAGTCCCCATTCCCAGTCCTAAATCCTCAAAAGTTGCGACTTCCTTCTTTTTACTATCGATCACCTTTCCTTTAACTCCTACACCTGCACCCCCAGATGCCATCGCTTTGAAAGCTACTTTTTTCGCTAAGCCAGAGATCAAATCTCCTCCTTCCGGAAAAAATTGAATATCAACGTCCTGATATGCATTCGATAAGGAATATTGACCTACTAAAGTTTCCGTATCATCTAACTGAATGACCAAACGTCCGTTTTTAAATTTATCTTTTTCTTTATGATTTAAGTTGATGGATATTCGTCCAAGATCATCTGTCTCAGCCTTTCCTTTATCAAAGGCATCCCAACCATCATTGGCTTCCCAATTCAATTTTTTCCTTCCTAGTAATTGTCCTTCTTTTCCTCTGAATTGGATAGTTGCCTTAGTTTTGCTACCATCTTGTTGATAAGTAATTATGGCACCCAATTTCTTGTTGATTGCATCCCCGATTGGAACAACTTTATTATAGAAATAACCCATATCAAAGTTCATCATCCATTTGCTGTAAGCACGGAAACGGTAGTTATCCTGTGACCAAAATTGAGGATCCAATACTAACTGTCCTTTGCCAGCTCCCTCTTTCATCGGAACCCTTAAGGTTTGAATCAAAGAATCCTTACTGTTAATGACATCTACATAGACAATTTTACTAGGATCGTAATTGAAAAGATTGGTATTCAGATAAGTTTTAAACCATAATGTATCTCCAACAGCATAATAAGGCTTATCAAAATGTAAATGCACTTTCTCTACCGGATAGATTGAAAAGTATTTTTGAGCATTTTCAACAGCAGTATTGATTGGAATGGTGGGTTTTACTTGAGCTTCAGCAATATGGAGTATAGAGGTAAATAGTACTACGGCTAAAAGTATACGATTTATTAAATTCATCAATATTCAGTTTTGAAAAAGCTAAATATATTGAATTTTTAGGGAACAAGGTATGCAGTTAGGGAAATTTAACAGATACTTATAGCAAAGGAGCAAGCAATCGGCATAGCGAATCAAATCCACGCTTCCAGGCTTTTCTTTTTTTCCAATCCTTGATAGAAATCAGTTCAGAGTTTTGTTTATCTATTTCAAACTGTTTTTCCATTTCTTGGCAGAAATCTTTATTGGAAATAACTGCAGCTACCTCATAATTGATGTAAAAGCTTCGGAAATCCAAGTTAACAGTCCCTACATAAGCTATTTTTCCATCAATCACAGAAGTTTTTGCATGCAAGAAACCCTTTTCATAAAGAAACACTTTAACCCCACGTTCGAGTAAAGGTTTAAGATATGAATAAGTCGCATGCTGAACAAACCAAGAATCACCTTCTTTCGGAATCATTAACTCTACTTCAACACCGGCTGCAGCGGCTGTTTTTAATGCTGTTGATAATTCTTCTGAAGGTATAAAATAGGGAGTACATAATTTAATGCTGTGGCTAGCTTCACCGATACTAATCAATAAGGCTTCCATATTAAATGGCCCTAATGAACCCGGATCACTGGAAGCGATAGCAACTGCAGATAACTGATCGGTAACAACGGGCGTTTCTCGAAGATATCCATCATCCAATTTGAAAGACTTACCATCTGTTTGGTTCCATTGATTCCAGAAACTGATCTGAAACATCGTACCAACATTTCCAACAATCTTAACCGAGGTATCACGCCAATAAAGACCAAAGTCATTGGGATTCCTATATCTGTCTGATATATTAATTCCTCCAATAAAACAGGTGAATCCATCAATTACCGCTATCTTACGGTGATTTCGGTAATTGCTGTTGGCTAAAGAAGTAAAGGTAACAGGTAAAAACACTTCAAATTCTATCTTGGTTTCCTTTTTTCTCTTACGCATGTAACGCACTAATTGAGGAGAACCAAAACTATCAACAATCAGTCGGACGATAATTCCTTCTGAGGCTTTACGCTCCAACAGATTAAGTACTTCCATCCCAATATTATCCACCTCGAAAATGTAAAACTCCATATGGATGGAGTGTTTTGCAGATGCCAATGCCTCAAGTAATGATGGAAACATCTGCTCCCCATTAACCAATAAGGTCACT
Source organism: Sphingobacterium endophyticum (assembly GCF_009733535.1). GTDB lineage: Bacteria > Bacteroidota > Bacteroidia > Sphingobacteriales > Sphingobacteriaceae > Sphingobacterium > Sphingobacterium endophyticum. Next base: position 11,572 of record NZ_SMMI01000022.1, on the reverse strand, counting down.
TCATTATTAAGCGTCGGTGTAGATAGCTTTTCATTCTTTAGATAAGCATAAACCCGTGACAAGTCTCCGATTTTGCTTTGAATATTTCGGATCGACCATTGCATCAAAGGTTCCAACCTTTGAAATTCCTTTTTTAATCTCAGCGTCTGCTCTTGATTAATCCGTTTCAATTTCTTGACCTTTGAGAACTTCTGCCCAAAAAGATAATAGAGAATTAAACCAACAAATGGGATAAATACGATGACTAATACCCAGGAAATAGTTTTAGTTGGATTACGATTTTCGATCAGAATGGTAATGATTACACCCACATACATAATGGTCAGTGGGATCCAGCCCCAAAGCTCTAGGAATTTTATGACAGCCTGAATGTGTTCCTGCATAGATGGTCTTTCACTGAATAACCAATATTTAATGGCAATGTTTTAGTGCATGCCAATAAACTTTCAATACAAGATAGCAAAGAAAATCAATTAATAAACTCAAGAAGCTAAAATCTTTGATTATGCACAATTCATAGCACCTTCAACATGCAATAATGGGCTTAGATATGGGATATCTAAATTTGCCCCACGCAAAATAAACCATACTCCCATGAGGATAAACAAAATTGGAAGTACTGTGCTGAAACCTTTTTTAAATACTCTTTTCGGAAAATTACCCGCGAACGAAAACAACAACAGCAAAGGCAAGGTACCAAGACCAAATAGCACCATAAATAAAAAGCTATTTTCCAAGGAATCTGCATTTACAGCAGAGGCTAAAGCCATATAAACCATGCCGCATGGTAAAACTCCATTAAGAACACCTGCAACAAAACTTCCACCTGGACGGTATAGCCATTTACTCATAAACTTTGCAAAAGGCTGAATTGCTTTTGTTTGAATGTTTGCTAAGCTCGAAGAACTTTTACCAAAAATGTAAAATAAACCAATACCAAACAAAATTACTCCGGTAACTAAGCTAAAGCCTTGTTGCCAGCCCTGAATAGCCGCAACATTTCCTAACGCCCCTAAAATTAAACCTAGGAAACCATAAGTTAAGATTCTGCCTAATTGATAGATTAACTTATTTAGCGTTGTTTTCCATGAGATCTGCTGCCCCGCTTGAACTGCAAGCAATAGTGGACCGCACATGACTGCACAGTGAATACTGCCCAATAGACCCATAAAAAACGCTAAATAATGATACGTCATCTTATTGAATAAATACTGCGTGATCTGATATATAGGATTTATCAGCATTCACCCAGTCAATCTCCAAATTCCAATTGCCCTTTTTAAAACTGCTTACTGGTAATTTAAATTGATTATCCTTGGTGAAAAATGGGATTTGCTGATCATGGGTTTTATCATCCAGACGCTTAAAATTCAAACTGCCCTTGTTTCCTTCTGCTGAAAATTTAATCAGCAAGGTATCCTTTAACATTTGAATCTTAGGCTTAGCATCGTCATTCAAAAGGTTTTCTTTTTTATGAAAGGTTTCATCATAATTCAATCCCTTTTCATAATAGTCGGATTCAACCAATGTATCTGAATCATGACTTACCATGTAAATCCCTGCTCCTATGATAAAAAGCATAAATGCTCCTAAACCAAAAACTATTTTATATCCCCAGTTCATTCTATTTTTTTGCTGGAGGCGCAATGAATGTCGTCTCCATAGTTTCCAAAACTTTGTCCCCCACTTTAATATCAACCTTCACGTCCGTCTTATATTTTTTAATGGACTTCAAATCTGAAATCAAAAATAGACTAATTTTAGCACTTCCTTCTCTTGCCAAATGAGAAATTGGGTTTACAACCTGAATTTTTATCCCTTCTGTAGCACTCACAAGATCAAAATCCAAATCCTTGTTGGTTTTATTAAGGACTTCTAGAGTGTAAAGGTTGGTAACCGTTCCATCATCTCGTTTCTGGTAGCTGCTACCTTTTGCTCTTAAAAGCCTTCCATCAACATCTGAACGGCTAAAGATCATAAATCCAAAAATCGCCATTAGAACCACTAAAATTCCTGTATAGACAATGGCACGAGTGTTTCTTTGCTTTCCAATTTTTTCTGTTTCTTTTCCTTCAGCCTCTGCAGAGGAATAAAATCCAATCAGCCTTTTTGGCTTATTGATTTTTTCCATAACTGCATCACATGCATCAATACATGCTGTACAGGAAACACATTCTAACTGAATACCATCACGGATATCAATCCCTGTTGGACAAACATGCACACATAGGTGACAATCAATACAATCTCCTTTTTTATTTTCAACTTCACCCTTTTTCAGTTTTCCTCTTGGTTCTCCACGAGCAACATTATAGGCTACGGTTACTGAATTTTCATCCAACAATACCCCTTGCAGTCGACCATATGGACAAATCTTTGTACATACGATATCCCTGACATAAGCAAAAACAAAATAGAACACTAGGGTAAAAACCAAGATTGAAACAAAGCCAACCAAATGCTGATCTATTGGGTCTGTTGCAATCTTAACGAGTGCATCAAAACCAATAATATAGGAAAGAAAAAGATTTGAAATAATGAACGAGATCAATAGAAAGATCCCATGCTTTAAAACTTTCTTCCATGCTTTGGCATCTGTATCTGGGCCTTCGTTAAGCTTTTTCTGTTGTGTCCAATCCCCTTCGATTAAGTACTCTATTCTTCTGAATATGAGTTCCATAAAGATAGTCTGCGGACATGTCCATCCACACCATATTCGGCCATAGACCGCCGTAAATAATACGATACAGACCATGACAATCAACATTCCAAAAAGGAAAATATGAAAATCTTGAGGATAGAAGATATTTCCAAAGATGGAAAACTTCCTTTCTATGACGTTGAACATCAAAAAAGGGTTTCCATTTATTTTTAGGATAGGACCTAAAAAGAAGAATAGTAGTAAACCGTATCCAACAACCTGTCGATAATTATACAGCTTCCCGCTAGGTTTTTTAGCGTAAATCCATTTTCTTTTCGAGTTATCAGGTTGGTTTGGTTGGATTGTGTCATTTACTACTATTCCCATGATTTTTTATTGTTTATTGATTTGCTGTACTATCCGCAGCAGCAGGTTCCGCTGCAGCATCGCCAGCTCCTCCTTCACTTTCATACTTCACCACTTCAGCTCCTTCAGCACCTTTAGGGTTTGCAGGTTTTGTATCCCTTAAAGTGATAATGAAGTTACTTACCTCTGCAATTTGTGCAGGAGTTAAGGTTTGTTCCCATGGAACCATTCCTTTATCTGGAACACCGTATTTTACGGTTTTGAAAATATCTTTTATCTCACCACCGTGTAACCAAAATCTATCGGTCAGGTTGGGCCCAATTGTTCCCTCACCCGTAGCACCATGACATGCTGCACAGTTCGTAGTAAATAAAGCCTTTCCATTCGCAGCTAAGGTTCCAGTCTCATCCACTTCAATACTATTCTCATCAAAAAGGTTTGCGGATTGTGCTAAAAACTCTTGCTTTGCAACTTCTGCCTTGGCCATCTCTTGTTCATACTCTTGATCTTGGTTTAAGCCAATTCCCGTTACCTGGTAGACCAATAAATAAACTACCGAGAATACGACCGTCGAATAAAACAATGCATTAAACCACACTGGAATTGGATTATTTAACTCTTCAATTCCATCATATTCATGGTTTTTGATAACTAAGTCCTTTTCTTGTTCAATTGGTTTTAATCCCATGAAATAATTCCATGCGCTTTTCCAATAGTTCTTTCTAGCAACTTTTTTCTCAGCTGCAAGTCTTTCTTCTTCTTTTACTGCTTCTGGCATAGTCACTTTCAACATGGACCTTAATGCCTTGTTGATCGTGATGGCTGCCGCCAGTACTCCTAACAGAACGATAAATACGGCCAGGTAGAAGAGATCGTTATATAAATTGCCTGTACCAATCGCTACTAGCGTCCCTGATACTGCATTGCTTATTATTAATACTAAATTCATATACGTTCAGATTCAGATAAATTATCATTCTGTTTTTCAGACTCTTCAAATGGCAATCCTTTCATGTAATCCACAAAGCTTTTTTTCATGGTAAATATCATGATGCCCACCATAATAAAGAAGGTTAAGAAGATTAACATCGAGATGATCAAATAGATCTCATCTCCATGTAAGTTTGTGATTTGCTTCCACATAGCTCTTTCTTTTTTGTATTACATTAATTTGTTCCTGCTGCCTTTTCAGCTTCATCTGCTTTTTTAGGCTCAGCTTTAATATCTGTACCCATTCGTTGTAGGTAAGCAATCATCGCTACAATCTCCTTGTTCGGCTCTACCTCAACATCATTTGCTGCCAAGTCTTTAACAATGGCTTGTGCCTGCGCTTCTGCATCTGCTAAAGCATTATTAATCTCTGCATCTGAATATGGCACACCCAATTTCTTCATCACGTTCATTTTACCAGTTAGATATTTAAAGTCAATATCTTGTTCAATTAACCAAGGATATGGCGGCATGATACTTCCTGGAGAGGTAATCGTAGGATCCAACATGTGGTCATAATGCCATTTGTGTGGATATTTTCCTCCAATACGGTGAAGATCTGGTCCTGTACGTTTTGAACCCCAAAGGAATGGATGGTCATATACGAACTCACCAGCTTTACTATATTCACCATAACGGGCCGTTTCGGAACGGAATGGACGAATGGTTTGTGAGTGACAGTTTACACAGCCTTCTCGGATATATAAATCACGTCCTGTTAATTCCAGCGCTGTATATGGTTTCACTGAAGCAATCTTCGGAACATTGTTCGCAACCGTAAAGGTTGGAATCATTTCAACGATACCACCAATCAGGATAGCGATCAAAGACAACACCATAAATAGGATTGGTTTGCGCTCTAGACGACGGTGTGCTGATGGTTCAGCTTTTTCAATTGGTTTCAATGCCGGTGCTTCAGCTGGTTCGTTTGCCTGTAATGTGCCTGATTTAACCGTTTTAATCAAGTTATAAGTCATCAAGATTACTCCTGACAAATACAAGACACCACCTACTGCACGCATCATGTGCATTGGAAGAATCTCTAATGTTGTAGCAAGGAAGTTTGGATATTTTAATACACCTTCAGGTGTAAAATCTTTCCACATTAATCCTTGCACTACTGCTGCCCAATACATTGGAATAGCGTAGAATAAAATACCTAATGTACCAATCCAGAAGTGGGTATTAGCCAATTTCTTAGAGTACAATTGCGTTTTATAAATTCTAGGAATTAACCAATAAAGAATGGCAAAGGTCATGAAACCGTTCCAACCCAAAGCACCTACGTGTACGTGAGCAACGATCCAGTCCGTAAAGTGCGCGATTGCATTAACTTGTTTCAAGGATAGCATCGGACCTTCGAATGTGGCCATACCATAACACGTTAAGGCAACGACCATAAATTTAAGAACAGGTTCTGTTCTTACTTTATCCCAAGCACCACGTAAAGTTAATAGACCATTGATCATACCACCCCAACTTGGCGCAATAAGCATAATGGAAAATACAACCCCTAAAGATTGAACCCAACTAGGAAGCGAGGTATATAATAAGTGGTGAGGTCCAGCCCAGATATAGATAAAGATCAAGGACCAGAAGTGAAGAATACTTAATTTATAGGAATAAACAGGACGGTTAGCCATTTTTGGTAAGAAGTAATACATCATACCTAAGAATGGAGTCGTTAAAAAGAATGCAACTGCATTATGACCATACCACCATTGAACTAATGCATCTTGAACACCTGAATAAACATAATAACTTTTCCATAAACTTACTGGCATTTGGATGGAGTTAACGATGTGGAGTACAGCAACCGTAACGAAAGTAGCAATATAGAACCATACGGCAACATACATGTGTCTTTCTCTACGTTTGATGATTGTACCAAACATGTTAATACCAAAAACCACCCAGATGATGGTAATCGCTAAGTCAATTGGCCATTCCATTTCAGCATATTCATGCGAACTGGTAAGCCCTAATGGAAGGGTAATTGCTGAGGCTACAATGATTAATTGCCATCCCCAGAAGTGGATCTTACTAAATAAATCGCTAAACATCCTGGCCTTTAACACCCGCTGCATCGAATAGTATGCCCCCATAAAAATGGCGTTTCCTACAAAGGCAAAGATTACTGCATTGGTGTGTAATGGTCTGATACGTCCGAATGTGGAATATTGAAGACCAAAGTTCATCTCTGGCCATACTAACTGCAAGGCTGCTATTAGCCCGACAGTCATCCCGACGATCCCCCAGATTACAGTTGCGATTCCAAAATCTCTGACAATCTTGTTGTCATAATTAAATTGCTCTACCTGCATTATTCTTATATATTAAGTTAACGATTCAAAATTACCAGTCTAACCATGACATTCTAATGATAATGAGAAGCAAGAAAATGTGATTTCAATCACTTTTTTAAATAATTTTAATTGGGTATAGCTAAAACGTATAAAGCTTTTGGTTTCTCATAATTTAGTCTTAGGTCATGTAGATGATTTGCTTTTTTGCTTACTTATTGATAATCAAAAAAAACTAACATTCAATTAGAACTCTTTCATCATAATTCATATTCCTGAATCAATTCTAATTGTTAAACATCAAATTACTAAAAGGGATTTAAAATTTTTAATAAAGTTGATCTTTTCAGAAATAAAAAAAGGAAACCTGTGGGTTTCCTGATTTGGTATTGTTCATAAAATTAGGCTTTGAGCTTAAGTAGTTTCCAATACTGCTTTCATGGAAATTATCTTATAAACGTATGCGGCTGTTTCAGAATTCAATTTCAAGTCATAATAATTGTCTTTCTTCTGTCTTCTTAAGGAAGCTCTTAAACTTCCACCACCTACATTATATGCTGCTGCTGCAAGTGTCCAATCACCAAATTCATCATGAAGTGATTTTAAATATTTAGCAGCGGCGTGGGTAGACTTAATTAAGTCTAATCGCTCATCCACACTCCCATTCACCTTTAATCCATATAATCTCGCCGTTGCAGGCATAAATTGCCAATAACCACCAGCTCCTTTATGAGAAGTAGTTTTTGGATTCAGACTGCTTTCAACTACTGCGATGTATTTGAAGTCTTCTGGAACGCCGTAACTTTTCAGGATTTTTGCAATGCGGGGAAGTAATTGATCCGCTTTTTTGTGAATGTGATGAGTGGGCTTTTTTAGATAAGCAAACCTACTCAGGTACTTGTCTAGTTTTTTTTGTACAGTAACTTCCTTCAATGGAATTTCAGTTTCTGCAAAAGATAGATGTCCGTAAGGATCAGCCTCTTTTTTCGCCGCTATAGTTTCCGCTACATTGGCTTTCATCGAGTGGTCCAACGCCTTTCTAAAAGGATCAGCCATCTCTGGTTGGGGTTTCGAGTACAAGTTTGACATTAACATCAACATCAAAAGTGCACTACTACATAAGACTCTTTTTTTAACCATGCATTCCCTTACTGCTACTCTATCCACGGAACTTGTGAAATCCGATCAAAAAGTAGCTTGGTGAAAAATCAAGCTCCAAAAGTACGGCATATAATCTTAAGACACAAATAATAGTATTAATCAAGAAAGTTAATTAAAGTTAAAACCCTTAATTTTCAACGTTAATTATACTTTAAACAATGATTTATTTTGATCACCAAAATTGTAACATTTATAAGCATAATCTCTGCCTGTTCAAATTTAGATATACATATATTGTCAATTTAATAACTAATAAATCAGATTTTAACACAATTTAATATTGAATGTTCATAACATTTATTAAAACTGAACCTATATTAATAATCCCTTTATTATTAACTATTTACATAAAAAAGGGATTATGATGATTCCAAACCGTGTTCTTTGTCGAAGTTTTCTAATATTTATCATACAATAGTTATTTATTTAATAAAGCACTGAAAATTTTACCTATCTTTGTGGCTCATTTTTTCGAATTATGCCATTCAATAGCAAAAGGAACAGTCGAGACGACAACTCCAGAAAATCAAGAAGCAATTCAGACGGCTTCAGAAACAATAAAAAGGATGATAAATCATCCTTCGACTCTTCGAGAACAAGCAATTCAGACAAATTTAACCGCGATTCTAATTCCGACAAACGTAGTTTTAATAAAGACTCAAAATTCGGTAGAGATTCTAAATTCAACAAAGATTCTAAATTTGCTAGAGACTCTAAATTTAATAAAGATTCTAGACCAGACAGAGACTCGAAGTTTGGAAGAGACTCTAGACCGGATAGAGATTCTAAATTTGGAAGAGATTCTAGAGGTGATAGAGATTCTAAATTTGGAGGCGACTCCAGAGGTGATAGAGATTCTAAATTTGGAGGCGACTCCAGAGGTGATAGAAATTCTAAATTTGGTAGAGACTCCAGAGGCGATAGAGATTCTAAATTCAGTAGAGACTCCAGAGGTGATAGAGATTCTAAATTTGGTAGAGACTCCAGAGGTGATAGAGATTCTAAATTTGGTAGAGACTCTAGAGGCGATAGAGATTCCAAATTTGGTAGAGACTCTAGAGGCGATAGAGATTCCAAATTTGGTAGAGACTCTAGAGGCGATAGAGATTCCAAATTCAATAAAGACGGGAAGTTTGAAAAATCATATAATTCGGACAGACCTTATAAAAAGTTTGATGGAAAAGGTAAAGATTTCGGAAATAGACGTTCAGACCGTGATCGTGATGATCGTTCTGACAGAGATTTCCGTAAAGATAATTTCAAGAAATCAAAACCAGAAAGAAACTATGATCCGGAGGATGACGGCTTAATTCGCTTAAACCGTTATATTTCTAATTCAGGAATTTGTTCTCGTAGAAAGGCTGACGAGCTTATTGAAGCAGGTGTAATTTCTGTAAATGGTGTAGTTGTTACAGAATTAGGTTCAAAAGTAGATCCTGCAAAGGATGAAATCAGATATAATGACGAGCGTTTAAAGCGTGAGAAAATGGTGTATGTTCTTTTGAACAAACCTAAAGATTATATCACCACAACAGATGATCCACAAGAACGCAAGACAGTTATGCATTTAGTTGCTAAAGCTACTAGAGAAAGGATTTATCCTGTTGGCCGTCTTGACAGAAATACAACTGGTTTGTTATTGTTAACCAATGATGGCAATCTTGCGGAGAAATTATCTCACCCAAGAAACAACATTTCAAAAATCTATCAAGTGGAGTTAAACAAGAATTTAACCCAAGGAGATTTCAATAAAATACAATTCGGAGTTGAACTGGAAGATGGATTAATCAAACCAGACGACCTTAGCTTCGTTGTAGGCGCTTCAAAAAGAGAAATAGGTATTCAGATTCATAGCGGAAAAAATAGGGTCGTAAGACGTATATTTGAATCCCTAGGTTATGAAGTGGAAAAACTAGACCGTGTGGTGTATGCAAATCTTACCAAAAAAGATCTTCCTCGCGGACGTTGGAGATTCCTAGAAGAAAAAGAAATCATCCAACTTAAACATTTGATGAAATAATATTCAAGGCGCAATAGACATTGCGCCTTTTTTATTTGCCCCTTCTTTCGTATTTTTATCAAAATTACAATTGATATGACAGACCCTAAATGTTTAACTTCGGTTGCCGAATTTCACACAACATTTCAGCACCCGATTTTAGATCAACCTACTATTCCTTCTGAAGCTCGTTGCAAACTAAGAGTTTCTCTAATCGCTGAAGAACTTAAAGAATTACAAGAAGCAATCGATGACAAAGACCTAGTAGAAATTGCAGATGCCCTATGTGATATTCAATATGTACTATCCGGTGCAATTTTGGAATTTGGAATGGCAGATAAATTCAATGACCTATTCAATGAAGTACAACGCTCTAATATGAGTAAAGCTTGCAAAACTGAACAAGAAGCTATCGATACACAAGACCATTATCTTGCCAAAGGTGTAGAATCTTACTACAAAGAAATTGATGGTAAATTCCTGGTTTTCAGAAAAGGCGACGATAAAACATTAAAATCAATTTATTACTCTCCAGCTGACCTCAAGTCTATCGTTGAGAGATAGTAAAAAAAATAATCCCGGATTGAATTCAATCCGGGATTATTTTTTTATATCGACAAATCTGCAATTCTATAGGCAGATCCTTGTTTGACTCCTCTTTCCTCCAATCCTTTATCGATTTGAGTCTGTATACCAGATTTTGGAAAGCCCCAATTCGGTGCTATCAATAGCTCTTTATCAGCAATACCAAAGATTCGCTGTATAATGATATCTGGCCTTAATAAGGGGATAAATTTTGCTAAGAAATCTGTGTATTCTTCGATAGTAAAAAGTTTGAATGGCTCACGCTTAAATTTAACTCCCATTATTGATCCTTCAACAATATGAAGATGATGCAATTTCACAAACTTTATTTTGGGATGCTTATTAATTTCATCCGCGTACTTCAGCATCATTTCCTCCGTTTCCCAAGGAAAACCAAAAATCGTATGTACACATAGATCTAAAGAAGTATTCTCCAACATTTTCATCGCTGAAATAAATTCATCATGCGAACATCCACGGTTGATCTGCTCCAATGTATCATTATAAATGGATTCCATTCCCATTTCAAGATCCACATCATACCGATCCGTATAACTTTCCAATAGAGCAATCTTCTCAAAATCCAAACAATCAGGACGCGTACCGACTGATAATCCCAAAGTATGCTCAGGACAGATACTTAACGCTTCATCATACATCATTTTCAATAAATGTGTCGGGGCGTATGTATTGGTATTCGGCTGGAAATAAATAATGAACTTCTCCGCTGCATAACTATTTCTAGCACGCGCAATTCCGTTTTCAACTTGCTCCTTAATGGATGGAATCTTTCTTGCCGTATCCGGAGTAAATGAATCCACATTACAATAGGTACAACCGCCATAGCCTTTGCTCCCATCCCGGTTAGGACATGTAAAGTTACCATCAACGATAACCTTAAATACCCTTTGTCCATCATATTTATCCTTCAAATAAGCCCCATAGTGATTATAAGGCTTAATACCATTGTCAAGTTGTGTACCCATTGTAAATGCAAAGATAGGAAAAAGTAGGGAGTAGTTAGTAGTTAGTAGTTAGACAAAAGACATGAGACATAAGACATTAGAGCCGTGAAAGTTGTTTAATGTATAATTGATAAGGAAAAGTTGTTTAATGTATATTGCCTATGTGAAAGGTGAATGGCAGAATTATAAGTGCATTAGGATCACAAAGGATGAAATTGTATGGAATATCGGAAGAGGCCTGAAATGATGTTCCTTAGTACTATAAAAGCGCTAGACGAGGCATAATATTTCCATATCCGGAAGGATTCCATCAAACACCTAACGGAACTATATAGTTAACTACCCAGCGGAACCATACCCTCAACCGCCTAGCGGTGATATGTCTATAGCAGGGCCCGAAGGGTCCTGAAACGATGTCCAAAGGCAACAAAACCGCGTAGCGGGGATCATGTACAAAAGTTGTGGAGGGGATAAAAAATAATTAGATATTTGTGCTTTGAACTTATATAGAGATGCACGATTCATTTAAAGCTTTAATGCCGCTTATCATTCCTGAAGGAGT
>NZ_SMMI01000021.1 GCF_009733535.1 Sphingobacterium endophyticum | reverse complement strand
ATTATCACTTATTTTAATGATAAATTGGATTATCACTTATTTTAATGATAAATTAGATTATCACTCATTTTAATGATAAATTGAATTATCACTTATTTTAATGATATATTTGTTTATCATTTATTTTGATGATAAAGGGAAATAATAATATATTGGATAATAAATATTAAGGATAAACCATGCAATACCATGTCATATTAACGGGGGATATCATCCATTCAAGGTCATACGAATCAGCTGAATGGTTGCCGAGATTAGAGGGGGGGATACGGAAGTATGCAAAGACATTTGATATATTTCGTGGCGATAGTTTTCAAGCGGAAGTATCTGTTGAGAATTGTATCAGGATGATATTTTATTTAAAAGCGGCCATGCGTCAGCTTGAGGGGGTTGATGTTCGAATAGGGATTGGAGTAGGGGAGATTGATGTAATGGACAAGAGCATTAAGAAATCAAGTGGGGAAGCCTTTGTACTGTCAGGTCAGGCATTAGATAATTTGAGTAAGGAGAGTGTAGAATTCAGGTCAAGATGGCAAGAATTGAATGAGCCGATGAATCTAATATTGACTTTAGCGACGCGACTGACCGATCAATGGACAACAAATATGGCTGAAACGGTTCATTCAGCATTGGATAATCCACAATCGAATCAGATAGAATTAACGAAGATAATCGGCCGTAAACATCAAAGCCAGGTGAGCACGGAATTAGGGAAGGCCAATTATATCAAGATAAATCAGGTCATAGATTATTGTACCCAAGAAATAAAGCGCTATGTTAACTGATTTACTGAAAATGTTGATGGCCCATATTTTGGGAGATTTCGTTTTTCAACCGAAATCATGGGTAAATAAAAGAGGGACACAGATTCAATATTTATTTTATCATGTTGCAGTCCATGCAGGTTTGTTAATTTTATTTTTCATCAATGATCTCAGTAATAATTGGCAGAATATCTTATTTTTAGTTGCAGCTCATTTAGCAATTGACAGCTTAAAAATTGGCTGGGAACAGAAGTGGCCGGCAAATCCAGTACGGATATTCATAATCGATCAAGCCCTACATCTCGCTAGTATATTTGGCATTTATTTTTTCAATCATCAGGAAGTATTTAACAGCATTCTAGCGAAAATATCAGTCAATCATATCATGCTCTATGCGATAGCAATTTTGTTGATTGTATTTGTTATCCCCATCGTCATCCGAATATTTTTCAGCAAATGGAATAAGGAGACGGACTTCAACAATAAAAGAAAGGAGACATTATTCGATGCTGGGACCATCATTGGGGTAATTGAGCGCTTGATGATTTTAGGGTTTGTGATGATGAATTTTATGGAAGCCGTAGGCTTTCTATTGGCAGCAAAGTCAATTTTTAGATTTGGAGATTTGACAAATGCGAAGGATACGAAATTCACAGAATACGTTTTAATTGGGACCTTATTGAGTTTTGGATTGGGGCTATTGGTAGCCATAGCCTTAAAGGAAGCATTAATAATAATTTGATAAACTATGAAAATAAAAAGCAAAGGCTTTAAAAGCCTGATGAGTATTCTAGTCCTATTGGGCATATGTATGAGTGCAGTCGGGCAGAGTAAAGATTTTGAGTCCGAACTAAAGAAAATTACAGATAAATATGAAGCTGTAGGGTTGGCCATCGTAGTAGTAAAGAAAGGAAAACCAATTTATGAAAAGGCATTTGGATACAAGGATTTGAATAGCAAAGAACCGTTGACTACAAATGATCTATTTCGGATAGCATCTATTTCAAAGTCATTCAGTTCAACTGCCATTATGCAGCTCGTAGAACAAGGCAAAGTATCATTAGACGATGATATCAGTGAATTGGTAGGTTTTAAAGTTAGAAATCCAAAATATCCTGATACTAAAATAACTTTAGAAATGATGCTGTCACATCGTTCAAGTATAAATGATAGTAATGGGTATTTTACGTTTGATGTACTGGATACGACAAAAAATAAGGATTGGGAAAAATCATATAATAATTATGAACCTGGAACAGATTATGAATATTGTAATTTAAACTTCAATATGATCGGAGCTGTTTTAGAAAGGTTGACTCATGTGAGATTTGACAATTATATTAAGCAGCAAATTTTAAATCCCTTAAAATTAGATGCGGGATATTGCGTAGATTCTTTAGATCAAAAAAGATTTGCTAAATTATATGAGCGCGAAGGTAACAGTTATACAGAGCAACCTGCTGCCTATAATCCAAGATCAGAAGAGATAAAGAATTATACAATGGGAGTGAGTACGCCGGTTTTTTCACCAACTGGAGGGATGAAAATTTCAGCTCATGATTTGGCAAAATATATGCTGATGCATATGAATTATGGTAAATCTGGAAAGGTTAAGATTTTAGATCCATTAAGTTCAAAGAAAATGCAGCATGGATTATCTCCAAAAGAAAACTATGGATTAGCGCTGCTGGAAAACAACAGACTAATAGAAGGGGAGCACATGGTAGGTCATACAGGGTCAGCGTATGGTTTATATAGTAATATGTTTTTTGAGCCAGATAAGAAATTTGGGTTCATTGTAATTACGAATGGCTGTATACCGACATTAGATAGAAATGAAGATATACAGATGTCGAAAGAGGTGATCAATTTATTATATAAAGATTTTATTAGTAAAAAATAAATGGATTGCACTAACATTCTGAACATTATATTATAAGATTTAGAAACAATATAAAGCGGATTTAAGGGCCGTTTACTTGAAAAATTAACTACTTTTGTAAAAATTATTCAAATTGATAAATAAGCAATATGATTATTCAACCAAGAACTAGAGGTTTTATCTGTTTGACAGCACATCCGGAAGGAGCAGCAGAGAATATCAAGAACCAAATCGAATACGTAAAATCGAAAGGCGAGATTAAAAATGGACCTAAGAAGGTATTAGTAATCGGTGCATCTACCGGATTTGGGATTGCTTCGCGCATCAGTGCCGCATTCGGTTCAGGAGCTGCAACCATTGGAGTATTTTTTGAGAAACCGGCTTCAGAAGGAAAGTTAGGAACAGCAGGCTGGTATAATAGTGCTGCATTTGAGAAGGAGGCACATTCGGCTGGATTATATGCGAAAAGTATTAATGGCGATGCCTTTTCAGATGAGATTAAAGAGCAAACAATTGCTTTGATCAAAAAAGATTTAGGACAAGTAGATTTAGTGATCTATTCATTAGCATCACCACGTCGTACTCATCCGAAAACTGGTGTTCAATATTCATCGGTATTAAAGCCAATTGATCAACCATTTACGAATAAAACTGTAGATTTTCATTCAGGTGTCGTATCTGATATTAGCATTCAACCAATTGAATCTGAAGATGATATCAAGAATACAGTTGCTGTAATGGGAGGTGAGGATTGGAAATTCTGGATTGAAGATTTAAAAGCAGCGGGAGTATTAGCTGAAGGAGTAAAAACTGTAGCATATTCCTATATTGGCCCTGAATTGACATATCCAATTTACCGTAATGGTACGATCGGACGTGCAAAAGATGATTTAGAAGGTACGGTTCCAGCAATCAATGATATATTAAAAGATTTACATGGTATTTCGTATGTATCGGTAAATAAGGCATTAGTTACGCAGTCAAGTTCAGCGATTCCGGTTGTCCCTTTATATATTTCATTGCTATATAAAGTAATGAAAGAAAAAGGTATCCACGAAGGAACGATTGAACAAATGCAAAGATTGTTTGCAGAGCGCTTATATGTTGATGGAGATGTGCCATTAGACGAGAAGGGAAGAATCAGGGTTGATGATTTAGAAATGAGAGCTGATGTTCAGGAAGAGGTTTCAAAACTATGGGATCAAGCAACAACTGAAAACTTGGAAGAGATTTCTGACATCGCTGGCTATCGTGACGATTTTTTCCAGTTATTCGGATTTAACTTTGATAGTATAGATTACAATAAAGATACAAGTGAATTAGTTCAAGTACCTAGTTTAGCAGAATAAATTACGGTATATATTAAAAAAAATAGCGTATCAGAAATTAATCTGATACGCTATTTTTTTAATTGAAAATTACTTTTTATAGGGTGGATATTTATTGAAATTTAATAATTCCGGAAAATATTGATTCAATCTGATTATTGTTCAATATTTTTGTTTTTCAATAAAAAAAATAATGAATTGATATTCAAACCCTAAAGATAATTTATTGAAATTTGCCAAAAATTATAGGGATATAATTGATGGATAATCATAAAAAGTAATTTTCTTTTTTTAATTTTATTTTTTAAAATCATGCAGGATAGTGATTTACCAAACCATCTATCAAGAACTAACTGTGAGAAATTATTAATGGATAATCAAATAATAGTTGAGGATGAAAATTTGTATCTGAGTGAAGGGATACAGGAATTTGGTTATTTATTGATTGTCAATCTGGAATGTAATTTAGTAGCAGGAAGTGAAAACTGTAAAGATTGGCTGGAAGAGGACCTGACTTCTTGTTTAGGGAAAGATTTATGGGTTTTTCTTCAAACCTATTTTCCGATTTATTTAGATAGTATAAAAAAAGCCGTCGACCAGGTTCTTCAGGATTCTAGCGACCGAGTTCTATTGGAAATTATGATCCATGAAAAGTCATACTTTCTAAATATTTATCTGTTTAATAACTACATCTATCTTGAATTTGAAAAACGAATAGAAGACTCCACTGTATTCTTTCCAAAATTTGAAATAGCTGACAAATTATTATCAGATAATAGAGGGAAGATTTGGGAAGTTGTTTGTTCATATATTTCAAAGATTAGTGGATTTGACCGGATTAGAGTCTTTCAATATGTTGAGGGGGGAAATGGATTAATCGTTGCAGAATCTAACGAGAACCCTGAATTGGAAGGCATTTTGAATTGTTATTATCCAGATATGGATATTTTTAAACATGCTAAGAACGTTCATTCCGTAAATATTCACCGATATACAGCTAATGTAGATGGGGAAACAATAAAAGTCATTTCAAATGGGATAGACGAGCCAAATTTATCCCAGACAAATGTTAGAATGATATCTCCGATTCATGCCTACTACCTAAAGAAAGAAGGTGTTAATTCAAATTTCAGTGTTTCGATACAAGTAGAGGGGAAATTGTGGGGTTATATATTTTGTCAAAGCCAACATGCAAAGAGCATCAATTTATTGAAGCGGGAGGCCTTAGTTTATTTTATACAGCTAGCTGCAAACCGTTATCATGAAGAGGAAAAATTTAAAATAAGGGAATATCAGGAAGATATTCGAAATTTTGAGCTCCAACTCAAGGAAAAGCTCATATTAAAAAATAACCTGGCAGAATCCTTAATGGACCTAGCAAGTGAATTGTGCTACTATGCCAAATCTGATTCGATGATTATTATGATAAATGGTCAAATTTATTCGTATCATATTTCCATTGGTTCGGGCAAGCTCTTTGAAATCAAGGAGATGGTGAAGCGAATAGCTGTTGGGGATACTTTTGCCGATCATGAGTTTATACTTAATTATGGGAAGTTTTTAGAAATAGAATCAGATCGTTTTGCGGGGATTGGAGGTTTGCATGTTAATTTAAATGATGAATGTACGATTATATGGTTCAGGAAAGAAAAGGAATTCACTCGGAAATGGGTTGAAAAACCTGTTTCAAGGATTGAAAAGCAACTAATCAATGAAACATTTACTCATGAACCCCATTCAAGTTTAGATATTTGGCATCAAAAAACTGTAGGTACATCAGAAGTTTGGCAGGAAGATGAGCTTTATTTTATCAAGCGATTAAGGGAGATAATCATTCAAAGCAATAAGAATTTTGCACAAGAAATAGATAAGTTGAATAAAGAGGTTGGCAATTTGAATAGGGCATTGGATAATTATGCCAACACAGTGAGCCATGATTTAAAAAATCCACTTTCTGCAATTAATTTATCGACCCAACTGCTTCTTCAACGTCCAAATATGAAAGAAGAACTGCGCAACAAGATGCTTAAAAACACGAAGGATGCAGTGGATGTTATTGGTGAACTATTAAGAAGCGTTCATGAATTTTCTAAGATTAAGGATTACGAATATAAATTTGAGCCTGTTTATGTTGATGAATTTCTTGCTCAAATAGTAAACTTTAGTCAATTGCGTTATGGAGCCGAACAAACAGAAATTAGTCTAGGAGATATACTTCCTGTTTATGGCGAACGCACCATTGTTTACCAATTATTTCAGAATCTTATTGGGAATGCCATTAAGTATAGTGCAAAGGTTGAAAGGCCGAAAGTTAAGATAACATCCGAAGTTCAGCATGAATTCATCTGTTATCGTATTGAAGACAATGGGATAGGGATAGCGAAAGAAGAATTAGGTACGATATATGATTCATTTAAGCGCATGTCAAATGCTGGGAATTATGAAGGGACAGGATTGGGGTTAACGATTGTGAAGCGAATAGCTGATCGATTGAAAATTAAAATTGAAGTTCAAAGCAAATTAGGGAAGGGAACTCAAATCAATCTACTATTTCCCAATGAAAGGTAATTCATTCCATTAATTGATAAAAAGTCAATCCTCAGATTTTTCCGATGTTCAAATCGGAAATAGATCGATTTATCGGTAAAAAGCTCAATAAATAAAATTATATTTGCAAATTAAATTGAAGGCATAATAACCTATATGAAGCATATACGCAATTTTTGTATAATAGCACATATTGACCATGGTAAAAGTACCTTGGCTGATAGATTACTTGAATATACCAATACCATCACGCAGCGAGAAGCACAAGCTCAGTTGTTGGATAATATGGATTTGGAACGTGAAAGAGGGATTACGATTAAGAGCCATGCGATCCAAATGGATTATATCCAAGATGGTCAACAGTATGTTTTAAATTTAATCGACACACCGGGACACGTGGATTTTTCATATGAGGTTTCACGATCAATTGCGGCCTGTGAAGGGGCATTATTGATTGTAGATGCATCACAAGGGATTCAAGCACAAACTATTTCCAACCTTTATTTGGCATTAGAACATGATTTAGAGATCATTCCAATATTAAATAAAATGGATTTACCAGGTGCTATGCCAGAAGAAGTTAAAGATCAGATTGTTGATTTAATAGGAGGCAAGCGTGAGGATATTATTCCTGCATCTGGCAAGACAGGGATGGGTATTCCAGAAATACTTGCGGCCATTATAGAGCGAATTCCAGCACCTGTAGGAGATCCGGATGCGCCATTACAAGCCTTAATTTTTGATTCAGTTTTCAATTCCTTTAGAGGAATTATGGCCTACTTTAAGGTTGAAAATGGAGAAATTCGCAAAGGTGATCGTGTAAAATTCGTAGCCACAGGAAAAGAATATTTCGCGGATGAAGTAGGAACATTAAAATTAAATCAGGTACCAAAAGAAGTTATTAAGACGGGTGATGTTGGTTATATTGTTTCCGGAATTAAGGAGGCAAGAGAGGTAAAAGTAGGGGATACCATCACCAAAAAAGATAGACCATGTGCGGAAGCCATTCAAGGATTTGAAGAGGTTAAACCAATGGTTTTTGCGGGGATTTATCCAGTAGACACCGAGGATTTTGAGGAATTAAGAGAGTCCATGCATCGTTTACAATTAAATGATGCATCCTTAGTTTTTGAACCAGAATCTTCAGCAGCACTAGGATTTGGATTTCGTTGTGGATTCTTGGGAATGCTCCATATGGAGATTATTCAAGAGCGTCTGGAACGTGAATTTGATATGACTGTAATTACTACAGTTCCAAACGTATCATATCGTGCATTTTTAACGAAAGATAACGAGGAAGTAGTTGTTCATAATCCTTCTGATTTACCTGATCCAAGTAAATTGGACAGTATTGAAGAGCCTTATATCAAAGCAAATATTATTACGAAAGCTGAGTTTGTAGGACCGGTAATGTCACTTTGTATTCAAAAACGAGGAACCATTATCAACCAATCTTATTTAACCTCAGATCGAGTGGAATTGGTATTTGAAATGCCAATGGGGGAGATTGTATTTGACTTCTATGATAAGTTAAAAACAATTTCGAAAGGATATGCGTCCTTTGACTATCATCAAATAGGATATAGACAATCTGATTTGGTTAAATTGGATATTCGATTGAATGATGAGCCTGTGGATGCACTTTCATCACTAATTCACCGCAGTAATGCCTATGATTTTGGCAAGAAGATTTGTGAAAAACTAAAAGAGCTATTACCAAGGCAGCAATTTGAGATTCGTATACAGGCATCAATTGGAGCAAAAATCATTGCAAGGGAAACGATTTCAGCTTTACGTAAAGATGTTACCGCTAAATGTTATGGTGGAGATATATCTCGTAAGCGTAAATTATTAGAAAAGCAGAAAAAAGGTAAGAAACGTATGCGTCAAGTTGGAAACGTAGAAATTCCTCAATCTGCATTTATGGCTGTTTTGAAATTAGATTAAAAATCAACCTATATAATATATCATGAATTTACTTGACGGTAAAGAAGTATCAACAAAGATTAAAGAGGACATCAAGAGAGAGACTGCGGAATTAACAGAAAAGTTAGGTCGTAAGCCACATTTGGTTGCTATTCTAGTTGGAAATGATGGTGGAAGTGAAACCTATGTTGCGAGCAAGATGAGAAATTGCGAACAGGTAGGATTTGATTCAACTAATCTTCATTATGATACAGACATCACTGAAGAAGCGTTATTGAACAAAATCAAGGAGATAAATGCTGACGACAGTATAGATGGACTCATTGTTCAGTTACCTTTGCCAAAGCATATTGATCCAGATAAAGTAACTGAGGCCATTGACTATCGCAAAGACGTTGATGGGTTTCATCCGATCAACTTAGGAAGAATGCAAAGGAATTTACCATGTTTTATTCCAGCTACACCATATGGAATAATGTTAATGTTAGCTCATTACGGGATTGATACAGCTGGTAAAAAGGCGGTTGTTGTAGGCCGTAGTAATATTGTAGGTTCACCAATGAGTATATTATTAGCGAGAAACTCTAATCCTGGAAACTGTACAGTTACACTTACACATAGCAGGACAAAAGACATTAAATCAGAGATTCTGCAAGGAGACATTATTGTTGCTGCAATTGGTAAGAAGAATTTTGTTACCGCTGATATGGTAAAGGAAGGTGCCATTGTCATTGACGTTGGTATCAACAGAGAAAC
Organism: Sphingobacterium endophyticum; assembly: GCF_009733535.1. Taxonomy (GTDB): domain Bacteria; phylum Bacteroidota; class Bacteroidia; order Sphingobacteriales; family Sphingobacteriaceae; genus Sphingobacterium; species Sphingobacterium endophyticum. The sequence continues at coordinate 47,577 of NZ_SMMI01000021.1, read as the reverse complement.
ATCAACAGAGACTAAGTCTGGTTTTAAGCTATACGGAGATGTTGATTTTGAACAAGTTGCTCCAAAAGCTTCTTGGATTACACCTGTACCAGGTGGAGTAGGTTTGATGACTATTATTGGCTTATTGAAAAATACGCTTGAAGCTGCTAAAGGAACTGTCTATCCAAAATCTTAAAAATTATTAAATTGAAATAAGTTTATTTTTAAAACTCCCATTCGGGAGTTTTTTTTGTTTTGTAGAAACCTTTTAATTGAAAAAAAGTTAATCTTTTATATTTCCTTTTTATTATTAAAAGCTATGACAAAATTGGATCAAGTAAAAAATAGGGATATTTTGGATATGATAAACCAAAATGATAAGAACCTAGATAAACTACATGAAATTGTAAGGAAATCATTTGATGAAGAGAAGCTTATAATGGATAATTTACTTCATCCTACGGATGAAATAATAAGTGAGGGTCAAAAGATTTCAGATCGAGTGGCGCGATTTGGAGGAAGTTGGTCATTTATAATCATATTTACAGGATTATTAGTTGTATGGATAATTTATAATACAACTGTAGCAAAACAGGAGCAATTTGATCCATATCCCTTTATTCTGATGAATTTGGTACTTTCGTGTTTAGCTGCCTTACAAGCGCCTATCATAATGATGAGTCAAAATCGACAAGAAGAAAAGGATAGGAAGAGGGCTGAAAATGATTATTTGGTTAATTTGAAAGCTGAATTGGAGATTCGCAGTCTTCATAAGAAGATTGATGTATTATTGGAAGAGGAGGTTAAGCAATTATTCGATTCTCAGGTAACCCATTTAAAATTGCTAAAACAGTTATCGGACCATGTGGATCGAATAGAAAAGGAGATAAAATCAGGTACTAAGGAATAATCAAAAATCATGAAATATGCTTTTCAATTTATTTGGTATAAATATTGTGTAGAAGCTTCAGAATAAACAAATTATTATTATAACACTAATTCAATTAGAAAATGAAAAAAATTGCGGTATTAGCAGCAGTTGCATGTGCATTAACATTATCATCATGTAACAATAATTCATCAATGGATAAAAACAATGATGGTGATACATCTGTAGGAGAAGCTTTAGATCATTCAATCGAAACTACAGAGCAATCAGTAGAAGAGGTTCAATCCGATGTGAATACAGAATTAGCGAAAGCTGAGGAAAATGCTAAGAAGGCTCAGGCAGATTTAGATGCAGCAGTAAAAAGTGGCGATAAAAAAGCACAAGAGGCTGCACAAAAAGCATTAGATGAAGCAAATGCAGCTTGGGAAAAAACTAAAGAAGCTGCTAAGAATGCAGTAGACGCTACAAAAGAAGCTGGAAAAGCTGCAGGAGAAAAGATTGATGAAACTGCTGAAAAAGTAGGTGACAAAACGAAAGAACTTACAGAAGATGCTAAAAGAAAAGCAGAAAATGTAAAAGAAGCATTAGAGAACTAATTAAATCCATTAATATATGGGTTATTAAGTTTTTAATTGAAGGCGCCAATGAGGATTGGCGCTTTTTTTATATTCTTTGATGTATATTGTCTGCTTATCAAATGTTTTGAAATGGATTGGAATAAAGATGAAATAGTTGAGCTATGTATGGAAAAGTGTTTATCTAGAATGCAAGATATAAAGTCGGCCATGGATACTGCACAAGATGCTATTATGAATGATACGAAAAGTAGTATGGGTGATAAATATGAAACTTCAAGGGAAATGGCTCAGCAAGAAATCAGCCGTTTGCAGCATCAACTTAGTCAAGCAGAACTAGATATTGAAAAATTAAAAACTCTTAATCTTAAACCTTCCCAGACCGTTATGGTTGGTAGTGTCGTCGAGACTTCACAATTTGATTACTTTATAGCAATTTCAATTGGGCCTTTAAAAATTAATGATCGAACGATAATGGTTGTATCGAAAGAATCACCAATTGGAAATATTTTGATGGGAAAACAGACTTCTAATTTGATAAATTTTAATGGGAAGACATTATCGATCAATAGGATTATTTAAAAAGCATGTTTTTCATGTGGTTTGTGATTTGACTTTAAAACAGATTATTATAGAAATTTACTAATCTGATTTAATTGATATTTTTGATAAAGTCCTTTTTTTTGTTACAAAAAAGGGCTTATTTTTTTTGTTCAAATATTAGCGTTAATTATGTTAAATATCAATCTATTAAGGAATTTTGATAGGTTGAATTACAATAAATTAAAAAAAACTTTGTTAAAACAATTTACGAATAATTTTTGTTTAGCTTTAAGTATTATTTACCAACATAAACAAGGTGATTTATGAATTTAAGAAAAATCTTAACCATTGCATTAGTTTCAGGAACATTAATGACTGGAACAATCGCTTGTAAGTCAAAGATCTCAGACAGTGACTTAAAAGCAAAAGTAGAAACTGCCATTCAATCGAACCCTGGAGTTACAGTTGAAGTAAAAGATGGAGTCGTTACTTTAAACGGGACAGCAAATTCAGAAGATGAGAAACTTCAGATAGAAAATGCTGCAAAGGCCGCAGACAGTAAAGGAGTAAAATCTGTGCAAAACAATATTGTTGTTAATACAGCACCTCCGATAGAAATCAATACAAATGATGCTGATTTAACTGCAAAAGTTGCCGATTTTACAAAGGATTTTCCGACGGTAAAAACAGCAATTTCTGATGGAGTAATCACAGTTACCGGAGAATTAGAACAAGCACGAGTACAAGCTTTGAAAATGGGATTAGATGCATTAAATCCTAAAAAAGTGGACATGAGTGGGTTAACAGTAAAATAGAAAAAATATGAGTTTACAAACAAAATATCAAGTTTTAATTGATACTGCTAAGGCATCAGGAATGACTGATCTTGCAATTGCAGAGCAAGAAGGTGTATTACACATTCAAGGGACTGCACCTAATGCAGATGTAAAGAATAAACTATGGGATATCTATAATCAAATAGACCCTAATTTTTTGTCTGGAGATGTCGTAATGAATGTTGATGTATCCACTGCTGTATCAGGTTCTCAAGTTCGAGTAATTACAGAGAGCAGTAATTTAAATATTCGTAAAGGCCCAGGAACAGATCAGCCAATTGTAGGTAAAGCAGCTAAGGATGAGGTGATTACTTTAATTAGCAGAGCCAATGATCAATGGTGGTTAGTACGAACTAAAGATGGTGAAGAAGGATATTGCTATGCTCAATATCTGGAACCTATTGCATAACATTAGCGTAAAATAAAAAAAGACAGTTAATTCAATTTAACTGGCTTTTTTATTGATCTATTGGTGAACTTTATAAAGTTAATAAGGCTATATTACCATTGCTTCCAGCCAAATAGATATGTTTTTTATTACTGGATATTGCAATGACATTAAAACTATCCGTTGAAATATTTTTCCAGGTATTTCCACCATCCTCCGAAATATCAGTTCCAGAAGTTCCCGTTGCTACAAGGATTTTGGGAGAAATATATTTGACACAAGATCTGAAGCCATACACTGGAACTTCCGGTTTTTCCCAGGAAAGGCCAGCATTTTTTGTAAGCAGAATATTGTTGCTGTTATCCTTGTCGGAAGTATAATTACCACCAACGACTACACCTTCACGTTCATTTAAGAAATCAATTGAGAAGATCCCAGTACTTGCAGATCCAGACCAAATTGGAACATCTTGAACATCAAGTTTACTTTCTTTTTCACTTCGCTTCATTAGGCTTGAGTAAGATCCACCAGTTCCTATATATAGCCAATCATTAATGACTTGCAAGGAGGTACCACTTGCAGCAAAAGCTGCTTCTCCGGGTTCTGCAAACAAATGAATAGCCTCGGTTACATCTTGCCAGGTTTTCCCTTTGTTGTTACTTTTTAAAAGCTGGAAAGCTCCATTTATAGGGTCACCAATTATATAGCCAGTTTTACCTTTAAAATCCATACCATCTAAAAAGATATCTGGATCATCGTTTCTATAAACTTCTTTCCAATTTTTTCCGGCATCTTTGGTGTATAATATAATAGCAGGGGCCCCAGCACTAACTATAACTGCTTCTTTGGGACCAAAGGCTTGAATATCTCTAAAATCATATTTTTCATAACCTTTTGGAGATATCCATTCCCAATTTTTACCCATATCAGTGGATCTCCCCACTTTACCATTACTGCCACTTACCCAAATTGTTTTATCTTTAAAAGTAGACAAGCCTCGGAAACTTGATTTATTATTATTTGACAACGAATGAATACTTTGAGCATGTGCTGTGCAAATAAATAATCCAAGGAAAGCTATAATGAGTAATTTTTTCATTTTAGAATTTCTTTAAGCTTATGAAAGCTGTTTCATTAATTCATCAAATTCTTCACGTAGCGTATTTAGTTTATTTTCTAAATAAGCAACCCTTTCTTCTAACTGGTTTATGGAAGAATTATTGCTGGATAGAGTTGGAGGTGTATCTTCCTCATAAGAATCCTCATCAAAATCTGAAAATAAATGAATATAACGGACTTCCTTTTGACCAGGTCGTTTTGATAGCTGCTTAATATAAGGAGGGTTATCTGTACTTAATTTATTTAGAAGTTCCTGCACCTCATCTAAATTTTCAAAATCAAATAATCTACCAGAATTACTATTGATTTCACCAACAGTTAATGGTCCTCTTAAAAACAATAAGCACAAAACTGCTAATTCTTGAGGTAAGATTGGAAATTGTATTGCCAGATTATGTTGGTATTTAGTAACTCGGCTTCCACCGCCGACAACAGTAGATACTAAGCCCTTTTTTCTGAGTGTATCAATTACTTGAATGATTGTTGTTTCATCATATTGAACTACGGGTTTTCGTGAAGATTTTTGATTACATGCAGTTTGTAAAGCATTGAGAGTCATTGGGTAATATTCCGGAGTTGTTTTGGATTTTTCCAACAATGATCCGAGTACTCTGATTTCTTCTGCATTAAGAATAGGTAAAGTTTTATTTTCTTCCATAATTGTGAAATACGATGTGCTCTTAAATATACAGTTTTCTGAAAAATATGAGCAAAAACAAAAGCAGCCTATAAATTTATAGACTGCTTTTTTGTTTTTCACAAGTTTTATGATCTTTCGCAATTTTGAAGGGGATACCCCGCATGCTTTGCTTATTCTACATCCATAAATTGGGCTATTTCCTCCCTAATCTCTGAAGGTAACATCATATAGATTTCCTTTTTCAGAGTTACTTGTTCTCCATGAATGGTGGAAATCTTTCCATCATAACTCACAATGGATTCAAAGCCCCCAATCAACCATTTTCCATCTGTTTGCAGATAATGATGATGTTTCTCATCCAATTTTTTTAATTCTTTAATAATTTCATCACTATTAAAGTTTTGATTCTTGACCATATTAAAAAATCCATTTTTAGTCGATAAGCATTTAAAATAAGGAATAAGTTGACCTAATAAATCCTCATTATTCAAACAATTATCTAATGTTAAACAACTACGGGGACGTAAGTGAAAATATTGTGCCAATAATTGAAAATGTTCATTAAAAAAATTAGAAATAATTTTTAGGTAATATTAAATTTCATTTTTCCACTATTCATTTCCTTAAATCACATTTCTAAAAAATATTTTTAATTTATTTAATAAAGGAAAGAGAATAAATAAAGTGTCCTAATTAAAGACAAAAGTTAGTCAATATAAATGATTAATCTAATTCTTGATATTGCATATATCGAACATTCGGTTTGCTTTGAAAAGATATTGCAATTAAAATATTCTTATTTTGATCTGTAAAATAGTGGTCCCTCTTACTTTTACCTAAATATTCATATCTCTCGTCATAGAAAAATAAAAGTTCATCATATTGAGTTCCTGTAAGTGTTATGTAATCAATGATGGCATATTTGAGTTTATTATTGAAAAACAGATAATAAAAATGATCAATTAATTTAGAATCTGTTTGATAGATGAGCTGAACTAAACTTTGAGAGATTAATGTACGCTCTTCAATTTTTAAAATTTCTAATAGACTTGCATCCATTCTAGGAACAGGTTCGGGGAAATGGGTAAATCTAGGTTTAACAAGTATATCAATATTTATAATTTCATCTTGAAACTTTGCTTGAACAACTGCTTTTCCTATGTGTCTAGTTTTTAATAAACCATTTTCATTTACCTGACAAATGAATTCATTTGATGAAGTCCATTTAACCACTTCTTTATTGGCTTTTAATTGGAATTCTTCATAAGTGTATATTTCAACCTTATTGGGGTCTATTTGAAATTTCTGTATGAATTCATCTTTTTTTACACATGCATTAAAAATAGAAAGGATCAGACTAAAAGAGATTGCTACTGATATTTTAGAAATAGTGAAATTCATATCTTTTTTATTTAAAGTAGACTTCTAAAGTTAATCCAGGGTTAATGTTTTAATAATTCTAAAAATCTATCAATCATTCCTTATTTTTAAAGAAGTACGATATGAAAAACTTAATACGTGATGATATGATGAATGAAAATGAGAGGATTCTTAACTTGGTTCAAGGATTAATGAAAAGTGAGGTTTTATCAAAGTTTTTAAAAGAATATGATTATTCAGTCAATTTATTTGGATTAAAAATTTCTGATTCTCGGCATTATTTTTTAAGGTTATCCCAACCCCAAGATGAGATTATTCTTTGGATGCAAGAAGAGTATATTCCAAAGTTGGACCATACAGGTAAATGGATTCAGTTTCCAGCCATAGAAAACCCAAGAGTTGAACGATTAGTCCCAGACAATAAATATGTTCCAACAGATTTGAAATACGATGAATTTAAAAGCAACCTTATTCAGTTTTTTGAACAATTAAAAGATTATAAAGGGAATCATCTGCAGAACAAAAATATTGATAATTTGAATGCTGATATTGATGCTGTTATTAAAGAAATAGGAAGTTTATAAATCATAAACTTTAAACTTAAAACTTCATAGACAGGTTTTTTAAAATTCCAGCGCCTCAGCGCTGGAATTTTATATTTAAAGTTTTATATAGTTGGATTTTTTGCATATTCATTCCAGATAATCTGAATAGAATTGCCGAGCTTTTGTACAAAGAAATCATTGTAATCTACACCATTGTATAAGGCATTATTTAACTCTTTGACAAAATTTTTGTTCTTGTGGGTTTCAATCCAAAGCAGGAACCTACCTGTAATTCCATAACTACCATCATAATTATGTTCTGGTTTATAATCCTGCAGGGTCCAAGGGTCAGGTTCATCGATTCCATAATGGTATCTCACATTATCAGCAATTCCTTCAACCAGCCATCCAGGAACATTTCCTTTATAACCTTGTTGGATATGATGCATAGTTTCATGAACAACGACATCCCCATCTTTTGGATTTTTCTCCATATAGTCAAATCCAAATACAACAACATCTCCAAAGGCATATGCTACACCATCATAAGTAGGATCAATGATAAAGTAAATTTTCTTTTTAGCATTTGGATTAAAATCAGCTATTAGTTTTGGATAAACTGTGAAATAAGTATTTGTCAATCGTTCCTGATAAGGTAAATCCAATTTTCCTGAATGGTTTATGAAGACTAATGAAACATTATTTTTTGTTAAGCTATCGACTTTCTGGATTGGGTCGTCTTTTTGACTTGAAGGAGGCATCTGAATTAATCTAAACTCTGAAGCCTGAAACATGTTATCATTATAAAGTTTAGAAATTGCCCATCTATAATGAGTAAATTTCTCATTGTTTTTAAAGAAAAACTGGTATGTTTTTCTTCTTTTTCTGAATTGCATTCCGACATGATTGTCCAATTCTTTCCAATTTTGTCCATCTTTTGAACCATAAAATTTCCAATCCATAGGATCACGGCCATCGAAATCATTTCCAGTAGTAAATTCGTAAGAAGCAACAAGTTTTGCAGTATCAAATTGAAAATCAATATTTAATGATTTAAAGTCCTTCACTAGGAATTTAGTTGTTGTGTCACCGTCAGTTAGTTTTTTAGAGCCTTCTGGACCATTTGGGCCATCTGGATTTTCATTACTAAATAGAGTAGATGCTTCCGACGTAATGTCTTTAATTTCTAGGTTTTCTAATTCAGGATCTGGTATTTCTAAGTTGTTATCCTTACTGCAACTAGAATAAAAAATAATCAAAGTAAGGGATAGAAATAACAACAGGCTAGTTGTTTTCATTTTTAGCATATAATTTAAGATTAAGTTTATAATAGATTTTTTAATTGCTATACTGTTAAAAAAACGTTAAAAGACAGAATTTCGTGTGTAAGATAATTGCTAAAACGCGTTAGCGAAAAATAGAAATGAAGAATGTAGGTAGATATTAGTCTCAGCGAATAAAATTTTGAAAAATATTTTGACAATATAAACTGAATTTAAGTTTAGGCTAAAAGAGATTTAGCAAATATAATATGGTTAAGAAATGGGTTTTTGAGAGAGAATTCTTTGATATAGGCAATTTGCAAACATATAGCTACAAATATTTTTAGTATTACCTCAATATTAAATTGCTTTTAAAATTTGTTCTAATTTTGGTCAATATCACATAAAAACTATGAAACAGTTAAGCATATTTTTGTTATTCGCAGTGTTATTTATCTCTTGTGAAAAGGATAATGGAGTTGTTCCAGAAAAAGTAAAAGAGACCGTAACGAAAGATCTTCAAGGCAAGATTTTTACTGCCTACCAAGCTCAAGTGTATACTGAAGGAAATGGTAATGTTCAAGTAAATCCTAAAGATGCTTTTTTCACAAAAATGGAGATTGTTGGAAATGTAATTGAGCTAACATCTGCAAGTAACGCTAAGTCTAGATATGGATTTGAAATCAACAATGTAAATCGAGGAAATGAAGAATTACCAGATGTTTATACATTGGCAATGAAATCGACATATACTAATTTTTATATTTATCTGAATAGGGATTATTCGAATGCAACAATTACTTTATCGGATGGATCCAAAAGCTATGCAGTTAATTTCAAACAATAAATAAGGTTAGATTAAAATAATATTGGAAACCTGGTTGCAATTGCAATCAGGTTTTTTTGTTTTCATTCACGATCGATCAATAAGGATTATTATATTCTTAATATTCCCATCCAATAAATCTTTGAATAAGTTTTCCACTCTGGAATACCCATACAACATGATTAAAACAGGACCCATCACCAATTCCTTGATAAGCAAATAATGCATCTTTTGATTTGAAGTATTGAAAGTCATTATGGGCAGAGATAATGCCCAACCATAATTTATCTGGAATTGTTATACTTGTTTTGTTTAGTACAGCTGTAGCTTTTGTTATGGCCGTCTTAGGAGTTCCGCAATCGGATAAATAATAATGGTAATTATTTATGGTGTTTATAAAGTTTTGTGTGTCGTCATGATAAGTGATTTTGTAATTTTTTGGTATAAATGATCCAATTGAATAATTCATTTTTAAAACACCGGAATTGTCTTTTTCCAAGGATTCTAAAGGGATAATTTGGGAAATATGAATATAACCAGTTTCCATTTCACTATTTTCTAAATCTTCTAGGATAGAAAACGGTCTGTTTTTATAATACAATATTTTCAACCATTTATCATTTTCAACATCTTGATCTTCAATTTGGTCGATTAGTATAACCGTATTAGAATTTAGTTTATGAATTACCTTAGCATTTATATTTCCATTTTCCCTAATATTTGCAAATCCATCTTTGCTTTGAATCACATAGGGTTGTGAAAATCCATAAAAACAGATGGTTAACATAATAGAGGTTAAACAAAATCTAAGTATCTTATTATTTATATTCATTTCCATAGTTTTCAGATAAATTATTAAAATAATTTTCATCTGCAAGATAAATCAATCACTTATTTTAATGGCAATTAAGAGAATATACAATATATCTACATGGATTTTATTTTACAGGAGAAATATGATTAATGGGAAGGTCTATTGATTTTAAATTAGTTAAATTTATCATATAATCAAGATTACATGGATCATAAACATATATATAATAGTAATGGGGTATGCGAGATATGCAGTCAAACCGCCAAAGTATATAAGAACGCAAAAGCAGATGATTTACTAAAAATTAGTGATTCAAAACCAATTCATTCACATACCCAACATCAGGAAGAAAATGAAGAGCATGACCATAGTCATCAGCATGAACATGGACATTCCCATGATCATAGTCATGAGATGGAAGGCGGATTATTTAATTTGTTTAGGCCAGCCATAATTAGTTTAATATTATTATTAATGGGCTTGGCTATGGATCATTTATTTAAATTTACATGGTTTACAGGTTGGGTGAGACTAGTTTGGTATCTTGCTGCATATCTTCCAGTTGGCTTACCAGTATTGAAGGATGCATTAAAAAGCATTAAACGAGGAAATTTCTTTTCAGAATTTTTTTTAATGGGAATTGCTACCATTGGTGCATTTGCTATTGGGGAATTTCCAGAGGGGGTGGCCGTTATGTTGTTTTATGCAGTAGGAGAGGCTTTCCAAACCCTAGCTGTATCAAGGGCTAAATCGAATATAAAATCCTTGATAGACCAGAGACCGGATGAAGCTACAATTCTTAAAGATGGAAAAACAGAAAAAATTAAAGCGAAGGATGTTAAGATTGGTGATATAATCCAATTAAAACCTGGGGAAAAAATAGCATTGGATGGAATTCTTAAAAGTGATATGGGTTCATTTAATACTGCAGCATTAACAGGAGAGAGTAAACCAGATACAAAAAAGTTGGGGGATTCCGTATTTGCAGGAATGATAAATCTGAATACAGTATCTGAGGTAGAGGTCAGTTCTTCCTATAATGATAGCAAACTGAGCAAAATTCTCGAAATGGTTCAGAATGCAAGCACTCAAAAAGCACCAACAGAGCTATTTATATCAAAATTTGCTAAAGTATATACTCCAATAGTTGTTTTTCTAGCGATTGGAATTGCATTTTTCCCATATTTCTTTGTTTCGGATTACATATTTCAAGATTGGCTCTACAGAGCATTGGTGTTTTTAGTAGTTTCTTGCCCTTGTGCATTGGTGATTTCAATTCCGCTAGGATATTTTGGTGGAATCGGTGCAGCTAGTAAGCATGGCATATTAATCAAAGGAGGCAACTTTTTAGATACTCTTGCATCAGTTAAGCATGTGGTAATGGACAAGACCGGAACCATGACCGAAGGAGTTTTTAAGGTCTCGGAAATTAATTTTGATCCTCAATTTGATGAAAAATTAATTTTACAATATGTAAATGAAATTGAAAGCAAAAGTACGCATCCGGTTGCTACTGCAATACACGAATATGTAGGAGATGTAAAGGAAAATATGAACCTAGATTCGATTGAGGAAATTGCGGGACATGGGTTAAAAGGCAGGGCAGATGGAAAAGAGTTATTGGTTGGCAATTTTAAATTGATGGATAAATTTAATGTCACATATCCCAAAGAACATCAAAATATTGTTTTTACGACGATAGCAGTTGCATTAGGGGGGCAATATATTGGTTATATAAGTATTTCAGATCAGATAAAGGAGGGAGCAAGAGAAACCATACAAGCACTTCATGAAGAAAAAGTAAGAGTAACGATGTTGAGCGGGGACAAATCGAGTGTTGTTAAAGAGGTGGCTAAAGAATTAGAGATTGATTCTTCATTTGGGGACTTATTGCCAGAAGATAAAGTTGAAAAGTTAAAAGCAGTAAAGGCAATAGATTCTATTGTTGCCTTTGTTGGGGATGGTGTTAATGATGCACCTGTTGTAGCCATTTCAGATGTAGGAATTGCGATGGGAGGGTTAGGATCAGACGCAACTATTGAAACAGCAGATGTCGTTATTCAAGATGATAAACCGATCAAAATACCGATGTCTATTAAAATTGGGAAAAGGACGAAGAAAATTGTATGGCAGAATATTGGGTTTGCCTTTGGAGTTAAAGCAATTGTTTTAATCTTGGGAGCTGGAGGGTTAGCAACCATGTGGGAAGCGGTGTTTGCAGATGTCGGAGTAGCTTTATTAGCGATTTTGAATGCTGTAAGAATTCAACGAACTGACTTTTCTCAGATTTTTAAGATAAAAAGTTAAAATAAAAGGGGATTTTTATCCCCTTTTATTTTATAGTCCTACTTGTTTTTGATGATGGGGGTTTTCAATATCTTGTTTTCTAATCGTTAGGTTTACACCTTTATTAGTAATGATTTCGAAGCTTCCCGACACATAATCATTATTTAAATAGAAAACATTGGATTGGCCTTCAGTTACAATATAACTTAAGCTAAAAATTCCTCCTTTACTTTCTTTTATTTTACCATTAGAATACGTTGCTATTTTTTTGCCTGAGCCATTCTTTGCTATGAAGACTGAATTATTTTGATTATCTGAAATTATATATCCCTTTTTGCCTTTCTCAATATTGAGCACATATCCAGAGTCAGAGGTAATACTTTTTAAGGTCAACCAACTAAAAACTAAATCATAATAAACTCCTAATTCATCCTTAATCACATATTTGTCATAAGACTTTTGAAAGGAAGAAATGTTATTTCCATAAGGTCCATAATATTCATGATTTCCAGAACTTCCTATCTTTAAATATCCTATATCACCTTCCATGTCACGAAATCTTAACCTTTTACCCCCTCTTGATTCAATAGTAAGATAACGACTGTTTGAAAAACCCAAAAATCCATCTTCTGAAAGAATCATCATCATATTTAATATATTATCATTATTTGGGAAAAGTGCCTGTAAGGGATAATTCAACATATATTGTTCTACGATTCGTTCGAAAAGTTCATTATTTCTTTGATAATTAACTGAATCAGTAATTTCAAGATCATCAAAATCTTGAGAAAGAGCAGGACAGGATAAGGAAAGAAAGAGTAGGATGGCTAAAGTAAAATTTTTCATGTTGAATAAATTATTGGTCCGAGTAAAATTTAAATTTCAGTTAAATATATTAGTGTTATTTTCTTTATTGACTTTAAATAATTTTGAAAGTTTAACCAAAAGAAATTTTTAAATGCTGGTCATATTAGGTGATTTTTACTACATGTAATACTGTATTCGGACAATTTATAGATCTAACAAATTATACTTTTTATAGTAGGCTAATAAAAAAGGGGACACATTATGTATCCCCTTTAAAATTATTTTTTTTAAGATTATTTTGTCAAAATTTCTATAGTCCCAAGATCTTTAGTTTGACCAGTAGTAACTGTAACATCTTGAATAGTTAATGATTTGTAAGCATCATCAGTAGGCTCTATCAAGATATCATAAGTACCTTGAGTAACTCCTGGAAAATAGAATTTACCAGTAGGACTAGCTAAAGTGCCTAAAGTATCGGTCCCTTGAATAGCAAACACATGAGGCATTGCAGTTATTGGTGATATAAGACCTGTAATTGCTCCAGAAACAGCAACAGGAATAGCACGAATAACTGGTTTCAACATATATTTTCCGTTTCCAGTTTGGTGAATTGATTTAGAAGCATCAAAATCTAATGCCAATGTGTAAGCAATGTTTGGAATTAAATCGTCTTGAACTTTAATTTTAACTCCTGAAGATTGTCCACTCGGGGTGGTTAAATCATGTTCGACACCGTCTACAACAATGTAACTGTCATCGTCAAGAACTAATCTTACCTCTTGTAATCTACCAGAAGGCACATCATGCTCTGCTAAAAACTTATATTCACCTTCGCGATAATCTAAAATATCAAAAGGGTCGATATCCACATCGATAACTTCACGTCCACCGTCGGTAATAACCTCAATGTGGTCGATATCTAAGAAAATTCCATCATAATAAGCTGGTGCATCTGTTATCTGAATGGTAACAGGTGTTCTTCCATCAGTGGTCTTAGAGTCATCTGTACTACAACTCGATAGACTCAAGGCAGCCGCAACTACCGATAATCCAAGTAATGTTTTCATAGTAATTCTCGTTATTTGATGTTTCACCATACAAATTATATACCATTTTAAACAAAGTTAAATTTAATGTTAACTTATTTATTTATAAATATGGGCCTATCTAGTTTAATAGCAATACGATATGCAGCATTCATTAATCCAACATGACTGTATGCTTGCGGAAAATTCCCCCATTGACTACCATCATCTTCATTTACATCTTCAGAAAAAAGTTTTAAGGAGTTTCCATAATTAAGAAGTTGTTCAAATGTTTCTTGTGCTTCATCTAATCTGCCAACACATGCTAATGCTTCAACATACCAAAAAGCACAAACCAGAAAAGTAGTTTTAGGTTTACCGAAATCATCTTTATGGAGGTATCTATAAAACAAACCATTTTTTCCTTTCAATTCTGATTCAACTACTTCCAAATGCTTTTTAGCTTTTTCGGATGATGGAACTAGATAATTCATCAATATTAATTGAAGTGTACTAGCATCCAAGTTTGATCCCTCATCGGAATTTCTATAAACTTGTTTTTCAGGGTCATAACACTTCTCAATATATGCAGCTGCTTTTTCCATTAAAGTTTTTGCTTGTTCTTCAATGTCTTTATAATTATTCTGCTGAGCTATTTTTAGTGCGGCAGAAGCACCTGCCCATTGGAAAAGATTTGAATATGCGTGGTGGTTAGCAATATTCCGAAATTCCCAAATCCCGGCATCTTTTTCATCTATAGTCATTTGAATCTTTTCCAAGATATACTTCAACCAAGATTTAGCATCTTTTCTTTCATCCTGAGGAAAACGATAATCGGTATAAAGTGGGAGTAAAGCAATCATTGCCTGTCCGTAAACATCATTTTGTATATGTTCATATGCTTGATTTCCAATTCGGACAGGTTTATTGCCTCGATACCCTTCCAGATAATCCAAGGTGGTTTCTGTTAATACTTTTCTACCCAGGATTCCATATAATGGCTGTAGCCTACCGGAATCGGATTGCGTAATTGAGGTTATGTAATTGGCAAATTCTTCCAATTCATCAAATTTTCCGATATGGCTTAGTGCTGTCAAAACATAGAAGCTATCCCGTACCCATGAATATCTATAATCCCAATTTCTACCCGAACCTGGAGACTCCGGAAGACTTGTTGTGCTCGAAGCTATTATAGCGCCAGTATCTTCGTATTGGTGAAGTTTAAGGACTAAAGCAGAACGAATGATATGGTCTTGATAAAAATTTGGAATATTAGCTTTTTTGGTCCATCTTCTCCAGTATAACTTAGTTTTTTGAAGAAAATCCTCAGCAGTTTGTTGCAATGGGGCATCAAATGAATTTCCGTAGGTAAGGATCATATACTTCTTTTCAGATAGTAAGAATTTTCCATCTTCATCATCAAAAAAATGGCGTATCGGAATATTTGTTGTTAACCTTAAATGTTCATTATTATGGTCAAATTGTACATGATTGCTTCCTCTAGATTTATTGTAATCATGTTTTCCATAATTAGCCTTTGGCTTACAATTGACTTTTATATTTGCTGTTCCATATAAGGGTTCAACAATCCTAACCAGCATAAGCGGTTTGTAGTATCTTTCAAACTGAATAAATCTCGGAGCAAAATCAATGACTCTAAATCCTGCATTTTTACCTTTCACTTCAGTGACTAGAATATTTGTGTTTTCAAGATAATACTGTTCAGAATTGATTTCAGTGTCATTTAACCTAATATTAAATTCGCCACCTTTTTCGGTATCAAGCAAGCATCCAAATACAAAACTATCTTCAAAGGTTGGCCAACACAACCAATTTATGTTTGTGCTTTTATGCACATGGGCGATGTAATTGCAATTACCAATAATTCCACTATTATATATATGTCTTTTATCCATTTTATCAATTTATGTGTTCAATATTTGCTAATAAATGCAGGACCTCCTTATGGTTTTCAACGTAATATTTAGCATGAGATTGCTTATCACCGACTTTAATCGTGATGCTTTGCGGAGGTAGAGCGATAAACATATCTTCGTCGGTTGCATCATCACCAATACAGAGTATAAAATCGGGATTGATTTCATTAACTAAATCAATAGCAGCTTTACCTTTATTTACAAGTTTGTTTTTAATTTCGATTACTTGATCACCATTGATGATCTGTAAATCAAGGACCTGATTTAAATGTCTTAATTCTTGCAGGAGCTCTTGTGCTTGTCTTATACCAAATGCTTTATCTACTTTTCTATAATGCCATGCCAATGAATGCGATTTTTCTTCAATTGAAGAACCAGCAGTACGATCGGTATATCTTTCCAGAATTTGATGTACATCTTTTTTCCAGTTATTGGATAATCCAGGAACAAGATGCCAATTTCGGTTCGGAAAATTGCTCCATATTCCATGTTCCGCAATTAGATAATATGATTTATCTGAGAACCATCGGTCTAGATTATCGTACTTTCTGCCTGAAATAATTATTACGTTATTATTAGGGTCTTGATAAAGCTTATCTAAAACATGATAGACTTCCTCTGTTGGTGAAGCTTTATCAGCATTTTTGTTAAATCCAACTAATGTTCCGTCATAATCTAGAAGGATCAATCTATTATGGCTATTTTTATAATTAACTTTAATGTCCTTTTCTACCTTTTCTCTTACTTTTCTAGCTAATTCATGTTTCTGTTCATTTTTTATTTCATTGAGTCTTTGCATAAAGAGATTAACCCAATGATGTACTGTGAATTTTGACACAATTTCCTGACTTGCCTTAAGCCTTTCTTCTTGTTCCTCCAAAGACATTGTTAGGGCTTCGTATAAAGTTCTGCTTGTACGATGGACAGCATAAGGATTTATTACCAGAGCATCGGATAGTTCTTTAGATGCTCCAGCAAATTCACTAATGACTAAAACACCTGTCGAGTCCTGTTTACTTGCTATATATTCTTTAGAAACGAGGTTCATCCCATCATATAAGGATGTTACCCAACATACATCTGCCGCAGCATATAATGCAGAGAGCATATGAAAAGGTAAAGAATCATAGAAATAGGCAATTGGCTGCCATCCAGGTTTTCCATACACAGAATTTATATTTCCTACTTTTCTATCAATTTCATTTCGAAGTTTCTTATACTGATTGACTTGATCTCTTGAAGGTACAATCAGCATGTATAACACTATATTTCCACTTAATTCGGGGTGGTTTTTTAATAAGATTTCAAAGGATTCCAACCTTTGAAGAATACCTTTGCTATAATCTAATCGGTCAACTGACAGGATGATTTTTTGACCTTGATATAGGGTTTTTAAATGTTTGCTAAATTCCCTTGAGTCTTGAGAAGTTGCCTGCAATTTATAT
The DNA here is from genome assembly GCF_009733535.1 of Sphingobacterium endophyticum. Classification (GTDB taxonomy): domain Bacteria; phylum Bacteroidota; class Bacteroidia; order Sphingobacteriales; family Sphingobacteriaceae; genus Sphingobacterium; species Sphingobacterium endophyticum. Next base: position 30,281 of record NZ_SMMI01000021.1, on the reverse strand, counting down.
TTTTCATAATCAATACCCATAGGGAATACATCAGCGAGGACTTTTCTTCCTTTTATTTTTAGGTAATTTATATTTACTTGGGAATTAAGGACGCCGGCACATGAATCTAAAAAATTGTCGACATTTTCATAAGTATGAAAACCTATCAAATCAGCCCCTAATAGACCAAGTAAGAGCTCGTCTCTCCAAGGTAACATTTTAAATAGTTCGATGGGGGGGAAGGGAATATGATGAAAATAACCAATACTGCATTCTGGTTTCTCTTCCCTAATAAATTTAGGGACCATCATCAATTGATAATCATGTACCCAGATTCTGGTTTGAGTTTGAATTAAAGGTATTATAGCCTCAGCAAATTTTTTGTTTACTTCCACATAGCTGAGCCAATAATCTTGTTTCAATTCCACATAACTTGGCCTGTAGTGGCAGAGTGGCCATAATATTGCATTTGAAAATCCTTCATAATAACCTTTGATTTCTTTTTCTGTTAGAAATACTGGGATTAAATTAAGTTTTTTTAATTCTTGTTGAATGATTAATGCTTCTTCTTCATTTTTTGGAATAATACCAGGCCATCCAATCCACCATGATCCATTTTCTTTGTAAAATGATCCTAAACCAGTCGCTAAGCCACCTTCACTGGGAGTAAATTTTAGCTTGTTTTTTTTTCTTTCAATTTTAACTGGTAAGCGGTTAGAGATGATTAGAGTACCTGATTCCGGTATATCTAAGTTTTGTACCATATTATTTTAACAACAAAATACTTCAGAAAAAGTTTGTTTTTATTTGTTTAAACACTGAAAATGAGCATAATAAAAAGTAATGTAATTTTTTTATTAATATTTAAAATTATAATCCAATCATTTTAAATCATTTCTTTTAAGCACTTTATTAGATAATGATTATCTTCGAAATAGATAAATTAAATTAATTATATGTGTACTATAGAATTATATTATTGGATAAATCCAAAATTTAATTAATTCCTTAGTAATGGGTTTAATTTTTTTGCTTAAAGCTTGAAAATTAACGAATTATTTTCACTTAATTCTAGTGCAATAATTAAGGGTTTCATGCAATTATTAGCCATTATTATTAACCTGATAGGTATTCAATTAATTAAATAATAAAAAAATGGATTATTTAGTAATAAATTACCTTCAATGTTTTATTTCTTGGAAAAATTAACCAATTAAATGTTCTGTGATTATTTAAATATATTTGAAAATGGAAGGTCTACTTAGTCATTTTATATAAGTAGATATGAGATAAAGTGCAATTATTAACAATATAGTCTATGCTGTGGGCTTATGTAGTCTACAAATTTATTTATTCCCAAACCTTCTGAAAAATTAGTTTTCAGGATTTTATATATGAAGAAGAATGTTTTTGAGATTTGTTTAGCCATTTTCTGTGTAGGCTTAATCCTTCAAATAATTTTTATGACAAAAAAAATTGATTCAACCTTGTCATTAATATTTGGACCTTTACTTTTTTTGGCATATAAGAATCAACAAGGAAAAACAGAACCTTTAAAAGAAGTAGTTCTTCATTTCATCCCCTTTATTATAGTGACTATGTTTTATTTTTTAATAAGGGAATCTAATGAGGCATTATTCAGGCATATCTATTTTATTACAACATTATTATCCATGTTTATTTATCCTTCAATAGTGATTTTTTCCAAAAGAAAATCAAAATCCATACTAAATGAAGGGAATTTAATTCTATTGGAAATTCTGGCAATACTTGGTTTTGCTATTTTCTTTTTTTTGAATATTATTTACATCAACCTATTATCAGATAATTTTTTAAATCTACAAGCACAGCTGGTTATCGTCGCGATAATGCTTATTAATATTGGGGTATTGGCCTGGTTCCTTTTATCTAATAGGTTTATTAAAAAGTATGAAAATGCAGCATCGAAAGGGATTTATAAAAATATTGAATATCCAATTTCTGATTTAGAAATCAAACAAATTCAAATTAAAATTGAAAATGTTATGGATGAAAAAAAAGTATATCTTGATGCTCATTTATCACTAGATCGATTTGCAAAACAATTAGGGATTCCGAAAGATAAATTGGATTTTTTTATAACCAATATATTGGATTCGAATTATGAAGATTGGCTAGCTTCCTATCGCATTAATTATGCAATAGATCTTTTACATACTAATAAAGGCAATTTAAAGCTTGAATATTTGGCGAATTTGAGTGGATTCAATTCAAGGACAGCTTTTAATAAATATTTTAAATATTATGTTGGGGAATCACCTTCAAATTATCGAAATAAATTAATCAAGTAGCGCATGATGGTGTTTTTTATATATTCTGCTATTATAGTTTTATGTGTATTAAGCTATCAAATATACCTGAATTTGCATGTAAAGACATTGTTCGATCAGGTTCTTTCTTATTTAATTCTGACGCTATTGATTCATGTTATTTTTGCCGCCTTATTTAGAGATATAATTCCAGGGTATAAATATGTTGATATTGGCGCACCTTTCGGATTATTATATGGTCCATTTTTATATTTAGGATACTTAGCTTATAAAGTAAAGAAGATTTCAAAAAAAAATATATTTTATCACTCCTTACCATTTTTAATCGCTACTGTGGTATATTTTATTTTTTTAAGTAGTGGATATATTAGGTTTCAATATGGTAAATCATACTATATTGTATTATACAGTCTTTTTGGAATTTCCTGGATATTATATCCAATCATAGTTTTATTAAAAGGAAATGTCTCAGATATACTTCAATTAGATACCAAGAGATTGTACTATTATTTCATTATTCTATTGTTGGTTTTGGCAGCATTTATTATTCCGACAATAATGTCTACTTTTTTTGAAGAGTTTGATGTTGGAAAACCTCTTTCAGGGGTTACTGTATATGTAATTATGATGATTGGGGCAAGTATGATTTATAATTACCTATTTCGATTATTAGTGTCACAGACTTCAGCTGGTAAGTCGGTTAAACCTTTATTGTTAATTAAAGAACAACAACTTACATCGATTAGTAGTAAAATAAATTCTAACCAGAACAAATCACCGTATAAAGAGAGGATTTTAAACTATCTTAATGAAAAGAAATATCTTAATCCGGAATTTAATATAGACATGATGGCAAGGGATTTAAAAATTCCAAGGTCATTAATCTCTCAATTTTTCAAAGATTACTTTAATCAAAATGTTATAAAAACCATTAATTCTTTGAGAATAGAAGAGGTGTGTAAGGAATTAATTAAACCCGAGTTTGACCTTAATATCGATGTACTTGCATTGGAATGCGGCTTTAGTTCCAGAGCTTCCTTTTACAGAAATTTTAGTTTAGAAAAAAAATGTACTCCGATTGAGTTTCGTGAGATGTATCTTGCTAAAATGAATTAATATGAAAAAGCTAAGTTTAATTCTTTTCTTCTTGGTGTTATTAATTCCTTTCGTAGGGTTTTCGCAAGAATCTTCATTCGAAAATAAATTTGTTGAAGCGAGATCCAAATTAATTGCCTTAGATTCTGATGAAGCTTTCCGAATTGCAGATTCCCTATTAAAATCATCCGATACAGAAATCCATAATATAAGGGCTTATAACTTACTTTCCTTCCTTCATAAAAGTGTAGGAACCTATTCACTTGCAATTAATTATGCAAAACATTCTGAGAAATTATCGGAATTATCAGGTATACCAGATTTCAAAGTTAGGACAGCAATTTTATTGGCCTCTATTTATAGAGAAATTGGAGTTTACGAAGAATCTCATAAATATTTGAGAAGCGCAAAAGTTAATCTCAAAGGTGTTAATGATAAATTATCCCTAAACCAATTGTCAAATGAAATTATGCAGGAAGATGCATATAATTTTATTATTGAAAAGCGATATAGTGAAGCAATCGAATTAATGGATGAAGCTGTCTTGCAGAAAGGTTATATTGATAATGAAAATCCATTCTCATTATTGCTTAGATCAAAAAGCCTTATGATTATGGCGGAAAGTTATAAATTGAATGGGGATCAAAATAAAAGTATAGCTTTATTAAAGCAAGTATTAGATGAAATCTATGGTGTGGAAAATTTAATTAGACCATTTACCTTTCAATTGCTATCTGAAGCATATATCAATTTAAATGAATTAGACTCTGCTAGAAATTACCTGGATTTATTAGGACCTTATGTGATTGGGTCTAATAATGTTGAATTAAAAAAACGATATTATTATAGCGAGGCTCAACTCAACAAGTTCAAAGAAGATTACCAACAATCTTTAAATTATATAAATAAATATTATGAATTAGATGAACAAAGGAGAAATGCAGCAGAAATCTTAGGAAATCAAATAGTTAAAAATAGTTATTCAGAAATAAAATTGCTGAAGAGAAATAATACTATAATGATCTTGGTACTTATTTTTATAGTCTGTTTTATGTTTCTGTATTATTTTTTAAGAATCAGGCACAAGTCAAAATTAATTTCTCAAAATGATATAATAAGTAATGATTTGGAACCAACTGTTGAGCCCTTTCTTATAAGCAAGCATATTCCAAAGGATATCTTAAATTTAGATTCTCAGATTTCTTTGGAAACTGAAACCAGGTTAGTTAAGAGATTGAATGAATTAGAAGACGAAAAGTTTTATTTATCGAAGAATATCACATTAAATTCATTAACAAATAAGCTCAATACCAATCAAAAGTATGTCTCTTATATTGTTAGAAAATATAAAAACCAACATTTCAACGATTACATTCAAAATCTTCGCATTCAGTATATTGTCACTCAGTTAGAGAACAATAAAATAATGCTTGATTACAAATTATCATATTTAGCTGATTTAGCAGGCTTTTCTTCCCATAGCAAATTTACCATTGCATTTAAAGCAGTAATGGATATAACTCCATCTCAATTTATTGAGAGGCTAAAAAATACTATATAATCCAAATTGCCAATTTTTCCAATAAAATCCTATTGATTATCATTCTGAAATAAGGTCTTATCTCAATTCAGAAGATTTAATACTCTTCTTCTAAATAATTTTAATATTTCTAAATAGGTATTTTTTATACTTAAATGTTAAAAGTGTTATTATAAGGTTTATTGTGATGGTGGACATTCCTATAAATAGGAGGGTAGACATTTTAATTTTTTCGATCTATTGCTCCTTATTATGATTAAATAATTCAAAATAGTGGGTAAATACTGTCCCAATTTCCAAAATTTAGATAATTCTTATTGAATTTTTTACTGTAATTAGGGCATTTTGCTGATGATTTGACGTCATTTTAAATAAATTTTATCAAAAAGTGTTAAATCCAAAAGATGTCCACCCTTTAAAAGGCTTTAATTTAATATGGAAAAATAGTGCAATTTTTCAATTTTCTGAAAATCAATAATTAAGATGGTCGCATCAATTGGATGGCATTAAAAAATTGAATAACAAATAGTTATGATATTTTAAGACATGTCTTAAAAATATGGTAGAACAAAGTTTTTTATTTTTAAGACATACTTTTTTATAATCTCCATGTATTTTTGATGTATCACATTCGAAGAATTAACCAGCATTTAATGTTTAGCTAATTTTTCAAAATACGATTGCCAACTAACTATTATATTAAATATTAAAGATTATGTATCTAGGCTATTACCTTCAATTTTACCTGTTTTATTTACAGGCGAGATTCTGGAGTTATCCGTTAGTGATAAAGCTTACTATTGTAATAATAGTATCCATAGCAATAGTATTTACAATTAATAAATTGCTTTTCTATTTAGATAGTAAAAGATTTATTCAGAAGGAATCTACTTTGCGGAAATTGAAACTGGAAATTGAATCTACAATTGATAACATCCTTTTTAATAAGGTTGATCTTTCGGAACAAATTGTTTTTTCCACGCTGCAATCGATTTATCCTTTAAAAGGTTCAAGACGGGGATTAAAAATTTTATCGAAATATTTAATTCAAGCCAATTTAAAATCCAAGTTTGGGGAACATGGGTTGAATGATAAAAATTATAATCAGATTCTGAAAACTTTTGGTGTTTTAAATTTTTGGGAGTTAGAATTGGGATCAAAAAATTTAAATAAAATCCATCGAGCAAAAAGAAATTTAGATGATTTAAAACAAGATTATTTTCAACAGCTTCGGATACTATCTACAAGCGAATATAAAATAGATAGCCCTTCTGATAATCCAATAAATGGTTTCTCCGAAAATAATGAACCATATAAATTTCTTGACGAAAGTTTTATAAATGAATTTAATGCTTTAGATGAAATTCTGGTGCATAGATTTTTCTTATCAAAAGCTGAAACAGGGCAATTGCCTTTGTTAAGTAGATGGGTTCGAAATTCAGGAAATATTGCTTTTAAAGTTTTTATGATTAAAGAAATTGGATTTTTTAATCAAAAAGGATGTGCTTCCATAATAGCGGCTCAATTAAGTAAGGAAACAAATAATGACATTATTCTTGCGATTATTGAAACATTGACCTATATGAATTATAGTCAGAGTGAAACGCAAATTTTGGCATGTTACAAGTCAGGTAATTTTAAAGTTAAAAAGTCCATCATTAAATCCATTTCTGCTTTCAAATCAAAGTTTGGGCTTGAATATTTAAATGAGTTATTCTTTGAAACTATCGACGAAGAGTTAAGAAATCATCTATTAAATGCAATGAAAGAAATTCGTGGGGATGAGGAGGAAGAAGGCGCAATGTCTATAAACAGTATCTCAACATTTAATTCAAGTTCATATAGACAAATAAACTATCAATTAAGTTGATAAAAGATTTAAAAAACCACTTTATTATAATATTAACACTATTTATTTTCTATTATGTTTAATAATCCTGCAACAATCAAAAAAGAGTACATGAACCCAGAAACGGAGAATAAAATTCTGGCTGCATTGTCTCAATGGGAGTCTCAAGAAGCATATTTGAATCCTGCATGTTCAATTACTACGGCCTCAAAGGAAATAGGATGTAATTCAAAGTACCTATCCTTTGTAGTCAATAGGAACAAAAAAATTGATTTTCCTAATTATGTAAATAATTTAAGATTGGATTTCTTAAATAATTACTTAAGAACAGTAGAAGAAGCAAGAAACTTTAAGTTGACTTATTTAGCAGCATTATCTGGATTTTCATCCTATGGAAAATTTGCTAAAAGCATTAAGGATCGTACAGGTTTCAATCCAACCCAATTCATCGTATTTTTTGATGAAAAAATTGCTTAAGGCAAAATTCAATCCTAAAGCTAGAGATCTCTGGCTTTAGGATTTGGATATTTAGTGGATAGACCCTGTCATTAATAATCCTCTTATGGTTTTTACTGTAACCAACAATTGTCCATAATGTCTTTGGGCATGCTCTGCGGCATGAAAAAGTAATCCTATTTGGGTGGTAGGGATTTGTTTTCTACCTAAAAATCTTTCTTCCATTAAAGTTAAAGGATCAATTTTCTTTATTTCTTCTATTGAATAAAGAATTCTATCCTCTAGATTTTGCTTTAAAATTTGGATTGTTATTTTTTCATCGAATTTTCCTTCTGAGGCTAAATAATCAAATTGTTCCTGGATTAATCCCTTACTTTTAGAATAAGTAAACATTCTATCTGTTACACCTACAATATGTTGTAAGTGAAAAGCAATGGAGGCTATGGAGAAAGGTTTGATCCAGATATAAGGCTCCAAATCATCGGTTATTAATTTTTGAACATCTTCATTTACTTGCAGCAAAGCATGCGCTACTGGCTGTAATAATATCGGAATTTCGGGAATTGGTCCACGCATCCATACTTCATTTTCCATACATCTAGGATTGTGAAATAGATTTATCACCAAAAGTTACTAATACCATTCCTACTATAATTATTAAAGACCCCAAAATTTGTATCCAACTTAAGGGTTGTTTAAACCAAAGTGCCATTGCTAATTGAACGGTTAGAAATGTTCCTCCTGAACATAAGGCAATTACTATTGGTTGAGGGACAGTTTTGAAAAGTTGGATTAAAAACCAAGAGGCAGACAGCAAAATGATATTACCTGCAATTAATGCAATCCATTGGTATTTAGGTTGTATTCCACCATATTTAAAAATAATACTGGAACTGATTTGACAAAACCAAAAAGCGGCAAAAAAAAGAATCTTCATAAGGATTTATTATTCCTTATGAAGATAAAATTTATTTGATAAAAAATAAAGATTTCAATTCATCTCTAATAATTTTTAGAATTGATTTCCAAAGGATTTTTAATCTCTACTCACAGTTCCGCCAGATGATTTATTAATATCCTTAGTAGTTGGATTTCCTGAATAAACCACTTTAGCACCTGAGGATACATTGGCATCAATAGAATTAATTACTTTAATATTTAATACGGCACCGGAACTACCATTAACCTCTAAAGTTGAAGTTTTAAAATTATTTAATAAAGCTTTTCCATTAGATGACATATTAACTTTCAGTTGCTTTGACATGCCACTTAAAGTAACTTCTCCGGCACTACTGGTATTGATTGACAATTTTTCTGACATCAGATCACTATTCATTTTACCCGCGGAACTTAAATTGAGTGTTGTATTGTTAGCTGTAATTTTACCAGTTTTTAATTTTCCTGCCGAAGAAATATCTGCTGAGAAATCAGAGACATCTATTGCATCTAGGATTTCTAGATTCCCTGCAGAACTTAAATTAATTGAATTGATAACTGAATTGCTGTAAACAGTTACTTTTAAAGTATTAGCATTCCTAATTTCACTTCCATTTTTAACCTTAATTTGAAGATTTCCATTGCGAACATTTGTTTCTATTTTTGGAAGTATATCTTCCCTTGAAACATCAACAACCACTTCATTTTTTGAAGATTTAATAAATTTAGCCTGAATGCCAGATGCTACTGAAATTCCAGAAATTTTACTGATTTTCCTAGTTTCCTTATGTTGCGCATTAGAAAAAGAGACAATAGCTAATAATAATAGGGTTAATAAACTTTTCATCTTTAAATATTTTATTGGTTTGAACAGGGTTGTTCCTGTAATTTCTATTCTAAATTTAAAACATATTTCCTGAAAAATAGAAATTAATTAAGTCATTGAATTGGTTAATTCAATCGTTAATTAGAATCTTCAGCATTTAAGGATCAATAAAATTGTATATTTAAAGTTCATATTAGGTGTTCATGACTATTCTAAATTATTTTAAGGAACTATATCATATCAATGATGAATTAGAAAGGTTTTTTGATTCAATAATTGTAGTAAAAGACTTCTCAAAGGGCGAAACAATATTTGAACCAGGAAGCTACTTAAAATATATATACTTCGTTGAAAGTGGGTTTACAAGAATATACTATTATAAAAATAAGAGGGATATAACTCATTATTTCTTTGGTCCCAATACATTCAGCACTGGAATTGAAAGTTTATTTTATAAAAAACCTTCTTTATTTGGATTACAAGCTTTGGCACCTTCTAAAATATGTTTAATTCCATTTGAGCCAATTGAAGAATTAGCAAAAACAGACATCACAATAAATAAAATTATACAAAAGGTTCTCATGGATTCCTTAATAAGTTTTTCAAACCGATTCTATAACTCGCAATTTGAAACTGCACATGAAAGGTATTCAGCATTAATAGATGACAATCCTGAACTATTTCAAAATGCTTCTTTAGGCCATATAGCATCCTATCTTGGTATATCGCAACAAACCCTTTCTGTGATTAGAGGAATAAAATAAATTCCTCAGATTTTATTAACTTCAATGTTTTCTTTCTAATTAACAACTAATTAGAAGCATTTTTCCATATAACTCTCATATACTTTTCCAATTTCATTTTTTAAGATATCTGAAATTTATTGTCCTGAAACACTTGCACCTTTGTCTTGTTAAAAGAAAAAAGTCAAACTGATTTAATATGGAAAATAAATTTCAAAAAACCATTTCTAGTCTTGCATTAATCTTATTGGCTGGATTAAATGCCTATAGCCAAGAAGGGTTGGAAGGCTTTAAAATGCCTGTTGAAAAAGCTGTTTATCACAATAAATCCTTGATAAATGCTAATCTTGAGAATCAAAAAGTAGCATTAGAAAGAGATCATGTAAAAGGTAAATTATTGCCGACAGTATACGCTAATGCGATGTACGGCTACATCAATAGTAATATAGATATAGATTTGCCGACGAAAACCCTTCCTCTATTAGGTTCAACAATTTTCGATGGATCACAGCGCATGAATCTTTCCACGCAAGTTGGACTGGCAGGGGTGACAGCAACTCAGGTTATTTTCAGCGGGCTTCAGATTACTAATGGTCAAAAAGCTTTAGAACAGAAGTTCAAAGCACAGGAACTTATGACTGAAGCAGGTTACGATCAATTAGCACAAGAAGTTATGACAAGCTTTGATCAATTAATGCTTTTAAAAGAAGTGGATCTGCTGATTACCGATTCCGAAAAGAGATTAAATAAAGAGCATGAAAAGGTAATAAAAGGTATTGAAAATGGATTTGCAATTCCTTATGACAGAGACAAGATCAAATTGGCGATGTTGGAATTGGAGAGTAAAAAAGCTGAAGTTCAAAGTAACCGAGAATTATTGCTATATAAGCTTCAGGAATTGACAGGAATGTCACAAGAAGACCTAAATTCTATTACGTACAAATTAAAAGTGTTGAATTTAGATTTAGATTCCGCAATGCAAATGAATAGGAAAGAGTTAGATGCCTTGGAAGCTTCCCAAAAAGCTTATGAATTTGTTCTGAAAAAAGAAAAGGGTGCTAAATTACCTCAGGTATTCGCTTTTGGAAATATTTCTTATTTCAATGCTTTTAATACGGATATGACTATAAAGGATTTACCAAAAATTGGCAATTTAAAAATGGAGTCCAATCATTTGATGATGGCACCTAATTATGCCTTAGGTGTGGGGGTAAAATGGACCATTTTTGAAGGTAAAACTCATAAGACTGCAATCGATAAAGCAAAAATTGATATTCAGATCAATGAGAATAAACTTGCTGATACTAAAGAAAAGCTTTCATTATTACAACGCAAAACTGAAGTTGATTACAATTTAGCAAATAAGAAAATTGAAGTTAGCAATCAGCAAGTTGAAATTTCTAAAAATAACCTTCACCTAGCGTCGCGCCAATTTGAAGAAGGGTTGACCGACGTAACAGAGCGTTTAGAAGCTGAAAACGAATATTACAAGCAGTCTTTAGGATTTTATAATCAAGTATTAAGTCAAAGAATGGCAGCAACTGAGTTATTAAAAGCTAATGGAAACCTTTACCAAACCATCACTAAATAATCATGAAAAATATTTTATACACTATTGCAGGGTTTGTATTGCTACAAAGCTGCACAGGAAATAAGCAAACTAAAGAATTAAAACTAGAAGGAAAAATTGAACGTGATCAGATTGCTGTTACGACTAAAATTCCGGGAAAAATTCAGAAAATTAATGTGGAAGTAGGCCAAAATGTCCATAAAGGGGATACACTGGTTATTTTGGAGCTTCCAGAAGTAACTGCCAAATCTATCCAAGCTGAAGGGGCATTAGCTTCCGCACAAGCTCAATATGATATGGCCGTGAAAGGAGCAACTGATGGACAAATGAAACAGCTCCACGCCAAAGTAAATGGCCTTAAGGAACAATTTGATTTTGCTCAGAAATCCTTGGACCGTATGAATAATTTATTGAAGGACTCCTTGATTTCGCAACAAAAATATGATGAGATCTATGCAAAATACCAAGGTGCAAAAAATCAATATTTAGCTGCGGAAGCTGAATTAGCAGATGTTCAGCACGGTGCTCGAATAGAGCAACAAAAAATGGCATTGGGGCAAAAGGAAAGAGCGTTGGGTGCAGTGGACGAGGTTAATGTAGCAGCGAAAGAAAGATACATAATTGCGCCCCAGGATATGAGTATTGAAAATATAAACCTTCAAGTAGGAGAGTTGGCATTGGCAGGTTACAGCTTAATATCGGGATATTTAAATGATGCAACTTTTTTCAGAGTTACAATTCCAGAAAGCAAAATAAAAGTGTTTGATAAAGGCGAACAGAAGACCTTAATAATTCCATATTTAGAAAATAAAGAATTACAGGCTACTGTTGAATCGATCAAACCCTTAAGTTCATATGCGAATATTTCAACTGCATATCCTGATTTTGAGGAACAAGAATCATTGTTTGAAGTTCATTTAAAGCCAATAAATGTTCAGGAATCTAAAGAGTTATTAACTAAGGCTAGTTTCATTGTTAAACAAAACTAAACCATGAAAAATTTTTGGAGTTTGATAAAAAGAGAATTTCGCCTGTTTTTCCAAAATAAGGTCCTTCTGGTTCTTTTTCTGGGTGCTCCCGTTTTGTATGGCGTTTTGGTGGGTGGAGTTTATAAAAAAGGAAAAGTAACTCATTTACCGATAATAGTGGTAGATGAGGACAGGAGCCCATTAAGTAGACAATTGATAGATATGTTCTCTGAAAGCGAGGTGATTTATGTTGCTAAGGTCCTTAATGATCCTTTTCAGGCAAAGGAAGAGGCGATGAAAACAGAATCGACTGTGGTAGTTCAGATTCCTAGGAATTTTTCATCCGACATTAATTATAATAGATCCACAGAATTAACATTATTTGTCAATGCTTCAAATACTTTGACATCAAACTATGCAATGATGGCGGTAAATGTTGCCGCTTCTACATTAAAAGCCGGTGTACAGATTAAAGCTCAGCAAAAAAAAGGTGTTCCTGAGTTTGTTGCATCTAAGCAATATGAACCCTTTAAGATTACCATGATTAAACAGAATATCCGAAGTGGAAACTACTTGTATTTTATGCTTCCTGGAGTTCTATTGACTGTTTTGCAACAAGTAATGATGTTGGGTTTAGCTTTGAGCTTTTCCTCTGAATTTGAAAAGGGAACATTTAGTGAATTGGTAAAAAAATCAAACAATGTATTTATACTGATTTTAGTAAAAATACTTCCATATATATTAATGTCTTTGTTAATATTCGTTTTATATTACCTATTCTCAATCTGGTACCGAATGCCACTTTCCATTAATGGATGGGCATTTATTGGGTCTACTTTTCTTTTCTTATTGGCTGTAAGTTTTATTGGTATTTTGGTAAGTATTGCAATTCCTTCTCAATTAAAAGCTACAGAAATCCTGATGGTTATTGCCACACCTAGTTTTATATTAAGTGGATTTACTTGGCCATTGAGTCAAATGCCTGAATGGGTTGTAGGAATTGCGAAAATGATTCCTTTAACGCATTACTTGCAAATATTTAGGACTCTATTAATTGAAAAAGGATCCGCAGAATATGTTCAAAATTCAATAATTGGATTAACGGTGATTGCTACAATAACATTCATAGCATCTATAATTCTTTTGCAGATAAAAATTAACAAGATAAAAAAAGAAACACGGGTTATAGATCTAGTTTAACTTTTTCTTTTAACACTAACCTAGTAGGCATTGGATCTTTGATTCAGTGCCTCGTGTTTTTAAACAAAAAGGCCAGGAAATATCCTGACCTTTTAAATATTTTTGTTCTTCCGGAATTTTATTCCTTAGCTTTCAATTCAAAGCTACCTTCATTTCCAGGTGATCCAGAATAAATCTGGCCTTGGGGCATCCCCCGCAATCCAGGTTGAGACATTGAAATCCTGCTATAAATTTGTCCAATCTCACTTGTAGGATTTACTCTTAAACCACCAGGTTGAACATCGACAAATAAATAATTTGTTGCTTTCTTATCTTTTGTTTGGGGTGTGATACCCGCTGGATCGTAGCTGATGACAACTTTACCACCGTTGCCATTTGGGAATGTTTTTGTGCCATTGAAGGCATCTATTCCTCTCGCAATTACAAATAGAGATCCTAATTTATTGATGTTAATATCCAAATCAATGTTTGTAGCATTGTTCTTACTATCTTGGCCGGTGATTACAGCATTTTTTCCTATTTCAGCATAACCAACTTCTAACTTAACATCTTTCTTCGCATAAAATTCCAATTTGGACTTATCCTTCATAATCAATGTGTCTATTTTTAAGACCATTGATGAATCCCCTCTATTAAAACTCTTTTTTTCTTTTTTGCCAAGTTCTAATCGCGATATATGTTGAACTTCTTGAGCATTCGACAAGATCGCTCCGAACAATAAAATGACACTTAATATATATTTCATTACAGTTTCCTCCTTCTATTAGGACAATAAAAAAAGGAAATAGTTTAACTATTTCCTTGCATATACTTAACAATCAATTTTGCAGTTTTTTCGGATGCACCTGGTGTGCCCATTTTTTCATGTAGAATATCATAGTTTTCTAAAACACTTGCTCTATGTTTTGGGTCAGATATCAATCTTCCTAATTCATCTGCAATATTCCCTGTAGTACATTCACCTTGGATAAGTTCAATGACAGAAAGGTAGTCATTAATTAAGTTTACTAAGGATATGAATTTAACCTTTACTAATTTCCTGGCAATCATAACCGTAATCGGATTTGCCTTATAGACAACTACCTGAGGAATTCTTAATAAAGCTGTTTCAAGAGTAGCAGTACCACTGGTTACAGCTGCAGCTTCAGCATTTTTTAGCAAGTCATAAGTTTGGTCAAAAACAACTTTAATATCATAGTCTCCAATATATCTTTGGTATAGACTAATATCAAAATTTGGAGCTCCGGCAATAACAAACTGATGTCTTGGAAATCTATCGTATAATCCTACCATTTCTGGAAGTAAATGTTCAATTTCCATTTTACGGCTACCAGGAAGAAGTGCTATTATTGGACTTTCATCTAAACCATTCTTTTCTCTAAAATCAGGTTGAAATTTATAGGTAGAAATTGCATCCAATAGGGGATTGCCAACATAATCTACATGGTAATGGAATTGCTTATAAAATTTTACTTCAAATGGAAGGATACAGAACATATGATCAACCAATTTCTTGATTTTGTAAACTCTTTTTTGATTCCAAGCCCAGATTTTTGGTGATATATAATAATTTACCTTTATGCCCAGTTTCTTAGCATATTCAGCAATTTTCATGTTAAATCCAGGGAAATCAATAAGTACCACGGTGTCAGGTTGAACCTTTAATATATCAGCCTTTACTTTTTTAAGGTTTTTGGCTATACTTTTTAGATTCATTAGAACTTCTACAAACCCCATAAATGCCATCTCTGAGGTATGAATCAAAACCGGATTACCAGAGGCTTCTTGCATTTGGTCTCCACCTACAATATAAAATTCAGCATCCGGATCTTCTATTTTAAGAGCTTTAATCAAGTTTGCCCCATGTAAATCTCCAGATGTTTCTCCTGCTATAATATAATATTTCATTGTTCTAATTAAGCTTTAAATATAATGATTCTTATATGCATGATGCAATTTTATGCCAAAATGCATACAAAATAAGAAGGTGACCATTTCTGATCACCCTTCTTAATTTTATCCTTTTTATATTCCTAGCTCCACTTGAAACATGGCTCCCCAGGAACTTTTATCATTATTATTGTTGAAATAACCATCCTTAAATGTATATGTTCCATTTAATTGGAATTTAAGCCTATGGGCTTTCATATATTTAGTTAGACCTATTTCCATGACTTCGGTCTGCTGTTCAAATACCTGAATATCTTTATGTGGCATGACGTATGTGTATCGACCAGCAACTTCGTATCCATGATTTAATAGATAAGATACTTGTTGGTTTACACCCCAACCTTTATAGGCGAAAGTTTCTTGAGGATCGTCTTCATCTGTTACGTTGAATGGATTGTCGACATCACGTCTCATATACTCCGCCTGATAAGCAAAACCCGCATATTTGAACATAGCATCTGCAAAGGCCGTTTTGAAGGTAAAAGGATTTTTCACAAATCTTCCTAATTGTCCAGCTTCTCTCTTTGTTTTATCGTTATAACTATAACCAGCACCAATTGAGATCTTTGGAGTTTCTTCACGCTCTAAATCACCTTCTTGGTAGTCATTGTCATTTGTGAATTTTCCTAGAGGAAGAACTTCAACACGTCCTGTGTATGCCAATCCCGGATCTGTAGAAGCCGCAGCACGACCTTCACCTGTTGAAATTGCAGCTTTTGCATTGAATGGCATATCCCCAATTTTTTTACTCAAATTAAAAGATATACCGAAATCCCTATCTAATGTGAAATTTTCATTTACTAAAGAACGATCCGCAAATTGCAACTGTCCTGAAGAATTTACCCGCTGTCTATTTCCTGGTAATTTATTCTGACCAAATGAAATGTAAAAATCATCGGTAAAATTATAAAATACAACAGCATCACGAACGATATTTGGAATTCCCGTATCGTCAAAATCCTGATCACTTCTAGTAAAGGCTAACTGAACTGAATATGATATCTTGGGTGTATAGATGTATCCGTCCATACGCATACGTAATCTTCTTATTCGCGCATCAAACTTGCCGTCATCAAGTCCATTCAATTCATTCTTGAATCCTAAACGATTTTGCATTCTGAACCGAAAATTGGCATAAAATAAGGAATCCTTTGATTTATATTGGATACCCTTAAAATTTAGAATTGTAGCACGGTCATCCCTTTCTTGCGCATTAACAACGGTTAGGCCAATAATAATAAATAAGAAAGCTAGACTAAGGTAGTTTGTAATTTTCATATTAGATAGTTGGTTCTTGTTGACTTAAACAGTGAAAACTTCCTAAACCCCAAATAATGTCAACTGAATTTATCCCAATTACTTTTCGGTCAGGGAAACAGTTTTGAATTATTTCTAAGGCTTTGGTGTCATTTTTATCATTGAATATAGGAACAATGACTACTTTGTTTGCAATATAAAAATTAGCATAAGAAGCTGGTAATCTTTGATCCTCATATTCTACCGGTCTAGGCATTGGTAGTTCAATGACTTTTAATGATCGACCATCTGAAAGTTTCATGTTTTTTAAATTATGAAGGTTTTCTTGTAATAATTCATAATTCTCATCATTTGGATCTTCTTCAACAACAGTTAAAACAGTATCTTCTGAAACAAAACGAGTGATATCGTCAATATGTCCATCTGTATCATCTCCTACAATTCCATCACCAAGCCATAATACCTGCTCTTGCCCATAATAATCTTTCAAATAAGATTCTATTTGTTCTTTTGTTAAATGCGGATTACGATTTTTATTTAAAAGACATGCAGTGGTAGTCAATACTGTTCCATTCCCATTAAACTCTACAGATCCACCTTCCATTACGATTGGAGGGGTAAATAATTTAAGCCCAAATTCTGTTGCTATTTTTGTAGGAACTACGTCATCAAGGTCATAGGGAGGATATTTACCACCCCATGCATTATAACCCCAATCTACAATTGCTTTTTCACCAGTTTCTTTATTAATAACAAATGCAGGACCATGGTCGCGGCACCATGCATCATTGGTAGGGTTAAAATGAAAAGTAATATTTTCCATTTTAGCATTCGAATTTTCAATATGAGAAATCGCAAATGCTTTCATTTCCTCGTTGGCAACATTAATACGAACGAATTGATCATCAGCAACTAGTTTGATGAATTCACAATATGGAGCATAAATGCTATCAATTTTACCTGGCCAGGATTCTTCTTTGTGAGGCCAGCTCAACCAAAGTGCTTCTTGGTCTTCCCATTCTGCAGGGAATACAAATCCTTGTGCTTTTGGAGTATCTTTAATATCGTAAAGGTTTGAATTCATAGTTTCTTATCGATTACTTATTATAAAAGAACCATGCTTTTTTTGAAAGCATAGTTCTATCAATAAGTTTTATTTCAAATTAATCTTCGTCAATAAATCTCTTAGTAATTGGCGAATAAGTTTCAATACGTCTATCACGTAAGAATGGCCAATGCTTACGGAAATAGTCCGATTCATTTAAGTCAATCTCAATAACTTCAACTTCTTCTTGATCATGTGATGCTAGGTAAAGCAGTTTCCCTTGTGCGTTAGCAACAAAACTACCTCCCCAAAACTTCATAGCACCATCTTGTTCAAATCCTACACGATTAACTGACACCACAGGAACACCGTTTGCAACAGCATGTGAACATTGTATAGTTTGCCATGCATTATATTGATCTTTATTTGTTTCTTCATCTTGATCAGTTGCCCAACCGATTGCAGTAGGATAAAACATAATTTCAGCGCCCATCAATGCAGTAATTCGGGAAGCTTCTGGATACCATTGATCCCAACAAATTAATACTCCTATTTTTCCAAATTTAGTATTGAATACTTTATATCCTAAATCTCCAGGTGTAAAATAGAATTTCTCATAAAATGCTGGATCATCTGGAATATGCATTTTGCGATACTTTCCTAAATATGAACCATCAGCATCTAATATAGCTGTTGTATTATGGTATAAACCTTGAGTTCTTTTTTCGAATAAAGATGCAATAATGACAACGCCAAGCTCTTTTGCTACAGCCGATAATGCATCTGTAGAAGGACCTGGAATAGCTTCCGCTAATTCAAAATTGTCATAATCTTCTACATCACAGAAATACAAAGAGGTAAATAGCTCTTGTAAACAAACAATTTGTGCGCCTTTAGCAGCGGCTTCACGAACTTTTTCTATAGCCTTATTCAAATTTGCTTGTTTATCTTTTACGCAAGACATTTGAACTAAACCAACTTTTACTTTACTCATCTCAAATTATATTTATGATCTTGGCGCAAAGATACTATAATTTCATGGGTTAATGGTTCTTGGCTCATATTTTTGCTTAACCTTGACATTGATGTTTAATACAGTATTTATTATCATTGAAACTTCACACAATGATAAGCAAGCCATCTAATTCTTTAAAATAATTACATTTGTATCATGCGAAAGATCATTCATATTGACATGGATGCATTCTATGCTTCTGTAGAACAGCGTGACTTTCCTGAATTCAGAGGAAAGCCATTAGCAGTTGGGGGCTCGCCAGACGGAAGGGGAGTTGTCGCTACTGCAAGCTACGAAGCTCGTAAATATGGAGTCAAATCTGCAATGTCTTCTCGAATGGCAATGAAATTATGCCCAGAATTAATTTTTACATTTCCTAGATTTGAAGTATATAAGGAAGTGTCCAACCATATTCGCTCTATTTTCAGCCGATATACTGATTTAATAGAACCTTTATCTTTAGACGAAGCTTTTTTAGATGTAACCGATGATAAATTGGGAATTGGATCTGCAATTGAAATTGCCAAAGAAATTAAAGATGCTATCACTAATGAACTGCAATTAACCGCATCAGCAGGAGTTTCAGTCAATAAATTCGTAGCAAAAATCGCCTCAGATTTCAACAAACCTGATGGGTTAACTTTTATTGGGCCTTCTAAAATTGTCGCTTTCCTTGAGAAACTCCCTATACATAAATTTTTCGGTGTCGGAAAAGTAACGGCCAAGAAAATGAACCAAATGGGCATTTTTACTGGCCTAGATTTAAAAAGATTTTCTGAAATGGAAATGGTTCAGCATTTTGGAAAATCCGGAAAATTTTTTTACCAAATTGTTAGGGGAGAAGATAATAGACCTGTCAAACCAAATAGAATTAGTAAATCAATAGGAGTGGAGGATACCTTTGAAACCGACTTACATCAGTATGAAGATATGATCGAGGAAATTAAAAGGATTTCTGATAAACTCTTCAAAAGACTCCAAAAAGCCGATAAATTCGGGAAGACAATTACTCTTAAAATTAAATTCTCTGATTTTACTCAGATTACAAGAAGTAGAACTTTTTTTAACAAAATTGATGAGCTGCAAACTGTTCAAGATCAGGCATTAGAGCTATTAGAAAAATTGGATTTGCAAGATAAAAGAGTCAGGTTACTTGGAGTGACTATTTCTAATTTCAATGATTTTGAACCAAACATGGAAGAAGGTTATCAATTAACACTCTTCTAAAGTCATGCCCTTTAATACAATAACTTTGTTTGGATATTGATTGGCATAATTTATTGCCAAATTATTCATGTAAAAATTATTTAGAACCAAATTCTCCTGGCCAATAATTTCTTCAATATCCTGAATTTCTAAATCGTTATCAATAAATCCTATTGCATGGACCTTATTGTCTTTATAATAAACATAACTTTTTTCAGAACTCACTCTACCTTTATCTAATATTAGAAAGCTCTTTGTATGTTCCGTTAGTGATTCTATTGCTCGTGTTACCTTTTCATTGTATTCATCAACATTTGGATATTCAGTTTGTAAAGTCGAGATTTCTCTCGATTCTCTTACGGCATGTGGATTATTAAAAAATCCGCAAAAACGTAGATCTAAATCAAATTCCTTTTGCAACTTCAATAATAATTGCGTTGATTCATGAACTGTATTAAAGTAATGTATAGGTCTTACGTTTTTCTTAATCTGGCAAATTGTCAATCGGACAAAACCATTCTGGTCTTCATAATCTAACAATCCATATTTTGGTTCATATTTCTTTAAGGCTCGATTATAAATTGGCCAATTCTTTTTGATTAAATGGCATTCCTTTAATAAAGCCATTAATTCAGTGCCTGTTTCTTCAAAATCAATTTCAAATATTTCATTGATAAAACTTTGCCTTCTTTGGCCGGTATTGTTGCCTGTGAAATGCGAAATCACCCTTTTTTTAATATTATTTGCTTTGCCAACATAAATAATCTTTCCAATAGCATTCTTAAATAAATAGACTCCAGCAGTGATTGGTAACTTATTGATAAGTTCAGCGGGAATATGAGTCGGTAACCGCTGTTCTTTCGATTTAACTTGAAGAGTTTTATCTATTAGTTGATCATGATCGGCAATAAATAACTTTTGAAACAAAATAACGGTTGCTTCCGCATCCCCTTGAGCTCTGTGGCGATCCCTTATTTCTATTCCAAGGGATTGGCATAGCTTGCCTAAACTATAGGAAGGTTGATTTGGAAAAATTTTCCTCGACAACCTAACGGTACATAATCTTGAAGCTTTCCAATCATAACCTGAATTTTTTAATGACGCTTGAATAAAGGAATAATCAAAATGAACATTATGGGCAACAAAAACTCTATTGTTGAGCATATGATAAATGTCTTCAGCTACATCAGAAAAAATAGGGGCATCCTTAACCATTTCATCAGTTATTCCAGTTAATGCCTGAATATGAAAGGGAATAGGTTGTTCTGGATTTATTAAGGTAGTATATTGATCAACAATTTTTTTGCCATCAAATATATAGATTGCAATTTCAGTAATTTGACTAGCAGAGGCAAATCCTCCCGTAGTTTCAATATCGACAATGGCAAAAATTGGAGACTTCATAAAACAAAAATAATACTAATAATCTTATTTACTAAAATTATTAGTATTATTTTAAAGCTTTTATGATAATTATAATAATTCTACTCCTTGGTCGAGTAGTTCTTCTTTTTTCTTAGGATCCCAAATACTAACTTGAACTTCTCCAATATGTTTTAGTTTTAGCATAAACATACAAATTCTGGATTGCCCAATTCCTCCACCAATAGATTCTGGCAGTAAGTCATTTAATAGCATTTGGTGGAAAGTTAATTTCTGTCTATCAAGACTATTACGAATTTCCAATTGAGTCATTAATGCTTTCTTATCAACGCGAATTCCCATGGATGATAATTCAAATGCGGTGCCCAAAATTGGGTTCCATACTAAAATATCACCGTTTAAACCGCGGTAACCAACATTATTGTCTGTACTCCAGTCGTCATAATCCGCTGCTCTACCATCATGTGCTTGACCATTTGATAGAACTCCTCCAATACCATATACAAAGACTGCCCCATATTCTTTTGATATAGCGTTTTCTCGTTCTTTAGCTGTTAAGTGAGGATATGTTAATAGCAATTCTTCCGAAGAGATAAACTTTATTTCTTTCGGGAGGATTGATTCAACATGAGGATATTTTTCTGAAACTGCTTGTTCAGTGTTATAAATAACGCTATATATTTTTGATACTGTTTCCTTTAGAAAATCTAAATTTCGATTATCGTATCTAATGCATTTTTCCCAATCCCACTGATCTACATAAATAGAATGAATTGGTGAATAATCTTCATCCGGTCTTAAAGCTCTCATGTCTGTTAAGATACCTTCTCCGGGTTCCATTTCTAATTCTTTTAATCTAATTCTTTTCCATTTAGCTAAAGAGTGAACTACTACCGCTCTTTGATCAGCCAATGATTTAATCGGAAAAGAAACCGGCCTTTCAATGCCATTTAAATCATCATTTATCCCAGTTCCATCCAAAACCACTATAGGAGATGAAACAGGTGTTAAGTTTAATGCTTCTTTTAGTTGAGATGCAAATGTTTCCTTAACAAACGTTATCGCCTGCTCTCTTTTTAAAATATGACGTCCCATTAATTTCTTACAATATAAACATAGTTTAGTATGACCTAAGTCTACTAATTTTCATAATCGAAACAAAAATAACAAAATGTTAATGATTTGCAGATTTTATTGAAAAAATAACTACAATTTATTGGTTATCTGATGAAATAATTTAAATCTTTTGTTCCAATGCTTTCAAAATCGCACTTGCTTTTGTATAACATTCAGCGAATTCATTTTCAGCATTGGCATCAATGGTAATTGCACTGCCAGTGTGGAAGGAAAGGTATTTTTGATTTTTATTGAATAAAATCGTTCGGATAACAACATTAAAATCAAAATCATTATCGTCAGCGAAATAGCCAATGGCTCCCGAATATACTCCCCGGCGCGAATTCTCATATTGATCGCAAAGTTTCATGGCAGAAATCTTTGGCGCACCTGTCATCGATCCTGCAGGAAAAGTATTCCGAATTACTTCCGTCGATGTCAATGAAGGATCAACTTGACAGGAAACGGTTGAAATCATTTGATGTACATGTTCAAATGAATAAATCCCAAGTTTTTCTGTTACCTCAACTGAACCTGGAACAGCACTTCTTGTCAAATCGTTTCTTACTAGGTCAACAATCATGACATTCTCAGCAATTTCTTTTGGATTATTTGCTAGGTTATCTCTTAAAGCATTATCCTCTATTTCATTTTTACCCCTAGGAGCTGTGCCTTTAATCGGTTGGGAAATTAAAGTGTTACCCCTTTTTGCAAGAAACCTTTCAGGTGATGCACTGATAATATATTTATCCTTAATTTTTATGAAAGATGAAAATGGGGTAGGGGAAATCTTATTTAATGCTAAATACAATCCTTCCGGGTTGGACAATTCAGCATCGTCATCATAAAATTCTTGACATAAGTTTGCTTCATAAATGTCTCCTTGTCTTATATGATCTTGAATATGACTAAATGCCTCAAAATACAATTCCCGATCCATTCGAGGAGAGATATTTCCTTTAAACTTATATCTTATATCTAAAGGTTCACACTGATTTATGGCTTCATAAACTTCCTTGGGATTTTCTGCCGAAATTTCAACTGAATTTTTAGAAATATCCAATAAAATCTTGGGAACAAAAAAATAAGCATCAGGGAATTTTAATGGATTTGGATGTTCAGTTTTTAATTCCTCAATTTCATTTTTAAGATCATAACTAAGAAATCCCGGCACCAATTGATTTGGATACCGGGATTTAAATTTTTGAAGCTCAGGAAATACTGAACCTACTGTTGCAGAAAATTCTTCTTGAGCACCAATGGCTAATAGACTTCCTAGCTTGGAATATTTATTATGAAATCCATTTGATTGAAAAAGACATACTGTTCCAATCTCTTTTGACCAATTAATAGCCTTAAGCAGGAAATTATCAGAATCGATCTCAAAAATGGCTTTTGCCATAACTACTACAATACAATAGTTTGGGTACGATCTGGACCTACTGATAAATACTTGATTGGTACATTCAATTCTTGTTCTAAGAATGAAATATAATTATTCAATGCAGAAGGCAACTCATCTTTACTACGAATACCAGTTAAATCTGTATTCCATCCCTCAACCTCTTTTAAAATTGGTTCTGGTTTGTGCGTAATAATTTCATACGGCATATAGTCGATAGTCTCTCCTTGATATTTATAATGGGTACAAACGTAAATCTTGTCAAAGGTGTCTAATACGTCTGCTTTCATCATAATCAATTCAGTTACCCCATTAATCATGATTGCATATTTTAATGCAGGCAAATCAATCCATCCAGTACGTCTAGCTCTTCCTGTAGTTGCTCCAAACTCATGTCCTAATTGACGAAGTTTTTCTCCAGTTTCATTTTCAAGTTCTGTAGGGAATGGACCACCACCAACTCTCGTTGCATAAGCTTTAAAGATTCCATAAACTTGTCCAATTTTATTAGGTGCAATACCTAGACCAGTACAAGCTCCTGCAGTTGTGGTATTTGAAGAGGTAACAAAAGGATAGGAACCAAAGTCAACATCTAATAATGTTCCTTGTGCTCCTTCTGCTAAAACACGTTTACCTTCATTTAAATATTGATTCACTAAATGCTCAGAATCTACAAAAGGAATTGTTTTTAAGAATTCGATTGCAGCCATAAAAGCAGCCTCTTTTTCAGAAAAATCAGGAATTTCTCCATAATGTGATAGGATAGAAAGATGCTTTTGTTTCAACTTTTCATAACGATCCATAAAGTCAGGTAAGCTTGTGTC
Source organism: Sphingobacterium endophyticum (assembly GCF_009733535.1). Classification (GTDB taxonomy): domain Bacteria; phylum Bacteroidota; class Bacteroidia; order Sphingobacteriales; family Sphingobacteriaceae; genus Sphingobacterium; species Sphingobacterium endophyticum. The sequence goes on along the minus strand of NZ_SMMI01000021.1, from coordinate 5,612 downwards.
ACCAACTCTCAATCCATTACGACCAGTTTTATCCATATAGGTTGGACCTATACCTTTTAATGTCGATCCAATCTTTCCGGCTCCCATATTAGATTCCGATGCAGCATCTAATAATTGGTGGGTAGGAAGAATTAAATGGGCTTTACGAGCAATTACCAAATTGCCTTTGCCAACTGGATCAAAACCAGCTGCCTTTAGATTGTCCAACTCTCTTTTTAGAATAATAGGATCAATTACAACCCCATTTCCAATTAGATTTAGGGTTCCTTCATTAAAAATACCTGAAGGAATAGTGTTCAATACAAATTTCTTGTTGTCAAACTCTAAAGTGTGTCCTGCATTTGGTCCGCCTTGAAAACGAGCGATCAAATCATATTTCGGACAAAAAACATCAACGATTTTCCCTTTACCCTCGTCTCCCCACTGCAAACCCAATAGCACATCAACTTGCATAGTATTACTTGAAATTTATTAGTTAAAATTTAATTTGTTTGTTCACGAATCAAAATAAAAATTCGGAAAAAGGTTGTTATTAGCCTTTTTCCGAACAAAGGTATATATTAATTCCTCGAATGTTAAATTAATTTGAAATTACTGCTACTTTAGAAGGAGCTTCTTGGTTAAGCTTACTTTTTCTACAGTCAGCGCAGATCCCATATAGATTTAAAGAATGATGTTTGATATCAAAGTTCAATAGATCTCCAATCATACTTTGAATTTGATAAACCCGAGGGTCGCAAAACTCCACAACCTTGTTGCATTCTATACAAATCACATGATCATGTTGCTTATATCCATATGACTTTTCAAATTGAGCCATATTTCTACCAAATTGGTGTTTGGTAACTAAATCACATGAAACCAACAACTCCAAAGTATTATATACCGTGGCACGGCTTACTCGATATTTCTTATTCTTCATGTGAATATATAATGATTCAACATCAAAGTGGTCAGACCTCGAATAAATCTCTTCTAAAATAGCATAACGCTCTGGTGTCTTTCTTAGATTTTTGTTTTCTAGGTAGGCCTCAAAAATCTTCTTAACGGTTTCGTAATTTTCCCCTTGTTTCATAAGGTGTTTCCTTTGTAAATTTCAAAATTACCAAATAACTATCGCTTTCACGATTCGAATTGTCAACAACTTGTAAGTCTTTAGTTTTCCGATTCGTAGCGTGTGACTCCTGTAATTCCTGGAATTTGTTTTAAATGTTTAATTAAACTCTCCAATTGGTTAGTGTCATTCACAAATACCATAATATCTCCTTCAAAAATACCCTCATTACTTGAAATAGATAAAGATCGAATGTTAACTTTAAAGTCTTGTGAAATAACCGTAGTAATCTTATTAACCAATCCTACATCATCAATTCCAACTATTTTTAAACCAGTTAAAAATGCAACGCTGTTGTGTAATGATGCCCACTTAGCCTTTAAAATACGATATCCATAATTTGCCATTAATTTTGAAGCGTTCGGACAACTCGTACGGTGAATTTTGATACCATCATTAACCGTTAAAAAACCAAATATATCATCTCCAGGAATAGGATTACAACATGGCGCAAGGGTATAATCTACTTTTTGGTAATCATCGCCAATTAAAATAGTATCGTCCTTCTTGTTGATTTTCTCTACTAATCCACTAATATGCGACTGGAATTGGTTCTGATTGGCATCTTCGGACCTTTCACTCGCAACGAAGTTTCTCAAATTCTTAATATCAATAGTTCCTTTTGCAACATTATAGAATAAATCTTGGGAACTTTGATATTTAAAATAATTAGCAATCTTATTAATGTTGTCCGTATTATAGGTGATTTTAAGTGATTTTAATTTCCTTTCTAAAATCTCTTTTCCATCTTCAGCAACCCGTCGTTTCTCTTCTTTTAAAGAAGATTTAATCTTCGACTTAGCTTTTGCTGTGACAACAAAATTTAACCAATCCTCCTTAGGAGTTTGTTTGCTAGAGGTAATAATCTCTACTTGATCTCCGTTTTGAAGCTCATGGCTCAAAGGCACTAATTTGTGATTTACTTTTGCTCCTATACAGGTTGCTCCAATATCGGTATGAATCTCAAATGCAAAATCTAATGCAGTTGCGCCATTTGGTAATTGAACTAAGGTTCCTTTGGGTGTAAATATGAATATTTCATCAGAAAATAAATTCATCTTGAAATCGTCCACAAAATCCAATGCATTTGGCTCAGGATTGCTTAAGATATCTCGAACCTTCTGAATCCATTGATCAAGGCCATTATCAGAATTAGACTCCTTATATTTCCAATGGGCAGCAAAACCCTTTTCTGCAATTTCATTCATCCGCCTTGTGCGAATCTGAACTTCAACCCATTGACCGCGAGGCCCCATTACAGTGGTGTGTAATGATTCATATCCATTGGCTTTCGGTGAAGAAACCCAATCCCTTAAACGATCAGGATTTGGACGATATAAGTCCGTAACGATGGAATAAACTTTCCAACATTCTGTTTTTTCCTTCTCATCATCCGTATCAATAATAATCCGAATGGCAAACAAGTCATAAACTTCCTCAAATGGAATTGACTTTTTACGCATTTTATTCCAAATAGAGTGGATAGACTTTGGCCTACCAAAAACAGAAGCATTAATACCCTCGTCTGATAAGATCTCTTGGATTGGTGTAATAAAATCAACGATGAATTTCTCACGTTCAGCTTTCTTCTCATTAAGTTTCTTCGCGATGAACTTATAAGTGTCAGGATCGGTGAATTTCATGGATAAATCCTCTAATTCGGATTTTATCGCATAAAGGCCTAATCTATGTGCTAATGGTGCATATAAGTAGCTTGTTTCTGAAGCAATCTTTAATTGCTTATGACGCGCCATAAACTCCATTGTACGCATATTGTGGAGCCTATCTGCCAGCTTAATTAAAATTACGCGCACATCATCGGCAAGAGTAAGCAACATTTTCCTAAAGTTCTCAGCCTGCATCGAACTGTTTGGATCAAAAATTCCCGATATCTTGGTTAAACCATCGATAATTCGAACAACTTTTTTTCCAAACTGCTCTTCAATGTCCTGTAGGGTTACAATCGTGTCCTCAACGACATCATGAAGCAATGCACAAACAATAGAAGTAGTCCCTAAACCAATTTCTTCTGCAGCAATCTGGGCTACAGCAATGGGATGGTAAATATAAGGTTCGCCAGATTTTCGGCGCATATCTTTATGGCTCTCTAACGCTAAATCAAATGCCTTTCTGATTTGTTGTTTATCTCCTTTTTGTAGGGTCGGTTTACATGCCCTTAAAAGTGCGCGATATCTTTTACGGATTTCCTTATTTTCAGCCTCAATATCAATCACATATTCTTCCATAAAATTGCATTGCTATCAATAAAAAAATAAAATAATTTGTTATATTTATTGAACAAAAATTAAAGATTTTATACTAAATTGTAAAGTATAAATATACAGAAAAAAATTAATCTTTATCGCATAGGACTTATTATATTGATGATGTGTGGAAGTAATTTAAGATGGGTTTTAATCATGATTGTCATGTTAACAATCACATTTGGGAATCAAGCTCAAACATTGATTAAGCCCCAGTATGGACCTGGCGAACCCGAAGTTGTGCAGCATTATGCTACCACTACTTTGGATAATGGAGAAGTCGTGCCTTGGTTCCCTATCGAAGAAGTTGTGATTATTGCCAGAAGAACCTTTAAAACTGAAGACGAAAGACAAAAATATCTACGATTAAGAAGAAACGTTATTAGAGTGCTACCTTATGCAATTTATGCTCAAAAAAGGTATGAACAGTTGGATAGGGATTTAGCATTAGCCTCTTCCAGACGTGAAGAAAAAAGGTTAATTAAAGAATGCGAAAGTGAAATCAAAGATAAAATCACTTCTGAAGTTAAGAATCTCAGCGTTTCTCAAGGTAAAATATTGATTAAATTAATCGAAAGACAAACTGGTAATACAAGTTATGACCTTGTTAAAGATATGAAAGGTGGAATATCTGCTTTCGTATACCAAGGTGTAGCTAAAATATTTGGACATAACCTTAAGAGTACATATGATCCACAAGAAGATTATGAAATTGAAAACATAATTCGCGAATATGAACGCTCGCGACCGATGACTAAACCCTAAAAACTTATTTTATGAGCAAAACTGTTTATGATTATGATGCATTAGAATTTAGCGGACACAAAAAATCTCTCCGTGATTTCGAAGGAAAGGTTTTACTCATTGTAAATACTGCGAGCAATTGTTTCTTTACTAAACAATTCAAAACTCTCGAAAATCTTTATAAAAAATATAAAGAGTTAGGATTTGAAGTCCTAGCATTTCCCTCTAATGACTTCAGAAATCAAGAACCTTTGACAGGAAGAACCTTAGAAACATTCTGTCGTGTCAATCAACAAGTTACATTTCCTGTTTTTAAACGAATCCATGTTGTAGGTGAATTTACTGATCCATTATATCGTTACCTGACCGATATCAATGCAAATGGAAAGGTAGGAACTACTCCAATGTGGAATTTCCACAAATATTTAGTTAATAAAAGGGGAGAGGTTGTAGACCATTTTTATTCTCTGACAAGCCCTATGTCAAAGAAAGTCCACAATCGTATTGAAGAACTCTTAAGTGACAAGTAATAGCCTCATTTTTTCGTAGTTTTGCGTATTGTACTTAATACACTATCACATGAAATTAGATTTATTAGTAATGACTGTTCATCCTGATGACGCTGAATTAGGAGCTGGTGGAGTTATTGCAAAATATGTTGCTGAAGGCAAAACCGTTGGAATTGTCGATCTAACTCTTGGAGAACTTGGAACCAGAGGTACTGCTGAAATAAGGGCGCAAGAAGCTCAGAACGCCGCAAATATTCTTGGCGTTGCAATTCGTGAAAATCTAAGATTACGTGATGGTTTTTTTCAGAATAATGAAAAAGGACAACTCGAGGTAATTAAGGCGATTAGAAAGCTTCAACCAGAAATCGTAATCACAAACGCTTGGGAAGACAGACATCCCGACCATGGCCGCGCTAGCAAATTAGTTAATGACGCCTTATTTCTAGCTGGTTTAAGAAGAATTGAAACCGAACTTAATGGTGTTCCGCAAGAACCTTTCCGTCCTAGACTACAACTTCAACTTATTCAAGATAAATATATTCAACCTGATATTTTAATCGATATTACCAAGTTCTGGGATATTAAAGAAAAATCAATCTTAGCATATACTTCTCAATTTAATGTTGAAAATCAAGACGACGAGCCACAAACGTATATTTCTAATCCCGATTTTATGGATTCTACAAAAGCAAGAGCGCAAGAATTTGGGAGATCAATACAAGTTAAATATGCAGAAGGATTTACAAGCAGGAAAATTTTGGGTGTAACCGATCTTTTTGAGTTATATTAATAATATACACTAAATACATATTCAAGCTTATCCATAAATAAGAATTTTGAAATAAAAAAAGCTAGGAGTTACCTAGTCATGGTCGGAAGAAATTCCGACCATTTTTTATGTTTTAAAACCTTTACCTGGGTCGCCTCCTGCAAATATGATTAGAATAGCAGTTATCATATCCCGGAGCTCCATGGCTATTC
>NZ_SMMI01000020.1 GCF_009733535.1 Sphingobacterium endophyticum | reverse complement strand
TTCAGTAGTCTTTTCATCGTTCTGGTAGGTTAGGGACGGTAATGGTACTGGTAATCCGTAAGCACGTTCTTCTCAAAGTCGAGAACGTCCTTCAGGCGCTGGAAACCGTCGTACTCGTAGTGCTCCGTGATCCCCCGAGGGTCCGTCTTGCTCGTCATACCTATCAAAGGTTTGTACGTGTAGCTCGTGACCAAGGCTGTTTTCATGAGCGCACTATTTCTCAGTTTGGAAGTAATCGTTTGAACCGTTGCATCACTTACGGCCGGCAGGTTCAAGGAGTTGATCTCCGAAGCGGTTAATACCTGCTGTACTTCAGCATAGCTTGCATTCTCGATCTTGGCGATAGGATACTGACCGCCATAGCCCCACAGGTAAACCGTAGAGGGGCCATTCACCTTAACAATAGAAATCACGTTCCCGGAATTTGGCTCATAATCAAACAGAAATTGTTTTCCGACCTGTATACCATCCAAAAAATGTGTTTCTTTACTAGGAAATATAAATTTCTGATGAAAAAGTGAATATTCAAATGCAACTTTATTAATTAGTTTGTCATTAAAATAATTTGAAGTTTCTATTGGTCTAAACAGAACATTCTTCTCAATCAAGATGTTCATATTTGGTCTTCCAGAAGCTTGTAAATCGTTTGGATACAGATAAGTAGTTTTAAAAACATTATTGTCTGAATTTCTTAATGAATAATTCGATAGATTGTAATTGACACTGTTGTACGCCCAACTTTCCTCCTTAAGGACCATCAGCGAATTGCTATTGGTGATTCGAATCTTTTTCACCAATGGGTTCGTGTTATCATAAATTAAATAGGGCTGATAAGTAACAAGTTTAACGTCTCTTTTAGCCAATTCACCAATGTCATTATAATTTTCAATAGTAAAGGATGATACCTTACCACCATTTAGTACAGCCTTTCCAAATTCAAATTGATTGCTTTCATAAACAAAACTTTCCTGTTCCAACAATTGGTTTTGCTGATTAAAAAAATTCCTTTTTTTTAGTTTTCCATTTATATGATAGAAACTTTTAAGTGGATAAAAATTATAGGTAGCTTTATGAATATCCTCTTCAAAGGTAGGAAAAAGATGTTTGTGGGAACCCTTGTCAGCAATTGCATATTCATTCCTTAAATTATAGAATATATTATCAGTATATCCATTAAAGTTAGCCCCTTCTTTGTAATATTCCCTGACGTTTGAATATCCAATTTTAGGTTGGCTCCCCCCATAAACATTGATATCAGATGTAAAATTTACAGTAAAAAACTGAGTTGAATGACTTGGCAAGCTTTGAATATCATGGGAATGTGACTGCGAAACATATCTATCATAATAGTTAATATAAGGATGTGATAAATTTCCTGAGGATTTATTGGAACCAAATTCATTATATTCATAATCCTTTTGAATTTCCAAGTTATTGTTATCATAGTACTTAATTGATTTAACCCTTAATCCCGCAAAATTCACATTGAGCCATCCCCCATTCTGCTCCAATTGGCTTTTTCTTAATATGACTTTCGCAGCAAAATAATAAAGCTTTCCATGATCGGGACTTCCCGGAAGGTTAATGGTATTCCATGGATCTTTCAGCGATTTGAACCTAACAAAATATTGTCCAGGTGCTAAAGATTGATCGGTGGTAGGATCAGGGCTGGAGTGATACAATGTCCTAACTACTGCATTTGTATTTGCATTGACAATTTCGTAAGCTATTTGTTGAGTATCTTCAAATTCAAGTTCACATTTATAATGGCTCTCACCTTGCGGTTTATTAAAATCCCCTCCGCAAATTCTTTGATAATCTATATATACTCCTGAGTTTTGACTAACCGTAAAAACATCTGTTTGGACAGTTGTAGACGCATACTGAGCCACATATTCCTCAATTTTCTCACTGTCAAAATCATATCCTGAGTTGACGGTATCTGATTTACTCAACAAAAAATTGTTCAGCTCATAATCGATTTTTGTCACTTTACCGATTTTACTTCTAACTTCCGTCAAATTTCCGATCTTAGCATGATTCAGAGAAGGAGTTCTGTTTCCTCGTTTGTCGGGGTTCAAAGAATAAATGTCTCTAAAGCAGCTGTTACAATGAATACTGGCCGAACACCAATATCTAAGATGGTTACTTGGAATTAAAGTAGGGTTCAATCTTCCGTTAAAAAAGCCTAAGTAATCCATGGACCAACTAAGTTTGTCAGGTAAAGAATCGGACTTATTATAAACAAAACTAAACTCTTCCGGCCCAATTAGCGCTTTATCTAGCTTTAACCTCAATTCTTTACTATTGTGGGAAACAAATGTTTTTCCTTGGTTGAAATAAGAAAAATTAAACGATATTTCTTTAATAACAGCCCCTGATTTATTAAAAAGCTGAATTTTATCCAACTTTTGAAAATTCGTAGTTGTGGAACCACCGGGAATACTCTGCTTGAGCAAATCGGTATAATATGGAAGTGAACCACAAATTGGTAGATCTGTCCTATTTGAGTATAAAAAATCCACGTACCCGTTAGGGAAAACAATTTTCTTTAATTGATGAACTACAGATTCATTTATGAATACTGTATATGTCGTTTCTCCATTTCCATAAATCTTGTCAGGCATTCCATCAATACAGGCTACAACACTGTAAGAATGACTAGATGAAGGGCTCTCTCCTTTATTTACCTTTTGATAAGTATATAAAAATTCCTCATTATTTATCTTTTTCATGCGGCTGACATGCCAGTTTGTCAATAAGGGGGTCTGGAATGTTGAAGTACGATATAATTCGTCATAATTTGGTCCCATATTAGACGATTTAGATGAGCTCACTGTATAATCTTTGATATCAAAAAGATATTGCGTTCCATACTCATCAATAACTGTAAAATTTGTATTTTGAACATCAAAAAATATTTTTATCTTATCTTCTTTATTTAATAACTTTGCAGTAATTAAATTGCTACCAAGCCTTTGTGGCAAGACAAAAGTAACTGATCGATCCCCTAAATTTAATGTAAAAACATCAGGTTCTGTATCGTAAAACGTTGTTGCAATCGAAGAATCATCCGTAAACTTATTGAACAGGTGCTCTGTTAAAATATTTTGTAATTCAGTCGTGAAAAAGGAATTGTATGTGGGAAGTGAAATGCTGGTATTGATAAAGCCATGATTCTCCCCGGCAACTACTTCAAAGTCTCCTAAACCACGTACTTCTCGAGATATCGTAGCGTGCGTATATATGGACCATCCTAACCCAATTTCACTTGCTTCTTCATTAACCCTTACTCCGCCACCTGAATAAGACAGAAATATATTATTTAAGTCCTGCTGCCCCACACCACCTAATAAACTATAGGAGAGATTTAACTTTCCCGAATAGAGATCTACTCCATCAGTTTGTATTTGGGGGAATGGGGTAAATTGCTTATTAATGGTAGTATATTCAGCTAAGGTATTCACGGCATACTGCCCAAACGAATTCAATATGCAAAAATTAAAAAGAAGAAAAATTACAATGTTTCTCATAGAACCTCAATATTTGTTGTAAAATGAATACTTAATCACGTTCACCCAATAAAATTTTAATTTTTTTCAATTCCTTCTCATTTTCGATCAAATGGAGCGTTAGTTCCTCTATCTTCTTTAATAGCAGTAGATTCATCTCAGCCACGTCCAGTCCATCCCTTTCAATAGCCTTGGCAGATGGGATTTCAGGAAGGTGCTTATGTTTGGCGACAAATTCTTCGATCTCCGAAAGTGACATCATCTGATAATCCTGTTCAAAGACATAATCCGGTACCGTGATATCCGTTTTGATCTTTATTTCCTTTGCGAGGATGTTTCCATTAACGGTTAATCTGGCAACAGGTGAAACCGTTCCAACGCCTATATTTCCATTGGGAAGAAAATGCATCCCCAGTTCACTGGCCCAAGGGGAATTCTCAGCAAATGCAAGATAGAACCTTGAAGGATTTCCTACAGAACCCAACATTCCCAAACTAAAAAAACCTTTGGTCCCATCCGAATTAAAATAAGTTGTGCCCCTAGCCCATCCGCCAGTCGTCACCGGAGCCAGTTGGTTGATACCACCTCCATCAATTGTGATATAACTATTTTTGGTCGTGGGGAAGAGGTTCTGAGCTTTGGAAGTCAATATGGTTCCAAAAAGGAACGGTAAAAAAGATAGAATTATCTTTAGATATTTGGTATTCGTTCTCATATAATAATTGGTTTTTGGTTAGTGCTTTTAATTGAATTGGTGAAAACAGCTCTTAGATCATCATTGCCTTTTCTCCAGTTCTGTTATTCTTTCCTCCAATTTGATTTGGTGAAGTGTTAACTCTTCAATTTTCTTTATTAAAATCTTATTCATTTCTCCTACCGAAAGCCCTTCATTTTCGATCGTGCGTGCACTGGGAACTTCGGGCAAGTGACCGTTCTCCTCAATGAACTTTTTTACCTGTGGCAAGGGACTTAAAGGGTAATCGGGTTCAAAGACATAATCCGGCCATCCTGTTGCCACCACCTTGATTTCTTTGGCCTTGATAACGCCATTGACTTCAAATTTATCAGCGGGGTTTTCGGTGCCAATACCAACGTTTCCATCTAGGTAATACATCTTACTGGACAGTCTTTGCCATTGATAGGAAGAACCCAGCAAAGCTGGCAGCACATTGCCGCTGCCAACATCGTAAAACTCGCAAAATATGCGGATGCCATAGGAAGTAACATGTTGGGTTGCAACCTTGACCACATTATTCTCAATTTCCAATGTCGGGTGATTGGAATTGATACCTGAGGCATTGACCATCCTGACCTTCCATATTCCGGCAGGGGCATCGTACCAGACCAGATATTCTGCTCCCGATCTCGTTCCCGTATTGGGAACATTCATTTTTACCCGGTAGATTCCACCTATCTTTAACGGTTGATTGGTTTCATTGGTCAACTCCACCCTGTTGTTAATGCTGACATTGATGTTCTTGACAAACGTAGATGTCTGTCCAAATAATGACAATGTGCTAGAACAGAGCACAATCAATAAAAAGGACGTGAAGATTTTATCCATACAAATAGGTTAATATAATTAGACGGTTTGTTTCTTTATATCAGGAACTCATTAAAAGTTTCGGAAAATTAGTTAAATCAGTTGTTCGAGAAAATAATTTTTCGCATCAAACAACTCGAAGGTTATTACTGTTAATAATTTGATTCTGAGTAAAGATAAATATTGAGAATAAATTAAAAAAGAAAAATTTAAAAAAAATATTTGTTGTTTACAATTGCTTAAAAATGGGTATTTTCAATACAGAGCTTAGGGTTTTATTCGATACTTAAAAATGATAAAACATCTGGATTTGAGGATGTCAGAATCATTTATTCAATGTGACCCTATAATTTTGATTGTAGATTTTCGATAATGTGGGTAAATCCTCGGAAAATATTATTCATTGCTTGCTTTGATTACTGCTAGTGAAACCTGACATTTTAATGAGCCTTTATCGACATATAGTTTAACCGATTTAATAAAAAATTTACTTTCAATGTTCTTTAAAGATTTCTCAATTTCCTGGTATGTCCCAATTAATGTCACTTCCCTTTCCAGAATCTTATGGTTGGTTTTTATTTCGTGATTTTCAAAATTCACCCTTACCTCCTCTTCCCTAATAGCATCACTTAGATTCGACAGCAGACCAATGCTCCAGGTCGTGGAGTCGGCGGTATAGAGAGATAGCAAACTATCCTGCAATATCACCTTGTCCGAAACACTTTTTTTATTCGAATGAATCCATGGGTTATTTTCAAGATTATCCTCAATCCCATGATAATCACGAATCAACCAGTAGGTCTTTCCAAAAGCTAGAAACCAGGATATTAATAGCGCAACGATTACCAAAACAATCAGTGCCATATTCTTCTTCCTGTATGTCCAATCCTTAACGTTCATTTCGGTATTCCATATTTAACATAAAGTCCATCAAGTTGCTCCTTGGGTCGTTGCGGGAAACGAACCTATTGATTTCGACCTGTTCTACCCAAGGTAGGTTCCGAAGCGCCCTGGTCCAATTTTCAAGTTGATTCAGCGAAAGGCTACTGCCCGAAATTTTAATCAGGTACGGATTTATTTTTTCATTTAGTTTGCTGGATAATCTTCGTTCCAAAGCAGGATTTACATCAACTCGCTGAATTTGCAAACCATCCCTACCCTTAAGGGATGACATTAACTGATTGATCAGCCATGATTTTGGGATGCCCGAATTCCATCCCATTTCCCTCAGGAGCGAATCGTTTTGCATTGATCTTCCATTCAATCTATCCAATTCCCCTTGGGATAAGGTAATCTCTTTGGATTTGGAATCCATCCATTCAACCCTAGAACTGTAATGCGAAAATAGGAGTGCATTGATTAGAAGCAATCCCAATAATATGCTGAGAAAGGCTATGAAATTAACCTTTAATTTTAGTTTTTGCCTGTATTCGTATAATTCGTCAACTAGATTCCGGTCCTCAACGGCATAATCCTCGAGATATGGCTGCAGCAGAAGCGAAAAGGCAAGGGCATAAGGGATGATGTAATTTTCCTTCATCTCCGTTCCCTGAATCTTTAATAGAAATCTACGGCCTTCTTGAGGATCAAATTTATAAGATTCCCATAACCCTGAGGTGGTATCTACCGAAATTTCATGGCCCGCAAACTTATATATCCCGGAATATCCATTCATTAATTCCAATATATTTTCACTCACAAAAGGACCTAGAAACACCTGAAGGACAGGATATCCCCGGGAATTGAATTTTTCCAGAATATCCACGTAGAGTTCCTTTCTGATCAGACTCAACCAATCGTTGGAAAAACCTTTAAAAGAGGTAAAAAGATAACCTTCATTTGTAAAATTGGGAAATACATCGACCAGAAATTTATCCGTTATCTCTTCCGTTTTTGGAATCTCCTTAATTAACACTCCCCTGCCCTGCAGTTGGATGGCCATGGGAATGGCTTTGTAATCTTGTAAGAATTCCAATAAGGTATCCCAACTTTGAAAAGATTCATTTAAAAGTATCTCAATCTCATCATTGGTCTTTTTGAGGTAACTCAGATGAAAGCTGCATTGACCGTCAGGTTCCAGGAAGATACTGATTCCTATTGATTCCTTTAATTCATAGAGACCTTTAATCTTAGCCAAGATTCCCATACAACACGTTAATAAATGATAATCGGTTTAAGAAACACAACGGAGACAACTTTTCTTATCGTTTTTTCCTTACTGCTAAATAACCATCGAAGAACAGGTATTCTTGAAAGAATCGGCACTCCGCTGCCCGTATCACTGTTCTCCATACGTTCGATCCCGCCAAGTACAATCATATCTTCGTTTCTGGCACGCACGATCGACTGAAACTTGCTGGTCGAGGTAGGCGGGGGCTGGTTTATGGCAGTGTTGCCGATAAAGTCGGTAATATCTACGTCTATATCCAATGTGATCTGATCATCTCCAGACACGACCGGTCTAATCGTGATGTCCATATTTGCTTCCACGGCCGTATACTGTTCGGTTGTGATGGTATTCGATTGAAGGGACGGAATAACGTTCATGGTCTCAGTTTTGTAGTACCGCTTGCTTCCGATGCTCAATGTGGCATTATGACCATTTAAGGTGGAGAGCTTGGGAACCGACCGCATTTCCACGTTCTGATTTTCTTCCAGTGCCTTCAGCGTTACATAGAAGTTCGGGGAGACCCGTCCCAGATTAAAAGTGCTGTTTCTTCCGATCTGCGACAGGAATCGATTGATTCCACCCGAACCAAAGGTAAAATCGATTCCCTCACCCAGTAATTTACCGCCGTATCTTGTTGTGCTGTCCGCAATGCCTGCACTGATACCTGTTTTAACGGTATTTCCCTTTTGAATGTCCAAGATCGTGACTTCGATCAGCACCATAGGCACCAGCTTGTCAAGCCTTTTGATATAGGATTCAATTTCGTTGATCTGTGGAGATGAACCTGACAATAGCAGCATATTCTGCTCTTTGAATTCCTTGATCTCCACGTCCCTCCTCCATTCCATCGGGATCATGGCCAGCACCGTATCCAGTGACCGATGTTGCAATTGGACAATTCTGCTATCTCTGAGCCCTTCCATCTTTCGGTCGCCAATGAGGTACATCCTATTTTCCTTTTTATAGGTATAAGGAGTGGTCTGAAAAATAGTGGTCAGAAAATCATCGAACAATACATCACGTACATTCGCACTGACCTGCCCCTGAATAGCCGAATAAATAAAATAATTCACCTCAGCGTCTTGAGCTGCTCGCTTTATCACCTCAATAATGGGTGTATTTTCGGCCTGAATGGTAAATCTTTTCCCTGAAGTGGTGGTTTGCCCATAGACCGTAAAATCACCGGGAGCCCCCATGCTCTGCATTGGATCCTGCATCGGGTTGGCTGCATTGCTCCGGTAACGCACTGCGGTTTCTCTATCCTGATTGATGAAAAGCTCCTCCCCGGGAATTAGTCTTTCAAATACATATACGCCGTCCCGGGTCAGGTTATACCTTAAATTATTTGCAAAAGCTAATTTTTCCAATGCTATCTCAAATGGAGCTGATTCGATGTAGCCGCTTACTACCTGCTCTTTTAGGGTGTTGGGAACTACGATATTCCTGCCCGAGAGATTGGATATCAGTTGTGCAACATCCAACAGTTTATCATTGCTGAGTTCATAGTGCAGCGTTCCTTCGGAGGTGTTATACGAAATTTTAAGTTCTTTCGGAACGTGAATCGGCTCAACGCCCTGCATGGCACTGATCGACATAATGGTTCCAACAACCTGTATATCCAGTTGATAGTTTTTGCTCAAGAACAAAAGAATATTCAAAGGGGTTTCACCTTGAAAATTGTTGGCAATGTTTATTTGAAGTCCCGGATCCACATTGATGTTCAAGCCATTGGATTCCGCAAGCGCCCGGACGAATTCCTGAATGGAGACTCCCGAAACAGAAAGCCTTACTTTTTCATTCATTCCGGGACTCATAATAGCTACGGCACGTAAACGCTCTTCGACCTGCTGAAATCGCTGTTCCAGGGTCTGTTGAGCATATAGGGTTGATATCGATCCTAGAACAAGCAATAGGAGGATACAAATCTCACGAAAACTTTTCATCAATAATTAATTAATAATGGGTAAATCTCATCTATACTGGTCAGTTTATTAGCAAAAATCTCAAACGCATTAAAACCCAAAGTCTTAACTTTTCGCTGATTTAGAAGGTCTTCCACTACCAAGTTCTCTTTTTTAATTTCTTCGGCCAATTCCCGATCCATCGGTATAATCTCGTATACAGCTCTCCTTCCCTTATAACCTGTATAGTAACATTGACTGCATCCGACAGGTACGGCATATTCGTCCACTGCATAAAATGGGACAAAATGCCGGGGAAATAGTGAATCGTCAAAAGGTTTTGTAACCTTACAGTGTGGACACAGTAAACGAAGCAATCGTTGGGCAACCGTTGTATTTAACGTATTTGCAATCAAGAATCCGGGTATTCCCATATCGATGAGCCTGGAAACCGTCCCCCACGCCGAATTCGTATGGATGGTAGATAGGACCAAGTGTCCTGTCAGCGCAGCACGTATGGCCATATTGGCCGTGTCGGGATCTCGGATCTCACCGACCATGATAATATCCGGGTCCTGCCTTAGAAATGTCCGCATGGCGGCGCCAAAAGTAAGCCCGATATTTTCCCGAAGCTGGACCTGATTGATTCCCTCCAGGGTATACTCGATTGGGTCTTCGATGGTAAGTATATTGGTAGTTTCCTTATTCAGGTATTTAAGGGTCGCATACAACGTGGTCGTTTTTCCGGAACCCGTCGGACCGCTAATCAGTAAAATTCCGTTTGGTTTTTTTACCCCCTGCAGATAATTGGAAAGATCCTCCTGGGTCATGCCCAAGGATTCAATGTGGATATTGGCGGCATCATTGTTCAACAAGCGAAGGACAACCTTTTCACCGTGGAGAGTTGGCAGGACCGAAACACGCATATCAAAATTCTCTCCATTTCTGGAATAATGGATCCTTCCATCCTGCGGCAACCTTTTTTCAGCAATATCCATATTGGACATAATCTTGATCTTGTTTACCAAGGCGGGATAATCACTTTTTGTTACTGAATACCGTTCCACCATCATGCCGTCGATCCGAATCCTAACCCTTCCCCTATCCTCAAAGCTTTCTATATGTATATCACTGCTTTTTAACTGCTTGGCCTCTAAAATCAGGTTATCTAAAAAGTTATTGTCAAAGGATAATTGTTTAGCAACATGAACCTGCACCGTATTATAATTCTCAAAATAATATAGTTCCAAGAAACGTTCAATCACAGCTGGTTCAGTCTTCTCCAGCTTAAACGAAAAATCAAGAATCATCGATAGTTCCTCCTCAATGTCGTCCCTTAGGTTGTCTGAAACCAAGACAGTTATATCTCCCTTTTTAGCAACGGGAACAACGCGATAATGATGCGCCACCTTTCGAGGCACCGTCATAATCAGTCCCTCTTCTACCGAAGTTGTGTGAAAATCATCCAAAACGTACTGGTTAATAATTTAGTCTGTGTTAAACATCTTTTTGTAAATATAAAGGATTTACCAAAAAAGAAAAATTGAATTATAGAATATTTAGAAATTCTTTAAAGCTAAATAGCTGAAAGTAATCCAAAGTGATATAAAGCGCAAAACAGACCGACTGCAATCCAGCAAGCGGTATATGATTTTCTTTTCCCTGAAATTTAAAAATTATTGGGGTTAGCAGCAAACTGATCAACAGGCTGGCAATAAAAAAAAGAATGTAGGAGATGATATCAAAATAAAAACCGGTCACGATAAAAAAGAGCATATCTCCAAGTCCCAAATATTGAGAGAAAAGATTGACCAACTTCTTATCCTTTATAGAGAAATACAAAGTCAATAAAAGCATGAGAAATGCAATAAATGCTAAGCAGAGAATTGTATTTTCTATGAAGGCATTAAAATCTATTCTTTTTAAGGAACACCCCAGTATGCCGATCATCAACAAAATATACCAGGCCAAATGCACCATTCGATTCCTGAAATCCTCAACAGCGATACCAGTACATCCCACTAGAGCGATTACTAACCAAATCACTTAATCCGCCGTTACTTCCTTCAAATTTTTATCCTGGTCAATCTCCCAAACGTTGAACACTCCATCACCATCAAAATCTACAACGGAAGTCGCTCTGGCCAAAAAACCTTTATTGTCGGCCTCAATAATTTCAATCTTATAGTTGGCTTTTCCGTCCTCTCCATCGCTCACCAATTTCTCCTGTATGAATCCAATTTCCTGAATATCGGAAGAGTATTTGGACTTCTCGTAGAAATAATTCTTTTGCAGCGTTTGGACATGCTGGAGCTGCATCTTGGCTTCTGTACTTTTGGCTTTTGTAATCAAAGGCAATAAATTGGGCAATACCAACAGGATTAGGATGCCAATAATCAAAAGAACGACCAATATCTCCGTCAAAGTATACCCCTTGACTTTCTTAAATAAAATTTCTTTCATAATTTAAATTATCTATACCCAAAACTAATCATTCTTTGTTAATTCCAACCTAGCTAATCACTTCTATTTTAATAAAAATTTATCTCCAGAAGCGTCCTAAATAAAGAAAAAACTGTGGTGGATTTATATATGTGGGGTTGGTATATTTAATTTGCTAAAATTCTTCCATCGCAATGATAAATAATACGCGTTCTCTCAGAATCTGGTTCTTGTCGATCGAGGCATTTTCCAACAGATTGGTTCAACAATACCAATCCCACAAGCACTACAAAGGCATTAGCAGTTTGACATATTTTGTGGCTATGCTATTTTGCCACCTACCCTCCATATCAACGGGTAATATGAACCTTATGGATATTTCCAGAAATCCAGCAATCCAATCTTTCCAACATAAACTCCATTCGCGACAATCGCCTTTTCAGGATCTTTATTACAGGCTCTTGGATCTCTTGTGGAAATAGTACTTCAAGCGCAGAGACGAATTCAGAGGACAGAAGCGTAAATTAATTTTGATGAATGCCACAATCATTCCATTGTGTTTAAACGTATTTGATTGGGCGAAGTTCTGTATTGCCAAGGTGGTGCTGAAGCTAAATACGATACTGGATTAAGATGGATGAGTGCCCAATTATGTCCATAAGACAGATGGCAGGCATAACTAATTCAAAATAGGTAAATCCATGTCATTTTCGAAATAATGTGTACTTGTTGTAGCTTAGAATGTCGATTATGCAAAGAAGAACGTTTTTGAAAGTACCGGTTGCACCTTTGTTAATGGACAAAAATCAAATTTGATGTATTCGGTAGTGAAACGGCAAAAAATGTAAAGCTTCTTTCTGGCGAGCACCTTGAGAGCCATCTCATTAAAATTGACAGCATTGAAAATCGACCCTATGCAAGAATGGAAATCCGTCTAGTTCGCGTTTGGGACATAATCGAGAACATATAGAAATATTGCTCTTGAATTAAATATAGATGAAGGCAAAGTAAAACAGGAACCTTTCAAATCTTGTCAATTTTATTCGACCCAACATCTTCGTGAAAATTGGTCAGTTGAAAGCAGCGGTGAATTCATTCATTTCAGGAAAAACCAACTGATAAAAAAGGATAGATGAAACTCTTTTTTATAAAAAAGATTAGTAAAAAGCAAAGTTAAGCAAAACGATTAAATCCGTTGCTATACAATGTTTTATAAAGAAGTAGTCTTTATTTGGAACTCGGTGTCTGATAGGTTTTGGGCTTGAAATGACAAAGTTAAGTTACTAATTCGTTACCGATTAATAGAGGTTCCTTATTAGCTTAAACGGTTATATTTCAGTGTTTTGCACTTATTTTTATATTTCCTTGTAACTCAATGTAAATTAATTTTAAACATTAAACATTTGAGTTATGACGCAGACAAAAAAATCAACGTTCAAACTGCTTTTCTACTTGAAAAAGAACGAACTGAAAAAAAATGGTAATGCTCCAATTATGGCACGTATTACCATTGACGGAACACCTAAAACTTTTGGGACAAAGTTAGAAATTGACCCTAGCAATTGGGATCTAAAATATGGAAGAGTTGAGGGCAAAAGCGCAACAGCTTTAAATATTAATAAAAAGTTGGATAACATACGTGGGCGTATCGACAAAATTTATGAAGATATGCTGAAACACGAGGGCTTTGCTACTTCCCAAAAAGTAAAGCTCTCATTCTTGGGTGTTGGTGTAATGGATGATGCAATTCTAAAAGTCTTTAACGATAAAAATGAGGATTTTAAAAAATTGGTTGACAAGGAAGAACGTTCACAAAGCACCTACAACAAGTACATCACGGTTTATAATCATCTTACCACTTTTATCAAAGAACGCTATCATCGTGATGATATGGCCTTTCGGGAATTGACTGGAGATTTTATTAGGGAATTCGATTTTTATCTTCGGTACGATTTACAATCTACACATAATACGGTTTGGGTTTACACGATGCCCGTACTAAGTCTGGTAGAATTGGCTATAAAAAAAGGTTTGATACGTGATAATCCGTTTCAAGATTATGAAATTAATATGGAAGAAACCGACAGGGGTTATATTCTTAAAGAAGATGTAGAAAAACTGATGATGTGTGCACCGCCCCACCCACGGTATGAGCTTGTGAAAGATCTTTTTATTTTCAGTTGTTTTACCGGACTTGCTTATGCGGATATTAAAAAACTAACAAGGAACAATATTCAGTCTTTCTTCGATGGCCATCAATGGATCATCAGCAGAAGAAAAAAATCAGATATTGCTTCTAATGTTCGATTAATGGAAATCCCAAAACGTATTATAGAAAAATACCTCGGTAGCACTCGTAATGAGTTTATCTTTCCAGTTCCAACTAATGTAACCTGCAATACTCACATTGGCAAATTAATTGAAAAAGCTGAAATTATTACAGAACAAAAAGTAACTTTTCACACCGCAAGACACACATTTGGAACGATGTTTTTGACCGAAGGCGTACCTCTTGAAAGCCTTAGCAAAATGATGGGACATAAAAACATTTCAACTACACAGATTTATGCTAAAATTACCAGCCAAAAGATTAGTAAGGATATGGATTTAGTAGCTCCTAAATTTAAGGAGATTGAAGAAGCGTTTTTACAGGTTATATAGTTAATCACAATTTGATAATTACTAGCAGAACTTAACGGTTCTGCTTTTTTTATGCCCATATTTTATAGCCAAAGCACATTTACTTCGCTCTGCTATTCCCTTTCTGTAAAAGAGCTTTTCGGCTACTTCTGGAACAGAAGATTAAAAAATGTTGCCATCTACGCCTCCCACACAAATACATTTTCTAATCCTCTGCTAGTGTGGCTTTGATAACCCACCGCTTTAAAAAAGTGTTTTAAAAATTCAGCGAATTGGAAGTGTTATTTCAATTCATTGTAAACCATTTCTCAATGCCATCTTCTTGGCTTCCACATTCATTTTATCCAAAGACCCGTATGCTTTTTTGTCCCATTTCAAGAGCAAAGGTATTTCCGTGTTCTTAACGCATCACAAATGTCAAGCAAGTTTGGAAAATAATCTCCACCCGTTGGGTAGTATTTTTTTCCAAAACCTTGGTGATGCTAAACACGAACCTTTTATGCTCGTGAAACGAAACATAGCATACTCCGGCTCTTTAAACGAATAAAAAAAAATGTCAGATATGAAGATTAAAAACATTGGAAATGGTAATGAAACGAAACAGCACCTCCTCTCATTGCCGAATAAATCAAAAAAAATCAAAATCAATAACTAAAAATTAAAGAATATGAACATCACAGGAAGATTGACAAGGGATGCGGAAGTACGCACAACGTCACAGGACAAACAAGTAGTAAACTTTTCAGTAGCGACCAACGACAGCTACCGTAACAAACAGGGCGAACGCATAGAGCAAACAACCTATTTCGATTGCTCCTATTGGATAACCCCGAATGTAGCCAAGCTACTCACAAAAGGTACTTTGGTAGAACTATCGGGACGAGTAAGCACAAGAGCGTGGACAGGTAATGATGGAGAACCAAGAGCAGGACTGAATTTCCATACCTCTCAAATCAAATTGCACGGAGGTGGCAAAAAATCGGAAACGGCACAAGCTACCACAAGCACAAACAATAGCAAGGCAGAAGACGACCTCCCATTTTAATCAAGAACATTCAATCATTTTTAACATCAAAATTTCTAACATTATGGCACATAATATCAATTTTAACGAGAGAACAGGACGTTATTCATTTTTTAGCGTACAACAAAAAGCATGGCACAACTTGGGGCAAATCGTGGAGCAATACCCGACAAGCGAGGAAGCTATCAAACACGCAGGGTTAGATTACGAAGTCGTAAAATCCCCACTTTTTACCAAAGGTTCGGGCATTATCGAAACGGCTAACGGTATAGAGATAGGCAGTAGCGAATTAGAAGTACCTAACTATTTCGCCAACATTCGCACCGATAACAATAAGGTATTGGGAGTAGTCGGCAAGGATTACCATATCGTACAAAACCGTGAAGCCTTTAATTTCTTTGATGCTATTGTAGGTGGTGGCGAGGGCATTCTGTACGAAACCGCAGGAGCATTAGGCAACGGAGAACGTATTTTTATCACAGCCAAACTGCCTGACTATATCCGTGTAGGCAATGGCGATGATGTTACGGAAAAATACATTTTCCTAACCACTTCGCACGATGGTAGCGGAAGTATCACAGCCGCATTTACACCAATCCGTATCGTTTGCCAAAATACCTTAAACGCTTCATTACGCAATATGACCAATGTTGTCCGTATCAAACACACTTCGGGAGCAAAAGGACGTATCGAGAACGCTCACAAGATTATGGGACTTGCCAACACATTGAGCAACCAATTAGAGGGAATTTTCAATGAATGGGCAAAAGTAAAGGTAACAGACCGAGAGGTTAAAAAGCTAATTCAATTGGCACTTTGCCCGAATAAGGAAACCTTTGATTTAATCAAAAAAGGTGCGGAAGATGAAATTTCAACCGTGTTCAAAAACACCGTTGAAGATGCTTTTGCATACGCAATGATAAGCGACACCCAACAAATGGATACTACAAAAGGAACATTGTTCGGAGCTTATAATGCGGTTACAGGTTACTATCAGAACGTAAGAAATTACAAGAATGATGAAGCCAAGTTGCAGAGCATTGTATTGGGTGGCACTGCTCAACTCAAATCACAGAAAGCATTTGAATTGTGTAATGGTTTTGCTTTAGATGGTGCAGAAACCCTAAACCTTAATTAAATAACAACAGGCTACCGCTTTAATCGGTGGTAGCCTACTAAAAACAAAAGTTATGGCAAATTGGTGCAGTAATACAGTTGTATTCGAGGGGAAACCCGAAACAATCACAGCAATACAGGAACTTTTTCAATCAATGAAGGAAAAGGAAGAAAAAATCGAAGAAGGACAATTACCCGAATTTATTTCTAAAGATAATGGTGGTTATTTCTTCAATATCTATTGGAATGAAGGCGATGAAGGACAATTTCAATATGAAACAAAGTGGTCGCCCAATATGGAAATCATTCAAAAGATAGCGGAGCATTACGAAGTGAATTTCACACACGACTATGAAGAAATGGGCAATCTTGTATATGGCAGGGCAACATTTTATGACAAGCTACTCACAGATGTTTATTTGGAAGACGTGGATTTTGAGCAATACGAATTTGATGAAGAAAACGAAACCTACCATTTTGAGGGTAATGATTACGAAAGCGATTACGAGATATTAGAAAACTTGTTGGAGCGGAAAATTAAAATTCAAGAAACTTAAAACCAAAGGCAATGGAAACAAGAACAATAGCTACAAAGTTTGTACGCCAAGATGTACCCGAATTGGCAACCCTGCAAAATGCAAAGGTTTACTTATTAAGGGAAAAACTGAACAAAGGCGAAAAATTGAACCGAGCCGAAAAAAATTGGCTTGCAGAAGCAGTAAACCGAAACGCCTATTTCAAAAGAGCTGTACCGCTTATGGGTTATCGTTTTGGTTTTGAGGATGTTTTAAAATCCTATATCGTAAAGCAGTACGGCAGTTGGTTAGAATACAACGCTCCCGACAAAACAAGTCTTCGAAGTATCATATATGGCAGGATTGACCAAATAGCGGAAATCAGCAAATAACATTTAAAGCCAAGTACAATGAAAATCATAGATAAAAATGGGAATTGGGTTGAAGTTACCGACCTCATAAAAGCTATCCAGCAAACTGGTTGGTATAAAGAATATCTGCACGACCCACCAACAGAAACAGACAAGGAAAGACAGAAATATTGGGCAGATATGCACGAGAAACTTAAAAAAGAAAAAAGTATTAACAATTAAAATTTCAGAACGATGAACACCAATTTTTTCAATCAGATACAGCAGTTGGACTTTACAGGAGTATTGCAACTGAACATTTCAAAAGGGATAGAAAGCAACCTAATTGTAACAGTATTGCTCAACAACGAACAATGCGGAGATAGTGCAAAAAATCTAATTCCCCCATTGACCTTTAACGCCACGCCCCAAGAGTTTGACGAGGGATTTTTTGAGCAGATAACTACACCCATACAAAAGGTATCGGGCTTAATGGTGGATATGGAAAAATTCCAAAAGCAATTGGACGAAGCCAAAGCACAATCGGCAATAGAAAAGGAAAAAACCGAGAAAGCGAAAAAGGACAAGGAAACCAAAGACAAGAAGTTTAAAGATGCTATAGCAAAGGCGGACGAGTTGGAAAAAGAGGGTAAGTTCCGTGAAGCGTGGATAAAAGTTCCCGATATAACGGAGTTTCCCGAAAAAGCAGACGAGATACGCAAACGCAAAACAGCATTATCCGACAAATTCGCAACACCGAGCCTTTTCGGAGCAATTGACGAAACAAACCCCAAACTTCTACAAGCGGAAGAAGTTACTGCCGATTATCCTATTGATGAAACACACGAAGATGAAAACGAATATTAATCATTAAAACAGAACATTATGTTATTAGCAACGCAATTAGAAAGAGTTTTTATACTCAAAGATAAAGGACAGGACATCAGACTGACCGACCCCGAACCACGTTGGAGCGTGGAAGCCGTAATGAATTTTTACGCCAATATGTACCCGATTTTGACAACGGCAAAAGTATCTGCACCACAAATAAAAGACGATGCAGTCGAGTACAAGTTTGAGAGTGTAATGGGTACGAAAGGTTAACCAAATATTAAAGCGATGAATTATGCAACGCAACATCATATCGGGAACTATCAGCATACCCGAACAGAAACGACAACGGCAATTGCACCGACAGTTGGGCGAGTTCGCCAATTGGCTACAAAGACCAAAGGACGCAAACCAAGTGCAGAAAGACAAGCAGAAATCCGTACCAATAGCAATGCTACCAATGGTATTCTAAAGTGTACGTTTCTGCCCAAACTAAAAACGGCACCATCCGTACAGGCTTGTCAGAAAACGGAGAGGGATTTTTACAAGTCCCTTTCCAAACTTGCCGAGCATTACAGGATTGAACCAATGCAGACCAACAGTTTTAAGTTTCCCTACAATATAACATTGGCTATGTGGGATATGGAAAACAAAGTAAAGCGTACCAACAGCAATTGGGATGGTTTCAGATTGGTAAAGGATAGCAGGAAAACCTATTTTATAGGCGAGGAACGATACAACACAGGAACAACCTTGTATTACATTCCCGTTGTGCCACTCTTTAAAATGCTCAAAGACCCAAAGCGTAAAAAGACCGCACAGCTTTTACTATCGGTATGTAGTTATCTGTATCATATCGCTCAAATTCCGTATTACAGGCAGGAAGAAAGTTACTTGTATTGGCTTTACGAAATGATGAACGATTGGGTGGAACAGGACGAGGAAACGGAAGAAACTGAAAGCTATAAAAGTGAATTGAGAAATGCCGAATACATTGGCGATAGAATAGAACAAAAGCTATTTAATCGAACTAATCTAAAGGTATTTGAACAGCGTTTGAACCGATTTAAAAGTGTTGATATGTTCGACAAGGAATGTTGGCAAGTGGCTTGTAATGCGTTTGCCCTTTGCACAGAATATCCGAACACCACTATTTTTAGCAACGCAACATTGCCCGAAAAAGACCCTTATGATAATGACGAGAATGAAATAATCGGAATGGAAAAATACATTTCATTTATTGCAGATACTAAAGGCTGGTTGTACGAAAGTCTTTCAGATACCATCAACAATGAATTTAACGAGTACGGAGCAATGGCAGAACCTACTATTTCCAAGCGATTTGACGGAAGTGAAATACCAACAGCAAACCTTGATTTTGAGAACCGTTTATTTGGTTTATTGAATGATTTGAGTGGAATATTATACGAATACAAAACGATAGAAAAATGAATACAACAACAGATATAAAAGACCATTTTGGAACATTGTACTATGCAAAATCCGCTTTGGTTTTCTATGAAACCAAAGGAACAGAAAACGATATGTACGTGGAGCATTTTGATATGGACAGCAACGGAATGCCTATCAATGCCCATCCATTAACCGTAAAGGAAGCCAATATTTTAGCAAAGTCCTTACAGACCGATGAAGAAAAGAACCAAGCCTTTTTAAAACCAAAGGGAATTTTGCCTACCAATATTCTGCATATCAATCCAAATGCGGAAAAAGGTACGGTACTTTGGTACACTAAAACACAACAACGGAAACTGTATTTTGTGGATAGTTTGGGCATACCCAGCGGAATATCACAAGTACCGCCAATGCTATGGTTAGCGAGCAAAAGCAGTCTTACCGTATTTGCTTTGGCAAATGACAGAAGACCCACCGAGAAAACGCCATTGCATTATGCACCTTTCTTCAATATCTACGAAAAGGGCAATGTATGTATGGGTACGGTGAGTGTTGATATTAAAAATTCGGCTTCGGTTGAGGAATTTATACAGGCGTGGGAACATTATTTTTTCAATTCTTATTTCAGTCATTCATTATGTGAAAACCTGACGAAAAAAAACATTGTAAACCTTTGGAAAGACCTTATCAATACGGATAAACCTTTTCCGAAAGAAGTATTAAAAAAGAACAACAAAACCCTTAAAAATCTATTGTAATGAATACAGCAAAAACCGCAGTACATTTTACAGATAATTACCTGCTCAATCCTACCAATCCGATTTCGGTAAACCTTATCGGGGCAGGTGGCACAGGCTCAAAAGTATTGACTGCTTTAATGGAAATAAACGAAAGTTTGATTGCGTTGGGACACGCAGGGTTACAAGTCCGCCTTTGGGACGATGATGTTATCACGAGTGCCAATTTGGGCAGACAACGATTTGCAGAAAGTGAAACAGGATTATATAAATCCGTTGCTTTAATCAATCGTTGCAACCGTTGGGCAGGAACAAATTGGAAAGCCAAAACGGTAAAATTTGAAAAAGACAATTTTGGCAGACTTCCCGAAAAAGCAAGGGCAATCATTACCATTACGTGTGTGGACAATGTGCAGGCGAGGTTTGGCGTTGCTGAAATTCTTAATGAAATAAGCTATCGCAAACACTACCAAGATGAGCCAAAATATTGGTTGGATTTTGGCAACAGCCAAGATACAGGACAAGTGATATTATCCACTATCGGAGAGATAAAACAACCCAATTCTGAAAAGTACGAAACGGTGGCAAGCCTGCCATTTGTTACCGATGAATTTGGCGAATTGCTGAAGCAATCCGAGCAAGAGGACAATACGCCAAGTTGCTCACTTGCTGAAGCGTTGGAACACCAAGATTTGTTTATCAATTCATCGCTTACACAAATGGGTTGTTCTTTGTTGTGGAACTTGTTTCGCAAGGGAATGACCGAATACAAGGGATTTTTTCACAATCTGAAAGATTTCCGCACCCACCCGATAAAAGTTGCCTAAAAGCCGAAATCGGCGGGCAAAAATGCAATTCCTTCCTACGGTCGGAAACGCATTTTTGCATTTAAAATTGGTGCAACCCCTTTCTCAAAATGCACCGCTACACAATCCCTTTCTTCACATTTTAACAAACAGGTTGCGAGATTTTTATGTGGGATATTCGCTATCCCATTTGCTGTATTTAGTATTGACTTCTTTTCTTTTCACACTGCGACCAAAGAAAAGATTCTGTGTTGTAAAACAATTTTTTTTAGTTTTTTTGGTGTTAAATTGTGTACAATAACTATAAATTGTACTTTTGCACCACTCAATGAAAAGAACAGTACAAATATCATCCCAAGTTACTCCGCCTTGATCTTAGGCTAACTGTTATATTTCCCAATTTTAATTTATTGGCTTTTTTATCGTACCCAAAGGTTTTTTCTTTTGGTGCATCTCTTTTTTATTTACATTTTTAATATTTAAACATACTTTTTTATGCAGAAAGTTATTAATCTGTTTGATTTCAAACAGAAAATTAATTACAAAAACGAAATTCTTGCGGGTCTTGCGGTGGCTATGACCATGATACCTGAGTCTTTATCCTTTGCTATTCTGGCAGGGCTTTCGCCTTTGACAGGGCTTTATGCAGCTTTTTTAATGGGTATTGTTACTGCAATTTTGGGAGGCAGACCCGGAATGGTTTCTGGGGGAGCCGGAGCAACGGTAGTAGTACTTATCGCATTGGCAGCATCACACGGTGTGGAATATCTTTTTGCTGCGGTTATATTAGCAGGTGTACTGCAATTTTCAGTAGGAATTTTTAAACTGGGTAAATTTGTCCGCCTGATCCCACAACCAGTAATGTATGGTTTTTTAAACGGCCTTGCAGTAATCATTTTCATGGCACAGGTAGCTCAATTTAAAGTTGTAGAAAACGGGATAGAAGGTTGGATGCAGGGGCCGGCGCTTTATCTAATGGCTGGATTGACATTATTAACTATAGCCATCGTATTTATATTGCCAAAATTTACAAAAGCGGTTCCTGCATCTTTAGTAGCAATAATAGTTGTCTTTGGTATTGTATATTTTTTCGGCATCGATACTAAAAAAGTTATTGATATCGCCTCTGTAGGAGGCTCTTTACCTTCATTTCACATCCCTGCTATTCCTTTTACTCTGGAAACATTGAAAATTATTTTCCCTTATGCCTTGGTAATGGCAGGGGTTGGATTGATTGAAAGTCTGTTAACGCTTAATATGGTTGATGAAATAACCGGCACAAAAGGACAATCTAACCGTGAGGCTGCCGCACAAGGTATAGCCAATATCACCAACGGTTTCTTCGGAGGAATGGGTGGATGTGCAATGGTTGCCCAGACTTTAGTGAATGTAGGAGCTGGAGGAAGAGCCAGACTTTCTTCAATAGTTGCAGCCATAGCAATCTTATTGATCATTCTTGTTGCTGGTCCTGTAATCGAGCAAATTCCAATGGCGGCATTAGTCGGGGTGATGATGATGGTAGCTATAGGTACATTTGAGTGGGTCAGCTTTCGAATTATTAATAAAATGCCTCGACACGATATTTTTATTGGCATGTTGGTAGCAGTTATAACCATAGTATTGCACAACTTAGCTTTAGCGGTTTTGATTGGTGTAGTCATTTCGGCTCTAGTATTTGCCTGGGAGAGTGCTAAAAGAATACGTGCAAGAAAATATGTAGATGAAGATGGTGTAAAGCATTACGAAATTTTTGGGCCGCTCTTCTTTGGTTCTACTGCCGCATTTATTGAAAAATTTGACGTACTAAATGACCCGAATGAAGTTGTAATTGATTTTAAGGAAAGTAAAGTAGTTGATATGTCTGCTATTGAAGCTTTAAATAAAATTACGGAGAAGTATCACAAGGAAGGTAAAAAACTACATTTACGTCATTTAAGCCAAGATTGCAGGCAATTACTTAAAAATGCAGAAACAGTTATTGATGTGAATATTATTGAAGATCCTACCTACAAAGTAATGACTAATAAATAGCATCGGAATACCCAAGTTTAATATTACAACTACAGCAATAATTTTAAAAAAAATTATTGCTGTTTAAATTTATTATCGTAATATTGCGATATATTTATTTTTATAAAACTGATGGGTGTCACAAAAACCGAAATTTTTACAGAACAGCAGAACCATTTAGCTAGTATTTTAAAGGCACTGGCTCATCCTGCTCGTATAGCTATACTGCAACATATCATTAAACAAAATGCCTGCATCTGTAATGATCTTGTAGAAGAATTGGGATTGGCACAAGCGACAATTTCACAACACTTGAAAGAGCTGAAAAATATTGGTATCATTAAAGGAAATATAGAAGGAACTAGTGTATGTTACTGTATTAATGAAACAGTCTGGAATGAGATTAAGAAGGAACTCAATAGCTTTTTTGTCGAGAATGTAAATAGTAAAGAATGCTGTTAAGCTTTTTTTTAACACCAAATCATCGTAACATTGCAATATAACATTTATTGAGTTAATATCAGAAATATGAAGCTATCAAAAATTAAAGAAATCCTGCCAACATTAGTAAATGTTGGATTTCAATTAGAAAACGGAACCTTAGTTCCAGAACATTTCCACGTTACCGAAGTGGGACAAATTACTAAAAACTTTATAGACTGTGGTGGCGTAATCCGTTCGGAAAAAGTTGTAAACTTCCAATTATGGAATGCAGACGATTTCGAGCACAAATTAAAGCCAGCTAAGCTATTAAACATCATCAAGCTATCCGAAGAAAAATTGGGCATAGAAGATGCGGAAATTGAAGTGGAATACCAAAGCGAAACGATTGGTAAGTATGATTTGGATTTCAACGGAGATACATTTGTACTGAAAAATAAAACAACAGCTTGTTTGGCTCAAGATGCCTGCGGTATTCCTTCCGAAAAAGTAAAGAAAAATTTGGCAGAACTGCCTGTAAATAATGCTAATGCTTGTACTCCAGGTGGCGGATGTTGTTAAAATTGAATTTTTATGTTTTCAAAAATCATTCATACAGATAATTCAAAGACAACAATCATAATCCGACTGATTGTTGGAGGTGTTTTTTTATCGGAGGGCATTCAAAAATTGCTGTTTCCTGCCATTCGTGGAGCGGGACGGTTTGAAAAAATTGGCTTGCCATCGCCTGAATTTTTTGGAAGTTTTGTAGGCATATTTGAAATCCTTTGCGGAGCGTTTATTTTGCTGGGGTTGCTTACAAGGTTAGCAAGTATTCCGCTCATCATCATTATGCTGGTTGCCATTGCCACGACCAAAACATCTATTTTGGCTAGCGAGGGTATTTGGGAATTGCTGCACGGCAGCCGTACGGATTGGGCGATGCTTTTGGGAAGTATGTTTTTGTTAATCAAAGGCGGAGGTAATTGGTCTATTGATAAAATCGTAATGAGAAATGGAGCGTGATATTCAAATAAAGGAAATTGCCAAACTCTTTCTAAAGCTCGGTTTTATTGGTTTTGGAGGTCCCGCGGCTCATATTGCTATGATGCAGCAGGAGGTAGTAGTGAAAAGAAAATGGATGAGCGAACAGCATTTTTTGGATTTGTTGGGAGCTACTAATCTCATTCCTGGCCCCAACAGTACAGAAATGGCGATACACATCGGCTATGACAAAGGCGGTTGGAAAGGATTAATCTTTGCAGGGTTATGCTTTATTTTACCTGCGGTTTTCATTACCGGGATATTTGCATGGTTGTATCAGCAATACGGACAATTGCCCGAAGTACAGCCCTTTATTTACGGTATCAAACCTGCAATCATCGCTATTATCATAGGAGCTGTTTTTCCATTAGCAAAGAAATCAGTAAAGTCCACATTCTTGGCGGTTGTAGGTATTCTTGTTTTGGTACTGTCATTATTCGGCATTAGTGAAATCTATTTGATGTTTGGAGCGGGATTGCTGGCAATGGCCTTGTATTACCTTCAGGATACAAAAAATACGCTCCAAAGTTTTATCCCGCTCGCATTCTTACAAATCGCACAAAGCCCCTTACTGTCTGAAACAAATACCAAATTATTTTGGATATTCCTGAAAATTGGTGCTATCCTCTACGGAAGCGGTTATGTTCTTTTCGCCTTTTTAGATACGGAATTAGTTGCAACGGGCTTACTCACCCGGCAGCAATTAATGGATGCTATTGCTGTTGGACAGTTTACCCCAGGTCCTGTTTTTTCTTCAGTTACGTTTATTGGCTATCAAATCAACGGACTATCCGGAGCAGTTATTTCTACGATTGCTATTTTTCTGCCGTCGTTTATTTTAGTAGCATTGCTAAATCCCTTAATGAAAAAAATGCGCCAATCTAAAGGACTGTCCATTTTTCTCGATGCGGTCAATGTGGCATCTGTTGCAATCATAGCCGCTATTTGTCTTACAATGGGCAAAGAAACTATTACTGATTGGCGGACGATATTAATTGCAATGATAAGTGCGATCGTAGTTTTCAAATTCAAAAAAATAAATAGTGCCTTTGTGGTTATTGGAGGAGCATTATTAGGGTATTTATTTAATCTTATCTAAAGTTATCTTAAACAAAATATTTAAACAATAAAAATTAGACAAAATGAAAATAGCATTATTCAGTGATATTCACGCCAATTTACCTGCATTAGAAGCATTTTTTGAAGATGTTGAAAAAAGAAAACCAGACAGTATTTATTGTTTGGGCGATTTGGTGGGCTATAATATTTGGCCAAACGAAGTGGTAAACGAAATCCGTAAAAGGAGAATACCAACCATTGCCGGAAATTACGATTTTGGCATTGGCAGAATGAGCAACGAATGCGGTTGTGCCTACAAAACAGACAGTGAAAAAGATAACGGAAATATTTCTATTTCATTCACAAATTCTTTGATGAAAGATGAAGAAAGAGCGTATTTGCGTACACTTCCAGCCCATATCAAAGTAGAATTTCAACTGAATGAAGATAAATTGAATTTGCTTTTGGTACACGGAAGTCCGAGAAAAATAAACGAATATCTTTTTGAAGACCGTGAGGAAAAAAGTATGCTTCGCATTATGGAGCAAGCCGATGCAGACATTATGTGCTTCGGACACACACACAAACCTTATCACAGAGTTTTAAATTCGGGTATTGACGGTCAAAATCATTTCAGACACGCCATTAATATCGGTTCGGTTGGTAAACCGAAGGACAGCGATGTAAGAGGCGGTTATGTAATGTTTACGATTAATGAAAACAGTTCTGTGTTGGACAAAGATAGTATCAGTGTAGAATTTATACGCTTTGATTATGATATTGAAAGGGCTGCAAAAGCAGTTGAAGAAAGCATTTTACCAAACGAATACGCAGAAAATTTAAGAAGAGGTTACTAATCTAAAATTTATAAAAATGGAATTTCCAACCGAAAGAAAGTATTCAAAAGAACATACCTGGATAAGCATACAGGACAACACAGGTACAATAGGCATTACAGAATTTGCGCAAAGTGAATTGGGCGAAATCGTATATGCGGATTTACCAAACGTTGGATATAGTTTTCAGCAGGACGAAGTATTCGGCTCTGTTGAAGCAGTTAAAACGGTCAGTGATTTATTTATGCCTGTATCGGGTAAAATCACTGAAACGAACGAACTACTTTTGAAAGCACCAACACTCATAAACGACCATCCTTATAAAGACGGTTGGTTGATTAAAATTGAAATAAAAGACATTACAGAATTAGAAGACTTATTGACATCAAACCAATATAAAGAACTTACAAATTAGCAATGCAACCAAAATTAAAATTCTTAGACAGATACCTTACTTTATGGATATTCCTTGCAATGGCAATTGGCGTGGGTTTGGGTCATTTCTTTCCCAATATTTCTAATGTTACCAACAGCTTATCTGTTGGCACTACCAATATTCCATTGGCAATAGGATTGATATTAATGATGTACCCCCCCTTGGCAAAGGTTGATTATTCCTTATTGCCCAAAGCATTTAGAGATAAAAAAGTAATTGGCATATCCTTATTGCTCAATTGGGTAATCGGCACGCTATTGATGTTTGGATTAGCGGTTTTGTTTTTACGTAACGAACCCGATTATATGACAGGCTTAATTCTTATCGGTTTGGCAAGATGTATTGCCATGGTCATCGTCTGGAGTGACTTAGCTAAAGCAAACAGAGAATATACAGCTATGTTAGTTGCATTAAACAGCATCTTCCAGATATTTACTTACAGCTTTTTAGTTTGGTTATTCATCAACGTATTACCTGCAAAATTAGGATTAGCCAATTTCAATGTAAGCGTATCCATGAAAGATGTTACCGAAAGCGTATTGATATATTTAGGTATTCCATTCCTAGCAGGTTTTTTAAGCCGTTACTTCCTTATAAAATCAAAAGGTATAGAATGGTATAACCGAAAATTCGTCCCCGCAATATCGCCAATTACCTTGTACGCTTTACTGTTTACGATAGTATTAATGTTCAGCTTGAAAGGCGATAAAATATTGGAATTACCAATGGATGTAGTAAAAGTAGCCATACCGCTAATCATCTATTTTGTGTTGATGTTTTTCGTGAGCTTCTTTATCAATAAATCTCTTAAAGTTCCTTACGACAAAAACGCATCCATCGCATTTACAGCCACAGGAAACAATTTTGAATTAGCAATAGCCGTAGCAATATCGATTTTCGGCATTCATTCGCCACAGGCATTTGTGGGTGTTATCGGCCCACTGGTAGAAGTTCCGGTACTGATATTATTGGTAAAGGCAAGTTTATGGCTAAAGGAGAAATATTATAGTAAAAAAGACTGAATTTAAATTTCAGTCTTCTTACTCTTTCTTCTACTTGATAAATTCAAAATCACATATCCTATTATACCCGCAATGAGTGATGTTATTAAAACAGATAGCTTGGCCTCTTCAATGAAAACCTGATTGTCAAATGAAAGCATAGATATAAATATGGACATTGTAAAACCTATTCCAGCTAATAATCCTAAGCCAATAATGTGAATAAAGTTACTGTTTGCAGGAAGTTGACCTATCCCTAATTTAGAGCATATCAAAGAGGTTACAACAATGCCAATGGGCTTACCAAAAATCAATCCCAGTGAAATACCTAAACCTAAAGGGGAAGTCAGTCCTTCTATCATTTCCTGATGAATTGTAATATTTGTATTGGCGAATGCAAAAATGGGAATAATTAGAAAGTTAACAGGTTTTACAAGTGCATGTTCTAGTTTCTCTAACGGAGATTCAACTTCTGTATCATTGGTTGGCAAGGTCATCGCTACCAGTACACCTGCTATAGTGGCATGAATGCCAGAATGATGCACAAAATACCATATAAACACTCCTGGTATTAGATATAGATAGGGATTCTTAATATTGAATCGGTTCATCAAAATCAGTACTAGTATTCCAATTCCGGCATAGCCTAGATAGCCTAACTCAATTCCGGATGAATAGAAAATGGCAATTACTAAAATAGCTATGAGGTCATCCACTATCGCCAAAGCCGCTAAAAATATTTTTAAACTGGTTGGTACTCTTTTGTCTAACAGCGAAATTACGGCCAATGCAAAAGCAATATCGGTAGCCATGGGAATACCCCAGCCGGAAGCTGTCGGGGTTCCTGAATTAAAATATAAATAAATCAATGCGGGGACAACTGCTCCACCGATAGCAGCAAGGATAGGCAAGATTGCTTTTTTAGGAGAAGAGAGTTCTCCTTCAACAATTTCTCTCTTAATTTCCAGACCTACCAACAGAAAAAAGATTGCCATCAATCCGTCGTTGATCCACATACTTACGGAATAATTGAGGTGTATGGCTTCATTTTCATACCCCAGCTTTGTGTCCAATAAATTTTGTAGCGGAACGGCCATTGATGTATTTGCCACTATCATTGAAATCACTACGCATAAAAAAAGGAGGAAACCTCCAAAATTACTTGATTGAACAAAGTCTTTGAAAATATTTAGATTGATCTTATCCTTCATGTTTTAAATGTAAAAGTTAAATATCGCAATTTACCAATATTAACTTACTCTGCCTCATAGATGGGTTCTAAATCTATGAAATAAGCTTAATTTGGGTAATAAATCCGTGTCACTTTGTAGTGAAGATCTATTAAAATTATGCATGTAAAATCCTGACATAATAGCTAGTAAGCTAATACACTTTAAAATTGTAAGGAACTGTGTTGGGGCTATTTCCTTAATTATGGTAATGTTATAACTTCTGATGAGATTATTTTGCGTTCATATTCTGAATCATAATAGGCATTACTTTTCCATAATATGTATGTCAATTCCAATAATTTCCTTTGGATGGCAACTATAGCCTTCATTTTAATCCCATGCCTTGAAACTATTCTTAAGAAAATATCTCTGAATCTTTCATCAGTCCTGATTGCAGCCAGTGCCGGAAAGTGCATTACTTTCCTTAAATTCCGATTACCCCGCTTGGATATTCGGGGTTTGGATTTCACTGAGGTTCCAGATGTTTTTTCTCTTACATCTAATCCTGCATAACTGACCAATTGTCTTTTATTCTTTATTAACTCGAATCCGTTAGTTTCGGCTATAATGGTTACAGCGGTTAAGTTTCCAATTCCAGGAATAGAAGATACCATATTCATCTTTTCTAGTAGAACTTCGTCTCCTTTGATAAGTATAGCAATTTCTTCTCTTATCTCTTTTTCCTGCGAATCAATAAGAGCTATTCTTTTTTTTGTTCGTTTCACTGAGCTTTCACTTGATGTTTCAGAAGTACGTTCTGCATGCAGTTGATTTTTTAACATTGTACGCTCATGTACCAACTGCTCTCGTTCCCGACAAAGCTGTCTCAAATCATTGAATATTTTTAAAGGAGGTTGCCAAACTTCCAATTGCCTTTCCAAACCGAATCTCGAAATGGCTTGTGAAGCGCTCTTGTCAGTTATGGTTTTTATGTCAAGTGTTCTCGCATAATTACTAATCTTGTTTGGCAGAACGATACTGACTTGTTTTTTAATACTGCATAGGTAATAGGCTAAGGATTCATGATAAACGCCTGTTGCTTCCATTACGTACCGTACTTCTGTTGTAATTGATGTCTGCTTATTTACCCATGACACAAGGCTTGAAAAACCCTTTCGAGTATTGGGAAATACTTTGTATGCATAAACTTCTATGCTGATTTGTTCATCCATTCGACCAAGCGATACAACTAATTCATTTTGTGCTACATCAATTCCTACTGTCTGCTTTAATAATACCTTCATCTTATCTGGTTTAGGTAAGTGATAACCTTTCTTCATCTTTTCTCCTGACTGGATATACTGGCTATAAGACTCATCATAATGAGCAAATTCCTTACATTCTGTTCAGATTCTAAAAGGTTAAAGAAGAGGAGGCAGTTTCTTTTCTTGAATATACCATATAGGCTATTTAAAGCAAAATCTGCTCTCGCCCTTCTTCACTTAGATTATATTATACAAACATAGGAGAAGCAAAAGAACGTCGCCTGATTAATGATGGTTTATAATAGAATATTTGCCATAACTTTAGTATCTAATTCATTAAATTTGTCCTTAAAACAAATAGACTAATTCCTATACAAAATACCCAAATTTTCTAATAAGGGGTTAGCGGTAAAGCTATAATACAGAGGTCATAAAAGATGAAATACTTAGTAAAGGACAAGGAACTCGAATTGAAATATGAAGCAGGTAAAGGTGCTTGGACATATCACATCCAAGTACCTAATACTAAACATATCGTAGGAAAATGGGGTTCATTGAAAGTATCTGGTACAATTGACAACTACACAATTGACAGTATTAATTTGTTTACAATTGGGGGACAAGACAAGCTAATTTCGGTCAATGACAAAATCAGGAAAGCAATCAACAAAAGTGGTGGCGACACTGTAACTGTGACACTTTACTTATTGACTTCAAAGGAGCCGATTACAGAAAAAGAAATATTAGATACTTTTAGAAATTCGGGTGTTTTAAAATCGTTCAATAAATTACCAAAAGAAGATAGGATCAAAATTATTGAAAAAATATCCTCTACAAAATCCGAGGACAAACAAGTAAATATAATTTTGAAATACATTGACCAATTGGGTGACGACAATGATTAAGCAGTCTTCACTTGATTTCCTTTCTACTCTCAAGCAGAATGGTTTGAAAAAAAATGGCATTACTTTAAAAACTGTCAGTAAAAATAAATTTCAAAATGATTGAAACAGAAATCTCAATAACCGTAAACAGAAAATCCGATATTACCTTATTAGCGCAAACAATTGTCGGGAACAAGTTCCAATTTCCGGTTTACATTCGGGAATATGAATTTAGCTATCAAATAAATTTTACAAGTGATTATGAGGAATGGGAATTAGACACGGCTATTCTCAATTCTTTTCCTGGATATGAATTTACCACCGACCTCGAAAAAGGACGGAAGGAAATACGGATACAAATATCCCGATACCAATCTGAATTATCTACTGATGGCTGGGGAAGACGGATTGAAAATCCTTTGGATGAAACGAAATATCTTGTGAAAGCATCGGCAAATAAGTCTGAAAAATTCAACTCTAAAATCAAAGTTTTGTTCGAAGATAAAGAGCAGTTCTACTTTGTAAACATTGTGGATGGTGTTAACAGTACAACCGAAGAAAAAGGTTTTTTGCTTCTGGATCATTTTAAAGCCAATGAAACAGATGAAGCAACTTTTTTTAAAGATAGATTATACAAATCTCCATTAGAAGCTTTTCATTCAGGATACTATAAGTTATCTGAATTGGTTGACAAGGATTTTAGCACTTATCTTGAAAACAAAAAGAAAGAAATCAGAGAAATTCAAAAACAACCACGAAAAATCATCAGAGATTTTATAAACGCCTGTAACAGTTCCGATGAAAGTAGTATCCTGAAAAATCTTGACGAAAATATCGTTTTTGAAGTTCGTAAAAACTGGAAAACAATATTTGAAATCGAAGGGCTTTCAAAATTCAAAGAATATCTGAACTCATCCGATCAACAATTGTGTGGTAAGAATTTTAAAATCAGGTCATCTTGGAGTTTTAGTTTACCAAACGTGACTATTGGAGTAAAATATTTTCCGCCAGTTACAGAAAAGGATATGCACCCTACTCAAAAATATGAGCAGATAAGGTTTGTACTAAATGATAAAAAAATCGCTAGTATTTTGTATGAGAATTAGTGAATTTTATCCTAATTGATAACGGCTTCTATTACTTTTCTAAAATATTCCGCATCATTACCAATCAGCAAGTAACTTGAAAAACCAATATCTAAAAGATATTTACCCACTTTCTCATCATCAATATCACTATGTGCAATAAGTTTTATAGTTGGATATTTTGTTCTTAATTCTTGAAGTTCAACAAAAACATTCTTGTTGTAAAAATCAAGGTCGATAATACAAATTTTTGGGAGTTCATTTAATGAAGATAATTGTGATAGTCCATCTTCAATGCTTTCCGAACGAAATAAGACTTCAGTTCCTGAAGCAATGAGGTCTTTACAAATGAAATCTAAAATTGGGCTTTTATCATTGATAAAGGCGAGTGTGATTTTTTGTTGGGATGTACCAGTTTTCATATCATCATACTTTTTTAAAGTTGATGTAGCCCTGCACAAAAAGAAAGCGCAGGCCACTACACTTACCGCACATTGAGGCACTGGTATACCCGACAACGAATAAGCGAGCGCCCACGCCTATGGCATGAGCGTTCTTCCTTATCGTCCCGTTGTCTAAAAATTACCAGTTTTCAATGTGGGACTTAAAGCAAAAACACTTTAAGTATTTCTATATTTTACATAGCAAAGATACTAAACTCTTGCTATTAGATGTATTAATGCAATAAAAAAGCTTAGTCTGAGTTAGTTTTGTGATTGATATAATTCTGCTCCAATATTGTCATCAAATCTGTTTCCTTATAAATAATTTTGCCACCAATCTGAATATACGGCAGGATATTATCATCACGATATTGCTGTAAAGTGCGTTTGCTAATGTGTAACAGTTTGCATACATCTTCGCCCGACAAATAAATTTCTCCATTCATTACGGGACGATAGTTTTTTAATATATTTTCAATACGGTCTCTCAATATCAAAATCATTTCTTGATGGGAAATGATTTCTTCATTATCATTCGTCAGTAAATCCATTATCATTGGTATTGTACGGCTGTCCAGCTTCGAGCAAAGCCCGTACGTCCGAGAGTTTATAATAATTCTTGCGGTTCAGTTTGGAATAAGGTAACAGCCCTTTGTCCTTGTAGGTCTGCAAAGTCCGTTTAGTAATCTTCATCATCAAACAAACTTCCTGGTTATCTAGCCATTTTTCTTCTTTGAAAATTGAAATGTATTTCATTGTGGCATTTTCGGTCAATTCCAAAAGTGCTTTCAGTTCATTTGTCATTCCATCCAATGCGGATTTTTGTATTGCGATAACTTCCATAATCTGCTCAATTTTGCTGTGGAAGTGGAATTTATCAAGGATTTGTAAAGGCTTGGAAAATGTTGTATTGATTGGCGTTGAAAGGTAGTATTTGTCGCCACGATATAAATTTCAAGATAGTTTATTTTGTAAATTTGAAGAATATAGGTTACTGATAAATTAATTTTAAATGGCAGTATTACAAAAAGGCAATTCAAATTATCCGTTTTGGGGAGCATCAATAAGTCTAATCACTGGACTTGACCCGTTAGGCCTTCAAACAACCTCAGAAGCGACTTACGCCACTATATTGCCTGGAATTTCCAATTTGACTAATCGTCTCCGTTATTATGGGTTTTATTGTTGGCTTTTAGACTTCTATTTCAAGACCGAGAAGAAAGGCAACTCAAAAGAACAATATCGTTTTATCCGCAGAGCTGAATTGATGATTGCCATAATTATGCAAAGCGAGCGTAAAGGAGTTCAACAGATAACAGGAAGTAACTTTGCTTCAAACCTAATAAATACAGCTGAGGAAACTTATTTTGACTTAGCCGAAGGAGCAGACAAGGACAATACCGATAAAAATGTTTATTGGAAATATCCATCCGGTGCATTCGGACAATATTATTACGGAGCAATGCAGGCACTTTCCTTAATTATTACAGCAATAAATGATGATGGAGATGTTATTTACAACATTAGTAAACCACACCCAAGACAAAAAGTTTCTGGGAAACAATTAGCCGAGGCTTTTGAAGGATCATTGTCACCACAAATAAAAGAGTTATTTTATATTAATATCAAAAAAGGAAAACTCTACCAAGATGATATTTCAGAACTGATAAAGTATTTTGCGATTGATACGATACAAACAGAAAATGCCGAATGGCAACTATATGTAGAAATGCTTTTGGACAAAGACGATCCAAGTCAAGAAATGGAAGAACGTTTTACTTTTCACAGAAGGGAAACAATTTTGTCGCTCTTAAATACAGCTGTTAAAAATGAAAATAATTACGACTGGTATAGATTTCTATTGGAAAGTTACCGAAAGAAATTGGGAACAAATGGTTATCCTGAAACGGAAACTAATATTGGTTGGTACTGCTATCAATTAAATGAGTATTGGCAGTACAGTTGCGGAACAATATTTTGGGCTGTATTACAACATCTTTACGATTTCCAACAAGACCAATATCTACCATTGTTTGTAAAGAAATTTTCAAGCAGTATTACAAATGAAATATGCAAAGAGCTAAAGCAAGCTACAGAGCCAACAAGTTCACTTGCAGAAATTTTGGAGTTAATCCCTGACACAGAAGATGAGGAAAACATCAAAAAGGAAATTGATGCAACAAACGACCCTGTTATGGCAGCAAAATATGGCTTTATGCTTTTGCTTCAAATATTCAAGAATAATAGAGAGCAACTTCATCCATTGAAAGAATTTATGAGCAGAAAAAAGATAGAAAGGGATGGGAATATGGTTGATGGTATCTTGACAGTTCACACAGCAGAAAATGATACACTTCAAGATTTTGTTGAACAATTTATTTTACGCAAAATTATTTACAGGCACTCAATGGTTGCACTCAGAAAAATGGGCAACGGCTCACAGGCTACTCACAAATTTTTTATTGAGGAACAATACATCCGTTTCATAGATACATTTCCTCCAAGAAACACATCGCCAAGAATGAACGCCTTGCAAAACATAATGTTTGATTTACAGGTAATCAACGACCAAAGGGTTTTATCGCCATTACATAAGAAACTTTTGATTGACTGATGATACTAGAAAGAGAAAACATACTAACATTGATAGGAAGCAGAAGATATCATTCTGCAATTCTTACTACCTTCAGCTTTGACTTTTATTTTTTTGAAATGAAAGCAATGAAATGGTTGCGTTCTTGTGGCGTGAGAAACATCAACGTTTTTATTGATGGACATTATTATTCAGAGTTAATGCAACAAGCGACAGGAGAAGAAATGCAACTTTCTGCCGGTTATTCACTTTATCCTGTTTTTCAAAAGTCAGTATTCCATCCAAAAATTTGGATGTTGTTTGGTGAAAAAGAAGGATTGCTTATTGTTGGTTCTGGAAACCTTACAAATTCTGGAAATGGCAACAATGATGAGATTTGGGGAGCATTTCATTTTGATATTCGTTCAACCGAAAATTCATCAGTCTTTTCGTCAGCTTGGGATTATCTATCAACTCTTTCATCGTCAGTTAAAGGACAGATGAATGAAAAAACTACAAAATGGATACTTGAACATTCTAAATGGCTGAATGAATTGCCAAAGACAAAACCATTTCAATTTATCGAAACGTCGCAAAAAGAGAAGGTTGCTTTCCTGTTTAATACTGAAACAACTTCTATTTGGAACGAACTTTTAAAACATCTTAGCAATGAGAAAGTAGTAGAAATAACTACCATTTCTCCATATTATGACAAAAATGGGAAAGTATTGCAAGAACTTAATTCTCTTTTTCCTTCAGCCATAGTAAAAGTCATATTGGATGAAAGTGGTTTAATCCCTTCTGCAATGCAAGTGAGCAAAGCGTTTACATTTTACGATTGGTGTGATGCAGGCGTAAGCAAAATCCAATATGCAAAATCTGGAAACTCTGGAAACTCAAAATCAAAACTTCACGGGAAGATTATTCATTTCAAGACAAAAAATGGAAAAGAGTTTTGCTTGTTCGGTAGTGCCAATATTACACCTGCAGGATTGGGATTATTGGGCAAAAATTCAAATGCAGAAGTTTCACTTCTTATTCAGTCAGAAAAAGGTGGACTGTTAAATCAATTAGGCATAAAACTGAAAACAAGCAATAGTAAAACCCTTGATGAATTTACAACGACTACAAGTAAATCAATTTATGAAACTATAATCGAGAATAATCAATTTAAACTACAACTGCTATCGGCAGAGTTGATTTATGATGAATTTATACTTCATTCCAATGGCACCTATACCGATGAATTTAAGGTTGTTTTCTTCGATAAACAAAACCGATTTTTGTATTCCAAAACATTCTCAAATTATGAGAAAGAACTAAAAACAAAACTCAATTTAGAATTAGGCACTTTCCAATATGTGCAATTGACAAATATTAGTGAAGAGATTATCTCTAATAAACTATTAATTTCCGATTATTTCCTTTTGGCGAAAACGCATCCTAACCCAAAAACAGAGGAAATTGAGAAAATTTATAGCGAAATTCAAAATGGCGAACTAAGTAAAGTTCTTGACTTGTTGCATTACGCCATCTTTGACGAAACAGAAAATGAGACAGGAGCCAGCTTTTTAGATAGTAGAAGAAACACGTTTACAAAGTTGAATGATGACAAAGAACCTGAAAAACTTTACGATCTCTCTTCCTATAAAGCAATAGAAAATTCTGGATTTGAAAAAAACCTTCTACTCTCTTCTCTTTCCCTACGTGTTTTAGATGTTTTGAAGTTCATCAATTTAAATGAAATTTCAACAAATAAAAAAGCTGATATAAGTATTGATGAGCAAGAAGACGATTTAGGCAACATAAATGGAAATGAGGAAGGAGAAGTGGCAACGGTTCGTAACCTCTCCTTTGTCATGCTTAAATCTGAAAAAAGAAAGTTGATGAACTACTTTGATAACCTTTACAATTACCAACAAGAAATTCTCTATGGGAATAGTCGACCAAAAACATATAGGCCTACACTTACAGATTTGACTAAATATTTAATCGCTCTTGAGTTGATAAGTGAATACGGAGGGAAATCTGCAAAGTATGACGAACAAGACACGCACCATTTTTTCAGTTATTTACCATTTGTAGACGATTATGACAATAACAATGTAAAGGGTTGTTGTTTAAACTTAATTGGCGACTTTTTGATGCTGGCAAGAAGCGGATTTAAAGCGTATGAATTTGACTATACAAAAAAGAAAATCGAGGAACTAAAAAAAGAGGCACTCATAAATACAATTGTTTGCTTAATTAACAATCGATGGAAAGATGATGAATTACATTACTTTTTTACTATGGCTTTAAATGCACTTCATTATTTAGGTTGTAGGAATGTAGATGATTTCAATAGCAATTTTGTAGAATTAAAATCCAAAATTAATATTAGAATTTCCGAGCTGAAAAACAGAACAAAAGGATTTGAAAAAAACTTAGAGATATTTTAC
The DNA here is from genome assembly GCF_009733535.1 of Sphingobacterium endophyticum. Classification (GTDB taxonomy): domain Bacteria; phylum Bacteroidota; class Bacteroidia; order Sphingobacteriales; family Sphingobacteriaceae; genus Sphingobacterium; species Sphingobacterium endophyticum. The sequence continues at coordinate 21,028 of NZ_SMMI01000020.1, read as the reverse complement.
GAAAGACTATGTCCTTCGTTTATAAAAGTGATTGAACAGATTGAAGATAAGAACTTTGATACATCAGCAGTTAACGGGCAAATTATTTACAAATCGCCTTGGGGTTATAGCTACGTTCAGTACGTAAATAAAACAAACGATTTTACTTTAATCAGACCTGGCTTTATGTGGGACTATGATAAAGAAGATTACATAAAACACAGTCCAGACGAAATTTATTTACCTCTAAAACTCTCATCTTTTATATGCACCGATTTGTAAGTTAAAAAATCGGATAACTTTTGGGTTATCCGATTTGCGCTATTTAAGTCCTGTTTTGTAAGTGTTATCAAGTTTGTTATGAATAATTGTAGCTACAACCAATACTTCAGTCATTTCTGAAAGTTGAGTGTCTTCTAATATTTTCGGGTTATGCGCTTTTGGATTTCGGTACATAGAAAAAAATCCTTTACAGAAGTTGCCGAAACCCTTATGCTCACTTTCTTCGCTTGGATTATTCAGCATATTAAAAGCAAGCATAGGTCTTTTGTCTTTTCCTAAAGCAAAACAATCATCAACCAGATCTGCTCCATCTGAAGTATAGCCACTTTTCTGCCTAAGTCTTTCCGCAACACTTTTTGTGATTTCTAGTATAGAGTGAAAATAATTTTCTTTCAGCCATTCGGCTTCGCAGTATGGTAAAATTTCTGAATGAACTCCGATACCGTGTACTTTTTCTTTGATTTTAAGTGACCTGCTTTTAGCTTCTGAAATGGTTTTAGCTTTTTCAACTAGTCGGGGTTGTCCGGTTTTATCAATTTCTATCCCTTCGTAAACTAATTTTTCATTGATAGTTGTTCTGTCTCTTTCAAATTCGTCTTCGGAATTATATCTTTTAGGATTTAATAACCTAACTACAAATGCCAATACATTATTTCCACAATTGTCTTGTATTTGCTTTTCTTTTAATGCATAAAAAAGTCTGTCGGTTTTGTTTGTACCAATTTGCGATTGAGAAATATTAGCACCAGCTAAATGTTCTGTGATTTTTGTATGCGTTAATAGATTTGATATAATGTCAGATATATTTCGCAAGGTTATGTCATCAAAGGATTTTGTCATTTAAAAATGATTAATTCTGTTTCTGGATTTCCATGTTTTGGATTTCCCTATCTTTTTTCTCACGAGAATAAACCCAAAGTGATAAAAGTCCAAATATAATCAATCCATAAGCTATCCATTTACCAACCTTTTCAATAAATTTAATGAAAACCGAACTTTCATAAGATGAAAAACCTTCGGCTCCCATCGGACCACGCCTGTAAAATTTTCTGCGGTTAATCCAGTATCGAAGTCCTAAACCAGCAACCAAAAATATTATTCCTATAACCAATGATGCGACCATAACAAAACACTTAAATTTTACCTTTTAAATTTACAAAAAAAACAGTTTTAATATCCCTTAAAAAGAGAAATCCTGCTTTTTTTGACAGGATTTCATTCTTTTTAATCAGCACTATTAAACTGAAAACTTATCTGTTTTTCGTTACCGAAATTATCGGAAATCCAAACATCAAAAGATTGTGATACGGCAGATGTCGAAGTGTAGTATAAGCGAAACTGCTCTGTGGTTAATGGGTATAAATCGTTGGGCTGGTATGGCGGTTCATCGAAGTATTGCAACGTTCCTTGTCCGTCAAATTGGAAATATCGAAGAAAATACTGTGTGTTGCTATAATTGCCTGTTCGCTGTATGGCAATGCGTATTTCTACCGTCTGCCCATTGGCTATATCTTTGGGAACAGGCATCACGTTTACCTCGAAAGGAAAATCGTTTTGTATTTCCAGTTCATCATCTTTACTACAAGACACCATAGAAACCGAAACTGTGAGGATTGCCAACAGTACATATATTGAGCTTAATCCTATTCTGAATTTATTGGATATTGCTATCATTGTTTTATGTATTAAAAGTTAAACCTTAGTCCCACACCTGCGGATGGTCGGAATTGCTCTAAGTCCGTACCCCAAAATACCTTTGTGCGTCCTTGCAGGATTAACACAAAACGGTCTGATAGATATGTTTCAAGAGTGAGCCGTCCACCAGCTCCGTAGATGAAGTTATCCTCGCTCAAAACCTTTGCTCCATCATACAACATCGTTTCGCCACGATTGATGCTTTCATAACCGACCACACCTGTTATTCCGAAGTTCAGCGTAATGTTTTTACGAGCATCGCCCAAAAGGAAAAAACTGTAACCGCCTTCAGCAGTGTAGGTTTCCTGCGGTATGCGGAGGTCTTTGTAGTCGTGGTATTGGTTCGTATATTCCAACGCCCAAAGTTGGTAGTTGCCATTTTTACCGTTTATGATCATACCAAGATTAATATAATAGTCGTTACCGATTTTATCATCGGACAGTATGCCTGTGCTTATTTCCAATCCTTTCTGTTTTGGAAGCATTCTTTGTGCCTGTGTAACCGTGATGGCCATCAAAATGAACATCACGGTATAGATATACTTTTTCATATTATTGCATTAAAAGGTTATTAAAATTTTAGGTGCATATCGTTTATCAAACGAGCTTTTATCAAATCCGAATTTTCTACCTGCAAAGTTTGATGTCTGCCACCGTTCTTCTCGAAAATCTCAATCAATAGTACCTTGTCATCGGCAATGGTAAATTGGTCTAAAAGGAACACGTTTTGTTCGGTTAGTTTTCCGCCAATCTCGTCCAACGGCTTGTAAGTTCTGAGGGGTGTCATCGGGCGTTCTTGTACCACAGTACGTTTGGCTACCTTTTTATCTACTACTTTGAAATTGATAAAATCAATCTGGAAAGGCACATTGGTTTTATTTCTCAATTCCGTATGGAAATAGTATTTGCCGTTGTGGATATAAATAGCTTTCAAAATAAACTGTATGCCGAAGCTTTTTGCCCCAATGTGCTTTACAATACGCTTATCATTTTTGTAAATCGTTTCCAAAAGCAATCCTGCCAACGAAGGCGAATTATTGCCCAACTCTTCAAAAAGCACATCGTTACCGTTAGCTTTGTCTACTGCCTTTTGCATTGTGAGCAAGTCATAACTCAATGCCTCGGGATAGGAACTGTAATATACATTGAAACTGTAAAAACGTCCGTCATTGGTAATGACCGAAAAATTGGTTTCAGGTTCGAAATCCCTTACAGATGCTTTTACACGCAAAACATTTTCCGCATCTTCTGCTTTTCCTGCAATCAGATATTCGCTTCCCAAATCCACATAACGGATAGCGGTCGGAAAAATCAAGTGAGAAGTTTTATCGTAGGTAACTTCCATTTTATACGGTTCTATCTTGCCTAATGCAAGCGGAGTTCTAATGCTGTCTTGTGCAAAAGATTGTACGGCAAAGCCGAGTATGAGGGCAATTGCCCAAAAGGTTTTTAAAATATTTTTCATTGTTTTATTTGTTTGAATTCAACATTATTGTTTAGATACAAGGAAGACTTGATATCCTGCTTTCAGCGTAACTTTTGGGGTTCTTACCTTTTTAGCAAAATAGCCCGAAATCCCCTGTACCACACCACGACTAAGGTCTGCGGCAACCTGCTGTCCAGCATTTTGAGTGAGCATTACGCTTGTTCCGCCTGTCTGGCTCATATTGCCTGCCATTTCGGTAAGGGCATTCATTTCCGGCGAATATGGAACGTACAAGCCTTGCTGTCCGTCCAAATCATAAATGGTTATATCTACCGGGATGATATTGCCCTCCAGTTCTATCGAGGTAACTTTTAGTTGTAAACGCCCTCCCTGAAATTTCGCATTAGCCGTTAAAATCGTTCCTTTTGGAATGGTACGGCTCGGTGTTTTTGCAGGCTCTAATAATCGTAAACGCACACCTGTTTCGCCAACTACTGTTTGGGCATCGTGTACACAGGCTTTGATACTGTGTTTGGGTTGTGCCATTTGTTCCACAGAACCAGCGGTATAAAACCCACGGTTCTTTGTTTCGCTCCAATCTGCTAAAAAAGCACTGTCCGATGGTTCACGGTACAGGGCTGATACGGCATTTTTTCTTGTAGGCGTAAACGATACAAAATGCTCTTTTTGGTTAGTACCAGCAGCACTAACAGCAACCGGAACAGTACCATTGGCAGGAGTACCGTTCTCGGAATTTTCATTCTTCGGAAGATATTTTGCTGCCATTTCATAAGATTTCTCCATTAGCTTCAATTGGTCATCAACTGTGGCCACAGGTGGCACACCCTTTTCTGATAATTTTTCTTTCAATTCGTCCACCTGCTTACGCAGTTCCATTGTTTCAGCGTTATCATCTTGATAAAAGGAACTCAATGCGCTTTGGCTATTTCGATAGCTGTTCAAAGCAGGATTACTGCTTCTTGCCGAATTTCTCCCACTACCGCCAAAGCTGTTGTTTTCCTCTTCTTCATTAAACGGTTCGTCGGTTGGCTCTTCTTTGTCTTCTGTATTCCAGTAGTCTGAAAGTGTAGCCAATGCATTGCGTTTTTCCTGCTCTTTGCGTTCGAACATTTCCTGTTCATACGCCTTGCCTTTGTCGGCAGGCATTCCAGTTCCAGTAGCCTCTGGTACCGCATCGTTCAGCCCTACATTTTCAATTGTCTTTTTGTCTTCGGATGGTTTAAATATGAGGTACATACAACCCACGAAAACAATCGCCATTAAGCCGAAAATTAAGGGCTTTTTGAGCTTCTCCTTATTATTCTGTGTGCCGTCTTGTAACACATCAGCAGTTGCAGACGGATTACCTTCTGTTACCCGAACAACTGACTTTTTGTTCTCATTTTCTTTCATAAATTTTATTTTTTAAAATTGTTGATACACTATCCTGCAATCTTGCAGGACTTCCATTTTTTTTTAGGACAGGGTTTTCGATATGCTCTATGATCATATCGTTTCCAGACTTTGTATCGTACCAGACTTTGAAAATTACACCTGCGGTAAGCAGTAGATATCCCACAAAAAAGCACAGGGTATATTGGTGCTGTTTGCGTACTGGTAACGTCTGCCAACGTTCATCAAGCTTGTCAAAATACGTGTCCATATTTGCTCTTAGTTTTTTCATATTCTTATTATTTCTGATGTTAGAGCTTGAACCGTTTTGAACTTGAGCCCAGATTTTGTTTCTGTTCATCATTGACCAGTGCGATCGCTTCAGTTAATTTGGGTGCAGATATGATTGAAAGGTTTGTCAATTCCGATTTTTTAAGCAGTTGCCCAAAGCTGTCTTTCTTGGCTATTTCCATTCGGCTCAATGAGAATTTGCCGTTCAGGTACTTTACCCACATACTGCATTCTACACGGGGCTTGTCTTCTCCCAACCATTGCAGATAGCCTGTCAACAATAAATCCTGTTTGGGTAAACTGTCTGTACCTTTTTGGTAACTTTCAAGGTAATCGCTGATGCTTTCTTTCAGCTTTCCGGCATACGCACCCTGCGTATGGAAATAGCCGTTATATCCTTTTTCTGTAAGGATTTTTGCGAACGTGTTTAAATCTGATAATACTTCCATAAGATTATTTTTTAGCGTTCGATGACTTCTATATCCCTGTTTTCCACGACTGCAAATTTTTCGATATTGAAGCCTTGTGGGTTGTTGTCAGAGCGAACGGAGTTGACTAGGTAGCAGGAAGTAATCAAGTTACGTCTGGTTACATTGCTTGACCGAATGATGAATTGTTTTGCATAGGTTCGTACCGCATAAGGATGGGTATCGAAATTGCAGACCACACTATCTACTTCGATGCGTTGCTGTACATTTCCTGATATAATACGACTGTAATAGCCTTTTTCCGACAAGTCTTTATAGTAGTCGAAGGCACTTTTGTCAGCAAGATTGAATGCCCTGCTCATATTGCTTTCTATAGCGTTTTTGTCGGGAGCAAGTGTAAAGAACAGTTCGTGAAACCTTCTAACGTGTTCTCTTGCTTCCACAGGTCGGTTGATGCTCGCATCCTGCGATAAGGCAAGCATCAAAGATTTGCCGTTATCCAATACATAGATTTTTTGGCGTTGTTCTTCTGCAAAGCGGTAGGACTGCCATACGGCATATCCTACCACGCCAATGCAGAGAACCGCAAACACAATGGCATATAGTCTTATCTGCCTAAAGCTGTTTTCGATATTTCTTAGCGTTTTAAATTCCATTTTTTTTAATGATTTATTGTTATTTATTCATCAGTTTACCGCCGATGTTTCCTACTGTAGATCCTGCACCAGCACCTGCAAGGTTTCCTGCCTTCATCGCTGTTTGATTTACATTACGAGTAAAGTTTCCTGCACCTCCGGCTTGGATTACCCAACCTGTTACTGTTGGAATTGTGAAGTAGCCAACGATACCGATAATCATAAAGATGATGTACACCGTATTGCTCGTATCGGGTATGTAAGTTGGATCGGCAAGCATTGCTATATCCCGTTCTAAAATGAGGGATTGTATTCTTGCCAACATCGAACTGAACAAATCGGAAACAGGAAGCCACAGGTAAACACTTACATACCTCGTGATCCATTGCGTGAGCGTTGACTGAAATCCGTCCCAAACGGAAATAGCAAAAGCTATTGGCCCCAGTATCGAAAGGACTATCAGGAAAAATGTTCGTATGGTATCAATAACTAAAGCCGCCGCCTGAAAGAGTATTTCCAATAAATTGCGAAACCAATCCTTTATTGCTTTCTCTATCTTGTAGGCTTGCCTGTCCATATACATTCCTGCCATTGTACCAACATCGGAAGGCGACCATCCTAATTCATCCAGTTTTTTATCAAACTCTTCGTCTGATGCCATATAGGCGGTTTCGGGATTTCGTACCATTGCTTCGTATTCCAATTGGTCTTTCTGTTGCTGGAGTTGGTTGAGGTCAAGCACCTGGTCTTCGAGTATGGCGTGAGTTCCTGTAACTACCGGGCTTAATACTGCATTAATGGTTCCCAACACGATGGTTGGAAAGAACATTATACAAAGACCCAGAGCGAATGGACGCAGTAACGGAAACACATCGATAGGCTCGGCTCGGCTTAAAGCCTGCCAAACCTTTAATGCTACATAGAACAACGCACCCAATCCAGCCAATCCTTTAGCCACAGCCGCCATATCACCAGCAAGTGGCATCATATCATCGTAAAGTGAACGAAGGAGTTCGTGAAGATTATCCCATTCCATTTTTACCAGTATTTTTGGTTAGAAGTTCCGTAGAGTTCAAGCACTCTCTGTGCGTCGTTTTTCTTTTTCGCTCTTAGATAGCTTACAGAAATGTTCTTATTCGTGTAGTAGCGAACAAGGCTGTGGTAATCCTTAACTTCTTTGTATACACGGTCAATTACATCCATACGTTCTTTATCGTTCAGGGAAAGACTTGACGAGGTTATAATCTGCTTCAATTCTTTCAGCAGTTCGGTACTTTCATTGAGCAGTGCCGAATAACCGTTGCCGATTGCAACCAATTCCTGTGGTGTAAAATTGGGGTCGTTCATCATTTTTCCAAAGTTCTGAACATATATTTCGGACACATCGCCTACCAACAATACGGTTTGCTGTACTTTACGGGCATCTTTCACAAGGTTGTTGATAGCTTTCAGCTTATCGTAATATTCCTTGCCCTGGTCGTACACTTTCTTCACTTCGTTGAAGTTCTTTACGACATTGCTCACGGTGGAAGAAGTCTGTATGATTTCGTTCGCACTGTTGATAATTCCTGATGCCAGATTTGCAGGGTCAGTTACTACAAATTGAGCTTTCGCTGACGGTGCTACGGCGAGCATTAGTGCCGTACACACCAGATACAATACTTTTTTCATTGTTTCTGAATTTTTAAATTGTTAATTGACTATTGATTTACTTTGTCCCGCCTTTGCATTGCGATATGCTTGATGGCGAGTTCTACATTGCCGTCCAGTTCAGCAGCAAGCTGCATCACTTCCATTTTTTCGGTTTCTTCGGTGGTGTAAGCAAGGTATTCCTCCAAACTAACTTCGGTGGCATAGACTGCCGAGTGCGTACCACCTAAGCCTATCCAAACCTCTTTGTAAAGTCGGCTTGCATCGTTGTTCATATTGATAGAAAGTACCTGCCCTTTTTCCTTATCTGTAAGCCCCAACATCGCCTGTATATCATCAAACTTGTTCATATACTTTCGTTGGTCTAAAAGGATTTTACAGTCAGAGTTATTGATGATACTTTCTTTGACGATAGGCGATTGGATAATATCATCGACCTCTTGCGTTACGACAATCGCTTCTCCGAAGAATTTGCGGACGGTCTTAAAGAGATACTTGATGTATTCTGCCATTCCTTCTTTGGCAATCGCTTTCCAAGCCTCTTCAATTAAGATGAGTTTGCGAATACCTTTCAGCCTACGCATCTTGTTAATGAAGACTTCCATAATGATAATGGTAACTATGGGAAAGAGGATTTTATGGTCTTTTATCGCATCAATTTCAAAGACAATAAAGCGTTTGGAAAGCAGGTCTAACTGCTTATCGGAATTGAGCAAATAATCATACTCACCGCCCTTGTAGTAGGGTTCGAGTACGTTAAGGAAATTGGCAATGTCAAAGTCTTTTTCCCTTACCTGTTTTTCTTCGAGTACCTTGCGGTAATCGCCTTTTACATACTCATAGAAGCCATTGAATGATGGATAAATATCTTCCTGTTTGATGCGCTCGATATAGCCTGATACAGCATTCGATAATGCTACTTCTTCTGAACGGGTTGGTGGTTCATCATCACGTTTCCAGAGTGTCAGTATCAAAGTCTTGATACTTTCACGCTTCTCAATATCGAATACGCCATCATCGGTATAGAAAGGATTAAAGGCAATTGGGTTGTCTTCTGTATAAGTAAAGTAAACACCGTCTTCGCCTTTGGTTTTACCTTTAATGAGTTCGCACAAACCTTGATAAGAATTTCCGGTGTCCACAAGCAAAACGTGAGCGCCTTGCTCGTAATACTGCCTAACCATATGGTTTGTGAAGAACGATTTACCACTTCCCGATGGACCGAGTATAAACTTGTTCCGGTTTGTGATTATGCCACGCTTCATAGGCAAATCCGATATATCCAAATGGATAGGCTTTCCGGTCAGGCGGTCAGCCATTTTGATACCGAATGGCGAAGGCGAATTGTGGTAATTGGTTTCTTCCGTGAAGAAGCATAATGCAGGTTCGATAAAGGTGTAAAAACTTTCCTCTGCGGGAAAATCACCTGCATTACCCGGTATTCCTGCCCAGTACAATGTTGCTACATCGGTAGTGTTGTGTCTGGGTTTACATTCCATCAATGCTAAAGCACTACCACAATCATTTTTTAGCTGTTTCAGTTCTGCCGCATCATCCGACCACGCCATAATGTTGAAGTGAGCACGAACAGAAGATAGCCCAAAACTGTGGGCTTCGTTTAGGTACTTTTCTATCCACTCTTTGTTGATTTGGTTGGCACGACTGTAACGAGCCAGTGAGTGCATATTCCTTGCGGACTTCTCAAACTTTTGTAGATTGGCTTCGCTGTTATCCAAAAACAAATATTGGTTGTAAATGTGGTTGCAGTTTAACAACAAGCCCACAGGTGCGGCGAATGACAAACGGCAATCACTTCGGTCGGTAGATAGCTTTTCAAAACGGGTATCAGCCGATACCGTTCCGGGTAAATCGTCAGTATCGGACAAGGTGTGCAGGCTCAACCTTTTGTTCCCGATACGGACTTCTTCCGTTCCGAGAGCGATGTCCTGCATCGGTGTTCCAGCTTCCCTTGATAGCGTAAGGTACTGTTCCAATAATCCCTGTTTTTCGTCCGTTCCGATAATGTCATCTTCGGTAAGACGTTTCAGGGTTATGAAACCGCTATCGTTTAAGATACGTTCAAACTGTGCCACCGCTTCCATAAAGCGGTGTATCGTTTCCTTGTTCCTGATTTCCTTTGGTATCAGCGAACCTTTGCAAAGCGATGAAAAATTACTTTGCATACGCATACGCTCTTTAGTTGTCTTGGTTAAAAAGAGGTAGCAGTAATGGTTTAGGAACGGTCGCTCATTAAAATGACGTTGGTAAGACTTCGATAAAAAGCTCTGGTCTTCGATTGCCAAATTGGGCGTATAGCTTTCCTTAATATACCAATCCTGTTTGTGAATAACTGTAAAATCAGGCAAGGTCTTGATAGCCTTATGCCAGGCGGAATGAATGGCTTCATATTCCGCAGAAGCTACAGTAAACAGTTCCGGCAAACGAACCTCAAAGCAGGCGGTAATATCTGCATCTTTGGAAAGAATACAGTTGTTTTCTACTGCCAACAACGGAAATTTGTTTTCCAGCGTTGTAGTTTTTGCAACGTTTCTCATAGGACATTCGATTTAGGAGTGAATTTTAAATAGCGGTGTATAGGCTTGCGGCAGATGATGTAGCGGGGATGCCTTTTATTAGCAGCTATTTTCATTAATCCGTGTTCACCATATTTCCTGTTCAGCGAAAAGGTCTGCCACACAATCAGCGAAGCACTGCCTGCTCCGAGAAACAGGCAGATGTAAGAGTTTACGCCTGCCATATACAGTATCATCACGAAGATGAGCGTACCGAGTAGTCCGCCAACGAAGATGAAAAGGTATTGCGCTTTCAAACCTTTAAATTCCACCGTTCTCCCGATGCCTTTGTTTATGTTGTAATTGTTCATAAAGCAAAGGATTAAAGGAAGAATGAACGCAGGATGGTAGCTGCCACGATTAAAAAGATACACGCACCAAACCAGCTTGCCGCAGTTTTGGATGTATCGGGGTCGCCCGAACTGAATTTGTTGTACACCTTAACGCCTCCGATTAACCCGACTACTGCACCTATGGCGTAGATTAATTGGGTTGCGGGGTCGAAATAAGACGTTACCATTTGGGTAGCCTCGTTGATACCTGCTGTACCGTTTCCCTGTGCGAAAGCACCAATTCCTGACAGCATAGCCACGGCTGCCAGCAAAACTTTTTTTCTCTGTTTTTCCATAACTGAAACACATTAATTTGTTATTGTTATCCCGCACCTTGCGGGCTTTCGGGACAAAGGTGTTTCAGAAATTAGAGCGTTATAAGAAAGTGGCAGTCAGTGGAATTGTTTGGCGGTGGGTGGCGTTATAGAGATGAAAAAAAGAGGATATATATTTATTGGACAATGTTTATTTACTATCTTCGCAAAATGAAATTTATATCTTTAATATTAGCCGTTTATGTATTGCTGTTATCAGCAGTACCGACTTTTATTGAGGATAAATGTATGCAGGAGCATACAACCGAGCAAGGACAAAACGGACAGGAAGACCAAGATTGCAATAAGGGTTGTTGTTCGCCTTTTTTTAGCTGTAATACCTGTACGGGATTTGTTTTAATTACTTTTCATTTTTCGGTTACACATTCAGTAAAAGAACCCCAAAGAAAATTAGGAACAATGCCAACACCGCCTGTTTCTGATTTTCCCTTTTCCGTTTGGCATCCCCCACAGCTTGTTTAATATGTAGTGCCTTCAGCACAGTTTATTACCTGCGGTGCATAGCACCGCTATCATTCATTTATTCATATTAAGCATCATTTTTACAATGAAAAAAATACTCATTTTGTCATTTTTTATGGCACTAAACCTTTGTGTATATGCACAAAATACGTTCAAAGCTGTAATTAAAGACAGTGAAAAAAAAGAGCTTTTAATGGGCGTAACCGCACAGGTTACGGGAACTACAATCGCAACAACTTCAGATGAAAACGGACAAATCATATTAACAGGTATTCCAAACGGTTTGCAGGAAATTCAATTTAGTTATGTTGGTTTTGCCCAACGTACCGACAGCTTTAATTTTCCGTTAAAAGATACAACCCCGATTGAAATCCTACTTTCTGAACAATCGGAAGATTTGGAAGAAATCGTTATTTCATCAACAAGAAGTACAAGAACTATCCAAAATATCCCTACAAGAATTGAATTTATCGGAGGTGAAGAATTGGACGAAAAAGGCAATATGAAAGCAGGGGATATTCGTATGCTTTTGAGTGAGAGTACAGGTATTCATGTACAAACTACATCGCCCACAAGTGCCAACGCAAGTATTCGTATTCAAGGGCTTGACGGACGATATACGCAAATCTTAAAAGACGGTTTCCCGATTTATTCGGGTGCTTCAAGTGGGTTAGGTTTGTTGCAAATCCCACCCCTTGACTTAAAGCAGGTGGAAGTTATCAAAGGTTCAACTTCCACGCTGTATGGTGGTGGAGCAATAGCAGGTCTGGTCAATCTGATTTCCAAAACACCAACGGAAGAAAGGGATTTACGCTTTCATTTAAACGGAACATCAGGCAGAGGTTTAGACATCAACGGTTTTTACGGACAGAAGTTTAAGAAAATCGGAACGACAATATTTGCTTCGCATAATCGCAACGGAGCTTACGACCCTGCAAAAATCGGGCTTTCTGCAATTCCCCAATTTGAAAGGTATGTACTGAACCCTAAATTATTTGTTTACTTCAATGATAAAACAAAAATGAACTTTGGTATTAACACCACCATTGAAAACCGTTTGGGTGGCGATATGCTCTACATCAAAGGCAAAGGAGATAACACCCATCAATATTTTGAAGAAAACAAAACACAGCGTTATTCCACTCAATTTGTTTTTGACCATACTGTAAACGAAAACAGTTTTGTACAATTCAAAAACAGCGTAAGTTATTTTAACCGCAATACGGCTATTCCGAATTACGAATTTGAGGGAACGCAGACCGCTACTTTTACGGAAGCAAGCTATACGCACAGCAAAGAAAAATCGGAATGGGTAACAGGCGTTAATATTTGGACTGATAATTTTAAAGAAAAACAGATTACTGCATTTCCGTTGAGGGATTATACTCATACCACATTCGGGGCTTTCGTTCAAAATTCTTTTAAGGCTACCGATTGGCTTCAATTGGAAGCAGGTTTAAGGACGGATTATGTGATTGATTATGGAGCTGTTTTTTTGCCAAGAGTATCGGCATTGTTTAAGATTGCAAATGGATTGACTTCACGTGTCGGGGGCGGATTTGGCTACAAAACACCAACCATTTTTACCGAAGAAAGCGAACGCATACAATATCAAAACGTAATGCCTATTAACGATAAAACCAATAAATTAGAAAGGAGCTACGGAGCAAATGCAGACATCAACTACCGTACTAATATAGGCGATGATTGGACATTCAGCATAAACCAATTGTTTTTTTATACTTATCTGGATAATCCTTTGTTGCTTCAAAATCCATCTGCTAATCTTTATCAGTTCATCAATTCATCGGGCTACATTCATACTAAAGGAACAGAAACCAACGTAAAAATAGGATATGATGATTTGAAACTGTTTCTGGGCTACACCTTTACCGATACCCGATTGATTGAAAACGGAACAACTACCGAAAATCCATTAACCCCAAAACACCGTATTAACTCTGTACTGATGTATGAAATTGAGGATAAATGGAAGATTGGTTTAGAAGCCTATTATTTCAGTCCGCAAAAGCTCAATGACGGAACAATAGGAAACGATTATTGGACCTGTGGCTTTATGGCTGAAAAGATTTGGGAAAGATTTTCTTTATATATCAACTTTGAAAACTTCCTTGATACAAGACAGACACGTTTTGATAACATTTATACAGGTACTATAACCAACCCTGTTTTTAAAGATATTTATTCACCATTGGACGGATTTGTAATTAACGGAGGAATAAAATTTAAACTTTAAAAGATGAACAAAACAATATTCAATATTACAAAAATGGATTGCCCAAGTGAGGAGCAGTTAATCCGTATGAAACTGCAAAACTTTGATACGGTAAAATCATTAGAGTTTGATATTCCAAACAGAAAGCTGAACGTTTATCACAATGGAAATCCCGACCCGATTTTAACGGCTTTGGGAACACTAAACCTGAATACTACATTGATTTCAACTGAAGAAAGCAATGCAATTTTTGAAACAGATACAAATAATAACCAACGGAAACTACTTTGGACTGTACTGATTATTAATTTCGTTTTCTTTGGATTGGAAATGGTGTTTGGCATTTTTTCCAATTCAATGGGTTTGGTAGCTGATAGTTTGGATATGCTTGCGGACAGTATCGTTTATGCTTTGGCTTTATTCGCTGTGGGTGGAACAATAGCAAGGAAAAACAACATCGCCAAATTTGCAGGGTACTTTCAAATCCTATTGGCTGTTATTGGTTTTGTTGAAGTTATCAGGCGTTTTTTAGGCTTTGAAAAAATGCCCGATTTTCAAACTATGATTATCGTTTCTGTTTTGGCACTAATGGCAAATATATTTTGTCTTTACCTGTTGCAAAAGAACAAAAGCAAAGAAGCCCACATACAGGCAACTATGATTTTTACATCAAACGATGTTATTATCAATTCGGGTGTTATCGTTGCAGGGCTTTTGGTTCATTGGCTCAATTCAAGCTATCCCGATTTGATTATCGGAGCTATTGTATTCTTAGTTGTGGCAAGGGGGGCATACAGAATATTGAAGTTGGCGAAATGAGTGAGAAAAAATTGAGCCTGAAAAACTAAATTTCAGGCTCATTTAAAATCTTCTATTTTTTTACACAAACTCCCCAATGTCAAAATCACTCAAATCACTTTTCCGCAAAGTGGAAGAACCGGCTTCCGTTTCAGATGAAAGGGTACTATCCAAAAGCTCGGCTATTCTTCGGGAAGCATCTTCCATAGAATTTTCCAATAGGCTGAATAATTCGGTTCCCTGTATTTTTTGAACTATTGCTATCGCTGTTTCCTTTTGGGCTGGTTCCAATTCTTCTTTTTGGAGCAACACCCCCACGGAGCTTAGTTCTTCAAAGGTAACCCCTTGGGCAAAACCGTCATCGCCACCGGATATTCCGTACCTGTTCCATTCTTCTTCCTCTTCTTCCAAATCAGGTATATTTCTGAAAACTTCGTCCAGCTCTTCCTGCGGAATTTGAATACCTACGCTTTCATTTTCGTCGTATTCAATGTCTAAATTAGCAGGGTTTATCTCCGGTTCCTGAATTTGGCGTTCATTGGCAGTGTTTGGCACTGAAAGGCGTTCTACGGGTTTTGGTTGCCCCATAATATCGGGCAGGTTCGGATTGGCTTTCTTCTGCGGAGGTTCTTGTTTCGACCTTTTATGAATGACAATCTTATCCTGCAATAGCAGGACAATGACTATCAGTAGGCATATCACAATTACTATTTCCATAGCTACAAAATGGGTTTAAAATGGTCGTTGAAATAATCTGTAATATCTTCCCCGAACTCCTTGAAGTGGTGTTCAAGAATATTGTCAATGTATGAGTAGAGCGTTGTTTTTTCCTCCCTTGTTACTTGTACAATACGGAGCAATCTTTCGTGGTATTCGGGACGTATGTAAACGACCTTACCGTTACGACCGGACGGAAACCGATTGGCTAAAAACCTGGCACTATATTGTGCGGTGCTTTTATGTTGTGCCTTTTTCTTAAATAAATTTTTCATAATCAAATACTTTATAGAATAGGTTTATTATTCTTGTTATAATCTTCGAGAATTTCTTCGGAATGCAACTCAAAATGGTGCTTTAAGATATTATCCAAATAGGCGTACAGTGGGATTTCTCCCGCACCGATAATCTTCACTATCCGGGTAAGCCTTTCGTGGTATTCGGGACGGACATAAATAGATTTATCGCCTCTTCCTTTCAGTGTGTTCCTTTTAAGGAATTTAGAAGAATACGATTTGTTTGTCTTCTTTGCTCTGGTCGCTTTATTGCTCTTTTCCATATCTCCAATTATTAAATGGGTTTATACTTGTCGTTATAGCTCTTGGTAATCTGTTCGCCAAATTCCTGAAAATGGTAGTCCAGCAGATTGTCCAGATAAGCGTATATACTAATCTTATCTTCGCCAATCACCTGAATAATGCGTGTCAGCTTTTCATGAAATTCCGGTCGTATATAGACCGTTTTTCCGTCACGGGCATTGGTGTCGGTTTTTTTGAAAAAGATATTTTCGTAATCGGTTTCAGCGTTTCGCCTTGTTCTGTTCTTTTCTCTAACCGTGACTTTGTTTCGGTCAGCCTGTTGTTTTGTTTCCTCAACTTCACTTTCCTTTTTGGGTTCTTTTACGGGCTCAGGAGGTAGTTTTATGCCATCCTTTTTGATACCATCCACCATAAGGCTCATCATAAGTTCTTCGTTTATATCGGGAGTAACCCTTTTCTTGTTTCCTTTTTCCATAGGGCTTATAATTGAATGATTTTTAAAAATTCGTTCATAAACAGGTTTAACTGACAGGTTTTCATCAACCGTTCGTCGGGAGGCAATAGCGTGGAGCGGAAAACGGTTTTGCTGTTCACTTCGCTTTCTTTACGAAAGCGTGTACTGCTCTTGATTTGGCTCTGCATCAGGCTTAATCCTAATTGGCGGATAAGGCTGTTATATACCTCATATAATGGTGTACTTTCCCTGCCGTCCACTTGGTTCCAAAACAGGTTAATTGTTTTAATGGAAGTTTCACCTTGTTTCATAATCACGTCCTTTAAAAGTTGTGTAAAAACAAGCGTACTTTCCATTACCACACGGTCTGCCGTGATGGGAGTAAAAATGTGGTGCATTCCTGCCAACGCTTTAAGAATGCCGGGTGTGTTCACGGTTCCGGGTAAATCGAAGAATATAACATCAATCGGAACAGGAGAAGCGTTTACATATTCCTGGGCTTTTTCTAATACACTATCAGCCCCGTGCTGTATAATCTCATACGCCTTTTTGTTTATGGTCATAAATTGATTATACGCCTGTTTCTTCAGGGCTTCGTTTCCCATTACCATTTTAAGGTCACGTTCTTTCATTTTCATCAGGCTGTGCTGTGGAAAATCCGTATCAAATACGGCTACATTATAACCTAAACGATAATGCAGGGTACTTGCAGCAAGTGTGGTGAATGTACTTTTGCCGACACCGCCTTTTTGAGAAGAAAAGGCGATAAATACTGTTTTGTGTTTTGTACTCATATCTCTATTTATTTAATTATTTATATACTCCATTACCTATATGCGTAAATGCTTATGTCCGCAGATAGACACCTCTGTATTTAAGTATGTTGCTATGCACCGATTTATTTACGTACGTAATTATTTACCCATAGACCAACCTATCTATGTACTTGAATACACGCCTACATCGGTAGGCAGATAAGTAGATATGTACAAGCAGACCTACTTACCTGAATACTTGCACTTGTGCATACAGAACAACATAAACAGGTATCTGAACAGGTACTTTTCTATGTACCTGTTTGCTTGATTACTTACTTCGGTAGTTAGGTACTTATGTTGTTACCTGCATAACTATCTATACACTTACTTCCTTTTGTTGGTACAAATAAAAAGAGATAAACAAAGGAGTTTATCAATGTGGCAGTGTTTGGCGTTCAAAGGCAGTGTTTGGCACTGCTATACAGCACAATGCTTTCGTAAACAGGGCTTTACTTTGTACAATAATTTTTATTAACGGATTTATGCAAAAGACTTTTGACAAATCGGAGGGTAACGGGAACGGCATCGAGCCGTTTTTCCCTGTTACATTTAATCCGGTTCCGCCTTTTTTGGCGGACGGATTTTTGTGTTCAACGGAACACGGCAAGTTGTGTTTTGAGGCACTCGAAACCGAGTTAGTGCCTCAAAACAACTTGCCCTGCCGGGAGCTTAAAAAACGCCTTCCGAAGTCAGCGTTTTTGTGTGAATTTAAAATTGATTTATGATGAACGAGAACAATAACAAAAAACAGAATAAGGGCGGACGGAGAGCTAAGACCGACCCAAGCATCCACCGCCACGTTTTTCGTCTTACGGACGAAGAAAACGCCAAACTTTTATCGCTTTTTGAAGCATCGGGAATGCCCAATAAAGCAAAGTTTATCATTTTCCTGCTGTTTAATAAGGAAATGAAATCGGTTAAAATTGATAAAGGAACAGTTGATTTTTATATGCGGTTGACCTCGTTTCACAGTCAGTTTCGTTCAGTAGGCGTTAATTATAACCAGATTGTAAAGCTGCTGTACAAGAATTTTTCCGAGAAAAAAGCAGCGGCGTTTCTATACAAATTGGAAAAACAGACGGCTGAAATGGCAATGCTGTGCCAAAAAATCATTCAGATAACCGAAGAATTTGAAGCAAAACATCTGAAAAAATAGTCTTAGTAATGATAGCGAAAATCGGAAGAAGTGGAAATTTATACGGAGCATTGGGGTACAATCAGCTGAAAGTGGAGAATGAAAATGGAAAAATTTTGTTTACCAATAAGTTGATTGAAACTGCAAATGGAAAATATTCCGTTGCTCAATTAGCCCAATCTTTTGCTTCTTATTTGATAGCGAACCGCAATACTGAAAAACATACTTTGCATATTTCGCTCAATCCCGACCCGAATGATAAGGTAAGCGATGAAAAATATCGGGAAATGGCTGAGCAGTATATGCGGGAAATGGGATACGGTGAACAGCCTTTTGTAGTTTTCAAACACACGGATATTGACCGCAGTCATATTCATATCGTATCGGTTTGTGTGGACGAGAATGGTAAAAAAATCTCTGACAAGTTTGAAAAAATGCGGTCTATGAATGTGTGCCGTGAACTCGAAAGGAAACACGGATTGATACCCGCAACCGATAAAGAACACAAGCAGAATGGCAAGGTTTTCAGTCCGGTTGATTATAAAGCAGGCAATGTAAAAAGTCAGATTGCTTCAGTAGTCCGCCACCTGCCGAATTATTATAAATTTCAGACTTTGGGAGAATACAACGCCTTGCTTTCTTTGTTTAATATTACGACTGAAAAGGTAGAGGGCGAATTGCAAGGAAAGATGCAGAAGGGTTTATTGTACATTCCATTAAATGAAAAAGGAGAAAAAGCCGGTCATCCGTTCAAAGCTTCTTTGTTCGGAAAAAGTGCTGGACTTCCAGCTTTGGAATTGCATTTTGAGAAAAGTAAAATTGCATTAAAAAATAATCCTGTTCAAAAAACTTTAAAATCTGCTGTAAACATTGCTTTACAATCAACGAACGATGAAATGAGTTTTAAGAAAAAGTTAGTCGAACAAGGGATTAATGTAGTGGTTAGGAGAAATGATACAGGACGTATTTACGGAATAACTTTTATTGACCACAATTCTAAGACAGTTTGGAATGGTTCACGATTGGGAAAAGAACTTTCTGCCAATACTTTTAATGATTATTGGAATAATAATATAAAATCTGGGATTAAAGAGCCAGTTGAACTACAATCGAAAATATCAAGACCAAATGATGCAGATCTTCCTGCGGAAGAACCTCATCATTTCTTCGATTTCTTAAATGCCGAAAAACACGAAGACGGTTTGATTGAGGCATTAGGCGGTTTATTGCCCGAAGCACAGGGCGAAGATTACGAGGAACAGGATTTTGCCAATAAGATGAAGAAAAAAAGAAACCGCCAAAGAGGTCAAAAATAGAAATCAGCCAAACACTGCCACGCACCGCCATTGACTGCCACATTCTTATAGCCACTAAGTAGAGCCTTTAAATTCACTCCCGAACATTAAAACTAAAAAATAATGCAGGGAGAAGACGATTTAAGAGGTTTAGCCAAAATAATGGCTTTTATGAGGGCAGTAAGTATCCTTTTGGTACTAATGCACCTTTATTGGTTTTGCTACGGTTTCTTTATAGAACGTGGCTGGACTTTAGAAATAATCAACAAAATATTAGGCAATTTTCAGCGAACAGCAGGATTGTTTTCGCATACCTTATATACCAAAGTATTTGCTTTAGTATTATTGGCATTAAGCTGTTTAGGTACAAAGGGTGTAAAGAATGAAAAAATAACCTGGTCTAAAATTTACGTGGCTTTGGGGATTGGCTTTGTGCTGTTTTTTCTGAACACACCATTCTTAAAGCTATCTCCAGTAATAGGCACATTCCTGTATATTCTTACTATCTCATTAGGTTATATCGCCTTGCTGATGGCAGGTGTATGGATGAGCCGATTACTCCGTACTAACCTTATGGACGATGTTTTCAATAATGAAAATGAGAGTTTTCAGCAGGAAACCAAACTGATGGAAAACGAATATTCTGTCAATCTTCCTACCAAGTTTTATTATAAAAATAAATGGAATGACGGCTGGATAAATATCGTCAATCCTTTCCGGGCAACTATTGTTTTGGGAACACCCGGTTCTGGAAAATCGTATGCAATCGTAAACAATTACATCAAACAACAGATTGAGAAAGGCTTCAGTATGTATATCTACGATTTTAAGTTTGATGACCTTTCTACAATTGCCTACAATCATTTGTTGAAACATACCGATAAGTACAAAGTTCAGCCGAAATTCTACGTCATCAACTTTGACGACCCACGAAAGAGCCATCGTTGCAATCCATTAAATCCTGATTTTATGACGGATATTTCCGATGCTTACGAAGCGGCTTATACCATAATGCTAAACCTCAACCGAAGCTGGATACAGAAGCAAGGCGATTTCTTTGTAGAAAGTCCGATTATTTTGCTAGCAGCCATTATTTGGTATTTGAAAATTTATGAAGATGGAAAGTTTTGTACTTTTCCGCACGCTATTGAATTGCTGAACAAGAAGTATTCAGATGTTTTCACGATTTTAACTTCATATCCCGATTTAGAAAACTATTTGTCCCCTTTTATGGATGCTTGGCAAGGTGGCGCACAAGACCAATTACAAGGGCAGATTGCATCGGCAAAAATTCCGTTGTCAAGAATGATTAGCCCGCAGTTGTATTGGGTAATGACAGGCGATGATTTTTCTTTAGACATCAATAATCCAAATGAACCAAAAATTTTGTGTGTTGGTAATAATCCCGACCGACAAAATATTTATTCCGCAGCGTTAGGATTGTACAATTCGAGGATTGTAAAGCTCATTAACAAAAAGGGACAATTAAAGAGTTCAGTTATCATAGATGAGTTGCCGACGATCTACTTTAGAGGATTAGATAATTTAATTGCAAC
>NZ_SMMI01000019.1 GCF_009733535.1 Sphingobacterium endophyticum | reverse complement strand
AATCATTTTAAAACGCATAAAACGTATACAAAATATGAAATATTAATGTTAGGCAAAACACAAACCCGCATGAATCCGCCAGCTGGCGGACGACAATTAAAAAAGCAAATAATATACATTTGAAAAGAACAGTCCCAATCGCCCTAATTATGGGCATGCTTCTAATGAGTTCCTGTAACAATTCCAACAAAGAAAACAATGCGGTAGGTGAAACATCGGTTAAAAGGACAGATACCCTTACTTTATCACAACCAGAAGAAATTACATCCCTGGAGCAGGATAGCACTGCTGATTTTGACATAAACAGCATTCCGGTCTCCACGGCAGAAATCGGTGATTTTCCATTCTTCACTGCCCCCGAGGGTGCTAAATACATTAACAGACCGTAAGTAAAAGATTTTGATTTTATCGTATTCGTGACTCCTGAAAAAATCTATGAAGTAGAGGGGAAAACTTTCAGTGCACATGTTCAAAAAGACAGAGAGAGCAGTGTAGAGATCAGCGGTCGATACCTGAACAAAAGTTTTGAAGATGCGATCCTGAATGCCGGAGGGATAAAGGTCTTTGAAGGTAACCTAACAAAGGAGCTAAAGGACAAATACAAGGAACTAGCCACCTATGGAGGAAGCAAAGGTAGCCTGGATATCTGGGACGAAGTGGTTGCAATGTATGTGATCAGAAGACATGAGGGGAACGTCTATATAGCTATGGTAAAAGCTACGGGAAACAGTACTTCCATACAGATCGTGCAGGAAAAAGCGTTTGATCAGACCTTAAAGAAAGTCACCTCGGCCGAGATAGAAAACGATTTGTTGAATTCGGGTAAATCTGTAATGCAGATAAATTTTGATAAGGACAGAGCCATATTGAAAACAGATGGATTGGAAACTGTCCGGGAAATGATCAAGGTGTTAAGGGATAATACTTAACTGAAAATAGCCATAAACGGATACACGGATAATTCGGGAGGAAAAGAACACAATCAAAAATTATCGGAAGGCCGGGCATCAACAGTTAAAAAAGAAATTTTAAATGCCGGCATAGGTGCCGACCGCTTAACATCCGCAGGATTCGGACAGGACAATCCGGTAGCTGCCAATGTTACAGAGGAAGGGAAAGCGCAGAACCGAAGGGTGGAACTTTTAAAAATCTGAGCAATCGGATAAATAAAGAGAAGAAATTTACACTATGATACCAACAAGAGATCGTTTAAAAAAAGAAATATTTAAGAGAATTGAAGCGGTTCGAATCCTGTCAACATATTTTCATATTCTTACCCTTTGACTCAAAATAATCTCAAAAATACTGATATATCGATTCTTTAATTAAAGGGAATTTTTACAGGAAGCCTTGCTATATTAAGAAAAAAGGGATTAAAATGAAAAATGGCACCAATTGTCTTCCAATGGCACCATTTGTCGTTTTAGTCGTCCTGTCGGGACAATTTTCGAACCATTTTTTGGAGGATTTGAGAAAATTAATCTCAGAAGATGATGATAATTTGATTTTTATTCAAAATAAAAAAGAAGCTATAGTATAATACAAAATCTTAGTTTATGCCTTTTCGATCTAATTTAAACTTCAAAAGACTTTAACTGAATACCTTCTTCGGTTTTCCATTCCAAAGGTCCGCTTGCTGATCGCGCAAGCGTTGCTGATGCTGCACGAGATGGCGAGGTAAATACATAATCTTTGGTCAGTTTATAAAAATCACTTTCAATTTTTAAGGTTCCATCATTCAGCATTTTTTGCCTTTCAAGACGAATCCCATCAGCTAAAGAAGGCTGCTCCGAAATTATAAATAAAGAATCTTTATAAACAATAAAACCTTCTGTAGAAGGGCTGCCCTTGCTGTTGGCTCCGGCTCCATTTTTACAATAGAATATTTGATTTTGCACTTTGTTGTCTTCAACCGTTTCTTCCAATGCTTCAAATAACTTATGTCCTAAAGTGGCTGTAAGGACTTTTGCATGAGAAAGAAATTCTTCCAATTCAGCTTGTTCTGCTTCGGATAATTCTGAACGGGTAGGTGTATTCTGATTGATAGTATATCTCCCTGCTTTTATGGCTAATTCGTGCAAGCGGTTTTCCAGATATTTTATACTGGCTTTGTTGAGGTATTTGTCTTTACTGCCGAAAAAGATAGCCTCATTCCAAAACTCTTTTTCTGCGATTTGTTGAAACAAGCGATTAGCAATTACTTCTGCTTCACCAATATAGGCAGCATCTTCATTATTTTCTCCTTTACCTATGAGAATATAGACACCCGGTTTTTGAAACTCAAGTCGATTACTGTATTCTCTGATTTTTATACGAGGTACTTTCACACCTATTCCCGTCCAGTTTGCTAAGTTCTGCAGTTGTAAGGCCGTTAGCAGTTCCGTCTACTAAAAATAATCGTATGGTTTTTCCGAAGGTGCTCATAAATGGTTAAGATACTATAGATTAATGTAAAAAATACTCCTGCTGTAAATATAAACAAAGTAATACCTTTAGCCAATACGGTAACCCATAAAGAAATGTCTAGATTTTATAAAAGGTACTTGCCATGGAACACAAAATACATCAGGGTCGTAATGTGAAACGTTTTAGGGAAATGCTGGGCATAAAGCAGGAGGCTTGCTAAAGGAGAAAGACGAAATGATGGCAAGGCTGGAAAAGCTGATTGATAAGAAATAAACTTACAATAGTATAAATGAAAAGCTCAACATTACTGTTGAGCTTTTTTGTATTTAAATTTGTAGTGCTTTCCACTGTTCCTTACTTAAAGTTGTCCTCCTATTCCCTTAAATTTTTCTACAAAGGCACTGATTTTTTGAAAAACACTTTGTTTCTTGGTTAAATACTGTGGGTTTAACGGGCTCATTTTAGGTAAAAGAGCATTCAGCTCTGTTCCGTTTTCACTGGCATATTCACGTTTTAGTGATGTGGCTATGTATCTTTTTGTCGCCTCTTCATTTAAGTTCTCTTCTGTTATCAATTCAACAGCTTCAGTTCTTTGTTTCTCACCTGCATAGGCATAAAATGCGTCTAAAATATTTGGTTTTTCCTGTATTTTATCAAGATCTGTTTCATTAATAAAGTCAACTACCAGACTTTCTTTTGCTCTTTGACCAATACTGGCACGAATCACTCTACGAATTTCATCAATTAAAGCCGATTTGTCTTTTGTTTTTTTGTTGTGTTCAAAAATTAATTCCAGAATGTAATCCAGATTTATTTCCTGAGATTTCAATAAGTCTATTTCAAAAACAACGTCATCCCAATCAATTTTAGATGCTTCGTCTTCTTTTCCATTTTTCTCTCGTCTTAACCAATCACGTATGTCATTATATGTGGAACGATAATCCTGAGCGGTTCTTTCAGGTAATAGAACGATTTCCTGCATTGCTGAAATATCTTCGTCTGTCACGAAATACGTTTCTTTGAATGCTTCGACAGCCTCAGGATTATGTACATCTATAGCATGTAATGCTTTAAGGTGGGTAAATTCATCGTAATTCTGTAAAACATTTTCTACACGCAGATATTCACCAAAAAGTTTCGCAAACTCCTTTTTGTCTTTTTCTGTGACAATTTCATCAGGATCGGGAAACTTTTCATTCAATTCATTTACAACATCAATATAACCTCTGCGGGCTTCACCAGTAGCAATATCTGTAAACCCCTCCAAATATTCTTTGTAGCTCTTTTCAAGCACCACGTTTTTGGTATTGTTATCTCCAAATAAAGTGATGGCATCAATGGTTGCCTGTTCTAAATCTCTAAATGTAACAATGTTACCAAAGGTTTTTGTAGCATCATAAATACGATTGGTACGCGAAAATGCCTGCATTAGCCCATGATAGTGCAGATTCTTATCTACAAAAAGCGTATTCAGTGTAGGGGCATCAAATCCAGTAAGGAACATACCTACTACAATGATAAGGTCTACTTCTTTGCTCTTTACTCTTTTTGCTAGGTCGCGGTAGTAGTTTTGAAATTCTTTGCTTTCAACTCCAAAACTGGTTTTGAACATAGCGTTATAATCATTGATTGCCTTGGATAAGAATTCTTTTGCGCTAATATCCATCGCTGATGGCTCAAAAGTTTCATCAGGTATTTCACCAATGGCATTTTGTTCTTCGTTTGCTGCAAAAGAAAAGATGGTTGCTATTTTCAACGGTTTTTCACTTTCTTTTTGCAGACGATTCAGTTCTTCATAATAACATTTGGCAGCATCCACACTACTTACGGCAAACATGGCATTAAACCCTTTATTGCTCCCCTGATTTCTGTGGGTTTTAATTCTGAAATTTTGCAAAATGTATTGCGAGATTTCCTTAATACGAGCTGGATGAAGTAATGCTTTTGTGTTTTCTGCAGCGCTCAGTTTTTTTTCATCCTGCTCTTGCTCTATTTTCTTAAACTGTGGACGTACATTGTTGTAGTCTACTTTGAACTTCAATACCTTTTCATCTCTGATGGCATCGGTTATTACATAGGAATGCAATTCACGTCCAAATACACTTGCTGTAGTTTCAGCGCCTAAAGCGTTTTTAGGAAAGATCGGTGTACCGGTAAACCCAAACTGATAGAATTTTTTAAATTTTTTCTTCAGATTTTTCTGAGCTTCACCAAATTGAGAGCGGTGCGCCTCATCGAAGATGAATACTACTTGCCTTTGATAAATGGCTAAATCACCTTCACTTTTCATGAGGTTGTTTAGCTTTTGTATAGTGGTAACTATAATTTTGTTATCTACTTTTTCAATATTCCTTTTTAAACCGGCTGTACTATCGGAACCGTTTACGCTATCGGGCGAAAAACGCTGATATTCTTTCATGGTCTGAAAGTCTAAATCTTTACGATCCACTACAAAGAATACTTTGTCTATAAAGTCAAGCTGTGTTGCCATTCTTGCCGCTTTAAAACTAGTCAGGGTTTTTCCCGAACCTGTGGTATGCCATATAAATCCGCCGCCTTCTGCAGAAGACCATTTTTTTGCTTCAAAAGAACTTTTTATTTTCCACAACATTCTTTCTGTTGCCGCTATCTGATACGGACGCATGATGAGCAATGTATCGCTGGTATCAAAAACGGAATAGGTGAGTAATACATTTAACAATGTATGTTTCTGAAAAAAGGTGGCTGTAAAATCTTTCAGGTCTTTAATCAAAGAGTTATCCGCTCTTGCCCAGTTCATGGTAAAGTCGAAACTGTTTTTATCCCGCTTTACGGTGTTGGCAAAATAACGGCTATCGGTACCGTTTGAGATAACAAATACCTGTAAATATTTAAAAAGTGAGTTTTCGCTATTGAAGCTTTCTTTGCTGTAACGATGTACCTGATTAAATGCCTCACGGATAGCAACTCCACGTTTTTTTATTTCCACCTGTACCAAAGGCAAACCATTCACCAGGATGGTTACATCATATCGATTGGCGTGCGTTCCTTTCTGCTCGAATTGTGAAATTACTTGCACTTTATTGCGGACAACGTTTTCTTTATCTACTA
Organism: Sphingobacterium endophyticum; assembly: GCF_009733535.1. GTDB lineage: Bacteria > Bacteroidota > Bacteroidia > Sphingobacteriales > Sphingobacteriaceae > Sphingobacterium > Sphingobacterium endophyticum. Next base: position 68,308 of record NZ_SMMI01000019.1, on the reverse strand, counting down.
AATAAATGTTTTGGATGTGACCATCATCAAATACAAAATCATAAATATAGTTTTCATGAAGCTTTCTTGTTTTATCAACTATACTATCTCCGGGTTTATCCAAATATTCTTCTACAAAACGAACCCATTCCGCATCTGTAAACTCCATGTTATTCAGTGCCTGCAGTTGTTGCCTAACATTAGCCAATATAGTTTCCCGCGTAGTAAGGTTAGATGGCTTTTCGTAACCCTGAGCGACTAAATCCCGGATAAATTCCTGCTCAAGGGCAGCTTCCGTCTGATAGACCGCAGGTGGTTCGTTCAATGTTGAATATTTGTCGTATTTATCAAGAACGATGAAATTGTTTGATTCTGCTATGGTGTTATACTGTGCCATTTTCTTCTATAACATTTGGTTTAATAGTTGATTTGAATCCATACATTCTTTTTACTTCTTCAACCAGAAAGCTCAATACTCTCTTATCATTTTCTTCAATAATTGATATTTCTTCACCATGATGTTTAGAATGGCTGGAGAGATTTATTATTCGTTTGTAATATGCTTCACGTGATTCTTGGGTTAAAAGGTCTTCCCATTTATTGTGTCCCAAAAAGGTAGAAGTTTTTTCTAATATATTACGAAGAAAGTTGAAATGAAACTTTTTTATATCATTTGGCGATTGTATAGCTTTCTCTAATTCAGATAAAAGAAATAAATGATACGAGAATGGAGAATCGTTTTTTAATTCATGTATTGAATAAGTACCATCATCCAGTTTTTCTAAACGCCATTTTATTGTGTTTTTTACTCCGTTAAATTCATTAAATAACACATTATAGAATAATGGATTATGAGTAGTGATAATGAATTTTAATCCTGAATTACTAGACTTAATTAACTCAGCTATATTTACAGCCAATTCGATTAAGTGGGTATCATCGAGTGAACTTACCGGATCATCAATAAATACATAATCCAAATTATTAAATAGCCCACCTAATTTTTTGAGTTTTTCCTGTGCTGCGCTCAATTCAATATTAGCCACTTCCTCTTCATTTCTCAATACGTCTACTTTATTAGCATCCTCTTTGTTTCTGCTTTTTTTAGCTAGATTTTCTGCTTTTTTTGTGTCTTTGCTTTTAGATTCGGCTATTGCGGCCAATGATTTTATTTCTTCTTGTGCCTCTCCTAATGGGATTAATGCCTCTATAGCTTCCTTTAGTAAACTATAAAACACACTCCAAATAAAACAGCTTTCTTCGCCTTTAGAAATTTTTACAAATTCTGAATTTGAATCATCTCCGCGTTCAAATGAAAAACGTACTTCGGAAATAAGGGACGCCGCATTATTTTTTGAAAGATTCACCTCAAAAAATGTATCGGTCCCCTGAACCCTCGCTTCAAAGGTCATTTTTTCTATTTCTATATTGTGGTTTGAAAAAGAACCAAAGATGCATCCGCCAAAGTAGTTTCGTTCAGCATAAACCTGCCTCTCTTTACGGTCCCGAATTTCTCACCGATGTATATGTCTATGCGAGTCCAAAACCTATCGGGGTCTAACAAAAAGGACACTTTACCTGCCACTGATCTGATTTTTTCCATTTCTTTTGAAATGGTCACATTTAATTATTTCTTTGATACCAAATCCGTCATCATCAAAACAATTAAATAATTTTTTCGGGATCGGCGACCCATATAGGTATTGTATCCCCTCTTATCCAACCAACCATTAAACGCAGAGAGCCGATATCACAAGTTATCCTGTTACACGACCCATTCCGATAACAAGATTTGCTACTTTAGCATGGATTATTTTGGTTCTGCAACCTTGAAAGGGAGATTTCTAATCTACAACCATTGGGTTTTCCTAATGAAGTAGAAACACTCCTATCCATCGGTAAAACGATCACAGATCATAGTTTCTCCACATCTACACAACTACCTTTAGATTTTTCATTGCTATATCCCTCATCCTTCCAATAACACTTCCCTAATACTCTGATCTAATATAAGAAACTCTGGATTGCTATCGAACTTTACTTGGTTTAAACAATCATTCTCGAAAAGTTGCCGAACTTTTCATACATAGACTGTATGAAAAGTCCATCTTTCACCAATGGACTTCAAGATTCTTCTATTTGAAAGTACCCAGGAATACCTTTAAATTTAATTCTAAAACTGATTCAGAAACCCGTAGAGCTTTTAAGGTACTTTAAAGCTCTATGGACGGCCATTTGGATGGTTGCCAATTTGCAAATACCACATCAAGGACCTCGTCCCCTGATTTTATCTCCACAGAATTTCAATCAAAATTTCATCAAAATCCCTATTCCAACTACCGGAGGTTCAGTAGAATTTCATACGGAGGAGATACTAGCCCTTTTTGAATTTCTTTACATTGAAATCTCAATTGCTTCTAACTTTTTTCTTAAATAATTCTATAGTTTAGCCTAATATTTACCTATATCCCGATAGAAACCCATTTTTATTTTTGGAATTTCTTCACTATAATTCCGAGATCTTGAATCTGGGCACATACATCAAAAGAGCCGGGAATTTCCCAACCAATATTACAATGGGAAATATAGAGATCTTCCCATTGACTATCTTTTAAAAAACCATTCTCCTTGGCTAAAAGGAATGCTTCTTTGATTTCATGGAAAACATCGTATTTCAGAAGCTGACCTTTGGAATCAACTTTAATGGCATTGTTTTCACTTAAAACCTCCTTCATATCAGGCATATAAATGAACTTTGCGGTAGTATTGAAATCCATATTGGCGTATTTAGGTGCAAATTGATGCCTAAAATCATATAAGGATAGTCCAAACCAAAAATAATCCCCAAAACCCGGAGAAGCTTGATTATTATTCTTTATAGAAAGAAACCATTGAAATTGGGCTGAATGCAGGTTTTTATTAAAATTCTTCTTGCTATGATTATTCTTGATCGAAAGGATAGCATAGGTGACTTGCATTTCTACAGATCTTAGATTTGCCAAACCACCTGCTGGATTTTCAATATCCTGCGAAATTAGCAAGTGTGGCCATTTTTGACCTTCTTTTCTCGGATTATCGGGACTAACTTTATTTTTTCCATACTCCGAGGAAGTGTTTAATTTCAATCGCAACAACTTATTGGCTGTATCGATCCGGAACTCATTCCCAAACCTGGTTCTATAAACATCGATGCCCATTTGTTTACTGTAAGCCGCATTTTCAATTTTATTATTATAGTTGTTCCACTGCGCTAATTGCCAAACGGGACCATCATGTTGATTAGAGTCTACTACAATAATTTTTCTTATGGTTAAGGGTAGGTCCGGAATTCCGTCCTCCACCATATATACTGAAAATCCCCTTGAAAAATTTGGATCTTTCAATAGATTGACCTGCGCTGAAGAGTTCAATGCATTCAGAAAGACAATTACCAAAACCCAAAGACTCCTCAAAATAAAGTATTTAAGGTTAAATTTTATTAAAAAACAACCTGACCGGATCAAGCCATTGCACTTGTTACCGTTCAGGTTATTATCCCTCATTTACATAAAAGCATGCTTTATTTAGTGAAGCGAATGGCTCTCAAATTAAAGCCAGAGCGATCTACCACAAACTTTATCTTATGTTTTCCCTCGGTTAGATTGATTTCGACAGGTGTTGTTGGAATATACCTCCAGGAATTCCAGCTTCCATTGTTGGGAGTCAGAATATCTCCGGGAACACGAACACCATCGACTTCAAGATGGAATAAACCATCCTCCATAGCTGATAGCGATGCATCGAACAGGTATTTCCCGGCTTCTTTTACATCCACAGTATATTGATACCAATCCCCAGCACTGATATAGCCAATGTTATTTCCATTGCCTTCAACTTCCACCGGTTTACTTTTGGAATCTCCCTTACTTCTCCGGTAATCGTCATTTCCAACATTATTGCCTTCATCATCATTAAAGGCATATCCTAAACCTCCATAATCAAAATCGGCCGCCATGATTTCCGTTTGTTTTCCAGTCTGCAAAATATGGGATCCGTTGAATGGTGAAGTAAAGGTCACCATAACATTTATTTTTTTAACAATAGGACCTACAGTATATAGGATTGCAGTTTGCCCTTCTCCTACCCCTGTTATTTCGCCCAGTTCATTCACCACTGCAACAGCGCTATTTTCAGTACCCCATACTGCCGCCAGTACATCATTTGCATTATCAGGAACTCGCTGAACAGTGATAATTTTCTTTTCACCTGGAGTCATTTCTAAATCCGTATCGCTCAGCACAATATCCTTCAGACTGATACGAATAACAGAGTAAATTTCTACCTTCTGTCTAATATCGCCAGCTTCCACAATGATATTGGTAAATCCTTCACCGGTGAGCTTAACTTTTCCATCTTGGGAAACAGTAGCAATCTTCTCATCTTCCGAACTCCATTTGAACTGATAGCTACCATCTGTCGGGCTGGCAATTAATTGGACTTCCTCGCCCACAAAACCATTGATGATGGATTTATTTACGTACAATTCCTTGACAACTTCCGTTCGGATAAATTCTTCACAGCCATTTAAACTTAACAACAATACTAGTCCAATGCCATATACTATTAATTTTTTCATTTTTCTAAAATTTAAGTCCATAATAACTGGAAGTATTATTTATTTTCAATTTCATCTTCTTCCTTAAATTCAAGCCTTAACTCTTCTTTCATTTCAACGACCGTGTTTCCTGAGACATAGTTATACCGCAGCAAGAAAGTCTTGTACGTTTTAAAACCATCATCTTCAATTTTGAAGATATTCGGAAAATCAAGATCGCCGTCCACTTGAGTGACTAGGATGTTCTTATAAGGCTTGATGCTGAGTTTGTTGTCAGAACCTACTTCAATTAGAATTGCACCTTGATTGATTACATTGGAATTGGATTCAAAGGCTTCATTACCAGCCATCACCCGTACAGAATTTTTAGTAATGGGATGCATGACCTTATTTCCTGGCATTTCTAATTCCGAGGCTGAACCTTGCTCTCTATATTTCCCACGCATATTATAAATGCTTGTCCCGTCTGATTGAGCATAGTAATTCTTCGTACGGACGCTATACAGGATATAGCTCTTTTTCGGATTTGCTTCATAGGCAGAAAAAGATTGTACACGGAGAGGAATAAAATAAGATGAATCCGGCGATAATCCGTCAGGTCTGATTTTGATTAGTAATCTTCCAGAAATCTCGCCAGAAGGAATACTAAACTTTAAACTGGCAATATCGTACTTATCAGCCGGAAGCGGTCGTACATATTTGGAAACATCGGTATCGAAATTCACCAAATTGAACTGATCGATCAAGGTTTTATCCTCAACCAGACTGATTTCAATATTTTTTTCAATAGGTTCAGTTCCACCCAAGGATGCTGCTATATAACCTAAAGACTCTTCACCTAGCTTATGAAACTTTCGAGAAACATTATCAGATTCACTTATCAAAGCAAATACATTTTTATATTGTTCTTTTTCATAGACTTCATCATCGTTACATGATTGAACTATGGACAAGACTAGGCTCCCAAACAATACCGTTTTCCAAAACCCGGTATTGTATTTATATTCTTTGATGTTTTTTCTTTTCATAATTCAATGGTTTTTAGTTTTCCCAACCTGGATTTTGATCCAAAGAAGGTAGCAATCGAACTTCATTCAATGGAAGCGGAACAAAAGCTAACCTTTTATTCACGATCCTAGCTCCAATTCTCGAGGTATTAGGAATCACCCGGTTGAAGAAAACATCACGAGACCCTTCGATATTCATTCCGCGGATTGGCAGAGATTCAACCTGCTCCATGATTCCCCATCTTCGTACATCATAATATCTTCTATTTTCAAATAAAAATTCAACCATTCTTTCCTTCTCAATCAACCTTTGGATCGCCGCTTTACCTTCAGTTCCAAGAATACCCGGTATTCCAGCACGATAACGAACCGGGTTGAAAGCTTTTCTAATCGCTTCCGGATCACGGCTGATGTTATATTGCTTTCCATCCAGCTCGACCGTATGCGAACCATTGATATTGTTCAATGCTTCTGCATAGGAAAGTAATATTTCAGCATAGCGAATAATTGGAAATGCCTTATCCATCCTACGCGCATTGGTTCCACCCCATGCATCCGTTGGATGGATGAATTTTTTCAGAACATAACCTGTAATTGGAAAGTCCACCGGACTACTAACAGAACCTTTACCATTCGGTGAATCAAAATAATATTCAATGGTTTGGTTGTAATAGCCTGAAGAAGTTGAGGAGGACATGGTCCAATAACTTCCAGAAAAACCAACACTTGCATAGAATCTAGGTTCTCGATTATTATACATATTGCTCACATTGGCATTCAAGCGATAGCCTGAGAATACTTTGGTCGTATTGGTAAAGCCCGATTCGGTATATGGATAATTGCTGCTCGAGTTAGAGATCTCCCGACCATCGACCATGGAATAAGCATCAATGACTTTTTGAGTGACTGAGGTACCATTCCATCCATCCAATTTTTGTGGGAAGGACATTCTGGTTTCGTCAACCAAGGCTCCACTTCTACGGGCCCATACATACTCAGCATTCACTGGAACGACAGATTCACCGTTGAACATCTCAGAATAGGAACGATAATGATCAATTCCTGCAGCTCCATTTGGCCATTGCTGATAGTAGTTCGGATCCGAAGTCACGCCTTCTGGCAATTCCGGAGTTTCTGAATCTGCAGGAACCACATGCAACCTGAACATACCGCTTTCGCCCAGATCAATTATACGCTTGGCAGCCGCAGCAGCCAAAGCCCAGCGTTTTTCATCATAGATCTGGGAAACATAGTTCACCTTATCTGTCGATCTTTTCCAAGTACCGAAATAGGCCCTTGCACTTTCACCGCCATTGAACAATGGACTTGCATGGATTAACCTTACCCTCGCAACCAGACCATAAGCTGCTGATTTAGTAGGCAATCCAAACTCAACCAAAGGAACTGAATTAGGTAGAAACTTTGCAGCTTCCTCCAATTCATTACAGATATATTCTACTGCCTCATCGTAGGTAGCACGCGGACGATCATAGTTTGAAAGCTGGGCATTCGATTCAATGATTTCGTCACCCAATAGTATTGGTGGACCAAAATCAATTAAGATATTGTAATAAGCATAAGCACGGATAAATCTTGCATATCCCAAGATCTTAAAACGGTTTTCAGTCTTTAGGTCCTTAGCCTCGTCAATTCGGTTGAAAATGGTATTACATTTACGTATGATTTTATAATAATTGCCCCATTGATTCAGAGAGTATAAGCTAGTGGCCGTAATCTCGCCCAATACAAATCGCATTCCACTATAACCACTTGAGGTTAAGAAGGAAGTAAAACCTTCGTCAGTTGCAAATGGCCCCGGAGTATGAGAGTTGTTTTGTAACCTTCCTTCGTCAGGAAAAAGGTTCGCTGTTCCCCAAAGGTAGGCTTCCACGTATCTTGCTTGCGAAAAAACCGTATCGAGTTTCAGCTCATCACTGAAATAATCATCCACACTTAGAAACTTCTTACATGAGGATGTAGAAACGACTATCAAAATCAGGACTACCGTAAATGATTTTATATGTTTAAAGAAAGTATTCATGGTTTCACAAATTAAAGGTTTAGATACATTTGAAAGATAAAGGACGTTGGAATCGGATACACCTCCCCATTTCTATAAGCAAGTTCCGGATCAAAAATTTTGACTTTATCCCAAATAACTAAATTATTGGCTACGACTTGAAAGTCAACAGAAGCGATTTTTATGCGTTGCAAGAAAGGCGCTCGTAAATTATAATTTAAGTTAACCTCTTGCAGCCTTAGATATCGCGCATCTCCTCTCCAGAAATCTGACAGCTGTGAATTATTTGTGTTATTTCCATAGGTCAATCTTGGATAACGGGCATTAGGATTTTCAGCCAGGGATGGATCGATACCATTTACCAGTGCATACTCCATGGGGATCCATCTGTTGGCAGGATCACTTGCTAGATTCAGCACATTTCCGTTAACACCGTTGAAGAAAGGAACATAACCGGTTCCTATTCCATTTCCAGAATAGAAGAAATCCGTTTGGCCAGTACCCTTAAATAATACACCAAGGGTAAACTTTTTATAATTGAACTCCCCACCGAATCCATACATTAACAAGGGAAAGGTGCTATGCGTCAATGGAACCTGATCATCAGAATTGATTACCCCATCACCGTTGACATCCCTGTATTTGATATCCCCTGGTTGTACTTTTCCAAATTGGGCAGGCGAATTATTGACGTCATCCCAATCTTTAAATAGTCCCAAGGATTGATATCCTCTAATTGAACCGTACGGATAGCCTGACACTTCCTGATAAGGATATTTAGGATTTGCTTCTTCCCAGTTCTGGACATTATTTTTGGAATAGGTAAAGTTACCTCGAATGGTAAAGCTCATATCATCATTAATGGTATATTTATAGGAACCACTGCCATCAGCACCAATACTCTTCATTCGACCTACGTTCCCATAAGGCATGGTCGTCAGACCCGCGTAATCAGGAACCTGAACTCTTTGCATAAATATGCCATTTCTTTGGTCATTGAATACATCGACAATAAAGCTTAGCTTATCGTTAAATAAATTCAATTCCATACCAATATTGGCTTTTTCAGCTTTTTCCCATTGCAAATTATCCGCTCCGATAACCGATTCATTTACGGCATCCAATAATGCGGAAGATCCCCAAGGGCTAGCTATATAGCTATTTACCATGGTTAAATATGGAAAACGGCGGTCATTGGTAATACGATCATTACCAACTGTTCCAAAAGATCCTCTAAATTTCAGGAAGCTAATCCAAGGAAGGTGATCTTTAACGAATTTATAATTTGAGGGCACCCATCCAGCGGCAACAGAAGGGAAAAATCCATATTGCTTTCCTGGCTGAAAATTTTCAGAACCCGTATAACCAAAGTTAAAATCCACCATATAGGTATCCCGATAGCCATAGGTAACCCTACTGGAAACCCCTTGATAGCGAATTGGAATTGCACTTAGGTTGTTTATTCCTTTGTTTGCCTCTTTTTGATCACTCAAATAATAATAGACAAGGGCGGATGTCCGGTGATCATCATTAATTTTCCGTTCATAATTCAAGGTACTTTCAAAATGATATTTACGGAATTGGTTGGTTGCTTTTGTATAGGAAATCGCTTGTGCAGGCGATCTTTCGATGGTAATCAATTCCCCTTGCTGATCTCTGCCTACTGCTTGGAATAATGCTGGAGAAATCAATCTAGACTCATTGAACCAACTCACGATATCATAAGCTCCTTGGCCTCTAATTTTCAGGCCTGGTAGCAGAAAATCCAACTTTTGGTCCAATGCTAATGTAAATTTGCCACGAAATTCTTGGTCAGATTTTCTTCCCATATGGTTGATCATCACCAATGGAGAACGCAGGGATCCAGTCGTGGATGTGGCCGGCAACTTTCCATCCGAATAAACCAAAGGAATTAACAAGGGATTCAAGTTGGATTGAGCATACCAGATATAATCTGTAGAAGCTACACCAGGTGAGTTTCGCGAAGAAAGAAATCCATCGGTACCAAAGTATAAGGTCGAAGTTGGAGAAAGTTCAAGATCAATATTGGTTCTATAGTTATAGGTTTTATAACCTGCATTTGAAGCATAAACACTGGAATCATCAAATTTGTAGGCAGCCGTTTCATCGCTCATCCCTAAACTCAAGAAATAACGAGCTACTTGCGCACCACCACGTGCACTAGCATAAAAACTATTTCTGTAGGCATTATTCCGAAGGACCTGATCTTGCCAACTAACATCTGGATACATATCTCTATCCAAGCCATCTTTTATGATATCAAGTTCCACTCCTGAATAAATAGGTGTTTCACCTCTGACTTCACGGGCCTCATTTGCCAACCTTGCATAATCATAAGCTCTTAAATAATCCGGTAAACGAGGCAAGAAGTTTGCCGAAGCATTTACCCTTCCGGTAATGCTCAATTTCCCTGCCTGCCCCCTTTTGGTCGTAATCAAAACCACCCCATTTGCTCCTCTCACCCCATATACTGCGGTTGCAGAGGCATCCTTCAGGATGGAAAAGCTTTCAATATCTGCCGGGTCGATGGAATTAATATTCCCTTCCAATCCGTCAATCAAAACCAGGGCACTCGAATTGGCACCAAAAGTTCCAATCCCTCTTACCCAGAATTCTGAAATATTTTTTCCGGGTTCACCACTGCCCTGCAAGGAGATCACTCCGGCAGCCCTTCCGCCCAAAAGATTGGCAATAGAAACCACTGGTGTTTGCAGGGACTTCACATCCACACTCGTAACGGCAGCGACATTGGAAATTTTCCGTTGCTGACCCAATCCCACAACAACAACTTCGTCTATCTCTTCGGCCTTTTCGTTGAATTGTATGGTTAAATCTGATTTTGCTTCAGTCACCAGGTACTCAATATCTTTGAAACCGACATGTTTAAACACTAACATATCACCACGGGAGGCTTTTATGGTGAATTTACCATCTTCCAGGGATGAGGTACCAATACTGATTTTATCGCGCAGATAAATCGTAACGGCCGGAATCGGATTACCTAAATTATCCAATACCGTCCCACTTATATTATAACTTTCTTGGCTATATGCCGACAAAACTGAGAATGATAGAATTACCATCCACAGAGAAAGGATTTTAATTTTCATAATGAAGAATTTAGGCTTTTAATTAATGGATAGTTTTCTAACACGATTATTATTAAAATCAGCTACATAAACTGACCCATCGGAACTAATTCCTATTCCAGTAGGGTTATTGAACAGGGCATCTTCTTTACCTCCGTCTCTCCAGCCAGCAGTTCCGGGCATTCCAAGAACAGTTTCAACCAATCCTTCTGAATTAATTCTACGGATACAATGGTTTCCGCTATCAGCGATATACATATTCCCGTCGGCATCGGTGAAAATCTGCTCGGGGTTTCTAAATTGGGCGACTTCCAGCTTTCCGTCCCGATGTCCACCTGCAGTGGATCCGGACAATTTTTTAAATGTTGTCGAAGGTTTGGTCACGTCGATGCTGCAAATACTATTGGCATTGACCCCAGAGTTCCCAAAAAAAGAAATATAAAGAATATTCGGGTTATTAGGACTAAAGGTTAGGCCGTAGCTATCTCCTTGTTCGGTTTTAAAGATGGTTTCGACCTCATAAGTTCGAGGATTGATCTTTACGATATGGCCATAATAATAGCGTGTGTAGATAAATCCGTCGGACGGATTTACAACCATGGAATGCTTCCATCCATTATCGGGTCGGTCACCGGAGGCCGGCCATTTCATTTCTCTAATCCTTGGTCCCCAGAATTCTTTTGGGTCTAATGAATAATAAGAACCCACCGTGGTCTCCGTTGGGAAACTGATGATCCCGGTAAGTGGATCTGCTGCCGGTACGTTGGCAATTACATTTCTGGCCACCGTAATCAATTCATTTTTCTCCTCATCAATTCTGGCTACATGATATTGGTCCGCCACCCGATTAATGATAAAGATATTATCATCTTTATCAACACATAAATACCTTGGTGCAACGATGGACTGGGTGAGGTCGCCATCGCGATAAGTATCGCGACTTCCATTACCCGCTAGGGTTGTTACCGTTACTGAAGTTTTGTAAAAGAAATCTTTATTATAGGCGATGGAGTCATCGCCGATGGCAACAGAGATCTTACAGGTATCACCAGGAAGTCGGGGAGCCAAGACATACATCCTACTGCCGGTTGATCCGACTACTGCAGCTTTTTTACCGTTGAACCAAACCCGAATTTGCGAGGGGTCTGTTCCAAAATTATCACCGGTAATCATTACTTTTTCCAGGTATTTTCCTGAATCGGGGTAAACGAGATCAACTTTGATTGGTTTTGATGCATCGTATGGGACATTGATGCCATCTTCGGCTTTTTCATCTTTACAAGAGCTTGAAAGAATCAATAATGCGAAAGCAAAAGCACCTAAAAAATGGCCAATACGCATCATCGAGAGATTGATACTGAACATAATTTTCGTTTAAGTAAATGGTTAGTTTTTATTCTATAAATTAGCGTAAGCTATTTATTCTTTTTAGTTTTAAAGGTTTAATAATTGGTATTCGTTGATTAATAATTTTCAATTGAGATTGTTATGACAATATAATTAGATAGTTATAGATTGGCATCCTGCACTATCCTGCATAAAGGACCATCATTCACATAAGTTAAATAAATTTTTATTCTAGACGGTATGCAGTATGGAACTCCATGACAAATTTCTTCCATAACCTCCTTTCCTCAAACGGGAAAAGTTCTTTTGGACCGTTACCGTCAGCAAAAGGTCCTGATAATCTAGATTCTGGTGGTCTTGGAAGATCACGGATTATTCTTGACACATATAAATAGCCTTTTTCTTGCTACGGTCACTGTTATTTCTTCCGATATGGAAAGCCTGGTCTAGCCCTTTAGATAAAAGAGGCTGAACAACTGGATTTTGTCGGTCTAGTGATCCAAAAAGAATCTCCCCCAAGAATCAAACGGCAATAGATCCGCCTGAATCTGCCTTCCAATAGTCTCTGCCTCTGCACCCCGGTCCCGATGAATCTATACTGAGGTAAAAAAGGCAATTTGATCTAAAACCCTTAGAATTAAAAGCCAACGAAAAGTACAGGTCTGATTGATGATCATCTCAAAGTCAGATGATTTAAAGAGGTTTGAATTTTCGTTCTCGCCACATATTTCCCTATTATGCCCGTCTTTGAACATATCATCAATCCATTTCTTAGGTAAGGGGTCGCTGCACCGCATGTTTTTGGGTAAATCGACTTTACCCCATGTGGTTTCTCATCGCGGAGTTGTGAATAGGCGAATTTTCGAAATCTTTTGGCATCTTTTAAAGACAAAAGCAAACGGTACAAACCATTTGCCTTTGTCATTGTATTTAGGCATGCTATCTTGTTGTGTAGCCACCATTTGCAAAAATGGTCTGACCCGTTATCCACCATCCATCAGTTACCAAAAACTCAACTAATGGCGCTATGTCTCGAATGTCGGTTAAACCGCCCAGAGCTGAAGCCGATCTGTGATAAGCAACCGCTTCTTCACTCTCCTGTCCGTAGAAAAAGGGGGTATCCATTGGCCCTGGAGCAACCGCCGTCACAGAAATTCCGCGATCACCAAATTCTTTAGAAGCTGCCCTCGTAAAATGTTCCACAGGAGCCTTCATGCCTTCGTAAGTAGAATAGAAACCGGTGTATGCTGCCAATAATGAAGTCACTATTGTGCAGATCTTTCCGTTATCACGGAGTTTTTTTCCCGCTTCCTGAATAAAAAAGTAAGCCACTTTCGAATTGACCTTGCTCATGCTGTCGTATTCACCTTCTGTGGTATCCACAAAGGGCTTCTTCAAAACTTTGCCAACGGTATTGATAGCAATATCAATGCCTCCAAATTTTGCAACAGCTTCATCAAACAGTCTGGTTAAGTTAGCTACATTAGTAAGATCTCCCTGTACCAAAATAGCTTCTGCGCCTGCAGCTTGCACATCTGCCAAAGTTTTCTCAGCTTCAGCTTTTGTACTATCGCTATTATAATGAATAACCAGTCTGGCGCCTTTGGCAGCAAAATCACGGCTCAACAAGCCGCCTAAATTTTTACCGCCGCCAGCGATTAATACTACTTTTCCGTTTACATCGTTGCGTGCCATAATTATTTTTTTTGTTTCAACAAAGTTCTGTAAAACAAACAGTTCCATTATGGTGAGCTTTACGGAAATTTTAATTTATCATTTATTTTTAGTCATTCGTTTTCTGAAGCTACCCGGTGTTTCCCCAGTCCATTTTTTAAAAAACTTGGAAAAATTTGAAGGATCATAAGTGAGCTTAATCGAAATCATTGCGATTGATGAATCGGTTGTAATCAACAGTTCTTTTGCTTTGTCGATTATTTTAGCATCGTAAAAATGACAGGGATGGTTGCCTTCCTGTTTTTGGATTGTGTCGGTAAGATGATTGTGGGATACGGCCAGCTCCCGAGCGATTTCATTCAGCTTGAGGAAATCAGGCACTCGGCCAGTGACGACATCGTCAATGTGCTGTTCTAAAAAGTCGAAATATTGATTGGTTATTTCTATGCTGCGCTTTACTTTTATATTCTCTTTAGTCCCCATTTCAGATATCCAGTTTGTTGGCATATAAAGATCGAAAAACTATATGTAAAAAAATGGTGAACTTTACCGATTGACCCTAGCCAAAATAATCTATGTGCTGGAAGCGTTTCCTTCCAAGCGAACTGGAAATTTTGGGATTTTAATTTTATTAAAATTTTTCTTAAATTCGATAACATTCATTAAACCAAGTGAACCATGAAAAAAATCCTCTCCATCCTGTCGATGACTTCTATTGCATTGACAGTCTCCTTAAACGCACATTCACAGGACACAAATACGGACATCCATACCATCACAATAGGTGTTCCCGAGGTAGCAATCGTCGATATCGAACCACTGGCAAGTAAGAATATCACTCTGGGTTTTACCGCCCCTACCGAAGCAGGACTTCCGATAGTTGCCGACGCAGCCAACAACTCACTCTGGCTGAACTATTCGTCGATAAAATCGGCGACAGATGCCACCAGAAACGTCTCGGTAAGACTTTCAGCGGCCATTCCGGGAATCGACATCCAACTCACAGCAGCTGAGGCTTCGGGTCTCGGTGGCGGAACTCTGGGGATCCCATCAGCACAGCTGACCCTCAGTTCAGCTGATCAGACTGTAATTTCGGGAATTGGCAGCGCGTATACTGGGGATGGGGCAAATAACGGCCATAACCTGACCTATGTCCTTGCACCTACGTCCACCACTGGTGGGTATGCGGACCTAGAGGCCACTGCATCCACGGTCACTACCGTAACCTATACGATCTCGGACAACTAGTACTGAACCCCCTTTAAAATTAACAATAGGGCAACTTCCCATTTGGGAAAGATTGCCCCTTTTGGCATACCATCGAACTTAACAAATAATGAAAAGAAACGTTCTTCTCTTAATGCTGGTTTCTTTATTTGCGACCCAACTCCATGCGGGCATTGTCATTCTCAATGGCCTAACACACATTTACAGAACCGAAAAGGGAAATGTATATAGAGGAATGATCGAGGTACAGAATACCAGTACGGGACCACAGACCGTCAAAATATACCTTCAGGACCTATCATATAAGCATGACGGCAATATATACTACTCACCACCTTCAACAAACCCAAAGTCAAATGCAGGATGGATCAAGATCAACAGCAATCTCCTAAACCTAAAGGACCGGGAAAAGGCTGAAATTCACTATGAAATCACCGTGCCCGACAGTATCAATACCGAAGGCAGCTACTGGAGCACTATTATTGTAGAACCTGTCGATGAGATAATACCCAATAAAAATACTTCGGGACTTCAGATCTCCTCCATTGTCAGGTATGCCGTACAGCTCATAACCAATTATTCTGCCGACGGCCTAAAGCCAAAGTTGGTTTTCGAGAAGATCGACCTGGATGGTTCAGGGGCTTACCCCCGTCTTATGGTCGCTTTGGCCAATGAGGGTCCCATTTATTGTAGACCCACGGTCTCGATCGAACTTTATGATACCAAAAGCGGGAAGAAGATCGCTCACATTTCCAGTCAGGCAATGGGCCTACTTCCCAACACTTCGAAGACCTATCCGATCCTGGTAGAAGGAGCGCCTCCAGGCAGATACAGGGCTGTACTGTATGCAGCTGACCAGGATCATAACGTTTTTTCGGTCCAAGCTGAACTAGAAATTTAGGATGAAAGTGACCTGGGCACTATTTCTTCTTGCAATCTATTCTCTTACTGTGCCTGTCCTAGCACAGAACAGGAGTCTGGACGAAAACATTAGTGCCCACTCTCCCGGAGATGCAAGGTCCGTTTCTTTCATGGTTCACAATCCGACCGATCAAATCAGAACCTTCTTAACTTCGGTCCAGACTTCCGATAGCCTAATCGTCTCCCTGCTCAAGGAAGAAAGGATAACTTTACCACCAAACGACAGTGTCATGCTGATAATACCCCTTCTCATTCACCCCAAAGCATCTCCCGGTGAGAAGACTGTATCCATTTCAACATTGGACCCCCAGGTTGGACGTTCCTTGACCTATACTTCAAAGATCCGGGTCTCCAGAGTGAGCGGGATCACTATGACCGCATTGAATTGCAAAGTATTCGCAAAGGCAGGCGAAACCGTCAGCACTACCGTCCTGATCAAAAACGTAGGCAATTCCCAAGAGCAGCTCTTCTTATCCAGCCGAAGTAAAATTCAGCCACCAGAGACCGGTTTACTACTCAATGCGGGTGAAGAAATGACAGTTGTCATTTCCCATCAAACGGATCCGGGAGAAGGAAGGATCCTTTCCTACAACCTTGATCTCTCCGTGAGGACTGCAGATCCTGATGCCCATCCCTATATATTTAGCGAAATGGTGACGGTTATCCCGGTCAAGGCAAAACAGGAGGATATCTACCTACGGTTTCCGATAACAGCATCCATCTCGTTTCTCGGGATGAAAAATCAAGGCAAGATGGAGAACGGCTTTCAAGGAGAGATCTATGGCAGGGGAACCTTGGGTAAGATGGGAAAGGATGAACTTGAGTTCCGTGCCATTACCAAGAACCCTATCCAATTCAGTTCTTTCTCTCAGTATGAAGAATACTTTATGAACTACAGCCGAAAGAACCTTTACGTGCATTTGGGGGACAAGGTATTCTCTTCCTCCTTTCTGACGGAATTCGCCAGATACGGACGAGGCGCGGAAATCAGGGTTGATATGGGAAAGCTGTCTATCGGAGGTTTCTACAATAGGCCAAGATTCTTTAGGGAAATAGATAGCGAGTTAAATCTACTAACTACATTAAAAGTGGATTCCAACACAAAATTCACCGCAGGATACCTGTATAAGCAGCCCCTGAATGGATCTGATCGCCAAGGATCCCCCTACTATCCATTTCCATATTCTTCACATCTGCCTTATTTAATCGGCCAGACCAGGATGTTCGGGCTTCTTGACGTCCATGGTGAATTCTCACTCAGCAAGAGCGGTAACGAAATTGGGAGGGGGTACAGGATAGAGGCTAAGGGAGACTTTTCAAATTTCCATGCTAATTTTGCCTTCATGCATTCCAGTCCCCGATTTGCAGGATACTTTACAAATACGACAATGGTCAACGGAAATTTTCGTTACGCTTTTCTAAAAAGGTTGGAATTGCTGGGGAATATTAATCGGGATGCAAGGAACTTTCAACGCGATACGCTCCTCTTCGCTGCGCCCTATAGGAACAGCATGCAATATGGGCTGAACTATCGCTATCACCCCACGGGTAACATTTTGATTTTCAATGGATATCAGCGATATTTGGACCGCTTCACTCCCCAACAGTTCAATTATGAGGAGATATTCTTTAGAATTTCCCTAAATCAAAAGATCGCAGACCTCCAGGTCGACCTGGAGGCTCAGCTTGGAAACACCAACAACCTTATCGCAGGTTTTTCCGGTAGATCGAACTACTATACGGCAAACTTCAGCATCGACAGGTTCAATACGCTGTTCAGCATGTTCGGAAGCTTTGCCAAAACCTCGAGATATCAGGAGATGGACCAGGGACAATTCTTTTACGGAGGAAGGATCATTAGTCGGCTTTCGCCCAAAAGTTCACTGAGTGCATTTTTTCAGAACAACTTTATGCCGGAAGAATATTATAGGGATAGGAATCAATTTGAACTTAGCTTTAGACAAAAGGTAAGCTCTGTCCATTCATTTCAGCTGTCGGGAAGATACTTATTGCAGCGCGGCAGTTTGGGGCAGAGAGACTTTATTCTATCATTGCGCTATACGATGCAGTTGGGGCTCCCCGTTCGTAAGGTTGCCTCTTACAGCAGCCTCAGCGGAAATGTCCGGAACCTAGGGGTAGAAAGTACACAGGGCATCAGGTTGAAGCTTGGCAGCAACGTCTCTTTGACCGACGAATTTGGCAATTACACGTTCAAGAATATCCCTCCTGGAGACTACATGCTGGAGGTCGACAGGTCAGCGATGTCCTTGGAGGATATTACGGACGTCCCTATCCCGATTCAGCTGAAGATAGAAAAGGATGGAGGAAATTCCTTCAATTTTGGGATAACCAAAGCCTCCCGAATTACCGGAAAGGTCAGCCTCACCCAACAAAGGGAAGAAAAGGACAGCACTGAAGGCCCGATAGTCGGAAAGAAACCTCAAAAAAATAGTCTGATAATCGAAATCACCAACGGTTCTCAGATTTACAGGAAAAAATGCGATATAGGTTCGGAATTCGACTTTACCTATCTGAGACCTGGAAAATGGACGCTCAGGGTCTACCTGGGAAATCTCGAAAAGCAATATCAGTTGGCGAAGGATATCTTTGAGATGGAACTCAAACCGGGTGAGGAGAAAGAACTTGGGATAATTGTCTCAAAGAGGCAATTTGAGATCCATCAGCAAAAGCAAACCATAAAAATCAGTTATAAGGGGGAGGTAAAATGAGTTATACAAGGGCAATTTTGATCGTTTGGACCCTGTGCATACCAATAGCTGCAAGATGTCAGACATCGGGAGCCTCAAATACGACGATTACTCTACCTTCAATTGCTTTGATTGACGTAGAGCCAAAGGGAAATATCACCATGAGCTTTCTGCCCCCTACCGATGCGGGCAATCCGATCTCACCCCCTCAGGCAGATATGTCCAAATGGCTGAACTATACTTCGGCCGTGGCATCAGGAGGTAACAGCAGAAGTATCTCCGCTTCGATAAACCAAGCGGTTCCGGGAGTAGACTTAATGATTCTTACTGAAACGGCAACTTCCGGTGGAGGCAACCTTGGGGTACCTGTGGGCCAGGTTCTACTGGGAACGACCCCTGTGGTAATAGTGAGCGGAATTCGTGGAGCATACACAGGGAACGGGAAGAACAATGGGCATCGGCTCCGATTTAACCTTTCGACCAACAATTATTCGGATCTGGGAAATATTTCTAACACGAACATAATAATTAGCTTCACAATAATTGAATGATGAATTACAGCG
This sequence comes from Sphingobacterium endophyticum, assembly GCF_009733535.1. Lineage (GTDB taxonomy): Bacteria > Bacteroidota > Bacteroidia > Sphingobacteriales > Sphingobacteriaceae > Sphingobacterium > Sphingobacterium endophyticum. The sequence continues at coordinate 49,158 of NZ_SMMI01000019.1, read as the reverse complement.
CTATCGGAATAAGTTCTTATTTAAAACCCCTACTGTTGCTTGTTCTACTCTTACTTGGAACGCGGGCAAATGGTCAGAGGACAATAACCGTTGTCGGTTCCAGCTGGAATGTGAACCCTGAACCGATTACGGAGGCAGGCTTAAATTATATCGGCACCTATGAAAGCGCATCGGACCAGCTACTTTTGACAGCCCGGGTACCCCTATTATTGACAAGCGGAAGGGTATCGGTAAGGTATGAGCCATTTCCCACTTGGAACAATGCCCTGAACCTTTCGGTAAGGAGGACTGGAAACGGTACAACGACCTGCCTATTGTGCACCATTAACGGAGGCACAGCCTATCAACCGATTACCACCACCGATACCGAACTGTTTAACATACAGGCGGTCCTGGCGCTGGCAGCTTTCAACAATATTCCGATTCAATTAAGGTTAAATGGGGTATCCGTTACACTCCCAACAGGAAATTATCAGTCGAGGGTCATTTTCACAATTGGGCCAAATTAGGATGCGGATTGCAATGATTTAAAAAATGAAACCATTAAAAAAAACTAGGTCTGGGCATACAGTCCTTTCTAAAACCTTCATCAGGATATTTACTTTGGCATTTTCTCATTCCCTGGTCGAGTATTTCAGGAATCAGGATTCTAAATTAACCGGTTCGATAAAACTAACGCATTTAGGAAATGGTAGTTCCTGTTTTGTGCGTTTAATTTTGAAAAGCAACCTAAGAGCTTCTCAGAGGTTAATTTTTTGCTGTGATAAGATATCCCTGGATTTTAAGGGTCCCGAATATTGACGTATTCGACACTCGAGGTATAGGCAATGATCTCGGGATCTGACAGTTTATCTACTTTGCCATTGTGATAAGAGGGTCTTCTACTATTACTAGAATTCCAGCTGTACACTAAGATACTTTTGATTCCAGACAACTACCTATATTAAGTAAACGATCAATCTTTACTGACTCAATTTTGATTGACCGGCGCTAAAAAACAGATAAACCTATATCTACTCTAGGTTGCAATACATTCTTATCTTTTCGGGTTTCTACCAAAACATACATTGGGTGATTTTATATAAATATTTCATTCCGCTAGACAGATTGAGCGTTCAAGAACTACTTTACCTTTTTCCACGAAAGAATGCTGCGCACCAGATATAGATGTCCGAATAAGTCAATAATGCGCATTAAGCTCTAATACCTTTTCCTCCTGCTACTAAGTAACTTAGCAAACTTGTACTCTTTGGAAGGGGCATTAGTCCAGGAAAAATCGAATGACCGATTTTGGAAGTTCAATATGGTCAGCCCCACCGTTTCGAGCCATGTACATCAGTGGGAGATGAACCAGAATTTTCACTGTAACCTCCCGTATGAAAATACCTCAATATAGGTATTTTTCTTTTTTTTGACATGCGTTAATTTTGAACCCATCAAACCATCTCAACAATGAAGAATCTGTACCTCGTATTTTTGATCCTCTTTATCTGCATGACGGCCTCGTGCGAAAAATCTGCTGAGAAGGAACCTCCCAAATCAGGAGCGAAGGAACTGCTAAGCATCACCTTCTTTAAGATCAACAATTCAATCCTGGAAGAAGATATCATGGCTTCAAAGTCTGGATCCACCTTCAAGGCCAATTTTTCCCAGGGAAAAATCCTAAGGAACCTCTCGGCTGTACTGAATATCTCTAAGGGTGCCAAGTTGATATATAAGCAAACAGAGTACGATACCCAGGACGGTGAGGTTACGGTCCATGGTGATTTTACTGCCAAGGTTGAGTTTTCAGTGGTTGCTGAGGACGGAACACAGGCAAAATATAGCCTTACCTCAGTATCTGAACCCTTTTCTTCAGAAAAATCAATTCTCAGCTTTGTCGTTCGATCTCAAGAGAACCATTCTATCGGAAAGGATCTTGTCGGTACCATAAGCGGCAATACCATCAGGTTGACGGTACCATCCGGAACTGAGTCAAGCTTAAAGGCTGAAATAAAGATTTCCCAAGACGCCAAGATCTTCGACGGTGAAAACAAGGCCGTGGAAAGCAGCATCCCCTATCCTTTTTCAAGCGTTTATCAGGCAGACGGAAATGAGGTTAGGTCCAAGATCAAGATTGAGGCTCAGGATAAGTCCTTTCAGGAATACCAAGTAATCGTGAACACCGAGAAAGGGAAACCTACCGATACCTTTGAACATTCTGGTCCAACAAAGCTCTCTTCGATATTCTTCAAAACCGGAATGGAGGCAGAAATAGCCTACTTTACCTCTCCTATCTATATTACCTTCCAATATGATGCACAGGGAAGAATTAAGAAGATAAGATACTACCTATATTTGGATAAGGACGGTAAAAATTATTATTCCTATGTGGGGGCAGACATCTACACCTACAAAACCTCTTCCGTAGATATTAAAAAACTATCCATATTCTATGACTTTCAGGATTATGGCAACCTGACCTCCGAATTGGGAACCAACGGATATCCAAAGAATCTTCGATATCTATCCTCTACTGAGGGCAATACGTTTTATTCGAATTTCCATTACAATTCCGCTGGCAACCTAATCCGGCAAGAAGGAAAGGGATCAATGTTTGATGCGGGCAGTGTGTTTGAGGATCTTACGGGTGTTCCTTTTGATGTTAAATATGAGTATAAAAATGGTAATTTGGTCAAATCGGGCACCTCAATCTATTCATATTTTACGGACAGGGAATCAAATGATGGATGGGCTCAGGGCTTGGTCGCATTGGGAACGGACGCAAGGAATGGCATATATTATGTCCATATGGGAAAAACCAGTAAGAACCTACTTAAACAGATCTATGACTCAGAAGATGATACCTCCATCGATTTTTCCTATAAGTTCGACGGTAACAACAGGGTGAATGAGATGCGAGTGACCACAACCTTAAATGATCATTGGGGAACGGCTGAGAAACCTGCAATTGTGGAATTCAATTATCCAAAATAAAGAAATTTGGTTAATTCTATTCTTAAGGATATGATCACCGTATCAATTTCATGGATTCTTCTGTAATATTCACAATTATGGAACTATATCTGGCAAGTTAGAAGAAAGAAAAACAATGAAGAACAAAAACTGCACTGAAACTTGTTTCAGTGCAGTTTTCGCTTTTAAACTTCCCATCTTTTTACCTAAAAAAACACTCATACAACGGATTTTCTTGAGATATAAAAAATTCCAGATTAACATCAATAAAATTCTATGCTTTAGGGCAATTGTAAGAACATCAATTTAAGTTAATGTATGCTTGATGATCGAAAGGCAATAGAACAGCTTATCCTTAGATGAGGGTTCGTCTTAGCCTCACCACTCGGCAGCACGAACAAGCCTTTTCCCGAATTCGGAAATCCGATCTCGGTCACATCGCCCCCCCACCACAAGGTTCCATGATTTCACCCAGAGCGGATCCCCCGGATTGCAGCCATAAACTTGGAGCGCAGAAAGTATTTGCTTTCCATTTTAAAAATAGGGATTTACCCCTGCTGTCATACGGACCTTGGTTTTTTCAGATAAGTAGTAGTCCTGATTTCGTATTTTCTCAGAACCTTAGCACTTGCTCCTCTTTGGAAAACTTCTGATATTTCCCGGAATAACCAAATTGAATGTGCCCCCCTTATGAAGAAATGACTTTCAGATAGATTAATGGATTTAAACTCTTGGGATTATTTTTAATAAAGTATATTTATAATAAAATAACGGGTATAAATATTAAATTTAATAGAATTAATAAAACTGTAATATGAGGACATTTTTTCTGTTTCATATCCTGTATCTTTTCATCATCAGCGGCAGCTACGCACAGTTGAAATATTCCAACGATATCATTAAGACCGGAGCAGAGCAAACTGAGAAGTATATCCATAGATTGGAGGGGAAGAAAGTGGCTTTGGTGGCAAATCAAACAAGTATCATCGGGGAAACACATTTGTTGGACAGTTTACTCAATAGAGGAATTAAAGTGACCAAGGTATTTGGCCCAGAGCATGGATTTCGGGGAAATGCAAGTAACGGTACAGAAGTGACCGATGAAAGAGACTCTAAGACCGGCATTGAAATAGTATCGTTGTATGGCAAAAAAAAGAGCCCTACTCAGGAAGATCTAAAAGACATTGACATTATCATCTTTGATATCCAAGATGTAGGGTGTCGATTTTATACCAATATTAATTCACTTAGAGACGTCATGGAGTCTTGTGCAAGATATGGGAAGGAACTATTGATTTTGGACCGGCCTAATCCAAATGCATATTTTATTGACGGCCCTATCCTAGATATGAACTATAGATCTGGAATCGGTCAGTTTCCGATACCTGCTGTGCATGGATTAACGGTTGCTGAATTTGCTCAGATGGTCAATGGCGAGGGCTGGATGGAAGATAATTTGAAATGTAAAATTTCAATAGTTAAAAATGCCAACTACACGCATGACCTAATGTACAAATTGCCTGTAAATCCGTCCCCCAATTTGAATACACCAGAAAGTATTTTGTTGTATCCTTCTACATGCCTATTTGAAGGGGTATCCCTAAACCATGGCAGAGGCACCGAATTTCCATTTAAAAGAATTGGAGGTCCAATGTTGAAAGGAAGATATAGGTTCTCTTTTACCCCTATATCTATTAAGGGCATGAGTGAAAATCCTTTGTATAAGGGTGAAGTTTGTTTTGGAATCGATTTGATAAATTACGATTTGGAAAAGTTAGTCCAATCCAGACAAATCAACCTATCATGGATGAAAGAACTTTATGCTGCCCATCCCGACAAAAAGAAATTCTTTGACAGAAGCCTACATGAGCAAATTGGCAATATAGATTTTCTTGCAGGTACTCCAGAATTTAAGAATCAAATTCAAGAGGGGTGGACGGAGGAAGAAATTCGGGAATCATGGAAGCCTGGCCTTGAGAAATATAAAAGGATGCGCGAGAAATACCTAATCTATAAGGATCGGTAAATACGACCAAATACCTGACGTTCAAGCTGTAAAATAGATCAAGAGAATTAGGAAATGATATTCCTTTACCATGTAATCCGAATATGCAATACCCAGATTCCGGGTACCCTATACATAAGTTATTTTTAAATAGAAATTTTTCCTATAAAAAGCAGTCAGCATCCGAGGTAAAGGGCAAACGCTCTATCACTTCAAGCTCGCTCTATGCAATCATTTGCTTGATTGCGGTGAGAATCTTCATCAAATTACTATTTGTATTAATCCACCAGGCCGGTGGCTATTGAAAAGCTTCGAAAATTTTTAATTCTGGGTAGGATCCTTAGGTTAGCCAATGGATTAGATTATGAACTCATTATTCATCTTATCAAAAGAAATTCATTGGTATCAGCATATCCCATAATGATGTGATGGCTTGGTCAGAATGTCAAGGGGAAGCATTTTTAAATAGTGACAGTATAAATCAGGGGCAAAAATTTGGAAAACTATTCTAAAATTGCAGCCTTATAAACATCTGAAATTATAATAAGGCCAATCAACAATAATAGGGACAAAGGTTTATCGATAATTTTTAAAATCATTTTAATTATAGTTCGGTGTCCAATTAATATAATATAAATTATTTGATCCAACAAATGACTGTAAAACAAACATAGATTATTGAATTCACAATGCTTGACAGTAATCGAATAACCAGGAAAAAGGCTGGCAATCGCCTCCCCTATTCTATAATACTTCCTATAATGTTGGTGCTGTCCCAAAAAAAATGTTTAGTCCGGAAATGCTACAAAGAACTACCAATGGATTTTATGAATCGGCTTCTTTACCGATTGGCAATTTAAATTAATCCAAATTGATAATTATTAAGGAATGGGATAAGGAATGCACCGGTAAAGAAGTTAAAGGAATCAATAATAAACAAGACCACCTTGGGGTTTGGCTGTCGAATGTCATAACCTAAACTTTTCTGTTTGAAAGGAGAATGAACCAATTATTCTTTACAAATGTACATGTACGGTGTGAACTATCTTTTAAGGTGATTTAATTAAATGATTAAGATTAAAAAAGACCATCTTTTTAGGGATAGTCTTTAAAAATAATTAGTTTGTGTGTTTATCTCTTAAGATCCTAACAACGCTCCAATGGTTGTTAGCTCCTTTGACTGCTGTGACATTGAATGTGGTTTCGAACGCTTTCAATGTAAATTCTATCAGGTCATTGGAATAGTCAGCTGTTATCCTTTCGAGTTCATCCTGTGCAGAAATCCTTAATACATCTTTTTGATATGAATTTAAATATTCCATAGGGTTAATTATTTATATGCGCGTTTTCTTAAACTATCTTAAAAAAGACCACCCGAAATCAGATGGTCCTTAGGGTTTGATGATGAGTATAAAGAGAATCAAATATAGTTATTTAAAACTATTCTAAATAAAACGCATTGAAACAAATTTGTTATATCCACTTTCAGCTTATCCCTAATCATAAAAATCGATACAAAACTTTAATTCTATCCATTTTTGTCAGCACACTCTTTTCTGCAGTTTTCATTTTTTACTCCTTACCTTAAAGTGAATGTTCTCATATTCGAATTTTCCTGTCCTTATTTCCTAGGGACCTCAATATTATTTTTACCGGACTGAATAGAAGCCCTAACTATTGGGCTTTATTTATTTTTCACTATATTTAAGTTCTACAACCACTATAGTATAATTTGTTATGTAAGCTAACCCAACGGAATCGACACCGTTGGGTTTTTTGATTTTGGTATTTGGCACTTTCTTACTATGGATCATAATTTATGGGATTAAGAAACATTTGTTCTTACTCAAATATTACCCTATATAGAAAGATTTTATTTTCAGGTAAAGGGTAAATAACGCACCAACTCTGTCCATTGTAGCATTGCTGTACACCGCTAAGCTGTAGATCTTGCTCGGGCAGCCAATTACCTTCTGTAATTTTACCAAAAAGGTTGCTCCGGCCCAAGTTAAGGTAGGTATACGTTATCGTGGAACGGAATCGATTTAGGTTCAGAATGCCAACAATACTTCATTGCCGTAAACCCCTCAAAACCATCGACCCCTGATCGTTCCGGTGGACAGCCAGTTCTGACTAGCATAGCCGTAATTAGTGATAATTAATAAAATAGATGCATGTTCAGTCCAGGAAAATCTCCGAGTCAGGTACCTTTATTTAAATTTGAAAGTAATTCAGTCAAATTCTTTTACATATTAGTGGATAATCACCGGTCAGAATGAAGAGGGCTCCGAAAAAGTCGCCGTGAATAATAATAGCCTCCAAAAACCAGGGTTAAAGCGAAGGACTGAGCCCATTGAGAATCGCTTATTTGGAAATAAAATATGGTGAATGCTTAGATATGCAAAGGATAAGTTTTAGGAACGTAAAAACACATTGGACATTTTTTAATTAATCGCTTTTAAATCGTCTCCGGAATGTCTAAGGTTCCCTTTGAGAAAAACTTTATGCAATACACCGTTATCATTTCTTTCAGAAGGGCACTAATTATTCAGATTTATACCCATAGCTCACAATATCCCTAATTCTTAGAGCACTCGAATCCTGACAATGGTTAATTCAGTATATTTTTTTAGTATAAGGAAATACCTTATCTATACACTTAGAATAGAATATTAAATATATAAATGCAGAAGAGCATAGGCTGACTCAAATCCCATTGAACAGGCTTTACTGGCATGCGAAATCGAGTTAAACTATGTGTTAATTGTAAGACCAAAGCTTAATGATGGGGACTCGTCCATCGATATTAATTGAAGATCCCTTGTTTCCATGTTTTTATTAATTATAAGTGAAAAACGCCTATAGTTGCTTCCGCTGAATAATTAAATGCGTGTGCAATTTTTAAGGTATTTAATGGCCTTAATATTTATTGCCCGCCCCCCTGTCGGGCATCGATATGAATCATGATTTGCATCAATAATAAAAATGGTCAGATAAATAGAGGTCATTTTCCATCGTCTCTCTTCCGCTTACATTTTCCCATTACCATAATTCCGATACCCAATGCAGGAAGGTCCTTTAAAATGAAAAAGTCCGTAACTATGACCCCATCCTTTATTCTCCAAATATCGGGGGTTGTAAACAAAAAGCTCAAGGTGAATATAAAAGTGATCACAGTAAACATTCCAGCTAAAAAACCAATTTTACGATTCCAAAAAGATGCAATCAAACCCAGTGCCGTAATAATCTCTATTGCGCCTATCAGGTTAGAAACAGCTTGCAGAGAAAATACTTCATATAAAACGCCCATTATAAAATGATGACGAACCAAGGGTTCAATTGCATTTGCCTCAGTGGGGGTGAATTTGAATGCCCCGATCCAAAGTAGTATAACAGCTAATCCCAATACACTCAGTTTATATCCTGTTTTTTCTAATTGATAATTCATTATTTGGTTTTTTTTTGATAAAAATTCTATCCCCATTCCTTATTGGGAATGGTTTTGGTGGACTGTCTATTTTTCTCCCGCTCCACCTGAAACATGAAGCCTTAAATTCATTATAACGTTATAAAGATCACTCCGGCAACAGCCATCAGTAATTCAGAGGACATTCGTTCTTTAAAATCAGGTTCAATAAATTCAAATCGAATCTCTCCCTTCTTGTTCAGGATAAATACCGAGGGTACGGGAAGCAGCATATCACTATTTTTCCCACCTGTTGTTTCAGGCAAGAGTTTGTGGTAGACGGTCGGTGCCTTAAATACGATACCCATGGCTTTAGACAGCGCAAGGTCGGCATCCGAGAGTAACCTATACGTCAAATTACCCTTTTCGATACTGGCCTTAAGGTTCTCCGGCTTATCTGTACTTACCGCAATAATCTGGTAGCCCAATCCAATTATCTCCTTCTCGATTTCCTGCAGACCGGACAGTTGTTGATTGCAGTAGGGACACCAGCCTCCTCTGTAAAAAATCAATATGGTAGGTTTTTCAGAGAAGAGTTTTTCCATTTGAACCGATTTTCCAGCAGCATCAGTCAAAATCATCGCAGGTATCCTTTCGCCGATCAGCAAGGGGCTGATGTCCTCTGCCCTTTCGGGATAAACCTGCATTCCCTCACTATGCTGTGAATACGCTGAATTGGAAATAAAGATGAATAAGCCAATGACAATAATTAATATTTTTCTCATTTTTAATTGTTTTAATATCGTTACAACTGATTCCTAAAGGAAGAAATATTCTCTCCGGAATGTTTCTTAAAAAACCGGCTGAAATGCGCCGGACTGATAAACCCAAGAATATAGGCTATCTCTTTGGCCGATTTGTCAGTATAGTTCAGGTACCTTTTGGCTTCCAGAATGATCCTCTTTTGTATGAGGCTGGAGGGAGAAGGAAATTTAAGTAATGCAAAGACATTCGAGAGGGTCTTGGGCGACCTGTTGAGCGCTCCAGCATAGAAACGGACCTCATGCTCTGCTCTAAAATTACATTCCAGGAGCAGGTTGAATTTTCTGACCAGGTCCAGCTTTTCATCGGTGAGCAGATAGCTGTCCGTTGCCTGCTTTCTTGCCAGGCGGGTAACACTGATAATAACGCGCTTGAGGAGCGTTCGAAGCATTTCGCTCTGCATCCGGTCCCTGACCTGCATATCCGTCTCACAGAATCGCTGAGTCTGGTTTATCTCTTCAATGTCCTGACGCGAAAGGCGGATAAACATCGGATTGTTGATCCCGTAAAAGAGAAAACCGACGCAACCGACCTCTGCATCGTGGTCAACGATACAATAGAATTCACGGTTGAACTGCCAGGCAATCAGTCGATCCGGACGTTCGAACCTGAAATTCTGGTTGGCCATCAGCGGGAGTACCGTATTCTTGGGAAAAGTATACCGTACTTCATCAATCATTGCCTCCTGGTCACCCTGAAAATTGAATACAATGGAATTGATTGTACTCTCGTGCAAAATCCCTGCGTTTGTAAGCATCCCCTGATCGTTACCGACCAGGAAGGCTTCATTGCTCTTTTCATTCAAGTATTCTAATTTCATCCTCCGTTTTTCCTATAAATGTACTGCTCACTAAAGATAGCAAAGAATTATCCGGTGTAAGTACTAAGAATGAACAGGCTTCCCCTTTTGGAAGAAACCCGTTCACAAAACATTTTTTAGTTAAGCGTAACCTTTACAATCTGAGGCAATGTCGTAAAAGCATTGGGATTCGGAACTTCCTCGATTACTTTACTTTCTCTCAAAGACATGCCGGGAAGGTCCATTCGGATATTGGCGCCAGGGTACTGGTCCTTTTTCGTTCCATTGTCATATAAGGATATCTGGTCCGAAACATCTCCCTTCTTCATGGCATCGATCCCATTTCCTTTGGTCGCATAGAACCAGTCATTGCTCAGTCCGTACATGGTAGCAAGGGCTATTCTGTCTCCCTTCACTACATCCAATTGCTGCATAACCTTACCTCCCGAAGCGCCGCCTGCTTTTGGAAGAAGGACGGTGCTCGATGGCTCTTTCAACACATAAACTTTCTTTACCCCGGATTTGCTCTCAAGATTCCCGGCCAGGATTTCTGCATTACCTGTTTGTGCCAGATCGCTGAGCCCCTCTCCACGGTCCTTCTCCCCGGTTTTATAAAAAGGGTTTTCATCTCCGGAGTATACAACTACCAGTACGGGAGATAGCGGCGTGAAGATACCGGTCATTCCCTGAAGATGGTCATCAAGTACAGAATTATCTCCCATTTCTGCTATATTGGTAAGTCCGTTTACAGATGGCTGGCCTTCGGCATAGATAGGGGTCTTATCCAGAATGTCCCCGCCCGGAGCATAGGAAACGGTCCATACACCTGGACTGAAAGGTGTTTCATTGGCGGTGCCACCACTTGTATTCTTAAGGGTAAGGGTAAAGCGGGAGTTGCCATGATAGGCCAATGTGGCTTTCATCAACTGCGATGCTGCCAGATACATATTGCCCTGGGCATCTGTACCATTCACTTCTGATATATTTTTGGGTGTAGATTCGGCTGTCCCCGGATGCATCACGCTCATCCCCGGAGCCTGGTTGATACGCGTACCATTGTCCCATAGCTTGATCTGCGAAGATACATCTCCGGTAACGGGAGTTCCGTCTGCATTATACAGGTTGATACCGGGATTTTCGGGTGCAAAGAACAGGTCGTTGCTCCAACCGTACATAGTAGCGAAAGACAATGCCTGACCAGCTCCGGCATGAAACTCAATGCTAACGGACTGTCCTGGTAAGATAACCGGTGGTGTACCTGTTCCCATGAAGGTTCCTGACTGCACCAGAGGTTTTGAGTCAAGGACGTTCTCAATGGTGATGGTGTTAGACTCAGGTTGCGGAATCATATGATCATCATTGCATGAAACCAGCGTCGCAAGCCCGCAGGCACAGAACACAGAATATGGTGATATATGCCTGATTTTCTTGTTTGCGTTCATAATTGTTGTGTTAAAATATATATAACATCAAAGTTAGCCTCAGTTAAATTAACGGGCAATGTCGTCATTTCCCGATGTCTTGTCCAGATTTCCCGATTCCTTTCCATAATTCACAATTAGACGTACGATTATCTTATATCTGAAAATCTTAAGGTCTCCCTGGCCTACTAAGGCATCAATAGAACATTCCTAAATTTATTTCCATTTCAACTTTTACGAATACGATTTCCATCAATTCCCCTTGGAACTCCTACTTGCGTTCAGTCGACACTTTACACGAGAAAAACTAATGGGTTCTAGACATGACTGAATGAAATAGGTGTTGTTGATCCCTCCTCAGAGAAAAATAGGTTAAAAGGGTTAATTTCTAATTTCTTTCCATACCTGTATCGATATATAAATATGACTTAAAGGGATACATCCCTATTTATGTTTTTATTATAGATGGTGCTGCAAAACTTTTAATGATTGGTTGAGGCATTAATCAGGGATCGCCCATTTCAAGGTATTTTCCATACCTCCAGCTAGCTAGTGATAGGGAAATGGAAATTTATAATTTTAAGTTGTATATTAGATTGTGGGAAAACAAGATTGTTCTAAATACTTTAGCTTCACCAAGGAAGAAATGAAATCATTGGTAAGAAATTACATAAGATCATTTATTATTCTTGGATTTATGATTCTGTTGGGAATGATCATAGCACATGGTCTTAATTATCATCTTTGGCCAACAAAATTCCTTTTCTACTTGATGTTATTTCCTTTGTTGTTGGCCTATTTCAAGAAAATTGAAAAAGCACAACCCTAACCTACCCTTAGGCTTCCTATATTTATTAATAACGTTGTTTATTTCTGTAACTCATCAAATAATTTATATCTACGAAAAAAACTGTCGAGACACCTCTGGTTTATCGCTATAATTTTTTGAAAAGTATTTAATCTTAGATCTCATATACTGTTGTTATCATTCCAAAAAATCAGGTTAATTTTTTAAACGGTTCCTTTAAAATTATTGGTCTTCCATAATTGTATTTAGACCTGGCATGGAGATCTTATGGTGAGTGCAAAAGTGAAAATTATCTTTCGGGAGATAAGTCCACCCAATCAAAAGATATTTCTGGGGTGAGGCCTTCACAAAATGGAGAAAAATTCAATTGATGAAGGTTCAGACTGAAGATTAGATTCAATTACCTTTCCACGGAATGCCCCTTCCTGCCTTCTTTCCTAAGTACCTGTATTAGTTTAGTTTTATGGATGACCTCTTATATAGTTCGCCAATTCTTTAAAACAGAAAATGCTATTAAAACAAGAAAAAGTTCCTGACTGCAACATTTTTTTTACAGAGTTTGCTTAATTTCGAGATCTGGGTACGGTTTCAAAACATCAGGAATCACCTCCCTAAATATCTAAAGACAATTATCATGAAAGAATTCAACCACCCGAACCTTGTCCTTATTAACCGATTTTTTGAGGCCTACTCTTTAAGGTCAATAAGTGTCATCAGAGAGGTGCTTCATTCTCAAGTAAAATGGAACGTCCCCGGAAGACATCCCCTGAGCGGTACGAAATCTGGCATGGAGGAAATAATCGAATATATGGATCAGTTGGCTGAATTCAATTTCATGTCTGAAGGAATTGTCTTAGGCTTTTCAGATGACCATATAATAGACTGTCACAGGGTCTGGAACAACCAGGGTAAAAATCCAACCATCAATACCATGTTGTGCATATTATGGAAGATCCAGGACGGAAAGATCCGGGAAATTTTCAGCTTTCCCCAGGATCAGTATGAAATTGACCATTTTTTCAATTCACAACTGGAAAGTTAATAGCAGTGGACCATTGTGGATGGGGTGATTTCAAATTTTAGGAAAATGTGACCCGATGTAGATCCATCGACACCTTGGAAGGCTATATCTACCCCTGCCCAAGAATCTAATTGGACCTTTGGGGAAATAAGAGTCTCTTTTCAGATGCCGATTTCATAAAAACATGTACGAGGTCTGCCAACCGCTGGGGAGTGTCCTGATTTGGCCTTCTATCCATTCCATGGATACTGCTTTAATTTTTTTATATAGTTTTTCGAAGGATGTAACTCAGAACCTTTCCTATTTCATTGAGCTCCATGGGGTCTGCTTGCCATTTTGCATCCTGATTACTTTCTCACCCATTTTCAAAACGGCATTCTTGGATTCTATCCAAAATTAATAAGTCAAATTGGGCTGAATGTCCTGAAGGTCTACTGCTAATTAGGTTTATCAAAATTATATGCTATCGAAAACATAAAATTTCTAGGAGCTCCGACAAACCCTCGGGTATAGTCAAAACCTCCCAGATAATAATACCTATCAAGTATATTATTGGCATTCAAAGAAAGCCTTACTCCTTTGAGGTGGTAATAAAGAGCTGCATTAATGGTTGTATAACCAGTTCATTTATCCCATTGTTCATTTCCTTGAACATCTAGTCTGGAAAAATCCTCTATGCTACGGGTAGAAGCATGTTGTAATCCCGATCTAAACCCCAGCCTTTTAAAGCAGGTTCGGGGATTATGTATTTTTCCTAGAAACCAGCGACATAACTTGAAGCAATTGGCAGCATCTTGCCAACCCCAGATCATATTGATCAGGTTGGGAAATGCCGTTCAATTTGAAAATTGTTTGAATAGTTCAGCTTGATGCGTCTAAGTTGCAATATCTGAACAGGCGTAATTTAATCCTTTCTGTACCACAAATATTCGGGAGGCAATAATAGAAACAGATTATGAATTGAGAATATTGGCGAGAAGGTGGTTTCAAGCCTATTCTCCCTTCTTTCTATCTTGCATAGCGATCAGAAGGGTAAACAACCTCTGCTGATCGATCGGTTTTTCTAAACTTCCATCAAATTTATACGTTTTTTTTTCTATATCATCGAAATCAAGACTTTGGGAGGTCGAACTCGTAAATTTTATTACAGGTACGCAACTTGTATTTTCATTCTCCCTTATCTCGCGTAGGACTGACCATCCGTCCATCTGAGGCATTGAAATGTCGGTTATCACACAATCCGGGATATTTGACTGAATGTGGTCTAGGGCTTGGCAAGGATCTGAAAACGTAAAAATTTTAGTTCGATCGGAGAAAAAAGTCCTTATGTACGATAAAGTGATTAAATTGTCATCAATAACCACCAGATGAAGATCATCTGGCAAATCATTTTTTGTATAGGATTCAATTGGTAAATTTCTGCTACGAACCTTCTGCAGGGGAACACTGAATCTAAATTCGGATCCTTTCCCAAGCGCACTTAAGAGGGTTATTTTACCACCCATGATCTCTGCCATGGTATTACATATATAGAGACCTAAGCCAAAGCCCCCATTGCCGGCTGAACCTGAGGCCATAAAATATCTTCTAAAAATATCTTTTTGGTGTTCGGGATCTATTCCTTTTCCCGTGTCCCTCACCAAAATTTCGAGCCATTTCCTATCCTCTTTAGAATGATAATGGGCACACAATTCAACCTTTCCGGCTTTTGTATATCGTATCGCATTCCCAACCAGGTTAGAAACAACCTGTCTAGTTAAGGGGGCACTCCCCAGAACATCCATTCCAGCTGGAATATCTAAGGACATTTCCAAGGATAATCCCTTATTTCTCGCAGAATGGGCGTGCATCTCGGCAACTTGTTCCAAAAGCAGCTTAGGTGAAAAGTAGTCGTTGAATAGAAAAAATTTTCCGGCATCCATTTTTTCCAGCGTAAGGATGTCCTCCATTGTTCTGCCCACCAGTTCAACATCACTTCGGATTTCCTTTAAAAGAGTTAATTTTCCAGGACCGATAACCTTTTCGTCAAGGAGGATATTAATCAACGAAATGAGTGAACTAACCGGGGCCCTAACATCATGGGCAACCACTGTCAATATCTCAGTTTTTTGAAGGGCCATACTTTCGGAATGCTCTCTTTCAATCCTTAATTGCTTTTCATATTGGTTCGCTCTGATCCGATACAGTTGAAGAAAGCAAAGGGCAAGTACCATTGCTGCCGATCCTAATTTAAGATTCTTCTTCAGCATCCCCCCGGCTTTCTCGTGCAGAGAGAGCCCTGACTTGCTGATCTGGATGACCCCTGCTTTTTCATATTCCCTTATCTCCTCCATCGTAGACCTAATGCTGGCTAACAAATGATAGTTTGAACCTATAATCTCCCGTTCCTTCAACCGCAAAATTCTATATCTCTTTGAAAGGTCCGTAAAGCCACTCTTGAAAACTTGTGAATTTCTGTCCAGTACCCTTTCCGCCACTTTCCTGACTGCCAGTACCCGATCGTCAATTATCCTGATTGCGTTGTCTTTGGTAATGATAGTATCGTCCTTTGCTCTGAAAATCCTTTTCAGAAGATTTTCCTTCCTATTAATCAATGTATCGGCGCTAATGGTAAAAGTGGTGTCCAGTAATAGCATGGCGACAAGGGAATCAGCTCCGATCGGAACAACCGGCGGCTCCTGAGAGAGCTTTCCATCAGGTAGTTCCACAGAATCTCCGAGTGCGAGAATGAGCTTATCCAGATCGGCCTTAAGTACAGCATATCTCTGTGCACTTTCCCGTTGCCATTGAAACTCAATGGCATTTTGCCTTAAATTATCAGAAAATGGGGTCGTTTCCATCAAGGAGTCCAGGAGACTACCTATTCTGGTCACTTTTTCTGCATAATGGCGATATGATTCCCTTTTCATGTCCAGGGCATAGAGCCTGAATAGATTGTCCGCTTGTGAAACAGCAGCAAAAAGGTGGAAAAGACCATCGGAACGCTGTTCCGCAAGACCATAGGCTTCTTTGAGGATTTTCTCGGATCTATTATGTTCTCGGATGCCAAACGCCGTTATGCAGATCAAATAAATGGATACGGTTCCTAAGGTAATTAGGAGGATCGTGCGTAATAGTTTGGGATTCATTTCAAAGGATATTAAAGTAGTGTGGAGCCCGTTTATTTTTGCGAAGGTACTCATAAAAACACACATTTTCCATTTGGAGATGGTCTCAATCCTTAGCCACTTAGGCCTTTGAACAAATTATAGCCATTTTATTAGCTCCGTCGGACACGTGCCAATTAAAGTTAACCTGTAATTGCCATTCCATTGGGCACCCACAAAGTTCCATGCCTACACCTAAAAATTATCAAGTAGAAAAGAATACGGGATTCCCTGTATCGTTAGAAGGTGCCTAACATCAGGTAATAAGGTCACATAATACCTATACTCAAATAAATACTTAACTAGCAAATCCCTTATAGCATTGAATTTTCACCTACAAAAATTTCTTCAGAAATCAAATTCGGTTCAGTGCCGGTTATATTGATAAAATTCGGGACGAATAACAAAGTCTTATTAAATAATACATTTCATGAAAGCTCGATACCCTTTGATTTTTTTAGCCTTATTCTTCTGGATCCCGTCGATATTCAAAAGCCTGAAAACCAACATAAAAGATAGGGCCAATCACCAATATCCACACACGAAAATCTCGATCAGAACTTCAGGAATTCCTTCGTTCTCCAGAATGGAGGTTAAGTTAGGGCTCAATATCCCATTTTATGAAAGCCAGGGTTTCATTTATAGTTGGAACAAAGTAGATGGAACAATAGTTGAGTACCTCCTGAAAGAGCAGTTTAATAGCTTGAGACCTATCAATCTACATCCAATCTCTTTCTCACATTTTGTATCCATATAGGAGGTGGTCCCGAAACCTAGGTAACGTGGACTGTACTGGAGCAAGTTCAAAGAAAAATCTTCCTAAAACACCTATTTTTCGTTGGAATAGGCTGCCTTTGCAATCCAATCTGAAATTGATTTCCCCATCTTCCTCCTAAATCTCATTTCCCATGAATTTTATATTCCAAAGAGTATAAAACCACTAAAAATGCTTTGTTAAAATGTTTTTATGCAACATTGTTGCGTTTAAAATATTTCATTTTTATTATTGCAACATAATTGCATTTAATTAAACTATATAACAACTAATAATCGACCATGTTACCCTCAATAAAGAAATTTAACCCCATTAATGTCACATTCACCTACATGGGTACAATTCTAATTTTAGTGTTTTTATTTAGTTCTGGAGCTCTTGCACAGAACAGTAAACAGCAGAATAAATTAGTTTCGGGACAACTAGTGGACTACTTGGGCCGGCCCATCCAGGGAGCAGGTATTTTTACCGGTGGAAACATGGCCATAGAAAAAACGGATGCCAAAGGAAAATTTTCGGTAATATATCCCTTGGACCGAATAATTAGGTGTGAACACCAGGCATATATGCCTCTTGTTATCAACCTTAATAACCACCGAATCAAGGAAAGCAACGTTTGGACCATGCAAGGAAAGGCTAATTTCCTAAACACCATAACGGTGACAGCATCTACTCTCCCTAAAGAGATAAGAAAGATTTCTTCAAGCGTGTCGATATTGCAAAAAGGGGCTCCTGAACTTCAACAGATCCAGACCATTGATGAAGCATTATCATATATTCCGGGGGTAATGGTCAACCGAGGGAAGGGACTGAGTACAACAGGTACGCATACAGGGGTTATTCTTCGCGGAACAGGAGCCGCCAATAGAACCTTGATCTTAAAGGACGGTGTGCCAATAAATGATTCCTACACTGGTGGTGTATCTGAATGGAACAGCGTGGCAACAAACGGAATAGAACGAATTGAGGTGGTCAGAGGACCAGGCTCTTCCATTTATGGTTCCAGTTCAATGGGTGGAACCATCAATTTGGTTACCCAAAAGCCCAACGATAAATGGACTCTAGGAACAGACCTTCGATATAGCACCTATGGAACCTTTCAAGGCAGCCTTAAAATTGGAAAAAGGTTCAATAATAATTTAGGATTTATGGCCATTGCTGAATACAAAACGACAGGTGGTTATCAATTTATTGCAGACAGCATTTGGATGGACCATTATAAAAAACCGAAATCCAGTCTCTTTAATATGAACACAAAGGTTTCCTATGATTTCAATAGTGCCGGAACGCTAACAGCTACTGCTGACCTTAATTTACAAGAACCTATTTCCGGTACTTCAACTATTTTTGATGAGTCTTCAACATCTGGAAATTATCAGATTAGATATACCAACAATAAGGCTCCATTTGTCCATGATATTGTTGCTTATTACAATATACAAAACCGTTCAACCTCTTCTTTGGCCTGGAACCCAAATGATAGTGAATTCAATGATTTAAAATATATTTCATCCATTCCTTTGGATACATATGGCCTGATTGCGAAACTAAGCAGGTCTTTTGCCAACCATGACATCAGTATTGGAGCGGATCTTCGATTTACTGAAGTTATATCCAAGAAAAACTATCAAGCAAATGGCACGCAGAATTTCTCCGGACGCCAGGATTTCATATCTTTCTTTGTCAATGATGACGTTCGGTTCTTTGATAACCTGCACGCAAATCTAGGTCTCCGATTTGACCATTGGGCAAACCGAAATGGATATTTCTTTGATAGCTTATCTAAATCAATAACCGAAATAAACTATGATGATGCTGAATCCAATATTTTGACGCCAAAGGTTGGGTTGACCTATCAGGTTACGGATTTCCTGCGCTTACGTTCGGTCTATGCCACTGGATTCAGGGCTCCAGCTTCATTCTATATGTTTAATGCAACACCAATAGGATCTTCGTTCCGTTTTGGAAATCCTGAATTAAAACCCGAAAAAATGCGCTATTCTGTGGACCTGGGGGCAGATATGCAATTATTTAAACGATTGGATATCTCGGCAACGGCCTATATGTCTCAATACAGTGATTTCTTAGCAGCTGTGATGATTGATAAATCTGAGGTTCCCTCCTATTTTGACCCGGGCAATCTGCCGGTAAGGCAATACAGGAATATTGGAAAAGTACAGCTCTGGGGAATCGAGGGATCTGCAAAATATCAAATTAACTCTAGAATAAGTACACAGGTCAGTTATTTCCTCAATCAATCCAAGATATTAAAGTATGAAACAAATCCTGAATATGAAGGAAATGAAATGGGTGACAATCCCAGAAATATATATTCTGCAGCCTTGATATATGACAACCCGAGAATAGTTCATGCTAGTTTATGGGGAAGGTTTACAGGAGAATTCTTTGGCGACCTGGAGAACAGCAATGAGAAACAAATGCCTGCAGTATCCTTGATTGACTTTAAACTCGCCAAAAGCTTTGGTCCATATGCTGTGAATTTCACGGTCAATAATCTTTTTGACAAACAATATTTCGGGAGCTACACCTCCCCCACCAGTTATTATTATGCTCCAGGCAGAATTATAATGCTGGGCATCAACTATAATCTTAAATAAATAAACATCTAAAATGACTCTATTAATTGAAAAAATACTATTCGCGATCGCAAATTGGCTTTATGTCCCGGTTTATTTGGGTCTGCTCCTCATGGTCTGCTGGATTGCTTGGTCATTGGGGGAATTTATTTATGAATCCTTCCAGGTATCGAAAAGATCTAAGGTCAACACCTTTTTTCGCAACCATAGTAAGTCTATCAATTCATCATTGATAAATTCAGACCAAGCTGACATTGAACTCACTGAACTGATTCAAAGCTGGGAGAAAAAGGAAAATGGCAAACTTGACCGCATTCGAGCGATCATCAAAATTGGCCCATCGTTGGGATTGGTTGGAACCTTGATTCCCATGGGCCAGGCTTTATCTACCCTATCAAATGGGGACATGAACGCGATGGCCAAGCACATGACCTCGGCTTTTACAGCAACGATAATTGGATTAGTTTGTGGAATCATAGCCTATATGATTACGCTGAAAAAAGAACAATGGCTGTCAAAGGATTTCTTGGCTTGTGAGGCAAAGTTGGAAAAATTATTAAGAGAGGTAGACCATGAAGTTATTAAATAAGAATAGGTCAGGTCAGGCACAGACTCCTTTGGAGGATCCGGTAAGTGGCGTAGCTAATTTATTTGACATCAGTGTTGTATTGATCGTAGCGATGATTATGGCATTAATGTCGGCATTGAACGTGTTGGATCTTTTTGATCCCGCTACGGAAATGACCATGACCAAGAAAAATAAAGATGGTGAAATGGAGATTATCACGAAAAAGAGCAAGGAAATAAAAGTCAAGAAACTGACTCCAGAAGAAGCCTCTGGCCAGGGAGAAAGATTGGGAACTGCCTATAAACTGGATGATGGTCAGGTTATATATGTACCAGAATAAGTATGAAGTTCAAATATTTAGTTTTATTACTGACCTGTTTATTGTGTATTTCACAAACTTTAAATGCTCAAAACGCAAAAGAGAAAGAGAAGATTGCGCTGTTGGTTTCTGAAAATTACAGCAAACCGGTAGCCGATGCAATCCAGTTGTTGAACGAATCAGCAGAATTTTCGAACCACTTTGAGGTTTTTACAGTTAATAACAGTAAAGATCAATTAATAGATGCAAAAATAGCGGTTTGCTATGTACATATAGGACAGGTAATAGAAAGATATAGTGAAAATTTAATGCAAATTGTAGAAAAGGGCGGATTCGCTTATGCAGTAGGCGAAACACCTGCCGCAAAGGAATATCAAAGCTGGGGAATGCGTTTTGATGCGGAAATAGATCAGTTTTTTGAAAATCCCAGCCCTCAAAACATTAAACAACTTGTCCTTCATCTGACTAATAAACATTTGGGAACCTCCTTCCCGAATGCGCAACCGCAAACCTATCCGGAATTCGGAATCGTTGACTGGAAAAACGGTAAGGTATACAGTGATTTTGAAACTTTCAATTCTGCTCAAGATATTCCAAACGAGGAGAAACCTTGGATAGCCTTGTATACATTCAGATATGAAATTGTCACGGGTCAGATTGATTATTTGAAAGAGTATGCCCAAGCGATAGAGCAAAATGGATTTAGACCGATCATATTATTTGGGTTTCCCTTGGAAGCACCGATTGAGAAATTTTGCATAGATCCTTCCGGAAAATCAAGAATAGATGTTTTGGTCAATTTCTCTTCAATTCCAGGAGGAGCTCCAGATAAGTTGGCAAGAGCATTTGAGAAGCTTGGGGTTCCAGTCATCAATGCCATCAGTTTGAGCCAGTCAAAATCGGAATGGGATAAAAGTCAAATTGGAATTCCCATTGGAAACCGCACGATGGCCCTAGTCCGTCCAGAAATTATGGGACAAATCCAACCCACCGTGGTAAGTACGCAGGAGCTCAAAAAAGACAAAAACAACCAAATTTACACGGAAAAAACGCTCCTTAAAGATCGTGTTTCCAATTTGGCGGCAAAAATCAAAGCATGGTCGGCATTACGGCGAACAGACAATTCAGACAAGGATATAACGTTGATCTATTAAAACGGACATCCCGGAAAACATAATATAGGTGCCAGCTATTTAAATGTATTGCCCAGAAGCATATACAGCATTATTATGGGATTGCAGGCAAATAATTATGACCTGGGTGAAAGAATTCCGGATATGGACAGAATATTTGACGATATTATGTCTGGAGGAAGAAATATAGGCACCTGGGCACCACAAGAGCTGGATAGATTAGTCAAAGAAAATAAACCGGCTTTGGTAGATATAGAAACCTACAAAAGCTGGTTCAAAGAATTAAATCCGGAATTTCAACAAGCTGTCATCAAAAAATGGGGATCTCCGGATTCATCCAGAATCATGGTATGGAAGGACGAGCATCAAGAATCATACTTTGTATTGCCCAAGATTAGTTATGGAAAATTGCACCTTATGCCACAACCGGCAAGAGGCTGGGAAGAAAACGAAGAAGCGATGTTCCATGATGTCAATCTTCCCCCCCATCATCAATACATTGCATTTTACCTCTATCAAAAGCACCAACTCAAAACCAATGCCTTGATACATTTAGGAACCCATGGCACCTTGGAGTGGCTTTCGGGCAGAGAAGCTGGGGCAGACAGCAGAGATGCATCAGATGCACTGATTGGAGGTATGGTCAATATAAACCCATACATCATGGATAATGTTGGTGAAGGAACTCAGGCCAAAAGAAGAGGAATGGCAGTCATTATAGATCATTTGACACCTTCATTTCAAGAGTCTGGCTTAAGACCGGAATTGAAAAAATTAGCAGGCTTGATCAATGACTATAATCTGGCCAAAGAAAAAAGTCCGGCAACGTCCTCCGCATATCTAAAAGAAATCAATCAGTCCTTGGTTAAGAACAATCTGAATCGGGATCTGAACCTTGATGGTGAACTAAAGGAAGATAATATTCAAAAATTGGAACATTATCTTCAGGAGATCAACGAAAAACAAGTTCCAATGGGCATGCATACATTCGGAGTTTCCCCAGATACCACCCGGGCCACCCTGACGGCAACAGCCATGGTCAACCGTTTAAAAGAAATCGACGAAAGCGAAAGGGAAAAATTAATCGAAGAATATAAAGGCAGAATATTGGCGAGTGGAGCAGCGGAGATGCAAGGTTTGCTGGATGCACTGGAAGGAAAGTTTATTCGTCCGGCTACAGGGAATGATCCCTTAAGAAACCCTGACGCCCTACCCACCGGTAAGAACTTTTATGGTTTTGATCCATCCAGAATGCCATCACAAGGAATCTATGCAGAAGGAGAAAAACTGGCAGAAGAATTAATATCGAATTATTTACAAAAACATAATGGTCAGTTTCCCGATAAGGTAGCCTTCAATTTATGGTCAGTAGAGACGTTAAGGCATGAGGGAATTATGGAATCACAAATCCTGAATCTATTGGGAGTAAAACCAAAATACGATGGATTTGGAAAAGTCAGAGGAATTCAACTGATAAGCAGGGAGGAATTGGGCAGGCCACGTGTTGACGTTGTGGTCACTCCATCCGGTCTCTACAGAGATATGTTCCCACAATTTATGCAACTTATGGACCAAGCTATTAACTTAGTGTATCGGTCCACTGAAGAGGACAATTCCATTCGAATCCATGTAGACAAAGCGATACAGGAATTAAATAACGAGGGCTTAAAAGATAGCAACTTGATCAAAAGGTTGGCTATGGTCAGGTTATTTTCATCTGAGTCCGGAAGTTATGGGTTGGGTGTTGATGATGCCGTCCAGGCAACGGACAAATGGGAAGGCGGCAAAGAAATTGCCGATGTCTATTTTAATAGGGCCAGCCATCTTTATGGTCAGGGCTTTTGGGGCGAAGGAAAGCAGGCGATTGAAGAGGCTACCGGAAAAGATCTGGCAATTTCATTGTTCAAAAAGGCTCTTTCAGGAACTAAGGCAGTCGTTCACAGTCGTTCAACGAATGTTTATGGTGCTTTGGATAATGATGATCTATTTCAGTATCTGGGAGGGATGACCTTAGCAATAAAGCAAATTGACGGAACAGAGCCCGATATTATGATCAGCAACCTGACAGATCCGGGAAATATGAAGCAAGAGTCATTGGATAAATTTATAGGACGGGAACTGAATTCCAGGTATTATAATCCCGAGTGGATAAAGAAAATGCTAGATGAGGGCTATGCTGGAGCGAGAATGATCGGTCAGGTAGCAGATAATATGTGGGGATGGCAGGCTACAACGGATCATGCTATCCGATCAGAAGATTGGGAAGAATGGAACAATGTCTATGTAAATGACAAATATGGTTTGGACATTAAGGAAAAGTTTTTAGAATCCGGAAATCTATATGCTTATCAGCAAATGTTGGCCAGAATGATGGAAGTCATTCGAAAAGATAAATGGACTCCAGATCAAAAGACTATGTCAGGTCTGATGGATGTTTACCTGGAAACGGTGGAAGAAACTGGTTTAACCTGCTCGGATCAGGTTTGTGGCAATGAGAAACTGGTTGACTTCATGAAGAAAACAGCCTCAACGGATCTTCAAAAAAATGCCTTGGAGAACTTACAGCAAGCGTTGGGTAAAATTCACAACAGCTCTTCAAATGCTACAAATCCAGTGCAAAAGGCCATGAATCAAAATAGACCAGATGCACGGCAAAAGGATATATCTTCAAAAATAGGACAAAAAGATTTTTCTGAAATCGCCCAGAACGCTATTCGAAATAAATCCATCCAAAAAGCGCCAAAGATTTCCTTAAAAGGCTACAGGATGAAAGAGGAGAAACTAATAAGCCTGAAATCTGATTCAAAATACATCCATCATAAAAACTTGGCAGTTTTGATTTTATTCTTAGGAATTATTGGGATCGGGATATTATTTAGAGCATGGTCCAATAACTAGAAAAACTGCATAATCTGAGATGGAAAAATTTCACTGAATAGGTAGGCTTTAAAGGCAATGGGTATAATTAGCGGAGCAAACATCCGAAAAATGATGTAACTGGAGGTTCTTTAACATCCAATTACGTAGAGACAAATTATCCTAACAAACCTTTTGCAACGTGGGATTTAGATTTAACCTGATCCTTAAAAAATTTATTTTTTTAATACATTTTTTCACCCGGATGAAAAAGTAGCTAGATGTTTTATTTGTTGCAAACACATCAAAAATGATAATTTGTTACGATTTGAAAAAAGTCAGATTGATGATGATCAATGTAATCATGCTCCACTTAATTCCGTTTGATATGGATGTCTGTTTGCGGAAAAGGAATTTCGATACCTGCTCCATCCAGGGCCTCTTTGCAGCTGATGATAAGCTGTTCCTGCATTGCCCAGAAATTTTCATTCTTTGTGGTAACCCGAATAGAAAGATTGATAGCACTATCTCCGAGGTTCGTTACCACCACATCCGGTGCCGGATCCGAAAATGCATGCTCGTTTTTATTGATAATGTCCAATAAGATCGCCTTAGCTTTCCGTAAGTCAGCATCATACGACACGCCGATATCAAACCAAGTTCTTCGTGTCCCGAGCTCAGTATAGTTGGTAATATTACTATTCGAGAGCTCTCCGTTTGGAATTATGACAAGCTGGTTTTGTGGAGTAACCAGTCTTGTATTGAAAATATCGATTACCTTCACCGTTCCGTCCACACCTGTGGAGGATGAAATATAATCGCCCACACGGAATGGCTTGAACAATAAGATCAGCACACCTCCTGCAAAATTTGATAGCGACCCCTGTAATGAAAGTCCGACCGCTAATCCTGCCGCACCGATTACTGCAATAAATGTGGAGGTCTGAACTCCCAATTGGCTTACAACCACGATAAACAGGATGACTCTTAAGGTCCAGTTGATCAAGTTCCCAAGAAATGTTCGGATGCTTGGATCAACATTACGCTTTATAAAGATTCTATCCACGAGATTTCTTACCATACGGATCAACCACAGGCCTAGGAACAGCACCAGTGATGCTGAAACCAATGAACTGATTATAATGGGAGCATACGCAATAGCACTGTCTACAAATTTTTCGATTTTACCTTCTACATTTTCCAATTGTTCTACTTTCATTTGTTTTAATTTTATACTTCGTTAGAGTTATTACTCTCCTCAAGTTCGCTTACAAAATCCTCCCCCCAGTAATGAATGTCATAGTGTTTAATCTGTTGTAAGGACCTTTTAATCCGCAAATGTGCTTCATCTTCCTGCATGGTAAGAGCATGATGTAGGGACTCGATCATGCTCCGGCGATCATATGGATTTGTGGGGACACAATAGGGTAGTTCAACCGATGCTCCCGCAAATTCCGAAAGAACCAAAACACCTGACTGTTTCAAGAGTCCTTGCGTAGCGACAAACTCCTTGGAGACTAGGTTCAGACCGTCGCGTAGAGGTGTAATCCATGCCACATCTGCCAGGGCATACTGAATAAGAACCTCTTCAAATGGTAGGGCCTGGAAGAAATATTGTATGGGCGTCCAGTCCAATGTAGCGTACTTACCATTGATTTCTCCCACTGCCTGATTAACCTGATCCCTTATCTTATCATAGATACGCATGCCCTTTGATGGTGGGGTACAGACGTTGATCAGTTCGACCTTTCCCAGAAATTCTGGGTATTCCTTCAGAAATTGTCCGAAAGCAAGTACCTTTTCTAGCGGCCCCTTTACATAGTCCATCCTCTCAATAGACACGATACGTTTCATTTCTTTACTCGCTACCTCCAGCCTGTAGGTTTCAATTCGTCTAGCGATTTCTTCTTTAGCTAACAAACCTTCAATCAGCCCATAATTCACGCCAACCGGTTGGGCACCCAATCGGATCGTTCGACCTTCGACCGAAATTAGTTTGGTCATCTCCTCAACACCAAGTGCCATGCTGTATGTAAGAAATTGTTTGGAAACATTTATCGTTTTTAATCGCTTAAACGGAGTATGGCTGCGAAGTACATCGATAAAGTTCTCGACATATCGCGGAATATGAAAGCTGATAAAGTCACACATAAGTAGGCTTCCTATGATTTCCCGTCTCCATGGTATTGTGTTAAAAATATCAGCCGCAGGGAAAGCCGTATGATGAAAGAACCCAATTTTGAGATCTGGACGCATAGTTTTCAAGAACGATGGAACCATCCACAGGTTATATTCGTGAATCCACACCAACGCTTCAGGTTCGGCTTCCTGAGCTATCCTCTTAGCAAATAACATGTTGATCTTCAAATAATGTTCCCAGTCCAAATGGTTAAATTTAGCCTTATCGACAAAAGAAAATATTGTTGGCCAAAATGCCTCTTTGGAGAATACCCTATAAAATTTATCAATATCCTTTTGGGAAAGTGAGATAGCTGAAACATCAAGGTTGGGGAACTTATCGATGTCAACCTTTTTCCTCACATCCTTATTCCCATCTCCCATATCCACTTCCTCTCCAATCCAAATACCGGGCCTTCCCTTTTCAAAGAGCCCCAATAATGAAGGAATTATACCATTTGGACTCTTCGGAGGAACTTGTTGAAGTTTTCCATCGACCATCATACGTTCGTAGGGAAGTCGGTGGTAAACCATGACTAGCTGTCGATCATTTGAAGTTTGCCGAAGAAGTGGTTCCTCAATGAAATCATTAACATAGGCTGCAAATTCCTTGCTTTCCTTCATGGATTCAACAATCCCACCGGCACCGGCATGGCGTGCCTGATATACATTCGATAGGCTTTCAGTCGCTTCTAGAAGTGCAATTTCCGACTCTCCTACGACAACACCTTGAAATCCTGTTTGAAACAGGGAAAGGTCGTTCAAAGTGTCCCCAGCTACCAACACCCTGTTGACAGGTACGCCTAAATGACTTACTAACTTTTTCAGTGTGCTTCCTTTATTTACACCTTTTGGAAGTATATCCAGATATTTATCCATTGAGGTGACCACATCGCAACCTCTTTTTTCGGCAATTTCACGAACTTTAGCAAGATCGGTGCTTAAATCGTAATAGTACGAACAGCGGCGCTGTTGGGGCACACGTTGGTAAACCAAGCTAGGAATCCCCGAGAAAGCCTCCTGAAGTTCATACACCGAGGGCCAATTGCTTTCGATTTCATGTTGAATGGAGTCGATCGTGGTAAGAGTAGAACCGTCACAGATGGTAGCTCCAACATCGGCAATTATAAAATGCGGCGTAGGAACCGTTGGATCGTTCAACAGTGGGATAACTGACTCTAATCCGCGACCTGTTACAAAAACCAATTGGATATCCTTATTTTCTTTAATAATCTGATAGAGTTTTAGGCGATCTTCCATTGACCCTCCTAGAAATGTTCCGTCTAAGTCTGTAGCTAATAGCATCATATCAATGTTTCCTCCAATTCCTTAAATTTAGATTCGACTGATTGGTTTCGGTATAGGATTTCATAGATAGATTCCAGTATGGGTAAATTCAACCCTTGCTCGTTCGCATAGTCAAAAAGTCCTCGAGCTGCCCCGTATCCTTCAGCAACCATTCCCAATTTATTCACAGCTAATTCTGCCGAGTGGCCTTGAGCTATCAATTCTCCAAAACGTCGGTTTCGACTGTTGTTTGAATATCCCGTAACCAACAGATCACCAGCATATGTTGAATTTAACATATTTCTCTGCTCACCGGGTATAGATTCTAGGATATTTTGCATTTCAAACAAAGCGTTGCTAATCAGTACTGCCATGAAATTATCTCCATAACCTAAACCTTTGGCCATACCGCTAGCTATACCCAATACATTCTTATAGATAGAGGCATACCCAACCCCAATTGGATCGCTGTTACTTCGAACTTGAATGTAAGGTCTTCTAAACAATACACCTAACTTATCAACTGTAATCTGGTTTACGCACGATAAACTTAGGTAAGTTGGTTTGCTTTCTGCAATTTCTTCAGAATGGCAAGGTCCTGCGAGTGACGCGATGTGAGTCAATGGTATTTTCAATGTTCTGCTTAAATAGCTGCTAGGAACTTCATTTTTCTTCCCTACAGTTCCTTTGATCGTGGATAAAACAATTTTATCCTTAAAAAGGGAAGGATCAAGGCCATTACAAACAAGTTGCAGAGCTTCACTTGGAACAGCAAAAATGATATTTTTTGCTCGAGATAAAACTTGGTCCAGGTTATCTGATGGAAAGATTAACAATGGATCGAGCTTGACCTGCGGAAGATACCTTGGATTACTTCCGTGTTCCAGAACGTGCTTAACCTGCTCCTTTCTTCGAAGGTACCAATAGGTTGGGATTTTATTTTCGGTCAATATTTTTACTAAAGCAGTAGCCCAACTTCCACCACCAACAACACTTACTTCAATCAATCTTTGGGGATTTTTTGCAGAATAGAATATAGGTTTGGATCCTGCAGTTAAATAATTAATGAGCAACAAAAGTAATAAAAAATAAACTAATAAGCAAATTTTGCACAAGAATAAGTACATTTTTAGGGAATGCATCCTGATTTGATATCATCGAAAAGAACGAAGATAATCTGAAGGGATCCTACAACCAGACCCAGATCTTTTGCTGCAGTTTTATTTTTCTGATTCCGATAGGGCCTTAATATTGTACCTTCAAATGTCCAACTCCCAACATATGTCTAGGGTCGATGCACTCTTTAGGTCTACAAGTGTCCTATGAGTAACTTGTTTGAACATGGCCGATACAGCATCCACATTTACTTCATTAGTAAGGTTCATCATTATACTGCA
Source organism: Sphingobacterium endophyticum (assembly GCF_009733535.1). GTDB lineage: Bacteria > Bacteroidota > Bacteroidia > Sphingobacteriales > Sphingobacteriaceae > Sphingobacterium > Sphingobacterium endophyticum. The sequence goes on along the minus strand of NZ_SMMI01000019.1, from coordinate 19,665 downwards.
CACAAATCAGGAGATTGGGGATATTGTCATTCGCAATCTATTTCGATTATTTCTTAAGGGTGGATCTTCCTAGGAAAACTAGCTGCCCAGCAAGGAAATTTCCAAAATCCTCAAAAATGTCCATCGACAATTATAAAATAGAAAGATATTCACTGGGACTACTATTAAACTATTTTGCTAACAACAGGTTTTGTCCCACCCTTGCCATAAGTCAAGACAACACGGTAAAATCAACCCGTAAAATCAATTTATGCTTCGTATGACTAAAATGCTGTCTGATTTAAGTTTCACACGCAGCCAGGAAGACAAGCGTTCTTCTTGTTCCTTAGGAAGCTGCTTATCTGAATCGTAAAGCAGAACAGTTCTATTGAAGCTGCTATCGGGATTCACGATAACGGTCTGTTTCCCAATAGAGAAGGGTGCAAGGTCAGGGTAAAGTGCGGTAATTTCTTTAATGGTTTCCCTATCTTTAAATGTATATCCGGCCAGCTCATTTCGGAGGTTCTGGATAATAATGTCCTTTTCCGAAACATGTTGCGATTGTTTATGTATTTCTGCAAGAATATCTCCTTTCAGGTCGCTAGTGTCCTGACGGATGAGTAATTCTGCTCCCTCCAGACGATAACTGCCCAAACGGCCTTGAAGATCTTTTATCTCATCATTGCCAAACCTCTTATCGAGAAATGCTAGTTCAATTTTCCTGGCTCTATTATTAAAATGTGTCTTTTCGTAAATTAGTGTATACCCTTTATCGGTAAACTCATTTTCAATAAAAGCATTAGCCTGTTGGACAAACTTACGCTCCTGCAAAAGACTATAGGCCAGATAAAAACTAGGAACAAGCATAATGACAATAAGTGCAGTGACCGTTCGTGTAATTCTCTTTTCACGAAGGGTATCTACAAATTTTACCTTCGGATATTTAAGGAGTTTGACGATCAGAAAAGTAGAGATACAAATAAAGAAACAGTTAATGGTATAAAGGTAGATTGCTCCTCCAAAATAACTGATATTTCCAATTGCAAGACTGTAACCTGCGGTACAAAGTGGTGGCATTAGGGCAGTTGCAATTGCCACACCTGGGATTGGATTGCCTTTTTCCTTCCTAGTAATGGCAATAACTCCAACCAGACCTCCAAAAAATGCAATCAGTACGTCATAGATGTTGGGAGAAGTACGTGCCAGGAGTTCCGACTGAGCCTCCTTAAATGGGCTTAATAGAAAATATAAAAAAGATACCAACAAACTAACCGCAGTAGCGATAGCTAAGTTTTTTGCAGATTTCTTCAATAATTCAAAGTCATATGTACCCAGTGCGAACCCAGCCCCCACAATAGGTCCCATTAAAGGGGAAATAAGCATGGCCCCGATAATCACCGCTGTAGAATTGACGTTCAGTCCGACAGAGGCTATGACGATAGCACAAGCCAACACCCAGAGATTAGCACCTCGGAAAGAAATATTTGAAATAACATTTTCCAGTACCCTGTCCTTTTCGTCCTCTCCATAATGTAGGTTGAAAAAACGAATAATTTTAATCATATATAAAAGATTGTTGCAGAATATAGCATCAAATCTATGATACTTATTTCATAGTTCTCTACAAGAGACAAAAGATTTATCAGGGCGTAGCGGGTTAGCTTCACATTTAAATATTTAAGGTTTCTTTTCGAAATAAGCCGCATTCAAATTAGTCCTATAGTTTCAAAGCTAATAAGTAAACTTAGCTGTTGATTAACCCGCTGAACTGGTTCCATCCAAATACGTTTTAGGATTCGAAACCGGAATTGTAAGGCTGAAACACCACCTGATTAAACTAGTCATGTAGATTCTGATTTTCACTTCCATTTTTGCCAGACCTCCCAATTCTTTGACACTACATACCGCCGAATGGCTGTGTTTACTGTCATATATAAATCGTATCCATTGTTAGCGAAGGTTACAGATTGATTTGGGATTCAGTGGGACAGCTGGAAAAAAGTTGTGCAACTTAAATATAAAAACTGTATATTTCATAACATATTCAAATCATTATGGGACAGGCATTTAAAATTTTCAAAAGGATACTTCTCACCACATTTGTTATGGGTGCATTTTATTCTAAAGCTTCCGAAAAATGCGACTGTCAAGCAAATATCCTTATGACCATCAGTAAAGTGGAAGAAAACTATGCCGGATTTCCCGATAAGGTCGCACAGCCAAGAAACGTGGAATATAATGCTCTTAAGGAACGTCTTATTTCCAAATCTGCTCTGATCACTGATCCGGATTCCTGTTTTGAGCTGCTAAAGGAATACGTAAACTTTTTCTATGACAAACATTTCAGGATCGAATACAGTGCTATGCCCGACAGCGTCGTGATCCCTATTGACGGTAAGATGATTGAAGAACTTCTAACTGGCCAAAATGAAAATTCTATTGAGGGAATATGGATTGATCCACATGGCTCGAAGATCGCGATCATGGAAAATGGGAAAGACACTTTCTGGGGAGTCAAGGTTGCTTCAACCACCGATCAATATCCCCCGGGGTTCGTATACTTCACGCTCGCAAGACAAGGAAATTCCTATTCGGCATCCCTTTACAACAGGAAATTAAATATTGACATACCGGCAAAGAAAGTCGGAAACTTTCTGAAAATCTGGAACATGCAGCTCTGGATACGCGAGAATGCTCTACTAACAACAATGGAATCGGAGGAGGTCAAAAGCTGGAAGGAAAATTCAAACGGGCTAATGTTCAAAAAAATAAACCACGACTTCAATTACCTGAAGATCCCAACTTTCGAGAACAACGACAGGGAGATTGGAAGCCTCATCGCGCTTAATGACTCAACGATCAGAACAACACCATACCTGCTCATTGACCTTAGGGGCAATGGTGGTGGCGGATCGGGATGGACCAGCCTTATCCCTTATATCTCTACGGACCAGATTGACCAGGGCGGTTCATACCTCAGGGTTTCCAAGGAAAATTCATCAAGGAAAATTGCCGATCTGGAATCTTACGTCAACAGCCCCATACCCACCTGACCTCAAAAAGTACTTTCCAAAGGAAACAATGGATGCTTACCGCAGGACCTACAATGAGCTCTCCCTTTCAAATGACCAATTCCTGTATATACCTAGTGTGAACTTTCCACGAGAAACCATCCTTCCTTTGCCCAAGAAGGTAGCTGTGGTATTTGACGGCCTTTCAGGTAGTTCTACAGAATTCTTCATCTACCTAACTCGACAGAGCGAAAAGGTCGTGACCTATGGGCAGAACTCCTTGGGAATGATGGACTATGTGGGGATGTCCATCCCTACCGATCTCCCCTATCAGGGATTCAAGCTTTACATACCTCCTGAAAAATCGAGCTGGACCGACAAAAATCCCATTGACAGGACAGGCTTCAGCCCGGAATTCCCTATAAAGGAAAAAGAGGAGCTTTGGATTGATTTTATACTTCAGGATCTCCCTAAAAGGTAATTTTCATTGGAATAAATCTGAAAGCTAAAATTAAAACCGCCAAATATGGAACTCAGCTTTTTCACTGTACAGGTCAATAATCTACATTAGTCAGAATCAGCGTATGGCAACTTTACAAAATGACTCTGAACTTTTAATGGAAAATTACCATCAATACTCAATCTCCTTAGGTTCTTTATCTGGTAATTTCACCATCAATGTTTGAAGCCTTTAAAGGAACCTCCAAGCAGAAGGAACTTCTTATCCTCAAATTAGAAGAAGTACGAAAACCCCCGGACATAAATTATTTCGATGAAAATTCTTTTTCGGTAAAAGAACTCTTCGCTATCTTAGGTTAAGCTAAAGTATGGTTGTTGGAAAGGGCATAAAAAATAGACAGTAAAAACACCAGCACGCAGAAATACTACCGAATAAAATTGATTCTGTCCTAAATACAAAATGGAACGTTTATATCGTGTTTAATTTCAATTAGCGATCACCTTATTTCAGCGACAGACATCAGATAAATAAAAATTAATACAAAAACATGATACTAAGAAACAAAATCCTTAATGTTGAAGAACAACTTTATGAGGCTATGAAAAGCGGTAATATAGAAACCCTTGATAATTTGCTGCACAATGATTTACTTTTCATGCTACCGAGCGGTGAAACCATCACCAAAGAAATGGATCTAGAAACATATCGTAGTGGAAATCTAAAAATAGTTGAGCTTATTCCAACTCTTGAACGCCTCAATATTATAAATGATTTAGCTGTTGTTACCTTAAAAATAAATCTGAAGGGAAATTACAACAACCAGCCTTTTGATGAACTATTTAGATATATACGCTTTTGGAAAAGCTTTCCTGAGGGTTTAAAAGTTGTAGGAGGAAGTGGTATTTCAATTTAACTTTATTTAACGAAAACATTAATTTAAGATGTCGGACAGTCAAGATATTTAGTTTCTTAACCAGGTTTTGAAAATGATAGAGTATTATAACACTCTTATTTGCTAACATGCTTTGAAAAATCAAGGGAAGAAAAATCCTGAGTACAATAACGATCTTGTCCTATGACAAGCATTCTATAGATACCGAACTGGTATATTTGCTGGATAAGAAGCTGCAAAGGCTTTGGAAATATTCTATCAAAAATAAAAATTATTTATGAACCATAAATTCGAAGCAGGAATCAATATTGCGATTAAAGTTCCTAAATCCAAATATGAGAAAACTGTTGATTTTTACCGAGATATATTGAAGCTTGAAGTTTCAGAAAGGGCCATCAACAATCCTACTATCTCAAGAACACATGAAGTACAGTTCGGAAAGAATGTGATTTGGCTGGATTGCGTCGATAACTATACCCATTCGGAAACTTGGTTACAACTTACTGTCCCAAATGTTGCGCTGACTACAGATTACTTGCTGTCCAGGGGTGTCGAAACTTGTGATGAATTGGAAGAGCTACCAGAAGGGATGCACTGGATTCAGGATCCTTCAGGTACAGTTTTCAACCTCCAACAGCGTAATGAATAATCATTGATTTTCCTCCATATCTATGTATTTCAATGATCAGGAAATAGCATCTATAGCTATCTCATGCAGATTAACCTTTGGTGAATGGTTACATTTCCACGCATCTTGCACGCGAAATTCAATAGCACGTAATTGGCAATGACACTATTGACTCGAAATCAGGCTTGTAAGGGTTATCATGTATTTCTGAAAAGTCATCGCACCATTGCCAAAATAGGTTTCCAAAGTTTTGTGTTCGTCAAAGGAATCAATTGATAGTATATTGTTAAACGTAGTAATTATCACTTCGATTGATCCCATTTAATTTTTATCTGAATACAACTTGGAGACCTTTATTGAAAAAATTTTTATTTTAATAACTTCCATGAAAGATTAAGTAACAAATTGTATTTTCAAACTTGTTGAAAACTTTAAAAACATGAATCGGCTCGTTTAAAATTTGGAACAAGATACGATTCGTCGAGAAATGGTTCCAATAAGATTGCCTAATTAAATCGACAACACATAATCATGATGAAAAGAAAAATAGAATTCCTAACTTTAAGGAGGTAAAAAACTATCAATTAAAAAAAATTGACTTTTATTCTATATCTCATTCAATTATGCAAAAACCTGTTCGGACTTTCAGCTCATTAGTTGGTATACTCATTCTCTTGAACATCATCCTGCTGGCAGCAGTGTCCTACCTCCTTCTTAGTCGATGGCCTAACATTTCAGACATACATAGGATCGATATCAAGGATCCCTCAGGCAGGAACAGGATCGTGCTGTCCAATGAAGAAAAAATCCCTGACCCCATCATCGGAGGCAAAGTCTTTCAGAGGGCATACAAACCTGCGGGCCTGATTTTTTACGACAGGAAAGGAAATGAAAGAGGGGGACTTGCAATTACAGACAATGAGCAGACCAATCTAAATGCCCTAGCATTTGATTACCAGAATGCCGATGCAGTAGGAATTCTAGCCCAGGATAACAAAAACGACGATTACTTCAGGGCAGGAATGATTATCAATGACAAGGACCCGGCGGCAAGACCTGGTCATAATATAAACCGAATTAACTTAATAACCGAAAACGGTAATGCCTCGCTGGTGATCAAGGACCGGAAAGAAATTCCCCGGATCATATTAAAGGTGGATAGCCTCGGAAATCCAAGCATAGAGATGTTCGATGCGGACGGTAAGGCTATAAGGTAGATATGACTTAAATCTTTCCCATTACATGGATTCCATTCGCAAGCTGACTGAACCTTCATCCAATGACCATACCCCTCCCAATTGCACGAGACGGGACAAAATCCAGTCTCAGGAAAAAATATTCCCTGGAAACAGGCGCTGTTGGAATGAACTGGGAGCAAGTGAAAAATAATCGATCAATAAATCAAAATATCTGAATAATGGCACAAAAAAACAAATTGAAGCATGAACAGGTACAGTACATCGAATTCTTAACCCGGGATATAGGTAGAGCTAAAGATTTTTACTCCAATTGTTTTAATTGGAAGTTTACGGACTATGGACCTGGCTATACGGCATTTGAAGGAGATTTCCTTGATGGCGGATTTACCAAGGGAGATCCGGTAGTTGGGACCATCCTTGTCATCCTATATTCCGAAGATATTGAATCGAGCAAGGAAAAAGTGATCAGGAATGGCGGTACCATTGTAAAGGACATATTCAAATTCCCAGGTGGAAGACGATTTCATTTCGCTGACCCAGACGGGTACGAACTTGCCGTATGGTCACAGTAAAAGGTCAATATCTATAAATTATTTCCTTGTAAAAAATTTGCAGATATAATGTTTTTTGCATTAAAGTCCAAATGCAAGGGAGGAAATGGAAGTGATCAGCGAACGGCACACTTCTATGTTCCAATATCAGCCAAGGAAATTATTCACCATTTTATTGGGTATCTAGAAAAACTATGCTTTCAAATAGAAATATTTAAGTCTTTTGGATGTTGGATGTTTCAAATCTTGAAAGAATGATTTAGAATATTGATACGAGTACCTTAAACCTATGAAATAACCTAAATGAGCAGGAGGTTTAAAAATACGATCGCTCTTTCAAATTTGACATACCTCTTTCCATTTCCTTGGCTTACTCCATGAATGTTCCCAACCTCTCAAGCTCCTTGGCCCTGACAGGCTTGGTTATATAATCAAGAACCATTCCGTGCGCAATTGCCCTTTTCCTATCGGTCGGGTCCAATGATGAACTGACCATAACCACAGAGATCCTTCGGGCCAAACGATTCCGTTCTAGCCGTTCCATCACCTCCCAACCGTCCATGACCGGCATCATGATATCTAGGAAGACGACATATCTTGCCCCATCTTCTTGCTGGGAATCCAGCCACTCCAGAAACTCGGCACCATTAATGAACTTTGCATGGACATGCCCCATCCCAAGGTGCTCAAGAAGGCTGGACAGAAGGAACGTTGATATTGTGTCGTCATCCACCAGTATGATCCTATTCATCTGGACCTCCCTTGTACTGTTCCCGATTAACAATCTGCCTGATCACTCGGTCCATTTCATTTGCCGAGTCTAACAGAGCTCCAATGAGGAAACCCGATCTGGCTTCCGTCCTGACGTCCCTTTTCAGATGCTCTGCCAGTCCGATAATACGTGCTAATGGAGCTCTAAGTTCATGATTGTGGCAAAACAAAATATCCTTGAGGATATTTTGATCCTCATGCTGCTTGGTAATGTCTATCGCTGTACCGTGGATCCCGATGCAGGCTTCTCCAATATGGTCGGGCTTACCAATGATCTTAAGCCGCCTAAGTTTTCCACTTTTGGTTCTGACAGAAAGAAAGGTCTTCAAAATCCTGTGACCTTTTATCGCCCTTATGACCTCTTCAAGAAAAATAGACTCATCCTCAGCTTCAACATAGAACTGCTTTACATTCTCAAAATCGGGAATAAAATCTCGATCCACCTCAAAAAGGTCGTTCATCCCGCTAGACCATTTGATGGTCCGTTTCTCGATGTTGATCCACCAATTTCCAAACCTTACATCTGACTGTGCTTCTGTAAGGAGTCTTCTATCGATCACATAGTCCGTAACATCGACCAACGACCGGACGATCACCATTACTTCACCGTTTTTGTCAAATACAGGAAAATGCTTTATCTCGAAATACTTTACGTTTTCGATGGAGGTCCTCTTCTCTTGGGGATCTACCCAGGTTTTTATTCCCTTTGAAATAATCCTCCTTTCCCTGATGACTTCATCGAAAAGGTCTTCCCAATTAATTTCATCTATGAAATCCGAGCTTGGAAATACAGAAAAAAAACTCTTTGAAATTATGTCTTCTCCCCCTAGACCAAAAAGCCCTAGGTAAGTTTCATTTGCGTCTACGATTGTAAATTCTGGGGAATTGGGAAGAACGATCATGCATGGCACCCCTAGCCATTTAAATAGGTTAGAATAGTCAAAATTCAAAATGTTACTTGGTTAAGTTAAGGTAAAAATAGTTCAAAATTTATGCCAGATTTAATTGGAAAATAGAGTTCTTATCAGCGCAATAAATTTAAGTACAACTTATGACAACCAGCATGTTTAGCGATCGGCGCCTCCCTTTTTCATGCTGGTTGTTTTTCGTACGAATATATGCATCGTACAGAATGGTATTCATTATGGACTTTTCATCAAATGCGGAATTTGAAACTATTTGAATAGATTATTTAACCAGAAATGCCGATCTAATTCTTGCCTCAAAGAATATCATTTACCCTATAAACAGATCGTACCTATGTAAAGCATTCTGGCAATATTGGAGATCGCTCGTTATTTTTTCCGATAGTGGTTGCAAAGTGGCGCTTAATCCAAAATCAATTTGTGACTAGCAGTTTAATTTAGGTTATAATTGCAAATTGAACTGGTCCTATCTAAAGTTTACGATGGAGAATCTGCGTTATTTTAGAAATAGATTCATGCCTTCCAAAAAATATTTACAAAAAAAAATCTATAGGTTATTACCAACCCAAACTGTAGCATTTTATTTTTTCTCCATGGCCACTTTAAGCCCCATTAAAACAAATACTAATCCAGAGAACTTGCTAAGGTACATGGTAAATTTAGGATTATCCTTCAATCTATTCGAAAATGCACTTAAAAAATAAACAAGGATTGAGTACCAAATTAACCCCATAATTGCATAGCAGCTACCTAAAAATATAAATGGTACCACAGAGCCGAGTTCTTTCGGATTTATAAATTGAGGAAAAAAAGAAATAAAGAACAAGGCAACCTTAGGATTAAGAACATTTGTGATGAGCCCGGATTTAAAATTACTCCAACCACTATCTGTACCTGTTAATCCGTTTTTTAAATTAATTTTATTCCCTTCGGATAATAAAGAAACCAATCCCAAATAAACAAGATAAAGCGCTCCTACATATTTAATTATCATGAACGCCAAACATAAAAGCCGAGATTTAAGCAAATGTACTTAAAAACAATAACTATTTCACCTTATCTTGCCACCTGTAGGTCTATGTTTTCCGACATCCCCGATAAGAAACTTAACAGGTAATCATATCGCTTATTTTTTATTCTGACTCTTTAAAAATTTGGTTACGCTAAATATTTTCGAGTCAACCAAGATGAAACAAAAACATTCGGTCGGAACTATTTACGATCTTTTATAATTGCTGGAATTGTTACCTTGTTCACCTTACTGTGTACTCATGGCTACAATAATTCTGCCTGGCCATTGAAACTTCTATTTTACCGGTTCCAAATCCATGATTGTTAGCATATTTAAGAAGATTGCAGAGGATTAATCATGTCCTAATGGATGTTTTTTAGCATGCAGTCCATAATTTTCAAAAGAAACCGATTTTCTTATAAAAGAATTTTATATTTGGAAAAAACAAAATTATTTATTTAAAGAAATCATTAATGAAAAACTTAAGAAATTTATCGTTGATCCTATTGTCCTTAACTTTCACACTTTCTTCGTGCAGTAAAGATGATGAACCTACTCCAGGATCGGAAACTAAAGAAGTCCAATATAAAATTATTGGCTCTACTGGAGTAAACATCAGTACTATTGTTTATTATGACGGCGACACACCAGTCTCTAAAACCGGTAATTTCGGTAGTGAGTGGACCAGTGAGGCCAAAATTTCCACAAAGACCCCTATGATTTCTGCCAACGGTATGGGGCCAAATGATAATTCAACACTCAAAGCACAGATCATTGTTGATGGTAAGGTTGTGAAGGAAAGTGCAGCGTCAACTGGAAAAATTTTGCAGACAAACGTTTCATTATTTTAGATAAAAGTATACCAAGTAAACAAAAAGCCTAACCTACCATTAGGCTTTTTATTATTTTAGTACCTGCCAAATTTCTTTACTCTAAATATTTGAATTATGGGCTTTTAATTGGTATACTTTGGTAAATTATTTCCTACCGAATCGGGATTTGCTTTTACACTATCTTTAAACTGTTTTTTATCGTTGGTACAGAAATTTCCTGCCGCTATAAAAGGTGGCTTCGGATTTGAATCTTCGTTTCCGTTATCTATTTTATAATAAGGAAGATTATCTTCCAAAATTAATCGCTTCAATGGTTTATTATTATTACCCTTAACTACTCCAAAGCACATTCTTTTTGTTTTACCTTATTTATTTCTAAATTAAGTAAGTTTATTTAACTTGTTTTATCAATCAATATTGCCCAATAGAGTAATCACCCTATTGGGTTTTTTCTTCTAATGCATATCAATCTACTACATTTTTAGCTATCTTTAAATGGTCAAATGTTGTAATAGCATAATGAATTTAGTAACCCAACGGATTCGACACCGTTGGATTTCTGTGTCTAATTTCTATTCCGACCTAACCTCATTTACTTTTCTATGCATTCGGGCCAATATCTCCTTCAAAACCGATGAACTCGAAATTATAGTTATTATTACTATGCGAATAGGTTAATTGTTCGAATACTGGACCTGCCTTAAAGTTCAATCAAAGACAATTTTTCCCTTAAATTACAAACTTGGGCAAAATTTTAATTGAGTACTTTTTAATTCATTATACAGCCATCAATTTGAATTTAATTTCTGTTTGATTTCCGTCTAATTGAAGCCATAGGTAATCTTTGGCCATTGGGTTTTCTCTCTCAAAAGACATCCTGAATCAATAGTCATTCGAGAACCTTTTATGTCACCCTCTATCCCAGAACTAATAGTGGTTTAAGTCCGGAATTTATATTCAGGAGCATTACCTTTATTTTTCATTAACCTTCTTGACTCTGCAACAGCCTCTTCTATAAAGATGGTGTATCCATGGCTAATCTCACCTAGAACAAGATCCTCCATGCGTGTACTTACCTCAAAGGTCAACCTGAACTTAACGGTCTTGCAAACCTTCTGTTAGCATTTTCCATTTTAATATTGAATCAGGTTTGAATAGTCACACGAACCATATGCAGAATCTTTAAAATCAATTGTAAAAAAGATCAAGTATCGAAGTGATTTAAATCATTTTATTCAAATGTAACCTTTCTTAGGTTTGGAGTTATTAATCCACAACAGAATTTACCAATTACTTACAGATGAGTTACAAATACTTTCTAAATGCTTTAGAACCTTTGCTTAAAGAAATCTTCGAATTTTATAATCTAAGCCATACAAAAGCAGATGCCAGTATCAACATTGAAAAAGGATGGCTAATAGGTGCTGATATATATGTTATATGTGGGTACGTAAGATCGGAATTATACATCCATAGGATGTACATTGAAAAGGAATCTAATGAACAAGTCATAGACGATCAGGTTGGAAATTTGATCGAGAGGATAAAAAATGATATTTATAATCGAACTACCCTAAAGATCCAATGATATTTCATACCACGTTAAAATCAGTAAATCTATAAGCTTACTGGTTTAATTTTTGGACAGTTTGTAATCAGAATGCCCTGATTAGTTTCAAATAATTTTTTTAAACTTGAAATTTACTATGAAAATAGATTACCTAAAAAGGAATTTTATACCCTTTTCAGTGACTTTGAATTCATAAAAACTATCAGTTTTTAGGGAATTATTTGATGGAACAATCATCTTTTCCTCCAGAAGTGAGGTTAGATCATCCTTAAAATTTCCAAAAATTTCCAGTTCAAAGATTGTTTTACCATGATACAATCTGAATAAAATTAAATCTTTTAAAGGTAATGGCGTCTCCATAATTTTTATAATAATGAATATTGACTATACAATTAGCACCTGAATGAATTTAAAATCATATAATCCCAACTTAATATGTTCATGAATTGTTTCAGAATAATTAATTAAATCACGACAATAATACAAGGCAAAAACCCAATCAGATGAATCAACTCCTAGATTTAGAGTGAAAAATGATTCTTATGATTTTTGGTTCTTCTTTTCCTCACTCTGCATTGATGCGTGATTTAGCAATACTTGTTAAGGTTTCATCTTTTTTTTCCTCCTCATCGATGCCTTTTCCAAAAATGTCAACTATTTTACCAAATCCAAAGGTGATTGCGATCCGAGACGTTTGAAACAGAAACAGTTATATCGTTACTAGTTCATAAATATAATTACCTTGATTTTACTGAACATTATTTTGATTTTCAGACAGTTATCCCTAAATGTACGTTTATAGAGAAGGTACTATTGCCGCATGAAGAATTTTGAAAACCATTAGATAAGATTAGAACGAATGGTCTTACGAGAAATTTATATGATTTAGATAAAATTATGATAGCCGAATACGGTGAAATTGCCATTGCTAATGACGAATTGTTCAACACCATTGTTGAGCACCGTAAAACGGTTACACCATTACGAGGAATGGATTATTCTAATCACAAGAAAGGGAAATTGACCATTATTCCACCAGATTCTATCATAAATAAATGGGAAGATGATTACAAGACCATGCAGGAAAATATGATTATGGGTGAGAGTTTGAAATGGAAGGAACTATTGGATAGAATCATGGAGATTGAGGGGAGATTTAATCAACTGTTTTAATTGATTACATGTGGTTAGAATAAACATAACGATCAAATTTAAAGTATTGAGATAAGAATAAAACGGATTAATCTGATCTGACATAAAAGCAAAGTTTATCACGCCTGCAATTTTAAAATCAGGTTGGGATGGGCAAACGCAAATTGGTCGTGAAATTTTCTTTACAGACAGAAGTATCTATGTAAAAGGGAAATTGACTGCAAGAGGTAAACGAAAATTTGCAGACAACATTCTATTTTACAAACCCAATGTTCCGATTGCAATTATTGAGGCAAAAGACAATAAACAAACCGTAAAAAGTGGCATTCAAAAAGCTCTTAATTATGCCAATACTTTAGACGTACCCTGTGTCTTCAGCAGCAATGGAGATGGCTTCTATTTTTCATGACAAAACAGCTAGCGACGGAGCAATAGAAAAAGAAATAACATTAGACGAATTCCAAATTCCCGAAATGCTTTTGGGAGAAATACAAAAAATATAAGGGAATTGCAACAATAGAGGTTGAAGAAATTGCCAAACAGGATTATTTTCAAGATGGCTCTGGACGAAGCCCAAGATATTACCAACAAATTGCAATTAACAGAACGATTGAAGCAGTTGCAAAAGGTATTGACAGAATTCTTTTGGTAATGGCAAATGGAACAGGAAAATCGTATACCGCTTTTCAAATTATTTGTAGATTATGGAAAAGTGGTTCTAAAAAAAGAATCCTCTTTTTAGCTGATAGAACTGCATGGATTGACCAAACGGCTTGTGGAGATTTCAAGCATTTTAAAGATGCCTTAACCATCATCAAACATAAAAAAATCGATAATGCCTATAATATTTACCTAGCATTGTATCAAGGGTTGCCTGATAATAAATCAGAAGATGCTTAAAAACAATTCAATCGAGATTTTTTTGACTTAATCATTATTGATGAATGCCAAAGAGGAAGTGCAAAAGAAGATAGCAAATGAAGAGAAATTCTTGAATATTTCATTAAAGCTACTCACGTTGGATTAACAGCAACGCCAAAAGAAACAACCTAAGTTTCTAATATTGACTATTTTGGTGATCCCATTTACACTTATTCCTTAAAACAAGGAGTTGATGATGGTTTTCTTGCTCCTTACAAAGTGGAAAAAATCACATTAGACATTGATGCAGAAGGCTGGAGACCATCACAAGGATTTTTAGACAAAAATGGAAATCCAGTTGAAGAACGAATTGGTTGTCTGAAGATACTTGGATTACAAACTCCTTGAAAATTAGTATAGTTTGCAATCTTAAAATCGATATGAATAAAGACAATTAAGTACACTTATTTTAAGTTAACGAAATAATATGAAACTAATACAATGGACACTTTTTATAGATATGTTGGTGTATGGTGAAATAAATGGCATGATAGAATCTGATAAACATGCTGACGAGTTTATTTCCTTCATGTCGAAGAATGCTGATATTTTTGACAACAAGATAACGATGATATGCGTAGAGGGTATGAGAAGTTCAATTTTAAAATTTATGAATATTACGATATTCAGCACGCATTGATTTCAGATTCATTGGTTATTACATATAAACCTAAAGAATTGAATACAGAAATTTCCTGACACAATAACTAATAATGCATTAAATTACAGCACGTTAACTAATATAAAGATGTAGCAAATATACCGTGATTTTAGAGAAAAATAAGTTTCCAACATCGGTAGTAATTTCTCCTGTTATTTCGCCAATTGTCACATTTAATTCTAAATAATCACAGGGACTTCTGGAAAGTTGAAAATCTACTGACTACGTGACTACATGATTACAAATGCATAAATCAAAAACACAAATTACTTATTTAAAGCTACATATGTTAATAATTTAAAGATTTACTTTTTTTAATTTACTGACTACAAACAGCATTTTGTAGTCGGTAAATCTTAAAAAATCACCAATTTAGCCCATAATTGGTACTTCTTCCACCTGAATCAGCCTTTATTAGAACACCTTTATTCACTAAATCTGTAATATCTCGTAATGCAGTGTCAGCAGATACCTTTGTCATCTTTGCCCATTTCGATGAAGTCAGATTTCCTTCAAAATTATCCATTAATTTATTCAACATTACTCGTTGCCTATTATTAGTGATATTAAGATTGTTTTGCATCCAAAAGTGATGTTTTCTAACGACTTTATCTATTATTGTATTTGAAGCAATAATAGCTTCTTTGAGGCAGTTTAAAAACCAAACTACCCAATTGGTAATATCCGAATCTCCTTTTTGTGTTTTCTCTAGAATCTTATAGTATTCCTTACGTTCCTGTTTAATTTGCGCAGACATACTATAAAAACGTTGATTGACACCATCCGCTTTCGACAATTGCATATCTGTTAATGCACGAGCAATACGTCCGTTACCATCATCAAATGGATGTATAGTCACAAACCATAAATGTACAATAGCAGCTTTTAAGACTGGATCTATATGGGATTCCGCATTAAAACATCTTATAAATCTCTTCATTTCTTCTTCAAGCCGTTCAGCTTTAGGCGCTTCAAAGTGTACAACTTCTTTTCCCATTCCTCCTGAAACAACTTGCATATCACCACTTCTCCATTGTGCCACATAAATTTTATACAAACCACTTCTTCCGATTGGAAATAATGCACCATGCCAGCCAAATAATCTTTCTTTACTTATGGTCTTATCTGTATTCTGTGTAGCGTCTAACATCATTTCTACAACACCATCGATGTGACGATCAGAATTTACAAGGCCTGAATTTTCCAACCCTAATCGAGTCGCTATCGATGAGCGGACTTGTTCTGGATTTAATATCTCTCCCTCTATTTCTGATGATTGAACAACATCTTGGATAAGTGTTTCCAAATTTGCTTCGTCTTTTAACTCAAATCCTAGCAACTCTACTTTTCCAATAAGCTTTCCTTGTAAATGCCGAACGTCGCTTAATAGATTAAGTATCTTCTCACCTTCCCATTGAAAATCTGTCCAATTATGTCGTTCGTGTATATAGATTGCCATGACCTCAAAATTGTATGCGGTAAATATAAGTAATATTTACCGCATATAAAGCGGAGAATAATCTATTTATTCTCCGCTTTTAAAAAGATTAATCGACATCGTTTTTTCCGTACAACAAAACATTAGAAATTAAATAACGTAATTGAAATTTTAGGTCAAAATCCATATCAATCAACTCAGCTAGTCCGCATAACTTCAAAAGTTTAGCTAGATTATCGACATGGCCAACATTCTCACGCTTGAGCAAATCACTTAATTCTTTAATTCCTTTAAATGGACTCCTTCTACTAAGAATTTTCTCTGCTATTTTTGCTCTTAATTGGTCAGGGTCTACGGCTTCAGATAAAAAATAAAAGTCATTTTCAAAATTATCAACTTCAGTAAAAAACTCATTAACTTACATTTAATAGTTCGTACCTGAATCTGAATTTTTTGAAAACTAACATACTGTAAATCAGATCTTAACACTTTTTGTGTCGGAATGTAATTAAATTGACTAGAATTCACATACCTTAAAATGTTAGACATTCGTTTATTTATAGTTAATGTGATAATTTAAACATTATTAATATCTACCTCAGATAACCAAAATTACAAATATTGAAATCCATTATTTGATGCAATCGTCACTAAAGGATTAATTATTTCAAAAAATTTTTTTCGATCCAAACCAATTGAAATATCGGTTCCTACATTAAAATAATCTTGTAAAAATTTCTCTTTAGGCCTATTAATTCTATAAGTTTCTACAGCTAAATTCTGTAATTCAAAAAATGAGTTATAAAATTTATCTAAACGCGGTATTTTATTGTTTTTCTGCAAGTTATAAGTTTTATCAGCAGGAATTAGATTCCAAATTTGGTTATGGGAGACAAAACTGTATGGAATAAAATGTTCAACATGATATTGACCTATAAAAAGCTCCTTTCCCGTATAAATACATTTTTGAGGGCCATTAACTTCAAATACAAAATCCCAAAACTTGCGTTCTTTTAAAAGTGAACTTCTTAACACTGGTTTGATAAGTTTATTTGGGATATCTGGTACATTTGGATTTCGAACCTGGAGGAATAGTGCAAGATTCCAATAGATATAATCTCTTAGCAATCGGATATGTTTTTGAAGATATGGTATCCATTGGTCCAAAATCTCAATTCTATCTTTATACAATCGATATAAAGGAATATTAAAACTACTTTGAGATAAATCATAAATTTCTTTAGTATTTTTTATTCCAGGATACCAAGGGCTTAAGAACCAATGTGGAACCTGCTTGTCAAAATGGACCAATAACTTATTAGTCTTTAAATTTTTTGATGTTAACAATTTTGAGAAAATTTTATCCTTTGATTCATCTATTGTTATTCCTTCAATATCCTTAATCTCTTCAATCGCCCGTTGAATTAAATCAAATTGTCCGAATGAAATATTAAAATAATTCACTGTATACCAGGCATTGGTTATCATCCCAGCAAATAGGTTCTTTTTACTAATCGTATATGTACCCGATTCGATTGAATCTAAAATTGCCAATAACCAATAATATTTATATGTAGCTGAAGTATTGTTTAAACAGGCAGACAAATAATTAGTTGGCAGTAATTGATCGAAAGGTAAAAATGTCATTAGATATAGATGTTTTGAGAAAGTATAAAAATTAATATAATAAATTAATATTTACTTTCTCTAAAAAGATTTAGGATTTATATCACCTCTATCCTATTCTCTCTAATGGTAAAGCTTTGGTGTTAATGAAGTAAACTAATTATTTGACGACTACCTATAAGGTTAGCCAATGTTTTTTAGAATAAGGATAAATACCTAAAATTTGAATTTTTGCTAATTATTATTTAATTTAATCCTAACCAATAATTAAACCATAATCCATGATGAGCAATTTAATTCTATGGCAAATCTTTAACATAGCTCTTGCTATAGCCATTATCGTATTAATAGTAAGGTTTTTTTATCGCAGAAAAACTAAGCAATAGAACTCTAAGCAGTTTTTGTAAAACTGCCTTTATTATTTTGTTTTGTTGTTGAACAAAATATGCCTTGAAAATATTTGAGCTGTTACGCTATTTACCTTTTCTTATTTTTTCTGGTCATTCTAGCTTTCTCTCCACTTCCATAGTTATAGGTCTTGCTATTGCTTTCCTTTTTTTTATGGAATGCCCCGCCTCTAGTCTCGTCGAATTCCTCTTTTTCTTTCCCTAATTCTGAGGGTTTATAGATCACCACATCATCAGGTAAAGGAATTACCGGAATTTTCTGACCTATGGATTTTTCGATTTTCTTAACTTCAGGAAGTTCAATGTCTGTTGCAAAGGTAATCGCAATGGCTTCATCCTCCGAAGTCTTTATGACATGCTCTACAAATTGGTCTTTGTTTTCGGGAATTTCAAAGTGGAAGATAAAGGGAACTCCATTGAGGTCAATGTCTGTTGTGCCTTCATTTGCAACAATTAACAATCTGCTTTGAGAGCTCTGCTTATAAATATTGATATCAGTAAATGCTGGATCATCATGAAATAGAGGATTTAGAATCGCAGCCTCCACTTTCTTAACATGCAGCCTATTTAATAGGTTGTGTGCAGTTTGCTTGCTATTAACAAAAACCACTACTTTATCGAATACATCTTCATCAGTCATTAAAGAATTCAAAAGGTTGATTTTTGTCGTAAAATTCGGAACTTGGTATAACATCAGGTCATGGGTATCAACCATCACATCGCCTAGCTCATCGACTTCAACAAGTGTAGCAAATTCCATAAAAGGATCGATCATCAGATGCAGCTTTTCATGGTCAACAGTACTGAAGGCAAGATATTGTACATTTCCGCAGCTTTGAGCCAATTCGCGCACATTGGTTTGCATTCCCTGCTTTACGATTTCCTCCGCATCATCGACAATCATCATCTGAATACGGTTCAGATTCAATCCTAGTTTCAGGTACACTGCTCGCGCCCTAGCCGGAGTTGCCACCACAATATCCACTCCACGAACAAGGTCTTCGATCTCCTCCTCCATCGCTCCGCTGGTCTTAAGCCCCATGATGTGCAGATTCTTATTATTGCTAACTGCATAGAAGCGGTCGACAATCTCTGTAATCTTTTCTTCATTGGGTGCTAAAACCAATACTTTCGGCGCTTCATCATCTGAATACTTTAACCGCATCAATACGCCTAGAACATAAGTTGTAGTCTTCCCTGCCCCTTCCGGTGCAATTCCAAGAATACTATGTCCACCAACAATACGTGAAAGTGCTTTTAACTGGAATTCTTTGGCTGTTAAGTAACCCAATTCCTTCATGTTCGATTGAAGGCGTTTTGAAAGTTTTAGTTTTTCTAGTGACACGTTGAAAATGTTTGAGGGGGTAAAGATAACAAAAAGAACAGGATTATGGGATTATGGGATTACAGGATCTGGGGGATAGTATTGTTGAAGAGTATTGGGCTTAGTATTGTTGAAGAGTATTGGGGTGAAAGGATTGGGGTGAAAGGATTGGGATTACAGGATCTGGGGGATAGTATTGTTGAAGAGTATTGGGCTTAGTATTGTTGAAGAGTATTGGGGTGAAAGGATTGGGGGAAAGTATTGGGGTGAAAGGATTGGGGGGAAAGGATTGGGGAAAGTATTG
>NZ_SMMI01000018.1 GCF_009733535.1 Sphingobacterium endophyticum | reverse complement strand
CAAAACTTAAAGCTTTCAGGAGCGTCTTTCGTGGCGTAAGGGACACGACATTCTTTCTGTACAGAGTGATGAAATTGTATGCTTAAAAATCTTTACCCCCCAAACTTTCGGTATGATCCCAATAATGAATAAAGGAATCATGAAGCTGGCCAATCTTCATTTCATAATTAGAGTATTTCATCAATTACACCAAATTCTTTAGCTTCCTCAGCAGTCATCCAATAATCTCTATCGCTTACATCATGCACCTTTTGATAGGTTTGACCACTATGTTTGGCAATGATTTCATACAGTTCTGTTTTTAATTTCAAAACTTGCTTAGCTGTAATTTCGATGTCCGATGCTTGACCTTGAACCCCACCAAGAGGCTGATGTAACATTACCCGAGAATGTTTCAAGGCAGCACGTTTCCCCGCAGCACCCCCGCACAGAAGAACCGCTCCAAAGGAGAATGCCATTCCCGTACAAATGGTGGCCACATCTGGACCTACTAATTGCATCGTATCATAAATACCCAATCCAGCATAAATCTCACCCCCTGGTGAATTGACATACATATGAATATCCTTCTTAGGATCAACTGACTGGAGGAATAGTAATTGAGCCTGTACAATATTGGCAATATTGGCGTCAACAGGTACTCCCATAAAAATAATCCGGTCAATCATTAACCTTGAAAACACATCCATTTGTGAAACTCTCAATTCCCGCTCTTCGGTTATGTAAGGTGTCATCGCCACTGGGATTTGAGCATTATCGATCGCTGAAATATAATTGTCAACACGATCTTTTTGGACATAGCAATGCCCTACCGCAAATTTGCGGAACTCATTTTTATCGATTTGCATAGTTTAAGGGATTTTAAGGTTTTTTAAATAGCTGAACTATCTTTTGCTTAAAGCTCGTATACTTAGGATCTGTAAACAGTTTTTGCTGAACGGCCTCTAATTCATTTCTCAGCTGCGCACGACCAAACTGACGTATAATCTCATAAGATCTTTGTTGTGATTTAACATTAGCTTCCAACTCCTCATCGATCAATAGCTGAACATCAAATAGCAATGCCTCATTCACCGGTAATTTTCCTAACAAATAATCATCTATCCGTTTCGTTTCATTCCATGAAGTCATCATATTCCAGTGCTTTTTCTTTAACAGTTTCTCTTACCTTTTCTAAACATTTATATTTCTGAACAGTCGCGCTTCTAGTACCTGAGAATCCAAATTGTCCTGCGATTTCTGTCAATGGAATTTGATCATAATAGAAAGCCTTTAGGAGTTTCATGCATTTCTCACCAGCCACTTCCAAAAAACGCATCAGACGCTTGCTGACAGGCATTAAATCCTCCTCAGACATAATATCTGTCTGAACCTTATCTAATGATATCGTATGTTGATAATTATCCCTATATCGCTTTAACCATAAGTTCTTGGAAATTCCCACCAAATAAGCGCTATCATTCAACAATGGGATGATCTTGTTTTTTTCATAATACACAATCATAGCATCCTGAAAAACGTCTTTTGCTTCCTCAAAACTACCACCCATTCGACTTACATATTTAGCAATTACCGGAAAGGCGATTTGATATAAATCTAAGAAATGTGATTCTCGGTCCTTTGCTACATTTGAACTGCAAACATCTTCCATATAAATCTCTTTTTATTACATGTTCCAATTTTTATGAAACTATCACCATAATTCTAAAAATAAATTTAATAAACTTTAATTTATTCATCTCAACTCCAATTTTTTACTCTTCCTACTTGCAAGCATCCTCAATCTTGGTTAACTTCAAGAGAATAAATCACTATCAATCAATGGATCTTAAAAAAATATATAGCAATGAATATTTTGGAATAATAGTAGCTGCTTTATATGGCCTATTAGTGAGAATATTCTTAGATGAATCTTCTTTTAATGAAGTTAGTGATGTCTTTTCAATCACATTCTTTATTGTTACACCTATTATCATATCACTTCTTCCGATTATTTTATCTGAGGACATAAGAAGATCAGCAATAAAATCATTCTTTTTCCCTTTTTTAGCAATATTCTTATTCTATTTATTAGCAGTTGTCACCAAATTAGAAGACACATTTTGTCTCTTAATTCTCGGAATTCCCTATTTATTAATAACAGGAACTGTAGCTTTATTAGTAAGATATTTTCTCAAAAAAGATCGGAACAACAACCGACTTTATTCTATTCTTTTGCTTCCATTGATCCTATTACCCATAGAAAATTCATTTCCAGATATATCTGAAAACTATAAAGTATCTTATTTCCTCGTTATTGATAAACCCAGCGCTGAAATCTTTCCCAATTTGATAGAAGTACCCAAATTATCTAATATTCATTACCAAGATGGATTCTATCAATTCATTGGTATTCCAAGACCAATTGAATCCAAATTATATAAAAATGATTCAACAATTTATAGAATAGGAAAGTTTACTGATGGATTGCAATTATATGAGACTATAAGTGAAATGAAACTAAATGAATTTGTCAATTTTAAAATTGATCTTTCCAAATCTCTTTTAAGGAACAAACCCACAGACAATCATATTTTAAAAGGTGATTTTTTTAGGTTTAATAATATCTCCTATACACTGACTCCAATTTCGACAAATCAAACAAAAGTCCAATTAAGTTGTGATTACCTATTGAAATCCAAAATGAATTTCTATGCCAATTTTTGGGCACAAAATGTTATCAAGGATTTTGAAAAAAGATTGTTGAATGCCATAAAAGTCAAATTAGAGGAATAAACGATGATGCTCATACCTCCTGAAAAGCAAAAAACATTAGAAAATATCTGTTCAGATCTGCAAAAAATCGATAATATTTCTGCCATTGTCCTAGGAGGTTCATATGCAACAGGTAGAGCAACTTCTAATTCTGACTTGGATATAGGCATATACTATCATGAAAACCATCCCTTTTCAATAGATGAAATTAAATTAGTTGCAAAAAAATATGCAGTAGATAAAACGCCTGTAGTTACTGATTTTTATGAATGGGGGCCTTGGGTAAACGGAGGTGCGTGGATTGAAACCTCTGCAGGGAAAGTAGATTTTCTTTACAGAAACATCAATCAAGTCAGAAGAACTATCCAAAACGCTCAAGATGGTATCTGGGAAAATAATTTTGACCAACAGCCTCCTTTTGGCTTCTCATCTATCTTCTATTTGGCAGAAATAGAAAACTGTATTCCTCAATATGATCCCCAGAATATTCTCATATACCTGAAATCATTGATTAAGACATATCCTGAATCTCTAAAGAATACCATTATCCAAGATTCTTTATGGTCGGCAGAATTCAGCATAAAGATGGCATTTCAATATGCGAATAACGAAGATTATTATAATACGTTCGGCTGTTTCAGCAGGACATTAAAATCATTAGTAAACGGCCTCTTTGCATTAAATGAAGTCTATCCAATTGGAGACAAGAATGCTCCTGAAATTTTAGAAAAATTATCAATTTGTCCCAAAAGATTGAATCAAAAAATTGTTAATATCTTAACTTCTAAAAAATCTTTAATATCCAACTTAGAATTGTTAAAAGATCTTTTTAAAGAAGTTGTATCATTTTCAAAAAATATATATCAACCAAAATTTAAACTATAAAAATATTCATCTATTTTAAAAAAAACAAAAATGCTAACCTTAGAAAACTACCTAGACCCTCATTATATAAATCGCAGCAATTGGCTTAGAGCAGCGGTTTTAGGTGCGAACGATGGTATAATTTCAGTATCTAGTCTGGCAATTGGTATCGCGACGGCGAGTAGTACCAAGGATCCTATCCTTTTGGCAACCATTGCCAGTGTGGTGGCTGGAGCTTTATCTATGGCAGCAGGAGAATACGTTTCAGTAAGTTCACTAACAGACATTGAAAAGGCTGATATTAAAAGAGAAGCAGCAGAATTAGCCGAAATGCCAGAACTTGAACTCCAAATGTTAGCCAGAATTTATGAACAGCGTGGTCTAAAACAAGAAACAGCTTTACTCGTGGCAAAAGAATTAACAGATCAAGATGCATTAGCTGCCCATGTCAGGGATGAACTCGGAATTACAGAAATTAATCAGGCTAATCCTATTCAGGCTGCATTAGCATCTGGAGCCGCTTTTACCGCAGGAGGAATCTTGCCGCTGCTCGTTGTCTTTTTTGCCCCTGTAAATAATATGGAATACTACCTTTATGGTTTTACTATTCTCTCCCTAATAATATTAGGTGCAGTATCAGCAAAAACGGGTGGATCTAGTATATCAAAAGCCGTGATAAGAATTGTCATTTGGGGAACAATCGCCATGGGATTATCAGCATTAGTGGGTTATATCTTTGGAGTCAATGTTTAGATGAAGAATAGCAACAATGGCTATAATCATTTTAAAGAAATTATTGAACAAACTTACTTACAATTGTAAATCGTGGTTATTATTTTGAATACAATAGCAACAGTTATTTACTTGATCTTAAAAATGTAAAGTAATTACCGATTTCTTTAACTCAATTAAATTTCTGTTCAACTTAAAGATTTTTTTTATTATCAGGACAAATTAATGGCTAATATTAATATTTAAAGCAAATATTAATCCAATTAAGCCATACTTTGTAGCCGAAATCCTAATATTTTTTATATTTTGGATAGATAAAGATGGACTTATTTTCCCATTATCTATATTTATTGTTTAAACATTAATATAGTTTCATCATCAAGTATTCACACAACTATTTTCAAAATGATAAACAAGAAATTTGATTTTCTTCTAGAGCAGGGACTTCGGGCAGAATTTGATCAGGTTGGTACCAGATTAGAATTTAATCCTGGCGATTTGATAGTCGAGCCCAATAAATATATAAAGGTGATCCCACTTTTGATTAAGGGTACGATTAAAGTAATTAGAGAAACTAGTGAAGGAAATGAATTGATTTTATATTATATCAAATCAGGGCAAAGCTGCGCAGTATCCCTTTCCACATCATTAATGAACAAATTAAGCAATATCAAAGCTATTGCTGAGGAACGAGTTGAACTTATTGCTATCCCCTCCTCTATCTCAACAAAATGGTATGACAGTTATGCCAGCTGGAGGATGTTCGTACTTCGTACCATGGACAATCGTTATGATGAAATCATAAATGCCTTAGACAGCGTTGCCTTCAAAAAAATTGATGAAAGACTTATCGAATATTTAAAAATTAAATCTGCTGCTGTTCAATCTAATATACTTCACATTACCCATCAAGAGATTGCTAATGAGCTCTCTACCTCGCGAGAAGTTATTTCTAGATTGTTAAAACAGTTGGAACAAAAAGGTATTTTGAAACTTTTTAGAAATAAAGTAGAAATTTTCTCTCCAATGTGATAAAAGTCACTGACAAACACCTATATATATAGCATTTTTGTTTTAGTGTTCAACCCAAAATCAAAAATCTATGAAAACAAATATGGGTTCACAAGACAAAACAATTAGAATAATATTAGCTATTATTATTGCTGTATTATTCTTTACAAAAATTATTTCTGGAACCTTAGCTATCGTTCTATTAGTTGTAGCTGGCATATTCATTCTGACTAGCTTAATTGGCTTCTGCCCATTATACAGTTTGCTTGGAATATCAACCTGCAGAAAGAAAGCTGCACATTAAAAGGAAAATCAAAATAACTATTATCTTTATACCTTACCCCGTTTAGATCCCTTAAGCGGGGTTTCTTTTTCTTTCCTAATCATTTATTGCTCCAAATCTATCCTCTTTATTCCAAGAGATTTATTATGTTTATGACGAAAAACAAATAAAAAAATGGAATTGATTAAACATTCACTTAATAATCAGCAAATTGCTGAAATAAGAGCGAATGATTACATCTGGAAAACAGCTGAAGACGGAAAAGATGTAATGGGCGATATTTATTATCAGGGTTATGACAGATTAATTATTCATGAAAAAAATATTCATCCAGATTTTTTCAACCTGAAAACTAAAATCGCTGGTGAAATTCTCCAAAAATTTTCTACATACCGAGTAAGGCTGGCAATTGTTGGTAACTTCAGCAAATATGATAGTAAGAGTTTAAAGGATTTTATTTTTGAAAGCAACAAAGGTAAATCAGTCAATTTTCTTGATTCCGTTGAAACTGCTAAAAT
This sequence comes from Sphingobacterium endophyticum, assembly GCF_009733535.1. Classification (GTDB taxonomy): domain Bacteria; phylum Bacteroidota; class Bacteroidia; order Sphingobacteriales; family Sphingobacteriaceae; genus Sphingobacterium; species Sphingobacterium endophyticum. The sequence continues at coordinate 75,061 of NZ_SMMI01000018.1, read as the reverse complement.
AAAACTATCACAATAATCAGCATTTTTAATACAGATTTAATTCTTAACAAAACATTATTTTTTAACAACTGGTTTTTCAATTGGATTTTGATATACATTTGCATTCTAATCAAATAATTTATTAATCCAAATGAATCCCATTTTTAGAAAGATCCTAGCTGTTGTTTTAGGTATAGTAATCGGAAGTGTTGTTAATATGGCACTTATCAATATTAGTCCAAATGTAATTCCACCACCTGAGGGTGCAGATGTAAGTACAGCCGAAGGATTGAGCGCTGCTATGCATCTTTTTGAACCAAAGCATTTTCTATTCCCCTTTTTAGCTCATGCTTTAGGAACCTTCGCAGGTGCTTTAGTTGCTTCATGGATCGCACCTAACAATAAGCTAACTTACGCTATGATAATTGCTGTGTTTTTCTATTTAGGCGGATTGGCTTCTATTTTTATGTTGCCTTCACCTATCTGGTACACATTCGTCGATTTGGTTTTCGCTTATTTCCCAATGGCTTACTTCGCTAAAAACTTAGTTTTAAGAGATAAATAAATTATTTACCAGAATTACTGAAACTCAATAATTCTTTGTTAAAAATTGTTAATCAATATCGCTGTACATAACATATGTATTTTGATTGCGTTAATAATAGCAAAGAGTAATAAAAGAGTAATTTCATAATTTAGGTTAATAATTGGTTTGGTAAAATCCTGAGCTTCCCCAGCTCAGGATTTTTATTTTTATACCTGTTAAAAAACCTTAAAAACTCACTTTTGGCATAGTAAATGCAATAATCTAATTTGTAACATCGTTATTACAATAGATTAATTAAACATATAACAAAATTCAAAACTTATGAATGAACTATTTTTTTCAGCCATGTTTATCGGAAGTTTACTTTTTGGAAACCCTGAAACCAAAGAAATTCCTTCAGAATTAAATATCAATCAAATGGAAATTCCTCAAGCTGACCCAAAAGGTAAACTTGAATTAATTTCTAATACCAAAACTGATTTTACCTTCAAATTGTCCGGTGATCAGACTAATGATCATTTAGAAATCTTAATCAATGACGAATTGATTCATACCTCTATTGATAATGGTCAGTTTACTATAAATCGTCCTGAAAAAATTGAAAACAATTCTTTTCAGGTTGATGTGAAATCAAACAACAGTTTAACTTCAAAATCATACGCAAGCTATGTAATTAGCTTCTAATCTCAATTAAATATTAGTAAAGAAGCCGTACCCAATTGGGTGCGGCTTCCTTTTTTATTATATTTAGTTATGCTTACGAACTTTAAGATTAAGAACTTAATTTATTTATGCTATGAAGGCTTTGAAATAGACCTTCACAACTGTTATAATTTTTCAATTAGCAATCTTGAGGTTCATCCTGACCAAATCATTATCCCTTTCCAAAGGTTAAACAATAATATTTCTGCAGAATTACCCTTTTCTAAAATTATATTCACAGCATATCATTATTCCTATTTCCAAAATAATGATCCATCTACTGAACATCTATCAGACGACCATATCTTAAGTGAACTGACTTTCTATCCTGCGGATTACCGTCAAAACCATACTTTTTTAATAAATCAAGAAGATCCAAAAGAAACGGATGATCTTATATTGAATTTTTGCAGCGACCGAATTATACGTCTAAAAGCTGAAAAAATTATCGTAACTCACCAAACTTCCCCTCTCTGAATTCTTGAAAGGCTTGCTCCAACTCCTCTTGTGTGTTCATAACAAAAGGACCATAATGTGCAACCGGTTCGTTCAATGGTTTTCCGCTCAAGATCAAAATAATACTATCTTCAGAAACACCTTCCAACATAAAAGTATCTCCGCCTCCATTTTCGAACATAGCAAAACTATCTTTCGTTAATGTTGTATGACCATTTACTTTTACCATGCCCTCCAAAATCAAAATAGCAGTATTATAATCTTCAGGTAGGGTAAACTCCGCCTTACCAGCTTGATGTAAATAGGCATTATATAAATGAATCGGCGAATAGGTTGTAGCTTTCCCTTTTGCACCTTTATATTCTCCTGCTATTACATGAATATCCCCTCCCTCATTCTCCAAGCTAACTTTCGTCATTTCTGTTGCCAATAAATCCTGATAATGAGGTTTTGTATTTTTATCCTTAGCAGGCAAGTTCACCCACATTTGGACCATCTGAAATAGTCCACCAGTTTTTGACCACTCCTCTTCATGATATTCTTGATGCAAAATTCCTGAACCTGCAGTCATCCATTGCACATCTCCCTCGCTAATTACTCCTTTGTTGCCCATGCTGTCTTCATGCGCAATTTTACCTTTGTACGCCAAGGTCACCGTTTCAAATCCCTTGTGTGGATGCGCTCCAACACCTCTTGGTATCTCAGAACTTTCAAATTCTATATCCGCATTATATCCTAATGCAAAAAACGGATCCATCCTTTTTCTGGGAATGTCTTTCCCGATAAATGATGTGGAATAAAATGCATCACCAACCCAATTAAATGTTCCCGGATGTAATACTTTTTCTATATTTCTAGTTTTCATGGCTGTACTTTCTTTTGTTAATACAAATTAAAATGTATTAACTCGCTCACTTAGTATGAGTTGCCTCCCGGTAACTAGTTACCATTTGGAAACCTATTAAGTTTTGGATAAATTGTAGTAATTAATCCGATTATTGATTTCTATTAATAAACTCATGAAGGCACTAAAGAACGATCCCCCTACCTGTACGGAAAACTTATTGGCGATGCGAGATACACTTGATATTTTAGGTGGAAAATGGAAATTATTGATACTACACTATCTCATCACCCGTGAAAAAGAAGTGAATACATTTAAAAAGATCCAACGTGAAGTATTAGGAATTTCTGCCAAGGTATTGACCAAAGAATTGAAAGACCTTGAAGTCAACATGCTTGTTGAGAGGGAAGAATTAAATACCAAACCTAAGACAGTAGAGTATCGGATTACGGATTACGGCAGGTCTTCGAAAGATCTTATCAAACAATTGGTGTACTGGGGTAAGAACCATCGCTACAAAATGCTCCAATCTAAATAACAATTACCCTGATTTTTCATCGGTGAAAATTCGCTTCATTCCCTTATGATTTTTCACCGAGTCAACTCCTTCTTTTACCGAGAAACTGTAAGAACTGGCCTATTTGGCCTGTTATAGCGTCTTTTTTGACTATACCTTTGGTGTATCAAATAAGAAATAATAAATAAAAACATATAACAGGTACAACCACTAAAAAAAATAAGTCATGAAAAATCTAGTAAAAACATTCGCAATCGCAGGTCTATTATTCGCATCTTCAGTTACAGCTTTCGCAGTTGATAAAGACAAGGACAAATTAAACACAGCAGTCGTAGAAAATGTAGTTGATGCATATATCAACACTACGGTAAAAGGAAATGTTGAACATGTTGACGATCTTTTCGGAAAAGATTTCACCCAAAAATTCAATACAGAATATAAACAAGCTCCAATAGCTAGAGCTTCATATATCAAACAGTTGAAAATCCAAAAAGGTATCACCTTCAATTGTGACACCGACTACCAAGTTGTTGAAACTGCTGGAAAATATACACTAGCTAAGGTTTCTTTAAACTTCTCAAACTTTAAACGTACTGACTACTTGACCATGATCCAAGATCAAGACGGATGGAAAATCACAGAAGTAAACTCAGTTTACGAACAAAAATAAATCAATTCTAATACGAAGGTTATAATTCACTAATTGATATTCCACGTCTTGCGACGTGGATTTTTTTTTATCTTAAAACCTTCTACCACCGATCCCAAAACATTGGCGGTTCGATTCCAAGCGCTCTTAAATAAACATATCCTTGAGAACGATGGTGAATCTCATTATCCAAAAAATAAACAATGTTTTGATTGATTGGAAAATTAAACTCTCCAAATAAATTGAAATCTTCTTTTAATTTATCTTCTGAAATCTGATTATAGAACTCTGTAATCAACGGAGTTTGACGATCCCATTCTGCTAATAAAGCCTTTTTGGTATCAAATGGTAAATTATGATTGTATTTGCTGATTCTGTTATTGACAATATCTTCCAAACCTGGTATGCCGATACTTAGCAACTCCTTGATCATATCGCTAAATGGACGCATTACTCCTATCTTGAATTCAAAAAGATCCTTTTCTGGAAATTTTTCAATTGTTTTTCTTGTTAAGGTTCTATGGCCTTGCCAATTGTTTAAAAATTCTTCCTTAGTCAAAAATGCTTGTGTGCTCATAAATTTTTCTTTTAAATGATTGAATAATCAAATCTACAAAGCAGCAATGACAGCCTTTTGTCAACAGGTTTTAAACATATTAAAGTAATCGACCTACAGGATACAACCCGTAATTATGCTCATAATGATGCGTCCTTTTATATATCCATTCCAATTGCGCTCTTCCACTCCCTGCTAATTTCGGATCAGCCTTTTTAGCGTCCTCGAAATCTTTTTTAAGCTTCGAATCATTCTTTAACAGTTCTGCAGCTGTATCTTCAAATATATACGCCGAAAAATATTCTTTCTGGGATAGAATAGCGTCAAAGAAGTTCCAATTGAAAAACGAATCCATTCCTTGCGGCTCTAAGGTTTCAACGATATATCGGTTCATGGGCTGGTTAGTTTCTACAACCCAGTCTCCTGCATAAAAAGGCACCTTCATTTTCTTCGAGCTTACTTCTACAGAATGATGTGGAAAATGACCTTCATAAGCTGAGCTTTGTGTTTTATAACTGCTGATATAATACATTTCTACATCAATCACTTGATCATTCCCCAATTGCCTCATGATGACTGAATTCGTCTTCATCAACTCGATTAATCGATCATAAGCCTGTGGTATAATATAAGCCTTTGGTTTCTTGATGACAACATTTGGCTTGTAGCTGCTGAAATATGGAACTTGTTTTTGAAAAGGCTTACTCCGGTCATAATATAATCGATCCTCTCCTGATACCTCACTCTTCTTTTTCCCGGATTCGAAACCCATAAAATTAATGGTATCTACATGACTAGTGTCCAAGCTCCAACTCACAGGAAATTCCACCTGATCCACCACCATTTGTTTAATCTTCTTCCTTAAAGCAACCAAATCCTTAGATTCCTTAACCGATACATCGAACAAGCTCTTCATCAATGCATAAGTCGATTCCACCCTTTGCTGGTACGGTTTCCACATATGCGTTTCAGGCATATAACCTATTGTATTATGTAATGCTGCATAACCTGTTGAATATCTAGGACTTTCCAAAAAAGAAACTAAGCCACTCTCTGGAGTTTCACCTTTTGAATTAACATAGGGAACCATCGGAAATCCAACCTTTTCCATCCTTTTATAAAGCTCATCTGTGAATTTTGACTTCATATATGGAGCCAGGTCCTTATGCAATTTGTCCTTATGCGTCTCTATTAAAGTCATTACATATTGGTAATCCGCACCGTTGCTCGTATGGGTATCTAAGAAAACATCAGGATCCCATGTATTAAAGATCTTTTGAAACAGTCTGGAATTCCTGGAATCTCCTTTTATAAAATCCCTGTTCAAATCATAATGTTGCCTTGAACCACGAAATCCATATTCATTAGGACCATTCTGATTTACCCTAGACTCACCCCTATTCAACATGCCCGCAATATTGTAAACCGGTATCACACAAAGCACCAAATTATCAGGAAGCTTATTTTCCGTTAACAAATCCCTGACAAACATCATAGACGCATCTATACCTTCTGGCTCACCCGGATGAATGCCATTATTGATCAACATAACCGCTTTTCCTTTGGCCTTAATAAGTCTCGGATCAAAATCTCCATCCTTGGATAGTACGATAACCTGCAATGGCTTACCAACATCCGTCTGCCCTACATCAATTATTTTTGCATCCTTACGTCCTTTCAACAAACTCGCATAATAGTCTACTAATTCCTGATAGGTAACCGTAGTATTTTTCTTTGCATCCAGTTCGTAAGGGATTTTTTGAGCATTTAAGTTCATATGGACTGAACCCATTAAAATAGCTATTAAAGCTATGCTTTTCATTAGATTTCTGTTCATTTGGTTAATAGACATAAGACATAAGACAAAAGACATAAGAGCCTAGACAGTTGGCCTGTCTCTGAATAGAGTTGACAGGTTTTATATTTTTGTCATTTTCATCAAATATAGAAATAAGACAAAAGACAAAAGACAGAGACAGAGACAGTTTTCCATCTCTAAATAGACTTGGCCGGTTATATACTTTGTCATTTATATCAAATATAGTTAAAAGTGGTTTAGGAGATAACATTCCCCCAAAACACTTTTTTTCAACCTCCTATTGAGTTAGAATAGCAATGGTTTGAAAGGATATATTCAAATCCCAGAGGGATAATATATTTGTCAAATCCTGTAGGGATGGAATATCCAATGAATCCCATAGGGATGCAATGTCTATAGAAATTTATTTTACATCACAGAATTCAACGCCGTAGGTGTGGCATATTTCTAAAACCTCTAGCTAACACGTCACTCCTACGGAGTTGTTTTGAAATTAACGCTTATTCCAGACCCTGCGAGTCTGGCTATAGATATGTCATCCCGCTGGGATTTTTAAGAAGAGACAAGGAGATATTAGACATAGGACAAAAGAATCGAGACAGTTGTCCATCTCTAAATAGAGTTGACCGGTTTTATACTTTTGTCATTTTCTCCAAATATAGTTAAAAGTGGTTTAGGTGATAAAGTTCATTCTTAAATAAAAAAAGTGCTGTCCTCTCGAACAGCACTTTATTTCGTCGTAGTCTAATACTAACTACTATATTCCGTTGCTAGTCTAAATACTAACTACTTAATACTAAATACTACTTCTGACTCGATCGAATAATATTCAATGCACCACCAGCTTTGAACCAACCGATTTGTTGTTCGTTGTAAGTGTGGTTAGCAAGAATTTCTTCTGATGTACCGTCTGAATGGTGTAATACCAATGTAAGCGGTTTATTAGGAGTGAATTCAGTTAATCCAATGATATCGATAGTATCATCTTCTTTGATCTTATCGTAATCATCTTTATTAGCGAAGGTAAGACCAAGCATCCCTTGTTTTTTCAAGTTAGTTTCGTGGATACGAGCGAATGATTTCACTAATACCGCACGAACACCTAAGTGACGAGGTTCCATAGCTGCGTGTTCACGAGATGAACCTTCACCATAGTTTTCATCACCAACAACGATCGAACCGATTCCGTGTGCTTTATAGTCACGTTGAGTTGAAGGAACCGGACCGTACTCGCCAGTCAATTGGTTCTTCACCTTGTCAGTTTTTTCGTTGAAGTAGTTTACCGCACCGATCAACATATTATTAGAGATGTTGTCTAAGTGACCACGGTATTTCAACCAAGGACCTGCCATAGAGATGTGGTCAGTTGTACATTTTCCTTTAGCTTTGATCAATAATTTCAAACCTTTAAGATCAGTACCTTCCCAAGCTGCAAACGGCTCTAATAACTGAAGACGATCAGATTCAGGACTTACTTCAACTACAACAGAAGATCCATCTGCCGCAGGAGCTTGATATCCTGGATCATCAACTGCAAATCCTTTTTCTGGCAATTCATCACCAGTAGGAGGATCTAATTTCACTTGCTCTCCGTTTTTATTAGTTAACGTATCTGTCAATGGGTTAAATCCTAAATCACCAGAGATAGCAATCGCAGCAACCATTTCTGGTGATGTTACGAATGCAAAGGTATTCGGGTTACCGTCAGCACGTTTTGCAAAGTTACGGTTGAATGAGTGAACGATTGTGTTTTTCTCTTGTTTATCTGCACCAGCACGATCCCACATACCAATACATGGTCCACATGCATTTGTAAAGATCGTCGCGTTTAGATCTTCGAAAGTTTTCAATAAACCATCACGGTCAGCAGTAAAACGAACTTGCTCAGAACCTGGGTTGATACCAAATTCAGCTTTCGTAACTAGACCTTTTTCAACAGCTTGACGAGCGATAGAAGCAGCACGTGATAAATCTTCGTATGAAGAGTTAGTACATGAACCGATTAATCCCCATTCAACTTTTGTAGGCCAGCCGTTTTTACCAGCTTCTTCACGCATACGTGAGATTGGAGTATACAAATCTGGAGTAAAAGGACCATTCAATGAAGGCTCCAACTCCGATAAGTTGATTTCGATCAATTGATCGAAGTATTGTTCAGGATTAGCATAAACTTCAGGGTCAGCAGTTAAATGCTCTTTAATAGCATTTGCAGCATCAGCAACTTCAGCACGGTCAGTAGCACGTAAGTAACGCTCCATTGAAGCATCATAACCGAATGTTGAAGTGGTAGCACCAATTTCAGCACCCATGTTACAGATCGTACCTTTACCAGTACATGATAATGATTCAGCACCATCACCGAAGTATTCTACGATTGCACCAGTACCACCTTTTACAGTTAAGATACCAGCAACTTTCAAGATTACATCTTTTGGAGCTGCCCATCCTGATAATTTACCAGTTAATTTAACACCGATTAATTTAGGGAATTTAAGCTCCCATGGTAATCCAGCCATCACGTCACATGCATCAGCACCACCAACACCGATAGCTACCATACCTAAACCACCAGCATTTACTGTGTGTGAGTCCGTACCGATCATCATACCACCTGGGAAAGCATAGTTTTCCAATACTACTTGGTGGATAATACCAGCACCTGGTTTCCAGAAACCAATACCGTATTTGTTCGATACTGAACTTAAGAAGTTAAATACTTCAGAACTTTCGTTTTTAGCACGATTTAAATCCTCAGCTGCTCCATCACGCGCTTGAATCAAGTGGTCACAGTGTACAGTTGAAGGAACCGCTGCTTTCGGACGGCCAGCTTGCATGAACTGCAATAATGCCATCTGTGCAGTAGCATCTTGCATTGCTACGCGATCCGGTGCAAAATCAACATATGATTTTCCACGCTCGTATGCCTCAGTTGCGTTACCATCCCAAAGGTGCGCATATAAAATTTTCTCAGCTAGAGTCAATGGTTTATCAACAACCTGACGAGCAGATTTAATACGCTCATCATATTGAGAATAAACCTTTTTGATCATGTCTATATCAAAAGCCATTTATTTGTAGTTTAATATGATTTATTAAATTTTAACTATTTGCTCTCTTTTTTGAGCTATTTACGCAAAAATACAAAAAAAACTGCGTTTAATTTGCAATTCTGCCATCTCAACCTAATTTGGAAATATTCTAAACAATAGACCTAAACCGATTGAACAGAAGGGTCTACAGCTTTCAGTTCCTGAATCGTTTGTGTAGGGTTTTCGGCCGTAAACACAAAGCTTCCAGCTACTAAAACGTCCGCCCCTGCAGCTAATAACTTCCCTGCATTCGATAGACCAACTCCCCCATCAATTTCGATCAATACATCCGTTCCGTTCTCTATTGCTAACGCGCGCAATTCCTTGATTTTACTGTAAGTACGCTCAATGAATTTCTGACCACCAAATCCTGGATTCACAGACATCAAACAAACTAGGTCAATATCCTGAATCACATCTTTCAATAATGAAACCGGAGTATGAGGATTCAACGCAACACCTGCTTTACATCCCAACTCCTTAATCGCTGCTAATGTGCGATGTAAGTGAGTACAAGCCTCATAATGCACGGTAATAATATCCGCACCATTGTCCTTACAGATTTTTAAATAACGGTCAGGATCAACAATCATCAAATGCACATCCATTGGCTTCTTCGCATGTTTTGCAATTGCGCTCATAACCGGAAAACCAAAGGAAATATTAGGAACGAATACACCGTCCATAATATCAATATGGAACCAATCAGCTTCGCTATTATTCACCATCTCAATATCTCGCTGTAGATTCGCAAAATCTGCTGCCAATACCGAAGGTGCAATTAAGTGTTGTTGTGTGGACATGTCTTAAATTTTCTGCAAAGATAACAAGTATTATCCTCTAATTGAAACATCAAGCTCTTTTAAAAGCAATCTCTACATTCACATAACATTCATTTTCTCATTCCAATAAGAATCTTGCTTATATGAATAAAATCCCACCATACTTATTAATTGCAAATTCTTATTCAAGAACTGCTAAAGGGTATTTTTAAGCCCTTCCTATTAGAAATTCATTATAATTTATTAATTCAAATAAGGCTATCCGTAAATCATATCTCAGTTGAGTCCGAGTCGGGTTTTGCTCGTGTTTCGCTCGTGTCTCATCCACAGCTTGTCCAAAACTTATCCGGAGCTCGTCCGCTCACAAGCGGACGAGCTGTGGACAATGTCCTGCCAAGATGCGGACGAGACACGACTAAAACACGACTGAAACCCAAACGTAACCATACTGTCTTTTACATTGTCTTATACTGAAATAGGTTTACAGATTCCGAACTGTTTGCGGTAAATTAATTACATTTGTTTGTTAAGATCACTAAAACAAGAACGTGGCGAAATTAAAGATTAACTACCCTAAGGATAAATTACAGCAAAACTCAACCCTATGGAAATATGGGATGGTGGTATTGACCATTATCCTAATCTGTATATTTCTACCTAAACAACCTCGGTTTAGATATGAATATCAAAAAGGAAAACCATGGAACCATGAGAATCTGATTTCTCCATACAACTTTGCAGTCCTGAAAACTGCCGAGGAAATGGAGCGTGATAAACAGTATATTTTAAAGACGGTTCAACCTATCTATAATTTAAACGATGTAGCTAGTAAAGAGCAGATTGACCAGTTCAATACCGACCTGAATGAAAAATGGCAAGCCAGTCAATTAGATTCATCGGAAACTGTAAATATTAATAGTTATCGGGAAGTAGGTACTGCCCTATTGAATTACATCTATGAACGCGGAGTGATCTCCTTAAACAATAGGTTCCAGAATAAGGGAAGCGATACAACAAAGAATGATCCTACAGGACTCGAGTATAATTTTGTCCTTGTCCATGATAATATTGCTCAGCAAAAGAATACAGTAGACTGCTTTACGATTGAGTCGGCAAATCAATATATTGTTGGGGCATTAGAAAAGAATAAATTAATTGAGCATAAACGATGGTTGGCAGAAGTTCTTAAGAACTACATAAATATCAACTTTGTCTTTAACGAATCGCAAACCAATAAGGTGGAGCAAACAGCATTGGCAAATATTTCGACTACCCGAGGGATGGTACAGAAAGATGAGCTGATTGCAGAACAAAGTAAAATTATCAACAACGATACCTATCAGAAATTAGAATCGTTGAGGAAAGTTTTCGAAGATGAATCTAGGATAAGCGGTGAGCAGAATTTAGTAACATTTGGTCATTTTATCTTGATATCCTTGGCGATGGCATTGCTGATGGTATTCCTTTATTTTTTCAGGAAGGATATCTTTAATAACAACCGTCTCCTCTTCATCATCTTTATCGTAATTCTTGTCATGTTAGGGGTATTAAGTTGGGCAATTAAAATCAAGATCCCTAGCTTGTACTACATTCCTTATTGTAGTGTTCCTATTATCTTCAGATTATTATTTGATACGAGAATAGCGCTCAACATTCATATCTTAATGGTATTGATTGCCGGGCTATTTGTCCCAAATAGTTTTGATTTTGTATTCCTACAATTTACGGCTGGTATGGTTGCCATCTACAGCATCCGTACGCTAGTGAAGCGGGAGCAATTTTTGGTTTCCAGTGTTCTGATACTCGGAACCTATATCCTAGCCTATATGGGATTGGTATTGACAAGAAATGGGTCGTTTTCGACGATCTATTGGCAGGATATTTTACCGTTCACAGTCAGTGTTGGTCTTACCCTACTCGCCTATCCATTGATCTATGCTTTTGAGAAACTGTTCGGTATTGTTTCAGACCTGACCTTAATGGAATTGACGAATAGTAATTCCAGGTTATTACGCGAATTATCGTTGAAAGCACCAGGAACTTTCCAGCACTCATTACAGGTAGCAAATCTAGCTGAGGCAGCGATCTATAAAATCGGCGGAAACCCTCTTTTAGTTCGTGCAGGAGCACTGTACCATGATATTGGTAAGATGATCAACCCGCTCTATTTTATTGAGAACCAAAAAACCAACGATAACCCGCATGAGGAGCTGACACCAGAACAAAGTGCACAGATTATTATTTCCCACGTGCTTAAGGGGATTGAGATGGCGAGGAAAAATCAAATGCCGGAAGTTGTGATCGACTTTATCCGTACACACCACGGTACGACGAAGGTGGATTATTTCTACAATATGGCGATTAAGGAGAATCCAGATAAGGTAATCGATGAGTCTATTTTCAAGTATCCGGGCCCGGTGCCATTTTCGAAAGAAACTGCGGTATTGATGATGGCGGATTCAGTGGAGGCTGCATCAAGAGCGTTAAAGGAACCGACTGAGGAGTCGATTAATAATTTGGTCGACAAAATCATTGATCATAAGCTTATGCAGCGTCAATTCCAGAATGCGGATATAACGATGCGTGAGATATCAGAATCGGCTAAGATTTTCAAGGCTATGTTGAAGAGTATTTACCATGTGAGGATCGATTATGATCTCAGCAAGAAAAAAGATAACTAAAAAAACAAATTGATATTCAAAAGGTTGCTTATTGGCGGCGATAAATTGCGGAATTTTCGATAAATCGACTTTGAAGAGTGAAAATTTTGCGTTATGTTTGCACTGTCAAAACCCGGAGAGGTGCCTGAGTGGCCGAAAGGAACAGTTTGCTAAACTGTCGTACTGGAAACGGTACCGCGGGTTCGAATCCCGCCCTCTCCGCAAAGACTAATTAAAACCCGACTTTTAGTCGGGTTTTGTTGTTTACAGGGATTTGCCAAACTCGATTGAGCAAATTCAGGACCAAGCTGAATTCTTGGGGGGAATGTTAAAAATTTCTTAGTTTAGCATCTTTAATACAGATATCCCTTAGCGAAACTTTAACACCAATCCTAAAACCATTAGGTTTTAAAAAAAGTGGCAATAATTATTATAGAGAAGTGGGAGATATAATCCAATGCCTTAATCTACAACAAAGTAAATGGAATTCCGCTGAGTCAAAAGAATTTACTTTAAACCTAGGATTAATTCATAAAAAAATTTTTAAAGAAACTTCAACCCGAGATTTGCCTAAATTTCCAAAAGAATACCAGTCTCAAGTTAGAAAAAGAGTTTCTTCTCTAAAATTTAATAAAGATATATGGTATGAATTAACAACTCAAACTAATTATATTAATCTTTCGAATGAACTTAACAATGATTTAATAGATTATACCATTCCTTTCTTTATTAAATATGAAAATTTTGATAATTGGCTAGATTTCACATCAGTTGAAAATACAACTTTTATAGGTGACATAAGATTTTTTATACTTAAGGAATTAGGTAAATTAGATGAAGCTAAGAAATTATTAAAAGAGCTTTATGAAGATGCACTATTACCCATAACAAATAAATCCACAACGATCTATTCAGATGGCACTTCGGTTACAAAAGAATCTGAAGCTTATATTAATTGGCATCGTGTTAATTGCTACAAAGAGATAGCGGAAAAATACAGTATAAATCTTTGAGATTGTACTATACTGTGCATATAATAATGTTAGGTGATAAACCTCCCAAAAACCTAATAAATGAACGAAATCAGATTTATTCCATTAATTGAACCTCCTACATTAAAAGATAAAGGCAGTGAATTAACACCAGATGGGTCTCCATTTAATAATGAAATTGAATGGGTTATTTATCAAAATAAGGGAAATTGAAAAAAATTACAAAAATTTCCCTGAACCAATTAAGAAAGGAATTTACCAATACCCTCTATTCGATATTAATATAGATGATATGGAGAAAATAATAAATCTACATATCGGAGATTCTAATATAAAGGATTCAATTTCTCTTTTTGGTGGTTATGCCATATCTGTTAATAATGAAATCGAATTATTCCCACAATGCTGCGGATTACTAGAGGAAATTCAACTTTGGAAGAACATTCTTATCGAGAATTTTTCTGAATTTTACTTAACTGAATGCCATCCAAGCCCTTTAATAATAAAAAAAGGAGAAGAAATTGTAATAATCTGCGAAGATAAATATGAAACATTTATTCCGCCGAATACGAAAAAAGAAATTCGACTTGATTATAATAAAACGAAAGAAGCGTTAGAAAAACTTCTGAAAAATTTAGAAGTTTATTCTAATAAAGTAAATGAGCTGTCCAAAACATTTCAAGTTGACAACCTAGCGAAAATCATTATCTGGGGTGAAAAACAATGAAATACATCTATTAATATAGATATGTCTTTCTCTTGGTTGTAATGCTGTATACCTTTTGCCATGCAGAGATTATAAATTTTATAAGACATTTTTATTATGTAAATTCTTTAACAAATTTTAATAATTACTTAAATTAAACTTTAAAGATATTTTATTAACTTTGTTTTGTTATAATTTTACTAATAGAGCAAACAAAACATATCAAGAATGGAAATTTGGCAATACATAGAAATTTTAAGACAACCAAGAAAAACTTGGTTTTTCTCAAAGGACAATACTGCTGAGAAAATAAACGCCCTGTCAAATATTGCCATTAATGGTTATTCATCCGACATCTATTATTTAGTAGATTTTCTAAAAGACGGTAATAGTGAGATTAGAGAAGCAACTGTAAAGACAGTAATTAACCTATTTAAAAAGATTGACAGCAAAAAGGGATATTTCAATACACTAAAATATTGTAATATTTCAAAGAGTGATATAGACTATTATGAAGCAAATTATTGTAGGGAACAGTATATTGAGTTGTTAGCAATTAGTTCATTGAATGGCAATGGATACGTACGAGAAAAAGCAGTTAAAAAACTATCAGAGATAGACAGCCCAAGAGCTATACAATTTCTGATCTATCGATTAGCTGATTGGGTTTTGCCAATTCAACAATTAGCAAAAAATGGAATTGATAATTATAAAACAAAGAAATACATTGATAGCTTAATTGAAAACCTTCCAATTTTTGAATGGCTTGAAAAAGTTGGAAGAATTGACTTAAGCAATATTTATCAGGAATTTGTGGAGTTCATCACTTCCAAAAACAGAGAGTATGTAATAGACAAATTTGAGAATTATCCGGACCAGATACGAATTCTCTTAGCAAGACATATCTCAAAGTCACCTATAAGCAATCAGCGGGAAATTAATCTGTTTTTAAGAGATAAACATTTTATCATAAGAAGTTTAGCTATAAATTATTTTGCTGATCTTGGACCTGCAGAAATTAAGCAATTGTTAAATGACAAATCTGGGAATATTCGACTACAGACATTATATTGCTTGAAAAATCAACCTGATTTTGAGAAAATTTTAATAAATTTTTTAGCAGACAATTCATCTAGTGTTAGGCAATTTGCAAGGTTTAGACTAAAACATTCAAATATAGACTTTGCAAAATTTTATTATGACAAATTAAATGAAGGAAAACAAGTCAATGGATCACTCATCGGGTTAACTGAAATTGATGATAAAAGTTATCCTGAAAAAATAAAGTCATTTCTGAATGACAATAAAGTAAGAGTTAAAAAGACTGCATTTTTAGTGCTTTGTAAAATCGATGCAGAAGATAGTTATAATTTTGCTGTTGCGAATCTTGATAGTTCTTATCTTGGACTTAGAAATGTAATCATTGAATATTTATCCCAGATTCCGAGACCAGAAGTTATGGAAAGAGCTGTAGGCATTTACGAAACGGGCAATTATGATTTAAAAAAGTCAATGTTAAAACTCTTTCACAAAATTGGTGGTTTGAAAGGAATTCCAGACTTGATGATCGGAACAATCGACGAAAATGAGAAGATACGGGAATTGGCATTTGACTATTTGGGTAATTGGAGAGAACGAGCAGCAAGACTATTTGTAGCTGCAAAACAAGATGAAATTGAAAGAGCACAACGGGTTTTCAATTTTGTATACGAGACACATGATGAAAAACAATATTTTGAATCGAACCCAGTAGAAGGACTTAACTTTTATTTCAAATGACCAAATACCGAGTTTTAATCCCTGATGAATATTATTCAATCCTAGAATTTGAGGATGAAAATTTACCAGGCATTGCAGTTGTAAACACGGCTTTGAAAGGCTTTGAACCAAAAGAAGTATTCTGCTGGCAATTATCAATAATTATCGATCTTCAAGATCTTATTGAAAATGGGATGCCATCAGCTAAGGAGGTTCAAGTTATCGATGAATTCGGAGATTATTTAGACAAGGAGATAAAAGGAGCAGATGAAGGAAAACCAAATGCATTATTTCTTAAAATTCCTCTCCAAGGTCATTTGATTATAGAATCGATAAAGATGAAGATTGGGGATTTACTGATTGGTATTTGTCGGAATGGAAATAATTCTATTAAAAAATGACATGGCTTAACTGAGTGAGAAATTTTACTATCCCTATTCCCAAAAATGAATGCGAAGAAAATGGGTCAAGCTTTTTTTAATAAAGATTAAATCAGATATTTAATTCAATAACCATAGAAATTTAAGAATTTACACGAGTTTATTTACTAGAAGTATGGGATTATTATTAAAACTATTAATATGCTTTTTAATAATTTTCTTGAATAGTTCATCAAAATTATTAGGTAAAGATTTCGATGATATTGAGATTAGCTTGATTACCATTGGCAATGGAGATGAATTATACTCCATGTTTGGTCATAGCGCGTTGAGGATAAAAGATCTTAGTTCAAACCCAAAAAATGATTTAGTTTATAATTTTGGAGTATTCGATTCAAGGCAACCTGATTTTATTTATAATTTCTTGAGCGGAGATTTGAATTATTTTTCAATAATTGAGCAATATTATCCTTTTATTCAATCATACCTTTATGAAAAAAGAAGGATAACTGAATTAAAACTTAACCTTTCAAGTGATAAGAAAGAAAAAATTATTTCCTTGTTAAATGAGAATTTTAAACCTGAAAACCTATATTATAAATACAAACCATTTTCAGAAAATTGTGCAACTAAAATAAGGGATATGATATTTCATGATGAAAAAATAATTTTCCCTAATAATGAAATGACCTACCGTCAAACAGTAAATACGATTACAGCAAATAAACCGTGGGTTCAATTAGGCATTAATATCCTCATGGGAATAAATATGGATAAACCATTAAATAGTACCTCAGCCATGTTTCTTCCAGAAAATTTAGAATTAGCTACTAAAAATACATTAATAGCAATTGAAACTGACAATTTAACCCAACACCAATCAAGAAGCGATAAAAAAATGTTTTCATTTTTTTATAATCCGAATTTTATTTTCTTTTTATTGTTGGGTATAAGTGTTTTTCTATCATTATCATATTCGAAAAATTCTATTCAAATTTTATTTGTATTTGATTTCATCTTGTTCTTTATTGTAGGAATTATTGGAGGTATACTTGGTATATTATCAGTTTGGAGTAAGCATGATATATTTAACACTAATTTAAATATTCTTTGGGCTTTGCCAACTCATCTTATATATGCAGGGTTTGTCAATTCTCCAAATAGGTTGGCCAATATTTATAGATTAGGAAGTCTAACTTTGATTTTAATATCAATATTCGTTCTATTGTTTCAACAAAAATCAGAAATGGTCACTATGATTTTAATTTTTCTACTTCTTGCATTTAGATTGATTAACCATATAAAATCTAGTTTGAATTCTTCCCATAATATCATTTCTAGTAGCTCACTATAACTACGATAATCTTGATTGGCCGTAACAAAAAAGCTTCCTTCCCTACTAATTAATTATGAGATATATTTATTTTAGAAACTCAACTTAAAAGGAACACTATAATTATTTATTATATTCCTCGTCTGTCACTTCTTTCAACCAAACAGTTTCTCCTTTTTCACGTCCAGTAATTGCCACTTGAACAAAGTGACTATGAGCACTTGCTCCATGCCAATGAGGAACATCTGATGGACATTTCATTACCTCTCCTTTTTTCACGATAACCTTGTTCTTTCCTTCTTCTTGATAATAACCTTCACCATCGATTGCAAGAATAATTTGCCCTGCGGGATGAGCATGCCATTTAGTGCGAGCTCCCGGTTCAAAAGTGACACTTCCTACAGCGTTTTGGTTGATACTATCTGCATCTACTAAATTTTTCAGCCATACGTTTCCACCAGTAAAATTAGAATTATTTACTTTTTCACCCCTTTCAAAAACTAAGTCATTCACAGGTTGTTTATTGTCAGAATTTTGCTTTTGGTCTGAATTAGGTTGTGATGGATTTGTACAAGAGCCTATAATAATAGCAGCTCCAACTATTCCTATAATTTCACTTATATTAAATTTTATTTTCATTTTTATCTTTTTTATTGAAGGTTATCTTGAAAGAACCCATTTAATTTATTTAAAGCTTTTAACACATATTCAGGTTTCCAATAAGTTTCAATATGGGTTGCTCCTGGAATGATGAAAAGCTCTTTTTCTTTTGCATTAACAGCCTTTTCGAAAGACTCATCCGTCATATATTTTGTTTGAGCTTCACTTCCAGCTATCATTAATAAAGGTTGGCTGATCAGCTCGATTTGATCATTTGCATCCCAAGTCATTAAATCCATTAGGCTGCTCATAGTATATAAAAAAGTTGAATTTGGGTGGGCATGAGTTCTATAATAATATTCAAATCCTTGACGATAAAATTTTGTAGGAACTTTTTCCAATTCTTCATCGGTAATACTTGCTACACCAGCATAAGTTATGTTACCAGTCGTTTCCATTTTTCGGGCTTCTGAAGCTTTCTGAAGACGGTCTTGAATAGTATTAACTTCTGAATTTAGGAATCCGTTTCTTCTAACTTGACCAGAATTAAACATACTTAAGGTTGCAACTGCTTTAAATCTTTTATCAGATTTTACAGCGTTTAAGGTATAACCTCCACCACCGCAGATTCCCAATGCCCCTAAACGATTTGGATCTACCCCGGGATATTGCAGAATAAAATCTGCCATGCCTTTAATATCTTCTGTTCGGTTTTGAGGTTTATCGATATGACGGTGACTACCTCCACTCCCACCTTGATATGCTGCATCTGCTGCTATGGTAATATAACCTAGTTCAGCCAATTTCTGTGCATATAAACCCGCTGTTTGTTCCTTTATGCCCCCATTAGGATGAGCAACAGTAATTGCGGGATATTTTTTTGAAGCATCATATTTGGCAGGAGTATATACATTTGCAACAATCTCAATGCCGTTCAAATTATATTTCACAGGATGAATGTTTACTTTACCTGATTCATTTTCAGTTAATGCCCCTTCATATACCAAAGTATATGGGTTTATTTCATAATCTTTCTGTTGTGATTGTGCACTTGCAATATCAATAGAATTAAAAAGTATTGACAATGCAAATATTGATGTTAATTTTTTCATTAGTTCAAATTATTTCTTAATGGCCAAGACCTCATCCAAAACATGTTGAGCTTCTTGAGCTTCTTCCTGACCTATTGAGTCTTTTATTATTTCCACAAATTCTTGTAATTGATTGGGTGAAAGCCCCACATTCAATGATAAATTGAAATGAGAACGTAACATAGGATCAACGCCTGAAATTCCACTGAGGGTGGAAATGGTCGCCAGTTCTCTTTCTTGATAAGTCAAAACATCCCTTTCAAATATATCAGCGAATAAATGTTCTTTTAAAAAGATTTCAATAGTAGGTGCAAATGCTGCATAGCCAGTTTTGCTATTTGGTTCAGGTACACCGCTCAATTCTTCTAAAATAGCTTTACCCCGCAGGTATTTACTTGCATCATTACGGATTTCTGATGCCTCCGGTCCGATTTCATCAACTAAGCCTTTTGATTTACGTTCATCTACAACCAGCATAAATGTTTGTAGGCCACGAATACTCCTCGGAAAACCAGCATAAGCATAAACATGCATCAAAACTTCTTTGATTTGATTAATGTTCAATCCCGCGTCCAGTCCAGCATTTAATTCTTCTGTCAACTTTAAAAGATCTCCCTTTCCTGTCAACGAAGCAATACGAACTATTGCTTTCTGCTTCTTATCTAGATATTGCTCTTGGGAGGGTTGTGCATTTAAAGAAGACGAGAGAATTACGGCAAGGAGAATCAACATGGATTTCACTGTTCTTATCATGATAATTTAAATTGTGTATGCTTAAAATATATTTATAGAAAACTACTTAGAATTGCTATTCATTTTAACAGGACGCATCAACCTTGAAAATGTAAGCGAGCCCATTTTCCATTTTCCGTTTTCCTTAATATATACTTCAGTAACCATAAATGGATTTACAACAGTATTTCCACCTACTACAGCTTCAAGATCAATATCATTTAAAAGAATTGCGGTATTTCCTATTATATTCACAACCACCGAATAGACTTCAGCTTTTTTATACCAAATATTACCTGACTTAATGACATCCATCTCTTGCTGTTTACCCCACGAGCCCCCCATGTGAACAAACATGGATTTGGCATCAAAAAGTTGGTCAAGCGGCTCCATATTTTTATCTGCCATCCATTTCCATTTGTCTTTTGAAAGGGTTTCAATTTCTTTTATTACAGCTGAATCAGTTGATTCTTGAGAGAAGGATGGAAATGTATAAACCAATCCAAATAAGAGTGTAAAAATTAATGTTTTCATATCTAAAGATTTTAAAAGCTGTTAAATCTTTGTAAGGTCAATAACAGCATTGTGTGAAGAACGAATTTATTTTGAATCCAATTTTTTATCCTTTAACCATTTGGACAATGCATTTGCTACCTCTATATTATTTAAATCAGAGAATGGGAAATGGGTATTACCTTTGATTCCCATCTCAGGGAGATGAACAACAGTAGCGTCGCCACCATGTTTATTGATAGTTTCAGCCCAAAGTTTTGCCATTTTAAGGCCACTGCGCCAATGATCACTGTTCCAAACATCAGTTGGGAAATCTGAAATGTTATCACCATAATAAATGACAATAGGAATCTTTGTAAGGTTAATAAAATCTTCCATTGGTATTTCTACACCATTTAATGCACCAAAAAGTCCAGTAGATTCAATCGGCTTAGGCAGCTCACCTTTAGGGAACATAAAACCACTATATGGCTCATAGGCGACTATAGCTTTGACATTTTTATTTTTGATGGCCGTCATCCAGCCGGGGCCTCCACCTTGTGAATGCGTAACTAAAATCCCTTCTCCTATTTTATCGAAAAGGATAGAAATAGCATCTGAAATAACCTTCGCATCGAAAGCACCTGTATTGGGAGTCATTTGTCTATAAAACTGCTCTAGTGATTCTGGATCTTTAGGGAATTGGACATCAGCGAAAAAATCAGGATAATTTCCCAACCTAAACTGTGTGAACCAAAATTGCTCGTCAGCGGTAGGTTTTATATTGATTTCAACAGAACTTTTTCCAGCTTCACCACGTCTAGGTTGGTCTAGCAGGTATACCGGATATTTTCTACGAAGGAAGATATTCTGAAATCCTTCCCTCCCATCAGGTGTTGTTTCCCATGTTTTTTTAGACTGTCCGGCTCCATGCAAAAATACCATTGGTAATTTTAACGCATTCTCTGGAATTTGATAAAAAACATAAGCATGATCAGCATGAATAGTCTGACCATCAGGCTTTAATGCTTCTTGAACATTAAAAGTTCCTGGGTTGGTTATCTTTGATCCTCCAACCGAAAAACTACCCTGATCCTTTATAGATAAAACATTAGTTTCCTTTAAAGTGGTACAAGCAGAAAATAAAGCAGCAATACCGCACATTATAGAGGTTCTCTTCCAATAAGAAGTCAATTTTATTGTTTTTTTACTTTTTTGATAATTCAATGATTTATTCATGCTGCTTATATTTTTTAATTGAATACTGTTAGTCAGGCTTTAAAGAAATTTAACATTCCTGATCTATGAATAACAACTTAAACAAAGTTCAGGTTTAAAACTAAAAATATGATTATCCCAATTACTGATATATATACCATAATTACTGAAGTTGTAATTATACTTATGTTAAATAGTTTATAATACAAGAATTCTAACATAACTATCATAATTAATTAACAATAATTTTTATACTTTAGAGAAATTTTATTGAATATTAATAAGTGATTCTTTCCAAACCATTTTATTTATATGATTAGGTATTTTCTAATGCTATCCTCGGTATTGTTACTGACTTCCTGTGCTGCTATTTTTAATTCACCGTATAAAAAAATCAATATTCATACTCAACATGGAGGAACTGTCTATTACAATGAAGGCAGTGTCAATATTCAAAATAAGAAAGCAACTATTCATGTATTGCGTAAAATGGACAGCATACAATTCAGTGTATTTCAAGATAGTTTAGCACAGCAATATATTGTCAAGAAAAAACTATCCTTTGCATTTTGGAGTAATTTGGCAATTGGCTATGGAGCCGGAATATTAGTTGATTTACTACATCCCAAGCGATTTACTTACCCCGGAAATATCTATTTAGATTCAACTGAAACAAAAAAGGGTTATTATTCCTATGAACCTAAAATTTCAAAGCATTCTTGGGAATTACAATTTGAAATTCCCATTGTGAATCTATATAATCGAAAAGATCATTCTGGAATAAAAAGTACAGTTGCGGGATTTTATGGTTTGGGCATGGGATTAAACTATTATTATCGTCCGAATCGATACTTAAATTTTTCAGGCCATACTTATCTATTGAAAAATTTACCTCTCCCCCCACCCTTGATTATTTACGAGGATAAACATGCTCGAGAATTTTCCCATCAGCTATCCCTGAGTAATAACTATAGGATACAAAAATTCAGGTTGGGATATGGTTTATCCTATAATTTTAATGAGTTGGAATATTCAATCTTTCATCCTGACCAGAATGTAAATGTGGATCGAGTGTATGCAACCACACGAAAACCTAATCTTGAATTGGAAAATGTTATGAGAACAAGTATATTACCTGGTACACTCGAAAAATATGTAGATTATAGACATCAACTGGGAATATGGATTCCACTATCTTATGAATTAACGAATGATCTAAGTGCTAACGTAAATTACAGGCTATCATTATTTCAACTTAATAAAAAACAGTTTGTCCCTGAATCCATGTTTATGTTTGGAATTACCTATCGACTTAAAATGTAGGTTGAAATAAATATAATTAAGATTTTTGTCTTATTTTTCAAGTATGAATGAATAATTGGATTTATAAGGCATAAAGGTCATGGACAAACATCAAGAAACCTTCAAGACTTGGAATAAAGTTTATTTAAAGTATCAAGAAAAATTCATGGATCTTAAAATTTATAATAAAAGCTATGATCAGTTTTTTAGTTTATTAATAAATCAAAGGCCGAAGATTTTAGAAATAGGATGTGGACCTGGAAACATAAGCAAGTATTTATTGACAAAGTTACCTGAAATGGAATTATTGGGAGTTGATTATTCTCCTAATATGATTGAATTGTCCAAGAAGAACAATCCAACTTTGATGTTTGAGGTGATGGATGCGAAGAAAATCGAACAAGTCTCGGGGATATTTGATGGTATTATTGCAGGCTTTTTGATTCCTTATTTGTCTTTAAAAGAACTTGAAGCTTTCATTGATAACATTGCGAATAAACTGAATGATCAGGGTATTTTATATTTAAGTTTTGTAGAGGGAAA
This sequence comes from Sphingobacterium endophyticum, assembly GCF_009733535.1. GTDB lineage: Bacteria > Bacteroidota > Bacteroidia > Sphingobacteriales > Sphingobacteriaceae > Sphingobacterium > Sphingobacterium endophyticum. The sequence continues at coordinate 51,314 of NZ_SMMI01000018.1, read as the reverse complement.
TTATGAAAATTCGAGTTATCAAGTTTCCTCAAGTGGCGATAGAGTCTTTTTCTACTTCTATCAGTCGGATAAAATAATAGATTTATTAAAATCAAAGCGCATTGAATTCCTTGATGAATTAACCGTGGGATATGGCGATTCGGGTCAAGAGCGTCAAAATCATAAGATTATAATTGCAAGGAAGGAACAATCGTAAAAACTAACTTATATAACATTGTATCTCAACGCATTAATCCACATATTTAATCAGAAAATTATTGTTAAGAGAAATGATTTTCTAAAACAGCATGATACAATTGATACCAGAATTTATTTAATAAAAACTGGGAGTTTAAAAATATCAATTTACCAAGAAGACGAAGAACAAATTGTTAGGTTTGGGTATGCTGGAGATTTAATTGTCGCTTTAGATTCCTTTATCAATGATAAACGTTCAGATTTTATGATTCAAGCTATTAAGAAATCTGAGGTTTGGTTCGCCGATAAAAGAGATTTTTTTAATTTCATTTACAGCTCAAAAGTAAATACAGAATTATATATAAGAATATTGGAAGACTTGGTTCTACAGCAAATAGAAAGGGAGAAGGATTTACTTTTAATTTCTCCAAAAGAACGATATCAACGAGTTTTACATAGAAATCCAAAATTATTTCAAATTATTCCACATAAATATATTGCGAACTACTTAAGGATGACTCCTGAGACATTGTCTAGACTTAAAAAGTATTGATTTCAATCAAGGCTTTCTCAGATATTTTATTTGAATATTGCATAAAAAAAACATGCGAATTAAATCCGAACTCCTTCTTAATAATTTGAAATCAGAAACTGAAGAAATTATTATTTATGTAGAAAATTTAGAAATTTTAACAAACGAAGAATTAAATCGAAGAATTAATAAAGATACTTGGAGTGTTTTAGAGTGTTTAAAGCATTTAAATCTATACGGTGACTTTTATTTGGATGAAATTCATAAAAAAATGAATCAAAATTTTGAAAAATCATCGGAGTTTTTTCATAGTGGTTTTTTAGGCAATTATTTTGCGAAGAGCATGCTTCCCAAACAAAAGCTCAATAAAATGAAGACCTTCAAATCTATGGATCCTATTCATTCAAATTTAACTAGGGATGTGATTAAGGAATTTCTAGAACAACAGAGCAAAATGCTTGATTTACTTAAAATTGCTAGATCCAAAGACCTGGAAAAGACTAAAACAAGTATTTCGATCAGCAAATGGATAAAACTTAAACTCGGCGATGTTTTTAAGATTGTAATTTATCATAACATAAGACATATTCAACAGATAAAAAATATTTTAAATTATTGATATGTATGATAAATAATAGATTGTCAATTACATAGTTAATTTTGAGCTTAAAGATATTACCTTTGAATTTCTTTCAGATTAGTTATTAAACCTTAGAAGAACTAGTTGATCGAAAATAAAATTTCATAAAATATTTGCTCAATTTCATAATTTAATTAAACTAAATTATGAAATTGACCAATATGAACTCTACCACATTCTCTCAATTAACTGATGAGGAATTAAAAAATCCCACTCCTACCCATTTAATCTTTCAAGCATCTTCATTCTGACTTCAGTTTGATGGTTTATCAATTTATCATAATCTGAGGCTTTGTCAAATAGCTTAATAGTCACTACGAATAATTCAATAGAGAGGAAAAAGAGAAAGAAAAGCAGATACACTGTAAAGCCAATATTTGAACTGGTAATGACATCATGCAGAATATTCAACTCATCGATAAATCCAGATGATTTTCGTAGATCTTTTTCTTTATTTGCTTTAATAGAATCTAATGAACCTATTGTTTTAAATTTCTGAGAATTGAGAATGTTGATCTGATCATTAATCTGTTCTAGTTCTCGTTTTTTAGGATTCTCATTGACCATTTTATTAGTTGAATTGGTACTGTTGATTCTATTGCCTTGATTATCCCGAGTAACTGATGTATTGGTATAAGATGTTACGATAACGGGATTCTTTTGAAGCTCATCGGACAATTTTTGAGAGCGCGTTTCTAGCTGTTCAATGCTGTTGTCTATGCTTTTCACCTGATCGTTGATATCGTTTTCAGAATTTTTAATCGCAACTTTCACTCGTTCCTCCATTATCTGAGTTTTCTTGAGTTCGATATCATCCTTGAAAATAATCTGATCAAGAATAAAAGATCCTAGAATTGCCATCACGATAGCTAATGCAATTCGAAATCCAACAGACCATTTATTAACTTTAGTCGATAAAATAATAATACGTTCGATCTGTATAACCACAAAAGCAGCGATAATTGAGGCCAATATTCCTCCCCAGAAACCAACATGGAGATAGCTAGTTGCAAAAGAATAAGCAATAAACATCCATACCAATACAATCAATAAAATTGCAGAAGTAAATTTTTTGACAGCCTTTGAGCTAAGCTCACTGGAATGCTGAACGAGATAGTAATTGTAGCCGGTCAGGAAACAACCAAACCTTAGCCATAAGTTCTTCTTCATATCAAAACTCTTTAGCAAGTAAGGTACGTTGTGTAATGGAGGCTAAACCTTTTGTAAAACCTCTTTTATATGCTAAAATAGCACGCTCGAACAGGCCCGAATCAGTTTTTAAAGACTCTTCTATATCGGTAACCTTACGAATATGGTTTTCCAAATCCTCTTTTTTTGAGAGTAATTCCTCGACTAAGTCAATTAAACCAGATCTTTTCCGTGAATTGATATGGAATTCCAATTCTTTGAGGAATGAATCATGATAAGTTTTGACTTTAGAAATAATGATTTCGAGGTCAAATTTGATCAATCGTAGGTTATCTTCTTTATATTTTTCATCAGGACTGGTCAAAGCATCATTAAATCCCTTAGATTCGAAATCGGACTGCAAATAAGCATAAATAGCATTAATTCCGGTGAAAGAATTCACAGGCGCTGTCCAATCCTGCACTGTATCTTTTTCAACAAAGATATCTTCGGGGATAGGTGGTAGATGACCATTTAACAAAGCCTCTTCTGGAGAGCTTCCATTCTGCTTTTTCTTAAAAAAATTAAATAGACTCATTAGATTAAATGTATTTGGTTGGTATTTTATATTTACGATGTCCACGTTTATGGCAAACAGAACAAAGTGTAATCAGCAATTCATTTGGGTAATCCCAGGGTTCTTTGAATCGATTGAGGCGGTTAATAAAATGATACTGACGATGGTGAACCTGTAAATCTTTAGCTTCTTGACAAATAACGCACTTATTCAAATCCCTTGCGAGGATTGACTTACGTTTTTGTTGCCACCTAATATCAAATAAAGATGCGCCGTATGTACCATGCGTTTCTGGAACTTTCATGGGGTAATAGATTAATAATTAGAATGAATCTGTAGTTAGTGATTCTAAAGTAAGAAGACTTCTCTAATTATTTTCTAGATGTATTGCAAAAGATAGTTAAGAATGGAAATAAAAAAAATTTTGTAGCGAATTGATTATTAAATTAGTAATGTTGAAGGACCTCAGAATTATTTTAGGTCAGTTTGAGAAAAGACATAAAACATTTCTCTAGCTATTTCAACACTACGATTCTGAAAAACACTTTCTTCATCCGTAGTATGATCTGCTATTTTAGGGTGTAAATAGGTTACAGGAATTTGTTGTTCAGCACCTGGGATATAAGGACAACCATCATCTGCATTTGAACAGGTCATTATTGCTGCAAATTTAGAAGCAGGGTTATACTCAGAATCATAAACTTTAGAGAATCCAGTAATAGGAAAAGCATTTTGGGAAATCCGCAAGCTATCTGATTTAAAAGATATTGATCAAAATAATTATCAGACCAGTTTGGAGCTTTTAGAAAGGAATCAGTTAGATGAAGAAATACATTAAAAGAAGTCGACGGGGGAACTCTATAAGAACAATGTTCGAGACTTACTTTTTCATATACACAATAATTCAACTTATCATCGCGGTCAAATTGCAACTGAATTCAGAAATTCAGGGTTGGAACCTATTATTTCAGATTTTATAATTTTTAAACGATAAAATTTGCGTTTTCTTTGTAAATTAATATGTTCGTTATAAAAAATTGACATCCATTGTAAAGAAATATTTCTTTCAATTTTTATTTGCCTATCCACTAAATTAAGCAGCACCTTCAGATTTTAATATGAAATTCAAGCTGGTCCTTTGGTAATAAACAACCTTTATTACCCAATTATAAACATATCCCTATTGTCATTAGCCAATTTCTGATTAGCATAACCAGGTTTAATTAATGAAACCCTAAAAACTATATATATGGAATTGCTGAATAAAATTCTAAACATTAACTCGAATTATATCATAATCGGGTTATTAGTCCTTTTCTTTACTATGGAGCAGATTGTATCCAATCCTTTTTCATTTAAGAAAAGAGGCTCTCATTTGTTACAAAACATTTTGTTTCAGATCACATTAACACTTCTCAACCTATTTATCGTGGTCATTCAAGTTTATTGCATTGAATGGTTGAATGAAAGAAAGATTGGACTCCTATTTCTTGTAGAATTACCATTTTGGATTAAGCTCCTAATCAGTGTTATGTTATATGATTTTACGACTTATTGGATCCATATTGCGGCCCATAAAGTTCCAATCATGTGGCGTTTACATCGGGTTCACCATAGCGATACAACGATGGATTCATCTAGTACTTTCAGATTTCACCCATTAGAGATGATTTTAGTTTATCAAGTTGGAAATATTCTATGTGCTGGAATTTTTGGGACTGATGTTCTCTCAATGGCTTTGTATTATTTTATTCTCAATATATTCCTATTCTTAGAACATGCAAACCTCCACTACCCTACTTGGTTGAATAAAACATTAGGACTTATTTTCGTTACCCCGGATCAACACCGAGTTCATCATCAACAAAATCAATTCTACACTGACAGTAATTTCGCTGATATTTTCATTGTTTGGGATCGAATTTTTGGAACATTCAAAAGTATACCTGTAAAAGATATGAAATATGGCCTGGAGGAATTTGATGACGAAAAGAAACAGGGATTTTTATATTTAATGAAAAGTCCATTCATTAATATTAAAAGAGTAAAAAGTGATAAGGGTTAATATTTCAATTATTCACTAAATAATTTCCTGCAATTATTTTAAGAAATAGAGAAATGAAGTTATGAAATATAAAAAGCCTCAAGAATATTTTTGAGGCCTTTTATATTTTGATGAAGAATCTATTTTAATGTAGGGTCAAATTTTCCACCCCATCCAACATTCTGTTCTAAGTTTGGATTTTGGTTTATATTTGAGAGTTGAATTGGAAAGAAATAATAAGTATCAGGCATTACCATTGCTTTAGGCCCGTTTGTAATTAATTCAACTACTTCGTAGGTGAAATTTTCAGGTAATAATTCAAATCGGTTAGCTTTTCCAATGTCTTCGGTAGTAATTTCATTTTGTAATCTACCATTTACCTTAGTTGCCATAATTCCATATTTATGCATTCCATTTAATTTACCTAGTAGCCGATGTCTTCTCAAATCCCAGAATCTTTTTCCTTCAAACATAAACTCAACATACTTTTCGTTTAATATAGCGGTTCTAATTTCATCTCTACTCATTCCTGATTTGAGGCCATACATATTGTCTATTCCGTTTTCAATTCCAGCTCTTTTACGAATTTCTTTGATTGCAGCTATCGCTTCGGCCGGTTTACCAGTTTCATTTGCTGCTTCTGCCAAGTTTAGTAGTACTTCAGCATACCGGATTTCTGGCCAATCTACATCATTTAATGTAACTTGAGTGGAAGGTAGCTCTTCCATAATTCCCTTTTTCGTGTATAATCCAGTCCTGCTATAATTTTCGCCCTGAAGGGTTAAGCCGAAAGCGTCCATAGATTTAGCAATTCCACCCATTGTGTATTGTCGTCTACCCTTAATACCACTAAGTTCATATACACTGGCATTCCAAACTAATGTTGCATCGAATCTTGGATCTCTATCCTTCCAGTAAGTTTGAAGATTATATGTGTATTTTGAATTAGGATCGCCTGGCATTTTTCCATCCTTCATAGGAAAAGCAAGGGACATTCCCCATGTAGGTTCGTCTCCTCCGGTTGCATTTTTTGATTCAGAAAGAGGACGCACCGCATCTTCTCCACGGCCATTGGTTTTTGCTGGATTAACATACACTACGGATAATATATTTTCCTTATGCCCTTTCGTTTCAAATAATTTCGAGAAATCTTCTAGAAGCCCATAACCATTTTGATCTAGAAAAGTAATGGCATCCTTATTTGCAGTATATGCATTTTGCCAAAAAGAGTTTCCGTAGGGATTGGAAGGATTAAACTGAGGGGATGCTTTGAACAACAAAACTCTTCCTAAAAAAGCCTTTACAATTGCTTTATCTATTTTTCCCCTATCTCCTCCAATAAATTTGTTAGGTAAAACAGTTTCTGCTTCTTTAAGATCCTTTTCAATGAAGTCAAAACATTCAGCAGTAGAATTTCTTTTTACTTTTAAATCATCATTTATATCCTGAGGGACTTCAATTATTGGTACACCGCCGTGATGATAAACCATTTTAAAATATAAGAATGCTCTTAAAAACTTGGCTTGACCAATCATTGGATCTTTTTGATCTTTGGATAATGAACTATTGGACATTTCTTGCAGAAAGATGTTAATGTTTCTAATGGATTGATAAGGCCAAAATTTCATTGTTGAATTATCGGTTGTTATCCAACCTTCTGCAACGATTCCTTTAGATTCGTCAGCATAATTCCCTTGGTTTACTGGCCATCCGGAAAGAGTTCTTGAATATAAATTATATAAAAATGCATTAGCAGTGATTGGATCTTCAAAAGTTCCTTTTGCAGGATACCTTTCCAAATCTTCAACATCATTTAATACTTTGCTGCAACTTGATAATAGTAGCACAAAAACAATTATAGCCGTTATTTTATGATTGATTTTACGAGAATTTTTCATTACAATTTCATTTAAAAGTTAATATTAAAACCTCCAGTAAATGTTTTCATTAATGGATAAGAGTCTAAAGTATTTTGTTCTGGATCATGTTCCTTTAGGCCTGAGAAATAGAATAAGTTTGTAGCATTTAAATAGAATTGAACTTTGCTTAATCCAATAGATTTAAACCACTGTTGAGGTAAAGAATAGCCAAGATCGAGATTTTTTAGACGGAGATAAGATCCGTTTCTAATCCAAAATGTTGAGGCTTCGCCACCGACATCCGCAACCTGAAATTCACCTGAAACACGAGGATAAGTTGCGTTCGGATTTTCTGGAGTCCAATAATCATTTGCCCATAATTCAAAATAAGGACGATCATTCTGAAAGACACCACCACCGTTTCTTGTGCTGATCATACGGTCATAAGCTCCTACTCCTTGGAAATGAGCATTTAAACTGAGATTTTTCCATTCAAAATTAAATCCAAATCCATAGTTAATTCTTGGAGCACCATTATCAGATAGGTAGGTCATGTCGTTGTTATCAATTTTACCATCAGGACCTTCTGAAAAATTATCTCCTCTTATATCTTCAAACAAGAGATATCCTAATTTTGGAGTTCTCCCATATTGTGTAAAACCTTGGGGAAGATTATCTAATTCCTCTTGGGTTCTTATAATTCCTTTTGATAATAATCCATAAACCCTGTTTGCAGGTTTGCCAATTGCACTTCTCCAATTGTTTAAATAGGTTCCATCTGTCAAAGCTTCAGCTTGATCTATAATATCCCATTGATCACGAGAATATCCCATATTACCATATAAAGAATATTTAAAGTCATCAGAGAAATTGGATTTCCAGTTTAAAGCAAATTCAAAGCCTCGCCAAGATCTTTCTGCATAATTAACATTTGGAAGAGAAGCACCGAGAGTAGAAGGTGTGGATGCAATTCGAGCACCTAAAATATCACTTTGCGTACGACTATAATAATCAAATTCACCTGTTAATTTATTATCTAAAATGCCATAATCTAAACCGATATCAAACATTCTGGAAGTTGACCAAGTAATTGCAGGGTTAGGCATTGCGGTTGGTTGAAGTCCATCATAAAGTGAAGTTCCAAATACAAATCCTGTACTTTTAGTATAGGCTTGATTCCAAAGGAAGGGTGCAATTGAGCCTCCATCAATATCATCATTTCCTGAAGAACCGTAGGATCCTCTCAATTTCAAATCACTTAACCATGTAATGTTTTTCATAAAATTCTCTTCAGACATTCTCCATGCAGCAGAGAAAGACGGAAAAAATCCCCATTGGTGACCGGGAGCAAATTTGTAGTTACCATCATAGCGAAATGAAAATTCTGCGATGTATTTATTAGAATACATATAATTAAATCTTCCAATCCATGATGCTCGGGCATTTTCAAATTCACGACCATCAAACCAACGCTTTAATATGTCGGAAGATGTATTATAAATCTGGTCAATTGAAGTAGTTAAAAGTTCATCAGCTCTACCATTCAGATATTTTCCATTACCCCCAGCTTGTTCATAGCCTATTAATCCGTTTACAAAATTATTCCCAAAAGTATTTTCGTATTTTAAATTCCAGTTCACTTGGTAAGAATTGTCTAAATTCACTTGTTCTGCAATATTTGGATATGTAGAACTTAGATTATGAATGTTAACTTTTGTCGGATCAATTGGTCCAGGGATAAACTTATTTGTAGCACTCGCAGACTGAAAAATGTAGGCTTTATTATGAAGAACGAAAGCTTTTGAGTTTCTATCAGAGGCCATATAGTGGCCTTGCAGGTCCGTCCTTAAACCTTTGATAAGATCAGATAGATCTAAATCAAAACGAACAATACCATCTAGATTTCTGTTTTTCTTATATCGGTAGCTTCCGCTATTGACCATTAATTCAACAGGGTGCCAGGCACCTGGAACGACAGGATATGCATTCGTATTAGATGTAGGATTTCCTTGTTCATCCACATAAAATGGATACAATCGGGTCCAATTAAATGTTGCTCTATAAAAGTCGCCAACATTGAAATCATCCTCTCCATCATATGGCCAATACCAACGGTCATAATTTCTTTGATTGCCGCTTAAATTTACATTGACCTTAAACTTATCAGTTATTTTTGCCGTCACATCAGATCTGAAATTATATCGATCATAATTTAAGTTTTTATAGGAGCCTTCTTCAGTATGGTACCCTAAGGAGAAATAATAAAGTATAGTTTCGGATCCTCCTCGAGCAGAGACATTGTGTTGCTGAACTTTTGGAGATTGCCAGATATAGTCATTTATACTATAACTTTTATCTTTAAAATAATCGACGACCTCCTGACCATAAGGTTTTGGTTGACCCATAGTAACAGCCACTTGATTTAAGAATTCAATTTCTTCGGATGCTGTATAATCTTGAATCGGTTTTGTTGGTGATGATACAGAATAAGAACCTTTATAGTCAAAAAGAGGCTTTTGTACTAATCCTCGTTTAGTTGTAACTAAAACCACTCCATTACCGGCTTTTGAACCATAAATTGAAGCCGTAGCAGCATCTTTCAAAAAGTTAATGGTTTCTACTTCATTTGCATCCAACGCATCAAAATCAGCTTTTCCACTTAATATTCCATTAATTACATATAAGGGTTCAGAAAAACTGCCTCTAATTCTAATCGAGGATGAAGCACCTGCAAGGCCGGATGTTCCAACCGCTGTTACACCAGGAGCTCTACCAGCAATAACATTGGATAGATTTGCTGCAGGAATATTATTTATATTTTCAGTATTGACGGAAGAAATAGAACCTGTAAGATTAACTTTCTTTTGAACTCCATATCCCACAACAACTACTTCTTCAACATCTGATGAACTTTCAGAAAGAGTAATGTTAATTACTGTTCGGTTATTAATTGCCATTTCCTGGCTTTCGAATCCTATATAGGAAATTGTTATTGTAGAATTTAAAGGAACATTTACTAAAGAGTAATCACCATTATTATTAGTTGATGTTGCTATAGAAGTTCCCTTCACTTTGATGGAAGCTCCTACAATAGGTTGGCCTGATGAATTAGTAACCTTACCTGAAACAGAGGTTTGTTGAATAGTTTCAGTATTTAACATGAAACTATTTAAGTTCATTTTTTCTATGCTTTCAGCACTTAGGGGATTGATTGAAATAGATGAAGAAAGTAAGGCAATCTTCACTATTAATAATCTCTTAGAAAAAGCATACTTATGAACGTTCTCATTTTTGGAATTTAATTTCATAAATCTGGTTTATAAATGTTTGCACTTAATTAATTATACTTCTTGGGTTGAAATAATATATTTCCATCTCTATCAATAATTCATTGATAGATTTCTTTTTAATTCATTAATACTTTGTAATTAGGTGCTGTTAACAAATAGTAACTATCGGGAGATACTTACTTAGGTTAGGTTAACATCTTAACTAAATTGAGTTATTAATAGAAAAGTTACTACCTTAAAATTGACAATTATCGATACTATATTTGCTTAATACTTGTAAAATAAAATCATTTATTTTCATGACCTGATATTTTTCAGCAACAACGAATATGTTGTTTTATGATAAAAATTTTACTATATTGAAAATCGAAACCTAAAATAATGTTATGAATTTTATTTATGAAAACTTCATATTTCCGCTAGATCAGTCAATTACGATTCGAACGGAAGAATTAGAAATAAAGAAACATACCACTTTTCGTACACATTTAAATTTTGAAATAGCATTAATTGAAAATTGTGAAGGGAAAAGACTAATTGGGGATCACATAGATTACTTTATGGGACCCGAATTGGTATTATTAGGTAGTTACCTCCCTCATTGTTGGCAATACCATAACACATTGGATGAAAAATCTTTTGCAAGAGTAACTGTTGTTCATTTTTATCCAGATTTTCTTGGTCAGGATTTCTTAAATAAACCCGAAGCAAAATTTATCAATATTCTTTTTAATAAAGCCTCAAAGGGCATTTTATTTTCGGGAAAAACAATTGCGGAAGCTAGAGTTTTATTAAATAAAATGTTAAATAAAACCGGTTTATCCCGCTCAGTAATTATGTTAGAATTATTAGACTTATTAGCTCATTCCAATTCTTTTAGGATTCTATCTTCTGAAGGATACAATTCAAAAGAGAAACTTCAAGAGGTAACAAGAATTAATAAAATCTATAATTACATATATAAAAATTTCAAGGAAGATATTTCATTAAAGGATGTTAGTTCAATAGTTCCTATGTCAAATGCAGCATTTTGCAGATATTTTAAATTAAAAACAAACCGAACATTTTCAGATTTTTTAAAAGAAATAAGAATAGGTCATGCCTCGAAATTGCTAATTGAAAAAAGGTTTAATGTTTCAGAAGCATGTTTCAATAGTGGATATAATAATATTTCAAATTTCAATAAGCAGTTTAAGGAAATCAAAGGAATATCACCTAGAGAATTTATCAGAAAATATTTAATTGTTGAAAACGACTGATTAATTCCACGTATGAATCCTCAATAAACTAACCTCTTCCTTAGACAAGCAAGAGGTCATTCTAGATAAAAATTTAGGGGGGATTATTTTAACTTTATCAAATCAAATTGAAATTAAATTGATAATAGTTAGTGTGACACTAAATATAAGTAGCCTGCTTTCAGTATAAAATACCTAACAATGCGTATTTTTAATATAATTAAACTCAATCCGGATGTCCTATTGCAATACTTTTAAAACGATTCTGAACATAATTGGGATTAATCCATTTGTATTTATACCTGAAGAAATATTAGAGGAGATTTTTTTACATTCAGGAAAAAGAAAAGGTCATATCCCTTTGAAAGTTTCGGTTAATGGTTCTGGGTTGTTTCTTCAAACTTTATTAAGGTACGATGGAAACTGGAGGCTTTATATTAATTCAAAAATGTTGAAGAATTCTCCAAAAAGAATTTCGGAGGAGCTAGAAATCTATATCGAGCTTGACACGGAAAATAGGGAAATTAAAATGCATCCTCTACTCATACATGCATTGAATTCTAATAACAAGGCCAATCAAATATTTCAATCGCTAACACCATCCTTAAAAAAGGAAATAGTTAGGTATATTGGAAATTTAAAGTCTGAAGAAAGCATTCAAAGAAATATTATTAAGGCAATAAACTTCCTTTTAGGAAATGGAAGTTTTGTAGGCCGAAATTCAATTCCTAAAAAGCTAAATTAACAACATCCTATTTAGTTATCTTCTCTTTAAACTTCCTAAGTTCCTCATCTATCAATTCAGGCCAATTCTGTAATCCTTCTCTAATAATTTTTTCTCCAAAAGTGGCATCTTCTTCTTTACTAACTTCCAATGCCTGCGCTTGAAGTTCATTTAAGTATTCCGCACTTGGGTCTTTCTTTTCGGAACTTGAGGTGTTATCTTGGGTATACTCTTTGTCTAGATTCTTATTCATAACCTAATAACATGAAAACCTATCATGAAGTTTGCGAAAAAAATCCTGAAATATTTTATCTGGTTTTTAATTGTTAAAAACTTATTAATTCAATATCTTAATTATTGGAGTTTTTAATAATAGCTATAGGTTATCAAGAACAATAGTTAATATCCTAAACTATTGATTATAAGTAGATATAAATCTAAAATTACCAATTTTAGATAGTAAAACAATTAATTTGTAGAATATTTATTACAAGGACTGATTCAACTTAATTCTACCTTCGTTAAAATTATATTTTATGGGTTATAGAAATGATATTCAAGGACTAAGGGCGATTGCTTTTCTTCTGGTTTTTATTTTTCATTTAAACTCTAATTGGTTACCTTCTGGATTTTTAGGAGTTGACATTTTCTTTGTCATCAGCGGATATCTTATTACGGGAATAATATTAAAAAAGAAGGAGAAGCATAAATTCAGCATACTAGAATTTTACGAAGGAAGATTGAAAAGAATTGCTCCGGCATATTATTTTCTTCTATTAGTTGTTGCTGTGGTTGGGTTTTTTATCTACCTACCTATGGATCTACCATTATTGCGGCGATCCTTAATCACTGCAGGTATGTTTGTATCGAATTTCTTTTTCGCCGGTGGTGATTCTTATTTTGGAGCAAAACAGGCAGAAAATCCCCTATTGCACACTTGGTCCTTAGGTATTGAAATGCAATTTTATTTTTTACTGCCTTTTATCCTGATTTTTTTCAATAAAAAAACACTTCCCTACCTATTAATAGCCTTAATTTTAGGCATATTAGGTTATTATCAATATCGATATTTAATTTTTGGGCAGGAAACAGGAACGTATTATTCGTTGATAGCTCGAATTCCAGAATTTCTTATCGGATCATTATTTAGCATAATTTTGGTTAATGGTCAGCTCCAGAATAAGAGACTATTCCTTCCATCTGCTATCCTAGGTTTCATATTGTTGTTATATGGTCTGATAACTTTAAATGAAGAATCAGTATTTCCAGGTATTAATTCAATTATTCCTTGTATTGGAATTGGGCTAATCCTTATCTCAAATGAAAATATTATCAGTAAATTCTTGTCAAATAGATTATTAGTTTATTTAGGAACCCTATCGTACTCGTTATATCTATGGCATTGGCCAATCATGGCTTTTTTAAGATATAGAGAAGGAGTTTTTGAAGGACATCAATTCAATCTTCAAGAAATTTTTATGATTATTGTTCTTACGTTTATTTTAAGTTGGGTTTCCTATACGCTCATCGAAAACAAATTAAGAACAGGAAATAACAAAAGTTTCATTCTGAAATTTTCAGCAATTATTCTCCCATTTGGAATTGCCACCTATAGTTTACACGGACTATCGAAAAAATTTGAAACTCCATTTGAATATACACATGCCTCTTTTGCAATTGAATCTCATAATAGGGACAATGTTTCATTTTTAGGTGATCGTACAGATAAACATCCACATGTCTTTTTGTTAGGAAATAGCCATGCCAACTCATTAAAACCACTTTTCCATTTGTTAGGAAACAAATTTCATTTTTCATTACAGACCTTAACCTCTGATTCATTTCCAGCTTTAGAAGGAATTAAAAAATCAGAAATACCAGAAAGGGAATTAGTTTATTATAATTATTCCAGGTCATTAGTTCCACATACCAAACAGTTGATTGACTCGAGTGATGTGATTATCATTTCAGCAGATTCATTTGATGAATATCATAGTGTGACCAGCGCAGTTGATTCATTAGCAAAATCCTTGAAACCACATCAGAAATTAGTGCTTATAAATTCATACCCTATCATGGATAGAAATCCAGTAAGAATTAACCATGGTTATGTTAAAAACAGCAATTATAAGTTCAGACTTCATGCAAATGAGCATAGTTTTCGAACTATAGATTCAATTGCCAGAGTAAATAAGAACGTTTATATATGGGATATCTCCAAAGCCTCGATATATAATGATGCGCCATATTATCGAGATACTTTAATTTATTATGATGACAGGCATATCAATCGTCGAGGAGCTGAATTATTGGAAAAGGAAATGGAAAAAGAATTTGAGAAGGAAATTTTACCTTTGATTAAGAAATAACCAAAAACATAGGATGAAAATGATTGATAAACTTGCTTAGATTGAAATAAAAAACTCTGTTAAAAGATGTTAATCCTTTGCGAACCTTACACGAAACCGATAATCTATGCGTTTTAGTAGTATAAAAAGCAAAAGAGTAATAAGAGTAAATAATTTCATAATTTAGGTTAATAATTGGTTTGGTAAAAATCCTGAGCTTCCCAGCTCAGGATTTTTTTATTTCCCACTACCGGAATATTTTGCAGGTATTAATATTAATTTTAAAAATGTTGTAACCTTTAGCGTGCAGCCAGACACTAATGAATAAATATTAAAAATTATGGGAGCATTAGAAGTATTAATACCTATTTCATTCTTTGCATGTATTGTTCTATGTACATTTTTTATTGCGAAGTATCGTTCTGAAACAATTACGAAACTGGGGGGCCCGATTCCAAAGACGCCAAGAAATCCTAATTCATGGAAAAGAATAGGAACAGTGGTAATTGGATTGGCCATAGGATTATTGACATCTGGTTTATTATTTTCAAATCAGGTAATTTCAGACAATGATGATTCAGCAGGTTTTATTGTCACTGGTATTATTTCATTAACAGTTGGCGCTGCATTAATTCTAGCTGATAAAAAAACAAAAAACGAAGAAAATATTGATGGATAGTCTTTACATAGATAAAGTACTTTCAGGAGATCGCCATGCTTTTGGTTACTTAATCAGTACCTACAAGGACATGGCTTTTTCCGTTGCTATTTCTATTGTAAAAAATGAGCTTTTAGCTGAAGAAGCCACGCAGGAAGCATTTGTCCAGGCTTATCTTTCGCTAAAGAATTTTAAGGGCAAATCTAAATTCAGCACCTGGTTTTATAGAATAGTTGTGCACTGTTCTTATAAGATTATACGCAATAAATCCATTCAATATGAAGAATTAGACATTATACGACATGATGTTGAATTAGATGAAAATGCTTTAAAAAGTATGATTATTGAGGAACAGAAACAAATCATTAATGAGGTTTTATTAAAATTACCAAGCAATGAAGCCCTATCATTAAGACTCTTCTATTTAGAGGAACTTTCAATCCAGGAGTTATGTGAGATTACTGGATGGACAAATGCAAATGCAAAGGTTATTCTCCACCGAGGAAGAAAAAGAATGGCCAGCGAATTGAATAAAGAACTAAAAAGCTTGCAATATGGAAGAGCATAAGGATAAGTTAAAGGACTTCATGGGGCTTTCAAAAATGGAACTTCCATTTGATGATTTTGATTCTCAAGTAATGGCTCGAATTGAAAAACTAGAGGCTGAAAAAGCATCCATCAATAGGACAAGGAAATATGCCTTATTTTCGTTTGCATTTGGTGCTATATTTGGAATAGGGT
This sequence comes from Sphingobacterium endophyticum, assembly GCF_009733535.1. Classification (GTDB taxonomy): domain Bacteria; phylum Bacteroidota; class Bacteroidia; order Sphingobacteriales; family Sphingobacteriaceae; genus Sphingobacterium; species Sphingobacterium endophyticum. The sequence goes on along the minus strand of NZ_SMMI01000018.1, from coordinate 35,358 downwards.
TTACTTTTCTAATAACTGAATTTTTAGAAACAAAAATAACAGATCCATCGCTGAAAAATTATATTACAATATTTTCTCAAATGATTTATGTTTTCTTATTTGTAATCTTAAGTGACAAGGTTCTTAAACTAAGACAAATGAAGAAAAATTCTGAAGTATATTAATTAGTTCCATGCATTAGAGTAATTATTAAAAATCAAACAATAGGTCTATTGTCGTTAATAATTTTTATTTTTATTTAAAAATTATTAATTTATGATAGAATTGGAACATTATAAACTTCTCAAGTTTGTAAATAGTACTCGAGATTTTGATTATTATTTTCAAATGGTCAATGATGAAAAAGTTATGGCCATGATCACAGAAAGACCCTTTGAGTTTGATGAGGCAAGAGAGGATTTCAAAAAGCTACTTAAATTAAATTCTATTTCGGATCATTTCGGGACCTATAAAATATTTGATAGGAAAAGTGGGAAATTTATTGGCTTAGCAAAACTTGAGATTACAGAATCAAATTCCGATATCGCCGAGTTGGGTTATATAATACTTCCAGAATATTGGGGAAAAGGAATTGCAAGTGCCATTGCAGCGTGTTTGATTGATTACGGCCGTTTGTTGAAAAAGCTGAAAGGGATGTTTGCAATTATAGATCCCAATAATCTTGCTTCGAGAAAAATATTGATAAAAAATGGGTTCCAAACAAGGGAATTTAGAGATTTTGACGGATTACCTGGAGAAGTTCTTGAATTAATATTTTAAAGGAGATTTATGCAAAATCAAATAAGGAATTATTATGTACTCACAGGAGGACCTGGTACAGGGAAAACCACTTTACTAAACCATCTTTCTGAATATGGTTTTCATTGTATTCCAGAGGTAGCCCGGCAAATTATTAAAGATCAAGTATTGAATCGTGGATCTGCATTACCATGGGCAAATAAAGCTGAGTATGCAAGGTTAATGTGGGAGGAATCTCTGAAAGAATATGAACGATCAATCCTTAATGAAAAAGGGTTTGTCTTTTTTGATCGAGGCCTACTTGACAGTATTTGTTATATGGAAATGGAAAATCTACCGATGACAATTGCTCAATTTGAAATTCTTAAAAAGCCATTATATCATAAAATCTTTATTCTTCCTCCTTGGGAAGAGATTTATGTTACAGATTCTGAAAGGAAACAAACTTGGGAGGAGGCACAGTATACCTTTGATTATATGAGAAAGCTTTATCTAAAATATGGATATGAGGTTATAGAGATTCCGAAAATGGATATAGAATTAAGAGTTAAATTTATTTTAGAAAATTTATGAAACAAAAGAGGCTGTCAGTGACAGCCTCTTTCTATATGATTATTCGCCTTAATTTGTAGCTTGGTAATCTTTGTTTTGAGTTAACTCTGGATTTCGTTGTAATTCATCTAAAGAGATTGGCCATAAAAGGTCGGAATCTTTAAATGTTGCACCCGCAGCGTTTTTAGCACCAACTAAATTCACGTAAGTAACTTTTCCTTTTTCGGTTGCAGAAACTACAGGGAATTTACCGGTACGCAAACAGTCGTCCCACATTTTGAATTCTAGAGGCAATTCACGAAGGCGCTCCGTCCATACAGCTTCAACAAATGCCGCTGGAGAAAGAGCCTGCAATTCTGTGGTATACTGAGCCACTGTTTTTCCAGTTGTACTCGCTCTTGCTTTAACTCTTGCAAGATATCCTGCTGCTTCAGCAGTTACTGCATTAGAAGCTTTCGCTGAACTTTCAGCAGCAATTAATAAAGCTTCAGCATAACGATAGATATTGAAATCTTTAGTACCGCGACCAGTCGTTAATATAGCAGCTTCATCTACATAATACCAAATTGCAGCATCATCAGATTTCCAAATTTTTCCAGTATTAGGATTTTTATATTCCCAGTGGTAGAATTGATTTGGTTGAATCCTTAGATCATTTGCTTCATAAACATTTAAGAAGGTCTTACTTGGACCATAAACACGTTCAAAAATCGAATATTTATCAAAAACAGCAGTTGCAGAAGAATTGAAACCATAGGTAGGCCACCAACCGCTGGCAGAAATTGTACCGTCAAATTCATATGCATAGATACTCTCCGGTAAATTATCTGTGGTACGTAATTTATTGTACGCACTTTTCATTTTTAAATCTTCGTTCTGGGTTAAATTATGTGCAGAATTAACCACCATTTTTGAATAAGTAGCAGCTTCAGCAAACTTATTTTGCTGCAAATAGACATTAGCTAAGGTCATAGCAGCAACATATTTCGTTGCCCTGTTTTTATTATCTGTAAATGTAACAGCTGGTAACACATCCACTGCTTCTTTTAAATCAGCTTCAATCTGCTTATATACATCAGCCGTCGGAGTTCTCTTCAAATAAAGATTTTCCAAGTTCTCAGTAGGTTCAAGTGGCATTGGAATATCTCCAAAAGTTTTCACTAAATAGAAATAGTTGAACGCTCTAAAGAATTTAGAAGTAGCGATTAATACCTTTTTTTCATTCTCGTTATTGAAAGGAATTTCTGGAATATGCTTGATACCACCATTTGCGATATTTATTGAAGAATAACTTTCATTCCAAATAGTATTCATAGTATTAGAAACAATTCTAGTATTCTGTTGTCTATTCAATTGTTTAGAATAAAGACAAACGAGTTCCTGGTTTTCATAGGCATTGGTGAAATAACCAGTTAAAAAGGTTGGGATTGATGCTGTCGGTCCAAGATAAGCCGACCCAGCATTTCCATATCTTACGGGAGCTCCTCTACGATAAAGAGCATTGACATTGGCAATAGCCTGTGCTTCAGTTTTAAAGAAAAAGTTTAATGTTTCATTCGAAAGCGGTTTTTCCTCCAAAAACTTTTCGCATGAGCTTAACCCTAAGGCACCGGTCAATAATATAGCGATTGCAAAATTTTTAGTTTTCATAATAATGTTTCTTCAAGAAATTATAAAGTCAAGTTAACTCCGAAAGTGAATGTTTTCGCCCTTGGATAAGAGAAGAAAGTCATATTTTGACCGAATTTATTTCCTTCACCCAATGAGGTACTCTCTGGATCATAACCTTGGAATTTAGAATTTGTAATCAACCAAGGGTTATTCGCACTTGCGTATATACGTAATGCCGAGAATCCCATTCTACTTGCTAAATCTGATTTAAATGTATAACCCAACTGCAATACATTCACACGTAAATATGAACCATCTACTACCCATTGAGAATCCACATTTGTATCCTGACCAGCGTGACCATTATTTTGTAGGTAAATTGCTTGTTGCATAGTATTTGGATTAGATCCATTGTATGCATCAGTAAGGATAGTTTTCAAACCATTGGTAATACCGAAACGGTCATAAGTAGAGTGGAAAAATTGTTGCATGGTTTCAACACCATAAACAAATTGTAGGTCAACGGTTAAATCAAAGTTTTTATAGTTTACTGTATTGATAAAACTACCCATCCAATCAGGCACACCTTTACCTAGGATCTGTTGATTAGTTGATCTGTTAGGTCTACCAATTTTGTTTTCTTCAATATCACCATTTTCGAAATCCTGAACTGTATAAATTCCATTACGTTTATAACCATAAAAACTGTTTAAGTTTTCACCAACACGAATAATACTGTTAGGACCTCCAACCCATCCATTCAATAGAATATCCTCGTTGTTTTCACCTAATTTCAAGACCTCATTCTTGTTATAAGAACCATTCAATGTAATATTCCAAGATAAATCATCATTTCTTACAGGAGATGCATTCACTAAAATTTCCACCCCTCTATTTCTAACAGAACCAATGTTTTTATAAACACTAGCATAACCTGTTGCATAAGGTACTGGTGCTTCTAATAATAAATCAGTAGTAGTTCTATTGTAAACAGAGACATCAAAATTCAATCTATTTTGAAATAATCCTAATTCAAATCCTGCATCATAAGTTTTAGTTTTTTCCCAACGTAAATCTGGGTTACCTAAATTTCCTACAAATCCAAAAGGTTCACGGACTCCATTCATTAAACTTGTTCCAGCATTGATCATAAACAAAGAGGAATACGGATTGATTTCAGAGTTACCTGTAACACCATAACTTGTATGTAATTTCAGATTAGAAACTGTAGTCTGATCTTTCATAAAAGCTTCATTACCAATATTCCACGCCACACCTGCTGAAGGGAAAAATCCGTATTTATTGTTTTCACCGAATTTAGAAGAACCGTCAGCACGAGCAGTTAATGTTACCGAATAACGATCATCGTAGCTATAGTTTCCGCGAACGAAGTAAGAGTTCATGGCCCATTTGTTAGTTCCCGAACCTGGAGAACCTGGGATTGAACCCACACCTAAGTTATTGTATTCATAAGCATCTGTTGTAAACCCTTCAGTTCTCACATTGAAACCGTAATAGGTACGTTCTTGCCATGAAAGACCTGCCATAGCATTAACCCTATGTTTATCAAAAGTTTTATTATAAGTCAAATAGGTTTCTTCTTGCCAATATAGGTCATTCCAGCTGTTAACTTCTGCCCAACCATTAGGTCTTGAAATATTGTTTAATGTAATAGAAGAGTAACCTCTATATTCTTTTCTATGATTATCAATACCGAATTGGGTTTTCAAATCCAAACCATCCGCGATATGGAAAGTTAATGCTGCGTTACCAAAGATTTGGGTATTATAGCGCATTCTTTTCTGTAAATCTAAAATAGAAACAGGGTTAGCCATACCTTCAAATGCTAATACATTCGATACGGTAGATGATGAAGAAGAAGTATATTTTCCATCAGGTTGATAAATAGGAAGCCAAGGAAGCATCTCAATCATTGTACGACGGGCATCTTGTCCACCACCGTCTTCTGGAGTATGACGGCCCCAAGTATGGTTTGCCAATAAGTTAACACTTGTTGATAACCATTCCTTAACTTTAGAATCGTATGCTAATTTAGCATTGATACGTTTACTGTATGTATTGTTTACAACACCTTGATTTTCAGAATAATTTAAGAAAGCCCCTACAGACGAACTTTCATCCCCTTGTTGAATATCAATTTGGTGATTATGAGATAAGGAGTTTCTAGTAGCCTCTTTTTGCCAATCCGTATTGTATAATGGATTACCGCTAGCATCAAAATAATTAGGATCATTGAACCATGATTTTTTGTCCAGATTCCAATTTTTTCCTTGCCAATTATTTTCATTCTGAAGACCGATCATAAAGGCATCCACCCATTCTTGACCAGTTAGAACATCCATATATCTTTGTACAGAGTTACTGCTAACTGAACCTTGGTAACTGATCGTTTTTCTTCCGTCCTTGTTACCTCTTTTGGTAGTAACCAAGATAACGCCATTTGCACCACGAGCACCATAAATTGCTGCTGAAGATGCGTCTTTTAAAACCTCAATACTTTCGATATCATTTGGATTTAACAAGTGAAAATCCTGCATCACTACCCCATCGACTACATAAAGTGGATTTGAAGAAGAGTTAATTGTGTTAGTACCACGAATAATAACCCTATTTGCATAAGCACCTGGCTGACTAGAGTTAGAATAGATATTTACACCTGGAGCTTTACCTCTTAGGTTTTCAAGTGGACTAAAGCTTTGAGCTTTAATCATATCCTCTCCTTTTACATTAGAAATGGATCCAGTTACGTCTGATTTTCTCATTGTACCGTAACCGACAACAACTAGTTCTTCAATTTGTTGATCTGTACTTTCCAATGAAAAGCTCATTGAGCTGGAGCTTACGGTTTTTTCTTGGGACTTGAACCCAATATAATTAGCAACAATGACCTGTCCATTACTGGCTTGGATTGAGAAATTACCGCTTGCATCCGTCTGCGTACCTGTTGTGGTACCTTTAATGGAGATTGTAACACCTTCCAATGGCTGATTATTGCCAGCATCTCTAACCGTACCAGAAACGGTTTGCTGGTGCAATTTAGTGGTTGGAACTGTGTTCGATCCTAAACTAACGTTCGCGTTAGCAGGACTGTAACTTGTTGCGAGGAGTACTAACGGAATAATCCATAGCCTATTTCCTCTACGAGTAAAATTGTCAGAATTCCACATAAAAATATAGTTAATAATAAATAATGCTAAAACGATTTATAATTTTGGCTTTAAAAATTTCTATAACAATATCGTTGCCGATAATTGCTTCAGGTTTACTATTAGTTCTTTTAAAGTTCAATACGAATTAACGCAATAAAATTGACTTCATCTACACTTTTTTAAAAATTATTAAGCATTTTTTAACTTAAATTTTGAATTAAATTAACAATCCAACAAGAATTAAAAAGAAAATAACTTAATTACTAAAACGTCTTTATTCTTTACACTTTAAGTACTTAAAGATTTTAAAACAGAGATATACTTTAAAACAATTTAAAATCGAATTGCTTTTGTTTAAGAATTCTCGTTATTCTTCATTTTATCCTTTTTATTTATTTTAATGATTCTCAATAAATCAATTAAAAAATATATGGAGATAAAAAGATGATACTATAGAATTGAGTCCGAATTAAGTGGTAAATTGATTTATAAAAATTTTAGGATTGAGAAGCTAAGAATGAAATATCTTGAGTTTCCAATATATGTTTATTATATCCATTCCTAGAGACTGCAACCATTGCTTTTCCTACCTCTTCAAGAGTTAGGAAATAAGTTTTGTTTAATGGTCTAAGGATTGGATATAAAGCTGAAATAAATTTTAGAACACCTTTTACATTTTTTGCACCAGGACTTGGACGCATAAAACCAGGCCTAAAATTATAGACTGCTTTAAATGGAAGTTTTAATAAATCATTCTCAGTCTTTCCTTTTACTCTAGCCCACATCACCTTTCCTTTTTCAGAGCTATCAGTGCCACTACCGGAGACATAACAAAAGACTATATCCTTATTAATTTCAAGTAATTTTTTTGAAAAATTTAAAGTTAAATCATAGGTTAATTTGGTGTACTTATCTTCATTCATTCCCACAGAGGATACACCGGCACAAAAAAAGCAAGCATTATAATCCACTAACTCATCACCCAATTGATCAATATTCAGAATATCTGAAAAAATCATTTGTTTTAATTTTGGATGAGTAATTGGATACTCCTTTCTAGTCACAATTAACACCTTTTCCACTTCAGAATTATTCAAACATTCTTGCAGTACCCCCTCACCTACCATTCCGGTAGCTCCTGTAATTATGACTTTAATTTTATGCATTTTTTAATTAATTTGGCTTCTTTAAAATAATTTATCATAATGAAACATAAATTATTCCAATTTTTAACAAATTGTTATTGATTTATTAATATTTTTTCAAAAAACCCCTTTAAAGCAACATTATTCAATATTAAAAGCTTACTATTAATTTAATTTGTAGAAATATATTTACCTTTTATAGTTTATCATCTTATTACAGCGATGTTATCAATCGATTCAAGAGATACCTTTTAAATTAAACAGCTGATTTTTCATAGCAAAACAACAGAAAGCAATACTCCAATGCTCTATAAGAAAGGTTTAAAACCCCATTGATCCTGAATTGGCATTAAAAAAGATCTATTAAAAAATTAATTAAAGCCTTCAATAAATTGTCAAAACGATTAAAATTCCGTTTATTTAAAAAATTGAGAAGTTGGAAATTAAATTTCCTTTTCAAGATGAACTAATTATGATTGAACGTAAGACGTTAAAGGACATTGCCAAGGATTTAAAGCTTTCGGTATCAACTGTATCAAAATCCTTATCGGACAGTTATGAAATCAGTGAGTCCACGAAAAAGCTGGTTCAGGATTATGCTGAAAAACATCATTATGTTCCTAATAAAGTTGCAAGAACTTTAAAAACAGGAAAGACCAATACAATAGGTGTCATCGTATTTAACATTAGCAATACATTTATTTCGCAAGTATTGGACGGTATTCATAATGGATCACAGGCGGAAAAATATGATATCATTATTATGCAAAGTCGAGATGATATCAAATTAGAAAAGCATGCCATTGATGTATTAAGGATGCGGGGAATTGATGGTTTGCTAATTTCACCTGTTGCATTTAACTCTAATATAGAACAATTAGAAGCGCTCCAAAATTCCGGGATTCCTGTGGTTTTATTTGATCGGGTAAACCATGAAATAAAAACTCATAAAGTTGGAATCGACAATAAGGTTAGTGCCTATGAAGCAACTGAGCATTTAATTAATTCGGGCAGATCCAAAATTCTACATATTACAGGTAAAAATATTGGGGTTGCAGCAGATAGATTATTAGGATTTAAGAAATGTTTACTTGATCATCAAATTCCTTTTGACACGAATCTCTATTTGGAATGTGATTATAGTAAACATGATGAGATTGAAAATTCAATAGTCAAAAAATTAAATTTTTTAAAATCTCAAGGAAAAATGCCAAATGCTATTTTTGGAGCCACAGATGATATAACCACATTGACCTTAGGTATTTTAGCAGAATTAAACATCAAAGTCCCAGATGAAGTCTGCGTCATAGGATTTTCGAATATTAGAATACCAAATTCACTAAATCCTTCGCTATCTACAGTCGTACAACCCACAGAAGAAATTGGAATGGTAGCATTCAATAAATTAGTTGAGATTATCAAATCCAAATATCCAATTGATGATTTTGAAACAATCGAACTAAATACAAAGCTAATTCCACGAAAATCCTCAATGCCTTAGTTAATTAACTTTAAGGATCAGTCCCTTTGGAAAAAAAAGGGGAACAATAAAAATTGTTCCCCTGGAAAACTAACCCTATTTAAGCATAGTTGATTGGTTATTTCCAACCACCACCTAAAGCTTTATATACATTAACAACTGCATTGAGTTGTTGTTTTTTAGTTTCTATTAATTCTAATTTTGCATCCAAAACATCACGCTGAGTCATCAACACTTCTAAATAATCTGCTCTTGCAGACTTGAATAATTCATTAGAGACATCAATAGATTTATTCAATGCATCAACCTCTTGATTTTTATAAACATATCCTTTTTCTAGGTTGTCAATATTTGAAAGTTGGGTTGAAACTTCAGTGAAAGCGTTGAGTAAAGTCCTTTCGTAATTATAAATTGCTTGAATCTGCCTTGAATTTGCAGAATTGAATTCCGCTTTAATTGCATTTTTATTTAATAAAGGGGCAGTAAGATCACCCGCTAAATTATAAAGTAAAGATTCAGGCAATCGAAAGAGATAAGAAGGTTTGAAAGCCTGTAGTCCAAAGGCTGCAGAAATATCTAATGAGGGGTAGAATTCTTTGCGTGCTACCTGAACATCCAATTTTGCGGCAGCTAATTCATGCTCTGCCTGTAGAATATCCGGGCGATTATTTAATAGTTGACTAGGAATTCCAGTTTTAACAGTTGCAGGGACTAGATCTATAAAACTACTTTGATTACGCACAATTTCTTGAGGATAACGGCCTAATAAAAAGTTAATTCGGTTTTCTGTTTCCTTAATTTGTTGTAATGTAGAAAATTCCATTCCTTTAGTTTTGGCAACTTCAGCTTCAAACTTTTTGACTGCTAGTTCCGTCACTCTAGTAGCCTCTTTTTGTATTTTCACCACCTCTAAAGCTTTCTCTTGCAAAAGGATATTCTGACGTATTATAGCCAATTGGTTATCTAATGCCAACAGTTCATAATAAGAATTAGCAACTTCTGCAATTAAACTACTCAAAACAAAGTTTTTACCTTCAACTGTTGCTAAATATCGGTTAACAGCTGCTTGTTCTGAGTATTTAAGTTTTTTCCAGATATCCACCTCCCAATGTGCAAAAACGGACACATTTAAATCTCCTAGGGGATCTGGCATTTCATGGCCAGGCGTTATTTCTGTAGATGCGTCACCAGCACCTTGAGAAGTGTATCGTCCAACTTTCTCTATACCTGCCCCTGCACCGACACCTACAATAGGTTTTAATGCTCCTTTCCTGAGCATGATATCATTCTTTGCAATTTCAAGTTCTTGCAAAGTGATATTGAGCTCTTGATTATTCTTTAAAGCGGTATCCAATAAGGAAATTAAATTAGGATCTGTGAAAAATTCTCTCCATTTCACATTCCCAGAATTTGTGGTATCCTGATTGACAAGCTCCTCATTGAATGCGGTCGGAAGGCTCTTATTTTCTTTCATTTGAGTTGCTTGAGGCACTTTACAGCTGGAAGCTGAAAGTGCCAACAAAGTGATTGCAACCCAATTGAAGTAGTTTTTATTTTTAGTTTCCATCGATTTCTTCAGATAATGGGTTTTCATCTTCATGTTTAATAAGTTTCCGTTTGGAAGCAATACTTCCAAAAATGTAATATAGCCCTGGTATTACGAGGACGCCGAAGACGGTACCGAAGAGCATCCCTCCTGCTGCAGCGGTACCAATCGTTCGGTTACCAATAGCTCCTGGACCTGTTGCCAGAACTAAAGGAATTAACCCTGCAATAAATGCGAATGATGTCATCAAGATAGGTCTAAAACGAACTTTCGCTCCTTCAAGAGCAGCCTCAAAAATGCTTAATCCCTCCTGATGTTTTTGAACAGCAAATTCTACAATCAAGACTGCATTCTTTCCTAACAAACCAATCAACATTACTAAAGCCACTTGAGCATATATATTATTTTCCAATTGAAGCAATTTCAATAGAAAAAATGCACCGAAAATACCGACAGGAAGTGAAAGAATAACAGCAAATGGTAAAATGAAACTTTCATATTGGGCAGCAAGAATTAGATAAACGAAACCCAAACAAATCAAAAAGATATAAATAGCTTGATTTCCCCTCGCCACTTCATCTTTAGAAATACCTGCCCAATCAATTGCATAGCCACGAGGTAATGATTTCAATGCAGTTTCCTGAACAATTTGAATTGCTTCACCACTACTAAATCCCTGTGCTGCAGATCCTGATATTTCAGATGCTAAATACATATTATGACGAGTTATCTCGGAAAGTCCATATACCTTTTCCATATGCATAAATTCTGAAAAAGGAACCATTTCATCTTTATCATTCTTCACATAAAGTTTTAGGATGTCCTGTGGTAATGCACGGTATTGAGGTAATGCCTGAACCATTACCTTATATTGCCTATCAAATTTGATAAAGTTGGTCTCGTAATTTGAACCAACTAAGGTTGAAAGTGTGCTCATAGCATTATCGATAGAAACACCTTTTTGCTGAGCAACATCATTATCAATTTTTAATAGATATTGTGGGAAGCTGGCACTGAAGAAAGTAAAGACAGAGGCCAATTCTTTCCGATTATTCAGTTCTTTAACAAAATCCCGACTAACCTGTTCCATTTTTTGGAAGTCATTATTCCCAGTTTTATCAAGTAATCTGAGTTCAAAACCGCCTGCTGCACCATAACCGGGTACTGCTGGAGGTTGAAAGAATTCAATAGAAGCTCCAGGTATATTTTCAGCACATTTTTCAAGTTGTTCAATTATTTCAATAGCAGATTCTTTTCGTTCTTCCCAGCCTTTTAAGTTGATTAGGAGCGTTCCGGTATTTGCTGCAGTACCTTCATTTAAAATCTCATATCCTGCTAAAGAAGATACAGATGATACACCATCAATTACTTCAGCTTCTTTTTGCAAATCGAGAGCAGCCTTATTCGTTCTTTCTAATGTAGATCCTGGTGGGGTCTGGATAATTGCATAAATCATTCCTTGGTCTTCATTTGGGATAAATCCAGAAGGAACACTATTATTTAGAAAATATGCACCGATACAGAAACTGATTAAAACCAATAATGTAATTGCTCTTTTATTAACAATTTTGTTTAACAGCTTCACATAACGATTCTGAACCCGGTCAAAAGATCTGTTAAATCCATCTAAAAACTTGTCTACAATAGACTTCTTTTTAGGTTTACCATGATTGTTTTTTAATAAAATTGCACAGAGAGCAGGAGTTAAAGTTAGCGCCACTAATCCGGAAAGAATGATAGAAGTCGCCATGGTAATAGAAAACTGCCTATAGAAAATTCCTACAGGTCCTGACATAAAAGCTACAGGTATAAATACAGCAGCCATTAGAAATGTAATGGCAATAATGGCTCCAGCGATTTCATGCATGGCTCTTTTTGTTGCTTTATATGCTGAAATATGCTCTTCTTCCATTTTTTTATGGACAGCTTCAATTACAACAATAGCATCATCAACGACCACCCCAATTGCTAGCACCAAGGCAAATAAGGTGATCAAATTGATGGTTATTCCAAAAAATTGCATAAATAAAAATGCTCCGATTAATGATACAGGCACAGCTATAGTTGGAATCAAAGTAGACCTTAAATCACCTAAAAATAGGAACACCACCAGAGCAACAAGGATAAAAGCTTCAACTAAAGTATGTACCACCTTTTCCATAGAAGCATCCAAGAATTTGGATACGTCATAACTGATTTCATAATGTAAACCTTTAGGGAAGGATTGTTGAAGTTCTTCCATTTTGGATTTTACATCTTTGATAACTTGTGAGGCATTACTACCATAAGATTGTTTTAATACGATAGCAGCAGAAGGTCGACCATTCAATGTTGAATAAATATCATACATGGCAGATCCAAAATGTATATCTGCTACATCCTTCAATCGAAGAATTTCACCATTGGGATTAACCTTTAATATTATATTACCATATTCTTCTTCAGTGGTAAAACGACCAGAATATTTTAGTACATATTCAAAGGATTGGGATTTGATACCTGAGGATTCACCGGCACGGCCTGGGGAAGCTTCTAAACTTTGTTCTTCCAGGGCTTTCATAACCTCTTCGGAGGAAATCTTGTAAGCTGTCATACGGTCTGGTTTTAACCAGATTCGCATTGCATATTCCCTATTTCCCAAAATATCTGCCACACCTACACCCGGAACACGTCTTAATTCGGAGACCACATTGATGTCAGCAAAATTAAACATGAAATTTCCATCCAAATCTTTTTCATCACTGTACATATTGATATACATCAACATATTAGATTCTTCACGAGTAATTTTCACTCCTTCACGAACTACAATTGGAGGGAGCTTATTTACTACTGAGGCAACCCTATTCTGAACGTTGACTGATGCTTGGTTTGGATCGGTTCCCAAATCGAATACAATTTGAATACTGGCTTCTCCGTCATTACCTGCATCGGATGCCATATATTTCATACCAGGAACCCCATTAATTGCCCTTTCTAATGGGATAATTACCGCTTTAATCATCAATTCACCATTTGCTCCAGGATATTCCGCTTTAACATTTACTTTCGGAGGGGAAATTGATGGAAATTGTGTAACTGGCAATTGTGTCATGGCCAATACCCCTAAGAACACGATGATAAGGGAAATGACAATAGAAAGAACTGGCCTATTAATAAATCTATTAAACATGATTATTCTATATTTCCTAATTACTTATTCTGTTCTAATTTTCAAGTTGGAGATAGCTTCTTTAGGTTCTACGAAAGAGTACTTAATCTTTTCACCATCTTTTACTTTCTGTAGACCTTCTAAAAGAATTCTATCATGGTTACTTATCCCTGAAGAGACCACATAGAGGTCCGGTAAAGACGCACCTACTTTTATAGACTGGGATATCACTTTTCCTTCCTTATCTATAACAAATACATATTTTTTGTCTTGAACTTCATAAGTTGCCTTTTGGGGAATAAGCAATGCATGTTTCATAGGAACAGTCATTAAAACTTTTCCCGTTTCGCCATTTCTCAATAATTTATTAGGATTTGGAAATCTTGCCCTGAATGCAATATTTCCCGTTTCAATATCAAATTCACCTTCAATAGTTTCCACAATCCCTTTTTGATCATGTTCTTCATTATTCGCTAACAATAACGAAACATGATTGTCACCACGGGATGCTGTGTTTCTTTGATAATCTAAATACTCAGGTTCGGAGACATTAAAGTAAGCAAACATCTGACTGTTATCAGATAAAGTAGTCAACAATTCACCTTCATCAACAAGACTTCCAAGTTTCAATGGAATTCTATCGATTGTACCATCGAAAGGTGCTCGAACCTCAGTAAAAGTTAAATGCAATTTAGCAATTGCGGCTTCTGCTTTTGCCCGCTCCAATTTGGCTTTTGCCATAGCAAGTTCATTAGGAGAAACAATGTTTTTATCGGATAGGTTTTGGGTATTTTGTACTTCGATCTGAGCGACATCTACCTCTGCCATTTGTTTGTTTAATTCGGCTTGATACATTCTCGGCATGATACGAAACAGCAATTGACCTTTCCGAACATACTGACCTTCATCGACATAAATCTGTTCCAGATAACCTTTTTCTAAAGCACGGAGTTCAATGTTGCGAACAGATTTAATCTGGGAAACATACTCTTTGTTAAAACTTGTGTCAATTTCTGCGGGAGAGGTAGCAGTAAATTTAAAGTCTTCCTCTTTTTCTTCTTTTTTTTCATGGCAAGCCACTTGGCATAATACAGCCAAGGAGCTCATGAGCATTACAACTCTCTTCATTGTGTTTTAATATTTTTTAAAATTTTGAATGTAAAATGGGCACAACACCCAAATGAGGGATAAGGACATTCAATAGCCAACGAAGATTGTTGTTGTATTAAGAAATTATATTCTAAGATACCTTTACATCAACCGCATAAATGCATTTGACCATTGAAGTATCTTGGATACTAAATTCTCAACGAGCGTTGAGAAATAAAAATAGGGTTGGAATTATTATTGAGAATATACGCATTCGGTCTTCTTACAGAATTCTTTGGAAGAAGCATTAAAAACGTAAAAGCTATCAAACAGGCATAAAAAGCCATCTGAAGATGGTAATCTTTCCAAAGTTGAAAATCTTCAGATTCTTGCTCCAGCAAAATGTGATTGGAATGATTTCCAGTTCCTTTAGAATTTGCTTGCGAGAAGATTGATTGTTGGAAATAATGTTTGCTTTGAGTACTAATATTTAAAACATGGTTTTCCATAAAACTGATAGCGGGTCTATCAGAGTGATTAATTACCTCATGACTATTACCACTTCTTATCAAAAGAAATAAGAAAAATAGTACAAATGTGATAATCGCTTTCATTTGATGGCAAATATACTATGCGATTCAATAAATCAAATAGCTTTAACAGATTTTAACCGTCATAATTTCGTCAGTAATTCATTATCAATTATTTAATTTTAACAACGATTCATTCAAATACTAATAAATCTCTACAACTTTTTGTATTTCTTAACATACATCAATGTGTGTAAACATTTATCAGTGCATCTTTGTTAAACAAAACAACTAGAAAAAAATTAGAAAAAATATTATGGCAAATTGGAACTTAGATAGCGCACACAGCGAAATCGAATTTAAAGTAAAACACATGATGATCTCAACTGTTAAAGGTCATTTCGAAAACTTCTCTGTGAATGTTGATAACAATAGCGATCAACTTGATACAGCTCAACATGTGGCTGTGGATATTAAAGCTGATTCAATCAATACAAAAAACAGCCAACGTGACCAACACTTAAAAAGTGAAGATTTCTTTGCTGTTTCACAATTCCCTGATATCAAGTTTGTATCAAGCGGCATTAAAAAAACTGATGATGGTGAATATAAACTTTCAGGTGATTTAACAATTAAAGATGTGACTAAACCAGTTACTTTTGACGTTGAATTTGGTGGTATTGGTAAAGATCCTTGGGGAAATCAAAAAGCAGGATATACAGTAACAGGAAAAATTAATCGTGCTGAATTTGGTTTAACTTGGAATGCAGCTTTAGAAACTGGTGGCGTTATGGTAAGTGATGATGTTAAGTTTCAAGCAGACCTACAGTTCGTTCTAGCATAAATAAAAACTATATTATAAAAAAGAAGAAGATCCGATTATATTCGGATCTTCTTCTTTTTTATAATATCAATTTATTTTTTTCAAAATTTAAATCTCAAATTTCAAATTTTAAACTTTTCCTTCCATTACTCACGATAATTCCATCCTCAGGTTTCAAGTTGAACTTTCCTGATTGTTTAACCTTTAAATAAATAGTAATAATTACTTCTTCCATTGAACCTAACAGCTCCTGATCTCCTAGATTAACAAACATTGAAATCGAGGCTTTTTGAGCATTTCTACGCATGATCAAATAATATTCTCATTAATTCTATTAATATTTTTGTGTTACATCATATAAGTTTCAACATCTTTAAAAATAATTGATATTTCATTAAAGATTTTAAATATTAAAAATAAATTTTATCAAAAAAATTCAAATTATATTAGAATTAGGATTGATTTTTGACAAAAAGATTTTGATACACTACCAAAATCATATTTATGGATAATCAAGAACAAGACCTAACAAAACAATATAAGGCATTCATAAGTTACAGTCATAGTGATAATCAAGGAGAAGGTAGAAAATGGGCAGATTGGTTACATCATGCATTAGAGACTTATGAAATTCCTGAAGATTTAATAGGAAAAAAGAATTCACAAGGGGAGGAAATTCCACGTCAGATATATCCTGTATTTCAAGACGAAAAGGAACTCTCGGCGAGTTCCAGTTTAAGTGGGTCATTAACTTCTGCTTTAGATCGAGCAGAATTCTTAATTTATTTAAGTTCTCCCAAATCTGCTAAATCTACCTACGTTCGTGATGAACTAAGATATTTTAAGCAAAGTGGAAAGTCTCAGAAAATTATGGCTCTTATAATAAAAGGAGAGCCCGAATATGGAGAGAAAAATACGGAAGCACAATGTTTTCCAGATGAATTAAGATATAATATTGACCAAACCGGGAAAATCAATTTCGATCAACCAGAGGAAGTTTTAGCAGCTGATGTTCGAATTCCCAATTCCACAGAGGAAGGTTTTACATCTGCAGAAGCATATAGAAGACATTTACAAGAGGCCAACATTCCAAACTATCAAATAAAAGGTTTAGTTGATGAATATAAAAAACGATTGGATCTTGCATTATTAAAAATAATTGCCGGAATATTAGGTGTTCCATTAGCAGAATTAACCAAACGTGACCAAGCATATCAATTAGAAAAAATCAAACAAAAGAATAAAAACATAAAACGAATTGCTACAGCAATTGCTGCCTTAGGAATTATCGCGATCTTGGCAGGTATTTTTGCTTGGACCCAACGGAATTCTGCATTAAGAAATCTTGCTAAATCACTTTATGCATCAGGGATTAACAAACTTACGGAAAGTGAATATGGAGATGGTGCAGCATACATCGCTGAAGCAACAAGAAGAGGTGATGAAAGTGCCGCATTATTTGCTCAATCTATGTTAGCTGTTCAGGAGGATTTAATTAGAATGCCGAATGTGAATATTGGAACGACCCGGTTTTCGCCAAATGGTAAATGGCTTGTTGGATTTGCAAGTGCCGGAAATCGGCAATATGTCCTTCAAGTATGGGATGCTGTAAATAGAAAACTAATTGCCCAAAAAGATGATATTAATTCAGACCAACCTAGATTTCCACAATTTGACCATAAAGACAATGCGTATATCATAAACTCAGGTTTAGAAATCGTGCGTTATAATATCTTAAATGATAAAAAAGAGATTTTAAGACCCAACCTTGATAGTAGTTATATATCATTAACTGCGGTATCTCCAGATTCGAAATATATCGTAATAAATAAGCAATCAAAACAGGTTATATTTTTCAATACAGAAACAAAACAAGAACAAGTTTTAATTAACATTGAGCAACTCGTTCCTACATCAGCTTATTTTGACAAAAGTTCTAGAACTCTCATAATAGAACAGAGCATTAATAATAATAATGAAATACGGGTATTTGACCTTGTAAATGAAATTCCTAAAGAAGTCTTTAAAAAGACTGTAAAATCAGGATTAAGAGCTCCTGAATTTAGTATTGATGGAAACCAAATCGCTTATAATAATCCCGATGGTATATTTTATTTTAATAAAGCAACCGGAAAAGAATGGTTTTTACCGAAACCATTTTCAATAACTTTCTATGGTTTTACAGATAAGGGGAACTTTTTTATTGGTGACAACGTGAAGATTTCACAAGTTGATTTAAACACAGGTTCTGTAATAAAAACCTCGGATTTACCGCGAAATATCTTCTTCTTGACTGACTTGATGAAAATATTGGAGCGCAGTTTAATAGCGAAGGATGAAACATCAGCAGACTGGACACAGTTTTTAGTCAGCAATAATTCACAATTATTTATTGAAAACAAAAAAACTTCACCACTCCGTGTTTCACAATTTTATGAGGAATCCGGACTTCAGCATGCATCACCTGGGATAACAAACAATGATGTTTTTTTAAGATACAAAGGAAAGCAAGCTTTGGATAAATTAAATTTAAAGTCTGGCCAAAAAGAAAAAGATTATATCAAAATTCAAGAAGAAATATTGATGTTCTTGGTTCTTCCCAAAACCAAAAAGATTCTTGTTAAAGGAAAAAGTGGAAAAACATATTTCTTTGATGCCGAAACAGGGAAACCAATTGGCAAACCTTTCGATTCTGAGGTAAAAACATATATTTTTAATAATGATCAAACTCAAGTATTGGCTCGTACCGGACCTAAAAGTTTTTCTGCCTGGGATATTGAAACGGGTAATCAAACCTTAAAATTTGAGATGGATCAAGAAATTCCGGGGTTCTCAGTAAGTCCAGATTTCAAAAAAATAATAATGGTAAAACCTGACAGTTGGAGGGTATTGGATATTAAATCTAAAAAAGTATTAGCAGAAGGTAATGAAACTATAAACAGTGGTGCATTTAGCCCCAACAGTGATTACTTAATAATTGTTAGTAATAATGGAAATGCTAGATTACTAAATACAAAAGATTTTAAATCTGAACTTGATGTAAAAACTATTGCATCTCCATTTATTGTATTCAATAATGAAGGAAATGTAATGGCTTTATCAGAAGACGCTACCCATATGCGTTTATGGAACTTAGATAGTAAAAAATCTTTTGGTCAAAATATCCGCATTAGTAAAAACTCACAATATTTTCACTTTTCAAATGACGATTCCAAGATTTTTGTCCAAGATGACGCTGAAAGATTTGATTATGCTGTTAAAGTCATCGATGCAAAATCAGGAAATATTTTAACCATGCCCTTTATAAATCAAAAGTTCGATGGAATTTATATGATGCCAGATGACAAGCAAATTATGACTGTGGAATCATTATTAAGCGGATTGGTAATTAATATTTGGGAGGTTCCGGGTCAGGTAAATATGTCAAAAGACCAATTGGCAAAGGACTTGGAAAAATTCTATGGTAAGAAATATGATAATGAAACGGGCGCAATTTTAAACTATACAGATACTGTCGGAAAATATAACACCTGGTATTTCGAGGATCCTTTTATAAGATCCGTTTCTCCAAATTCACCCGAAAAGATCTTGGATGTGTTAAGAAAAAATTATCCAATTAAAAATGATGCAAACTTACAACTGTTGGGAGTGACTTATGACTACCATCCTTTGGCTCGAGCTATGGTAGCCAATTATTTTAGTCAAAACCCTGACACAAAAATCATAGGTCAACGCATTGCAGAAATCACAGAAACTCAATTGATCAAAATTAAAGACAAAGCATTAAAATCTGAGGTAGAAACAATCTTAAATGAAGCTAAACAAAACCTTAGCAAATAAACAATATGAAGATAACAAGAAGACAAAAAGGTCTGTTAGGAATAGTATTTGTAGTATTTTTAATTATCATTTCATGGATTGGATTATCTAAATTTTATCCTGAAAGTAACTCTTTACGATATTTACCAGATCGAATCTATAGAATAATAAAAATTGCATTTGGAAGTGATCCGTCGGGATCGGGATTAGAAGCTAATAACGTTCCTTGGGAATTGATAGTAGCTAAAATCTGTACTATAGGAATCCTTATTTTCGGAGCTTATAAAATCATTCAAAAAATCTTTTCAGAACAATTCAAATTATTAAAAGCATCCTTTAAAAAAGATCATGTAATATCGGTCGGAATTTCGAAAAAGGGTCGTCATCTATTTAAAAGCCTCAAAACGGATTATAATCAAAAGGGAGTAGCCTTAGAAAAAGAAACAGATCATGCAGACATCATTTCGGTACAAAAGATGGGGCATATCGTCATAATTGGTAATGCAGAGGAAGAAAGCACTCTCTTGGAGGCAGGGATTAAAAGAGCATCAACTTTCATTGTATTCTTAGAAAACGAACAAACTGTCATAGAAATTATTGAAGCTGTACAAGATATTTATGATGATTCAAAATGTCAAAACCATTTGAATTGTTACTTGCATATTAGCAATCCGAGGCTTATAGATTTGGTGAAAAATACGGGAATACATTTTCAGAACAACAATATTAAATTACATTTTTTTAATATTCATAAAATGTTGGCTCGTCAGTTCTTTTCCCAAATTCCTTTGGACCTAAAAAAACAGGGAAGTAACCTCAGTAATATCAAAAAAATTGTTTTCCTTGGATACGGTGAATTTGCGAAGGCAATGCTTGTACAGTCCATGAGAATATTTCATGTTTCAACAGAAAATAAACTTCAAATATCTATCTATTCGGAGAATAAAGAGAAAGACAGCAATTATTTTAATGAACAGTATCCCAAATCTCAGCATATTTTCCCGATTAGTTTTCATTCCTTTCAAGGCACCTTTAATGAAATTATTGAAGAAGAAGAATTACATTCAAAAGGTAATGAAACCTTATTAATAATAGCTTTTGATCAAGATCATGAAAATCTAAACGCAGCATTAGAATTATTAAATAGAACACAACTGCATAATTTTCCGATTTATGTACTAAATGCTGAAGGTATTGGTTTAAGGAAATTAATACGCTCCTCTGAGGTTTCAGATAGGATTAAATTCTTTGGCCAAATGGAAGATATCTGTAATGCTGAATTCATTACAGGCAAAAAACAAGACCAACTGGCACAGGCAATACATGATGATTATAGGAAATTATTATCTGGAGCAAGCTCCGAAAGTTCCATTTATACCTCAGATTGGGAAACTTTACGAGAAGATGCAAAAGACGCAAACCGTGCCCAAGCTGACCATATTCTTTATAAATTCTTATTAACGGGCAAGGACTGGCCAATAAAAGATCCAAATCAAATTACTTTTACAACTGAACAAGTTGAAAGATTAGCAATCATTGAACATAATAGATGGATGGCTCACCGCTATATTAATGGTTGGGATTTTGGTCAAGTAAGAGACGATAATTTAAAGCTTCACCCCTCCTTAATCCCATGGGAGATTTTGAGTGAAAGTGAAAAACAAAAAGATAGAGATACTATCCTTCGAATAAAATTATTATTAAATTCATAAATTGAGCATACCTCCTACAATTTGACTTTACAGATTGTTTGGACTATATTTGATTTGGCTTTAGGGGTATTCTGAAAAGAATTGAGAGAGTCCCTTTGAACCTGATACGGTTAAAACCGGCGTAGGGAAAAGCAATATAACGCTTGGCAAAACAATGCCCTTCCCTCCCTTTTAACCATTAATGATTATAAAATTTAATTAATGGAAAACAACATTTATAGATTGCTAACCCAAGTTCGAGAAAAAACGCCCCTCGTTCAAAATATCACCAATTTCGTTGTGATGAATAATACAGCCAATGCATTATTAGCATTAGGAGCCTCTCCTATTATGGTTCATGCCCAAGAAGAAATTGATGAAGTTCTTGGATTCTGCAACGCCTTAGTCATTAACATTGGAACTTTGAGCCAAGTTTGGGCTGATAGTATGTTACATGCTGCAAAATTGGCTAATAAAATTGGTAATCCCTGGATACTTGATCCGGTTGGTGCAGGTATTTCTTCGTTGCGTAATGAAACCTTAAAACAACTCCTTGAATTAAGACCTACTGTAATTCGTGGCAATGCATCAGAAATAATCGCCTTACAAAATTTCAATTCTACTGGAGGCAAAGGTGTGGATAGTACGGAATCAAGCTCTACCGCTTTAGACGCGGGGATTCATATTAATAAGACTTATGGATCCATTGTCTGTATCTCTGGGGAATTGGACTTTATTATTTCAAATGATGAGATTTCAGAAATTGCAAATGGTCATATTATGATGACTAAAGTAACTGGTCTAGGTTGTACAGCTACAGCAATTACTGGTGCTTTCCTAGGATTAAATAATGATCCTTATCAAGAAGCTGTTGCTGGAATTGGAATTACTAGCCTAGCAGGAGAATTAGCTTCCAACTTATCAAAAGGTCCAGGTTCCTTGCAACTTCATTTATATGACTCCTTATATAACCTAAGCAAAGAACAGATTTCGGAAAACCTGAAACTAAAAAGATATGCCAATCCATCCTGAATTCCCATATCCACTTTATCTCGTGATTTCTAAGAATGACTGTAAGGAATTAAACTGGTTAAAAGTGGCAGAAGAAGCCATTTTAGGAGGTGTCGATATTATCCAATTAAGAGAAAAGGACATCTCATATCAAGATTATCTTGCAAAATCAATAGCGCTCAAAAAGTTAACTGATAAATACCAAATTCCATTAATAATCAATGATTCTGCAAGTATTTCAAACGAAATTGACTGTTGGGGTGTACATGTCGGATTATCTGATGTACAGCCAATTGAGATAGCTTCTCAATATGGACATAAAATGCATATTGGATGGTCCTTAGAATATCTTAATCAGCTAAACAACGAGCAAATTGTGGCCACGCATCATTTAGGGGTTAGTCCAATATTTAAAACTCCCACAAAAACGAATACAGTCACTCCTTGGGGAATTCAAGGCATCGAAAATTTGAAGGAGAAAACACAAAAACCATTGATTGCAATTGGAGGTATGAATAGAACAAATGCAAAAGAATCTTTCAATGCGGGAGCTAACAGTATAGCTGTTGTTTCTGCCATTTGTGGCAGTACCGATCCAAGGAAGGAAGCACAAATATTAAAAGAATTATTGAAATGAATTTAAATAAAAAATATGCAGTGCCTACTGTACTCAGCATTGCTGGTTTCGATGGAAGTGGAGGTGCTGGAATACAGGCAGACAGCAAGACTATATCCTCTTTAGGTTGCTATGCAATGAATGTCTTAACTGCATTACCAATACAAAATACCCAAGGTGTCAAAAATATATTTGAAATCCCTGATGATGCAATTCGCGAACAGATGGCCTGCATTTTCGAGGACATTTATCCTGATAGCATCAAAATTGGAATGGTTCACAGTTCAAAGTTAGTGGAAATAATAGCTGAGTTTTTAAAGGATTATAAAGGACCTATTGTCTTCGATCCTGTTATGGTTTCAACTAGTGGTCATAAACTAATCAATGATGATACCATTCAATTCATAAAGGAATTACTATTTCCTATTTCAACGGTGATTACTCCCAATTTAGATGAAGTGTCTGTCTTAGTAAATGAAAAGGTATCAAGTTTAAAATCAATGGAAGAAGTTACTGATAAGATTTTATCCTTAGGTTGTAAAGCTGCATTATTAAAGGGTGGACACCTAAATTCGGATATTCTTACAAGCATCCTTATTCAACAAGAAAAGACTGCCCAATATTTTGAATCAAAACGGATTGATACTATCAATACACATGGTTCTGGTTGTACTTTATCATCAGCTCTAGCAGCATTTCTTGCTCGAGGTTATAATTTAGAACAATCCACCGAGTTAGCTCTTGAATATGTGAATAGCGCTATTTTAGGTAGTAAGGACATTTTGATTGGAAAAGGACATGGACCTTTAAATCATTTTTTTAACCCTCAAAAATTAATTAAATATGAAATGGACTGATCAGGCATGGAATAACATACATGAATTATTTCTAGAAATTATTAACATGCCTTTTATAAGTGAGTTAAAAGATGGAACGCTGCCTTTGGAAAAATTTCAATTCTATATGCTACAGGATTCAAAATACTTGGAACATTACGGAAGAGTACTCGCTGCTTTAGGGTCCAAGGCAAAAAATAACCAAATGGCTTTAGATTTTTTCGATTTTGGAAAAAATGCATTGATAGTTGAAAGTGCTTTACATGAAGGATATTTTAAAGATTTTGGACTTCAAGATAATCAAGACATTATTATTGAACCGGTTTGTCATCACTATATTCATTTCTTAAAAAGCACTATAGCTTTTGAACCAATTGAAGTATCTATTGCTGGTATTCTTCCTTGCTTTTGGATCTACAAGGAAGTAGGTGACTACATCATTGAAAATCAATCAAAAGATCATAATCCATATGCAAATTGGATAAATACATATAGTGGTGAAGAATTTGCAGAAGGTGTAAAAAAAGCGCAGGATTATACAGATTGGATGGCAGATAATACAACTGAAGAAATAAAAAACCAAATGTTTGAGGCATTTCAAACAGCTAGTATTTTAGAATATAGGTTTTGGGAAGCCGCATACCATCAAGTTACTTGGAAAAAATAATAATTTCTAAAATCTAAATCTTAAAATACGAAAATTATTTCAAAATAATATGGCAAAAGATCATATCTATAAGTAATTTTTATCCTGTGAATGAAACTTAATGATCTTGATATTTGAGTATAGAAAATCGAAAACCATTAATAACAAATATCATGAAACAAAGGGTTCCAATTTCACAAATAATGACAAAGGAGTTAATAACCTTAACACCGAAGGACAGCCTCTATGATGCTGAGAAATTATTTATTAAACATAACATTCGCCACCTTCCCATCGTAGAAGGTCAGAAATTAGTTGGGGTTGTCAGTTACTCAGATTTATTAAAAATAAGTTATGCAGATGTAACTGAAGAGGACGATATTGAAGCCGTTGTATATGACATGTACACAATTCCGCAATTAATGGCTAAATCGCCAGTTACGGTTAGTCCAGAAACAAATATCAAAGATGTCGCAGAAACATTATCAAAAGTATCCTTCCATTCCATACCAATAGTTGAAGGAGAAGATCTTGTAGGAATAGTTACAACGACGGATTTATTAAAGTATTTCATAAATCAATATTAAAATTGGTTTATAATTAAAAAAATGCTGATGCTAAAAATTTAGTTCTAGCATTTTTTATTTTATAAGAAAATTAATTGTAAAAAATTTTTTATGTAATTCCAATTGGCTTAGTTTTTGGGTACATTTGTTCAAAATAATTTTTGTATGAAAAACCTTTGGTTATTGGCAAGTGCCACCGCATTAATATCTTTTGCTTCATGTACCTCGAACGCAAAAAAACAATTGGAATCTACAGACTCAAGTTCAATGGGAATTTCCGATTCTACAATAGTCGATACAACGCATACTTCACAAAATTCGGTTGATTGGGCAGGTAATTATACTGGAGTCATTCCTTGCGCTGATTGTCCAGGTATTGAAACAACAATTACATTGAATCCTGATGAAACCTTTAGTTATAAAGGTGTTTACCAAGAAAGAGATACTAAAGTAGAAGATACTGGTAAATTTATGTGGCATAATAACGGTAGTGTGGTTCATTTAGTTGGAAAAGAAGTAAATATGAAACTTAAAGTTGGTGAAAATCAATTATTTTCTTTAGATCAAGAAGGAAATCCAGTTGATGGACCACTTAAAGATAAATATATCTATAAAAAGGTCGTTCAATAAAATGAAAAAGGGAAGTTAAAATTTAACTTCCCTTTTTATATGTTAATAGGCATCATTTAATTCCACCCATTTTATTATTTACTTCTTTCCTTCAAAATTCCTTTGCAGATCTCTCCAACCAAACCAGGTCCCTGGTAAATGAATCCCGTATAAATTTGAACCAAACTAGCTCCGGCATTTAATTTCTCAATAGCATCTTCTGCCGAATGTATGCCCCCTACTCCAATGATTGGAAATGCCTTTTCTGATTTATCAGCTAAATATTTTATAACCTCAGTTGAACGTCTCGTTAGAGGCTTACCACTTACGCCTCCTGGTTCCTGTACCAACATTCGATGACTTTGTAAACCCTCCCTCGCGATGGTCGTGTTTGTTGCTATTACTCCAGCAATCTTAGTTTCCAAAACGATTTCTACGATATCATCTAATTGTGTGAAGGTCAAATCTGGCGCAATCTTTAAAAGAATAGGTTTGGGATTTGGTTTTTCTAAATTTAATTGCTGCAATGTATTTAATATGTGCATCAATGGGCCCTTTTCTTGAAGATCTCGAAGTCCCGGAGTATTTGGAGAACTCACATTGACAACAAAATAATCAACATATTCAAAAAGTGCTTTAAAACAATATATGTAGTCATTAACAGCCTCTTCATTTGGTGTAACCTTATTTTTACCTATATTTCCACCAATTAAGACTCCATTTTTTTCTTTTAAGAATTTCAATTTTGCAGCAGCAACTTCAGCTCCTTTATTATTGAATCCCATTCTATTAATGAGCGCCTGATCATCAATCAATCTGAACATCCGAGGTTTATCATTACCAGGTTGAGGTTTTGGTGTTACAGTTCCAATTTCTATGAACCCGAAACCTAATCTTGCCATATCCTCAATATATTCAGCATTTTTATCAAATCCAGCTGCTAACCCTACAGGATTTTTAAAGGTTAAGCCAAAAACCTTTGTTTCTAATCTAGGGTCATCAACACTATACAATGATTTTAATAATGCTTTTGAACCCCAGATTTTATTAAAAAATTTCAATCCTGAAGTCACCGTATGATGTGCCTCCTCAGGGTTCATGGAAAAGAAAAATGGTTTAACTAACTTATACATGACTGCAAAGGTAGCCAAAGATGGAGAAATATTCATTACTTTTGCACCCGAAATGATATCTATAAACAACTTAACTTTCGAAATTGGATCAAGGGCCTTGTACGATGAGGCAAACTGGCATATTAAACCTGGTGATAAAGTGGGTTTAATCGGTGCAAATGGCACTGGTAAGTCAACTTTATTAAAACTTATCGTAGGAGAATACAGCCCGACAAGCGGAACTATTTCTATGGCTAAAGACCTAAAACTAGGTTATTTAAACCAAGATTTATTATCATATCATTCCGAAAAAAGCATATTACATGTTGCAATGGAGGCCTTTGAACGCCAAAACCAGCTGCATAGTGAAATTGAAACGCTTCTAAAAAAATTAGAAACAGATTATTCTGATGAAATCTTAAATAAACTAAGCGATAAGCAGACAGAATTTGAAGCATTAGATGGATATAGTATCGAATTCCGTGCACATGAAATATTAGCCGGATTAGGATTTTCTGAGGAGGAACAACAAAGACCTTTAGCAACATTTTCTGGAGGTTGGAGAATGCGGGTAATGCTTGCTAGAATCCTACTTCAAGCACCTGATATACTATTATTGGACGAACCTACCAACCACTTAGACCTACCTTCTATCAAATGGTTGGAAACTTATTTACAAAGCTTTGAAGGAGCAATCGTTATTGTTTCACATGACCGATACTTTCTTGATAAAATTATTAATAAAACAGTTGAATCAAGAAAAGGTAAATTAACCCTTTATGCTGGAAACTATACATTCTATCTAGAAGAGAAATCACTTCGTGGCGAAATCCAAAATAACCAGTTTAAAAATCAACAGGCAAAAATTAAGCAAGAAGAACGTTTAATTGAACGTTTTAGATCTAAAGCTAGTAAGGCAAAAATGGTGCAATCACGTATTAAAGCTTTAGATAGAATGGAAAAAGTTGATGAAGTTGACGACGATAACCCTGAAGTAAATTTCAGCTTCAAATTTTCGAAACCATCAGGAAGACATGTGGTGACCATGGAAAATATTTCCAAATCTTATCCTAATGTCCATATCCTTGAAAAAACAAATGGTCTCATTGAAAAGGGAGACAAAATAGCTTTAATTGGTGCTAATGGTAAGGGTAAATCAACCTTATTAAGAATTGTGGCCGATGCTGACAAGGATTTTGACGGATCTAGCTCGAAAGGACATAATGTTTCTCAAACATTCTTTGCTCAACATCAGCTCGAAGCTTTACACTTAGAGAACTCAATTCTTCAAGAATTGGTGACATTTGCTCCAAAACATACTGAAACAGAAATACGATCAATTTTAGGTAGCTTCCTTTTTACTGGAGATGATGTTTTTAAAAAAATAAAAGTTCTTTCAGGTGGAGAAAAATCTAGAGTAGCCTTGGCTAAGGCTTTAACAGCTGACGCAAACTTCTTGGTATTAGATGAGCCAACAAACCATTTGGACATGGCTTCCGTTAATATCCTTATCCAAGCTCTTCAGCAATATGAAGGTACATTTATAGTTGTATCCCATGACCGGTACTTCCTGGATAATGTTGCCAATAAAATTTGGTTCATTGAAAATAAAGAAATCAAAGAATATCCAGGTAATTATAAAGAATTTGATGAATGGAATTCTAAAAGAGTAATAAAACCCGATGTTAAGGAAGTAAAAAAAGTTAAAGAAGAACCTAAAAAAGAAAAAGCTCCGCCTTCAGAAGATTTAAAGAGAATTCTTCAAAAGAAAAATAAAGAATTGAGCTTACTAGAAGGAAATATTGAATCTCAGGAAAGGTTTGTTAATCAATTAGAAGTTGAATTAGCACAAGAAGATATCTATTCTAATGCTGCTAAGCTTCAAGAACACACGAGAAATTACAATTCTGAAAAAGCTAAATTGGAGTCATTACAACAAAATTGGGAATCTTTAGCTGAAGAAATTATGAACTTAGAAGCATAATAATTCAACAATAATCTTTGGAAAGGGATTGATTTAATTATCAGTCCCTTTTTTACTGTAGATTTGGCTGGAAATTTGTTGTAATTAACTTAAAACCAAGCAATGACCGAGTATCTACCTTTGTTAATCTC
Organism: Sphingobacterium endophyticum; assembly: GCF_009733535.1. GTDB lineage: Bacteria > Bacteroidota > Bacteroidia > Sphingobacteriales > Sphingobacteriaceae > Sphingobacterium > Sphingobacterium endophyticum. The sequence goes on along the minus strand of NZ_SMMI01000018.1, from coordinate 6,502 downwards.
CTTGTTTATTGGAATTGGACTTGCGGCTGCAACTGGATTTAGGGTATTTCTTCCTATCTTCTTCCTTAGCCTTGGAACATATCTAAAAATCATTCCATTAGATTCTAGTTACTCCTGGATTGGTACTCTTCCTGCCGTAATAGCAACTGGAATTGCCACCATAACCGAGATTATAGCATATTATATACCTTTCGTTGATAATGTTCTGGATAGCATTACAGTTCCTTTGGCGACTATTGCTGGTTCTATGCTTTTTGCATCTCAATTCACAGAAATAAGTTCATGGATCCAATGGTCTTTAGCGATAATAGCGGGTGGAGGAACCGCGGCTACAATTAGCTCTGTTCTTGCAGGAACTCGAGCAGCATCTTCTGGAACTACCGCAGGAATCGCAAATCCCATCATCTCAACAGTAGAAACCATCAGCTCAACTTTAATGAGTGTGTTCGCCATTTTCCTGCCATTATTGGCAGGAATATTAGTTGTGATTATATTATTCTTAGCCTTTAAATATGGAAAGAAAATATTAAACAAAATTAAAAGATCTCCTAAACAAAATCATTTTAAGGATTCAATTTATTAACTCTTTCTTCAAGCACGACCTCTCCTTTTCTTATTGGCTGATAATGTGTCCAGCAATATGATAAAAAGGGCAACAACACAAAAAATAACATTCCAATCCAGAATCCAAATATATTCCCTACAATTAAGCTTATAATAAATACTAGCAAAGGATAGGTAAATAATAGAACGCCGAATAAAAGCGAATCAAAAAAGATGGTATTATCCGTTTTTTTCTTCACTTGATTTTTGGCAATTTGATAAAACCAATTATGAGAATAAAATCCTAACATTGCAGGAATTTTCATCCATGACCTTTGATTAAGAATCTCAGGATTTTCACTATTAAATTCATTTTGCATTTTCCCCTCAAGTTCTTCCCTGACCTTGTTTATTAATTCAGTAGTCATAACTTCTGAATTATTCAAATAATCTGTGCTATCTATAGGAGCCAATGCCTCCAGAGCAACTGACTTAGGGATAAAATCAAATGAATTGTAAGAAATAACATATGGTTGTATTTGAATGGGAACATCCATTTGAACAGCCCTTTGTACAATAGAACTTAGTCCAGTTGTCATGAATGGACGTAATTCTAAATGATTTCGAGAAACTCCTTCTGGGAATATTAATAATTTTCTACCCATTTTCAATTGATGCACACATTCATCATATGTAAATGCATTGCTTATATCAGAATCTTCAACATCATGTTTTTTGTAGATAGGTAGCATAAACAATGTTTTTAACGCCCAATTTGCTAATGGTTTGGCAAAAATATCACCCCTAGTTAAGAAACAAATCTCACTTGGTTGATGAATTGTGATCACCAATGCATCAAAGAATGAATTAGGATGGTTAGACACTATGATTGCTGGATCTTTTGAAGCAGCTAGTTGAAGATTTTTTAATCGCCAGTCAGAAACATACCAGTTTAAGCCTAGTTTAACAAAGGACCGTAGTATGGGGTAAAGCATAAATTAATATTCTCTATTATTAGAATCTTAATTTTTCATTAACAAAAAACACGCCTAAATTCCTAAAAAACTAATCTTCTTTCATAGACTCTGTAATCTTATGAATATTTAAGCTATTTGCCATTGCACTGAAAATCTTATAATACGTTCCGTGAAGGTCAAACAATTCATCATGCGTTCCATCCTCCACAACTCTACCCTTTTCCATAACAATGATATGTTCAGAATCAATTATCTGAGAAATACTATGTGAAACAATAATAACTGTTCGTCCAACCTTAATCGCATCTAAACTATTCTTAATCTGCTCAGTTGCAATCGCATCTAAATTTGCTGTAGGTTCATCTAAAAATATGATTGGTGGATTCTTCAAAAACATTCTCGCAATTGCAATTCGTTGTTGTTGTCCTCCAGAAAGTAAATGCGCTTCAGAATCATAGCCATGTGGAAGATCTAATATCTGATCATGGATCGAAGCCTTCTTTGAAGCCTCTATTACCTCCTCCATATTCGCTTCTGTTTTCCCATATCGAATATTATCAGCAATTGTTCCTTTAAAAATGTGATTCTTTTGCAAGACAAGCCCAATATTTTCACGCAAAAACTCAGTATCATATTCCTTTAAATCAACTCCATCTAAATAAATTGTTCCTGTAGTCGGTTCATAAAATTTATCCAGCAAATTAATTATTGTACTTTTTCCTGCTCCTGATAATCCGACCAAAGCTGTATTCTGATTTGGGCATATTTTCATACTAACATCAGTCAAGGCTTGGTAACCATTCGGATATGAAAAATCTACATTTTTTATTTCGATCAATCCCTTAATATGATCAGGCCTATATTTGCCGGATGGTTCTTTCTGTCCTTCGTCCTCCAAAATCCCAAAAAAACTTTCAGAATAAATCAATGCATCATTGACTTCATCATATATTCTATGAAGTTGTCTGATTGGTGCTGAAACATTATTAAAAAGCATTATATGAAACATTATGGCTCCAATTGACATTTGTTCAGTCAAAACAAAATAGGCAGTAAGAATGATGACAATTACAACTCCAATTTGCTCGATAAAACCTTTAATACTTTCAAAAATAAAGGAAGTCTTTCGAGTGGCCATTTGATTTTCAGTCATCTCAAACTGAATCTCCTTATGTTTTTGAGCCTCCGTTTCTTCCCTTACAAAAGATTTGATTACAGTTATAGAATCTATTAGGTTAATTAACTGATTGCTTTTATTCTCCCTATACTGCCTCATATTCCTCCGAAAACCAGACAATCGCTTTGCTTGCAATTGAGAAACATAAAAATAAATCGGAATAATAAACAAGCCTACTAGTCCCACATAAAAATTTGCCAAAAACATACAAACCAATGCGACTATAGCATTTGCAAACAAAGGAAGGATATCTATAAAGAAATTTTGAACTAACCGCGTTAAAGAACTGATACCAGCATCTATTCTAGTTTGTAATTTACCTGATTCATTGACACTAGAAGTGTAAAATGCCATTTTATACGTAAGGATCCTGTCAACAATTGCTTGGGAAAAATCCCTAGCGATCATAATTCTTAATTTTTCACCATAATACTTCTGTCCAAATTGAACGATAGAATACACTATCTCTTTCCCTAATAAAATGGCAGAAATAATTCCTAAAAGATATAACCCCGTGCGGAGCGGGGTTTTATTCACTAATAAATTACTAATGGTATCAACCGTGTACTTTAAAATAAATGCATTGACTTGAGCAGCAAATGAACCAACAACTGTCAAAATCAATGTATAGAATATTAAATTCTTATACGGTTTGGTAAATGGTAATACTTTTTTAAAGAGTTGGGAAATGGTCATAAAAGTTAAACTAAATTGAATTCAAAAAGTTTAAACCAAGCCCAAAACATTAATATTTTATAGGATAATTTGCTATAAAGTCAAACTTATAATCCTTGTGTTGCTTTAAACTATCGATCAAATTGCTCAATAATTGTTGTCCTTTTTTATTTTGAAACATATCATCATGCATCAATAAAACAATATTATTTGGTTTTAAAGTAGATTTATTTCCTAACATGTTACGGATACGACCATACAATTCTTCTACACTTTGAACAGGCTTTCCAGTTAACCCATTAATTTTCCACTCCACATCCCATCCGTAGATTCGATAGCCATTTACTCCAAGTAAATCAGCCGTTTGGCTACCCGAAGTTAAATCAACACGTCTAACATCGTCGTATAACCAGATGTTTCTTCCAGGCATCCTGACAATTTTATGCTTTAATCCTAATTCCTCTTCGCATTTTTCAAAATCTGCAACAGCTAATTCAGGATTGCTATAAAATACATGAAATTTATTAGCAGCATGAGAAAAACTATGATTATAACAATCTACTAAAGGATTGTTCATATAACGTTCGAAATCACGCTTTAATCTTTTACTCATACCAGCATGTTTTCCAACCAGAAACGTTGAAATTTTTATGTTTTTGGAAGTAATTATAGAATCAATTGCCGAACTACCAATTAAAGGTCCATCATCAAAAGTTAAATAAATATGTTTATCCTTCTTATTTAATTCTCTATAAATCGAATCCCTTAGCATCTTTTTGGCCAGTTTCGGATCCACTTTATTAATAGAATCCAAAGGTGGAAATTGAATTTTTCCTTTATTTAAAGAATCCAAAATATCCATCAACTTAACGGTATCTTTTTGAATTTTCGTGTTCTTACCCGCAACAACATCTGTGGAATCACCCAACTCACTAGAATTTGTGGAACCAACAATAGAATTGCACGAAATAACGAAAATAAGGCTGGATAATACGGCAATACAAACGACAAAAGTCTTCTTCAACATAGCCAAATGGATCATTTAAAAATTTTTACAAAACTAAAAATATTTGTCGATAAAAGAAAGGGACTTCAACTGAAGTCCCATCCCATTTTATCCCTATATTATAATTGCTATTCTTAATGATGTCTGCCTTTATTCCAACGCTTTTCCATTTTCTTGTGGCGTTTGTAATGCTCTTTTTCCATTTTACGGTAGTGTTTGTCAGATTTATGATAATGACGTCCTCCATCTCTAATTGCTACTTGAGAATAATTTCTTGAATACCCATGGTAGCGATCATAATAACGATTGTGATTTCTCCATGGTCTTGATTCGTTAATTACAACTTTATAAGTTCTATGGAAATCCCTACCCCTATATCTTCTTGGTATTGAACGATTTGAAATCCAAGTCCGACCGTCATAATAAGTATAATATCTGTTGGAAACATCATAATACATATCAAATTCTGGCATGTAATAATATCGCGCATATTCATAACCTACAGGTCCCCATGAAGGTTGTACCCCAATATTAAAACTTACATTTACTTGTGCTTCTGCTGGCTTAACAAAAAATAAGCCTCCTAAAAATAATGCTACGTAAAATAACTTTTTCATAAATACCTCCTTATATATTTAGGACCAATTTGTCCGTATATTTTATTGTTCTGACACCCATTTCATTCTTAAGGATTAATTCAAAAATGTTAAAAAATGTAAAAAACCAACTACAACACTCATAATCAATAACTTATTCTTCACAAAAATGTCATATTATAAAACTTTTAAAAATGATTAACGTATGAAAAATACTCTTATTCTACTGAGGTAATCTATGTTCATTTTGTTATCTTTGTCGCAATTTTAACAAAATAGCATTATGGCATTACAATGTGGGATAGTAGGCCTACCAAACGTAGGAAAATCAACCTTATTTAACTGTTTATCAAACGCTAAAGCTCAAGCTGCAAACTTTCCATTCTGTACAATCGAACCCAATGTGGGAGTAATTACAGTTCCGGATGCACGCTTAAATAAATTAGCTGAACTAGTAAACCCTCAAAGAATCGTTCCTAATACCATCGAAATCGTAGATATCGCCGGTCTTGTTAAAGGTGCTTCTAAAGGTGAAGGTCTCGGTAATCAATTTTTGGGTAATATCCGTACTACTAACGCCATCATTCATGTGTTAAGATGTTTTGATGATGGAAATGTCATCCATGTTGACGGATCCGTAGATCCAATCCGAGATAAGGAAATTATCGACACTGAATTACAACTTAAAGATTTAGATACGGTAGTGAAACGTATTCAAAAAGTTGAAAAAATGGCAAAAACAGGTGGAGACAAAGATGCTAAGAAAACTTTTGAAGTCCTTTCTGTCGTTAAAACCCATCTGGAATCAGGTAAATCAGCAAGGACAGCCCCAATTTCAGAAGATGATTTTGAATTTATTGATGATTTAACTCTTTTAACCGTTAAGCCTGTCCTTTATGTATGTAATGTAGATGAAGCATCAGTAAACACTGGAAATGCTTACGTAGATAAAGTAAAAGAAGCTGTAAAAGATGAAAATGCTGAGGTTTTGGTTATTTCTGCTCAGATCGAGTCTGAAATTGCACAATTGGAAGATTACGAAGAACGTAAAATGTTCCTAGAGGATCTTGGCCTTGAAGAATCAGGTGTTCACAAATTAATTCGTGCAGCCTATTCCTTATTAGATTTGGCAACTTATTTCACAGCTGGGGTTCAAGAAGTTCGTGCATGGACGATTGAAAAAGGATATACTGCCCCTCAGGCTGCTGGTGTAATACATACCGATTTTGAAAAAGGTTTTATACGTGCTGAAGTAATTAAATACAATGACTTCGTACAATTCGGTTCTGAAGTAGCAGTCAAAGATGCTGGAAAATTATCCGTTGAAGGAAAAACATATATTGTTGAAGATGGGGACATTATGCACTTCAGGTTCAATGTTTAAATCATAAAAAAAAGCGGCTTTACTAGTAGTCATGGTCGGAAGAAATTCCGACCATTTTTTATGTTTTAAAAACTTTACCTGGGTCGCCTCCTGCAAATATGATTAGAATAGCAGTTATCATATCCCGGAGCTCCATGGCTATTC
>NZ_SMMI01000017.1 GCF_009733535.1 Sphingobacterium endophyticum | reverse complement strand
TTCAGTAGTCTTTTCATCGTTCTGGTAGGTTAGGGACGGTAATGGTACTGGTAATCCGTAAGCACGTTCTTCTCAAAGTCGAGAACGTCCTTCAGGCGCTGGAAACCGTCGTACTCGTAATGCTCCGTGATCCCCCGAGGGTCCGTCTTGCTCGTCATACCTATCAAAGGTTTGTACGTGTAGCTCGTGACCTGTGAATGATCAAGGCTGTCACGCAGCGTCTTCATGTGCGTATTGATTGTCGCATCACTTACAGTGGCCGAATTCAGGCCGTTCAGGATCGTCGCAGAACTGTTTCCCAGAGCCGAAACGACTTCCGAATACGTCGCGTTCTCGATCTTGGCGATTGGATACTGGCCACCATAACCCCACAGGTAAACCGTAGGGGGGGTTGAACCTACAGTAATTTCCAGGACATTACCATAATTATCCAACCTATTGACCACATAATCCAATTTATATCTTAAATCGGCACTATAGTTTGAAACACTTCCTAATGGAGGGACTGTCCCCATCGCCCTGTTGCTGAACTTAAATGAGGAAATTAATGGAGCAATATCAAGATTTAAAGTTGATCCTTTAATGGGTATCCCCTTTCCACCAGCATCGTAGGTAAAAGTTGTTCCCGAAATAACTCTTTGTTCAGTGCCTTTTTGCAGGATATTTACCCGCTCTACTGGAATATCCAAAATATGGCTGTTTAATAGAGGTGCAACCAGAGGATCGGAGCCATTAAAATCTTTTGGATAAAATGTTTTAGATATTAAATTGGTTCCGTCACTTTTATTTTGGAGGATTTCACTATTTTGATAAATGGAATTATAACTATAAATATTATTCTGGGACTGCCCCGGCAAAATAATTGTGGTATCCCTTTCCAATAGTATTACGTCAGAATAAATGTCATATTTTGCTATGAACTTACTTGAATAGAGCGTAGCTTCATCGACTGGTGAAAGATAAGCTATGTTAGAACCAATTTTGACTCCTTTAACAGATTTGATGGAAGGAGCGGGAATTATATACTTATTAGAAATTGATTTTACGATAGCATTGGTATTACTTTTTTGATATATCTTCAATGGTTTACCCCTCTTCCAATCAGTGATCGATAAAGGTGGACTTGGAAATCCAATCCCACTGTTCTTGTCTGGATAGTCGGAGTAATTAGTGAACAGATGTTGGGTCTCTCCATTTTGTTTGCTCTCTCCCTTGCTTATATTGACATTCTTATAACTAACATATCCTCCATTGCTACTGGAAAGAGGATATTTGGATTCAGATTTATAGACCTTATAATCAAATATTTCCATGTAGCCAGCTCCTGGATAAGTTTCGATTGGCACTTTCCTAATTGTCTTTAAGGAATTATGAAAATATTCTGGAATAGTTGATACCTGTCCACTTTCCAAACCGGTAACAGGATCTCGGTAGTCAAAATTTTCCACTTCAATATTATCCTTAAAATTTTTGGTAATTTTCTTTATCCGAAGTCCTGGACCGTCAACATACCCTCCCTGATTTAGCGTCTTAAACTTCCCTGTCATCGATATACTGAAATAGACATATGGAACGCCATTGAACTCTGTTTCTATTGTTCCCTCCAACACATAAGTTCCAGGCAAAAGTTTAAAGATTTGAGGGGATTGGTGAGGAATCTGTACATAGGCATTGGTTGTCTTGTTCCTTACCCCAAGCGTAATAAAACATGAGCAGTTTGCAGAAAAACCCTGTGTATTTACCGTTGGCTTGAATTCAACTTCACCTACAGAGGGGTTTATGACAAACTCCTTTGAAAAATTAAAAAGATAGTCTGAGGTGTTATTATTTCCTGTTAGTGTGGCAAAAACACTGTCCCTATCCATTTCTTCAGGGTTACCCTTATATTTATTGATCTCATAATCAAAGGAAATCTCCCCTTTGGTAGGATAAATTATTTTTTTCAAAACTCCTCTTTTTAAAAAATTAAAATCTGGCCTCCGATCAGCTCCCATCCAGGTTCCCGATACTTGGTATGGAACCAAGGTCGTATTGGTACGACCGTTGTAATATCCCCAATGATCCTGAGAAAAGGAATTCCTGAAAGGGAGATTACCTGGTTCATAAATAAATCTATGCGGTGGGATCAAAGCGTTATCCTGGCCAATCTCTTGCACGGAATCAAGTCTCAACCTAAAATTATCATAAATCGTATTAAAAGGATGGGGGCTCCCAACAAAATCCTTATCCATGTAGGAATGATAAAGTCGAAAAGTCTTTTTGAACTGTCCACGGAGAATTTCGATTTCCTTAAGTCTGAAATCACCTTCCACATCCTTTCGTGGAGTAGTGTCCGGAATAAAATTGATCTGCCCACCTGCAAAGGTTATTTTATTAAGAAACGAGGAAGAAACATTGGTATTTGAAATAAAAACAGATCTAGATTCTTGGGCGTCTACATCTAGGGTGACTGGGATGGTTCTAGTTTCTGCAGTAATTGATGTAAATCTATTTGAATACGTTAGATATTCAAAATCAACTTTATTTCCTAGAACGTCCTCAATCTGTTTCAATAACCATCCTGTATTGGATTGGTTTTCACCCAGGTCATTGGAAGGACCGTTAAATAGAACAGTGGACAAACTTGTGGAACTTTCCATATCGTTAAACTTATACTTCGTTCCGTCCGTATCCGTAATGATCCAAGCATAGCCGGAGATAGCTCTCTGGATCCTAACATTTTTGTCGCCTGGAATTACTAAATACTGACCATCTAAATCGATTACAAAGCGAAAATTCAATGCACCAGCGCTGACAATGTATACATCCGGCTCCCCATCAACTGTTCCCCTGGAAATTGAGTTAATAAATTGGATCTTTTCATTTTCGGTCATTCCATTGTTGATGTATTTTTTCAACTGCGCCCTATCCAGATAAAGATCGTCATCCAATCCGTTTGTCTGCTTCATGACCCTTCCGCCAGCATTTAGGGCCCACCCCATACCTATACGGCTTGAAATCTCATCGACCTTTATTCCGCTAGAATTATAATCCAGCTGAATGGGGAAATTAATTTTCCCAACTGATACATTATATATCGGAATTCCTATTTGCGGAATTCCAGAAGAGAGGTTGACATTCATTTCATAGAACTTACCAATTGATGCCGCCTCGGGAGAAACAAAGTGTTTTGAAATGGTCTCTATCAACATGTTCTTATCCTGTTGGACATTTTGAGCATATAAGTTACTGTAAATCGTCAGATAAAAACCAATGCTTAAGAAGCTAAGGAAAAATGAAAAAGAATATTTCATAAAATATTTTAAAATTAATAATTGGCAATTGATATTATTTAAACCACTATAACAGATTAGAAAAATTATTGGCTTGTGTTATAAATAAAATTCAATATTTGATATTGTTTATCATGACAATGAGTAAAAAAACAAAAAATCCGGTTAACTTTCAACACTTTGTTCCTTCAGCCTGCCATCCTTTCTAATTTTCTTAACCTCTTCTTTGAGTTCCTCAATTTCCTTTTCCTTTTCAATCAGATGAAGGGTAATCTCCTCCAATTTTTTAAGCAACAGCTTATTCAACTCTCCAAGGGATATTCCTTCAGCCTCTACCTCTTTAGCTGTTGGGACATCGGGTAAGTGACCATGGTTCTTAATAAACTCAGCGGTCTCTCTAAGAGGAGGCACTCTATAATCATCCTTAAACACATAATCTGGCCAATTACTGGCTTCAACCTTAATTTCCTGTGAACGTATCTTCCCATTCACAGCTAGATCGAAATCTCCAGGGGTATCGGTCTTGACACCAACCTTCCCTGCAAAATAGAAATTCTCACCGCCATTCGCATTGTTCAATAGTGAGGCAATGGTTGGTTCATTACCATTGACCTCCTCTACCCTCGGTCCATAAAAGTATTGTCTATCATTGGCATTATTATCATAGAACAGGTAAGATCTTATCTTATTGGTCGTACTTCCAGAAATTGATTTGTAATCCGTTATGGATACAACTTTTTTTCCAGTAATTCCATCATAAATCCCACCCAGGCTGACCGTGGAGGCATCTGTACTGGCATGAATATATCCTACGATTAAATACCACTTGTTCAATTCCGGTAAATCTCCATTCCAGAAGTACGCATTGCTATTTAATGTTCCTGCTAAAGTATTCACATTTCCGCAACCAAAATAACTACTTCCATCCGTGGAGTTTGCCTTTTTCATCCAGATGGTATAGCGGTACATTTTTTTGTGGTCCAGGGAAAAATCAGTACTGTTAAAACCTCCATCGTTATTTCCGTCTCCACTCGGCATGGCCTTCCAGAGGACAGCTCGGTTCCCTTGGGGGCCATCCCCCCATTCCCTGAGGTTTTCAGTAGTGGGACCATTTAAGGTAAAGCCAGCAATTGGCCCTTCACCTGCGGCCCACTCATTTAAGTTCAATAAATTTTGCGTATACCCCCTTTGCATGCCGCAAAGCAGAAGTGCAATAAAAAATAACTTTAAAAATTTCATTTCTAAATCGGATAATTTGGTTTGGCAATTTTTAATCGACCGATGTAAGATACTAAAATTCTTTAAAAGAAATATAAAATTTATTTTTAACAGAACCGACCATAAATGTCATTAATAAAAAAATTCTGTGAAATTCTTATTGATGGTATAAAAAAGAAGGAAAATATTTGAAAGTTATAATTACATTTGAACCTTTATCCAATGTATCATCTAAAAACATCAGTACTTTTAGATAAAATTCATTTTTTATAATTCACTGTCTGTTTAAATTAAAAATGAGAAAAACTCCTTAATTTCCTTAGGTTTTTTAAGATCAATTAAACTTTTAACCTAAAAAGGCTATACGATCCTTATAAGAATTATATATATTTACCCTACACTTAATATTATGAATAAGCTGGTTTATTATTTACTGTTTTTTTTACTGATAACCTCTTGTGCCGATTTTATAGAATACCCATTGGAAAAGGAATCTGTAGAATTGAAAGCACCCGCTGATGACCTGAGTACCAGGGACTCAGTTATCACCTTTTGGTGGAATACGCATCAGGATGCCAAATATTATAGAATACAGATCGTATCTCCCAGCTTTGAAAACAGTGCGCAGCTAATCCTTGATTCTCTTGTTGATAAGAATCAATTCCAGATCGAACTCAATCAGGGCGAATATCAATGGCAGGCAAGGCCTGAAAACGATGGTTCCGTAGGATTATTCCAGGAACGGCGAACTTTACGTATTATTAAGTAATGAAAGAGAAAAAGCATAACATTTATATCCTGTTTACCTTAGTACTTGGAATATGGGGCTATGTGATCTATGTGGTCCTTTCAAAATTTTCAGATCATGATCCGCTTCCCCTATCCAATAAGGGCATGGTAGAGGTACGATCGAATTTGGACACTTATCGATGGAAGGAAGATCTTACCTATGACAGCATTCCCTCCGATGCTTTCTTTCAGGAGGTATCCTCGACCGAGAATAAACCTGATGAACAGGTTGATCAGGATGCAGGGCAAGGTTTACCTATGGAAACCTATGACCCTTTGGCCTATGCCCCTGCCCTAGATATCCAATACTTGGGTTTTATCGAAAACTTAAACATGAATCAAAAGGTGGCCTTAGTTCAGATTGCAGGAAAACAGCACTATCTGAAGACCAAACAATCGATTGATGGTTACACCATTCTCTCGATTTACCCGCATGAAATAAAGGTAAAAACCAATTCTCAAACAGTAACCATTTCCAAACAATGAGACCCCTAAAATTTATCATCCCCATGATCATCCTATTTTCTTGTTCAAAGAATGCTTTCAGCCAATATCAAAGGTCGGAATATGAAAAATTATTGGATATAAAGAATAGGATAACGATCAATCATGATGACGGGAGATTGGAGTCTTTTTATATTACAGATGAAAAGACAAATGTACGATCGGAAAAATTCTATTTCTGGTACCAATCCAGAAAGGTCCAAAGGACACAGGGTGGTTTTTCAGGAAAATTACTTCATGGGAGCTATCAAGAATTTTCTGGGAATAAACAATTACGTAGGCAAGGATTTTACAGGAAAGGCCTGCCCCATGGAGAATGGAAATATTGGTCCGACAGCCAGCACCTCCTAAAAGAAGAGCATTGGAACAAAGGCAGCCTGAATGGACTGGTCAGCCTATACAATGAAAAGGGGGGGGTATCAATGAAAGGCCCGATGAAAGATGCCCAGTGGGATGGAAAAATACAGGTATTGGATACTCTTGTGAATGATTATCAATGGAAATATTATCACGAAGGGGTCGAAATCAGTGCGGAGGAATATATTGATCAGAATATATTCCGAAGAACGGCAAATTTCTTCAACTCACTGTGGGATAAGGTATCTCTAGGTAACAGGACCGATAAGATCCTCCCATCTAAAAACCAAGAAATATTACCAGACTTAGATTCCAATTAAATGCTGAAGGCCTCTTCCCTACAGATCTCCATTATTATCTCATTGATACTAGCTATTTTGTTAGGAAGTCTTATTCTGATGTTCTATTACTTTAGGACGCAACAACAGAAATTCGACAGGTGGGAAAACTTAAATGCCGATGTGGAGGCCGCTACAACATTATCGCTCTCAAATTATTTTGCAAACACTTCCGGAGATACCGTGATCTATTTGCCCATACGTTCCAATGATTCAGTGAAGATCAATAAAAAATTTTGGGGAATGCTCGAAGTTGCCTCGATTACCGCAGTTGAAAATTTGGACACATTGAAAAGGAGCTTTCTTATCGGGGAGAAGCCCATGGATTCTACCATCCTTTATATCACAGATGAAGACCGTCCGGTATCCATCAGCGGTAAAACTAAAATTCAGGGAAATGCCTTCTTGCCAAAATCAGGGATCAGACCGGCATTTGTTGACGGGGAATATTACGATGGAATCAAAGAATTGGTAGATGGCAAAATCTTGGAAAGTTCCCAGAAAATGCCACAGGTGAACCTTGAAATATTACGTGCTATCGAATCCAATTTCAAAGGTGTAAATGATAATAACCGGCCGCTATTAAATGGTAATCCTATCCTGAAGAACTCCTTTTTTAATGAGACCCAATTTTTCAGGATAGAATCCCCACAGGTGTTAAGCTTGGATTCTGTTAAGGGTAATATTGTGCTGGTCTGTGACAGTGCCATTACCATAACCGGGCAAACAGTATGGGAAGATGCGATCGTCTTTGCGCCCGTTATAAAAATTGAAAGTAATTTCAGGGGAAAGGGCCAATTTTTTGCGACCGATTCTTTGGTGATCGGAAAGGATGTCGTTCTGGATTACCCTTCGGTAACAGGACTTATTGCGAAAGATAGCGTCAATTCAATGGCTAAAATATCCATTGGAGAAAACACGAAGATAAGAGGCCTGGTATTCCTATACCGGGAAGAGTTAAATGAGCAAATGGACTTGATCGAGCTTGGAAAGAACAGCAACATCCAAGGAAATATCATTAGTTTTGGTCTGCTTAAATATTCGGATCCGCTTGAGATTAATGGTAGTTTATATTGCTATAGAGTTATAACGGAACGACCGAGTTCGCTCTATGAAAATTATTTGATAAATTTAACCCTAGAGCGAAAGAAACTGAATCCCTATTTTATCAGGCCCTATTTTTTTTCGGGAGACCTTCATCTTGAAAAAGGCATTGCATCATGGCTGAATTAAAACGCAGAAAGAAATATCACCTGAAGGCCTCAACCTTGATTGAGGTTCTTATTGCCATGATTATTTTGCTCACCGTATTCTCCATTGGTATACTCATTTTTACCAAACTGACCAGTTCAGTCAAAAGCAATAGTAAACAGGACGTTCAGTGGATGATGAAGCAGATCAAATTTCAATATCTCAACGAACCGGATATTCAAGATCCTGAAACTGCTTGGGAACATCATAATTTTACCGTTCAGGAGGATAGCCTTACAGGTTATCCCGATTTGAGAAAAATAACCATTTATGCAATGGACTTCAATCAAGATAGGCTTACCGATAGCATGGTGTTCTTAAAGAGAATCTATGAAGAATAAATTACATTTGTCTGCATTTACGTTAATGGAACTTACCATTGCTATGTTGATTTCAGCAATATGCCTGGGAATTGCATTTTTTATTTTGAATAGCTTTTATAAATTTGGGACGGTTCAACAGAAAGAAAGGACGGAGAATTTAAATGTCAGTCATTTTTATCATCATATGAACAAAGAGATACGGAATGCTGACGAAGCATATTTCTTGGACAATGTCGTACTGCTTAAAAGGAACGATTACATTTCCCAATACATAATTATGGATTCCTTAATAATTAGAAAGCAGGGGGACATGATTACAGATTCCCTCCTTAGCGTAATAGAAGATATTCAGCCTGAATTTGTAAAAAGCATGGATAATGGATTAATAAAGTCAATTAACATAACCCTAAAAACCAAAAATAGATTGATTCCCTTTGTCCTGTCAAAGGATTACAGTGCAGAACAATTGATAAAAATTTCCAACTAGCTTCTCTTATTATGTCGAAGGTCAATATCTCACGGTACAAAAAAGTTCAGCACCGCTTGTCCAAACCAAATCCAAAGGGGACTCATCGTAAAACTGAAGGCAAATTTGACCTCATCGAATTTCTTAATAGGGATATCAGCTTTGGAAACAAGCAGCTATCGGATAAAAGAAAAGAAGAATTCTATCTTGAATTTAGCACGCTACTCTTATCAGGAATCGATATTCGAACTGCATTTGATTTAATACTGGTTGATCAAAAGAATAAAAAAGGAAGATCGGTCTTTGAACAGATTAAAGAGGACGTCATTACGGGATTCAGCCTCTCGGAAGCCATTAATAAAAGCAATAAATTTAGTTCTTATGAAGTGCACAGTATTAAAATAGGGGAAGAAACGGGGAAAATTGGCGATATACTCCAAGAGTTGGCACTTTATTTCAAAAGCAGGATCTCTCAACGCAGAAAAATCGTTTCCGCCCTCACCTACCCCCTTATCGTTCTTCTGACCTCCTTTGGAGCCGTATTCTTTATGCTGAAATTTGTCGTGCCGATGTTTGCCGATGTATTTAAGAAATTTGGGGGAGAACTTCCCTGGGTGACGCAGTTTATCCTCAATATTTCAGAGCTGATAGATGCCACGTTCTATTTAAACATTCTAGTATTTGCATCCATAATATTCATTTTATATTACAGTCAGAACAAACTATGGTTCCGCAAATGGTCATCATGGATCATTTTAAGGATTCCGTTTGTCAATGATATCGTAAAAAAAATCCACTTGGCGCGATTTGCCAATACGATGAGGCTATTGATCAGTACGAATATTCCTTTGATTCAAGCTATTCAACTGCTCCAACAAATGACCGAATTCTATCCCATACAGGTTTCCCTGGATAAAATTGAACAATCGATACTTCATGGTCAAAGCCTCCATTCCAGCTTGGAAAAGTTCGACTTTTATCCAAAGAAAATGATTCAGTTGATTAAGGTCGGGGAAGAAGTCAATAGGCTGGATTTCTTTTTTGAAAAAATATCACATCAGTACACTGAGGAAATTGAGTATAAAACCTCAACCATATCAACGGTTATGGAGCCGTTGATCATTATCTTTCTGGGCTTGGTAGTTGGATTGATTTTAGTAGCGATGTATCTGCCGATGTTCCAAATGAGCAGCAGCTTTTAAGTTATTTTGGAATTAGAAACAATCTGTCCCCTCGATCAAATAATTCTACATGCATATCCATAATTATAATTCACTATTTTATCCGATCTCGCTGCCGCCCACAGGCAGGCTTGAATTTGGAACGCATCATTCCGTCATAGGTTAGAATGTTTAGATACAGTATTTCCCTTACTGGAAATATGGTTATTAATCCCAAATGAGTCCTTAACAACATTAAAGCAATTATGCAATTACAACTGAGAAAGAATAAAATGAGCATTTCTTTCTTTCGTTCTACAAAAATTTATACATTAAATTGTTTCACAGATTGAATAGGGTTTCATTTAGAGGCGTTCTTGGAAGCATGACTATCCAAATTTCGTTGATAAACCTATGTTATTAAGGTATTATTGAACTATTAATATGACCCAACTATTTTTACGTAAACTAAACGTCTTATTTTAAGTGTTTTGCAAAGTAATAGTTAAATCATTTTGTCCTACTAAAGAACAACAAATACAAGGTATTCTTGCCTAAAAAACGTCCGTAATTAAGACAAGGCCTTATCCATTAGGTGGAAAATTTAGGGTTATTTAAAGTTTCCATTCATTTTAGAGTTTACCATGGTCATGAAAAGATCTTAACTATTCACGTTCTCAGGATAGTTAGCTTTGACTTTGTCTAAATTTCCATCTCTTAATAAGTCCATCCAATCTTGAAGGGTCAAAAATAGTTTTTCCTGATTATCCACTAACACAGAAGCACAGTACTCACCCTAAACTTCTTTCCTCCATCTTTCACCGCCCTGCTGATGCAGTGTTTCCGTGTTTCATATCAAGTCTGGCCTTAGTTGGAAATTTTCCAATAGCGGGCATTTTACGTCTACAGGGAAATAAGACCCCCTAAGAAAGTATTTCTAAAAATATTATTTAAATTCCATGCTAATTTTTCTCAAGCAATTTTATCCTTTCATCTAGAGAATTGATTCTCTCCTCTTTTTCAATCAGGTGAAGGGTTAATTCTTCAATCTTCTTTAATAGTAAAGCGTTCATTTTGCCTAAATCTATTCCCTCCTTTTCAACTGTTGATGCAGACGGTACTTCAGGAAGGTGCCCATATCTTTCGATATGGTTTTTAACATCCGTTAAGGATGGGAGGTCATAGCCATCCTGAAAGACATAATCAGGCCATGGGCTTGCTTCTACCCTGACTTCTTTTGCCCTGACCGTTCCGTTTACTGAAAGTTTTGAAGATGGATTTAAGGTCCCTATTCCCACATTACCGTTAAATGCAACCATTAGATTCTCACCGATTGCCAATTTCCCAACTTTTGTCAGCGCTCTTACAGTCCCCCCTCCATTGGGCAGGATACCGGAAAAAGGCTGTGCGCTATTCCAACCGTATGTATCGGAAATAATCGCCATCGACCCGACATCCCTGGTAAAATTGACTTCAATAAATGTTGAATCCCCATCGTAAGTCAATCTAGCTTCATTCCAATAGCCAGAAGTACTGTTGCTGCTTATAGAAATCCCTCCGGTTACAGACCAATCCTTAAACCATTCTATATCCAGGTGGTAGGGAGTTGATGAACTTCCCGTAGAATAAACGCTTACCTTACCGAAGCCCCGTCCTGATGCGCTATTGACAAAAGCGACTCTCTTCCATCCTGCGGAATTTACCGCAGCACTTACAGGAGTTTGGGCAAATCCTAAAACAGGTAGGCAAAAGGCTAAAAGCGATATTAATAATGATTTCATAATTTTGTTTATAAATGATTAATATTGGATAAATTAAAAGAATCTAATCCTCCATTGATTCGGAAAGCAATTTTATTAAAATAAAATCTCTTGAAAAAATAAATTTTTCACTTTTTCTACCAAAAAGCATTAGCAAACTTTCCTTTCTCAATTATCAGGTAAAAGATAATTTAAATATAGACTTTAAAATTTCTTCAAGGTTCTATTTTCTTGAGACGTATTTCTTTACAAGCGCATTGGAACATTCTACATTGCCTGGAATATGTTGAGTTATTACTGCTTAACACTCATTAGATTCCTTTCTTATCCAAGCTGTAAAAGTTTAATAATGTTAATTTTAATCGGTAATTTTGTCCTATACTGACATAATATTCTTCATGTCCAATTAGGCGACCGTGCACCGTTGCAAAATTTAGAATTTTCGTTGATTCACCACTACTAATTGAAGTTTAATTTCGAATTAAGGACAGGCAATATTATCAGCGATTTTGAGTAAAAAACTCCTTTTCACTTTAGCGAATATTTGGTTACTCATTTGTGTTATTGAAAAAAAACATAGGACATTTAGCAGAAGGAGCAAAATATAGTCATTAATCTTTATTGAACCGATCTCATTCAAATTTGTGAAGCGACTTATTTAACTTTTAACCAATTCCGAACCTAATAGATGCATTTTTTTAGACTAAAAGATTTGTACCGAAGAAAAACGATATACCCCAAAGAGAAATTTCCAATATCCTATCAAAATTTGAATCTTGGAAATTTAGGTTATTATTTTCCTGATTGCATCCCATTTAATCTTTCAGTGAGTTCATTTAATTTATTTTCCATGGATTCGACCTGATGGTCTTTTTCAATTAAATGAAGGGTAAGCTCCTCAATTTTCTTTAATAATAACTTATTCATTTCTCCCACTTTGATTCCTTCTGCTGCTACCTGGCTTGCTTTTGGTATTTCTGGCAAATGCTTGTTGCTGAGAATAAACTTTTCTAGATCACGAAGGTTCATTTTTTCATAACCCTGATCAAAGACATAGTCTGGCCAATTAGTGGATTCTACTTTGACCTCACGGGCCCTGATGTTTCCGTTGACAGAAAGAGACTCCTGAGGATTATTTGTTCCAATTCCAACAAAACCATTAAAGCCGACAACAAACTGGTCCTTTAGGTTGAAACGATGAATCTTTGCCGTGGCGCCAATTGTACCATTTCCGTCTGACAGAGCTCCTGAGTATTCCTTTGCGGGATTCCATCCATAGGGATCTATTTTTACATAGAGATTATTTGCTATAGCGCGAGTAAAATAAACCTCGACAAATGTGGTGTCCTGGGAGGAAGTCACACGAGCGTCACTCCAATAACTTCTATTATTGCTATTGGATTCGATACTTATACCGGATTGGGACAACCAATCTTTATACCAATATATATCCGTATATTCAGGAGCATAACTGCCCCCAGTAGTATAAATGGTTATCTTTCCAAATCCTCTTCCTCCAGACAGATGATTGTATGCAACTTTCTTCCATCCTGGAGAGTTTACGCTTATTAAGGTTTGCCCTAGTACGGTACTGGCTGACATCAGGATTCCAACAAGGAGAAATAATTTTTTCAATTTACTTTTCATCTTTAATAATTCATTTTGATCGAAAATTGCAAAGAAGTTTAAAATGCAAAAGCCAAAAAAAATTCAGGCTTTTTCTTATGCCATTTCCTTATTAAGTTCAATAATTTCTTTACTATCGCAGTTTTCATTTAATCTTTCATTCAATGATTTCATAAGTGCATAGGATGCCAGACCTTTCTTCACAAAATTTATATCCTGAATATAACCTTCGATTAAAATCCAAGCATGATCGTTCATAATTGATTCTTCTTTTGTGCCAACTCTTGCCCAACCGTCTATTTCTCCATTAAAACGTTTGTATATCTTGATTTTATCTATTGTAATCACGGTATAAAAAAAAATTGATAAATTATATTATTTTTTCCATTCAATAGCGAATATTCAACAGTCCTCCAGACACTATTTAATCTTACCCTTGTATTTGAGTTTGAAAAAAGTGTACTGAACCATTTACGCCTTTTGCATACATGGCCAATAGTCTTTGCCACATAGGTTCTGCTTGGTCCCAAGACATTCATAACAAAAGCCCGATTAAATCGGTCTTTGCTCTTGTAATTTCTCTTGCGTCTCGATTAACTTTTGTTTTAACTCTTCTGCGGTATAAAAACCTTTAGGGTATTTTATATGATCTTCTTCAAATTCGGAAAATCTGTCCGAAATAGTGCTTAACTCCGAAAATGCTTTCTTTTCAATATCAGTAAGAGTATCAATATCAATTTCTAAATCATAAGAATAATAAAATTCATCACAAAAGATTATATCGGTAATATTACCCGACAAATACATATCCATCAAATGATATAACCTTCGTTTATCGTTCTTTTCAAACATAACTTATTATTTTATTGCAGGCAAAGAACCAACGGCTTTGGGGTATATTTAAAGTGCATTATTGTAATAGCCTCTTTGTCGTATAAAACCTCTGCATTATATAGCTTGCCGTTCTTCCACATTTGTGAATAATGCATAAGCGCACTTGTTCCTTGCGGATCTTTAACTACAGACATCGGGGCTTTTATTATATCATCCAGAGTTTGTATTGGAATAGCTCTCGCTTTATCAGCCATTCGGCTTGCTGCCTTGCCCGTAAAATTAAATAACTCTGTTCCCGTTTTAGCGGCAACTACTTATATCTATGAAAAACTCTCCTTCAAACCGTTAATAAATTCATTAAAATCATTTGCCACAAAATACAAATTGGTATAATCATTATCGCCTGATGTATTATAATCTACCTCATTTTCATGATCCCAAAAATACACATACCCTTCGTCTTCTAAGTCACAGGAAATACAAATCAAATTCCCTCCAGGGTCATGCGCTATTGGTAATATATTAAGCGGAAGTCTTTTCTCTTCTAACTTATATGTTTTAATGTACTCTTTTAGATTATCATATTCTCCATCGTATATTGCCAAAAACCAATCAATACAAGACTCTGTCCATTTTCCGTTTTCGTTAAACTTAAAGACATTTGGACTACATTGTCCACCATTATTTTTGAGCAAATGTTCTTTGTACTGATTTGGAAAGCTTAAACCGACATATTTTTCAATTTCTTCAATTCGTATCGAGTTCAATTGCTTTTCTGTTTGTGAAAAAGTTACCATAATTAAAACTATTATAATTCTTAATAATACCATAATGAAAATCCTCCGGTATGACCTGTCTTAGAATGAACACCAGTTTCTACTAACTGCATTCTTCCAGTTGTTTGATGATGATGCCATGTATATCCTTTAGGTGTGGAACTATACCCTGCGGCTTTATTTGCCGCTGCAAAATCAGCAACTCTGCTTCCTGTTGGCTTTATTATAACATCACTTAAGCCTTCCTTATATAAATTACCTGAGAAGTCAGGAAAACCTGCCTTATCAAAAGGAACTCCTGTTTTAAGGTGAACCTTTCCAGCTAAATGCCGATTCCTTAACACCTTAGCTGCAAGTTTAGATTGACTTCCTCCTGGAATAAATGCTGCCAATGACAAAAATGTTCCTGTGCCATTACCCTGATAGAGATTGCTGCCAAGAGATATGGCATCACCTAATTGCGCAAGACCCGGGATTTCGGTTGCCCCAAGGATATCTCCTGCCTGCTCCCATTCCTGTGCTGTCTGAGGACCGCCCCAAGGACGATATGGATTTGGTCCAAACAGGTACTGATGTGAAGGAGCTATGTACCTGGTATACCCCCGTCCTTCCTCATAAGCTGAAACGCTAGACTCCATGATCTCGCCTAGCTGCGATCCTCCGAACCGCGAAGCATACACATGAACTGCAGGAAGCCTTACATAGTTCATATCTTCCATCGGAGAATAGAACGACTGTAAAAGCTTCAGGAAGCTACGTGCATCATCTCCGGTAAAAGTGTAATAATAGGAAGCTCCGTTCCCATCGGGTTCCATACCATTGGGGTCAATGTAAAAAATTGGGTCGTTCAGTGCATAAGCATATGGGGAAACCCCGCTATATTTTTCACCAAGTGGATCAACAACATTCCATCTTCCTATCTCCGGGTCATAGAACCTCGCTCCATAGTCCAGCTGATCCTTTATCTCCGGTAGCCTTTCCTTACCGTTGTAAAGATAGTGATTTACCCCTCCCGTTACAAGGGACTTCGTCTTTCCGAATGGGTAATAGTCCTGTTTCTGTATTATTTCAGGAACCGTAGCACTTGCTCCTCTTTTGTAAACGGACCTGACATTCCCCAAATGGTCCATATTATAATAATGGTAGGAATATGTCCCCGAATTGTTCTGTAGGTATCCCTCACCCGTGGTTACCAATTCGATAATAGGAGACCCTGTCCCTACCTTACTATATTCGATGCCCCCCAAATAGTCCCTCACGGTGGTAACTCCGGAAACGACGGACGTCTTTCTGAGCTTATTACCCAATGCATCGTACATTATGGTCAGATTCGTACCAACACCACCTACCGCTTTGGGAAGATTGAGAAGGTTGTAGC
Organism: Sphingobacterium endophyticum; assembly: GCF_009733535.1. GTDB lineage: Bacteria > Bacteroidota > Bacteroidia > Sphingobacteriales > Sphingobacteriaceae > Sphingobacterium > Sphingobacterium endophyticum. Next base: position 67,620 of record NZ_SMMI01000017.1, on the reverse strand, counting down.
TGAAGTTCATCCCGCTCCTATCGGTAAGCGCATTCCCATTTGCATCATAGGTAAAGTTTCCGGTAAGCCCCCCAGATATCCCCATCAGCCTGTTGCTCTTATTCCCGTTTTCGTATGAGTAGGCTATTGTAGCTTGGTTATCACGCTTTAGGCTCAGGATGTTCCCCATATCGTCATAGCTCATTATTTCGGTCATATTCGAACCGTCCGTACCGTTGACAAGTCGATCCAACCTGTCGTAGGTATACGAGAATGAAGATGTTATCACCTGTCCATGTCCCCATTGCTGTCTTGCAATATTACCGTTGTACTGTGCGTTGCTAATTATATTACTATTAGTATCCTTATTATAGTCGATTCTTTGCGTAAAATTAAGAGATGAGGAACCGTTTGTCCATCCCCGTTCGTTATAGGAATAGGTAATGGAATTCAGGAAAGAATTTCCTCCATTTTCACTGTGAACCTTTTTCTTGGTCAATTGTCCGATACTGTTGTATTCAAGCCGTGACTGGATAATCTCGGTTTGTGAATTTACTTTCAACTTCGTATCTATCTGCCTACCTTGGTGGTCATAGGTATGGCTTGAGACCAGCGTCGTTTTCGGGGCGGAGGCAACGGGGCTACCTGTGTGCTCCCTTTTACTGATCAAGTTCTCGCCATTGAAATTATAGGTATTGGTCATGACCTCCATGCCGCCAAGATGGTTCTTTTCCCTAGATTGGACCATCCTGGCCTTTTCGTCGTAATAAAAAACGGAAAGCAATGGACCGGTTCCGTCCACATTATACACCCTTTTACCCGTAGTTAGTCCCTTGGTTTTATTGCTCCTTATTATTCCGGAAGGGAGAAATATAGGAGTTCCGGCATCGGGAAAGGAATAGTCATCATAATAGGTGACCGTGAGAACCGTAATTCCTGAAACTGGAAATGCTAAATTGGTATATTCGGAGGTTTGGTCCCTACTTTCATATAACTTTTCGGCCCCGCTGTCCCTATGGTTTGTGACCGCAGATTGAGCGGCTGGTCGGCTAGTGATTAACGGATTCTTATAGATTCCTGAATTAGCAACTCGCTGAATTCCATCATATTTTGTATATGACCATTCACCATTTGCTCGCTGGTTTGCATCTTGGGTCAATACCACGAGATTAGCAGAGTTGTATACCAGATAATCCCATCCCTTTCCTGGAACTTTCTTCTCCACGAGCCTCCGTTCAGCATCGTATCGATATAGATAGGCATAGCCCAAAAATTCAAGATCCGTTTCCTTGTATTTATCCTTTTTTAGGCCCGGTGGCACAACATACCTCAGATCTCCTGTCTCGTTGTATATTAAATAGGTATCCAATGATTCCGTATTGCTCTTCCATGTCCTTTTCAGGACGGTCTTCCCCTCAAGGTCGACAAATTCCTCGCTGGTCCCCTGATTCCCAGATGTCCAGTTTTCATCCTTTACCACATTCTTCTTCAGGGTACCCTTGGAATAGAAGCTCGTTCCGATCAGGCTGTCCGATTTTATGATCCATTTCCTAACCTCACCAGCGACATTTGCTCCGGTCAGGTTGACAACAGTACGTCCGCCAGAAGCTGTTCTAGCTGCCGATGGCTGCCACGCTGTCCCCGGAAATCCCATTTCTTCCACCCTACCAAGTGGACTTTTCTCCATTACTTTAACAGAGAATGGAGCGAGGTTAGGAGATACAGCTGGATCCCAGCCAGTTCCATCACCGTAAAACTTTGTCTGGGAAATCTTTGCAGAGATCTTGAAGCTCCCATTGTAACTGGTATCTTCTGCATATGGTAGGTAGACCTTTGATTCCCTTCCATAACTGTCATACTCAATGTGCCTCACAACATCGAGTTCATCTGGGCTTGCCATCACCATAACTTCTTGTACCGGCCTACCAAGACCGTCAAGATATTGTAAGGACTGATTTTCTTTATTCGTTGTACGGACCGTGTTGATCTGACCGATCTTGACACTGTCCCTAAAGGTTCTGGTCAATATAAAATTCTTCGATCGAGTAACTTTTGTAGCTAGAAGGGAGGTCCCTCCCGTAACAAAAACACGCAAAGGACCTTGTGCAGTAAAACCGCTCTTCAAGGTGACACTCCTTACCGCACTAATTTCGGTTTCACCATTATAGCTACCGACCTCTCGGTGACCGATCTGTGATTGGGCACTTCCAATGGATAGCATGAGGAAGAGCATTGAACCTATTAGTCTTATTAATTTTGTTTTCATGGCTCCTAAGATTACATACAATATTCCTGAACAACGATCCTCTTAGTTCCCGTCTGACTGAACTGAATATTGGTAAAGTTTGGAGTGGCCCCTCCCATTCCGATATTCTGACAGTGCGTGCCGCTTTTTGATGAAACAATATTTACAAAGCCATCATAATTCGCCCCGGTACCATCGGCAAAAACCTGTACGGAAGAATAGCTCCCCACAGGTATGCTGAACGTTTCAGAAGTCACACCAAAGGTCGGATAAAGATCAAATGTCCCTACATTTGGATCCGTGGACACCATCCTTATCCTCTGGATCCTACCTCCCCAGTCTCCGACATATTCAAGATTCAAGTCTGTATAGGTTATATTGTTATTGCAGGGAGCATTGGAATTAGCCGCTAGCTGACCTTCAATTGTCAGTTCCTCAGCTGCTTTTCTATCGGCGTCTGCCTGGGAAATCGTAGAGGTATACTTTCCTGCGGGGATCGAATAGGAATATGTCCCACCCTGCTGGCCCGCAGCACAGTTGTTCCTTGTAAACTGCTGGCTTTTAGAGGTGCTGAAAAACACTTTACAGTCAATTTGCTCACCTTTGTAGTTATAGCAGAAGAACTGAAGGATGTTTCCCGTAATATCCCGAATCTGCTCCAACCTGCCTTGGCTGTCATAGATATATCGGAGCATGTCTCCCTTTTCGTCAGAAACGCTGCTGATACCGATCAAATTTTTATAGGTCCTGTAATTGACTAAGGACTTTTTGAGGTCGACGTGGTCCCTCAATGTCCTTGCCGTAGAGGTCAGTAACTCATCATTTACCACATTCTCATTGATAGAATTGAGTATGCTTACTGCATTACTTCCTAGAGCGGATAAGACCTCCTGGTAGGAGGAATTACCAATACTTATTACAGGATATCTACCGCCGTATCCCCATAGCTGAACAGATGTAGGCTTAAGCTTCCCCATGACTTCCACCGGATTGCCAAATTTGTCAAACCTATTTACCCTATTCCAGTCGATCATTGTCCCGTTTTCAAGGACCTGCCTCTCACGAAGGAGCAATAGGCCGTTCGTAAGGGAGGCATCATTAGAAAATAGATTCTTTTCAAGTCTAATGGATGTTCCTTTGCTGGTTTCCATCTCCAAAGGAAAAATAACCATGTTACGCTGGGTCATCGTTGGACCAATACCAGCAACAAAGTCGAAGGGATATTTATAGCTGACTGAGATTGTCTGTCCGAAACTATTGGTTCTCTCTTCCTTGGAAAGATAGGTGTTTCTAATCGAACTATAGGTAAAATTCGTCATATCTCTAATTGGACCGGAATTGGAGTATTCAGTTACTATACTTCTGGAAAGGTAATAGAAACAGGGGATAATGGAATAATGCGCAATATTATATCCAAATTTATCCTTGATAGATTGCGATCTGGGTTCATTATCGTTATAGGGATACAGGATGTCAATGCCAGATAAGGCTTGGTTCAGGCTAGAGTTTACAAAACGCCTATTTACTGCCATATTGCTTACAGTGCTGTCGTTGGCATAGGTAAAGAGCTGATAAATATTTTCTTTTTTGAGAACCGTATCATAGCCGTTACCGACTTTTTTAAAGACGGTCTCCCTTTCCATCTTTGGTCCACCCTGAAAGAGGGTATAGACCCTGTTAGTAAATCTTTTTTGAAATAAATGTGTAACCGGCATATTGGAGATGTCGTCATCTTTGAAAATGAAATCGCGCACAGTCTTTCCCCCACCAGAATACTCGGTTACCTGATCGTACCAAAATGAAGATTTTCCGAAATCATATGCTTTATAATCAGAAAGACTCTTTATCTGTATGTTCCTATAAAAATTTGGAACCGTACCAATGTAACCTGGAATAGGCCATCCGTATACCAAAGAAAAAACCTCATCGATCATGGTGTTCATGGTGGGGATCAATTTAATTTTTGCCAAACCATTTTCATTTTTTCCATATTTATAGGATTTTTCAAACTGGAGTGTACTGCTTTCATCGAAATATCGCAATGCCCTAACCCTTAACCCCCCTCCCATCGTAGGGGTTGTCGGAGCAGTTGAGAAACCTGGGTAGGTTTCGCTGTAATTGAACCTATGCGGTTCATAGATTATTTGGGTCGCCCCTCCTGTCGGATAAATGACCTTCTCCATAATGAATGCTCTCATCTTTGTGGTATCTACTTCTCTATCCGCACCATTAATTGACAATGGAAAGTTTGCAGAAAGTGAATTTCCATATGAATTGGTGTGCGTAAGAATCTTTACAGCAGGTGGATGTGCTTGATTGACCTTACCATTGTACATTCCCCATAAATCAATAGATGGAGAATCTTTTGAAAAGTAGTTTGAATTGTACTGGAAGGAATACTTTTCGTTGCCAACCTCTATCCCATTCAATAGAAAATGAGAATAGTTGGTGCCGTTCAGAGGACCATGGGACAGCTTGATATCCTTGATTAGATAACCTTTACTATCCCTAAGGGAAATCCCATTAACCATAGGAATGGAACCTGCCTTAAAGCCGATGTCAACAGTCCCTCCAGGAAAAACAACTTTCGAAAGGAACTTTGCCGTAGGTGAGGAAAATTCTGCGATATTAATATTCCCTCCGACATCGTCTATAGTAGGATTAAAACCATAATCGTCATCTAACTTATACAGCTTATAATCCTTGACTGAAACGGTTGAACTAATTGATGGGGCAAAGGATGATATATTCTTTTCAATCCAATGAAATGCTAATTTTTGACCGTTAACAAGCTCTATTTCTCTTAGTAGCCATGCATGCTCGGTTCCTCCATACTCTTCAAAATAGGCTCTGTCGGTTTCATTATTGAGGTTTCCAAATCGATATAGAGTCCCATCCTCATCAATAACCCTTATTCCCTTGATTTGTCTGTTAGAAAATTCAAGGCTAATCGAAAGATGGTTTCCATAGGATTTTGCTACTGGAATATTTCCATTCCAGCTAAGGAAGAAATTTATAGACTTATTCGGAAGCTGTACAGTAAAGATATCCTTTTGAGGATCATTAAAATCGCTATTATTCAACTGGTATTCCGTAGAATTTGAGGTGCTGACAATTCCCTTTAACGGTTCATAGTAATCCCCATAATCCCCTAAGTTGGGGCCTCCTGTTATTGAACTGAACCTATTGCCCCAATTGCTCTGCGAGTGAATATAGCTTCCTTTGAATGGGAACTTTTCGTCCGCCCTACCAAGGACCTGTCTTGTAACCCTGGGATTGATGCTCAATTGCCAGCCATATCCGAAAGGTAGCGGGGAATCCATAATGGAAATTCCTGAGGTCGAATAGGTCAGCTGGAAGTTCATCGCAAAGGACGAAACCTGTACTCCAAACAGATCAACAGGGATATTGACCATCCCTGATGAAAGGTTGATCTGATTGTCCGTGAATTGTTTGAATTTGCTCGAGGTTGGGTTTGGCGGAATATTGATAAAATTTGTCGAATTGTTATGTTGACCGAAACCTATGATGTACATTACGAGATAGGTGATGATAAGGATGTATCTGTTCATTGCTATTTCCTAATTAGAATCGAAGACTTTCCTATCGTTTTCCTTCAATTTCTCAATTTCATGATTCTGCCTCTTCAGTTCCTTATTGTTCTCAATCAGAAGGAGGGTTAGTTCTTCTATTTTTTTCAGTAGTACCTTGTTCATTTCACCCAAGGATACGCCTTCCGACTCTATTTCCCCGGCAGTTGGTATCTCCGGTAGATGCCCGTTGGTATTTATGAAATGTTCGATATCTTCCAGACTCAAAAGTTTATAGTCTGAATGAAAGACATAATCTGGCCAATTTGTGGTTTCTACTTTAATTTCCTGTGCTCGAATCTTTCCATTTACCGATAGCCTCTCCAAAGGGTTGTCCGTCCCGATACCCACGTTTCCAGCAAGATTTTCGGTAAGAACCCTTCTCCAACTAGACCATCCAGAGGCTATAGTACCAGTTCGGTAGGAAATGCCAGAAAGATAGGAGAATGCCAGTTCATGGGCAGGACCAGCACTATCATCACTCCAGCCCCTAAGTCCTAATACGGTATAATAATTACTCGTGGGGAATCCAACGGACGTTCCCCTTTTAAATTGAGCGGTTAATTTACGACCGTAATCTAATGGAATTGTCCCTATATCCCTGGTATCAGGAATCGAAAGATAAGTTGACTGGGCGGAGACAATGACCGGAATTAAAAATATAGCACCGAAAAATAGGGTAAAAATGCCAGCCTTTAGCATAATTTGTTTGATTTAAAGTTAATAATATTCGTATTGGTTAGTACAATGGCATTCCCTTAACCATTGTGAGGTAAATATATTTACAAAAGAATATAAAATAAAAATTATTTTAAAAAATTTTTACGACAACAATTTATCAATCTTCCAAATTAACTGTAGATAGAAAAACATTCTAAAAATTAATATTTTTTTAATAAAATAAGGTTAATACACACAGGACTTAATTGGAGAAGTCGGTCGATTCACTTGGATCGGATAAAAATAAAAATGATGTTTATCCTATGATAAATCCTGAACAGTTCTATTGAACCGCCACTAATCAGTTGAAAAATAAACACAGGAAGTGAAGTGAAAGTCAATCGGACAGAGATACTAGCAGGTTCTGATCTTTATTCTAACTTTAAAAATGATAATTACGATGATACAGACCAGAGAAAACGAACACCCAATTTAGGCAAGATCAATAGAAGAAACAATGTCAATAATGACCAATGCAACTTAAATCCCGGTATAATCTTACTCTATCATTAAAAAAAATATATTTTCACAACTCTAATCAGACAGCTTTGAAATTGAAGTACCTTTCTCATAAAAAAATAAATCATTATTACTTCTTTATTTTACAAATGACTAATTTGGCATTATACCAAAGCAACAACTTTATTATGAAATTATTATCCTTTTTCTTCCTTTTTACATTTTCTATTATCCTTAAGGGGCAAAATAACGACATTTTCACCACAACCGTAACATTTCCAGCCGATTATGCAATCGGTGATTATGTTGAATTTCTTCAAGTAGCACCTCTTGCCGCAGGATCATCCGGATATTATGAAATATCTATAGCATATACTAGAGGAGGCGTTGCGGCTAGTGCGACTCACATTGCCTCTGCCAGTCATGCCAGTCCAAACGTATGGCGTGAAGCTGGAAGAGTTAATAATAATGTTTATGTCAATGGGAATAATAATTATAATTTTACAATAGATATTAACCCTTCTAATCATAAATTAAGGGTACGTGCTGTCAATACAATGGGTGTTTCAGCTGTAATTCCAGTGATAATTAAAGTAAGATCCATTAATTCCCATGTCAGTTTTAGCTCCTTAAATATTACGGGAAATTCACAAGAGCTCTTACCTTATGCTCCAATGTCTAATGATTGGGACTTAATAGTCGGCAATCTTTATTCTGGAGCAAATGGAAAACAAGCTATTAAAGTTCTGCCAACAGGATTTGTTGGGATAAATACTAGAAATCCTGCCTATAATTTGGATGTAAACGGGAAGATTCGTGCTCAAGAAATTAAAGTTGAAGCTGGAACGTGGCCTGATTATGTTTTTATTAAAGATTATAAATTAAAGCCCTTAGGTGAATTAAAAGATTTTATAATTAAAAACAATCACCTCCCAAATATTCCATCAGCTATAGAAGTCGAAAAAAATGGTGTAGATCTTGGTGAAATGAATCGTAAATTACTCGAAAAAATAGAGGAATTAACTTTATATATAATAGATCAAGGCGAAGAGATAAAAAATATGAAAGAAGAAATTGATAGCCTAAAAAAGAATAAGGATTAAAATGTAAAACTTTCGGAACTGTCATAAATAATTATTTTGTGCGCAAAAAAAATTGCGCCTTTAACATGAGGGCACTTAAAAAGTGCTCCTGAAAAATTTTCGGCTAAAAAATTTTTGAAAACCACGTAGTAAGCCCTTTGAGAATCGATTATTTAAGGAGCAAATGATAGAGGCTTTCAAATAGACAAAAGAAAAGGGCTTAAGAACATAAAAATTCATAAGACCTTTTTTAACAGATACTTTTTCTGTTCCCTCCATATCCTGCCTTTTTGAAAATAATGAATCTTTCGGTGACTTGCACCCCATCTATATAGATCAAGACACCAATGAATACTTATTTAAAGGAGATTGCTGACCTGTGCGGAATCACAAAAGAAATTAACTTTCCATATTGCCCGGCATACATACCTTTGCAACAACAATAACACTTACCAAGGAAGTACCCATCGAATCTGTTTCGAAAATGTTGGGTCACAAATCTCTCACACAAACATAACATTATACAAAAATCGTAGATCTAAAGATAAGCTTAGACATGAAACAATTAAAAGATAAGATGCAGGCAAAGAAGTAGATGTTGTAATTTTATATAAACGGACGTACCTTGGATTGGTGCGTCTGTTTATTTTATCAAGCTCTCATGGTTCTGTCAGAAAAAACAGTTCCAAACCTAAACAATGATCCTTTTCTACCAATCAACCAAGATCAAATCATGCCGGCACCAAGGTCTCTCCAAAACAACATATTCGGCATAACCATTGACAAAAACACCTCCACCGGCACCCATCGACAAAAGAGCAGAAAGAAAGGGCTTTTCAGCACCGATCTCTTAAAATTTATTTTTTCATCCCGAATTAAAGTGATCCTAAGGATAACGGCCAAGAGCAGAACCATACCTGACGCATTTTTTGAACAATCTAATTAATTTAATCAAAATCGTCATTTAATAGCTCATTACTACCCGTATAAGAAAGCCGATTGGATTTAATTTCTTCCATTCTATATCTTAATGGATCAATAAAGTTAGAAACGTCAAAATCCTTAAATCTATCCTTATATTTAAATAATATTTCCTCCAAATAAGACAACAAATTAGTCGAAATTTCCTTTCGAATGATTTCTTCCCCAAGATTAATATACTTGTCCAGTAGAAAAATAGGGTCAACAATAAGACACTCATCTTTGGTGACAAATTTTGAATATGATTTAAGAACATTTTGCTCTACTCTCAATTTATTATAAAGCCTAAGGTAAATCTTGATTATCCTATGGCTGTCGCTACTGGTTCTAACCTTTTTTGAAACTTGTTCCTGCCATTCTGCATCATTCAAGCTATAGATAATGTAATCCAATACCTTTCTAAATATTTTATCATGTTTTCCTGAACCTGTAGAATCTAATTCGTACGTGGAAAAAAGAAATACGCCCATAATAACTTTTATTTGTGAAATAAGAAATTCCGTTTTGGAATTACCCTTTTAGAAGATGTCTCAAATCCCATTCCTTATTGTTAAGCCCGGCATCGATTCCACCACCGACCATATTTATCACATCCCTGACAGCCTTTGATGAAAATTCCTTACGTCCAATGATGCATTTTCGCAAATTAATAATTCTATTATTTTCAAATGCTCCTCTTTGCCACGAAAGCTCATGACAGCCGTCCACAACGGCGTGTTTCCATTTATCTCCTGCACGTCCATTTGCTCACCTCTTTTGAGTAAATGCGCAACAATTCTGTAATTTTTTATAGCGACAGCTTTATGAAGTGCAGTTAGTTCATTTCCTCTATTATTTGCTTTTTGGTTGATGTCCATTCCACAATCCAAAAGAAAATCTATTAATTCTTCGGGTTGATATTTATGATCATAACCAAAACCTGCATATGTTATTAGTAAGTTGCTTTTATCATATCTTTCAGTCATACAAAAGTCAATACCATCTAATTTCAATCTTGCTAAGTTCAGAAGATCATTTTCGTAAATAAGCTTCAATAGGTCTGTAAAATCCATAATTATTTTTCTGGTAGCGAATTTATTGGATACATACATTAACAGCCGAAACCAAAACATATTTGCCGCGGAACGGGTGAAATTCATGTTATTAAAAATAAATCAAATCTGCCCGACAATATTTATCTTTTTCATGTTTGTCTTCAATATTAATCATCACCAAATAAATTCATTCCGGTTTCTTCACTATCAACCCGTCTGTCTCGGATTATCCATCATTCTTTGGATCTCACTATTGACGATTTGCTGTATATCGTCCTTGATGTGCCGGTAATTGCGCCGCACCATTCCTCGGTTACTTTTCTTATAACAGGAATGGGTTGGTATCCTTCTTCCTATGCTTTCTGGGCCTGATGATCATTCAATATCCCACAATGAAATGCTTTCCTTTCGATCTTCTGATCCCGATCATCCGCTATCAGCCCCCCGAATTCTGTTGTTATATCTAAGGTCCTTCCGAAACACCTACTGAAATGCGTAAATATGACCTTGTAACAATCCTTTCTTAATACAGGATATTACTTATCTGTATTTGAGGATCAGAGCAACAAACTCTTCTTCCTTAAATGGCTTGTTAAGGACACCATCGAAACAGAACCGCGAGGACGAGCTGTTCCTTTCGGTTATGTATGGATCGGCCGAATAGGCTATCACCTGGATTTCGCGAAGATCGCGGTCTTCCTTGATCTTTTTCAGAACTGTCCATCCGTCCATATTGTCCATATGGATATCCGTGACCACCGAATGTACGGGATTGCTAAATATGAATTCCAGGGCATCTAGGGATTTGCAGAAGATATATATGTTAGGAAATCCCCTGAAATAACTCTCCAGGAACAGCAGATTTATCGGATTGTCCTCTATAAATACTATTGGAAGGTCAATTGCAAGGTCCTTGAGTGTAGGTACCGTACCCTTTACCTGCCTCATTTCCATTGCATCTATCGGGATTTTAAGGGTAAATTTCGTTCCTTTACCATACCTGCTCTGTAAGGTTAGCTTTCCGTTCATCTGTTCTGCAAACACCCTACTTATGTACATGCCTATCCCAAATCCCTGGGAACCGTTCCTCTTCTCTCCTATAAAGTATTTCTCGAACACCCTCGATTGGTCTTCAGGTCTGATCCCGATTCCCGTATCCCTCACAACAAATTCGAGTTCGTGACCTTTCTTCCCTTCTATTATGGTCGAGAGAACAGTCACCTTCCCCGCTTCGGTATATTTAATGGCATTTGAAACAAGGTTAAGTAAAATCTGCCTCGTCCTAAAAGGATCTCCCATAACCTCAAGATTCTCGGGACAGCCCGGGACATAATTCAATCCGATTCCCTTTTTGATGGCCAGGGTATTGTTTAGACGGACAATTTCATTCAGCAGTTTTCCCGGGGCAAAGAATGAGGGGCTCTCCTTCAGGGCCCCGGCCTCAATACTGTTCAGGTTAAGGATGTCCGTGACCGTGTGGCTTAAGGCCATAATATCGTTCGAAACTGATTCAAGAAACCCCGGAGTCATACCGTTTGACTGTTCCCTTTTCAGCATCTCAACCATCCCTTCCAGGGAAATCAGGGGTGTCCTGATTTCATGGCTGATACTGGCCAGCAGTGTTGATTTCTCTTCAGCCATATTGGAGGCCCTTTTTCGCCTTTCCTCCAACCTTCTTTCATAATCTGTTGACCTGACCTGAAAATAAAGTAGAAAGACGAACATTCCAAGCATCAGGATAAGGGAGATCGAAAGGAGCAGGCTAAACAGACCTGTCTTTTCTCCGAGGAGCCTGGATTCTTTGAGGGAGAGTTTCCGTTTCGCCTCACTTTCAATTTTCCTCAGATCCTCCACACCGGATTTCATCTTGGAAAGCAGCTGATAGTTAAGCCTGATCAGGTCCCTTTCCTTTTTCCTGAGGGAATCGAAGGTCCCTTTCAGTCCCGAAACCCGACCGGCATAGCTCATTCGGTCCCTGCTCAGGATTCCCCGAACCCCTTTTCTCAGCATTTCGATCTGCTGGAAGTTCAGGATATGTTCCCCTTTATCCACTACCAGCGTATCTGCCCTGGCCCTGAATATCCTTTCCAGAAGGCCTGCCTTGGCACGGATAAGCGTATCCTTGGGCAGTGCACGGAAGCTGCTGTCCACCATGATGGAAAACAGGGTGGAGTCCGTCCTTATACTATCTTCTTGGGGGATGAACTTCCAAGTTTCATCCGACTGTAGGTCACCGACCCTGTCCGAAAGGAAGATCATATCGTTTGCAGATCTCTTCAGGTTAGCGAAATCCCTTAACAGCATTTCACGCTCTGCAAGATCGGATCTGCTCTGCGAAAAGATCGTACCCGAACCGGGAGACATCAACAGGGTTCAGCAGGATATCTGCAACGGTGATCACTGCCCGACTCAGACGTGGGTCGTCGTAGTACATATTGGCCACACCCCCTTTATGATACTTCCTCAACTGCGATGGATCCACCTTGAACTCCCTTACCAGAACATCGTAGATCACATCGGCTCGCTCCCTGCTCAACCGCTCGTTGATCGCCGGTGTCCCCGTACCCCTGTCTGCATATCCGGTGATGGTATAGACAAATTCAGGGTTGGTTTCTTTGATCAGCTTTGAAAAGAAGCCCAGGTTGACCCTCGCCTCATTGCTGACCGTACTCCGATTGATGGGGAATGTAACCAGGATCGGAGCAGCGAGCTTGTCCTTTACGCAATCAGTTGTTCTTCTCCCTGGGTGATCTCAATATAGCCATTATGGATAAGGTACGTCAGCATAATCAGACACGAATGCAGCGGGAACCTGTCAGCCGTCAAGAGCGGTTTCTTGCAGATGAAAAGCACTTACTTAAAGCCCTGCCCGAGAAACTCTTTGAAAAGCGATATTATGCGGAGGTGGTTGTTGCCTCCAATAATTGTGTTTTGCTTGCAAGAGATAACAGATATTATTCTGTGCCTTTTCAGTATATCGGTAAAAAAACACAGGTCATCTATACCCGGACATTGGTCAACATCTATTGTGAAGGGAAACAGATCGCAACCCATCCTCGCGAAATCGGTGCTGGATACACTACCCGTTTTGAGCACTTTGCCTCCAATAACGGACATCAGATGAGACGAAGTCCGGACTACTACATCGGCCTAGCTGCACAGCGATCTGCCGGACTGACCCGACTGATCAAACGGATCTTTGATATGGAAAAGACACCTGAGCTCGCTTTCCGAACCTGTGATGGACTGCTTAATCTACAGCGTAAGACCCAGCCGGATGTGTTTGAAGAGGCTTGTGAAATCGCATACAACAATGATCTGCTGGGATACAAACGGGTAGCCGGTATAATACGGCAGTGTGCACTTGCCACGATGCAGCACACCATACAACAAACGACACTATTGCCAGAACATGAAAACATCCGAGGTAAGGGGTATTACAATTAACATCAATAAAATCAAACTAAAAAAATGGAAGAACAAAAGTCAAAATTACAGACACTGCGACTATCGGGCATGGCCGCTTGCCTACAAACACATTATGAAACACGAAAAGTACACGAACTTTCTCTAATCGATGGTCTGCAGATGCTCATTCAGGCCGAAAGTGATGTGAGATGGAACAACCGCTACGACCGATTGCTCAAGAACGCAAACTTTCGTTATACCGCGTCCTTAGAACAGATAGATACCGGAGGACAATGAGGAATTGATCCAGGTATGCTCAGTACACTCGCCGTTGGCAATTATATCAAAAATGGAGAGTCCATCTTGATAACCGGAGCCACGGGTGTGGGCAAATCTATGCAGCTGGCAACAGCATTCGGCCACCAAGCTTGCAGGCAGGGATACTCCGTGACATATTACAATACGAAAAAATTACTGCCCGCACTAAAAATTGCCAGATTGGAGGGAGCTCTGATAAAAAGGCTGGAAAAACTCGCTAAAACTGATCTGCTCATCCTTGATGACTTCGGCTTAACGACCTTAGATGGGCAACAACAGAATGATATGATGGAAATAATCGAGGACCGGCATGCTCGTAGATCCACAATTTTTGTCAGTCAGTTACCTGTGGCTGCATGGTACGACGTCTTTCCCGAACAAACAATCGCAGATGCCATACTCGACAGAATTGTGCATACGGCACATAGGTTTACTATTAAAGGAGAAAGCTTACGTAAAAAAAAGTAACTTTGTCATGCTAAACAAGAAGCACAGTCACGAAAATTGGGGGCATATGACTGGAAATCCTGGGTGCATATCTCCGGAATATACACATACCACGGAGATTAAACTATGTTGGAAAAAATCAATAGGAATTTGGGTAGATAAAAATGAATTTTCAGGTTTGGTATTGACTCATAAATCTGTGAATTACTTAAAAGTTATTGAACAAGACAAAAATAGCACCTTTGATGATTATGCTTATTTAGGTGAAATTACATTTTCCTCTTCGACATTGAGAGAAATGAATGATTGTATTATTCCGAAATCAAAACCAGACGAGAAAGACGACATTCTCTATCTTTTTGAAAATGGAGTAAGAATCAGAATTCATTGTGGGCAGATAAAATTGAATTTTCAAATATGACAAAACTACCTTCATCTCTTCCTCATTAAATTTTCAACCCATCCAAGAAAAACAAAATTGAATTTATGATTTCACTTCTATCATCACCATCTCCTCAAGAGTTACTGATAACCCATCAGTTACAAAATTTACACCACAAAACGCACCACCTTTTGAATGGTGCTTTTTTATTATGTGATATTTTTATTGTTTGTAACAAGATTTCTAATTAACAAAACATATTCTAGTATTTAATATTTATTGTTTTATCCTCGAATACAACTTCAGCATAATATTTTCCTTCGATAGAAGCGATTATTTGCATAGCTCCAAGAGTATATTTAAACGGTCTGGGAAAAGACTCAATATCAGCATTTGTATCAATTTCTGACATAGAAATTTGTTTTAAAAATGGTTCCATTGAAGATATTATTTGGTTACAATATTCCTTTGATTTTGCTAAATCATTATAAAAACATCTATTTATTTCCGCTAGATTATACATAACCATAGCAACATCAAGTTGATATACCTTAGGAAATTTTAAAGCCAATCTTTGATATATTTCCAAAACTTCGTCCCATCCCTTAAAAGCTTGATCTTTATCACCTTTCTTAAATAATGAATTACTATAAATATTTAAAGCCTGTGCATAATCTGCATCATGAGCATCTATACCCTTATTGAAAAACTCTTTTCTTATCTCTAAAGATTTACTAAGTAATATATCTGAATAAGGACTTAGTGGAGAATGTTTATTAATGAAATGCCCATAATTATTTAAAAATTGACCATATTTTAATCTTACATTATCAGACGAAATGTTGACTTTGTCTTGAAAGTATTTCTCCCCTTCCTCAAAATATTTGCGAGCTTTATTTATTTTATCAGTATAATCAACATCATTATTTTTAAATAAATCAGCCCAATCATCATAGCATTTTGATAAATTCAAATAATATGAGCTTTTATACTCTTCAAAATAAGCCGATTTGGCTACTTCAAGTAATAGTCTTTCTGCCTCATTAAATTCTTGATTTTTAATATTAGTAGTTGCTAAATAAATTAATGCTCGATAATATTCACTACCAAAATCGCTCTTACTTTTATAATATTCTATTACATTTATTAAATCCCTATAAATTTCTGAAGTGTCACCTAATACATTATTAAGTTCAGTGCTATTGATTATAAACGTATTGTATACATCATCAGAAATATTTTCCCTCAATAATTTAGCTTGTTCATAATATTTCTTAGCATTATCATAATCATTCATATTTAAGCAAAGATTCATCAAATTCATAGAAACTGCAAAATTTTTCTCAGCATCTAACATTTTCATGTTTTGTTCAATTTTATTCCAGACTTCTAATGATTCCTCAAAAAGATTATTATCTGATAGAAAATTTGCGTAAGAAAATTTGTTTTCAAAATTATCATCAAATTCAATACTTTTCTTAAATAAAGAAATAGAATAATTCACTCTCTCGATATTGTCATAATTGATTGATTCTAATAAAGCTTTAAATAAAAATCCTTTAGAAATTTCTCTTTTAGAATCTTGAATTTTAGCTAATTCATCTTTCAAATTTTCCTCCTGAACAAGTAAGTCATCGGATTTATTTTTTAACTTATCACTACTTAATATATCTCTTGCTTTCTCAAAATTACCTTTGTAAAATTCTTCTTTCGCTTCATTGATAAAGTCAAAATTATATCTTGCTTGTGAAAGTTCATTGTATAAATTAGTGACAGATTTTTCTAAATTAGTTAATTTGGCTCTCTCTTTTTGTAAAAGTTCTCGTTTCTTCTCTAGCCTTGATACATCAGATATATCCTCAATATCTGCTTCCAACTCTTCTATTCTTTCTTTAATCTGTTTATAATCGTGAGAATTTATGATGACTTGTTGGATAATTTGAGATGACTCAGGTAATACTTGTAATAGGTTATTGAAAAATGGTATGCATTCAATGTTAACACCGAAAAAGTCATTAAATGTACCTTGAGCATCCCGAAGTTGTTTAACAATACCAATTAAATACTTTTCATTTTGTATAGTGTAACACACACCACTTCCTGATAATCCCTTTGCTACATCATGTCCGAATTCTATAGCTTGAAACAATGTATCTTCAGATAACGCGCAAAGAAAACCATGTGTAGAAATATCCTTAACACGAACAGGAAACTCTCTTGGACTATTTAGATTTTTTGCTGAAAACCCTTTAAATGAGTAACCAGATAGCTCATTTTTGGGTTGAGCAAATTTTGGATATACAATATTAATATTTGGCTTATGGATTTCCAAAATAGCATAATCAACTTTACTATTAAAATCTGTAATTTCAATAACATTTAGAATCTCTGGATCAGGTGAATCAAACTTTTCGAAATATTCAATTGTTAACAAATCCCTATTCGGAACATCGGTATCATTAACAACTATACAATGGTAACAGGTTAATACGTAATATTTGTTCTCTATCGTAAGAACAATACCTGAACTAATATTCTCTCCATAAGCAACTGATATTTTGACACTAGTATTTTCATTCATATTTTATTTCACTTTGATTATCATAAATTCGACAATTATTTTTCACACATTCTTCATCCATAATAAATTTTCCGGCTCTACTTTCAATTTCACTTAATGGATAATTAAAATAAAGATTTGTTTCTTCTCCTTCATCTTTATTTCTGCTCAAAATTCTCGCTATAACCTCTCTATCAGGATGTTTAGATTTCCCTACACCTCCATGAGTAGATATAATAAAATTTTTACATTTTATCATATTTAAAAGTCCAATACTAGTATTATTTTTACTTCCATGATGTGAAATTTTAACAAAATCAACACATAATCTATTCTTATCTGAATAGCCCAATTCACTTAAAGTTTTGATAATTACCTCTGGTCTTGAATCTGCTAAAAAAAGAATAGACATCTTTGATGTTCTCAGCAGAAATGCAATTGAAGAAGCATTAACAAAATCATTTTCTAAAGTCTTTTGAGGTGAAAATTCTTGTTTCCCAAGTTCTTCAATACTCCCCTTTTCTAATTGAGAAGTTGAAACATTAGATGCTGGAACTGAAATATTCTCTATACTTGCATTCCATTTCTCTTTATATATTTTACATTCCCACTCAGAAGGTGATAGAACTAGTATATCAACCGATCCTATTTTTATATTTATAATATCAGATTGAAATAATATATTATCCTTCCATTTATTATGTACTGATGATGATTCATTTTTTATTATTTCATTATTAAATGAATCTACTTGTGCAAACGAAATTTTAGGAACTTTATCTAACTTTAATTGATCTTTACAATTCGCCCAATACTCTTTTATATTAATACTTTTAATTAATTCTGAGCTAAAAAAAGAAACCAATCCTTGTATATGATCGCCATCTGAGTGAGTTAATACAACTAAATCAATTTTTTTAATATTCTGATTATCAATAAATGTTTTAATAGCAGTTTGATAAGTTCTCGCTGTTCCTCCATCTATTAATATTAAAGTTTCATTCCCTTCATCATCTATGTCTCTTACGAAGAAACAGTCTCCTTCACTTGCTTTTAATAAGTATATTATTGTTGACATAAAAATTACCTATTCTTTTTAAAGTTCTCAGCTTGTTCTAATACATTATTTTACACGTCATCTTGCGTAATTGGTGGATAGCCATATTGATGCAGTTTGACGATGATATCCATCTAAAGTTGCGCTTTGATGTCATCACGATCAGAACAATTGAGATATTTCGCCGTATTATCTACGATCTGTTTTATTTCTCGAGCTAGCTCCAACATTTTGTCGTTATCAAACTCAAAACCATACTGCTTGCAAATCATATCCAAGATATCATAAAAAAAAAAAAAGGCTTTTTCTTCGTAGTCTATACCTAGATCCTCGAAAGAAGCCATCTCTGCATTCAACTTAATTTCCTATTCTATTTCCTCCAAATCAACATAGCTGAGTCAATAAAAAAGCACGTAAATCATCTTTTAGCAAAACCCCTTGATTAGAAGTTGGATTAACCTACTTACCGTATATATTGATAGCCTTCTGTCTCCAAAAGGCTGATATAAGCTTGTTCTAATTGGTGTTCGGTGTATTTCATCTATTGATGTTATTTCTCAACAATTAAATCAAATTTAAATTTGGCTAATGGCTTATCATTAATTGTATTTTCATCTAAATCAGTACCCCATAATATTCGATTCAATTGATTTTTATCTAAATAAAATCTAGAAAATATTTTTTTCATATCATTAATGTAAGTCTGTGAATAAATTTTCTTCTTCCATAATATCTCCTCTACTTCATGCTTTTGAGTGTTATATAGCAATTTTAAATCAGTTATGTCTGAATAATCGTTTAGATTAATATTATTAATAGTATTTTCAACCTCAATCGCTATTTTAACTTTGTTATTTGAGACATAGAATTCAACTTTAGACTTATTAGAAATCTTAAAAACTCTTTCAAGCTTAGTATTGGCTTCACCTGCTTCAAAAAAAGGGTTTAAATTAGGTATAATTTTATTCGTTTTATTACGATTACAATTTGCACATGATGGAATAAAATTAAAAAATGAAGTTGCTAAAAATGGAAAAATAGATTTAGGCATTACATGATCTAAATCGTAAAATGTTGTATACTTATGATTATTTAAAACAGTTATTGTCCCTGAATAATTACAATAAAAGCATGTTTTTAAATTCCATCCTAGTTCATTAAGAATTTTAGGGTATTCAGACTCTCTATATGCATCATATCTTAAAGCCTCCACTACTTTTTTCCCAAAATTGGAAGAAGGAGAGTTTTTTACTCCATCAATATAATAGATAGCGTCAAATTCATTTTTCTTACTAGTGAATTCCGATGGTTTTAAATTTAATAGCTGGTTATATTCTTTATATAATTTTCTTATATAGTTCCTTTGATCAATTGTTGTTGTAACATCTCTAAATAACTTAATTAAACCTCTTAATGGTAATACAAATGGATTATGTCCTGTCAATCTTCTTGTAGTAAAAATTTTGTTGTTAAAATCTTCAACTCTTTTTATTAAGTCATTACTAAGTTCTATCCGCCTCATTATTAACTGTTCTTTGAGTTTAATTCATCAATTCGTTGCTGCAAAATCTTTATTTGATATTCCTTATAATCAATATTCTCTACCAATAAATCTTCTAAACCCTGTTTTATTAATTCTTCACCAATTATCTTTATCCTCTTTCTTAAATTACTTATCTTCTCAATAGTACTATCACTTTTAAGTTTATCAATATCTTCGATTAAATTATTTATATAATGCTGTGCGTAAGCACCAATAGTACCATTTTCTAAAAAGAATTCATCTTTTAATAAATCATATATATTTGCTGCGAAGGAATTGATTAAATCATTAGGTTCCGACTCACCATTTTCTAACTTTAAAACATTTTCAGAAGGGATATCAGACAATATAAAAGGTGAATGACTTACCATCAAAATATTATAGTTAATTTCTTTATAATTGGTAACATCTGCAATCCTATTTAATAAATTAATAAGGTTGGATATATATTGACGTTGATATTCAGGATGTAGATATAATTCAAGTTCGTCAAAGATTAAGTTGATATTATTAAATTTTATCAAACCAGAATCTTCAGTGACAGATTGTAAATTATAAATATGGTAAGCAATGGTCAGCATACTGTTCATTAGATGTTGTTCCCCAGAACTTAAAGATGTATATGAAAAAGTTTTCAATACACCATCTTTAATTAATTTATTTCTATCATCTGATTTTTTTTCACCAGTTTTAACAACTTGAATAGAATGTTCAAATACAGCTAAAGGAATCTCTTCAATTTTATTTTTATTAAGTAAATAATCATTATTAATATTTATTTCAACTGTAAACTCTTTATCGTCTTTTGACAGTACACTTTTATCAACTTCTATACTTTCGAAAATATTATTTATAAAATAATTCTTTGCCTGATTTAATTTGAATGTTATATGACTTGTATCATAATTTAATTCTAATACAAACCTTTTAAAACAAAACTCTCTAAACTCCTTGCTATTATATAGTTTTTCTACTATTTCCCTAGTAGGTTTAATATTGTTTCGGACATTTTTAGAATCAAATTTATATCCATTTAAAAGTTCATAGAATCTAGATGTCTTATCATTAGATATAATTTCATGAAAATCTCGAAACAATGATTTGATTTCAAAAAGATCATATTCATTTAAAGTCTCCTTTTGACCATAAGTATCCAGTCCAATACTATTCGCAACATAATCAAATATATTTTTTCTAACTATCTCTTCCGAATCAGAGTTATTAATATTAGTTAATGAATCATGTTTAAAATTAAAATAATTAAGATCATAAAATAAAAAAAGAAATTTTCTGTATTTTTTATAGTTCCGTGATATTTTATACAATTTCTTAAATACGTACAGGTAAACTAAACTCTTATAAAAATCAATTTTAGATAGTAAATCTTTTTTAGAAAGATCATCATAATTTAATACCCCATCATCTTTTGAAAAAGTAATATAAGGAATATTATTTCTTATTGTGTTTAAGCTAATGAGCCCAAAACTCTCTTCAAAAATAAGTCTATTATATTCCTCTTCAGAAATTCCTAAATTTGATATAAATTGACTTAGAGAATCAAAAGATGACTTTTCTAGTTCCGTAATTTTTAAAATTTTATCTAGTTGAATTTTAAAATGAACATCCTCGATGTAGATATCATCTATTAATTCTACTTTGCCTAAAATTTTTGAATAAAAAATAGCACGAGATTGCATCAATAAATATTCATTATTGATATTAAAGTTACCATTCTCTTTGAAGGGACTGATTACGATTGGTAATTGATAACCATCATTTTTTTTAAAAATGTAATCTAACCAAGGGAGTGTTTCAGAATTCAAGCCATAAATAGAATAGTTAATTACATTGGAGTAAAAATTAAATCTTACTCCATTAGAAACTGTATTACCAGTCTTGTTGAATTTTAAAATATCCCCCCCCCCTTCTGCTGTAAAAGTTGTCAAACTTATGGTCGTTTGAATATTAATATATCTATGAGATATATTAATAATTTCAATATTTCCATGATCATTTAATAGGATAATATCTACACAACAAGGCATATCTAACCATCTAATTTTTTCAATATCAGTATTTATATGCTCTAGATTACTTATTAAAGTAGCGTAATAAAAAAGTTCCAACAAACTGCTCTTACCACTTCCATTTTTACCAACTAATGCAGAAACATTAATATTTTTACCGTATAAGTTTGACGGAACAATAGGTGTATAATTTATACTCGCAATGTGATCATTGTCTTTATCTAACGTATAACTATATTCATTATAAAGTTTGTATATCTCACCCATTTTTAGTGATTTTATCAAGTCTTTTGAAGTTCCCTCTAAGGGACGTATAGCTAATAACTTAAAACTCATTTATGTATAATTATTTTAACAAAATAAGAAAATTCAACAATTCTTCTTCAACTACTTCCTGCCATTCTTCAACCGTCATGTTTTCGAAAATTTTGAAATTGTTTTTTTCTCTAATATTCTTGTTTCCTAAACCTTTTTCAGAAAGAATATCTTTTATTAAAGTTTTGACATTATCTTCTGGTGTAAAATTTGGAAAAGTTTCTAATTCGCAAACATAAACTCTTTCAATACATCTAGGATGATATGATAGTAATTTTCAATAAAACTTCGGAATATTACGTATGCTTGAGTATTTTTTTTCGATTAATATAATCTTGTGCTTTTTGATTTTGTGAGTCTTGTTTATTTTGTTGTTTATCACTATCAATTAATAAAAATAATTTCCGTCCTGAATTATCAAAATAGTCAAGATTTAAAAAGCTATCTATATCAGTTCCACCGCCTAATGGTAATACCAAAACTTTTGGATTTCCAATCAAATTAAAATCTAATAGTTGTCGACAAATTATATCATAAAACTTCAAGTCATTTGTACTTTCTACAAATAAGATACTTTCATGATTATCTCTCAAATTAAATGAAGGTTTAATTCCAAGCTCATCAATAATTTTAAATAAAAATTCTCTCTCATTTCCAGAAACTGCATTTTTCTAATTTGATTGAGCGTTTTTTGTACATAAAACGACACGGGTAATAGCAATCACACCAACCAAACCTCCAGAAAAACCAATTAGAACATCATAGATATTTGGAGAAGTGCGCGCCAGCAATTCCGACTGCGCATCCTTAAAGGGATTCGATAGGAAATACAAAAATGAGACGAAAAGACTTACGGCAGTTGCAATCGCCAAATTCTTACCTGACTTTTTTAATAAATCAAAATCATATGTTCCAAGAGCAAAACCCGCTCCGACAATTGGCCCCATTAAAGGAGAGATCAAAATGGCGCCTATGATTACTGCGGTGGAATTCACATTTAAACCTACAAAGGCTATGACAATGGCACACGCCAATACCCAAAGGTTTGCACCTCGAAAAGAAATATTTGAGATTACATTCTCCAGTACTTTGTCCTGAGAATCATCTCCGGTGTGGAGATTAAAAAACCTTAATATTCTGATCATAAATGTATTGTTGAAAATAATAATAAAAAATCTTATCCAAATATGGAAATGAATAATAATTCATAATCGGAATTGATCACCTTGTAAGATATGTTAATTTCAGTCATCTATTCAAGAGAACACCGAACCTTCTGTAACTAAAGGTCTATACCCAACAAAACGAATAAACAAATCCCATGATTTAGCATTTCCGATAAAAAAGATTAGTAAAAAGCAAAAATAAGCAAAACGATTAAAACCGTTGCTATACAATGCTTTATAAAACAGTAGTCTTAGTTTGGAACTCGGTGTCTGACGGATTTTGGTTGTGAAAATACAACGTTAGGTTACTAATTCGTTACCGATTGATAAAGGTAACTAAATAGCTTAATTGTATATATTTCAGTGTTTTGCACTTCTTTTATATTCCCTTGTAACTCAATGTAAATTAATTTTAAACAATAAACATTTGAGTTATGACGCAGACAAAAAAATCAACGTTCAAACTGCTTTTCTACTTGAAAAAGAACGAATTAAAAAAAAATGGTAACGCTCCGATTATGGCACGTATTACCATTGACGGAACAGCTAAAACTTTGGGAACAAAGTTAGAAATCAATCCAAAAAAATGGGATTTAAAATACGGAAGAGTTGAGGGAAAAAGTGCCACAGCTTTAAGCATCAACCAAAAATTAGATAATATACGTGGGCGTATCGACAAGATTTATGAAGATATGCTCAAGCACGAGGGCTTTGCTACCGCCCAAAAAGTAAAGCTCTCATTCTTGGGCGTTGGTGTTATGGATGATGCAATACTAAAAGTCTTCAACGACCAAAATGAAGATTTTAAAAAATTGGTCAAAAAGGAAGAACGCTCACAAAGTACCTACAACAAGTATATTACAGTTTATAATCATCTTACCACTTTTATCAAAGAACGCTATCATCGTGATGATATGGCTTTTCGGGAATTGACTGGAGATTTTATTAGGGAATTTGATTTTTATCTTCGGTACGATTTACAGTTTACACATAATACGGTTTGGGTTTACACGATGCCTGTGCTAAGTCTGGTGGAATTGTCTATTAAAAAAGGTTTGATGCGTGATAATCCGTTTCAAGATTATGATATCAATATGGAAGAAACCGACAGGGGTTATATTCTTAAAGAAGATGTAGAAAAATTGATGATGTGTGTACCGCCCCACCCACGGTATGAACTTGTAAAGGACCTTTTTATTTTTAGTTGTTTTACCGGGCTTGCCTATGCAGATATTAAAAAACTAACAATGAAAAACATTCAATCTTTCTTTGACGGTCATCAGTGGATCATCAGCAGAAGAAAGAAATCAGATATTGCTTCTAATGTTCGGTTAATGGAAATCCCAAAACGTATCATAGAAAAATACCTTGGTAGCACTCGTAATGAGTTTATCTTTCCAATTCCAACTAATGTAACCTGTAATACTCACATTGGCAAATTAATTGAAAAAGCGGAAATTATTACAGAACAAAAAGTAACCTTTCACACCGCAAGACATACATTTGGAACAATGTTTTTGACCGAAGGTGTACCACTGGAGAGCCTTAGCAAAATGATGGGGCATAAAAACATTTCTACTACACAGATATATGCTAAGATTACTAGCCAAAAGATTAGTAAGGATATGGATTTGATAGCTCCTAAATTTAAGGAGATTGAAGAAGCGTTTTTACGGGTCATATAGTCAATCACAATTTTATAATAACGAGCAGAACTTACCGGTTCTGCTTTTTTTATGTCCATACTTTTTATAGCCAAAGCACATTTACTTTTCTTTCCTATTCCCCTTCTGTAAAAGAGCCTTTTTGGCTAATTCTGGAACAGAAGATTAAAAAATGTTGCCATCTACTCATTCCACACAAAAACAATTTTTCAATCCTCTGTTAGTGTGGCTTTGATAGCCCCACAGCTTTAAAAAAGTGTTATTTCAATTCACTCTGAACAATTTCTCAATGACATCTTCTTGGCTTCCACATTCATTTTCTCCAAAGACTCGTATGCTTTTTTGTCCCATTTCAAGAGCGAAGGTATTTCCGTGTTCTTAACGCATCACAAAGGTCAAGCAAGTTTGAAAAATAATCTCCACCCGTTGGGTAGTATTTTTTTCCAAAACCTTGGTGCTGCTAAACACGAACCTTTTATGCTCGTGAAACTAAACATAGCATACTCCGGCTCTTTAAACGAATAAAAAAAATGTCAGATATGAAGATTAAAAACATTGGAAATGGTAATGAAACGAAACAGCTCCTCCTCTCATTGCCGAATAAATCTAAAAAAAAATCAAAATCAATAACTAAAAATTAAAGGATATGAACATCACAGGAAGACTGACAAGGGATGCGGAAGTACGCACAACGTCACAGGACAAACAAGTAGTAAATTTTTCAGTAGCGACCAACGACAGCTACCGTAACAAACAGGGAGAACGCATAGAGCAAACAACCTATTTCGACTGCTCCTATTGGATAACCCCGAATTTAGCCAAGCTACTCAAAAAAGGCACTTTGGTAGAACTATCAGGACGAGTAAGCACAAGAGCGTGGACAG
The DNA here is from genome assembly GCF_009733535.1 of Sphingobacterium endophyticum. GTDB lineage: Bacteria > Bacteroidota > Bacteroidia > Sphingobacteriales > Sphingobacteriaceae > Sphingobacterium > Sphingobacterium endophyticum. The sequence goes on along the minus strand of NZ_SMMI01000017.1, from coordinate 41,759 downwards.
GTAATGATGGAGAACCAAGAGCAGGACTGAATTTCCACACCTCACAAATCAAATTGCACGGCGGTGGCAAAAAATCGGAAACGGCACAAGCTACCACAGGCACAAACGATAACAAGGCAGAAGACGACCTCCCATTTTAATCAAGAATATTCAATCATTTTTTAACATCAAAATTTCTAACATTATGGCACATAATATCAATTTCAACGAGAGAACAGGATGTTATTCATTTTTTAGCGTACAACAAAAAGCGTGGCACAACTTGGGGCAAATCGTGGAGCAATACCCGACAAGCGAGGAAGCTATCAAACACGCAGGGTTAGATTACGAAGTCGTAAAATCCCCACTTTTTACCAAAGGTTCGGGCATTATCGAAACGGCTAACGGTATAGAGATAGGCAGTAGCGAATTAGAAGTACCTAACTATTTCGCCAACGTACGCACCGATAACAATACAGTATTGGGAGTAGTCGGTAAGGATTACCACATTGTACAAAATCGTGAAGCCTTTAATTTCTTTGATGCCATTGTAGGCGGTGGTGAGGGTATTCTCTATGAAACCGCAGGAGCGTTAGGCAACGGAGAACGCATATTTATTACAGCCAAATTGCCCGATTATATCCGAGTTGGTAGCGGGGATGATGTAACGGAAAAGTACATTTTCCTAACCACTTCGCACGATGGTAGCGGTAGTATCACAGCCGCGTTTACACCTGTTAGAATTGTTTGCCAAAATACGCTGAACGCTTCACTTCGCAATATGACCAATGTAGTCCGTATCAAACATACTTCGGGAGCAAAACAACGTATCGATAACGCTCACAAGATTATGGGACTTGCCAACACATTGAGCAACCAATTAGAGAACATTTTTAACGAGTGGACAAAAGTGAAGGTATCAGACCGAGAGGTGAGAAAGCTAATACAGTTGGCACTTTGCCCAAATGAAGAAACGCTTGACCTCATCAAAAAAGGTGTAGAAGATGAAATCTCCACCGTGTTCAAAAATACGGTTGAGGATGCTTTTGCCTATGCGATGGTAAGCGACACTCAGCAAATGGACACTACCAAAGGCACATTATTCGGAGCGTATAATGCGGTTACAGGCTACTATCAAAACGTGAGAAATTACAAGAACGATGAAGCCAAGTTGCAAAGTATTGTATTGGGTGGTACTGCCCAACTCAAATCACAGAAAGCATTTGAATTGTGTAGTGATTTTGCATTAGAAGGTGCAGAAATCCTAAATCTTAATTAAATAACCACAGGCTACCACTTTAAACGGTGGTAGCCTATAAAAATAAAAACTATGGCAAATTGGTGCGGTAATACGGTTGTTTTTGAGGGAAAACCCGAAGCAATCAAACAGATACAACAGCTTTTCCAAACAATGAAGGAAAAGGAAGATAAGACCGAAGAAGGGCAACTGCCCGACTTTTCGAGCGATACCAACGGTGGATATTTCTTCAATATTTATTGGAACGAGGGAGACGAGGGAGTATTTCAGTATGAAACTAAGTGGTCGCCAAATACAGAAGTGTTAAGAAACATGGCGGAAAAATATAAAGTGAATTTTATACAGGACTATGAGGAAATGGGAAACGGAGTATATGGCAGGGCAAGTTATCAAAATGGGATTTTGGACGATGTGTGTTTGAGCGATGAAGAATTGGAAACCTATTCTTTTGATGAAGAAACGGACACTTACCATTTCGAGAGGGAAACGTACGATAGCGATTGTGAGATATTGGAAACACTTTTAGAACGCAAACTATCATTCCTATGAAAATAACAGACTTGAACGGATGCTCCATTGAGGTAACGAACCTTAAAGAAGCTATTGAAATGGCAAGGCAATACAAAAAGTACCGCCACGAGGATAAAAGTTTCTCCGAGTTCGACAAACGACAAAAAGCCTATTGGGAGGATATGCACGAGAAACTCAAAGCAATAAAAAAGCAAGTAACAATAACTAAAATCGAAAAGCAATGAACACAAATTTTTTCAATCAAATACAGCAGTTGGACTTTACAGGAGTATTGCAACTGAATATTTCAAAAGGAATAGAAAGCAACCTAATTGTAACGGTTATGCTCAACAACGAACAATGCGGAGATAACACCAAAAACGGTATTCCCCCATTGACATTTAACGCCACGCCCCAAGAATTTGACGAGGGATTTTTTGAGCAGATAACCAAACCTATACAAAAGGTATCGGTATTAATGGTGGATATGGAAAAATTCCTAAAACAATTGGAAGAAGTTAAAAAGCAATCCGCAATCGAAAAGGAAAAAACCGAGAAAGCCAAAAAGGAGAAAGAAGCCAAAGACAAGAAGTTTAAAGACGCAATGGCAAAGGTGGACGAGTTGGAGAAAGAGGGCAAATTCCGTGAAGCGTGGATAAAAGTTCCTGATATAACGGAGTTTCCCGAAAAAGCGGACGAGATACGCAAACGCAAAACATCATTGTCCGACAAGTTTGGAACACCGAGCCTTTTTGTGGCAATGGAAGAAGCAAAACCCGAACCGCAAAAAGAGGAAGAAGTTACTGCCGATTATCCCATTGATGAAGCGGACGAAGAAGAACAGTATTAACACTTAAAAACGAGCATTATGTTATTAGCAACCCAATTAGAGCGAGTATTCATACTCAAAGATAAAGGACAGGACATCAGATTGACCGACCCCGAACCACGTTGGAGCGTGGAAGCCGTAATGAATTTTTACGCCAATATGTACCCGATTTTGACCACTGCTAAAGTATCTGCACCGCAAATCAAAGATGATGCAGTAGAGTACAAATTTGAGAGCGTAATGGGAACGAAAGGTTAACCAAAATTATAAAACGATGAATTATGCAACGCAATATCATATCGGGAACAATCAGCATACCCGAACAGAAACGACAACAGCAGTTACACCGACAGTTGGGCGAGTTCGCAAATTGGCTACAAAGACCAAAGGACGCAAACCAAGTACAGAAAGACAAGCAGAAATCCGTACCAATAGCAATGCTACCAATGGTATTCTAAAGTGTACGTTTCTGCCCAAACTGAAAACATCACCATCCGTACAGGCTTGTCAGAAAATGGAGAGAGATTTTTACCAATCCCTTTCCCAACTTGGCGACCATTACAGTATTGAACCAATGCAGACCAAAAATTTTGAGTTTCCCTACAATATAGCATTGGCTATGTGGGATATGGAAGCCAAAATAAGACGCACCCATATCAATTGGGATAGTTTCAAATTGGTACAGGACAGTAAGAAAATCTACTTCAAAAGTGAGGAACGATACAGTACAGGTACAACCTTGTATTATATTCCTATTGTACCACTCTTTCAAATGCTCAAAGACCCCAAGCGTAAAAAGACCACACAGCTACTTATATCAGTATGCAGTTATCTGTACCATATCGCCAAAATTCCATATTACAGGCAGGAAGACAGTTATTTGTATTGGCTCTACGAAATGATGAACGATTGGGTGGAACAAGACGATGAAATAGACGAAACCGAAGCGTACAAAAGTGAGTTGAGAAATGCTGAATATTTAGGCGATAAAATTGAACAAAAGCTATTCAACCGTATTAATCTAAAGATATTTGAACAGCGTTTGAGCCGATTTAAAAGCCTTGATACATTCGACAGGGAATGTTGGCAAGTTGCTTGTAATGCCTTTGCACTTTATACGGAATATCCCAAAGCAAGCATTTTCAGAAACGCACCATTGCCTGAACAAGACCCCTATGATGATGATTACGAAAATGAAGTAATCGGAATGGAAAAGTACATTTCATTTGTCGCAGATACAAAAGGTTGGCTATATGAAAGCATTGCAGACAGCATCAACAATGAATTTAACGAATATGGAGCAATGGAAGAACCTACCATATCCAAGCGATTTGATGGAAGCGAAATACCAACAACCAACCTCGATTTTGAGAACAGTCTGTTTGATTTATTGAATGATTTGAGTGGATTATTATACGAATACAAAATAATAGAAAAATGAATAATACAACCGACATAACAGACCATTTTGGCACATTGTACCATCCAAAATCTGCTTTGGTTTTTTATGAAGCCAAAGGAACTGAAACCGATATGTATGTGGAGCATTTCGATATGGACAGCAACGGAACGCCTATCAATGCCCATCCATTAACCGTAAAGGAAGCTAATGTTTTGGCAAAAGCTTTACAGACCGATGAAGAAAAGAACCCAGCCTTTTTAAAACCAAAAGGAATCTTACCGACAAACATTCTGCATCTCAATCCGAATGTTGAAAAAGGTACAGTATTATGGTACACCAAAGCACAGAAAATGCAACTGTATTTTGTGGATAGTTTGGGCATACCCAGCGGAATGGCACAAGTACCGCCAATGCTTTGGTTTGCCATAAAAATAGCCTTTCGGTATTTGCTTTGGCAAACGACAGAAGACCAACCGAGAAAACGCCATTGCATTACGTACCCTTTTTCAATATCTACGAAAAGGGCAATGTATGTATGGGTACGGTAAGTATTGACATTAAAAATTCGGCTTCGGTTGAGGAATTTATGCAAGCGTGGGAACATTATTTTTTCAATTCCTATTTCAGCCATTCATTATGCGAAAACTTGACGAAAAAAAACATTGTAAACCTTTGGAAAGACCTAGTCAATACAGACAAACCCTTTCCTAAAGAGGTATTGAAAAAGAATAATAAAACCCTTAAAAATTTATTGTGATGAATACAGAAAAAACCGCAGTCCATTTTACAGACGATTATCTGCTCAATCCAACCAATCCGATTTCGGTAAACCTTATCGGAGCAGGTGGCACAGGCTCAAAAGTATTGACCGCTTTAATAGAAATAAACGAAAGTTTGATTGTGTTGGGACACGCAGGGTTACAAGTCCGCCTTTGGGATGATGATGTTATCACATGTGCCAATTTAGGCAGACAGCGTTTTGCAGAAAGTGAAACAGGATTGTACAAATCCTTTGCTTTAATCAATCGTTGCAACCGTTGGGCAGGTACAAATTGGAAAGCCGAAACGGTAAAATTTGAAAAAGATAATTTTGGAAGACCACCCGAAAAAGCAAGAGCAATCATTACCATTACTTGTGTGGACAATGTACAGGCGAGGTTTGGCGTTGCTGAAATTCTTAAAGAAGTAAGTTACCGCAGACACTACCAAGACGAGCCAAAATATTGGTTGGACTTTGGCAACAGCCAACATACAGGACAAGTGCTACTATCTACTATCAGAGAGGTAAAGCAACCCAATTCAGAAAAATACAAAACGGTGGCAAGCCTGCCATTTGTTACTGATGAATTTGGCGAATTACTGAAGCAATCCGAGCAAGAGGACAACACGCCAAGTTGCTCACTTGCCAAAGCGTTGGAACATCAAGATTTATTTATCAATTCATCACTTACACAAATGGGTTGCTCTTTGTTATGGAACTTGTTCCGCAGGGGAATGACCGAATACAAAGGATTTTTTCATAATCTGAAAGACTTCCGTACCCACCCGATTAAAGTTGCCTAAAAGCCAAAATCGGCGGGCAAAAATGCAATTCCTCGCTACGGTCGGAAATGCATTTTTGCATTTAAAATTGGTGCAACCCCTTTACTAAAATGCACCATTCTCACAATCCATTCTCTTCATTTTAGAAAACAGGTTGCGGCATCATTACACGGGATATTCGGTATCCCTTTTGTTGTTTTAGCTGACTTCTTTTCTTTTCACACAGCGACCAAAGAAAAGAAGCAAAAGAACGTCGCTTGGTTTTGAAAAATTTTTAATTTTACGATTACAGAAAATCAATACTTCATGAAAATTTTCAAAATTATTTTAATTCCGTATCATCTTTTAGTTCACTTCATTTTAAAGCCCTTATCAAGGCTAATTTTAAAAAATGAAATCAGCTATTATAATAATCGATTGAAAAAAGTTCTTGAATTCAAAGACGAATTGCATAAAGTTTGTGAACAACAGAAAGTTCAGATAAATGAGTTAAAAAGAAGAATAAATAGAATTAAGTATATTATCAATCAGAACCAAAATAAGACCTTTGAAATATCGCTTACAGAGCAAGAAGAAATTTTTATAATCGCTTTTGATAAGAAAAATGTATTTTGATTACATTAAAATATATGGAGAAAACGGAGAGCATCCATATTTCGACTGTCAAGTTGCCTTACAAACTTTTGGAAATAATTAAAAAATATGTGATTTTACATCGTATAGAAAAGGTTTTGGTTATGGAAAAAGGTTATTAGATTTTACAATAGATAAAGCAAAAGAAAATTCATTTGACAAAATTCATGGAGACTTATCATTTGAAGATAAACAAAGGTTTAATCGATTATTACCCTCTTATAAAAGTCATTTGGATTTAGATATACCATATTCGAAAATTCAAATAGACCGATTATCGGAAAAATAGAAATGAAATTAGCTTAGCTACAATTTACAGTCTTGTCAATGGCTCTTCTAAAATCATCAACATCACTACCAACCAACAAACAACTTGAAAAACCTATATCCAAAGGAGCTTTACCTACTTTCTCATTGTCAATATCACTATGGGAAAGTAGTTTTACTGTAGGACATTCCGTTTTCAATTTGTAAAGTTGCGACAGTATATTCTTATCATAAAAATCGAGGTCGATGATACAAACTTTAGGAAGTTTTTTCAAGGTAGCTAACTGAAACAATCCATCTTCGATTGTTTCGGATTGGAATGTGATTTCAAATCCTGAAGTTTTGAGATCATTGCAGATTAAATCCAAAATCGGGCTTTTATCGTTGATAAATGCAATGCTGATTTCTTGGAGGGAGTTTACAGTGTTCATAATACCATTTTTAATATTAGTGAAGCCCTGCACAAAAAAAAGACGCAGGCAACTACACTCATCGATACTACGCACTGGTACGCCTACCCCGAATTAGCGAACGCCCACGCCATAACGTGAGCGTTCTTACTTATTGACTCTAGGTTACAAAAATTACCAGTTTTTAGTACCAAGACCTAAAGCAAAAACACTTTAAGTATTTTCTATATTTTACGTAGCAAATATACTAAACCCATTTCGATAGAACCATACTCACCCAAAATTTATTACAGACAATGTTTGCTATTGGATATATAATTGTGCTCCAGTATTGTCAGAATATCCGTTTCCTTGTAAATAATCTTACCGCCAATTTGTATATATGGCAAGATTTTATCATCCCTGTATTGTTGTAAAGTCCTTTTGCTTATATGGAGCAGTTTGCACACATCTTCGCCCGCTAAGTAAATTTCTCCGTTCATTACTGGACGGTAGTTTTTCAATATACTTTCGATACGGTTTCTCAACTGCATTATCATTTGCTGTTGTTCGATTACTTCTTCATTGTCATTCGTCAGTAAATCCATTGTCATTGCTATTGTACGGCTGTCCAGCTTCGAGTAAAGCCTGTACGTCCGAGCGTTTGTAATAATTCTTACGGTTCATTTTGGAATAAGGAAGTAAGCCTTTGTCCTTGTAGGTCTGCAAAGTCCGTTTGGTGATGTTTATCATCAAACACACTTCTTGGTTATCGAGCCACTTTTCTTCTTTGAATATCGGTGTATATCTTCGTATGGCATTTTCGGTCATTTCCAAAAGTTCCCTAAGCTCATTCTGCATTCCGTCCAGTACGGATTTTTGTATTGCGATAACTTCCATAATCTGCTCAATTTTTCTGTGGAAGTCGAATTTATAAAGGCTTATTACAAGGTTGGGAAATGTTGTACCTATTGGCATTCAAAGGCAGTGTTTGGCATTGGAACAGTAATATGGAAGGGATTTATTTTGTGATTTGAGGAAAAACCATTTCGGCAGAAGAATATACAAAATAATCTTTGTGTACATTTTAGTCTTGAGATGAGATTTCCCAAAGACGGCTAAGCGCAATAAAAATTCCAATGATTTCAAAGGCTAACTCAAAATTCTACTTCAAAAAAAGAAATCCTTCCTAATGGCTTTATGCTTCATAATTAGCTTTAAAATATCAAGTCAAACAACACAAGAAAAGATTTCCTTTATATCGAAACTGTAATAAATTTTTTTATTATCTTTCATGCTATGGTAAAAAATGATTTTATTTATCTGGATTACAATGCCACAACGCCTGTTGAACAAAGAGTTGTTGATGCGATGTTACCTTATTTTAATGATTTATATGCTAATTCTGGGAGTTCACACCTTTTCGGACTTACCGTAAAAGAGGCGATTGAAGAAGCCGAAGAACAAATCGCTGAACTTATTTCTGCAAATCCGAAAGAAATTATCTACACGTCTGGAGCAACGGAAGCCGTTAATTTAGCTTTAAAAGGCATTGAAAAAACGAATGGCAAAAATCACATCATTACCGTAAAAACTGAACACAAAGCAGTTTTAGATACTTGTTTTTATTTGGAACAGCAAGGATTTTTTGTCACTTATCTTAATGTTGCAAAAGATGGATTAATCAATCTAGAAGAATTGAAAAATGAAATCAACACTAAAACCTTGATGGTATGTGTAATGCTTGTCAATAACGAAACTGGCGTAATTCAGCCCATAAAAGAGATTGCAGAAATTGCTCATCACAAAGATTGCTTTGTTTTTTGTGATGCTACGCAAGCCGTTGGAAAAATTCCCGTGGATATTAAAGTTCTTGGTGTTGATATGATGGCTTTTTCGGCTCACAAATTTTACGGCCCAAAGGGAATTGGCGCGTTGTATATATCTTCAAAAATTAAAAAAAGTATGAGTTCCCAAATTCATGGCGGTGGACAGCAATTCAATTTGAGAAGCGGGACAATGAATGTTCCGGGAATTATCGGAATGGGAAAAGCAGCAAAAATTGCTCTCAGAGAAATGCAGAATTCCGCACAAAAAGTTAAAGAATTGAGAGATAAGCTGGAAAATTCATTATTAAAAATCCCAGATGTTCAAGTCAATGGCAGTACAGAAAATAGAATTTTCAACACAACCAATATTTGTTTTTCCGATGTCAATTCTGAGCATATCATATTGTCTCTCGGAAATATTTGTGTATCAAACGGTTCTGCGTGCAACGCCACAACTTCCAAACCATCTCACGTTCTTAAATCAATGGGTATGAATGACTTAGATGCGATTTCTTCGTTACGATTTAGTTTAGGAAAATTTACTACCCAATCAGAAATCGAAATGGTAGTAGAAAAAATACAAAAAATTGTGTTTCAATTACGAATTAGTTAATTAATGTCCGTCTCCTTTTTTTACCGAAAATACGTGCAAAACCTGTGGAAACAAAGCTTTAACGTACTCTTTCACAGCTCCAGAAGAACCCGGTAAGGTCAAGATCAGCGTATCATCAGAAAAACCTGCAATTCCGCGGGAAAGCATTGAAGTTTTCACTCGGTCCTGTCCATAATTCCTCGCCGTTTCCATAATTCCTGGAATTTCTTTGGTAATGAATGGTAGTACGGCTTCAGGCGTTACATCGCGTTGCGACAAACCTGTTCCGCCTGTAAATAAAAGCAGGTCACAACCTTTATTTTTATAAAATTCAATCAGTTGACGAATCGCAGCGATATCATCTGGAACTATCGAATAATCAATTTCAGTAATACCTTGATTTTTAAGTGCTTCAACCAATAATTTTCCTGAAATATCATTTTTTATTCCTTGGGAAACAGAATCACTGCAAACAACTACCGCAGCCATTAAATTTTCGGTCTCTATTTTTTTCTGACTGTTTTTTCCGCCTTGTTTTTCCAATAGTTTGATGTTGGCTATTTCAATTTTTTTATCGATTGGTTTCAGCATATCATAAATTACCAAAGCCGCAACCGATGCGCCATGCATGGCTTCAACCTCAACGCCAGTTTTATAAATGGTATGAACTTCAACAGTGATATTGATATTCAAATTATTTAATTCATAGCTAATCGAAGCATATTCAACAGGCAAAGGATGGCAATCGGGAATAACGTCGCTGGTTTTTTTTATCGCCAATAAAGCGGAAGCTCTTGCAAATTCTAGAACATTGCCCTTCGGAACGGTTCCGTTTTTTACAGTTTCTATTGTGGCAAGATTTGAAGCTTTGATGGTTGCCGAAGCAATCGCTTTTCGGAGTGTAAAAGTTTTAAAAGTAATATCTACCATTGCTTATTGGTTTATTTTCCATTGATGAGTTTCGTCCTCAAAAATCTCTTTACCCCATATTGGAAGTTCGTTTTTAATGCGCTCTACCACTTCGTTACAGGCCAAAGTTGCTTCTTTTCTGTGCTTTGATGAAGTGAAGACAAAAAGGCAAATTTCTCCTCTATTTACAACACCTAGGCTGTGATAAATGTGCATACAAGTAATATCATATTTCGCAAAAATCTCTTCTCTGATGGCGGTCATTTGGGTTAAAGCCAAATCTTCAAATGAGGTATATTCTATCGCTTTTACCGTTTTATTTTCAACTTTATCTGCCCGAATTTGCCCTAAGAAAATGTGATGTGCTCCGATTTCCGTCTTCGTCGAATGTTTTGTAATGCTTTCTGCAATAAACAAAGGCGAAATAGGACTATTTTGAAATATATTTTTGATTTTACTCATTGATCTCTTTAATTAAATGATTAATACCGCCTTCCAAATGGCTGATTTTGTGTTCCTTTCCTAAAAGTTGATATAAAAGGTGTCCTCCAACAATACTTCTCTTACCAGACTGACAAACGACAATGATATTTCGATTATTAATTTGATTAATGTTTGCCTTTAATTCAGATAAGGGTATTGGTAAATAGGGAATTTCAAGTTTAGGATACTCACTCTTGTCTCGAACATCAATGATAACCGTATCTGGAAGCTTTGCAATTTTATTAAATTCGGACGGTGAAATATTTTTAATGTCATTATGTTCAATTCCGCAATGAAGTTCGTAATTCATTTTTTCAAATTCTTGTATGTTTTGAGGAAAATTCAAATTTACATCTTTAGGAATTTCAAAAATAGCAGTCTGATAATCCAAAACATTGATGGTCATTAATTTGTTGATTAATGGCTCTCCAATACCTGTAATTAATTTAATGACTTCCGTAGCCTGCAATGTTCCGATAATTCCGGGTAAAACGCCCAAAACACCTGCATCATTGCAATCTGGTACTTCTCCAGGTTTTGGAGGTTCAGGGAAAAGATTTCTGTAATTTGTGGTAAATCCTTCTTGATTTAAAAAATTGAAAATAGCAATTTGACCTTCATATTGATAAATTGCACCGAAAATCAAAGGCTTTTCTAAAATCCGACAAACATCATCGAGCAAATAACGGGTTGGGAAATTGTCTGTACAATCTATTATAAAATTATAATCCGAGACAATTTCCACAGCATTTTTAGTTGTTATTCTTTCAGAAATAATATTGATTTTTACTTCCGGATTCATTGCACTAAGTCTTTTAAATGCGGTTTCAGTCTTTAGTTTTCCTATGTCATTTGAAGTATAAAGAATCTGTCGGTGCAAATTGCTGAGCGAAACTTTATCGTCATCTATAATACCAATATTTCCAACGCCGACTGCGGTCAGATATTGAAGAACAGGACAGCCCAAACCTCCGGCTCCAACTACAAGAATCTTTGCAGATGCAAGTTTTTCCTGAGCTTTGATGCCAAAGTTTTGCAATTTAATTTGCCTGTCGTATCGTTTTAAATTCAACATATTTATCCGCCGGAATAAGGTGGCATCAAGGCTACCACATCACTGTTTTTTAATTCTGTATTTTCTAGAATAATTTTTTGATTAACTGCAATTCTCAATTTTAAATCTTTTAATTGAGTGAATTTTTCATTGAGTTGATTCAATAATTCATTGGTATTTTCTGCATCAAATTCAAAATCTGAGCCCAAAATTTCTTTCAATCTGCCAAAGCTGATTATTTTAATCGTTGCCATTAATCTATTTTTTTAAGCTGTATCGTTTTTAGGAATTTTACATACCGCCTTCCCCTTCACATTCTTGATAGCTAAACGGTATTCTTTCAAATGACTGGTAATCTGAATATTATAAATTGTGTGTTTCTGATAATTTTCTAAATCCGCAGACGTGACTACTTTTTTCTCATTGTCTAATGTCATGATTTCAATGCTTTTCGAATGTGCAAATGTTAGTGTTATGAAGAAGAAAGCAAGTAATAAAAGTAAATGTTTCATTTTAAATAGCGCTTGATATTAATTTATAGGAAGCCATCAAAAGTACGACAGCTAATATATATTTTAGTCCGTATTGATTCAGTTTTTTTGAAGCTAGATATGCACCAACCAATCCACCAGCAAATGCGCAGATAATATACAGCCACATATCGCTGGTAAAAGCAATTTCTTTAGTAAACATTCCACCTAAAGCTGCCACAGAATTTACGAAAATAAAGGCGGCACTAATGGTCGCCGTCTGTTTTTGGTTGGTCCATTTCAATAAAACAAGAATAGGAGAAAGTAAGATACCACCACCAATTCCTATCATTCCTGATAATAAACCAATTACTGCACCGAAAAACAATGATATATATATTTGAGGCTCTTTCAATTCGCTGTCGTCTGGACTTTTAAAGAAGAAAAACCGAATCACAGGGAAAAGTAACAAAATACCTAAAATACGTTTGTACAAATTATCGTCGATATGAATCATTCCACCTACAAAAGCCAAAGGGATAGACGCGAGCGCAATAGGAATGAAAGTCTGAAGTTTGAAATGTCCACCTCTGTAATATTGTATAAAAGCGATGAGTGATACGAATAAATTGAGGACAAGTGCTGTCGGTTTCATCTCCTGTGGAGCTACGCCGTACAATGACATCAAAGCAAGATAACCGCTTGCTCCACCGTGTCCGACTGCCGCATACAAAGCAGCGATAATGAATAAAATAAGGTAAAAAAATTCTACATTCATTAGAGGATTTCTATTTTAATAAGATAAGTTCAACCACCTCATCTTTCTCACAACCTTCTGAATTTTCGGGCAGAATCATCAAACAATTGGCTTCTGCAAAAGATTGAAGTCGGTACGATTCCTGCGCGTGAAGCGGTGTTACTTTTCCATCAATAAATGTAGATTTTAGAAAATGAGTGAGACCGGTTTTCTTTTGATATTTGGAGGTTGTAACTGCATTTGTGTTTGAAGTTATTGCTGGTCGTTTCATCAATGTTGAAAACAACGGAGCAATGTATAAATAAAAACAAGTCAGCGCCGAGGAAGGATTTCCCGGTAATCCAAATATCAGTTTTTCTTCTTTAGTTCCAAAGTAGAATGGTTTACCAGGTTTTTGCTTTATTTTATGAAATTGCTTTTCAACCCCACATTTTTCTGTAGTATCAATCACAAAATCATAATCGCCAACACTTACGCCGCCAACCAAAATTACAATGTCTGTCTTTGAAAGTGCCATATCCAAAGTATCTTCAACCTCCAAAGGATTATCTTGAACCCAAAAGCTTTTAATGGTATTAATTCCGCATTGTTTTAAAACGCTTTCCAACTGATAGGAATTGGATTCGAAAACCTGCCCAAAATCTAGATTATTGCCCGGCTTTATCAACTCGTTACCCGTTAAAATTAATGAAACAGAAGGCGGCGAGTAAACATTGACTTCTGAACATCCGATTCCTGCCAAATACCCGATTGCAGCGGCAGAAAGATAGCTGTCTTTACTGATTGCAATGCTGTTTTTTTTTGCATCGCTTCCCGCATCTCTTACATTTGTGCCTTTTTCAAGGTCATTATCTTGAATGATTAGATATTCTTTGTCTTCAATCGTAACTTTTTCCTGCATTATGACGGTGTTTGCGCCAATTGGTAGCGGTGCTCCTGTAAAAATTCGACAAGCGGTTCCATTTTTAAGGTGAAACTGCTCTGTAGTTCCTGCCGACATTTCCCCAACGATTTTTAGTTTTAAATCTTTATCTTCAAAACGAATCGCATAGCCATCCATCGAAGATTGCGAAAAATTCGGAATATCATATTTTGAGTAAATATCTTCAGCAGTTGTATATCCAGATGCTTCTTTTAAGGGAAGAATTTGGTTTTTTCTTGGGGGAATATTTTGTGCGATTATATTATTTGCTTCCGCTACACTAATCATTCTTTCGATTTTAAATTTTCATAATCTGCTTTCGTATCAATATCAATAGCTCCCTTTTCAAATTCAAAAGTTTCAACATCTTTCATATTCTGTTGAATAATTTTTTTTGCCCCTTGTTCGCCTGTAAGCGACAATAAATTTTCAAAATATTTTTTAGAAAATAAAGCCGGAACTCCCAATATATCGGCATATTTTGCCACGATGATTTCTTTTTTTGAACTCTCATTCAATTTTAGCATTTCTAAAAATAAATCACTCGTTAAATAAGGCTGGTCGCATACCAAAATAAAACATTTTTCCATTTCGGGAAACCGATCTATTAAAGTTTTTAATCCTGATTTGATTGAAGAAGCCATTCCAGATTGCCAATCATTATTGATTGATATTGATATATTTTTTTCGGTAATCATAGAAGCTATTTCATGATGATTCGCTCCCAAAACCAAGATGATTTGATTCTTGTAAAACACTTCCAATGCTGTGTTAATCATTCTATCAAGCAATGTTTTTCCTTGATAAATCAGTAATTGTTTTGCAGTTCCCATTCTTGTAGAATTTCCTGCTGCTAATAATATAATTCCCGTATCTTTCATTATCCGCCGATATTAATCATACTTCTGTTTTGAATGATTGATGCGTTGATTTTTTCAAACTGTTCATTCAATTGTCCGCCTTGTGTTTTTGCTTTTGACCAAATCGCAGATTGTATGATTGGTAAAATATCCTGACCGTTTCGAAAGGGTGTCAAAAGGTCGGTTTCGTGTTTTGAGAACAGACAGTTTTTCAATTTTCCATCGGCAGTAAGTCTTATCCGGTTGCATCCGCTGCAAAAAGGTTCGCTCATTGTGCTGATGATAGAGAACCTTCCTTTGTGACCATGAATTTTAAAACTTTTCGCTGTTTCGTGAAAACCGATGGGTTGAGCAACATAGTGGTATTTTTCTTTAATAATATCTAAAATATCTCTTTGCGTCATTACCTGATTGCTGCTCCATTTGTTCCCGCTGAAAGGCATAAATTCTATAAATCGAATGTCTATAAGATTGTTTTTTGTAAATGCAATAAAGTCGGATATTTCATCATCATTAATGCCTTTCATTGCCACAACGTTGATTTTGGTTGTTATGTTGTTATTTAAAAGCAAATCGATATTTTTAACCACTCTGTCAAAATAATCTCGGCGGGTGATTCTTAGGAATTTGTCTTTTTGTAAAGTATCGAGGCTAATATTAATACTGTGAAAATTTGCTTTAACGATTTCTGGAAGCATATCATCAATACGGATACCGTTTGTGGTGCAGGCCAATTGTACTGGTAATTTACCTAAATTTTGGATGATTTTCGAAGCATCTTTTCTTACAAAAGGTTCGCCTCCTGTGAGCCTGATTTTATTAACACCTTGCTGAACAAATAATTTGGCTACGGCATCAATTTCCTCCACTTGCATCAGTTTTGAGTGTGGTGTAAAATCATAATTTTCTTCTGGCATACAGTAAAAACAGCGCAGATTGCAATTATCCGTTAAAGAGATTCTCAAGTAGTTGTGTATTCTTCCAAATTGGTCGGCCAGCATATCTTATTTCTTATTTACTCACAGTATCAGTGTGGATTTTTTCCTTTTTTTCTCTCAGAAACAAACCATTTCTTTGGCTCAAAACAGCTTTGATTTCTGCAATGATCGAAATGGCGATTTCCTCTGAAGTTTCAGCGCCAATATCCAAACCGACAGGCCCGTAAAGTTTATTTAATTCTTCATCTCCAACGTTTATACCAGAACTTTTCACATCGTCAATCATTCTGTCAAGCTTTGTTTTTGGCCCCAAAAGTCCAATATATTTTACAGGCTGATGTATAATGAGTTTTAACAAAGCCAAATCGTAATTATAATTGTGCGTCATCAAAACAAAAATAGTCGATTCGTCTATTTCTATTTTATCAATGATTTCTTCGGGCTTAGCAAATAAAACCTCATCCGCTTTTGGAAATCTCTTTTTCTGTGCGTGAGTTACTCTGCCGTCAGTGATGATGGTTTTCCATCCTAAAATGGAAGCTGTTTCTACTAAAGGTTTTACATCATTTCCGGCTCCAGCGATAATAAGTGTGGTTTGTGGAGGAATATATTGCAGCAGGATTTCATTTGATGAAACTGTACTCAATATATTCTGTTTTTTTTCTAAAACCTTTGAAGAAAAATTCATCAATCCACTTTCTGAAATTCCTTCGGAGTTTAATAAAATTAATTCCTGATTTCTTACAAATCCTACAGTTCCAATTTGTTTGTTTCTTTTTTCTAATGAAAATATCGTTGTGATAACAGATTTATTTCTGTTTTCTATTGTTTTTTCCAAAAGAGATATTGGATTTTGAGTAGCATTTTTATCAATATATTCAAACAAAATATGCACAATCCCATTACACCCCAACTGAACCCCAAATTCTACATCATCAGGATTACTGGTATCGTAAGTGATGAGTTTATTGCTTTTCTGATGAATTGCCAACACGGCTTTTTTTAAAGCATCGCCTTCCAAACATCCCCCACTAATTGCACCTGTAAGTTGCCCATCTTCTGTGACCAACATTCTTGCGCCAGCTTGCCGATAAGATGAACCTTCTACCATCACAACTGTAGCAAGTGCGGCGCGAATTTGTTCCTTTTCTGCTTTTCTATATGCCGCTATAATATCAGCCAATTCACCCATCTTTTAAAACTAAATTTTTTATTTTTATGTTCATTAAAACGCCTTGTTATATAGCATTACATTAACTCCTATTTTATATAATTACTTCATCTTGCGTTGGACTGCCTAATTACAAACATAAGCGATTTGGACATTACGAGTAATCATAGGTATAACCTAGACTTAGCTCTAAATTGCAATAAGTAAAGTTAAAATATTTTACACAACGAAAACTAAAGAAAATCAAATAATAAATTAATGTTTTCAAACAATTGTAGTCTCGTTCAATTTTAATAAACCAAATAAATAAAATTATGCGTTTGATAAAATAAAGAGGTAGTCTCTTATTAAGAGGAGCAAATTATAATATTGCAATATAAATATTTGAAATTCTTAATTATCCCTTTGATTTTCTTTATTTGAAATATAACTTAAATCTTAAATTTGTTATTAGTAAATGACTCGTTTTATTCCAATTACAGTTATTTGTTCCTAGTATAATTTATTTGTTAAAACTCTGAACTAATAAAAAAATTGAGAAAACAACAGTTATTTACTTATTATATTATAACTAAGGTATCGTTTGTTAACAACAACTATTATATGATTACACTAAAAGTAAATGAAAAGGCATATGAAATTGATGCGTCAATAGACATGCCTCTATTGTGGGCATTGAGAGATTTAGTCGGATTAACAGGCACTAAATTTGGGTGCGGAGTGGCTCAATGTGGTGCCTGCACGGTACACCTTGATGGAGAAGCAGTTCGGTCATGTGTTACTAAGGTTGAAAGAGCTGTAGGAAAGAACATCACAACTATTGAAGGTCTTTCTCTTGATAATGACCATCCACTTCAAAAAGCATGGCTAGAATTTGATGTGCCACAGTGTGGATACTGCCAATCTGGTCAGATTATGTCAGCAGCTGTTCTTTTGAGGGAGAACCCTTCACCAACGGATCAAGATATTGATGATGCTATGGCAGGTAATATTTGTAGATGTGGCACCTATCCTAGAATTAGAGCCGCTATTCATCAGGCTGCAAAAACACTAAAGAACAAATAATGAACATGGACAGACGAAATTTTATTAAATCTGGAGCTTTAGTAGCCGGAGGATTGCTGATTTCTTTTACAATACCAGGAGCTAATAAAATGGCAGCAATGGGTGAAGTAGCAACATCTGCTGGACTTCCATTTTCTCCAAATGCTTTCTTGAAAATTGGTACAGATAACTCAATTACAGTACTACTTAGTCACGTTGAAATGGGGCAGGGTATCTGGACTACTCTTCCAATGTTGTTGGCAGAAGAACTTGATGTTGACCTTAATCAGATTATCGTAAAGCATGGCGGTGCAGACGAAGCATTTAATCACCCGGTTTATGGCATACAAATTACAGGAGGCTCTACCACAACTTGGTCTGAATTTGATCGCTATCGTAATGCTGGTGCTACTGCAAGAATTTTATTAACTCAAGTAGCAGCAAAACGTACAGGTGTAGCTATTGAAAATTGTAAAACAGAAAATGGGACTGTTACAGCTGGTGGAAAAAAATTCACTTATGGCGAATTAGCTGCTGATGCAGCACTTTTACCAGTTCCCGAAAAAGTGACATTACGTTCCAAAGATAATTGGAAATATATTGGCAAAAGTGTTAAACGATTAGACGCCGGGGTAAAAACCAACGGAAAAGCTATATTTGGCATGGATATTCAATTCCCTGGTTTATTAACCGCTGTTGTGGCACATTCACCAGTATTTGGGGGAAAAGTAAAATCATTTAATGCAACTGAAGCAAAAGCAATAAAAGGTGTAAGACAAGTGGTTCAAATACCTACTGGCGTTGCTGTTATTGCTGATAACTACTATGCTGCGCAACAAGGTAAAAGAGCGTTACGGGTTACTTGGGTAAATGGTTCAGCCGTTGGAATATCAACCACCAAACAAACAGCAGCTTACAAAAAACTGGCAGCATCTAATGGATTAACAGTACAAAAACAAGGTAACGCATCAGATGGTTTATCAAAATCTACAAAAGTTTTAAAAGCAGAATATGTTTTCCCATATCTCGCCCATGCACCTATGGAACCATTAAATTGTACGGTAAAAATAGAAAATGGCAAATGCGAAATATGGACTGGCACCCAATTACCAGGGGTGGAACAGGCTGCGGCTGCTAAAATTCTAGGATTTGCTCCTGAAAACATCACTATAAACGTTCCGTTTCTAGGTGGCGGATTTGGAAGACGAGCAACTCCTACTGCAGACTTTGTTTCTGAAGCGGTGCATATTGCAAAAGCCTCCGGAAAACCTGTTAAAATGGTTTGGAGTCGCGAAGATGATATAAAAGGTGGTTATTTTAGACCTTTTGTCGTACATAATGTAACAGCAGGTCTTGATATTAAAGGAAGGCCAGTTGCTTGGAATCATAATATTGCATCACAATCCATTATGAAAGGCGCAGCTAACGTATTAGGAGAGCTAAAAGATTCTATTGATGACACCACTGTGGAAGGTGTAAAAGGCTCGCCATATTTCACCAGCATACCAGATCACTTTATAGGATTACACAATACTGAGGAGGCTATACCTGTCTTATGGTTTCGTTCTGTTGGGCATACGCATACAGCTTACGTTATGGAAACAATGATGGATGAAGTTGCACACAATGCCGGTCGTGATCCAGTGGAGTACAGACGTGGTTTCTTTAAAGAACATCCTCGACACTTAGCAGCACTAAATCTTGTTGCTGAAAAAGGTAATTGGAAAAAAGCATTGCCAACGGGTCATTTTAAAGGTGTAGCGGTAGCCGAGGCATTTGGAAGTTATGTAGCAACTATTGCCGAAGTGAGTATTTTGAATGGACAAGTAAAAGTGCACAAAATAGATTGTGCAATTGATTGCGGCTTAGCTGTAAATCCAGAAGGCGTAAAAGCGCAGGTCGAAAGTGGAATTATATTTGGTTTAACCATGGCACTTTATGGTGAAATCACTATCGAGGATGGAAAATTACAGCAAAATAATTTTTATGACTATAAAATAGCTAGGATACACGAAACTCCTGAAATAAATGTTTACATCGTTGAAAGTGACGGAAAAATGGGCGGAGTTGGAGAATGTGCTGTACCACCAACGGCTCCAGCTATTGCCAATGCAATTTTTGCTGCTACAGGCAAACGGATTTACAATCTTCCGCTAATGAACCATAAGCTTTAACTAATAAAGAAGACTAATGATGATTAAAAAATTAAATAATATGATATCAAGAAAGTCAATGATACTCATAGCCTTCGTATCGATAACTGCTTACGTAATTGCAAATTCTTTTAGCAACAAAACTTATATGCCTATAAAAATAGAGCAAATCGGCAATAGTACTTCTGTACAACAAAAAAAGGATAGCATTACCTCCGTAAAAGCCTATATGAAAGTTCATGCTGTATTACAGCACCCACGATGTATGAATTGTCATCCTTCTGGAGATATCCCTCTTCAGGGGGAAGATAGCCATCTGCATGCTATGTTGCCAAAAAGAGGTGTTGACGGAAAGGGGCTTTACGCCATGAAATGTAATAGTTGCCACCAACCCACAAATACCCCCGGTTTACATACTCCTCCCGGTAATCCGAACTGGCATTTGCCGCCAGCAGACATGAAGATGGTCTTTCAGGGTAAGTCGCCTAGCGAGTTGGCAAAACAATTGCTAAACCCAGCTACAAATAATCATAAGAACCACGAGCAACTAATTGAGCATGTGAGTCATGACAAATTGGTAATTGGCGGGTGGAATCCTGGTGAAGGAAGGGAATTGCCTCCAGGAACTCACAAAGAGTTTGTAGAAAATTTCAAGACTTGGCTTGCAACAGGTGCTTATATTCCCTCCGAAAAAATAAAGGCTGATAAAAAATAGATTATTTGTAAGCACGCACTATCTTCTTATAAAATAAATTTAATTGAGGAATCATTAATTAGGAGTTTAGCAGTATAGTATGACGAGCTAGTAATTTGATATGCTTACAAAAGATTCAAACTTCATTCCAAAAGAAAGTTTAAAATTTTCTCTGGAATTTATCTAACTACCCCACAAACGAAATAAATGTAAGATTAGCAAAACGATACGATTCTTTTAGTATTATATCATTCTCCAACTATTTCTATAATTTTATAATGCTGGAGATAAAGTAATCTAACATTGATGCGTAATTAAGAATCTTAATGTAATTTACGAAGCTAATTAACCATTTTTCGCTATTGCAAAAAGCACCTTTTTTGTGCACTCATTTTATAAAAAATTGATTAAGAGTAGTTTAATGCATTATAAATTAGTTTTTTGTCAAATTTTATTAAGTTCATTTTAATTATTATACTATTTTTAGGTACATGAAAAACTTAGAATCGTTAGAAGATTTTTTCCAAAACAATCAAGTTTCTACAGAAGTTGATAAGCTGTTTAATGTTTTTGAATTGGAAGAATTTTGTAAAACTCCGACACATTACAGTAGAAAGGATTATTATAAGATTTCTCTATTAAAAAGTTTTGGAAGGGTTCTTTATGCTGACGGTGAGGTCGATGTTAATCAACCTGCTTTAATGTTTACAAGCCCTATTACGCCATATTCTTGGGAAAGTGCTCCAGGAGACCTAAAAGGATATTTTTGTATATTTAAAGAAGAGTTTTTGAAAGAAAGCAAATTTAGCGAGAGTGTGCAAAACTCTCCCTTATTTAATATATGTGGTACAAAGCCTATATTTTTTCTAAACGAATCTGAATATACTACACTGGAAATTTTTTTTATAAAAATGATCGAAGTTTCAGAGTCTGAATATCAATACAAATATGAACTTTTAAGAAACTACGTTAGCTTGATAATTCACGAAGCGATGCAATTGAGTCCGACCGAATCCTCTGAGCAACCTACAAATGCGTCTAAAAGAATTACAACCCTTTTTCTTGAACTTTTGGAGCAACAATTCCCCATAGTGTCAACTTCTCAACCACTAACATTAAAATCAGCTAGTGATTTTGCAAAAGTACTCTCCGTGCACGTTAATCATCTAAATTTTTCTGTAAGGGAAATCACAGGAAAATCCACTACAGCACACATTACAGACCGTATTTTAGCAGAGGCAAATATATTATTGAGAAATACAGATTGGCCCATAGCAGACATAGCTTTTAGTTTGGGTTTTAATTATCCTACATATTTTAATAATTTTTTTAAAAAGAAGACAGGATGCAGCCCTAAATCATTGAGAAAATAAAGTCGATATTTTAAAACAAAATGCGAAGGAGCGCAACGTTCCATCTACAAATATACAAATAAGGTCTTTTATGCCATTCCGTTTTTACTTCTGATTGTTTTTTCTCTTTTTTCATTTGCGAATACGACCAAATAAAAACAATACCAATAATAATCAAAGCATAAGCAATCCATTTGCCAACACGTTCTATGAAACGTGTAAATACAGATGCTTCAAAGCTCGAAAAACCTTCTGCACCTACAGCATTACGTCTGTAAAATTTCCTGCGACTTATCCAGTAAACAAGCCCTATCCCGATAACAAGCGGAATAATACCAAGTACTAATTGAGCAGTAATTGCATCCATACTTATTGAGATTTTAGTTTAAGTAAATTTAAGAAAAAATGCTTTTATCCGAAAGTCTAAAAGCAAAAAAACCGACCTAAAAAGTCGGTTTTTATCTACGTTTATATTCCTGTTAATCACTACTATTAAACTGAAAACTCAATTGCTTTTCATTCCCAAAATTGTCAGAAATCCAAACATCAAAAGATTGTGATACAGCAGATGCAGAAGTGTAATATAGCCTGAACTGCTCTGTTGGTAACGGATACAAATCGTTCGGCAAGTATGGTGTTTCATTGTAATATCGAAGTGAACCTTGTCCGTCAAATTGGAAATAGCGAAGAAAATACTGCGTGTTGCTGTAATTTCCTGTTCGTTGAATTGTAACTCGTATTTCCACCGTTTGTCCATTGGCAATATCTTTCGATACTGGCATTACTTTGACCTCAAAAGGAAAATCGTTTTGTATTTCGAGGTCATCATCTTTGCTACAAGATACCAAAGAAACCGAAGCTGTGAGGATTGCCAAGATTATGTATATCGGCAATAATCCTACTCTGAATTTGTTAAATATTCCTATCATTTTTTCTGTTTTTAAAAGTTAAATCGTAATCCTCCACCAGCCGATGGACGGAATTGTTTCATATCTGTACCCCATAAAACCTTTGTTCGCCCAGCAAAAACCAATACAAATCGGTCGGACAAATATGTTTCAAAAGTAATTCGTCCACCAGCTCCGTAGATGAAGTTGTCCTCGCTCAAAATCTTCGCACCATCATATAACATCGGTTCGCTCCGGTTGATGGTTTCATATCCTACTACGCCTGTTATCCCGAAGTTCAGCGTAATATTTTTACGGGTATCTCCCAAAAGAAATAGACTATAACCACCTTCGGCAGTAAAAGTTTCTTGCGGAATGCGGATGTCTTTGTACTCGTGGTATTGGTGTGTATATTCCAATGCCCAAAGTTGGTAATTGCCGTTTTTACCGTTCACGGTCATTCCGATGTTGAGGTAATAATCATTGCCGATTTTATCTTTGGATAAAATACCAGCATTTAGTTCAATTCCTTTTTGCTTCGGAAGCATTCTTTGCGCTTGTGCAACCGTGATGCCTACTAAAACGAGCATCACGGTGTAGATATACTTTTTCATATAATTGCTTTTAAAGGTTATTAAAATTTCAGGTGCATATCGTTTATCAATCGGGCTTTTATCAAATCCGAATTTTCTACCTGAAGTGTTTGATGTCTGCCACCGTTTTTCTCGAAAATCTCAATCAGCAAAATCTTATCATCATCAATGGTAAATTGGTCTAACAGAAAAACGTTTTGCTCGATTGTTTTTCCGCCAATTTCGTCCAAAGGTTTGTAAGTTCTAAGCAATATCATTGGTCTTTCCTGCACTACGGTACGTTTTGCTACTTTCTTATCCACGACTTTGAAATTGATAAAATCAATCTGAAAAGGCACATTGGTACGGTTTCTCAATTCCGTATGGAAATAATATTTGCCGTTGTGTATGTAAATTCCTTTCAAAATAAACTGAATACCGAAACTTTTAGCACCAATATGTTTTACAATGCGTTTGTCTTTATTGTAAATAGTTTCCAAAAGTAAACCAGCCAAAGACGGAGAATTGTTACCCAATTCTTCAAAAAGCACATCGTTTCCGTTGGCTTTATCTACTGCTTTTTGCATTGTTAAGAGGTCATAGCTCAACACTTCGGGATAGGAACTGTAATACACATTGAAACTGTAAAAACGTCCGTCATTGGTAATCACCGAAAAATTGGTTTCAGGTTCAAAAGCCCTTACTGATGCTTTTATACGGAGTACGTTTTCTGCATCTTCCGCCTTTCCGGCAATTAAGTATTCACTACCCAAATCCACATAACGAATGGCGGTTGGGAAAATCAAGTGCGAAGTTTTATCGTAAGTCACTTCCATTTTGTAGGATTCTATTTTGCCTAATTCAAGCGGTGTTCTGATGCTGTCTTGCGCATAAGATTGTACGGCAAAGCCAATTATTAAGGAAAATGCCAAAAAGGTTTTTATATATTTTTTCATTGTTTTATTAATTTTAATTCAACATTATTTTTTAGATACTAGGAAAACTTGATGTCCTGCTTTGAGTGTAACTTTTGGGGTTCTTACTTTTTTTGCGAAATAGCCCGAAACACCCTGAACCGCACTTCTGCTGAGGTCGGAGGCAATTTGTTGTCCCGTTGAAGAATTCATACTAAAGCTTGAACCTGTGGCATTACCCATATTGCCCACAATATCTGTAACCGCATTTCTTTCAGCCGAGTATGGAACGTACAAGCCTTGCTGTCCGTCCAAATCGTAAATGCTTATCTCAACAGGAATGATGTTGCCTTCCAATTCTATGGAAGTAATTTTTAATTGTAATCTGCCATTCTGGAATTTAGCATTTGCTGTTACAATAGTTCCTTTTGGAATAGTACGCTGTGGCGTTTGGGCAGGCTCTAACAATCGTAAACGAACACCAGTTTCGCCGATAATCGTTTGAGCATCGTGTACACAAGCTTTGATGCTGTTTTTCGGTTGTACTACTTGCTTTTCGGAACCTGCGGTATAAAATCCACGGTTTTTGGTTTCGTTCCAATCGGCTAAAAAAGAACTATCCGAAGGTTCACGATACAAAGCAGATACGGTGTTTTTTCTTGCAGGCGTAAATGCTACAAAATGTTCTTTTTGATTAGAACTTGAAACTTCTGTCTTAACCTCGGTAGGAACTGTATTTCCTGTATTCGTGTTTTGCGGAAGATATTTTGCCGCCATTTGGTAAAATTTCTCCATTAAAGACAATTGGTCATCAACCGTTACAGAACGAGGCACATTTTTTTCTGCCAGCTTTTCTTTCATATCATCCAATTGCCTGCGGAGTTCCATAGTTTCCGAATTGTCATTCTGATAAAATGAACCCAATGTATTTTGTGCATTGCGGTAACTGTTCAGTGCAGGATTACCGTTTCTTCCCAAATTTTTTCCATCGTCATTATTTTCGCCTTCGTCGGGAAGCTGTTCTTCGCTGTTCTGCGTACTGTCTGTATTCCAATAATCCGAAAGTGTAGCCAGTGCATTGCGTTTTTCCTGCTCTTTGCTTTCAAGTATATCTTGCTCGTAAGCCTTACCTTTGTTAGCAGGCATTCCTGCATCCGTGGCTTGTGGTACGGCATCATTCAGTCCGATATTTTCCAATGAATTTTTATCTTCGCCAGGTTTAAAAATCAAATACATACAACCCACAAAGACAATTCCCATTAAAACAAAAATTAGTGGCTTTTTCAGTTTTTCTACCTTATTCTGTGTACCATCTTGCGGTACATCAGCGGTTGCTGTCGGGCTTCCTTCTGTTACCCGAACAACCGATTTTTTGTTCTCATTTTCTTTCATAAATTTTATTTTTTAGAATTGTTGATAATGTGTCCTGCAATCTTGCAGGGCTTTCATTTTTTTTGAGGACAGGGTTTTCGATATGTTTAATGACCATATCATTTTCCGACTTTGAGGTATCGTACCAAACTTTGCAAATAACACCTGCGGTAAGTAGCAGATAACCCACAAAGAAGTACAGCGTATATTGATGCTGTTTCCGCAATGGTAATGCCTGCCAACGTTCATCAAACTTTTCAAAGTATCTATCCATATCTGCTCTTAAATTTTTCATAATCTGTTTTTTTAACGTTCGATAACTTCTACATCTTTGTTTTCTACCACCGCAAATTTTTCAATATTAAAACCCTG
This sequence comes from Sphingobacterium endophyticum, assembly GCF_009733535.1. GTDB lineage: Bacteria > Bacteroidota > Bacteroidia > Sphingobacteriales > Sphingobacteriaceae > Sphingobacterium > Sphingobacterium endophyticum. Next base: position 15,606 of record NZ_SMMI01000017.1, on the reverse strand, counting down.
TGGATTGTTGTCTGAACGAACAGAGTTCACGAGATAGCAGGAAGTAATCAGGCTACGTCTGGTTACATTGCTCGAACGGATGATGAATTGTTTGGCATAGGTTTGCACTGCATAAGGATGTTTATCGAAATTGCAAACCACGCTATCCACTTCGATGCGTTGCTGTACATTTCCCGAAATGATGCGGTTGTAATAGCCTTTTTCAGATAAGTCTTTGTAATAATCAAAAGCACTTTTATCGGCAAGGTTGAAGGCTCTGCTCATATTGCTTTCGATAGCATTTTTATCGGGAGCAAGCGTAAAGAAAAGCTCGTGAAAACGTCTAACGTGTTCTCTTGCTTCCACAGGTCGATTGACACTTGCATCTTGCGATAAGGCAAGCATCAAAGATTTACCATCATCCAATACATAGATTTTCTGGCGTTGCTCTTCTGCAAAGCGGTAGGACTGCCATACGGCAAATCCTACCACGCCAATGCAGATAACAGCAAACATAATGGCATACAAACGTATCTGCCGAAAGCTGTTTTCAATATTTCTTAGCGTTTTAAATTCCATTTTTCTAAATGATTAATTGTTTATTTATTCATTAGTTTGCCACCAATGTTTCCGATGGTTGAACCTGCACCAGCTCCGGCAATATTTCCGGTTTTCATTGCTGCCTGATTTACATTTCGGGTAAAGTTTCCTGCTCCGCCTGCTTGTATTACCCAACCTGCTACTGTTGGAATAGTGAAGTAACCAACGATGCCTATTATCATAAAAATGATATACACCGTATTGCCTGTATCGGGTATGTAAGTTGGGTCGGCAAGCATTTCTATATCTCTTTCTATAATTAGAGATTGTATCTTGGCAAGCATAGAACTAAACAAATCAGCTATTGGAAGCCATAGGTAAACACTAACATATCGGGTAAGCCATTGCGTGAGCGTAGATTGAAAACCATCCCAAACAGCAATTGCAAAAGCTATTGGACCGAGTATGGACAGAACGATGAGAAAAAATGTTCGAACGGTATCAATAACCAAAGCGGCTGCCTGAAACAGAACTTCCAACAGATTACGAAACCAATTCTTAACCGATTGCTCCACACTGTGCATTCCACGTTCCATATACATCCCAGACATTGTTACCAAATCAGATGGCGACCAGCCCAATTCTTCGAGCTTCTTATCAAACTCTTCGTCTGAAACAAGGTAAGCCGTTTCGGGATTTCGCAACATTGCTTCTCGTTCCAAAAGGTCTTTTTTAGCCTGCAAATCATTGAGGTCAAGCACCTGATTTTCGAGGATGGCGTGAGTTCCTGTAACCACTGGACTTAATACTCCATTGATAGTTCCTAACACAATTGTTGGGAAAAACATAATGCAAATTCCTAAAGCAAACGGACGAAGCAATGGGTACATATCAATAGGTTCGGCTCGGCTCAAAGCCTGCCATACTTTTATGGCGACATAAAACAACGCTCCCAAACCTGCTACTCCTTTAGCCACTGCCGCCATATCGGCGGACAGTGGTAACATCTCATCATATAATGAACGTAGGACTTCGTGAAGATTATCAAATTCCATAACTACCAATATTTTTGGTTTGGAGTTCCGTAGAGGTCAAGCACTCTTTTGGTATTATTTTGCTTTTTCGCTCTTAAAAAACTCACGGAAATATTTTTATTGGTGTAATAGCGAACCAAACTGTGGTATTCTTTTACTTCTTTGTACACACGGTCGATAATATCCATACGTTCTTTGTCATTCAATGACAAGCTGGAAGCATTTACAATTTGTTTGAGTTCTTTCAGCAGTTCGGTACTTTCATTAAGCAATGCTGAGTAGCCATTGGCGATAGCAACCAGTTCTTGGGCAGAAAAATTCGGGTCGTTCATCATTTTACCGAAATTCTGAACATACATTTCTGAAACATCGCCCACCAAAAGAACTGTTTGTTGCACCTTTCGAGCATCTTTCACGAGGTTGTTTACGGCTTTTAGCTTGTCGTAATATTCTTTTCCTTGCTCGTACACTTTCTTCACTTCATTGAAGTTCTTCACAACATTGCTAACCGTAGAAGAAGTTTGAACGATTTCATTTGCACTGTTGAGAATGCCCGATGCCAGATTTGTAGGGTCGGTTACTACAAATTGTGCTTTTGCTGATGGTGCTACGGCTAACATTAGTGCCGTACACACCAAATACATTAATTTTTTCATTTTCTTGAATTTTTAAAATGTTAATTGATTATTGATTTACCTTATCACGTCGCTGCATAGCGATGTGCTTGATGGCGAGTTCTACATTGCCATCCAATTCAGAAGCGAGTTGCATCACTTCTAATTTTTCGATTTCTTCTGTGGTGTATGCGAGATATTCTTCCAAGCTCACTTCTGTGGCATAAACTGCCGAGTGTGTTCCACCTAAACCTATCCAAACCTCTTTGTACAGACGGTTTATATCATTATTCATATTAATAGAAAGCACTTGTCCTTTTTCTTTGTCGGTCAATCCCAACATTGCCTGTATATCATCAAACTTGTTCATATACTTGCGTTGGTCTAAAAGGATTTTACAATCGGAATTATTGATGATGCTTTCTTTCACAATGGGCGATTGGATAATGTCATCAACTTCCTGTGTTACCACGATTGCTTCTCCAAAAAATTTACGGACAGTTTTAAACAAATATTTGATGTATTCTGCCATTCCTTCTTTGGCAATTGCTTTCCACGCTTCTTCAATTAAAATGAGTTTTCGGATACCTTTAAGTCTTCTCATTTTATTTATGAAAACTTCCATAATAATGATGGTCACGATTGGAAAGAGGATTTTGTGGTCTTTAATCGCATCAATTTCAAACACGATAAAGCGTTTGGAAAGTAGGTCTAATTGTTTATCCGAATTGAGCAGATAATCATATTCGCCACCTTTGTAATAAGGTTCGAGAACGTTGAGGAAATTGGCAATGTCAAAGTCTTTTTCCCTGACTTCTTTTGCTTCCAATACTTTGCGGTAATCGCCTTTTACATATTCATAAAAACCGTTGAAAGATGGATAAACATTATTTTGCTTAATGCGTTCGATGTAACCACTTACAGCATTAGAAAGTGCAACCTCTTCAGAGCGAGTTGGTGGTTCATCATCACGTTTCCAAAGCGTTAATATCAAAGTTTTGATACTTTCACGCTTCTCGATGTCGAACACGCCATCATCGGTGTAGAAAGGATTAAAAGCAATCGGATTGTCTTCGGTATAAGTGAAGTAAACACCGTCTCGCCTTTGGTTTTACCTTTAATGAGTTCGCACAATCCTTGATAAGAATTCCCCGTGTCAACGAGCAAAACGTGAGCACCTTGCTCGTAATATTGGCGTACCATATGGTTTGTAAAGAATGATTTTCCGCTTCCCGATGGACCGAGTATAAACTTGTTACGGTTGGTAATAATTCCACGTTTCATCGGCAAATCTGAAATATCCAAATGGATAGGTTTTCCGGTCAATCGGTCAGCCATTTTTATCCCGAATGGCGAAGGCGAATTGTGGTAATTGGTTTCTTCCGTAAAAAAGCACAAGGCAGGTTCGATAAAAGTGTAAAAACTTTCCTCACTCGGAAAATCTCCAGCATTTCCTGGCATTCCTGCCCAATACAAAGTGGCTACATCTGTAGTATTGTGGCGTGGTTTGCATTCCATTAAAGCCAATGCACTACCGCAATCGTTCTTCAACTGTTTCAGTTCTGCTGGGTCTTCCGACCAAGCCATAATGTTGAAATGCGCACGAATAGAAGATAATCCGAAGCTGTGTGCTTCGTTCAGATACTTTTCAATCCATTCTTTGTTGATTTGGTTGGCACGACTGTACCGAGCCAAAGAATGCATATTCCTTGCAGACTTTTCAAACTTTTGCAGGTTGTCTTCGCTGTTATCTAAAAACAAATATTGGTTGTAGATATGGTTACAGCTCAACAACAAACCTACTGGTGCAGCGAAAGACAAACGACAATCGCTTCGGTCAGTAGATAGCTTTTCAAAACGAGTGTCTGCCGAAACCGTTCCAGGCAAATCGTCTGTATCAGACAAAGTGTGTAGGCTCAATCTTTTGTTGCCAATACGAACTTCTTCTGTTCCGAGTGCGATGTCCTGCATTGGTGTTCCTACTTCTCTCGAAAGTGTCAGGTATTGTTCTAATATTCCCTGTTTTTCTTCCGTTCCGATGATGTCATCTTCTGTTAGGCGTTGCAGGCTTACAAAACCGCTGTCATTCACAATCCGCTCAAACTGTGCAACGGCTTCCATAAATCGGTGTATCGCTTCTTTATCCCTTATTTCTTTCGGGATAAGAGAACCTTTGCATAGCGAACTGAAGTTGCTCTGCATCCGCATTCTTTCCTTTGTGGTCTTCGTCAGGAACAGGTAGCAATAATGGTTCAGGAACGGTCGCTCATTGAAATGGCGTTGATAAGATTTAGCCAAAAAACTCTGGTCTTCTTTTGCCAAATCGGGAGCATAATTTTCCTTAATGTACCAATCCTGTTTGTGAATGACTGTAAAATCGGGTAAGGTCTTGATAGCCTTGTGCCAAGCGGAATGAATGGCTTCATATTCCGCAGAAGCTACCGTAAACAATTCCGGCAAACGCACTTCAAAGCAAGCGGTAATGTCTGCATCTTTAGAAAGAATGCAGTTATTTTCTACCGCTAATAAAGGAAATTTGTTTTCCAGCGTTGAGGTTTTTGCTACATTTCTCATACTACATTTGTTTAGGAGTGAATTTTAAATAGCGATGTACAGGTTTGCGACAGATAATGTGTCTGGGATGTCTTTTTCTTGCACCCACTTTCATTAGTCCGTGTTCTCCATACTTTTTGTTGAGTGAAAAGGTCTGCCACACAATGATCGAAGCCCCGCCTGCTCCGAGGAAAATGCAGATGTAAGAGTTTACGCCTGCCATATACAGTATCATCACGAGGATAAGCATACCGAGCAATCCACCAGCGAAAATGAACAGGTATTGTGCTTTCAGCCCCTTAAATTCCACCGTTCTTCCGATGCCTTTGTTGATATTGTAATTCATAAGGCAAAGGATTAAAGGAAGAATGAACGCAGAATGGTAGCAGCAACAATCAAGAAGATACACGCACCGAACCAGCTTGCCGCAGTCTTGCTCGTGTCGGGGTCGCCCGAACTGAATTTGTTGTACACCTTAACACCGCCTATCAACCCTACGACCGCACCGATGGCATAAATTAACTGGGTTGCCGGATCGAAATAAGAAGTTACCATTTGGGTAGCCTCGTTGATGCCACCCACACCGTTTCCCTGTGCGAACGCACTAATTCCTGACAGCATAGCCACGGCTGCCAGCAAAACTTTTTTTCTTTGTTTTTTCATAATTGAAACACATTATTTTGTTACTATTTTCCCGCACCTTGCGGACTTTCGGGACAAAGGTGTTTCAGAAATAAAGGCGATATAACAAAGTGGCAGTCAGTGGAATTGTTTGGCGGTAGGTGGAATAATAGAATTATTAAATTTTTTCTGAAAATTTGTTTTGTAAGAAAATCTTACATTTATTTGTATGAAATTCTTACAATATGGAGACGATAGAATTAGAAAAAGAAATAATTGAGATCATACAAGAGGTTTGTGATCATCAAGAAGTTGAAGAAGTTGTAAATGGAGATTTTTACCCAGGAAATTTTATCATGAGCCAAGTGTTGGTTTCTATTTTTACACAAATTGAAATAAAAACAGGCATCACTATACCTAATAATTGTTATATTTTTCATGATAGTAAAACAAAAAGACAACTAAATATAAAAGAGGCTGCAACTAAGTTGTTAGCATTGTCTAAAAATTAATAATAAATATAATATGACTGAGAGAGAACAAATTGCTGAAAGGTTAAAAGAAGCAAGAGTTATGTCTGGCTTATCGCAAGAGAATGCTGCAAAAATATTGCAAATACAAAGACCTGCAATCTCCGAGATAGAAAGTGGAAAACGTAAAGTAAGTGCAGAAGAGATTATTCAGTTTGCTAAGTTGTATAAAGTAAGTACTTCGTGGTTATTACTAAAAGAAGAAAATGAAACAGTTTTAGATGAACAAATGAAAGTTGCTGCGCGAGAATTAAGTAACATGAATGAATCTGACAGAAAAAAGCTTTTAGAAATTTTAAGAATACTGCCTAAATAAATGAATGAGCTATATACAAGTGCTATCCGAAAAGCTAGTGAGGTTAGATTAAAATTGGGCTACAGTTTATATGAGCCTATTAACATTTATGACATTTGTTCTAAATTAGAAATTGATGTCCAGTTTGTAGATATTAATATGGAAGGATTTTATGTAAACAATAAAATTATGGATAATATAAACTATCCAAAAATTCTTATTTCACGTTTACGTCCCTTTCCACGAAGAATTTTTACCTGTGGTCATGAACTTGGTCATCATATTTTTAATCATGGATTAAAGTTAGATATTCTGACGGACGAAAATGATACGTCAAACTACAAAAGTGATGACGAAATACTTGTTGATGCATTTTCTGCGCATTTGATAATGCCTATTGCTTGTGTACAATCAGAATTTAAAAAAAGGAAGTTAGATTTCGATTTAGCAACAGAAACAGATTATTATATTGTCAGTTCAGTGCTTGGTGTGGGATACCAAACTCTAATCACACACTGTAAAGTTAACAGGCTAATTAATGATTATAAATATTTAGAATTATCTAAACATACGCCTTCCAAAATATTTAAAAAACACTTTGGTAACGTTGAAGAAAAAGCATATTTCAAGATAATTGATTTTAAGACTAGTAATCTACCAATTGATTTAGAAGTTTCAAATTATTTAGTAATTCCCTCAGACTTTGAAGTTGATACCAATTATTTTGAAAAGATAAAAAATACACAGTTAGGAACATTATATATAGCGAAAAGAGCCGGAATATCATCTATTTATTCAAGCGCTAGTGAAAAAAGTTGCTTTGCTAGAATTCAACCGCAAAACTATATTGGTTTTGCGGAATACCGACATTTAGAAAATTAATAAAATGAGCATACCAGTACTAATAGAAGAAAAAAATTTATCCAAAGCTTGGTATAAAGTTTTACAACATATTATTGATCATTCAGGAAACGAAATCACACCATTAATTTTGACTTTATCTGAATTTGCAGAAGATAAATTGATAAAGAATCAATTAAATATTGATTTATCCCAAAATGAATTAGACTCTATAGAAATTGTTTCTGAAACTATATTTCCACAATCGTTATATCTGTTTAACAAAGGTAATAGAGGTGATTTATTTGATAATTACTTAAAAAATGTTTTGCCAAGGCTTAAAAAAATTGACCAAAGGAATAGCTCTGGAACCTATTTTGAAAGGCTAATAGCATTTGGAGACACTCGGAAAAATCAATTAGAAATTATAATTGATTCATTAAAAGAAGAGTCCAAAATCAAACGTAGATCAAAATCTCAAGCAGCTATTTTTGATCCATTAAAAGATCATAAAAATGGTATGTTTCAAAGTTTTCCTTGCTTACAACATGTTACATTCTATAAATCTGAGAATGGTGGATTGATAATAAATAGCTTTTATGCAATGCAGTATCTGTATCAGAGAGCGTATGGCAATTGGTTAGGATTGATAAATCTAGGAAAATTTGTAGCACAAGAAACAGGATTAGAATTAGAAAGATTTAATTGTTTTGTTGGAGTTGAAAAATTAGACCATTTGACAAAAGCTCAGGCGAAGACACTAATTAGCAAAATGACTGTAGAAAACTAATGAGTATAATAACTAAGAAGGAAAAGTCCTTTACAATATATAAACCTTTATTACCTGCAAAAACTACTGAGGTGTATGATAGCTACTGGAGATTTGCAGTACTAAGACAGGATGTTTTTTTCAGTAGAATAGAAGGTAATAAATATCCTTGGACAAACGACCCAATTTTATCTAAACATAGATTTACAAATGCTTACAGGGCTTCTGACAGAGTAAGTCAGTATCTAATAAAAGAGGTCATTTATAATGATAGCTATTCTAATTCGTCTAATGAGGTACTTTTTAGAATACTTCTATTTAAATTATTTAATAAAATTGAAACTTGGGAGCTACTCAAAAAGAATATTGGAGATTTAGTATATGAAGAATTTGATTTCAACAAATATGATAAGGTATTAAGTAAGGCTTTTTCTGAAAAGAAAACAATATACTCAGCAGCATATATTATGCCTTCAGTAAAACAATTTGGGCATGAAAGGAAACATTCTAATCATTTAAAGCTGATTGACTTTATCTTGAAAAAAGATACTTCTATTCAACTAATGGACTGTAACAAAATGCAACAAGCATTTGATATAATAAAAAGTTTTCCAGGATTAGGAGATTTTTTAGCATACCAAATTTTAATAGACATCAATTACTCCAATATAATTGATTTTTCAGAGTCTGAATTTGTAGTACCTGGTCCTGGTGCGTTAGGTGGAATTAGTAAATGCTTTGAAAATACAGGAGGATTAAGTAATGTTGAAGTCATTAAATTAATGACAGACAGACAAGAAATGGAATTTGAAAGGTTAGGGCTAGATTTTAAAACACTATGGGGAAGGAGATTACAGCTTATAGACTGCCAGAATTTGTTTTGTGAAGTTGATAAATATGCAAGGGTCAAACATCCTGATATAAAAGGAAATAGCGATAGAGTGAGAATTAAACAAGTTTATAAATTAAACTTGAAACCTATCAACTATTGGTTTCCACCAAAATGGGGGATTAATAAAAATATTATTATTGATTAATAGATGAAAAAACAATGATAGAACAAATTAAGAAAGATTTTTTTGACGAGAACTATATATCTGGGGAGCAAATTCCCAGATATTTTAGAGTATCATTTAAAGAAGTTGGAAGTGAAAAAAAGAATGAAGTCCAAGTGATTTTTAATGGATCAAAACAACTTGGAGATATCATTAATGATAATTCCTATGATAATGATTACTATCGTTATCATGATATATTTCATTATTCGTTTGCTGCCTTATTAGGATGGTCTCCGTGTGGAAGAGCTATGATGAAAAGAAAAAGAAAAAGCAATCCTTTGATCGATGAAATTGAAGATGGTGCGAGAGCTATAATTACAGAAGAAGCCATTTCTATGATCATATTTAATGAAGCTAAGAGAAAGAAATTTTTTAAAGGGAAGTCAAAAATATCAAAAACCACTTTGAGAATAATCAGAGAAATGACTGAAAACTTTGAAGTAAATGTACGCACTTCTGAAGAGTGGGAATATGCCATTTTACAATCGTATGCAGCTTTTAGATTTCTAATATCAAATCAAGGTGGTATTATAGAATTTGACACAGTAAACAGAAAATTAAATCATCTACCCCTTTTATAATGATTATTTCTATTGGCTGTGATATAGTAGAACATGATGTTTCTAAAAAGTTGAACTGGGAAAGCGATGAACTTATCCTAGCGAGGATTTTTTCTGAAAGAGAGTTAAAACTCTGTTCAACAAAAAAAACATTACAATTTCTTTCAGGTAGATTCGCAGCAAAAGAAGCTATATTGAAATGTCTGTTTACGGGCATGGAAGATGGAATTTCATTAACAGAGATTGAAATACTAAAAGATGATAGAGGAAAACCAATCATAGTTTTATCAGGGATGCCATTAAAAATATCCAATTTACTAGGAATTCAGAATTGGATTGTTAGCATAAGTCACTCTTCTTCTTTCTCTCAAGCCTTTATTATTGCTGAAGGGTAGACCTCGTTTCTAAACAAACTCCCCAATATCAAAATCCCCCAAATCACTTTTCCGCAAAGCAGAAGAACTGTCCTCGGTTTCAGATGCCAGTGTGCTATCCAAAAGCTCGGCAATTTTTCGGGAAGCACCTTCGATGGAATTTTCCAGTAGGCTGAATAAATCAGTTCCTTGTAATTTTTGAACTATCGCAACTGCTGTTTCCTTTTGAGATTGTTCCAAGTTTTCTTTTTGAAGCAATACCCCCACTGAGCTTAGTTCTTCAAAGGTAACCCCTTGAGCAAGACTGTCATCGCCACCGGAAATTCCGTACCTATTCCATTCCTCTTCCTCTTCATCCAAATCAGGCGTGTTTCTGAAAACTTCGTCCAGCTCTTCCTGCGGAATTTGAATGCCAACGTTTTCATTTTCGTCGTATTCTATGTCTAAATTATCAGGATTTATTTCGTCTTCCTCAATTTGGCTTTTATTGGCAGTGTTTGGCATCAAAAGGCTTCTTACTGGCTTAGGTTGTCCCATAATATCAGGAAGATTTGGGTTAATTTTTTCCTGCATCGGTTTTTGTTCCGACCTTTTTTTGATGATAATTTTATCCTGCGAAAGCAAGGCAATTACAATCAACAAGCATATTACAATTACTATTTCCATAATTAAAAAATGGGTTTAAATTTCTCATTAAAATCATCGGTAATGGCTTTCTCAAATATTTCGAAATGATGTTCCAAAATATTATCGAGGTAAGCATACAGCGGTATTTCATCTTTTCCTATAACCTGTATAATTCGGGATAAACGTTCGTGATATTCCTGCCGAATGTAAATACTTTTATCTCCGCGTTTTGTCATTGAATGCGTTTTCAAAAAATGGTCGCCATAACTTCCGTCAAGAATTTTCTTTGCTCGCTTCGTTTCTTTTTGAGCAGGTTTATTCCTCGAAAATTCCTCTTGTTTCACATCTTCACTTTCTTTTTTTTCGATGGGTTCTGGTGGAAGTTGTATTCCGTCTTTTTTTACGCCATCAACCATCAGGTTCATCATCATTTCCTCGTTAATATCGGGCGTAGCTTTTCTTTTATTATCTTTCTCCATAAGGCTATAATTGAATGATTTTTAAAAATTCTTCGATGAATAAATTCAACTGACAAGCTTTCATCAATCGTTCATCTGGAGGCATTAAAGTTGAACGGAAAACAGTCTTGCTATCCGCTTCACTTTCTTTCCGAAAACGTGTGCTATTCTTGATTTGGCTTTGCATCAGGCTCAATCCCAATTGCTCGATAAGTTGATTATAAACGTCATACAACGGTGTACTTTCTCTACCGTCCACTTGGTTCCAAAAGAGATTAATGGTTTTTATGGATGTTTCTCCTTTTTTCATAATCACATCCTGCAAAATTTGTGTGAAGACGAGCGTACTTTCCATTACTACACGGTCTGCTGTGATGGGCGTAAAAATATGGTGCATTCCAGCCAATGCTTTCAAAATTCCGGACGTATTCACAGTTCCAGGCAAGTCGAAAAATACTACGTCAATAGGAACGGAAGAAGTATCTACAAATTCGTGAGCCACTTCTAATACATTGTCGGCTTTGTTTTGCATAATCGGATAAGCTTTTTTGTTGATGGTGCTAAATTGTTTGTAAGCCAGCTTTTTCAAAGCCTCGTTTTCCATCACCGTAGCCAAATCCCGCGTTTTCATTTTCATCAAACTATGTTGTGGGAAATCCGCATCAAATACAGCTACTTTGTAGCCCAATCGATAGTGCATCGTACTTGCGACGAGCGTGGTAAAACTGCTTTTTCCAACACCGCCTTTTTGAGAAGAAAAGGCAATAAATAGAGGTTTCTTTTGTGTGTCCATATTTTAAAATTTAAAGTTTATGTATTCTTGTTTTCAGTCTTGCAGGCTATACTGATTTCTTTCATGATTGTCATCAATCTTGCTTGCTGGAATTTCTGATTTCTTGCAATCCAGCAATACAACATTCATTCTTGCAATTTATCAGGCAGGATTGCCGTCTTTCTTAACTTCCGTCAAACTTGAAAGCAGGATATTTTGATAGCAAGCCGTCACGTTTTCTTGAATTCTTGCGTTCCTGCAATCAGGCAAGCCGGATTATCTGAAATCTTGAATGTGTTCAATTCGCTTGTCTTGAAGCACGGATTGATTGTCTTCCTGCTAACATTCAAAAGCAAAGAACTCATCATTTTTATTCAATTTTATAGGCTTGGCGGTGTTTGGCGTTCAAAGGCAGAGTTTGTCTGGGTGCGATTTTGCAATAGTCTAATGGGCAGGTCTTTACTTTGTAAAATGATTTTTATTAACCGATTTATGCGAAGTATTTCGACAGAATGGACATTAAACAGAACGGCATCAAGTCGTTTTTCCCTGTTACATTTAATCCGTCCCGAAGGGCGGATTTTTGTGTTCATCAGAACACGGCAAGTTGTGTTTTGAGGCACTCGAAACCGAGTTAGTGCCTCAAAACAACTTGCCCTGTTGGGAGCTAAAAAACGCCTTCCGAAGTCAGCGTTTTGTGTGGATTAAAAATGGATTAGTGATGAACGAGAACAATAACAAAAAACAGAATAAAGGCGGACGGAGAGCTAAGACCGATCCAAGCATCCATCGCCACGTTTTCCGCCTTACGGACGAAGAAAATGCCAAACTTTTATCGCTTTTTGAAGCATCAGGAATGCCCAATAAAGCAAAGTTTATCATTTCTCTGCTGTTCAGCAAGGAAATGAAATCGGTTAAAATTGACAAGGGAACGGTTGATTTTTATATGCGATTAACCTCGTTTCACAGTCAGTTTCGCTCTGTAGGCGTGAACTATAACCAGATTGTAAAGCTGCTGTACAAACATTTTTCGGAGAAGAAAGCCGCAGCGTTTCTCTACAAATTGGAAAAACAGACGTCTGAAATGGCGATGCTATGCCAAAAAATCATTCAGTTAACCGAAGAATTTGAAGCAAAACATTTGAAAAAACAGCTGTAAAAATGATAGCAAAAATCGGAAGAAGCGGAAATTTATACGGAGCATTGGCGTACAATCAGCTCAAAGTGGAGAATGAAAACGGACAGATTTTGTTTGCTAATAAGATGATTGAAACCGCTAACGGTCATTATTCCGTTGCACAATTAGCCCAATCTTTTGCTCCTTACCTGATAGCCAACCGCAATACCGAGAAACATACTTTGCATATTTCGCTCAATCCCGACCCGAAAGACAAGGTAAGCGATGATCGGTACAGGAAAATGGCAGAAGAATATATGCGGGAAATGGGTTACGGCGACCAGCCTTTTGTGGTATTCAAACATACCGATATTGACCGTAGCCATATTCATATCGTATCGGTTTGCGTGGACGAAGAAGGCAAAAAGATTTCGGACAAATTCGAAAAAATGCGGTCTATGAATATTTGCCGTGAACTCGAAAGAAAATACGGTTTGATACCTGCAACGGATAAAGAGCACAAACAGAACGACAAGATTTTTCGTCCGGTAGATTATCGGGCAGGCGATGTAAAAAGCCAAATCGCTTCGGTTGTCCGCAACTTGCCGAATTATTATCAATACCAAACTTTGGGAGAATACAACGCTTTGCTTTCCCTGTTCAATGTTACTACCGAAAAAGTGGAAGGCGAATTGCAGGGGCAGCTACGGCAGGGTTTATTATACATTTCGTTAAATGACAGAGGAGAAAGAGCCGGACATCCATTCAAGGCTTCGCTTTTCGGAAAGAACGCAGGGCTACCAGCTTTAGAATTGCATTTTGCAAAAAGCAAAGAGACTTTAAAAGACCACCCGACAAAGCCAACTATTAAAGCTGCCGTTACCATTGCCCTGCAATCAACAAATGATGAGCAGGGTTTTAAAAAGCAGTTAGGAGAACACGGCATTAACGTTGTGGTTCGTAGAAATGACACAGGACGTATTTATGGTATCACATTTATAGACCACAATTCTAAAAGTGTTTGGAACGGTTCACGTTTAAGCAAGGAACTTTCTGCAAATACCTTTAATGATTATTGGAATAATAATATAAAATCTGGGATTAAAGAGCCAGTTGAACTACAATCGAAAATATCAAGACCAAATGATGCAGATCTTCCTGCGGAAGAACCTCATCATTTCTTCGATTTCTTAAATGCCGAAAAACACGAAGACGGTTTGATTGAGGCATTAGGCGGTTTATTGCCCGAAGCACAGGGAGAAGATTACGAGGAACAGGACTTTGCCAATAAAATGAAGAAGAAAAGGAAACATCAAGGAGGTCAGCGATAACAATCAGACAAATACTGCCACGCACCGCCATTGAATGCCACATTCTTATAGCCACTAAGTAGAGCCTTTAAATTCATGCCCGAACATTAAAACTAAAAAATAATGCAGGGAGAAGATGATTTAAGAGGTTTAGCCAAAATAATGGCTTTTATGAGGGCAGTAAGTATCCTTTTGGTACTAATGCACCTTTATTGGTTTTGCTACGGTTTCTTTATAGAACGTGGCTGGACTTTAGAAATAATCAACAAAATATTACGCAATTTTCAGCGAACAGCAGGACTGTTTTCGCATACCTTATATACCAAAGTATATGCTTTAGTATTATTGGCATTAAGCTGTTTAGGTACAAAGGGTGTAAAGAATGAAAAATAACCTGGTCTAAAATTTACGTGGCTTTGGGGATTGGCTTTGTGCTGTTTTTTCTGAACACACCATTCTTAAAGCTATCTCCAGTAATAGGCACATTCCTGTATATTCTTACTATCTCATTAGGTTATATCGCCTTGCTGATGGCAGGTGTATGGATGAGCCGATTACTCCGTACTAACCTTATGGACGATGTTTTCAATAATGAAAACGAGAGTTTTCAGCAGGAAACCAAACTGATGGAAAATGAGTATTCTGTCAATCTTCCTACCAAGTTTTATTATAAAAATAAATGGAATGACGGCTGGATAAATATCGTCAATCCTTTCCGGGCAACTATTGTTTTGGGAACACCCGGTTCTGGAAAATCGTATGCGATTGTAAATAATTATATCAAACAGCAGATTGAAAAAGGCTTCAGTATGTACATCTACGATTTTAAGTTTGATGACCTTTCTACCATTGCTTACAATCATTTGTTGAAACATAACGATAAGTACAAAGTTCAACCCAAATTCTACGTTATCAACTTTGATGACCCACGGAAGAGCCATCGTTGCAATCCGCTTAATCCCGACTTTATGACGGATATTTCCGATGCCTACGAAGCAGCTTACACAATAATGCTAAATCTCAACCGTAGCTGGATACAGAAACAAGGCGATTTCTTTGTAGAAAGTCCGATTATTTTGCTAGCAGCCATTATTTGGTATTTGAAAATTTATGAAGATGGAAAGTTTTGTACTTTTCCGCACGCTATTGAATTGCTGAACAAGAAGTATTCAGATGTTTTCACGATTTTAACTTCATATCCCGATTTAGAAAACTATCTTTCTCCTTTTATGGATGCGTGGCAAGGTGGCGCACAAGACCAACTGCAAGGACAAATTGCATCAGCAAAAATACCTTTGTCAAGAATGATTTCTCCGCAGTTGTACTGGGTAATGACAGGCGATGATTTTTCTTTAGACATCAACAACCCAAAAGAACCTAAGATTTTGTGCGTTGGTAATAATCCCGACCGTCAAAATATTTATTCAGCAGCGTTGGGATTGTACAATTCGAGGATTGTAAAGCTCATTAACAAAAAGGGACAATTAAAGAGTTCAGTTATCATAGATGAGTTGCCGACGATCTACTTTAGAGGATTAGATAATTTAATTGCAAC
>NZ_SMMI01000016.1 GCF_009733535.1 Sphingobacterium endophyticum | reverse complement strand
AGCCCTTCGGGCATCAATAGGGAGAGTAATTTACGTTCGGCTTCTTGCAAGGGATATCTGTATTAAAGATGCTAAACTAAGAAATTTTTAACATTCCCCCCAAGAATTCAGCTTGGTCCATAGCTTTCAACTTTAAAGGGTTGGATAGATGTTTTGGGACCCTATTTTAGGGTTAAATACAAAAAAGGAGGCCTTTTGGACCTCCTTTAACCGGGTAAGTAATGGGGCTCGAACCCACGACCCCTAGAACCACAATCTAGTGCTCTAACCAACTGAGCTATACCTACCGTGATTTTGTGATACAAAAGTATAACTATATTCTATATCCTCCAAATGTTTTTGTGCTATTCATGGCTTTAATTATCGAAAAACCTCATTTCTAATAAGATATTTTTATTTATAGTTCTGATCAATGGAATAAATGGCCATATTATTAATGATTTTGTCAAATAATTGCTAGAATCCTTTAATACTTGATTCGGGAAACTCAGTGAAGAAATGGTATAAGGGTAATTTTTCGGTTGTATGGACTGTCAAGCATCTAGGATTCCAATAGACAATAAAAGGTTCATCTTGAGGAATGAAATTTAGGTGGCCTGACTCAATATTGTTGAATATTAATTAATCCTTATTTGATTTTCAAAAGATGTTTAAACTTTAATTTTTAATGTTTAAACGGGTAAATTTATTTTTATTTATGTAATTTATTTAATAAAAAGGAGTTGTGAGTTAAAAATTTCAATAAAGTATGCACGAAATTGCATCTGAATTGTTAATTTAATAAGGACTTACCAAAAGCCCTTGATCATTTAGTAGATAAACATAAGTTAGAAAGGAGAATCAAATGGATCAAAGTCAATTAGTAAAAGCATGTATTGAGGAGTGTAAGAGATGTGCAATCGCTTGTTTGGAATGTGCACATGCATGTTTGAACGAAAAGGACGTTTCTATGATGCGAGAATGCATACAAACTGATTTGGAATGTTCTGAAATTTGCCATACGACAGCCAAACTGCTGTTGTTTTCGAGTAAGTTTAGCAATGAAATTGTTAAACTATGTCAGTCAGTTTGTGAAGCATGTGCCGAGGAATGTGAAAAGCATGCACAACATGGAATGGAACATTGCCGCAAGTGTGCTGAAGCATGTAGGGATTGTGCTGAAGCATGTAAGAAATTAGTGGCTTAGATTTGTATTAAAATAAGATTTATCAGGGTTAGTGAAATTTCTGTTTAAAAAATTAATAAAGATATAATCTGGATTTCACTAACTCTGTTTGACCAAATTATTAAATTAAACCAATTAGTTTTTATGGAACATGTCATTTGCTTTTCCATAAAATGAGCGTATTAAGATCTTAAATTGTGAAACTATGATTAGCAAAAACATACTAGTAGATTCTGCGCTGGTAGGCACCATCCACTTTTATGCCTATGTATTCAATACAGATGATGGTGTTACAGGTTTCGGTTTTTTTCCAAACAACGGACCACGCCCCATATTTTTTCTGCTAAATTGTAGCGGAAATAAGATTTCCCTACATTTTGATGAAGAATTAATCATGATGATCTGTCAGCAGAGTAAATTCAGTACCCAGGAGAAAAGAATGTTGTTTACTGAGTTTTTGGAATATGCTTCTAGGATGGAACGAAAAGCAGCGCGTTTAGTTTTTAGAGATTCTAAAATGAATTATTTGGCGGATTCTCGAGAAATGGTCAAATATAAAAGAATGTATGTTCATTATAAAGATCCTTTACAAACAACGGAATCTAATCGAGTCTTTGCGGGATAGTTTCAATTTCTTGGATTGATTTTTTAAGGATTTTAATGATAGTTTCCATTTCAGAGAAATCCAAGTTTCCGAATCCGATTCGCATTGCTTGCATATTTTTTTGTTGGTATAATAGTGTCTTAGGTATAAAAAGATTATTTTTTGCAGCTTGATTGCTTAATCGCAGAAGATTGATTTCTTTTTTCCATTTTATCCAAAAAGCTAATCCACCATTTGGTACATGAAAGTCAATGAGAGACCCCAGCTCTTGAGTCAACAGATTGGCCATAACATCTCGTCTTTGTTTATATATTTTTATTGATTTTTTGAGGTGCCTATGGATAACTCCTTCTTCAAGCATTTCCCCTAAGGCTTGTTCCATTAAAATATCTCCTTGCCTATCTATAATTCCTAATAGTTTTTTCATTTCAACCATTAAATTATTTGGAGCAACAATAAACCCTGTTCTAAAACCAGGGGCTAAAGATTTCCCGAATGAACTAACATAAATAACCATTCCTTTCTGGTCGGTTGTGGCTAATGGTAGTAGTGGTTGTCTGTCATACTGAAAGTCGTAGTCATGGTCATCTTCTACGATAATAAATCCGAAACGCAGTGATAGTTGTTGTATTTGCATTCTTTTTTTTGCGGATAAGTTTGCCGTAGTGGGATAGTGATGCTGAGGAGTAATATATACCATCCGGATGGTTTGTTGTTGACAAAGATTTTCCAAAGCATCCACATCAATTCCATCATCCTCCAAGGGGACTGTTTTTATTTTGCTGCCAGACTTTTGAAAAATCATATTTGCCGCAAAATAGCTTAATTCAGCAACGACAATTGTATCACCTTCAGAAAGTAGAATTTCAGAAATTATGAAAAGGCTCATTTCTATGCTTCGACTGATCAGGAGATTAGACTTTTCGATTTGCAATCCTCTGGAGCTTTGAAGATAGTGTAGCATCTGCTCCTTAAAATATTCGCTGCCCTCTTGGTTATAATAACCCATTTTCGAACGATTAATCTTTCTTTTCATATTGGAACTATAAAACCGAGATTGGTCTTCAAGATGAGTCAATCGAATATCGGGGCTGCCGTCATTTAAGATATATTCACAGTTTGTATGTTCAAATGGGCTATCTAGCAGAATTGATTTATTGAAATGATAACCTGTTTCAGTGGGATACTGTTTCTTAGTGTTGGATGCATTTTCATGTTGTGTTGGAATTTGAGAAGAAACAAATGTTCCTTTATTCGGTAGTATTTCAACCCAGCCTTGAGCAAATAGCTCATCAAAAGCGGCAGAAATTGTATTTCGATGAACTGAAAGCAATTCACTTAAAGCCCTGCTGCCCAATATTTTGGTTTTTGGGGTTAATTTTCCAGTAGCAATAGCCTGGATGAATTGATTTGCTATCTGGAGGTAAATGGGAGTGGAAGAGTTTCTATCGATGTGAATGAAACTTTTAAAGGGAATATCGACCGGACTATTCATTTTATCAAAACTGGTACCTATTAACCATCCGACAAGGTAGTATTTTTGGATTTATTTTAAAAATATGGAAGAAATTATTGAGAAAATAGTGCTTAATAAAGATTTGCATGCAAAATGGCTAAACACATTATCCTTTATGGAAAATGCAGGTGCAAGAAAGATTTCTGCATGTGAAGATAAGATAGCTACCAGTCTCATTCAATTGAAGCATGCAGCTGAAGAACATAGACATGCATATTATTTAAAAAAGCAGATTTCCAAACTGGAGGTAACCGGCTTTGACTTTTATAAACCAGAAACGCTTTTGGGAGGACAAATTTCGCAACAGTACCTACATCGTTTGGATGTCTTAGCTAGTAAGTATCTAAAAAGTCAATTTAGCATAGTCGGACAGGATTTGAAATATGCAGCTTATTTATTCGTAACCTATGCTATTGAGGTCCGAGCAGATGAGCTATATCCGATTTATCAAAATATTCTTTCAAAGCATAATTCCAAGGTCATGGTCAAATCAATAATTCTAGAGGAGGAAGGTCATCTCGAAGAAATGATCTTGCAATTAAATGAATTCGATAAGAATTGGAAAGTGCATTCATCTATTGTCAATGGGATTGAAGAGGTTTTATTTCGGAATTGGATGGATGTAATTTCTGACGAGATAGGGTTGCATGAATTTGCTGAATAATCGATTGCTTCAGGAGCTGAAAAAGCGAGAAGAAGAGGGAAGATTGAGGAAGCTTTCTGTTGCAAATCAAGGAATTGATTTTTGGTCCAATGATTATTTGGGATTCGCTCGCAACATGGATCTTCAAAAACGCATTTTAGAGTTTGTGAATAGTCATTCTGAAGTATGTTCTGGATCAACAGGTTCACGATTGATTTCTGGAAATACGGCCTTTGTCATGGATGTTGAGGATTATATTGCAAGGAAACATCGAGTAGGTTCGGTATTATTATTTCCATCGGGTTATGTCTCGAATCTTTCATTTTTTTCCAGTATTCCTCAAAAATCAGACTGCGTGCTTTTAGATGAAAAGATTCATCGATCGGTGATAGATGGTTGTCGTTTATCAGGTGCAAAGCGATGGAAATTTAGACATAATGATTTAAATCATCTGGAGGACTTAATTCGAAGGAGTTCGGGGCAAGTTTGGGTTGCTGTGGAGAGTCTTTATTCTATGGATGGTGATTTTGCACCATTGAGAGAGTTGGTCGGATTATGCAAGAAGTATGAGGCTTCCTTAATTGTGGATGAAGCCCATGCCATCGGAACTTTTGGTTTAGGGCTGATTTCGAGCTATGGGTTGATGGATGATGTTTTTGCATGCATAGTAACTTATGGGAAAGCCATGGGACAATCCGGGGCAGCTATTTTGGGTTCCCATGAATTGAAATCCTATCTGGTCAATTTCGCTTCACCCTTTATCTATAGTACAGGCATGCCTGATTTTCATGCAGGAAGCATTAAGCTCAGCTATGAGTTTTTAGAGGAAAATGGGTCTTATGGACAGGCTTTGCAGCAAAATATTAATCGGTTTTTAAATGAAGGTGCAAAGGAAGGGAAACTAGAAAGTCCTATTAGGCCGATTCGTTTTGAAAATATATCCGATTTGGGAAAAGCGATGGAATTATTGTCGGAAAATAAGATTTTGAGTTATGCTGTCAAATCGCCCAGTGTAGCGAAACATGAAGAAATGATCCGAATTAATTTGCATTCATTTAATCATCCAGATGAAATAAATCTATTGAAGGAAATAATTAATGAGTTTAAGAATGAATAGGCGTTATTTTATTACGGGAATTGGGACATCAGTAGGAAAGACCATTGCTTCGGCGGCTTTAGCAAAGTTCTGGGGGGCAAGTTATTGGAAGCCAATACAATCAGGTGATTTAGAAAATAGTGATAGTCAAATTATAAGGATTTTAGTAGGCAGGGAAGTCGTCATTTACCCAGAACAGTTTAAATTAAATATTGCCGCTTCACCACATTATTCGGCAGAGATCGATGAGGTTCGGATAAATTTAAATGATTTCAAAATCCCACTTCAAAAAGGAGATTTAATTGTTGAAGGAGCAGGCGGAGTATTTGTACCGATCAATGAAAATGAATTTATTATTGATTTGATTGAATATCTAAATCTTCCGGTGATTTTGGTCTGTTCAGATTATTTAGGAAGCATCAACCATAGTTTAATGACATTTCAGGTTCTCCAACAAAGAGGAATTGAAGTTTCATATATTTTATTGAACGGGGATTTTAAAGATTCTACCAAAAGAATCTTATTAAAAAATAAACCAGAAGGCAGTCGGGTAATTATGTTGTCGAAGTTGGAGGAATTAAGTTCAAAGGGATTATCTGCGGCATTGGAAAATATAATAATTGAGAATTAAATAAGAAATGAAAGATTATAAAGAATTGAGACACGATTGGACTAAGGAAGAATTATTGGCCATATATAACAAGCCGCTCTTAGGGTTGGTATATGAAGCTGCAACGGTTCATCGGCATTGGCATAATTTCGAAGAGGTGCAAATATCGACTTTGTTATCTGTTAAAACAGGAGGATGTCCAGAGGACTGTTCATATTGTGGTCAGGCGGCAAGATATCATACGGACATCAAAGTTCAAGCATTGTTGCCAAAGGAAACGGTTTTAGCTCATGCTCAAAAGGCGAAAGATAATGGATCAACTAGGTTTTGTATGGCAGCGGCATGGCGCGAAGTTCGAGATAATCGGGATTTTGATAGAATCCTTGAGATGGTAAGCGGCGTGAATGCTATGGGATTAGAGGTTTGTTGTACCTTGGGTATGTTGACCGAGGATCAAGCAAAGAGGTTGCAGGAGGCGGGATTATATGCATACAACCATAACCTGGATACGTCCGAGGAATATTATAATGAGATAATTTCGACTCGAAAATTTGATAACCGGATAGAGACGATAAAGAATGTGCGTAAAGTAGGTATTACGGTATGTTCAGGAGGTATAATAGGATTAGGTGAAAATGTTTCTGATCGAATCTCGATGCTACGAACATTGGCAAATATGGAAACACATCCAGAGTCTGTACCCATTAATGCTTTGGCCAGAGTAGCAGGAACCCCATTGGAGGATTTACCAAAAGTTGATATTTGGGATATGGTTCGGATGATAGCTACGGCAAGGATTGTGATGCCGGGATCAATGGTTAGATTAAGTGCAGGTCGGATTGAAATGACAGAAGAGGAGCAGGCGTGGTGTTTTATGGCAGGGGCGAATTCAATATTTACTGGGGAAAGGCAAACTTTGTTGGTGACACCAAATCCTGGGGTTAGTGAGGATATGGAAATGTTAAAGAATTTAGGATTGCGAGCAATGGATAAGAAAAAGGAGGTGAATTGCAGCAGCAATGGATAGACCGTGATGTAGCCGTTAACTGGCATCCTTATTCTCAAATGAAGACAACACTTCACCTTCCCATAAAAAGTGCTAAAGATGCGTATTTATTTGATATGGAAGGAAAGCGTTATTTAGACATGATTAGTTCGTGGTGGGTGACACTGCATGGGCATTCAAATTCGTATATCGCAGATCGAGTATATGAACAACTGAATACCTTAGAACAGGTGATTTTTGCTGGTTTTACACATCAATCGGCCATTGAATTATCTGAAAGGTTATTAGCTTTGTTGCCTTCCAATCAAAAGAAAGTATTTTATTCTGATAATGGTTCAACGGCCATTGAAGTGGCATTAAAGATGTGTATTCAATTTTCTTTTAATCAGGGTAAGAAAAAAAATAAAATCATAGCATTTAAGAATGGGTACCATGGAGATACTTTTGGAGCGATGTCGGTCAGTGCTCGGGGACAATGGACATTGCCTTTTACAGACCTGTTGTTTGATGTCATTTTTATTGACCCTCCGACATCAGAAAACTTAGGAGAAAGTAAGCGTATAATATCAGAAAATGCGGAAGATATAGCCTGTTTTATTTATGAACCTTTGGTTCAGGGGGCAGGAGGGATGTTGATGCATGCTGCAGAAGATTTATCCGAATTGATGCGGTATTGTCGGACTTTAGGGATTAAGATGATACAAGATGAGGTTTTCGTAGGATTCGGTAGAACGGGGACCTTATTTGCTGCAGACCAATTATCCGAATCAGCTGACCTTATGTGTTTTTCAAAAGGACTTACAGGAGGTACCATGCCTATGGGAATTACAACATGTACAGATGAGTTGTATCAGGCCTTCTATTCAGAAGATAAAAAACTGGCATTATTTCACGGACATTCATTTACTGCTAATCCAATTGCATGTGCAGCAGCATTGGCAAGTCTTGATTTATTGATGTTGGATAGTACAAAGAAAAATATTTCTAGGATTGAAAGGTCGCATTCGGAATTTGTAAAAATTTTGAAAGGTACACTTAAAGTTGAAAAGGTTCGGCAGAAAGGTACTATTTTAGCGTTTGATTGGAACAATGGTCAAAAAACTTCCTATTTTAACCAAATTCAGGACAAGTTATTTCATGTTTTTATGAATAAAGGCATACTTTTGAGGCCTATGGGAAATGTAGTTTATTTATTGCCCCCATATTGTATAAAACAAGAGGATTTAGAATATACCTACAAAACTATTCTGGAAGTATTGGATCAAGATATTTAAAAAACTATTTGATAATAGTAGTGTGACTGAAAAGGCTTGCTGGGGAAACTCAAGCAAGCCATTTTCTTAAATCTAATTAATTTTCTTTTCTGCAATCATATTATAGGCATTACCATCAAACTTAAAGGTTTCTTGCTTTTTGGATACTTTAAATTTAATTTCATCTGCAGGATTATCGAGCTCATATTCTTCAGCTTCGCCTTCTTCTATGGTTTTGAGAATGATATCATTTCCTAATTTATGGTCTTTGGGAAAGATTAATTCTTCTACATAATAGAAAACTCCAGCATCAGAGACCCCTGTCAATTTTGGAAGGCTTCTAAACTGAGTTCCATCCCATGAAAAAAGATTGTTTTCAGTAGCTATTCCACAAGCTTCACCCATAAAATTTATGGCATATATATTTTTAGCATGATCAATCCCCATAGGTTCTAACACTTCCCCAGAAGTATAGGATTGTTCCCCGGGATAGTATGCAAATCCTTTATTTCCAATTAATTTGCGATGTTTGTCAAGTACCTTCGCTTCAACCCAATAGTAGTTAGATTCTTCAGGAGACTTCCATGCAAAACCATACATGAATGTTTGGCCTGTGCTTGGATCGATGGTATAATCAAGACTCAATAAACCGATCCATATATATCCAATTTTCTTTTCAGAATTAATATTGAATTCAACTTTATGCCAAGGAAGGTACATTCCACGCAGTGATGTTGGATTCAATCCTTCCTCCTCAATGAATTTTACTTCGGTACCTAAAGTTAGGGAATCAATCAATGAGCTTTTGGAAGATGGTTGGGAACGGATATAGGCTATATTTGAGAATATCAATGCCGTACTATCTTTAGTCGTATGATATAAATTAAAATCACTATTTACTAAATATGCAGCAGGTTCTTCTTGGGATTTTGCCTTCATGCTGAAAAGTAAAATCAGAATAAAAAGGGTTAAGAGGCGTGGAGTAAATTTCATATAATCTAAATGCTATTGATTACAAATTTAAGAACATAATTCATGTTAAAAAATGGCTGAAAACAGCTAAAGTTGAATTTAAATTTATTGTTTTAAAAATATTTGACAATTAGATGTATTTTGTATGTTGTTGATTAACAGTGAAATGCTTGGTGTTCAGTTTGAGAATTAAAAATGTCTATTAAAAAGATATAGTTTTTTATGCCGGATGTAGTCTACTAATTAGGTAGATTTTATATATTTGCAAAAGAATTTAAAGAACATGTATTACACTTTTATACAAATATCACAACGAATGTGCTTAGGGGATAGCTAAGATAAAAGGAACTATCTCCAATAATTCGCTTTTTCAATTTATTAATCCAACACAAATTATTTACATGAACAGGACGACATATTTATATCTCGTAGGGCTATTATTTGCTTTCGGAATTTCGCAGGCACAAGCTCAACATATTCAAAGGGGAAAGGTACTGGATGAGCTAAATAGGGCAGTATCTGGTGCAACGATTGTTGAAAAATCTTCACAAAAACAAGCACAGACAGATGGCCAAGGCCAATATACTATTGAGTCATCCAATCCACAAGCCCAGTTATTAATTAGATTTTTAGGATATAAAGATCAAAATGTAACAGCTACATCCGGACAGGAGCTGACAGTTATATTAGAACCAAGCAATGATGTACTCGATGAGGTAGTTGTTACAGCATTAGGTATTTCAAGAGAAAAGAAAGCATTAGGATATGCTGTTCAGGAGGTCAAGTCGACGGAATTGCAGACTAGACCAACAAATGCTATGGCAGCCTTGCAAGGAAAAGTTGCGGGTTTGCAGATTATTTCATCTGGTGGAAATATGGGAGGATCTACCCGTACATTATTACGAGGTATAAACTCAATTGCTGGAAGCAATCAACCATTATATGTGGTAGATGGTACTCCGATTGACAATTCAGATTTGAATTCGTCGGCTACGATTAATGGCTCCGCAGGGAAGGATGTCGGAAATATGATTCAGGATTTAAACCCTGATGATATTGAAAATATTTCAGTGTTAAAGGGGCCATCAGCAGCAGCATTGTACGGATCTAGAGCTTCGAATGGAGTAATTTTAATAACTACAAAACGTGCGGGAAAAGGTGAACAAGTAAGCATAGATTTAAATACAGGCTTGGAATTTGAAAATATTACAAGGCTTCCAAAACGTCAGCATTTATATGGACAGGGTTATTCTGAGACCTTTCAAACAGTTAATATTGATGGTAAAGATTATAAAATTGTGGACTATGCCGCAGATGAAAGTTGGGGTCCAAAATTGGATGGTACAGCAGTTTTACAATGGTATAACTTAAACCCGGAGGATGCTGCAGATTATTTAAATCCATCAGCATGGGTATATCCGGAACATGATGTTCAGTATTTTTTCAACACAGGATTGGCAAATACCAATAATGTTGCGATTTCAGGAAATTCAGGAAATACAAACTACCGTTTTTCGTATACGAATAAAAATGTCAAAGGAACTGTTCCGAATTCTACATTAGGAAGGAATACGCTGAATTTTTCTGGAGGGACCAAGCTTGGAAAATTAAGTATCAATTCTAGTATAAATTATATTCATAACAATTCACTAGGAAAACCATGGACAGGGGCATCAAACCGAAATATAATATTAGAGGCATTTCAATGGGGTGCTGTTCAGGTAGACTATAAACGTCTTGAAAATTACAAGCGCGCGGATGGAACCCCATTGGCATGGAATAGAACAGGCTGGCAAAATACTCCAGCCGCCGAAGCTACTCGCTTTATAGATAATCCGTATTGGTCAGCATATGAAAGTTATTTAGAAGAGAAGAGAGATAGGTTTTATGGGAATATTGGTGCGCAATATGAAGTTACTGATTGGTTGCAAATTGGAGCCAAAGTACATGGAGATATTTATCAATTCAATACCCAAGATCGTATTGCTGTATATTCAAGGAGTGCATCCCAATACGAGGAGAGTAGCAATAAATTGAATGAATATAATTATGAATTTTTAGCGACTGCCAAAAAGAATTGGGATAAGATTTCATTGGTTGCAAATGCAGGGGCAAACTTAAGAAACCAAAGTAGGAAAGTGGACTATGGAATTACACAAGGAGGCTTGATCGTTCCAAATTACTATAACTTAAAAAACGCTTCTACGGTCAAAGTTGAAAACTTCACATATAATCGAAGAATCGCATCCCTTTATGGAAGTGCTTCATTAGGATATAATGATATTTTATTTGTTGATGCTACAGTTAGAAATGATTGGTCATCAACATTGCCAACACACGCGAATTCTTTTATTTACCCATCATTCACAGGAAGTTTTGTCTTTTCTCAATTGCCTGCCGTCCAAAACTTAGGCTGGTTGTCATTTGGTAAAGTTAGATTAGGTTGGGCACAAGTAGGAAATGATACAGATCCATATCAATTGTATAAAGCTTACGATGTAGAACAGTCTTTCGATGGGAAGCCATCTAATAAATTGCCAGCAACCTTAAATAATGCTGACTTAAAGCCAGAAATTACCAGCTCCTGGGAAACAGGTTTAAGTTTACAATTCTTTAAGAACAGATTAGGATTAGATGTTACCTATTATAACAATACATCAAGAAATCAGATTTTGCCAATTCCAGTTTCTTCCGCATTTGGATATGAAGCTAAGGTGCTGAATGCAGGGAAAGTTGAGAATAAAGGGGTAGAAGTTATTTTAAATGGTACACCTGTTAGGAATGATAATTTTGAGTGGAACAGTAGTTTGAACTGGTCTAGAAACAGGAATAAAGTTTTGAAATTAGATGAGTTGGTAAATACGTTGACCTTGAGTTCTTCCTTAATCAATTTGGTTGCTAGAGAAGGTCAGCCATACGGGCAATTATTGGGTTATGACTTTGTCTATGCAGAAGGGGAAAAAGTAGTTAAGGAAGACGGTACATATATGAGAACATCACAATTAGTGCCATTAGGTTCTGTATTGCCAGATTATTTATTTGGATTCCAAAATAATTTCAGGTATAAAAATTTCAATTTTGGGTTTTTAATTGATGGACGTGTAGGAGGAAGCTTCTATTCACAAACGTATAATGTGGGAATGTATTCGGGGATATTGGAACGTACTGCGGAAAATAATGTCCGTGAGGAAGGGTTGATTTTAGATGGGGTGAAGGCGGATGTCGTATTCAATGCCGATGGAACCTACTCTACAAGCAATGTCCGTGAAAATGATACTAGAATTACAGCTCAACAATGGGGCAGAAATGAATCTACAGGTCCAACTACCTTTTCAATCTTCGATGGAACATTCATTAAGCTTAGAGAGGTGACATTCGGCTATACGATTCCATTGAATCAGCCAAAAGTTATCAAAGGAATTAGGTTATCCGCTTATGCGCGTAATGTTTGGAATATTTATACAAAGAGCAAATACATCGATCCTGAGTTTGCAAACAGCAGTGGAAATGTTCAAGGTATTGAAGGTGGAAATATCCCTACTCCATTGACCTATGGATTTAATGTTAACCTTAAATTTTAAGCTAGATACTTATGAAAATTAAACATATTCTATATACAACTCTTTTGGGCTTGAGCTTTGTATCTTGTTCTAAAGAAACATTCAATGAGATTAATACGGATCCTAATAGGCCGTCAAAGGTACCTACGCCAAGCTTGTTTTTATCCGCTGAGCGTCAGGTGGTCAATGCATTGAGAAGTGAAAATATTCATTTTAGAGGAGCGCAGTTATTTGCACAATATTTCAGCCAAAATATCTATACGGATCAATCAAGGTATTTAATATCAGCCAATTATTCAGATGATTATTGGACCAGTACGTATAAAGCATTGAACAACTTAAATGAAATTATTGTATTGAATGAAGATGCAAGTACCAAAGTTGAAGCTCAAGCAAATGCTGCGGGATTGAATTCTACTCAAATCGCTATTGCAAGGGTATTAAAGTCTTTTACATTTCATTCACTAACGGATGTCTTTGGGGATATTCCTTACGAGTCTTATGGTAATCAGGATGCAGATTTTGAGGCATTAAAACGTAATCCCGATATTTTGACACCTAAATATGCGTCACAAGAAAAGATTTATAAGGACATTTTGAATGAGCTCAAGATCGCTGCGGATACTTTAGGTAAATACAAATCGGGTGTGACTTTTGGAACATCGGATATTATATATCAAGGAAAGAATGAAAACTGGTTTAAGTTTGCAAATTCATTGCGTCTTCGATTAGCAACCCGTATTTTAAATAAAGATAAGGCATTGGCTACACAGCATATAGAAGATGCAATAAAGAAAGGTGTATTTACATCCAATGCAGATAATGCAGGATTTGTTTATTCTCAGTCTTCGCCATACGAGGCTCCACTTTTTAGAGCAACCGTTACAGCTAACAGAAAGGATTTTGCAGTATCTCATGTATTGATTGATGTTTTAAAAGGAGATCGTGGGCCATTTAAAATTGCGGATCCACGTTTGAGCAAATATGCTAAGCCAAATAGTAAAAATGTCTATAAAGGTCAGCCGTATGGACTTCCATTAGCGGCAGGGAATTTATTTCCTTTGGACAGTATTTCTCTACCGAGCGAGATCATCAACAAAGCGAATGCAAATGAAATTTTACAGGAATATGCTGAGGTGGAATTTTTAATATCAGAGTATAAAGGTTGGGATCAAGGGAACTATGAGAAAGGAGTTAAAGCAAGTTTAGAGCGTTGGGGAGCGAGTACGAATGAAGTTAGTTCATACCTAGATAAATTACCAAAGGCGAATAAGGAGAATGTTCTTTCGCAAAAATATTTAGCACTTTATGGTCAAGGGATTGAGTCTTGGACCGAGATTCGAAGAACAGGTTATCCACTGTTTTTGGTTAAGAAAGGAGATGTTGTTTGGAGTGGAAATGTCCAGGGTAAACCAGTTTCCTATACCTTTAATCCAGAAGTCGGAAATGTAATTCCAAGTCGCTTAGTTTATCCATTAAAGGAACAGAGTACCAATAAAGCAAATTATCAATCTGCATTATCTCAGCAAGGTGACGATGTACAGTTCACTAAGTTGTGGTGGAATAAATAAAGAATTGCTGATTAGCAGAAAAAAATAGTCCTTTTTAAAAGGACTATTTTTTTATTGCAGACAGTGCATAGACCATTGGAATAATTCCTTGTAATTCCTTGATCTGAAACTTTCCAGGTTCAAATTCTACGGTATTGTTAAAGCAGTTGTATGGAGAATAGTCGAATTCTTCAAAAGATTCAATAGAAAGTCCATTGTTTAATAGTGCTTTGAATACATCGGATAAGGGGTGGTTCCAAGAGATTTCTTTAGCTTTAATGGGAGCATTTCTGTCAGCATAAGTTCCTTCATTTGTTTCAATAATAGCTCCATCATTGAAATATGAATATTTGAATTTGCTGAAGTCATATTCAAACATCCAAATGACGGGGTGAAATTCAACAAAAATAAGTTTTCCATCAGGTTTAAGGCATCTTCTAATTACGGCAGCCCATTTATTCAAATCTGGGAGCCATCCAATAGTTCCGTAGCTAGTAAATACAATATCAAACTGTTCATTTAAGCTATTTGGAGCATCAAATACATCCGAGCAAATAAAAGTAGAATCCAGGTTTAATTGTGTGTTTAGTTGTTTTGCTACATCAATTGCTTTATCGGAAAGGTCGAGACCGGTAGTTTTTGCTCCCATTCTGGCTAGGGAAAGTGTATCCTGTCCGAAATGACATTGAAGGTGGAGGATCGATTTATCCTCGATATTACCTAATAGGTTCAATTCAATAGAATTTAAAGAGTTTTTACCTGCTAAAAATTCTTTATTATTATAAAAATCACTATCTACATGCGCTTCTGTTTTTTCATTCCAAAGTTGCTTGTTAATTGATTTATAGTCTTCTTGGTCGTTCATAATTAATTATCGGATGTGTTTGCATTTCTTTTTTCAGCAGCCATCTCTTTGTCGTCGGCTGTGGCATCTAACTGGTTGTTCTCTTGTTCGCTTTCGGCAGTTTTTTCAAACTGTATATGCACAAATATAGGATAATGATCAGAATCGTAATTGTCTAATTTTCTTAAATCTCTCAGTTTGAAGTCGGCAGAAATAAAAGCATGGTCTAAGGGGAACTGCAAAAGAGGCTGTTTGGCATGAAATGTATTGTAAAACCCTCTTCCACGACGAGGGTCAAGGAGTTCACTCATTTTGAGGAATAATTCGGTGGTATAACTCCAAGCGACATCATTCAGATCCCCGATGACAATTACCGGTAACTCACAATTTTTGGCTTTCTCTGCCACCATCAATAATTCCTTATCTCTTTCAGTTGATCGAGGGTTTTCGTTTGGTACGGGAGGTGTGGGGTGGACTGCATAGACTTGGATTAACTGACCGCTTGGGAGTTCAACTTTGCAGTCAATACTCGGGATCTCCGATTCAACTAAATATTTTACTTCCGCATTATGAATTGGGAATTTACAATATAGCAGCATACCATAGGTGTTATCTATTGGGATTTTAACATGGTTAGGATATTCTTTTTCAAGAGAAATCGTTTCCTGATCCCATTTATGGCTAGTTTCTAAAAGAAGTAACAAATCCGGATTGTTTGATTTTATAACATTTAAGCATCCTGTGTAATTCTTATTGTCTTCAAACACATTTGAGATCATTACTTTGATGCTGTTTTGGTCATCAATATTTGTTGCTTTGTATACTTGTTTTTTACCGATTGGTGTAAAAGGTAGAATTTGATAGAGTAGATAAACTGTATTTATTGATAATAAAATAAAATAAATCCAGAGGGTTACATTATTAAAATCAGCATGAATAGCCCAAAGGCAAATCCATAGAATGGATAGGACAAGTTTTTGAATCCTAGGGTATTCGAAAACTCTGAATGTCCAAAAGTCATTTCTAATGAAAGGTAAAATAGTAAAGATGATGAGAAAACTACCGAAAATAATAAGTGCAATATCCATTTCACTAAAATAACAGAAAATAATAATTTGTTTGAGCTGTGCATAAAAACTATTTTCAGTTGGAAACCCTTTTTCCTAAAATCATCAATCCTCTTTCGTTTTCATCTAAGGTTGCAATATTTGGTAAGTTTGCCCATTCTTCGAAACCGAAGTATTTAAAAAGTTTGAGACTAGGTTCATTATGGGAGAATATAAATCCTAATAAGGTTTTAATACCATAGGCAGGTGCTGTAGAAATTGCAAATTCTAGGGCAATCTTTCCTATTCCTTTTCCTCTTACATTTGGGTCTAAATAAATACTTATTTCGACGGTTGAATCATAAGCAGGTCTTCCATAAAAGGATTGATAGCTGATCCATCCAATTATTTCGTTTTTAGATTCAATGACCCATAGGGGCCTTTTATTTGGGTTGTGTTCGGCGAACCATTTTTCTCGGCTCTCAATAGATACAGGATCTAAATCGGCTGTTACCATTCTTGATGCAATAGTTGTATTGTATATTTCAACTATCCTTGGTAAATCTGCTAAAACTGCATCTCTAAAGATAAATTCAGACATCCTATTTTTATTTGATTGTAAATGTAAACTTTTCTTCGTTTAACATTGAGAATAATTACAAGAACGGGATTCTAGAGGAATGTATATGATTTGACCTAATTATGTTTATAGTTGTTAAAGATTTTATTAAATTTCATTCAATCAAAATAGAATCAATTATTTAGGCAATAAATCATTTTGTTATGGAACCAAGAAGTCGAAGAAGTTACGATACATTGAGTGAAGCAGTCAATGATCTACAGAAATCAGGTTATGTCGAAGATTTTCAAGTTCAAGAAGATGGAGAATGTTTGTTCTGTGTAGGACATTCTATGGAATTGTCTCCAGAAGAATTTGTCATAGATGAGATATTTAGATTTGAAGGTATGACAGATCCTGCTGATGAAAGCATCTTGTTTGCGATCTCATCAAAGGATAATTTGATTAAGGGATTAGTAGTAAATAGTTTTGGGGCAGAATTTAGTTTTAGGTCATCAAAATTAGTTGAAGAGCTTAATAAACGAAATAGGGAGATCTAAAATTTTCATCAATAAATTTTCGGAATTTTTAAAATATGCTGATTTGCAGGATGGTACAGGATGGATAAAATTTTGTTTCTTATTAGATTTGGTATAGGGCATTGGTACTGCTTTAAAAATAAAACCTAAACTCAACCTTAGTGAAGGGTTATAATTAGGCTAGGAAAAGCCTAACCTAGTTATAACCCCTAACTTTTAAAACATTCAAGGCGTATAAAATTATATATAACATAGATCATCATTAATTAAATTGGTTCATATGGGTTTTCAACACCCGTTTCTGTAAATTCCCCAAAGCCCTTTGGGGAATTTTTTTATTTAATATTATTTTAGAAGTAGTACATACTTGCTACATTTGAATATGTCATTAGAACAATTTTCAGCATTTACATTTAGAAAGGCGATAGCATCGGATGCTAATTCTATTTGGGGAATTATTAAAGAGGCCATTGATAAAAGGAAGTCGGAGGGAAGTAGTCAATGGCAGGATGGTTATCCAAATTTAGAAGTTGTAAAAACTGATATCGAAAAAGGAAATGGATATATTAGTTTAAACAATGAGGGTAAATTGACGGGATATCTGGCATTGATTTATGATGGTGAACCTGCTTATGAAGCGATTGCAGATCAATGGTTGACAAATAGGCCATTTTCTGTGGTTCATAGGATAGCTGTCAGTCAGGAAAATTATGCTAAGGGACAAGCTACCTGGATGTTAAAAAAGGCTGAAGAGCAAAGTTTACAAGATGGTTTCTTAAGCATAAAAGTAGATACGAATTTTGACAACACAGGTATGTTGCGCGTTTTAGAGAAGTTAGGCTACGTTTATTGTGGAGAAGTTTACTTTCGAGGTAGTGCCAGAAAAGCATTTGAAAAGAAACTAGATGCGTAAATAAAAACGTAAAACTTCTTTATATGTAAGATGTTTCATATTGATTTTTTATAATTTAACTAGGTAATTTTCCTACTCTCATAATTATTTTCCAGGTTACCTGTTTAGCCTCTTCCTCATCTTTCCAAAAGGCAGCTAACTCATCTTTTAGCTTGAATAGTGGATTTTTTTCTTCTTGCTGAATATATCGTTGAGTTGCGGACCAGCTTAAAAGGTGTCCTAGGAAGTCTTGAAGTTTATATTTTTTTCTGATATAAAACTCTGGGGGTTCAATTTCTCGAAAAGGAAATGGTATGGTAGTATATCCTTGTTGAAGGAGTTTAATTTCAGAAGGCCAATATGGTCCTACTATTTTATCGTGGAAATGTTGAGTTATTGGGTCAATATCTTTATTGACCATGGGTACAGCATACGCCCACACTGCAATTATTCCATCTTTTTTAAGCACCCTTTTTGCAGCTTGATAAAATTTATCGATGTCAAACCAATGAATAGCCTGTGCAACCGTGATAATATCGACGGAATGTTCAGTTAATTTAGGTTCTTCGGCTTTTTCAACGTGGTATTGGACTTTTTCATGTTCAAAAGCATTTTTGATTTGAGCTTCGCTCGGATCAGATGCATAGACCTGATTATAGAAATCAGCTAGATGAATGGCAGACTGACCATTTCCGGTTCCACAGTCCCAAGCTAAGTCATGTGCAGGAGTTAAGCCGCTAAGATAATCATACAATTCATGAGGGTATGATGGTCTAAACTGAGCATAAATAGATGCTTGTTTAGAGAAATTGTCGCTAAAATTTGCCATAGTACCTTATTTTACATCTATTTGTCTCTTAAATTTACAAATAATTGATGAGCAAAAGCTATTATAAAAATTAAATTTTATCGTGTTTTGATGAAATAGATTTGATTCGGTAAGATATTTTAAACCTCACAAACCTATCATTTCTCCACTTTGAGTTAATATTACGGCTAATCTTCCTGTTCCATTCGTACGATATTGATTTTGAATATGTCGAATTGCTTCGTCGATCTCAGTAATCTCTTTTACTGGATTATTGAAAATATATTGATGAACAAGAGGGTCAGAATCCATTTCGAACATGTCCAATCTATCAGAAGTGTGTATTTCACGGATTAACAGTTGTTTTGTTTCTAAAATTATATTCATTTGATTTTAATTGTTTTCATGAAATGTATGTATTTATTGATTAATAAATACAGAAAAGAAATTTTTATTTAGGATTACTGCGGTTAATACATCGATTAGTTAACATTAATTTAATATCGTTTTATGATAATTTTATGAAAGAATAAAATATTTTATATAAAATTTAATTTAAAATATTGACAGGGTTTTGTGGGAAAATGTGAAAAAAATATTTTTAAAGTGTTGAAATTAAAATAAATAAGCCAAACTATATAATTTTATGTATATTGAATTGCAATAAATCCTCGATTTTACTTTATTAAAAAAATAATAAAAAAAATATATTAATATTAAATTAATTAAAATATAGTTATTTTTGTAATGGTAATTCCTTTGGGTAATAAAAAGATTTTATTGCGGATTTAATTTGATTTAGCAATGGATTTGAGATTCTATCATTGATATGGATGGATTGGTAATACATTGTGCTAAGAGCAATTACAAACATGATTTGGGGAGGAGTAATAGGCTTTTAAAAATATCATAATTATTAAAATATGGAAATACCAAACAATACCTTGGAGGGGCAGGACCTTGAGAGGAGATTACAGGAAGTTACAGCTAGTTGTTTTACAACAAGTAGTAATCTTGAGAATTTAACAGAGGAGCAGCATGTTCAGATTGTTAAATTATATGATCGAATAAAATATAAAGATATTATCGATCAAGGATTTTGGAGTTTAGGAGGTGGACTTAATCACTACAAATTAAGTTTGAATGAGATCAAGTTAACATTGTTGGAGATTTTATCATCCTGTTCAGATGAGAAAGAGCGTTTAATATTAAAGGAAATATTTTTGTTTCTAAATATTCTTGAGGAACCAAGTTTCTATCAATTATTTGCCTTAAGACAATTGCTTCACTGTCCGGAAGAGATTTTTGACGACAAAGTAAGCGAAATTAAAGGCAATTATTTCAGTTAATCATTTAATATATCAAGACTTTTCGAAAGGCATAAGAAATAAGAGAATTTTCTTAAAATTTAATCTCTTAATTCCTATGTCTTTTGTGTCTTAATTTGCCTAGTTATACTAAAATTCCTAAATTTAGAATGGTAATTACATTGATAAAATCTTGAACAATGTATTGCTGTAGTGAACCAAATAAACTTATATGCTAATAACAAAATTGAGTCCTGAACATGAGGTTTTCAGGGAAAGTCTGCGTTTGTTTATTCAAAAAGAAATAATTCCTCATGTTGATTTGTGGGAAAAGAAGGGTGAGATCGACAAATCAATATGGAAAAAGATGGGTGATATGGGCTATCTAGGATTAATATTTCCAGAACAATATGGTGGATTAGATCTTGATTTTTTTTACTCTCAAATATTTTGCGAAGAGCTTTCACAATGTTTTTCAGGAGGATTTACGATTTCAGCCTTAGTTATTCAATATATGTCTGCACCGTATTTATTGAAATATGGATCAGATTTATTAAAGGAAAAGTATTTACCGAAGGTAATTGCAGGGGAATTGGTAAGTTCAGTTGCGATTACAGAACCAGGTGCTGGATCAGATGTTAAAAATATACAGACTACGGCTTTTGATCATGGGGATTATTTTTTAGTAAATGGATCGAAGACATTTATAACCAATGGCTATTACGGAGATTTTTTCATTACGGCGGTAAAAACTGACCCACAAGCAGGGGCGAAAGGAATTAGTTTATTGGTAATTGACAGAAATACAGAAGGGGTCAGTTCGAATAAAATTCAAAAAATGGGTTGGCTAGCATCGGATACAGCAGAATTGGCATTCGATCAAGTTAAAGTTCCGAAAGATAATTTAATTGGGGAATTAGGTGAAGGATTTAAATATCTGATGGGGGGACTTCAATTGGAGCGCCTAACAGCGGCAATACATAGCTTGTCAACTACTGAGTCGGCGGTTCAGTATACTTTAAAATACATTGAGGAAAGGTCGGCATTTAACAAACAATTGAAGGATTTTCAAGTTATTCGTCATAGAGTAGCTCAGATGATTGCGGATATTGAGGTACTTAAAGCATTTGTATCCCATTGTTGTTCAATGCAAAATCAGCATGTTTATGCGGTAAAGGAATGTTCCATTGCCAAGCTACAATGCAGTGAACTCGCAGTAAAGGTTGTTGGAGAATGTCTTCAATTATTTGGGGGCTATGGTTTTACTGAAGATTATAAGATTTCTAGGCTATATAGAGATGTCAAGGTTGGGACGATTATTGGTGGTACATCAGAGATTATGCTTGAAATCATATCTAAAATATGTATAGATGAATTAACATATAACACATGATTGGAAATCGATCTAAATTAATTGAGCATGAGTAAAATAAAGGAAAGAATTAAGGAACAGATCAGCGTTAGTAAGAATGCTGATGGTGTTTATCAATTAAGATGGATCAACGTCCGTAACAGCCCACATAGTCTTTCGGTAGATGAGTTTAAATTTTGTCTTGAACTCTTAATTTCGGTTTTGAAGAAAAAAGATTGTAAAAGTTTACAATTGATTTTGGAAGGGAAATTTGAAAGCGCTGACTATGAGGAATTAATTGAAGCAGCTAAGAAGGAAAGCTTTGGGAATAAGTTGAACCTCATTAACAAGCTAATTATTGAGTTATCGGAACTTAATAAGCCTACTGTAGTTTTATTTGATAAAAGGTGTACGGGATTAGCGGCAGCCTTTCTTTTGTTATTTGATCGTCGAATCGGGATAGGTCCTAAAGCAAAAATTGGATTTCCCGAAGGAGCATTGGGTATGCTGGCAGGAAACGGGAGTTTTACGAGGCTTATTAACATCATCGATGCTGAGTTAGTTTTTGATTATTTAAGTTCAGGACGAATGATAAAACCTGATGAAGCTGAAATTTCCGGTTTAATTGATGGAAGGATAACTTCATGGGAGCAGGTACAGTTATGGTTGTCTGAAGATTCGAGTAATGGAAATTCAATAAAAAAAATATGGAAAACTGATTCAAAAAATATAAGTTCTGCGCTAGAAAAATTAAATGCAAAGCAACATAAACCATCTTTATTGGTTGAGGTCCTATTAGGTCTACTCCAAAGTTCTTTGGCATTGAAATTTGATGAATTATTATCTAGAGAGCAAACTTCATTTTGTGCATTATTAACTGCAAAGGAAACAACAGCAAGGGTAAGAACCTTTTATTATGCGGTTCAAGATGCGATAGACAAGACCATAGATTTAGAGGATAAGAATAGTATTAGTAAAGTTGGGATCATTGGTGCTGGGATGATGGGTGCTGGCATAGCTTATGAGGTTGCAAAAGCAGGGATAGATGTTGTTCTAAAAGACGTAGAATTACAAAGGGCAGAGAAGGGACGAGCTTATTCAGAAAAAGTTTGTAATAAATTAATAAGCATTCATAAAATGAAGGAGGAGGATAAGCCCAAGATTTTGGAGCGAATTTTACCAACAGAACATATTGAGGATTTAGATGGTTCTGAAATCATTATTGAAGCTGTTTATGAAGATAGACGATTGAAATCTGAAGTTATTAAGGAGGGTAGAGATTATTTGCAGTTAAGTGGAGTTTTCGCATCAAATACAACCTCACTTCCTATAAGTAAATTAGCAAAGAACTTTACTGATCCGAAGCGATTTTTAGGTCTGCATTTCTTTTCTCCTGTCGATCGGATGTCCTTAGTTGAGGTCATTCGAGGGAAGGATACTTCTGAGGAAACCTTGGATAAGGCTCTACATTTTGTAGGCAGATTAAAGAAGATACCTATTATTGTAAATGATGGACATGCATTTTTCACATCTCGAATATTCTTTAATTATCTTTTGGAAGGGATAACGATGTTGTTAGAAGGGATTTCAATGGAAAGAATTGAAGAAGGATCAAGAAGTGCAGGATTTGGTATTGGACCTTTAGCTGTATTGGATGAGATTTCTTTACCGCTTATGGTACATGTATATGACCAATTGCCTGACATGAATTTCAGTCAGAGACGAGTTTATAACTATTTACAGCGAATGATTAAGAAGGGTAGAACTGGTCGTGCATCAAGTCGGGGATTCTACAATTATCCGGATAATAAGCCTAAACAATTTTACCAGGATCGAGAATTAAAATCATTAGATTCCCAGATTTCATCGAAGGATATTCAAGACCGATTGCTGTGTGTAATGGCACTGGATAGTTACCGATGTTTAGAGGAGGGGATAGTAAATAATCCTATTGATGCTGATTTGGGTTCCGTTATGGGTGTTGGCTATCCAGCGCAAACAGGCGGATCAATAAGTTATATTGATACTATCGGGCTGGATGAGTTTGTTAAGAACTGTACAAACTATGCGCAATATGGAGATGAGTGGGAATTACCTGAATCCTTGCTGAAGTTAAGGGATGAAGGCTATCGCTTTTATGATGGTTTTAAATCTAATTGGCCATTAGGATAATAGAGAAGGAAATCATTCTGCAATGCTTTGGAAAAATAAAAAATTTCTCGGCATTACAGAATGATTTCCTTTTTTTAATTATACCATTTCGTCCACAAGTTCATGTACTGGGATTTGAATGATAGTATCATAATCCAAAGTTTTTTGAAGGATATTCTTTTGCTGTTTTTCAGCAAACACCCTTGCAAGATTGATTTTATACTTTTCA
This sequence comes from Sphingobacterium endophyticum, assembly GCF_009733535.1. Classification (GTDB taxonomy): domain Bacteria; phylum Bacteroidota; class Bacteroidia; order Sphingobacteriales; family Sphingobacteriaceae; genus Sphingobacterium; species Sphingobacterium endophyticum. The sequence goes on along the minus strand of NZ_SMMI01000016.1, from coordinate 76,653 downwards.
ATTAATTTGGGGATCCCTTCTTCTCTTCTTGTTCGATGACCAATCGGATACTCCACAATTACCTCATTTAAAATACTGCCATCATTGAGTTCTACTGTTAATGCATTTGCAATAGATCGTTTTTCAGGGTCATGATAATCCACTGTAAATTGAGGGTCTTCAAAGCAGGTTATTTTTTCTCTTAGCTTATCAATTCTTGGATCGGAAGCAATATTATCTTCATAATCTGCTGCGGTTAGGCGTCCAAAGATCAAGGGTACTGCGACCATATATTGAATAGCATGGTCCCGATCGGCAGGATTATGTAATGGACCTTTTTTGTCAATAATTCGAATTGCAGCTTCATGAGTACGAATCTTAATTGATTTTATATCTTCTGAAGACTTTCCTAATTCTTTTAATTTTTGATATAGGGTCATTGCAGCTTCAACAGCTGTTTGGGAATGGAATTCTGCTGGGAAAGAAATTTTGAATAATACATTTTCCATGACATAAGTTCCATAAGGTCTTTGAAATTTAAATTGGTTTCCTTTGAATGAAACATCATAGAAACCCCATACGGGGGCAGTTAATACGGAAGGATATCCCATTTCACCTTTTTGGGCAATCAATGCTAATCTAACTGCTCTAGAAGTAGCATCGCCAGCAGCCCATGATTTTCGGCTACCCGTATTTGGGGCATGTCTATAAGTTCTTAAGGATTGACCATCGACAAAGGCCAATGAAATTGCATTGATTAATTCTTCTTTATTTAATCCAAGAAGTTTACCTACTACGGCAGTAGAAGCAACTTTAACTAGGATTACATGGTCTAGACCTACTTTATTAAATGAATTTTCTAAAGCTAGAACTCCTTGAACTTCATGGGCCATAACCATTGCTTGTAGGACTTCAATCATTAAAAGAGGTTCTTTACCTTCAGAAACACGGTTTCTAGAGATCCAATCAGAAACCGCTAAAATTCCGCCTAAATTATCAGAAGGATGGCCCCATTCAGCTGCCAACCAGGTGTCATTAAAATCCAACCACCTTACCATTGCTCCAATATTGAAAGCAGCTTGGATGGGATCCAATTGATAGGAAGTACCTGGGACTTTCGCGCCATTTGGTACTTGAGTACCTGGAACAATAGGTCCTAATAATTTTGTGCAAGCAGGATAGGTTAAAGCTTCAAACCCACAACCAATTGTATCTAAAAAACAATAGTGAGCAGTTTTTAAAGCTAATTCGCTTTTTATTTCATATCCAAGGATATAATCTGCTATATCGATAAGTACTTGATCCGGATTAGGTCTGTTATTCGAAATATGTGAAGACATTTTAATATATAAATAATTTAATTTTTACGATCTTTTAAAGGTATAAATTCTCGGTTTTCAGGTCCGATATAATGTGCGCTAGGTCGAATGATTTTACCATCTTCCCTTTGCTCGATGATATGTGCCCCCCAACCTGATATTCGTGACATTACGAACAATGGAGTAAACATAGCTGTAGGAATTCCCATGATATGATAAGCAACGGCAGAGAACCAGTCTAAGTTAGGAAACATCCGTTTTTCATTCCACATTACGGTTTCGATTCGTTCAGCAATATCAAATAACCTCATATCACCGGCTTCCTCGGAGAGTTTTTTTGCTATTTTTTTGATTACTTGATTTCTTGGATCTGCTACAGTATAGACAGGATGGCCAAAACCAATGATTACTTCTTTATTTGCCAATCTTTTTTTAATATCAGCTTCAGCCTCATCTGCATTCTTATAACGTTCTTGAATTTCGTAGGCGACTTCATTTGCACCGCCATGTTTTGGTCCGCGCAATGCACCAATTGCTCCAGCAACGGATGAATATACATCAGAAGCAGTACCTGCGATAACACGTGCTGTAAATGTAGAGGCATTAAATTCATGTTCAGCATAAAGGTTTAAAGACACTTGCATGGCATGGACCCAGGATTGGGAGGGTTCTTTTCCATGTAATAGATGAAGAAACTGACCACCTAAGGTAGGGTCTTTGGTTTCAACAGAGATCTCTTTTTGGTTGTGACTATAATGGTACCAATATAATAGGGAGGATCCCATGCTTGCCATTAGTCTATCAATAATATTTCTAGTAACTTCAATATCATGATTTAGAGGTTCAGGTTCAAGGGTTCCAAAGACAGAGACAGAGGTTCTCAGCACATCCATTGGGTGTGCGAATTCAGGAATTAGCTTTAAGACCTCTTTCAATACGGATGGAATTCCGCGATCGGCGATAAGTTTCTTTTGATAATTTTTAAGTTGGCTTTCTGTAGGTAAATTTCCATGGATAAGCAGATAAGCAACTTCTTCAAAGGTTGCTTTTTCAGCAAGGTCCAAAATGTCATAGCCTCTATAATGAAGGTCATTACCGCTTTTGCCCACTGTGCATAAGCTGGTATTTCCTGCTGGTACACCGGAGAGTGCTACACTTTTTTTTGGTTTAAAACCTGATTCATTAGCTTCTTTCATATCATTTGTTTTTGAATAGTTGGTCTAATTCATCTTCATAACGGTAATAATCAATGCTTTTATAAAGCTCTTCCCGAGTCTGCATTGTATCTATGACATTCGCTTGAGTACCGTCATTTCGAATATGTTGATACACATTGAGTGCGGCTTTATTTGCGGCTCTAAATGCAGATAATGGATAAAGAACAATTGAAACGCGAGCTGATCTTAATTGATCTACTGAGTATAAGTCTGTTTTCCCAAATTCCGTGATATTCGCTAGGATAGGAAGGCCAGTAGCTTCAGCAAACCTTGTATAATCTTCTATGTGGGTAACGGCTTCAGCAAAAATAAAATCAGCCCCGGCAATTTGGTAGGCGACTGCTCTTTCTAAGGCTTTATCAAGACCTTCACTTGCAATTGCATCGGTTCTAGCTCCAATTAGAAAATCAGTATCAACTCTTGCATTGACAGCAGCTTTTATCCTGTCAACCATTTCGTCTATTGAAACAAGTTCCTTACCTGGTCGATGGCCACAGCGTTTTGCGCCTACCTGATCTTCCATGTGTATTCCAGCAGCACCAGCTTTTTCCAAAGATTTGATTGTTCTTGCAATATTGAAAGCAGAGGGCCCGAATCCGGTGTCAATATCTACAAGAAGCGGTAATGAACAAACATTGGTAATTCGTCCAACATCAATCAATACATCATCAAGAGTAGTTATTCCAAGGTCTGGAATTCCCAATGACCCAGCTGCTACACCACCTCCGGAAAGGTAGATGGCTTTAAAACCAGACTGTTCAGCTAATAATGCATGATTTGCATTAATAGCTCCAACAATTTGTAATGGAGATTCAGATTGAAGTGCCGACCGTAATTTTCTACCTGGAGAATCCTTCATATGAAAAGGGTTTTATGTTTATAATGCTTTTATAAGGACAGAATGGGGTAGGGATTTTCCCCTTTGCCTCTCTTTTAAAGGTAGGAAAATTTATGGTTTTATTGAATTTTTAAACCTGGAAATGTTGAATAAGATATTGACTGAAAAAGATACTTGTATAAAAGCCTTGGGACTCTTCAAAACGAGGAGTTTTATTGGTTTTATGGGGTGAAAGAAAATCTGTCATAAACAAAATTAAATATAATAAATAGTATTATAAGGAAATGAAAAACAATAAAATAGATGGTTTAACATATAATGAATTAGTAGTTATATAAAACTTTAATTTCATTCAAAATTTGTTAACACTTAATTTTTTTTTATTATTGGGTTAAATAAACCTATAATTCTAACTAAACCTATCTAACTGATGAAAAAACAGACTAGTTATTTTAGGACGTTGACCAAGATTTTATTGTTCAGCGGATCCCTCAGTATGGTTCCAATTTCACCGTTATTTGCGAAGGTTGCAGTTTATTCTGCTTACCAACAAAAGATCACAGGAACGATCAAAGATGCTAAAGGAGAAATACTTTCTGGAGCTACAGTAAGTGTTAAAGGAACACAAAACAGAACTCAAACAGATGTAAACGGAAATTTTGAATTGTCTGAAGTACCTAATGGTGCGACCTTGACGATTACGATGATTGGTTATCTCAACAAGGAGGTTCCCGTTACTGGAAGTACAGTTTCAATTACCTTGGAAGAAGATCCCCAAGGACTGGATGAAGTCGTAGTTGTGGGATATGGATCCTTGGACAAGAAGGAATTGACGAGTGCAGTAACAACGATCAAGCCTAAGGATTTTGTTCCTGGAACCGTTTCCCCAATTTTGGCTATGCAAGGAAAAGTTGCAGGATTAAACGTATCTTCTAATAATGGTACAGATCCCAATGCCGGAGTAAGCTTACAGCTGCGTGGAGTAAACTCCGTTAACGCATCACAAGGTCCTTTGGTTGTAATTGACGGAGTACCTGGGGGAGATGTCAATTCAGTAGCAAAAGAAGATATTGAGTCAATCAACGTATTAAGAGATGCGTCTGCTGCTGCCATTTATGGTACCCGTGCCTCAGGAGGGGTAATTTTAATTACTACTAAACGGCCTCAAATTGGAAAACCTTCTGTTAATTTTACCTCGGAATATTTTATGGAAACTGTTCGGAAACGACCTCAGGTCCTTTCAGCGGAAAAATTTGTAGAAGTTGGTCTAGGTGATGACTTGGGCTACAGAACAGATTGGTATGATGAAGTGACCAACAAGAATCCATTTAGTCACCGTCAAGTTATAAATGTAAGTGGCGGTTCTGAAGATGCGAATGTATATGCCACTTTTGTCAAACGAGATGCTAAAGGTATTGCTTTAGGGTCAAAACGAGGAGAAATTGGGGGCCGAATCAATACAAATTTCAGATTTTTTGATGGATTTGCTGAATTATCAACCAATGCAAGTTATAATCAAGTAGATGCAGATTTTACCAATAATGACATTTTTAATATGGCTATGGTACTTAATCCGACAGAAACTCCATATAATGCTGATGATATTACTGGTTATAATGTTTTGACGGGAGGCTATGATTATTGGAATCCTGTTGCGGAAGTAATGCTACGTGATGATCGGAGACAATATCGTTATTTATTGGCGAATTCAACTTTGAAACTAAATCTTACTGAGCATTTAAGTACAAGTGCGACTGTAGGAATCAAGAGCAATTCGGAGCATGGATCATTCTATCGATCGGCACAACATAGGCTATCACGTCAAGATGGAATTGACGGATACGCAAGTCAAGATATGAGACGCAATTTAGATCGTGTATTTGAGTGGACGGTAAATTATAATAAGCGTTGGGAAGACCATTCTGTAAATGCAGTAGGAGGCTATAGTTATCAAGATTTCAACGGACAGGGATTCAGTGGGAATAACTCGGACTTTCCTGTAGATGGGATAAAAGAAAATGATATGGGGACGGGAAGTTTTCTACCAGATGGCCGTTCGGGCTTAGGTTCATGGAAAAATCCATGGGTTAAATTGGCTGCATTTTTTGGACGTGTAAACTATTCTTATTTAGATAGATATATCGTAACAGCTACTGCACGATATGAGGGGTCATCAAAATTTGCTCCAGAAAATCGTTGGGGATTTTTTCCAGGAGTTTCGGTTGGATGGAGAATGTCACAGGAGCCATTTATGAAGGATGTTACTTTTATTAATGACTTGAAATTTAGGGCTGGATATGGTGAAACAGGGAATGAGGGTTTTGGAGCAGAAGTTTCAACACGGATGTATTCTGCCGATACATGGTTCCTTCAAAATGGGCAATGGTTCCGTACCTATGGTGTTAGACACAACCAGAATCCAGGGATTAAATGGGAAGTGAAAAAAGAGTATAACGTAGGTATGGACTTCACAATTTTGAATAATAAATTAGGCGGTCGCGTTGATTTTTATAAACGTGTTATTGATGATTTAATTTATGATATATCAGTTTCTCAGCCACCGGCAATCCATGATAAGACGACTATGAATGTGGGAAGTATGCAAAATACGGGTTATGAATTTGAGTTGAATTATAAAGCAGTTCAACAGGATAACTTTAGCTATACTACTTCCATAGTAGCATCACATAACAAAAGTAAATTGAATTCATTATGGGGAAGTCAAACATTCTCAGACCGTAAAGGATTTCCGGCACCAGGTTCTCCAGGCTCTGCAGTACGTTTATACCCGGGTGAAGAAATTGGAAGATTCTTCTTATGGCAATTTGCAGGATTTACAGATGATGGATATTGGCAGTTATATGATAAGGACGGGAATATATTCGATGTTCGAGATAAAAATAAAACAGTAGGAGACAAAAAATTTGTTGGACAGGCAATTCCAACCCTACAATTGTCATGGAACAATGAGTTTACCTATAAAAACTGGGATGCAAATATTTATATGAGAAGTTGGATTGGTCATGATGTTTTTAATATGATCAATATGTATTATAGCTTACCTAATGTGAAAGGACAGAATGTATTAGATGAGGCTTATGAAGATCACAAGAATATAGTAGGAGAGAAGGAGCTATCAGACTATTGGTTAGAGAAAGGTTCATTTTTAAAGGTTGATGCGATTAATATAGGATACACCTTTAATCGCGAAATGATTAAGCCATTTAAGAGTTTAAGGGTTTATGCAACAGGAAGGGACCTATTTGTATTTACAAAGTATAGTGGATTAGATCCGGAAGTAAATATAAACGGTTTAGAGCCTGGATTTGAGGAACGTAATGTTTATCCAAAAACGAGAACATTTATGTTTGGTTTACAACTTAATTTTTAATGAATACGACCATGAAAAAATATATCATATTTCTATGTGCAGGTCTAGGATTGTTGACAACAAATAGTTGTACGAAACTAGATCAAGAGTTTTACAGTTCAGTAACTCCGGAGACATTTTTTAAGAGTGAGAAAGATATTCAGGCGGCATTATTTCGTCCATTTACGCATGCTAAATGGTATGTTGGAGAAGATCGCTGGAGACTACAAGAATATACGGCTGATAATTTTGCTATTACCACAAAAGGTAGGCACTGGTATAATGGAGGTGAAAATGAGCGGTTCCACTATCACCGCTGGACACCCGATGACGGATGGATTTGGGGAAGTTGGAGAGGAACCCTTATGGGGGTTGCTTTAGCATTAGATGCAAAAAGTGATTTGGAAAAATTAGATTATTCAAAGTTTGCATTGACAGATGAGACTAAGGCTTCTCACTTAGCTCAATTAGATGCTTTGATTGCATATTTTTACTTAAGGGGATTGGACTTCTTTGGAGGGATGCCAGTATTTGAATCGTTAGATCAGGAAGCATTGCCTAGAAACACCGATGTTGAGTTGTTTAATCATATAGAGAAGTTATTGAAAGCTGCGCTAGAGAACATACCTGCAAAAGCCGCAGGCAAGGCGGAGGATGGAGCAATTACAAAAGGTGCTGTTGCAGCAATGTTGGCTCAATTGTATTTTAATGCTGAATCTTATATTAATAAACCGATGTATAATGAGGCTAAAACCTTAGCACAGGCAATTATTAATAATCAATATGGAACATACGCATTGGATAGTAAGTGGAACGGGCCACATAATTTTGTGAATGATAAATCGCCAGAATTAATATGGTCAATGCCATCTGAATTCAAAAAATTGGAATATAACTGGTTCTATGCTGATTTCTATCATTATAATACACGTCAATATTTCAATCAAGATATGGGAGCGAATAATGGTGCACACTTAACACCATCCCGTAAGCCAGACGGTAGTTTATATAGTACCGATTTTAAATTGGGATCACCATATGAAAAATTGTCGACTGGAGATTTAAGGAAAAAACCTTATAAATATTTAGGAAGTGGTAATTACGAAGGAATGTTTATTATAGGACCTCACCTTACACCTGATGGGAAAGCAATAGTTGGAGGTGAAGAGTACAAGGATAAGCCTTTGAACTTTGTTGATCAGGTTGCAAGATTTACAGAGGTAGGAGCAGGGAAGAAATATTCAAGTATTAGCCAATTGCCGTCAAAAATGTCGGAAGGAGAAGAAAATACAGGAATTCGTTTAGTAAAGGTTCCTATTCCAAATCTGAATGATAATACATTGAGATGGGGTGGGGATATGCCAATCATACGGTTAGCGGAAATATATTACATTTTAGCAGAGTGTAATTTTAGGTCAGGTAATTTGGCAGAGGCTTCAAATCTGATTAATCAGGTTCGCAAGCGTAACTTTGATGGAGGGAAGGATCCAAACCCTTTAACAACAGCAAATTTAGATAAATATAGGCTACTTGATGAGTGGAGTATTGAGTTTATTGGTGAAGGAAGGAGAAGGACTGATTTAGTACGTTGGAAAGCATTCACTACAGAAAAATGGTGGGATCATGCAGCAAGTAGCTCTGCACATTTAAACAGATTTCCTGTTCCCAATGAAGCGATCGCTGGGAATAATAATTTAAAGCAAAATCCGGGGTATGAATAATACCTAAGGAAAATTGAAAATTAGAGTGGTCATTTGGCCACTCTTTTTTTTGTTAGTTACCCAATTACAGGTATATAAAACCCTTTAATTCGGGTAATTTAAGAGCTATTAATTGTTGTTATTTTCGAAGGATGAAAAAATCGATACATATGAAAAAAAGTTTTGGAATACTTGCAGCAACGATAGCAACCTCCTTTTTTCTAATTTCCTGTGATAAGGAGGGGAATGAAATAGAAGATGAGAAGATTCAGACGGAACGTATAGAAGATATAATACCCCAACAATATTTAGATTCATTAGCAAAATTAGATTTCAAAATCAATAAAGGCATTAAACCACCTACAATTAATGGTAAATTCTCTGTTAAACCCCATAAATTAAGTAAGAGTAATATTCCTAATGATCCGATCGGACATGTTTTCTCAGATGCGGTTGTAAGTTTATTCGGACAAAACGATAAGGATTTTAGTATTAAATTACTAGGTGAGAATTTTATCAATCTTCGGGATACAAGCATTTCCACGGCAATTTCTGGAAGTGGTAATGACTTTACAATTTATGGAAAAGTTAAGTCGAATCGTGGAGAAGCATATGGAATTTCAGCCTTATTGATTTCAGGGAGTTTAGAAGGAGATCATTTGAAGAATGTGCAGACTGGAATTATTATGGTGGATGCTTCACATGGTGATGCATGGATGATCAAAGAAGGTCAGGCAAGAGTAGCTTTTGATTCTGATTTTATCAGCGAAAGAATGGGTGAAGTAGAATCGAAAGCTCAGCGTTTTCGCATAAATAAAAATACTAAAACTACATCAACTACTTTAGGACAGCAGATTAGTTCGTATTAAATAATCTTAGATGGATTGGATTAATTTGTACTATAAGTATTGATCAAAATAGAGCGGGATTAATTCCCGCTCTTATTATTTATAAATTCTAAATAGATCTTTTTTTGGAGATCTAATAACAGTTTTTTCTGAATAAAATAAGCTCTATTCGTGAGGTCGTAGAAGAGATGTATGGCATTAAAAAGTAGGGTTAGATTTTCGTCATTATATGCAGTTGCATAGAAATAGATTAAATCTTTTTCAACAAAATCATTTAGCATTTGAAGGGTCTCAGGATGCTGTTCATTTCTTAAGATATCATTTTTTAAAAGATCAGCTATTTCAGCTTTAAGCCTTTTCTCTTTAGGCTTATTATTACTTAAATTAATAACTATATCTGCATATTCTAACTGATGATAAATAAAAGCATAACTATTAGTGAGGTCTACATAGAATTCAATTTTTTCATCAAAATTGTTATCTAATTCTTTCATTTCATGATAAGAATTATGTAGATCGATTTCTTTGTTTGAAAATTTGGACATATGAAAAAAAGATTCATATATCTTAATGTTCAGTTGGTTAATTTGAGCTTTTTTATCATTTAGTTCATTATTTACAATGTTTAGGATATTTCCTGCTTCATTAGCCTTATATTTAACGCCATCATAATCAAATGTTTTTAATTTGATTGATCTATTCATTATATTTTCTAACACCTGTTTATCATTTAATAGGGAATTGATTTCCAAACTCAATTCCGAATTTCTGTCAGAAAATAATTCGTTGATATCGATATACTGTGGATTAAAATCTATCTTATCAAAATCAGAAATAACAGGATTATTATACATGTAAAAATCGTTATAGATTTCATCAAACTCGTTATTGTTAAAGTCAATTTCAAAATGTTTCAAGGATTGCTGTGAATCAAGTTCAATAATTTCTCCATTATGTTTTAAAGGACCAAAAATAAAATTTTGGACTTTGTTGAATAGTTCTTCTTTATTACGTAGAATTTCGATTGCAGGACTGATTTCGGGATCCTCGATATGAATATTTAATTTGTTAATTGCTTTAACACGGTCTTCAGTTGATGGGTGGGATGCCCATTGATTTTCAATCACGAGTTTGGATTTATTATATTTTGTTCCATCATCAATGGAGACATTTGGGAAACCATTAATCAAATTATATTTATTTTTTTCAGCTAAAAAAAGACTAACAGCATGTTGGTTTTGATAAATATCCAAAGGCAAGAAATTTTCTGCAGATTTTCTTTCGTAGAAAAATATTGCCCTGTCCATTGCATAATTTGCAAAGTTTAGTCTTAGAAGACCATCAGCCAATGCTTTTGAACCTGCAACATTTGCAGATATTTCATCTGCATGGAATTCCATTTCTCTTGAGAGAGCCATATAATTAATGTTAACATAGTCATATAGTTTTTGAAGGATCTTTTGAATTCCATTAATAGAGATAGATGATAGTCCTAAGGTTAAGGCCATGTACCCGCTAAGACCACTTAGGGTATTTTGAATTTTTGTCAAGGATTCGTTGTTATATAACATGTTGTAAATTACAGAGTTGACATTATAGACGTAACTTCCAACTTTCATGCTTCGCTGGGAAAAGTGACCAAATTCATGAGCAAGAATTGCTTTAAGCTCTTGCTTTGTCAATGAGTTAATTAATCCAATACCAATTTGAAGATTTTTTCGAATTGGAAAAAACATACTCCAAAAACTTGAATTATAAAACACGGATGCATTAACATTATGGGATAGAAATACCTTTTTTGGAAAGTCTGTTTTCACCTCTTTTACAAGTTCATCAATCATACTGAATAATTCAGGTTGATCTTCTTTTTTTACTTCAATTAAGTCACTTGTATCATTTTTGGATGATGCAAAAATAAATTTGATCATAAAATACAGAATAGTTAATGCAGATGCAATTAATCCTAATCCTAAACCAATAGTAAGAACATTTGGATAATTGATAATTGCCCATATTCCTATATAGGTACATATTCCAGCTAACGCTATGGTAGATAATAAAAGGATTAAATAAACGAGGATAAAAATAAAGATTGAAAAAAGAGTTTTTCTTACGTGTTTTTGAAAACTACTTGTTACTTGAACATTCATAATTGATTCGGATTTATAAACGAATATAAAAAATTAATTCAATAGAAAAATGTGTGTTTAATATTGTCAATTTATTTCAAAGAATATCAACTTGTATTATATCGTTTCCTTATTTCGGTTTTGGGATTACACCTATTAGTTTGGCCTTCGATATCACAAATGGCATTGCATGCAATCGATGGTTAAACTTTAAAAATTTAAAAAAATGGCAATTATTTCAAAAGGTATTTTAGGAGGCTTTCATGGGAAAGTTGGAGAAATTGTAGGATCAAGTTGGAGAGGAATTAACGTAATTAGATCTTTACCAAAACGGGTAAAGCGCGCCTCTACGGAAAAACAAATAATTCAGAGAGCTAAGTTTTCGCTAGTAATAGCATTTATCAAGCCTCTTCGTGAATTTTTATTAAAAAGTTATAATGACAGGAGTTTAAAACAGCTTACTTCGACAAATCTTATTTCAAGTGAAATATTAAGGGAAGCTGTAAAGGGAGAATACCCGAATTTGATTCTTGATTATTCCAAAATAACGATTAGTAAAGGTTCATTAACTCAATTGCCTGACCTAAATTATGTTAAAACTGAGAAAACGCTTGATTTAACATGGAAATCAAACGAAGGATTACTAGGTGAGACGAAAGCCTTGAATGTTTTCGGGATTATTTTTTCGGAAAAGAATAGGAATTTCAGTTTGATTAAAATTGGTACTTATAACCTTCTTAAAGGGTCGATTAATTTGGACACCTATAAAAAAGGAGAAAAGGTTGTGGTCTGGTTATTTAATTCTGACGAACCGAATGTAAAGTTCTCAGATAGTATTTTCCTTGGAGAATTTGTATTGTAATGATCGAGTTAATTCGCGTTTATGAAGGTGCAAATAGTACTTTATCGCATTTATATATCGATGGTTTGTTTGCGTGTTATGTCCTTGAAGATCGTATCAGAAACAAGAAGATTTTTGGCAAAACCTGTATTCCGGAGGGAGTTTATCCTTTAAAGGTGAATCTGAGTGCCGGAATGAATCAAAAGTATGCTCCTAAATTTGGGAAAAGACATATGGGAATGATAGAGATCAGTAAAATTCCAAACTTCTCATTAGTCTTTTTTCATATTGGAAACTTTCATAGTGATACAAATGGATGTCCGTTAATGGGAAGTTACTTCAAAAAGGAGGATAATGATTTTATGGTTCTACAATCCGCAATGGCCTATAAACTCTGGTATCCAGTAATAATGAAAAAATTATTGTCTGGTAACCCTAAAATTAAAATTGTTAATCGCTTAAAAAGATTTGTTAGTTAATAAATCTGAGGAGCAAAATCTAAAATTAAAATGAAAAGTCTTTTGAATTCTATATCTCAACTTTTGACTTTATTAAGGTCCTCACCGGGGAAATTACCGGTAAAAGTTATTTTATTAATTAGAAATCTAGGGTTTGTAATTGAAATTATAAAGCAATGGATTGAAATGAATAAGAAGAATGGCAAAGGTCCGCAGATTAATAAATTTGGTTTGGGATAGTAGATTATCTTAGTAGAAGGGGCATTCGTAAGAGTGCCCCTTTATTTTTTTAATTTAAGTGATAACTTTGATTTTGGAATTCCATGGAAGCATAGTAATTGTATTTTTCTTTATCCAGTGGGTAATCCCAGCATCCCATTCTATGGAAAATTTCACCACCAAAGCCCGTTTTAAATCTGTAGAGACCATATAAAGGGTGTGATTCTTCTGCATTTGGAGATATACCAAAGAAATCATATTCAGTACAGCCTTTTTCTTTAGCAATTTTCATAGCATTCCATTGTAAAGCATAGGTTGCCATATAGTTTCTGTTTTCAGTTGCTGAAGCACCGTATAAGTATGTTCCTCTATTTCCTGCTAAAACTAAAAACATAGCTGCTAAGGGTTGTGCATCTACTTCAGCAACTAAAAGAAAAACATCTGCAGGAGACTGGGTGTCATTCGCTCTTGCACTTAATATTACTTTGAAATAGTTAATGTCATGTAAAAAGAAATTATTTCTTTGAGCAGTTTGACGGTATAGTTCATACCAAATTTCTAGATTATCAATACCTAATGATTTAATTTGAACCCCTTTTCTTTGAGAAAGGTTGACATTATATCTTGTTTTGGATTTCATATTGGCTAATATTTCATCCTCATTATTTTTAAGGTCTATAAAAATAGTATTGGAGGGAAGAATATCCGTGTTTGCTTTTTTTAAATTCCAATTTTCGGTATTGAAATTAAGTCTTAATTCTTGTATTCTTTTCTCTGGCACGCCAATCCAATTTCCATGAATATCATAACAGTCATCTTCCTTAGCCCACAGAGATTCCCATGAAAGGTCAAATCTAATCATGATGCAAGTAGGAGGAAGGAAGTTTCTCAAGCTTTCGGATAATTGTTCAAGAAAGAAGCCTTGGTTTTCAGGGTCAGGTTCTACTTCTGGACCATAAGGTACATAAGCAATACAATTTTCAGCATCTAAATGCTGGATAATAATTAATAAATCACCAAACAAATAAGTTTCATCTGAAACATCTTGAAATAGATCGGCGTTTTTAACTTTAAAATTATAAGCAACGCTCTCTATTCCTTGTAATTTTTTTACTTCAGACCAATAAGCAGTCTGCTGGATTATGGAAGTTTTAAAAATTTCCTTAATCTTTTTGTCTTCTAAATCTGCGATCATGATTGTATCTCTTTCACAGACTTTGATGAAATTATTTCCATTGTCTGTGCTAAAAAGAGGCAAACATAGCCAATTAAAAGGGACTAAACGAATTACAATGTCACGTTGTTGTTAGAATGCTATTAATCTTCTTCTAAAATCTCAGCTACCCTACCAATCTGACCATCAGTAAGTCTAACTTTAATGCCTCGGCTATGGTATGGTGCTGAGGTAAGAATGTCTTTAACAATTCCTTCGGTAAGATTTCCAGATCTTTGGTCCTTTTTTAGGATAATATTGACAAGGATTCCAGCTTTAATATTTGCTCTTGAATTAGGGTCACTCATAAGTCTAAATTTGAAAACACGAATTTACGCTAATTTAATTGTAAAGGGTTGGTATTTGCCTGTTGATAATCTTTGAAAGATGTATTTGCGGTTATAAATGTATGTTTTCATTATGAAATACATCAGCAAAATTATAAAAGGTTTTATTAGCTATTTCAATTGCATTTGTATGATTTAAATGATTATTTGCGTGTTGATTTAGTACAGAAGTGAATGCATTCCACATATTTTGACTTTGTTCAGCATATCCTTCAAAAAAAGAGAAACCTCTTTGAATGCCTGCCTTTTTTAGCATTTGAATTATATAAGGTCCTCCCATTATTGATCCTTCTAATACATACATGGAGCTTAGTGCTTCAAGAACTGAATTGGGTTTAGGGGCATTCGCTGGGGGCAAATTATCAATCTCAAACCCTAAACTTTCGATGTCTTTTTTGATAAAAGTTGAATTTCTTCTATTTAATTTATCTGGTAATATTTCAGTGCTGATATAAGGTTCAGTTTCCGCTTCAACAGCAGAAAAAAAAGCATAAAAGCCTTTTAACAGATCTGCATATTCAGCTTCATTTTTAATCGCTTTAATTTGTCTTACTATCTTGGCTTCAACCTGTTGATGTGCAGTTTTAGTTTCTTCTTTAATGATTTTACTAAACATAATGGATGTGTTTAAGAGCTAATATTTAAACCTTTTGTATTTTATTTAACAGAAAGGTTTGTAAAATTTGGACTGATTATCAAAAATTATCAAAAACATTCATTAAAACTAATTTTATGATAGAATCTGATAAAGAGATTACAAATATAGATGAACCAGTAAATTGGAGAGTATTGTGAGTTATATAATATGCTTAAACTATTTAGCTTTTGAGTTTATTGAGCTATAACATATTGAATTAAATTATTAATTTGCAAATAATCAATTCCAAAACCTATGTTAAAGAATCTTTCATTTACAGGAGTATTAGGCGTTTTACTGTTTTTCATACAGATCTCAATAGGCAATTTATCTCAAGCACAGTCTAAGGCAAGTATCGCTGGAGATTATCCAGATCCGTCTATCATATACGCAAATGGAAAATATTACGCTGTTGGCACTTCAAGTGAATGGGCGCCCCATTTACCAATTTTCTCATCAAAAGATTTAAGAGAATGGAAGCAAGAAGGGTTTGTTTTCAATGAGACACCAGAATGGGTAGGATCTTCGTTTTGGGCACCGGAGTACTTTTACCACAACGGGTTATACTATATGTATTATTCGGCAAAGCGCAAAAGCGATGGTGTTTCCTGCATTGGAGTTGCTGTTTCTAAATATCCGGATAGAGAGTTTGTAGATAAAGGAATTGTAGTCGCCTATGGTACAGAGTCTATAGATGCCTATGTTATTCAGGAAGGTGAGGATCTATACATGACTTGGAAAGCTTATGGGTTGGATAAGCGACCGATCGAACTTTTAGGAAGTAAGTTGTCAAATGATGGATTGCAGTTGGAGGGAGAACCATTTAGTTTATTATTGGATACGGCTAGAATTGGGATCGAAGGACAGAGCTTTATAAAAAGGGATGGTTATTACTATATGTTTTATTCAGCAGGGGCATGCTGTGGTCCAGGTTGTGATTACCATGTTCAGGCAGTTCGCTCAAAGTCACTTCACGGTCCCTACGAAGATGTTGGTGAGACTGTTTTACTAGGAAATAATGAGGATTGGAAATGTATGGGGCATGGAACTTTCGTTCAAGATAAACAAGGAGAATATTATTATCTATTTCATGGGTATAGCAAAAAAGACCACGTTTATACAGGTAGGGAGGGACTCATAGCAAAATTGCTGTGGTCTGACCATGGTGATCCAGTTTTTGAATTTATTCCAAACCAATCAAATAATCGAGGAAATGGATTCTCTTTTGATTTTAGAAAAATGAATAAATCTGGAGTCTTTGCCCAATGGGATTTTAGATATTCAGACCCAAAGTGGGATCTCAATCAAAATGGATTGGTTCTGTCGGGGAAATTAATTGGTGACAATAAAATTGGAACTGTGTTAACTTGGAAACCTGAAAGCAAGAAATATGAAATAATAAGTAAAATTGATTTGGTAAAATCCGCCCCAAATGCTTTAAAAGGAATTGTAATTTATGGAGATGTTAATAAAGGAATTGGGGTTGGGGTTCAAAATAATCAGCTTCAAATTTGGCAGGCAGAAGAAGGTAAATTTAATATCTTAAACAAGATCGAACTTCCTAAAATATCTCAAATAGAACTTAAGGTAAAAACTGAAGAAGATTTTAGTGTTAAGGTTTATTACAGATTTGGATCAACTGATTGGAAATTGATTACGGGTTATGACAACGTTTCTTTTAGCATAAAAAACTTAGCACCATGGGATAGGAGCCCACGACCAGGAATTCATGTTAAAGGAGAAGAGCAGGAAAAGGCAGTTTTTCAAACTTTTGAAATAAAATATTAATTGTTGCAATAATAATTAGGCATAATTATTACGATTCTATCAAGCGTTTGATATTAAATCATTTCGGGCTCATTTTCAGAAATTTTCGCTATATTGAGATAGCTTAAACGTTTAATTTTTTTAAAACACCAATCTAAATCCAAGTTTATGATTAGAATAAAACCTTTATCAATTGCTTTAACCATTTTCTTCGGTTTAATATTTTCTATAGGAGCGGTTGCCCAAAAGTCAAGCTATAGTTTTACAACAGAATTGGAAAATTTAATTCGGGCAGATTTATTGCCAAATTTTCGAACTGGGGAATATCTAGAACAGATTTCAAGTTATGATAGAACGGGAAAGAATGATGACGGGTTTGGAGGGGCATATTCGTTTATTAGAAAGGAGGGGAAAGATTTGGTCATAGCTGATTTTTCAGGACCGGGAGTTGTCAATAGAATTTGGACTCCTACACCTACAGATGATACTGTTTCATTTTATTTTGATGGAGAGAAGAAAGCAAGATTGAGATTGCGTTTTTCAGATTTGTTCTCAGGGAATGTATTCCCTTTTGTAAAGGGGATATCTGGGAATGAGGTAGGAGGCTATTTTACCTATATGCCGATTTTATATAAAAAATCTTTAAAGATTGTTTTTGAAGGGGAGAAGATATTATTTCTTCAAATCCAAAATCGGAAACTAAATCATAAGAATGTGGATTCATACACTGGGAATTTTACTCCGGAAGAAAAGCTAAAAATTGAGGAGGTATCCAAAATATATACGGATGTAAATCCAAATTCAGCATTATTTTCAAAAGGGAAATCTACAGGTTTGGAAATTGAGGAGAAGAATTTTGTTATAAATCCTGGGGAGGAATTAAGTTTTTTTAAAGCAGCAAATGGAGGTAGAATTTTAGGGATTGAATTGGATGGAGGATCCTCTTTTGAGGGAATGCACAAGGATATTATTTTGTCAGGGACATGGGATTCTGAAGGAACGGAAGCTATTTATGCTCCGTTGGCAGATTTTTTTGGTTATGCATTTGGAAAAAGGGCAATGCGGAGTTTATTAATGGGAAGTAAAGGTAGTTTGAATTACAGTTATATTCCTATGCCATTTGATGAATCTGCAGAATTGAAGTTGATTTATAAAAAAAGGGAAGGGTCTTTACAGCCTGCGATATCGGTAAAAGCCAAAGTATTTTATAATACGGAGAGTAGGGATAAGTCCAAGGAAGGGAAATTCTATTCCGTATGGCATCGAAATAAACCAGCAGAAGGACATTACTATGAATTTTTAAAAACCAAAGGAAAAGGGCATTATATAGGTACTATTCATTTGGCTCAAGCGCTTCGGCCAGGGATGACTTTGTTTTTTGAGGGAGACGATGTAACCCACATTGACGGAAAACAAAGGATGCATGGAACTGGGTCAGAAGATTATTATAATGGGGGTTGGTATGCATTACTAGATAGATGGGATAGAGGCATTAGTTTACCTATTCATGGATCGTTAGATTACAGTTTACCAATGGGCAGGACCGGCGGCTATCGTTTCTTTATGTTGGATAAAATGCCATTTGAAGAGGAGATTAATCATGTTATAGAGCATGGACCAGAAGGAAATGAATTTCCGGTAGACTATACATCAATTGCAATGTATTATGGATCAGAACCGCTGCAATCAAAGACTGAACCTACAGAAGAGCTCAGGGAAGTTTATTTGCCAAAGGAACATGAGTATTTTCCTCAATTAATGGATATTACCTTAGGTGGGGGAGCTGTTGTGAAACATGATCGAGGTTTGAGAATGCAGCCGGATGGACACCATATTGTTCGTGTGATGCTGAATGATATTCCTGAAGGCGTATATAAGTTATCTATATCCTATTTTGAAAAAAATAACGGAGCTGAATTTGCAATTTGGCAAAGACAAAAAATGATTTCTGATTGGAAGTCTAGCCAAGGAGCGGAAGAAAAATTGAATCAAAAAATTGAAATGGGAACCATAAAAATTAGTAAACAAACAAATTCGGTTACATTCCATATTCGTAAGCAGGGAGAGAAAGGAAATGAATTTGAATTGGATAGAATTTTCTTGGAAAAAATTTCTGATTTGTAATAATTGATTTCCATAGCTGCTATATTTTTTTTCTGATGCAACGTATACAAGCATTTCGACTTGAAGGATAGGTTTGCATTTCAATCATGGTCCCTTGTGATCTGGAGAAATTGATTTGAGCAAATGTGGATTGGGCCTTAGTTCTCCAATACCCTTTTGTGGAACGATAGTTAGAGTTGTTGGGATAATATTCTAAGATAGCAGAATTAGGATTTAATTTATAGCCATTTGGAGCGAATACTAAGTAGGAATGTGGATAGGATGGAGCTCCAATAGGAGGAATTGGGGGAGTGATCCATAAACTCCAGCCATTGTTTTTGATAATGATACCCTTGTCTTTAAAATTATCTAATTGTTCAAAATCGGAAACGGTAGGCAGGTCCCATACACCTTCTGGGTAAATTCTTTCGTAAATATTTTTCCCATTTAAAACATAGATATCATTTTGGAAGAAATCCGTTTGACTGGGTACTGCAGACATCAATTCATAAACTGGATTATCATACCGAAATCTGTAATTCCAGAATCTATCGGAAGATAGCGGAGTATCGGAAACTCTGTAAACATTTGACCTTGCCCATTGTGTTCCTCCAATAGTTATAGCGGATTCTACTAGTTTTATTGAGATAAAATAGCTTTTTCCAGGTTCAGGGGAGAACTTAGGGATTGTAAAAGTTTTATTTAGGAATTCTCTATTTCTAAAATCTTTTGGTCCACCTCTTTCTTGAAGTCGTTCACTCATAATCCAAAGGGTATCAAGAGTAACCTGAAGTTGTGTTTCATTTTTTGTAGATGTGGTATAGAAGGTGTATCTTCTTTTCCAGTTCTCTTCAGGAACAGAATCAATTCCTACGGGAACAGAATAACCCGAATTATGTGAGTTAAATACATGATCGGTATTTGAAATAGGAGAGTAATTTTCAAAAGAGGCCGTTTTAATATTAAATTCTGCTTTATATAAACCAGATTTATCCTTGAATTTTGGGCTGGCATATTCAACAGCAGCAAACATTCCTATTGAATTGACTTCAACGATAATTCTAGAAGATTTTCTGGACATGACTATATTATTTATTGAATTTGTCCCTCCAATTTCATTAGAAGTCTTAATTAGCCCCGTTGCATAGGCAAAGTCTTGTCGGTTTAAATCATTGTTTCCTGATGGTAGTACAAAAATTTTAGATTCATTAGCATTCAGTTCCTTGATTCTGTTAGTGTTATTGAAAGTATATGCATACCATCTATAATTTGTATTTCTCAACGCAGAGAGGGCTATGGCATTATTCCCAATTATTCCTTCTTGTTGATCAACTAATTCAATTGGGTTTCCTGTTTGATCTGTTTTATAGAGGACAATTCTGTAGTGACTTCCATGATTTAGCGGATTAACCTGTTTTGTTTTATTTTCGGATTTGTTTATAGCATAACTTTCACGTTCAAATTTCCCATTAGAATAATGATGATTGGATAAGGTGTTCATTTCAGAAATGGATATTATTGCGTCCAATTCTTTTAAATCAATGATTTTACTTGAAATTTCAGTTGATTTGGAGTTTGTATTAATAGTTTTGGTATTTGCAACCATTTTACTCTCAACATTATCTTCAAGCCCTTTTATAAAGAAATGAATTTTATTATTCTTTAATGCATGGGGATTTTCAGGAATTACATTTGGTTTATTACAGGCAGTAAAGGTCAATAGAAAAAAGAGGAATACAAGATATTCAGTGAAATTTCTCATAGATTTATATAAAGAAGGAATTTACGATAATTAGAAGGATACTTTTGTTTTGGATTAGACAAGCTATAAGTCGAAATTATTATATTTATTATTAGCTGAATTCTCCCATTCCTCTATTTTTGGTTCATTATTTACACCTCCAGTTTTCAATATGTAGGAACTAGCTGAAATACCATCTTCCATATCGATATTGAGTAATTTAATAGTAGGACTGATGTAAACTTTTTTCTTCTTTTTCATCTTCCTAATCTGATTTTGATTTGGAAGAAAATTAAAAGCTGTGTGAAATA
Source organism: Sphingobacterium endophyticum (assembly GCF_009733535.1). Classification (GTDB taxonomy): domain Bacteria; phylum Bacteroidota; class Bacteroidia; order Sphingobacteriales; family Sphingobacteriaceae; genus Sphingobacterium; species Sphingobacterium endophyticum. The sequence continues at coordinate 55,616 of NZ_SMMI01000016.1, read as the reverse complement.
GCATATTAATTAAATATTTATACAAAAGTAATTATAGAGTATAAATATTTACAATAAAATTGTTTTAACTTATTTTTTTATTTAAATAAATTAATCCACATAAGTTAAAATTTAATTGATTAAAAAGGTTTTAATGTGGTATTGTGTAAATTTAGGTGGGATTGAAAAAAAATAATTAATAATCAGATTTGTAACAATCCTCAATTTTTTCTGTATATCAGGTAATATTATTATTGAAATTTTTTTGACAATAATGGGAACCTCAAAACAGCAATAAATATTTTAGGAGGAAACTATTTCTGATTTAATAATTACTTTAATAACCAAATTTCGCTTTTGCCTTCCAATGCTTCGTAAGGCTTTGAATTTCCATTTAGTAAATCAGATTCATGTCCCTCCAAATGCCAATTTAAATCCTCTTCATTTATTTTTTTCATTTGAAAGATTGCATCAGGGTCTTTGTAACTGATATCACTTTTAAGCATATTTATTTTATTGTCGGCAAACAATTGTTCAGCCTCCTCTTTGCTCACTTGTACCAGAGTATTCGCTTTATTGTCAAAATCTCTCATTTCCCTTTCCATTTCCCTAGGATAATTATCAGCAAGGTATTCATTGTATAGGTCCCTGTTTTTAGTTCTTAGAGCTTCATTTTTATAGGCGATTCGTTCTGGATTTAGTTCAAAGTTAAAATCTTCAGGATTTTCTTTAAATCCAAATTGTCTATTTAATTCGTCTATTCTTTGTTCCAATGTTGGCATAATATTTTCTTTTGGTATTACTAATAAACGGATGAGGATATTTTTTGTTGTTAAAAAAAGTAATGTGCTATTAATGTTTTCCAAATACTAAAAGGATTCTTTCTTCCTCAAGGTCAATTTGATAGATCTGTTTACGGATTAATTCTTCATCAAATTCTTCATCTTTGTTTAATGTAGTTAAATAAATTCTTTGTTCAGCGAAGATATCTAGTAATATCTGTTTGCTTACCCCATTCATCCAACTATTGTCCTGAACTTTTGTTTGATCTTCCCAATATTTTAGGATACGTTCCATTGCTTCATCAGCAGAGGATTGCGTTTCATATCTTCCTTTAACATAGTTGTAGACATGAGATTTTAAACCTAGTTTCATTTTCAATTTTGTGTTGTTGTGGATTTCATCTTCGTTTTCAAGACCTCTAAACCAATTTGTTTTTTCTATCAAATAGGGTAGAGTAAGGCCTTGAATGACTAATGTTAATAGGATTGCGATGAAAGTAATAAATAAGATAAGATTTCTATGCGGGAATACTTCTCCATTAGGTAAGGTTAAAGGGATGGCTAAAGCTGCGGCCAACGAAACCACTCCACGCATTCCGGTCCAACCCATTAAGAGTGGGGTGTACCATCTTCTACTGCTGAGTTGTTGTTGATGTGCAACTTGAGGTCGAAAAATGATTGTTGCAAACATTGCAGCATATGCAGAAATCATTCTCGCAGCAATTAGAACCAATGTAATAATTACACCATATCCAATTGCTGTACTTAGTGGTGTACCATGTGCTCTTATGCCATCAACGATCACAGGTAGGTCTAATCCAATTAATAGGAAAACCATTCCATTGAGGAGAAAGACGAAGCTCTCCCAAACGGATGCACCTTTTAATCGACTTGTAGCTGCAAGAAATGTCAGCCTTTTATTGGACATATAAAGCCCTCCAGCAACTACAGCTAAGACACCCGAACAATGTATCTGCTCTGCAATAAAATACATAAAATACGGAGTGATCAAAGTAAGGGCGATATCAGAAGCAGGTTCAGTAGGCAGATGTCGATGTATCCATATAAAGATTTGACCAATTAACAGGCCTAATCCTACACCGCCAAAGAGCATCCAAAGAAAATCAAGACCAGCCTCATACCAAATAAATTGTCCTGTACCCACTGCGACCAACGCAAATCGAAAGATTATAAGTGAAGAAGCGTCATTCAATAAACTTTCACCTTCTAAGATTGCAGAGGTTGATTTAGGGATTTTCACAAATTTTGTAATTGCTCCAGTACTTACTGCGTCAGGAGGAGAGACAATTCCGCCAAGCACAAATCCTAGTGCTATACTAAAACCTGGGATAATTTGATTGGATATAATAGCTACTAAGAAAGCCGTAAAAAACACGACAAGAAATGCAAAACTTCCAATAATGCGCCACCACTTTTTCATTTCCTTGAAAGAGACTCCCCAAGCAGCTTCAAAAAGCAATGGAGGAAGGAAGATAAGAAATATTAAATCTGGATCGATTTCTATTACAGGTAATCCAGGAATAAAACTAATACCTAAACCTGCAAGAACCAATAAGATTGGGTAGGCAATTTTAAGTTGATTTGCCCAAATGGTCAAAAATACAATCAACAAGACCAATACCAGAATAAACGGCAATAAAGTGTGCATAGTCGTGGGTATATATCAGAATGTGATTAAGTTAGTTGTGATTTTATTGTATAGAAACAACATTTTTAAAATATTGTTTTATAGCAAAATCAGGATATAATTATACGAAAAACATAAATATGTTCTTTATAGAAAATGTTTGTAGGGTTATTTACATTTCTATAAATAGGAGGGCTTAAGCTTATGGGTTAAGGGATTGCTTATTTAATAGCTTGATATATGGTCGAAGCGCCAAAGAATTGGGGCATAATCTTTACATCTTTAAATCCTGCAAGTTCAAAACGTTTTTTTAACGCTTCCCCATAAGGAAAATTAAGAGCCGATTCAGAAAGGTATTTATAAGCAGATTTATCATCACTAAATAATCTGCTTAATGCTGGCATTACCCATTTTGTGTACATCCAGTGCCCTGATTTAAGCAGGAAGTTCGTAGGTACAGAAGTTTCTAGAACGATAAATTGACCACCTGGAGCGGTAACTCGATAAATTTCTTCTAAACATTTATCTAGATTTTCGAAATTACGGATTCCATAGGTAATGCTAATTGCATCGTAGTGGTTGTCTGGAAGACTTAGGTTTTCTGCGTCCTGTTGGTCTAATTTGATACGGTCATTCAAACCTAATTCTTTAACTTTTTCTTCCGCCACTGCTAGCATTCCTTCAGAAATATCTGTTCCTAATATTTCGGTTGCATTAGAATTTGCGAATAGGATAAGCATATCACCCGTACCGGTAGCAATATCTAGGATTCGATTTGGATTTTTTGAAGCAATAAGATTAAAAACATTTTTTTTCCAACCTTTTTCCATTCCAAAAGTGATGACCTTATTTAACTTATCATAGTTTCCGGAGATAGAATTAAACATTTTTCTAACTTGAACATGCTTTTGTTCTTGGGATTTTTGATTAGGAAGGATTACTTTGTTCTCGCTCATTTTGCCTTATTGTTCTCTGCCAAAGGTAAGGTAAATCAAGGATAATTAAAATCATAAAAAAACAGTAACACTCGTTTTGAGTGTTACTGTCTTAAATTGTATTATTCCTGAGTAATCAGGAGTATTTATTAATTAACATCCCAGAAGATTCTGCTAGTTTGAGCATTGATTTCTCCCTGAGCCATTACATTGTCATTGTTGTAACTGTATTCATTTTGAGGATACAATAAACGCAATGGAATTTTTCGGCTTCCAATGTTAGGATTCTTTGAAAGAGGAACATCTTTAGGAAATCCAAGTCTTCTATAATCTACGTAGGCTTCAAAGTTATTGATACTAGGAAGAGCTAAGTATTTTTGGTTGATAATCAATTCTAATTTATTAGCAGCAGTTTCCCAGCTTGCAGAAGCTGCCAATAATTTACCTGCTTCAGTTGCAGCTGAAGGTACACCTAACCATTCGAAAGATTCCTTAACAGCATTTTCATAAACTGTTTTTGCATCACCAGTCAACCAGCCACGTTGTGTAGCCTCTGCTTGTAAAAACAGACTTTCCATGGAAGTGAAGAACCATAAAGGTTGAGTTCCATCTTTTAATATTCCTGTACCAACAACAATTGATTCATTGGAAGAAGAATTTCCTAATACGTTTGGAGCCCCGAAATCTTTACCCACCCATCTTACATTTGGATCTTTAGGATTAATTGCAGGTAAGAAAAGATACTGATAACGGATATCATCATTTGCAACATAACGATTCAATAAATACTTGCTCACACGGTTAAATCCGTCAGTCAATATTCCACTTTGATCAGCAACATAGGTACTGTAAACAGGGTTGACCTGATCCACATTATTTGAAAAAGTAAGCGATAAAGTAGCTGATTCTCCAGCTTCAATAAATCCACTACCATCCGCTTTAATTTTAGCAATTTCAGCAGTAGGGTTTTTAACAAATTCTGATTGATGGATTAATAATTTTAAAGCTTGAGTATTCGCTAATTTTCTCCATTGGGTCATATCCCCACCGAATAATACATCTGATGAAGCAACTTCTTCAGAAATTGATGGATTTGATTTAAAGATTAACCTCGCTGAATCTAATTGTAATAAAAGATCTTTGTAGATATCCTCACCTTTATCATAAGCAGGCGCTACATTGTCAGATCCTTTTAGAGCTTCTTTGTAAGGAACATTATTATACATATCCACCAAGTACATAAATCCAATCGCTTTGACAACTTTTGACACTCCAATAAAGAATTTCTCATCCGTTTCAGCGGCTTTTTTAGCCATTAAATCTGCATCGGTCAATACATCGTACCAACTTGTTGTACTATTAGCCCATTGTCCTTGTTGATAAGTTGGGGTAATGTTATAGTTTTCTAAAGGTAAACTTTGTCCGAAATCGGAACCACGTCCATAATATCCAGACCAAGATGCTGCCCAAGAATATTGAGTTCCCATTCTGGTAGCCGTTTGTTTCAATACCATTGGTAAGAGATATTGCGGTTTTACCAATGGATTGGTCGGTTGATTGGGGTTCGTGTTTATATCGAAGAAGCTGTCTTTACAGCCTGACAGTACTAAAGTAACTGCTAGTATTGCCAATAATATTTTGTGTTTCATTTTTTCTCGCTTTTAAATTAGAACTTAGCATTTATTGTAAAACCAAAATTCCTTACTGGAGGGTTTGCAGTGGAGTTAATATTACCAAATGCATTGTCATTATCTGTAGACATACTGTCAAAATCAGGATCCATGAATTTATTTTCTTTTGGTAACCATAATGCAAGATTACGTCCTACAAAAGCAATAGAAAGACCTTTAAAAGCTTTTTGTCTAGAAGTTAACCATTCTTGAGGAACGTCGTATGATAAAGACAATTCTCTAAGTCTCCATTGATTAGCACTCACTACGAAATTAGATGCAGCATCACCAAATTCACCTGTATAATAGTTGTAAATGGATTCATTTGCACCGATTTTTGCATCCGTGTTAGGGATGTATTTTCCTGGATTATTAGGGTCTTCAATAACAGAATTTGGAAGGATAAAAGGCTGTCTATCATTATAAGCAGTTGCGATTGAAACACCTGTCCAAGCCATATCACCACCTAGTCCAAAGAATGAAGCAACGTGTCCTCCTTTGTATTCAAATAAAGCGGATAAGTTGAAGTTTTTATAATTTACTGAAGGGTTTAATCCGATAATCCATTTTGGTAAGGTTCTACCCAAATTTACTGGAGTACCCGAAACTGAAGGGCGACCATCTTCAGCACTTACAATAACACGTCCCTGATCATCTCTTGCATAATCCGTACCACGCATAATAAAAGCTGGTTGACCAACAATTGCATAGTTACCAGCAGCTACATAGCCACCTAAAGAAAGTTCTTTTAATTTTTGTGCTTCATAGATACTTGTTACTTCCGAATCATTCCATAAGAAATTACCTCTGAAATTAATACCGCCATCATTGAACTTGATTAAAGGTGACAAGTTGAAATCAAAGTCAACACCTTTACTGTTGAAGGAAGCAGCATTTCTATAACTTCTTGAGAAGCCAGATGCTTCGGAGATGTTTACACTAATGATCTGATCTGTGTTTTTAGAGAAGAAATAAGTAGCTTCAACAGTTAATCGATTGTTCCAGAATCCCGCTTCAAAACCAGCCTCAGTTGTATTAATACGTTCTGGTTTCAAGTTATAGTCATAAGTTGTATTATTAGCAGTTAAACCAGTAACAGCACCTAAAGGAAACCCATTTGCTTGAGAATAAGTAGCTTCTAAGAAATACGGGCTAATATCAGAGTTTGCTGTTTTAGTCCATGCACCTCTAACTTTTAAATAGTTAAAAAAATCGGATGACATATCTAATGCGTCGCTCAATACAATTGCACCATTTACACCAGGATAGAAATAGGAGTTATTTCCAGGAGCAAGGGTAGATGATTTGTCCCAACGGCCAGTGAATTCTACGTTTGCCCAGTTCTTATAATTAAATCCTGCACTTCCGTACACAGAAAATAATCTGGTTTTATATCCATTTGATTCTCCTGTAAGATTTCCTACACGTATGCCGATATTTTGTAGTTCAGGAATAACTAAGTTGCCGGCACCTACGCTTGTATTTCTGTATTCATTTTGTCTTACGAAAGTTCCTAAGATACCGCTGAATTTTAAATCGTCGTTGATTTGTTTGTTTACACTACCAAATAATTCAGAAGTTAAAATTGTTTGGTTGTAATTGTATTCTTCAAGAGCTGGAGTGATACTAGTTTTACCGCGGTTTTCTCCCCATTGAGAAGTTTTAACACCTTCAGTAATATACCTTTCAGCAATATTTCTTGAATTGATACTAGCACGGTAAGTGAAATCTAACCAATCGGCAGGTTTTAATCCTAATTCGATATTACTAATCAAATCTTGTTTCTTGCCATTTTTTCTCCAATTTCCTACCGAGAAATAAGGATTTAATCCATAGTTCGTAAACCAATTTTCATAAGTTGAAAATTTGTCAGTTTTGTAATTTTTATATTTTGTTAAGAGGATGTGTGCAGGAGTATTGATTAATTGGTTGAATAAACCATCATTACCACCAGTTCCTTGTGCAGTGAAATAATCTTGTTGGCCAATTTGATCATACACATTGTAATTCTGCTGAGAGTAATTGAAGTTTGCACCAGCTCTTAGCATACCGAATTCTCGTTGTGAATTTAAGCGGATGCTATTTCTTCTGTTTTTATCACCCGGTACAATACCTTTGATATCGGCATTTTCCAAGCTTAAGAAGAAATCTTTCGCATTTAAAGAAACGTTTGTTTGGTTAGTGACACCGGTGTTATAGAATTTTTGACGTTCATCCGTTCCGGTGTATGGTGTGGTTTGTTGTGAGCCATCCGGAAGTTTTGGGCCAATGTCTACTATTTTTCCGTCATAAGCTGGTCCCCATGACCAGTTTTCAATTGGATCAATTTGGTCATCATAACCCTGTCCGAATTGTTTTTGTAGTTCCGGGAAGAAGGAGATGTTTTGCCATTGTGTTGAGTGGCTTACATTGATGCTAGTTACATCAGAACCTTTTTTAGTCGTTACTAAGATAACCCCGTTACGAGCATCAGGTCCATAGATGGCAGCTGCTGCTGCACCTTTCAAAACCGATACATTTTCAACATCATTAGGATTTAAGGAAGATAGATATTTAATATCCATCTGCACACCATCTAATACTAATAGGGGGTTGTTGTTACCGGTAAGAGATCGGATACCACGCAGGTTGATTTTAACATCTTCGAAAACTCCTGAATTGTTGGTTGTTACGTTTAAGCCGGAGACTTTACCTTGTAAACCATTCGCGATGTTTACGGCGCTTGCTTTGTTTACGGTTTTGCTGTCGACTTGGTCTGCGGAATAACCTAATTCTCTTTTTTCCCTTTTGACCCCAAGAGCAGTAACAATAACTTCTTCAAGTTCATTGTCAGATGAGGTAAGTTGGACATTAACGGTGGACTGCGTTCCTACTGCGGTCCTTTGGGTTGCGTATCCAATGTAAGAAAATACAAGGGTTGCATTTTGGTTGGATACTGAAATGGTGTAGTTACCACTTCCATCGGTCTGGGTAGCTGTATTGGTGCCATCAACACGAACGGACACTCCACCTAAAGAGGATCCATCTGCTGCCGAAGTCACTTTACCGCTTACCTGCCTTTCTTGTGCATTTGCTACTCCTATGAATAGCACACACAGCAGAATAACGCTGAGTAATCTTTGTTTCATAATACTTCGTTGTTCGTAAATAAATGTTAGTAAATACTATTGTTAAACAAGTTCAATAAGTGAAGGCTTATTGAATCATAATTAATTATTGTTGAGTCAAATATAGAAAAACTTTAACATTAAATAACACTTCGCTAAATTTTTGAGAAAAAGTTTATGTCTTTTTTAAATAACTGAATTATCTAGAAATTAATGTTGACAATATTGGTATAGTAAAATAAAATCAATGTTTAAACTGGTTAAATCATTATCTTATGGAGAATAATCTGTTTTGAGAGAAAATTTTTGATTATTTGGGGGGCATATTGAAATCAATCGGAATTAAAAGGATAATTTGATTTAATTTACTGAAATACAATATATTATATGGTGGTTATCTTTTTTTTGTAACAAGTTTGTATAATCAAGTTGTTATTGTATGTAATAATCTAGTTTATTAAAAATTTATTTAATTGCTAATACTATGGTTCCAGCGATTATTAGTATTGCTCCAATAGCAGTTTTTAATGTTAGAGTCTCTTTTCAATAATTAGAATTTTCATCGCTTATTATTATTTAGCAAAGTTAAATATATAAATTAGAAGAAATTTTGAAGGAATTTATTTAGAAAAGCACTCTTTATTTGAATTACTTTAATTTTTTATAAACCTAAGAAAACTATCTTATAGTTTTTATCAACTCTAAACCCAAATTATTCATATGTATATGTTTTATCGGCATTATTCAATCTTTTCATTAGGCTTCTTCTTGTATATTCTAATGATCAATTTCTCAGTAGCACAACAGCATACAATAAGGCTTTATGTTTCAAAAAATGGTAATCAAAAGAACCCTGGAACTAAATCACAGCCTTATTCATCTCCTGAATTTGCCTTAAAGAGGATTAAAGAAATACAAAGAGAAACTGCCAAAAATAGTTATGAACTTATTTTTGAAAAGGGTATCTATTATTTTGATTCAACATTATTAATAGACCAATTGTTTCTGTCAGATAATCAACGATTGACTATAAAATCTGAGGATGGATCCGGGGTTACCTTTAGTGCAGCAAAACCCTTGAAATTAAATTGGGTAAAGAATAAAAGTGGAATTTGGACTTCCAAAATACCTTCTCAAATTATTTTTCAGCAATTATATGCAGATGGCAAGCATTTAATACGAGCTCGGTATCCAAATTTTGATCCTAATATTCTTCCCTTTAATGGATATGCTGAAGATGCAATAAGTCCAGAACGTGTTATGAAATGGAAAGATCCTCAGGGAGCAATTGTACATGCATTACATATAGGCAGATGGGGAGGTTTTCATTATAGAGTGCTTGGTAAAAATGAGAGTTCTGAATTGCAACTCGAAGGAGGGCTTCAAAATAATCGGCCAAGTAAAATGCATGAGACTTACCGTTTTGTAGAAAACGTTTTTGAAGAATTGGATGCTGAGAATGAATGGTATCTTGATGAGAAAGGTTTGACACTCTTTTTAAAAATGGATAGTCAGGATCCAAATAAGTTAAATTTTGAAGCTCCAGTTTTAGAATCGTTGATTTCAATTAAAGGTAGTTTAGATAAACCAGTAAAAAACATTGATGTAGAAGGAATTAAATTTGTTCATACTTCAGCTACCTTTATGAAAACTGATGAGCCCTTACTGAGGAGTGATTGGACGATTTACCGTCAAGGTGCTGTTCGAATTGAGGGAGCTGAAAATTGTACGGTAACTAATTCTGATTTTATTGATTTGGGTGGAAATGCCATATTTGTCAGTAATTATAATAGGGGGATTAAAATAGCAGGGAACTTAATTGAACGGGTAGGAGCGGGAGGAATTAATTTTGTCGGGGATCCAGATGCTGTTCGCAGTCCGTCTTTTCGATATGAAGAATTTGTAAAAGAAGATGAGATTGATATTGCTCCAGGTCCCAAGACTGAAAATTTTCCATCCGAATGTGAGGCATCAGATAATTTAATCCGTCAGATTGGATTAATTGAAAAACAGGTGGCAGGAGTTCAGATTTCAATGTCATCAAAGATTTCGGTCTTGCACAATACCATATATAATGTACCCCGTTCAGGAATTAATGTTGGAGATGGAACCTGGGGTGGTCATGTTATTTCCTTTAATGATGTATTTAAAACTGTTTTAGAGACTAGTGATCATGGAGCTTTTAATTCTTGGGGGAGGGACAGGTTTTGGCATCCAGACCGAAAAGAGATGGACCGTATTACGGAATTACATCCTGAATGGGTTAAATTGGATGCAATTTATCCTACTATAATTTCTGATAATCGATTTAGATGTGATCATGGTTGGGATATTGATTTGGATGACGGTTCAAGTAATTATAATATTTTTAATAACCTGTGCTTAAGTGGAGGGTTAAAACTTAGGGAAGGATTCTATCGAACAGTAAGTAATAATCTGATAATCAATAATGGCTTCCATCCCCACGTTTGGTTTAAAGATAGCCATGATGTCTTTAAAAATAATATTGTGATGCATGCCCATCAGGATATTCAAGTTAAATATTGGGGAGATGAGGTTGATTATAATTTTTATACCAATAAAAATGATTTATTAACAGACCAAGCTAAAGGCGTGGATCAAAATTCCAAGGTTATTGTAATTGATTTTGAGGATGTTGGAACTGGTAAGTTTAATTTGATTTCAGGTTCTTTGAATGGATACAAGCCAGTTGATTTTCAAAATGTTGGTGTCACAAGTATCAGATTGAAAGAACGAAAGGAATTGCCTGAGATACCGGTTATTCAAACAAACGCTACAGATAAGATTGGGGAAACATTTAACTGGAAAGGAGCGGTATTGAAATCTATTGAAACCCTCGGGGAGCAATCTGCAGCCGGTTTACCTAAAATGGAGGGGGTTCTAATTATGGAGTTGACAGAACCTTCGGCATTATTGAAAGCAGGTATTCAGAAGTCGGATGTAATTATTTCTTGTCAAGGTGAAGTAGTCAAGGATCTGAATGATTTGAAAAGAATCATTAAAAGGGATCAGTACATGTCTAGTTTTAGTATTGAATACTTTCGAAATCAAGAAAGAAAGACCGTTAATGTGACTATGTAAATAGATTAAAACATTTAAAGTTTGATACTGTTGATAATTATGAAAATAGAGTTCTATTCAAATAATTTCAACTAAAATGAAAGTAGATCAATTAGTGAGTTTATTGGGGAGTGAAGATTTATTAAAATTTAAATCGGAAACTGTTTCAAAAGATTTGTTACATATCCCATCCCCAAATTTTATTGATGAAATATATGGCATATCAGATCGAAACCCGCAGGTATTGAGAAGTATTGGTAGTTTATTTGGAACTGGCAGATTAAAGGGTTCGGGTTACCTATCTATTTTGCCTGTTGATCAAGGGATTGAGCATAGTGCAGGTGCTTCATTTGCGGCAAATCCAATTTATTTTGATCCGGAGAATATTGTAAAATTGGCAATTGAAGGAGGCTGTAATGCTGTAGCATCTACCTTTGGGGTATTAGGAGCAGTCTCTAGAAAGTATGCACATAAAATCCCATTGATTGTTAAATTTAACCACAATGAATTACTCACTTATCCAAATAAAAGTGATCAAATTTTATACGGTACAGTTCGAGAAGCGTGGAATATGGGAGCAGCAGCAGTTGGAGCAACGATTTATTTTGGTTCATCCGAATCTGGCAGGCAAATCATTGAAGTGAGCAAAGCATTTCAGGAAGCACATTCCTTAGGTATGGCTACAATTTTATGGTGTTATTTAAGGAATGATGCTTTTGTCAAAGAAAAAGTTGATTATCATCTAGCTGCAGATCTGACAGGTCAGGCTAATCATTTAGGAGTTACGATTGAAGCAGATATCATTAAACAAAAATTACCGGAGCGAAATGGCGGTTATAAGGCTTTAAATCTAGGGAATAGTAGCTACGGAAAATTAGATGAAAGGATGTATTCGGAACTTGCATCAGAACATCCAATTGATCTTTGTAGATATCAGGTATTGAATTGTTTTTCTGGACGAGCTGGCTTAATTAATTCAGGGGGAGCATCGGGAAAGAATGATTTAAAAGATGCAGTAACGACTGCTGTAATCAATAAAAGGGCAGGAGGAACAGGTTTAATTAGTGGTAGAAAAGCATTTCAGAAATCAATGAAAGATGGTGTCGAACTGTTAAATGCTATTCAAGATGTATATCTAATGAATGAAGTTACTATTGTCTAATTTAGGATTTGATTAAAGAATTTAATCATATAAAATGCCCGATTTTATTCGGGCATTTCTGTATTGTTAAGGTCTTGATCTTCTTCTTGAATATCACCTATAGCATATTTTTGAATGATATGAGAGGTTGCTAATTTTAATCCTCTTTCACTGTGTTCGGGGTGAATTCCAGAACTGGTAAAAAATTCAACTTCGTTATTCACTTTTGAGTACCAGATTTTATTGACATCTTTTAAAGTTAGTGTATCTAAACGTGTTATCTTTCTAAAATTCTCAAACTTACTTTTGTCCATTGGGATAACCTGATTATTTCTCAAGGTATTATCCATACAGTCTACACTGATATATCGATCTTTAAACCAAACCATACATTCTTTTTTTTCTTTTAGATTTATGTAGCCAATACTTCCTAGCAATAGTGCAAAGGATCCGATTACCAAAATAGTTGGAATATTGAATCGAGTTTTTGTTTTGCTATTATTATTTGCTGAAGGATGTACATGACTTGAAGCTTCTATTTCGGAAGAATGAGCAGGTTGAATAGTTTCTCCAAAAGGAATTTTATTGAAAGTTTTTATTTTTTGTTTATGATCTTCTTCGATTTCTAACCAATCATCGAGACGAAAAGGTCTTGGATGAAAATCAATTAATACAGCCAAAAGTTTAACAATTGTTTCATCTGGATTAGTAGTCTTCCCATTAATAAAATATTTTATGGGTTTTAATTTATCAATATCAATCCCGGATATTGTTTTTTCTAAATCTGCAAGATCGTCTTTGGATGCATAAAAATCTCTGATTGTTTTTTTGTCATCGGCAGATAACTCCCCATTTATAAGAAATAAGGAATAGTCTCTAATATTAGCAGGTGTTGGATTAGCTAACTTATCATGTAATTCATTGTTACTAAGCTTCTTCCTGTAAGAATTTAATACTTCTTCTTTAAATTTATTGAATGCTGACATTCTTATAAAATAATTTTCCTCCCCAATTTTTTCATCGATTTCCGTAGATAATAATTCAATTTTCTATTCTACAAAAATCATAATACCTCCAAATGCATGGAATTTCCGGAATTCCAATGGAATTAACGGAAATGCCGGAAATGGTTGATTATAAGCTGTTTTAGTTGCTTTAAGTTTGCTTTTGAAATCAGCGGTTAATACTGTTTGTACTTTCGAGGAAAGATACAAAAAGATTTCAAAATTGGGGAATTCATGGACCTCAATTCCAAAAAATTCAGAAGGCCTTCTGGAAAATAATTCTAGCAATCCCACACATGGAGTGTGCGGACCTAGCAGGCTTTTACATTTTAATTTTTTGAGAAATGTGGTACATTATTTTTTCGTATCTATTGAATTCGGGCAATCCTACATTGCCCATTGAACCAACTAACCCAGATATCGTGATTGTACAATCTGTTGATGATGGTGAAATCGGAGATAACGGTCATGTTCGACCGCCAAGACCTAAGAAATAGTAGTTTAGAAAAGGAAGCTTGATCACCTTCCTTTTTTATTTACATGGTTCTGAGGAATAAATTTTAATTGAAAAAAAAATGTTCTTTCATAATTGTAGCATTTTTTTGCCGCCTTGCGTATATTATGAACATGATTAACCAATTCAAAATGAAAACGAATACAAGCCAATTTCTTTTATTTCTAATTTTAGGGTTATTTTTATTTCCTGGTAATTTAAAATCTCAAGAGCGTAAATTTGAGAAAGTAAGAATAGGTGTTTCAGTTATACCACTAGCGGCCAATTCAGTTGGCCCTTATGAGCGTCTAGATGGAGCAGGGAGTTTGACAAGTAGTAAGTTTTTTTCAGGAATGCTTTCTTTGGACTATCCAATTAATCAAAGATTTTTTATCACTTCGGCTGTTGGTTATTCCAGACAGCAAATAATTTCAGAGGGGGCACCAAATCCTCCCAATAAACCTTCAAAAGATACTCTTTCATTAAAAATATTTGAGGTTCCTGTTTTGGCTGGCTTCCATTTGGGGAGATTTTTTTATGCTAATTTGGGTCCCATGGTTCACTTTGACTTATCAAAGAAACAGCAAATTATGGATAAACAAAACGGTCTTGGATTGCAATTTGGGATTGGCTTTGATTGGGATATTTCATCTTCATTTTCGTTGCAATTAGAACCTGGCCTAAAAGCATATTCTTTGATTCCATTTGAATCAGGAAATTACCCTGATCGCATTCTGTCAGCTGGAATTAAGATAGGTGCAAAATATGTCATTTGGTAACAAACATTTTAGATTTGAGTAAATGCTAAAACCTTTTTAATCTTTATATTGCTTATTCATTAGACTTAAGAATTTAAAAATATTTCTAGGTTATAAGTCTATATTAATAAGTAATTATGCAATCTAAAAATCCTTTCCTATTATTCTTTCTGATTCTATTAATTATGGTCATTCAATGTACGTCAAATAATTTGTTTGGTTTTGAACGTAGGCACGATTCTTTTCCAGAAAGCGCAGCTTTGTCAGAATCAAATTTAAGGCGATCAATGGCTTTAATCGATCTAAGCATTTTGCATTTTTTTGACCCTGAAACATTTGAAATGCGTAGGTACTACAATCCATTTACCAATCAAAAATCAGATGAAAAGGCAAGTGTATGGATGTATACTTCTGGAATTGAAGCGGTAAACTCTGTACTGCATGCATTGCAAGTCAATATGAAAAAATCAAATTCGGCGTCCTTAAAAAAGGATTATTTGAAATACACAAAGATTTTAGAAAAATTTTATAATAATCTAGACTATTATTTAGGCACGTTTGAGTTGACTTCTTATACTCAAACTAAAATGTGGTCGGTTTATGCTGTGGATCGAGTTGGAGAAAAGGGAATGGCAAATGTTACTGGGGTGTTAAATGTTTATGATGATCAAATGTGGCTTGTTCGTGAATTATTAGACTCTTATAAAATTACTGGTAAGAAAGAATATTTAGAAAAGGCTGAATACTTGACATCATATATATTAGATGGTTGGGATACGACCTTAGATGGAAATGGAAATGAAAACGGTGGGATTCCTTGGGGACCTGGATATACAACAAAACATGCTTGTAGCAATTCTCCAATGATCACGCCATTGGTTTGGCTTTCAGAGATTTATAAAGGCAAAAGGGATGAAATAGAACATAGGTTTATAGATAGACAGGATTTAAAATCTCGTCGTTCAAAATTGGTAAATAAAGAAAAGTATTATTTAGGATTTGCAAAGTCAATTTATGATTGGCAGAAAAGGAATTTGCTAAATCAAGAGGGTATTTATTCAGATATGCTAGGAGGATGTTCGCCAGATTGTAGTATTAAATATGATTTAATAAATGGTATAAAATATAGATCAAATACAAAATTAACAAAAGCTGTTGGTGAATCTTTCTCATACAATACAGGGACTATGATTTCAGGAGCTGTAGAATTATATATGGTTTCGAAGGAAAAGGAATATTTTGACGATGCAGAACGATTAGGGAAAAACAGTTTTTCATATTTTGGCACCTTGAATAAGGAAGTTCCTAGTTATGTTAGTTTTGAAACAAATGGTTTTAAGAACTGGTTTAATGGAATACTTATGCGTAGTTATAGAGATTTACTTAAACTGGACAAAAATGCTTCTAATTATTTACAGGCTTATCAAAAAAATCTTGATTATGGCTATGATCACTTTAACTATGAAGGATTCTTACCAACGAATCTTTTGAAGGGCTGGAGTTCTGATAACAATGAAAATTTTGTAGAAGGGATGTTTATGTTTACCTATGCTGCAGAATATGCTATCTTATCTGAATATTATACAATTCTAAAATAATTAACATCCATGAATGATTATGTACTTGAAGAATATGCTTTTCGTATTTAAGTCAATTTAATATCAAATAAGAGGTTTATATAAAATGTTAACTTTCAAATTTCTTAACTTTATACTTATTATAAAAAGTTGAATATGAAAAATGTAATAATTATAGGAACGGTAATCCTCACCGGGATAATTATCCTTAGTATGGGATTTTCATTTCAAAAGAATAAAGAAACAGAATCAAAAGAAATAGGGAAAACAATGAATACTACAGGAAAAGAGAAGGAAATATATTTTGCAGGCGGATGTTTTTGGGGAACTGAGCATTTTTTTAAACTTGTTAGGGGCGTGGTAGGTACCGAGGTAGGTTATGCTAATGCAACGAAAGAGAATCCTACCTATGAAGAGGTTTGTACCGGTAATACAGGTGCAACAGAAACAGTTAAGGTTATTTATGATCCAGAAGTAATCGATTTAAGTCTTTTAATAGATCTTTATATTCAATCAATTGATCCTACAAGTTTAAATAAACAAGGAAATGACCGTGGTACTCAGTACCGCACGGGTATCTATTACACTGATAATCAAGATGCACCTTTAGTTACTCAAAAATTACATGAATTGTCTTTGAGTATTAATTCTCCAGTAGTTGTTGAAAATGAACCTTTAAAAAATTTTTTTGATGCAGAAACTTATCATCAAGATTATTTAGATAAAAACCCAGGTGGATATTGTCATATCGGTCCTGGCTTATTTGAGATTGCAAAGAAAGCAAATCCAGCTAAGTAAATATTATTCAGCAAAATATAAAGGAGAGTGAATTGGTTTACTCTCCTTTTTTTTGACTTTTTATTAGATTATTATAGTGCTTTTAAATTATTTGCTTCTAATTGTTTAGTTTTATAGTAAACATCAATCTATTGAATGGTATTGAAAATATTATTTTTTGAAAGCAAAAAACCGTAATGCTTATGAACGAATATGTTGAATATATTTTCAATTTTATGCTTTCAAAATGGTATTATACCAGTGTATTCTTCTTTCTTTTTTTTAGCATTCTTTATTTCTTAGGAACCTTCGTTACTGAGAAGGTTATCCATTTAAAACTTAAAAAATCGAGAATTCGACAAATTGTTTTTGCTAAAAAACCTGGACAAACGAATCAAGAGATCAAGAATTCTTTGTTATCGATTTTTGTTTTTTCTATCCAAGCAATATTGTTTCAATATCTTTTTTCCATAGGAGTGTTTAAAATTGGATTTGACAATCCATGGAATTGCTTATGGGAGATTCCAATTCTTTTTTTATGGAATGAACTTCATTTTTATTGTATGCATTGGTTATTGCACAGGAGATGGTTTTTTAAAAATGTTCATAAGGTTCATCATTGGTCCAAGGAACCTACATCCTATTCTATATTTAGTTTTCATTGGATTGAGGCATTTTTATTAGGTACTGTTATTTTTTTTCCACTCTTTATTCATGCTTTTCAAGTATATTCATTATTAAGTCTTCCGATTATGAGTTTAGTTATCAATTTACTTGGACATTGTAATCATGAAGTACCGATAGCTCGAGCAAATAGTTCTTTTAGGAAATATATTTTTAGGCATAGCATGCACCATAAATGGAGTACCGGAAATTTCGGATTTATGCTTAATATTTTTGATAGGATTTTTAAAACACAAGTTTCTGATAATAAGAATTAAATGAAAGAATTCAATAAAGTATATATAAATTCCATTGGGAAGCACCTTCCTAATTCTCCGGTTACGAATGATGAAATGGAAGAATATTTAGGTGAAATTGCTGGAAAGCCTTCTCGTACCAAAGAGCGCATGCTGAAGCAGAATGGTATTCTTACTAGGTATTATGCTTTGGACAAGGCCCAAAATTCCACTGATTCTGTTTCAGGGATGGCCAGTAAAGCGATTCAGGACTGCTTGATAAAAGCTAAAGTAAATCCTGATGAAATTGAATTATTAGCTGCAGGAACGACTCAGGGAGATTTACCTGTACCTGGATTTGCTAGTATGGTCCATGCTGAATCTGATCTGCCAATATGTAATTTAGTGTCGCACCAAAGTGTATGTGCATCTGGAATTATGGCACTTAAGAGTGCGTTTTTACATGTTCAGTCAAATGAAAATCAAAATGCAATCGCTTGTGCGTCGGATATGCCTAGTCGAATGTTTAAAGCTTCAAGGTTTGCGAAGCAACCTAAAATTCAGGAGAAAGGTTTACCTCTGGATACTGACTTTCTAAGATGGATGTTATCAGATGGAGCAGGAGCTATCTATATTTCTAATAAACCTAATCAAAATGGATTAAGCCTTGAAATCGAATGGATAGATGTAAAATCATATGCGAATAGCTTTGATGTATGCATGTATGCTGGAACAAATAAAAAAAGGGATGGTTCAATAGAAAAATATTGGCTTGATTATGAGGATTTTTCAAGTGCAGATGCTGATTCAGCCATTAATTTAAAACAAGATATTAAATTAGTAAACCATACTGTGAACCTTGGGGTTCAACATTTGTTCAAATTGATTGATGCTGGAAAGATCAATCCAAAAAGTATGGATTGGTTGGTCTGCCATTATTCATCTGAATATTTCAAACAACCAATTGTAGATTTACTGCAAAAAGGAGGCTTGACGATTTCAGAAGATAAATGGTTTACAAATTTACATAATAAAGGGAATACGGGTTCAGCATCAATTTATATTATGTTGGAGGAATTGTTATATAGTAAGCAATTGAAACCCAATCAGGAAATAATATGTATGGTTCCTGAAAGCGGAAGGTTTATTACTACATTTATGAAATTGAAAGTGATTGGTTCAAGTGAAGAAATTAAAGTTCCATTGATATCAAAACAAGATGAAATATTGGCCCCTGAAATACATATTGACCATAAGCCAATCCAGGAAAAGTTGGTTAGAGACCTAACGCAAATATGGGTAGATTTTGAACTTTCATTACGGAATACTCCAATTATTGAAAGAATCTATAATGGAACAATTAGTTTAGCGGATTATAAGTTATTATTATTAAATCTGAGACAACAAGTTATTGATGGTTCTCAGTGGATTGCAAGGGCAGCATCGAATGTAAGTATGGATTATTTCGACATTCGATCTTCATTTATTTCACATTCCAGGGATGAACATAAAGATTATCAGATTCTAGAAAAAAACTATATTAATTGTGGTGGGAGTAAAGAAGATCTTTACCAAGGGGAAAAAAATATAGGTTCAGAGGCATTGAGTGCTTACATGTTTCATAAAGCTAGTCAACCGAACCCTTTTGATCTACTTGGTGGAATGTTTATCATTGAGGGATTAGGAAACAGATTAGCGGGAAAATGGGGTAGGGCAATTCAACATCAATTAGATCTCAAAGAAGATCAAGTATCATTTTTCATTTATCATGAGACTTCAGATTCTAATGATAATCACTTTGAAAGGTTTGAAAATGCCTTGAACTCAGAATTATTAACGGAAGATATGGCAAAAAGAGTTTCAAAAACTGCTAAGGTAGTCGCAAAACTTTATCAATTACAATTGGCGGAAATCGGTAATTACTAACTATTCTTATGCTACATACAAGTGAATATTTTGAACACAAAAAAAACAATCCAAGAGATCCAAGCCATTGGCATGCCCTCTTTCTAGATAATAGTGTTCCATTTAATAAAGATGCTAAAGCAGCATTTCTGTTCGATTCAAATAGGAAGAGCAAGCAATTCTTACTACCATTTCTAAGAGTATTCGGAAGATTAACTATTATTTTGCTTCAGGTATTTAAAGCAATTGCTCCAAATGTAATCAATGCTCCAAAGACGTTGCACCGATTTTTATATTGGGGGATGAAATACTGGGTTTCGCCAGAGGCTAATTTTCTGATTTTAAGGCATTTTTATTTAGGTTCTGAAGTTCTGCGATTTATCAAAGACAATGTTAAAGGGGCAGAGGAGATTCCGATGAATCCTTTAAAACCTTTAAACTTAGATGCGGTTAAGGACAATTTATTTTTAGAGCATGACCTTAATCTTTATAACTTTATTATAAACTTGAATACAGCTATTCAAGAAAAAGGATTGAAAATAGAGCCTATTTCCACTCCAGATTTCACTGCAATATCGGCTTCAGCAATTCCATTTGAAGATTTTCCTAATCGATGGTCAAATGTTATGGATCTTTCGTCTGCTATAGAGGTTTTTACTCCGGTTTATCAGTTTTTTCTTACAGATAATGATTTTTGGAGAGCATCAAATTCTTTACAGCTAGATGAAGTAATTGGTGTATATGCTGCTACTATTATGAGTTGTCCGGAGAAGTTAATTGCATTGAATAATAAACATCCAATGATTCCTTTACCGACTTATGGAGCGGGATTTAGATTGACTTTACATGGTTTATCAACAGAGGTATTACACCATCTCATTTCCCAACAGAAGCTGAAAGTAAATCAAGAAATTGCTTAGAAAGTTTAAAAAGGAAATGGATCAATATAGGATCCATTTCCTTTTTAGTATTATTTATTTAATGCTTCTTTGAGAGCAAATGCAGCTTGATTTACGGATTCCTTTACTGCTGGAATATGGTTTAATGGATTCAATAAACCAAAGTCATGAATAAATCCATTATATGTTTGGATCGTTGTTGGTACTCCAGCCGTATCTAATTTTCTAGCATAAGCTAAACCTTCATCATATAATATATCATTTTCTGCTAACTGTACTAAAGCTGGGGGAAGTCCTTTTAGCTCCTGCAATGTTGCCTGAAGGGGAGAGGCATATTTTTCTTTGCGTATAGATTTTTCTGGAGCATATAAATCCCACATCCATTTCATCATTTCTGTTGTTAGGAATCTTCCCTCGGCATAATTTTTATAAGACTCACGTGAGAAGTCAGCATCAGTAACTGGCCATAAAAGTAGCTGAAATTTTATTTTTGGTCCTTTTTTATCTTTAGCCATTAAACTAACCGCAGCTGCCATATTTCCACCTACTGAATTACCTGCAATAGCCAGATTCTTACCATCAACTCCAATTTCATCTCCATTTTCAGCTACCCATTTTGTAGCAGCATAAATCTGGTTTATGGCAACTGGATAGTGGGTTTCAGGAGAAGGGGAATAATCAACGAAAATAGCAGCAGCAGAACTTCCTATCACCAAGTCTCTTAACAATCTTTTATGCGTAGGATAATCACCGAGAACCCATCCGCCTCCATGGATGAAGATAAAAACAGGCAGCTTGTTGTCTTTTAAATCTTTGGGCTTTATAATGTGGATATTTACCTTTTCTCCATCTTGGGTAATTTCTTTTTGTGATTCAACTATTCCTGATGTATCAACTTTAACAGAACTTTGAGCTCCTTCCAAGACCTTTCGGGCTTCTTCAGGTTTCATGGTCTCCATTGGTTTTCCTCCACTGTTATTTAATTCATCTAAAAACTCTCTTATCTGAACGATAATATTTGGGTCTTTTTCACCTGCAATTTGCTTTGACATAGTATTTTGTTTTTGATTCATCTACTTTTAATAACAGATAAGGTTAGTAATCGTTTGAATTAAGAATTATGAAGTAAATACCAATAAAAAAGGTTAGGGATTTTCCCTAACCTTTAATACACATTAAATAATATTTTAAGCTCTATTTTTCAATTTCTTTAAGACTATTCATTTTTTTATATTCTAGGAATCCTTTAATATCTTCAAAATGTTCTCGGACACGTTTATTTCCAAATTCAAATACTTTGGTCGCCAATCCATCTAAGAAATCACGGTCGTGAGAAACTAATATTAAAGTCCCATCAAAGTCCTGTAGAGCGTCTTTTATGATATCCTTGGTTTTCATGTCCAAATGGTTGGTCGGTTCATCCAAGATTAGGACATTTACAGGTTCTAGCAGTAATTTTATCATGGCCAAACGAGTTTTCTCACCTCCTGATAATACTTTTACTTTTTTAGTTGTATCATCTCCGCTAAACATAAAAGCGCCTAAAAGGTCTTTAATTTTAACTCGTACATCACCAATTGCTATTTGATCAATGGTTTCAAATACTGTTAATTCCTCATCCAATAAGGCAGCCTGATTTTGTGCAAAATAACCGATTTTGGCATTGTGTCCTACTTTGAGAGTACCTTCAAAATCTATTTCACCCATTATAGCTTTAATCATAGTGGATTTACCTTCACCATTTTTACCAACAAATGCAACTTTTTGCCCCCTTTCAATGACCATATTTGCTTTCTGAAAGACTAAATGATCACCATATGATTTTGTTAGATCCTCAACAATTACTGGATAGGTTCCTGAACGAGGTGAAGGTGGAAATTTTAATCGTAATGCGGAATTATCCACTTCATCGATTTCAATAATTTCCAGTTTTTCAAGCATTTTTACTCTAGATTGAACTTGTAGAGTTTTGGAGTAAGTACCTTTAAATCGGTCGATAAATTCTTGGTTATCAGCAATAAATCTTTGTTGTTCTTCGTATGCTTTTAACTGGTGTAAGCGTCTATCTTTTCGTAATTCTAAATAATGACTATACTTAGCTTTATAATCATAAATCTTACCCATTGTAACTTCAATGGTTCTATTTGTAATATTATCAACAAAGGCTCGGTCATGGGAAATTACAATTACAGCTTTTGCTTGATTTATTAAAAAATCTTCTAACCATTCGATACTTTCAATATCCATATGGTTTGTGGGCTCATCTAGTAGGATTAAGTCAGGCTTTTTTAATAAGATTTTTGCTAATTCAATTCGCATTCTCCAACCTCCAGAGAATTCTGAAGTTTGGCGGTTAAAATCAGAGCGTTCAAACCCTAAGCCTTTTAATACTTTTTCGACTTCTGCATCATAATTGGTTTCTTCAATCGAATAAAATTTCTCACTTAATTCTGAAACTCGTTCGATTAATTTCATATAGTCATCAGATTCGTAATCCGTACGAATATTGAGCTGTTCATTTAATCCTTCCAGCTCATCGCGCATATTATAGACTTCTTCAAATGCTTTAGAAGTTTCCTCAAAAACAGTCATATTGTCTTTGGTCAATAAATGCTGAGGTAAATATGCAATAACTGCATCTTTGGGTCCAGAAACATTTCCAGTAGTTGGCTTACCAACACCAGCGATAATTTTTAATAAAGTAGATTTACCGGCTCCGTTTTTACCCATTAAAGCGATTTTGTCATTTTCATTTATAGAAAATGTTACGTCGGAAAAAAGAGTAGTCCCTCCAAAGGAAACTGAAATGTTATTTACATTAATCACAATGTGCTTGATTTTATATGAGTTGCAAAAATAGGATTTAGTAACAAGTATTTAGAATGTAAATTCTACAATTTATAATTATCTGGAATAATTGTTTTTTTATATTCATATAAGCAATAGATATAGTATTAATTTAGCATGTTTTGTCTTAATTTTCGCTTCTATTTCTTAACTTAAGTATCACAAATCAAGATTCTTATAAAGAGATTAATTTTATCAATCTATTAAACCAGCTATGAAAAAAATATTATTTGTCATTTTGTTATTGTCGACCTATTTGAATTTATTATCTGCAGAAATCACCATGCTGATAAATAAGGACTATCTCAATTTTCCAATATCAAATACGCAAGAAAGAGAAAAGATGGATTTTTTTCCAGCGGAAGATCAACCATGGTCTGTTGTTATTCGATTAGCAAAAGAGAAAGCAGATTATTGGGTATTTTATAATGTCTCTCATTTAAAAGGGAAAAAAATTACTATTAAATATGATGGTGATGATTCCGCGTTGAAGCAGATATACCAATCAGATGAACCCAAGGAATCAGAATCCTTTTATAAAGAATCAAATCGGCCTCAATTTCATTTTACGACAAAAAGAGGGTGGATTAATGATCCAAATGGACTAATATATTATGATGGAGAATACCACTTATTCTACCAGCACAATCCTATGGAAAGGGAATGGGAAAATATGCATTGGGGACATGCTGTAAGTAAAGATTTAATTCATTGGGATGAATTACCCACGGCATTATTTCCAGATAGTTTGGGAACTATGTTCTCTGGTTCTGCGATAATTGATTATAATAATTCGGCAGGTTACAATAAAGGTAAAAAACCGGCAATGCTTGCCTTTTATACTGCAGCAAGTTCGGATAGGCAGGTTCAGTGTATGGCATATAGCTTAGATAAGGGGAGAACTTGGACAAAATATGATAAGAATCCATTAATCGATTCAAAGGAAAAATGGATTAGTCAGGATACAAGAGACCCAAAGGTAATTTGGTATGAACCATCAAAACATTGGGTTATGGTATTAAATGAACGCGATGGGCATTCAATTTACACCTCAAATAATTTAAAAGACTGGCAATATCAAAGTCATGTGTCTGGATTTTGGGAATGTCCAGAGTTATTTGAACTTGCTGTAGATGGGGATCAGAATAATAAAAAATGGGTGATGTATGGAGCTACAGGAACATACATGATTGGATCTTTCGATGGTAAGAAATTCTCTCCAGAAGCGGGGAAATACTTTTACAATTCGGGACATCTTTATGCAGCACAAACTTTTAGTAATATTCCGCAAAATGACGGTCGGAGAATTCAAATTGGTTGGGGGAGAATTCCTCAAGGTGATATGCCGTTTAATGGAATGATGATGCTTCCAACTGAATTAACTTTGAGAACAACGAAAGATGGACCGAGGCTTTTTAGTCAACCAGTTGAGGAGACTAATATTTTGTTTGAAAAGAAAGATAGTTGGGAAAACTTGAGTTCTTCAAAAGCAAATGAATTGCTTCAGAAATATAAGGATAAGGACCGATTGAGAATAAGAACCAAAATAAAATTATCTCATGCTACTGATGCTGGTTTCAATCTGTTTGGTCAGAGGATGATAAGTTATGATATGAACGGTAACATGCTAAATAATATGTTTTATTCACCTCAAAATCCAACGAGTATGGAATTAAGTGCAGATCTTTTTATTGATCGTACATCAATTGAAGTGTTTTTTGATGAAGGAATATATACCAGTTATTTGGGAAGAAATCCTGATAAAAATAATTCAGAGGGATTTCACTTTTGGGGAAATAATATTGAAGTGTTAAAACTAGAAGTATATGAGGTGAAGTCAATTTGGATTGATAAAATACCCTAATTATTGGAGGTAATTACTTTTACATTTATTCATATTTTTACATACACTAATTTTATTAATATGAACAAAGGGATCATTTTATTTGGGATTGTGCCAGCATTTTTATTCACTGTTTCGTGCAATAACGCAGAAAAAAAAATTGATTCGACTGCTAAAGACAGTTTAAATACTTCGGTTACAGATTCTAACTCAAATATTGTCAAAACGGAATCATCATCTACATTTAATCCAGAAAGTTTGCCAGAGGCATCTTCTGAAATTGGACAATTTCCATATTTTTCTGTTCCTGATTGGGTAAATGCAAAAAATGGATACGGATTTGATAGGGAGTCAGATTTCGGAAAAATTGAATTTTATACAGGGAATAACTTTTATCCATTAGAAGGCAAAGTGTTTGTTAAAGGCTATGGTATGTCGGATCCAAATGATGCTGGGAAAGGTGTTTGGGATGAATATAAATTTGTTCAATCTTACGCCAGGCATTTTGAAAGTTTAGGAGCCAAGAAAATTTTTGAGGGACAAATTCCAAAAGAAAAGATCGATGAGCTTAATAAGTCAAAAAATAAAGACAACTATTTTTATGATTTTGGCACATCTAGTATGGAAAATGTTCTCACATATGGTATGAAAAACGGAGGGAAACTCATATTATTTTCAATTGTTTCAAATTCAGCTTACGGAGCATTATACGTAGGAGAAAGCGAAGCATTTAAACAAACTGTAGGAATAATAAAAGCGGATCAAATTGAAAAGGATTTGAAAGAAAAAGGAAAATCAATTCTTCAAATAAATTTCGATACAGATAAAGCATCATTGAAGCCGGATGGGAGAGAGGTAGTTTTAGAGATTGCTAAAGTATTAAAATCTGATGCTAACTTAAAATTAGATATTAATGGTTATACTGATAATGTTGGAAATTCTGATCATAATTTGCAATTGTCAAAAGATAGGGCAAACACTGTTTTAAGCACATTATTAGATGAGGGTATCGATAAATCAAGGTTAGTAGCAAATGGGTTTGGTGCTACTAATTTTATTGCAGATAATAGTACGGTATCAGGAAAAGAATTAAATCGCAGAGTAGAATTAATAAAAAAATAAGTAACCCCAGCTTCGAATAAATTGAATTGTCGATCACAATTCAGATAAAAAAAAGCGGAATTCATTTACGAATTCCGCTTTTAATATTAAGCAATTCTGCTTATTTCAATACGAATTTAAATCCTAAAGAGAATCTAGAAGGTTCGAAATGAGATCCATGAGATAGGTTCCACCAAGGTTTCCAATCAAAATGCATTGCTAATGGAGTAGAAGGGATTCTGAATTCCAATCCTACAGCTGGACGAATTGCAAAATCAGTATGGGTATCTCCGTCTTTCCAATGATCATCGTCATCGTCCCAATCATAATGCCATTTTCCATGGTCAATAAAGGATAATTGAGGACCTACTCCAATATACCAAGATAGTCCATTAGTTCCTGAAATCCTTTGGTTGTGAGACCAATCTGCACCAATTACAGTGATATTGTCACCAAATAATACTTGGGCATTTCCAGCATTCGTTCCTCCAAAACTATGCTTAATTTGAGGGCCGAATAATGTTTGGCCATCGCCTAGATCAATTCCTAAACCAATAGCTGTACGGTAAGGAGTTTGTGCGCTTGCATGCTCATTTGCTGCAATTAATAAAATAAAAAGGGTTAGAATAGGTAAAAATACTTTCTTCATGATAATAAATAAATTGTTTCATTATTAAACTTCCGGAATAGAAGTTTCCCGTGTTATAACAAATATATTGCCAAACATCTTAATGAAATTTATCCAAATCCTTAGATTGCAGAAAATGAGTTAAGTATAATTACTGTTTTATTCTCTTTGTATCGACCATAATGTTTTAAAACAATTCTTGATCTCAATTGTCTGAATTATTTAATTCATCATCATCAAACATATCATCGTATTCCTCTTCCTCTTCTTCTTCTCCATCTATTAAAGGATAATCTTCTCCAATCGGTTCATTGTCATCTTTTCTTGGATCTTCTTTTTCATTATATTCTTGCCCCCCTTGATCAGAATCAGGATCATAAAATGGATTTTGATAATTTGGAGAATTATCATTTTTATTTTTGTTGTCTTCAGGATCACTTTCTGATAATTTATCCTGGATAATAGTTAAAACAAGTAAAAAGCCTGGTTTATTCTTTGTTTTATTTACAAAATTTTTCATAACCATCAATTTTCTAATAGAACAATTTTCCTTTGAAATAGTTGAGCGTAAATTATTTATGATTCATGGAATTACTACCTCAAAAATATTAATTGTTTAATATCCATTTTACAAAGAACAGGATTTCATTGATTTGAAAATCTGTGAAACCTGGTTTATTTATTCAAGGGGATAAATGTTAGGTAGGTTTCTAATATGCAATTCAACTAATTCATAAAATATTGAACGAGTTCTTCTTTAGAGTGTTCTATTAAAAAGATGGAATTATGGCAACTAAAAATGAAAGCAAAACAGAAGGTCTAAATAATGATGAAAAGGCTAATAAGAAAAGAGACCTGATGTCCATAATGCAACGAAAAGAAAAAAATCAAGATGGTTCCGGTGAAGCAGGAGTGGATCCACAAGTGGATCAATTAAATACGATGCCTAAACCAAATGTTCATCCAACAGAACCAATAAAGACAAAAAATAAATAATCTTATCATGAAAAAGATACTATTCATAATTTCAATATTTACTTATTTAGTTATGTATTCTTGTACGAATTCAAATAAGGAAATAAAGGAAAATCAAATGGATGATCCAATAGATACAAGTGTGAAAGATAGTACTAAGTTAGATAGTGTGATGGAAAATCAAACTTTGAATCCAATAGACTAAATTTCTTCTTTCTTGTTTTAATGTTTCATTGCGACCGAGGAATCGAATGTATCTTTTTTATTTATCTCAAAGTCTTCTAATTTAATTTTTTCTGGATAATATTTATTGAGAAGATACTGAGAGTTGTGCATGGCAAAGTTGTCATCTTTAATTATTCCATCTGGATCTACAATAACATACCTAGGAATGGCATTAAAACGAAACAATTCTCTGAATGCTAAATAATCATCTTCGGAAACCAAAAAACTATTTGTCATATAGTTTTTCTCAATATATTCCTTGTAAAATGTATCAGATGTGTTGCCCTTATCTGTAATGAATACAAATTCTAAGTGGGGATGATCTATTAAATGTTTTCTTAGTTCCAATGTAGCTTCTATATTTGCTCTACATGGACCGCAATTTTCTGCCCAAAAATCAACCACAACAATCTTTCCTTTATATGGTTCTAATAATTTTTTAAATATTTCAGTAGATTGTGTCTTTGGCAAATCATAACCATCAGCAGAGTTTTTAACTATATTAATTTTCCTTTCTAATTCAGATAGTAGAAAAGGGTGTTTAAGATTTAACTTTATATCCTGAATGTTTTTTTCCGTTCTATCAGAAAAATAAATTGGTTTACTTAATTCACTTGAAATTGCACGTAGATTGGCAATTGAATAAAATAATGATAATTCTTTATTTTTATATCGTGTAAAACCAACTGAATCAATCTTTTGATATAGGTTTGGGCCATTTATGTACTTCATCCTAGGATAGAATGGTGAATATTCTATGCGATTTATTGTAAAAGTGAACTCTCGATTGATTAAATAAGTGTAATCATTATTATCAATTTCTTGAATAAAATTGAAGTATTCTGCAGTGGTTGGAGTTTGTAGAAGTTTATTTTCTTTGTCTTGGCCAGCGTAATATTCTTTATACATGTTATAATTGAAAAGCCTATACATAAAATTCAGATCTACTTCATTTAACATGATAGTTTGAGCTTTTTTAGAGGTTTTATTTTTTTTCAGCAATTGACTAACTCTTTCTTTCTCATTTTTCCATTCAGTTTTCGTTAATTTCAAGAATTCTTCTTCTTTCATGGACTTGATTTGTCCCTCCAAGGTTTCATGATCAGGACGATTGGTTTTAATTGAATTTAATTCATCATTTATTTCTTTTGTGATACCAAGATATTTCACCGGTTCTTTATCTTCTTTTGGGTTGATTATCATTGCTACTGTATTTCCAGGCTCAGCGTAAAATTTAACATCTTGACCTAAAAGATTTAAGTATGAGTAAATTGGAAAGTTTATTTCAATTTTGGTTTCAAATCTACCATCAGATTTAATACGGATTAAGGTTGGAAAATCTTCCTTGGTTAATAGGTTTTCATTGTATATCATTCCATTTTTAGATCCATTGTTATCATAGCCTTTAATAAATCCTATAATTTTCACACTATCCTTTCTGAAAAATGTGTCTTTTTGGAATTCCTTTAATTCTTTGACGTTTCCTTTTTTTAATTCTTGCGCAAGCCAGTTTTCAACCTCTTTAGGTATGGAGGCATCTTGAGCACAGGTAAATTGTGCAATAAGGATAGAGATTAATAAAAATGCGAAGGTTTTCATAATCAATTACAATTGGTTAATATAAATATAACTAATTGGAGGAGAAATTGTTGCAATGATTAAATTATTTCATATTCTGCCTTTTTGATTTAAATCCTTATTTTAGGGAAACAATAAACCTATCACTATGTTAAAGTTCACTTTTCATTTTATTTTATTAGCATTTGTATTTACATCTTGTGCACAAACCCAAAAAGAATATCCAAAAATGGGGAAAATTGAAATAATTGATCCTGCCATGGAAAAACTTATTGATCCAACTGTACAGGTTGAAAAACTTGCTGATGGGATGGTTTGGGCTGAAGGACCTGTGTGGGTAAAGCAAGGAAATTATCTATTGTATTCAGATACTCGTCAAAATATAATTTATCAATGGTCTGAAAAAGAAGGTCTAAAGGAATTTATTAAACCTGCAGGATTCGAAGGTCCTGGAGTATATAGTGAAGAAGAAGGGACGAATGGATTAATAATTAATTCGGAAGGGATGTTAGTTGCTTGTGATCATGGAAATCGGCGGATTGCAAAAATTTCTCTTCAAACAAAGAAAAGAGAAACCTTAGTTGATAATTGGGAAGGCAAAAAATTTAATTCTCCAAACGATATTTGTCAACATCCAAATGGAGATTATTATTTTACCGATCCCCCATATGGTTTACCATGGAGAGAAAATGACACCGCTACACGTGAAATTGCAGAAAATGGAGTTTACAAAGTAAGTCCGAATGGAAAAGCTGTTCAAGTCGTTTCTAACCTTTCAAGACCTAATGGAATTGCATTGTCAACTGATGCTAAAAAGTTATATGTAGCACTTTCTGACGGGAATAATCCATATATTATGGTTTATGATATAAAATCTGATGGATTATTATCTGAAGGTCGTATCTTTTTTGATTTCAAAAAAGAATTTCCTTCAGAATCAATGGCGGCTGATGGTATAAAAGTAGATAAGGAAGGAAATATTTTTGCAGCAGCAGGCGATGGGGTAGTGGTAATAAATTCTTCAGGGAAACCTATTGGAAGAATCAGGTCTACTGTACACACCGCTAATTGTGCTTTCGGTGGAGATGGTTATCTATATCTTACTTCTACAGATCAATTATTGCGGGTTAAATTGAAAGAATAGATAAATCTTCAATAAAGGAGATAAATTTAAAAGCTAGATGATTTCGTCTAGCTTTTTTGTTTTCATTTTTTAAAACTATAAGTTTTTCAATCTGTTCCTTTATTATCATAGTTTAATTTGATTATTATGAAAGAGCAAACTTTAGATTTAGAGAAAAAGTATTGGGAAGGAATGGAAAATCATAATTATGATATCGTAAAAAACCTTACCTATTTCCCATGTACCGTTGTTAGTAAAAAAGGCATTAAAAGTATAGATGAACCCACCTTTAAAGAGTTATTTGATTCTGGTAAGGATATGAAAATGACGATTAAAAGTATTTCCGAAGCTGTTGTGCAATCTTTTAGCAATAGTTTTGCAACTATTGCTTATATCATAGAAATGGAAGCCGATAATAATGGGCAAAAAACATTGCATAAATGTGTTTGCAGCTCTTCTTGGATCATGGAAAATGCTGTTTGGAAATGCGCGGCACATTCAGAAAGTGAATTGGCCTAAATTTCATATTAAGTGTAGCATGTTGTAGAAATTTAAATACTCAACATTTCAATACTGGATAATTCAATAGAGTCAGTAAAATTCTTATGACTTATTATTTTTTACGGGTTACCGTAATGTTATTTCATTTATTTGTGATATATTTGCTATTAACCAAATCGTTAAATTATTAACATATAATTATTAAACATGCTCAACAAGTGTTTCTATTGTGGATTTAGGGCTTTAAGTAAAAAGCATCTTAAAGAAAGACCCTGTCCTAAAAAACCTTTTATTCTAGCTATTTTTACAAAAAATTGCTGTTCTGGAATAATTTAGTAAGAAGCCATTAGTACTAATGGCTTCTTACTTGCATGATTGAAGTATTAATGTTAAATAAATAATAAATACTGACTAAGTAATTTATTGTTTATTATTTTAATTTGATTTTGTAAAAATTATAAAAAATTGATTGTGACTTTTAAGTTATAATATTTAATTTATGAATATTATTTTTCAAAAAGAGTGAAAGATAACATAGGGGATGTTTTATCTTTTCCAAAGTTTTAGCCTATCGAAAAATGAACTTAACTTATTATACTCACTTGTTATTTTCTGAAATCCTGGTAAACAATTAAATCTTTATATTTACCTGTAGGTCATTTCCTGAAATGACCTACTTTATTCCGAATAATTTAGGGGGTGTTTATTACCGATAACCTGTTTCGCTTTCTTCAAATGATAAATGTACCAAAGTCGAACTTCTTTTCCGCTTCTTTCTTGAACAAGTACTTTTCTTAATTCTATTTTTTCAAAATATTTACCATAAATTTCTTCCGGTTCATTTAACATGTTAGATGCAGAAATATAATATGCATTTTCTCCTTTTTGAATAGGATTAATAGATAAGTTAATCCATGCAAATTTATGGATATCAACTAACCTTCCTTCTGCAATCAATCTCATTCCTAAGGGTTTTGCAACATAATAGTATAAATGTCCTGCTGGAAACCAATTATTAACTAATAAAGCGTCTTCAGGATGCATTAAATTATTTTTGATGTCTTCTGCTCTAATTTCCTTGAATTGTTTTTCTAAATCTTTCCAACCAATAAGATCTAAGGTTATATCACCTTTACCTAACTCTTTTTTATTAGATGATCCAACTAGATTTCCTGGATACCATTTTATAGTAGTAAAAGTCAAGATTGCTACAGACAATGTAAATCCCAATTGTAGGTTTAAGATTTTTCTGCATTTTGGGATTAGGTTTAAATCTAATTTTGAATCAAGCCATAAGGCAGAGATAATCATTAAACCAAAGAAACCTGCACCGCTCCAATGAGGTAATGTCTGTCGAAAAAGCGAAAGCCCTGTTGAAGCAAGTATAATTGGAAATGAACAAAATAACAGTAGATAGATTATATTCCTTGAAATTCCATTTATTTTTATTTTGTCTTTAACTAAGTAAACCAAGACAACAGAATATAAATAAATTAAGAATGGATTGTTATAAAAAATTTGTCCAAAGAATGTTTGTAAAAAATAATCAAATCTAATTCCTGAACCTAATATGCTAATTCTATTTCCATGGAATTTCCAAGTGATATAATTATACTCCTCATTCCATAGCCAAATTGGTAAAAAGAAAATTATACTTATTAAGATGGAGAGATACAGAGCTTTACATGCAAATATTTTTTTTTGAAAAAAGAATATAAAACCAAGAAACCCAAACCATAAAAAAATAGAATGTACTTTACATAGCAGGGCTATTCCTATGAACAATCCTAATAATAAAAATTGATTAGTCCTTACCTTTGAGTTTTCGGATTTAATTATAATAACTATACTGTATAATGAAGCTAACCAAAAAGTGTTTGCAATTGAATCAGGGAGTATAAATAAACCTGAAATTATACTTGAGTAAATTGAAGCTGTATATAAAATTGCTACAATTAATCCTGCTCTTTCGCTCATCAAGTATTTGACTAAACTTGCAATCAGCCAAGTGTTAAATGTAGCTAAAAATATGGCTCCTAGACGAACGGAGAAATCAGAAACCCAATGTAGATTAAGTGTAAAGAACCTTATTAATAGTCCTACCATGGGTGGATGATCAAAATGATTCCAGTCGAGAAATTCTGCGTAGGTAAAATAATATACTTCATCATTCCCTAATTCCAGAAAATAAGCAAAAACACAACGTATAATTGTTGCTAGTACAATCAACCATCTCAATTTTAGTCTGTAATCACTAACCATTTTTAAAAGTAAAAATCAGATTTGCCGAAAAATTCCATATGAATACCATTCCTATAGCCAAAAATTTACTCAGATAGAAATTAAGATTTAGTTTTTCATGAAAGAAGTATAAGAATAAGGTGTTCAAACCTAAACCAATTGCACTTATTCCTAAAAAGGAAATAAATTGTTTAAAAATTTGAGGATTTTGACTTGAAAAAGTCCAAATTCTGTTTAGGAGGTAGTTGTTAAATACAGCTATAATAAAGCCAATTGAATTGGCAATAAATTTATTGATATGAAGTTTTTCTTTAAAAATCCAAGTGAAAAGAAAATCTATTCCCATTCCAAAAAATCCAACTAATGCAAATTTAAACGCTCGGAATACTATTTCGACCATGGTTAAATTTTAAAGTTTGGAGGGAAAAATGTTAAATTAAATCTATTCTCCTTGAAATAGTTAAGAAGCATGGCGTATAGACAAGAGAATCCGGTGCCCAACATGCTTCCGAACCAAACATCGTCCATATAGTGTTGACTTAAATAAACCCTTGAATACCCTGTCAAGCATGCTATACAAAGTGCTATTATGCCCAATTTTTTATTTTTGGAGAATAATGCCAGGGTTGTTGCGAGTGCGAAAGCAGATGTTGTATGGCCAGAAGGAAACGAATTATGATTTGCCATTGGTAGCCAAGACAATGAATGAAAGGAAGGATCATCGTATAAATGAAATCCAGGTCTGTATAATTTAAAGGTTTTCTTAAGTAAAATACAAATTAATCCGGAGCCTATATAGGTAGCAATAACGGCTACGCCTAATCGCTTTGACCAAATAAAAAAGCATAAAAGACCAAGGAAAATAATTAATATACCGTCTCCAAATTGAGTAATTACAGTAAAGAAATAATCGAAAAACAATGAATGCTGAGAATTTACGAGAATAAAGCCTTCATTTTTTGGAAGAGAAAAAATAAAAATACTAACTACAAAATACCAGAGTAGGAAACAGATGAAAAAGACTCTGTTTTCTTTGAAAAGATTATGTAAAAGTTGCATTCGGTTAATCTTATTATTATTTACCGATAAAAATAAAATTCAAATATTATGTTACTGTTAGGAGATAAAGTGTTGATTGTTAAATATTTGTTATTAAATTTTAAATACTTAAACAAAAATTAATATTTCTATATTCAATCATATGAGAAAATTAGTTAACTTCCATAACCAATTCAGTTATTATGAAATTTTGTGTTAAACCTGCTTTGCGCAGTTATTTCCATGCAATTGTTATAATTGCATTTTCATTTATTTCATTCTTAAATAATATAACAGTTGCTCAAGAAAACAAATTATTGGGAACTTGGATTTTGGATTATGCATTAGATTCTGAAGGGGGATTTTCTACTGTTCATAGTAACATGTTTTCTGCCGAAGTCATCTATACGATTAGCAAAGGAAATATTAAAATCAATGACAGTTCACAAAAAGCAAATTATGATAGTTTTAATAACATCAATCTCCTAAATCGAACTCTTTATTATCGTCTTGACGGTGATTATCTGATCCTACAGGAAAGAGGTAGTCCTGATCAAGTATTCTACTTGTTAAAAGACAGTGTTTTTTTAAAGACTTATCCTGAATTTGCTTCTAAATATGAAGAAAGGAACGGAGAAAAATTACTGCTTCAAGATGCATTTAATAAAGCCCAGTTTACTTCTTCATTAGGTTTTGCCGAAACTATGAGTTATTTCTCCCCAGAATTGAAAAAGAAAGCTAAAGGTGAATTTTATTGTGAAGTTGAATTTGTTTTAGACACAAATAACAAAATTAGAGATGTAAAATTTATTCCAACTTTGGATAAAAAAATGGAAGAGGAATTTTTAAAAGCAATTCCAAAAATTAATGATTATTACTTTAATTATACTGGTGAAAATATGCTTATTAAAGAGACCATTAATTATTTGAGTTATACAAACAAAAAGAGAAATCCTGAGATAGAAAAGTTAAAAGATAATTTTTTCGAAGGAGAAGAATTATATAGGAATAATAAACCAGAAGAAGCTTTAAAACTATTTGAAGAAGTAAAGGATATTGAAATTAACAGAAATCAGTATGGAGGTCTTTTCTATGATGACTATTTAAAATCAATGGGAATATGTTATTTGCTGGTGAATAAGCAAGAAGAAGCCTGTGTTGCATTCTATAAATTAGGAACTCTATCAGATTTTAAAGCAAGAAATTTCTTAAGGTTTTTTTGTAGTAAGAATCAAGATAAATAACTTATATTGAATCAATCACTTCCTTAGCGGCCATAATTCCTCTGTAGAAGGACTCTTCAAAAATCGAAATTCCTGAAAGATCAGAATGAGCAAAAAATATCTTTTTATCGATAGGTTTTTCTAATTCTTTCCTCTCATTTGAACTAAGGTATCCAACTACAGGGCTTATCATTCCATGTCCTAGTCTAAAGATCTCAATGGATTCAATTTCTTTTTCGATTTCGAAGTGAGCTGTAGAAAGATCTTCAATGATAAAATCACGCCATTCCTTGTCACTATAATCATAAAGTTGCTGTCGTTCCACCCTTAAATCGGGACCGTCCATACTATGATAATAAGTTAATACAAAAGGATTTTGGAATTGTCCTAATCCTTGATGCTGATCATATATATATCCTAATCCTTTGCCAGCATGAATAACATTATCCCAAGAAAGGGGAGCACCTACTGTTGGAGGAAACTTTTTAAGTACAATTGTAGCCGTAATCCAAGGTGCATATTGACATACTTTGGTCATAGTTTTTCTTTGAGGCAGTAGGTACTGATTTACAAATTGAGGACTGGATATGATAAGCTTATCAACTATGTAAATAATTGATTTATCATTTTTTGAGTCATATAAATAAACCTTTACTTTATCCTGCTCTATTTCTATTTTGTATGCCAAAAGATTGGTTTTAATTTTGCCTTCTACATAAGTTTTGAGATGTTGAACCAATCTTGAATTACCTTCTTGCCATGTTAAAACATGGTCATCGTCAGGATAATAGTCATGTTTCCTACTACTGAAATAATGTATTCCTGCAAAAGCTGAGGTATGTTTAATTCCTGTTCCAAAATCATCCCTACAGCAATAATTGACATATTCAAATAAATCAACTGATTGATAACCTTGAGACTGCATCCACTTTTCCATTGTAATTTTATCCAAAGAATAGAAATCATGTTCCTTGGAGGCAAACATGGTCGGGATATCAAAGATGTACTTCCCATCATTTCCCCTAGATTTGCTAAAGATTTTCATTTGTTCAAAAAATCTTATAAAATCTGCTTTTTCTTCTTCAGTCAAACTATATTCAGGAATAGTTCCTTCTTGCCAATAATTTTTAATAAAAAGACGACTTTGTGGAGAAAATGTCAGTTGTTCTTCATCAAATATGGGTTTTTGATCTGCTGTCCAACCGGTAACTATTTTTGATTTTTCTAAGAAATTATAAATTTCCTTATTAGAGGCATTAGGAATAGGCAGGTAATGGGCTCCAAGAGGAAATTTTGAGTATTTATTTTGACCTGACCTTGAGTTACCACCAACACTATTTTCCATTTCCACCAAAATAAAATGTTCAAAACCAGTTTCATTGAATTGATATGCTGCTGATAAGCCAGCAATACCTCCGCCTAATATCATAGTAGGCATATGGAATTCCTGCGCTGGAATCGGAAAATCTGGAAACCTCAAACGATGCCCTAAAACATGTTTAGTACCTGTTAATTTGAGGAAAATTCGATTTGCTTGTTGCTTGCATGAATGTAAAAATTGGGAAGATATTCCTAAAATAAAAGTAGACTTTAGGAAATTTCGTCTTGACCAATTAGATTTTTCCCCATTCTTCATCAAAGTACCTCACTAAAATCTGGTTGTCCAATCTATTAATTTCTACTTCACGTTTTTTCATGTCATCTGCAAAATCCATCATTTTTGAAAAATTGTAATCATAAAATTTCAAGCCTGCAACTTTAAAGTTTACCTGGTTAAAATCAATATTACTGTTCGGAGAGAAAAGACAATATCCCCATTCTCCAAATGATGGAACATACGCATGATATGCCTGTGGATTTGGAAAAATTGAAGCAATAGTTTCATATATGCACCAATAAGATTTAGGTGCATAATAAGGTGATGTTGTCTGGACTGCAATAATACAATCTTGATTCATTATTGATTTTAAACGTTTGTAAAATGCAGTAGAATATAGTTTCCCAAGACTATAATTTGAAGGATCTGGGAAATCAACAATAATAACATCATAAAGATCATGGTGCTCCTGTAGCCAAATAAAAGCATCCATATTGATAATGCTTAATTTTGGATTGTTCAAACTATTGGAATTATGTTTTCTCAATATTTCATTGGTTTGAAACAATTTCGTCATACCTTCATCAAGGTCCACTAGAGTAATCTTCTCAACACTTGGATATTTTAATATTTCTCTTGCTGCCAAACCATCACCGCCACCTAAAACCAAAATATGTTTAGGATTTTTAGCAATAGACATGGCTGGATGGACCAAGCTTTCATGATATCTGTATTCATCCTTTGTGTTGAACTGGAGGTTATTGTTCAGGAACAATTGGTAATCATCCCCGGTTGTTGTCAAAACAATCCTTTGATATGGAGTTGTGTGTTTATATATTATATTATTCCCGTAAAGTTGATTTTCAGAGTAATTTAAAAGTTTGTCCGAATAAATAAATACCACTGTTAATACCAAGAAGCAAACAATTGCCTTGATCTTTATAAAGGTAGAACGTTTTAAAAAATCGCTTAAATAAAATGCCAAGAATACACCGACAAGAATATTAATCATTCCAAAGAAAAGGGAAGTACCCATTACTCCAAGCTTTGGAATTAACAAAATGGGGAATAATACAGAGGCAATAAGTGCTCCGATATAGTCAAATGCAAAGACATTAGATACGAGATCCTTAAATTGTACTCTATCTTTTAAGATATTCATTAATAGTGGAATTTCCATACCACATAAACATCCTGTCAAAAAGACTACAAAATAAAGGATAAATTGAAAATGTTCTACCTGTTGAAATAGGAGAAACAATAAAACGGAGCTTAATCCTCCAATCATCCCAATCAAGAGTTCTATTTCAATAAATTTATCAAAAAGATTCTTTTGAATAAACTTGGCGAGATAGGAACCAACACCCATAGAAAATAAATAGGTGCCAATAATAAATGAAAATTGCTTTACCGAATCTCCTAAAAGATAGCTTGCTAATGCCCCCGCAACTAGTTCATACACCAATCCACAGATTGAAATGATGAATACTGCTATCAAAAGAAAAATGGAAAGATTTTTCTTTCTATCCATGTATGGAAGCAGCTATAATAATCGAAATCCCTAATATAAAACTTGCAAAAACGATAGCTAAAGCAACATTTTTATTTTGAACAATTTCTTGCCATGATTTCTCTGGGGTCAATTTTTCTATTAACAAATAAGCAAGCAATAGGATAATAATTCCTAT
Source organism: Sphingobacterium endophyticum (assembly GCF_009733535.1). Taxonomy (GTDB): domain Bacteria; phylum Bacteroidota; class Bacteroidia; order Sphingobacteriales; family Sphingobacteriaceae; genus Sphingobacterium; species Sphingobacterium endophyticum. The sequence goes on along the minus strand of NZ_SMMI01000016.1, from coordinate 16,353 downwards.
TAAAGAATAGATAACGGAGGCTGCTATGCCTTTGAAAAAATAATCGTAATTCATATTATGTTTATTTATGACTTCCTGTAATAAGTGATCTTCTAAAATATGTTCTGGAACTTCCAGTTCCCGTATGGTCTACTTGATTGTCTATATTAATCCTCGATTCACAGCTTTTTCTTTCATTGAAATATTGTAATCCAAACATCAATAAAAACATGGCTGGATAATAAATGATGAAACCTGATTTACTTATGAGTTTAATGGAACTTGGAGGATTCTCATGGCTATATTTTTTAAGATTATCTATTGATACAATTCCTGCACCTACAACTAAAACCCCTATAATTAAAGCAATATAGGTAACAATCAAAGGCATATAACTAAGCCCACCATACATTAATTTGATTCTTTCTTCCAATTTTAAGGGAGAATTGTCTGTCGAACTTCCTGAAGTTTCATAGATTAAATGGTATTTCCCTGGAGCTACTCTACAAAAGTCAATGTCGATGGCGTTTGCATAAGCTCCCTCCTTATTTTGGTCTGGAATGTTATGTTGATGGAGTATTGGACGTAAATTTATGACTTCATTGGTGCGTTCGTTCACCAAGCTCATTTTAAGTTGTATGCTGGATTGGTTGGGAATTGAAAATCCTTCATATTTCAGCGTTTTGTTAACATTTCCCTTTAGTTCAAAAGCTGTTGAAACAAAGCTATTATTGATGCTAGGACCAGAAAATGTTTCATTGAACTCTATAGTTTGAATTATCCTATGAGGTTTGTTGTAAAAAAAAAATACTAATGCAGGAAGAATAATTAAGGGGATGAAAATCATAAGAAGCTTGGTGCCCAATTTCCCAGATAAATCCTTATGAGATCTATATTTATCAAATAAACTTAAATATTGATCCCTGCTCCAATACGTTCCTAAGTAGTATTCCTTTTCGCCGTTAATAATCTCTTCAGAAATAAAACGATCATCACTTGATTGATCTATATAGGAACTAGCTAATGATTTTTCTTCTAAATCTTCAAATATAAAGCCTTCAGCATAAACCACCGTTTGTTCAATAGTTTCTTCTAAAACATATTTCCTTTGATTATAAGTAAGTGTATTTCTATCAATTCTCCTTTCATTAAAAGGAATACTGGCGAGGATGCAATAGTAATCTTCACCATCGCTGAAAAATACATCTTTGTCTTCTTTAGTTAATCCTACATATTCATTGCTGATTCCTGAACTACTCTTTCGTTGGATTTTTGTAATGATACATGGGTGATTATTGCCCACCAAAATAAATTCTGAAAGGGAAGGCCATTGTGGCGTTTTCAAGGGTTCAAATGTTTTCCTATAAACCCAATAATCAGGGTGTGATCCTGCATAATACGCATGACAGGATGGGCAGACATAACCTAAATAGTCGTAAACTTCTAATGGAAATTTTTGTTTATGAGAACAATTAAGACATATTATTTCCATAGGTTATCGATTTACTAATGTTTCGTTTAATACATTGGATGAAAAATATGCTTTATAAGCATTTCCTAGTTCTATTACTTTTTTAGAATTGTCTTTCAAGTAATTACAGAGATAGATATCTAATGTTAACTGATTGTATTCCGGCCATGTATGGATACAGATATGAGACTCCATTAAACAAACTGCTGCAGTAAAACCATTTCCTTCAAAAATATGTGAAGATTGACCAACCATTTTCAAATCGAATTTTTCCAAATTGACTGATGTAAATAGCATAAAGGATTCTAAATCACATAGTAAATTTTGATCCGAAACTTGAAGGGTAAGCAACAAATGTTTCCCTGGCCTATAATTATCCTCCATTAAATTAATAATTGATAGCCCGAATATAATTCATATCTTTCAATATGTCAACTCGAAAAACAATTGCTATTGATATGGATGGCGTCCTTGCCAACAATATGGCGCATTATCTGGCATATCATTTTATCGAAACAGGAATATCAATAACTGAGGAAGAAATTCAAGGAAAACCAGAAGCTGAATGTTTTGAAGATCCTAAAGCTGTATATCGCTACCTTGAAAAACCTGATTTCTTTAGAACTTTACCTCTAAATTCCTCGGCGCAAGATGTGGTAAAGCGATTGAATGATAATTTTAATATTTATATAGTCTCTGCAGCGATGGAATTCCCTTGGAGTTTAGTTGAAAAGTTTGAATGGTTAAAGGAGTATTTTCCATTTATAACTTGGCAGCAGGTCGTATTTTGTGGTGATAAAAGTATAATTAAGGCCGATTATATGATTGATGATCATATCTATAACTTGCGTTCATTTTCAGGTAAAGGACTATTATTTAATGCTTACCATAATATTAATGAGCTAGGATTTGAAAGAATGAATGATTGGAAGGCTGTAGAAAAGTACTTCTTTGGAAATTAAATCTTTGGAAATTAAATAATTTCCTATTCAATTGGTTTTAAACAACATTTATGAATAAAAAACAGCTGAACTACTGCTAATAAACTGCCAAATATTCCATAATAGGCATCTACCTTATCAATTGTATTTAATATTGGAATCCAAAATTCATAAATTATATTAATGGTAATAATGAGTAATGAAAAGTAAATTATTATACGAAAAGGTATCCCAATTAAAAGCCAAAGAAAACCTACTCCTGAAATGATAATATAGGAAATTGAGAAATTTGATACATGTGTATGAAAATCTGGAAGCCGTTGATAAATAAAATCAAATCTCAGTGATTCTTTTTTTCTTGTAAAAAATAAAACATAGGCAAGACCTAACATGCCTATTTGAATTAAGAGACCAATAGGATTGACTTTATATTTAAACTTCATCGTATTAAAATAGTAAAATTCTGCGACGTTCGTTTAAAAGTAAAAGAGCAATCCTAAGACTGCTCTTTATAAAAATATTCTTAACTGATTTTTTAAGATACAACAACTTCCTGAGCTGGTTTAATCTTTGTAGGATCTTTTTGAAGAATGACGGTGAGCACACCGTCTTCAAAACTTGCATGTACATTGTCCAAAAATACTTCATCCTGTAATTGGAATGCTCTTTCAAAAGCACTCAGTTGCTGTTCCTGATAAATATATTTCATTCCTGGCTCAAGTTCTGCTTCCTTACAGCTGATGGTCAAAATTTGATCGTTTATATTGACTTGAAATTGTTCTTTGCTTCTTCCCGCTGCATATACCTGAACTTGGTAGAATTCTTCATTCTCTGCAATGTTGACCGGAATATAAGCTTTATTGTTTCTTCCAAATGAACCTGATTCATTCATAAAGCGGTCAAATTTTCTTCTTAAATTATGACGACACTGATTGTCTTGTGCTGTGCGATTATATTGTTCTCTTCTAAACATTTTCTTTTTTTTAATGAATTAATAAATAGGGATTATCGTAGGTTTACTCGTTCTTTTAGCATATTGTACTGGTATTACAGCATGCTTTTTATATGATAAATAATAGTCATCATTTCTGTCAATTGCTGAAAGATAATTTTCTTCCATTTTGTGTTTTCTAATTTTGGAATAAATTAAAGCTCCGACTGAAAATAAGATGGTAGCTAAAAGAAGGATTTTAAAAATCGCTCCAATAATTAAGCTTACTATACCGACGACAGCTGTTATAACTAAAAGTCTCGGGATTATAAATCGAATTTTATTTTTCATGTTTTTAATTTTTTAATTATTTAAAGGCCTTTGATGTAGTAGACGCCTATACCCGGCCTTTTACTTTAAAAAATTTGATTTTTTTTCAATTTATATTCTCAGCACCTTAAAATCTACATTTGGAATCAAATCTCCGTCTCCATTCTTCACGTAACTTTTCCTTATCCTCTTCACTTATATCAGAGCTGTCCAATGTTCTATCCCTTCTAAATTTTCTGCGAAAACCTCCACCTGGCCGACCAAATCCTCCCCCAAAAAGAATCTTCGATAAAACAAGCAACCCTAAAGATTGACAATAACTAATTGTTCTTAGACCAAAGATTTCAGGCATCAAATTATTCCATAGAACCTGGAATAAGGCAACTACCAAAAAGAACAAGGCAACAATCACCAATCCAATAAAAATTTTCTTTCCTTTTCTTCTATTTTTCAATTCTGTGTTCATCACTAATTTTTTTTAAGACTTTAATTCATCATATAACCCTCTCAACCTTAATCGCAGATGTTTAACTGCATAACTTTTTCGGCTGATAATAGTCTTTATATTTTCATTTTCAATATCCGCTATCTGTTGTAAGGTTAATTCCTCTATTTCATTCAAGATAAATACCTTACGTTGTTTTTCAGGTAACTCTTCTAAGGCTTTCATCAATTCATCCCAAAAAATATCCTTAAACATTTTAAGTTCTGCATTGTCGCTTTCTTCTGCTACCAAGAGATGAGCAATAGGGAAGGAGTCCTCATCACCGAATTCGGTAAGCTCATCTAATGACTCATTCTTCTTTTTTCTATAACTGTCCGTAATTTTATTCCGGGTTACTGCATATAGCCAAGCACCAGCATTTCCCAAATCATCAATATTTGTAACTCTTGAAAATTGAAACCATACCTCTTGTAAAATATCCTCCGCATCGGCAGTCTTTTGCACCCTCGCTTTTACAAAACGCAGTAATTGTCCGCCATTCTCTTTGACAATGGCCGAAAAAGATTTAGAATCCCGATCCGACATGTTTTCTAGCTGTGCTTCGTCCATAAGGCCATAGACGATTTAAAAATGATTTTACTTTAAATATTTTAAAATAATTAAAATTAATAGCTTCTATTTTATTCTTCCACTATAAATGTTGCTGAATAATAGACTTTTAAATAATTTATAGGTTCTTCAAAATGAGTCTGAACAGGTCCAGTTAATTTTAAATTCATCCCATCGTATTCTTTTAAACGCTCTTCAAGTTCGATATTTAATTTTTTACTCATATCAATATCAACCTGTTTGGTGAGTTTGTTCCTGTCTTCAACGTAAAGTTGTCCAGTTATAACAATTATCTTCATTAGTTAGATTTATTTTGTGGATAATATAAATAAAAATAGCTCCTTAAGGAGCTAATATATATTCGTTTATTTGAAAACGGAGTGAATGATGATAATCCATTCTCAATTTCTTTTATAATGGGAACATCAATTTAACTGTAGTTCCTTCATTGATTTTACTTTTAATTGAAATATCTATCCCTAATTTGTCAGATATCCTTTTTACGATAGCCATACCAACACCTGATCCTTCATATCCTGAGGAGTTCGACATTCTCTTGAACATTTCATAGATAGATGCTAATTCATCCTCAGCTATACCAATACCATTATCACTAATTATGTAGATAATACCATTATCAGTAAGGGCAGAATTTATTTCAACTTTAGCATATTCTGTTTTACCAGAGTATTTTACTGCATTTCCTATGATATTTAAAAAAAGTTGATATAATAAAGTTTTCTCTCCCTGAACAGCCATTAATTTGCCAACTTTGACTTCAACATTATTAGATCCAAATCTATGTTTGCTCATTTCAATAATCTCATTAATAAAATTATCAGGTTCAACCATTTCTCTTTCAAAATTAAATGAGCTAGCTTTTGAGAACTGGTGAATTTTATCTAACATATTAAGAATGATATGTACTGAGTCTAAAATATTTGTGGTCATTTTTTTTAATAGCTCAGGTTTGACATCCTGTCTATATTGTAGAAATTCAGTAGAAACTTTTATAGCAGATAGTGGATTTTTCAAGTCATGACTTATAGTATAAGCATAGGTATCCAATGAATTGTTCATCTCAATGAGTTGTTTATTGAGATTGTCAATTTCAACAGCCTTATTGATTAAAGAATCCCTTAAAAGTTCTCGAATTCTAGTGACAAAATACAATTGCTTTTTAGTCCATATTCTCGAAGTTCCAGCAACTTGCTCTCGCCAAGCTGTAAAAGACGTTCGAGGAGAAGGTTTTAACTTACCTTCTAATTTATCCTCTTCATAGATTTTTTCGGGCTTCCCCGCCCAACTTCTATCAAGTACAATTTCTTTTCTAAACCAGGCAATAAAGAAATCCTTTTTACGATCAATTTCCGCTATTGCTATACCAGCAATATCGTGTTGATAACTCTTGAAAAGATCAGGAAATTTGGAAAGATGATGACTTATAAATAAATGCTCGGTAGATAATGAACTAACCAAAGGTAATGATGATCTTAATGATTCCTTTTCCGGTGTAATCCCTTCTAAATAAATAGAATCCTCAAATCCAATTGCAATACCATCGGCATCTAAGACATCCATTAGTTCCTTTGCATACAACTTCAATTCGGGAAATATATTGCTTTTCAATAGAAGCTTTTCCTTTAAGGTCAATTCTAATTCTTGAACTTCCCTAAAGTATTCCAGCCTTTCTTTATCCTCTAATTGCTGGAATTTATTTGCAGCAAAGTTGGTTGCCATCAAGGAAAAATTTCGAACTGCTAAGTCGATATGTTTAGGTTCAATATTTTGGCAACATACTAATCCCCATAATTCGCCCTGAATGATTATCGAAAAACTAATGCTTGATTGAAACCCAGCATTTTTGAGATATTGTAAATGTATAGGAGATAGACGTCTCAAGGATATGTTTTGCAGGTTTATCTCCTGATTATCTTTACTGATTATTCTCGATGGTTTTGCATCTACGTCAGTTATAAATCTGCAATGCACTGTTTTATATAATTCTCTGGCTTGACGCGGAATGTCAAATTCAGGATAATTTAATCCTAAGTAGGAATCTAATCCTGAATGTTTTAAAGCCTCAGCAATGACAATTCCACTATTATCTTCATTGAATTGGTAGACCATCAATCGGTCAACATTCAAATTTTCTGATAAAATATCTGAAAGCACTTTCCAAACATCTTGTTCTTCATTCTGAAGAGCAATCAATCTGTTGTTAAATAAGTTCCTGTTATTTTGTTCGTGAATTATACATCTTTCAAATTCAACATAGATTAAATTGTTAAAATTTGAAATTGTAATATAAAATTCTTGATCTGCAAGGTCAACTTTTTCAGTAATCTTCTTGAAATCATTAATCTTACTAATTTCTGCAACTGTATTCTTTATAAATTCGTCGAGTTGGAAATCAGATATCGTTAATTCTGAAATATGCTTACCAATAAGATTGTCTGCTGTTTGTAATGGTAGATATTGATCAATTTGATCACTTACTGCAATTAAAAACCCCTGTTGGTCAAAAATGATTAAAAATCCGAGGTCTTGAAGTAATCCAAGGTATTGAATTCTCTCATCTTCACATTTAATTTGTTGCATTATATTGGTAGCGTTCGTGTTTTCTTTTAAAAAATTTTAAAACCAATTGAAAATTTTTTAAAGCAATGCAAAGTAAGAAGAATTAATTTAACAAATGTGTTAATATTTGTTTAAAACATGTAATTAATAGATTGGATAGGTGTTTTGATACTCTATTCATTATAATGTTACAAAATTGAAACTTATTTTCAAAATTATCGGTGGAGAACTATTCTCAATAGAAATTGTTTAATTAAAAAACATAAAATGAAATATTCAAAATATTTAAAAATAGCATTGGGTTCTGCAATTGTATTATCCCCATTTTTATTTCAAGCTTGCAAATCAGTCAAAGTGCCAGTAGGAGTTAAAGTGGTTGATAATTTTGATATTAAATCCTATGCTGGAAAATGGTATGAAATCGCAAGATTTGATTTCAAACATGAGAAGGATATGGATCAGGTAACTGCTGAATATACTTTAAATGACGACGGCTCTGTGAAAGTTCTTAATCGTGGATTCGATACTATAAAAAATGAGTGGAAGGAATCAGAAGGTAAAGCTAAGTTTATTGGGGAATCAGATAAAGGAGCATTAAAGGTTTCATTCTTTGGCCCATTTTATTCGGGTTACAATATAGTAGCTATGGATCCAAATTATGAAAATGCCCTTGTTTTTGGTGAAAGTAAAGATTATATCTGGTTCCTTTCAAGAAATAAAACTATGCCTGAAAGTGTTCAACAAAAGTTTATTAAAATTGCTTTAGATGCAGGTTATAATTTAGATAAATTGGTTTGGACCAAACAGACAGATAAAAAATAAAAATATATGCCTTTATAAAAAAATCCAGGTTCAATGAAACCTGGATTTTTTTGAACCTTAAAGATTCAAGTCTCCTTCTTTTCCGATATCTTCATTACTCCCAGTAATGGAGTTTCTTACCATTTTGAAGATTGTTGCAATCATATTTGAATCTGAATCCCAATAATGAGCATCTTGAGGATCTACTTGAATTAATCTTATATTAGGATCTTCCTTACCTTTTTCAAACCAGCCTTCCATCATCTTTTTCCAGTAACGATCAATCCTTTGCTGATCTCTAGTCAAACTGGCAGTGCCAGCTATACTTAGAAAGGTATAGTTCTTCGGCTCTGCATAAAATATGGAAACTTTTGGATTGGACTCTATATTTTTAAAAGTCTCGCTTTCTGCAGAACATATGTACCATATATAGCCTTCTTCATCTACCTCTTGTCTACTCATAGGAACCCCATGAGGATAATCTGAATTAGTATTGAATGAACAGACCATTCCTATATCAATTTGATCTACTATTGATTTAAGTTTTTCTCTAGCTTCTTTATCATTTAAATTTTTCTCTGCCATAATATTTCTTTTTCTATTCAACACTTAAAACGAAGAAATTGTTCTTTTCAAAATATTGCGAACTAATAGCAAAATACTTTGTTAATAATAATGTGCAATATCCAAGAATTGATTTGGAAAACTACACACACATAAAATTCAAGATCTATTACTATGAAAAAAAAGAAAAATTCTGATGCCCCTCACATCGATGAACATGTAGTCGATAATATGGGAAAAGTTATGACCACCAATGATGGCGTACCTGTTTTCGATAATAATAATACCTTGAAGGTCGGAGACCGCGGTCCGTCGTTACAACAAGATCATATCTTTTTTGATAAATTAATTCATTTTGATCGGGAACGGATTCCCGAACGTGTTGTGCATGCCCGTGGGTCTGGTGCTCATGGTGTTTTCGAAGCATCAGAAGATCTTTCCTCTATTACAACAGCAGATTTTCTAAAGAAAGGAACTAAAACTCCTGTATTCGTAAGATTTTCAACAGTTGCCGGATTTAAAGGATCAACAGATCTTGCTCGTGATGTTCGGGGATTCTCAGTAAAATTCTATACCCAAGAAGGAAATTATGACCTGGTAGGTAATAATATCCCAGTCTTTTTCATTCAGGACGCCATGAATTTCCCCGATGTTGTTCATGCTGTTAAACCGGAACCAAATAATGAAATTCCACAAGCAGCTTCTGCTCATGATACCTTCTGGGATTTTATTTCATTGATGCCCGAAGCTGCTCATATGTCATTATGGGTAATGTCTGATCGGGCAATCCCTAGAAGTTTACGCATGATCGAAGGGTTTGGTGTTCATACCTTTAAATTCATTAATGCTGAAGGAAAATCTACTTTCGTGAAATTCCACTGGAAGCCAAAATTGGGCGTGCATTCAGTAGCATGGAATGAAGCCCAGAAAATTTCTGGTTTCGATGCCGATTTTCATCGTCGGGATCTTTGGGATGCTATCGAAAACGGACAATTTCCGCAGTGGGATTTAGGGGTTCAATTAATTCCAGAGGAAGATGAAATGAAATTCTCATTCGATATTTTGGATCCAACAAAAATTATCCCAGAGGAATTAGTTCCCGTGAAAATAATTGGAACAATGACCTTGAATAGAAATCCGGAAAACTTCTTTGCTGAAACCGAACAAGCGGCTTTTGATCCTGGTAGGCTTGTACCTGGTATTGACTTCTCCGATGATCCTCTTTTGCAGGGACGAATCTTCTCCTATATGGATACGCAAAACTATAGATTAGGAGGTCCTAATTTTCATGAATTGCCAATCAATAGACCCATCAATGGAAAACATAATAACCAAAAGGACGGATTTTCTAGAATAGATATCTTGAAAGGTAATACTAGTTATTTTCCTAATAGTCAGTCAAATGGTTGTCCTTATCAGGCAATGCTCAAAGGAGAAGTAGGCTATCAGACCGGCAAGCAACAGGTAGATGGTAAAAAGGTGAGAGCAAGGTCGAATTCTTTTGCTGATCATTTTACCCAAGCAAGATTATTTTTTAACTCTCTGTCTGCTGAGGAACAAGCACATGTTATTAATGCTTTCAGTTTCGAGCTATCTAAAGTAAATACAGAGGATATTAGAAAAAGGGAATTGGCGATTTTAAATCAGGTTGATCCAAAGCTGGCGAATGCTATAGGTAAGAACTTAGGATTAAAGCCAGCTAAAAGTTTAGATCCTCTAACACTGCAATTCGCAAGACAGAATCATCCCAATTATCCAATTCAACCAAATAAACCGGAAGTCGAAAAGTCCGCATTTCTAAGTATGAAAGTAAAGGATAATGATGGAAGTATTAAAAGTAGAAAAATTGCCTTTTTTGTAGATGACGGTGTAAGTAAAGCTTCGGTAGATAAATTGAAAAAGAATTTAGAAAAGGAGGGGGCAATGGTGGTTCTTATCTCCTCACATGTTGGTAAATTAAAATATAAAGAGGGGGGTGAAGAACCTATTCAACATACTTATTTAACAGATGCTTCTGTTCTTTATGATGGATTCTATACACCTGATGGGGATTCAGTAGCTAAGTTAGCTCAAAACCCAGATTACCTACAATTTATTAATGAAGGTTATCGACATTGTAAAGCTCTTGCATTTGCAAAATCTGCTGAACAGCTTGCTGCAAAATCATTTATTGAAAAGGATCAAGGGGTTATCTTCGAATCTGACCCAAATTGGATTAATAATTTCATTATGGCCCTTAAAAAACATAGAGTGTGGGAGAGGGAAAATTCAAGAAAAGTACCTTCCTAGAGAAAAAAGAGAATCGGTCGTTAAAAGACCGATTCTCTTTTTTATCCTGTAATCATTTTTTTAATTTCTTCTATATCATCAATTTCATTCGGGAGTTTGTCTTTTCTCCAACGCAATATTCTTGGAAAACGCAATGCCACCCCAGATTTATGTCTATTACTGAATGAAATCCCTTCAAAAGCAATTTCAAAAACCAACTCAGGCTTAACGGTCCTAACGGGGCCAAATTTTTCCAATGAATTTGCGCGAACAAATTTGCTTACCTCGGCAATTTCGGAATTTGTTAACCCTGAATAGGCTTTTGCTATCGTTACCAGCTTATCTCCATCCTTAACAGCAAAAGTATAGTCTGTGTAATGACCACTACGTCGACCGCTCCCTCTTTGAGCATAAATTAATACTGCGTCGATGGTCATAGGGTCAACTTTCCATTTCCACCAAAACCCCTTTTTCCGACCAACAGGATAACTAGATTGCGTTCCTTTGAGCATTAATCCTTCAGCATTGATATTTCCTGAGCTTATTCTAATTTCTCCCAATTCACTCCATTCCTTGAATTCTATTATTTGAGAAAGCATGAAATTTTCCGAACCAATCTCAAGTATTAATTCTTCCAGCATTTTTCTCCTTTCCTTCAATGGAAATTCTCGTAAATCTTGCCGATCAAATTCCAAAATATCAAAAGCTATAAATCGAATTGGAATTTCAGCCATCATTTTTTTCGATATGTTCTTTCTGTTCAACCTTCTTTGTAATTGATTGAATTTCATGACCCCTTCATGGTCATAGGGAACTATTTCTCCATCAATGACAAAATCCTTATTTATATTCTCAAGTGCAATCAGCAATTCTGGAAACTGTTCGTTCACCATTTCTTCTCCACGTGACCAAATAAATGTCTCGCCTTCTCGATGTATAATTTGACCTCGAATGCCATCCCATTTATATTCAACTTGCCAATCTTCTGAACTACCTAAATCTTCCAATTCCTGATCTAGTGAATTGGCTAAACTAAACGGGAATGGGGAAGAGAGATTTGCATTGATATGTTCACCTTTAATATAATCCTCAAATGATAGATTTTCATGATCCCAATCAGACATTAAACTATGGGAAACCAAGTTCGAATCTGTGTGATAATATTTCGCAAAAGCATTTATCAATGTTTTGGATGAAACTCCAATCCTAAAACTGCTTCCCAATAATTTGTTGAAGACGAACCTTTCTGTTTGTCCTAATTGATTCCAGGAAGTTGTAATGTAGGATTTGATGTCTTCTTCAGTCATTGCAGGAAGCGCCATAATTTCCTGCATCCATTGATCCAAACTTTTTTCAATAGTATCTTTTGAAGGTGGAATAATGAGGGAAATAGTTTCAGCGAGATCTCCAACTGCCAAATAGCTTTCTTGAAATAGCCATTCTGGAACCTGGCTAATTTGGGTAGCCCATTGTCGTAATAAATTAGTCTTTACAGATCTTTTTGGCCGTTTGCCTGTAAATAATCGTAAAAACCAATATTTATCCAATTCAGTGGATTCTGAAAGAAAGGTTTCAATTGCCTTGATCTTGCTGCTAGTCTTATTCGTACTATCCAATGCATTAATTAAATCTGCCAATACTCTCATGACTTCTCCTCATTGATCACTTCATCAATTTCCTCTTCAACGCCGAATTGGGTTGTAATCTCATGAGATTCAATACCTATTTCATTTAAATATCTAGACAATTCTGATTTGAATCCATGAGTAACATATACTCGTTCAGCATTCGACTCTTTAACTGCTTTTAGAAGTCCTGTCCAATCGGCATGGTCGCTGATAGCAAATCCAGCATCAGCACTTCGCCAGCGGCGTGCTCCTCGAACTTGCATCCAGCCTGAACAAATTGCCGTAAATGATCGAGGAATTCCTTTCAACATAGTGCTACCAAAGAGGGAAGGAGGTACTATGATAACTTCTCCTTGCATATCTTTCGGTTTATTTTGAAAATCAATAGTTTGATATGCCGGTAATTGAATTCCAATTTCTAGAAAAGAATTATTAATTTTTGAAATTGCATAGTGTACATAGGGCACAGAAATATCCTTAACTGCATTCATAATTCTTTGAGCCTTACCCAATGCATAGCCAATAATAATTGAATTAATGCCTTTCTCTTTGTTATTTAGAACCCATTCAACCAAATTCTGATTAATTTGATTGACCTCCAACCAATTATAAATGGGAAGTCCAAAGGTGCTTTCAGTAATAAAATCATGACATTTTATAGGTTCAAATGGGGTACTTAATCCATCGTCTTGGATTTTAAAATCTCCAGAAACTACCGTTACCTTACCTTTATATTCTATGCGAACTTGAGCAGAACCTATGATATGTCCTGCGGGATGTAAGGAAACTTTGACTGCATTTATTGATAGCTCCTCATTATAATTGACAGTTTGTACCTTGATATCTGCACCTAATCTTAACCTTAAAATCGGTTCAGTGAATTTATGGCACAGATATTTTTTCATCCCTATACGCGCATGATCTGAATGTGCATGCGTTATTATTGCATAATCAACGGGTAACCATGGATCTATGTAAAATTGACCAGGTACACAATAAATTCCCTCCCTACGAAATTCTAACATATTTATATAACTATAGATATTGACCTCATTATATAACAAGCATTTCTTTAATAAGTTCTTTTAATCATAACTGCAGCATCTATAATCGTGGTATTTTAGCATTTTTGAGAATCCTAAAATATTTATATCCCTATCTACTTGGATTTTAATATATAAAATTCTTTAATTAACACACTTTAATTTGCTAAAAAAATTAGTAAATTTGATTCTCAATACTAAGGAATTAAGCATGTTTGGATTTGATGATAAGTTGAAAATATTAGCTGATGCCGCAAAATATGATGTTAGCTGTAGTTCCAGCGGAGGAAAGAGAAAAAATTTAGGGGGAATTGGGGACTCCTCTGCAAGTGGAATCTGTCATACCTATACTGAGGATGGCCGATGTGTTTCCCTCCTAAAAATACTAATGACTAACTATTGCATTTATGACTGTTCATTTTGTGTAAGTCGTCGTAGTAATGATGTTCAGAGAGCAGCCTTTTCAGTCAAGGAGGTCGTTGACTTAACTATGAACTTCTACCGTAGAAATTATATCGAAGGTTTATTTCTAAGTTCTGGAATCTTTAAATCCGCAGATTATACGATGGAAAGATTAATGCTCGTAGTGAAAAAGTTAAGGACTGAAGAAAGATTTCATGGTTATATTCATTTAAAGGCAATTCCTGGGGCAAGCGAAGCCCTGCTTAAGGAAGCTGGTCTTTATGTAGATAGAATGAGTGTAAACCTTGAAATCCCAACTGAAGAGGGGCTAAAATTGGTTGCGCCAGAAAAAGATCATCAATCAGTAAAACAGCCACTAGATATCATTAAGAATGAAATCAAAACCATTCAACAAGATAAAAAATCATTTAAAAAAGTGCCGCTTTTTGTACCTGCAGGTCAAAGCACTCAAATGGTAATTGGCGCAACTGGTGAAAGTGATCTTGATATTATGCAAACGGCTAATGAATTCTATAAAAGCTATAATTTAAAGCGTGTGTACTATTCGGGTTATATACCCATTAATTCAAGTAACAGCTTACTTCCAAAAATTGGAACTCCTCCGCCTCTCATCCGTGAAAATCGACTCTATCAAACGGATTGGTTGCTGAGATTCTATGGGTTTTCCTTAAATGAAATCCTTAATTCTAAGCATCAAGATTTAGAATTGGAAATAGATCCTAAACTTGCATGGGCCCTCAGAAACCCCCAGTTTTTCCCCATTGATATAAATAAAGCATCATATAACTGGATTATTCGTGTTCCTGGAATTGGAAGGCAATCAGCAAATAAAATAGTGCAAGCCCGAAAATTTGGCCGATTGAAAGAATATCAATTGAAAAAATTAGGTATTGCTTTTAATCGAGCAAAATACTTCATGGTTTGCCAGGACTCCATAATCAACAAAGGTTTTAATTACCCTGAAATTGTGAAGAAGTCGATTCTTGAAAAAAATCCGAATCCCGATCTTGTTAATCCTTCTACTCAATTAAGTCTATTTTAATGAATTATATTTTTGATGGTAGTTATCCAGGTTATTTGTGCTGCATATTTGAAGCTTTTGAAAGAAAAGAGTTTGATGCAATTCCATTGACTGCTATCCATATTGAGCATAATATTTTTTCCACTGAACGTGAAATCATATCAGATACCAATAAATCAAATCGAATTCTACAAGGCATGGAAAAGATCCTTTCAAGAAATGATATTACAATTTTTTATCATAATTTTTTGTCGGATAGTCCTTCAGAATGGTTAAACGGTTTCAAAATAATGATTGACTTATTTAAGTTTGGTAAGATCGATCTACGGAATTTTGGGAATTCCAATATTTTGAGAATGCATCAAACCATCAAAAAAGTAAGTAGAGAGCGGCATCGCATGAAAGCTTTTATCCGATTTGTTAAATCAGATGATGAATTATATACCGCTATTATTGAGCCCGATTTTAATGTTTTGCCCTTAATTACTCAGTTCTTTAAAAATCGCTACGCTGACCAACGCTGGTTAATATTTGATGTTCGCAGAAATTATGGATATCATTATAATTTAAAAGAATTAATAGAAGTATCTAATGGAAGCGAAGGTCAGGTTCAGAATCCATATGATTTAGAAATTGATATTGATCCTAAGGAATTGGAATATCAACATCTTTGGAAGACTTATTTTAATAGCACCAATATTGAAGCTCGAAAAAATTTGAAACTTCACTTAAGACATGTACCTAAAAGATATTGGAAGTATTTAGTAGAAAAATGAAACTATAAAAATATTTACAACTAATTACATTCCCAAGTGTTACGTCTATATATATATTACTATTAATTGGACTCGCAAAGGCAGATAGTATTAGTATTTCAGTATTTACCTTAAGGCAGAAATAGGTAAATAACTAAATAAAAGACAGCTCTAATTTTTTTAGAGCTGTTGTTTTTTAAATTGAGCTTTTTGTCGCAATGTTTCTACTCCATCAATGTTTTTAGAATCATATTAAATGCTTCTTTTTCAACTAATATATTCGCAAATGCTTCAGTAGTATATTACGTTGCAACTAATCTCTACCTGGAAAAATTGGCTAGACAAAAACCCCAAAATGCTGCTGAACAAGTATTGCTAATTCATTAACAGGAATGCTTGGCATTGGATCTTCAGTCGTCGTCCAGCTTTTTGTGGCAGGATTATAATTTAAAATAAAGTTTCAGTAAAAATACATCAAAGATTAATAACAGGGAAAACGGTTGTAAATAAAGGCTTTACAATCGTTTTTTGATTTTTTGGTAATGAGGTAAAAAGCAGGAAAAA
>NZ_SMMI01000015.1 GCF_009733535.1 Sphingobacterium endophyticum | reverse complement strand
AAAAAAAATACCCCAAAATCGCCCCCTTATCCCCCACTAAATTCCGGTCATTCTTCATCGCAAGATGAAGTAACCATTTTTAAGAAGAAACAGGGAGAAAAGATACATAAGACATAAGACATTAGAGCCTTGTCTTTCCTCAAAGTATGGGCATTCACGACAACTCATTGTATTTTCTTATTAAGATATATTTTATTTTAATATTAATTAAAATTTTATATATTTGATTATATTAATCATCTTTCCATATATAGGTTAATTTGAATAACTGATACTACCCATACTTATCCTTTATTCAATATTTTTAAAATCAGAGATTAGTCATGAGGGATCAATTTTTAAATAAAGAAGATTATCAAAAGAAAAATACTAAAAGAACGAAGAAAAAATATATTTCACCAAAAATTGATGTTCAGGTTATTCATATTGAATTTGATATAGCCATAACTTCCTCAAATATGAGTAGTGGTGGCAATCCAAGCGACAGCCCAAAAGTTGAAGATTGGAAAGATCATTCGGGAAGCACTTATGATATTGAATTTTAATGGAAGGATACAAATTGATTGTACGTTATAATTCTTAAAAAAATTGTCATGAAAAATGCAATTAGCATATTTTACTTTATGGCTGGATTGTTCTTTATACTTTTTAGTAATTGTAAGAAAAAACCGGATGAAGATTTTACAAAAACAGGATTAACAGTCAGCATTCAGGGGATCAATGAAATCATTCCTCGAGAAATTACTAGCAAATCATCAACCCGTTCATTAAATAGTTTTGGGGAGCCAAATTCAGCTATGCATTATCTTATTCAGGAGGATTTAAAAATGCAGGATTATGATCTGGACCTCATTGTATCGGAGAGAGTTCAGAAAATTCCTTTGCGATCAACAATTTCTGTTGTCCCAATGGATGGAAGCCATCAATACCTTTTTGTTCTATACGACACAAAGGCCGACGGGCAGCTAGGCAGCTATTATGGGCAAGCAAAAGGAAGTGTCAATTCCCTACTAAACATTCGTGTTTATAGAAATAGAACCTATAAATGGTTCGCTTATTCCTTCAATAGCAGTGCTTCGATTCCAGATTTTGATCCCAACAACCCACAATTAAATATCCTTTCCTCGGAATCGGGCATTGGCTCTGATTTATTATATACCTCTGGTGAACTGACGACCTCGAATGATCCAGAAGGCAATAATAAGGTTGGAATAACCTTCAAAAGGATGGTATCAACCATCCGCATAGAGCTCAATACCCGAGGCGCATTTTCATCTATTGATTATGCAACACTTGATATTCCGGGAACCGGAACAATAAGTGGGTTACACAATGGGGTATTTTCAGTTTTAGGGGGCAGTTTTTCGTCCAGCTCGGATGCGTCTTCATTTAGCAAAAACACATGGACCGACAAAGTTGCAGATACCATTCCAACGGGTTGGGTAAAATATATTGATTTATTGACTGTAGCGAATGGAGAGCCTATTGATCTTCAAGCGACGTTAAAGAATTTCAGGATACGAAGTTATGCTGTAAATCCAGATGCACCGCAAAATACAGATTATAGGATTACACGGGATTTTGCAAGTGGCCATATTCAATTTCCAACATTTACAGCAGAAGCAGGAAGACGGTATACCCTTACGATTCGCGTAAAGGAATCTGCCATAGATTTTGCAGGGGCGAAATGGGCGAGATGCAATTTAACGTACTTTAAAAATGACAAAGGGAATAAGTATAGGTTCTGGTACAACAGCTACTTTGTTAAGAATATTTCTGGAGGCATGAACAATTTTTTGGAGCGGGATTATTTTGACACGAAGCCACCTGTAGGGGAAATTCAGGCATCTGCCAGAATTTGGGATCCCTGTGATTCAGTCTACCCAAAGGGAACCTGGAGATTGCCGACAGAAACAGAATTTACCAACCTTATCTCCTCTTCGCATGCCAGTATCAGAGTTAGAAACCCTCAGCCGGAAAACAAAGGCTGGTATGTAGCCTGGAAAAATGTAGCGCCGGAAATGGGAGCGCAATATGCCCATCGTGACCTAAAATTTACTGCAGCAGGATACCGAGCCCACAATAGGACCTTAAAAGCATTCTTTTATAAGCATTGGGATTCAAGCAACCCATTTAATCAATATGGAGATGAAGGATATTTTCGCAGCTCGGACACTTCCGAATTTCTAGTGACCAAATTTAAACCTCATGGATTAGATGACAACGTATTTCTAGCGGTTAATGAATTCCTGGATGGACGTGGAGCCAATGTCCGATGTGTTAGAAAATAAAACAAAAGAGCCACGAAATATTTCGTGGCCCCTTCATAGAATTAATAAACCTTATTTTTTTGCTTCTATAATATCGAGAAATTGTTGCCAATCATAATAATGGAAAACCATTCCATTGCTCATTGCCACGACCATTCCTTTTGGGAATTTGGTGCCAATTGGCATAGAGATCGCCTCAACGCCATCACATTCTACTGCCGATACAGGAACTTCAGCAATTCTTGTATATTGATTTGCATTTCCAGCATCACCTTCCCTTGGATATATATTGAAGGAATTGTTCTGTTGATTTGACGCAACGATATAACCCGTGCTATCAGAAGTTTTATAAATTGCAATGCCTTCATGATCATCTTTAAAATCATTTTGGCCGAAGATTGCCAGCTCTTCATTTCCTTTTGCCGGATCAGCATAGTATTTATGGATTCCAAAACCTTCATCCGAATAATAGATATATCCTAACTCATTGTCAACCACGATTGCTTCGATTTCTTTGCCACCTTGGAAACTTCCGAATTCGCGAACCTTATTACCAATGATTACACCATCCTTATCCTGTAGCTCATATTGATACAAGTATTTTCCGGTTGGTCCAGTTTTTCTACCGACTACAGCATAAATTTTGTTTCCGGTTGAATCGGATTGCGTATAAAGAGCAACACCCATTGGGGATTTTTCAACTTCACCATCAAAAACAGGAATACCACCATTATCCAAAGGCTTCAGATCAGGCAGGCTGAATACCCTAATTTTGTCAGTTCCGCGTTCGGTAACGACTGCGATATCCACTTTTTTACCTGCAAGATTAAATCCATAAGCAATATCTACATTATTAGGACGATCTAATGGCACTACCTTATTGATGATCTTTCCATCCATATCATAGGCATAAAGACCACCGGTTTTTTCATGTTTGTCCGTCCCGATTACAATAACCTGAGAACTATCAGCTGGATTAACCCAAATTGCAGGATCGTCCGTGTCATTTGGCACCACCTCTGTTGTAACTGTAGGTTTTAGTGCATTCTCTGCTACCGGAGCCAGTTTGTCTTTACATGAGTAAAGAACTACAGCAGCTAAACTAAATATGATAAATTGTTTTTTCATTGATTTGATTTTTAAAGGTCAAATTTAAGACCTAGTGTATAACGTGGTTTATAATATTCTAATTGACGCAATCTTTGAACCTCACCTTGGTAGTAACGCAAAGGTTGGTTGGTTAAATTGTTTGCTTCAGCGAAAATTCGCAAGGATTTTGTAATCTTATAAGCTGCATTTGCATCTAGGAAGAACTGCTTATCATAGTATGCATCTGTAAAAGAATCATCACCGATTTCATCTAAGTAAGCTGCAGTATAGTTTGCTGAAACGCGAGCAGAGAACTTGTTGTTTTCCCATGACAAAGATCCATTCAACATATGTGGAGCAGTTCTTGGAAGACCCAGACCTTCACGCATCACTCCATCTTCACTTGCTATCCCTTTTGCTTTTGACTTGGTAAATGTATAGTTCGTATAGATTGCCAAGCCTTGCAAGAATTTTCCCGGTAGAAAATCTAACTGCCTTTGGAAAGCTACTTCAAATCCATAAACGTCTACTTTATCTCCATTTCTGTATTGAGAAAATTTCCATGTATCACCATCTTTAATTGGATTATTTAATGCAGGAAATAGTTGTGAGAATTGTGAATTCTTGAACATTCTATCATTGTACATATAGATAAAGTTTTTCAAATTCTTATAGAAAGCACCCCCGGAGATAATCCCTACATTTTTGAAGTAATGTTCTAGCATCACATCATAGTTTGTTGAATAGGTAGCTTTTAGGTTTGGATTACCCGCAAAAAGTTCTCTATCCTCAATTTTTGAATTTACATAAGGGGCAAGGGCATAATAATTTGGTCTCGCTAAACTTGTTGTTACGGCTGCACGCAGAACAAAGTTGTCAGAGAAGTTATGCTTTAATGTGATACCAGGAAGGATATTGGTATAATTATTCTTATTATTGATTTCGCCTTCTAATTTTTTTTCATCTACGACATTATTACCCACATAGTCAATTCGAGTATGTTCAACGCGGGCTCCAAGAATCAATGCTGTCTTTTCTGTGATATTTTGGTCCCATCGAAGGTATCCCGCAAAGATCTGCTCTTTAGCACGGTAATTTTCAGAAAGGAATTCCTTTGGCTTAGAATCTTCTTTAAACTTAGATTTATCGGATAGATTAAGTTGTCCTAAATATTTTGCATCGACAAATGTACCTGGTGCATATTTTTGACCTTGATCCCAATCCTTAGCATCCCACGTTTTCAATGGCAATTTTGCCATATTATCAAATCCTGAAGAAGGTTCATATACGAAGAAATTATTATCTCTTTCTTTCGTTTTCAATCTCATTCGTCCACCAAAGCGGATTCTACCTTTTTGGCCACTTATTACAGTCAAAGGAAGGCGGAAGTTTAATTTCGCGCCCACTTCATCTTCAGAAGTATTGTTTTCGTTTTCAGTAATATCTTTAAGTTCAAATTTAGACAAGTCATTACCTGGGTTGCTTACAAACGGCAAATAAGGATCTTTTATGTCCACGCTTACCGGAGCACCTTCTTGAACATAAGAGATATATCTTTCATTGGGACGCCATTCTGAAGCTCTTGAATAGGAAGCAGCCCAATCCATATCCAAAATAGGAGTTAGAATATGTTCACCCTGCATAGAGAAATTCAATACAGACTGACGTTCCAGACGGCGGTTTTTATTGCGGTTATTGTCTATACCACCTTTGGTTTCATGCTCAATCTCGCCAACATAGGTTTTCGCTTTTTCGTCATATTCAAGATCGGAGAAAGTAGTTGCAAAACGATTTTCGCGGTCATCACGCCAATTATACATGGCATTTAACGCGATTCTATTGCGCGCATTGAAATCATAATCCCAAGCAGCAGAAATACTTCTACGGATCCGTGCAACATCATATTTACGGATCTGCATTTCTTTCAAAAAGACATTGTTTTCATCTTTATCCCATTCCGCTTCAATATTATTGGAGCCGAAATCATTAGTTTGCATGGTTCCGCTTAGTACCAGACCCATTCTATTATCCATAAAACGGTTACCATAAATTAATGATCCGTTGTAGATCCCTTTTTTCCTAACCGGCGAATAACCACCACTCAATGTAGCAGAAATACGCTGTTTATTAGGCGCAGCCCTGGTAATTAAATTGACACTACCACCGATTGCATCCGCATCCATATCTGGGGTTAAAGTTTTATTAACTTCGATGGATGAAATCATATCCGAGGGAATTAAATCCATCTGCACATTACGGTTATCACCTTCAGCGGAAGGGATACGATCACCGTTTAATGTTACGGAATTCAGTTCAGGGGAAAGACCACGGACGATAATGTTTCTAGCTTCACCTTGGTCATTCTGCATGGTGATACCAGGAACCCTTTTGAGGGCATCACCGATATTTTGATCAGGGAAACGGCCGACTTGGTCAGATGAAATGATATTCGAGATATTGCTGTTGTTTTTTTGTTGGTTCAGTGCTTTCGCCTGCCCTTTAGCAATATCTCCAATAATTTGAATTTCATCCAAAGCTTTACTTGCAGGATCCAGGAAAATTTCGATGGCCTCGGTAGTAGTTTTGATGGTTTGAGAATAATGTTGGTACCCTAAATAATCTACGTTTAGCGTATAAGTACCTGCGGGAAGATTTAAGAATTCAAAGTTCCCATTCGCATCAGAAACGGTAAACTTGTTACCTTCTTCAATTCTGAGCGTTGCCCCCGGCAACGAAAAATTGTCTTTGCTGTCCATAATTTTCCCTTTTAAGACGGTAGTCTGACCATAGGAAATCAAGCAAATCAAATTGGTTAATAATAGTAAAGTTAATCTCATGGAGTTAATATTTATATTTTCGCAAAAATATTTATAGTAAGTAACTCGACTATTAACTCTGTATTATCAATTCGTTAACTTGATAGAATATTTATTGAAATATAATAATTATTCATTAAAAATTTAATTTATAACTATTATTAATCTTGCTTTTTGGAGAATAAAAAGCGTCATTAACTAAAAAAAGCAACAATTTATTAACAGTAGAATGGCTAATATTGGCATAGGCAATGCATTGTATTTTTTTTTATTTTTAACGATATAATTAGTAGAGAAGGAATGGAAAGTAACATTTTTTATGAAGGTCAGGTACTTTGGTCTCAAATAGACGCAAACGTTCATTTAAGACATTCGGCTTATGCAGATTTTTGCGCGCAGGCCCGCAGTAACATGTTAAATCAATTGGGTCTATCCTTAGAAGAGTTCAATAAGCGTAAAATTGGTCCAATATTATTTCGTGAAGAATTAAATTATTTGAGGGAAATTGGTTTAGACGAACGAATCAAGGTGAGTGTTGTGATTACTAAGTATAATGTTCAGAATTCAAGGTTTTCATTCCGTCATGAAATATACAAGGAAAATGGAATAAAGGCAGCCGTGGTGGTAGTAGATGGTGCCTGGATGAATATTATAGAGCGTAAATTGACGAAGATTCCGGATGAATGGCAGGACATTCTACGCAAAATCCCTAAGTCGGATGATTATACTGAAATAGATTCTTAGTTTATCCCTATCTTTGGCATATGTTATATATCGTTCCCACCCCCATCGGCAATTTGGAAGACATGACCTTTCGGGCAATCAATGTCCTCAAACAGGTTGATATCATTTTAGCCGAAGATACCAGGACAAGTGCTCCCTTATTGAAGCATTTCGGAATCGATAAGAAAGTATTTGCCCATCATCAGCATAATGAACATAAAGCAGTTCAGGAAATTATCAGGCTGATGAAGGAAGGGAATCAGATTGCCTTAATTTCAGATGCGGGCACACCGGCAATTTCAGATCCTGGATTTTTATTGGTTCGAGAGACCATTAAAGAGGGATTGGATGTACAATGTTTGCCAGGTGCGACTGCATTTGTTCCGGCCTTGGTCAATTCAGGTTTACCAAATGACCGGTTCTGTTTTGAAGGGTTTTTACCGGTTAAAAAAGGAAGGCAAACTCGACTTAAATCATTGGCAGAAGAGAAACGCACCATGATTTTTTACGAATCTCCGCACCGAATTTTGAAGACAATTGATGAATTTATTCTCACATTTGGCGAAGAACGACAAGCTTCAATTTCAAGGGAGATCAGTAAATTGTATGAAGAAACAGTAAGAGGCACCTTATCAGAAATTAAAGCTCATTTTGAAGCAAATCCTATTAAAGGTGAATTTGTATGCTGCGTTGCAGGACATGAGTAAATAAATAATATTGAAGAAGTAAATACCCAGATCAATGGAAAATTATCAAATCGACAAATATGTTCAGGATGGACAGGACACTAAAGTAGTGGAAAAAATCCATGGGAAGATTTTAGATATGTTGACTCCTGGAGAATCCATAAACTATATCGCCTTACAGAAAAAACCTGCTGTTAACCTTTTACCGGACAGCATTACGGTAAGTAATAAAAGAATTTTCCTTTGTGAGTTCACAAAATTAGGATTGGCCACTAATTTTGAAATTTTCCCTTGGAAGGATATAAAAGATATTGCCTTTAAAGAAGAGATTTTTGGCTCCAAAGTTACCGTCATTCCTTTTACTGGGGAAAATTTAACGATAGATTATATTCCAAAAACACAGGCAAGAAAACTGTATCAATTGATAAAAGATGCTTTATCAAACTTACAGAATCAAAAAACAGAAGCTAAGGAGAATAAGGTTGTCATCGAAAACAAGCCTGTATTTAATGCTCCTGCGGCTAAGGAAATTGAGAAAGAGGTTCCTCCTATTATTGAGGAGAAGCCAAAATTTGAAGAAAGGCCTAGATTTGAGGAGAGACCGAGTTTGAACTCAACATTTGCTCAGCAAAATCAACAGCCACAAAATCCGAAACCAGAGTTTCAAGGATTTGATACTCCACGTCCAACAACACCTACAACTCCGCCGACAACAAGTTTGCCAGAGGTAAGTAAAACGGAAGAGGACGATGAAATTACATTAAAGCTTAAAAAACTTAAAAATTTATACGACAAGCAGCTAATTACTCAATCGGAGTATGAAACAAAGAAGGCCGAAATATTGAGCCAATTGTAAAAATGATGAAGAATAATTATTTATTAGCTGCCTTAAGTGCAATTATACTTTGGTTGGCATGGCCGCCAATTCCTTATACGAGCCTCCTTTTATTTATTGGATTCGTTCCCTTGTTGATAGCTATTGAAAATGTAATCCGAGGTAACTATAAAAATAAGGGGCGCAAAATTTTCGGCTTAGGATTTATCACCGGCGTAATTTGGAACACAGCTTCCATTTATTGGGTATATAACGCTATGCATGCTTATCTGGATGCCTTCACGTCCTTTATGATTGCTTTAATTCCATTTACATTGGCACCTTTGTTAATGGGCTTGGTATTCCGTCTCTACTATCAAATGAGGAAACGGAATAGCATTCTATTAAGCTTTATGGGCTTAATATCCTTTTGGATTGCCTATGAATACCTACATCAGTCCTGGGAGCTTTCTTTCCCTTGGATGACATTAGGAAATGGATTTGCAAATTTTCACCAATTGATACAATGGTATAACGTTACAGGGGTATATGGTGGGACATTATGGATTTGGATTGCGAATATCCTGGCATTTCTGTGGTATTGGCAAAGGAAGGAGAAAGTTGAAGTATATAGTCAAAAAATATTGCTAGGTTCCTTTGCTGGTTGGATCCTTATACCGGCCATTGGGTCCGTCCTGGTATATTCAAGCTACGAAGAACATGTCAATCCTTCGGAGGTCGTAACGGTTCAACCAAATATTGATCCATTCGCTAAATGGGGAAGCATTACTCCCGATGAGCAGCTTAATATTTTGACCGACTTATCTCAAAAGGTAGCAAAACTAAATACAGAATTTTTCATCTGGCCAGAAACGGCAATTTCAGGAGACAACGGAATAAATGAAGAAGAGTTCAGGGAATACGATCAGTATAAAAAGGTTATCAATTTCTTAGAACCCTACCATAATGGAAATGTTCTGTCAGGAATAGAGAGCTACGTGATCTATTCAGATCAAAAGACTTCAACGGCAAGACCAATTGGAAATGTTTTTTATGATAGTTTTAATGCAGGAGTATTAATAGACGGCAGCAGTAAACTTCAATTTTATCACAAATCGAAATTGGTTCCGGGAGCTGAAAAAATGCCATTTGGAAAAGCATTAGCATTACTTACTCCATTATTTAAACATTTTGGAGGCACTACGGGAGGCTATGGTAGTCAGGCGGAACCCTCTGTTTTTTATTCGGCAAGCGGTATCGGCGTAGCTCCTGTTATTTGTTACGAATCGATTTGGGGAAACTATGTTGCTGACTATATTAAAAAAGGCGCACAATTTATTGCGGTGATCACCAACGATGGCTGGTGGGGTAATACATCAGGTAAGGATCAACATCTAGAATATGCCAAACTACGTGCAATCGAGAATAGAAGATGGGTTGTGCGATCGGCAAATACAGGAATTTCAGCATTCATCAATCAACGCGGAGATATAGTTCAGCGGAGTTCATGGTGGGTTCCAACGGCGCTGTCACAAGAAATCAATCTAAATGAAGAGTTGACTTTCTATACAAAATACAGTGATTTAATAGTCTATTTATCTTTCGTAACAAGCTTACTTTCAATAGGCTTGATGATCGTTAGAAAAAAATAATTTTAGCAATATTTTCCTCTTGAATATTTATATTTGCCGCCATGCAAGTTTATTTTGATAATGCCGCTACCACAGCACTTGATAAGGAAGTTATCGATGTGATGGTACAAATGTTGAACGAGAATTTTGGTAATCCATCCTCTATCCATGCCCATGGACGTGAGATGAAGACCATCGTAGAGAAAGCAAGAAGAACTGTAGCAAAATTATTAAATGCTTCACCATCGGAGATATTCTTTACTTCAGGTGGTACAGAAGCAGATAATATGGCAATTGTTCGTGCCATTGAGGCTTATAATATCAGCCATGCAATCAGTTCACCTATTGAGCATCATGCCGTTTTACATACTCTTGAAGAGATGGAAAAAGCAGGGAAAGTTCATTTGGATTTGCTTCGCGTAGATGAAAAAGGCAATGTTGATTTGACTCAATTAGAGGAATTATTGTCGAAGAATCCTAAGACATTTGTTTCATTGATGCATGCAAATAATGAGATTGGTAACCTAACGGATTTAAAAAAGGTCAGTGCTCTTTGTGAACAATTTGGAGCTGTTTTTCATTCAGATACAGTTCAAACAATGGGACATTATGCACATGATTTAGCGGACTTGAAGATTGATTTTATTACAGGAGCAGCCCATAAGTTCCATGGACCTAAAGGAGTTGGTTTCTTATACATCAATGGTCGCAATAAGATAAAACCATTAATCTATGGTGGTGCTCAGGAGCGAAATATGCGTGGTGGAACTGAAAATGTATATGGGATTGTGGGATTAGCAAAAGCGTTGGAAATTGCCTATGCAGAAATGGAGGAGCACCAAAACTACATTCAATCCTTGAAAGATTATATGAAGGAACAATTGCAAGCAGCAATTCCTGATGTAAGATATAATGGTGAGGTGGATGCAGACAAATCGTTATATACGGTATTAAATGTTTCATTGCCATGCAGCAATATGGGTGATATGCTATTGTTCAATTTGGATATCAAAGGAGTATCCGCATCAGGCGGAAGCGCATGTAGTTCTGGTTCTGAAATAGGTTCTCATGTATTAAGTGGAATCTGTGCGGATGCAAGCAGACCTTCAGTTCGTTTTTCCTTCAGTAAATACAATACAAAAGAAGAAATTGATTTTGTTGTTGCAACCTTGAAAGAGATCTGCAATCATAAATAATAGAAAATTATAATCAGAAAGGGGTATCTAAAATAAAGATGCCCCATTTTATTTTCTGGGCAATTAAAATCTTGATTTAACAAAAACTGGAGCACATAAATGCTCCAGTTAGCGATTAATCTTTATGCAATTTCACAAAAATGTAATCATTGTTTTCCTTAAAAGATAGATGTAATTCACCATTGACAAAATGCGCTATTTTAAATTGGGTTGGACTCCCCTTTTTTGAATCATTGAAGATCAAGAGTGAATCTTCAGGATCAAGTTTCCAAGTTGCTTTAATGGCCTCCTTAGAACTCTCGTCATATACGGTGTTTATGCATTTCGAATCGTAAGAGTTTAATTTTTTATACTGTTTTTCAGATATTTCAGCTTTACCATCTTCCATAAAGTTAATTTTAAAATACTCCATACGCTGTTCAATTTTGCTGATTTCAGTTGGACAGGGGAGTTCTTGAGAAGAATAGTTAATTAATTTATCGATTTGATTGATTTGAGAGTAATCAACATCGGTATTTTGTCCAAGAGGATTTATATTATTGTCATAGTATTCATAAGCTGACCATTTTCCCAATAACTTATAATCCTTGACTGAATTTTCGTCTCCTACAATCAATTTCTTAAAGAGACCACCTGAACTTCCGACCAGCATTAGAAGAACTGGCAGAATCATAAATGATAGTTTGGTTTTCATTTGTTAATAATTAGTGGTACTCAAAGATAATCAACGGATTATCCTCAAAAAATACCCAATGTTAGGTATTCTTTTTTTCCATAAATCTTAACTTAAAGAATAGGTGCATAAAAAAACCTGCAGATTAGCAGGTTTTATTTAATTTTTAGAAGTACATATTTTTCGGCGAGATCACCTTTAATCTCCTTGCCGGAAAGATCAAGCTGATTGAGTTGATCTTTAGAAATCTTAAAGCTATAATCGATATTCTCTAAACTTAAAATATCTTTATCTACTTTCCATTTACCCGTATTTTCGAATACTTCAGCACTTTTTCCTACATATTCGTAGCGCATAGAATAATTTTTATTGTTATCTAAGCTAAGCACTGTTGCAATTGTAGTACAGTCGGCACAGGGAAGCTTTCCTTCATAGGTACCCACAATGGCTGTCCCTCTCACTGCATTATCCTCGGTACCAACAAGCTGATTGACATTAGATTTGTTATTAATACAACTAAATCCAAATGCCAGCACGATGAATCCGATTATAAATAGTGTTAAGGCGCGCATACTTTTAATGATATGCTATTCAAAAAACAAAAAAGATACCACAATTTGGATTTTATGAAATTTTAACACTAATCATCTTCATCAAGTAAACCATTCGCCATCAACAACGCATTTTTAAGTTCACCTAAGGCATGGAAATTTCTCTTTTGCTGAGCTATTTGAATTCCTTGTTCATAAATTACGATAGCTTGCTCCTTTTGCCCTTCAGATTCTAAGAATTTACCAAAATGATAGTATGTTCCGATATAATCGGGATCATTTTGGATCAAATCATCAAAACCTTTCTTTGCTTCTACTGTTTGACCAAGCTTTAAATATTCCATTGTTAAGGCATATTTTAAGAATGGATCTTTGGGGCTATCCTTTAAGAAATTTAATAATTGTTCTAATCGAGTTTCCATAAACAAAAGTAATGATTTAGCGGCATTCATCTTTAACCACATTTGAACATTAAAATACTATGCTAGCATAGAAAATGACAAATCCATGACTTTTTGAAAAAACGATATTTTTTTGACATTTTAAAAATAATAAAGGTTTTTGAGTACCAGTAATTTAATATTATTTAGAAACAACGTGATATTTTTAAATTTTTAATAATTTTAAAATATTCTTGAGAGGCCCAATAAGCAGCGTTTTAGACTTTGAAATGCTCCTTAATTAATGTAGGTTTGTGTAAAACGTTAGAATTATGAGAATATTAGTATGTATAAGTAATGTCCCAGACACCACTTCGAAAATAACATTCAGCAACGATAATACAGTTTTTAATAGTAATGGTATTCAATATATCATTAATCCTTATGATGAGATTGCATTATCCAAAGCGGTTGAACTATCAGAGGGAGGCAAAGGTACCGTAACGGTAATTAATGTAGGTGACTCAAGCACCGAACCAACGATCCGTAAGGCATTGGCAATCGGCGCAGATGATGCTGTGCGAGTAAATGCACAACCTAGGGATGCATGGTTTGTTGCAAACCAAATTGCGAACTATGCTAAAGGTGAAAATTTTGATTTGATTTTAACAGGGCGTGAATCTATAGATTATAACGGTGCACAAGTAGCAGCCTTATTAGGTGAGTTATTGAGTTTACCTTCGGTTTCTATAGCGAAGAAACTAGATATCCAAGGAACGGAAGCAACGATAGACCGGGAAATTGAAGGCGGGAAAGAAGTATTAACAGTTTCCTTGCCAGTTGTCGTAGGAACTGCTGAAGGGGTAGCAGAGCCTAAAATTCCAAATATGCGTGGAATTATGGGCGCAAGGACAAAGCCATTGCAGGTCATTGAGCCTATTGAAGTGAAGGAGTTATCAAGTATTTCACGATACGAATCACCGGCTCCTCGCAGTGCTGTGAAATTAGTAGATGATGTTGACCAATTGGTACAACTATTACACAGCGAAGCAAAAGTTATTTAATTCATTATCCTTAAGAAATTATCATGGCTATTTTAGTTTATATAGAAAACACAGACGGATCATTAAAGAAGTCGGCATTTGAGGCAGCATCTTATGCGAAAGCAATTGCAGACCAATTAGGTGATACGGTTACTGCATTATCCATTGGAAACGTGGATAAATCAGAATTGGAAAAATTGGGCAAATATGGCGTTTCCAAAGTATTGGATGCCAATCAAGATAAGTTAAAAAGTTTTGTCAACAAGGCATATGCATCAATTATAGCGGCAGCAGCTAAGCAAGAGGATGCTAAAGTTGTTGTTTTGTCAAATTCGTTCAGTGGAAAAGGATTAGGTCCACGGGTTGCGGCGAAATTAGATGCAGGATTTGCCGATGGCGCGATCAATCTTCCAACGTTCAATGGTGAAAGTATGGAAGTAAAGAAGACTGCATTCTCCAACAAGGCATTTGCTACGGAGGTTATCAATTCATCGGTAAAGGTTATTGCGGTGAATCCGAATGCATTTGAGGTTAAGGAAGTTGGCGGTACTGCTGAAATTGTTGATTTCACGCCTGCAATTCAAGACCAGGATTTCAATGTGATGGTTAAGGAAATCGTACGTGCTACGGATAAGGTTTCCCTTCCGGAGGCAGAAATTGTTGTTTCGGCAGGACGCGGTCTAAAAGGACCTGAGAACTGGGGAATGATTGAAGAATTGGCAGAAGTTTTAGGAGCAGCGACAGCATGTTCAAAACCAGTTTCAGACGCAGGATGGAGACCCCATTCAGAACACGTGGGTCAAACCGGTATTGTTGTGAGTCCGAATTTATATATCGCAATTGGTATTTCGGGAGCAATTCAGCATTTAGCTGGGGTAAGTTCATCAAAAACAATTGTTGTTATCAACAAGGATCCTGAAGCACCATTCTTTAAGGTTGCGGACTATGGAATTGTTGGAGATGCCTTTGAAATCGTCCCTAAGTTGACACAAGCGATCAAAAACATAAAAAACAACTAGGAATAACTAAACAATGAACGAGTGGCCTTGCCTAAAAAAACGCAAGGTCACTTTTTTTTTGCTGCGAATATTCCCATCTTTGTATTCACGTTAACGCGTTATCAATGAAGAAAATCAAGTTAGATATAGTAGGCCTATCATATAGCCAGACCCAGTCGGGTGCATATGCATTAGTTCTAGGAGAGGTTGGCGGCAACCGCAGATTGCCCGTAATCATTGGTGGTTTCGAAGCACAATCCATTGCTGTAGAAATTGAAAAAATGACTCCTAGTAGGCCACTAACGCATGATTTATTCAAAACCTTTGCAGAAACATTCAAAATTAAACTGGAAGAAGTACTGATCTATAATTTGGTAGATGGGATCTTCTTTGCGAAGTTAATCTGCACGGATGGTGAACAAACTTCAGAAATAGATGCCCGTACTTCAGATGCTGTGGCCTTAGCTGTGCGATTTGAATGCCCAATCTATACCTATGACTTCATTATGAATACAGCAGGTATCGTTATTGAAGGCAATGATTTTGCATTTTTAGAAAACATTGAGAACGTGGGCAATTATAAGCAGACAGAATCTTCAGTGGAAGATAAAGAACAACAGGAGCCCTTAGAAAAAGAACCTGTGAAAAACAAACCATCACCTTATGCTTCGTTAACGCTAGAACAGCTTGAAAACACCCTTGAAAAGGCTATTGAGAATGAACAATACGAGACAGCCGCCAAAATCAGGGATGAAATAGAAAAACGAAAATCATAATTTCTACCCACTACAACATAATAGCAAAATTATCATGTCTATTAAACTGAGGTTAACGATCATGAACTTCCTCCAATTTTTCGTTTGGGGAGCATGGTTGATTACAATTGCAAACTATTGGTTTGGGACTAAGAATTGGGGCGGCACCGAATTTGGGGCCATATTCTCAACCATGGGCATTGCATCACTATTTATGCCCACCCTTATGGGTATTTTAGCTGACCGCTGGGTCAATGCAGAAAAACTATATGCAACCTTACACTTACTTTATGCTGGCTTTTTAATCTATCTGGCTCAAGTTCAAGATCCAGGTTCATTCTTTACGGTTATGCTATTAAGCATGTGCTGCTACATGCCGACCTTGGCCTTATCCAATTCGATAGCTTATACGGCACTGAATCAAGGGAATTATGATCTGATCAAATCCTTTCCTCCTATTCGGGTTTGGGGTACTGTAGGTTTTATTGCGGCGATGTGGATGACCAATCTAAGCGGGAACAAAGCAACCGAAGGACAATTTTATATTGCTGCCGGAGGTTCAATTCTTCTGGGATTGTATTCCATGATTTATTTGCCCAAATGCCCTCCACAAAGGCATATAAAAGAAAATTCAAGTTTAGCTCAGCTTTTAGGATTGGAAGCTTTCAAACTGTTCGGAAACTTTAAAATGGCAATGTTTTTTGTGTTCTCCATGTTTTTGGGTGCTGCACTACAATTAACAAATGCCTATGGAGATGTATTTTTGGATGAATTTAAATTCTTTCCAAAATATGTAGACTCCTTCGTGGTAAAATATTCTACGATCATCATGTCGATCTCGCAGATTTCGGAAACGTTATTTATTCTAGCAATACCTTTCTTTTTAAAACGATTCGGAATTAAACAGGTGATGTTAATCGCTATGGTAGCTTGGGTATTGCGATTCGGGTTATTTGCGTATGGGAACCCATCTTCGGGCTTATGGATGATTATCCTATCCTGTATCGTATATGGTATGGCCTTTGATTTTTTCAATATCTCAGGTTCCTTGTTTGTTGAATCCAACACGAATAATAAGATAAGGTCATCCGCGCAAGGTCTCTTTATGATGATGACCAATGGTTTTGGGGCGGTCTTTGGTTCCTGGGTTTCAGGATGGATTATTGATAGGTTTTATACCTTATCCTTTAGTGACAGTAATACATTAGCTCAATTTTTGGATTCAACACCTGATAATGCAAGCCTACAGGCATTCATTGCTGGCAGAGGAGTAACGGTCAACAATGGCATCTTTGACCAGGCCATCCAATTAAAGGATTGGCATCAGATCTGGATTGCATTTGCACTATATACCTTGGTTATTGCAATTTTATTTGCCATTTTATTTAGACATAAGCATGAGGTTGCCTCTCATACCGAAATAAAACATTAATGGTCGGACCAAAGTTATAAGATCAACTATAGCTCTTGGTCAGACCTTCTTTCCAATTTTTCCCTTTAATTGTTAAAAGATGTTAATATGAATAGTCCGATATACAATCGGCATATACTTTGCGTTATTATAATACAAACAGAGTAAAATTAAAAAGAGTAAAAATTTCATAATTTAGGTTAATAATTGGTTAGTTAGAAAATCCTGAGGCTCCCCGCCTCAGGATTTTTTCATTTAGAATGAAGTTACAAGCTCAGGAATAAATATTATTACCTAGTTAATTGAAGGATCTGAATTATTTGTGGACATGAAAAAAGGACCGCCAGAGTTGGCAGTCCTTGATATTTGATAAACTATTTAATACTATTCTTAGAATTTGTAACCAGTCCAAGTAAATGCAGATACATCCGCACCTTTGTTTCCAGCTTCAGCCTTTAAGGTTGCACCAACTTTGTTTTTGTTTGCAATTTTATCTAAGCCGTTTGCAGGATCAACTGTATAGGTAATAGAAGATGAAGCATCACCAGCATCATCCATATCAATAAATGCAGTAGGTACAGCGGCACCACCGAACTTAATGTATGCGTTGGTAATAGTTGCTTTCGCTTTTCTTCTGATTTTCATTACCTCTGTCATCATTTGTGTTACTTTCGAACCATTGATGTCTGCAGCATTATTAATGATGGTAATTCCATTGATTGTAAAGTTAGATTGGTTTACATAGTTTTCGTTTTTACCATCTAAGTTACCATCAGCTTCGATACCACGAGGATCAGAAGTTACCGTTTGATAATTTGCTTCTCTGATTCCATAAACATTGGTTAAAGTTCCATTGTAACCTTGAGTAAAATCAAACATATCGTCATCAGCATTCACAACCAAGATATTAGAAGCATTTACAGAACCTCCGAAGAATTCGATAGCATCATCAGCACCATGGTTCAAATAAATATTGCTAATTTTTGTTCCATTACCCACCCCGTTCAAAGTAAGACCATTATGTTCTTTAGCACCGTCGATACGAGCACCTGTATATTCGATTTTCACGTAGTTTAGGACACCTGAGTTATCGTTTGCAGTTTCACCACCATATCTGATGTTTGAGCTGATTTCAGTACCCCAATCGCTAGTTTTACCTGCCTCATGAGAAAGAGGAGCACTACCATTGATTAAAACACCGCCCCAGTCACCTGATTTAGGAGTAGCAGAAGCCGAAGTGAATACAATTGGTTTTGCTGCTGTACCGTCAGCCATAATTTTACCACCTTTTTCTACCAATAAGAAAATGGAAGTACCGCTATCAGCTGCTTTAATTACAGTTCCAGCAGGAATAGTTAATGTAGCACCGCTCTTTACAAAAACTGCTTTAGACATAGTGTATGTTACGTTAGCATCTAAAGTCATGTCTTTTGTAATATCTCCAGATAATTCAGCATCCTTAGGAGGTGTTGGAGCTGGAGTGTCATTGTCTGTACATGATGCGAATGCTAGTGCACTTGCTGCTAAAATTGAAAATAATTTTGTCTTCATAATCTTTTAATTTCTACACAAAGAAACCGTTACCAATTAACCTTTATGTTAGTTATTTATTAATTTATTGTTAAAACTTATAAGATACACCTAAACTTAAATCAACTCCACGTTTAAATTGTTCCATAATGACTTTAGGAGCTCCATTATCAAAATTCATGAACAATTCTCTCGATGGGTTTAAGATATTCTCTGCTTTTAAATTCACTCCCCACTTCTTATTGATGTTTGCTTGCGTAACAAAATCTAAGCGTGGAATACCTTTTTCAATAATATTATTGTAACCGGCTGTTCCCAATGAGTAAATTCTATCAGAGAAGTAATTGAATATTACTGTTGGCATTAAATCGAAGTTATTGAATGCTAATTTGTAGGTCAGATCTGCATTTACTAACAATGGTGAAGCACCTTCCATTTTGTCATTAGTATTCTTGAATTGAGCAATCTGTGATTGTAATTTTTGATCCGAAAACAGGTAGGATACATTCAATCCAGCAGATAAAACATTTTCACCATATGCCGATGCAGAACGTAATAAATCTTTCTTAACTTCTACCTCAGCACCGAATACAGTTGCTTCAGAACCTACATTGACATAGGTAAGTGTATTACCTGCAGAGTTCGAATTAACACGGGCAATTGGATTATCGATTAGCTTATAGAATAAACCAACAGAGAATAATTCACTTTGGGTTGGATATAATTCCCACTTAACATCTGCATTAATTGATTTTGCAGGTATTAGGAATGGATTCCCTTCGATATAGGCATTGACATCCGCATAGCGCATTGGGGCGATTTCAATAAATTGAGGCAAGGTATAGGTTTGACTTCCGGACGCTCTTAATAACATTTTTTCGTTCAAAGCGTACTTTAAGTTCAAGCTAGGTAAGAAATAGTTTTTCTTGATCTCTGCATAGTTTTTACCCGTAGGATCAGGAAGGTTTCCATCATATGCAATG
The DNA here is from genome assembly GCF_009733535.1 of Sphingobacterium endophyticum. Classification (GTDB taxonomy): domain Bacteria; phylum Bacteroidota; class Bacteroidia; order Sphingobacteriales; family Sphingobacteriaceae; genus Sphingobacterium; species Sphingobacterium endophyticum. Next base: position 82,512 of record NZ_SMMI01000015.1, on the reverse strand, counting down.
GATTGAAGGACATTATCTACTCTTAAACCTAACACTGCTGTAAAAGCATCATTAAATTGGTAAGTACCGTTTGCAATTGCACTATGAATTCTTTTCTTCCCAACATAATAATTAGGCAAGAAAGGATTAGAACCACCTCTTAATGTTTCTAAACGAAAATCTTGTCCTAATGTATTGTTATTAAAGATTTCATCAACATTATCCTTGGTAACTGTAGAATTAATATTTAGAATCCTGTGATTGAAGAAATAGGCATTAAAGTCTCTTTGCAAGATATTTCCATTATATCCAAAATCAATTCTACGATCTAGATTATTTTCATTTTGGAATTTATAAGTCAAAATTGCTTTGGCAACTAATCCTTTTTCAGTAATATCTGAATAGTATCTTTGATTTTCATTTGGACTATTCATTGGGTATTGAAGAACATTATTTCTGATTAAGAAGCTGTTTGTTCTGCGATCTGGCTCATTACCGATTACATAGTTAAATCCAACTCCTAAATCCGCAGTCCAATTATCATTCAAGGTTAATTTTGACAACAATTGATTCACAAAAATATGGTTGTCATTTACCTGCTGTCTTCTAGAAAACTCAAGATCTCCTGTTTGTTCAGGGAAATTCATACCTTCCAATTCAGTCAAACGTTGAACTTGATCTTGGATATAAAGTGAGTTAAAGCTTACATTGCTATTTGCCCATCCATATCTTAGATTCAACATTGCAGTTTTGGAGACGTGATATTCATTTTCTACGAAATCACGGTCAGATAGCATAGTTCCTGCATCTGATGTTGATCTAACCTTACCATCAGCATAACGGTATTTGCTATCCATTGATGCAACAAAGAATACACTCAGAGGGTTGTTGGAAACCATAAATCGGCGATTTCCTAAGACTCTGAAGCTAGAATTGAATAGATTTTTTTGATTGTTAGGGTTCCAGTTATTTTTAAAATCATAACTGTTTAAATCCGAGATCCCTGCTTTAGAACCAGCAGGTAAAGTTCCGAACCAATTTGTTCCATCGATTCTTTTAAAATTATCCTTTCCTACTGTCTGTGTGTTGACACCACCTGAAACGGCAACTTCTAAACTATTTGCTGTTGCTTCTTTTGTGAAGATATCAACATTTGCACCAGCAACGTCACCTGAGATAAATGGGTTGAACGTTTTGTTGACATTGATACTCTGAATGATATCAGAACCGAAGAAATCTAAAGAGATATTTTTATAGAGAGGATCTTCCGAAGGTAATGGCAATCCATTTAGAGATGTTGAATTGTAACGGTCGCCCAAACCGCGTACAAGAATATTCTTCACCCCATCTTGCTTTGCTACGCCAGCCATTTTAGTTAAAGCTGCCTGTGCATCACTGACACCTTTTCTTGAAAGTTCCTGAGCACCAATGGATTCCACCATCAAGTTAGATTTCTTTCTTTCTTCCAATAATGCTAGTTCTCCGAATTTTTCGCGACGTCTTGTAACTACAACTTCTTCGATCACTGCATCAGCATTTTTTAAGGCGAAGGAAACAAATTCCGTATCGTTCGTTTGTAAAGTGAAGTTTAATTCTTGTGCATCGTACCCCATTAAAGCGGCACGGATAAGATATTCTGAAGATTTATCGCTTGGCAAAGGAATGTAGAATTCTCCCTTATCATTTGTTGTTGTACCCAACTGAGAGTTTGCAATTGTTACTGTAACACCTGCCAAAGGTTGGTAAGATTCTACATCAACTACCGTTCCTTTTACTCCAAATGGTGCCTGTTGAGCATATGTCATTAGGATGCCGAAACATAGAACCACGATTGAAAATACTTTCTTAATACAATTCATACAATGTTAATATTATGTTGCAAAAGTATAATCGGATTGTTACGTGAATATTAACACTTCATTATGTTAATATGACTCTCTAGTTAATTAATTGTTAAGACATCTATTAGTCAAATTGTTACCCTTGGGATTGGCTAAAGCCAACAAATAATGTTAATTTGCAGCAAAGAAATATTATGAGCGATTTTGTATTAAAGACCTCCACTCTATCCTATCAATATCCAAAAGGTCCAAAACTTTCCTTTCAAGATTTATTGCTACGCAAACAGCAGCACACTTTGGTGCTAGGAGATTCTGGATCTGGAAAATCAACTTTATTAAATTTAATTGCTGGATTTTCAGCTCCAACCACTGGAGAGGTCATTATTAATGAACAGGATCTCTATAAATTATCGGGAAGTGAACTTGATAAATTCAGGGCTCAGAATTTAGGTTTTATTTTTCAAGAAGCACACTTGCTAAAGAATTTAAGCGTTGCTGAAAACATCAAACTTGCACAGAGCCTAGCAGGATTTCCAGTGGATGAAAGCGCGATTAAGACTTTGTTAGAAAAACTTCAATTGGGCGGCTATGAAAACAGGAGACCAAATGAATTGAGTCGCGGACAAGTTCAACGGGTTGCTATTGCGAGGGCATTGATCAATAAGCCAGCATTATTAATTGCTGATGAACCGACTGCTGCATTGGATGATAAAAATACTTTCCTCGTCATCGAGTTAATCAAGGAATTGGCAAATGAGCAAGGCAGCACATTATTGATCTCTACGCATGATAAAAGATTAAAGGATGAATTTACGAACAATTATATTTTAGCGGCTCTTTAAGATGAATATACTACAATTAGTTTGGAAAAATATTACGCAACAATGGGGCTCTACCCTATTGAGCATTATTTTGACCGCATTTGGAGTTGCTATCTTAGTGAGTATCTATATTACGAGTGACACTTTCGAAAAACAACTAGATAGCAACAGCAAGCAAGTCGATTTGGTGGTTGGAGCAAAAGGGAGTCCACTGCAATTAATTCTAAGTTCACTATACCATGTTGACAACCCAACGGGTAATATAAAATTAGCTGAAGCAGAGAAATTGATGCAAAACCCTTTTATAGAGAAGGCAGTTCCAATTTCATTGGGTGACAATTTCAAAGGGCATCGGATTGTCGGGACAGATACCAGCTTTATTGGACTCTATGATCTACACTTAGATGAGGGTAAACTGTGGGATAAGAGTTATGAAGTTGTTCTTGGAAGTGAAACTGCAAGGAAAAATAAACTGAAAATTGGGGATAAAGTGCATGGAGCGCATGGTTTAGCAGAAAATGCCCATGTCCATGAAGACCATCCATTCACGGTGGTAGGTATTTTAAAGCCATCAGGATCAATTGTTGACAATCTATTGCTTTCGAATCTGGAAAGTGTTTGGGATATCCACGGAATCGGACATGAGGACCATGATCACGAACATGAAGGAGAAGGTCATGATGAGCATGCTGATCATGATCATGCAGATCATAATCATGACCACGATACTTCAGCTACTGAAGCTCATCAGCATGATGAACATGACCACGAACATACTCATGCTGAAGAACATTCCCATTCTGAAGGTACAGTTTCAGCGGACTCCTTGGTTACAGAAAGACCTCGCAATGATGTCTTTGTGAAGAGTATAGCTGATGATATCGTTCAAGATAAAGGTCTAGAGATTACTGCCTTATTGGTGAAATTTAGTTCACCGGCAGCAATTGGAGTTGTTCCAAAATTGGTCAACCAATCAACGAGTATGCAAGCAGCTTCACCTGCATTGGAAACAGCTAGATTATTTTCATTGATGGGGGTTGGAATAGACTACTTAGAAATATTGGCCTATGTTATTATGATCATCGCAGGTTTAAGTGTTTTTATCAGCTTATATAATGCATTAAAAGATAGGAAGTATGACCTTGCAATTATGCGGACATTGGGTGCAAGTAAGATTAAACTATTCACTTTGCTGATTGTCGAAGGATTGGTAATCACTTTTATTGGTGGAATATTGGGGTTATTGATTGGACATCTGGGCTTATACTTTATCAGTACCCAGACCAGTCAAAGTGCAGACTTTATACATGCATTTCAATTATATAGTAAAGAATGGTTAATTTTGCTTACTGCTAGTTTAATTGGAGTCATAGCATCCATTATCCCAGCAATAAAGGCATATAATACAACAATATCTACCATTTTAGGTAACAAATAAAGATGAAGAAGATTTTATTTACAGTATTTATTTTAATGATGACAGTGGGCTACTCAAAAGCCCAGATTGGAAACTATAATGAAGCTCAAGTACCGGATCATACACCCATGATGAACAGTACATGGGAAGCAATTGATAAGATGATGTATAAGGTTTCTACTGTTGGAAACAAGAAGGTCTATACACCGACTTATCCTCCAGCATTAAAAAAATTAGAGAATACCGTTGTTGATTTACCGGGCTACATGGTTCCATTGGTGAGTGGTAGAAACCATAGTACATATATGCTTTCGGTTTTGCCAATTACACAATGTCAATTCTGTGGTACCAATGGAATTCCTCCGATGGTGGAGATCTTTATGAAAAAAGGTACTGTAAAATTTACAGATGAGCCAATTAAAATAAAAGGTAAGATGAAATTCAACCCAGAGCCGTTAAAAGGAAATGCGGAGATTCAGATCGTGGATGCCGAATTGGTTAATTAACGATTTAAAAGGGCAATTTCAGTACAAGCATACAGAGCGGCCGTTTCTGTGCGGAGTCTAGCTTCCCCAAGGGAAACTGGAATAAACCCTGCAGAAATGGCTTTTTCTATTTCTGATGGAGAGAAATCACCTTCAGGACCAATCAATATGAGATATTTTTGGTTAGGTTGAAATTCTTGATTTAAATATTTCTTTCCCTGATCTTCTTCGCAGTGGGCAATCGCTTTTTGATAAGAAGTATCTTCTTCTATACTTTTCAGGAAGGAATCAAAAGACACAGCTTCATTTAGAAGGGGTAAATAAGCCTTTAGAGACTGTTTCATCGCCGAGACGATCACTTTATTCAGACGTTCTGTTTTTACGTCCTTACGCTCGGAATGTTCGCTGATTATTGGAGTGATTTCCTGAATACCAATTTCGGTCGCTTTTTCTAAAAACCATTCTAGACGATCTATATTTTTAGTCGGTCCAACTGCAATGTGCAAATAGGAATTTGGCTTTTGAAATTCAGGAATGTAGGTTAGAATTTTTAATATCGTTCTTTTAGGATGAGGATCAGCAATTTCAGCTTCATAAAAACCGCCAACTCCATCAATCAACTGTACCTTTTCCCCTTGGTTCAGACGTAATACACGAATGGCGTGCTTACTTTCTTCCTCCGAAAGTTGAAAGTGAGCATGTTCGGGTCTTAAATCTGCTGTATAGAATAAATGCACCTTGCTATCAATTATTCATCGTCCTCATCGTTTGGAGTTTCGATCAGGTCTAATTTTACAAACTCGATATTCTGTTGTGTCTTTTTGATGATGGTAAATCGGTAACCCAATTCTTCTGTACTATCACCCACATCAGGTATTTTTTCAAATAAATGAGAAACCAGTCCGGCAATCGTATCATAATCAGAACTCTCAGGAAGTTCCAAAGGTAGATAACCATTCGCATCGTGCACACTAGCACCTGCATCGACCATAAACTCAGATTCTGAGATCTGTTCTACAACCGGAGTTTCCTCATCGTATTCATCCTGGATTTCTCCTACAAGTTCTTCAACAATATCTTCCAATGTAACCATACCTGCAGTTCCACCAAATTCATCGAGTACAAATGCAATCTGAATTCTCTTTAATTGAAATTCAGTCATTAAATCATTGATTTTTTTGGTTTCAGGAATGAAGTAAGGTTTGCGCATGATGTTTTTCAACACCACATCTTTACCCTTTACAATTAGAGGCAAAATATCTTTCGTATGGACAACACCGATAATTTGGTCAATATTGTCATCATAGATCGGAATACGGGAGTAACCTTCTTCTGTCACCGTATTGATAAACTCTTCTGCAGTATCGTCTTTGTCTACGGCCACAATTTTGGTTCTGGGAACCATAATATTCTTTACGATTCTTTCATTGAAATCGAAGACATTTTTAATTAATTCGTGTTCTGCATTATTTAAGGCGCCACTTTCCTTTCCTTTTTCCAATAAATACTGTAGTTCTTCTGAGGAATGGCTGGCTTCATGTGCGCTGACTTGGACACCTATTAATCTTAAAAGGAAGTTAGCGAAACCATTCAATAACCAAATGATCGGTCTAAAGATGTAATAGAAAAATTGGAGCGGCAGAGCCACACGCATAGTTGTAGCGACCGGTTTTTGGATAGCAATAGATTTTGGTGCTAATTCACCAAACACGATATGTAAAAAGGTAATGATACTAAATGCTAGGACGTGTCCTAGATTGGTAGCCAGTTTACCGGTAAGTTCAATATTGAAAAACCCGAAGATTTGATGTACGATTTGGGTCATTACAGCTTCACCGACCCAACCTAGGGCTAGGGATGCCAACGTAATACCCAATTGTGTTGCAGCGAGGTAGCCATCTAGATGGTCTGTTATGCTTTTCGCAATTTTAGCGACTTTGCTACCTGACTTTGCTTGTAATTCTATTTGAGACGCTCGAACTTTTACAATAGCGAATTCAGCTGCAACGAAAAAACCATTTGCAAGCACTAAAAAGATAGTCCAAAAAATATCAATTGCCATGATTTAGGTTTTTATTAGCGAATTCTTTCTTGTACATTTCTAAACTCTCTAATATAACATTTTGAGCAATAGCTCTTCCACTAAATTTATTAATAATAACTTTTTTGCCTTCAAGGTTTTTATATTCTTGAAAAAATTGTACGATTTCTTTCATGGTATGTGGAGGGAGTTCTGAAATATCGTTGATATAATTGACTGCCATATCATTTTTTGCTACAGCAATAATTTTATCATCTTGATCTCCAGAATCGGTCATACTCATTACACCTATGACTTTGGCATCCACTAGGGATGCAGGAACAAGATCCACTGAACATAGCACAAGTATGTCCAGTGGATCTCTGTCGCCACAATAACTCTGTGGTATAAAACCATAGTTAGCAGGATACACCATTGAAGAATGTAATACCCTATCCAACTTAATCATTCCTGATACCTTATCGATTTCATATTTTCCTCGACTTCCTTTTGGGATTTCAATTACGGCAGTTACCGTATTTGGGACATCCTGACCAGGAGAAATTTGATGCCAAGGATGCTGTTCTTGTCCTAACCCAATTAGGCCAGTTAACATTAAAAACAGCGTCAACAAAATCTTGGGGTCCATGGAATGGTTACTTGTTTCTAATTTCTGTATTGTAAAGTTCAACACTTTCCATGATGATGTTTTGCGCGTAAGCACGACCATAAAGATTTTCTATGGTTACATTCTTACCTTCAAGGGCTTTATAATCTTGGAAGAATCGAACAATTTCCTTCATTGTGTGTGGAGGAAGTTCAGATAGGTCATTGATGTAGTTTACTGACATATCGTTCTTAGCAACGGCAATGATTTTGTCGTCTTGTTCACCATTGTCAATCATATGCATAACACCGACCACTTTCGCTTCGATCATACACATAGGGTAAACATCAACTGAGCATAAAACTAAAATATCCAATGGATCTTTATCGTCACAATATGTCTGAGGGATGAATCCGTAGTTTGCTGGATACATCACTGAAGAGAACAAAACGCGATCTAATTTAATTAAACCACTGTCTTTGTCGATTTCATATTTCGCTTTAGAACCTTTAGGAATTTCGATAATGGCATTTACGGAGTTAGGCAAGTCCTCACCAGGAGACACTTGATGCCAAGGATGTTGTGTACTCATTAAATAATTACTGTTTGTTTATTTCGTTTTTCGTTTTTCTATTTTTCAACCACTTCTTAAGTAGAGCAATTGCTATAGGTAGGAATGCTATGACGATTAATGCAACGATGATATATTCAACGTAATCAATAATCCAAGGGAATTTAACGCCCAAATAGTACCCAGTTAATGTCAATAAAGACACCCACAATATTGCTCCTAGAATGTTGTAAAGCACGAACTTCCTGAAGTTCAGCTGTACTACACCAGCGAAGATGGGAGCAAATGTACGAATTATGGGTACAAATCGACCAATTATTAATGCAGTTCCGCCATATTTTTGGAAAAACTCTTCAGCCATGATGACATATTTCCGTTTAAAAAGGAAGGAATCCTTCCGCTTAAACAGCATTGGACCCGTTCGATGACCGAACCAATAGCCGGCGAAATTACCGAGTATTCCGGCGAATAATATTCCGAAATACAATGTAACAATATCCACATCAATTTTATGCAGGGCACAGAAAAGGCCTGCTAAGAACAACAAATAGTCACCAGGTAAAAAGAAACCAAAGAATAGTCCGGTTTCTGCAAAAACAATAAGACAAACGATGTAGAATCCACCGTGGCTTAAAAGATATTCAGCATCTAGCAATTGTTGAAAAGACAACAAGTATTCTTGCATAGTAATTTATATTTCCCTCTTAATAGATTAGATTAAGCTGGGTTTGTAATCGTTGAAATAGCATCACGAATAGTGTCAGCTATGGTATTCATTGTTTCCTCTGGAAGCTTCAACTTTGGTTTTTCAAAGTTCATGTCATGGACATGGTTCAATGGAATTAAGTGAATATGTGCATGTGCGACTTCCAATCCTACCACCGCAACTCCAACTTTCTTACAAGGGAATGCTTGTTTGATACCTTGCGCAACTATTTTAGCAAAAACCCACATACCCATATATTCATCATCATTGATGTCAAAAATATAATCAGTCTCTTTTTTTGGAATTACTAAAACATGCCCTTCAGCCAGTGGATTAACGTCTAAAAAAGCTAAGAAATCATTGCTCTCAGCAACTTTATAAGCAGGAATTTCTCCTGCTACGATTTTGGAGAATATGGTCGACATAAACTATAGTTCATTTTCGTGAGAAACAAAGATAATAATTTTGCGCACATATGGATGGTAGTTGCAGGTGAAACTAGGGCAAGATTTAACCTCAAAGTGACAATTGACGATTATTTAATATAAAATAAACATTATCGTTATGGAACTTGCTGCTGTTAGTCAAAAGATGAGGGACCGAATTGCATCGGTCCCTCCCTTTGGTATTAATAATTTGGATTTTGAACAATTGCAGGAGTTGCATCTATCGCTTTCTGAGGAATAGGCCATAAATAATTTTTCCCTGGATCAAAATTTCTGTTTTCTACAAATATTCTTTCAGTGCCCAAAGTCAATGCTCCATTCTTCGCATCTACCTTTCCTAATAGTGCCCCCATAACCTTACCTTTCATAACTTGGTCACCAATTTTCCATCGAACGACATCAAACCACCTAATTCCTTCCATGGCAAGTTCAACTCTGCGTTCGCGACGGATCAACTCTCTCAACTTAGATTGGTTGTTGTAAATAGACTTATTGACATCAGGCATTCCAGCGCGCTTACGGACCTTATTGATTGCTGAATATACTGATTCATCAATCTGATTCAATTCGATTTTTGATTCTGCATACATCAACAAAATTTCAGCATATCGAATGACAATTGCATTCATGCCAGTAGCCCAAATATCCTGATAAAGTGATGGTGACTCAATATATTTTTTCGGATAATAACCAGTTTTTGATCTGCCGTAAGGTGCATAATAATCACCATTGGGATCAGCAGGATCAATAGAATTTAAATAAGAATTATTATAAAGTGCGCCTGGGTATATAATGGTTACATCCAATCGAGGATCCCTATTCTTATATGGCTCTTTAGGGTTATATAAGGCAGATTCCTGAATGGTTTTCCCATCCAAACATTCATAATCATCTACTAAAGCCTGTGTTGGATTAATTGAAGACCACCCACCGCTAGATGCAGGAGGCATAACTCCCAATGCTTCATTTCGATAAGAACTTTCTTCATATTGAACATCTAAAATTACTTCAACATTATTTTCATTCTGTGGTAGAAATATCTCGTTATATTTGGTCATAAGGTCATAGCCCAAGGTCATCACTTCTTGTGAAGTTTTGGAACTTTCTGCAAATTTTCCTGAGAACAATTCCATTCTAGCCTTCACAGCTAATGCTGCGCCTTTTGTAGCTCGACCTACATCAGCAGCATCGTATTTTGGCGGTAATATTTTTGAAATTTCATTTAATTCAGAAATTACAAAATTCATAACCTCTTCTTTTTTATTTCTGGCAAAATTCGCATCACTTACTTCTAGCACTTTTGTGATTAGAGGAACGTCTCCATAGAGAGTCACTTTTCTAAAATAATCCCATGCACGGATAAATCTTGCCTCAGCTTTCATTCTATTTTTCAATTTTTCATCCATTTGAGTACGGTCTACATTCTCAAGGAAATTATTACAACGATTGATCGTTGTGAATGTGAAGAAATCAGAACCATAATCTGTCGGTGTTGCAGCACCCGTCGCTTGAACTTGCCAGCCTTCCCATGGATATGGATTAAAGGCATTATCAGAAGCACAATCAAAATAAATAACATCATTAACATTACTCCAGCCATCATAACAGCCGTTTAATGCTGCAGTTGCATCAGCTGCAGTATTCCAAAAAGATTCATTAGAAGGCTTGTCTAGTGGATTTCTGTCTAAGAAATCTTTGTTGCAAGCCATTAAAAGAGGGATAATAATATAAAAATACTTTTTCATTTTCGTTTAATATTAAAAGGAAACATTTAATCCAAAGGTGTTTACTTTGACCTGCGGGTAATAAGCGCGGGCAGCTACTGGAGCTTCAGGGTCAAAACCTTTATTAAAGCCAGAGATTGTAAATAAATTCTGACCACTGTAATAAACTCTGACCTTGCTAAGCCCTAATTGCTGAGTCAAATTATCTGGCAGGGTATAGCTTAATTGAATATTTTTAAACCTTAGATAAGAAGCATCAATAATCCAAAATGATGAAGGTGTGGATGAATCATTTTGAGACCAAGAGGATAATGGTCTAGGAAATTTACCGTCAGGATTAGTTTCAGCATCCCAAGAATCACTGAATAATGTCGTTGGTTTAGATGTATTACCTGCTAATCCTCCGATGGTTTCAGTTTGAAGATATCCTTTGACCCCTGCTGCACCAGAAAACTGAACACCTAAATCAAAGTTCCTCCATGAAAGACCTAAGTTCGCCCCGAACATCCATTTTGGAGTCCAGCTCCCTAAATAAACCCGATCGGCACCATCAATTTTATTATCTCCATTCTGATCCTTGTAGATTAAGTCTCCAGGCCCTACTCTATCTCTATTTACAACGGCGCTATTTTTAACTTCGTCTTCGGTTTGGTAGATTCCTAAAACTTCATAACCTCCAAAAGAATTTATCGGTTTTCCTTTTTGTAAAAATGAATATCCATTTTGCCAAACCATTATATCTTCATTTCTGATATCGACAACTTGATTCTCGTTATAAGCCGCATTAAAAACAGAATTGATCTTCCAATCGCCAAATTGTTGATTATACCCTAATTGAGCTTCAATACCTTTATTATTAACTTTCCCAGCATTTTGGAATGGAGCCTCACGTCCGTACAAGACAGATACCGGTAACCGCATAAGAATATCATAAGTATCGCGGTTGTAATAATCTAAAGTCAATGAAAATCGATTTTCTAACATAGCCATATCCAATCCAATATTATAGGACTCTGAAGATTCCCATTTAATTAAAGGGTTGGCTCCCTGTACCGGTGCAACACCGGACACAACCTTTCCACCAAGAGAATAGTTTCGAGGGTCAAGCACAGTTTGATAAGCATAGTTATCGATTTCTTGATTACCTAAGATGCCCCAGCCCGCCCGTAATTTCAGATCACTAAATGTACCTTTTAGACCTTCCATGAACGACTCATTAATCAATCTCCATCCTGCAGAAAATGATGGATAGGTACCCCACCTTTCATTTTTAGCGATTCTAGAGGTTCCATCTCTCCTAAGATTCAATTCTAATAGATATTTACCATCAAATTCATAGTTTACCCTTCCAAAATAAGATTGAAGAGCATATTCATATGCTGAACCAGTTGCCTCTTGTCCATCTGGTGATCCTGCGTTTAATTCCCACAATTCATTGTTCAAGAAATTCCTTCTATATCCTTTCGTCCAATCGTATCTTAGATATTCTTGTGAGTAACCTAAAACAACGTTGAAGGTGTTCTTTCCAAATGTTTTGTCATAATTGAGGAGAGTCTGAAGACTTACCATTTGCTTTGAATTACGCTCATCAGTTTGGCTATTTGGCCCTTGGTATAGCGTTGGCGAACCATTTTTCCAATTATAAAACTGACTATCCTTGATGTAAACTTCATCCGATCCACCTGAATATTCATAGCCTACGACCTCTGATATTTTTAAACCCTCCATAATTTTAAAACCAACATTGGCAACTGCTCTAGTCGTGTGGTACTTCTCATTACGTTGGGAGCCATTGTCTAACCACTGGATAGGGTTTCCATCATTGATATAGCCATAATATCCATTGGAGTACTTATTAGGCACAAAAGGAGCAATACGGTTTATTTGTCTAAAGATTTGGTACATATCTTTAGTATATGGATTTGATGGCTCTACAATATCTCGGAATACATAGGATAGATTTAGGTTTGCGGTGAATCTTTTAAAACCAGAATTTAAATTTAGTCTGGTGGAATATCGATCAAAATCTGCTATTGGAATAATTCCATCCTGACCTAAATATCCAACTGACATCAAGTAAGTACCGGCTTCACCTCCGCCAGCTAATTCTACTCTGTGATTCCTCTGCCATCCTTTATCTTTATAAAACAAAGAAAGCCAGTCTGTATTAGGGAAATTATCCGGATCAGAACCATCTCTAAACTTTTGAATATCAGAATCCGAATATAAAGGGGTTTTTCCTTCATTTCTTAATGCTTTATTATACAGATCTGCATATTCCCATGAAGGCAGATATTCTTGTAAAGCCGTTGGACTTTGCCAGCCTTCATATCCATCATATTTAAGCGTGGTTCCGTCTTTTCTCCCTTGCTTTGTAGTCACCAAAACCACTCCATTTGCTGCTCTCGAACCATAGATTGCAGCTGAGGCCGCATCTTTTAATACCGAAATGGAAGCAATATCATTTGGATCAATATCATTGATGGTCGATACAATCATTCCATCAACTACATACATAGGATTTGAATTATTCAAAGTACCTATCCCACGAATTCGAATACTTGAGTTATCCTTTCCAGGTTGTCCTGAGTTTTGGATGACGGTAACTCCAGGTAAAGTGCCCTGAAGAGCTGTCGATGTATTGGTGATTGGTCTGTTTTCTAAATCCTCTGCTTTTATGGACGCAACTGCACCTGTAAGATTTACCTTCTTCTGCGTTCCATAGCCAACAACTACCAATTCTTCTATTTCATTAGATCCTTCACTTAATGATACTTCGAGCATGTTTAGATTAGAAATCGTAGTTTCATAAGGTTCATGGCCAACCAAACTAAATTGTAAAACTTGATTGAGGTCAGCATTTAAACTAAATTGTCCTTGTGCATTGGTCTTTGTTCCAATATTAGTTCCTTTGACTTTAACAGAAACTCCTTCTAAGGGTGTCCCATTTTGGTTTTTAACGACTCCTCGAATTTCTGATTGAAATAATACTGGAATTAATTCGAATGGTTTTGATTCAGGTTTTTTCCAAAAGGTATGTGAACCTGTTGGCGTAATGGCAAAGCTGTTTTGGGTGGTCCCTAAGAGAACCCCCAAAAATCCAGCTGAATAGGCGACTAATCGTCTACAGCGTTTCTTTCTTTTCATTTTTTTGTTTGGTTAATATTAAGTCTAAAAGTTTATGTGGTTAGTAGGCTAAATTAAACAGGAGAAAGGTTCCTGTTAACTTATGCTATTTCATTAATCTTGGTTACGAAGTGAAAATTAAACACATAATTTTTCTTATACTGCAACTTTGTTGACAATTATTACAACTATATTAACCTTACAAGTAGATTAAATACAAAAAAAGGAAAAACCAGTTTATTTAAATAGATAGGAATATTTAATCTAGGAAGTTGAGAACTCCACTTTCAAAAAACTTACAAAATAAAAAAGCCCCTCCATGTTGGAAGGGCTTCAATGTTTTTAGATAAGTGCGGTTATGGCATACCGCACATAACCTTAATATCGTTATCTAGAAATCTCTAAAACTTCTAATTCTAGTTGGCCAGCTGGAACTTCTACCGTTGCAATATCACCGACCTGAAGACCTAAAAGACCCTGGGCGATTGGTGATTTTACAGAGATCTTTCCTGCCTTTAAATCAGCTTCCGTCTCAGAAACCAATTGATAGGACATCACTGCACCATTCTTCTTGTTTTTAATCTTTACATATGATAATGCCAAGACCTTGGAGGTATCCAAGTTTGACTCATCGATGATACGAGCGGATGCTAAAACTTCTTCTAGTTTGGCAATCTTTGCTTCGTGAAGTCCTTGTGCTTCTTTCGCTGCATCATATTCCGCATTTTCAGAAAGGTCTCCTTTATCTCTAGCTTCAGCAATTGCTTTCGCAATGTTAGAACGGCCTTCTGTTTTTAGGTATTGAAGCTCTTCTTTTAGCTTTGTTAAACCTTCTTCTGTGTAATAAGTTACTTCTGCCATAATATTAACCTTTACCCTCTTTTTATAGTTTACTAATTTTTTAATTAACAAAAAAAAGACAAGACCACACTATCCATTAGTAGGACAACATGGTCTTGCTCTTCTGACGAAGTTATATAATTAAATTTAATAAAACAAATTTCTAACTTACATCATCTGTTTCTTCATTGATGAATCTATAACCTAATCCGCGAACTGTTTGTAGGTAATGTGGTTTATCCGGATTAGTCTCAATTTTCTTCCTTAATCGAACGACGTGCATGTCTAATGTTCTGGTGTTTACATTGGAACTATAGCCCCAAACGACCTCCATTAATTCTTCACGGGTAATATCTCTGCCTTTGTTTTGTAAGAAATGTAAAAGGATTCTATTCTCAAGAATAGTTAATTCGATCTTCTTACCATCTCGTACTAAGGAGTGCACGTTAGGATGATGTTCAGTATCGCCAAAATGGTAGATTTCATTCTGTGTTTTAGGCACGAAAAAGCGTACCTTATTCTCAATCATAGCTACTAAAACATCCATATTGAATGGCTTAGTAATATAATCGGTTACACCATAGCTGTAAGCATCTATTTTATCAATATCTTGTGACTTGGCAGTCATCATGATGATAATATTTTCAAATCCAGATTTTCGTACAGACTCACATACATCTATCCCCTCTTTTCCTGGTAACATCCAATCTAGCAATACGATATCTGGTTTTTGATCCAAAATGATCTTTTCGGCCTCTAAACCATCACTGCATTGAATAACTTGAAAATTCTCTGTTTGCAGACGATGACTAACCAAAAACCTTAGGTTATCATCATCTTCTACAACGGCAATAGTTATATCTTTATTCATAGTATTCTATACATTATTTTGGAAAACTCAAAGTAAATGTCGTCCCTTCTCCTTCCACACTATATACTTTAATATCTCCTCCCATAAATTCGGTAATCTCTTTACAAAATGCTAATCCTAGCCCAACACTTCCACCTTGATTAAATTGATTTTTGACTCTATAAAACTTCTTAAAAATATTCTTTAGTTCATTTTTATTAATCCCAATCCCTTTATCACTAAACTTCATGATGAAGTGTTTCTTCTTTTGTTGCACACTAATATCAATAAATTTTCTCGAAACTTCTGAATATTTATATGCATTATCAATTAAATTCTGGAACACTGAATTTAATAAAACAGGATCTGTGTACATTTTACTGTCCACATCCAAGTTGTAAGTCAGCTCAAGATCAGGATATTTGATCCTTGTCCCATCAAATACTTCCTCGCAAAAACTGTTCAAATCAATGTATTCTCCCTTAAATTTTAATGATTTATTTTCTATCTGCGTGAAAGACAGCAACTTATTCATTAGATTATTTAACTTATCCGCCTCTTGATCAAGGATTTTACCATACATTGTTCTTTCTTGATCACTGATCTTCTCGGCACTTCTGATATTATTGCCTGCAATTTTGATTACACTTACAGGTGTTTTGAATTCGTGGGTAAGATTATTGATGAAATCATACTGCAATTGGAACAGTCGACTATTGATACTTATATTTCTATAAATCAAGTAAATAATCAATAAAAGAATCAGGTATAATAGTGAAACTCCCAATACCACCGGAAAAAACCTTCTATTAATTTCTCCCTGCAGGAAATGTTGCGAAGAATCAAATTGTAGTTTGTAATCAGATAAGGCACCGGCCAATGGCATGTCAGTCGACAAAAAAGCTTTTTCTTCCATAACATTGGGATCAGCAATCGCTTTAATCCGAATGTTCTCATATAACCGAGGTTGATTATTTACTATTTTAATTTTCTGAGGATTAACCTTATAGACAAATAAATCTTGATCGAAGGCTACCGGTGCTGCCATCGAAACAGTATCTTCCATTAATGACTTATATGCTCTTAACGTATTTACTCGGGGAATATTTAAATAGGTTATTTTTCCTGGAACGGTATTATAGAATATCCTATAAATATCATTTTCACTCAAAGATGTTGAATCGTCTAATACATCAAGGAAATTAACCATTTTAATGGCCATATTGTTAAAATCATCCGAAGTAGGTCGATTATCAACTCCTGAAATTCGTTCCTTTACTAACCTATTCTCATCATTCAATTTAAATGAATAGATAGATCGAGGATAGATCAATAAATTTTGAAACCGAACCCCTCGAACCGTAGCATTTTGATTGGTAAATAATACATCATAAAATACCACATCCTCTACGAACGGATTCTTCCTTAATATCTTCTCGGAATAGTTAACCGCATGAACAGAATCTAGATAGCCTTGGTAATTTGAAACTTCAGCAATGTCATTATTGAAAAAACTATTGAAAGGTTTTAGGGAGGCATCGAACACATCGACTTTTCTATTATAGAATTCAGATTCTACGAAATTGGACATCATAGTCCTTGCTAAGAAAACAGATATGACATATAGAACTGTCAAAAAAGCCAAAAAGGCTATTAATAAGCCTATGTTCTTTCTATATTTACTAGCCTTCTTCACCATTACTTTTATTTCAGGTATTGGCCAAGAAACTTCTCAATTTCCTGATAATATTCAACGATATTCTCCTCATTTCTAAATCGCTTGCCTTCATCTTTCTTGAATACATATCGAACAGGGATCTCATTGCTTTTCAATTTTCCTACAAATTGATTTGCATCTGTGACTGAACTGTATTTGTCTTTTCCTCCTTGGAAGAACAATACAGGAATCCGTACTTTATCAGCATGGAAAATAGGCGATATCGCTTGGAACAGATCAGGTTCTGTTTCTGGATTACCGATTATTCTATAGAACAATTGAACGTAATGCTTTAAATGCGGTGGTATTTCTCTGAAATAAGTGAATAGATTGCTATACCCAGAGGAAGAAATTGCACATTTATATAAAGATGGATTAAATGCTGCAGCATAAAGTGCAGAATAACCTCCAAATCCAGTTCCCATAATAGCGATGTTATTTTTATCAGCGATTCCTTGATGAATCAACCAGGCAACACCGTCAGTAATATCAGATTGAATCTTTCCGCCCCATTCTTTAAATCCTGCAGTCCAAAACTCCTTTCCATAACCAATTGACCCGCGATAATTCACTTGAAAGACTGCATATCCTCGATTTGCTAAAAATTGAACTTCTGGATCAAAACCCCATTCGGCTCGTCGATTTGGACCATCATGAACCAATACTACAACAGGGATGTTTTTACGCTTATTTCTCGGATAAGTTATGTAGGCATGTATATTTTTATTGTCTCTAGACAAAAATTCAACCTCCTCCATAGAGTTAAATTCCAACCCCTTTAATTTTGGGTTTTCTTCATTTAAAAGCTGAAGATCATCTTTTTGACGATTATAATAGTAGGTTTCACCGGGGTGAACATCACTATATACCCGAACAATAAATCCATTCAATGTTGTGTCACTATCTAAAAAGCTAATTTCAGAATCAGAAAATTTCCCCTTTAACCTTTTGTAAACACCTTCATAAGCTGAATTAAAGATCTTTTTTTTGTAATTATCGGCAAAGGAAGTCGTATAAAGCATTTCTTGAAGATTGTTTGAGTAGCCCTCTACCCCTAAATCTCCGCGTTTGTGCTCGTAGATATGACGAAGCTCTTTTCCGTTTTCGACATCATATTCTACTAAGGCCATCTTATCCCGATTTTGGTTAGATAGCGCAAAAATATTTTTATCAGAACCTTTTACAAAACCCAAAGGCACAAAAATTGTCTCAAAATCATTCTTAGTCACCTCCTTAAACGGAAGACCATTGCCTTTTCTATATAAAATTGATTCTTGAACACTATCACTAGTCAATGCCATCCTCACCTCTCCATCTGGAGATCCAATCCAACTCATAACACTTCCGGGATTTTGATCTACCAACTGAGGTTGCCTTCCATCCAAATAAACCCTGTAAAGATCAAATAAACTTGAATCACGTTTATTCATTCCCACCAATAAACTACCATTATTCTCAACTATTGGATATACCCAACGCAGGCGCGCTTTTTCAGGGGCAAACAATGGTTTTCTTTGTTCAGATTTTACATCAATCTGAAACATCCTTAAACTATCTGAAGTAGACTGGGTGTTTGAAAAGATTATCTTTTGGCTATTTAGCCAGAAAAAACTCTGGACATTCAAATTGACCTGGTAAGTAAGTTGCTTTGATGAATCAGGCTCTTTGAGGTCAAGAATGAAAATATTTTTGCAATGGTCGTGCACCCCTAAGTAAGCAACTTTGCTTCCATCAGGAGATAGTTTAAATGAGGTTCTTTCTGGCTTAACAAAAAAATCCTCAATCGGAACACGTGATTGCCCCCCCTGTTCTTGCTTACATGAAGTGAAAACAAACAACACTATTAGAACAGAGAACAAGTTTTTCAAATTCATTCTATTTTATTAGCCTCTTACCAAATATTATAAAAAAATACCGGAAAGTTCCTTTTGCAACCTTAATTTTACAGCTTGAATAAAGCTTTATTAAATATGTATTTATATAATGTATCAATTATTATTGAAGATTCAATCCATCAGGAAATCGTCGAATGGACCCAAGATCTCGTCAATGAATATTCAGAAGATAAGATTAGTTTATTAAAAATGCTGCATTCTCCACATGAAGGACAAACGTATTGCCTTCAAGTCGTAGTTAGCAGTGAGGAAGAAGTTGAGAGAATTAAGGTTCAAATTGTTCAAAAACTTCAGGACTATATTGCAGAGCATCATATGGAAAAGGCTTTTCTTTTTGATAGCATCATGCAATACATCTCCCATAATTAACCCTTTAAATCAGCGCTATTCTTTCTCTCACCATATAATTTGGGATCAAAAGTTACTTTGGGAGAAAGATAGTGCAATAACACCAAGCGGGAGTACCGATAATTGAATGGTGCAAAAACCACAATTGCTATAAAAAGAACGGCAATATAAGTCCATGGAGATTCACTATGAGTAATAAATGCGGTCGCTAAAGCAAGTGTTAACACCTCTGCTACTGAAAAAGCATAACTTACATACATCGCTGCATAAAAATATCCTGGCTCGATTTCAAACTTGAAACCACAATGTGGACAGTATTCATGCATTTTCTGCTTAGAAAATCCATATGCAGAGCCAGTATACATATTTCCAGTTCTACATTTTGGGCATTTACTTTGACAAACGGCTTGCAATTTCGAAATCATACTTTAATCTTCAGAAGGTTTAGCGATTGAAATTGTTTCTTGATGTCCAGTATTTCTATATTTCTTATACCATAAGAAACCAACACCAGCAGCAATCATAAAGGGCATGGCTAATAAAAATAAAATACCATCATTTAAGCCTTTTCCTTGTGTATTGCCATCTTGGGTGCTGTTTTCAGCATTTAATGAACACATAGCACATTGTGCCGAGCTTATGCTTGGCATCGCTAACAATGTCAAAATCAACACCGTAGCGAATAAACTTAATCTGAACTTATGAACGAAACTCATATTGCAAAGTTAACGTTATTATACCAATTTTCTTATATGTTTCCTTTTAGCAACACATTAAATTTCTCCCAAAACCCATCTTCTGGCAAAGGAGCTTTAATGATCATATCTTCTTCTTTAATTGGATGGACAAAACTTAGTGACCTCGAATGCAGACAAATAGTCCTTCTGTGGCTTCCACGCTGATAACCATATTTATTGTCACCTACTATTGGACAACCCATAAAAGCTAATTGGCTTCGGATCTGATGCGTTCTCCCAGTCACTGGGTTTACTTTCAAAAGATAATAACCTTCTAATTGTCCTACTACTTCATAAGTCAACTCCGCAAAACTTCCATTCTTCACTTCACGGTCATATGCTTTAGTAATCATTTTCTTTCTGTCGCGAAGCAACCAGTTCTTTAATGTACCTTTTGATTGAGGAGGTTTTTCCCTTACTAACGCCAAATATGTTTTCTGTACTTTACGATCATGGAACAATCGGTTCATACGGTCTAATCCTTTGCTAGTTTTTGCAAATAATATCATTCCACTTACCGGCCTATCCAAGCGGTGGATAACTCCTAGAAATGCAGCGTTTGGCTTGTTATATTTCTTAGCCAAGTATTCCTTTACCATATCTTCCATGGAGAGGTCTCCCGAAACATCCACTTGCACGATATCGCCACCACGCTTATTGATTGCTATAAAATGATTGTCCTCGTAAAGGACATCTTGGTCTGTAATACTCATATCAATTATAAAAAAAGCGTCCTTAGCAGACGCTTCATATTATTTTAAAAGATTATTCAATTTAGTTGATAGAATCCTTTGCAGCTTCTGCCTCTTCCTTAGCTTTTTTCTTAAAGAATCCTCTTAATAAAAAGTTACTCTGCAAAGCCTCCATATTTTGATCCAGCTTCTCAGTGCTCAAGTTTAAATTTTTAAGAATCTGCTTTATTTCATTTGCAGCTTCAGGATCATTTGTCAAAACACCAATTGCATTGTCTTTGTCATTCAGCCTTTCAGTTGTTTGATTAAGATTTGACATCAATGCAGAAGCCGTTTGAGTTACTCCTTGCAACTGTGCTGCAGATTCTCTTAAGCTCGCAAAAACAGCTGTATCCGTTGATAACTCATGAATTAAACCTTGATTACTGTTTAATTTATTTGTTAATGTTACCAAATTATTTACAGCTTGATTCGCCTGAGTCATTGTACCATTTAAAGAGGAAACAGATTGCTTTAAATTATTAGCAATGGTTTCATCCGTCATCATCGCTCCAACCGCACCCTTACCTTCCAATAGGTTTTTGGATAATGCAGCAAAATTCTTCGTAATCTCAACTAGGTTTTCATTGTTGACCTGTAGGGTCGCTAACATAGCGTCCATACCTCCAGATACCCCAGATTTAATCTCATCTCCATCCTTAATTTGTGGAAACGATTCAGTACCTCCAACCAAACTAATGATTGCATTACCAATTAATCCATCTGAACTTAAAGTGGCAATAACGTCTTTGCGAATGAACTTGCTGGATTTCTCTTCAACATTCATGATTACGCGAACATTCTCAACGCTCTCAAATCCAATTTCTTTGATAATCCCAACCTTAACCCCTGAAAACCAAACATTATTTCCAACCTTTAATCCTTTCACATCCTTAAAATAAGTCGTTACGGTTAGGTTTTTCGAAAATTTGTTCTGCTGTGTTCCAATTACTAAAATCCCTGCAACCAAGATGATTAATCCGATGAAGGTAAACAATCCAACTATTATCGATCGTTTTCTTTCTGATGCTGCCATATATCTCGTTAAACTATAAAATTATAATCATAAAAAGGCTTCACTCTCGTATCTTCTGTATCAAAGATTTCCGAGAATTTACCCACTCTTTCAAACTTACCATCCAATAGCATCGCTACCCGATCTCCAACCATTTTTGCACAGGCTAAATCATGGGTAATGATAATAGATGATGTCTGATATCTTTCTTGAACTTCATTGATCAAGCTATTAATATCCAAACAAGTAATAGGATCCAGTCCTGCAGTCGGTTCGTCGTACATCATAATGTCCGGTCTTAGAATCAATGTCCGGGCAATACCAATCCTTTTCCTCTGACCTCCTGAAAGTTCTGAGGGCATCTGGTTGATTGTTCTCAACAACCCTACACCATCCAAAACATCTTCAACCTCATGGTTAATCTCTACCCTAGTCAGGTTTCTCTTGTTTCGAACTAATGGAAACTCAAGATTTTCACGGACCGTCATACTATCGTACAATGCACTGTTTTGAAATGAAAAACCAATCTTTAAACGCAGGGCACGAAGTTCCTTCTCATTTAATTGGTTAACAACTTCACCCAAGACTGTAATATTTCCAGAATCAGGCTTAAGTAGTCCTGAGATCAATTTAATCAGTACAGATTTACCTGTACCAGACCTACCCAAAACCACTAAGTTCTCGCCATTATATAAATCCAGGTCAACATTACGAAGCACATGTAAGTCACCAAATGACTTACTCACTCCTTCAACATCGATTACGATGTCGTCATAATTAATATTTACCGGCTTCTTTTGTTCCATATCAATTATCCCATTAAAGCTAGAACCTGAACAATCAATAGCTCTTCAATGAATACAATAAACATCGAAGCAACTACTGCACTATTTGCTGCCTTACCTACACCTTCCGTACCTTTAGAAGAATAATATCCAACATAGGTACTAACGAATCCAATGGTAAAACCAAATACAATGGCACGAAATACCATTGCAAAAATATCTTTGGGAGCAATCGCCTCAAATACTTGCGTAATAAAGCTCAAAATGCTCAATTGATCCTTTGAAATAATACTCAAATATCCACCCGCCAAACCAATTCCGGCAACATAAAAACAAAGTACAGGAATCATTGTAGTTGTAGCAATAATTCTACTAACAATCAAGAATTTAAATGGATTTGTACCAGAAACTTCCATGGCATCGATCTGTTCAGTAACGTTCATAGAACTAAGTTCTGCCCCGATTTGAGAACCTACCTTACCCGATGCTATTAATGCCGTAACCAAAGGTGCCAGGGCACGAACAATAGCTATCGATATTAATGCCGGTAGCCAAGATGCTGCTCCGAACTCTTCTAAGGAAGGTCTTGATTGTTTGGTAAATACAAATCCTACGATAAATCCAGTTAAACTAATTAATGGAAAGGATTTCCAACCAATTTCATAACATTGTCTGATGATCTCTTTAAACTCGTATGGGGGACTTACCACTTCACGAAAAAAACGCATCAAAAAACGATGAATCTTCGCAAACTCTAGTAATAAGGTCTCAATTTTCTTAGCCATTAACAGTCTTTATTAACGTATATTTCCTTTTTAAAATTTAGAAATAATTCGAGGCAAATGTACAAAAATTCTTATATCCATTCGGAAACAGTATCCATTATTAGCAGAAACATCAGTTCTATGGAAAAAGTTTGACAAAATAATTATACAATTAAACCTTTTCTTAAATCGTTATGTCATACGTACAAATTATGGTGTAAACTTTAACTTGTTGACATATGAAAAATTTGAAAACATCCACAATATTCACAGCATTCTTATTTATGATGATAGGAATGTTTAGCATCAAGCCCGCTTCAGCACAAGGCTATGATGATGTTGATTTCGATGTTTTTCACGAAGAACTTGACCCTTATGGTGATTGGGACCGTGATGAAGAATATGGTGATGTATGGTATCCTAACGAAGGTGACGATTTCAGACCCTACGGTTCAAACGGATACTGGACTATGACTGAATATGGTAATACATGGGTATCAAACTACGATTGGGGTTGGGCACCTTTTCATTATGGCCGTTGGGTACACAGACCGCATAGAGGTTGGGCTTGGGTTCCTGGTTATGAATGGGGACCAGCTTGGGTAGACTGGCGCTCAGGTGGCGGATATTACGGTTGGGCTCCAATGAGACCTGGTATAAGCGTGACTGTGAATATAGGTTTACCTTTAGATTTGTGGGTATTTATTCCTACAACTCGAATCTATGATCGCTATATGGACAGACATTGGTCTTATGGTCGTCGCAATATTTATAACAATACGACAATCATTAACAATACTTACATTGTAAATAACAACCGTTACTATGGTGGCCCTGCTCGACGTGATATCGAAAGACATATTGGTAGAAGGGTTGATGTCAGAAACGTAAGTTTCGATAATAGACGTGGAGCATCTCGTGTAAACCGCAGTTCAGTTTCTATGTATCGTCCTGACAGAAACAATAGAAATGATCGTGCAGTTACCAGCAGAAGCAATGGAAGAAACAACGATAGAATAGATAATAATCGTAATTCTCGCTCCAATAACAACAGACAATCTACAAGCCGTTTAGAAAACGGTAGATCGTCTGGTCGCAGCAACAATGACAGAAATAATGGCGATTACAAAATTACACGTAATGCCAATGGTCAACGTGAAATGCATATTGGAAACGGAAACTCAAATAGAAGTAATCGAGAAGCAACACGTGGAAACTCACGTACTGAAAGAGTAGATCGTGGGAATTCCAATAGGAACAGCAATACAGGTCGTCAACCTGAATCTAGAGGTCGAGTGTCAATGGATCGTTCTTCTAGAAATGAGTCGATGAACAGAAGTTCTCGTCCATCTAGAAATGAGTCAATGAACCGCAGTTCTAGACCTTCTGGAAACGAATCGATGAACAGAAGTTCTCGTCCAACTAGAAATGAGTCAATGAACCGCAGTTCTAGGCCTTCTGGAAACGAATCGATGAACAGGAGTTCTCGTCCAACTAGAAATGAGTCTATGAACAGAAGTTCAAGACCCTCTGGAAACGAATCAATGAACCGCAGGCAAGAGAGATCATCTGCTCCGCAAAGACAACAACGTCAACCAAGAGCAGAACAACAACGTCCTCAACAACAAAACAGAGTTTTCCAAACTCGCAGTTCGGGTGCTAGTCAAAGTCGTCCTTCAGTTGAACGTAGTTCAAGAAATGAATCTAGAGGTCAAGCAAGACCTCAGTCTAGCCAACGCTCAGAACGCGGAAATGGCAGAGGAAATAGAGGATAAAATTTATATTTAGTTGAAACAAATTGTTTAGGCGGGTTGAAAATATTCAATCCGCCTTTGCTTTGTTGTATATAAAAAAGCATTTTTGTGCCTGCTTTTTGTTAACTTCAATAAAGCACTAGCAAAATTTTAAAAAGGAATGGCAAAACTCACCTCCATTTTAGACAATGATTTTTATAAGTTTACAATGCAATATGCAGTTGTAAAACTTTTCCCAAAAGCAAAAGCGAGATATCAATTTATTAACCGCGGAAAGCATAAATTTCCTAAAGGATTTGCTGAAAAATTAAGAGAGGCTGTTAATCAACTGGCTAACTTAAAATTAACGGTGGCAGAGAAAAATTTTTTCGCAAAGACGTGCCCATATATCGACCCCACTTATTTTGACTTTCTACAAGGCTACCATTATGACCCTGATGAGGTGAAAATCACCCAAGATGGATCGGAATTAACTGTAAAAGTGGAAGGTTATTGGTATCGAACGATTCTTTGGGAAGTCCCATTGATGGCATTAATCTGCGAAACTTATTATGAAATGACTGGCCAACAGCGGGTGGACGATGCTGAAGTCATGAAAATTGTCAATGACAAAATGGATAAATATGATAAGCTCAATATTACCATTGCAGATTTTGGTACCCGAAGAAGGCATTCTTATGCCGTTCATGATTTAGTCATCAAAGCATTAAAAGACCATCCTTCAAAAACTTTTATTGGAACAAGCAACGTGCATTTTGCAATGAAATATCATACCAAACCTATAGGCACCCATGCCCATGAATGGTTTATGTTCCATGCTGCAAAATATGGCTACAAAATGGCCAACCTTTTGGGATTAGAAAACTGGTCCGACGTATACCGTGGCGATCTTGGAATTGCACTCTCTGACACCTATACTACCGAAGTATTCTTTAAACAATTTGACAAGAAATTGAGCAAACTATTTGATGGAGTTAGGCATGACAGCGGAGATCCAATTGAGTTTGCGCAAAAAACTATTGATCATTACAATAGCAAAGGAATTAATCCTTTGAATAAAACAATCATATTCTCTGATGGACTAGACTACGATAAAGTAGTTAAGATTGTTAATTTCTCTCAGGGCAAAATTGGCCATTCATTCGGTATAGGCACTGATTTTACAAACGATGTCGGATTAGCCAGAATGAATATCGTAATTAAAATGACCGAGGCGTTCCCGGATGAAGGTGAATGGACACCGGTCATCAAATTGTCCGATGAACCGAATAAACATACTGGTGATCCAGAAGAAATTAAAATGGCAAAACGATTTTTAAATATTCCAACCAATGAATAGGGACGTATACGGAGAAGCTCTTTATGACTATCATGGATTAGGAAAACTTAACGAGCCTTTGCTCCTTCACAGCAGCTATGGCGACATCGAAGAGATGCCAATCGAAGTATTTTTTAGAGAAGAAGATGATATTCCTGAACTGGAATATATTGCTTTATCTCTCTGCGACGGAAAAGTACTCGATGTAGGAGCCGGTGCTGGGGTACACGCTCTTTACCTACAGGAGAAAGGTTTTGAAGTGGATGCCATGGAAATATCAGAAACTGCATGCAAAATCATGGAGAAAAGAGGTGTTAAACATATTATTCATGCCGACTTCTTTCAATTCACCGATAAAAAATATGACACCCTCCTATTTCTAATGAATGGAATCGGAATTGCAGAAACAATCGAAGGCTTCCGAAAATTACTTCAGCATTCCAAATCTTTAATGACGGATCGTGGTCAGTTAATTTTTGATAGTTCTGACATTTCATATCTCTATGAAGAATACCGCATCCCAAGACCTGAGCATTATTTTGGAGAAATCAATTTTCAATATGAATACAAAGGAAACTTTGGTCAGCCCTTTAATTGGCTCTATATAGATCAAAAAACGTTGATCAAAATTGCCCATGAGGAAAATTGGGTAGTACAGATTTTATTCGAAGATGACAATGACCAATATTTAGTCAGGATGGAACCGAGGAAAGATGATCTTTCCGATATTTCTCAATCTTAAAGCCAAAATCAGACGAAAAAATAAACTTTATATAAAATAAAAAATCCCGAGTTTTCATCGGGATTTTTTATTGTTTTTTAGTCGATATATTCGAAACCGACATATGGAACTAAGACTTCTGGTATTTTAATTCCCTTTTCAGTCTGATTATTTTCTAATAGTGTAGCCACAATTCTAGGTAAAGCTAATGCTGAACCATTTAGTGTATGTGCTAATTGAGTTTTGCCATCTTCACCTTTAAAACGAACTTTCAGTCGATTCGCTTGATATGTTTCAAAATTTGAAACCGATGAAACTTCTAACCAACGCTCTTGTGCTGCAGAATAAGTTTCCATATCATAAGTCATAGCGGAAGTAAAACTCATATCCCCGCCACAAAGACGTAATACACGATATGGCAATCCCAATTTCTGTAATAACGATTGAACATAACTGCTCATTTCCTCTAGGGTTTCGTAAGATTTCTCAGGATTTACAATCTGTACCAATTCAACTTTATCAAATTGATGCAACCTGTTCAATCCACGGACATGCGCTCCATAAGAACCTGCCTCCCTACGGAAACATGGCGTATATCCACAATGCTTAATTGGAAAATCCTCACTTTTAACAATCGTATCACGATATATATTTGTAATAGGAACTTCCGCTGTTGGAATTAAGTAAAAATCATCATTAACAACATGATACATCTGTCCTTCTTTATCAGGTAGCTGACCAGTAGCATATGCTGAATCTTCATTAACTACAATAGGAACCTGTACCTCACGATAACCCATCTTTGCTGCTTCATCTAGGAAAAAGTTTATCAAGCCACGTTGTAAACGAGCCCCTTTACCTTTGTAAACAGGAAAACCAGCACCTGTAATTTTGGTACCTAGTTCAAAATCAATGATGTCATATTTTGCTGCTAATTCCCAGTGAGGCATTGCGCCGGCAGGCAATTGAGGAACTGATCCATTTTCAAGAACCACCTCATTATCTTCTGCTGCAACTCCACTTGGAACCAATTTATAAGGTAGGTTTGGCAATTGAATCAATTTATCATGCAATTCCTTCTCTATCTTATCTAATGAGTCGGTAAGTTCCTTTATTTGCTCCTTATATGATGCAGATCGCGATTTAATTGCTTCAGCTTCCTCTTTCTTTCCTTGACGCATCAAGTCTCCAATTTGCTTAGCGGACGAATTTGCCTCAGCTGCAATAGAGTCAGATTGATTTTGTGTTTTGCGACGTTGTTCATCTAAAGCAATGATCTGATCGACCAATTCTACTTCGTTGAAATTCTTAACTCCTAGTCTTTCAACTACATGGTCCCGATTTTCACGGATGTAATTTAATTGCAACATATAATTATGCTTTTTATTTATAATGTTGCAAAGATAAGAAGACCTCTGCAATTAATAAACTTGAATTTATCCTTATCCATTCCTAGAATCCTTGCAATTTTGTATCATTGCATCATGAAAAACAGATGGATTCTCTATATATGCCTTAGTATCTTGTACTTGATGCCCAATCTTTCCATTGCTCAAAACGCAATTATTAAGGACTTTACGGTTAAGGAAAATCTTTCTCAGAACGGTAAATTGGCTATCATTGCCATTGATACCGCAGAAAAAACAGACAATACCGTAAATGGAAACTATGCTTTTACCATCAATGGGTTTCAACAGGAATTAAAATTTAGTGATGGTGTGGCTGTGACAAACAACCCCATTGAATCTTCAACTTTCGTATTCTTTAAACATAAATTTGCAGGATCAGATATCGGAAAACTTTTTTTCCTAAGAATGACCGATAAGGGAATTACTCCTTATAAAATCAGTGGGATTCTTTTAATTATTATTCCGCTGCTTATCCTTTATATAGCCTACAAATTCAAACGCTTCTTAATCACTCTATTGGTTTTGGCTGTAGTTTATTTCTATTTGAATCACAGCAAAGGATTAGATGTCCGCCAATTACTGGAAAGCTCAATTATGGCAGTAAAAGACCTCTTTTAAAAAGGCATTCCAACTCCAAAATTATATTGAATAAAACTATATCGATCTGGCCAATTGGTTTGATAATAATCTTCTTTAAATTTCTTGGAATCAAAGAAATTCTTGATAACCCATTGATCAGATCCTGAGAATTGAGGGTCTTTTAGTTTAAGTCCGGCATCTAAACGTATAATAAAATAATCCAAGTCTACGCGTAATCCAAATCCAGTTCCTAAAGCTATTTGCGATAAAAACTTATCTCCCCTAAATTCACCATTAGGATTGATGATATCTTCCCTGATTCTCCAAACGTTTCCAGCATCCAAAAAAGTGGCCCCATTTAACTTGGCCCCAAAAAAGTTGTCCAGCATCCTAAATCTAAATTCAGCATTGGACTCTATCTTGATCTCTCCTAATTGGTCTAAATTCCTCAGATTTACACGAAAGTCAGGATTCATCGATGATCGATTATACCCTCCAGGACCTAACGTCCTCGCTTGCCAAGCTCGAATACCATTCATCCCTCCTGCAAAAAAACTCTTCTCAAAAATCATATTCAACGAAGAATTATTCCCATAAGGAACTGCAACTCCTGAATTCAGGCGAAACACAAACTGACGGTTACCGCCTAAATGTTTGTACCATCGGTAATCCACCTCCCCTTTAATATATTGAAGGAAAGGAACTCCGAAAATAAGTTTTTCCCCATCAGAATTCTCTTTGAACTTCATGACATTTCCTAATAGACCTAACAGATTTCCACTCACATCTACTGCACCACGGAAATAATTAAAATCCTCCTTACTTGTCAACTTGGTAGAATTGTAAGTATAGGCATATTGAGCGCCAAGACCAAAGTATTTCCGGTCATTACTCCGCACGTAAAGCCCATATCCTTGATCCTCTAAACTTTGCTTGAATTCCTCATTCAATTGTCCATGCCTATATTCAATTACAACCGGTGTAAGGCTATGCATTTTATTCGTTGCTTCATACCAGATATAATTCAGGCTATTGATCCAATACCGATTTGCATACGTCTGATCTTGGAAAAACAGTTGAAGACTCGATGAAAAAGTTGTTCGGGGTAATCCATATCGACCTACACTACGTACCCGAAATGGAGTCAGAAGTCTTGGAAACGATAAATTTACCCCTACTTGAAAATCATTGTTGAAAATCTTATCCGTTAAACTCCCAGGTAGCCTAGAATCAAATAAAACACCATAGCGCATTTTCACCTCTATCGTCTCTGAACCTCCAAAAACATTGCGATGCGAAAAGGTGTTACCAACGTTGAAACCACTCATCCCTGAACTGAAGGTAAATTCTCCTTCAATTTGGTTACTCATCGCTGACCTAGGCACCAGATTATAATCAACATCTAATTTATTGGAATCCTTTTTTTGATAGTTGATCTTTACCGAACGAAAGCCATTCATCTCATAAAGTCTATCGTAGGCTAATTCTTCATTTTGACTATTGAATTTCTGCCCCGACCTTAAGAAGGCATATCTTGACAATGGCCTTAACTTGAAATTCCCGGTTTCATCCGTATAAAAAATCTTTGTTAAGGAATCATATTTGCCTTCAGAAAATCTTTTTAATTCAGGTTCGGCAGCTTCTACTGTAAAATATACACTGTCGATATAATAAACCTTATGCTTGCTGGAATCTTCTCGGTCGGAAACTTGAATCAATAAATCAGCCTGATTGTTTAGCCCTATGGTGTCTATTCCAGTCCGCATATACTGCCTCAAATAATCATAATATCCGGATTCACGCATCTGAGAATACATTCTTTCCCGTTCCAGATAAAGATCGGCAGCATCATATTTTTTGCCTGACTTTAAGAGACTTCTTGGAACCACTTTCTCCTGATAGATTGAATCAACTATTGGGTCAGCTACATTCCTTTGTATATCACGAACAATATATGGATTACCAAGATTAGCATTAAAGTCTATCTTGGCCTTCTTGTTATTGAATTCAATTTGAGGCTGAACTTTCGCATTGAAATAACCTTTGGTCTGCAAAAATCGCTCTATTTGATTGGCTGACAGTTCAACAACTGCAGAATCCAAAATCCTAGGTGCTTCGCCAACATTCTTAATCTTTTCCGTCTTATATCGGCCATCACGGGTATTGAAAAGATTATAAATCGTTAGATACAAAGGGGAATTTGGACGAATTTCATTCGCTACATACATTCCTGCAGATTCTTTCAATTCCGGTGTAACACCATTTAAATCAACATCTGTCACCAGGTACTGATGATCGTCAAGGTATTTCGCCGAACGACAGGACGCAATAATTAGCGACAAAAACGTTATACTTGCAAAAAATAAAAAACTTCTTTTTTTAGTCATTCATCCCATGTTGTCAAAAGCTCAAATCAGTTTAATCACGTCATTGCAGCATAAAAAGTTCCGTACTCAGCACAGCTTATTTGTAGTAGAAGGAATCAAATCTGTGTTGGAATTTATCCAATCGAGCTACAAGATAGGTAAAATTTTTGCGACCGCGGAAGCAGCTGCAAAATTGGGCAAAATACCCCAAAATATAAAACTTGAAGATGTTTCTGTAGCTGAATTTGCTAAGATAAGTAGCTTGAAGAATCCGCAAGGTGCATTGGCATTGGTTGAAATTCCTCAAAATACCCATTTCGATAAACAAGAGCTCCAAGGAAAGCATAGTTTAATCTTAGACGATGTTCAAGATCCTGGCAATTTGGGAACGATTATTCGTACTGCTGAATGGTTCGGAATAGAAAATATTATTTGTTCAATCGGAACTGTGGACGCTTATAATCCTAAAGTAGTCCAAGCTACAATGGGCTCTCTTTCTAGAATTAAACTCCATTATATCGACCTTGAAGAATTTATCGCTCAAAACAGCCTCCCAGTTTTCGGGGCTTTATTAAATGGTGAATCCATCTATGATACAGATTTTGGAAATCATGGATTTATCATGATGGGAAACGAAGGAAATGGAATTCGTGAAAGCCTGATCCCCAAGGTGACCAAAGCCATTACAATTCCTCGAATTGGGCATGCGGAATCTTTAAACGTGGCTGTTGCTACCACCATTTTCTGCTCAGAACTAACTCGACAATATTTGGAGAGAAAAAATGGAGAATAATATAAACGAAGAACAACCACTTTATACCATACAATTTGGTCTTCTCTGTTTGAGCTCGCTATTATTCTCAGCTAGCTTTAACATGATTATCCCTGAATTACCAAACTACTTATCTTCCCTTGGTGGAGCGGCACATAAGGGATTAATCATCGCGTTATTCACATTGACTGCTGGAATATCGCGCCCTTTTAGTGGCAGACTCACAGATAAATGGGGACGTGTGCCCGTTATGGCAATTGGTTCTACGGTTTGCGTGATCTGTGGCTTTTTATATCCAATCCTAAGTTCTGTTGCAGGTTTTTTTCTTTTACGTTTAGTTCATGGCTTCTCTACAGGGTTTAAACCGACAGCCACTTCAGCCTATATCGCTGATATTATTCCGTCTTCAAGATGGGGTGAAGCGTTGGGGATGCATGGTCTTTGCTTCAGTATTGGGGGAGCATTAGGCCCAGCAGTCGGTAGTTATATCGCCCAAGCCTATGACCTCAATACCATGTTCTATAGCTCTTCCGCGTTTGCTTTTCTTTCCATTATCATCGTGATGAATATGAAAGAAACATTAAAGGAAAAAAACCGATTCTCGCCCAAGATGCTGAAAATATCAAGAAGGGACATAATTGAAATCAGGGTAA
The DNA here is from genome assembly GCF_009733535.1 of Sphingobacterium endophyticum. GTDB lineage: Bacteria > Bacteroidota > Bacteroidia > Sphingobacteriales > Sphingobacteriaceae > Sphingobacterium > Sphingobacterium endophyticum. The sequence goes on along the minus strand of NZ_SMMI01000015.1, from coordinate 49,515 downwards.
TTCCTGCTGCCATAGTAACTCTTCTTTCCTATACTGCATATGGAGTTATCCTAACTTTAATTCCCGATTGGAGCGAACACCTTGGTATTGCTAACAAAGGATTATTTTTCACTGCTTATACCCTAGCATCCATTGGAATAAGGTTTGTTTCTGGAAAAATTGCCGATCGCTATGGCAGAATTTCCGTCATGAAAGTGGGATTGATCGTTATCGCCATTTCCATTATGTATCTTGGATTCGGAGATAATATCGCTCAACTCGTCATCGGCGCATGTCTGTACGGAATTGGTACTGGAATCTTTTCCCCAGCAGTAAATGCCTGGACCATTGACCTTTCACTTCCTCAATATCGTGGAAAAGCCATGGCCACCATGTACATCGCTCTTGAAGCAGGAATTGGAGGTGGCGCATTATTTGCTGGATACATTTATCATGACCAAATTCTTAGAATTCCGTATATTTTCTATGGAAATGCAATAGTAATATTGCTGGCATTTATTTACGTATTATATTGGAACGCTAAAAACAAAAAATCACAAAACCTGTTATAGATTTCATATGGAAAATAAACAAACCAAAAGACCATACTCATTTGAATTAGCCTCTAGTCTGATGGCTCTGGCATTAATCCTAGCACTCATGTATGTTACTCAGAGTGTTTTACTGCCTTTAATATTCTCAATTCTGATTTCAATTTCCCTATATCCCTTAGCTCGATTTTTTGAAAGGTTGCGCCTAGGAAAAGCTTTCTCAGCAATTCTAGCTGTTATTGTTGCCATCGCAGTTATTTCAGGGTTGTCATGGTTTATTGTTTATGAAAGTATCTTAATTGGTAAAGATGCATCGTCAATTACGGACAAAGTACTCTCTGTATTTGAGGGTGGACAGAAATGGATAGAGACCCAGTTCGGAATTGAAAGAACAGAAATAATGGAAAAATTAAGAGAACAGGGTGAAAAAGCCATGGAAAATGCAGGCGGAATGCTGACATCCACCTTTGGCTCAATTGGAAATATTCTCGCTAGTGCCATATTAGTACCCCTATTAAGTTTTTTCCTGTTGTATTATCGCGATTTCTTTCGCGAATTTTTCTTTAAAGCATTTAAGTCTTCGCCTCAGAGCAAAGTCAATGAAGTACTGAATAAAATTTACGAAGTTGTGCAGAGTTATTTAGTCGGATTAATTACCGTCATGGGAATTGTAGCTGTATTAAATACCGTCGGTTTAATGGCTCTGGGAATTGATTATGCTTGGTTCTTTGGCTCCCTTGCTTCTTTGCTGATGCTCCTGCCCTATATTGGAATTGCTATTGGTTCAATCCTTCCAGCATTATTTGCCCTTGCCACCAAGGATAGTGCGCTCTATGCTTTAGGAGTAGTTGCCTGGTTCCAAGTCGTTCAATTCCTTGAAGGAAATATCATCACGCCTAATATCGTAGGATCAAAGGTGAGCATCAATCCATTGATGGCAATTATCGGAATCCTATTAGGAGGGATGCTGTTTGGACTTGCCGGCTTAATTATTGCCCTGCCTTTAATCGCTACATTAAAGGTTATCTTCGATGCTAACCCTAACATGGAAGCATTCGGATTCTTAATCGGTGAACCAGAAAAACTTCACCTAAAAAGAAATTCTACGCAAGAATTACTAATGAAATGGGGAATTGTTCGAATGCCTAAAAACAAGAAAAAAATTAAAGTTGATCTGGATGTTCATGTCGATAACCTGGAGCAGGCTCCCAATGCGGAAATGAAATATAAGGAAATCAATGAGTCTGAGGAATTACCTTATGAAGACCTCCCTCAGGACGAATTTCAAAAAAACAAAGACAATAAAGAGGAAAATAAAGAAGATTAAATAAAAGAAAACGGGACGTAAAAACATACGTCCCGTTTTCTTTTATCTTAATTCTCACCTAAATCAGAGCCCAATTTTCGCATGGCGGTAACCTCAACACTATAAACGCCAAACTCTTCCATAACCCGTCCGTGCAGTTCATAGAATCCACCTCCTTGAAATGGATATTGCCTCAATACTGGAGGAAAATGAACCGTATCCAACCATTCGCCCTCAACATCCAAAAAGGTCCCAAAACACATCCGCTCCTTCTTTATCGTCCGTGTTTCCTTCAAGGTTACAAGCCTGCCAATAACTTTTATCTGTTGTCCAAGCAGGTTCGTCAATTCCTTGACCAAAATACTGCCTTTCAGATGCTCCCTATTCAGAAGCTCATAAAAATCTCCAACCACAAAACCCAATAGATCCAGTTCATCTCGAAGATCTTCCTTCCTATTCTTTTCAAAATCAGGTAAAGAGAACTTCAGCTCCTCCGTTTCGAATAAAGTAACAGGATCGTCCTTTTCGGTACGTTTATTTCTAAAATTAGCCTCCCATAACAAGGTTTTCTTATCCATCCCCGTAAATCTTAATGCCCCGATCCGAATCAGGATATTGAGCTGCTCAGGAGCTGGATGCAACCGTTGCAAAACATCGTTCAAACTTTTATAGAAACCATTCCTTTGTCTTTCCTCTACAATCTGATGGGCAAAATCCTGTTCCAAACCTTGAAGGTGAATCAATCCCACATACACCTGCTGACCCATGATATTCGTCAGATAGTCGCTGTGATTCAAGCATGGAAGTTCAATCTCCCCGCCATTCTTCTGAAGTTCATGAAAATAAAATTCCGTCCTGTAAAAACCGCCAAAGTTATTGATCACCGCAACATAGAATTCACATGGAAAATAGGTTTTTAAATATAGACTCTGATAGCTTTCAACGGCGAAAGATGCGGAGTGTCCTTTGGCAAAAGAATAGCCGCCGAAACTCTCCATCTGTCTCCAAACCTCTGCCGTAATTGCCTCTTCATAACCTTGCGCTCGACAATTGGCAAAAAACTTCTCTCGCATCAATTCAAACTTATTCTCCGACCTATACTTCCCACTCATCGCCCGACGCAGGATATCAGCCTCTTCCAATGAAATCCCCCCAAAATGGTGCGCAACCCTAATAACATCCTCCTGATAAACCATAACACCAAAAGTTTCCTCCAAAAGCTCCTTCATTTTAGGATGTAAGTACTCAACCTTGTCCCTATCGTGATAGCGTTCAATATATTGCTTCATCATGCCTGATTGGGCAACGCCCGGACGGATAATTGAACTGGCGGCTACCAGCGTAATATAATCCGAACACTTCAGCTTGCCCAATAACTGACGCATCGCAGGACTTTCAATATAAAAGCAGCCTATCGTGTCTGCCTTTTGAATCATATCCGCCAATTTAGGATCCTCTAAAAAACGCTCTACTTGATGTATATCGATATGCTTCCCCTTATTTCGCAACACCAATTCCAATGCATCTTTTATATGTCCTAAACCCCGTTGGCTCAAGATATCGAACTTAAACAAACCGATTCTATCTGCTTCGAACATATCCATATGCAGAGTTAAGAAACCCTTAGGTGGCAACTCCAATACCCCATATTGATTCAAGGGCTGCTCACTAATTAAGACCCCTGCTGCATGTACACTGACATTGCTTGGAAAATCAACTAACAAGGCGCCATACTTCTGAATCCAGCGCTGAATCTTATCCTCAGCAGACCATTCCCGCTTATGAACCAACTCATCTATCTCTTCCTTCGGTAAGCCGAAAACTTTACCCAGTTCCCTAACAATTGCTCGTCGTTGAAAGGTCGTATACATCCCAAGTAAGGAAACATGCTGACGCCCATATCGCATAAATAAGTATTCAAAAATCGAATCCCGATCTTTCCAGCTAAAGTCAATATCAAAATCTGGCGGCGATGTTCGGTTGGGATTCAGGAACCTCTCGAAATATAGATCTAATTTCATGGGATCCACATCTGTGATACGAAGACAATAGGCAACAACAGAATTGGCTCCACTACCGCGACCAACATGGTAAAAACCCTGCTCATTCGCATATCGAAGCATATCCCAAACAATCAAGAAATATGAGTTAAACTTGGATTGCTTGATGATAGACAGCTCCTTCTCCACACGATCCATCGCCTTTTTATTTTTGACTCCGTATCGAATCTTACAACCTTCAATAGCCAATTTTCTCAATAGCTCATGGTCACCTTCCTCCGAAGCTGTAAAATGCTTTTTATTCTTATCAATGTGGAACTCCATTTCAATCGAGCAGCTTTTAATTACCTGCATCGTCTTACTGATGACCGTTGGAAATCTTGCAAAAGCATATACTAATGTTTCCTCATCCAACAAGGTTTCATTGGGCTTTGCAAAATCGTCCTTTGTTAGTTTTGATAACAACGTATTCTTAGCAATCGCCCTTAAAATACGATGTAGGTCATAATTAGTTTTATCCTGATAGGTTACCGGGTGCAAGATGACCCAACAGTCCGCATTTAATGCCTCTTGCCAACTCAACTTATTAAGATCTTCCATCCTCAGACCTACAAGCTCCTGACCTCCCAATTGATCCAATTCAGGGTGATTCCCAAATGAATAGATAACCCAAATATCCGCAGACTCAAATGATGGCCTGTTGGGAAATGCTAATTTGCGCTGCTTATAAAATGAAAGAAAGCTTTGAATCGCCAGCAATCCAGCATTATTCTTTGCTAAAAGAATATAACAAAATTCATTTTCATTCCGTACTTCAACACCAACAATGGGCTTGATATTCGCCTCTTGACATTTCAATACAAAATCCCAACAATCTGCCGTGCTGTTGATATTGGTCAATGCCATTGCCTTCAGCCCGAGTAGCTGTCCCTTCTCCACCAAATCCTTTGTTGGAATGGTTCCATAATGAAAACTAAACCAAGTCTTGCAATTCAAAAACATATTACAAGATTAGGAAATATTTAATTCATTTTACTAAAAATATTAGCATTTTTTATCAAAATAAAAGCCGAGTATTTCATACTCAGCTAATTACTATTTATATATATTGGTGGTTAATCTAAACAAATAATCTAGTCTTCCCAAGTCCACCCTAATTGCATGGATACAGCAAGGTGATCAGAGAGGGCTTCTCCATCCACATTGGTGAAACGATCAATCTCAACCTGATAATCCATAGGAGTGAACTTTAGGTTTTTACTATTCCTAAAGAAAATTTTATCCAAGCTCTCCGTATCATTGTTCAGACTTAGCATATGTTGCGCAATAAACTTGGGAATGACCTCCGGAAAAACTCCTTTCCTAAGATATTGAACCCACCCATCCGACAAACCAGTGGTCAATAGAAATTCATGTAAATTATCTCTTTTATATGCATAATGTGCATTAAAATCGCCCATCACAACAACTGGACGATCCACCGAATGTTCATTGATATAGGCTGCCAATTGACGAAAATTCTCACGTCGAGCTCTGGCTGCCCGAGCAACATCACTAGAATTCGCATGAACATTATATACATCGATACTCACCTGATTTGCAAGCTCAATCTTCGCAAAACTAAAACCCTTTACTGTCCAACAATCCGGCCCGCTGCAATGACGCCATGGTATTCTTCTATATTCTAAAATCGGAAACTTGGACAACGTATTTAATCCATCACCAACAGGAATCTTCCCTTTGCTTGCCGTACGATAGGGATGTAAATTCTTAGAATAAAATGCATTATTGTAGTTAAAATCTTCTTGAACATTTATGATATCATAAGGCTCAACTTTTTCCCCAATTTCCGCAATACTTAACTTCCTAGGTAGTTTAGCCGCTGAAATTCCCTGAGGAAGACCTGCAATATTGTATGTTAGTAATGAAATTTTCCCTTGGAGATAATGGTCAGATTTATGTTCTCCCTGTGGAATAGCTACAGAAATCAGCTTTCCTTTTAAGTTTTTAAACAAAAATAATAATACTACAATTACCCCAGCAAGTATAAAAAGTATGGTCATCTATTAATTTATATGAAACAAAATATCGTTTTCAAATTACCTTAGTTGGTACTTCATATTAAATTATCATTATAAATCAGTCAATTCCCATTCCAATTTTAATGAAATAGCACAATGGTCCGACAAGGGAATGCCTGAATCCGTGGAAAATAAGTCATGCTGAACTAGATAATCTTTTGGTTTGAATATAATATTATCACTGTTACGAAAATAGATCTTATCAATACTTTCGCAATCGTCGGTAACTTTTAAGGCATGTTGAGCAACAAAATTTTCCTGCTTTTCAGGCAATCTGCCCTGGTTGCGAAGCAAAACCCAACTATCAATTAAATCAACTTCCTTTTGAAATTCACGAATATTGTCTGCTGTGAACGCATAATGCGCATTAAAATCTCCCATAATAAGCAATGGTTCACAGCTCGAATTTTCCTTAATAAATGCCGCAAGCTGAGCTAGATTTTTCTTCCGTGCTTGAACAGCTTGTTGATTATCTTGCGCCGTTGCATGTACATTATAGACATCCAAAAAAACATCCTTCGCAATTTGAATCCTCGCAAAACTAAAACCCTTGGGGGTTAAACAGTCACTGCCGCTACAATCATTCCAGGCAACACGCTGCGATTCCATAATGGGATATTTTGAAAGTGTGCTCAATCCATCACCAAAAGGAACTCCACCCATCGCTTCAGTACGATATACATGAAGATTCGATGCATAAAGATCGCTGTTATAATTGAAATCTTCCTGTACATTAACGATATCAAAAGCATTAACCCGCTCTCCTATCGTACGGATACTTGATGCCCTTGGTGTCTCAGCACTCGAAATCAACTGCGGCAAGCCCGCAATATTATATGTCAATAAGGAAAGCTCGCCTGAACTAGTCCTCGCCAATTCCGGATATGTGGCCAATGGAACTGCACGAGAACCTTTGCTCTGCTTATAACTCAGAAGAAATAACAATGAAAATAGTATAGACAACAATCCTACAAACCTGAAATGCCATGCTTTACTTTTTTGTGGATACGGAAGGTTGATTAGCATATCGTTCAACATAAATCCCAACACAAAACTATCCTTAACAATTAAACCTATCCTTAAATCAATATTAAAGGTTTGTTGATTTGATGTTTCGAAATTATTAAGCGTTTACGATGCGTAAATATTTCAATCATAATTACTTAACACCAAATTAGTATTAAAGAAATATTATGGTCATACTTTTATCAGATAGACAATTTTGAATTGTAAATGAAGAAAGTTGCTTTTTTTTCAGAAATCCTTATTGAGGATTTCGATGGTGCTTCTAGGACAATGTTCCAAATTATTAACCGCATCGATCACACTGAATTTTCCTATCTTTTCATCTATGGTAAAGGACCTGATCAATTCTGCGCACACCAATCTTATCAAGTCCCTACCTTCAAAATTCCAATCAATGATGATTATACCATTGCTGTCCCCCAACTTTCAAAATGGAAACTAGAGGATGCTCTGGATAACTTCGCCCCAGATGTTATTCATATCGCGACACCGTCCCTCCTCGGATTCTTCGCTATGAAATATGCCAAAAGAAATAATATTCCTATTATCAGTATTTACCATACACACTTTATTTCCTACATAGCTTATTACCTAAGAAACTTATCCTCCTTAATCAAACCGGCAGAATATTGGATGCGAAAAGCAATGCTAAGCTTCTATAATAGCTGTCAAAAAGTGTATGTACCTGCACATAATATTATCGAAGAATTAAAAGAAATTGGTATCCAGCCTGAGCGACTCACCTTATGGCAAAGGGGTATTGACTTAAGCCTGTTCAACCCTGAAAAAGCAAACCAAGAATATATTCAAGGAATCACTAAAAATGACAAACCCAATATTCTTTTTGCCAGTCGACTGGTCTGGGAAAAAAATGTTCAGACTTTAATCGACATCTATAATCAATTAAAAAAGTCCAAAATAGACTATAACCTCATTATCGCTGGTGATGGCGCAGCTAAGCAAGAAGCACAGGAAGTGATGCCTTCTGCCATTTTCTTAGGAAAGTTGAACCATGAAGAGCTCTCCAAGTTATATGCCTCTGCTGATGTATTTGTATTTACCTCCACCTCCGAAACCTATGGCAATGTAGTTATCGAAGCATTAGCTTCCGGATTGCCCTGCGTAATTGCAAACGGTGGTGGAAGCGCAAGCCTTATTGAACATGGTCGTACTGGATACAAATGCCTCCCTAACAATGCCCTGGAATATGTTTATTTTATCCAAAAAATATTATCTGACAACTCCATCCGACAGGAATTTAGGAAAGAAGGATTAGCATATGTCAATAAATTGGACTGGGGAAAGCTCGCTGATACTTACTTTGAGGATATACAGGAACTGGCAACGGAACCCATTAATACATTTGCATGGGCGAGCAATTAAAAATCAACAGGAAAACGATAAAGATTATCCTTGCCCTGATTATCCTTGCCTTTGTCGTGGTATTTATTTTGAATACCGATTTTGCCGCTACTAAACAAGAACTCAACAAAATCGGATTTAAATTTATTTACCTGATCAGCATCACCTTTCTTGCCTATTTCTTTGGTACTTGGTCCTGGCATGTTTGTTTGGGAAACGATCGAAAAAAAATTAGTCTGATAAGATTATTCGCTGTTCGCCAGGTAGGAGAAACTGTGGGTCAATTTAATCCAACCAGCATTGTCGGCGGAGATTTATTGAAAGCTGAAATGCTAAAACCATACGGAATTTCTTCTGATAATGCTTTAAGTGCGGTAGCTACCTCAAGGATTACAACCGTGCTTTCACAGATACTCCTTTTCCTCCTTGCCTGCCTTTGGTTAAACTGTTTAGAAATCGGACAACTTGCAATTCAAAACCTAGGAATATTCTTTTATGTATTTATTGGCCTGCTGATTCTCTCCAATCTCATTTTTTTCTATTGGTTAATCTTCAGTAAATCCATCTTTAGGGCAAGCAAACCTATTCAATCCAAAAACTTCATTGCAAAACTAATATTCAAGATGCAGGAGTTAATGTTCAATATTCGAAAATCCTATCGCTATAACCCCAAATCCTTTTGGCTATCCTATTTCCTTGCAACTATCCATTGGCTTATTGGCAGCTTGGAGTTTTACTTGATTCTTCTTTTTTTAGGATTTGACGTCATTCCGATGCATGGCTTACTGCTGGACATGGGTGTTATCGTCTTTAAAAGTGCGGGAGCATTCATTCCGGGACAATTAGGGTTTGAAGAATTGGGCAATAAAATCATGCTTCAGATCATCGCCATCTCAAACGCTAGTGTTTGGATTTCCGCTTCCATCCTGCGTCGTGCCAGACAGCTCTTTTGGATTGCTATGGGATTCATCCTTTACCTATTTATCAAAAAGGACAGTAAACAAGATTCTACTTATCAAAATGGAAATATTATTTGTTAGTCATAAGTATCCACCTGCCACCGGCGGAATGGAAAAACAAAGCTATGAGCTTATCAATGGCATCGCTACTCAGGTACCCGTACACCTTTTGGTCTATCAAAAGGGGGAAGAAAGCCTACTAAAATTCTTTATAAACCTCAATTCCAATATATTAAAAATATTAAAGCAGAACCCTGCCATACAACTTATTCATTTTAACGATGGTTTGATTGCTTCCTTAGCACTCTTCCATTCCGGATATAAACATATCAAACGTGTTGTGACCATTCATGGACTAGATGTTGTATTTCCCCTTCGCTATTTTCAGAAAAAAATCCTTCCACGATTTAACGAATACGACCATATCATCGCAGTCAGTGCTGCTACCAAGAATGCTGCGATCCAAAGGGGAATTTCCGAAGATAAAATCTCAGTAATCAATAACGGAGTTGATCATGCTATCGCAGAGTCGGGACATACTCCATTAAATCAAATCTTAGCTTATTATCCTCAATTGGATCTCAAGAAAAAATATATGGTTACCCTTGGGAGGCCCGTCAAAAGAAAAGGCTTCTCTTGGTTATTGAAAGAGGTCGTCCCGAAAATGCCGGCTGATTTTCAATTGATCATGTTGGGACCATATCAACATAAAGGAACATTTATGGAAACTATGCTGAGCATACTTCCTAAACGGATTTACAAACTTGTCACTCTTTTCCTGGGCTATCCTTCCGATGAAAAAGCAATCCGCAAATTGCTCAAGAATCCTGAAATCAAGAGTCGTGTACATCATTTGGGAAAGGTCCCTTTCTCTCATCTTCAGACACTGCTTTCCAATTCCTCGGCCTTTTTGATGCCAAACATTCAAGTGCAGGGTGACATGGAAGGTTTTGGCCTGGTCTGTCTGGAAGCTTCCCTCGCCGGCACGCTCGTTATTGCAGGCGATATCGAAGGAATCACAGATGCTATTCAGCATCGTAAAAATGGTATTCTTTTACCCGCAGGTGATTCTGAGGCTTGGCTCAATCAATTAAATGATGTCTTCGCATTCCCAGAAGATTACACAGAAATCGTTGCTTCCTACCAATCTTTTAGCTTAGAAAATTACAGCTGGAAAATAATGGCTCGCTCCTATCTCCAAACCTTCAGGAAATTGACTTTTAAAAAATCACCCTTAAAACTTGTACATTCAAAAGAGTATTAAAAATGGGGAGTACGGTGATCTTTCTCTATTTTCTTTACGGAGACTGCCCTCTTAATGGCTTCATCACCGTATCGAGCGCGCATAGCATCCATCGCTTGGTATAACCGGACAGCCTCCTCCGTATCTTCAAACAGGTTAATCTGCTGTGAGCCCTGTACCAAATGACTGAAACGAACCCCAATTAGGCGGACTAACATCCGCCTATCATATAGCTTAACGAATAGCTCCTTGACTTTCTTCAGCAAGACGCTGTCCGATGCTGTATACGAAATTACCATCTGTTTACTGACCGTATCAAAGTTTGCATACCGAAGCTTTACCGTCACACAGCCCGTCAGACGCTCCTGATTTCGCAATTGAAAGGTCAAACGCTCCGTCATACGAATCAGCTCACTGTTCAAAAATTGCATATCGATTGTATCCTGTATAAAGGTTTCTTCTGTACCAATGCTCTTCTGCTCCGAATAGGGAACAATCGGAGAAGTATCAATTCCATTCGCCTTTCTCGAGAGATCTATACCATTCTTCCCCAATAGATTGTGCATCATCGGCGCCGGAATCTCACTCAAAATCTTGATCGTCTTCACCCCCATCTGCAACAAAAGCATACTCGTCTTCTCGCCTATCCCCGGCATCCGCTGTATTTTTAAAGGTGCTAAGTAGTCCTTTTCAAAGCCATGCAAAATCTCCTTTTTACCATCCGGCTTCGCATCATCTGTCGCAACCTTACTCACCAATTTATTCGAAGCCAATGCATAACTAATCGGCAACCCACTCTCCTTTTGTATCTTCGTCTTTAACTCAACCATAAACTGACTGCAGCCAAAAAAACGATCAACGCCCGTTAGATCTACATAAAACTCATCTACACTCGCCTTCTCCATCACCGGAACCGTATCCCGAACCACATCCGTCACTACACGAGAATAATAACTATAGCTGTCCATATCGCCACGAACAACGATAGCATGCGGACATAACCGTAAAGCTAGCTTCATCGGCATCGCACTATGAACCCCGAATTTACGCGTCTCATAACTACAGGCAGAAACAACTGCCCGGTCGCTCATACCACCTACAATCAAGGGCTTACCAATGAATTTACTGTTCTTCAGACGTTCTACGCTCACAAAAAACGTATCTAAGTCTAAATGAGCAACAAACCGCTTATTATCAAACAAATCCATAGTAATTCCGAATATCAATCAATTCAAAATTACTAAAATTCTTAGTAAAACAAGTTTTATTTATTTATTCCAACGTTCAATTTCTTTCAACAACAGCGGAAACGCCGGATACGTCATGCCATGATCATATCCATCCAATTCCAACAATTTAACCTGTGGATGCCCAACAATCTTCAACATTCTAGCCAGATAGGCATTCTCCTCATAACGACCGACCATCTCAAGCTCACGGTCTCCCGTAATTAACGTAATAGGTACCTGATTCTTACGAACCCAAAATAATGGAGCAAATTCATCTACTACGGGTTGATTGATATCGATTCCCTTTTCAGAACGAGCCGTAAAATGACTGATACATTGCGCACTAAATGGTACAACTCCATATAACTGATCCGCATCGATTCCCTCATCCTTCAGGTATCGCGGATTCAACGCTAACATCAAATTCAGATATCCACCTGCAGAATGGCCAGAAAGAACAATCTTCTTATTATTTCCACCATATTCTCCAATATGATTAAAAGTCCATCGAACAGCCTTTGCAGCATCTTGGATAATATCCTCAACTTTCACTTTCGGAGACAAACGATAGCCAACCCCGATGACCGCAACCCCCTTATCTTTTAAATATGATGGAATTTCTTTACCCCCACCTGTCAACCCGCCACCATGAAACCATAGTATAGTCACAAAATCCTTCTTGTCTTTCGGATAATATACATCAACCTGACAGCGCTCCTTACTGTATTCATCCGCCCCAGAACCAGCGTAAGAAATATTTTCCTTGAGTTCATACTTTCCGTTTTGGGCGTATAACACACTTATCGAAACACTTAAAATTAATATGGAAAGAAATCTCTTCATGATATTGGATTTTGTTAAAAAGTAGAATAATCCTAAAAATAAGACAAATAAAATGAATTTTGTATTTTTACGAGGTTTGCAGAAATCAATCCTGTAAACCCATCAAAAACTTACGGAAAAGTACATGAGTGACGAAATCAACGAGATAGAAGAAAATAACGACTCAAACCCAAATCAAGACCAACAGAGCAACACAGTCCCACTATCGGGATTGTATGAAACCTGGTTTTTGGATTATGCTTCCTATGTTATATTAGACCGTGCTGTACCTCATATCAATGATGGTTTCAAACCAGTGCAACGACGAATCCTCCACTCCCTAAAGGAAATGGATGACGGCAGATTTAACAAAGCAGCAAATGTCATTGGGAATACCATGAAGTATCACCCCCATGGTGATGCATCTATTGGTGATGCCATGGTACAAATCGGGCAAAAAGATCTATTGATCGACTGTCAAGGTAACTGGGGCGACCCGATCACCGGAGACTCAGCAGCAGCTGCTCGTTATATCGAAGGTAGATTGTCCAAGTTTGCCAATGAAGTCGTATTCAACCCGGATACAACCGAATGGCAATTGAGTTATGATGGTCGTAATAAAGAACCTATTACCCTGCCTGTAAAATTCCCTTTGCTATTGGCGCAGGGGGCTGAAGGTATTGCGGTTGGTTTGGCTACCAAGATCATGCCCCATAACTTCATTGAATTGATCGATGGATCTATACAGGTATTAAAAGGTGAAAGACCAGCAATCTATCCGGATTTCCCAACGGGTGGAATGGCCGATGTTACTGGATACAACGAAGGACAACGCGGTGGAAAAATTCGAGTTCGCGCAAAAATCGAAGAACGTGACAAAAAAACTCTGGCAATCACAGAAATCCCTTTCGGAACAACGACCGGATCACTCATCGATAGTATTGTCTCTGCCAATGAAAAAGGAAAAATAAAAATTAAGAAAATCGAGGATAACACCGCAGAATTCGTAGAAATTATCGTCCACCTTGCACCCGGAATATCTCCTGATGTAACAATCGACGCTCTTTATGCATTCACCGGATGTGAAACTTCCATTTCTCCCAATACTTGTGTCATCAAGAACAATAAACCTCATTTCATGAGTGTCAATGACATCTTGATTGAAAACACTAAACAGACTAAAAGCCTATTAAAACAAGAACTTGAAATCAGGCTACATGAACTTCAAGAAAAGATCTTTTTCAGTTCCTTACTGAAAATCTTCATCCAAGAAGGGATGTATAAACATCCCGATTATGAAAATGCTGGGGATTTCGACACCGTAGTTCAAGTATTGAATCAGTTATTCGCACCATTTTTCGATCAGTTTTACCGCCCAATTACTCCTGAAGATTACAAGCGATTAATTGACAAGCCTATGAGTAGCATTACTCGTTTTGATGTCAAAAAAGCGGATGAACAGATGAAGGCTTTGGAGGATGAAATTAAAGAGGTTCGCAAAAACCTCCGTAACCTTACAGAATACACCATTAAATGGTTTGAATATATTCGTACTAAGTATAGCAAAGGTAGAGAGCGTAAAACTGAATTACGTGTTTTTGATAAAGTGGAAGCGACACAGGTTGCTTTGGCAAATGCTAAACTATATGTTAACCGGGAGGAAGGATTCATCGGAACCAATATGCGTAAGGATGAACTGGTTGGTGACTGTTCCGACATTGATGACATCATTGTTTTCAGAGGCGATGGTAAATATTCTGTCGTTAAAGTACAAGACAAAGTATTTGTAGGCAAGGACATTATCCATATTGCTGTATTCAAAAAAGGCGACGAAAGAACCGTTTATAATGCGATATACAAAGACGGAACTACCGGAACAAGTTATATCAAGCGATTCTCCGTTACTGCTGTAACTCGAGACAAAGATTATGATATCGGTAAAGCTACAAAAGGATCAAAATTCCTTTACTTCACCGCTAATCCAAATGGCGAAGCTGAAATAGTTAATATTCAGCTGAAACCACATTCTAAGCTTCGTAAGCTAAACTTTGATATGGATTTTGCTGAAATCGCAATCAAAGGTCGTGCATCGCAAGGAAATATTGTCAGCAAGTACCCTGTTAAAAAAGTCTCCTTCAAAAGTGCTGGCGTTTCAACACTTGCTGGTAGAAAAATCTGGTATGATGACATCTTAAAACGCCTAAATGCTGATAACAGAGGTAAATTCTTGGGTGAATTTGATGGTGATGACAAAATTTTGATGGCACTCAATGACGGTTCTTATGAACTTTCCAACTTTGACCTGAACAACCACTTCGACGAAAAAATGATCCGCTTGGAAAAATTTATTCCTCAGCAGGTCTATACCGCAATCCATCAGGATACCAAAACTGGAACCTATTATGTGAAGCGATTTAATTTCGACGACAACCCAGTTGGTAAAAGAGTCAGGTTTATTGGTGACGACAGTAAATTAATCCTCCTAACAAACAATGACGCTCCAGTAGTTGGATTGGATATTCTAAAAGGAAAATCCCAAACTCAGGAACATTTTGAACAAGGACTAACTGAAATTGTCGATGTAAAAGGAATGAAAGCACAAGGTAATAGACTTTCCTTCCATACCGTACAAAAAATAAAACTCTTGACCGACGAGAAGGATCTTTCCCAAAACCCAATGGTTGAATCTGAAGGACCCGTTGAAAGTCAGATTGCTGAATCAGTTGAGAAGGTAATTGGAACGGAAATCGAAGAAACAAAAGCAGACGTTAAAAAGGTAGAACCCAAAGATAGTAAGGAAACTGAGGTAAAACCAATCGATGATATTCCTTTTGAAATTACCAATCCAGATGATATTCAAATTGATAATAATGGTCAACTTGGTTTATTTGGTGAAAATGGATCTGAAGATGATTAATAAAAGGTAGCTTTCCAGCGATCAAGCTTTGGAAATATTTATTGAATTACGTTCATAGAAAAAAGGAGAAATAAACCTATTTAAATGGGAATATTTCTCCTTTTACATTTTATAGCTTTTTTAACCCTATTTAGGTTTATAATGAAATTTACCTTTTTCTATCCGGTCTTGTTTGGAGGAATCACAAATTGCAAATGTAAACCCATCTTGTAAAGCATACGATCCAAATTCTCCTTGCTTATTCAATGCCAAAAATCCCACTTGAATCTCCTTTGCAATTTCTGGCTTTTTCTTCACAATCCTCATCACAGCCTCCTTACATGCGTCCTCGGGAGAATAGCCCTGACGCATCAACTCAACGACTAAAAAACTACCTACATTCCGGATTACTTCCTCTCCTACTCCAGTAGATGTCGCTCCGCCGACTTCATTATCTACATATAAACCTGCCCCAATAATCGGACTGTCACCAACACGACCATGCATCTTAAATGCCATACCACTTGTTGTACATGCCCCAGATAAATTCCCATCAGCATCTAGTGCTAACATACCAATGGTATCATGATTATATTTATTGCCCGGCAACTTCTCAGTTGCAAAGGATTTGTTCTCAATATTCATGACCGGTTTATAGTTTTTTTCCTTTAACCATTCCTTCCATGCTTCTTCAGAACTTGGGGTCAGAAGATTTTCGGCCTTAAATCCATTTTCAAGAGCAAATTGTCTCGCTCCATCTCCGACCAACATAACATGGGGAGTTTTTTCCATCACCAATCTTGCTACGGAAATTGGATGTGCAATATCTTCCATGGCGGCAACAGATCCGCAGTTCCCTAATTCATCCATGATACAGGCGTCTAAGGTGACATGTCCGTCGCGGTCTGGATAACCTCCTTTCCCAACTGTTACATTCTTCAGATCTGCCTCCGGAACCTTGACTCCAGCTTCAACAGCATCTAAAGCGCGGCCATTCTTCTTCAATATCTCCCATGCGGCCAAATTGGCTGCTACCCCAAAATCCCAAGTGGAGATGACGATCGGTTTACGAACCGCTTTATCTGACTTCGTTGCCGCTTGACACGAAATCGCTGAGGTAACGGCGCTAATACTTGCAGCCCCTATAATACCTTGTTTTATAAATTTTCTTCTTGAATGCATAGTAATTACAATATTAGGAATAGAAATCTCAAAGAACAAGGATTAAACGATTGTAAATTTTGCATTATTTACAGTTAATTAAATGGAAAAAACGTAAAAATATGCTACTTTACCCCCTATTTTTCGCATATTTATGCCGATTTACCTCTATAACAATTATTAAAGACTAGAATGATGATACGTACAGCCGCTCTATTCTGCACTTTTATCTGTCTAAATAGTATTTCTTTTGCTCAGACAGATTCAACGATCTATAAAAAAGTTGATCAGATCGTACAAGATGCCAAAAAACAATTTGCTCCCGATAAAAGAACAAAAATTGTTGCCCTGATTGATGCCAATCCGATTAGCAATAATTACATTATCGAATCCTCGATCCCTGAAGCAAGTAAATTTATTAAATCAAAAACCAGCAGTATTCCCGCTAACATTCAGATCAAAGCTCTACCTGATTCTTCTGTTGGTCAAAAAATGCATGGAATCGTCAATCTTTCCGTGGCAAACTTCAGAACCAAACCCGGAAATGCTTCTGAAATGGCAACGCAGGCTTTGTTAGGTACAGAAGTGGACTTATTGCAAAAAGTAGATGGAGAGTATCGGGCAAGAACGCCTGAAGGATATATTTCTTATGTTCCTGCTTCTTCTATTGCTGCAATGGATCAAGAAAGCTTAAAAAACTGGAAATCATTACCAAAAATCATTTACACCGCAGAATTTGGAAAATCTCTTTCCAAAGCTGACCCAAATAGCATTCGTGTTTCTGATTTAGTCTATGGAAATATCCTCGGCCTTTTGGGCGAAGAAGGAAATTATTTCAAAGTATCTTATCCTGACCAAAGAATAGCATTTATACCTAAGGATCAAGCTATAACTTTTGAGAATTGGATAAAAACAAGAGAATTGACTCCTGAAAATGTGATCAATAGCGCAAAAACCATGATGGGCCTGCCTTATTTATGGGGTGGTACATCCGTAAAAGGTGTTGATTGTAGCGGCTTTACAAAAACCGCTTATTACATGAATGGCTATATCATCCCAAGGGATGCATCTCAGCAAGTCTTAGCAGGACAATCTGTAGATATCTTGGACAAAGAGGGGCATTTTGACCCAACAAAAGCGTTGAAAAACCTAAAACCTGCAGACCTTTTGTTCTTTGCCTCTGGAAAAAACAGTAATCCCAACGCAAGAGTAACCCACGTGGCTCTATACATTGGAAATGGAGAATTTATTCATTCGGCCGGAACGGTAAGAATAAACTCTATGTTGAAAGAGGCTAGCAATTATGATGACTTCCAAACCAGAACAGTCGTTGCTGCCAAAAGATACATCGGAACACAAGATCAACAGGTTCAAAAAATTCAAGATAACGCTTACTACAAAAATTAATATAATGAATAGCAACGATTGGTTCAGCAAAAAAATGGGCAAGTTTACCTTGCGCTTTCGCCCATATACCCTCGAATTGCGACATGTATTCACTGTTGCTTCGTTTAGTAGAACCACAACACCGGTCGTTTTGACCGAGCTCGAATACGATGGAATTGTTGGCTATGGGGAGGCAAGTATGCCCCCATATCTTGGAGAATCTCAAGAATCCGTCATGAATTTCTTGAACAAGGTTGACTTATCAGCATTCAACTCTCCTTTTCAAACAGCAGAAATCTTAGAATATGTGGATAGCGTCGACCTAAAAAACACGGCCGCAAAAGCAGCAATTGACATTGCTCTTCATGATATTCTAGGAAAATTAATGAATCAACCCTTCTTTAAAATTTGGGGATTAAATCCAAACTTAATTCCTGCCACTTCTTATACCATTGGTATTGATACCGAAGAAATGATTCGTAAGAAAGTGGCCGAGGCAGAACAGTTTAAAATCTTAAAAGTCAAACTAGGCCTCGATACAGATAAAATGATTATCGACACCATTCGTTCCGTTACTGATGTTCCTTTATGTGCGGATGTTAATCAAGGATGGAAAAATAAAGAAGAAGCCTTGGAAATGTCTCATTGGTTGAAAGAAAGAAATGTGGTTTTCTTGGAACAACCCATGCCAAAAGAAATGATTGATGAAAATGCTTGGCTGACTGAACACTCTCCGATTCCTACTATTGCTGATGAAGGATGCCAACGGCTTATTGATGTCCCCGCACTTCAAGGAGTCTACACTGGTATTAACATCAAATTAATGAAATGTACGGGAATGCGTGAAGCTAAACAAATGGCCGAAGTCGCTCGTGCATTGGATATGAAAGTAATGTTAGGATGTATGACAGAAACATCCTGTGCCATTTCAGCCGCTTCACAACTAGCCCCATTAGTAGATTGGGCTGATCTGGATGGTGCCCTATTAATAGGAAACGATATTTATGAAGGGATGCAGGTTAAAGATGGATTATGCATACTCCCTGACCGACCAGGAATCGGAATCATCAAGAAATAGTTGAAATAATTACCAAAGAAACAAATTACCCAAATTATGAAACATCATTTACTCACAACGCTGTGTTTAATGACTTGTACATCTATGCAGGTCGTTAATGCCCAACAAATCGCTGTGGCTGGTAAAGTTTCCGGACCGGACGGAACTCCATTATCTGGAGTAACGGTATCCGTAAAAGGAACAAACAACAGCAGCAGCACCAATGAAAATGGTCTATTTTCTTTAAATGCAGACCAAAATGCTACTTTAATCATTTCTTATATTGGCTATAAAAGTCAAGAAGTTGCTTTAAATGGCAGAAAAACAATCAGTGTAAACCTGGCCCAAGATGATCAAGCCATTGATGAGGTTATGGTAGTGGCTTACGGTACTGCGAAAAAAAGTGCCTTCACAGGTTCTGCTGCAACTGTTAACTATGAAAAGGATGCTAAAGATATTCCTGTAACTTCATTCGAACAGGCTTTGACAGGTCGTATACCGGGCGTGCAAATCAACACAACTTCAGGACAGGCAGGTTCTACCTCTACAATTCGTGTCAGAGGAATTGGATCCATGAATGCTTCAAATGAGCCCTTATATGTAGTAGATGGGGTGCCTGTCGTTTCAGGTAATGTTGGCCAAATGAATAGTGCTATCGCAGGAACGACAAATAATATCATGGCGACCATTAATCCAAGTGATATTGAATCAATCTCCATCCTAAAAGATGCCGCCGCTTCTTCTCTTTACGGTTCACGGGCAGCTAATGGTGTCGTTATTATAACAACAAAATCCGGAAAGGCTGGAAAACCTAAAATCGACTTCAGAACTTCATTAGGCGTAACTCCAAATTGGGCAACCGATAATTACAAACCCGGAGATGTGCAACAACAGATCCAATATTTCTACGAAATATTTCATGATTATAGAACTTCCAATGGATATTCAGAAGAAAAGGCAAACGAATATGCCCTTAACAGAATGAATACAAGATTTGGAATCCATGGATATGAATTCTCATCTGAAGGTACTGGACTTTACGACAAGGTAATCATCAAAGGTAAAACTGATGGTGTCGAAAATAGAGACGGTAAATATTTTGATTGGAATGATGCTTTGTTCCGTACAGGTAAATACCAGACAAATGACCTTTCAGTAAGTGGGGCTACAGATAGAACAAAATACTATTCTTCATTATCTTACACAACGGATAAAGGCCGTACTTATACCAACGAATTTGAAAGAATTGGCGGGCGATTGAATATTTCTCAAAAGCTTTCTGATAAGGTTGAATTTGCAACGAATTTAAACCTAAATCACAATAATCAAGAAGGGTATAATGATACTAGAAATACAGGTACGAACTATATGTATTTGGCAAATAACTTGCTGTTCCCTTTCTACTGGCCAACGGATTATAAAACAGGAGAAGATTATAAACTCAGATACAATTCATTAGGATACAACCCGCTTTATTATGATAAACAATGGGAAAACACTTCTAAAACATTAAGAATCGTTGCAGCTCCATCTTTAACGGTCAAGTTCTTACCTGAATTAACTGGTAAAACTATTTTCTCTTACGACAATGCTGAGGTAAAGGATCATCTGTACTATAGCCCTCAACATTATCATCCTACCAATGGCGCTACTGCAAATGGATCTGTATTTGAATTCAGCACCAATTACAAGAAAATTATTTCCTCAACAACCTTAAACTATAACAAAACATTCGTCGATGATCATACATTAGATTTATTGGCAGGATTTGAAGCTGAGAAAAATGAGGTAAACTACCAATATGCAAGTGGATCCAACTTACCTTCCAGCGCATTGCACACCGTAGCGACTGCAGGAATTAAAGATGCAAATGCTTATTTATGGGGCAACAATATGATGTCCGTGTTTTCTAGAGCAGAATACAATTTCAGAAACACCTACTTCTTATCTGGATCATTAAGGAGAGATGGAAACTCCAGGTTAGGACCTGATACTCGCTGGGGTAACTTCTGGTCGCTGTCGGCTGCATGGAACCTTAAAAATGAAAGCTTCTTCGCTCAGATCGAAGACATTAATCTTTTGAAATTAAAGGCTTCTTACGGAACAAACGGAACACTCCCAACTAATAATTATGGCTGGAGATCCTTGGCGACTTATGGATATAATTACATGGACCAACCGGGTGGTAACTTAACAACGATTGCAGATAAAAATCTGAAATGGGAAAAAAGTCACACCTTCAATGTTGGTGCTGAATTCGGATTATTTGAAAATAGATTATTTGGTACCGTTGAATACTTCAATAGAGACTCAAAAGATTTATTACAAGATGTCAATATCTCGCTTGTTACCGGATTTAACTCAACCCTAATGAATGTGGGTGAAATCAATAACAAAGGAATCGAGATTTCATTGGGTGGAGACATGATCAGAAATGACAATTTCCGCTGGTCTGCAAACGTGAATACATCTTTCTTAAAATCGAAGGTTTCTAAACTTTATGGCGGCAAGGACATTACTTGGTGGGACCCAACTGGAGGGGATTCAAGGGTTCAATTTTTGTATAAAGAAGGCGAAGATGTCTATTCATACTATATGGCTGAATGGGCAGGTGTAGATCCAAGTAACGGAAAACCAATCTGGTATACAAATGATGGTACTGATGGTGAATTCTTACACGAAGGCCGCGGAGCAACAAACAAGGTTTCCGATGCGAAACAAGTTATCGTTGGCTCTCCTATTCCGAAAGCTTATGGAGGATTTAATACCGATTTTGAATACAAAGGCTTTTCTGTGGGATTGAATTTTACTTATAAAATTGGCGGCAAATTGTTCGATTCTGGATCTAGAGATGTTGCCGAGGATGGTTACTATTGGGAAAGAATCCGTTCTTACTATGCGATAGAAAACTCTTGGACACCGGAAAACCCGAATTCATTATATCCAAAAGTAAGTGGAAATGACCCTGAAGATGGTATTACGCGCTCTACACGTCACCTATACGATGCATCCTTCCTTCGCTTGAAAAATGTGAATGTATCCTACAGACTTCCTTCAACGGTAAGCAGTAAGATCGGTTTGAGCAATGCAAGAATCTTCTTCAATGGAACTAATCTATTGACCGCTTCCAAATTTAAATGGGCAGACCCCGAAGTGAACCAATACGGAACTAGAGGCTGGGAAACTCCATTTGGAAAAACCTATACATTCGGTTTAGAAGTTAGTTTATAACCTATCAATTTAGATCATCATGAAAAAGAAATCACTATATATAATAGCTCTTGCAAGTTTATCATTATTTTCTTGTAAGGACTTCTTAGATGTAAAACCAACTGACTCAACAGACTCTAGCGTAACCATCCAAACATTGGCAGATGCTAAAGTAATGATCAATGGACTCACTCGTCAATTAGCAAAATCTAGCCTATATGGCAGAAACCTTATGATATACGGAGATGCTAAAGGTGGGGATTTGACCATCGTCTCCCAAGGTCGTGGGTTGGACGCTCTCTATGTTTTCAACCATTCCATAAATAACAACAACTATTCTGATTTTTGGACTGATGGATATAATGCCATCATGCAGGCAAACAATATCATTAAAAGCATCGATGCCTTACAAGCTGCAGGCACTGAATTGGATTTCAATAATTTTGAAGGACAGGCATTGACTTTGCGCGCATTATTACATTTTGAATTGGTTAAACTTTATGGAAAAACATATACGCAAGATCCCAATGCATTAGGTATTCCTGTAGTTACTGAACTCTTGCCAACTTCTGCACAGCCTTTAAGAAATAAGGTTTCGGAAGTTTACACACAAATCATTGCCGATCTGAATGCTGCCGCTCCATTGCTTGCAAAAACCAAATCAAACGGCTATATCAATTATTACGCAAACCGCGTTTTTCTTTCCCGTGTCTATATGACCATGGGTGACTATGATAAAGCCCTTGCTGCATCAGAGGAAATTATTAATGATAAAGTGTATTCACTGTATTCCAATTCCGAATGGGTACCATCTTGGGCTAGCCAATTTGGAAAAGAATCTATTTATGAAATTACTTTGGCTAAAGACCAAGGTGATTTAGGATCAAGCTCATTAGGATTCTATTATTTAAGAAACAAGGATAATAACGCTTTAGGAAATTTCACCGCATCGGATTATTTCTTGGATAGATTAGGTCAGGATGAAACCGATGTACGTTGGGGAATTTTCACAAAGGACGAATTAGACAGACAAGCTTCTTGTTACAAATATGTTGGATCGGTAGATAAAAAGGGGGATGGAAAAGATACATACACAGCCGTCAACATTAAGGTTGCCCGTCTTTCTGAAGTGTATTTGAATGCTGCGGAATCAGCATTGAAAAAAGCGTCACCTGATAAGGTTAAAGCTGCCACTTATTTAAATGAAATTAGAAAACGTTCTCCTGATCTGGCTGCAGCAACATCTACCTCCATATCGGAGCAAATGATCTTGGATGAGAAAAGTAAGGAACTTTACGCCGAAGGTGTCCGCTATTGGGATATGATTCGAACGAACAAAACCATTACGTTCAATGATGAACATGTAGGTGTTACCATGTCTCATCGTGAAAAATCAATCAATAGAACTTTTTATAAAACCATTTTGCCGATTCCTCAGGTGGAAATCAATGCAAACCCTGGTTTGGAGGATCAACAAAACCCTGGTTATTAATTATTATTAATAATCCATTAAACGGGAAAGAGAAAATCTTTCCCGTTTTTTATTTTCACTAGTTAAATTCTGAAGTTTTAAACTACAAATCCTCATAAAAACGCAAAATATTTATCGATTTTAGTAAAAATCACGTAATCAGGTAAAAATTCCTTATTCATCATTGCATTTTTTTGCAAATTATTCATTGTTTTTAACATGAATCCGTTATATTCGTTTATCTAAATAACCAATAACGCTAAAGATGAAATTACCAACTTGCTTATCTATTGCAGTTGCATCATTATGCTCAATACAGATGCTCTCTGCACAACAATTGTCTATAGCTGGAAAAATCACAAATGCGGAAGGAGAACCTATCATAGGGGCCTCTATCTTCGTAAAAGGTACCCAACAGGGTACGTCCAGCAATGAGAGTGGATTGTTTACCCTAAATGCCCCTAGCAATGGAACATTATTAATCCGAGCTGTGGGATATGCCCCTCACGAAGTTTTAATCAATGGAAAAACAAACTTATCCATACAGCTTCAGAATGATGATAGCGAAATCGATGAAGTTGTCGTTACGGCTTTAGGAATCCAAAGAAGTGAAAAATCATTGGGCTATGGTGCGCAAAGTGTCAATAGTGCAACTTTAAATGCCAACAAGCAGCCCAACTTAGTCAATGCACTTCAAGGAAAGATTGCCGGTGCAACGATCAGTTCAACGGGTGGTGCCCCTGGTCAAGGTGCAAATATCCAAATCCGTGGTATCAACTCTATTGACCCTTCCCGTCCTAGTCAACCTCTCTTTGTCATTGATGGAATTATGATGGATAACTCCACTTCGACACAAGGTGGTACTGCAGAAGTACGCGGGATGAGTAACCGTGCCGTGGACATCAACCCGGATGATATCGAAACCATTAACATCCTTAAAGGTGGTGCCGCTACGGCATTATATGGCCTTCGTGGAGCTAATGGAGTAGTCGTGATTACAACGAAAAGCGGTAAAGCGGGAACTTTGAAAATTGACTATCAAGGAACGGTCGGCGTTGAAAATGTAAATAAGTTCCCTAAAATGCAGGACACCTATTCACAAGGTTGGCAAGGTGTCTATAATAAGGATGATTTCTGGCCTGCTTTTGGACCAACTGTCGCTGAAGCTATAAAACTTGACCCTACACACCCTAGTTCATTATACAAACCTTTTGAAGAAGCTTTCGATTCTGGCAATCAATTCAGAAACTCCTTAAGCTTTTCGGGTGGCTCTGAAAAATTTAGCTTCCTCACCTCTGTTTCTCAATTAAAACATAATGGGGTATTACCTGCAACGGACTTTAAAAATTACCAGGGAAGGTTAAATACAAATTTCACTTTAAGTGAAAAATTAAAAGGGGGATCGTCAATAGCCGTAACGAATTCAGGTGGATATCGTGGTAATGCAAATCGTTATGCTGAACAATTAATCTATTGGTCGCCAAGACACAACATCAGAGATTATGTGTTAGAAAATGGCACTATGAACTCCTATGGTGAAACCGACAATCCGATTTATGTTGCACATACGAATCGTTTTAAAGATGATGTATTGCGTGTTATTGGAGGTTTTGACCTGACCTATTCTCCTGCAAAATGGGTGGATTTCATGTATCGAATCGGGGTGGATGCATACCGTGATAATCGCGAGGCTACGGCAATTGGATACCAAGGATTAGCCGATGAAAGAATCGTGTACGATAATGGTGTCGAAGGTGCCGACGGACGTGGTTTCTACAATGTGTACAACAATAATTTCAGAGCTTTAACCAGTACGTTTATTGCCACTTTTAAACATGATTTCACCGAAGATTTCAATGCAACTTTAAGAGTCGGACAGGATATTTACGATCGAAATATCAAAAGAACTTCTACGGAAGGTGGTGATTTGACAGTTTACAATTGGTTTGATCTCGGAAATGCCAATATCTTAAAAGCAGCGACCTACAATGAGAAATATAGATTGGTAGGATATTTTGGGGAGTTGAACTTAGCCTATAAAGATTATCTATTCTTGACCGTAACGGGAAGAAATGATATTACTTCGACCTTAAGTAAAAACAACAGATCCTTTTTCTATCCATCGGCCACATTGAGTTATGTGTTTTCAGACCAATTTCAAATGCCTGAAGCAATTACCTTTGGTAAGTTAAGACTTTCTTATGCACAGATCGGTAAGGATGCAGCTCCATATTCAACGAGTGCTGGTTTTGCTCCTTACACCAATTTACCGACCGGATATATTGGATTCACAAGGCCATCTTTATTGGGAGATCCTCAATTAAAACCTGAATTCACCAATACCTATGAAGCTGGTTTAGAATTGAAATTCCTTCAAAGTCGTATTGGCTTAGACCTGAACTTCTATAACTCTGTGAGTAAAGATCAAATTATCCAAGTACCTGTCTCATCGACAACTGGTTTCGTTACAGCTTCCATCAATGCAGGAAGTATGCGCAATAGGGGTCTTGAAGTTACCTTAAATACAGTTCCTGTGAAAAAAGATGATTTCTCATGGAATTCCGATGTAAACTTCTCTTTCAATAGAAACAAAGTGCTTGAGATTCGTGAAGATTTAGATGACGAAATTGTAGTTTCCTCTGAATATGGATATCTAAACTCGACGGTGTCCATGCGTATTCGACCAGGAGAGTCTTATGGAACTTTATATGGTAGAACCTATAAAAGATATTATACTCCGGATGAAATTGCTCAAGGATTGGATGTTACACGTGAATATGATGAAAGTCGTCCTTTGTTAATCGGCAGCAATGGTTTTCCAGTATTGGAATCAACCAATGTTCCTAAGAAATTAGGAAATGTTCAACCTAATTGGATTGCCGGTTGGAACAATACCTTCAATTACAAAGGACTATCTCTAAACATCTTGTTCGATGCGCGTGTAGGTCAATATCGCTATAACCAATTAGGAAACTTTATGGCGGCATTTGGAGAAGCGGACTACACAACCAACCGTAATGACTATATGACTTTCGATGGAGTTCTTGCGGACGGATCGAAAAACACCAAAGAAGTGTGGTTAGGTCAAGGTAAAGATCCAAAGAACAATGTAGATTATGGTAATGGATATTACAGAAACTATTACCGAGGAAATTCACAATTCTTTGTTGAGGATGCCTCATGGTTAAGGTTAAGATCGGTATCTCTGGGATACAGCTTGCCACAAGCATGGTTGGAAAATAAGTTTGTAAAAAATGCTAGAATATCTGTTATTGGTAACAATCTGGCACTGTGGACAAAATATTCAGGTTATGATCCTGAAAACTCCACAACCGCTAGCGGTTCCAATATCGAAGGATTCGCAGGTATGACCTACCCTGCTGTGCGCAGTTTCTTATTCAGCTTAAATGTTGGCTTTTAATTCTTAAGATCATGAAAAAATTCATCAAAATAGGAAAAATATCCCTGCTAGCTTTAACCCTGTTCTCAATGAACAGCTGTAAAGACTACTTTGATTTGACCGATAATCCGAACTTGGTTCAAACTCCACCTTTAAATGCGCTTTTAACTACATCAACACATAAAGCGGCATTTAACAACTATAGAATTGCTTATTTCAATAATCAGTATTCGCAATATTTTGCCAGTCCTTCTCCCGGATCGGATACGGATACCTATCAGATTACAAATAACTCGACTACATGGAATAATTTATTCTATGCCCTAGCAGATTTGTATGATTATATGGTTAAATCCGAAGAAGCTGCTGCTTATCATCACCTTGCTGTCGCGCAAGCATTAACCGCATACGAATTGGCACTAGTAGCTGATACTTGGGGTTCCGTTCCATATAGTAAAGCTTTTGGTAAAGAGGCAACTTTAAATGTGCCTTATGATAGTGAAGAAGATGTGTATAAAGCTCAGGTTGATTTATTGAATAAAGCCCTAGAAAATTTCAAAAGGACCGACGGTTCTCAAACATTGAGCGAAAAAGACGATCTTTTAAATGGCGGAAAAATTGACAAATGGATCAAATTTACAAACGGCCTTAAAGCTCGTGTTTTAAATAAAATAAGCAAAAAATCATCTTACAATGCCAAGCAAGTTATAGCTGCTGCGCAAGCATCATTAGAATCGAATGCCGAAGATGTAGGGATGGTTACATTCGACGGTGTTAACCCTTGGGCATCTATATCACGTAGCAATCTTCAGAACAACTTAGATGGTTGGTTGGGCAGCAATTTCATCAATCAATTAAACGGTGAAACTTACGGCATTGTTGACCCTCGCGTATCAAAAATTACTGAAAAAACGGTTCATGGAGTTTATGTCGGTACAGTCAGCGGTCAAGGAAATGTGGGTGCTGCCAATACGGTTCGTGACGAATGTTATATCAGCTTCAATTCTCCAGTTACAAGCGATGCCTCACCTTTGACGATTTTAACATATGCCGAAGTTAAATTTATCGAAGCCGAAGCTGCATTTAGAGATAACAATAAGGCATTGGCCTATACCGCGTTCTTAGCTGGGGTCAAAGCAAGCATGGACAAACTTACTGTACCTGCAGCTGATGCGGCTAAGTATATCACAGCAATCTCCGTTGGACAGGCGAACTTAACCTTATTGGATATTTTCCGCGAGAAATATGTAGTAACCTACACCAATGCAGAAGCATGGAATGATGTACGTCGATTTGATTATAAATACAAAGATTTCAAACTTCCATTAGGTGCCGTATTAGGTGGTAAATTCATCCGTAGAGTAGCATATCCTTCAGAGGAAATCACCGAAAATGGATCCAACGTTCCAGCAGAAGTGCCATTGAGCACCGAATTGTGGTGGGATAAACCATAGGGATGAGGATAGACATAAGACATTAGACATAAGACACAAGACATTAGAGACGAGATAGTTGTCCATATCTAAATAGAGTTGACCGGTTTTATACTTTTGTCATTTTCATCAAATATAGTTAAAAGTGGTTTAGGAGATAACATTCCCCTAAACCACTTTTTTTAAGCTCCTATGGCTTGAAATAGAAATTGTTTAGAAGCATATTTTCAAATCCTAGCGGGATAATATATTTGTCAAATCCCGGAGGGATGGAATATCCAATGAATCCTGCAGGGATGCAATATCTATAGAAATTAATATTACATAACAGAATTCAACGACGTAGGTGTGACATATTTCCTAAACCACATAAGAAACATGTCACTCCTACGGAGTTGTTTTGGAATTAACCATTATTCCAGACCCTACGGGTCTGGCTATAGATATGTCATCCCTATGGGATTTTTGTTCAAACACAATAAAAAAAAGACTATAGACCATTCAACACCACAGGTGCGGCATATTTCCAAATCTCATAGGTAAGCAAAATCAATAGAAATAAAAAACAACAGACCGTTCACCCCCAACTAAAACCCGCTACCTCCTCTCTATCTCTCATGTCTTTAGTCTAACTACTAACTACAAAATACTAACTACTCTTAATGTCTACTGTCTATTGCACCCTATTCTTCAACAACCCAACCTCACTTAAAGGCTTGGACAGGTCTATTAAATAACCATTGAGAATAGCATATTTTAATTTCCCGTCTTTATCAGCAACATAGAAATTCGCTGTTCCGCCTAGATCTATAAAAGGAGTTGTGGCAAATGCTTGGCCAGCAAATATTTGAATAGGAAAATTATGCAATTGATTGGCCTGTTCTGGTTTTAATGTCTGAACCTGAACGCCCATATATCCTTTTTTCAAAAGATCATAAGCAAGTTCGGGCGTAATGGATTCAAGGGTAGGAACAGGCTTTTCAGCAATCTTCCCCTGAATAAATTTTAAGTCCTCTCCATTCACTTCATCATACCCAAAAGATTCCGGAAGATCACCAATATCTTCAATCCTTCCACGAACATAGAAATCCCTACCTTCTGTACTTTCCCCTCTTCGCACCGCAATGTCTGTCTTTAATGGTATGGAATCCGAGCCAATTTCTAAACCTCGAATAACGATATCGTGCATATTGCTAGCATTGAATGGAATATCTTCATAACCTTTGGCATCATAATTCTCATAGGTTCCCTGAGCTATTTCCATTAAAGCGTTTAAAATGATGATAAAATTCAACTTCCTAATCTGTTGTTTTTCGGGATCTCCTTTTAAACCGCCTGATTCAATCAAAACGGTACTCGCTCCCCAAGATTGAAAGTTGTCACCAAACCCACGAGGAGTATAAGTATCATCATACTTTGCAACCGCATCAGGAATATACTGCTGCAAAACCTTATTCATACCAACAATGATCTGCATCGCCCCTTCTCTTACCTCATTGATTTCCCGCTCAGTATTAAAGGCTGGAGCCAATAAAGAAATGGTAACTGGGTTTTTTGTGCCAGGAACATTGTAATAGATGTTTTGGTCATGTAGGTTAAACCCATATCTCGGTTGAATTTCTTTTGCTCTGGATTTCAATAGAGCGCCTTCAACCGTTTGATTTGCCCTTGCATCCCTATTGAGATCAATACTTTGTGCATTTCTCCTTAAAAATCGCTCAGCACCATCAGGATTTAGCATAGGAATAAAATGGATATTCAGATTGTCCTTCAATAAAGTCCTGACACTGTCAAAGCCATCGCCTTTCCCTTCCAGGAAATTGAAAAGGTCGAAAAGAGCCATCGTTGCCGTAGGTTCATCACCATGCATCTGCGACCATAGCATCACCTTTTTATCGCCATCTCCATATTCCAATTCATTGATTGAACGCCCTTCAACAGATTTCCCAATCTGAGAAATCTTAAAAACATTGCTTTTATGATGTAATTGTATCAATGAATCAACATCTTTATGCTTAAATCTTCTGGAAAACAAAGCTGATTCCTTATACGTCGAATGAATTTTATTCATTTGAGCTGTATCCAGTTGATAGCCTGAATTCGAGGAATTAGAAGATCCTGAAAATGGATTGCTGCATGTAGTGGCGGCCAAAAGACCTAAGGAAACGACAAATAACTTCATATTATACTAACGCTTTCTCTAAAATTTCTATTGTACCCTTGTTGGCATCAATTTTAGCTCTTACCCCAACCGGCAAGAGAAACTGATCGTTGATATGACCAATAACTGCTCCAGAATAAGATGGAATATTCAATGGTTTTATATAATCTCTAAGGATCTGATCCAGATTCAATGAACCGTAACCGCCCGATGGCGAACAATCTGTACACTTTCCAAACACAAACCCTTTAATTTGTTTCAATATACCTGCATTCATCAGTTGGCAGAACATACGGTCAACTTTCTCAGGTGATTCATTAATCTCTTCCAAGAATAAAATACTATCCTTAAAATCCGGCAGAAATTCCGATCCACATAAACCTGAAATTAAAGTTAGATTTCCACCTAAAAGCTTTCCTTCAGCAACACCCGGATTAATAGTCGTAAACCGATCTTTATATTGAACGATATCATCGCCCTTTTTTAACGGGTTACTGTAAGTAACTAACTTATTCTCTATGAATTGATCTGTAAAAGTCTTGGCCACAAAGTTGCTCCAGGTGCTGGTACCAACAGGTCCATGAAAGGTTACCATACCAATCTTCGCCTGGAAAGCCATAATCAATGCGGTAATATCACTATAGCCTAAGAGAGCTTTCGGATTTTTGGCAATCATATTATAGTCGATACGTTGCAAAAGTCTGGAGGCTCCTGCTCCACCCCGAATACACAGAATCCCAGCAATGGATTTATCTGCAAACATCGCATGCAGATCCTCTAAACGCTGATCATCCGTTCCTGCTAGATTACCATAGCGCTCTCGGATATATTTCCCTTCTTTTACTTTAAAACCAAAATATTCCAAAACTTCCTTAGTCAAGGTAATGGAATCTTCCCCTGTTACAGCACTAGCCGGTGCTATAATACCAATAGTATCCCCTGCTTTCAACACATTGCCTTTTAGCAATGGTTTAATCGAATTGGCAACTGCCATTGCTTCTGATTTTCCGAATAGTGGAACGGCAGCAAGGCCAATTCCCAATGATTTTATAAATGAACGTTTATCCATTATTAACGGTTAAAAAGTAATCGATGTCCTGAACCCACTTCTTGAATCTGTCCATTGGTATAAGCCAATAATCCCGAAACAATTGTGTGTTCGATTGTAGAAGTAAATGTATGATTTTCAAATGGTGACCATCCACATTTGGATAGAATATTCTCCTTTGTCACTGTATATGGTTTATTTAAATCAACCAATACCAGATCAGCCCAATATCCCTCACGAATATATCCTCTCTGTTCGATTTGGAATAATATCGCTGTGTTATGTGCGGTCTTTTGAACTAGCTGTTCCAAAGTCAGCTTACCTGCTTTGACCATATCCAATAATGCTTGCAATGCATGTTGAACTAAAGGTCCTCCAGATGGAGCCTGCAAATATGCTTGTGATTTTTCCTCAATCGTATGCGGAGCATGATCTGTCGCAATAACATCAATATGACCATCCAAAACAGCTTTTAAGATAGCATCACGATCGTCTGCTGTTTTTACGGCTGGATTCCATTTAATAAAATTTCCCTTCGTTTTATAATCCGCATCTGAAAACCAAAGATGGTGAATGCAAGCTTCAGCCGTAATTCTTTTCTTTTCCAATGGAATATCATTTTCAAACAATCCGGTTTCTTTTGCAGTTGAAATATGCAAAATATGCAATCGGGTATTGTTTTTCTTTGCCAATTCCACCGCCTTTGAGGATGATAGATAACAGGCTTCTGCGGAACGGATTAATGGATGCATCTCAATTGTGATATTCTCAGCGTATTTCGCTTTATATTCAGCAAGATTGGCCTGTATCGTTGCCTCATCTTCACAGTGTGTTGCAATCAATGTAGGAGCTTGGCTAAATATAGCTTCCAATGCTTTTTCATTATCAACCAGCATATTTCCGGTAGAAGAACCCATAAAAACTTTAATACCGCAAACATCCCTTGGATTGGTTTTCAATACTTCATCCAGATTATCGTTCGCTGCTCCCATAAAGAATGAATAGTTTGCTAAAGAACTATCCTGCGCAATATCATATTTATCTTGTAAAAGCTTTTGTGTTAATGTATTAGGAACCGTATTCGGCATTTCCATAAATGAAGTTGTTCCACCTGCCACAGCAGCTCTACTCTCCGTAAAGATATTTGCCTTATGAGTCAGTCCAGGCTCCCGAAAATGTACCTGATCGTCAATTAATCCTGGAAATAAATGTAGTCCTACTGCATCGATGACTTGATCTGCGGAGGTATCAATATGTTCTGCTATTTTCTCAATTCGGCCATTTTTAATAAAAAGATCCTGCACTTGAATTGTTCCTTCATTAACAACCTGTGCATTCTTTATCAATATTGTAGACATGTAATTTATACTTTATGGTTACGGGTAAACAAATATACTAATTTAACTTACCTATATGTATTTCAGCAATCAATTTAGGCATTCGAATTGACCGGGTCCCTATCGTCACTTTGCTTATCAAATGTCCCAATCGGAACATAGAATTGTTCCAGTTCTTCTTTCTTGTTTATTTTTCTGCAACCTCCGTTTTCGAGCAACATAATTTGACTAGATATATCCAACACATTCATATAATCATGGTCTGAAATCAAGAAGCCTTTTTCTTTTGACTTATTTAAGATCGCAGATTGCACTTTTTCTTTTAATATGGGTGATATACCTGAAAAGGGTTCATCCAACAAAATAAACGTTGCAGGTTGTTCAATGAGCAATAAAATTTCCAGGTATCTCAATTCACCACCGGAGATAACTGCAATTTTATTATCAAGGATTGGTTTAATAATCTCATCGCTTTCGATTCGTTCAATGCTCAATGGATCTGTTAACATAAAAGCAATTGATTTTTTAACGGTAAAGGAAGTCGGCAGAAATGGATCCTGCGGCAAATAACAGACTTCTTTGGTCGAGAAAGCAGTTCGCACCTTTTTACCATTAACTCGGATATAAGCATTTTGAGCCCTTTGGGCACCAAAAATAATTTTCATCAGCGTAGTTTTACCGGTACCATTTCTCCCCAATAATCCTATAATATCTCCTACTTTTAAAACCAAATATCCCCCAGTCAACAACTGCCGATCAGATGTATAGCTGAATTGGACTGAATCCACAAATAATTCCCTATCGATTAAATCCATAATAAAATGCTAAAATAAAGACTAATGAAATAAGGAAATTCGTCAGGAAAGTGTAAAGCAACAAATCCTTTCGAGTTAGGCCTAAGTTGAAAAAAAGATACTTGGTATTACCTTCAAAAAATCGAACAATTCCGGCAGAACATAGATATCCCACTGTCATAAACACGATTGGATATGCTTCTATATATTTTACTCCCAGAGCAATGGATAGCACAAGGTTGATGAAAAATATAGGCTTATAAAATTGCCAAAGATGTTTAAAAGCTATGGGCATAAATAAATCTACTAAGAAATAAGTCAAGACCAAAATAAAATCATTAGAAATCAACGTATTAAATCAACTCATTCCTTTTCTCGTCAAGTGAAATTGGCTTAGGTGAATTCATGCGGGTTTCAGTTTGGTTTTAGTCGTGTTTTGCTCGTGAATGGTCCGCAGCTTGGTTGGACATTATCCACAGCTCGTCCGCTTGTGAGCGGATGAGCTCCGGATAAGTTCTGAAGGAGCTGCGGATGAGACACGACTAAAACACGACTAAAACACGACCAAAACCCGAGTTATTTCAATTTTGTGAATAATTTGATTGAATTAGTTAAGGAGAGCCCGGATAATAAAATTCTTCATCAGCTCTTTTTAATTCGGAACCGACTAATAAATCCGCTAAAATTTTAGGCTATTGATGGATAAAACCCTAAAGCCCATAAGTGATAAAAAAACTTGATTGATTTACAGAGAATTTCCAAAAGTAATGAGGTTACTATCGGGATCAAGGATGGCAAATTCTTTTTGCCCCCAAGGTTTTAATGCTAAGCTACCATTTGGATGAATATTCACGCCCCGATCCAGCATGTCCTGATATACTTGCTCAATATTGTCCGTTCTTATATAGATCTGTCCATAATTCTCTTCTGGAATTAAATCCAGGAAAATAAAGAAATGTAATTCTTCATTGTCTTTTTTCAAGATCATGTAACTTTCAAAATTGGCAAATCCAACTTCTTCAAAACCAAGTTGATTGACATAAAAATCCCTTGTAATGGTCTTTACACGCATCGGTAATTTTGGGCAAGCTGCTGTTAACATAGAGTTTTGTTTTAGTTATAACAAAAAGTCAATTCTAATGTTTCTAATAGTCGAATCTTTGAGGTTCTTCGAATAGATCATTCGGTAGTGATTCTTATGGTTTAAAGTTAAAATAGAAAATTTAAAAAGACCTGTTGCAGTATCAATATTAGGGAATAATTTTTCCAGGTCATTATTTTGACTTTTATTTTTTAGAAAAAATATACGAATCTTTAAATTATAAACGTTTATAAATCAAATAAATATCAATAAAACATTTATTCACAATCGGCCTAATTCAAAAATTTAACATTTAAGCATAAAATATATCAAAAATAAGTTCGTTTTGATATCAATTGTATCATTGCTGTTACAACAATCAATAAAATCTTATTTTTTGAACTTTTATTATGCATAAAACACTAACCCACCTAATCTTATGGCTTATGGCCATACAATTATCCTATGGTCAAGAACGAACATTAAAAGGAACCGTTATTGACGATCAGACAAAAGCCCCCGTAGTCGGAGCAACTATCAAATTATTACCGAGCAATAAAGGTACATCGACTGATGAAACGGGAAATTTTTCAATTGAAGTTCCAGCAGGAACATCAAGTTTAACGGTCAGTATTATCGGTTATAATCAGGTTTCACGACCTCTCTCTGCAACTGATTCAGTGATCAGCATTGCATTGACTGCCCAAGCGAATAAAATCGATGATGTAGTCGTTACGGCCTTAGGTGTGCAACGAAAAGCAAAAAGTCTTTCTTACTCCACCCAAACGGTAAAGGGAGAAGAATTAACTAAGGTAAAAGATGCGAATCCGATGAATAACCTGACAGGAAAGGTTTCAGGGATGCAGATTAATCGAAGTTCATCCGGAATTGGAGGATCGGTCAATATTATCCTACGCGGCTTTAAATCCAATCGAAACAATCAACCTTTATATGTTATCGATGGTCTTCCGATTACAAATACAGGCGGGAGTGGCTCTGAAGGAGCATTTGGAGGAGGTCCAGACCGTGGAGATATCTTGAGTACGTTAA
The DNA here is from genome assembly GCF_009733535.1 of Sphingobacterium endophyticum. Classification (GTDB taxonomy): domain Bacteria; phylum Bacteroidota; class Bacteroidia; order Sphingobacteriales; family Sphingobacteriaceae; genus Sphingobacterium; species Sphingobacterium endophyticum. Next base: position 13,472 of record NZ_SMMI01000015.1, on the reverse strand, counting down.
ATGCGGACGATATCTTGAGCATCAATGTATTAAAAGGTGCATCTGCTTCTGCATTATATGGTAGCCAAGGAGCAAACGGGGCTATCATGATCACAACTAAAAAAGGAGCAGAAGGAAACTTAAAAATCGATGTTTCTTCAAGCATCACCGCAGATCAGGCCTTCTATCTTCCCAAATTGCAATACCGCTACGGACAGACCACTGAAGGCAGCGAAGAAAGTTGGGGCGAAAAAGGAACTTTTAAAGATCCTGTTGATGGATTCTATAATACAGGAACTACCCTAATTAATACCGTATCCCTAAGTGGGGGTACAGAAAAAATGCAGAATTACTTTTCTTACGGTAATACAAGCAATAAGGGAATCTTACCAACCAATTCATTCAAGCAGCATTCTGCGACATTTAGGAATTCAACCAATTTTTTTGACAATAAATTATCCTTTGATGGAAGTATGATGTATTCAAGACAGGATATTCATAACCGTCCAACATCAGGTCTTTATTTTAGTCCAATTGCTGGTCTATATATGTTCCCTAGGGGTCTGGATTTCGACAAATTCAAAACCTATGAGTATCTTTCACCAAGCCGGAACCTCTATCTTCAAGATTGGTGGAATGTGAATGCCGATGCAGGATTAACAGGTACCCACCATTCGCAGAATCCTTATTGGGTATTGAACCGCAACCCAACATTCCAACTAAGGGATAATATTATCGCACAAGGTCAATTAAAATATACGATCAATGATTGGCTTTCAGTAAGTGCCAGAGGTACCTTGAACAAGCGTTGGGATAAGTGGGAACGTCATGTATATGCAGGAACGCAAGGTGTACTTTCGGGAGAGGTTATTGAAGGAGTCTTAGAGGATAATGGTCGCTATACGCGAGATGAATCAGAAAGTACAGCGCTATATGGAGATTTACTATTTATTGGTAATAAAACCTTTGCCGATACATGGGATTTGAATTTTACAGCTGGTACATCAATTAATGACACCCGATCAAATGGCTGGAGTTTGGATCAGCTTAAACTTGCCGTTGCAAATAAGTTCTTGATGAGCAATATTTACAGAGATGCTCCTATCAATGCATTAAATGAATCGATCAGCAGAAGACAATTACAATCTTTATTTGCTTCAGCAAACTTAGGCTATAAGGACAAAATCTTTTTGGATCTGACTGCCAGAAATGACTGGGCCTCTACCCTAGCCAATACACCGGAGGAGAAAAAAGGTTATTTCTATTGGTCAGCTGGTCTTTCAGCCGTCCTTTCTGACATGATTAAAATGCCATCATTTATTAGTTATAGTAAACTAAGGTTAACTATGGCAGAAGTTGGGAATGACGTTGGTATATACAGTACAATCCCGACAAATAGCTTAGCTACCGGTATTTTAAATGCGAATGTTTCAGGACCATACCAAGGATTGCCATTGCGTCCAGAGATTAGCCGTAGTTATGAGGTAGGTTATGAAGCAAGGTTTTGGAATGATCGCATCAACTTTGACTTAGCCCTATATAAAACCAATACCAAGGATCAGTATTTTTCATATCAGGCACCAGTTGGGCAAGTATTTACCACAGTGTTCCTAAATGCTGGTAATGTTGAGAATAAAGGTATTGAAGCCGCATTGGGGATAGATGCAATCAAGAAGGATAACTTTAGCTGGAATACTTCGGTAAACTTTACAGCAAATAGAAACAAGATCTTAGAATTGGCTCCAAAATTAGGAGAGCGCTATTCCATTGGAGGAAACTTCAACGTTTTACGATTAAATGGTTCGTTTGGAGATTTTTGGGCGAGAACATTCTTGAGGGATGAAAATGGGGTTATGGTTGTTGATGACACCGGTAGGCCACAGATTGGTCCGGAGGGATATATCGGGAATAATAATCCAAAATCAATTGTTGGATGGAACAATACCATTAATTACGGGAAATTCGGATTAAGCTTCACAATTGACGCTAGATTTGGAGGACAAGTTATCAGTGTGACAGATGGCTATCTAAATTCATTTGGAGTAAGTGAGGAAAGCGCAGCAGCGAGAGATGCTGGAGGCTTGGACATTCCAGCAGTTAAAATGGACGGCACACCATGGGAAGGGAAAATTCCAGCACAGGCTTATTATAGTGCTGTAGGAAATAGAGATGGTATTATTGAAGGACAAGTTTATAATGCTACAAATATCCGGATGCGTGAAATATCGTTGACTTATGGCTTACCAATCCAGTGGAAAGGTGTTAAGAGCGCATCGATATCATTAACAGGTCGCAATCTTTTCTTTTTCCGCAATGATGCACCCTATGATCCTGAATTAAATACGACTACTGGAGTTGGAGCGCAGGGTTATGATAGCTTTGCCATGCCAGCCACCCGCAGTTATGGACTAAACCTTAAAGTATCCTTTTAATAGCCAAGAACATGAAAAAATTGAGAACATATTATAAGTTAACCGGGATATTGTTAAGCACATTATTCCTGAGTATCAGTTGTACAAAAGATTTTACTGAATTAAATACCAATCCTGCCGGAGTTACCGATGAGGAAGCCATGGGCGATTTTGCTTTAGTTGCAGCATTTATGGCGCAGGCACAACGAGCGATTTTATCTGAAAACGTTGGAGAATATCAAGTTTCCAACAATCTAACAAGTGATGCCTATGGAGGTTATTTTGGAGCAGAAGCACCCTTTGTCGGAAATGCAAACAACCTAACTTACAGTTTGGTTCCTGGATGGTATTCATCTTTATGGGTAGATCGCTATATACGAGCGATGAATCCAATCTATCGGGTTGAGTTATTGACCAGATCAGATGAGAAAATGAAGGACATTTTTGCCTTTGCGAAAATCCTAAAAGTATCCGCAATGCACCGGACATCGGACAAAGTGGGGCCGATCATTTATAGCCATTACAATGCTCCAGATGAGAATGACCAGATCCAATATGATACACAGGAGGATGCATACAAGAATTTCTTCAAGGATCTGGACACGGCGACAACTATTCTAAAAACCTATCAAGGAAAGGAAATTTCGTCGGCGATGTTGAAATCAGACATGGCTTATTCAAGTAATAATTATGAAAGATGGTTAAAGATTGCCAACACCTTACGTCTAAGGCTTGCCTTACGTATTGTCTATAAAAATCCGTCCCTTGCAAAGACAGAAGGTGAAAAGGCATTAAATCCAGCGAGTGGAGGACTATTGGAGTCAACAGCAGATAACTGTTTTATCAAATTAAGCACAGACCATCCGTTGAATATTATCACCACAACATGGAGTGATACGAGGATGCATGCCAATATTGAATCGATATTAGGTGGGTATAATGATCCACGTTTAGCTAAATTATTTGAAAAAGCGACCGACCCGGCAGTTAAGGGCCAGTTTAAGGGCATCCGTACAGGAATAGATATTGATGCAAAAAGCAGATATGATAATTATTCAAAGTTATTACCCTTACAAAATAGAATGCAGTTAATGGTCTCTTCAGAGAGCTGGTTTTTAAAAGCGGAGGCAGCATTGCGAGGATGGAGCAACGCGGGCAATGCAAAAACGAATTATGAGACCGGTATCGACCGTTCCTTTGAGATGCATGGTGTCAGTGCGCAAGCTACAGCTTACAAGAACAATTCTACTGCAAAACCAATGGAATACATCGATCCAAAATCGGTGAAGCCTGGTCAGAATGATGTTAAGACAGGATCTAAGTTTTTAAGTACCATTACCATTGCTTGGAATGAAGCCGATAGTAAGGATAGGAAACTAGAACGTATCATTACACAAAAGTGGATTTCTATGTTTCCTGATGGTGATGAAGCTTGGTCAGAATATCGTCGATCGGGATATCCGATTATTTTCCCGGTGGTTGTGAATTATAGCAACAATACTATTCCGACAGATCCAGGGATCCGTAGAATGCCATATCCTGAGCGAGAGTACAATAGTAATAGCGGAGCTGTTACTGAAGCCGTGAAAATGTTGGGCGGACCAGATAATGGCGGTACACGATTATGGTGGGATGTTGTAAATAAAAAGTTGTAAAAGAATCATCAACAATTTTAAATCGGGATTGCAAAAAACAATCCCGATTTTTTATACATGTTCATTTTCGAACAGTATTTGTTCAATTTTGAACAATCAAAAACAGCTCTAACATCTATACTATTTAAAATCAACCAATTATAGAAAAGGTTGAATTTTTGTAGAAACGGCTTTTAGAATAGATTATTTGATTTAATCAGAAAATATAAAATGAATGGCCATAACTTTAAAATAGCTTGGAGAAATCTTTCCAAAAGGAAAATCCAAAACTTAGTAAATCTCATTGGATTAATTTGCGCTGTGACCTTTATTATGATAGTTGGAGCATTTATTTATGATGCCTATCAAGTAAATGATCAAATCAAAAACAAGGATCAACAATTCATTCTACAGAGTTCTTACAAAAAAGAAGGGGCAGGAATTCCATTAACAACGATAGGTGCATTGCCAAAAGCCCTACATGAGGAATATCCACAATTGGTTGCCAATTATTATAGGATGGATGGTTTAACTTGCATTATTTCCAATGGCACTGAAAGTTTTGAAGAAGGAGTGGCATTAGGGGATCCTACCCTCTTGAATATGTTTGGGTTCGAATTGATTGAAGGGGATTCAAAGGATGCATTGTCAGATCCATTTACAGTTGTCCTGACAGAAAATGCTGCCAAGAAATATTTTGGTCGGGTAAATGTTGTTGGAGAAAATTTAAAAATCAGGAATTTCAAAGGTGAGAAACATGATTTTCAAGTTACTGGTGTCATGAAGAAGGAAAGTCAAAATTCCGTTTTGAAATTGACATCCAGCATGCATAATGAAATATTCTTACCTATTTCATCCGAAAAATATTTTGGCCGGGATCTTGACAGCTGGGAGAACATTTATATCGTAGGATTTATAGAATTACAGAAAGGCGTTCATTCAAGTGAATTAATCAAACCGATCAAAGATCTTGTAAGCAGGAATATGGACCCTGAATTTTCTGAAAATTATAGTCCGCAATTAAATCCACTAAAAACATATTATTTAGATGATAATCATGCCTCGGTGAGGAAAATGATTCAAATCTTGATCTTGATATCCGGATTTGTCTTATTGATGGCCATAATCAATTTTATAAATTTTGGTATTGGCCAAAACATGGATCGACTAAAAGAAATCGGGATACGAAAAATAATGGGGGCAAATTCTTTCCAAATAGCAAAGCAGCTCATTGTGGAATATATCGTATTAGTTTTTGTGATTATTATCTTTTGTATTCCAGCTTATGTTTTGGTTAAGCCATTATTTGAGGATTTATTCATGCGAAATTTACCTGCATTGAATGAATTGCCAATTTATTTTTATGTTGGTTTACTCGTTCTAACTTTAATAATAGGATTAGGTTCAGGCCTGTATCCTGCCATCAAATTATCCAAAAACAAAGTCCTTAATTCAGTAAAGCTTCAACTGGATCATATTGATAAAAAACAACAGATCAGAAGGATCTTAATATTTGTTCAATTTACAATTTCACTAATTATTCTAATTAGCACCATCATTATTTCTAAACAAATCAATTTGTTTATTCATGGTGATTTAGGTTACAACAAAGATTATTTGTTAACGGTTCAAGTTCCTAGAGATTGGTCAGCAGAAGGAGTAAGGAAAATACAGACCATACAAAAAGAGCTTTCAGAAACGAATGATATAAGAAATACGACACTCTCCTATGACACTCCAAATAATATTGTGGGAAAAACCAGCATATCTTTAACAAATAACCAAATTAACCCAATAGCTTCTCAGATGATTATTTCAGATTCTAATTTTGGAGCGACTTATGAGATACCAATGATAGCTGGAAAATTCTTTACAAATAATATTGTAGATACAAATAGAACAGTAGAAGTAGTCATCAATAAACAAGCAATGCAAAGTTTAGGGGTTAATTCGGCAGAAGATATTATTGGGAAATACATTTATCTAGATTCTGAAAATGAAAAGGTTTTAGTGACTGGAGTTACTAACAATTTCATTGCAAATTCCATGCATGCCTCAAGTACTCCCATTATATGGAAAAATGTTTCACAGCAGAATATTTACAGATATCTAAGTATTCGATTGAATAGTGCATCCATATCAGAATCAATATCAAATTTGGAGAAGCGTTGGAAGGAATTAATGCCAGATTCGCCTTTTGAATATCAATTTATGGATGAAAGTATTCGAAAAATGTATGAGACAGAACTACAGCTTCAAAAAGCTGCCAGCACTGCTTCATTCATCTCTTTGTTAATTGTATGCTTGGGAATTTCAGGCTTGGTTACTTTAGCCATAAAAGCTCGAGGAAAGGAAATTGGAATGAGAAAGATATTAGGAGCATCCTTGTCCAATTTATTGGTTCTTTTCTCAAAAGAATATTATTTAATATTCGCCCTATCCATTTTCTCGGCAATTCCGATAAGTTATTTTTTAATGAAAAAATGGCTCGACAACTATGAATATAGAATAGATATTTCATTTCTGACCATAACTATTCCGGTCCTTTTATTAATTGGGTTTTTAAGCATCCTTCTTTACCTGATTTTGTATTATTCAACTAGGTTCAATCCAATAGAGAAATTAAGAGAGGAATAAATAAAAAATCCCCATCAAAAATTTTGATGGGGATTTTTTATTTATTCCTATTTTGTTTAGACTTTCGGAATCTGATAGCCGTTGTTGTATTTGGCGGCTAGGTATGTATTAGCTTCCTCATCGGTAAACTTGGCTTTGTTTTTATCCCAGTAAATTTTCTTTCCTGTTCTGTAGGCGATATTTCCCATTTGAGAAAGGATGGCGATATGCGCGCCAGCTTCTACTGGAGCATTTAAAATGCTTCTATCTTTTGTGCGAATTGCCGTAACGAAGTTTTCCATATGTTTGAACAGACCATCATCTTGCGAGGGTTGAAGAGCAACGGCATCCATTCTACCTTTTTCAGGAATCACTTCCCATCCACCCCTGTTCACGACTAAAGTTCCGTTGTTACCGATAAAAGAAACGCCATGATCTTTTCCATAAGGTCCTAAGTCAATACCTGTAGCTTGTTCCCATTGAAGATAGAAATCGTCGAATGCGAATACGGTTGTCAAGGAGTCTGGAGTTTCAGCGGCATCATCCGGATAAGCGAATTTACCGCCTGTTGCCATAATTGAAACAGGATCCGAGACTTTCATTCCGATCAGTGCGAAATCCAACATGTGAACTCCCCAATCTGTCATTAATCCGCCTGCATAATCCCAGAACCATCTAAAGTCGAAATGGAAACGATTTAGATTAAAAGGTCTTTTGGTTGCTGGTCCCAACCATTTATCATAATGCACTCCCGCAGGAGCAGCGGAATCCGGTTTTACAGGGATACTCTTCATCCATCCTTGGTAAGCCCAAGCTTTTACCGAACGAATTTTACCGAGTTTTCCGCTATGTACAAAATCCATCGCATCTCTGAAGTGTTTCTGACTACGTTGCCATTGACCTACCTGCACAATTTTATTGTATTTTTTATCGGCAGCAAGCATCACCTCACACTCCTTAATTGAATTCCCTAATGGTTTTTCAACGTAAACATGTTTTCCTGCTTTTACCGCATCCACCATAATCATACAATGCCAATGGTCGGGAGTTCCAATAATCACAGCATCCACATTCGGATCTTTCAATAAATCTTTATATTCAATATACTTTTTAACATTGATATCTTTCTGCTGTAATTCAGACGCCCTTTTATTCAATACATTTTCATCCACATCACAAATCGCCGTACAGGTAACATTATTTATCTTTAGAATAGCATTTAAATTAGACCAACCCATACCGTTTGCCCCGATAAGACCAACTTTTAAGACATCAGACTGGAAAGCAAAGGCGGTATTCTGAAATAATAAGGAAGAGGCAGCAAGTACTCCTGCACTCTTGAGAAAATCTTTTCTTTTCATTTATAATTGATATTTTAGGTTTTGCATCATAATTTACCATTTTTAATGCAACAATCCATAATATTAATGGACAAAATGACATTTGTTGGAAATGCTTCTAGAACATTTAAAGAGATATTTCCTATTTTAATTGAACCTTTAATGGCTTTTTAAGATGATTGCTAAATTCTGAAACCGCCTTTTCCCAAGCTTCCCCATTCACAATTATCCCTGCCCTATTCCATACTGCCCCATTGTAATATTGAAATTCTTTACCATTTTTTATTTCTGAACTTAAAAGTGCCTGTTCAGGTCTATCATTTATAAACTCAATTTTTTGTTTTGGAATAATGACTGCGATACCAGATTGACCGTTTGTTTTATCTTCCGGTTCCCAATAGGTTAAGGATCCTTTTGCTATATTAAATTTTAAAAAAGGCTTATCCTCCTTTCTTTTCGCAATTCCAATGGCAATGGGAGTTTTTCCTTTCTCTTGATTATGCATGTTGATAATAATTTTATTGAAATTGCTTCCGGCATCCAAACTAATTGTTTTGCTAAAAGAAATATTTTGCCCATCTATGATTTCATTTTCATAGTTCAAAATAAAAGTTGTCCTTAATGGTCCGTTATCCAAAATTTTGAAGGTTCAATAGTGTTTTGTGTAATGCAATTGATTGTTGAGGAAAATACCCATATCACCTGCACCCAAGGTTTGTCCTACGGCATAATAATCCATTCCCTCACCATGATCCTTATGATAATCATTGATTTTGTACCATTTATCGATAATTAAATTTGGAGTACGTTTTGACCAATAGTCAATTCCTTGTCCATCATCCTTCCGTCCCTCCAATGCTTTTCCATAAATTCGAAAGGCCAGCACATCATTTTCCCAAGCAAAATCATCGAGACGTTCTGGAACATATCGTGCATAGGTTTTAGAAGGAAACTTGGGCGATTTTTCTTTATTTACATGAAGGAAAATAGTTTCAGAGGGATTGATCTGAATTTGGATCAAAACATTTACTGGATCAGGACTACCCAATTTTTCAAGTTGAACTGGCAATAACTTTCCCAACTTGTCCTTCACTGAAAAAATAGAATCTACATTAAAGTGAGCAGTAAATTGTTGATATGGAATGGATATTACTTCATTACGTATATAGGGGCTAGGATTATTTATCACAATCTGCTGCGCATGCAAAACATTCAGCAAGGCAAATGTGGATATGATTGATAACAAAATTCTTTTCATTGGTTGAAGCTTTCTGAAATATTCTGAGGTTCCAAACAAAGTAAAGACATTTGCCCAACTTGTGAAAATATTCCTATCCGTGAAGGTTATTATTTTATTTCCATAGGCGGGAATATATCAAAAGTGATTCCGACAAAGATTTGTTTACCCTTGTCGACAAAGCGATAATTATAATTATCATGACCATAAATTCCGGATAGAAAAATACCGACATCGTTCTGGAAATACAATGTTCCTGTTAAATCCATTCTAAAAGGATTCACGTATGGATGAGGTTTATTTATGATTTCGGTTTTAAGATCGACTTGAAAACGGTCAATTTTCAGTTTTTGATTGAAGAATGTAATTTCTTGTATCCTCTTCATATATCCCAAATCGATATAAAATCTATTCTTTCCAAAGATCTTGATATCTTCCTCTGTGTAACCACCAAGGTTTGCCAAAAACAGTAATCGATTATGATATCGGTTGTATCCCAATTGCAGATAGGCATCCGAATTTGGAATATAGGTATCTTCATTTAGGTCTAATATCAGTTTATATTTGAGGTATACCTCCGTATAATTGGTCGAAAAGTTCCCATCCTTTCGATTCAACATATCCGATAGATTGCTTTGATCTGTTATGGTTTGATAGAGCGCTTTGGATTCAGTAGATCCATCTTCAAATTCTGATGAAAAAGCTGAACGGGATGGGCCATTGGAATAGTGTCCGGACTCCACTGCAAAAGCTAAGAACTGTTCTTTTGAGTTATTAAATTCCGGCAATCTAATTAATTGTTGATATCCCAATATACTAATCCTATATGAAGGCATTCTGACAGGTTTGGACACATCATTATACATTCTAAATTGAGGCTTAAAATTAATGTACAGCGTAGAGCCAACTGTTCCCTGCTCAGCATTCATAAGGCCCCTTCTGATGGTATTGTATATAGGCATCCTTAAAATCGGGTTTGCCTCGAAAAGTATCTTTTCTTTTTTCGGATACATATTAGATTTATACCCAATTGATGGATTTTCACCAATTGGATAGACAGCTTGAAATATCGGTGATTTTTGAGCCTGAGTCAACAAATAAGACAAGCAGAAGCATAAACTTAACAGGATAGTTTTCATATGTTATTTATCTAAAACAATATCTTCTAATTTTAATTTGTCATTATCATTGACTCCATTGACCAAGACATCTGCCCCGGTTTTGAGGTTTACATGTATTAGAATGTAATTCATTGGATAATTAGCAAGCTGTTTATGTAAAGTGTCCTTCAGGGATTTATTGCTGCTGATCACGAAAAGGTTTTCTATTTCAATATAGAAGGTTGATTCGGGAAGAACGCTCCTAATAAAAGCAAGTTGCAAAGAAGTTGCCTCAATGGTTTTTAATAAAAGAAATTTATCTTTTATATTTTTTTTATTCGTTGGCATAATTCAGGAGTTTATTGGTGAATTATTAGGTGAATTGCGGGTATAATTGGGAAAGCGGGCTAATAATTTTTAAGGAAATAGCACTGGTTTTTAATAGTTTATATTAAAAATAATGAATAGATTGGAATATTAATGGTAAGGATTAGAGAATTACCTAAAACGATGAGCGAAAAGGGGGAATGGGTTAGTTAGCGGTTCGTTGTTCGTGATTTCAGTTTTGCGTGACTATTATTGTAGGTTTTTCCTTTTTTGGGGTGCGTAAATTTTAGGGCAGACCATACCTTATTGACGCTCAAACAAGTGCTTTCCCCTAATCCGAATTCATAACCTATCTTGATAACTTTTGGTAAGGTAAGGTTGCTATCCAACTGTCCACCTTTCGGCCATGATACCCAAAACATTCCATCTAATTTCAAATGCTCTTTCAGTTTAGGAAACAGTTCTGTCTGTTCCGCCTGCGTTTTTACAAAAATATGGATATAGTCAAATTCACCCTCTAACACTTTTGATATTTTAATATCAGGAAGTTGCATGCCTTCGATAGCTTCCTTAGGGGCGTTTACAAAATAGGCTAATGATTTTTCCTTGACTCCCATTTTTTGTGCTACTGTTTTCATGGCTTTATCGATTTTAGGGTTTATAAATAAGTATGATTGTAGATTATATCAAAAATGCTTCCAAAAGGGTTTAATAGGAAAGGATTATATGTGTTATACGAAGGTAATTTTTGTTGATTTTTTTTTGGCGAAAAAGCTGAATTCGTGTTTTATTAAAGGCTGGGAAAAATGTCAATTAATTGCTCGGCGACTTGACAAAATAGCTTGTTGTCAGCCAGCGGAATGGCAGTTTACCGTAATCAACAGAACTCGATCAGCCATGGTTAGCAAAGAGCGTAGAGTATTGCTAATCCGAGTACTTTATAAAAGTAATTTATATAATGAAAGACCATAAACACTTTAAATTCAAACTAATTTTTTTATCAAAAAAAACTCTTAACAGCTATATTTAGAGGGTTTTTGAATGGCTTTGATACTGTTATTGTCGGGATGACAGTGGATCGAACCATTTTCTGGAGGATTTGAGAAAATTGGTTTCATAAGATGATGTTTATTTAGGTTTTTAAAATTCACCTTTTGAAACCAAATGTGCCATTTGTGCGTTGGCAAAAAATAAAAATAATATTTCAACATTGTTCTATTCGTTTCTGTAGTTTCAATTTAGAACGTTTGTTCAAATCGGATTGTTTTCCAACTATCTGGCGTCTTTACGAAGTTACGGAGCTGTATCGAAGAAACGAAAGCGGAGCTATTTTGCCAAGTCGTTTATTATCAGAAGTTATACGTTTGGAATTATTTCCTTTACTATTTGGAATTATTTCCTTAAATTTATTACAATAAATTATTTTGTTATGGCGACAGTTACTTTAAATAAAAAGCAAAAAGGTATTATTGATGAAATTCCGTCTGTTGGTGATTTTTCCGAAATATATTTTTATATAAAAAAATCAAAATTAGATTTTGAATATATTTCAATTTTAGATAAAATTATTGGTTTAAACGATGATGTTTTATCAAAATGGCTTAATATCACTCCAAGAACTTTCAGAAATTATAAGAATAAACAAGATTTAATTTTAAAAGATAATATAAAAGAACATATAATTTTAATCTTATCATTGTATAAGCATGGTACTGAAGTTTTTGATACTGTTGACAACTTTGAATTATGGTTGTCTAAGAAAAATTATTTATTAGATAATAAAGCTCCAGTAGATTTCCTAGAAACAATTTCCGGAATTAAGTTTATTGACAACAGATTAACTGCCATAGAATATGGGGAAAATGTTTAATTATGGTAGTTTATAACATTAGAAAGTCAAAATATTCAAGTAGCTTAAAGGCATCAGGTGTTGCAAATAGGTGGAATAAAGATGACGAATTTGTGATATATACAGGAGGTTCAATTTCCTTATCAACATTAGAATTAGTTGCACATAGAAATGCAATTGATATAACTTTAGGTTATAAATTATTATTTATTGGATTAAAAGTTGATAGTGATGATATTTCAGAAATAAATATTGAAGATTTACCACCTAATTGGAAATCAATTGAGAGTTATCCTATTTTACAAAAAATAGGTTCTGAATGGTATAACAAGAAAAAATCTTTAATTTTAAAAGTCCCTTCATCTCTTGTACACTGGGAGAGTAATTATTTAATTAATACTTCTCATCCTGAATTTGATAAAAAAGTTAAGATAAGTAAATCTGAAGATTTTACTTGGGATAAACGCCTTTTATAGTTTCTGCCAATCGAGTCACGCAATGGATTTTCACCCCTACGTTCTCACGGAACCATACGTGAAAGTCTACCTTCATACGGCTCTTCATATTAATAAATCACATAAACATATCAATATTCATGGATATACCAATCTCCAATGCGTAAATAAATTGGGATTTTCTCTGTATTTGATTTTCAGATATTTCACTGATGCCATTTTACACAGGTCTTTCTCCCATTTTATCCATTTCAGTATTCGTACGTTCAGTTGATTCCACACAATTTGGATATTCTGAACGATGCTGAATATTTTGATGGCAGCGCTATGCTATAATTTGAAGAAATATCTGAAATTTGCCCGAAAACGACCATTTATTCTAGCTCAAAGTATCTCCTTGAAGAAGGATTGCTTTTTTCATTCAATCAGGTTTCTAAATTCAGGTTGATCTCAAACACGAACCCTGATGCTCCTTCGGATCGAACCACGGTTCGAATCTGCCACACCCGGACACAAAAAAAGCC
>NZ_SMMI01000014.1 GCF_009733535.1 Sphingobacterium endophyticum | reverse complement strand
ATCGCCCATAATAAAAAAAGAGCGTTTGTCATTCCAACGCTTCAGCGTTGGAAACTATTTCCTTTCGGCCATGCAGAAATCGAGATCTGTCGCTGAGCATACTTTCAAGACAACTATCTCGGCTCTTATGTCTTTAGTCTATTGTCTATTGTCTATTGTCTTTTGTCTATTATCTCCCCCTACACCCCCGACGCAATCTTCATTAACAGCGCCGTTAACCAGCCTGCATAGGTTCCGATTGCATAGCTAAATACAGATAAAATTACACCAACAGAAATTAACGATGGATGGAATGCCGCTGAAATAACGGATGCTGATGCTACTCCGCCCACATTTGACATACTTCCAACCGCATAATAAAAGAAAGGTACTTTAAAAATTTTCCCAACAATGAGTAGTAACAATGCATGGAAACTTAACCAGATAATTCCTACAATAAACAGCCCTGGATTTCCTAAAATAGCCATGATATTCATCTGCATACCGATGGTCGTAATCAAGACATACAAAAGGACCGTTCCAATTTTTGATGCACCGGCATATTCCAATTTCTGTGCAGGGGTAAAGGAGCAGCAAATCCCAAATATGGTAGCAAATAGGATTAGCCAAAAAAAGTTGTTTGTTAAGGAGAATTTCTCTGTCTCTGGATAATGTGTAGCCATAAAATTTGCAACAGGCTCTGCTAATAATGTAGCCAAACCTGTACCGCCAAATGCTAAGGCAATCATAAGCATATAATCCTTCGTTTCAGGATTACGGCTATTTAATTTTACCCTTTCATCCATTTTTGCCTTTAAATGCTCAACATCTTCTGAATCTGCATTAAAGAATTTATCGAATTTCTTGTATTTGCTGGCTCCATAAAGTAGGAATGCCATCCAGATATAGGCAACAAAAACGTCCACTGCAATGATTGATGAAAACAGATTTGGCGATGGCTGAAGGATTTCTTTTAAGGCTACCTGATTAGCACTTCCGCCAATCCAGGAACCTGCTAACGCACCTAAGCCTCTCCAAACCTCATCAGGTCCTGTACCTCCAACTACTTCAGGTGCTACTAAAGAGGTAAGATAAACCGCCAATGGCCCCCCTAGTAGGATACCAACTGTTCCTGTGATAAACATCAGACCCGCTCGTTTTCTTAATGCCCACATTTCCTTTAGATCTAAGCTTAATACAAATAGAATTAAACAGGCAGGCAAGAAATAACGACTACCAATGGTGGTCAGTGGCGAATTTTCGCCGTCGATAATATTAAAGGAATTCAATAATCCTGGTAAAAAATAGCATAGTAAAAGGGGAGGTATAATGTTGTAGAAACCTTTTACATACTTGTTTGAAAGGCTGGAGGTGTAAAAAACCAAACCTAAGATGGTCATTAATAGACCGAAGACCACCGTCGTATTTTCTATCAATGGTCCGGCTTCTGTATCGGTTATTTGCATAAAATTGTAATAATTGTTATTTTGCTGTGAAAATAGATAATTTTTCAATTATTTATTGAAATAACATAACATCAATCGTATTAAATCAATCTGAATCGTTCAAAAATAAACGAAATGGACCGAAGAAATTTTATTAAAAATGGTGGTATCATCCTTGGTGCTACTTCTTTAGACCTCTCAAATACAAACCTAGATTTCAAGAAAAAAATAAAAGTTGGATTAGTTGGTTGTGGGGGACGTGGAACTGGGGCGGCTTTTCAAGCTTTAACAGCCGATCCTGATGTTGAGATTGTGGCATTGGCAGATATATTTCCTGCACAATTGGAAACAGCATTGGCTTCTTTAAAAGAAGCTCATAAGGAACGTGTCAATGTTCCGGAAAAAAGAAAATACATAGGATTCGATGCCTACAAAAAGCTGATCGCTTCTGATGTAGATGTTGTTTTGTTGGCTTCCCCACCTTGCTTTAGACCTGACCATATTGCCGAAGCGGTAAGCAAAGGAAGACACATCTTCTGTGAGAAACCGATGGCGGTAGATGTTCCGGGGGTTCATAAGGTGCGTGAAGCTGTGAAATTGGCAAAAGAGAAAAAACTGAATGTCGTTTCTGGCTATTGCTTCCGCTACTCAACTCCAAATAGAGAATTGGCAAAATTAGTGCATGCTGGTGAAATTGGGGATATCTATGCCATCAGTACTTTTCGCCTTGGGGGTGAGCTTACTGAAAAACCTAGACAGGCAGATTGGAATGATCTGACCTACCAGCTATATAACTGGTACTATTACCAACGTTATTCGGGTGATATCATCGTTGAACAGACGGTTCACAGTATCGACTTTATGAACTGGATGTTGAACCGTGGCTTGCCGAAATCAGTTTCTGGTACTGGTGGTCGACAGAGCAAACCTTGGGATAAATACGGAAATGTTTTCGATCATTTTGCTGTTGAATTTGACTACGGTGATGGCCTGAAGGGTTTCCATTTCGGAAGGCAGCAGAACGGTACCCAGCCAAGAAACTCCGTTGAAGCAATTGGTACCAAAGGAAATATGAATATCAGCGTTTTATCTAGTTATGAAATCAAAGGGGCAAACCCTTGGAAATTTACTGGTAAAATGAATAATATGTACCAAACCCAACATGATGAGCTTTTTGCAGCAATAAAAAATAAGGAAATCATTAATGATGGTGATTTTATGGCTGATTCTACCTTATTGGCGATCTGGGCCCGTGAGGCAGCTTATACAGGAAAGATCATTAGTTTGGAGGAAATTGAAAATTCTACAAAAACATACGGACCTAGTTCCGATGAATATAGTTGGGAAATGGCAGTGGATTCTGCAAGAATTCCTAGACCTGGATTAGCTAATTCATAAAGGATATCAGCAGAAATGGCAGAAAAGATTAAGATTTTAGTGGTGGGTTGTGGTAATATGGGGGCTTCCCATGCTACGGCCTATCATCAAATAGATGAGTTTGAGATTGTAGGGTTAGTCTCTCGTGGACAAAGTAAAGCGAAACTCAATGAAAAATTAAATAGTAATTATCCATTGTTTGATGATTACTATCAGGCTTTGGAGGAAACAAAACCTGATGCGGTTTGTATTTCTACTTATCCAGATACTCATGAGGAATATGCCGTTAAGGCGTTTCAAGCAAATGCGCATGTATTTATTGAAAAGCCTTTAGCGGATACTGTCCTGGGTGCTCAGCGGGTTATCGATGCAGCAGTGGCAGCTAATAAAAAATTAGTCGTCGGTTATATTTTGAGACATCATCCTTCATGGATTAAGTTCATTGAAGTGGCTCAAAAAATGGGGGCTCCTCTAGTCATGCGTATGAATTTAAATCAACAGAGTCACGGCTATATGTGGGATGTTCATCGCAGCTTGATGGAATCTCTAAGCCCGATCGTTGACTGTGGCGTGCATTACATTGATGTTATGTGCCAAATGACGAATGCGAAACCTTTAACTGTGTCGGCAATTGGCGCAAGGTTAACGGATGATATCCCTTCCGATAATTATAACTATGGGCAGCTACAGATTCGTTTCGATGATGGAAGTGTCGGATGGTATGAAGCTGGTTGGGGACCTATGATCAGCGATACGGCATTCTTTGTTAAAGATGTTATCGGCCCCAAAGGCTGTGTCTCGATTGTTGCAAAGGAGGCTGGGAAATCTGGCAATTCTGATTCTGTAGAATCACACACGAAAACCGAGTCCTTGAAAGTGCATTATGCTGATATTGATGAGCAGAATGAATTTATTAAAAAAGATGAATGGATTGATCTTACGGATGAACCTGATCATCAGGAATTATGTAATCGAGAACAGCGTTTCTTTTTAAAAGCTATTGAACAGGATCTGAATTTGGAAAAGTCCATGCAGGATGCTATCAATAGCCTTCAGATCGCAATTGCCTGTGATGAATCCGTTAAAACAGGGGCGGTAATAAAACTTTAATATGCGTAAATACTCTTTATTGATTGGGTTAATCTTTCTTAACCTGATTGTCTTTGCTCAATCCAAAAAACCAAATATTGTACTGATCCTTGCTGATGACTTGGGATATGGAGATTTAAGTGTCTATGGCCAAGAAAAATTCAGCACTCCAAATATTGATGCTTTAGCTGAAAAAGGAATCTTATTTACCGATTTTTATGCTGGAGCCCCAGTTTGTGCGCCTTCACGGTCTGCCTTAATGACCGGTCAGCACACTGGACATACCTATATTCGCGGGAACAAAGAAATCAACCCGGAAGGTCAAGAACCATTAGCCCAAAATATTGAAACCTTTGCGATGGCACTAAAAAATGCAGGCTATAAAACAGGAGCGTTTGGAAAATGGGGATTGGGTATGGTTGGCACTTCAGGTGATCCTTTGAAAAAAGGATTCGATGAGTTTTTTGGTTATAACTGCCAGCGGCAATCTCACCGCTATTATCCAACGCATTTATGGGATAATGAGGAAAGAATAGAATTGGATGCTAATGAAAACCTATCCAAAACTGAAATATACGCCCCGGATCTTATTCATAAAAAGTCATTGACATTTATCCATAATTATTGGGATGCTCCTCTTTTTCTGTTTATTCCTACTGTATTGCCACATGCGGAATTAATCGTTCCGGATGATGAAATCTTCAAGAAGTTTGATGGTAAATTTGAGGAAAAACCATTCAAAGGAAGCCCTTATGGACCAAATGCAGGTATAGGTTATACCTCGCAGGATAAGCCAAGAGCAACTTTTGCGGCAATGGTTACTCGTTTGGACGAACAGGTGGGTGAAGTTGTTTCTGCCTTGGAAGAGGAAGGTATGTTGGAGAATACCATTATCATCTTTACGAGTGACAATGGTTCTCACCGAGAAGGAGGGGCCGACCCTGACTTCTTTAAAAGCTCAGGACCTTTCCGTGGAAATAAACGCGATCTCTATGAAGGTGGCGTCCGTACCCCATTTCTTGTTCAGTGGCCAGCTAAGATAAAACCCAACAGCAAGTCAAATCATGTTGCAGCTTTTTGGGACATAGCACCCACTTTATTGGAAGTGGCTCAGGCAAAGCCCATCAAAAAAACCGACGGCATTAGTTTCTTACCTACCTTATTAGGAAAGAAAGGTCAAAAGGAACATGAATATTTGTATTGGGAATTCCATGAGCAAGGAGGGAAGCAAGGAATCCGCATGGGCGATTACAAAGCCATCCGGTTGAATGCTAAAAACGACCCCAATGCAGAAATTGCAATCTACCATCTGCCAACCGATATAGCTGAACAAAACAATATTGCCTCAAAACATCCAGAATTGGTTCAGAAAGCCAAGAAAATCATGGCAGAAGCCAGAATTGAAAGTGATATTTTTCCGTTCCAGGAAGCAGTAGGCAGTAGACATAAGACAGTAGACATAAGACAGTAGATTTTGCCAACTGGAATTTTAATCTTGTCAAATACAAAAAGACTTTAGCTCATCACTAAAGTCTTTTTTTTCCTACTAAAAACCAACTAGGCTCTTAATCTTATGTCTTTTGTCTAGTGTCTTAAACATATAACCACCATCCAGGCTCTTTTGTCTTATGTCTAATGTCTATTGTCTCCCTTACGGTATATTCAAATACTTATGGGTTTGCAAAGAAATTTCCCATTTAGGATTTTCTTTCACGTAATCGATGATTAATGGGGTCATTTCATCAGCTTTTGACCATTCAGGTTGCAGGTAAAGTTTGCAGTTTGCGCCAACAAATTTCGCATGTTCTTCCGCCCATTGGAAATCACTTTTGTTGAATACGATTACCTTCAATTCTCCGGCTGCGCTCAAGACATCCTCTCTTGGTCCCTTGAATTTCTTTGGAGATAAACATATCCAGTCCCAATAACCAGTCAGTGGATAGGCTCCTGATGTTTCCAGAAAAATTTTGATTCCAGCCTCTTTAAGCTTTTGAGTCAAATAAGTTAAATTGTATAGTAGGGGCTCTCCGCCTGTAATAACAACTGTTTTTGCTGGATGCTGCAATGCGTGTTCAACGATAACATCTGCTGATGTTAGTGGATGTAGTTCAGCATCCCAGCTTTCTTTTACGTCGCACCAATGGCAACCCACGTCGCAACCTCCTAAACGGATAAAGTAAGCTGCCTTCCCTGTATGATATCCTTCCCCCTGTATCGTGTAAAACTCTTCCATCAATGGAAGATAGGTGCCGTCCTCTGGAACTTGATTTGACATGTCTCTGAATTTGAGATGCAAAATTAGAAAAAAAACAAGAGATATGGAATTAATCGCAAAGCCTGACCTCAAGGTGACTTAAATCCCTGTTTACTGTCATTTTGCCCTGATTAGGCCCAGCTTTGGTTCTGCTCGGGTTTCAGTCGTGTTTTGCTCGTGTCTGGTCCGCACCTCATCCAGCCATAATCCGGCGCTCGTCCGCTCACAAGCGGACGAGCGCCGGATGACCTTTGGACATGCTGTGGATGAGACACGAGCAAAACACGAGCAAAACACAGCCAAAACAGGTGTAAAACTCTATCAAAAACCAGAGAATAAAAAAAAGGCCCATTGGGATTACTGAATTACAACAAAAAACCTAGTGAAATGACTGAAAATAAACTTTTTTGCTTGCCGCATCATTTTTAAAAGACATAAAATTTCCGTAATTTTGCATTGCATTAATTCAGGTGACCTTTATAATCCAATGTAATTGTACACATTGACGAAGGTTGCATTTTTATACAAACAATAAATCATAGTTGTAAATGATTAACATTACACTTCCTGACGGTTCAGTACGTCAGTATGAACAGGGCACTACTGCAATGCAGGTTGCTCAATCAATTTCCGAAGGATTAGCTAGAAATGTACTAGCTGCAGAAGTTAACGGTGAGGTTTGGGATGCTTCAAGACCTATCGAAGCAGATTCATCAGTTAAGTTATTGACTTGGAATGACGAAAAGGGAAAATCAACCTTTTGGCATTCATCCGCACACTTACTAGCAGAAGCTTTGGAAGCACTTTATCCAGGTGTCAAATTTGGAATCGGTCCATCCATTGAAACAGGGTTTTACTACGATGTTGATTTTGGAGATCGCGAATTCTCGTCTGATGATTTCAAGCAGATTGAGGATAAAATGCTGGAGTTAGCGAAGCAAAAAGAAGTTTTTGAACGTAAAGCAGTCTCAAAAGCGGATGCATTAGCTTATTTCGAAGATAAAGGTGATGAGTACAAGTTGGACTTGATCAAAGATCTTGAAGATGGGAAGATCACTTTTTATTCACAAGGTAACTTTACGGACCTGTGTCGTGGACCACATATTCCAAATACAGGTTTTATTAAAGCTATAAAATTAACCAACGTTGCTGGTGCATATTGGCGCGGGGATGAAACTCGTAAGCAATTGACTCGTATCTATGGGGTTACTTTTCCTAAGGCGTCTGAGTTGACTGAATATTTAAAATTCATCGAGGAAGCAAAGAAACGTGACCACCGCAAGTTGGGTAAGGAACTGGAACTTTTTGCATTTTCAGAGAAAGTAGGAATGGGCTTGCCGTTATGGTTGCCGAAAGGAACTGCTTTGAGACAGAAGTTGCAGGATTTTTTACAAAAAGCACAGATTAAGGCGGGTTATGAGCCGGTTATTACACCGCATATTGGCCATAAACAGCTTTATATAACTTCAGGACACTATGAGAAGTATGGTGCGGATTCTTTCCAGCCTATCAAAACTCCTGTTGATGGTGAGGAGTTCTTGTTAAAACCAATGAACTGTCCACACCATTGTGAAATCTACAAAACAAAACCTCGCTCGTACAAGGAGCTTCCGGTTCGTTTTGCAGAATTTGGAACCGTGTATCGTTATGAGCAGTCCGGTGAATTACATGGATTAACACGTGTAAGAGGGTTTACTCAAGATGATGCACACTTGTTCTGTCGTCCGGATCAAGTAAAAGAAGAATTCAAGAAAGTCATTGACCTCGTGCTCTATGTATTTGGAGCTTTAGGGTTTAATGAGTTTACAGCACAGATTTCGTTAAGAGATCCAGAAAACAAAACCAAGTACATTGGTTCTGATGAGAACTGGGCACTAGCGGAGGCGGCGATTATCGAATCTGCGGCAGAGAAGGGCTTACCAACAGTAGTTGAGTATGGCGAGGCTGCATTTTATGGTCCAAAATTGGACTTCATGGTGAAAGATGCTTTGGGTAGAAAATGGCAATTGGGAACGATTCAGGTAGATTATAACTTACCGGAGCGTTTTGAGCTTGAATACACAGGTAGTGATAACATGAAGCATCGTCCGGTGATGATCCACCGAGCGCCATTTGGATCGTTGGAAAGATTTGTTGCCGTATTGATCGAGCATTGCGGGGGGCAATTTCCGTTATGGCTTGCTCCTGAGCAGTTTATCATCCTGCCGGTGTCAGAAAAATATGAAGAATATGCTCAAAAACTTTTGGAATCGCTAAATAATTCCGATATTCGCGGTCTGATTGACTTACGTGACGAAAAAGTTGGGCGTAAGATCCGTGATGCTGAGGTGAAGAAAATGCCTTACATGTTGATTGTAGGGGAGAAAGAGATGGAAAACGGAACAATCTCTGTGCGTAAACACGGTGGAGTGGACTTAGGTTCGATTACACCAGAAGAATTTAAAGATTTATTAATAAAAGAAATCACTGTTTAATTAAAAAAACATTTGGCAAAAAGTAACAATTTCGGCCCTAGAGGCCCGATTAGAAAAAAAGAACCAGAACATCGTATCAATGAGAACATCCGTGTTCCAGAAGTACGTTTAGTTGGTGACAATGTAGAACAAGGGGTATTTCCAACGCGTCAGGCATTAGCGTTAGCTGATGAATTAGAGCTTGATTTAGTTGAAATTTCTCCCAATGCTACGCCTCCTGTTTGTAAAATTATTGATTACAGTAAATTTGTTTACGAACAAAAGAAAAAGCAAAAGGAAATCAAGGCAAATGCAAAGCAGACTGTTATAAAGGAAATCCGTTTTGGACCGAATACCAGTGAGCATGACTTCGAATTTAAATTGAAGCACGCGATGCGTTTCCTAGAGAGCGGCGAGAAAGTTCGTGCCTACGTACACTTCAAGGGTCGTGCGATCGTATTTAAAGAACAAGGAGAAATCTTGTTGTTACGTTTTGCACAGGCATTAGAGGATTATGGTAAGGTAGAATTATTGCCTAAGTTGGAAGGAAAGCGTATGTTCTTAACATTAGCGCCGAAAGCCAGCCCTAAAAAATAAAATGTATCTAACAGATTGATAATAATTATATAAGTATTATGCCAAAAGTAAAAACCAATTCCAGCGCGAAGAAACGTTTCAAATTGACTGGAACAGGTAAAATAGCAAGAAAAAATGCTTTCAAAAGCCACATCTTGACTAAGAAAACTACTAAACAAAAACGTAACTTAACTACTACTAGTTATGTTAATGACGCTGATATGGGCAACGTTAAACGTATGCTTGCTATCGGTAAATAAGTTTAGAAAACATTTAATAACACTATTTTTTTAACCGGGTATCGGGTTGTAAGATTACTGAAAAACGTAACGCCTATTACCAAATTAAATTTTAAAAATTATGCCACGTTCGGTTAACGCAGTTGCTTCTAGAAGAAGAAGAAAAAGAATCCTTAAATTAGCTAAAGGCTATTACGGATCTCGTAGCAAAGTATATACTATTGCTAAAAATACAGTAGAAAAAGGTTTACAGTACGCTTACCGCGACCGTAAAACCAAAAAACGCGAGTTTAGAGCCTTATGGATACAACGTATCAACGCTGGTGCTCGTCAACACGGAATTTCTTATTCTCAGTTGATCGGTAAATTAAACGCTAAAAACATCGGCTTAAACCGTAAGGTATTAGCTGACTTAGCTTTAAACAATCCAGATGCTTTCAAAGCAGTTGTAGACGCAGTAAAATAAGTTTAAACCGCATCAATTTTGTTAGGTATACAAAGCCATCCCGTTCGGGATGGCTTTTTTTATGCTGTAATGATTAGTTGAGTTTGATTTCAAATTCATCGAAATCTTCCGTTCGCCAAGCCAGGTCCTGCGTAGTGCTAGATAGGGCAAACCAAGGAGAAAAGGTTTTGACCTTGATGGTTTTTTGATCGGGTAGGAATTCTAAGATGCGGATCCAACCGTCCCCTCCGCTGCCATAAGTTCCGCCACCTAAGGCTTGCGCATTGAATGTCATTTGGCTGACGATTTTGCCTTGGGAATTTTTATCTGTTCTGAAACCGATGTGCTTTCTAATATCATTTGCTGCACCTATGTGTCCAGAAAATACCATTTCAATATTTTTTGATGGTTTCACTAGTTTTTCAAATACGGCCGTGCCATAGTTGGCATCCTGAAGGTCATATTTCGCGGTTTTGATATGTTCATTTTGATAATTGAGGTAGGCGTGGGTAAGTAATATAACGCTGTGGTCACGATATTTTTCCAGGTTGACCACTTGGTTGGCCCAAGCAAGAACGGTGTCCCTAGGGGCGAATTCTAGCGATAAGAAAAGAAATGGCTTGCCGTGAGGAGATACCCATTGGTATGAGGCATTCTCAAGGCTGGGATTGCCATAGATGTTCTCCGTAACTTCCCGCAATAATTTTTGATTTTCACTGTTTTTTTCCGGATAGAAGTAATTAGGAAAATGCGTTGTCTTAGGCTTATGGGTGTAGCTAAAAATATTGTAGTCGTGATTGCCTGTTGCGGTAATATATGGAATTTTCCCATCTAGCTTCGCAAAAGCTTTTGCCGAAGCTTCCCACTGTTGTTTTCCTGTTTGATCCATTTTCTTTGGGTCCGGATTGATTATATCATCATGTTCAACCAAATCGCCAGTGCACATGACCATTTCAATATTCATCCGGTCTTTATTTTCTATGATCCAATTCATCATCACATCTAAGATGGGTTGGTTTCTTTGGAACTTGACATAGTTTTGGATATCAGGCAGGAGGACCATGGTCCATGAGTTCGAATCTGTGAGGTTAGGTTGTTTGAATTTTAACTTTTCTTGTGCTAGGCAATTCGAAAATGTGGTTATTAGAAAAAGGCCTATTATAAGTTTCACTTTAAGAATTTTCATAGGGCGTGATTTTAAATTATTGTCCGTTAAAAACAAACGTGACCTGGGCGGGTCACGTTTGAGAAATTAAAGTATTTGTATGAATTGTAAGCGAATTAATAACCTGGGTTCTGTTTCAGGTTTTTATTGGCATCAAGCTCTTGTGCAGATATTGGCCAATATTCATCTTTATTTACTTTATAAACTACCTGTTGGCTACCGAAGGATTTGCTGGCAATGCTGTGGTTATACACAGGGTTTGCATTTTCGTCAATTCTAAGCAATACATTGGTATCCCAGGTATTGGCCAATCTGTTCAAATAGATATTTCCATTCATGACCTGGTTTGCGATTCCCCAACGACGAAGGTCGTACCAGCGCATGCCGTCGTTTGCCAGTTCTACTTTACGTTCATAACGTAATGCAGTACGCATCTGAACCTGATTCAAACCGGTTGGAAGATTTGGCATTTTAGCTCTTTGGCGGATTTGATTGATGGCATCATAAACAGACGCATCAATACTATTATCTTCGATTTTAGCTTCTGCATAAATCAGCAATAGTTCAGCATAACGTAATACACCCACATTAAGATCAGAGAACCCGGATACAGAAGTTGTAGCGAAATCTGCTAAATCGGTATGCTTACGCCATAGGTATCCGCTGAAAGAACGGTAGGCATTTGTTGCATCAGCATTGGTCTGTGAGCTTGGTTTTTCAGAAGTACCATTGATTACTGGCCAATAGTTGTTTACTTTAGAAAATGAGGCATTTGGTTCGAACTGGAATCCCATAAATCTTGAGTTAGGTCGAACGGTGTATAGGTCCAAGCGAGGGTCCCTGTTTTCAAAAGGTTTTGCAGGATTATAGGTACTGGATTCTGTGATATAATGACCATCCAAATCCTGGAAGGAATCAATAAAGTTTTGGGTTGGTCCCCAATAGCAGACTCCCTTTCCAAGTCTTGAAGCCAAATAATATCCTTGGTTGTGGACATTATCGGAAATGTTGCGGTTGTATTCTACTACCCAAATCCATTCCTTACTGCTTTCATAGCCTTTGTGTCCAAAGATGTTTGCCACCTCTGGTTCACCTTCTTTATGAGATTTATTGGCAATGTCAATGCTTTGGTCAAATTCTGTTAAGCTATGGATTCCATTAGATAAGCTGATGGCTTTTTTCGCGGCTTCTGCAGCAACTTTATATTGTTTTGCATATAATGCAACCCTAGCTTTTAATGTATAGGCAGCGATGCTCGAAGCTCTTGAGAACTTAACGCCTGCTTGCGATTGTGGTAAATGGTCTGCAATTGCTGTTAACTCATCAAGAATGAATTTTTCAACTTCTGTTTTTGGATCACGTGATGGAAGTTCATCCCCTAACTTTAAAGCATTTTTCAAAAGAGGAACATCTCCATAAAGTTCAATTAACTGGGAATAACAGTATGCACGGATAAACCTTAATTCACCGTCAATTTTATTGTAATCAGCTTCGGCCATTGTATTTTTGATTTCAGCTAATTTATCCAAAACATCATGTACCCTTCCGATTGTTTTATAATGGGCTGCCCAAGGTTTTGTTGCAAGCGGATTATCAGTTGTAATAGAGCTGGTGATTGGGGAGGTGTAATTATTGCCGGGTCTAGCATAGCCAATATCGGTAATGTTGTCCATGACATGCCAGATTGGAGTGCTAGAGGCATCCAATAAGGTAAGACCTTTGTAAGCGCCCAGTAATCCCATTTCAGCTTCTTTTTGATTGGAAGGGAATGTTTCCGATGAAGGTCCATCTAAGGGCATTCTGTCCAAGTCACATGATGACATGAGTGCAGCGCACAATAAGCTAATTCCTATAATTGATTTTGTCGTCTTGATCATTGTTTCTTAAAATTTAAAGTCTAAACCAAATGTGTACACCTTAACTTGAGGATAAAAGTTTCCCGAACCTAAGGTTACGCCATCTTGAGCTCCTGCATTGTAATTGATTTCAGGATCATAGCCTTCGTAGAAGTTTGTTTTTGTAAATAAATTCTGTCCGTTAGCATAGATGAAAATTCCGCCGATTTTGCTGTTAGCTAACCAAGTTTTTGGAATTTCATAACCTATCTGAACGTTTTTAAGCCTTAAGTATGAAGCACTTCTCATCCAGAAGTCTGAATTTTGGGTGTTGTTTGTAGAGGTTACTGAAACACGCGGCAAGGATGCGTCTTTATTATCTTCAGACCAGTAGTCTAACTGCCAAGGCTTGATTGCCGATGAGTTTACTGCCGGGATGACATAATGAGAATCCAGGTAGCCATTTGCTTTGGCAACTCCTTGTAGGAAGGCGCTGAAACGGACTCCTTTATACCCTAAATCCAGGTTAAATCCATAAGTGTAACGAGGAATTGTGCTGCCTAAAATCACTTTGTCAGCGTCTGTGATTTTTCCATCAGGAATAGCATTTCCGTTATCATCGAAAGCTCCAGCAACGTCCTTATATCGGATGTCACCAGGTTTGATCGTTCCGAATTGAGTTGGACCGTTGTCTATTTCTTCCTGACTTTGGTATAGTCCATCCGATTGGTATCCAAAAATAGAGTTGATTGCATAGCCTTCCTGTTGTCTCAATAAAGTACCTGAAACTTGGCCTTTCATATCAATGATCTTATTTCTGACATCGGAAATATTTGCGCCCACACCCAACTTAAAGTCTCCGAATTGGTTGTCATAACGAACAGAAGCCTCCCAGCCTTTGTTCTCAACCTTAGCAGCATTTTGGAAAGGCGCATTCTTACCATACAGTTCTGAAATATAAAGTTTCATCAAAATCCCATCGGTGTGTTTTTTGTACCAATCGAAAGTAAAGCTGAAGTGGTTGAACAAGGAAGCATCTAAACCAAATCCGGTCATTGTGGTTTCTTCCCACAATAATCCTGAGTTAGCCATGGTGTTTAAGGCAATCATTTGATCGACTGCGCCGCCGACTGAAATACTGCCAAGGTTCAAGGTCTCGATATAAGGGTAGTAGGTTGATCCAATGTTCTGGTTACCAAGGATACCCCAAGAACCACGAAGCTTCAATTGGTTGATCGATCCCTTAAGATCTTCCATAAAAGGTTCTTCTGAAATTCTCCATCCAGCAGAGAAAGATGGGAAAGCTGCCCAACGATTAGATTTTGCAAATCTTGAACTTCCATCATAACGTAGGTTTGCCTCTAAAAGATAGCGACCTTTGTAATCATAGTTGAAACGTCCGAATGTTGAAACCAATAACCATTGAAACTGGTTTCCGGCATTGTTTTTAGTTTCAGTGTCTGCTCCAGCATTTAATACCTCATAGGTGTCGTAGGTGAAATCACGACGGTATCCCATTAAATATTTCTCGTCATAAGTTTCTCTTGAGGCACCAAGCATCAAGCTAAAGTTATGATCGTTGAATGATTTTTGAGCAGTAGTTTGGAAAGAGTAGCTTCCGTTAAAGTAACGGTAAGCAGATTCGGTAAGTTCTGTTGAAGGCAATGCTGTGCCCGCTTCGCTACCATCTTCATAATAGGTCATGACAGCTTTTGCAAAATCATGGATATTGCGGGTGCGGTATCTTGGTGCAGCCATACCGGAAATGCTCAACCAGTCAGTAGGTTTATAGTTAATCGAAAGGTTACCGATTAATTCCAGGTTGTTAACTTTTCTGTTGCCCCCATCTTCGATAAAAGCAACCGGATTATTTTTTACCCATCCTTCTGACCATAATCCATCCGCTACGCGAATTGGAATGTTAGTAGGCATACGGCCAAGGTAGTTCCAGATTGTGCCTTCGTTTGCAATTTGAAGACGGTTGGTATTCACTGCAGATAAGTCAAATCGAATATTCAATTTATCATTCGGATTGATATCCATGTTATTTCTAAAGGTGTACCTTTGAAATCCTGTGTTTTTAATTAAACCATCCTGAGAAACATAGCCTACAGAAGGTGCCACACGAATTTTTCCGGCCCCAGCGTTTAGGGATAAAAAGTGGTTGTGGGTGAATCCTGATCCGCTAAGAATAGCTTTCTGCCAATCGAAATTATCAGGGTTTTCAGCATATAATTTGTTGAAGTCTTCAAAATCTTTATCGCTATAGATTACCGATCCATTGTCGTTCATATTTGCATCGTTGAAGACTTTCATAAAGGTAGCTCCATCCGTTACTTTAGGGATGAAGGTTGCATCCTGCCATCCCGTATAGCCTTTGTAGTTGATTCCAAATTGATCTTTACCACGTTTAGTAGTCACTAAGATAACGCCATTCGCAGCGCGGGAGCCATAAATAGCAGCAGAAGCAGCGTCCTTCAAGATCGAAATATTCTCGATTAGGTTAGCGTCAATATTGTCAAGAGATCCTGCTACCCCGTCGATGATCACTAAGGGTTCAGAATCAGAACCACCGAAGGAGTTTACACCACGAATACGGATCTGACCTTGATCAGCACCAGGAGCACCCGACTGGGAAGTTACAGTAACACCGGGAGCAAGCCCTTGCAGAGCAGAAGAGGTAGAGACTACAGGTCTTCTTTCAAGCTGTTCGCTATTGATTGTTGAAACCGCGCCAGTAAGGTTGACTTTCTTTTGAGTGCCATAACCAACGACTACGACTTCGTCAAGATTAGTTTGATCGGATTTTAGGATGATGTTGATTAAGCTTTGGTCAGTAATGCTGCGCTCAGCTGTGGCATAGCCCATGCTGGCAAATTCCAGCACATCTCCGACATTGGCCTCAATATTGAATTCTCCGGTTTGAGATGTTTGCGCCAATGCATTTAAGTGTCCTTTAATACGGATGGTTACTCCTTCAACAGGAATTCCATCTTCATTGGTCACTTTCCCCGTGATATTTTTTTGTTGAGCCCATAGCATACCGATCGGTAGTAAGCACAGCAAAAAAATGAGATGTAATTGTTTTTTCATTTAGATGTGTATTAAAAATAAATAGGTTCTTCAAATAGATGTTTCGAACTCAATTTTTACAACTTTTTATTTGTTTAAAATTGTTTCGAAAATAGATTTATAATGTTAAATAATTATTAAGTCAATGTTTTTGTTTTGTTAAAACAGGGCAAAAACTATGAAATAATAATAGATTTTATTCAAAAATAACAAAAGGTTATTTGCTTGTAAAGCGTTTCGAAAATAAAAAAAAGATTTTTAAACCAAAAATTTAAAAATCTTTTTTCTAAAAAAGTATTGAGGAAAGTGGATTATGCCACGATGATTTTGATGCCAAGGTCTTCAATAGACCTTACGATGTTAGAGGACACCTTGCTATCAGTAATAATGTAATCTACGTCGATAAGTTCGCAGATTTTGCCGAGGCCTCTTTTGCCAAATTTGCTGCTATCTACCAGGATAGCTATTTTTTGAGAGGTTTCTATCATTTTTTGGTTAAGGGTAGCTTCAGGAAGATTGCTGATTGAAATTCCGAATTCCAAGTCAATACCATCGGCACCGAGGAATAAAATGCCACAGCTGATCTCGTCCAAAATTCGCATTGCATACTGTCCTGCTACCGAAGATGAGTTGGTTCTGATTAATCCGCCAAGCTGTAAAACTTCAATATTAGGCTTCCCACTTAGCTCTAAACCCACTTTTAATGCAGGGGTGATAACGGTGAGCATATGAGCTGACTCGATGATTTTAGCTAATGTAAATACGGTGGTTCCAGATCCAATCATGATTGAATCATTGTCTCTGATGAGTTTAATGGCAGCCTGGGCGATGCGCTGTTTTTCTTCGCTGTTAATCGATTCCTTAACCAATATAGGTCGGTCAATAGCATAAGGGTTGCTGCTCGAAGCTCCCCCTTTAATCCTGAATAACAGGTTTTTATCTTCTAGTACTTTAAGGTCCTTTCGGATCGTTACGCTGGAAACCTTCATGGTTTCGCAGAGCCAGTCTATCGTAATTTTTCCTTTTTCCTTTAAGCTTTTTAGAATGAATTCGTGTCTGTCCGTAATATTCATCATAATTCATTTAAATAAGTTAATATAGAACAAATATAATGACCTTTTCTGTTCTTGCCTATTGTTTTTTTTTATTTAAAAATGTTTTTTTTTCTATTCATTTATTTCTACATTTGGAACGTAACATAAAAAAATAATAACCAAATTTTCCTTATGTCAAAGTTTACATTGCCGATTCCTGCTAAGAAAAGAAGGTGGTTTATCATTCTGGTAATCTTCCTAGCGATAGTATTCAATTACTATGACCGGCAGATTGTATCCATCCTAAAGCCTATGCTGAAAGATGAATTTGATTTAGGAGACGATGGTTATGCATTAGTGATCAATGTCTTTACAGTATTCTATGCATTAATGTATCCGGTTTCTGGATGGTTGGTAGATAGATTCGGTGAGCGAAAGGTTATGCTGGTAGGGATTTTAGGATGGTCGGTAGCTTGTTTGGGAGGAGGATTCTCCAGGACATTTGGATCGTTTCTATTTTTTCGGGGGATGTTGGGAGCAGCAGAACCTACAAATTTTCCAGCACAATTAAAAGTGATTACAGTCTGGTTTTCGGGGAAGTTGAGAGCAACAGCGAATAGCCTCTGTGTAGCAGGAAGTTCAATAGGGGCCATTATTGCTCCGCCTTTAGTAGCATGGCTAGCTATGCGTTATAATTTTCATACGGTATTTATTGTAGCAGGGATTGTAGGATTAATCATTGCATTATTATGGTTTTTGATCTATACCGAACCGCCTGCTGAAATTCGTAAAGAAGCATTAAACGAAGGGGGGGCTGCTGATTCTGAGCATTCCTTTACTTGGGGGCAATTGTGGAGCAGAAAGTCATTATGGGGGATTTTATTGATTCGTTTTGTCAGCGATCCGGTTTGGTATTTCTGCCTGTTTTGGTTACCGGGATATCTACAGGAGGAGAGCGGATTGACATTGGCTCAAATTGGTATGTTTGGATGGATCCCGTTCTTGGTTGCCGATCTTGGAGCAATAGGTACATCGGCATGGTCTGATAAGATGGTAAGAAACGGTAAGGAACCTTTGTTGGCAAGAAAGATTATGCTGAGTAGCATTGCTGTTTTGGCGCCATTATGTTGTTTGACAGCCTATGTTTCTAATCCTTATCTGACCATATTGATTTTTTCTTTGGTAGCAGTAGCATGTCTAAGTTGGTTATTTACAATTTCAGTTGTCATAGCGGAAGCATTTCCTGTAAAGAATGTTGCCTCTGTATTAGGGATTGCAGGTGGTTTTGGAGCATTAGGAGCGGTATTGTTCAATTATTTTGTTGGACAGATGATGGGTTCATTAGGTGCTGGAACCATTTTTATTGCGATGGCCTTTATGCATCCGATAGCTGTATTGATTCTGTGGACGATGGTAAAGAAGGAAAAGCCGAACGGGGCATTGATGGTAGAAAATAATTAAAAGTAAAATTTTATAAAATATTAATTGTTATGGGAGAAGTTAAGACCATTTTGGAGCCCGCAAGAGAAACTCCAGTACGTATGGAAGTCGATGTATTAGTAGTCGGTGGAGGACCTGCAGGAATTATTGCAGCGCAGGCGGCGGCTTCTGACGGTTTGAAGGTTGCCTTAATTGACAATCGAAGCTTTGTAGGTGGAAACATGACTATTGGGTTGCCCATCTTAGGCTTTTTAGGTCAAAAGGGAAATCAGATTATTAAGGGGCTACCTCAAAAATTTATTGAAAGACTGAAAGAGGTCGATGCAGCTTCAGAACATCGTCCTTGTCCATTACATATGAGTTTGACTTTGGTTGAACCTGAGGCTGTAAAAAATGTTGGCTTAAAGGTGTTGGAAGAGTCCGGCGTAAAGGTTCTGTTGTATGTGTTTTCTGCAGGAGTAGTGATGGAAGGGGATGAATTAAAAGGGGTCATCATAGAAAGTAAATCGGGTAGAGAGGTGATATTGGCGAAAACCGTTATTGACTGTACCGGAGATGCTGACGTTGCTTTTAAAGCGGGAGTTGAATGTGAACAAGGAAATGAAGTTGGGGGAGCACAACCACCGACCTTGATGTTCTGTATGGCGGGTGTTGATACAGAAAAATTAAGGATGTCTATTGCAGAGGAGCCAAGGACCTATTTGACGGATTTTATTCCGGCGGAATATTTCGGTCAGAATAATCAGTTCATCGTGGTAGGTCTTCGCAGCGTTATGGAAAAAGCACGTGCAGCAGGATACCACCTTCCTGTAGAAAGAACGATTTTAATCACGGGCTTGCGCGAAGGAGAGGTTTGGGTTAATATGTCGAGAATTAATGGGGTTGATGGTACGAATCCGGAAAGCTTGACCTTTGGTGAAATTGAAGGTCGAAAACAGGTTGAAGAGATACAGCGCTACCTACAAGAATATGTTCCTGGATTTGAGGAATCACATTTTACGAAAATGGCTCCATTCTTGGGGATCCGTGAAACTCGTCGCATAGTAGGAGATTATGTGATGACAGCAGATGATATTTTGACCTGTCGTCGTTTTGAGGATGCGGTAGCAGTAGCGAGCTATCCATTGGATATCCACCATCCAGAAGGAGGAGGCTGTACCTTGACTTGGTGTGGGGATAGCTATGATATTCCATACCGTTCATTGGTTCCAAAGAAAATAAAGAACTTATTGGTTGCAGGACGTTCGATTTCCACAACACATGAAGCGATGTCTGCTATTCGAGTTATGGCACCATGTATGGCGATGGGTGAAGCAGCTGGACGCGCGGCAAAATTAGCTGTTCGTCATGGTGTTACTCCAGCGGAGGTGAACGTTGAAGAATTAAGAACAGAGTTGATCAATGCTGGAGCCTATTTAGGTGAAGGATTAGAGGCAACAGTTTAATAGAAACAGAGATGAAACAACCTGTAAAATCCAACCGTCGCGAGTTTTTTAAGAAAGCAGGACTTATCACGGCAATCCCTTTATTGGGTAAATTAGATTTACATGCCGGAGAATCAATCGTTGGTACTTCAGATTTAAATGTATTGACCTGCAATATCCGTGTGGATTTAGAGGAAGATGCTGCAAAAGGATTAGGTTGGGCAAGTAGACGCGAGGCATGTTTAGCTGTTATTAAAAAACAGAAGGCAGATATAATTGGGTTTCAGGAAGTTTTAAGAGGACAGTTTCTTGACCTTAAGGCAAATCTTTCGGATTACTTTGCTTTTGGATTTGATGGACCGGAAATGGATCAATTCAAGGAAGGCTATCATGGCATTGCCAAAAACCCGATCCTATTTTCTAAGAAACGGTTTGAATTGTTAACAGCTGGAACTTACTGGCTTTCGGAAACTCCATTAAAACCGGCTAGCCTCTCATGGGGATCAGCCAGAGCTAGGAATGCTGTATGGGTAAGGTTATTGGATAAGAAAACCAATAGGGAACTTCGATTGACCAATCTTCATTTGGATCATGTGAGTAATGAAGCTAAGGAAGGGCAAATCAAGGTCGTGTTAGATGAAGCATCCCCGTATCAATCGGATTTTCCTCAGATCTTAACGGGAGATTTCAATGTAGGCATGGATTCGAAAGTTTATCAAGATGTGATTTCTGCAGGTTGGCAGGATTCCTATGTTCAGGTTAATGGAAATGAGAAACCTGAAGGGACTACTCACGGCTTTAAAGGCGAAGATCCTAACCGCAAAAAATCCAAAAAGATTGATTTTATATTCGTAAAAGGTCCATTAAAAGGGATAGAAATGAAAATAATAAAAGATACTTTGAATGGCGTATTACCAAGTGACCACTATTTTGTGAGTGCTCAATTAAGATATAGCTAGAAATTGTTTTAATAAAAAAGAACAGCAAATGGTCTGTTCTTTTTTTTGCACCAATAGGTTTAATTATGTTTTATTTTGTTTATTTTTAATGAAATACTATTTAATAAATCAATAATAACCTTAAATAAAAACAATGACACAAAGTAATTTAATGGATAGGATCGGTATCCCATCAAATTTGAAATGGGGCTACCTGGGGATTCTTCTCTTTATGATGGGTGACGGGGTGGAACAGGGCTGGCTGAGTCCATACTTGACCGAACATGGTATGAGTATAGAACAGTCTGCGCTACTCTTTACGGTTTATGGGATCACCATTGCCATATCATCTTGGTTTTCGGGAGTTCTTGCAGAAAGTTATGGTCCTCGCAAGTCCATGTTTATGGGCTTGTTGCTTTACCTGATTGGGACAGTAGGATTTATCTCAATGGGAATGGCGAAGTTGGATTACAATGCGATGCTGTTATTTTATGCAATTCGAGGTTTTGGCTATCCATTATTTGCCTATTCATTTATGGTTTGGATAAACTACCGAAGCCCTAAATATATGTTGGGGAGAGCAGTGGGCTGGTTCTGGTTTGTATTTACAGGCGGGCTGAACGTTTTAGGGGCATATTATTCAAGTTGGGCTTTGGAGCGATATGGCTATGAGAACACGTTGTGGTCTTCGATTTTATGGGTGCTAATTGGAGCCTTCTTCGCCTTGGTATTGAACCGGGATAAGTTTGAGACCAAAGCATCTCAAGGTCCGAAAGGTAAGGAATTATTGAATGGGCTGACGATTGTTCAAAAGGAGCCAAAGGTATTGATAGGTGGAATCGTTCGTGTGATCAATACGACGGCACAATTTGCTTTTCCGGTATTCTTACCTATGTATATGGCCGAGCATGGTTTTGACACCAAGGAATGGTTACAGATCTGGGGAACAATTTTCACTAGTAATATAGCCTTCAACTTAATCTTTGGTTTTGTTGGAGATCGATTAGGCTGGCAGCGCACCATTATGTGGTT
Source organism: Sphingobacterium endophyticum (assembly GCF_009733535.1). Taxonomy (GTDB): domain Bacteria; phylum Bacteroidota; class Bacteroidia; order Sphingobacteriales; family Sphingobacteriaceae; genus Sphingobacterium; species Sphingobacterium endophyticum. The sequence goes on along the minus strand of NZ_SMMI01000014.1, from coordinate 96,256 downwards.
TGGTGGTGTGGGCTGTGCCATAACAACGGTATTGTTTTATTACTCGCCGATCTGGTTCAATGGGGCATATTGGGCAGTAATGGCAGCAGGAATAGCTTGGGGAGGGCTATTGGCCGGATATGTTCCTTTGTCAGCATTAGTACCATCCTTGGTAAAAGAAGACAAAGGGGCAGCCATGGCTATCTTGAATCTTGGGGCAGGATTGCCTGTTTTTGTAGGACCAGCATTAGTGGGTCTATTGATTGGTACAATTGGAAGCGAAGGGGTGATTTGGGTATTGGCAGGCTTATACCTAGTGAGTGCTGTACTAACAAAATTCATTACGATTCCAGAAGAAATGAAGGAGTCTCAAGCCGAATTAAATACAGTTTAGTAATTAAATAAAGAAAAAAGAATAAACAACCTATGAAAGTATTGTTAACAGCACCTTATGAGAATGAAAAAGCTTTGAATGAGTTGAAGGGGCTTTTTGATGAGGTAATTTATCGTTCATGGAAACCCCATGGGCGTGCATATAATCCGACGGAAATTTCAGCATTGCTTAAAGAAACTGGGGCAGACGCCTTAATTTCGGAGCATGATGAAATCACCGAAGAGGTATTACGTTCAAATCCGGATTTAAAATTTGTGGGTATCTGCCGTGGAACACCATCAAACATTGATTTGAATGTGGCTACTGAATTAGGCATCCCGGTATTTAATACACCTGCACGAAATGCACAAGCGGTTGCAGAGATGTTTATCGCCAATGTCATTACATTGATGCGTAACACAATACCTGCCATCAATTGGTTAGAAGGTAAAAACTGGGGCGAAGGGGCACATACCTCTTACCTAGAATTTAAAGGAAATGAATTAGCAGGAAAGAAGGTGGGGATGGTTGGATTTGGTGCTGTAGGTCAGCATATCGCAAGGATGCTGAAGAACTTTCCAAGTGAAATTTATTATTTCGATCCATACTATGTAGATCCAAACCCGGACTTTAAGAAAGTTGAATTGGAGGAATTGTTCTCCACCTGCGATGTAGTCGGCATCCACCTTCCGGTAACGCCGGAAACAAAAGGAATGATTGATAAAAAATATCTTTCATTGTTGAATAAAGATGCGATTTTTGTTAATACAGCAAGAGCTACCGTTGTTAATCGTGAGGATTTATTAGAAACAATTGAAAGTGGTCAGATCCGTGGTGCGGTATTGGATGTATTCTACAATGAGCCACCAGACGAGATTGACTATAAGATGATTTTAAATAAGAATGTGATTGCCACACCGCATATTGCGGGAGCAACCCATGAAGTAGAAGATCATCATGCTTTCATTATGAACAATAACATTCGGGAATTTTTCCATAATGGAAATAAATCGATCAAACAACTGGTAAATAAAGCTGTCCTAGAAAAAACATCAATTAGCTAATCATGGCAAAGAAAAAAGCTTATTTAATCGTCGATATCGGTACTGGAAATGCACGTGTTGCTGTTTGTGGTATCGATGGAGAAATTTTGAGTATTAAAAGAGAAAATGTTCATTATGAAACTGATCCTCAGTATGAAGATTCTATCTTTTTCAATCCAGAGGAACTGTGGGGTCAGATATTAAGGCTTTCTAAAGAGGCATTACAAGAATCTGGTGATATTCAGATTAATGCAGTCACAGCAACCAGTCAAAGAGAGGGGATTGTAATCACGGATAAAGATGGTAAATCTTTGTTGGGGATGCCTAACATTGATCATCGTGGACGTAAGTGGGAGGTTGATCTAAAAGATAAGGATTTGGTTTACAACCTTTCCGGCCGTTATCCTACATCGCTATTTTCAGCTTTTAAATTAGTCGGTGTACGAGAAGTTTATCCTGAGCTTTTTGCAAGGGTATCCTGCTTTATGAGCATTAGTGATTGGATTCAATTTCAATTCTCAGGGATCGAAGGGTATGAACATTCTCAAGCTTCTGAAACATTATTATACGATGTTGAACATAAATCATGGTCTGCAGCTTTGTTGGATCAATTCGGTTTATCTGCCGATATATTACCAGAACTAAAAGATGCGGCAACAGTCTTAGGCCCAATAAAATCTGAGGTTGGAGAAGAATTAGGAATAAGTTCTACGGCTTTGATCGTAGTTGGGGGCGGAGATACGCAATTGGCAATCCGAAGCATGGAGCCCTCTGCCAATGATGTAGTGATTGTTTCCGGTACGACTACTCCGATCATAAAAATTGTGGATAGCTATGAAAAAGATAGCGAGCAACGTACTTGGACCAGCCGGCACATCGATGCCGATAATTTTATTCTGGAAGCGAATGCAGGTGTTACAGGACTGAATTACCAACGTTTGAAGGAAATTTTCTATCCAAACGAAGGCTATGATATTATTGAAAAAGAATTAGAGGATGCAACCTATTCGCAGTGTGTGGCTTCGTTGGGTTCCCTCATAGCAGACGAAGAAGAACCCTTGACCAAGGGAGGTTTTATCTTCAATGCACCGGTGTCCCATCAGTTAACTCGCGGGAGTTTTGTTTTCGCGATACTTTGGGATATAGCCTGCAGTATTTATGAGAACTATAAGTTCTTATGTGCGGTATCTCCACATCAAGAATCCTATATATGGGCTTGTGGAGGAGGAGTGGAGAGCCGCAAACTGCGTCAATTCATAGCAAACTTATTTGGCAAGAGCATCAAGATTAGGGATACATTCCGTCAGGCTTCGGTCTTGGGTGGTGTATTTATTTGTAATGATGCACTAGGCGTAAAAAATGAGAGTCCGGAATTATTGGAGGAGATTCATCCACAGAATCATGAAGAGTTTGAAAAGCTATACCAAGAGTGGAAGAATGCTCGTAAAACATTTAAACAGGTAGGTCAATAGATGAGCACATATTTTTTTGGACTCGATGTCGGAACGCAAGGAGCGAGGGTGGTCTTGGTTGACGAGAAGGGAACATTGATTGCATCTGACTCGCGTAAATTCCAGTTAAGCGATAGGTTTCGGGAGGAACAATCGCCATTAATTTGGTGGCAGGATTGCGATGAAATGATATTCTCATTAATCCAAAACCTTCCTGAATCCATAAATAAAGCCGATATAAAGTCGATTTCAGTGACTTCAACATCAGGGACGGTTATACCGCTAGATTCCAATAATAAGCCTTTGCATGATGCAATTATGTACAGCGACCCTAGATCATCTGACCAAGGGAAGCGCATTAAAGCAATTGCAGAAAGAAATATACGACACGGATATACAGGGTTCAATGCTTCGAGTGGTATTTCCAAGATGCTTTGGTATATAGAAACCTATACTGAAAAGGTCAAGGATATTTCTTTATGGATCCATGCATCGGACTTTTTAGTAGGAAAGTTATCTGGAAATTACCATACAACTGACTACACCAATGTTTTAAAGTCGGCTTTTGATTTAGAGAAATTGGAATGGCCAAGTTTTGTAAGTGATGAAATTGGAATCAAAGAAAGTTGGCTACAGAACGTTGTTCCTTCAGGAACTGTTGTTGCGACCTTATTGCCACATCTATCGCAAAAATGGGGGCTTGGAGAAATTTCTGTTGTTGTAGGGATGACAGATGGATGTGCCACACAAATGGCATCCGGTGCTGTAAAACCAGGAACATGGAATACGACGATAGGAACGACCTTAGTTATAAAAGGAGTTACGAAGAACAATGTTATCGACCCATTGGGAAGATTATACAGCCACCGCCATCCGGAAGGGTATTGGATGCCGGGCGGAGCAAGTAATACCGGTGCGGACTGGATTTCAATGGAATTTTCGGAAGGGCTGGAGCAGCTAAATGCGGAGGCAGAAACATTGGTTCCTACCCATGAGTTGGCTTGGCCGTTATGGCAGGACGGCGAGCGTTATCCTATTATGGCGCCTCAAGCTAGGGGTTTTGCTCCGGAAGGACTAAGCCGGACGAAGTTGTTTACAGCAAACCTAGAAGGTGTAGCTTTTATAGAAAAACTGGCATACGATATTATAGAAGAGCTTTCATCGGAGAAAGTGGAGGCGGTATATTCCGCCGGTGGAGGAAGCAATTCAGATATCTGGTTAAAAATTAGAGCTTCAGTATTGAATGTTCCAATTTACAAATGCAAAGAAGCTAGTGGGGCATTTGGAGCCGCGATTATGGCTGCCTCCAATACCTTTTATTCTTCATTGATTGAAGCCTCGGAAAAGATGACCGCAATTGAAAAGATGGTATTGCCAGATCCTGAATTAGTTGGCGCCTATAAAAAGCAATACGAGGATTTTAAACAGAAATTGAAAGATTTAAACTACCTATAGATGATTACAATCTGTCTATTAAGACATGGAGAAACTGCGTTTAATGCAGATGGAAATAAATATTGTGGACGAACGGATATCCCATTAACAGAAAACGGGATTTCGCAGGCCAAAAGAATGAATGAATTATTAAAGGAATATTCATTTGACCATATTTTTTGCTCACCATTACAACGTGCAAAAACTACAGCTGAAATTGCTTCAGGCAGACCTGAAAAGGTTCAGGTTGATGAACGCTTGATTGAAGTTGACTTTGGACAGTGGGAGGGAAAGCGTTCTGAAGATTTTATTGCTGAGGATCCTAATTCTTGGTACAACTGGCTGTCGGATCCGGAAGGATTTGAAGCGGGCAGAACAGGTGAAAATGCAAAACAGGTTATCAATAGGCTGGAGAGTTTCTATAATGAACTGATGGAAAAATATGATGGTCAAACCATTTTGGTTGTTGGGCATAATGGTGTTAATCGACTATTTATGTCACAGCAATTGGGTATGCCATTGAAAAATTATCGAAAAATTGTGCAGGAAAACTCGGCCTTAACGTTGATAACCTTAGATAAACATAAAGGTTTCAATTTGTTAAAGTTGAATGCTTAATTTTAGGACTTCAAATTAATTCCGATGAAGAAAACGATTATTGCTTTATTCACATGTCTTGCTGTAATTCAAACAGCTCCTTCCTTTTCACAAAATCTGCATAAGCTAAATTTTAAAACGGTGGAGGAAATGTATGACTATTTCAAATATGCACCTGGAAAGAAAGTAATTTCTGGTCATCGAGGGACGATTGAAGAACAGATGCCTGAAAATTCTATAGCTGCTATGGAAGCGGTTTTAAAGCATAGCCCAGCAATTTTTGAAATTGATCCTCGATTAACAAAAGATGCTGTGCCAGTTATGGTTCATGATGCAACCCTGGAAAGGACAACGACAGGATCTGGAAAGGTGGCTGATTTTACATGGAAAGAACTTCAGCAATTAAAGTTGAAAGACCATAAAGGCAATCCTACGAAGTATAAGATCAATACCCTTGAAGAAATGATTTTGTGGGCAAAGGGAAAGACCATCTTGAATTTAGATAAGAAGGATCTTCCGATGGAGATGACGGCGGAGATTATTAGAAAGCATAATGCTTATGCCTGGGTATGGGTGACAGTTCATAATGTTGAACAAGCAAAATTCTACCTAGACAAAAATCCTAAGCAATATCTTTCCATGCATATCCGTAACAAGGAAGATTTAGATGCATTCAAAGCCTCGGGATTACCTTTCGACCGGATGATCGTCTACATAGGTCCGGAGATCAAGCCGGCAAATCAGGAGATGTATCAGTTCTTTCGTGAAAAAGGGGTGATGTGCATGATTTCTTCAGCACCTACCTATGATAAATTGTCAAGTGTTGAAGAAAGAGCTGAAAAATACAGAGCAGTATTTGAAGACGGGGCTGCTGTGTTGGAATCAGACCTGCCAATTGAGGTAAGTAAGGCCATAAAATAAATTCAGGAAGATAAATTTATAAAGGAAGCTAATTTTGGCTTCCTTTTTTGTTTATAGCTATTTGAAGTATTAGGATATGCGGTAAAATACATTAGTTAAGTAGTTGATATTCAGTATTTATATATTTTTTGAAACTTAAAAAATTATTTGCTTTTATGTTTATATTCGTTTACTGATTATTAACACATGAGAAAATCAATTTTATTAACAGCCATGTTGCTGCTGATGTTGCTATCGGCATTAATGGCTCAACCCTCGATAAAAATAACTAAGGCAGAGATTCCTGCATGGTTAAGGACAATTTCTCAAAAACCTCAGCAAATTAATTTGGATGAGATCAGTCTAGGATATTATTTTGAGCTTATAGAGAATCAATATCATCTAGGAAACCAAACCCATTATGCCAATTCAATAAAAGTTCTAAGCGATGACTCCGGGGCTGAAAATGCTGGTCAGGTGAGCATAGATTTTGATCCGCTATTTCAACGTGTTGTTATTCATAGGTTACAAGTAGAAAGGGACGGAAAGATTCAGGACAGATTGGATTTATCAAAATTTAAGACTGTTGCGGTTGAGACTGATCTATCCCGATTAATCTATAATGGTCAATATTCTTCATTCACCGTTTTAGATGATTTAAGAAAAGGGGATAAGATTATATTTTCCTATTCGATCATTGGATTTAATCCTGTGTTTGAAGGGAAGTTTTCAAATCTTTACTATTTAGAAGGATCTGAACCCAATGGGCTAGTGCATTTAGTATATGTTGTTCCAAATGGAAGAAAACTGAATATCAAGCCGCACAATGGGGCAAAGGCGAATAAGCATCTTGTGAAAGATGGTTTGGACTATTTATACTGGGAGGAACCAACAGAGGGCTCATCAACTTCGGATGAATATTATATTCCTTATTGGTATGATAAAACAGCATATATACAAGCATCTGAATTTTCATCATGGCGACAGGTTGCAGATTGGGCAAAACGGGTTAATCCTATTTCTGAGATCAAAGCTGGCAGTGCCTTGGATAATCAAATTCAGCAATTTTGGGCTGAATCAAAGCAGGATACTACAGCGTATTTTGAAAAATGTCTGAATTTCGTGCAGAATTCAATCCGTTATATGGGGATTGAGATGGGTGAAAATTCCCATCGTGCACATGCACCTGAGAAAGTGTTTAATCAACGTTACGGCGACTGTAAGGATAAGTCACTGCTTTTGGCCTCTATGTTGGCCAGAAAGGACATAAAATCATCGTTAATCCTTGCCAATACTTATCAAGATAAGGAGTTGGATAAATCTCTGCCAAGTCCATATTCTTTTAACCATATGGTGATCGCTGCGGTGATCAAGGGAAAGTTGAAAGCTGTCGATCCAACCATCACGAATCAAGGGGCTGATGTAATGGACCGTTATTTTCCGTATTATGGAAAAGTTCTATTCCTGGAAAATGGTTCAAAATTAAGTGAAGTAACAAAACCCGTATCAAGTCATGGTTATTTTGTAACTGTTGAAGATGTTTTCCAATTATTACCCGAAGGAAAAGCAAACTTAAAGGTTACTACAACATATTTTGATCATGAGGCGGATCGGATGAGAACCTATTTTAAAGAAACGGCAAAGAATCAGATCCAAAATGAGTATGAAGACTATTATAAACAACTATATAAGAAGGCAAAGCACTTAACACCCATATCATTCACGGATGATTTGAAAAACAATGTTTTCATCATTAAGGAAGAATATTTACTTGATAAATATGTCGTTGATGAGGAAAAGCGTGGTGCCCCAGCTTATATGAAATTTATTTATGATCGAATTCCAGCAGTAGAGGAAGATCGGGTTTCGCCAATCTCTGTCGAATATCCTTTGAACATCAATTACCTTGTAAAAATCATCAATAGAGATAAACAAAATGTTGGTTCTTTGGAACATGATGAAGATGTCATCGAACGAGATTCTTATTGGTATTCGAGATTTTTAAAAACATCGAAAGATACATTGATTATTTCCACGACTTTTCGTTTTAATGATTCATATATTCCTGCAGAACAAGTTCAGGATTATATTACTGATTATAAGAAAATAAGCGCTGCATTGAACTTTTATCCCTATTTAAATGATAATGATCAAATAGAGTTGGAGAATTTTAATATCAATGAATTGGATTTTAGTCCTTACGCTTTTTTAGCATTTATGGTCTTAAGTGGATTATTCAGTTGGTTCTTATTTAAACATTATATCAAATCCAGACCTGGAAATTTAATAAGTGTTGAACCTGCGAGGCCTTTTAGTGAAATTACTGGTATTTTATGGATATTGGGCATTGGTCTTTCGCTTGGGAATCTGATGATTTTTGGTGTTTTTTTCACAAGTGAATCCCCTTTAAATGCAAAGCAATGGCAAATAATTGATGGCTTAAGCAATGATAAAGCAAATAGTATACTTTATTTTATGTACCTAAGTTGGTGGCTATTGATTTCCGTATTTTCTTGTGTTTCAACTTTGTTTTTAACGATTCTATTTTGGAAATGTCGTGATATATTCCCTCAAACTTATGTTATTATTCAAGGTATATCTATTATAACCATTTTATTTACAAACTTTTTTCTTTATTTATTAAACTCATCGGAATTTAGCATTTCTACAAATTTAGCGCCAAGAGATCTTTGGACAATCTTGATCGGCATACTATGGTGTATCTATCTGTATAAATCAGATCGTGTAAAACGGACCTTTGTAGTGCCTTACAATTTTGATGATATTGTTGTAGAAGAGGAAAATCAGATTGAAGAAGAAAATAACCTTAAGGAACAAAAAGATGATAGCCTAGATAATCCTGAGGGATTTAAATCCTTATCTGAAGGAAACGGAATTTAAGCCAATCAATTAATACGATAAACAAAAAGAAAAAGGAAAGGTATCACCCTTTCCTTTTTCTTATGTCTACTGTCTTTTGTCTACTGTCTCCCTAAAGATTACTCTCTTTTTTAATTTTTCTTCTTGTTGTGACAGGCTTCGCAAGCTGTTTAGCCTCATACTGTCTTTCAAGATATTTGATTATCTCGCCTGCAATATCTTTTCCGGTAGCTTGTTCTATACCTTCCAGTCCAGGGGATGAGTTTACTTCTAGGATAAGAGGTCCTCTAGCAGAAGGAAGGAGATCAACACCAGCAACGGTTAATCCCATTGCACGTGCTGCGGCAATTGCTGTTTCTTTCTCTTTGCGTGTAAGCTTAACGACCTCGGCAGTACCTCCTCGGTGTAAGTTTGATCTGAACTCGCCTTCTTTAGCTGTTCTTTTCATTGCTCCAACCACCTTTCCGTCCACAACAAATGCACGGATATCGGTTCCTTTTGCTTCTTTGATATATTCTTGGATCAGAATATTATTCCCCAAGCCATAAAAAGCTTCGATAACCGAAGATGCAGCTTTCTTTGTTTCAGCTAATACAACACCAATACCTTGGGTTCCTTCCAATAGTTTAATCACTAGAGGAGCTCCACCAACCATATTGATCAAATCGTCCACATTAGAGGCTGTCCGGGCAAACCCTGTAATGGGAAGTCCTAGACCAGCACCAGAAAGGATCTGCATACACCTCAGTTTATCCCTTGAGCGCGTGATCGCTTGCGAAGGATTGGCAGAGAGTACGTCCATTACTTCAAACTGGCGAACGATTGCCGAACCATAAAAAGTCACTGAAGAACCAATTCTAGGGATGATTGCATCAACACCTGCGATATCTTGACCTTTATAATGTATGGAGGGTTTGCCTTGCTGTATGCCTACATAGCATCGGATATGGTCGATGACCTCACATTCGTGACCTCTACTAATGGCAGCTTCTACCAATCTACGGGTAGAATATAATGACTTATTCGTCGATAGTACGGCTATTTTCACAATATTTTATTTGTTAAACAGATAACGAGGTTATGTGTTTTATATGATGTTATTTGCTAAATTTTTTTTAGATACATCTACCAAGAATTTCCCCGTAATAAAGTTACGTCCTAAAAGCATTGGATAGGACATGGACGAACGATTTCTAAAAGATAACTTGATGTCATACAGTTCGTTAAACATACGGATTTTTGTTAGAAAGATATAACGAATTTCTGACTGGCCAAAAGAACTCTTGACGGTTCTTTCCCTATGAACAGGGAAGGTCAGCTTCAATGTTTTGTCATTATCTTCCTCTGGTCTGATGTAAGCGGTAATATAGAGGTGCCCAGCTTTCTTGACCACTTGCATATCTTCACAGTGTAAAACAGATGTTTCGGCCCCTGTGTCGATCTTTGCATGAATATTGTAAAGTCCGAGTTCAGGCAGGTCAATGACCTCTGTTCTTCCTATGGTTTTTTTACCTTTCACCTTCAATTTATTCGTATATAAATTCTCCAAATGGTGAACGGATAGTCACTTGTTTTTTATCAGCAGCTTCCACACGACCGATGATCTGTGCCGGAATGCCAAATGACTCTGAAATTTTAATGATATCTGCTGCGATTTCTTCTGGGACATAAAGTTCCATACGGTGACCCATATTGAATACTTTATACATTTCCTGCCAATCCGTATTGGATTCCTTTTGGATTAATTCAAATAGTGGTGGAATCGGAAATAGATTGTCTTTAATAATGTGGACATCATCCACAAAGTGAAGAACTTTCGTTTGGGCACCGCCAGAGCAATGGACCATTCCATCGATTTGGCTGCGGTATTTGTCTAAGATTTGTTTGATCACAGGTGCATAAGTACGAGTAGGAGAAAGCACGAGTTTACCCGCTGTAACTTCTTCACCAGTTTCTGTTTTAATTTTGTCCGTGAGTGCCTTACCTCCTGCGAAAACTAATTCATAAGGAACAGCAGGATCAAAACTTTCAGGATATTTTTCTGCGATATATTTGCTGAATACATCATGACGGGCAGAGGTAAGTCCATTGGACCCCATGCCTCCATTGTATTCTTTTTCGTAGGTTGCTTTACCGTATGAAGCAAGACCGACAATCACATTGCCGCCTTTAATCTTGTGATTGGAGATAACGTCTTCACGTTTCATTCTACAGGTAACTGTACTGTCAACGATGATTGTTCTAACCAAGTCGCCCACATCTGCAGTTTCACCTCCAGTTGAATAAATACCAATGCCCATATCCCTTAGTTCGGCTAAAATTTCTTCTGTTCCGTTTATAATTTCAGCGATGACTTCTCCAGGGATGTTGTTCTTGTTTCTTCCGATTGTCGATGAAAGAATAATATTGTCAATAGCACCAACGCACAATAAATCATCCAGGTTCATAATAATTGCATCCTGAGCAATACCACGCCAAACATTAGCATCGCCTGTTTCTTTCCAATAAACGTAGGCTAAAGAAGACTTCGTACCAGCACCATCGGCATGCATGATGTTGCAATACTGCTCATCACCTGCCAAAATATCTGGAACTATCTTACAGAATGCTTTTGGGAATAAACCCTTATCAATGTTTTTGATTGCGTTGTGTACATCCTCTTTCCCTGCGGATACACCTCGTTGGTTATATTTTAAATCTGACATCTTGCTGCAAAAATAAGCAAACCTGTTGACTATTGCGAAAGTTTTTCATGTGGAAATACTGGGATTGAAGAAATTGAATTAGAATCTTTTAATCCGATATTCCTGTCGGATCGAAGTTGTTCTCTTTTATCTTGATAAGCTTATTAAATACATCTTTCAGGTTCTTGTCGGTATCCTTGTATTCCTTTAAGAATTTTTCATTTTCCTTGTCTGTTGCGATGATGTTGAAAAGTTTATCATTCATGTAGTAATACCTGACCTCCCCGGCTTTCTTTGTTTTGTCCATATCAAATTTGGGGTCAATGATATGCGTATTATAATCAAAGCGCTCTTCGAATACAAAGGAAAGTTTACCATCTTTTAAATAGATGTCTTGAAAGGTGTAGCCACTTTCACCATAATGCCTGGCCTTGATAAGCTCAAGTACATTGTTTTTTGTGTAATACTTGGCAATGCCACCTTCAGTTGATTCATGTATTTCTGCGGAATCAATGCGATCCCAATTCTTTATGGCATTAATCCTATTGAAATTCTCCCTGACAATCAGCGTTGAATCTGTTTGAATGCTTGTGCTGCTGTCTTTCGGAGTTTCAGTGAGCGTGCTGACTGTGTTAGGATTCTCCGTCTGTTTATTTTTATTCTCTTGACAAGATGATAAACCTATAATACAGCTAAGTGTAATCAATGTTAGTAGTCTCATAGTGTATGATTTAATTTAAAATAATGTGCAAAAACGATTCCAAGGATTTTTTTTAGATTGGCAACATAAAAAAAGCCCTCAGGTTTTAAACCTGAGGGCTCATGAATTCTTATAGCTATTGCTTAGTGTTTGAAGTGTCTAACACCAGTAGTTACCATGGCAACACCTTTTTCATTGGCCATATCGATAGATAGTTGATCTTTAATCGAACCACCAGGTTGAAGAACTGCAACTACTCCAGCATTTCCAGCAATCTCTACGCAGTCAGGGAAAGGGAAGAATGCATCTGAAGCCATCACACTTCCTTTGATGTCGAAACCAAATGAATGTGCCTTTTCGATAGCTTGTTTTAATGCGTCCACACGTGAGGTCTGTCCGACACCTGAAGCGATCAAGGTACCGTCTTTAGCAAAGACAATCGTGTTTGATTTCGTATGTTTTACGATTTTATTCGCGAAATATAAGTCTTCCAATTGTTGCGCGGTAGGTTTAACTTCTGTAACAGAAGTCATTTGTTCAGGACCTTCTACAGTATGGTCTTTATCTTGAAGGATAACACCATTCAACAAAGTTTTGAATTGTTGAGCTGGTAGTTGAACCTCCTTACGGCGAAGGATAATACGGTTTTTCTTTGCAGTCAAGATTTGTAAAGCCTCTTCTGTATAAGAAGGAGCGATTAATACTTCAAAGAATAGGTTGTTGATTTCCTCAGCAGTTGCTTTGTCAACTTCACCATTAGTAATTAACACACCGCCGAATGCAGACACAGGGTCACATGCAAGTGCTGCTTCCCACGCTGCCTTAATAGAAGGGCGAGATGCCACTCCACAAGCATTCGTGTGCTTTAAGATTGCAAAAGTTGGCTCGCTAAATTCGTCAATAATTGCAACAGCAGCATCAACGTCAACCAGGTTGTTATATGATAATTCTTTTCCATTCAATTTATCAAACATGGCATCTAAATTTCCGAAGAAGATACCTTTTTGATGTGGATTTTCTCCATAACGCAACACTTGAGCATTTTGCTCAGACTGCTTGAACACTTCAATTGGATCTTCTTGGTTGAAATAATTGAAGATCGCAGTATCATAGTGCGATGATGTATTGAAGGCGCGTTTTGCGAATGATTTACGTTGTTCAAGTGAAGTAGAACCTTCTTGAGCAGCAAGGATTTCTTCAAGTTCTGTGTAGTCATTCTTTGAAGAGATGATGACAACATCGTTAAAGTTCTTTGCAGCAGCACGGATTAAAGAAATACCACCGATATCGATTTTCTCGATGATGTCTTGCTCTGGAGCACCAGAAGCAACGGTTTCTTCAAATGGGTAAAGGTCTACGATTACTAAATCGATCTCTGGGATGTTGTATTCCTCGATTTGTTTTTTGTCTTCTGCCAATGGACGGCGAGACAAGATTCCTCCAAATACATTCGGATGTAATGTTTTAACTCGGCCTCCTAAAATAGAAGGATAACCAGTTAAATCTTCAACACGTTCAACAGGGATGTCTAAGTCACGGATGAAGGATTCAGTTCCACCAGTGGAATAAAAAGTAACTCCGTATTTGTTTAGTAGTTGAATTAGAGGTGCAAGGTTGTCTTTGTAGTAAACTGAAACCAATGCATTTTTAATCTTAACAGGATGATTCATTGCGTTTTATTTGGAGCGCAAAGATAATTATTTAAAATATAATTTTCCTGAATTTTGTTAGATTATTAATGTTCAATGCTTTAGCAGCTTTTTGTTTTTATTAGTATATTGGATAACCTAATTGATAAACAGACTAATCATGAAAAAATCCATTCTTCATTTGATTGCTTTTGCATTGAGCATCAGCACGATCACGGTGTCGGCACAAGAAAATATCGGCAAGCAATTGTCAAAAGTGTATTCTCCGGAGGTTTCAGCAGATAATTCAGTTACTTTTCGCTTATTAGCTCCAGAAGCTAAGAAAGTTGCAGTGACCGGTAATTGGATGCAGCAAACAAGTGCTGCAGCGCCTCAGGTGGAAATGTTAAAAGATGAAAATGGAGTTTGGTCTATTAAACAGAGCGATCTGGGTTCGGATTTATTCCTTTATAATTTTATGGTAGATGGTGTGAGGATCAATGATCCATTAAATGTTTACCAGATTAGGGATGTCAGCAATGTTTTCAATTATTTTATCACAAATGGAGATCCCGCTGAATATTATAAAACAAAAGCAGTACCCCATGGCTCTGTAAATAAACAGTGGTACCCATCTTCATTGAATAAGGCAGAACGTAGATTGACGGTTTATACGCCGCCGGGTTATGAGTCCTCAAAAGATAAGTATCCTGTTTTATATTTATTGCACGGAATGGGTGGTGATGAAGATGCATGGCCAACCCTAGGAAGGGTTTCGCAGATTATGGATAACTTGATAGCCGCAGGTAAAGCGAAACCAATGATCGTTGTCATGCCTAATGGTCACACCAGTAATTCAGCAACTCCCGGTAATTCCGAAAAAGGTGAATACCCAATCGAATTCGCGACACCCGACGTTGGTTCTGGTGATATGGAATCAACTTTTGATGAGATCATTAAATATGTTGAAAAAAACTACCGCGTAAAGAAAGAAAAAAAGAGCCGTGCCATTGCCGGACTTTCCATGGGCGGAATGCATACCTTGTTTATCTCAAGCTATTATCCTAATACTTTCGATTATGTTGGCTTGTTTTCAGCGGCTTTCAGAATCAATGACAAAGTTCAGCGTGAAGTGTATGATAATTTTGATCAGAACCTATTGAAACAAAAAGAAAATGGTTTGAAGCTATATTGGATCGGTATGGGCAAAACTGATTTTCTTTACCAAACAGGAGCTGATTTCCGTAAGAAGCTTGATCAAGTTGGTCTAAAATATACCTATGTTGAATCAGAGGGTGGGCATACCTGGTCGAACTGGAGAAAGTATCTTTTAGAATTCAGTTCGTTCCTTTTTAGGTAGATGATAGACAATAGACATAAGACAAAAGAGTCAGAGATGTTGTCCATAAGAGTCTATAAAGTTTTATAAGAATAGACAAAAACCTATAAAGATTTACAAGAATAAAAAAAGGGTCTCTATTTTTTAATAGAAACCCTTTTTACAATATCTCAGTTCTTATGTCTTATGTCTATTGTCTCTCCCTAATTATACTTTTTCAGCAAATTCTCGATTACTTTGGGGTAATGGTTATGTTCCAATTGCTGCCCATTGAATTTGATGATTTCTAGGGTGTCACCAGGTTCCACACGGAAACGTGCTTGGTGTATGATTTCACCTTCGTCAAAATTTTCATTGACAAAATGAATTGTAATTCCATGTTCGTCTTCACCGGCTTCCATTACTGCTTTATGCACGCGGTCGCCATACATGCCCTTTCCGCCAAACTTTGGCAAAAGAGCAGGGTGGATATTGATGATCTTGTTAGGAAACCCTTTTAGGAGGTTTTCAGGCACTAGCCATAAGAAACCTGCAAGAACTACTAAGTCGATATCTAATCTTTTCAACAGGTTGACGATTTCATCGGTTTGATAGAAATCATGCTTGTCAAAAACATGGGTAGGAATTTCAAAATTATCGGCGCGTTGCAATACATACGCATCCGGGTTGTTACTTAATACTAAGGCAACTTCGGCACTGTCAGAATATTTAAAATGCTCCATGATTTTTTGGGCATTCGATCCAGAACCTGAAGCAAAGATAGCAATCCGCTTTTTCACAGTGTGTTATAGTTAGAAAAATTAAACCTTATTCTTTGGCAAATATAGCTGTTTTTTTGCAATAATAGGGTAGGTTGCCATGATATTGGGGCATTTTTTGTTAGTTTTATTAAGATTTTATCTATTCTGTTGATTTATGAAAAATATTATACCGACAATAATTTTGGTTTTCACATTTGTTAGCTCTAGTTTGGCTCAGGTGCCAAAGGAAATGCCGTCATTTTCAAAGTTCATCAATCTATATACAGGAGAGCTTGTCACCTCTGATTCCATCAATAAAAAGCATACCCAGGTTTTCATATTATTCGATGCAGGATGTGGGCATTGCCAGGAATTAGGGCAAGGGATTTCCCTCTCCTTAGATAAAATTAGAAAGAACGTCGACTTTTATTTTGTTTCAATGCAAGAGAAGGCTTTGGTTGATGGCTACATCAACATGTTTGCAAAGGGGCTTCGGAATGATAGCCGTGTCAAATTCCTGTATGACAAAGAAGGAGAGTTCATTTTAAATTTCCATCCAACAAATTTTCCATCCACCTATATTTTTGAAGCTGAATCTCTACAATTAATTAAACAATTTGATGGAGAAAATAAGGTTAATTCTATCCTTCCTTTCCTAGAAAAACCTAATTAATTTGTTTAAAAACATTGAATTTTTAATTTTCCTTATTTATTTAATTATTTTCCTAATAAAATAAATCAATATTAGTTATTTAATTCTTTTCTTATATTTACTTTAATGAATGGTTAGTAAGAAAAAACTGTTCTAGATTGGTAGTCTGGAAATTGAAAAACAGGCCTTCCGAAGACTTTATTATTGAATTATTAATAGCAAGGGGATTGATCACAGGGAATGATTTAAATCCAACAGAAAAAAATGTTAATTGGGGAACAAAGGGATTCGGCTTCTATCGTAAAATATTTATGGTGGACTTGCCGTTAGATTATTGTGAATGAGAGTTTCATCGTATTCACAATCAGATACTTTTATGCTAACAATTAAAAAAGATTATTTTCATCCTTCATTAAACATTTTCAAACTTTAATAGTCTTTGTGAATGTCAGCCAATCAACAAATAAAAAATTGTAAGGGCCAATTTATTTACAATTTGGTTGATGAATACATTTATTTATGATTAACATTTATAAGGAGTTAAATTACAGAGATGAGAATGCTTTTTCAGCTATAGAATCATTGATTATCTCGCTTAATAATGGCCCAATAAAGGAGATTATGTTATCTCATCCTCCTGTTTGGGTAAACATTGCAAAGGAGTATATTAAGAATAATTGGAACAAGCACATCTCCCTGGACGAACTAGCAAGGCTATGTTCCGTCCATAAAGTTACCATATCCAAATATTTTGAGAAATATGCGGGTAGTACGGTTTTATTGTATCAACGGAAGATACGAATGATTCGTGCTATGGAATTTATACAATTAGATTCACACTCGTTGACAGAGGTGGCATTTTTGTGTGGGTTTTCGGATCAAAGTCATTTCACTAGATACTTTCGGCAAATGTTTGGTTTCCTGCCAAAAGAACTACAAAAGAATTAACGCTAATATCGTTCTATTTTAAAAATTAAGTAAAAGTTTATTTTTGTAGCAGGTTAATGAAATTATTTATTTTGCATGAAAATACTACAAGGGAGTAGGCTGCCAAAGCCTAATGGACATTACAGTACGGCGATAGTATCTAATCATTTTTTGTTTATATCTGGGCAATTGCCAATTTCCGCAGATGGTCGGCATCATGAAGAAGAAGATTTTGAACATCAATTCAACATTGTCTTTCAAAATATTGAAGACATCTTGGTAGCATCTTCTAGTAGTCTTCAAAAGATTGTCAAGGTAACGGCATATCTCAGTGATACCAAGTATTGGCCGCAGTTCAATGCCTTGTTTGCTGATTTTATCGGAAAACATAAGCCAGCGAGAACCGTAGTGCCTGTAACGGAATTGCGCCACGGATATAAATTGGAAGTTGACTTGATTGCAGAAGTATAAGGTTGCACACACACAATAAGCCCGTATATTCCTTTTCTGTCAACAGTTAATGAGGCTTAAAATATGCTTAGAAATAAAATGCTTATTCTATTTCAATAGTATATATAAAAAGTTTTCATAATGATTGAAAAAGCGAAAGGTTCTTGTTTTCTATTGAGATTTACTTGATAACGGCAGATTATTCTGCAGTTTGACTTAAAGAATATTTGAAATGAGAACTACACAATGAAATAGGGGAGAATTCCGTTTGGAAATCTCCCCTTTTCTATGTCAAATTCCGTAGAATTATTTTGTCGTTAAAACTTTCTCGATTAGCTGAGTCCCAATCTTTCCCAATTCATTGCTTGAATTAGACAGCATGATTACCACTGATTTTTCATCGGGTACAAAGCTCACAAAAGCATTTGATCCCGCTGTAGCTCCAGTATGATGGTAATAAATTACACCATCTAACATGTTCATATGCCAAGCTAAGCCAATATCACTGTTAGGAGGCACGAAAAAAGTGAACTGTTTTGTTAAATTCATTGCTTTTTGAACATCGTTTTCCGGATAGGTTAGCTGTGCAATGGTATAGCGTAAAAGGTCATTTAAGCTTGACTTTAATGATCCCGCTGCTGAAAGCGCCTGGAAGTTCCAAAATGGTACCTGTTGACCCTCTGTATTGAATGGGGCAGCGAAATTTTTGTCCTTTGGATTTATTTTATCACTGGTTGTGGTCATCTCCAAAGGAGTGAGAATAGTTTCCTTCACCAGGGTCATATAAGGTTTTTTAGCGATGATGGACAGGAGTTCCCCCAACAATCCGAAGCCTAAATTACTATATTCATATTCTGTTCCTACTTCTTTCTCGGCTTTAAAATCTTTCAGGAAAGCAAATAGTGCTTTTCTATCATAGACAGCATAAGGATCCTGATCATTGAATTTAGGGACTTTATTCCAATTGCTAGCCATTCTAGGTAGGCCAGAAGTATGATTTGCCAGCATTTTGAAGGTCATCTTTTGGATATCCGGGTTCTGAGCTACAGAGTCCGGAAGGTATTTCGCAATGCTGTCTTCCAATCCCACAAGACCTTTGTTGACCATTTCTGCTAGCAAGGTTGCGGTTACTGTTTTTGTAACAGAACCTATTTCATAAACAGTGTTTGCATCTGGTAAAGTGTTGTTACCTGGTGCCGTTTCACCATAAAAGAAAGTGTTGATTTTATTTTGATGGATGACTGCAACTGCTAATGAATGGGCATTGCCATTCTTTGCATAGCTTCTGGCAACAGAGTCTACATATAGGTCTAATGGACTTTTGGCTTCAACATTCGAAATAATTTCTTCTTTGACTGGAACTTCTTTACCCTCGTATGGCTTCAATAAAAAATAACCAAAATGCATAGTAGAATCAATCCCAAGAACCATGCTCATTGTGGCTGATTCAAAGTCAATTTTATAAGTCGCCAAGCCTTTATTAAAGTCTGTCTTGGTTGCGTTTTTTATTTTGCCAAGGTCGAACATCTGTTCCAATATTCCGTTCAATTTGTCCTGGCTGATTTGCTGCTTGAACTCTGCGTTAGCTAAATGATAAATTGAATCAGCTTGTTGCAAATTGAAGAAGTATTCAATTCGATTAAAAACTGCCCTATTATTATCCTCGTCAATTGTTTGCGCCTTTACGAGGCTAAAAGAAGATAAAATAAGGATAATGAGGAGGTTGAATGTTTTAATTCTCATGCCCAAAAATACAAAACAAATTATAAACCAATAACCTGCTTTAATCTGGCATAACCAGATTTACTGATATTAACCTTTTCGCCAGTCAATAAGGTGGCGATATAGCTGTCCTTCTCCATGGGTTCTATTTTTTGCAATTGGTCAACCTTGACAATAAATGAACGGTGCACCCGTACATATTGCTTCCCGTCCAATTGTTTCTCAAATGAACTCATTGTCTTGTTTTTTAAGAACATCCCATCAGGAGTGTGGATCTTAACATAATCATCATAGGCCTCTAAAAAAAGAATCTGCTGCACCGGAATAATCTTGATCTGATTTCCGGTCTTGACAACGATCCGCTCCAATGAGCTATCCTCTTCCATAGATTCCTGTAATTTTGCAGAATCAATTTTTGGGACTTGCTGTGTGCTGAATGAAGCTTTGAATTTGTCGATTGCTTTTTGGAATCTATCCGGACGAATTGGTTTCAGCAAGTAGTCAATTGCATTTTTTTCAAAAGCTTTTAAAGCGTATTCGTCAAATGCTGTTGTAAAGATGATATGCGGTTGATTGTCCAATAATTCTAACATTTCAAAACCAGTTAATTTAGGCATTTGAATATCTAAGAAAACCAAATCTGGCTGATGTTGTTGAATTGCCTTTACACCTTCAAATCCGTCATTACATTCCGCTAAGACTTCAAAATCAGGAAATTCTTTAAGGTATTCAAGCACCATGCTACGTGCTAATGGTTCATCATCTATAAGTATCGTTTTTATCATAATTGTGGTATTCTTAATGTGGAAATAAAGGTATTGCCCTCAGCGGCTGTTTCTAATAGATCCGTCCTTCCGAAAAGCAAATATAAGCGACGTTGTATGCTTGTTAATCCAAATCCAGTACCTTTTTTCTGCTCTGGCTGGTCTGCCTCGAATGGATTACTGATCTTTATCGTAAGCATATTGTTTTCTAGTTGTATGCTGGTTCTGATGGTAACTTGATCAGTTACATTGTATAGTCCGAATTTTATTGCATTCTCAACTAATGGTTGCAAGATCATAACCGGTATTTTTCCAGCAAGAACCTCCTCTGTATAGTCGAATTCTGTGCTGAGACGGTGTCCGAACCTCACCTTTTCAATGTCTAAATATAAACTTAAATGGTTTATTTCCTCTTCTACAGTTGTAAATTGTTTCTCATCCTTCCGCATGGTGCCTCTTAAAAAATCTGACAACTGAAAAGTCATATTTCTGGCTTCGGTCGGTTTGCTGCCAATTAATGCAATGATTGAGTTTAAACTATTGAATAAGAAATGGGGCTGTAGCTGCTGTCTTAAATTATAGAGTTCAGCATCTCGAACCATCTTTTCACTTTCATCTTTTCTTCTTTTGTTAAATACTAATTCTTCCTGTATGTTCCAAAAGATGTTGATCGTCATCACACAGGTAATGATCAAAAAGTTGATCACAAAACGAAAAGGAAGACTGAAATCTAAGTAAGCCAAGTTTTCATCGGGAGATATCTGAATAATCAAAACCCGGGTAATCAAAACGCTAATGGCTGAAAAAATAGCAGCCATTGAGAATAATTTCCAGTAGTTTTTATTATTAGGCAAATAGAACTGTAAGGTGCTGTAAATTAAATAGGAGATACCTGTCATGGTAAAAGCTCCGATTGCTGCATCATAGGCAGCCGTTACCTTAGCAATATTAGACCATAACAATAGTCCATAAACAATAAGGAAATATAAAACACAAATAATCCATGATGAGGCATGGATTACATAACGTTTGGATTGTTCACTAATGGGTTTTTGCATGCCTAGTATACATTCTTAATGGTTAAGCCCCCAAATAATGATGTTCCCGTGATGTAAATCTTTCTATTCTCATCGGTTTCAATCTCGATCATAGGACGTCTATCGTCTACTTCACCGAAAATAGAGGAAACATTGGAATAAACTTTCCAGTTTGTAGGAACGATTATTTTTGTGCTTCCGAATAGTTGAAAGGTGTCAATGACAACGGGTTGTTTCAAATCTGCCTGCAAGAAGTTCAGTTGAGTGCTTCCAAAAACAGAAGTGATGTTTCCGCCTAAAAAGTTTTTAGTTAAGATTACTTTTTTAGTATCACTGAAAAAGTTGTCTACTTTAAGGTAGTTTTCAAAATCGGGAAGATATTTTTTTCCATATGGCCTATGCTCAGAGCTTGTCGCTTGAGCATAGGAATCGTTAGGGTTTTGTGATGTAGAGTTGCTAGGGCCGGATTGATTATCATCATAATCCTGGCTTACACGTTTGTCCCAGTCAAACTCATCTTTTGGAGGAGTTGTTGGCGGCAATTGCGGAGTGTTTTTGTTGCGGTTGATTAAATAAAATCCCAATCCAATCGCTGCTGCAGGGATCAAGAATCTACCTAAGTGAATGTCGAGTTCATTCTTTAGAAGAAATACCGAACCTATAATAATTAATATGATCGATGATTTCTTTTCGAATTTTGAATTGATACCAATTACCAATCCGATAATGATTAAAATAGTTTCCCATCCAAACATCCAATTCGGTACGATATTTCCCATGTTTAAATTCTTGAATAGGATGGCTACACCTAAGAATACAATGATAAATCCGACCAAGTTTGAAGACTTGTTGTTTTTTGGAGGTTTTCCGTAATCTGTTTTTGTTGTTTGATTGTTCATGTTGTTGTTTCCTTTTGAATTAGTATAACCAAAAGTATAGCGAATATAAGCATAGCACCAGAGCTAATAGGTCTCTTGGGTGTTTTTTTCGGTAAAAGTGTGAAAATAGTCGGTAAATATTCCGAGCATAATTGTAATCTATTCAAATTAGATGCAATATTTTAATTATTATAACAATAATTTTTAAATAAAATTTGGATGATTGAAATTAATTATTATATATTTATGACTGAAAATAGAGGGTTAAACTTAAATTTTATATTAATCTAATGGGAGATTTTGACAATAAAGAGCGTGAAGAGGTATTTTCAAAAAAGGTGAGAGCGGGAAAACGTACTTATTTTTTTGATGTAAAGGCCACTCGTTCTAACGACTATTATGTGACAATTACGGAAAGTAAGAAACGTTTTGAGGACGGACAGTTTATCAAACATAAAATTTTCCTTTATAAAGAAGACTTCGAGAAATTTGCTGAAGGTTTGCAAGATGTAGTTGAATACATCAGATCAAACCAAGAAGTAGTTGAGAAAAGATACGAGCCAAATCAAGACGATTCAGGTTTTGAAAACAATGGCGAACTAGTACAAAAAGACAATTACTCTTTTTAATTTAGTTTTAAATACATTATTTTAAGCCACTAATCACGTTAGTGGCTTTTTTTATTGAATCAATTTCTCAGGTGTGAAATTACGCTAACGATTTCGTTAAATATGTTACAGGCTTTTTTTAAGAGATCGTTAGGAAATTGTTAATTTCGAACCTTGAACAAATTACTTATAAACGTAATCACATGAATAAATTGTTTTCTGTGGCTTGCATGGCATTGTTTATTCTTTCTACAGATGCCGCAAATGCACAAACTCAAAAACTTACCTATGAACAGGCGTGGAACCAATCTCCTTCATTAACCAAGAAAATTAGTGCATTTGAAGGATGGGCTGATCCAAACCATTATATCGAAAGAGCCAATAATCAGCTTTTTAAAGTAAATGTTAAGACGGGAAAGAAAGAAAGCTATTCCTACCCAGTCAATACCTCAATGAATGTTTTTGTTAAGGATAAAGATGTATTTATCCAATATCCCAACAGTCCAGCAAAACAATTAACAAAATCTCCAGAAGTTGAGGAACAAAATCCAACTTTATCACCTGATGGCAAATTTGTCGCTTTTACTCGTAAAAGTGATCTTTATGGATTGGAAATCGCTTCTGGAAAAGAAATCAGATATACAACAGATGGTACCGATGTGATATACAATGGTTGGTCATCCTGGGTTTATTATGAAGAAATATTAGGCCGCCCAACAAATTATAGAGCATTCTGGTGGTCTCCAGATAGTAAAGAGATTGCTTTTATGCGTTTCGATGATACCAAAGTTCCAATGTTTCCAATTTATGTTTCCAAAGGTCAGCATGGCTATTTAGAGGAAACAAGATATCCTAAGGCAGGAGATCCAAACCCTGAGGTTAAGGTTGGGTTCGTAAAGGCGGAAGGATCGCCAATAGTATGGGCAGATTTTAATGAAAAGGATGATCAATATTTCGGTCAGCCTTATTGGAGCTTCGATAGCAAAACTATCATGGTTCAGTGGATGAACCGTGATCAGACTAACTTAAAGTTCTATGCTGTCAATCCATCAAATGGGCAAAAATCAGAAATCTACAACGAGGAACAACCGACTTGGATTAACCTGGACCATGATGAGCGAATCACCTACCTAGCAGACAATAAGCATTATATTCTAAAGTCCGACAAAACAGGCTGGGCACATTATTATCTGTATACTTTAGACGGAAAGTTGGTCAATCCAATGACAGCTGGGGATTGGCAAGTCACTTCCATCGAGCGTATTGATGAAAAAGGTAAAGTGCTTTATTTTACGGCTAGGAAAGAGAATTCTGCAACCCGCGATCTTTATAGAGTAGGATTTGATGGAAAGGATATGAAAAGGTTGACATTTGGCGATTATACACATAATGTATTGGTATCTCCTGATGGAAAATATTTTATTACCAATTATTCCAACATTCATACCCCAAATAAAGTAGCTTTAGTAGACAACAAGGGCAAGGTAGTAAAAGAATTAGCAGACAGCAAAGCTGATGATTTTGCAAATTATAAAGTAGCAAAAAGAGAGTATTTGACCATACCTTCGGATGATGGTAAATTCAATTTACCATTGATCATAACCTATCCTACTGATTTTGATGAGACGAAGCAGTATCCGGTTATTATGAGCATTTATGGAGGTCCAGATGCAGGATCAGTTAGGAACACATGGAAAGGTGTGAGTGGTGAATATTGGTCTCAGGAAGGGATTATTCAAATAGAAGCCGACCACAGGGCTTCTGGCCATTATGGTAAACAAGGTGTTGCTTGGATGCACAGAAATCTTGGTAATTGGGAATTAGTTGATTATATCACAGTAGCTAAATGGTTGAAGGCGAAACCTTGGGTAGCAAAAGATAAATTATTGATTACTGGACATAGCTACGGAGGATATATGACTTGTCTGGCATTGACTAAAGGTGCCGACTACTTCAATTACGGAATAGCAGGTGCCCCAGTTACCGGTTGGGAACTCTATGATACACACTATACAGAACGTTGGATGGATACGCCACAGGCAAACCCTGAAGGCTATAAAAATGGTTCAATCCTTCCTTATGTAAATCAATATAAAGGTAGACTGCGCATTATGCATGGTGATATGGACGATAATGTTCATATGCAGAATACCATTCAATTGGTTGATGCATTGACTGATCGGTCGGTGCCTTTTGAACTTATGATTTATCCAGGAAGCCGACATGGATTTAATCGTTCGAAAAACGCTTATGATTTTAAAGAGCGTACAAGATTTTATTACCAATATCTATTGGAAAAACCTGTGCCAGAGAATTTAAGATAATGAATGTTAAAAAAGGCTAAGAATATAATTTCTTAGCCTTTTTTTGTGTGATTTGACCTTCTAAAAATTGCTAACCGCGAAAAAATTATCATATTTGCAGTATTAATTAAGACATGCTAAATTTCCTCAAAGACATTACTTTCAGAGCTAACGACGTTGTTCTCCGGGCAATAGACATTTTAATGCGAAATTATATATCTATTGCAGGACTTTGCTTTTTACTTTTTGTGACGTCGAATCTGTCTTCTTTTCTTGCACTATACTTAGACTCCTCAAATTTCTTTATCAAAGTATTGCTGTTACTGCTTTTTGTAGGCCTTTATTTCGGACTCCAACTGGTACTTTTGAAAAGAACAATTTTCTTGGCTAAGGAAGAAAGAAAACATGCCTTTATGGATTATATCCCTACTGTTTCCCAATTCTGTTATTACATTATTGGCTTACTGTTGTATAGTCTGATTGCTTTCATCGTTTATCTGATTATGTATGTCGTTTTGTTTCCTTTATTATTTTTGGGAGTGAACATGCAGACGGTACAGACGGAAATACATCCTTTACTAACAGGATTGATTATGATGTTCATCCTGATTAGAATTACTTTCTTTCCATTCTTTATTCTTGAGAATGGATTTAACACCTTTAAATCTTATAGATTTAGCTTGGCAATGACCAAAGGAAATGTCATGACCTTGGTTATCATCATTGCTATTGTAGCGTCTACGCATTTATTACAGCTTGGAACCGAATACTTAGGTTATTCCCTGGTATCTTGGATATTGAGCTTGGTGAATGCATTCGTTATTATCCCGGTTGTAGGAGTTGTCATGTCAATTGTTTATATTGATATGATGAAAGCATACAAAGGGGGAGAAGATCCATCCCTTATCGATAATATCATTTAACAAATTATTTAAGTTTTGAGTAAAAGAAAATTAGCCGTATTAGGTTCTACAGGAAGTGTTGGGACACAAACATTAGAAGTCGTAGAACTATATCCTGATCATTTTTCGATTACTGTGCTATCTGCTGGTAAAAATGCAGAGCTATTAATTCAGCAAGCGCTGAAATTTAATCCAGCGGCCGTAGTAGTTTGTGATAAAGGAGCATTCGAAAAGGTGAAGGATGCATTGCAGGGAAAGGATATTGAAGTCTTATATGGAGAAGATGCATTGATTGAGGCTGTTAAAAGAGATGACATTGATATTGTATTAACAGCAGTTGTTGGAGCTGTTGGATTAAAGCCAACCGTTGCAGCAATCGAATCAGGCAAAGATATTGCTTTAGCGAACAAAGAAACTTTGGTTGTTGCTGGTGAGCTAATCACCGGTTTGATTGAAAAGCATCAGGTAAAATTACTGCCTGTTGATTCTGAGCATTCAGCCATCTTTCAATGCTTAGCTGGAGAAGAAGCCAACCCGATTGAAAAAATTATCCTTACAGCATCGGGAGGTCCATTCCGTGGAAAATCTCGTGAAGATTTAGTTGCTGTTACAAAAGCACAAGCCTTAAAGCATCCAAACTGGAGCATGGGTGCAAAAATAACGATTGACTCTGCCTCATTGATGAACAAGGGCTTAGAAGTTATCGAAGCGAAATGGCTTTTTGGATTAGAAGCAGATCAAGTCGATGTTATCATCCACCATCAATCGATCATTCATTCCTTAGTTCAATTTGAAGACGGTTCCTTGAAAGCTCAAATGGGACTGCCGGATATGAAGCTGCCAATTCAATATGCTTTAACCTATCCAAATCGATTCAAAAACAATTTTAAAAGATTTAATTTCTTAGACTATCCAACATTGACGTTTGAACAGCCTGATATGGAGGTGTTCCGAAACCTGAAGTTGGCCTACCAGGCACTTCGGGATGGAGGGAATGCTCCTTGTGTATTAAATGGTGCAAATGAGATTATTGTAGAAGCGTTTTTAAATGATCGGATAGGATTTTTGGAGATGAGTGATATCATTGAAGAGACATTGTGTCAGGTCAAATCACAAAAAACGTTAAGTTTAGAGGATTACCTTCATTTCGATCTTGAAAGTAGGACTGTGGCACGAAGTTTAATAGATCGTAAATATTAAATTAAATAAAACAATAAAAATAAAATAGATGGGAATTGTGATCATGGTAGGACAGGTACTTTTAGGCTTGTCTTTATTAATCATCTTACACGAGCTTGGCCACTTTCTGGCGGCAAGGGCTTTCGGTATCAAGGTAGAAAAGTTCTATCTTTTCTTTGATGCATGGGGAGTAAAACTATTTAAATTCAATTATAAAGGTTGTGAGTACGGTGTGGGATGGCTTCCATTAGGTGGCTATGTGAAGATTGCCGGAATGATCGATGAGTCGATGGATACGGAACAGATGCAGGGAGAACCTCAACCTTGGGAATTCCGCTCAAAACCTGCTTGGCAAAGGTTGATCGTGATGCTGGGTGG
The DNA here is from genome assembly GCF_009733535.1 of Sphingobacterium endophyticum. Lineage (GTDB taxonomy): Bacteria > Bacteroidota > Bacteroidia > Sphingobacteriales > Sphingobacteriaceae > Sphingobacterium > Sphingobacterium endophyticum. The sequence goes on along the minus strand of NZ_SMMI01000014.1, from coordinate 68,708 downwards.
TATCATCGTCAATATTATCGTGGGTATTGTGATATTCTGGATGCTGACTTTTAAATATGGATCTACAGACTTCAACAATACACAGCTTTATGGCATAAAACCAGGAATTATTGGTGAAAAGGTCGGCCTGAAAGAAGGCGATAAGATCCTTGCTGTAAACGGTAAAAAAGCAAACCTTTTCTTCCAAGATATCTTGACTTCCGATGTTTTGATGGGTGAAGCGGTGTTAACCGTAGAACGTGGCGGAAATCAAATGGAGATTACACTTCCAAAGGATATCCTTAACGATGTATCAGAGCATAAGAAAAATGAATTGGTAAAGCCTATCTTTAAGATGACTCCAATAACGATGGTGGAAGAGGGTAGCAGGGCAGATAAAATGGGCCTTCAAGTAGGTGACAGTATTGTATCCTTGAATGGCGTTCAATTGGAGAAACTTGATCAATTCAAAGCGGAGATGGCCGCGAATAAAAACAAGGAAATTAAATTGGATGTAATGCGTCAAGGAAAAAGTATTTCCTTAACTGCAGCTGCAGATACTTCATCAGCCTTAGGGTTTTTGAACCTTCCAGTCGTTCAGCATCAATATGGATTTATGGAGTCATTGCCAATCGGGGCAAGCAAAGCTTTTTCGGTAATTACCGACAACATAAAAGGTTTTGGAAAAATATTTAAAGGCGAGGTGAGGGCAGATAAGGCTCTTTCTGGACCAGTAGGAATTGCAACCATGTTCGGTACTGAAGTAGATTGGTTAAGATTCTGGAGCTTGGTAGGTATGTTGTCCATGGCATTAGCCTTTATGAACATCCTTCCAATCCCTGCTTTAGACGGTGGTCACGTTATTTTCTTGATCGTCGAAATGATTCAAGGAAAACCTTTAAGTGATAAATTCTTAGAGAAAGCGCAGATCGTAGGCTTCTTTATCATTGTTGCTTTAATGATCTTTGTCTTTGGAAATGATATCTTCAAATTGACGAAATAATATATCAACGATATTGGATGCCTCAAGGATTAATTCTTGGGGCATTTTTTTTATGCTTTTTACATTAAGAAATAAAAAAACTATTGTTTGAGAATTAAAATAATTTGTACCTTTGTCTCCCAATAAAATGAAAGAGACCTTCTACCCGATAGCAATTCAAAAAGTAGTTTCTACTTCAAGTCAATATTAATTGATACGTCAGCCCGTTTGGGCTTTTTTTATGTTTGGGAGTTAAGGAAATCAATCAGTAAATTAGAGAATAAGTTTTAACTAGATATAAGAATGACCAACTACAGCAAATTGCCAGCAATTTTAGTCCTAGAGGATGGAACAGTTTTCCATGGTAAAGCCGCAGGTAAAATCGGAACTACTACCGGAGAGATTTGTTTCAATACTGGAACTACAGGCTACCAAGAGATCTTCACAGATCCTTCTTATTATGCACAGATTATGGTGACAACCAATGCACATATTGGAAACTATGGTATCGATGAAGAGGATGAAGAATCTAGAAAGATTCAGATTGCAGGTTTAGTTTGTAAAAACTACAACATTAACTACAGCCGTAAAATGGCCGATCAGTCTATCCAAAATTACTTTGAAGAAGAAAATTTAGTGGGTATTTCTGATATTGATACTCGTTCTTTAGTTCGTCATATCCGTAGCAAAGGAGCAATGAATGCAATCATTTCTTCTGAGAACTTAGACATAGATGCTTTGAAAGGAGAACTAGCTAGTGTGCCTTCGATGGATGGATTAGAACTTTCTTCTAAAGTATCTACAACTGAGCCTTACTTCTATGGTGAAGAAGGTGCTCCTACTCGTATTGCGGTATTGGATTTAGGAATCAAAAAGAACATCTTAAGAAACTTCGATTCACGCCAAGTGTATGCTAAGGTATTTCCAGCAAAAACTACGTTTGCCGAAATGGAACAATGGAACCCTGATGGATACTTTATTTCTAATGGTCCTGGTGATCCAGCAGCAATGCAATACGCTATTGATACGGTGAAAGAAATTTTAGCTGCTAATAAACCAATGTTCGGGATTTGTCTTGGTCACCAAATCTTAGCATTGGCAAATGATATCAGAACACAAAAGATGCATAATGGTCACCGTGGTATCAATCACCCTGTGAAAAATATCATCGCTAATAAATGTGAAATCACTTCTCAAAACCATGGCTTTGGCGTGGTAGCTGAGGATATCCAAAATTCGGATAAAGTTGAGATCACACATGTCAACCTGAACGATAACTCCATCGAAGGTATCCGTGTGAAAGGTAAGAACGCATTCTCGGTACAATATCACCCTGAATCTTCGCCAGGTCCACACGATTCGAGATACTTATTTGATGATTTTATTGCAATGGTTAAATCATAAGCAATATATCACTTAGCAAAATAGAAGGTTACATCGGAAACGATGTAACCTTTTTTTATGGTTTCTTTGACAAAAAGGAACTAATTCCACTCTATTTATTTAATTTTTATGAGAAGTAAGGCTAATCACTTAGATTTTTTCATATTTTTGATATAGTAAGAATTATTATTTATATTAGTGTCTTAAATACACTAAGTAAGATATTTAAATAAACCACACATAAAAATGAGCTTGATAATTGACGTACATGCGCGCCAGATTTTAGATTCGCGCGGAAATCCTACGATAGAAGTTGATGTAACAACGCAAAATGGTTTTGTTGGCCGTGCTGCAGTTCCTTCTGGTGCTTCTACAGGTGCACACGAAGCGGTAGAATTACGCGACGGTGATAAGAAAAAATATCTTGGTAAAGGTGTTTTAAAAGCTGTTGAAAACGTAAATACTAAAATTGCAAAAGCTTTAGAAGGTGTTGACGTGTTTGAACAAAATGCAATCGATAAATTAATGATCGATTTAGATGGTTCAGAAAATAAAGGAAAATTAGGTGCTAACGCAATCCTTGGTGTTTCTTTGGCAGTAGCTAAAGCAGCAGCTCAAGAAAGTCGTCAGCCTTTATATCGTTATATCGGTGGTGTAAATGCAAATACGCTTCCATTGCCAATGATGAATATTGTTAACGGCGGTGCTCACTCTGATGCGCCTATCGCTTTCCAAGAATTCATGATCATGCCTGTAGGCGCAGAGTCTTTCTCTGAAGCTTTACGCTGGGGTGCTGAGGTTTTCCATAGCCTTAAAAAAATCCTTCATGACCGTAACCTTTCTACTGCAGTAGGTGACGAAGGTGGATTCGCCCCAACTTTTGACGGTACAGAAGATGCAATCGAAACAATTTTAGAAGCTATCAAAAAAGCTGGTTACAAACCTGGTAAAGATATTTGCCTTGCTTTAGACTGTGCTTCTACTGAATTCTTCGTAAAAGGTAAATACGATTATGCTAAATTCGAAGGTAAAGGTGGGGCTGTTCGTACCATCGAACAACAAGTTGATTACCTTGCAGAATTAACGGCTAAATATCCAATTATTTCAATCGAAGATGGCATGGCTGAGGACGATTGGAAAGGTTGGAAATTATTAACTGAAAAAATCGGTGACCGTGTACAATTAGTTGGTGACGATTTATTCGTAACAAATACTAAACGTCTTCAAGAAGGTATTGACAAAGGTATTGGTAATTCAATCCTTGTTAAAGTAAACCAAATCGGTTCTTTAACAGAAACTATTAATGCTGTTCATTTAGCTCAAACAAATGGCTATACTTCTGTAATGTCTCACCGTTCTGGTGAAACTGAAGATACGACTATCGCTGACTTAGCTGTTGCATTAAACTGTGGTCAAATCAAAACTGGTTCAATCTCTCGTTCAGACCGGATTGCTAAATACAACCAGTTGTTACGTATCGAAGAAGAATTAGGCGCTAATGCTAAATTCATCGGAAAAGATTTTAAATACGCTCCGAAAAAATAATTGATTCTTTAATCAAGAAAAGGGAACCATCGGTTCCCTTTTTTATTTTTCAACAACAGTTAATTTAATTATTGCAATAACCGCTTTCCAAAACTTGTATTGTTCACCTTAAATTAGTTATCTTTAACCGAATTTAAATTGCTTTTGGTTAATCCTATGGAACGTTTTATCAATACTATCCGCAATCAATATCTTATCGCTGGAGTCGCATTCTTAGTATGGATGTGCTTTTTTGACCGTTATGATATCACTACGCAGTATAATTTTCAAACCGAGAAAACTAAATTAGAAGAGGAAAAAGCCTACTATACTACGGAAATTGAAGATATTTCTCAAGCGATAAAGGATGTTCAATATAATCAAAGCGAAATTCAACGCATTGCTCGAGAAAAATACAAAATGAAAAAAGATCACGAAGATGTCTATATCATTACAGAAATAGAAGCTCCGGAAACAAAATAAAAAAAGCTCGAATCATTGATTCGAGCTTTTTTATATCTAAATCTTATTAAATACTCTTTACCAGAGAAATTTCTTGATAGGTATCCGAAATTGCAAAGATCCGATACCCATGGTCATGTAGCTGCTTGAAAAATTTCTTTCCTTTTTCCTTACCGTCCTCAAAAAATCTTTCATGGGTTTCTACTAAAATCTGTTGGATAGGAATGCCAGATTTCAATATCCCGTCCATCACAACGTATTCAGAGCCTTCTATATCCATTTTTAGAACATCGATATGATCATGACCCAGTTCGCTTACAATTTCTTTAAACTCCTTTAAAAGCACCTCTACTGAGTTATGCTCATCAACCAATTTATGATCATATACACTCCCTGAAACATGGTCTTTGTTTTTAGGCAAATGAAAGGTCACCATTTCTGTTTTTTCACCAATACCATAGGGATGGAAATTAAACGCTTCAGGTGTTTCATTATTCTTCACGTAGTTTATCGATTTTGGAGTAGGATCAAAACCGTAAACCTGGCATCCATGCTTGGAAATGATTGCTTTATCAAAGGATATATCCTCGCCAATACCAAAAGAATAGACTATTGCTTGATCAGGAACTAGGGTAGGGTCAACATAAAAGCCGCCATATCCATTTCCATACCATTGCTTTTCTCGTTTTTCTTCAACGTCAATAAAAGCAATCTTTCCGATCCTTGCTTTAACCCAATATTCTAATCGTTTAAGTTTATCGTTTCTTTCCATTCTTTTCGGTAGATAATTTTAAATATACCCAAAAAATGGAAATATCCTAAACTTCAGAAATAGCGTTGATAATATCGTATTGTGTAATGATATTGATCCTTCCGTAGCTATCTTCAACCAATACGGCTTGAGTATCTTTATTGATAAGTCCAGAAATCTTATCGATAGATGTATTGAGGTCTACAAATGGAAAAGGCTTTGTTGCGATCTCTTCAACTGCTGAGGATTTCAACGACGGATTTTCCAATAAGGCACTCAAAATATCCGATTCTGTCACCTTTCCAATAACCATTCCCTGTTGGGTGACAGGTATTTGGGAAATGTTCAATGATTTCATGATATTGAAGGTCTCAACCACGGTTTGATTGGCATCTGCTGTAATAATCGCCTGCTCACCTCGCTTTTTCAAGATTGATTTTGCCGTTAACTTCTCGTCTTTCAAGAATCCACGCTCACGCAACCAATCCTCGTTATACATTTTTCCCATGTACCTTGAACCGTGGTCATGGAAAATCACGACTACAACATCATCTTCTTTCAGCTCTGATCCTAATTGTAACAAACCCGCCACTGCAGCACCAGCCGAGTTTCCTGCAAAAATACCTTCTTTTCTTGCTAAATCCCTCGTCATCAAGGCTGCATTTTTATCTGTTACCTTTTCAAATAGATCTATTAAGCTAAAATCTACGTTTTGTGGTAGAAAATCCTCGCCAATACCTTCCGTGATATATGGGTATATTTCGTTTTTATCAAAAATCCCGGTCTCCTTATATTTTTTGAAAACAGAACCAAAAGTATCGATTCCCCAAACCTTAATATCGGGATTCTTCTCCCTTAAAAATTTAGCGGTACCCGATATGGTTCCTCCAGTTCCTACGCCAACAACCAAATGAGTGATTTTTCCCTCGGTCTGTTCCCAGATCTCAGGTCCCGTTTGTTCATAATGAGCTTTAGAATTTGAAAGATTGTCATACTGATTTGCTTTCCATGCATTCGGAACCTCCTTCTCCAATCTGCTGGATACAGAATAATAGGAGCGGGGATCTTCAGGATCAACGTTGGTGGGACATACGATAACTTCTGCGCCAAAGGCACGCAGCGCATCTATCTTCTCTTTTGATTGTTTATCCGTTGTGGTAAAAATACAGCGGTAACCTTTAACTACTGCAGCCATGGCCAAGCCCATTCCGGTATTTCCTGAAGTACCTTCAATAATGGTTCCGCCTGGTTTAAGTAGGCCTGCTTCCTCAGCATCCTCAATCATTTTTAGAGCCATGCGGTCCTTGATCGAATTGCCGGGGTTGCTGGTCTCTATTTTAGCTAATACGGTTGCTTTTAAGTTTTGTGTTACCTTATTTAATTTAACCATTGGCGTGTTGCCAATGGTTTCTAATATGTTATTATACCACATAGGTGAAATCTCTTCTGTTTGTTGTCTACTACAAAAGTAGATATTTTTTAGAACTTCAGGTGTTTTACCGTTAAGCCGTTGTTAATTAATTGCTTCAAGGCGTCGATTCCAATCTTTACGTGAGTCTCAACATAAGATTTCGTTACGGTTACATCCGATATCTCGGTTTTTACACCTTCTGGAACCATCGGCTGATCTGATACCAATAACAATGCTCCCGTTGGAATTTTGTTCGCAAAACCGACAGAGAAGATGGTTGCAGTTTCCATATCGACAGCCATTGCTCGGATTCCTTTCAGGTATTTTTTAAATTGTTTATCATGCTCCCAAACTCGTCTATTGGTTGTATAAACTGTACCAGTCCAATAATCACGTGAATGATCACGGATGGTTGTAGAAATGGCTTTCTGTAAGGCGAAGGCTGGTAGCGATGGAACTTCTGGTGGCAGGTAGTCATTCGATGTTCCTTCACCACGAATTGCTGCTATCGGTAGGATCAAGTCGCCAACATCAATTTTCTTTTTTAACACACCTGTTTTCCCTAAGAACAGGACTGCTTTTGGGTGAATGGCGGTCAATAAATCCATTACCGTCGCTGCAACCGGAGATCCCATACCGAAATTAATAATGGTAATTCCATCTGCAGTACAGGACTGCATCGGTTTATCTTCGCCCATAATCGGTGCGTCGCCATGCATTTGGGAGAATAATTTAACATAATTGCTGAAATTCGTTAATAGTATATATTCCCCAAACTCTGCAAGTGGTCTACCGGTATAACGTGGAAGCCAATTGTTTACAATATCTTCTTTTGTTTTTAATCCGGCCTTAATTGGAGAGTTAACTTCGCGCACTTTTTCTGGGGTTTCTTCTTTTTTCTTCGTCATAATTTCATCCTTTAATAATAATCACTTTATACAAAAAACCCTCGCGTGATAGGCGAGGGTTTCAGTTTCGTTATGCTACTTGTAATTTTTTGAAGTCCGTCTTTGCAAATTTGTTCTTCGCATAATCCAAGGTAATCTGTAAAGCCTTTTCATCCGAATTGTCTTTATTGCTCGGCGTTTCAAACATGGCGTCCAGCATAATGGCTTCACAGATACTCCGTAAGCCCCGGGCACCCAGCTTGAACTCCCAAGCCTTATCCACTATGAATTCATAAACCTCCGGTTCGAAGGATAATGTTACGCCTTCATATTCAAACAATTTAATGTATTGTTTTACCAATGCATTTTTAGGCTTGGTCAGGATGTTCAATAAAGTTTCCTTATCCAATGGATTTAAATGCGTAAGAACTGGCAAACGACCGATTAACTCTGGAATCAAACCGAAGTTCTTTAAATCCTGCGGTGTGATATATTTATACAAGTTATTCAAATCAATTTCCTGATCCTCATCTTTCATTTTATAACCAACAGTTTGAGTTCTCAATCTGTTTGCTATTTTCTTTTGAATACCATCAAAAGCACCACCACAAATGAATAAAATGTTACTGGTGTTTACCGAAATCATTTTTTGATCCGGATGCTTACGTCCTCCTTGTGGTGGAACATTCACATTGGTACCTTCTAAGATTTTCAACAAGGCTTGTTGAACACCTTCTCCTGATACGTCCCTTGTAATGGACGGATTATCACTTTTTCTTGCGATTTTATCGATCTCATCAATATAAATGATACCGCGTTCTGCTGCTGCAACATCATAATCAGCTGCTTGCAATAACCTTGTCAAAATACTTTCAACGTCCTCACCTACATAACCCGCTTCTGTCAACACCGTAGCATCAACGATACAAAAAGGTACGTTCAGAATCTTTGCAACGGTTTTTGCCAATAAGGTTTTACCCGTTCCGGTTTCACCAACGATAATAAGGTTTGATTTTTCAATCTCGGTCTCATCGGAGTCAACACGTTGGTTTAAACGCTTATAGTGGTTATAAACTGCCACAGAAATTACTTTCTTAGCGTCATCTTGTCCAATAACATATTGATCTAAATGATCTTTAATCTCTTTTGGACGGATTAACTTAAGAGCAGTTTGAATAGATTTATTCTTGCGTTGCTTAAGCTCTTCCGCTAAAATCTCCCCAGCTTGTTGCACACATCTGTCGCAGATATGCGCTCCATCACCCGCAATAAGCATTTGCGCTTCATTTTTACTGATCCCGCAAAATGAGCAATGTATATCTCTATTGTTCGTCTTACTCATCGTTTTTATTTTGTTTCTTTTTTCGGAAGCAATACCTCATCGATCATACCAAATTCTTTGGCTTCAGCGGCACGCATCCAATAATCACGGTCTGATGATTTCTCAACCCAGTCATAAGTCTGGCCTGAGTGATCAGAAATGATTGTGTATAATTCTTCTTTTAATTTCATCATCTCTCGTAAGTTGATTTCCATATCCGATGCAACTCCCTGAGCGCCTCCTGATGGTTGGTGAATCATAACACGTGAGTGACGTAATGCAGCACGTTTACCTTTCGCGCCGGCTACTAACAATACCGCTCCCATTGAAGCTGCAATTCCTGTACAGATAGTCGCTACATCTGGTGAAATGTATTGCATCGTATCATAGATTCCTAGTCCTGCATAAACACTTCCGCCCGGTGAATTAATGTAAATCTGAATATCACGCTGAGCATCTGTCGATTGTAAAAACAATAACTGGGCTTGAACGATATTCGCAACCTGATCATTAATTCCATCACCTAAAAAGATAATACGGTCCATCATCAAGCGCGAAAAAACGTCCATCTGAGCAACATTTAATTGACGTTCCTCAATAATGTATGGCGTTAAATTGCTTGGGATTTGTTGTTGTAGTCTAGAAATGTAACCATCTACATGTTGGCTTCCAATTCTATGATGCTTGATCGCATACTTTCTAAATTCGTTTTTATCTATATTCATGTGGTTCCTTCTGTGCTTTAAACTACTAATATAATATTTATTTTATTATCCAAAATCTTCTTCATTAAAAGATGGCAGTTCCGTTATAAATGTAAATTTCTCCTGCTCGAAATCTATTCTACAATAATAATGCTCAATTCCATTACTGACCAAAAGAAGGGGAATTTTATAAATACTGTTATAATTTGCGATTTGTTCAAATACTTTTTCGGTAATTTTGACAGATGGAGCTTTGAATTCTGCCAAAAGTACACGGGATCCTGAACGATTAAAAATGACTAAATCACTCCTTTTCTGAAGGTCATTTAATGATAGTCCGCCTTCAATCTTCATCAATGACATCGGATATTGGTAATGCTTGTTTAGATGATTAACCCAATGTTGTCGTACCCACTCCTCTGGAGTCAACAAGAGATGCTTTTTCCGAAGCGTATCGAAAATATAATATTGATCTTGTTTTTTGAGGATTTTTGCCGGAAAAGGCGGTAAGTTCAAAGGAACTGGTCTAAACATTTACAAAATTACGAAATTTTCCGCCCTTTTCCAACAAGTAAAAGTCTCCACATTTTTGTACTTTCGTACTGCATGAATACCCAATCCATTTTATCCGATATCAAGAAAAAAAATCTTGCTCCTGTCTATCTTTTGCATGGAGAAGAACCCTATTTCATCGATCTGATAGCTGATGCTATTGAACATCAAGTCCTGGAAGATGCCCAAAAGGGTTTCGACCAAACCGTGGTCTATGGCAAGGATACTGATTTCTCCAACGTAATCAGTATGGCCAAGCGCTATCCGATGATGAGCGATTTCCAAGTTATCGTCGTCAAGGAAGCTCAGAACCTAAAATGGAAAGATGATGAACTACTCCTAAAATACCTGGAACAGCCCACTCCATCAACCGTTCTGGTCTTTGCACATAAATATAGCAAGTTCGATAAACGAAAGAAGGTATTCAAACTCATGGAAAAAACAGGCATTGTCCTGGAATCTAACAAACTTTATGAGGATAAAGTTGCTGCATGGATCAATGAGCAATTACAAGCGTCCGGAAGGAAGATTCATCCTCAGGCATCTGCATTAATGGCGGAATACCTAGGTACGGATCTTTCAAAAATTGCAAATGAAATAGAGAAACTTCAACTCAATATTCCTGCTGAAAAAGAAATTACCAACAACGATGTTGAACAGAATATAGGAATCAGCAAAGATTTCAATGTATTTGAATTAAATACCGCGCTTTCGAAAAGAAATGCGCTGAAAGCATTCCAAATTGTTGATTATTTTGCAGCAAATCCTAAAAGTAATCCAATGCCAGTGGTCATCGGTTCTTTGGGAACGTATTTTACAAAGATCTTGAAATACCATTACCTGCCTGACAAATCCTCCGCTGCAGCTGCCAAACAATTAGGAGTACACCCTTTCTTTGTTAAAGAATACGAATACGCCGCCCGAAATTTCAACAGAAGAAAAACTTTTGAAGTCATCCACGTCATCAAGGAATTTGATTTGAAATCTAAAGGGATGAATGTTGGTCATTTAACAGAAAGTGGAGACTTATTAACCGAATTAATCTATAAAATACTCAATTAACAAATGAAGATACTCTTCAGCTTTTGCTTTCTTTTTTTCATGATAAGCTTTGGTTTTAGCCAAAGCTCTTACTATACCCAATTTCAAGGCGGTGGAAATATAGGTGTTTCAAATCCTAAATATCAAGGTACATTTAATGGATACTCACTGCACTTTATCTTTGGCAAAAACTTCAATGAGAAAGCCTTTATTGGTCTTGGCTTAGGCAATGAAACGCTAAAAGGCGATTATTCAGAAAATGAAAATCAGGGCGGAGAATCCAAAAAACTTAAATATGACCGCAATCTATTCCCCATTTTTATTGATGCGAGATTTCCTTTCAAGGATTTTGCTGAAGCCTCTAGAATAGGCGTTGTTGCGAATGCAGGATATGCACCTAGCATTGGGCCCGTTTATGATAAAGGATTTTTAGGAAAAGTGGGTCTGTTCTATTTATTTGACTCCCTGAACAAAACCAAGTTTACTATTTCTGCAACTTATGTGTACCAACAATTGCATGGAAATTATTATGGTCCTACTTTTTATCATCAACATATCAACCTATCTGCAGGTATAATGTTGAAGTAGGTTTTTCTGAAAGTTTTAATTTTTTAAGAAATCCAATAGAATGTCTGGCAATGATATCTTTCCATAGAAAAAAGGATAGGAGTGCTAAGACTCTTTCCAAAAATGATTAAAAGAAAACCTATATTTTTCTCCCATATTTAATTCAAATTGCTCAGTAAATTTATCAAATATAACTTTTGCTTTGCTTTCAGATTTCAACATATACAATGCATACAGACTTTTTTCTAATGCATTTTCATTAATAGGATCGATTATTAAAATTGTTTCTGCGACGAATGATATCTGACTATAATTTCTCTTCTGGATTTGCTGATTTAGGTCTTTCTCTAATATTTCAATAATAATTTTTTCCGTTTTGGATTTTTCCTCATCTAGAATAGGGTCGTCATGTCCTAATAAAAACTTTCCTTTACGTACGATATTGTAAAAATGATCTGATATTTGACTTTCATCATTAAGTAATTCTTTATTGATTTCAAGATAATCACAGAAACATTCACTGTTAATAATCATTCGGAAGTGCCCATCTTCGAAAACAATCTCAATCCCATCAATTTCTTGGAGCACTTTTCTCAGATTATTAATTGCAACACCTCTAGAAGTTTTTACTTTATCCTTTGGCTTATCAGGCCATAACGAATGACTAAGTAATTTGGAACTTATCCCTACTTCCTTGCTGTGAAATAAAATAAGGCAAAAAACTTGTTGTAGTCTTGTACTTAGTAGGTAAGAAATATCCTTCCCCTTTCTATCAATCAGGGTGAAATCACCAAACAGATAAATACAATTTCGAGTTTGACTTTTTAAAGGAGTAGTGGGATATGTGTCGATTTCAACAACTTGTTTTGTTCTTTTTGCATGAAGAATTCGATACAATAAATAACCAAAAATTAAAATAATAATGATGCAAGCAATTGCATATTGGAAAACTACGTTATGCTTCTTTGCTATTGGGAATGAATGTAATTCCTTAAAACTAATAGCCGGAAAGTTTAGTGTATGAATTATTATTTTTGATCGAATATCATCATCAGATTCTTGAACCAAACAAATTAATTTTTTCAACTGATTATCATAGTATAGTTTGGCTCTTGTACTTATTTTATCCGAATAAATTGGAATTGAATCGCCCAATTGTTCAAACCGTCCATCTTGAAGTGAAAATTTATAAAGTTTTATTAAGGAATGAGTTAAATGCTCAGGGTAACCTAAAACAAATAAGCTGTTAGAATCTTGAATAACTAAGCCCCTTGCAGGAACAAATGGCTTTTCCTTCCAATCAATTTCCCAAAGTTTATCCACTTTATTCGTGCTAGGATTGAGACTATATAAGTCGTAAAAATACCTTCTCCCAACAATGTGTTCCCCAGATTCATTGCCCATCCCACCAAAAATAAAGACCTTATCGAATATTTTTGAGTAGCCCATTGACGTAAAATATCTTGGAAAGATTTGAGGTCCACTGGTTGAAATATTCTGTTTCCATTTATCAGTGCCTATTGTATATTCAGCGAACTTATTGCTATAAGACATATCCCCGAATCCTCCAAAGATTAATAACTTGTGATAATCATTTAGAAAGACATAGCCATGATGATTAAGCTCTTTGTTTAAATTATCGAAACTTTCAATTTTCCATTGATTATTTTCTAGGTCTAAACTTGCCATGGTTGGACCTTTATATGTGGATGAATAAAAAGTTTCATACACATATAATTTGTTGTTTGAAGTATCAATAAATGTATTTCCACGATGTATCTTAACTGGGCAAGGACTGGAGAATTTGATTTTTTTTAGTTCCGAAGTTTGAAGGTTAAAAATTTGAAGGCTATCTCGATTAAAGTAGTAGATTGATTTGGTTTTCGAATTGTATTCAGAACCAGATTCTGAAGAAAATGAAGTAATAAGTCTTTTTTGCCAATGATAAGAATTATTGGATAACCAAATCCCATTATTTACTTCCCCTATTATATCTCCTCTTAAATTATGTAATAAGGTTCCTTTACTTTCCTTAAAAGGGATATATGTTTCCTTTTCACCGTTTCCCAATTTTAGATTTCTAATTGACATGGATGGAACATCAATCATATAATCACTTTTTCCAAAATATATGGTCGGTGTGTAAGGAATTGAAAGATTTGCTTTTGCTACTTGAGGTCTTTGATTAGAAATTTGCAAAATCACTTCCTTGTTTTCTAAATCAAATTTTATTTTAATTGGTATCCAACTGCCAATACTTAATTTTTCACTGGATAGTTCTGATGTTATTAAACTGAATTTGCCCTCTTCATTTAATCTAAAGATTGCTTTGTTGTTCTCCTCATCAAAATAAAGATTGAAAATTGGAGAATCTTCCTTTTCTTTTATCCTAAAAATATAACCAACTGCTGAGTTTTTGGAAATGTTTATTTCAAAGGAAATTTCAAAATACTTATAAGACTCAAAAAATTTAGACGGATAAATTTTTAATGAAGTCCTTTTTTCAATTGCTTGATCCCCTGCAACAAATTTCAACCCTTGACCAATCGATTGCTTGCAAAAAATAACAAAGAGGGTTATCAATAAAACCTTAATAATTCTTTCAGTTTTTTGACGTCTGGCAATATATCTTAAAATTGCTGGCATAAAGGGTTATAAGTATCGGTCTGACTAATTACCAAATATAACTAGAAAATAAATAAGAGGTATAAAACCGATTTAGCTAAACATTTATATAATGTAATTATAAGGTAAATGTTACAGTTATAAACTTGGGAATTATATATGGGTTAATGTTTTTTATTTGGGTTAATGGGGCTTTTTTAACCCAAAAATTAATCCTATTGCATTTATATTGTTTATGAATTTACTGACCAAATAAATTCAAGCTTTATAAATTGAACAAAAACCTATAATAATAAATAAATCTTTATATCAATTTTTTAACTAGCTAATTATGAATGTTCTTTTTTGTAATAGGAGTCCATTGCTGGGGATCTTGCTTGTACTATTTCTATGTACAATTTCTAGCGATTTATGGGCTCAGAGTCAAGTTTCAGGGACTGTAACTAACTCTTCTGGACAACCTATAAGCGGGGTCACTGTTTTAGTGAAGGGGTCTTCTCCTCAAATAGGAACCAGTACGGATGAAGATGGAAAATTTACTTTGCAAACTCCTGCAGAGGCTGTTTTAAGGTTCTCCTATGTAGGCTATGCCACATTGGAAGAGGCAGTTTCCAATAGATCCCAAATCAATATCGTTTTACAAGTTGATGATTCTGCATTAGATGAAGTAGTCGTTGTTGGATATGGTACACAGAAAAAAGTTACTTTAACTGGTGCCGTTTCTGGGGTGAAAGGTTCAGAAATGAGAGTTACAAAAAATGAAAACCCTCAGAATATGCTTGCTGGAAGAATTGCCGGAGTACGTGTTTGGCAAAAAAGTGCTGAACCTGGATCTTACCGAGCAAATTTTGATATCCGTGGTATGGGTGCTCCCTTAGTCATCATTGATGGAGTTCCAAGATCTATTGAAGACTTTCAACGATTAAATCCTAATGATATTGATGATGTATCGGTCTTAAAAGATGCCTCTGCATCAATTTATGGAGTTCGATCAGCAAATGGGGTCATGTTAGTTACCACACGAAAGGGGAAGGAAGGAACAATTTCTGTTGGTTATAATGGCTCCTTTACTTTTCAAAGACCATCAAATATGCCATATCTGGCCAGTGCGGTTGATGCTATGACAATATATAATGAAAGGGCTATGAATAATATAAATGGAGGATCTATTATTTATACTGAAAAAGATTTTGAAGAATTTGCAAATGGAACTCGCAGATCATCTGATTGGACCTCATTAATATTTTCCGAAACTTCTCCTCAAACTGCTCATGATTTAAGTATTTCGGGTGGTAGCAACAAAACTCAATATTATATTGGTGGCGGATATTCCTATCAACAAGGTTTTTTTAAAACTGGAGATTTAAACTACAACAAATTCAACCTAAGGTCTAATATATCAACACAGATTGTTGATGGTCTAAAATTGGATTTGAATATTGCAGGAATGGCCGATCAACAAAATAACCCATACACAAGTGCAGTTGAAATTATCCGTAATTATTGGAAACAAGGAATGCTTTTTCCTGCGTATGCAGATCCAGAAAATACACTGTTGAATTATGAAGGTCTGGACCTGGAACAAAATACTGTCGCCATGATAGATTCTGATATTTCAGGATACAGAAAGTTCAAGAAAAAAACACTTCAAACATCAGCAGCATTAAACTATGATTTTGGTACTATTTCTGAATCCTTACAAGGATTGTCCGCAAAAGCATTACTTTCTTATGATTATAGAACCGATAATAATGGTATTTACAGGAAAGAATATTTTCAATATGCTTTAGACCCAATCAATAATACCTACAATCAAAAGTTATTTGATTTAAGTAGTCCAAATAGATTAAGAAGAGAGTTTTTTGAGAAACAACAAATCCTGAGTCAATTTACTCTTAATTATAACAGACTCTTTGATTCTGGTCATCAAGTAGGTGCTGTCCTTGGTTGGGAGACACAGAAAAATGACGGAGATAACTTCTATGGAATGAAGAATTTAGCTTTTGGGTCGGATATACTTTTGTCAGGTGTTGAAGATGGGCAAATGACATCTATGTCGGGGTCCTTAGCAGATTATTATGACGAGGCAAAACAAGCTGCTTTAGGCCGATTAAATTATGATTACAAAGGCAGATACATTGCTGAATTTCAATTTCGTTATGATGGTTCCTCTAGATTTGCAAAAGGTCACCAATGGGGATTTTTTCCATCGGGATCAGCAGCATGGCGTATCTCTGAAGAGCCTTTTTTTAAATCAATTGATGCATTAAAATTTATCAACCAATTTAAAATACGTGCAAGTTATGGCGTTTTAGGTGATGATTTATCTAGTGGCTGGGATTTTGGCTGGGTTCCAGGATATAATTATCCCGCAACTTCAGGGAATGCCGAAAATGGGTATTATAATCAATATGCTCCTGGATATATTTTTGGAGATAAATTTGTCACCGGGGTTACTCGAAAGGCAATTGCTAATGAACTCCTAACTTGGTATAAAGCTCAAACTTTTAATGTTGGGGTAGATTTTGATGCTTGGAATGATAAGTTTGGATTTACATTGGATTATTTTGATCGAAGAAGAACAGGATTATTCCAAAGACGAAACGGCCTTTTCCCAACAGTAATCGGAGCTATTGCACCAATGGAGAATGCAAATAGTGACCAGCATTATGGTCTTGAATTAGAATTACGCCATAGAAACCAAATTGGCGAATTTGGTTATAGCGTAAAAGCAATTGCAACAATTACAAGAAATAAATATCTAACTGCAGTTCAAAATGGTCCTTATAAAAACTCCTACGATAGATGGAGAAATGACAATTTCAACAACAGGTATCAAGGATTCCAGTTTGGATATGAAGCAGATGGTCGTTTTATGGATTGGAATGATATCAGAAGTTTCCAACTCTATAAGGAAAGAGATGTGCTCCCAGGTGACTATAAATATATGGATTGGAATGGTGATGGAGAAATCTCGGGATTAGATGAGCACCCTTTCGCTTTCGATCAAACCCCTTGGTTGAATTATAGCACAAATCTGCAAGCAAATTACAAGAATTTTGATATTTCTGCACTATTCCAAGGTTCTGCTTTAGGTTCTATGGAGTATAAAGAACCATTATTTGCTATATGGGGTTCTAATGGTGGAGGTACATTAACTCAATATCTAGACCGATGGCATCCTGTTGACCCGACAGCAGATCCTTATGATCCTTCCACAGAATGGGTGCAAGGCTATTATGCATTTACTGGAAGATATCCACGAGCAAATTCTGCATTTAATAGAGTTAGTACAGCTTACCTTAGGTTAAAAAGCTTAGAGTTGGGCTATTCACTTCCTACATTCAATAAGTATCCCAATATGAGGTTACGAATATTTGCGAATACCTATAACTTATTTACAATTACTGCAGTGAAGTTTGTCGATCCTGAACATCCTGATGATGATTTAGGACGTATGTATCCATTGAATAAGACCTATACGATGGGTGTTTCAATGACTTTTTAATTAAGTGTGGTTAAATTAAGAAAAATGAAAATGAAAAGATTAATGATCATTTTGGCGTTAGCAGGTTCTTGTAGCATGCAATCATGTGTTGACTTGGATATTACGCCTAAAAATATTGTCACAGATAATGAATTGTTGAATACTCCTGCAGGAATGGATATATATCTAGCCAGAATTTATAGTATGATGCCTTTCGAGGATTTTAAATATACTGCTGAATGGGGATTCGAATATAATGGTTGGTTAAACTCGGTAGGGATAGAAGGAACGGGTGAAGCAGTAAATCGAGATGGTGTGACCACCTCATTCAGAGGTGAGAGAACTCCTTACTGGGGTAGGGCTTTTGAAACTATTAGAGATGCAAATCATCTCATTGAAAATTTGCCGAAATACAAAGATAATTTTAGTGAAGAATTGTATAACCATTATTTAGGAGAAGCATATTACATAAGGGCTACCGTCTTTTATACGTTAGCAAAAAGATTCGGAGGAGTTCCTCTAGTCACTAAATTAATTCAATATCCAGGAACAGCTGAAGAAATGGAAGTTCCAAGAGCTACTGAAGAGGAAACATGGAATCAAATTTTAGCAGACTTTGATCAGTCTATTTCCTTGTTAATGACAAAAAGTCCTAAAGCTGGATATTCAAATAAATATGTCGCTCTTGCATTCAAATCTGAGGCTATGCTCTATGCAGGATCTGTCGCAAAATATAATCAAAGTGTTTCAGGAAGATTAACGGGTATGGGACGTAAAACAGGGGTTCGTGTTATTGGTTTTGCTGAAAATTCGTGGCAATCTGCTTCAAAGAAATATTTTTCTGAAGCTTATAAAGCAGCCCGAGAAATCATGAAGGATGGCGGATACTCACTGTACAAAAAGAAATGGGCAGCAAATGACCCTGATGCACAATATCAGAATATGCTTGATATGTTCAGTGATTTAAGTAGTCCAGAAAATATTTATGTCAAGGAATATATTTATCCAACTGCTACCCATGCTTTTGATGGATATAATCTTCCATTTACTTTTAGAGCTCCTTTATCTGCGGGAACATGTCCAACTTTAGACTTTGTTGAACTATTTGATGGTTTCGATAGATATCCAGATGGCAGTATTAGGGTAACAACTGGAAATAATAATACTTCTGGCGATTATATAATGTATGATAGCCCATTAGAATTCTTTAAAAATGCTGAACCTAGACTTAGGGCTTATGTTATTTTTCCAAATGATGAATTCCGAGGAAAAGAAATTGAAATAAGAGGAGGGATTTTTACTGGGAATACACCAATAAAACCATTCTTCAGTAATTATTCCTATAATACTGCTGATACTAGATATCAGAACCTAGATATTTATGCAAAGTCTCCAAAAACTCTTTATCTAAGTCCCAGAGAGGGAAATCGACAAGAAATTGTAGAGTATAATGGGAAGCAGATGACTGCAGCAGGTGCCGAAGGTCCATTTTATGATAATGCTGAAGCTACTGTCACGGGATTATATTTACGAAAATGGTTAAATCCAAGTCCAACTGCTGAACCTGGTGAAGGAAAATCATCACAACCATTTGTATTAATGCGTTATGCAGAAGTTTTGCTAAATGCTGCAGAGGCAGCTGTAGAAATGCAACTTGCTGGTGTAGCATCTTCAGATGGAAGCAATTTAATGCAGGTGGCTTCAGATGCTATCAATGAAATCAGAGAAAGAGCTGGAGCTGTCAAGTTAAGTTCCAATTTAACAGCTGATGTTAATGGTAGAAATATTGTTCGAAAGGAACGTAGAAAAGAACTTGCATTTGAAAACAAAGCAAAATGGGATTTGCGTCGTTGGAGGGTTTCTCATTATGAAGGTAGGGATGGATTCTGGGGTGAAACCAGAGATAAGAACAAATATAGTAACAATGAAAACTTCCGGTTCCGAGGATTATACCCATTCTTTTCAACCAAATCTGGTAAATATTTTTATGACGCTAGATTTCAATGGGTAGCATCAAAGACTTTTGCTTACACTCCAATTGATTACTATTTCGAAATCCCTAGTGGAGAAGTCGCCAAAAGTGAATTCATTGATCAACAACCTAATAGATAGATACTCATTTAAGAATTATGAAAAAGATAAAATTGATTGGGCTATTTGCCCTAATTATATTGATTAGTTCATGCAGTATGTTTGAACGAGATAATTTTGATGCGCCAGATGTAACATTGGAAGGGGAAGTCGTGGATGTCTTAACTGGAGATAGAGTTCTTACAGATCAAGGTGGTGAAGGAATTCGAGTTAGATTAACTGAATTGAGTTGGGGAGATAATGTAGAACCAAATCCTGATTTTTATTGTATGCCTGATGGAACCTTTCGAAACAGTAAATTGTTTGCAGGAAAGTATCATATTACTGTTGACGGTCCTTTCGTACCATTATTAAGAAAAGATGCAGATGGTAAGGAATTAGCTGATGAAAGCTTGGTAATGGACTTGAGCGGAAATGTAAAAGTTAAATTTGAGGTACAACCATTTCTAAAAGTTGAGTGGGTAGGAGAACCTACAGTAAAAGATGGAAAAGTTACAGCTAAGGTAAAAGTAACAAGGGCAGTTTCTCCAGCTGATTTTAAAACTAAAGTTAGTCCTATGGGTAATTATTCTGATGACTTTCTAAATATGACTGATATTCAGTTTTTTGTTAGTTATTCTTCATCCGTAGGCTATCGAGCTAGAGATGAACGATGGTCAAGTAGGCTTGACTATGCAGGAAAAACATTTGATCCTTTATTTGGTGAAACAATTACACTTGTGTCAAGTGGTGAAATCCCAAATGGAAGAACTGTTTATGTCCGCGCTGCCGCTAGAATTAACTTTGATACTCCTACTGGTAGTGGAACTAAAAGATGGAATTATAATCAGGCTAAAGAAGTCTTAATTAAGTAAATTGTTAATTTTTTAAACTGTAAATTATGTCAAAATGGAAGAAAAATGCATGCTTTTATTGTTTATTGCTGCTTTCGATTCAAACTTTTGCACAGACAAAAGATCCTGTAAAAACTACCTTTCAAACTTCAAGAGAATGGAGACCAACAATTGATAATAGGGCAGATGCTGTTATGATATATGGTGTTGGTGGAAATCCTTCTGACAAATCCAAAAGGATACCTTTTGAAGAAAGGGTAAAATCTTGGCGCGATCGCGGCTATATTACTCATTTTATGACTGGAATAGCTTGGGGGGAATATCAAGATTATTTCACTGGTCAATGGGATGGTAAATGGCATTTGGATGAAGGTCAAGTTACCCAAAACCAAGATACAATCTGGCATGGTCATATGGTTCCTTATATTGTTCCAACAGAGAATTTTTTAAATTATTTAAAAGAGAGACACGTAAAACCTGTAATAGATGCAGGCATTGATGCAATCTTCATGGAAGAGCCTGAATTCTGGGCGAGGGCAGGCTATAGTGAATCATTCAAGAAAGAATGGAAGAAATATTATGGATTTGATTGGAGACCACAACATGAATCCCCTGAAAACACCTATCTCTCAAATAAATTAAAGTATTGGTTATACTATAATGCTTTAAATGAAGTTTTCACTTTCGCGAAAGAATATGGAAAGTCTAAGGGTATGGATGTGAAATGTTATGTTCCAACTCACTCTTTAGTTAACTATTCCCAATGGAAAATTGTTTCTCCAGAAGCGAGTTTGGCTTCACTTCCTGTTGTTGATGGTTATATTGCTCAAGTATGGACTGGTACTTCAAGAGAACCTAATTTCTTTAATGGCATTGAAAAAGAGCGAGTATTTGAAACAGCCTACCTGGAATACGGATCAATGGAATCAATGACTGCACCAACCGGTCGAAAAATGTTCTTTTTAACAGATCCTATTGAGGATTGGCCAAGAGATTGGAAGGATTATAAAAAGAATTATCAAGCCACTTTTACAGCTCAATTATTATATCCTAATATCGCTGATTTTGAAATTATGCCTTGGCCAGAAAGGATATACGAAGGATTATATAAAACTGACCCTAATAGTGATAAAAAAGAAAGAATTCCTAGACATTATTCTACTCAAATGCAGGTAATGATTAATTCCCTTAATCAGATGCCATTAAGTAATAATAAACTTTCAGGTAATGAGGGAGTATCTATTTTAATGTCAAATTCTCTAATGTTTCAAAGGTTCCCAGTCCATGCAAGTTATGATGATCCGCAATTAGCAAATTTTTATGGATTAGCACTTCCCTTTCTAAAGCGTGGCGTGCCTGTAAAAACAGTTCATATTGAGAATGTGGGATATAAAGAGGCTTTGGCCAATACTAAAGTTTTATTAATGACTTATTCAAACATGAAACCATTGGAGGAAAAAGCTCATGAACACCTCGCAGAATGGGTAAAAGCTGGAGGGCAATTAATTTTTTGTGGCACTGACGAGGATCCCTTCCAAACTGTACAAGAATGGTGGAATACAAATGGAAAGGATTTCTCTGCACCTTCTGAACATCTTTTTGGTTTGATGGGAATGAAAGGAAGTCCAAAAGATGGAAATTATTCCTTTGGTAAAGGAACTGTTCAAATTATCAGAACAGATCCAAAAGAATTTGCAATAAAATCTAATAACAGTCAAAAATTAATAAAAGCTGTTGAGGAGAGATATGAAAAATCTGGTGCCGGAAAATTAAAATATAAAAATAATTATTATCTACAAAGAGGACCTTTTGAATTGATTGCTGTCTTAGATGAAAGTATCTCTAATGATAATTACACATTGAAAGGAACTTTGATAGATCTTTTCGATCCAACACTTCCAATTTTTACTTCAAAAACTATCTCTCCAGGGGAACAAGGTTATTTCTTTAATGTTGATTTAATAAAGGATAAAACAAAACCTCAAGTTTTAGCCTCAGCTAGTCGTAATTATGAAGAGGTTAGAGGGAAAAATGATTACTCATATCTTGCTAAAAGTCCAATTGAAACAAGTAATATTTCAAGAGTCCTTCTTCCAAAACAACCAAAAAGCGTAAAAGTTAATAATGAAGAAGTTTTTCAAGTTAAGAATTGGGATACTAAATCCAATACATATTTAATTGGGTTTGAAAATAGTCCTGAAGGTGTGAAAGTTGAATTTCAGTGGTAATTATTGAATGTTGTTAGTTAGAATAAATAATGGATTTGGGTAGCTTTTGCTACCCATTTTTTTTGAATACCAATTCCTCTCCTTCTTCCTTTCTTCGTGTTTCAGTCGTGTTTTGCTCGTGTCTCATCCGCACCTCGGTATGACATTATCCACAGCTCGTCCGCTTGTGAGCGGACGAGCTCCGGATGACTTTTGGACAAGCTGTGGACGAGACACGAGCAAAACACGAGCAATACACGAGGAAAACAAAATCGCAGTCAATCATATTATTGAATTAATAAGTATTAAATAAATCAAAACACTCAAGGGCTATGGAATTGGAAAAAGATAAACTCGATGTGCAATTAGGCACAGAACTAAATCCGAAAGGTCTTTTTATAGAGGTTACAGAAAATGGACCTTATGTACTACATGGAACGACGAAAATTATACAACAATTCATCGTTGCGAATTCTCAGGGTATTTCGGTTGCTTATAAAGAGGGTAAGCAATTTCAATCCGATAAGGAAACCTATCTATGTCGGTGTGGTTTATCTAAAAATAAACCTTACTGCGATAATTCTCATTTAAAAGCCAAAGAAAATGGGGTAGACTTAACAGAAACGGCGTCTTTTAAGCCTGAATTTACAACTGTTGAAATTATTGAAGGTCCTATTGTTTCACTGAGTGATGATGAAAAGCTATGTGCATTTGCTCGATTTTGCGATAATGGGAAAAGGATTTGGAATGAGGTTAAGGAAACGGATCATCAGTCGGTTGAATTGAGTGTAGGTATGGCCCATCGCTGTCCATCAGGTAGGCTTATTGTTTGGGATGGTGGTACACCAATTGAGGATAAAGATGTCGAACCGACTGTAGGGCTAATCGAAGATATGCCTAATCAATGCAGTGGACCTATTGCCTTGTGGGGAGGCATTCCGGTTAAAAGTTCAAATGGGAATTATTTTGAGGTGAGGAATCGGCAGACCTTATGCCGCTGCGGTCAATCCTCCAATAAACCATTTTGTGATGGTACCCATTCCTCCATGGAGTTTCAGGATGGATTGGATACTGAGCCTGCAGAAAATGCTAGGATATTTTAATTGAAAAAGGCCCATTTTTTTGAATGGGCCTTTTCTATGATATTTCTGTGCACTAGTGAGCACTTAGATTTTTCTTTTTCTCTTCATCAAAACTAGCTTCTAATTCAGCTAACTTTTTCTTGCCGTATGCAAATCGAGTGATCACTACGAAAAGCACAGGAACAATAAAGATGGCTAAGAATGTTGCAGCGGTCATCCCACCGAATACCGTCCAGCCGATTGTCTGTCTGGAAACAGCTCCGGCACCGGTTGATAACATCAATGGTATGATACCTAAAATAAAGGCTAATGAAGTCATGATAATCGGTCTTAAACGAAGTTTAACGGCATCAATCGTGGCATCAATAAGATTCATTCCAATATCAACCCTTTCTTTAGCAAACTCTACAATCAAGATCGCATTTTTCGCTGCTAGACCAATAATCGTTACGAGACCAATCTGAGCATAGATGTTATTATCCAAATTAGGTAATAACGTCAAGGCTAGGATCGCACCAAAGATACCAAGAGGTACCGAAAGTAGGATCGAGAATGGTACAGACCAACTTTCATAAAGTGAAGCCAATAATAAGAATACGAATAGGATACAGAGCGCGAAGATCTGCACCGTACTGCTACCAGATTGTTTTTCCTGTAAGGACAGTCCTGAAAACTCGTAGGAGTATCCGTCCGTTAAAGTTTGGGCAGCAACTTCCTCTAAGGCTTTGATCGCATCACCAGAAGAATATCCCGGTCCAGCCTCACCAGAAATTTGGATAGAACGGAAAATGTTAAAGTGGTTTACAATCGAAGGATTAGTCGTCAGCTCATATCTAACCAAATTGGAGATAGGAACCGGCTGTCCTTGAACATTTTTCACATAAAGCTTATTGATATCTTCAATATGCATTCTGTAGCTTGTATCTGCCTGAGTTACCACACGGAAATTTCTTCCGTATTTAGTAAAGTCATTGACATAGCTACTACCTAAATAAGATGATATCGTGCTGTAAATATTAGAAATAGGAACACCCATTCTTTTAGCCATTTCACGGTCTACCTGTAGCTTATAGTTTGGTGAATTACTGTTAAATAATGTATAAGCCATTCCGATTTCTGGACGTTGATTAGCAGCGGCCAAGAATCGGCCTACCATCGCTTCGAAATCTTTGATATCAACGGTCTGTCTATCTTGGATCTCCATGGTAAAACCACCGGCAGTACCCAAACCAGGAATTGGAGGCGGAGTCGCCGCAATCACGGTTGCTTTAGAATAGCCACGGTATTTACCCATGATGGCACCCGTGATTTGAGCTACCGTTTTTTCCCTTTGTTCCCATGGTTTTAAGGATACAAATAGGGAAGCACCATTTGGTTTTGCGGATCGATTCAATAAGTTCATACCGTTAATGGAAGTCACGTAATTAATTTCTGGGAAATCTTTACGTAGATCATTCGTTAATTCGGTAAGGACTTCCTCCGTACGCGCACTTGAGGCACCCTCGGGCAGACTGACACCCATAAAGAATATACCACCATCTTCATTTGGAATAAATCCGGCTTTTTTAGCAGTAAACATCCAGCCTGTTCCGATGAAGATACACAGCAAGATAATTAACACTAAAGGTGCAGCTTTAATAGCTTTTTTAACTCCCTTGGAGTATCTGTAGGTAACCTTGTCAAACCAGACGTTGAATTTATAGAAGAATTTATTTAATCCCTTCGAGTCTTTTGTAGTTGCGGAAGGTCTCAACATGATTGAACATAATGCAGGAGTCAAAGAAAGTGCGATAAATGCAGATAGCATTACCGATACCGCAATAGTAATGGCAAACTGTTGATAAAGCTTACCAACCATCCCCGGGATAAAACCTACTGGAACGAATACCGCTGCCAAGATTAGGGCAATCGCGATTACAGGTGCCGTGATGTCTTTCATGGCGCGCATGGTCGCTTCCTTGGCATCCATTTTATAATGGTCAATATAATGTTGGACGGCCTCAACAACGACAATCGCATCATCCACCACAATACCAATGGCGAGGACGAATGCCAACATCGTTAAATTGTTGATTGAGAATCCAAATAGGGTAAAGAAAATAAAGGTACCTACAATGGAAACTGGAATGGCCAATAAAGGAATCAAGGTTGCTCTCCAGCTTTGCAAGAAGAAGAATACAACTAAGGTTACCAAGATCAATGCTTCGATTAGGGTATGGATAACCGAGCTGATGGATGCATTAACTACGGATACTGTTTCGTAACCAACAACATAATCAACACCTGGAGGGAATGATTTTTTCAAATCTTCCAAGGTCTTGTAGATACCGTCAGCAGTTTGCACCGCGTTACCACCCGGAGTCTGAGAAATCATCATACCCGAAGCAGTACTGCCGTTCACTTTGTTTGTGATACCATAGTTAAACTGACCCAGTTCTACGCGTGCTATATTTTTTAATAATACAATTGAACCATCTGCGTTCGTTTTTACGACAATATTTTCGAATTGATCAACTTCTTCAAGGTCAGAATCCATCACAATAGGGTATTCAAATACCTGCATGTTTTCTTGCGGGCGGGCACCTACGGAACCCCCAGGCATACGCGTATTCTGTTCCTGAATGGCAACATTCACATCTGCAGGCGACATTCCGATATTAGCCAGTTTATTGGCATCCAACCATACACGCATAGCGAATGGTTGACCAAAGGCCTGCACATCACCCACCCCCGGAACACGCAATAATGCGTCTTTTAAGTAGAGGTTGATGTAGTTTGAAAGGAAATTAATATCGCGGCTACCGTCTGGAGAAATTAAAGATACCATCATTAAGATATCTGTATTTACCTTACGTGTTGTTACCCCTAAACGACGAACGGCTTCTGGTAATACCGGTTCAGCGATACTTACCCTGTTCTGTACGTCAAGGGTTGCGATATCGATATCGGTACCAACTTCAAAAGTTACGGTAATACGGGAACCACCATCAGACGTACTGTTGGAACTCATGTAAATCATTCCAGGGGTACCGTTAATCTGACTTTCGATAGGGGTAGTTACTGTTTTTTCTACGGTTTGAGCATCCGCACCGGTATACGTTGCAGAAACGGAAACCGTTGGCGGAGCAATATTTGGATATTGACTGATTGGTAAGGTTGTGATGGCAATTATCCCAATGATCGAAATCAATATGGAAGCCACCATCGCCGTTACCGGTCTTTTTATAAATACTTCTGAGATCATGCTTTAAATATTTTTGAGGAATAGCACTTATTTTTTCGGTTGTTGTTGTGGAGCTGCTTGCGGAGCCATGGTTGCTTTATCTACCACTTTTGCGCCGGGCTTTAAGGAAGTAACTCCATCTACGACAACTTTATCACCTGGAGTTAATCCAGTAGCAATAACAACACGATCACCTAATTTCTGTCCTAAAGTCACCTGTTTCAAGTCTGCAGTACTGCTATCAGAAACGGTATACACAGAGAATGAACCTAATTGCTCAAATATTGCACGGTAAGGAATTACAATCGCTTCTTCCTTCGATGTGCTCAAAACATTCAGGTTTAAGTTCATACCTGCACGTAGCGTATTATTCGGATTATCAAAAGTTGCTCTAACCTTTAAAGTACCTGTTTGAGGATCTACAGCACGGTCAATCGTTGAAATTCTTCCTTGAGAACCATAGGTGCTCGCATCTGGAAGGGTCAAGTTGATTTGTGTATGTTCTTTTCCAGACTGCAGGTTACTGAATTCCATAATTTCCTTTTCATTGATTTGGAATTCGACAGCGATCGGATTTGTTGAACTGATGGTGTTCAGAAGGGTAGTACCTGCCGATACCAATGCCCCCGTACGAACTTGTGAGATTCCGATTGTTCCAGAGAATGGAGCAACGATGGTTGAACGTTGTAAGTTCACTCTAGCCGTAGTTAAAGCCGCTTCGGCAGCTTGAACTTGTGCTTTCTGATTATTTACATCTGTAAAAGCATAGTCTAATGTTTGTTTGGCAATCGCATCCTTGTCTGCCAATGTTTGGTAACGCTGTAAGTCTTTTTCAACTCTAGCTAGATTTGCTCTAGCAATTTCAAGATTAGCTTTTGCTTGATCAACAGCTGCAGCGTAACGAACACGGTCAATTTCATAGAGCCTTTGTCCCTTACTTACGAAAGCACCATCAGCCACACTGATGCTTGTGATATATCCAGATACTTCAGCTCTGATTTCTGTTTCTTGTAACGGAACTACATTTGAAGGGTAGCTACGTTGTCCAGAAACAACTTCTTGTTGAACCACGGCCATCGTAACCGGGGTTGCCTGCGCCTGAATTTGCCCAGGACCTTGTTTTTGTTGTGCTCCATCTTTGTTGCCACACGCTGTAAAGAACAGTCCAGAGCCTATAATAAGTGTTGAAAGTATGCGATTCGTATTCATGTTGTTGTAATTTCTGATGTATATTGAGTTGAGGTTGTTTTTTGTTAATTCGCAATATTGACGCTTCCCAATGCTTTTTGGATATCCAACTTGCTTGATAATACAGCATATAATGAATTCAGATAATTCAATTGGCTGGTTTTTAAATCGGTTTCAGCAGTCATTAATTCCAAATAGGTCTTCACGCCAGCATCATACTGCAATTTTATGGTGTTATAAACTTCTTCAGATAAGTCCACATTTTCTTTAGCATTTCTCCATTCATTGATATTAGACCTATAATTCGCCATTGCTGCCGAATACTGAGCTCCAATCTGGTTCTCTAAATTTTCGATGTCCATATCAATTCTTGATTCAAGAAGTTCGGATCTTTTGATTTCCTGAACTCTTTTACCCCCTTGGAAGATGGGAAAAGTTAAACTTAGACCAATACTTGATTGTGGGAAATTATCACCGTACATATCAGCAAATGAATTATTTCTATAGTTTAACCCATAGTTTGCAAAAGCCCCTAAACGAGGAAGGAACTGCCATTTTTGATATTGAGTATTTAACTTTTGAATATCTTTTAGCGTTTGTAATTGTTTGATTTCAACACGATTGGCATAGGATAATACCTCCGTTGTGTCCATCAATACATTACTTTCCATGTTTTGATTTTCAAAAGATAGGGTCAAACCATTATTAGGATTCATACCCAATAAGGATTTTAGATAATCATATTTATATTTTCTGAATTCTAAAGCTGATTTTAATTCAGCATTGGCATTATTCAAGGAGATTTGAGCTCTTTTATAATCTGTTTTATCGACTAATCCAGTTTCATAACGAGCGTTTGCTTCGGTGTACTGTCTGTTGAGGCGAGCAATGTTTTCCTGAATAATATTAATCTGTTCTTCGCTAGTTAATATATCGTAATAAGCTTTGCTAACATCGACAACGGTATTGATTTTAGTATCTTCTACACTCAAGTTGTTTTGTTGTCTGATATATTTAGCAGCTTTCGAAGCTTGAAAAAGTCCAGGGTTAATGATTGCTTGATCAGCTTGAAAGGTAAGAGCAGATGTATTTTTCTGCCCCATAGAAATAGTTTGTCCACCGATGTTGGCGGTAGGTAGCTGCATAAAATGGGAAATGTTTCCAGAAGCATTGATTTGAGGAAACCAGCCCGATAATGCCGAAGCAATTTCACGTTCACCAATTTCTTGGTCGAGTTTAGATTGTTTCACCTCGATTTTGTTTTCCAATGCATATTGAATCAATTCATCCAATGTCGCATTACTGTTTAAATTATTTGTCGTTTGGGCAAATACAGATCCTACAGAGATCGCAGTAAAGGAAACATAAAGTAATAAGTCCTTAATTCTTAAATTCATATATATTATTTTTTAACCCCGTTCCAAATGATGTCTACCATGATGTCAATTTCTTCATCGGTAGGTTTAGTGTTTTCGTATAAACAACCTCTAACCAGGGAGATAGCAACTCCTAGATAAGCGGAAATTAATAATCGAACATTCAAATCCTTTAAAAGTTTTAGCTTAACACCTTCATCCATAAAATTGATTAAGACATTTCTTTCAGACTTTTGTTGGAAGATGTTCTTTCGGATACCTTCATAGAAAGGCGAGCCATAGAATTGTTCCAAGAATCCAAAATGTTGAAGATTGTCTAGGTAGTAAAGCACTAAGTTTCTCCAGGTTTCTTTAAATCTGACTTCATAAGGCAATGTAGTATCTACAGTTGAAAAAACTTTCTTGTTTAAGATTTCTTTACAATACCAGTATAATTCCAGAATTAAATCCTCTTTTGAAGGGAAGTAATGGTAGATTGAGCCGACGGCTACATCGGCATCCTTAGCAATCTTGCTCATCGGAGATCCGTGGAATCCGAATGTGTTGATTAATTTGAGCGTGCTAATGAATATCTGCTCTTTTTTTTCTGTCAATTGAATGTTCATTCGGGTGCAAATGTAGGCTTTTTTTTCACTCTATTTTGTCACGTATTCGTTATAAAACACATTGTTTAGGGGTTTTTTACCCTGCTTGTCATTTCAGTGTTAAGAAATTGTTAAATATTCAATTTGCTCTTGACGTGTGTATTATTTACACTTACCTTTGTAGTATCATAATTTAGGTTTATAATTGGTTATTAAAGGTTTTCATTCTCCCCGTTTGAAAACCTTTTTCTTTATCTAAACTTTTTTATAAACAATTGATAATCAGTAGGTTTTTACTAAATAAAGGGCTGGAAATAGATTTTTGATTTTTGAATATTCGAAAAGATATCATCAATTTCAGTAGATAGACAGCTCGGGATTAGCGCTGAGTATTACAATTCTTTAAAAATTCTTCGATTTCTTCTTTTTTGAAATGGGTTTTGCTATCCCCGAAATATGTAGTTACATAGGTTAGCACATAGGCAATATCGACAGCGGAGAGTTGGGGTACTCCTGGCATCTGTTGATTGTATAAGGTATTATTGACCTTGATTTCTCCGGACATACCGTTCTTGACGATGCAGGCCAATTGACTTCTGTTTTCCTGAAGGAAATGTACATCTGTTAAAGGAGGATAGAGTTTACCCAAACCTTCACCTTTTGCTCCATGGCAATTTTGGCAATGGGTAACATATAATTTTTGACCATTCGTTGCATATTGCATCGTTTCCACACTTAAATCCGTATTGCAGGAGAATAGAAAGTAAAGTATGGAAACGAGGCTTATACAAGCAAAAAAATAACGGCGTATCATTATTTATATTCTGCTAGGATGACATCTAAATCTTTTAGAAATTGATTGACCTGTTCTTCGTTGGTGCCGTCATAAGCGCCACGAATTCTTTTTTCAGGATCAATGATAACCAAATAGCCTTGATGGTCATAACCTCCCGGCACATTAGCGTCTTCCTTGGTATATACCATATATTTTTCGGCTATACCATAAATGTCAGCTTTTGAGCCTGTGACGAATTGCCACTGATCATTATCAACACCCAACTTATTGGCATAATCTTTCAATACCGAAGGTTGATCATATTTAAAATCGATGCTGTGAGATAGAAATGCAATTTTATCATTTCCTTTATACTTCTCGTAGGCCTTTAACAGATTACGCTGCATGGTAGGGCAGATACTAGGACAATGCGTAAAGAAGAAATTCGCTACGTATATTTTTCCATTAAAGAAATCCTGCGTTAGAGCGGTACTGTCTTGATTTAAAAAGGAGAAATTTGGAATGGTATGGTAAACCGTATCGATTACTTTCTTACCATCAACTTCCCTCTCTATGGGATTTCTTTCCCCATATATAGGAAGTTTTTTCTCTGATGAGCTGCAGGAATATAAAATAACACTTGAGATTAAGGCTGCTAATGCTCCGCCAAAATACTTTTTCATGTGGTCAAAGGATTAATTGTATGCTGCTAAAGAGGTTTTAATATTTTCTGATACACGGTCAAACTGCTTTTTCATGGCTGTGATTTTATCGACTTCTTTTTGTTGATAAGCTTCGTCTTCATTCATAGCATCATAATCTTTCATCCAGGTCATCATGTTATCAGTTGCATTCTCGATGCTGTCTTTCAGGTTCGATAGGTCAACTCTTGCCTTAGCGGTATCTAAATCAGCTTTTGAAGTTTTGATGGTTGCAAGGTTGTTGATGATGGAATCTATAACAATCGTAGTTTTGTCGAAAGAAGAAATCTGTGGCATTATCTCATCATGGATTGCGATTGCTTGATCAGATAATTTTTGATCTTTATTTTCAACTTGTTTGTTTTGACATGATGCAAAGGCAATTGAAAATACTGCACTTAATAAGAATAATTTTTTCATGATTTTTTAATTATAATTCAATGCTCGTATTCTCCATAGGAGTGGGAGCAGGATTTAAAGTTTCAAAATTAAAGTCGAGATCACGGATATAGATTTCATTATGCGCTACGGCACATAAAGTTCCATGTTTATCGAATACTTGGGTTTGAAATGTGCGAACGACTTTACCTTCCTTTTTAATGGTATGCAAGGTTTCATCGAGGATCGATTGATTCAATCGGATGCTCACTTCGAGGTCAAACTTTCCGGGTTTAATATAATCGATATGAGCTGTTTTCAACCATGCAACCGTCCTTTCAATTCCTTGATGTTTAAAATACTGATCGAGAAGGATGGGGTAAAAAGGATCTATTGCAGAAAAAATGGTACCTCCGAAAATGGTTTTGTTGGAATTTATATTGAAAATATTTTTGTTTATTTTTACATCTGCGCCAAGGAAATTATCCATAATCCGACGCACCCAGATGCGTTGGAAAAAGAAAGGTGGGTATAAGCGCAAACCCCATTTTAAAGTATTTGGAGATACTTTCATGGGGGTAAAAGTACAGTTAATTTCTAAGAAAATCTATCCTTCTATTGTAATAAAAGATTAAGTACCCTATATTCAATAAATAATCCTGATTTATGAATTCCCCAAAATCAAATAAGAATGTTTGGATATTAATTTTCGTGGCGGCATTAGGCTACTTTGTTGATATTTATGATCTCATAATCTTTTCTATCGTACGCATCCAATCGTTTAGCGACATTGGTGTACCATTAGATCAAATGCGAAGTAAAGGAGAGTATGTCCTGAACATGCAAATGGGCGGATTGCTCATCGGAGGTATCATCTGGGGTGTGCTCGGGGATAAATATGGTCGATTAAAGGTTTTGTTTGGATCTATTTTATTGTATTCTATAGCTAATATCGCCAATGGATTTGTACAAGATGTCACGACCTATGGTATCATCCGTTTTATTGCGGGAATAGGATTGGCAGGTGAACTGGGAGCGGGGATTACTTTAGTTTCAGAATCCATGCATCGTAAAAAGCGGGGTTATGGAACTATGATTGTTGCTGGAGTAGGCGTATTGGGAGCAATTTTAGCCTATTTTATATCCGAATGGTTCAGTTGGCGAACAGCCTATTTTGTAGGTGGTGGAATGGGGATATTACTTTTGTTTATGCGTGTTGGGGTTTTAGAATCAGGTATGTTTTCTTCGTTAGAAACAAAGAAGGTGCAGAAAGGGAAGATATCCATGTTGTTCAACAATGCGGCGCGGTTTTGGCGGTATCTGTATTGTTTGTGCATTGGGTTGCCTATTTGGTTTGTTGTCGGAGTATTAGTAACCCAAGCTCCAGAAATAGGTGAAGCATTGCATGCACAAACCGCTTTAAGTGCTGGCAAAGGAGTGATGTTTACTTATTTGGGAATTTCCTTAGGCGATTTCCTTGCAGGATGGATGGCACAAATCTTTAAATCCAGACGGAAAGTTGTCTTTATCTATCAATTGCTGATTTTAATATTTTCATGTATCTATTTGACCAGGCAGGGAATTACGGAGATTGAGTTTCTGTGGCTGGCATTTTTCATGGGCTTAGGTGTAGGTTATTGGGCGACCTTTATCACGATTGCAGCTGAACAGTTTGGTACCAACATTCGTTCTACCGTTACAACCACGGCTCCTAACTTTGTTCGGGGAGCGCTAATTCCTTCGACATTGCTTTATGGGGTTCTTGTAGATTGGGTAGGGATCATCGCGGCTGCCATGATCATGATTGTTCTATTGACTTTAATTGCAATTTTTGCTTTATCGAGATTAAAGGAAAGTTTTGATAAAGACTTGGATTATGTGGAGGAGTAGAAGTTAAAATTACCCGATTCTACCAGGGCATTTTTTGCAGCGTTTTCCTTTTTTATATTTTTTGCAGCATTTTTTGAAATCTGTATCGCCATTTGGATTAAATGGAGAATGCCCCTTCTGATCTTCAAAAGGATTGTTTTCCAAAACATGCAGCTTAATCATCGATTCAAACATGCTGCAAATATAGTTATTTAGATTAATTAAAAATAATTAACCAATTATTTTTCTTAGTTCTAAAGCGATGTCGTTTGTAAATGCTTGTATGATTTGCGGGTCGTCAACATTATTACGGATAACTAAATCACATTCATCCCGATGTGGCAGAAGATATTGATTATATGAAGGAACCACGTGATTATTCCATTTATACATGACATCATCATGGTCATAGCCTCTTTCAATTAAATCTCTTCTCAATCTTCTTTCAAGTGCGATCGGTTCATCGGCATCTAAGAAAATCCGGTAGTCCAATAGCTCATTGATTTCCTCATAATGAAAGATAAATAAACCTTCAACCACCAAGATTGGTGCAGGATTTATTTGTAGCATTTTAGGAGTAATATTGGGATTGTTAAATGTATATTCTTTTTGATATACCGTATTTCCATCAAATAATTCTTTGATATGATGGTAGAATGCCTCCCTATTGATCGAAGTTGGTAAGTCAAAATTGTAAAGTCTGTTTTCTTCCCTTGTTTTGGTGTTAGCGGGAATGTAGTAGTCATCTTGAGAAATCAAGGTGACTTCTTCTTCAGAAAAATGATTTAAAAAGCTTTTTAAAAAGAATGTTTTTCCGGAACCGCTACTTCCAGCGATTCCAATTACGTATGGTTTGTCCATTTTATATTACTGCACTAATTTACCGGCGCGCCGTAGGTAATTTCTATCAGGAATCTTTTGTCCAAAGCACCAATATATGACGCAGCAGATTTGGAAAGAATGACAATGGCATCCCTACTTTCAGAAGTATCCGAGAATTTTCCTACAACTTTGGCAAAGGTAACACTTTTTGTCAATGGGTTCGTAATTTTTAAAATGGTACCTACGGGTGCGGTACGATGTAATGCTAAATTACTTTTTCCAGCAGATTCTAAGTTTTCCATCCAGATTCCGATTCCCTTTTCTTTCTTTTCACGAATACCATAGCGGTTGGTTTCAAATTCGATTTCCTCTTTGCTGATGTTGTCCGGTACAGGAATACTGATTGCGGCAGGAGCTGTCTCCCTTTCAATAACCACGACGTTTCCGTCTGGAATTTTAAGGGTCTGGCCCTCATGTAATGTATCTGTGCTTAGGCTGTTTAATTTTTTGATATTATCTACTGACGTTGAAAACCTTTTGGCGATGGAATAAAGAGTTTCATTGGATCCAACCTTATATTCTGTTAGGATCTTTGCTTGGATGGTCTGCCCATTTGGATTTCCTAATGTTTTATTATCCTTTTCTTTAGTGGTATCATTTTGAACTACCTGTGGCTTTTGTTCTGCTTTTTTAGGTTCTTCCTTTGCTGGAATGATAACAGCATCGCCAACCCGCAAGTTCTTTTTGTTATTTGCCGCCATAATGTCCTTTACAGGAACACCATAGATACGGCTTAACTGATAATAGGTATCCTTAGCGGAAACACTATGCTGTATATATGTTTTGCCGTTGATGACGGTAGTTTTTTGACTTTGATTGTTGGTTTGTGCCTGAGCTAGAGAGACTCCAGCGAATAAAAAAGTGGCAGAAAATATAATAATTGTCTTTTTAATAGACTTGTTGAATAATCGTTCTCTCATCATTGATTGCAATTATACTAAATATGAAACAATTTCTCTCTTGTTAAAGGACATAAAGAAGATCTGATTGCCCAGCTGAAAATAAGGTTGGGGAATCATCTTATCCATGTTTTGGAGTATGACTTGTTGATCTAGTATCTGGTTTAAATTACTTGTTGCTAAACATAGCTCAAAGTGGTCATTTTTGGGTTTATGATAACACCAAAGGTAATGGTTGCCATATTTACTTAACCATAAAGGACCAATCCTTTCTTCTTGTTTTAAAAATCGTGGAATTTGTTGATAGGTTACCGGAAATTGGATTTTATTGCATGCCATTTCAAACTGATGTTCAGCAGAGCTGGAATATTCACCATTTTTAATATCGATTGCAATAGATTCCCCGGACGATATACTGCGATGCCTAGCATGGATATAATCTTTGTAAACATCTAATAAAACGAATTCATAGGAACTGAAAATAACTTCATTGTTGAGGATTTGGATGATTCGTATTCCTTCCTGAACAGGAGTTTGTTCACCGACCCTTTTGAGGATCAAGTATCCATTTTGTATAGAATCTAATGTCCATTCTTTACCATCAGCTTGACAAGGAGACATAATGCAATTTCCGTCGAAATCAAACACGAAAAAGGAAGCGACCGTAGTTTCCACATCCCTTGTTTCCACGGCAACATAGGGTTTGCTGGAGTCTACCTCGATTTTCCAGATATTCGTCGGGAAGGCTTTCTCGAAAATTTTATTTATCGTATATTTAGTCATCCGATGACAAGCAAATTCGGTAAAAAACACTATTATGAACAAAATTACAAAATACATTTTAGGTATTCTCGTCATTTGCTTTATGTCGGTCTTCCACACTCAGGCACAGAGCGTTTATTCTGTGTCAATCAAAGAAGATATTGGGCCAAATGCGTGGCGTACCATGAAAAATGCTGTAAAGCAAGCCAAATTGAACAAATCTGAATATTTTCTAATAGATCTTAATACGTTTGGAGGAGCTTTAAATTTCGCTGATTCTATTCGTTCTAGCCTATTAAACGACAATCCATTCAAAACTATTGTATATGTTAATAATAATGCGGCTTCTGCAGGTGCATTGATCTCATTAGCAGCAGATTATATTTACATGCACTCCGGCTCGAGCCTTGGTGCTGCATCTGTTGTTAATGAAAGCGGAGAAGTTCTTCCTGAGAAATACCAATCCTACATGCGGGGTCTGATGCGTGCGACAGCTGAAGCTAAAGGACGCGACCCTAAAATGGCAGAGGCATTTGTAGATCCAACTATTTCCATACCTGAGATAAAGGAAGACGGAAAATTGCTTACACTGACTGCTTCTGAAGCCGTAAAAGTTGGATTGGCCAAAAAGGAAGTTAAAGGTCAATCTGATATATTTTCTGATTTGAGCATTGAGAAACCGGATGTACAAAACCATCAATTAACTTGGGTTGATCATTTAGTGGCCTTATTGATAAATCCTTTGGTAAGCGGTTTGCTCATTATGGGGATTATAGGAGGTATTTATTTTGAGCTTCAAGCACCGGGAATCGGTTTTGCACTGTTGGTTGCTTTAGTTTGTGGAGCTTTATTCTTTGCCCCATTATACCTACAGGGCTTGGCCGACAATTGGGAAATTGCCATTTTTGTCTTAGGTGTCATCCTGCTGATTCTTGAAATATTTGTTATTCCAGGCTTTGGAGTCGCAGGAATTGCCGGAATTATCTTAGTTTTATGCGGTTTAGCTTTCTCAATGGTAGCTAATGATTATTTTGATTTTAAACTTACCCAACCCGGATTATTAATGAATTCCTTTATTATCGTAATTGGAGCCATGATTCTTACCATCATATTGATGGTCATATTTGGTAAAAATGTGTTACAGTCGCCAACATTTAAAAGATTAGTTCTTCAAGATGAACAGAAAGCAACGGAGGGTTATACCTCGTCTGTTGCCAAACCAAACTTGATTAATAAAGTTGGTGTCACAAAAACAGTGTTAAGACCAAGCGGTAAAATTGAGATTGATAATGTGTGGTATGATGCTGTTGCTTTGGATAGTTTTATCGATGTAGGTGAGGAGATTTATGTTGAAAAGCATGAGAACTACAACCTTTTTGTAAGAAAGTTGGCAGAGAAGAAAGCTTAACGCGATGATATACAATAAAAAAGGTCAGAAATTGTTTCTGACCTTTTTTATTGTATTTTATATTTCTTTAGAATTTAGCCCCTAAAGTCAATACGACATTTGTTCTAGTGTTTTTCACATCTGCAGTAGGAATTGGGCTATTCCAGGAAGTGAAAGAATATGGGGAGTGACCGTAATTCATTTGCTTGTATTGCATTGCCGCTAAATCTACATAAAGCGATTTTGTTAGTACATAGCCTAGCCCTAAACTAGCGATATAATCACTTTTAGAATCTCCTTTATAAGGAGAGCCAATCAAATTGAAACCAGCACGGCCCGCTAAACGGTCAGTAAATAAGATTTCACCACCAATCTTTAAATTAAAAGCTCCTCTGAATGAATCCTTGATGTTATTGTTCACTTCATTTTCGAAGGCATAATCTGCACTGGCTACAACTTCCCTGTACTTAATGGTAGAATAGTTTAAGTATTCAACTTCAGCTGAAATAAGTCCTGCTCCAAAGAATTTTGTCAATCCCACTGCGGTTTTCCAAGGGGAAACGATGGCGTAGTCATAAGATTGACCATAGTTTTTTGAACCATATCCTGGATGTAAGGATGTTGTAGTATTCTCGTCTTTATAGTAGTCAACGATTGTTTCAATGTTACTATCTTCTTGAATCTCTGTCCAAGTAGGGGTAGAGATATTAACACCAATATTCCAATCCCAAGTAGGTTTTATGATTGCACCTAAACTGAAGTTAACACCTGTACCTTTTAAGGTATAGTCGTTAAAGTCGGTTAGGTCATAGCTGATATCTGTGTATTTATAGGCTGAGTTATTTGGTTTTCCGAAATCGGATGTTGGATTTTCAGCTAATATTTCGCTAGCTGTTTTAGTCCATCCTTTTTCTAGGAAAGTAGATTTTGAATCATATTTGAAAGATGCAAATCCAAATTTAGCACCGATATAAAATTTATTGCTATAATTAGCTCCAAAAGAAATGTTCGTGTTGTATTTGTAACCATTGGTCACCATATCAACCTGTTGATTTTTATTGTCTGCTTCAAGTACTGTTGGGAAATATCGGCCGCTATTGGCAGAGCCTTTGTCTACTAAGTATGAATTCCAGAAATCGTCTGCAAATACCTTGTCTTCATCCATAATGTCAGTATAAGAATGGACGATTGAGTTTTGGTTGTTGTTGCCAGAATATTTTAAATTATCTGAGAAGTTGTTGGTTTTATCCACATTTAAACCCATGTTGAAATTTTGCCAACCATAATCAGGGTCATTATGCGTAGGGTAATGAAGTACAATACCTACATTTTCAAAGCCAATTTTCCCTTGATTTTGAGTTGTGGATGTTCCAAAGTAATTGGTTTTATTGTTATTATTTAAATAATTCAACGAAACCGCCACATCTGATTGGCCATAAAAACCTAGTCCAGCAGGGTTACCAGAGATGGAACTGATATCTCCACCAAGAGCTGTGTTCACACCGCCCATAGCTTTGAAACGTGCTGTACCTGAATTTAAGTCTCTTGAAATAATTAATGAATTATCGACAAGCGATTGAGCTTGAAGGTTCGAGTAGTTGTAAGAAAGTGCTAAACAGGTAAGTGAGAGTAAAATTTTTTTCATTGGATATTGAGATTCTTATATAAAGATATAGCCAATATAAATTTATATTGGCTATAGCATATTTCGTGTTAATTAGCGTCTACTTCCGCTTCTTCCTGAAGATGCACCACCGCCAGAACTTCTGCTACTTCCGCCGCCAGAGCTACTTCCTCTGCTGAAGCCACCTGAGCTTCCTGAACTTCCTCTGTCAAAGCTACCGTTTGAACGTGGAGGAGTTGAAGATCTTGTGCTTGGAGCAGATGATCTTGAAGAAGGAGTTCTTTGGATAGTTCCTTGGCTTCTGCTTGATCCTGATCTTGATGATGGGTTCCTTTGTATGGTTCCGTTATTTCCAGACCCT
Organism: Sphingobacterium endophyticum; assembly: GCF_009733535.1. Lineage (GTDB taxonomy): Bacteria > Bacteroidota > Bacteroidia > Sphingobacteriales > Sphingobacteriaceae > Sphingobacterium > Sphingobacterium endophyticum. The sequence goes on along the minus strand of NZ_SMMI01000014.1, from coordinate 28,810 downwards.
GATCTTGAAGAAGGGTTTCTTTGAATTGTTCCGTTATTCCTTGATCCTGATCTTGAAGAAGGAGTTCTATTGATCTTACCGTCAGTTCTTGATCCAGCTCTTCCTGATGAATTACGATTTATCGTTCCATCATTTCTAGATCCTGATCTTGAAGAAGGTGTTCTACCAATAGTTCCGTCAGTTCTTGATCCACTTCTACCAGAAGCTACACCCGATCTGCTGTTAACAAATCGACCGCTTGCATCACGGGTAACTCTTCCACTGTTGGCTCTTGGCGCATATCCTGAAGAATAACTTCTTCCAGAAGCAGTACGTCTGTTGCCATAGTAGTTACCACCGTAGTAGTTACCGTAGTAACCTCCGCCACCGTAGTAGTAAGGGTGACCCCAATAGCTGTAGTATGAGTTTGGTCCCCAGTAGTTACCCCAGCCATAGCTGCCGTAACCATATCCGAAGCCTCCCCATCCGCCATAGTATGGGTTACCATATCCGTAGCCCCAAGGAGAACCCCAGCCGAAGCCAAGTGACCATCCCCATCCTGAGTTCCAGCCTAAGCCGAAACCTGAATAGCCGTACCATGGATCAAACCAAGGATCATAGTACATCATTCCAGGGGAATTATAATAAAACCTATTGATACGGTTTGCGTATTCAAGGTCTTGGATTCCGCCTTCTACATAATCCTCGTCAGCATAGTCGTCGGAATAATATTCTGATTGCGCAATTGATCCATCATCTGTGCCATCAGTATAATAGTAATCGGGACTTTGGTAAACCGATCGCGAGTCTTGATTATTGTAGACGTCGTCACGATATACTGTCCGGCTTGTAGTCGAACAGGAGCTAATCAAAGCCGCAAACGCGATGGCTAACCCTCCCAAAAATATCTTGTTGTTTTTCATGATTCTAAAACAGTTAAAATTCGATATTACAGTCATTAATTATTATCTTAGACCCGATTTTATCGTCAGGGTTTAATCTACCACTCAAAATTACTAATTATTTTTTGTTTTGGTGATAATGTGTGTTAAAGTACACATAAACCCCGTTTTTTTTAGTAAATGACAATTTTATTTTTCGAATGAGTAAAGGGATAACTAGCCGTAGCGAAGATTATTCGCAGTGGTACAATGATTTGGTAATTAAAGCCGATCTAGCAGAATATTCTGCAGTAAGAGGATGTATGGTTATTAAACCATACGGTTATGCAATCTGGGAGAGGATGCAAGCTGTTCTTGACAAGAGATTTAAAGAAACTGGCCACTCTAATGCCTATTTCCCCTTATTTATCCCCAAATCTTTCTTCTCTAAAGAAGCTTCTCACGTAGAAGGTTTCGCTACAGAATGTGCTGTCGTTACACACTACAGACTAAAAAATGACGGTAATGGAAACATTATCGTCGATGAGGACGCCAAGCTGGAAGAAGAATTGATCGTTCGGCCTACGTCGGAAACCATTATCTGGAATACCTACCGTGGATGGATCGAATCTTATCGTGACCTTCCTATATTAGTTAACCAGTGGGCAAACGTTGTTCGTTGGGAAATGCGTACTCGTCTTTTCTTACGTACTGCGGAATTCCTTTGGCAAGAAGGCCATACCGCACATGCTACTAGTGATGAGGCTATTGCAGAAGCACAACAGATGCTAGAGGTTTATGCTGATTTTGCAGAAGGCACTTTGGCCGTTCCAGTTGTACGTGGTAGGAAAACTGAAAATGAACGTTTTGCAGGTGCTGTTGATACCTTATGTATTGAAGCCTTGATGCAAGATGGTAAAGCATTGCAAGCAGGTACATCCCATTTCTTAGGACAGAACTTCGCGAAAGCTTTTGATGTGAAGTTTACATCGAAGGAAGGCAAGTTGGATTATGTTTGGGCTACATCATGGGGTGTTTCTACTCGTTTGATGGGGGCTTTGATCATGGCTCATTCCGATGACCAAGGATTGGTGTTGCCTCCAAAATTAGCTCCAACGCAAGTTGTTATCGTTCCGATCTATAAGACAGATGAGGAGAAAGCTAATCTTGATGCTTATGTAGATCAATTGTCTGCAGCCTTGAAACAATTAGATATCCGTGTTAAATATGATGATAGAGATACGCAAAGACCAGGTTTTAAATTTGCAGAATGGGAATTAAAAGGCGTGCCATTACGTGTTGCATTAGGTTCTCGTGATATGCAAAATGGCACAGTTGAATTAGCTCGTCGTGATACACAAACGAAGGAGACTGTTCAACAAGCAGGTTTGCCAGATCGTATTGCTGCCTTACTGGAAGAAATCCAGGATAACATCTATAACAAAGCATTAACTTTCCGTGATGAGCATATCACCGAAGTGAATTCTTATGATGAATTCAAGCAGGTATTAGTAGAAAAAGGTGGATTTATTTCTGCGCATTGGGATGGAACCGTTGAAACTGAGAAACGCGTGAAGGAAGAGACCAAAGCAACAATCCGTTGTATTCCTTTGGACTCAAAAGAGGAAGAAGGAGTTTGTGTTTTTACAGGGAAACCTTCTAAACAAAGAGTGTTATTTGCGAAAGCATATTAATATAAGCTTATGAAAAACCTTCTGATATTGGGTTGTGGTTGGGTAGGTGAGGAACTTGCCTATCAGCTCAAAAGAAAAGGTTGGAATGTGTGGGTAACAACCACCACAGAAGAAAAATACCATCGTTTGAAAAACGATGGTATTTTTGCCTATATACATAACTTTGATCGAGACCTTGATGTGGACCTTCCGATCGATGTTTCATTTGATGCGGTCGTTAATTCAATTCCGACTACACAAAGAAATTCTGAAGTCGAAATTGAACATCGATTTTCCTATGTATTTAGAACCCTCTGTTCAATCAATTATAAACAGCATATCTTTTTGAGTTCAGTTGGAGTTTATCCTGATCTGGATGATACCTTCTTTGAGTCATATGCTGAGGAGGAACAGATGAGCCCAAAATTGAGGTTGGCTGAAAAGAAAATGATGAGCCTTCCTGCTACTTCAACTTTCAGGCTGGGTGGCCTATTTGGTAAGAATAGAGTTTTTGGAAAATACTTTCAGGATAAGGTAGTAAGTATTGGAGATCAACCTGCTAATTTTATCCATTTAGATGATGTAGTAGGAATCATCGAAAAAGCTATTGAAACCAAATTGCCGATTGGCTATTATAATTTGGTAGCTCCGGAGCACCCATCTAAAAAGGACGTTATTCTGAAAAGCGCACAAAAATATATGTATAGTTACCCTACATCCTTCGAGCCAAGTCATAGTTTTCAGAAGATTGTCAATGGGGATAAGATCAGCAAATTGTTGAATTACGAGTTTAAATACCCTTCTCCATTAGATTTTTAATATCTTAGTCAGATTAATAAACAATACAATATGAATTACAAATTTGCAACCAAGGCAATACATGCCGGTCAGGAGGCAGATCCTACTACTGGCGCCGTGATGACGCCGATATATCAAACCTCTACTTATCAACAAAAAGCTCCAGGTGACCATAAAGGTTACGAATATTCTCGCGGAACCAATCCGACGCGTAAAGCATTAGAGGATTGTTTGGCTGCTTTAGAGAAGGGGAAATTTGGATTGGCATTTTCAAGTGGCATGGCAGCAACCGACTGCGTTTTGAGATTATTAAAACCAGGTGATGAAGTTGTTACTGGAGATGATCTTTATGGAGGTTCCTACCGTATCTTTACGAAAGTATATGAGCCATTGGGCATCGTTTTCAAATTCGTCAATACATCTGATGTTGATGCTGTAACGGCTGCAATTACAGGTAAGACCAAGTTAATATGGGTTGAAACGCCAACCAATCCTACCTTAAAATTAGCTGATATCGAAGCAATCGGTAGAATTGCAAAGGAAAAGGGAATTCTTTATGCTGTTGACAATACGTTCGCATCTCCATATTTACAAAATCCATTGGATTTAGGAGCTGATATCGTTATGCACTCTGTGACAAAATACTTAGGAGGCCACTCTGACGTGGTAATGGGAGCATTGATTGTCAATGATGAAGATCTTTATAAATTATTATGGTTCTATTACAATGCCTGTGGGGGAACTCCAGGTCCTCAGGATTCCTTCTTAGTGCTGCGTGGAATTAAAACCCTTCACTTGCGTATGAAAGCACATTGTGAAAATGGAAGGAAAGTAGCGGAATATTTGAAAAACCATCCTAAAATTGAGAAAATCTATTGGCCAGGATTTGAAGATCATCCCGGACATGAGGTGGCAAAAAAACAAATGAAAGATTTTGGCGGTATGGTATCCATCGTCATAAAAGGTGCTGATCTTGCAGAGACTTTCCGCGTTGCTTCAGGGTTCAAGGTCTTTACCCTTGCTGAATCATTGGGTGGCGTTGAATCGTTAATCAATCATCCTGCAACTATGACCCATGGATCTATCCCAAAGGAAACTCGGGAAAAAGTAGGAGTGGTTGACAATTTATTGCGTCTTTCTGTAGGTATTGAAGATGCTGATGATTTGATTGCGGATTTAGAACAAGCCTTATCCCGTTAATTTATTGTAATTATTATTTTATTTGCACACAGACTTTTGTACATTTGTGCAGCTTTAATAGGAGAATTATCAATTATGGAAAATACAACTGTAGAAAGACCAGCAAAACATACGGACAATAATGCAAACCGTACAGAATATTATGTTTCATTAACTATTGCAATCGTAATCGGATTAGTAGGTGTATTCATTCGTTTCGTACCGGATGTAATTCCTGCATTAAACCAAATGGGATCAATTTTCTCTTGGATCGCTAACATCGCTGTTATTATAGCTTCTTACTTAGCAATCAAAGTTGTTTTTGCAATCTTAGGTTTCGGAAAGAAATAATTGTAAATTATATAGACAAAGGAAAAGGGTTTGACGCAAGTCAAACCCTTTTTTCTTACAGCATACATTCTGAATAAAATGCTTTACATAAAAAAGGTCCGACTATCATAGCCGGACCTTTTCATTGATATAAAATCTTCTTAGTTAAGAATTGACCAAGTTGACCAAGGAATTCTTGAAAGAATTAAGATCAGTCCTAAAATATAGAATATGATAACCGTTTTGTTTGCGGCTTTCTGATCTGTTAATTTTTTAGCTTTTGAATAACCGATTGTAATTAATACAAGGGCAATGATCATCATTAAAGGATGCTCAAGGAAATACAAACGAAGTTCACTGTTTTTCATGTTTTCACCGGAAAAACTACTCAAACCCAATGGAGAGGTAAAGTAAAGTACAAGACCAATTACTCCTTGTAGGTGAGCACTTATAAGACCGATCAATGCAATTTTACGGTTGTAAGGTTTGTTTCCAGCATAATTTGCTATTGTAATAATAATAGCGATTACCAGAGCTAGCAATAGGACAATAGCCAGTGTCGAGTGTAGATGTTTCATACCTGTAAGCATAGTTTTTCAATTATATTAATATCACAAATATACTATTTTGAAAGTCGTTTGTCGCCTAATTCTTTAAACTCTGATTTTGCTTTAAAGTTAGGAAAGATTTTATCCATACTTAAAGTGTAACCAATATCAAAGAAGAGACGGATATCAGCAAGGATTCCTTCGAAGTTCCAATTATCATCCAATTCATCAGTAACCGCATGATAGCGTCCTGCCAAAGCTTGTTGACGGTTCTTTATGATAGTAGTATCAGTTTCTAAATAATCACCTCCACTACCCATATATAAACCGGGAACACCAACTTTCACAAAATTAAAATGGTCCGAACGATAGAAACCTCCCGCAGTAGGGGAGCCTTCTGGAACTAACTTTCTGTTAAATTTAGCGCCAGACAATACAGCATAATCCTCCAATTCCGTCTGCCCAGTTCCTGTTACACGGAAGCCGTTCATTGCTCCAACGGGATTGAATGAATCCATATTTAAGTTTGCTACTGTTTTATTTAACGGATAGATGGGGTGTTCTGCATAATATTGCGATCCCAATAATCCTTGTTCTTCAGCCGTTACAGCCAAGAATACTACGCTACGCTCTGGTTGTACCTTTGCTGTCTTGAATGCTTTTGCCAATTCAAATAAGGCTGCTACACCTGTAGCATTATCCATAGCACCATTGAAAATTGAGTCTCCATTTGAAGCTTCACCGATACCAAGGTGATCCCAGTGCGCTGTATAGATTATAGTCTCATCAGGTCTTTTTGATCCTTTTATTGTTCCAATAACGTTGTTGGATTTAGATTCCCGGAATGTATTGGCTAATTTCACTCCAGTCGTTACATTCATTGGGACCGCTTTGAATCCGGGCTTTTTAGCCTGCTCCATCAAATCAGGACTTAAACCACCAATTTGAAACAATTTCTTAGCAGTTTCATTATTAACCCACCCTTGGAACTTCGTTAAATCAGCACCTTTGTTTTCCGGAACCAATGATAGCCTAGGTCCTGTCCATCCACTTCTTACAACATTCCATGGGTAACTAGCAGCCTCTGTTTCATGAACCAATAGGATACCTGCAGCACCTTGTCTTGATGCCTCTTCAAATTTATAGATCCAACGACCATAATATGTCATGGTATCTGCCTTAAACAAGGTTTTATCATATCGACCCGGATCAGAAACCATAACCACTACGGTTTTTCCCTTTACATCGAGCCCTTCATAATCGTTCCATTTAAATTCTGGAGCAACAATACCGAATCCCGCAAATACTAATTCTGTGTTTTCAATATCAATGTTTTCGGCCATTTGAGGCGTTCCAATCACATAATCGTCCAAATACTTAGCCGTCAAATCTCCATTCTTTCCTTTAAAGATGAGGTTTGGATTGACTGGTTTTGAATTGATCTCTACCATTGGAACTTCCTGAAAATAAGAATCTCCATTTCCTGGTTCAAGTCCTAAGGCTTTATATTGCTCCTGAATATAATTGACGGTGATGGTATCACCTTTACTGAAAGGTTTACGCCCCATAAATTCATCTGAGGATAATTTGGCTACGTAAGCTTTGTAGCTGTCTTCAGTAATGGCAGATATAGCCGCCGAATCTAAGCTGTTTTTGTCGTAGGAAGAACTTTCGCTCCCTGATTTACAAGATGCAAAACCTAATAACAAGGCCGCACTAATAAATAGTTTGTTGTTCATCATGCTAGTTGATTATTCAATTTTAGATTATTTGGTAATGCAATTTAAGCATTTGGATTCAAATCAACAGGAACCACCTCCGCAATAGGGTGAAATAGGTAGATTCTTTGTGTTTTAACCTCTAAACATTTATATCTTTTTCTTAATCTTTCAAGTTTTTGAAAAACTCGCCCGTTTTTAATGCTGAAATAACTATTTATTTCAATGCAATCGATCGTAACGGTTTCTGACTCTTCCTTATCGTAAGATTTTAATGTTTTATATAGGTTTAAATCTGTGCAGCTAGATGCTGCAGGATTGTTCATGTATTTAATTAGCGCAATATTGATATCCTCTGGAAATAAATTCAACCGAATAAAAGGGTTCATCAAATTCTTGAAGTTGTTTTTCCATTCAAGTCCATGAGGCTTAACCTTTCCTTTGTGAATCTGCCAAGTTTTAAGGTGTGCAAATTCATGAACGGTAGTAATCAGAAAAGAATAAGGATTTAGATCATGATTGATCGTAATTTGATGCGGTTCATTTTTAAATGGAGAGCGGTAATCGCCGAGTTTTGAAGCTCGGGACCGAGTTACCTTGAACCGGCATCCCGTATCATTAATCCATTCAGAAATGATTGGCGCTGCGGCAGATGGAATGTATTTACTTAACTGTTTGCTAAAATCAGGCATGAATTACAAACATATCAGTTTTTTACTGATTTCAGAATAATCGATCTGTAATTTTAGCATGGGATTAGAATTAATTATATTTGATGAAGATCAATGTTTCTATAAATCATATAGATTATTGGACCTTGATTGCAAAACGGATAAGATCGAATGTTAAGTAAACTACAGATAAAAAATTATGCATTGATTGATGCATTAGATATAAATTTCGATAACAAACTCAATATTATTACAGGGGAAACTGGTGCTGGAAAGTCTATTATAATGGGTGCTTTGGGTTTGATCTTAGGAAATAGGGCCGAAACAAAACATTTCTTTGATGAATCACGAAAGTGTATTATTGAAGGGCACTTCCAGATTAAGAACTATCATCTTCAGGACCTTTTTGTATCGCTCGACCTTGATTACGAAGATACAAGTACAATTCGAAGAGAACTACATGCCGATGGTAAATCCCGTGCTTTCGTAAATGATACTCCTGTCAATCTGCAAACATTAAAAGTTCTTGGTGAAAAATTGATTGACATTCATTCCCAACATGCAACTTTGCAGATAAATACGGAGACATTTCAGTTATTGGTCCTTGATACGGTAGCTCAAAATCAATCCTTACTTTCTGATTATAAAAAGAAATACCACGATTATAAAAAAACGATCTCTGAACTAAAACAGTTGGAAGAAGATCTTGAAAAATCGAGGTTGGAATCTGACTACCAACAATTCGTTTTCAATGAATTGGATCAAGCAAACTTACAGGAGAATGAACAGGAAGATCTGGAGGCAGAACAGACCCAACTTGAAAATGCAGAAGAAATAAAACGTCATTTTCATTCGGCCAGTTCTCAACTTCAAGATGGAGAAATCAATGTTTTAGATAGCCTAAAGCAGGTGCAGTCATCTCTTCAAAATGGAGTTCGCTATCTTCCTACTTCTGAACCACTATTGGAACGTCTTCAAAGTACCTTGATTGAACTGAAGGACCTTAGCGCAGAGGTAGAGCAAGTTGCTGATGGTATAAATATGGATGAGGAACGGTTAAGTATCGTCAATGAACGACTTTCTATTTTATATGACCTACAGAAAAAACACCGTGTAACTACCGTACGCGAGCTTTTGGATCTTAAGCAAGAGTTGGAGGATAAGCTTCAGGCAACAGATTCGCAGGGAGAGCAGATCGAGGTTCTTAAACTGAAGATTGAAAAATTCAATCAGGAGATTGCAAAGCTAGCCGAGCAGCTCACAAAAAATAGAACAAAAGCAACCAAAGTGGTTGAAAAAGAAGTTCAGGAGGTCTTAACTCGTGTGGGAATGCCGCATGCACAATTAAAGGTTGAGTTGAATAGACTTTCGGATTTTAAATCTACGGGTCAAGATGAGGTATCCTATTTATTTTCAGCAAATAAAGGACAGGCTTTACATCCCATTAGCAAAGTAGCATCAGGTGGGGAGCTTTCAAGGGTGATGTTGGCTATAAAATCTTTGGTTGCAAAAACCTCGGCCTTACCAACCATAATTTTTGATGAGATCGATACAGGTATTTCTGGGGAAGTGGCATTAAGAGTGGGGGAGCTTATGGAAGAACTTGCCGAGAATATGCAAGTTATCAGCATAACGCACTTACCACAGATCGCTTCACAAGGAAATAGCCACTTTAAAGTGTATAAAGAGGATAAAGGAAATAAGACAAAATCGAATATTGTGTTGATGAATGAAGAAGAGAGGGTATTAGAGATTGCACAAATGTTGAGTGGTGCCAATCCGGAAGATACGGCAATCAAACATGCCAAAGAGATGTTGAAATAATACAAAAAAAGCATTCCGATTTGGAATGCTTTTTTTATTTCTTAGTTGCCAGGATCAGCATCAGTTAAAACAATTTTAACTCGCATTGGATCTGGAGCTTTGTCTCCTGTAGTTGGAAGATAATAAGCATCAAGATATACCTTACCAACAGAATAAGCAGCATTGTATCCATGACCGCGAAGTCCTTCAGTTGGAACGTTGTAGAAAGTTCCTTTTTCATCTTCAAATTGAATAGAAACATCTACATGGCCATCTTCAAAATACAAATCATCTAAATCTGCAATATTAATTGTTGTCGTATACTCTTTTGCTTCATTTTTTGTCCAATCTGCTGAAGAAATTGGAAAATAATAACTTTTTCCTGCAAGGACTGTCGTATTATATTCTTTAGTACAAGAGCTAAAACTTACAAGTGAAGCAGTACCAATAGCTAGTGCTAATAAAAGTTTTTTCATGAGTGGTAATGTTGTTATTAGTAAATAATTTCGTTCGTTTCTTTTATACAGACACATAAATCTGCTTAAAGTTTAAATTGAATAACAAAATCATTGCCATTTTTTGTAATATTTTAAATAACAACAGACATTTCCTTATTGTTTTATGTTTTTCAGCCTGTTAACAGAAAAGATTTTTATTGCATTCCCTTCTTTAGTTAACAGTTTTTCGTCCTTAAAATCAGCCAACATTCTACTTATGGTTTCATTTGCAGTACCCGCTAAGGCAGCCAAATCATCCCTGGAGATTTTAATCGTGACTTCATCCGCTTCTGAATCAGATTTTTCCGCAACGTTAACCAATGCATTGGCAACCCTCTTACGGACAGAATCATATGCAAAACCCAACATTTGCTCTTCTTTCTCACGAATGTTCTGAGAAAGGACCTTAATAAGTTTAGAAGCAATTCCTGGTTTTTTGTATAACAATTCAAAGAAGTTGTCCTTATGGATCAATGCAACTTCAGCATCTTCCAATGTAGCTGAATTATCGCCATATTTTATGTTCAACAGAACAGATTCTAAACCAAAGAATTGTCCTTCTACAAAAATGTTTGTCGATAGTTCTCTGCCATCCTTGTAATTTAAAAAGCTTCGAACTTTCCCCTTTTTTATGTAGTAGACATACACAGGTGTATCGCCGGCTTCATATATGGTTTGTTTTTTCTTTATGTTTTTGGTTCTACCATGGTCGGCTAAGTCCTGCAATAGATAGGCTTGTTCCTGTTCGTCCAGTCTTAAGCTATCCATATTAGGTTCTACCTTCACATTTAATTGTGCACGCTTTTTAAATCGGCTTTCAATGGCATTCAACAATTCCATATCATCAAATGGTTTTGTTAAATAATCATCGGCGCCCATTTCCATGGCTTTTCTTAGGTCCGCCTTTTCTGCTTTGGCAGTCAAAAAGATGAAGGGAATTTGTTGTGTGTTTTCATGCTTATTGAGCATGTATAAAACCCCGTATCCATCTAATTCCGGCATCATGATATCACAAAGAATTAAATCAGGCTTATGTTTTATGGCCATATCTACTCCCGTTTTACCTTCTTCGGCAACTAGAACAGAATATTCACCTGTTAATTCCAGTATTTCAGCAGTGCTTTCACGAATGTCACTGTTGTCTTCGATAATTAATATCTTCCTTTTTTCCATTACTCTTGGATAAAAAACATCTTAAAAATTGCACCTTGGTTCACTTCAGACCAGTATTCTAATTTTCCACCCATCAATTCAACATAGCGTTTTACAATATTCAATCCCAATCCTGTACCCGGGATATTTCCCGTATTATTTGCTCTAAAGAAAGGTTCAAATAAATTGGCTTGCTCCTCTAAAGGGATTCCTATACCATTGTCCTTGACCGTAACTAACAATTGATTTCTGCCAATTTGGGTATTAAACTCAATAAAAGTATCTTCCCCCGAATATTTAATCGCATTGGAAACCAAATTAATAATACTGTTCTTAAGCAGGTTTGAATCAATAAAGAATCCAGATTCTTCCCCTGTATGTTGATAGATGATATGCTGATTTTTCTTGCAGATCATCTGCATTTCCTCAGCGATTTCTTCCCCAAGATGTACAATGTTTGTATTCGTTTTATTGACCACCACGACTCCTGCCTCTAATTTTTCTAAATTCAGGAAGTCATTTAATATTGTATTCAATAATTGAACGGAGCTTTTGATTCTTGTAGTATGCTTTTCAATAGGTCCATATTCCTCCTTTTCAACATATCTGTCTATTAAGGATGCAGAGAGCTGAACGGAACTTAAAGGAGTTCTAAATTCATGGGATGCCATAGAAACAAAACGAGACTTTAACTGACTTAGCTCTTTTTCTTTTTCCAAAGAAACACTAACATCCGCTTTCGCCCTTTCAAGCTCCGAAACCAATTTGATAAGATCTTTTGTGCGTTCTCTTACTTTCAGTTCAAGTTCTTGGGTATGCTTTTTAAGCTCGTTTTCGGCCAGTTTTTCCTTCGTCAGGTCATGAATAAATCCCGTAAAAATCTTACGGTCTTTATAAAAAACCTCGCTAACAGCTAGACGGAAAGGGAAGGTAGAACCATCTTTTTTTAATCCCCTTACCTCACGTCCAATCCCAATAATTCGCTTATTGCCAGTTTCTTCATAATTGGCAATATATCGATCGTGATTTGACCGGTCGGGTTCTGGCATCAATACAGAGATATTCTTGCCGACAACTTCCTCCGCTTGATAGCCAAACAGCTCCAGTGCAGCCGGATTGATACTTTCGACAATTCCATGCTTGTCAATGGTAATAATACCATCGATTGCATTATCGATTATGGCTTCTAATAGTCTAGCTGATTCTAACACAGTTCTACTTTACTAATTTTTTGTATTTAATTCTTTTTGGACCTATATCACCAAGGCGTTTCTTACGGTTTTCCTCGTATTCTGTATAGTTTCCTTCAAAGAAATAAACTTGAGAGTCTCCTTCAAATGCCAAGATATGCGTACAGATTCTGTTTAAAAACCAACGGTCGTGGGAAATAATAACGGCACAGCCACCAAAATTTTCCAAACCTTCCTCCAAAGCACGTAGCGTATTAACATCAATATCATTTGTAGGCTCATCCAGTAACAACACGTTGGAGCCTTTTTTCAAAGTAATCGCCAAGTGAACTCGGTTCCGCTCTCCTCCAGATAAGACGCCAACTTTCTTCTGTTGGTCACCGCCATTAAAATTGAATTTAGATACATATGCTCTTGAATTCATGGCTTTATTTCCAAGCATGATATTCTCATTTCCACCCGTAACATTTTCCCACACGGTTTTATTAGGATCCAAGTCATCATGCATCTGGTCAACATATCCCAGTGCAACGGTTTCACCAACTCGGAAAGTTCCGGAATCGGCCTGTTCCTGACCCGTGATTAATCTAAATAAAGTGGTTTTACCAGCTCCATTGGGACCGATAATTCCTACAATTCCTGCCGGAGGTAATGAAAAACTTAAGTTTTCAAATAGGATGCGATCGCCGTAAGCTTTACTAACATTATTTGCTTCAATAACTACATTTCCCAAACGTGGTCCTGGCGGGATAAATAGTTCTAGTTTTTCTTCGCGCTCTTTCGTTTCTTCCGAAGCTAATTTCTCATAATTATGTAAACGAGCTTTTGACTTCGCATGCCTTGCTTTTGGCGCCATTCTAACCCATTCCAACTCGCGTTCCAAGGTCTTTTGGCGTTTGCTTTCCGTTTTTTCCTCTTGCGATAAACGCTTAGCTTTTTGATCTAACCAAGAAGAATAGTTTCCTTTCCAAGGAATACCTTCACCACGGTCTAGCTCTAGAATCCAACCCGCCACATTATCTAGGAAGTAACGGTCGTGGGTTACGGCAATTACGGTTCCTTTATACTGTTGAAGGTGCTGCTCTAACCAATCGATGGACTCAGCATCCAAGTGGTTGGTTGGCTCATCCAATAACAAAACGTCAGGCTCTTGTAATAATAACCTACACATCGCAACCCTTCTGCGTTCTCCTCCTGACAAATTGGCAATTAAAGCGTCAGGCTCCGGACATCTTAGAGCGTCCATTGCCCTCTCTAATTTACTGTCTAATTCCCAAGCATTTGTCGCATCAATAATATCCTGTAATTCACCCTGTCTAGCTAAAAGTTTATCCATCTCATCCGGGTTTTCATAAACCTCTGGAAGACCAAATTTCTCATTGATTTCTTCATATTCTTTAAGGATGGAAGCGGTCTCCGCAACACCCTCCTCAACAATATCTTTTACAGTTTTTGTGGGGTCTAATTCGGGTTCTTGAGCTAAATAACCCACAGAATATCCCGGAGAGAAGACAACCTCACCTTGGTAGGATTTGTCCAGTCCAGCTATGATCTTTAATAAAGATGATTTACCGGAACCATTTAAACCAATTACACCGATTTTCGCTCCATAGAAGAAAGAAAGGTAAATGTTCTTAAGTACTTGTTTGGATGGGGGATAAATTTTGTTTACCCCAGCCATTGAGAAGATAATTTTTTCGTCAGACATAGGTTCTATGAAAATTTCTTAATGTTTTTACACAAAGATAATGTAATTACTGACAAATTGATAGTTTTCGACCGGTGGCGCAATTGTTGATAAAAAATATATATAACAAATGGGTGTGATTCGTATTTTTAGTACATTTATACTGTTGATCACCCGAATTTAATTGAGAAAGGAATTTAATGGAAGCAAAATTTTCACCCCGAGTTAAAGATGTTATCTCTTATAGTCGTGAAGAAGCACTACGCTTACGTCACGATTATATCGGTACCGAACATCTATTGCTGGGATTAATACGTGAGGGCGATGGAGTGGCAATTAAGATATTGAAGAATATCGGAGTTGACATGGGCGCTGTACGCCAATCAGTGGAGGATGCTGTGAAAGGTTCTTCCGTATCTCGCTCCCCAATCACTAATATGCCTCTTACCAAACAAGCCGAAAAGGTCTTGAAAATTACTTATTTGGAAGCTAAAATTTTTAAAAGTGATATAATTGGAACAGAGCATTTATTGTTGGCTATATTGCGTGACGAAGAGAACATCGCATCACAAATCTTACAGCAATTTAATGTTTCTTATAACGTATTCAAATCTGAAGTTGAACAGAATGCCACTGGTATCACTGATGAAGCTTCAAACACCCCTTCTGGTGGCGATGAAGAATACGCTGATGAAGATTCACAATTTTCTTCACCTAAGAAAGTGTCTGATATCAAATCTAAAACTCCTGTTTTAGACAACTTCGGTCGCGACTTAACCAAAGCCGCTGAAGAAGGTAAATTAGACCCTATCGTTGGTCGTGAGAAAGAAATCGAAAGGGTTTCGCAGATTCTTTCTCGTAGAAAGAAAAACAACCCTATTTTAATTGGTGAACCTGGAGTTGGTAAATCAGCAATCGCTGAAGGACTTGCTCTCCGGATTATCCAACGAAAAGTTTCAAGAGTTCTATTTAATAAACGTGTCGTTACTTTGGATCTAGCATCTTTGGTTGCTGGTACTAAGTATCGCGGTCAGTTTGAAGAACGTATGAAAGCCGTGATGAATGAACTGGAAAAATCACCGGATGTAATCTTATTTATTGATGAGATTCATACCATCGTAGGTGCTGGTGGCGCTTCTGGATCATTGGACGCTTCTAACATGTTCAAACCGGCATTAGCACGTGGAGAGATTCAATGTATTGGTGCAACTACCTTAGATGAATACCGTCAGTATATTGAAAAAGATGGTGCTTTAGACCGTCGATTCCAAAAGGTAACTGTTGAACCAACATCTATCGACGATACAATCGAAATCTTAAACCGTATCAAAGATAAATACGAAGAACACCACAATGTAACTTATACTCCTGAAGCTATCGACGCTTGTGTGTCACTGACTACAAGATATATCACGGATCGTTTCTTACCAGATAAAGCTATTGATGCTTTAGATGAGTCAGGTTCTCGTGTGCACTTAAATAATATCCATGTTCCTCAGAGCATCATCGATATCGAAGAGAAAATTGAGGAAGTTAAAGTGGAGAAAAATAAAGTTGTCCGCAGTCAGAAGTATGAAGAAGCAGCTAAACTTCGTGATACTGAAAAGAAATTGATCGAGGAGCTTGAAAAAGAAAAAGCTGCATGGGAAGCGGAAACTAAAACCAAACGCTATACCGTTACGGAAGATAACGTAGCTGAGGTGGTTTCTATGATGACCGGTATCCCTGTTCAACGTGTGAGCCAATCTGATAGTCAAAAACTATTGAATATGGGTGACTCTATGAAAGGTAGAATCATTGGTCAAGATGATGCGGTTCAAAAATTGGTTAAAGCAATTCAACGTACTCGTGCCGGGCTGAAAGATCCTAAAAAACCAATTGGTTCTTTCATCTTCTTAGGTCCTACGGGTGTTGGTAAGACTGAATTAGCAAAAGAGCTTGCACGCTTTATGTTTGATTCAGAGGATGCCTTAATCCAGATTGACATGAGTGAATATATGGAGAAATTTGCCGTATCTCGCTTGGTTGGAGCGCCTCCAGGATATGTTGGCTACGAAGAAGGTGGTCAGTTAACAGAGAAAGTTCGTCGTAAACCGTATGCTGTCGTATTGTTAGATGAGATCGAAAAAGCTCACCCAGATGTATTCAACTTGTTGCTACAAGTGTTGGATGAAGGTCAATTGACTGACAGTCTTGGACGCAAGGTGGACTTTAGAAATACCATCATTATCATGACTTCAAACATCGGTGCACGTCAATTGAAGGAATTTGGACAAGGGGTTGGATTTACAACTGCAGCCAAAGAAACTCAAGCAGACTCGCATTCCAGAGGAGTAATCGAAACAGCACTAAAACGTGCTTTTGCTCCGGAGTTCTTGAACCGTATTGATGATGTCATTGTATTCAACTCATTGACTAAAGAACATATCTTTAAAATCATTGATATTGAACTTAGATCATTATTCGCTCGTATCGAAGGTTTAGGTCATAAAATTAACTTGACTGAAACCGCCAAAAACTACATCGCCGAGAAAGGTTATGATAGTAACTTTGGTGCAAGACCTTTAAAACGTGCTATTCAGAAATATCTTGAAGATCCAATCGCTGAGGAAATTCTTAAAGGAGAACTTAAAACCGGAGAGACAATCTTAGTAGATTATGATGATGATAAAAAAGAAATCGTTGTTTCTTCTGCAAAGAACGAAAAAGACGATGATTCTTCATTAGCTTCAGATGTTAAGAATAACAAGAAGAAAGATTAATTTAAAACTTCATAAAAAAAGGTGGGTGGGAATTCCCAACCACCTTTTTTTATGAAGTTTTGAGTAGTTAGTAGTTAGTATTTAGTATTAAGATGACTGTATGGGTTGGTATTAAAGTTGAAATTTAGAATTGTTTTATAAAGTGTAAAATCATCTAAATACTAACTACTATATACTAAATACTATTTCCCACATCTTCCCAAGGTGATTTATATCACTTTCTGTCATGATGCAGTTCACTCGTTTCTGTGCATTTATAATCTACTTTTGACATTATAAACTACTTTACTTAGGGATGAGAGTGATTGCATATAACATATTGGGTCCAGAAAAGGAACACCTCGCCAAAGCAAATGGGAAGGTACATGATTTAACTTTGATATCGAACGAGTTGAATTTCAGTACGATGCATTATGCAATGGGTAAAGAGGCTATTATTATTTCTGACCGGGATGTGTTGGATAGAGTAATGTTATTTGAGCTCTTCAAAATTGGGGTGAGAAATATTGTCACCCGTTCAAAATCCACTGAACATATTGACCTAGATTATGCCGGAGAATTGAAAATACATGTTGCGAACGTTCCCATCGATAATAGCTTAGAAGGTATTGCAAAACAGACTATCCAGAATCTTACACAATGGATGGTAGGTGGATGCGCCGGTGAAGCTTGTCAATGTAGAATGGATTGTACGAATAAGGTAAAATTTAGAAAATATGGAAAAGGAGACTCTAAACAAACTGATCAACAAATATAACGTAGCGGCACCCCGCTATACCAGTTATCCAACCGTTCCTTTCTGGGAAAACGATCGATTCAATGAATCTGATTGGACAGATCGTGTGGCCTTGAATTTTGAAAAATCAAAAGACAAGGGGATAAGTATCTATGTGCACTTACCATATTGTGAAAGCCTGTGTACTTATTGTGGATGCAATACCCGTATTACCAAAAATCATAAAGTAGAAGATCCTTACATCACTTCATTATTGAAAGAGTGGCAGATGTACAAGGAAATCTTAAAAGAAGATAAACTTAGAATTGCTGAAATCCATCTGGGTGGGGGGACTCCAACTTTCTTCACTGCAGAGAATTTGCACCGTCTGATTGCAGGACTTTTGGACGGAAATGAAAAAACAGAAGATGCTTCCTATTCATTCGAAGCTCACCCTGCCAATACAACTTTTGAGCACTTAAAAACCCTTTTTAATTTAGGATTTAAAAGATTAAGCCTAGGTATTCAAGACTTTGATGAGAAAGTTCAATTCATCATCAATAGGCATCAAACAGTCGAGGATGTTGCCCGTGTTATGGAAGATGCCAGATCATTAGGATATGAATCAATCAATTTTGACTTGATTTATGGTCTGCCTTTACAAACTCCTGAATCTGTTCGAATGACCATTGAACATTCTATGAAACTAAACCCAGACCGTATTTCCTTTTATAGTTATGCCCATGTGCCTTGGATTAAACCTGGTCAAAGAAGATTTACTGAACATGACCTTCCAGTAGGTGAGGATAAGCTGAACCTCTATAAATTAGGAAAACAAATGATCCTAGATTGTGGTTTCAAAGATGTAGGTATGGATCACTTTGCAAAAACAGATGATGCCTTATATATTGCTGCAATGGACGGAACTCTTCACCGAAACTTTATGGGATATGCAGATCGTTATACTCCATTATTGATTGGATTAGGCGTTTCCTCCATCAGTGATGCTTGGACAGCATTTGCTCAGAACGTTAAAACAGTGGAAGAATATCACGAACTTATCGGTAAAGGGCAGTTACCAGTTGTAAAAGGGCATATCTTGAACGAAGAAGATTTAATAGTACGTGAATATATTTTGGATATGATGTGCCGAGGAAAAGTCCTTCTTAAGGATGGTTTTGATCTGAATGATAAAATCATTGAAAGATTAGAACCCTTGATTATGGACGAGCTTGTACAAGTTAATGGTAATATTGTTCAAATTACGGAAGTTGGAAAATCCTTTTTAAGGAATGTCTGCATGGCATTTGATGAACGCCTGCAAAAAACAAAAGAAAGAGAAAATTTATTTAGTCAAGCTATTTAATCTATTTTTATATTATGCCAACAAAAGGGGATTTACAATTAACAACTACCTGTTATCACTGTGGTGACCCGGTGGAGGATTCTGCCTATATATTGGAAGACCATCGCTTTTGTTGTCTAGGTTGTCAAACGGTATATCAAATACTGAATGACAACAATATGGCTAGCTATTATAAATACAATACACATCCAGGAAAATCCCAAAAAGCACAGAAAGAAGATTTATCCTATCTGGATGAGCCAAATATTATTGCCAAGTTAGTTGATTATCAAGACGAAGATATTGCTATCATAACCTTTTATGTTCCTGCAATACACTGTAGTTCCTGTATTTGGCTATTGGAACATCTTTACAAATTAAACCCCGGAGTCAAAACCTCACAAGTTGACTTCATGAAGAAACAAGCCAGCATTACTTTTGAGAAGAATGAAATCTCCTTACGAGAACTGGTAGACCTGCTTCATAAAATAGGGTACGATCCGAAAATTACCCTTCAAGATGTTGTTAAGGAAGGAAAGAAAATCAATCAAAATAAACTGATTGCAAAAATAACTGTTGCGGGTTTCTGTTTCGGAAATTCCATGATGATTTCTTTCCCGGAATATTTTGGAATGGCAGAATTTGAACGCCAATATTCCAATTTTTTCGGATATATGAATCTTGCCTTCGGACTACCTGTTCTATTATATAGCGCATCGGATTATTTTAAATCAGCATGGTTGAGCTTAAAACAAAAAAGACTCAATCTGGATGTCCCATTAGCATTGGGGATTTTTGTGCTCTTCTTCCGTTCGGCCTATGAAATTCTATCCCAAACTGGAGCAGGTTTTATGGATACCCTTTGTAGTTTGGTATTCTTTATCCTGATCGGAAAATATGTACAGCAACGCACTTATTACCATATTTCATTCGAACGTGATTATCGGTCCTATTTTCCTGTTGCGGTTACTGTATTGGAAAATGAATCCTCAAAACCTACGCAAATTGCTGATTTGAAGGTAGGGGACCGGATATTGGTGAGGAACAATGAAATTATTCCTGCTGATGCAATCTTATTAAAAGGGAATGCTTCTGTCGATTTCAGTTTTGTAACTGGTGAAAGCAAGCCCGTGGAGAAAGTGCTTGGCGAGGTCGTTTATGCCGGAGGTCGGCAAATGGGTGAAGCCATTGAGCTGGAAGTGGTGAAAGCGGTTTCTCAAAGTTATCTGACTAAGTTATGGAACAACGATAGTTTCAAACAATATGAAAAGAAATTTGAAACCTTTGTAGGCTATATCAGTAAATATTTTACGATTGGTTTATTAATTATCGCTTTTTCCGCCTGTATATTTTGGGCTTTGGGAGGAAATGCAGACAAAGCATGGGCAGCATTTACTGCAGTGCTCATTATTGCATGTCCTTGCGCATTGGCATTAAGCTCACCTTTTACCCTGTCGGCAGCATTAAGCATCTTTGATAAAAATAAATTATATATCAAAAACACTGCTGCAATTGAGCAAATGGCAGCGATTGATACGGTTGTGTTTGATAAGACAGGTACAATATCATCGCCTACAGCTTCAAGTATGTATTTTGAAGGGAAACTTAACAGCATTGAACGCAATTTATTGGCTTCCCTTTGTCGAAACTCGAATCATCCTTTAAGCAGGGAGATCTTAAAATATTTAGGAAATGTTGATATGTTAAATATCAATCATTATCAAGAAGTCGTTGGAAGAGGACAATCAGGGGTTTATCAAGATTATAGAATCAAAGTTGGAAGTGCCTCTTATGTAAATACCGATAAGGTGGATCTTGAAGGATCTGTGGTCTATGTTAAAATCAATGATACCTTAAAAGGATATTTTACGTTGGAGCAATCCTGGCGTTCAGGTTTGAATGATGTCATCAATGAATTAAAAGCGGAAAAGTATGATCTTCATTTAATTTCCGGGGACAATGAGAGAAGGGCAGAAGCATTACGAATGATCTTCCCATCCAAGGCATTCTTATTATTCAATCAAACTCCATCCGAAAAATTAAATAGGATCTCCGATTGGCAGAGCCATGGCAAAAAAGTTTGTATGCTTGGTGATGGTCTGAATGATGCTGGTGCATTAAGAAAGGCCGACTTGGGAATTGCTGTTTCTGATGATATCAACAATTTTTCCCCAGGCTGTGATGCGATCTTGGATGGTGAGGCATTCCATAAATTGCCAAAATTTTTTGAATTCAGTAAGGATGCAGTCAAAGTGATAAAAATGTCTTTTGTCATCTCCTTATTATATAATGTTGTCGGATTAAGCTTTGCTGTCCAAGGGACCATGTCTCCGCTTTTTGCTGCAATCTTAATGCCTATCAGTACAGTCACGATTATATCCTTCACCAGTTTAATGACTCGGGGATATGCAAAACGTAGAAAATTAATTTAACTTTGTTATCATGAACATCATATTTTTCTTAATCGGTTGTAGTGTTCTTATTGCGCTGTTTTTCCTTGGAGCTTTCTTTTGGGCTAGTAAGAACGGACAGCATGAGGATACTTATACACCATCGGTCAGAATTTTGTTTGATGATGAACCACTGGAGGAATCTCCTCAGCCTGAAAAATCCGCTCCAAAAAACTAAAATCACAGCTTTTTTACATTTCTAGTACCTTTTTACTTAGGGTCTTCCTTATCTTTGTGCCGTATGTTTCGACTATTGCACTTCTTGGCGCTATTCGGTTACCTAAATGTTTTATGTTTAGAGGTAAAGTCTAGTGACTTATTTGGCTCATCAGCATTGATAGCCAATGAAACTTTAGTTGAAGTCGTATTGGAAGAGGTCCTAGACCTAACTCATGCGGAGCAATCCGAAACTCTTCCAGAAATTATTTTCGATGAATATCGAATCTTTTCACTTATGCTCGGTTTAATTCCTTTAGTGTTGGTTTTTACTTGGTTATTATCAAGGCTGTCAAGGATTATTCCGCTCATCAAACATCCATTTTATCTATCCAAGACTTTATGCCTCCCGGGTTATTATCAATTCTTGTATAGATACCGTCCATTCTAATTTCTTTATTTTTTAGGCACTTCTAAATCTAGAGGTGTTGGCTTTGCTATGCCTAATCCTTAGCAAGGCTATTCCATCGTATTCTATTTTATATTTATACCCACATTTTTAATTGCTATGAAAAAAATGAACATGCTACTACCCGTAGTCGGTGGTGCATTATTTTTTGCCTCGTGTACTGCTAACAGTAACGAAAAAACAACAACCGATGCACCTAAATTGGTTCCGGTTACAAATTTAGTTCAATTGGATACGGTTGTGTACAAAGAGTATATCGCCGATATTCAATCTCAAAGAAATGTCGAACTGCGTTCGCGTTTAGTAGGTTTCTTAGATCGCATTTTTGTTGATGAAGGTGCTTTTGTAAAAAAAGGACAGGTGTTGTTCTCTTTAGTTGCAGATGAATATAAAGCAGATTTAGCGCAAGCTCAAGCTGCTGTGAGTAGCGCTGAGGCGGAAGTGAAGAAAGTTGAACTTGAAATGGAAAGAACACAAAAATTAGTTCAGAAGAATATCGTTAGTTCGACAGAATATGATTTATTAAAAGTTCAGCTTCGTGCTGCCAAAGCTAAAGTAGGTGAAGCTGATGCTGTTTTAAATCAAGCAAAAACTAAACTTGCAAATACTCAGATTCGTGCCCCATTTGATGGAAGGATTGACAGAATCCAGTTAAAAGAAGGGTCTTTATTAGAAGAGGGTTCTTTATTAACCACAATATCTGATATGGCCAACATGAACGTTTATTTTGATATTTCTGAACAAGAATATTTAGGAATTGCTTCTGACTCGGCATTTAATAGAAACAATTTCAAAAAAGAAGTACAGTTAATCCTTGCAAATGGAACTGCTTATCCAGACAAAGGAATTGCTGAAATCGTAGAAAGTGAATTCGAAGCAAGTACGGGATCCATTTCTTTGAGAGCGAAGTTTCAAAATCCTCATGGATTGTTGAAACATGGGGCGACCGGAAGGATTGGAGTACCCGTTCAGACTGGAGATCTACTGCTTGTTCATCAGAAATCTGTTTTCGAAATTCAGGATAAAGCCTATGTATATATGTTAAAAGGTGACACTGTTAAAATGACTCCTTTCCAAAACGGTCAGCGTGTAGGGCATTATTATGTCGTTGAAAATGGTCTCCCTGCTGATTCCAAAGTTGTTTATGAAGGTGTAAAAACCTTGCGTGACGGAATGGTAATTAAACCAAAAATGGTCAATAACTAAGGAGGGAGAAGAAATTAATGTTTGAAAAATTTATTAAGAGGCCAGTGCTATCGCTGGTCATCTCGATCTTTATTACCCTTTTGGGTGTACTGGCTCTCTTTACTTTGCCAATTACCCAATTCCCTGATATTGTTCCACCTTCAGTTGTTGTAACGGCAAATTATACCGGTGCAAATGCCGAAGTAAGTACAAATGCTGTTGCTATTCCTTTGGAAAAAGCGATTAACGGTGTGGCCGGAATGACGTATATGAGTTCCGTATCCACCAATAATGGTAACACCTTAATTCAAGTATTCTTCGAGGTTGGAACAGATCCAGATATTGCTGCCGTTAACGTGCAGAATAGGGTGACAACCGTTTTGGATGAATTACCTGAAGAAGTAATCAAAGCTGGTGTTACCACAGAGAAAGAGGTAAACAGTATGTTGATGTATCTGAACCTCTATACCGATGATGAAACCGCTGACGAACGTTTTATCTACAACTTTACGGATATCAATATCCTGAAGGAATTGAAGCGTATTGAAGGTGTTGGTTTTGCGCAGATCATGGGGATGAAAGATTACGCCATGCGTATATGGGTAAAACCTGATCGATTATCTGCATATTCCATCTCGACAGAAGAGTTGGTGGCTGCCTTACGTAGACAAAATATTGAAGCTGCTCCTGGTCAAACGGGTATCAGCTCGGATAAGACGGTCAATATGCAACAATATGTATTGCGTTATCCTGGTAAGTTTACTGAAATCAGCGAATATGAAAATATACCAATCCGTGCTAATGTCGATGGATCGATAATCCGTGTTAAAGACATCGCGGATGTTGAATTTGGATCACTGGATTATGAAATGGTATCTAAGACAGATGGTCGTCCTTCTGCATCGATCATGATTAAGCAATTACCGGGATCAAATGCGCAAGAAGTTATCCAACGTGTAAAAGATAGGATGGCAGAATTAAAGGAAGCTACTTTCCCTCCGGGAATGACTTACACAATGGGTTACGATGTTTCTCGATTCTTGAACGCATCTATTTCCAGCGTATTAGTAACCTTGGTTGAAGCTTTTATCTTGGTATTCTTGGTTGTATTTATTTTCCTTCAGGACTTTAGAGCGACCGTTATCCCGATCTTGGCTGTTCCAGTCTGTTTGATTGGTTCCTTATTCTTTATGCAGATGATGGGCTTCTCCATCAATTTATTGACGCTGTTCGCCCTCGTCCTCGCGATAGGAATTGTCGTCGACAACGGGATTGTCGTCGTCGAGGCCGTCTATGCCAAAATGGAAGAAGAACATCTTTCTCCTATGGAGGCTACTTTGGCGGCAATGGACGAAGTTGGTTCTGCTGTAATTGCAATTACCTTAGTCATGTCTGCAGTATTCGTTCCGGTAGCATTCTTGTCAGGTCCGGTTGGTATATTCTATCGACAATTCTCATTGACACTGGCAGCAGCAATCGTAATCTCGGGTATTAATGCATTGACGCTGACACCAGCATTATGTGCCATTATTTTAAGGTCACCACATGATAAAAAACCTGGAAATGGAATTTTAGACCGTTTCTTTAGAGGGTTCAACAAAGTATATGATCGTATTTCTGGAGGGTATAAAGGATTGCTCTCAAAAATTGCGGGTCGTCGCATAATCACTTTATTAGGGTTAGTTATTATGTTCGTCGCAACTTGGGGTTCCGCAGCAATCCTTCCTTCCGGATTTATTCCAACAGAGGATCAAGGTATGATCTATGTGGCAGTGACTACGCCACCAGGAGCAACAGTCGACCGTACCGAAGCTGTATTGAATGAGGTTGATGCCATCTCCAGACAATTGGAAATGGTAGAAACTGTTTCCATTCTTGCAGGTTATAGTATAGTAACGGAGGTGTCTGGTGCATCCTATGGAATGGGTATGATCAACCTAAAATCTTGGGACGATCGTAAAGAATCCGTAGAGGATGTCATGACCATACTTCGTGAGAAAACAGCTCATATTGCCGATGCTGAAATCGAATTCTTTCCACCGCCAACTGTACCTGGATTCGGTAACTCCTCAGGTTTCGAACTTAGGCTTTTGGATAGGTCCGGAAATGAAGACCTCGCACAGACCAATCTGGTTGTGGATGAGTTTATCAGCAAACTTGAGCAAGATGACGTAATTGAAAGTGCAAGTACTACTTTTGACGTAAACTTCCCTCAATATATGCTCAAGATCGATTATGATCTTGCTGCTAAAAAAGGTATTTCCGTTGAAAATTCAATGAATACCCTTCAGACTCTATTAGGTAGTTTGTATGCAACCAACTTCATCCGTTATGGACAGATGTATAAAGTGATGGTTCAATCGGACGCTTTCGCAAGGCAGAAACCTGAAGATGTTCTTAACCTATATGTTAAGACTGAAGAGGGGGAGATGGTTCCATACTCATCTTTTATGACCATGGAACGTGTCTATGGACCGGAGCAGATTACAAGATATAATATGTTTACTTCAGCAATGATCACCGGACAAGCTGCACCAGGATTCAGTTCCGGACAGGCGATCGAAGCTGTTGAACGTATTTCTGCAGAATTACCTCAGGGCTATGCTATTGAATGGTCGGGTATGACCCGTGAGCAAAAGATCTCGGGTAACCAAGCTGCCTATATCTTTTTACTATGTTTGGTATTCGTCTATCTTCTACTGGCAGCCCAATATGAAAGCTTTCTATTACCGTTGCCTGTATTACTATGTTTACCGGCTGGTTTATTCGGAGCATTCCTTTTCCTAAAGGTGTTTGGGTTAGAAAATAATATTTATGCTCAGGTATCCCTTGTCATGTTGATAGGTCTACTGGGTAAGAATGCTATTCTTATTGTAGAATATGCCAATCTTAAACGCAAGCAGGGAATGGATGTTTTGACTGCCTCCATTGAAGGAGCGGTTGCACGTTTACGTCCAATCCTTATGACTTCATTTGCATTCGCTGCAGGGTTAATCCCATTGATGCTGGCAAGTGGTGCGGGTGCAATTGGTAATAGAACAATCGGTTCTGCTGCGGTTGGCGGTATGGTTATCGGTACGATAATCGGAGTAATTGTAATTCCTGGACTGGTGGTTCTATTTTCAAAAAAAGCAAAGGCAAAGAAGGTTAAACATGCAACTGCAGTTGTAGCGATTTTACTCTTTATTACTTCCTGTTCCGTACCAAAAACAACCATTGAAAAAGACGTATCTCCAGAGTTGGCTGGTCAAGCTGATCGAGTTTTAAATGATACGGCCTCAGTTGGTAGCTTGAAATGGAAAGATGTCTTTACAGATACACAGCTGATATCCTTAATTGATTCAGCCTTATTATACAATTTAGATGTACGTCAAGCGATACATAGGATTGAAATGGCTCAGGCAAACTTTAGATTCCGCAAATCGGCGCTCTATCCGACATTGGATGCTGCCGTTGAAGGTGGGTTGAGAAAGTATGGGCATTATACGGAGTCGGGGATAGGTAACTACGACTCCAATTTCTCGGATAACTTAAAGGATGATGAAAAGTTGCCAGAGCCCTTCATTCCTGATTACTTTGTAGGCGTACGCTCTTCTTGGGAGCTTGATCTTTGGGGTAAGCTCAGAAATAGGAGAGAAGCTGCTTTCCTGCAATTGATGTCTGAAAGTGAATTGAAAAGACTTATTGAAACGGAGTTGATCTCCAGTATAGCTTCTGCATATTATGAGTTAATCAGTTTGGATGAGAAAGTTCAGGTCTATGAAGAAAACATCAAGCTTCATGAGCGGGCATTGGAGATTATTGAAGCGCAAAAGGAAGCTGGACGTGCTGATGAACTAGCCGTACAGCAGTTTAAATCCCTATTGTCAGAATCCAAAGCAAATAGTGCACATGCCAAGCAGGAAATTCTGGCTTATGAGCATCAGATCAATTCGCTGTTGGGAAGAGTCTATCAGCCGATCGCTAGAAACAATCAGGTTATTGGATCGAATCTATTGTTTCAAGACTTGAAAGTGGGTAGCCTTGAGGAGCTTTTAAATAATCGGTTGGATATTCGAAAAGCTGGAATGGATTTGAAAGCTGATTTTCATGAATTGGAATCCTCTCGGTTGGCATTTTTACCAACAGTGGCAATCAGTCCTTATTTAGGATTGCAGTCATTTAGTTTGGATAAACTCTTCAGCCTGGACAAGTCTGTAACCTATGGGCTTTTCGGAGGGATTACCATGCCGATCTTTAGACAGCGTGAATTAAAGTCAGAATATGAAACCATGAAGGCTAGCTATGGGATTAGTTTCTTGGAATATGAGAAAACGGTGGTGAATGCGGTAAACGAAGTTTCTTTAGCATTAAATACGCAAGATGCGATTGTAGATCGTTCGACACATGTAAAAGATCAGGTAGCAGCATTGGAATCTTCCATCGGAGCTGCCGAGGAATTATTTATAGCAGGACGGGTCACCTACCTCGACATCATCACTGCACAAAAAGGTTTGATAGCCGCTCAGGTTGCTGATGTGGATATCAATAAAGAAAAAATGCTTAACCAAGTTGTTCTTTATAAAGCCTTAGGTGGTGGATGGCAATAAATGGGTAAAATAGAATAGATGAAATGGGGGAGCGTTAGTTCCCCCATTTTTTTGGCTGTAACCTTTATTTCCATTTATTAATTTTTGATTTTGCTAATCATTCTTTTCAAAATTTTAATTCTCCACTTTTCCAAATTTTGTTGTTTTGAGACTCTTGAACAGTTTTGAGATTTCGTTAATCTTTAGTCGTGTTCTCTTCGAGTTTTGTTCGAGTATTGCTCGTGTCTCGTCCACAGCTTGTCCAAAACTCGTCCGGAGTTCGTCCGCCTGTGAGCGGACGAACTCCGGATCATTCCCGGACGGGGTGCGGACCATTCACGAGCGAAACCCGAGCGAAACCCGAGCGGAAGCAGGGCAGGGCCCTTTTTCCAGGGAAATAGGTTTACTTTCCCGGGCGGTTTCCTATATGAGGTTTGCATCCCGGTTTTTTTTTGCCGTCGAGCTGCCCCTGCGCGGCCCTGCGTTTCCGCCCCCGGTCGGTCCTTTCCTGCTGGGCATGTTTCCCGCCGTTCCTGCCGTTTCCGTCCCCTGATGGCGTCGTGGGCCATGCATCCCGACCCTTTTCTAAAAATTATCGGCCAATGGGATAGCGAGTTACGGTTCCTGGGTAAAAATACTTTGCCGCGGGGCTTGGAAGTGAATGTAATTTGTCCCTATCTTTGCACCACTCCGCAAGGGAGGGACGGCCCACGGGCCACTGAAATAAGGGCAAGAAGCATGCGAGGCGAACGGCGGATCCAGGTCCCCAGCAGCGCAGGAAAAATCACTCCGCAAATTATTTTAAAATAAATTTTGCGGATTCAAAAAAAGCTTCTACCTTTGCAGTCCCAACCAGGGAATACGGCACAGGGCGCGACGCCCGGGGCCAAAGAAAATGAAAGTTTGGAAGTGCCGAAAGGTACTTTACGACATAGAGCCGAAGCGCGAAGCGGAGGCGAGATAAGTTCTTTAAATGATCATGTAGCGCAGCGAAGTTCCCAGTGATGGGAGCATAGCTGAAAAGATAAACAAGATAATCGATTCAGATATCCCG
>NZ_SMMI01000013.1 GCF_009733535.1 Sphingobacterium endophyticum | reverse complement strand
CTTCAGGAATGATAAGCGGCATTAAAGCTTTAAATGAATCGTGCATCTCTATATAAGTTCAAAGCACAAATATCTAATTATTTTTTATCCCCTCCACAACTTTTGTACATGATCCGAGAAAAGTGTTGAGGAATGTGCTCTAGAGTTGGATTTCAAAGGGATTGGTTCAGTCGCTCGAGGCCCGCGCTCGGGGCTTGAACCATCCCTTTGGGGGGGCGGCTTCAAATAAATCAAAGCCGATCGCTTCGCTATTGGGATGAATTAAAAGGGCTGATGCTGTGCTCTAGGGTTGGATTTCAAAGGGATTGGTTCAGTCGCTCGAGGCCCGCGCTCGAGGCTTGAACCATCCCTTTGGGGGGGCGGCTTCAAATAAATCAAAGCCGATTTCTTTGCTATTGGGATGAATTAAAAGGGCTGATTCTGCGCTCTAGGGTTTGGATTTCAAAGGGATTGGTTCAGTCGCTCGAGGCCCGCGCACGGGGCTTGAACCATCCCTTTGGGGGGCGGCTTTGATTTATTTGGCGGAGAGGGAGGGATTCGAACCCTCGATACAGTCATCCCGTATACAGACTTTCCAGGTCTGCTCATTCGACCACTCTGACACCTCTCCGTGATTGTGGGTGCAAATATATCATTTTTGAGCAATGTAACCGCATTTTTATTTAAAAATATTTGATCATTCCAATTTCCTTTGATTAACTTAGGTCAAACTCAAAAATGAAAAGAATTTTATCAATCGATGGCGGTGGAATCCGTGGAATAATTCCGGGAATGGTATTGGTATCGTTAGAGCAAAAACTTAAACAAGCAACCGGAAACCCAAATACTCATCTTTCAGAATATTTCGATTTTTTTGCAGGGACAAGTACCGGAGGGATCTTAGTAAGTATACTCCTCTGCCCCCACCCAGATGATCCTTCCAAACCTCGATTTTCGGCTCAAGATGCATTGAATATATATCTTAACCATGGCACCGAGATTTTCACAACTAGTAGCTGGAGAAGGTTTTTAAACCAGTTTGGTCTTTTAACCGAGTTATATGACGAAAAAGTTCTTTATAAAATTTTAGAAGATTATTTCCATGATCAAAAGCTTAGTGAACTTATAAGCCCATGCATCATCACTGCATATAATATTGAACTTAGAAAAAATCACCTCTTCCGGCAACAGAAAGCAATCTCACATGGAGCTTCTAGAGATTTCTATTTAAAAGATGTATGCAGAGCTACCTCAGCTGCTCCTACTTATTTTTCTGTCGCTGAAATTTATTCAATTGCCGGAACTAGGTATCCATTGGTAGACGGCGGCGTCTTTGCACATAATCCTGCTATTTCAGCTTTACTTGAAGTTTTAAAAACCTATAAAACATTTAAGATCGATGACGTTCATATTCTGTCCTTAGGAACAGGAATCGCTAAAAATGCTTATAGATACGAGGATTTCAAAAAGAAAAAAGCTATTTCTATCGGTCCAGCATTGGTCGATATCATGACAAGTAGCTCTGCTGAAAGTAATGATTATTTTATGCATCAACTTTTCAGATCTGTCCAGCATACATATAATTATATCCGTATTGAACCCTCAAACCTTTCATCAATCGAACCATCCTTAGACGCTGCATCAAAAGGTAATATCCAAAAAATTGTATCCTTAGCAGATAAATTGATTAGCGATAATGAAAGAATGTTGGATGCATTAGTTTTAGACCTCATCTCTGATAAAGAAAGAAAAAGTGAAAAGAAGCAAAACTCAGTTTGGAACTATTTGAGAGAAAAATTCTAAAAGCTTGTGTTTAAGAATAAAAGCCATATACAAGATCAATAAATAAGATTTTCAGCACTTAGAATTAATTAGGTAGAAATATTTTTGTTATATTATCCAAGCGATTCATATAGTACGCAAACACAAACAACAAATGGCAAAAACAATAGCTCTAATTGCTCATGATGGAAAGAAAGCAGAAATGGTTGCGTTCGTCAAAGATCATCAGCAAGAATTATCAAAAGCCCATCTTGTGGCAACAGGAACAACAGGTTCATATATCCAACAAACTGGTTTAGAAGTAGAATTAAAACTTTCTGGTCCGAAAGGTGGTGATGCTCAAATTGCTGCAATGGCTGCAGAAGGTAAGATACAAGGCATCATATTCTTTCGTGATCCATTAGGTAAACATGCTCATGAACCAGATATTCAAATGCTTATGAGAATTTGCGATCTTTGGAACGTTCCATTGGCCACGAACCCTGCAACCGGTACATTAATTATTAAAGGACTTTTAGAATAATAAGATAAGATGGCAAACGAAGTATTAGTGAGTATTGGAGATAAAAGCTATACAACAACTATATCATACGAAGATTTAAATATATTAGCTGATGAACCAATTGATTTAGGAGGCGACAACAAAGGGCTAGCTCCAACACAATTATTACTTTCATCCGTTGGTGCATGTAAGGCAATCACCATGAGAATGTATGCAAATAGAAAGCAATGGAAAGTTGATAAAATCGACATCAAGGTATCCAGTGAAATTCAAAAAAGCGAATTGCAGCAAACTACATATATCAAATGCAATATATTTATTGATGGTGAATTGGATGAAGATCAAAAAAGAAGGCTATATGCGATTGGAGAAAAATGCCCTGTACATAAAATGTTAATGAATCCTGTTGTTATAGAAAGTAATCTAATTGATACAATTCAGGTAAAAGACAATTCTTGATTGTATATTTGCGACTTGAAAAAATAAAAAGCTATGCCATCTATAAGTGAACATACTTTCACAAGTCCGTTCCAGAACTTTACTCGCGAACAATGGAAAAGATTGAACGGTCAATTATCCCATTCCATTCAAGAGGAAGATTTAGATCAATTGCATGCATTAAATGAACCATTAACTATGGAAGAGATAGAGGATATCTATATTCCATTGGCTCATCTTTTGGAAGTACATATTCATAACTTTCAAGAATTGCATTCAAAAAGCAATGTTTTTTTCAAAAGAAATCATCAGAAACTACCCTTTATTATTGGAATTGCAGGTTCAGTTGCTGTCGGAAAAAGTACAACTGCCAGAGTACTTACCAAAGTACTTTCTCTACTTCCCAATAAACCAAAAGTTGAACTAGTTACCACAGATGGCTTCCTTTATCCAAATAAGGAATTAATCAAACGTAATATCCTGAATAGAAAGGGTTTTCCTGAAAGTTATGACACGAAGAAACTTTTACAATTTTTAGCCGATATAAAATCAGGAAAGTCTCAGGTTTCAGTTCCCCTTTATTCGCACTTGGAATATGATGTTTTAAACGATGACCGTTTAGTTATATCACAACCTGATGTTTTAATTGTTGAAGGAATCAATGTATTACAGGTAAATTCGCGAAAAAATGGTGTTTTCGTTTCTGATTTTTTTGATTACTCCATTTATGTGGATGCCGATGAAAAGAATATTGTATCATGGTACATTGACAGATTTGAATCATTGAGGGCAACAGCATTTCAAAATTCTGCTTCCTATTTTCATAAATACGCAAATCTCACTGAGGAAGAAAGCTATACAATGGCCAAACAGATTTGGAATGAAATTAATAAGCCAAATCTTCATGAAAACATTCTCCCTACAAGATATAGAGCTGATTTAATTCTTAAAAAAGGTTCGGAACACTTTATTAAACGAGTAAAAGTTAGGAAGATTTAAGTATTGATCTTTCAAATTTGATGATTTCCTTGAGGATTTCATTTTCAATATTCCTATGCAATCTATTGCTATTTGTTAAGGCATACAGATCCATTTTATAGCGTACGTAGTCCTTCCCTATTTCCATTACCTTCACCTTATATTGGTCATCTTTTACTTTTAGATTTGGATGATTAATCAGACTCAATCTTAAATGTTCTTCTAATTCATCTATATGTAATGAAACTTCCAAGGGCAACTCAAACCTAACTGTAAATAAACTAGATTGATGCGCCGAAAGATTCATGAAAGTTGATGTGAAAACCATGTTATTGGGGACCATAACAATATCATCCTCTTCATCCTGTAAAACAAGATTTGCAAAGGTTATATCGATAATTCTACCTTTATGCTCTCCAACTTTAATACGATCACCAACAGACAATTGCTCAGAAAACATAACGATCAATCCTGATATCATATTTGTGATGTAATCCCTAAAAATGACTGCTATTGCCATAGCAACGATAGTCATACTGGTAATAAACTCTTTTGGATTGATCCCGAATGCAGTCATTATAGCAATGACGAAGAACACTGTATTTAGAACAGCCGTCAATCTATTGATTCCCAAAACAAAATTACCACGCTCCCTTTTCTGAGAATCTCTAGCATTATATAGCATAATCACTATAAACCGAAATATTGATAATAGGATACTCGGAATCAAGAAAGAATACAGTCCTCTTAATAATCGAGCTAGAATTATTCTTTTCTCAATATCATATTCAAAATAAACATGACAAACGATAATGATGATTACAAGAAATACTTTTCCTATAAAAGCCCAAGGAATTTTTGGTTTGTTATCTTCAATGGCTGCATTCATGGTCTTGAAGATATTATTTTTTTAATTAGTTCACAAAACAAGATTAAAGGGGATTATGTTATATAGCTAATAATCAAGTATTAAATAGTTTTAGAGTTGTTATAAGTTAATGAATGCGTTAAATAACATTTTATAATTCTTAAAAAACAAGTAACTTAGCTTCCGCTTTAATGACACCAAAAAGGTAATTATGGAGACAACATTTGATTTTGAAAAGCCGATTGCTGATTTACAGACTCAGATTGAAAAGGTTAAACAAGTAGAAGAAAAGACCAAAGTAGATATGGGTGCTACAGTCCGCGAGTTGGAGGAAAAATTAGAACAAACAAAAGTTGAGGTGTATAGCAATATGACAGGATGGCAAAAGGTTCAAATGTCAAGGCATCCTGATAGACCACAAACTTTCGATTACATTGATTTAATCTGTGACGACTTCATTGAGTTGCATGGAGATAGAAATATAAAAGACGACAAAGCTATAGTTGGAGGATTCGCTACAATTGGTGGACAATCTGTTATGGTTATTGGTCATCAAAAAGGTAAGAACACCAAAGAGCGACAATTCCGCAATTTCGGGATGGCAAATCCAGAAGGATATAGGAAAGCACTTCGGTTAATGAAAATGGCTGAAAAGTTTAATAAGCCCGTCGTAACCCTTATTGATACAATGGGTGCATATCCAGGCCTTGAAGCTGAAGAGCGTGGACAAGGAGAAGCCATAGCAAGAAACTTACTTGAAATGTCAGTTTTAAAAGTTCCAATTATTTGTATCGTAATTGGTGAAGGAGCATCTGGTGGAGCATTAGGTATTGGTATCGGAGATAAAGTATATATGCTACAGAATACTTGGTATTCAGTAATCTCTCCAGAATCATGTTCTTCAATCTTATGGAGAAGTTGGGATCAGAAAGAAAGAGCTGCTGAAGCGCTGAAATTGACTGCTGAAGACATGTTATGCAATGGTCTTATTGATGGAATTATCGCAGAACCTATTGGTGGTGCCCATCAAGATCCAGAAGCAACAGCCCTGAATGTGAAAAATAGAATTTTAGAGGACCTGGCAGTCTTAAATGCCAAAGATAAAGCCACAATGGTTGCAGAAAGAATTGACAAGTTCAGCAACATGGGAGTTGTTAACGAATAAAAAGAAAGCCTTGAAAAATTTTTCAAGGCTTTTTTAATTTATACTATTTTGAAATGGAATAGGATCTTTTAAAATAAATTGAACCTTTATTTGGTCCAGACCACGCTGTAATACCAACCTAATATCATCCCCTTCTTTATGCATAAACTTTCCTACAATCTGTTTAAGTTTTAAGTTTTGTGCATTACTGCCGTTTACCTTTAAAATTTCATCATCTATCTTGACCCCTGCCAGATCGGCGGGAGATCCTTCCCTTACACTAGCAACTCTATAAATTGGGCGCAATGAAAACTCATACTTGTATTCCTCTTGACTATACACACTTACACCAGGACTATTTGGATTATCGGGATCCCTCCTACCGATATTCGTTGGAACTCTCCTTTGCGTCCATTCTAATCCATCATGTTTTATTTCCATCCCGGACATATTAATCTCAAACCGTTTTCCAAAATTCCTGTTTTTCTTTAAATAAATTTCATTCTTTGGATAATTAATAATCACATGAAAATGCTGCAAAACTTGATTTCCTATCGATCCAATTCGATTTATTGCCAATTTAGCAGCATGGACCGCATTAGAATCTGGGTAAGAAACTATAGGTTCTTTGATATGAAAACCCGCCCAATCAAAGCCGTCGACTCGATTCCTATATCCGAATATCAATCCATTAAACCCACGTCCTATAAAATCATAGATCTTTGGTTCAGAAATTTTTAAGGAGTCAATTAAAAATGGAAAAACTAAAAGGCCATCAGAGTTTCCCATATCCACCAACATTTTAGCTTTTCTTATCGTTCTATTTCCTAAGTTAACATTGATATGTACATATGGCCGGCTTCTCTCCATCTCTACGGGCATTCGAGTATAATTTTTTATTAAATTTTCCGGAAAATCATAGGAATCATATATAGAAACTTTAGATTTCAAGTAATCTATTTTTATCATATAGTCCTCAAACAAACGACTTCCTAAAATCCCATTGATAGGAATTCCTATGTGGCTAGATAGATCTAGTTCTTCAGCATCAATGACAAAAATATTGTGAACCGAGTCAATTAATGTTTCACCGACGATTAATTCATTACCCACCGCCATAACGCCTTCCACTCCATCTTCAATACCTATCCCGGAAAACTTCACCTTGCTAACATTTTCAAGAGGTACAGAGTCCTGCGGAGTAGCAAATAAAATAGTTTCCTTGACTCCTGTATCCATTAAAAACTGAAGTTCTACTCCATTAACTTTTACAGGAACAACAACTAGATTACCACTTAAATCAAATTTGAAGGAATTCTTTTTATGATTTATTAATGAAAAGCTTCTTTGCGAATAGCAATGCAAGAACAAAATGTTCAGCAGAAGAAATAGAAAGATTTTCATATAATAAGTTTACAGTACTAATTTACCTAATTTTTATAATCATTTAAATTAACATCAACTTAATATTAAACATTTAATAACTTATTAAATTTCAATAAACTACATTATTAAAAATTTAAAATAACTTATCAAATGTTGCAACAAATAAAATAGATTGGGATGGATTTTATTAAGGGAACTGTAAAATCAAAGAAGATTTGTGTAAAAATGGAATACAAAAAAAGGAATGCTTATTAAGTCATTCCCTTTTTGCAATTACATTTCGTATTATACGGCGCTTAATACACCTCTGAAATATCCTACAGATTCAGCAATTCCAGCAAGTGGATCTTTCATGTCTTTTTCAAACTCAATGCTGCAGCAGCCAGGATATTTAATTTTCAATAATGCTCTTGTAAAAGCAGGAATATCAATAATTCCTCGACCAAGTTCACAAGTTGAACCTTTTGCATCTGCAGCAGTTACATTTTTTAAGTGAATATCAAAGATACGGTCCTTATATCTAACTAAATCTTTAATCGAGTCTTGCCCATCACGAACATTGTGTCCCATATCGAAGCACATTCCTAAATTTTTATCTAGGTCTTTAATATGATTCCATATAACAGTGGCATTTGGATAAATCTTGTCTTCCGGTCCATGATTATGGATTCCGAATTTTACATTATTTTCTTTTGCCTTCTGAGCAACATATGGTAAATCTTTTATTTCAGGAATCCCAATCATTAAATTAACCCCTACTCGTTTACAATAATCAAAGGCTTTATCAATTTCCTCCTTTGTTTTCATGTAGATTGGCCCCACTGCATAACCAGTAACATTAGAATCAGCTAATTTTTTATGGAATGCAGCAATTTCCTCAGCGGTACTATTAAATGGCAAGTGAAAATCTTTGATACAGAGATATTTTACATCCATCCTTTTCATCATGGCCAAAGACTGATCCAAATTAAAATTCACAAAACTGTAGCCTGCGATTCCTAATTTGATACTATTTTGATCAGCTTTCTTTGCTATTGTTTCACCAGCTGTAGCTTTCATCCAACTAGGACTTGTTATCAATGCTGCTGCACCAAAAGCACCTAATTGTAAGAAATTCCTTCTACTGTTCTTTTTATTACTCATTTGAAATAGGTTTATGTTTTTTATAATATTAAAAATAGTGAATTCTAAGAAGATAGACAATAGAATAGGAACAAAAAAAGCCCTGTTCATTAATTGAACAGGGCTTTTTTATTTAAATCTAAAACTAAAAAGAGTCTATCGCAGCATTTAAAGTTGCAGAAGGACGCATAGCTTTTGATGCTAATTCATCATTTGGAAAATAATATCCAGCAATATCTTGAGCTTTTCCTTGAGCATCTATCAATTCAGCATTGATCTTAGCTTCTTGTTCTGTTAATGTTTTTGCTAAGTCAGCAAACTTCGATGCTAATTCCGCATCTTTTGTTTGGTTTGCTAAAGCTTCAGCCCAGTAAGTAGCCAAATAAAAGTGAGACCCACGGTTATCAATTTGACCTACCTTACGTGCAGGAGATTTGTCATTAGCTAAGAATTTAGCATTTGCCTCATCTAAAGCATCAGCTAATACTTGCGCTTTCTCATTACATTGGGTTTGAGCCAAATGTTCTAAGGAAGCTTGTAATGCTAGGAATTCTCCTAATGAATCCCAACGTAAATAGCCTTCTTCTAAGAACTGCTCTACGTGTTTAGGAGCAGAACCACCAGCACCAGTCTCAAATAGACCTCCACCATTCATTAATGGAACAATAGACAACATTTTAGCAGATGTTCCAAGTTCTAAAATTGGGAATAAATCAGTTAAATAGTCACGTAATACGTTTCCAGTAACGGAAATAGTATCTTCACCTTTACGTATTCTATCAATAGAAAACTTAGTAGCCTCTATTGGTGATAATATTCGAATATCAAGTCCATTAGTATCGTGATCAGCTAAGTATTTTTTAACTTTCTTAATAATTTCATTATCGTGTGCACGGTTTTCATCCAACCAAAAAACTGCTGGCGTAGCAGATAAACGAGCACGATTTACGGCAAGTTTAACCCAGTCTTGAATTGGAGCATCTTTAGTTTGACACATACGGAAAATATCACCTGCTTCTACTTTTTGCTCCATCAAAACATTTCCATTTTGATCAACTACACGTATAGTTCCATTAGCTTCTGCTTGGAAAGTTTTATCATGAGATCCGTATTCTTCAGCTTTCTGGGCCATTAAACCCACATTAGGAACTGAACCCATTGTTTTTGGATCGTAAGCACCATTGATTTTACAATCTTCAATTACAGCCTCATAAATTCCAGCATAAGATCTGTCAGGGATAATTGCAAGAGTATCCTGCTCAGCACCATTTTTATCCCACATTTTACCACCGATACGAATCATAGCAGGCATAGAAGCATCCACAATGACATCGGAAGGAACATGTAAATTGGTAATTCCTTTATCAGAATTTACCATGGCTAGATCAGGACCGTTAGCAATAGCAGCATCTATGGCAGCTTTTACTTCTTCTTCCTGTGGAGTACCTGCAATTTTAGCATAAACCTCTCCTAAACCATTGTTTTTATTAATTCCTAATTCATTAAATAATGAGCCGTATTTTGCAAAAACATCCTTGAAATAAACTTCAACGATTGCACCAAAAATAATTGGGTCAGAAACTTTCATCATTGTTGCCTTCAAGTGGGCAGACAACAATACTCTAGTATCCTTAGCTTCCTGAATTGCTTGTGCAACGAAATCTTTAAGCTGAGCAATATGAAGAACCGATGAATCAATTACTTCTCCAGCCTTTAAATTACCTAAACCTTTTAATTCTTTTGTTTCTCCATTAGAACCAACAAATTCAATTTTAAATTGGCTATCATTTTCTAATGTTAATGATTTTTCAGAACCGTAAAAGTCCCCGTCTTGCATCGATGCTACCTTTGTTTTGCTATCTTTTGCCCAAGCTCCCATTCTATGAGGATTAGCTTTAGCATAATTTTTAACAGCTTTAGGCGCGCGACGATCAGAATTACCTTCACGTAAAACAGGATTTACAGCTGATCCTAATACTTTAGCATAGGCAGCTTTAATTTTCTCTTCATCAGCATTTGCTGGTGAATCAGGATAATTTGGAATATTATATCCTGCTTTTTGCAATTCAGCAATAGCAGCTTTTAATTGAGGAATAGATGCAGAAATATTAGGCAATTTAATAATGTTTGCATCAGGAGTAGTAGCCAACTGACCTAATTCTGCCAAAGCATCTGTAGTTTTTTGATCAGAAGGTAAATATTCATTCAAATTAGCAAGGATACGTCCCGCTAAAGATATATCTCTTAATTCGATATCAATATTTGCTGTTTTTGCAAATGCTTGAACAATAGGTAGAAATGAATACGTTGCCAGTAAAGGCGCTTCATCTGTTTTTGTGTAAATGATTTTAGATGACATAATTTTCTATTGAAATGATATTATTTTGCAATTTTTAGTGAAAAATAAAGAGGAATAACTCCTCTTTATTTAAATTCGCCTAAAGATAACAAAATCAATTTTAAATAGCCATAAAAGCCAAAATAATGTCGAAATATCAAAAATTATTGGCTTTTATAGATAGAATCATCAGTAATAAACAATTCTTATCCCTAAGAATGTCCTAATTCTTCCCAGATTTCCTTAGGATTATATTCATCTACTAAACCCTGTTTATCCTCAAAAGCAGATTCAACAATAGCTTTTGCTAATGTCATAGTACTTATTGGTTTATAAGGCTTCAGAAATCCAAGCTTATTAAAAAAATTCAACATCTTAATGGTTATTTTTTCAGCTCTTCGATCTGTATTGGGTCTATCAATTGGACCTGGCCTTACAATAATTAATTTTGGGAAATTCAACGCCTTAATGGCTTCCTCAAGCAGGCCTTTCATTTTGGTATAATAAAACCTGGAATGAATACTAGCCTGTGCAGAAGACAATAAAACAAAAGTATTTATGTGATTTATTTTAGATAATGCCGCAAATTTTAATTGGTAATCATAATCAACAACCCATTGAGCTTCTTTGCTTCCGGCAGCTTTCAACGTCGTTCCTAAGGTAGAAAATGCGATATCACCAATAATATATGGACTGAAATCTTCTAGTTTATCAAAATTAACGACTACCTCTAATAACTTAGGGTCGGCGGTAAAAAATGATCTCCTAACTAATACCGTTACAGAATCGACCCTTTTATCTGCCAATAGCTGTAATACTAATTCTCTACCTGTAGCACCTGTTGCACCTATTACTACTGCTTTCATGGTTGTTGATTATGGTTATTACTTCTTAAAAAAGTACATCACGGATATTTACATCACGGTCAAACTGAGCTTTTGCAAATGGACATAATGGTAAGATTTTCACATTATTGTCCCTTGCATACTCAACAGCTTTGTCAAGTAAGACAGAACCTATTCCTTTACCTTTTTCCTCAGGATCAACTTCTGTATGGTCAATAATTATTTTTCCAGGCCCAGCCTTTGAATAAGTCATTTCTCCGATTTTTTTTCCATCCTCCTCAGCAAAAAAACCGCCTTTGTTACCAGATTCTTCGTGTTTCACTAACATATTAATCTTTATTTTATCTTTAATCCTTCAATTATTTTATCCTCAATTTCCGCCTTTAAAGGCACAACCTGATCTACTAAATCATTTGGAACAGTCATTGACAAAACATAATGTTTTATGACCCATTTTCCATTTTTCTTTTCCAAAACTCCAGATCCCCGGCAGATTTTCATCTGTGTATTTAACAATTCATCTATCCATGCTGTTTTACCATCCACAGAAAAAATTACATTTCTTTCCAAACTAGTGAAATTCCAAGCTTTCCCTTTATCAAAATGAGGCTTTGCATAAGCCATAAATTCCTGCTTATTCCACCTTTCAGTTGCATCTGTTCCGATAAAAATGGAAGAGTCATCCATGAAATTAAAATATTCTTCAAAATTTGCATCCCCCGCAGCACGGTGCCATAAATCCATCACTTTATTAACATTATCCTTTTCCGATTGACCGAAACTAAATTGTATCATCAATAAAGAAATTATAATAAAATTAAAAATTTTCATAAACGAGTTTTTCTTAAATATAGCTTTAATTGTTAATATGAAAACATTTATCTATTGTTAGGTTTAAACAATTCTTATAAATGACCATCTATAAACAATGTTCTGGTTACCGCCAAAAAAGACCTTATGTAAACGCTGAATTGGTATCGAGATAAGAATAAACTATTAAATCTTTAGATTGGGATTAAGATTTTCTAAAATGCTTCATATTCTTAGTCACATTAACGGTTGTCCAATCAATATGTTTTGAATATTCCTCTGAGCGAATAGGACAATTCTCAACCTTACAATAATGACAACATTCGGGCATACATGGATCGGCATGAATAAAGAATTCGGTTTTAGAATCTAAGTTGGTATTTAAAACCTGATCAAAATCTGAAATGCTGTCATGTACTTTATTTAAGCTATAATAATTTGGAAGTGTAAGGTGACAGTCGATATGTAATTCCTGTCCGTATCTTTGCACCCTTAAATTATGTACATCTATCCATTCTGGTTTTCTGTTTTTGTTTAATATGGAAACAACTTCTTCAATCACCTCAGAATCAGATTCATCCATAAGACCAGAGATTGATTTCCTCAATAATTTATAACCATTGTAAAGGATAAAGGTTCCTAAAACAAAAGATAGTGCTAAATCAATCCATGCTAAGCCAGTAAGTTTCATGATTAACAATCCAGCAATTAAACCAATAGAGCTGTAAGCATCAACTTGTAAATGTTTACCATCAGCTTCGATGGTTAATGAACGTAAGGCCTTCCCCCTCTTCATTAAATAAAATCCAACAGCAAAATTAATCAAGGAAGTTGCTAATATTAAATACATCCCTTCTTCAACATTATTAATAGGCTGTGGAGAAAATATTGAATAGATAGATTTAATAAGAATTATACTGCCGGCAATAAAAATCATACCTCCTTCAACAAACACCGAAAAGAACTCAACTTTTCCATGTCCATACGGATGATTTTCATCTTTGGGTTGGGCAGCCAAATAAATGCTGTAATAGGCAAATCCAGAAGCGACTATATTCACAATACTTTCAGCAGCATCAGAAAATATGGCGTTTGATTCTGTAATAAAATAAGCAATAAATTTGATTAGCATAAGTACGATTCCCGTAACTAACGATAATAAAACCAATCTCATCTGCCTATTCATATCTAATAATTTTGAATTGCAAAAATAAATAAATTAAACCTTAGAAAATTTCCAATTACTTTAAATTTCCTCATTTTTTTGACGACCTAAATTCTGAGCAATGATGGTAACCACAAAAATTTGAAAAGCATGATAAACCATCAAAGGAAGGATAAACAATCCTAAATTAGGATTGTTAGCAAACAAGAATTTAGAGAACACACTACCGTGGGTCAATGACTTTTTAGAACCACAAAAAATGGCTGTGATACGATCTTCCCTATTGAATTTTAACACATACCTAACAAGGAGTAGGATAATCAAATAAACAGTAAAGAATAATACGATAACACCTATAAATAAAGCTATTAGATAAGTACTACCAATCGTACTGAATATATTATTCATAAAAGATTCAGAAAAACTACTGTAAACAATCAGTAGAACAACTCCTTTATCAAAATTGGACAATGTCTTCATGTATTTATGAGCCCATTTTCCCCAATAAGGTTGTAGAATTAATCCGAGGATTACGGGTAGTATTACTTCAAATAAAAGACCTAAATATAAATCAGCAAATACATTAACATTTGATACCTCTAAGAAAAAGTGCATTAATAATGGAGTTACGGCCACTCCTATCAGGCCAGAAATTGAGGCATTAAATATTGCAGCAGGAACATTGCCACGAGCAATGGATACCATGACGACTGAAGATGTCACCGTTGAAGGTAGAGCTGCTAGAAAATAAAATGATAACCAAAATTGTTCTTGTGTTTCTGTATGCACAAAAGGCTTGAATAACAAGACTAAAAGAGGAAAAAGAGTAAAAGTGAATAATTGAATGGATAGATGGAGCTTCCAATTTTTCATTCCCTCCTTAATCTCAGTAAAGCTAAGCTTCAATCCATAGAAAAAGAACACTAAAGCAACACCAACACTTATTAGGGTATTTAAGAATTTACCATTGTTAAATCCAGCAACATCTGGAAAAATAAAGGCAAGAAAAATCATAAATATCAAGGCTATGATAAACCCGTCAAATTTTAACTTCATCTGATATCTCAATTTGCGATACAAAGCTATCATTAATTTAACAAAGACCTATTCCAGGCTCTTTATTTAAAATGTATCATTTTTATAGATATTTTATTACATTTTTCTCATCAATAATAAATTGTATATAATATATTTGCAATATCATGAGTACAAAATCCATATTATCCGATAGAATCAATAATCTATCCGAATCAGCAACGTTAAAGATGACTAAATTAGGTCGCGAACTCGCGGCTAAAGGCATCAATGTAATTAGTTTAAGTGTAGGTGAACCCGATTTCAATACGCCTGAGCATGTAAAAGATGCTGCGAAAAGGGCATTGGATGAAAATTGGACCCGTTACTCACCGGTTTCAGGCTATCCTGAACTTCGTCAAGCGATTGTTAACAAGTTGAAAAATGAAAATGGCCTAGATTATGATATCTCGAACATTGTCGTATCTACTGGTGCAAAACAATCTCTATCAAATGTCTTACTAACCTTAGTAAATCCAGGTGATGAAGTAATCATCCCAACTCCTTATTGGGTTTCATATTCTGAAATGGTAGTTTTGGCTGAAGGTAAATCGGTATTTATTGACACGACCATTGAATCTGATTTCAAAATCACCCCTGAACAATTAGAAGCTGCGATTACTCCAAAATCAAAAGTTTTCATGTTCTCTTCTCCTTGTAATCCTACAGGATCTGTTTACTCTAAGGAGGAATTAGAAGGATTAGTAAGGGTGTTTGAAAAGCATCCTGATATCTATATTATTTCTGATGAGATCTATGAACATATTAACTTTGTAGACCAACATGAATCTATCGCTCAGTTCCCATCAATTAAAGATCGCGTTATAATAATCAACGGGTTTTCAAAAGCATTTGCAATGACAGGATGGCGTTTGGGATATATTGCGGCAAATAAAGAAATCGCTGCAGCAAATGAAAAAATGCAGGGTCAAACGACTTCTGGAACATGTTCAATCTCGCAGCGTGCGGGGATTATTGCCTATGAACAAGGATTAGAATCTGTTTTAGAAATGAAAGAAGCGTTTGCTCGTCGCCGTCAATTGGTTTATGATTTGCTGAATGATATTCCAGGAGTAAAAACAAACCTTCCTGACGGAGCTTTCTATTTCTTTCCAGAAATTAGCTCTTTCTTTGGTAAAAAAGATCCAGATGGAAATGTGATAAACAACTCTGCTGACCTCGCTTTATATTTATTAAATTTTGGTCATGTGGCAACTGTTGGTGGTGATTCATTTGGAAACAACAACTATATTAGACTTTCCTATGCTGCTTCAGATGAAAACCTTATTGAGGCCTTAAAAAGAATAAAGGAAGCATTAGGTAAATTGAAATAGGAT
Organism: Sphingobacterium endophyticum; assembly: GCF_009733535.1. Classification (GTDB taxonomy): domain Bacteria; phylum Bacteroidota; class Bacteroidia; order Sphingobacteriales; family Sphingobacteriaceae; genus Sphingobacterium; species Sphingobacterium endophyticum. The sequence goes on along the minus strand of NZ_SMMI01000013.1, from coordinate 114,154 downwards.
ATAAAAAGATATTTCATCCATAAACCGACCAAGACAATTCTTAGGTCGGTTTTTTTATAGAACAAAAAAAGCCCAATCATTTCTGACTGAGCCTTACTCATAATAAACAAATGTCCAAAGTGGTTAGAAAATAAATAAGGAATAATAGATTAATTTTGATATTAAAAAACCAATTATCACCCCTGTTGTTATCGAGATTAATATTTTTGCCCAAAGAGGCATTTTAACAATAAAATTCAATGTCTTTTTTTTTAATAATTTTTGCAGGCGCAAAGATGAGAATTTTAGATAAAAGAATGGCAAAAAGCAATAATTCATAAAGGAATATTGTAGCTAGAAAACTACAATATTCCTTAAAACCCTGAATGTCAATCAGGGAAATTATGTTAATATTTTTTTTACTTGTGATTAATTAATTGTTCAGAATAAATGTAGCTGTTAAGAACCAAAGGCTTACATAAAAAAATAGTCAACCTTTTTTAGTATAATTAAATAGAATTATCTATCTTTGCACTTCCGTTAACATACCTACGGAGTAAAATTAATAAACATAATTATTTACAAAATGCAACAGTACGAATCTGTAATCATTCTTACCCCGTTGCTTTCAGAAGATGCTGCGAAAGAAGCAATCGCAAAGTTCACAGACATCTTAAAAGAAGGCGGAGCCGAAATTATCGCTGAAGATAATTGGGGTTTGAGAAAATTAGCGTATCCAATCCAGAAAAAAACAACTGGATTTTATCACTTAACTGAATTCAAGGCTCCAGGTGATTTAATTAAAAAATTAGAGGTTGAATACAAACGTGATGAGCGTGTGATGCGTTTCTTAACCATCTCATTAGACAAGCATGCAGTTGCTTACAATGAGAAAAAACGTAGCGGTGCATTCAACAAGAAAGTTGAAACTAAAACTGAGGAGGTAGCAAACTAATGGCAAACGAAAACATCCAATACGTAACTGCCCCTAAAGTAGAGGACAACCGTAAGAAATACTGTCGTTTCAAAAAGAACGGTATTAAATACATCGACTACAAAGACGCTAACTTCCTTTTGAAGTTCGTAAATGATCAAGGTAAAATCTTACCTCGTCGATTAACTGGAACATCATTGAAATTTCAACGTAAAGTTGCTCAAGCCGTGAAACGTGCTCGTATCATCGGATTAATGCCTTACGTAACTGATTCATTAAAATAAGGAGGAAACGACAATGGAAGTTATATTAAAACAAGATGTAAAACACCTTGGTGAAAAGGACGATATCGTAGTAGTAAAACCAGGTTTCGGCCGTAACTACTTAATTCCTCAAGGATTTGCAATCATGGCTACGCCATCTGCAAAGAAAGTTTTAGCTGAGAACATTAAACAAGCTCAGTTCAAACAAGAAAAAATTAAGAAAGATGCTTCTGAATTAGCAAGCAAATTAGAGTCAGTAAAATTAACTATTGGCACTAAAGCTGGTGAGTCAGGCAAGATCTTCGGAAAAGTTAACAGTATTCAAATCGCTGATGCTCTTAAAGCTCAAGGTTATGATGTTGACCGCCGTCGTATCACTTTCGAAACTGAACCTAAGCAATTAGGTGAGTACATTGCTAACTTGAACTTACACAAGGAAGTTAAAGTACAAATCCCTTTCGAAGTTGTTGCTGAATAAGCTTTAATCGATAAAAAAATAGAGAGGCCGAATTCAAATGAATTCGGCCTCTTTATTTTATTTTTAGTTAGGAAAATATACATCGTATCGATGTCCCGGAATATTACTCCTACCCTTTTTATGATTTTTATATTTTTTCTTCTGTTGACCTGGAGCATATCTTTTCGCAGATTTACCTCCATACTTTTTCTTGGCTTGACCTGGAGGCATCCCATGCGGATGATGGTGATGTGTGTAACATGACGAAACACTGAATGCCATAAAGGCAATTAATATTAATCCTAATAATCTTTTCATAAATAATGTCTGTTGTCCTAAACAATAGACCAAATTCTAAGCCAAACGTTTAAATTTTGACTAAAACAAAACAACCTGTTTGTTTAAACATTAATAATCAATATTTTATCAATTTACCAATAGCTGATATAAACTATTTAATTCTGAATCGACTAAAATAAATTCTCCTGTTAGATTTATTTCATTTTCACTGATTGCTTTTCCCCTTACTTCCCCAGATTCAAGTGCCTCAAATTTTGGAATCCAGTTTAAATATTTGCCTGTTGAGGTTGACTTACGATAATTCATGGATAATACATAATCAGAAGGTTTCAGATTAAGATCATGATCTTTCTTTGTTCCTGTGAACAAATTAATCATACCTTGTTTATATTCCTTAGAGAATTTGTAAAACATCTTATCTGGCAGATATCCGACGAGATGGGGAGATGCCATGATGTTAAATGCTAAGTCAGGAACTTCAATCTTCTGAATCTCTTTCTTCTCAACCATATTGAAATTATCATCATAGTCATAGGTTATAATGGTATCGGTCTCCATGACATAACCATCATCCAATCGGATGGAAACAAAATTACCTACATATTTGTAAACACTATCAACCGGTAGTTTTAACTTTTCTAATTGATCCTGCCTATCTTTTAAAAGTAAAGATAGGTCTGAATTAAAAGCAAAACTCAATACTTGATTATTTTGATCTTCTATTTCATTTGCTGTTGTTGGGAATTTAAATAATTGGGATTTTATATAGGCTTCCATATTAATACTTCCTTTCTTAAAGTCTACTTTGGCCCAATTTTTCATTTGATCTGAATAACTCACTTTAGAATCCGAAATCTTGGAAATCCCAGCAACCATAGACTTGGCTAAAATCCAATCACTTTGGTTAGATCCAATTAATTCCTTCATTAAATTGAACTGAGGATCAGGTCCAAAAGAAATAATCATTTTACCATTGCCCATCATTGCTCCAAGTGATTTTTTAACAAATATTCTTTGGGACGTATCGCTATCTTCAAAAATTGAATCTTTCAAATCAAGTTTATTTTTCAAGAAATCATCAATGTTTTTTTCATTGCTGATATCTAAAATCGAATACCATGTTGTTGATGTGTCACTTAAGCTAAAAAGATATAAATCAGCTGGAATTTTGACTCCTAAATCCAAGATATTTTTTTGATTAAAAACTCGAGTACTATCTTTTTTTCTAGAATAATATTCAGAATAATTCGATATTGAATTTTTGAAAAGGTCTATTGCCAAATTATCAATTTTTATTCGAATGACAGAATATGAGTTTTTTGGAATTTTAATTTCATCTGATTTTAAGGACCGGTAATATTTAAAACCAAAAAGACTTATAGCCAATATGGCTATAAGTCCTATAATAACTAAGAGTATTCTCTTTATCCAAAGCATGGGTTAGTCTTTTAATGACTTACTTATATTATCAAGAGTATGGATTATGAAATCAAGTGCATTTTCATTCCCACTTGGAAAATCTATTCCTGCTTCATAATTAAATTTATTTCCCTTCATACCATTGCTGATCATATAAATATCACCATATTGTGCTAAATTTTTTACCTCAGCCTCCATTGAACGATGGACAGGAAGATCCAAATCATCCACTAAGCCTGGAATCTTCTTTGTATTGAAAACTAATGCGAATTTGTTCTTTTTGGCGATTGAACTATATCGATTACCAGAAGAAACTTTATATTCATTAGATTTTATTTTTTGAATTTGATCAAGGTCATTTCCTAGAAAAACTATTCCCTCTTTTATTAGAATATATGGCGCAAACTCATCGATTTTACCATTCTTAATTTCATAAATCCCTTCGTGATTTATTAAGTTCCCTTCAGTTTCGAGTATTGCAAATATCTTTTCAAAGATTCTGGTGTCATCTGAAGAAAACATCCATAAGTAGTTCGGAATTTTCTCCATTTTAGTCTTTTCAATTTCTTGATAATTGTAATCCTCATCATACTCATAATCAATGTATTTTACTTCTTTTTGAGATACACCGTTTAACACAAGTAGATTATCACCTTTAAACACTTTTGCAACTGCTTTTTCGTCAACGATTACATCAAAAGCGGTAGTGAAAAGATCAATAATTTTTCCAACTTTAACATCCATACCACCATATACACGCTGAACAATAGCTGGCATATGCTTCAAATAAGCTTCAGTGCTTACATTAAATGAACCAAAAGCCAAGGCATCATCATTGATAAATTTTAAGAATTTAGGATTCATTTTTTTGGAATACATTTCCTTGTAATATCTAGTCATTTCCTTATCAAATGACATATCACCAACCAGTTTCATCCTATTTCCATCAACAATGACAGAACTGTTTATTGATTCATAACCATAATCCATCGATGGTCTACCTAAAGTGCCATAAATCAAATCTGTTGGATAATAATACATCAATAACTGATCAAATTTTCCCATTTCCATACGCATCAATTCATTGTCTTTCATTGATACAATAGATTTGGACTTATAAGATTTAAACTTCCCATCAATTATGTCATTCATGAAGGAATTGACATGATCATTTACGAAAATATTCACGATAGAATCGTTATGTCGATTTACTTCAGCATATTTATCATAATAATCATCTTGATATTCCTCTCGTTCTAAAGTTGAATCTACAGATGAAAAATCATCACCCCTCCTAATTGTCGGAGGAGGAATATTGACGATTTCACCTTCAACCTCCTGCTCAAATTCCTCTGCACTTTCAATTGTCACAATTTCTTCCTCAATTTGTTTTGCAGAATCTATTGATGTTTCAATTTGATTGTAATCTTCTCCTGCCCAATCTAAAGTATCTGGAACTGCGATTGCAGCTTCGTCTGCCCAAGCATATTCTGGTAATGCCAATAATCCATACTTCTCCTTGATTTCATCCTTAGAAAAATAATTATTCATTTCGGCAGCACCTAAAATATAGATGGTCTGTTGATCCCAGCTAACCCTTACTCTTTTATCATCAGAATAAATAGTATTTAAACCATTTACAACCTTGATTTCCGAATCTTCTGGTAAGATCGATTCAAATTGCTCTTTACTTTTTAATGGTATCAAGGCTCCAATATATTGAATACTGTCATTGACATTGAAATGTATATATGATTTTGCCTGAAAATCAATTCCAAAATCTTCAATATTTTCAGTTTTAAAATTTACATTTTCCTCACCTAATTCCTTAAAAAGACCTGCTCTTTTAAAAATATCGTTTAACTGACTTAATTTAGCATGCTTAAAAAAGCCTTTACCATTTAATGCCACCACAAATTTGGAGTCCTCAGGAATCTTTGATAATAAATCTTGAGAATATGCCTTTCCTCCAAGACTAACCGCCAATAATGCTATGGCAAGTTTCAAGTTATTCATATATGTATAATTAGATTTTTATTATTTAAGAATGATCGTGTTGCCTAATTTAGCTTGACCACTTACTAAATTTGGGATCGGTACCTTGATCATTACAGCTTGCTTATTTCCTGAAATCTTCCCTAAAGAATTATCCTGCTTACTGACAGTATTTTGAAACCTATAAATACTTGTATAAAATGCCTGATCAAATGATTTTTGATTTTCTGGTTTCAGTTTATTGAATTCTTTGATAGCTTCAGGGTTATGTTTATAATTTCTAATAAATGTTTTTGTACTTGAATTATAACTATAATTAGAATAAGTATTAAGCTTAGTTTTAAAGTGTTTAGCTAATGTTTCAGTATATAAATTTAATGCATTGACATTTTGAAAATCACAAGAAACACTTGCAATGTAATTTGTAAAATCCAGCTTATAATCAACATTACTTATTCCTTTGGTATTTTTCAAAATCTGAACTATCGTAGCCATCTCTTTTCTAATTTCCGCTTGAGAAGGAATATTAAAACCATCAATTTTATCAAGTTTCATTAGCGATGACACCTTCGTTCTACTTTTACTCAAATTCAATGTTCCGGTGATAGAACCGCTTCCATTTGTCTTCATATTGATTTCTTCAACAACATCAAAACAAGAACTTAATGAACATAATGTAATTAACATGAACACCGAAAAAATCACTTTCTTAATCATTATCAACATATTATAAAACCTATACTTCCACTTTATTCAGTTTTTGAAGTTATTAACAAAAAACTGATGAATAGTCACTGATTTCAGTGATTTTTTAAACATAATAAATATACTTTCTATTTTAAGAGTTAGCTGTGCCAAAATTATATAATAAAACTAAAGAAATATACCTATTTCGACATTCGTAGATAAATTGTGGTTGCGATGCTCTAATATGTGCACAGTAATCAATCAAAACTCTTAAAATATTATTCATAAAAAAGGTCCGCCAAATAGCGGACCCTTGTTATTTCTGAATTTGAAATGGAGTTAATAAATCATATGAAATTTAATTCCATTCTATACCCATTTTATTTAATAATCATATTTTTCAACAGATTTGATTTGATTATTTCCTTCTGTAAAAACTAAAGTTGGTTGATAGGATTCAGCCTCTTCTGGGGTTAAATTAACAAACGACAAGATATGGACAGTATCGCCAACCTTAGCATGCAATGCTGCACCACCATTCATACAAACCTCACCACTTCCTCTTTTTCCTGGTAACACATAAGTCATAATTCTACTGCCATTAATTGCATTATTAATGTAAACCTGCTCATATTTAACAATTCCTGCAGCATCTAATAGGTCTGCATCAATAGTTATAGATCCATTATATTCCACATTCGCTTCGGTTACTTTTACAGTATGAATTTTTGCTTTTAAAATTTTTAATTCCATTTTATTATTATATTTTTTAGATAGATTTTTTATAATTTAAGTTATTAATATTTAATGTTTTAAATATTATTTCTTTATTATTCTGTTTAACAACATGCTGGTTTTGATGAACTTGATAACTGAATTTAAAATCATTCAATTTATTAAATGATTCATCAGAATAGGATATTACTGAGTAATCAATTTCACCTTGATGATTATATCTAGTAATTTCTGCTTCTTCATTGAAACAATCTATAGAAAACCAACAACCTTCCCCCAATCCACCTAACCATTGTGCATTTTCAGGCAAATTTTTCGGCCTGTTTGGTTCATCTATAAATCCTAAAAATAAATCATCAGGTAATTGATGAGATTTTGATTTAAAAAAATTCGGATGCAATAAATTTATTTGAAACTTTAATGAATCCCACCTACCCATCTTCCACTTTTCAAGCTTGGAATCTTTAAAACAATACACCTCATTTTCCTCATTTGCATTAACAACATTGCTTGTTGGACTAGCTTTTAGGCTTTCTGGAAAGAGAATCTTATTAATCCTTTTATCACTTTTTTGAAGAGAATTAACTAAAATTTGAGCAACATATCTAGAACAACTATTATTATTGGGAGCCAAAGCACCATATAAAATTGGACCTTTCTCAACTATTTCTTCAGCAAACTCTACAGCTTTGTAAAATGAAATACCTCGACAAATTGAGCATAACAATCTACCTCCGCCATGAGTAGCAAACTCCTTGATTTGAAGTTCTTTTAAAATTTCTTCAAAATTTTGAAGTGAATTATCCTCATTGAATTTTGCCTTTGTTTCTAATTCTAGTCTAGGATCAAACATACTAGACCTGGCTCTACCAAATCCACGTGGTGATATATACCTTCCAAAATCAAAATATCTCAGATTTCCAGTCTTTCTTTCAATTAAAACAATCGCAGCATGACCAACCTTAAAATTAAGATTCTTCACAACTCCTAACTTCTTTAATATGGCCATCCATAATTCATCACCTCTTGCTGTTTGATCTGGCCATGCAATTGGAATTGCTATGTCATTATATTGATGCATTATAATTTCCTTTTAATTCAGTAATTGGAGCAAAATCTTTATATAACTTATTAATATATCGACTACCATGATCCGGAAAGAATAAAACAACTACATCGGATTCTTTTAATTCCATTTCTTCAACATATCGATCAAGAGTTGCTAATACAGCTGCACTTGAAAATCCTAATAAGTCTTGTCTTTCTGCTCTAAATAAATGGGCCATTGCTATGGTATCATCCTTGCTGATTTGAAAAATTTTATCAACACATTTACGGTCAAATGCCCCAGGTATAAATGTTCTGCCTATCCCCTCAATCGAATCAAAATTAATTTCTGTATCCGGAATATTTTTACCAGCCATATAAAGTTCATAAACTGAATTATTTGGCTCAACACCCCATATTTTAACATTCGGATTCTGCTCCTTTAAATAACGCCCTAATCCTGAAATCGTGCCGCCTGTTCCCACACCAACTATAACATGGGTAACTTTCCCTGCCGTTTGTTTCCATATTTCAGGGCCAGTAGTCTTATAATTTGCTTTGATGTTATTTGAATTATAGTATTGATTGGTAAAGTAGGTATTGGGATGATTTGAGCTATAGTTTTGGGCTAAATATTGAGTCGAATTAAAAACATGCAAACCATTTGAATTATCACATCGTTCTATTTCAGCGCCATATTTCTTCAATAATTTAATCTTTTCTTCGGAACAGCTTGAGGAAACAAAAATCCTAGATTTATAACCTAACTCACTAGCTATAAGAGCAATACTAATCCCAGTATTCCCACTACTTGCCTCAACAAATGTGCCTCCATCTACTATTTTATTTTTATTAATAGCATCTTCCAGCATAAACCATGCTGCCCGATCTTTTGAAGATTTGCCCGGATTATAAAACTCTTCCTTAACCAATATATTTGCCTTATATTTTTTAGACAAATATTCATCTTTCCGCAATGGAGTATTCCCAATAAATTCCTTTATCAATAGTTCTAAATATTATAATACTGTTTATCGTTTTATTTAAAACGTTTTTCAACAAAAATTATTCTATATGTTATAACACTTCAAAAGCGTTTAAAGTTTAAATCTCAGGCAGATATCCAATTAGGTAATCGGAAAAAGTTATATTTTTTTAAATAATATTGTATTTTGCCTTAAAAATAAGATAATATGCAATACAATTGACCTGTAAAATAATATATAACCTTTACATATTATAGCGATCGAATGTATAAATTGCATTACAATAATTAATTTTTAGTTTTGTCCAAAGACATCATTTATGAAACCTAAAACAATAATCATTTCAGTGCTCCTTGCCTTATTAGTTATCATTTTGTTTAACAACAAAGAAGAAGCATCGTTTTGGCTATTTGGAGATATCAGGACATCAAAATTACTTATTCTAGGGATTTTTTTTCTTTTGGGAGTAATTGTTGGCGGAATCTTGTTTAGAAGAAAACCAAAACATCCAAAAGAATACGGAGTATCAAACAGCTACCAAACAACTGATGAAGATGCTGAATTTTTAAAAAATGAGGATGATCTTACAGATGAAGATCGAGAATATATCCGTAGAGATTAAAAATAAGTCAGTCGTTTTTATCGACTGACTTATTTATTTGTGTTGATTTATTTTTTTTCATTCTTCCTGATTTCTGAAGCCCTTGGTGAATTAAGAATTCAATTTGACCATTTACACTTCTGAATTCATCCTGTGCCCAGTTTTCCAATAGTTTAAAGGTTTCTTCATCAATCCTTATCACAAAACTCTTTTTCATAAATATTCTCTTACTATGGAATTAACCCTTAACTATAAAGGGTTCCTGTATTTACAATTGGTTGTGCCGCTTTTTCTCCACATAAGACAACCATGAGGTTACTTACCATTGCAGCTTTTCTTTCGTCATCAAGTTCTACAATATTTTGTTCGGATAACCTTTGAAGTGCCATATCAACCATACCTACCGCCCCTTCAACAATTTTAGATCTTGCCGCAACAATTGCTGATGCTTGTTGACGTTGAAGCATTGCGCCTGCAATTTCTGGAGCATATGCCAAATGCGTTATCCTTGCCTCTTCAACCACAACACCTGCCTTTGCCAATCTTTCAGATAATTCACTTACCAATATTTTATTGACATCCTCACCCCCGTCTCTTAAAGTTAAATCTGCATTTTCATCTTCAAAACTATCGTATGCAAAACTTACAGCTAAATGTCTGACCGCAGCTTCACTCTGTACTCTTACATAATCCATATAACTTTGAACTTCATAAGCCGCTCTATAAGTATCTCCGATTTTCCACACGATGACAGCAGCAATCTCAATTGGATTACCTAATTTGTCATTCACCTTTAAAGTCTGGCCTTGTAAATTCTCAGACCTCAAACTAATCTTTTGAGCAGTATATAATGGGTTGATGAAAAACAGTCCATTGGCTTTTATAGTGCCTACATATTTTCCAAATAAATTTAACACCCGTGAATGATTCGGATTTACTATAATTAACCCTTTTACAATCACTATAAAAACAACAAAAGAAATAACTGATAAAATAATGAATGTCAGATTATTAGTTGTTGCTATCCCAATAAAAGAATAAACAAATCCAATAATACTAAAAAGCAGGATAACCAAGGCCAAATAACCGGATGTAGGTTTAATAATCTTTTCCATAATTAGTAAGTTAAAATGATATTATTTTGATATCATAAATATATGAATATTCTAATATAATTTCCAAATTAAAAATAATATGGTATGCATTGACAATTAACCAATTTGGATTAGTTAGACAATATTATGGATACAAGAATTAGCTTATAAAAGAAATTGTCAAATAAATAAAGGGAATTTATTTAAGACTAATGCGGAAAAAGAGGAATATCCAGAAAAAATGAATTATTGGAAGAAATAAAAATAATGGCAGCTAAAAAACATGAATCATTTTAAATAAACAATTCTAATTCGGCTTTATGCACGCCATCTGGTGTCGTATAGAATGGCCTACCCTCAACAATTGCATGTTTTTGTGGATCGATTCCAAGTGCATGATAAATTGATTGATGAATCCTTTCCACTCGAATTGGTTTTTCAATTGTTTTACATGGTCGTTCATCGGAGGTTTTTCCATAAACAGATCCTTTTTTAATTCCTCCACCAAACATTAAAACCGAACAGCCATCAGTAAAATGCCTATGCATACCATAATTCTTGATGTCATTAATTACATCTGGTTGATCAACTTGGTGTAATACTTCCGCTCCTGGACGACCTTCCATAACCATATCTCTACTAAACTCGCTAGCCAGAATAATTAAAGTACGATCTAAATGACCACTTTTATCAAGATCTTTTATCAATTGAGCGATTGGAGCATCAATCAATTTTTTCATATCCTTAGCACGTGTATGTCCATTTTCATGCGTATCCCACCCCATAAAAGGCTCATATTCCGAGGTAACACTGATAAATCTTGCTCCTTGTTCAACTAACCTTTTTGCCATTAAACATCCCAAACCAAACTTGCCAGTATTGTAGATTGAATAGCTCTCTTTTGGTTCTTCCGTTAAATCGAATGCCTTTGCCTCTGGGGATTTCAATAATGCATAAGCCTGCTCCATCGAACGTTTAAATGATTCCTTTTGATAGTCACTCCCATATTCTCCAATGGGATTATTATTCAATAGTTCAGAATAAAGCTGATTTCGTCTTTCAAAACGACTAAATGACATCCCTGGAGGAGGTTTCACGGCATCAAGGCCTGAAGATGGATCTGGAATCATAAATGGTCCAAATTCGCTACCCAAAAAACCAGCAGTGTGAAATGCTTTTAATTCTTCGGCCTCACCAACGGTCATCCTCTGCCCAATATTAATAAAGGCTGGAATAACAGGATTCTTGGGCCCTAATTCCTGAGCAATCCATGAACCAATATGTGGAGCTGCAACTGTTTGAGGTGGTTCATAACAGGTGTGCCAGTGATATTGGTGGCGGGAATGGAGAATATGTCCTAAATCTGCTGCTACATATGATCTAATCAATGTCCCTTTATCCATCAGGCCAGCAATTGATTCAAGCCCTTCTGAAAAATTTATCCCATCTAAAACAGTAGGTATAGATTTGAAAGTACTTAACACTTTATTAGAATCAAGCCCTTTTTCAAATGGAGTATAAAGCTTTGGGTCAAAGGTTTCAGTATGTGCCATTCCTCCTGCCATCCATAATAAAATCACTGTATCGGCAGTTGATTGAACACTCCCCTTACATGAAGCTAAAAAACCGGATAATGGAGCTCCAGCTGCCAACGCAGAAAGAGTTCCCAAACTAGCTGTTTTTAAAAAATCTCTTCTATTAAAAGTACTTTTCATCTTCATCCTTATTAATCATAATAAATAACAGAAATCATGCTGCTACTGAACTTTTATTCTATGAACTGAAACTCAGGTAACAATACTATTGCCCACAATAGTTCTTGAACCGAACCTTCCTCAACTTTATTCCCTATTATTTTTTTTGCTATTGAAAATTCCTTTTCAGTAGGCTTACGATTAAGGCTCTGATTATAGATCGCATGAATTAATGGGTCAGGTTGAGCATATTTTATTACCCAATTCTTCGCTCCATGGATTAATGTTTCATTTAGCTTAGTGCCATTGGTCAATTCCATTGCCTGCAAAAGCGTTGCTTGTCCATCCCTTACACTTGTGATATTCTCACGACTAGGTCTTCCCAAGGCTGTCAAAAATGGATCATTTTGAACAAGAGAAGCACGAACCATATTTCCAGAATCCTTAAAAGCTTTTACATCAGCAAAAGGATTATATTTCAGATCATTCTCAGAATATACAGGATAAACCAACAAACTTAAAGCATCTGCAAATTGTTCTGCCGTCAACTTCCTTTTCAATTGACCAGTAAATAAAAAATCTTCCGAATTTATTTTCAATGGGTCTTTAATGGTAACTGAAGAAAGCTGGTAGGTTTTTGAAGTAGTAATTAAATAGAGTAATTTCTTGATATCATATCCCTCTTCCACAAAGTTTACAGCCATCCAGTCCAAAAGATCCTGATTCCAAGGTTTTCGGTCCATTTCATCAGTAGGTGCAACAATCCCCCTACCCATTAGCTGAGCCCAAATTCTATTAACAAGAGTGCGATAGAGCCTACCATTCTCAGGTTGGGTAAGGATTTCTGAAAGTTGTTTAGACCGCTCTTTAACCGTGCCTTTTTTGGATATTTCGCCAAGTTCCGGCCATAAAACCCGAGTATCTGCCATCTTCCCAGTAGGAATATCACAACGATTTATTTCCAAAGTTTCCTCTGAGAAAATATTCGCAAATGCATAAGCATCATCTAGTTTCCAATCACTCACAAAACTATCGTGGCAGGAAGCGCATTTTAAGTTTACTCCCAACATGGCCTGAGATACATTTTGTGCAGCTTGCATAGCGGTAGTTTGGCTACTGTTTACAGCTCCACGCCAGGCAATTCCTTTAATAAATCCTTTCGACTCTTCTGTAGGATCTAATAATTCCATGGCAAATTGTTTATAAGGCTTATTGGAAGCTAATGATTTATATAACCATTCAGAAATATTAAATCTACCACCTGTAATATATCCTGTTCCTGTATAATCATTCCTTAATAGGTCATTCCAAAAGGTTGACCAATGTGTGGCATAATCATCATTTCTAGCAAGCAATTGTTCTACTATTTTGGACCGCTTATCATTTGACGTTTCAGCTTCAAACCGCTTCATATCTTCTTCTGTAGGCGGCAATCCGATTAAATCAAAATAAATCCTTCTTAAAAAAGTACGGTCATCAATAACCTCCGGCCATTGAATCTTATTTTTGATAAAATAAGAATTTACAATTCTATCGATAGGATTTTCCAACCCGGAAACAGCATTTGGCAATTCTGGTTTCCTAGGCGATAACTCAGCTACCCTAAATATACTTTTAGCCTGATCTGGCCAAGGTGCCCCTTTATCAATCCATAGCTTTATTAATGCAATATCCTTTTCTCCTAAAGGCTTGCCTTTACCTGGCATCGCATCTTTATGCCCTGCCGGAAGGGTAATCCTTCTATACATTTCACTATGCTCGGAATCACCCGCTTTAACTACCACACCAGATTCTCCACCCTTAAATAGCAGTTCCTTGTCATCTAATCTCAATTTCCCCTCAGTTTTATCACTACTATGGCATTGAAAACAATGATGGGCAAGAATGGCTCGAACAGAAAGATTCAGGTCTACTTGCTGCTCGATACTTAAACTATCTGTGCTATTCGAATATGATGCAAAATCAAAATTAGCTGATGACAAAGCTGCATCAATTGCTCCTTCATCTGATTTTGGAGCCCACGGTGTTACGCTTAACAAATAATCTTGTCCATGCGTTAATGAACCTCCAAAATGACCTGCAATAAAAACAGATAAAACTGTAATAAATAATGCCCCTCTATAAAGGCCAATTAAACCATTTCTATTTTTATTGATAATAAGGCTTAGTAAAATTCCGGTAATCAATGAAAGTATTGCTGTGGATATCCCTGACCATTGATGCCATTCAAAATTATCACCAGCATATTCACCCGTATTTGCAAGCATTAGGCCCAAAACAGCTGCAACCACAGCACTTATACTACCTATTGCCACAAGCCAATTAATACCTGCACGTAACTTAGAATGAAAATTCCCAATTTTTGCAAGCTCCATAAATCCTGCAATAACCAATAATGCTATTGGAAAATGAACCATCAGGGGATGAATTCTTCCTAAAAACTCAAAAAGCCACCATGGTTGAACTGCCTCAACTGGAACTTCAGCTGATTCGTTCAAGACCTCTTGTGCATAAATATGCATTCTAGAAAGGATACTAAATAATATTAGTATAAAATACTTGAATAGATTAGAAATATTTATCCGATTCGGTTTACACATGATTAGCCCTAGATTTAAGTGATCGGCTATTACTAAAGTTAACTATTTAAATATTAACTCCATCCTGCACTTTCATGTATAATATGAAATCCTATTATTTTGTGACAAAATAGGATTAATGTATAAGGAATATTTTGAATTAATTATTTAGAAGGATGTGGATAGAAAACAAATCTTGAATTTTTAAAAGAAATAGAATTCATTTGGTAAGTCGGCACACCCATATATATACTTACCAATCCATGACCTTGAATTAAGGAATCCTTTTTTTGTAGAAGTACATAGGGAACTCGCTTATAATGCCTTGCTCCATAAGGACGATATAAATAGCTTCCAAGCAAGGTATCCCCTGCGACCTTACCTTCAATCTCACCAGAGTCCAAAACATTCCCTGGTTTAGAAACAATCATTTTCCCGAAAAATGTATCACCATAAATTGAAAGATTCAAAAATGCAGTATCCCTTTTAGAAATTGCAATATAATCCTTAGCAATTTTATTTGAAGAAGAACCACAGGATAAATTTACTAGGCATATTAAAAAAAAGATAATAAGAGTAATTATTCGATTTAAAATCATGCTGAAAAGATGTTTTAGGAAAATGGTGTATTTATTTATGAAAGTTTTAAATCGAGTCTGTAGATAGTAGTAATCTCGCAACTTTCGTCGCTGTCCTCACACAATATGAATGAAATCTTTTGGGGTTGTATTTCTAATACTGAAATTCCCTCGAATTTTTGATCTTTCGAAATTCTTTGATAATAATCAATTTCCATTGTATTCAAATTGAGGACTCCTAATATTGTCCCGGCAATTACTCCGTCGTCATAAGTTGATAGTCCCTCTTCTGCAGTTGCGATGAAATATAGTGAATTATCTATTACAGAAGCACCTGAAAATCCAAAAAACAATCCATCAATCTCTGGGAGGCTGATTTCAAAACTAGTGACCTTGAAGTCGTTGACTAGATCATCTCCAACTACCTTGAAAATTACATTACGTCCACCAGGACCATTTCCACGGTTCAAGAAAAGCCAGCTATTTTCATAAACCGCTACGCCTTCGATATTAAAATCAGAAGACTTAATATTAGCTGAACTCTTCATGGCCATGTACAAATTTCTCATGTCAAGCTCGGTAATATTCCAATCATTTTTGGTAAATGAAAATCCTCTTTCCCTCGATGTAGTTGATCCAGATCCAAAAGTATAGATCTTTTCATTATTAAGAACCATAGTTTCCAGATCAAGCTTTTGTGGTTTTTCAACGTGTTCCATCTGCGGACTATTTAATAGTATGTGCCTATTAAGCTGCTGGTTATAAATCTGATAATTATAAAGGTAATTGCTATTGTCTGATATGAGGTATATTTGACCCTCTGAAAATTCTACCCCAGACGCTGAACTGATTCCAGGGATACTTAAATGTTCCTTTAAATAAAATTCTTTCATAATTAAACCTGAGACATTTACGAATGATTACTTATCTAAGATATGCTATTTCGCAGATATGACCTTAAATTCTGAAATTAATTTTACCTATCAGAATTTCATTTTTATTATAAAATAAATAAACAAATCCATCGTTTTTAGATTTATCCCAATCCTTTTGAAACTGATCCCTGTTATACTAAAAAGGTCTAACTACTAAACTAAAAAAAATAGTTCGAACCCGGGTTCTCATCCGCGGGCACAAAAAAAGCCCAATCGAAAGATTGAGCTTTTATTTGTGATCCCGCTGGGATTCGAACCCAGGACCCATACATTAAAAGTGTATTGCTCTACCAGCTGAGCTACGGAATCGTTGTTCTCTTAACAAGAACCCTTCGTTGTTTGAAGTGATGCAAAGGTAGGCTTTTTCATATAAATTCCCAATCTAATTGAAGTTTTTTTTCAATAAACAATAAAACTTCCTCATTATAAAAGGTTTATTTTTTATTTATCTCTGAATCCTTATAAAATACAGGATCGAAAACCCATCAATTGGATTTCTTTACTTCATTGTATCCTAAATACAATATTCAAATAATCCCACGCAATTTCTCTACTAATAATTTTAGAAATTCAAGTTTAAATATCACAAACACTTGTTTATCAATCATTTGTTTTAATATGTAGAGACTTTGTATATATGAATTTTAATGACGTATAAACATTGTAGATTAACAAAGGTTGCCTTCTTGAAAAGGATTTTAAACCTTTGAGAAATCAAAAGGAGTTATATGATATTCTTATTTGGAATCCGTAAAAGTCGAATTGGCACTCAAGTTTCAGAGTTGCAATGTCCATATTGTTCAAACCCTAGCTCTCTGGCTTACATCGGATATCAAAATTATTTCCATCTTTTTTGGATTCCCCTATTTCCGCTTTGGAAAGAGATAAGATCAGTGTGTGTGCATTGCAAACAGCAACGGAGATATTCAGAATTTACTCCTGATATGAAATTGGAAGGAATAAGATTAAAAAAAGAAGTGAAAACACCGTTTTACACCTATGCTTTAATTTCTATCCTATTTGTATTCTTTTTAATAAGCATTATAGTCCATTCATTTAAATAAAATAAAACAAATATCATGAACAACAAAACATTATCAATTGTAGCTTATATTACATTTATAGGTTGGTTAATAGCTTATTTTTCAGGTAAAGACCAAGCTGACAACCATTTAAAATACCATTTAAGACAAGCATTTGGTCTATTCGTATTTAGTGTTGTCCTTTCAATTATTTTAAATATCATCATGTATACAACAGGGATCTATTTTATAGGTTACCTAGGATTGATCACACCTATTTTATTAATCTTAGGAATAATCAATGCTTCAAATGGTGTCCAAAAACCTTTACCAATTATTGGAAACTGGGCGGCAAATAACTTCCAATTTATTGGATAATATTATGATTTAAAATTGATTCTACACTACTATTCTATTATAGATGAAAAAACATATTTATTATGCTTCAGGCCTTTTAGCTATGGGATTATTGTTCAGTTGCAATAGTTCTGAAAAAGGCAAATCTGACAGCAATAGTTCAAGCATTTTCAGTAAAAAAGATGATAAGAAGGAAGCAAACGAAATAATTGCTTTTAATAACCTTATTGTAAAAGCTGATAATAATCAAAGTTCCAATATAAAGGCATTTACAGACAATTTCGAGCGATTAGACGAATATATTAAAAGTAGAATATCTAATCCGGATGGATTTAATACAATTGCACCTATAATGGTAACACCACCATCTATAAATAATATGGATCGAATTGTTTATCCAGATGGATTTTCAAAAGAATATAAGCCTTTAATAGATCAAATGAACGAAAGTTTTGAAGCTCTAAAAGCCCTAAATAAAGATATTGATGTCTACAAATCAGCTGAAGATTGGAAAGAGGATAATGGGAAGAAAATGGTGGAATTCAGAGACAAGGCAATGCAAGAAATTAAAAAGAATCGGGATGCCTCCAATCAAATCTTTGATAAATTAACACCAGTCGTGGAAAAAGCTGAAGAAACAACATTAGACGGAAGTCCGATAAAAAATCAGTTCCTAAGATCAAAGAAATTATTAAATGAGGTTGAAAGAACTAATTCATTAGCATTTGAAACTCAAGATATTTCTCAACTAAAAACTGAATTTCAAAAGAAATATAATGAAATAGAAAAGTTATATAATGAGAACAAAGGAGATACTATTCCAAAGGAATATAAAAATAGAGAGAGAAGCTTTGGTTCCTTTAATGATTCAGTAAATGATTTCCTAGGAAAAATGCGTGTGGTATTACGTGAATTAGAAGCCGGAACAAACTTATCCGAATCAGCATTAACAACTTTAGATAACTCAGCTCAAGATGTATTGAGAAGTTATAATAGTTTCGTTGATTAGGTCAATACCTTATAAAACAGAATTTTAGTTTCCTAAAATTTACAAGGATTAGATTTAAAATTGTATAGTATAGTTTATTAAGTGGTAAAACCCCAATAGTCTAGGCTAGAGGGGTTTTCTTATTATTCAAAAATTTAAATAAAAATCGTATCGTTTACAATTTGGATTTCCTCCTGGGTTATTGTATGACCCATATTTTTATATATCCGTTCATCAACCTTTGCACCCATTTCCTGCATTAATGATGTGCTTTCTTGAACTCTTGAGACTGGAACATGAAAGTCTGGATCACTCGTTCCAATAAAAACAGGAGTTCCTTCAAAATTCCCGGAGTAGTTTTCATTATATAATTTATCACCAATTAATCCTCCGGTGAATGCAATAATGCCTCCAAATCTTTTTGCATTTCTTGTACTATACTCTAAAGCTAAACAAGCACCTTGAGAAAATCCTAATAAAAATATATTCTCATTTAATACACCTTTCTCATTTGCAATTTTTACGGCTTCCGAAATTATTTCAATGGCCCTAGTTAATTGGGGTTCATTTGTTGAAATAGGTGCTATAAAAGAATTGGGATACCATGTGTTTTGATCAGCTTCGGGACCTAACAATAAGTAATCTTTAACATTTAAATATTCTGAAAGCCCCATGATATCCTGTGCTGAACCTCCCCGACCATGGATCATTATCAATGCATTTTGTGGATTCTCTAAATTACCACCTTGATATATCTTTGTATTCATGCTGTATCAATTTTAAATTTTTATCAAATATGAACTAAGCAATAATTGACATTCCAAACCTTGGAGACTATGTTAACTTTGGCAAAACCTTTTCAATTGCACTCCTTTGTCCTTCATATTGTTTAGGTAATTTTAAGCTTGAACCTAATTCTAATAATGGTTCATCTACATCAAAGCCAGGATTTTCAGTAGCAATTTCAAATAAAACACCTCCTGGTTCACGGAAATACAAAGAATGAAAATAATCCCTGTCGATCTGTGGAGTTACCTGTAATCCAGAACTCATGATTTTCTCGCGCAATTCCATTTGGTCCTCATCATTCTTTACTCGAAATGCAATGTGATGGTTGGTTCCTGCAGTATTAATTCCCCGAGATGAATTTTCATCAATTAGAATATCGATAATGTTGGCTGTATCTATATTCTCATTGATAAACCTAAACCGATTACCTTCCTGGCCAACATGTTTATAATCTAACAATTCAGTCAGAACTTTCGCTGTTGGATCTAACTCACGTAAAGTCAATGTACTATTGTGAAAACCCTTAGTCGCATGATCTTTAGAGACTTCATTAGTAGACCATCCTGTTCTTTCATCATTGCCTTTTGATAAGACTAAAGATAAGTTTAAACCATCTGGGTCTAGAAATGGATAATAAATCTCACCAAATCGCTCAACGGACTCTCCAGTTAGAACGTTATTTTGTCCAAATCTGTCCATCCAAAAATCAATACTATCTTTTGGAATTGAATAAGCAATTTCAGTAGCCATACCAGCCCCATTCCTACCCTTGCCAATTCCTTCCCATGGAAAAAAAGTTAATATAGTTCCAGCATTTCCTTTCTCATCACCATAATAGAAATGATATGTCCCAGGATCATCAAAATTCACGGTTTTTTTAACCATTCTTAATCCTAAAACTCTTGTGTAGAAATCAAAATTCCTTTGGGCTAAATTTGCTATAGCAGTAATATGATGAAGCCCTAATACTTTATTGTTCATTTTATTTTCCTTTCAGTTTTATTGTTGTCTTTATCTTTAAATATTTGTTATACAAAGATGACTAATATCTGATGCCATTTCATTGATGTATGATAAGAAGTATTAACCTCATTAAGTAACTAATGTTACACATATATAATAAGTGTTATTCTATATTTACACGATTTTTTATTAAACGTCATAAATACATATTATGAATTGTGCTAATAATGAATTCAACCCTACATCTATGAGAATTGGTCAATTCAAACAATTGATGAATTTCAAATAGAATTCTACCTATTTTAAAACAAAAATGGTCAACTTACGATTGACCATTTTTTGTTATATTATTATGGAAAAATTATTATCCAAACCTAAATTGAACTTGTCGTTCAGATTGAAATTTTGATCCCCATTCTTTTGGGCTGTATCCAAAATGTTTCTGAAAATTTCGAATGAAGTGAGAACTTGAGCTAAACCCAACCATGCTAGAAATTTCGTACACTTTGTAGGAACCATTATTTAATAATTGTGTAGCCCTCTTTAAACGAAGATTATTGATTAATTCATTTGGAGAAAGATTCGAGGTCATCTTGATTTTTCTATACAGTGTCGGGCGACTCACATTTAATTTATCTGCTAAAAACTCTACACATAAAGAGGTGTTATCAATATGATCGATAATTAATTGTTGTATTTTATCCATAAAATCCTCTTCAATTGTGGGAGGATTTATAGTTCCAGCATTATCATTACTTGAATAATGCTCCTTTAAAAACATTCTATTTTTTATTAAACTGCGAATTTGAGCTTGTAAAAATGAGGGTGAAAAAGGTTTTTCAATATATGCATCAGCTCCATATTCCAATCCTTCAATTTTGGCTTGTAAACTATTTTTAGCAGTCAAAATAATAAATGGAATATGCTGGCAATTCGGATTTTTTTTAATAATTGAACAAAGTTCAAATCCATCCATTTTCGGCATCATCACATCCGAAACGATTAGATCAATATGCTGCCTTAATAATACTTCAATAGCTAAATGTCCATTATGGGCTTGAACGATATCATAATCGTCGCATAGATCATCAGTTAAAAAATCTAGAATCTCTTGATGATCATCCACTAACAAGATTATCTTCCGGACATCAGCTTCAATAGGCATTTTAATTCAAGTTTAATGGGATAGCTAAAACGAATATATTTAATTTTTCGGAATTATCAATATATCGCAAATCACCTTCATGGAGCAAGGCAAATGAATGTGATAAAGCTAATCCCAGTCCTGAACCTTCAATCTGACTATGCTTGATAGATCTATGAAATGGTTTAAATAAATACTCAATTTCTCGATTATTTAGTATAGCTCCATCATTCTTAACCTCAAGAATCCAATATTTTAAATCTTCTTTTAAAAACAAATTTATTTCAACGAATTTATCCGAGTACTTTAAAGCATTGGAAAATAGATTTTCAATTATTTTCGATATCATATCCTCGTCAGCAAAACCATAAATACCCGGAGTAATATGATATTGAAAGTTTAGGTTTTCGATTTGAAAGGAAGATTGATAATCATAAACATATTCTTGAATTAATCCTGAGATATCAATTTTCTTCAAATCAAGAGGATTAACTCCAGTTTCTACCTTTCTAAAATCTAGAATACTATTCGTTAATTTCACCAACTTATCTGTATTTTTTTGCATCGTCGTAAGTAAACGAATTGTGCGATCCTCACCTAGCTCCCTATGATCAACCAGCTTTTCCAATGGCCCTTTAATTAATGTTAATGGAGTTTTGATATCATGAGCTACCTGTGTAAAAAAATCCAATTTTGACTGGTAAAGGCGCCTTTCCCGATTAGCATTGATCTCAAGTAATCTCCTTCTATTTTTATCCTTAATTTTTCCATCAAAAAATTGATAGACAAAGAAGATGATTAATATCAAAACGATAGAATAGATAATGATTGCTATATTACTCGCCCAAAATGGCCTCTTTACTTCAATTGGAATACATATCTCATCCGAAATAATCCTTCCTTGACTATCTATTGCCTTTACCAATAAGCTATAGTTTCCTGTTGGTAATTTCGTATAATAAGCCATATTATTTCGACTCAATATCCAATCATTATCAAATCCTTTTAACTTAAACATATAGGATGTCGAAGCTGCATCAACATAATTCAATGCTGCAAAATCAACCTCTAAGGTTGATTCATCATAATCCAAAACCAACTTATTATAAGTCAATTTAGAGTCCACCCCTAAAATTGAAGCATCATGAATATTGATTGGACGTTTTGATGATTTTGCAGATGTAAAATAAATAGGAACTTTTGTTTCTGAATTTCTACTTTTTAACAAACTATCAGGATGAAACTTTATTAGGCCATTCGTAGATCCAAAATACATAAAGCCATCTTTATCTTTATGCATCGAATTATAGTTAAACTGTAAGTTAGACATGCCAAACTCTTTATTATAAACACTTAATATTAGTTTATTCACCTCTATACTGATTAACCCATTGGTTGTAGAAAGCCACATATTCTTATTAGAGTCCTCCTGCATCGAAAGAATTAAATTGCTAGGAAGCCCATCAGATTTTGTAAAACTTTTGATTGGCGTAGAATTCTCATCCCAAATAGTTAATCCATTTTCTGTGGCAATCCATATTTTCCCTTCGGAATCCTGTTGAATTTTATTAGTTCTATTACTATTTATGGTAGTTGCATCCTTTGAATCATGCTTAAAAACCCTGCTTTTCTTTAAGTTTGTGTCGATAGTATAGACTCCATCCCTCCATGTCGTCAACCAAATTCTTCCCTTCTTATCTTCTAAAATCGAGGTGTAAAATATGGAATCTGGAACAACTAGAACCTTAAGGAATTTATCATGACCGGGTATAAATTGATAAAGCCCTTGCGGACTTGTCAAAAATATCCTACCATTTTTAGTCTTATAGGCACTCATAATAAAATTCGAGCCTAAAGTTGAATCAGTATTCTCCTGATTATAATGGGCAATCCTTCTTTTACCATTAATACTCAATATATCCAGCCCATTATTAAAGGTTCCGATTAATAAGCTGTCGCCAACAATTTCTAAACCATGAATGTTATTGTGGGAAAGTCCTGTTTTAGTAGAAAAATGCTGAAATGAATTCTCCTTTTTATTCCATAAGTTCAACCCATTATCTTCAGTACCTACCCACAGATTACCATTAGAGTCTTCCCGTATTTCCCGAACAGCATTTCCAGAAATGGAATTAGGGTCATTCCTTGGGTATCTCCTTTCAAATAAATTATGTTTTTGATGGAAATAACTGAGGCCTCCAAAAAAAGAGCCTACCCAAACTCCGCCTTGATGATCTTTCAATATAGAATAAACCGCATTATCTGCAATTGACCACGGATTGTCATGCTCATGGGTATAAACTTTAATCCTATTTGTATTTTTTTGATAAACGATAAGACCGGATTCAGAAGCTATCCAAAGCTCACTTGGATTATAACTCTTAATATCTCTTACAAATAAATTAGTGCCTTTTTTTACAGTTGCTAGAACCAGCTCCAACTTTTGATTTTTCTGATCAAATTTTAATAGGCCATGATGTTGAGAACCAATCCACAAATTGTCATTTATATCGAAAAAAAGAACCTCAACATTGATCGATTTAATGTTCTTAAGGGTATTGAAAAGAATAGCTTGAGATTGATTTATATGAAAGATCCCTTCATGGGTTGAAAACCAAATTTCCCCTTTTTTATTCTTCGTGATGGAAGTAACTGTTTTACCATTACATTCAAGCTTAGGTTCAGTACTTTTATTAGGATCAAAGCTGAATAACTTGTAATTAGATATAAACCAAATTTTACCATGTTTATCCTGCTGTATTTCGGTAATTTCCTTCATTTTAGTAGCCAACACTAAAACAAAACTGTCTTTCTCATTTAGAAATTTATAAAGGCCATTATCTGTCCCCACCCAAAGTCTATTCTTTTGGTCGACCAATAAACAAGTGAAATAATTCGTCCCTAATCCATTCTTCTCATCTATATCACTGAAATATTTTTTAAAAGTGTAGCCATCAAAACGATTTAACCCGTCTTTTGTACCAAACCATAAAAACCCGTTTTTATCCTGTACACTGCATAACACTGCATTGTTAGATAACCCTTCATTGATCGTAAAATGATCAAAATTATATCCCTGGCAATACCCTTTAATGCATAAACAGAAAAAAAAGAATAGTAATAAGGATAGGTTTTTCATTTGTAAGGTCTTAGCAAATTTCAAGTTAGTAAATTTATTGAAAAGATATATCCGCTAGAAGTTTAACCATTACATAAACCAATTATGATACAAAATGGATATAAATTGAGATAAATCTACAATTTAAAGATTTTTACCCTTCCTAAATTTGGTTATCAATTATAAACTAACCAATCATCCAATGAAAAAAAGATTCCTAAATTCTTTACACATTCGATATTTATTGATGCTATGTATATCGACTCCATTGGTTCCAATGTTAGGGCAAGCAGAAACCTTTCCTCTCCTAATTCTTAGTTTTCAACAGCAAGAGATAAAAGGGACCGTCAGAAATCAACAAGGAGAACCATTACAGGGGGTAACCATATTACCAAAATCAAATTCTAATTCTGGAACAGTGTCTGATATAGATGGAAATTTTACACTACAGGTAAATTCCAGCAATGAAACTATTGTTTTCAGAAATATTGGTTATATAACCCAAGAAATACCTGCGAGCACTCAACCAATGACCGTTGTTTTAGTTACTTCGGATGACAATCTTGAAGAAGTTGTTGTCGTAGGATACGGTACCCAAAAGAAAGAATCTCTTACAGGAGCTATTTCAACTGTTACATCAAAGGATTTATCAAGATCTGTCGCCGCAACAACATCTGGAGCTTTGGTTGGTAAAATCGCTGGTGTTAATAGCCGTATGCCCGACGGAAGACCCGGAGCCTCAACAAGTATAAATATTAGAAATATGGGTACACCATTATATGTTATTGATGGTGTGCAAAAAGACGAAGGTCAGTTCAATAATTTAGACTTTAATGATATTGAAAGTATTTCGGTATTAAAAGATGCTTCAGCTGCAATTTATGGCGTCAGGGCTGCAAATGGTGTAGTTGTTGTAACGACCAAAAAAGGAGCTCGAGGTGATAAGAACGAATTCAATATTAATTCTTATTACGGCTGGCAGAGCATGTTTAGATTCCCAAGACCTGCAAGCGCTGCAACCTATGTAAAAAGTTATATTCAATCAGACGCTATTTTAGGAATTCCAAATCCTCAATATACCCCAGATGATTTAGCTAAATGGGAACAAGGAACAGAAAAAAATTATAGGCCATGGGATTGGTATGATTATATCTTGGAGACAAGTCCTCAAAAGTACATTTCAGGCAATGTGTCTGGGGGATCTGAAAAAATCAATTATTATTTAAGCGCAGGCCACTTAGATCAAGCTTCAATTATTAGAAATTATGGTGGCTTTAAAAGAACAAATGTTCAATTAAATATCGAAGCAAATGTTTCTGAAAAACTGAAAATTGGCGGAAATTTAAACGGTAGAATCGAAAAACGTAGACAACCAGGTGTCCCTGGTGCTGACGATACATGGCAAGCTCTATTTGCGATATACAGAAACTTACCTACTGCCAGACCCTATGCCAATGACAACCCACTTTATCCAGCAAGAACGGCTTCAAATACTGAGACAAACTTCGCAATGTTAAACTATGATTTATCTGGTGAATTTAAGGATACTTGGCGAGTGATGCAGCTTAACTTTAATGCAGAATATAAAATAAATGACCACCTTAAACTAAACGGATTAATGGGTTACTATCTTGCAAATCGCTGGATGGATAACCAAGAATTTACATATAAATTGTATGGTTATGAAGAGACAACAGATACATATCCTGTAGTCTTCAGCATGGATAATCCATGGCGCGAACGCGATATTAGAATGATCGAAGAATTAAACTATCAAGGAACATTAACCTATAACCAGAGTTTCGGAGATCACCATTTCAATGCAGTATTTGCCGCAGAAGCCATACAAAGAGATACACCAAGATTTTGGGCCCATGACAGGCCTGCATCAAATGCCTTATCATTGATGTACTTCCAAACAATGGACCAGTTTGATGATTATGGTAATGACACCCAAGCAAGAGCTGGTTTCGCTGGTCGTATAAATTATGATTTTGCACAGAAATACCTTCTTGAAATAGCTGCAAGGTATGATGGATCATGGAAATTTCCACAGGATAGCCGTTGGGGGCTATTCCCATCAGTATCTGCAGGTTGGCGAATCTCTCAGGAAGATTTTTGGAAGGATTCTAATTTTGGATCCAAGTTTTCTGACTTTAAAATTCGTGGATCTTATGGAGTACTTGGTGATGACAACCTTGATCCTTGGAATTATTTTGCCTTCGGATTTATGCCAGGCTATACATATAAGGTAGGTGGTTCTACAATTGGTGGAAATTATGTGGTGGGTGCTCAACCTCGAGGACTTCCTGTAACTACTCTATCTTGGATTCGGGCTAATACTTTTGACGTCGGAATTGATTTCTCTCTATTTGGCGGAAAATTAAATGGTACGTTAGATTACTTTAATAGAAAAAGAACAGGGTTACCGGCTTCCAGATATGATGTGTTAATGCCTATGGAAGTTGGATTCGGACTTCCTTATGAAAATTTAAATTCAGATATGCATCGCGGTGTGGATGGTAGCATCATGTGGACAAGTACAATGAAAGATTTTCGATATAATATTGGAGGAAATTTCACTTTTGCCAGACAAATTGATGGTCAACAATATAAACCAAGATTTGGAAATGCATATGATCAATACAGAAACTCAATCTTAGACCGATATGCCTTCTTAAATTGGGGATATGAATCTTTAGGTCAATTCCAATCCTGGGACGAGATTAGAAATTATGATGTCGATAATGACGGACAAGGGAATACGAGTTTAAGACCTGGCGATATTAAATATAACGATGTAAATGGAGACAAGGTCATCAATGGCTTAGATCAGAGGCCAATCGGATATAGACAAGGTGGATTACCATATTTAAACTTTGCTCTAAATTTAGGCTTCGGATACAAAGGGTTTGATATTGCTGCTGACTTTACCGGTGCTTCGTTTGCATCCTATAGAGCAAATTGGGAAGGTATGCTTCCATTCCATGATGGTGGAAATAATGCCGCATATTATATGGAGAATCAATGGATGCTTTCAGATATTACGGATCCAAATAGTGAATTAATTCCAGGTAAATTCCCAACCCTAATTCGAGGAAACCAAAATCATAGCAATTATTGGCATAGTGATTTTTGGGTGATGAATGTGACTTATTTAAAATTAAGGAATCTTCAGCTTGGATATACCCTACCAAGTCAATTAACAGAAAGATGGGGATTCAAAAATATCAGGGTCTTTTCAATGATGCAAAATGTATTTAGCATTGACAATCTTGGTAAAATGAAAATCGACCCGGAAATAACTGCTGAATCTGGAGTACAATATCCAACAAACCGGGTAATCAACGTGGGATTAAACCTAACTTTTTAATCATGAAGAATTTTAAACTATATATACTTTCTGCTGTATTATTGGCTAGTTCAGCCTCATGCAATAAATTTCTCGATCGAGATTCCGAATCAATTCTTTCTGATCAACAAGTCTATTCTGACGAAAAAATGGTCATGTCGGTTCTAGCAAATTACTATGGTAGAGTAAGTTGGGGACAACATATTGCCAATACCGGTAGTATGGCTCTATTAGATGAAGCTGCATTTTCGTCAGGGGGACCTAATAATATGCAAGATTATGCGGATGATCTCTGGAGAGTTTACGACTATACGCTATTAAGAGATCTGAATTTGTTCATTAATGGTGTGAAAAACTCAACTTTCAGTAAAGAGGTCCAAAATAATTTTGAAGGTGAAGCACGCTTTCTAAGAGCATGGACTTATTTTAACATGGCAAGATCCTTAGGTGGAGTTCCTATCATTAAAGATGAAGTATTCGACTATCAAGCTGGAATAGATATTACCACTTTACAATATCCTAGATCTACAGAAAAAGAAACCTATGATTACATCATCAATGAATGTACGGCTATTAGCGAACTTTTAAGTGCCAACAAAAACACCAACTCTGCAAGAGCTAATAAATGGGCAGCATTGGCATTAAAAGCTAGAGCAGCACTTTATGCAGGTTCAATTGCAAAGTACAATTACAAAACACCTGAAGTAAAAACAGCTGGTGGAGAAGTTGGAATTCCTGCAAATGAAGCAACAAAATTCTATACCACTGCTTATGAAACAGCAAAAGAAATCTTACAAAATAGTCCTTATGAGATCTATAATAAAAATGC
Source organism: Sphingobacterium endophyticum (assembly GCF_009733535.1). Lineage (GTDB taxonomy): Bacteria > Bacteroidota > Bacteroidia > Sphingobacteriales > Sphingobacteriaceae > Sphingobacterium > Sphingobacterium endophyticum. The sequence continues at coordinate 85,309 of NZ_SMMI01000013.1, read as the reverse complement.
AGATAAAGGCCGAAACTTTTATGAAGCTGTAAGTAGTAAAACCAGTACAGAAGTTATTTGGGCAAGAGATTATAAATACCCTGGCCAGACCCACCAATTTACTAATAATGTTATTGCTTCATCTGTACGTGGTGATATCGACGCCAATATTATTACGCCTGTATTAAATCTCGTAGAAGATTTTGAATATACTGACAGTCGAAATGGAGCCCTGAAATTAACCAATGCTTCTGGAGAATTTATCTATTACAACAATCCATCTGATGTATTCTCAAAAAAAGACCCTCGATTATATGGTACCATCATTTATTCTGGTGCGGATTTTCTGGGATCAACAATTACCTATCAAGCTGGTGTTAGATATTTAGAGGGTGGAACCTGGAAAATTAAAACTGCAGAACCTGGAAAATCAGAAACGCCATTCGGATTAATTACAAGTATGGATGGGCCTACTACTTCGAACGACCAATTCGTAAATAAATCAGGATTCAATATCCGAAAATTTGTCGAAGAAAATCGTGATGCTTCTACTCGCGGTAGAGGAAGTGATATGTGGTTTGTACGCTTTAGGCTTGCTGAAGTTGTATTAATTGCCGCTGAATCTGCTCTAGAACTAAGCAAACCTCAAACTGAAGTTGCTGGCTATATTAATCAATTAAGAGACAGAGCGGGAATTCAAAAGCTTTCCACTGTAACATTTAATGATATTGTCCAAGAAAGAAGAGTTGAGTTAGCATTCGAAGATCATCGTTATTGGGACCTTAAAAGATGGAGAATTGCACATACAATTTGGAATGGGCAACAAGGAAATGCTACTTCAACAATGTTTGTTCTGTTTCCATATAAAATCTATGCTCCTGGAAATCCTAATCATGGAAAATGGGTTTTTGAAAAACGAAAATCTAGCCATGTTATGTATCCGAGATATTTTAGATTTCAAAACTATTACAATTTTATCGCTCAAGAATGGATTGATAAAAACCCTAAACTAGTTCGAAACCCTTATCAATAAAAAGATGAAAAGAATTAATATATTATCAATATGTTCTATTTTAATGATTATTCTTCTCCTCTCCTGTGGAAAGGATAATTATGAAGCACCAAATGCTACTTTAACTGGAAAAGTTACATACAATGGTACACCTGTTGGAGTAAGAGGTTCTAATAATTCTGTAAGGCTTCAATTGTGGCAAAATGGATTTGAATTAAAAAATCCGATTGACGTATATGTTACTCAGGATGGTTCATTCTCTGCTGCATTGTTTAATGGCAACTATAAATTAATAACTGTTCCTGGTAATGGTCCCTGGAAAATAGTTACAGACACTTTGGATATTAATGTCAACGGAAATACGGATATTGAATTCCCGGTTGAACTTTATTATAGTCTAAAAGATGTAAAATATCAACTAAATGGTAACAATCTTATAGCAACATTGAATATTCAAAAATTAGATCCAACAAAATCTTTGGATGATATAAGCTTGTTAATCGGTAAAACAAAATTTGTTGATCTTGGCCTTTTCATTAAAAGAGAAATTAAAAGCGGTGATTCTGAAGGAAATATAACCCTATCCTTAGATATTGGATCTGAACTGCAATCCAATCCAACCCTATTTGCTAGAGTTGCTGTAAAGATAAATGGAATAACTGAAGCTTTATATGACCCTAACATACATCAGGTTAAATAAGTATATTTAAGTATTTAAACCAAATCATTAATAATAAATAACTAACCAAAAACAAATACAAAAATAATATGATGAAGAAAACAATTGCTATTGCATGTTTAATTGCCGCTACTGCAACTCAAAGTAATGCTCAAAGTTGGGCTCCCGTTAAGGATAAAATTTTAACACCATGGGCAGAGCAGGTTACTCCTCAAAATGCACATCGTGAGTATCCTAGACCACAATTGGAAAGACAAAACAATTGGCAAAACTTAAATGGTTTATGGAAATATAAAATTACCAATAAAGATCAAAAAGAAATTCCTTCCTCTTGGGATGGAGATATTTTGGTACCATTTGCAGTGGAATCTGCTTTATCAGGTGTCGCTAAAAGGGTAACTAAAGATGATGCTCTATGGTATAATAATCAAATAACTATTGATAAAAAATTAAATAAAGGCAAGATATACCTCAATTTTGGAGCGGTTGATTGGGAATGTGATATTTATGTCAACGGTAAACATGTTGCTAACCATCAAGGTGGTTTCGATCCATTTAGCATTGATATCACTAATGCGATAAAAAAAGGAAAAAGTCAAGACATTGCTATTCGTGTATGGGATCCTACCTCTGACGGACCTCAACCTCGTGGTAAACAAATTAATGATCCTCATGGAATTTGGTATACGCCAGTTTCTGGTATATGGCAAACAGTTTGGTTAGAGTCTGTTCCTGAAACTCATATTGTCAGCACTAAACAAACTCCTGATGTAGATCAATCTGTTCTTAAAATATCAACTGAAATATCCTCAGTTAAGCCAGGAGATGAAATTCTTGTTGAAGCTTATGATAATAACAACAAAATTGCCGAAATCAAATCTAATCCCGGAGAAGAGGCTCAATTAAAATTAAATAACCCTCAATTATGGTCACCTGAATCGCCTAAATTATATGATTTAAAAGTGAAGGTGCTAAGAAAAGGTAAGGTTGTGGATGAAGCAAATTCCTATTTTGCCATGCGTAAAATCAGCTTGAAAAAAGATGCTAATGGAATTCAAAGAATGTACTTAAATGACAAATTTGTTTTCCACTATGGTCCTTTAGACCAAGGCTGGTGGCCAGATGGCTTACATACAGCTCCTTCTGATGAAGCTCTAAAATTTGATGTCGTTAAAACGAAAGAAATGGGCTTTAATATGATTAGAAAGCATATTAAAGTAGAGCCTGCAAGATGGTATCGACACTGTGATAGTATCGGCGTATTAGTGTGGCAGGATATGCCAAGCGGTGACTTAGGTGGAAATATATGGGATATGAACCCTGGAAAAATTAGATTTGGTAAACACGACAAAGATCGTACACCAGAATCAGAAGCAATTTATAAGAAAGAATGGAAAGCTATAATGTCAACCCTACACAACTTCCCTTCAATAGTTGTTTGGGTTCCTTTTAATGAAGCATGGGGACAGTTTAAATCTAAGGAAATTGTAGACTGGACCATTCAAAACGATCCTTCCCGATTAGTAAATGGTGCTTCAGGCGGAAACTTTGGAGCTCCAGGACATATCTTTGATATTCACAATTATCCTGATGCTGCAATGCCTAGTCCTGAATTATTTGGCGACAAATATGTACTCGTATTAGGAGAATATGGTGGCCTTGGATTACCTGTTGATGGACACACTTGGCAACAAAAAGATAATTGGGGTTACCAATCATTCAAAAATGCTGATGAATTGAAAAAAAGATATCAAGAAGTGGTTACTGATCTCAGTAATTTAATCCCTCTGGGACTTTCTGCAGGGGTATATACGCAAACTACCGATGTTGAAATTGAAACGAATGGTTTAATGACTTATGATAGAAAAGTCATTAAGATTCCCGCAAATGAATTAAAAGAAATTCATAGCAAACTCTATAACAAAGATTTAGTAAAATAATTGGAATAAATAAGAAAGGACCATCATGTGGTCCTTTCTACTATTTGGTTTAATATCTAACCTTTAACGCAATTTTACCAAGATCACCTAATTCCTCCTGATTGGAGAAATATGACTTTCCACCTTTTGAAATTACATCCCAAGCAATCGTAGAAACGATATCATCAACAACACCTGTTTCTTTTGGATCACCTACAATTTCAAAGGTCCGATCGGAAGTCATTTTTACAGGCTGCTCAAAGTCCTGTTGAACAATTAGAAGCTCTCCTCTACCATCTATGGCCGCTTGATAAATATCTTGAAGATCAGTTAATACTTGACCATTTGAAATACCTTGCTTTAGATTACCAATAGCCTCAGTCCTATCTGTTTTCTGCAGATCTTTAATAGTTTCAAATGCTTGCTTTGCCATCTTATCGGGTTCTGAAGCATCATAATTTTTGTTATCATGTGCAATATACATTTTTGGTAAATCAGCAACTTCTTGTAACATAGCAAAATTTGGTTCAGTTGAAATAACAATTACATCTAAACCATTCGTGTTATGCACTGCAACTACAGCTTTATCAATTTGATTAAAATATTCCTTTAGACGATTTTCTATTTTATTATTATCAGATCCTGAAACGTCAAGTGGATTTGCATCAAAAGGGAAATCATCATTCGTAATTTCACTTTCTATCGTATCATTTAAGGCATGGAATAGATGAGCGCCGCCTTGTGATATTGATAGTATCATATAGTCCTTAGTTCTATTCATTGCCTTAATTAATGGTTTAACTGCAAATGAATCATCTATAAATACTCCTTCTTTATCCACGGGCCAGGGTGAGGCCACTAATTCTTCTATGTTTTCTGAAATAAACACATGCAGGCTTTTCATTAATTGTATTTCCTCAATTTTCTCAGGAATTCCTGCAATTTTTTCAAGGATACCTTCAGATTCTCTTTTCCCAAATTCTTCAATAATTCTTGATTCTGCTTCCTTAGATAGATTTTTTAAAGTAATAGCATTCTTCTCACTATCGGGATATGTCAAAAATGTATTAAATGAAATTGTAATGCTAGGTGAATCTTTTTGCTCAGTAAGTGATCCTATAATTTCTTTAAGTGCCATAAAATAAAATATTTAATGTGATGTAAAATAGCTGAATGCTATTTACTCAACATTAAATAATTGATATAGTTTTATTTTTATGACTTTAGCAAATAAAATTAGCAGCTAAGCAACTCTATCTCCAAAAAATGATTTGTAGAAAAATCGGATGAGCAAAAATTTTTAAACTACCATCTTCCTCCAGCTCCACCTCCACCTGAAGAACCTCCGCCAAAACTACCTCCACCACTAGATGAACCTCCGCCACTTGAAGATCCTCCACTTGAACTTCGTGTTAATTTAGGAATGATATATGTATCATTAATTACATAATAATCACAGTTATTACAATCATCAACAAGTTCACCTTTTCCTGAAGATGAGTATGTTGCAGCTTTTATTTGTTTCTTTTTATCTTTCTCTAAAGTATAAAAATGACATTTTGGACATTGATGAAATCTTTTCTTAATTTCCCAAGGCACTAACATTATTTTATTAGATAGTTTATCTTTCCAAATTTCATATTTCCTGGATCCAATCTTTTCTTCATTAAGATTGCCCTTATCCAAATACTTACTAGTCTCAGATTTATTGCTTGTCCGATTTATCCTTTCCCAATTGCCGGAATTGTCTGGTGGATCAAAACGATTTTTATCCCTATTTAGTTTATTAAATATACTCCCCATATTGAATAAGGCCAAGGGTGCTAATATGGAAGGAAGAAAAGTAAATGCAGCAAATTTCTTTAAGGCATTTCCTTTCTCTTGTTCATCATTGTAGCTCTTTAATATGGCATCATGGGAATCATTCATTTTCATCGCTAAAATTATCCCCCCTAGAACAAAAGCAAAATAGGGTATATTTTTAACTTGATAGACCTCCTCAAGGTTTTTAAATACAAAGGCAAATAAAAATACACTCAAAAACATGAGCAATCCCATACAACCCAAACCATAAAAAATTGGGACTATCGGTTTAAGTTTTTGACCTTTAGCGGTAAATTGTTTGCTGATAAAATGGATATACAAATATAGGGTCAAAAAAAAACCACAAACTAAAAGAGTATTTCTAAATATTGTATTTCGAAGACTAAAAAATGGGATTGCCTCCGGCATGAGGGATTCTAATTCTTTGACGGAATCAGGTGACTTAAGTATATGCGCAATAAACTCGCTTGCTTCTAAAACCCCTTTGTTATAATCCTCATTTCTGAAATTTGGAACCAGATACTTTTCTCCTACTCTCTTCAAATAAATATCAGGAAATATTGATTCCATCCCGTAACCAGAAATAAAACGATATTGTCTCTTATCTTTAGAAATAAATAGCAGTAAACCATTATTTACCTCCTTTTTACCTATTCCCCATTTGTTAAATAGATCAAGAGCAAATTGAAAATCATCATCACCCGTATAATCATTTACAACGACTATCGCATATTCAGAACCACTAACTCGCTCAATTTCAGTCGACAATCTATCCAGACTATCCACTGTCCAACTATCCAATACAGCATCAGGATTGCTCACAAAATAATTCTGACCTCTTTCTTTTGGACTTGGAACACTTTCAATAGTATATATTGTCTGGGCATCTAATGATATGTTTAAGAATATGGCAAAACATACAATTAACCCTAATCGAACATTCACAAGGAATAAATATTTCTTGAATTTTTTAGACAGTTTATTTTTCAACATTTTATTTCATCATGATCAGATAATTAAAAATAATAAAATATTAGCTGAGAATGCTATTCTAGGTATTGACATATATAAACTGTAGATATAAATTTTTAGAAATGACTCCCTATCTTTTAAAATTGTAATTAGTTAGTTACCAAACCGTTTTTTAAATTAGCATTACTTTTCCTTGACATTAGATTCTATTTATGGTCTATAATTTGAGAAATGCTATTTATGACAAAATTACTTAAAGTTTTTATCGTCCTTGCCTTATTAATAGGTGTTACATGGTTTGTATGGGAAAGAATTAAACCAGGACCTACAAAAGAGACCAATCATCAAATTCTTGTTGAAAAGATTGAAGCTATGGGTAAACTTGAATTGGTTAAATATCGCTTCAGTGATGTAGTGGAACATAAAAACATGACTGCTTATTTACCCGATGCTAGTGTGCTTTTAATTATTAAAGCGGATGCTGTGGGATGTATTGATTTAACAAAATTAAACGCTAATGATGTTGAAGTCATTAATGATTCTGTTACGATCAATCTTCCAAAAGCAGAAATTTGTTATGTTAAAATTGATCATAAAGACTCAAAAGTTTATGATACAAAAATGGCATTCTTTAGAGAAGCTACTTTAGTTGATGAAGCATTTAAAGCGGCAGAAGAAGAAATTACAAATCAAGTTAAAAAATCAGACATCCTGGCACAAACACAGAATAATGCAACACATGTGTTAAAACCTTTGTTAGAAGGATTGGGATATACTAAAGTAAAATTGACCTTCAGGTAAACCTTTGAAATGAATCGTGAGGATAAAAATGTATTTAAAGTTTATGACAATGTCAGTGAATGGTATAATGAAAACAGAAGTAAAGATCTAATTGAATTAAAATATTTACAGGAATTATTATCCCATTTGCCGGAGAGATCGGAAATTCTAGATTTAGGTTGTGGTACAGGAAAACCAATTATGGAGTATTTTCTTTCTCAAAATTGTCGCGTAACTGGGGTCGATGCAAGTTGGAAAATGTTAGAAATTGCAAAATCAAACTTTCCAAATAATGAATTCTACCTGATGGATATGAGGGACTTGAATATAGAAAGGAAATTTGATGCAATTATTGCCTGGCATAGCTTTTTTCACTTACCTGTTGATGACCAGGAAAAATTAATTCCTAGATTATCTAACCTATTAAACCCAAATGGATTATTATTATTTACTTCTGGGCCGGAGAATGGAATTTCATGGGGAAAAATTAATGGTCAAGATTTATTCCATGCCTCAATGTCGGAAAGCGATTATAAAATCCTTCTTCAAAATAATAACTTCCACGTGATTAACCATGTTGTTGAAGACCCTTTGTGTGGTGGTGCTACAATCTGGTTAGCTCAACGTGTTAATTAACTTCTAAAAATTTTACCTTTTTCATATCGGGAAGAAAATAAGCAATTATTCCAATCAAAGGAAGATAAGAGCATACCAAATAAATATTTTCCAAAGAGGTATAATCTGCCCAATATCCTAAAATTGCTGCTCCTAATCCTCCCATTCCAAAGGCAAATCCATAAAATAAACCAGAAACCATCCCTAATTTCCGTGGCAACAATTCTTGAGCATACACAAGGATAGATGGAAAGGCAGATGCCATGATTAATCCAATTATAAATACTAAAATACCTGTCCAAAATAAACTCGCAAATGGAAGTAACAAAGTAAATGGAGCACAGCCTAATACTGATAACCAAATAATATATTTCCTACCCAAATAATCTCCCAGAAAACCCCCAAAGAGTGTTCCTAATGCTACTGCTATCAAAAAATAAAATAAATATACCTGCGCTTGTACATCTGAAATTGCAAATTTCTCCATCAAATAAAATTGAAGGTAACTGGTTATACTGGCGATATAGACATATTTTGAAAAAATCAACAGCAATAAAATCCCAATTGAATAATTTATTGTCGATTCCGAGAGATCCGGAATCTTTATCAATTTTTTTGCCTGCCCTTTAACCGAGTGAAGAACTTTTTTATACCAAATCGCTATATATGACAATAAAATTTGAGCAAATACCCCAATAAGCAGAAACCAAAGGATAAACCTTTGCCCATGCGGCAATACAAATAATGCCAATAGTAATGGTGCAAGTGCAGATCCTGTATTTCCTCCGATTTGAAAAATAGATTGTGCTAAACTCCTCTTCCCCCCGGAAGATAAATATGCAACTCTTGAAGATTCCGGATGGAAAATAGAAGATCCAACCCCAACCATTGTAACTGAAAAGAGAACTGAATAATAATTATTCGCAAATGACAACCCAATAACCCCAATAATACTGAAAAACATGCCTATTATTTGAGAATATGGCTTTGGATATTTGTCTGTATATGCCCCGACTATGGGTTGGAACAAAGAAGAAGAAATTTGAAAACAAAATGTTATTACTCCAATTTGGGCAAATGATAAATTAAAATTGTCCTTCAACATTGGATACGATGCCGGAATTATGGCCTGAATCATGTCGTTGGACATATGTGCTAGCGCGATTGCTATTAATATTGGATAGGTAGTTTTCGATTGATCGTAAGTAAATGATTTTTGTGGCATATACATTTGATAATGATTCAAAATACGAAGTATCTAATTAATCAATGTGATTATTGGAATCCGCATTTTACTGAACAAATGTAATGGTTAAAATTTTGTTCATCCATAATTTCAAGAATTATTATCATTCCAAATAATTACGGGTTTTCTGTTAAAAATTGTTTCCAACGTTAAAGCATTGGAATGTCAAGATTCAAGAGTTACACTTTTCCGAAAAGACAAAGCGGAATTTAGTCCATTCTAATAGGATAAAATTCCGCTTGCCTTTGGGTTCAATACTACGGTCACTCGGACTGAAATAAAATTTAGCTTAAAGAATTGTTTTTTATTTTAACTGCAATGCAGATTTTATATCATCATACATAGCCATGTAGTCCATCTCCTCTTTTCCGTTATCGCTAAATACTTTCCCTTTAACCATTACCTTAAAACTACCATCCTTTTGGGGTACTTCTAAAACTTGTGAAATTTTCACATGACTCCCCGCGGGAAATTCAGCTTTTAATTCGGCATTTGGCATTTCGCTTTCTGCGGATAAAAAATTTCCAGATTTACCTCCTTCAGAATGAGTGTAATGATAATAATAGGTCTGACTTTTTGTAAGAAATATATTATTCGCAATATCTGCATACTTAGGATCTTTTGTCATATCTCCTTTTTGTCCAGTACATGCTGCAGTTATCAGTATGCTGAATAATAAAATCAGAAAATTAAACTTGTTCTTCATCATAATATTTTAAAATTTAATAATATGGTAAAGATCGATAGCTGATTTGTTAATTCATGCATTCTCAAGAGAACAAAACATATACGATAACTTTTTTGGCTGTCTACAAATCATATACAGTAACCACCAAAAAATAGTATTTAATTCGAATATTCATAAAAAAGAAAGGAGCTACCTCTTTAACCCCTTTCTTTAAAATACCGTTTAATCTTTTTATATATTTTGAAAAAATTGAATGACCTGATTCAAATTAGTATCTTTCAGAATGACTTTCTTATCTTTATCCATCAGATAAATGGTAGGAGTAGCTTTTATAATATATAATCCTTTGTTTAAGATTTCTTGTTCAACATCAACACCATTGATCCAATTTGAAGGAATATTTTTTTGATAATTTTTCCAGATATCTATATTTCCATCGGGATAAATAGCTACTATTTTTAAAGCTCCTTTATCAACAACTGAATTAAATCCTGGATTAGCCTTAATCTGTTCAATCGTCTCCTCACAATTGCTACATCCTGGCTCATAAAATATTAATAAAGTAAATGGAGACTCAATCGTACTAAATTTTGAGTTGCTGCCATCAACAGAGAGATAGTTAAAATCAGTTGCTATTGATCCTCGTTTATTCTTTTTTAAAAGCGGTAATAAGGTCTCATATTTAATTTTATCGTCCGGAGTAACTTTGCCTGAAGAAATCAAATATTCAACTACTTTTTCATAATATTCATCGTTCCGCATTGGAGAATTCGGATTTGAGAGATAATTTTCAAATTGAAATTTAAAAAATTCAAAGACAGAAGGTTCAATTTTCGCTTCATTAAATACAGATTCAATTCCTTCTGCTAGCGTATCAAGACGAACTAATGGAAAATACCCTATATAATCTGCAATAGCCTGCTCCCCATACTGAGGATCAAATATTTTCACAGTATCTCTAAAATTAAAGTTATCCCAAAAATGATTAAATACATAATTAATCTTCCCTTCATCCCCTTCAATATGAGTGGGGGCTTTCGGAGGAGCATAACTTACTTTAGTACTATCAGTGATTGCTACTTCACTTGTTTTTTTATTCTGTTGACAGGATATTATACTAACACAAAATAAGATCAAAAGAAAATTCTTAATTACTTGCATATTTATTATAAATGATAATTATGGTTGTTAAAAATCATACCATTGCAAGTTAAATAAAAGAAAATGTAAATAATAGAATAGAATTTTATACAGTATTGCGTTTATTAAAGAAAAAAAGAAGCCTTGATATCGGGCGATACCAAGGCTAATTATTAATAGTTAGTGAATCTAAGCTTATCTATTAAGGGTGTACTTCACTCCTACCGAAGTGGATACAGCTCCTTCAAAATTTCTTCCTCCAACTTCGCCATCAAATTCATCTCCATAAAGATTTCCTCTGACATCTAAAGTAAGATCTAATGCATCTGTCAATCTAAACGTTTGCAATAATCCCAAATTTGGACTAAATTTTACTGAACCTGGATCTGATAAAACAGCTCCAAAACCAATTCCTACATAAGGAATAAGATTATACAATCGTCCTGGATCATATCCTAACGCATCATTTGTCCAATTGAACATAAAATCTGCGTGAACATTTATGTAATTAAATTTCTGATATTCTAGCTCTTGAGCAGCATTCAATACCTTTCCAGTGCTATACATCTTAGTTTGAGTAACACCTTTATAGTTAATACCATTCAAACCTAATCTAACTGCAAACCTTTCGTTCAACCATTTTCCACCATATATTTCAAAATGTGGAGCAATTCTTTTTCCTACAGAAAGCTGTTTGTCATGATCTCCAAAATATATTTGGCCACCTACATTCGCTCCAACAAACCAGTGCTTTAATTCTGTGTTTTCTTGGAAAGCTTTTTTCGCTATAAAAGATGTTTTCCAAGGTTCTTTGTCTCCAGGCTCCTTCGCGAAACCTACTAATGCAAACAATGTTGCTAAAATTATACTACTTAACTTTTTCATTAATGTTGTTTTATGTTTCAAAAAGAAGTTGATCTTACCTATAACTCATAATTGATAAAATCTTTTTAATCGCTTCTTTTTATTCGCTTCTGAATCTAAGACTATTTAAAGGCAACGAACTGACTTTTAAATAATTAAAATATATTTTTGAAAAATCAATAGTTAGTGTGATCCTTTATTTACTTTTCAAATCTCTCTGAACAACAATACGAATATACATCCTATTTTATCAGCTGCAAATTTAAATGAATAGCAAATTTTTACTTTTAATTAATTTTAGAAAACGTCAATATTATATATTTTCATCAATTTTTTAAAATTTATTTATTTTATATCATCTCTGTGAAATAAATATATCATTTAACGATACAAATTTACTCATAACATTTTTATTTAACAATAAATTCAGTTTGACATAAAAATAATTTGTAAATGATTATCTACAGTGCAATTTCATTATAAATTGAATCAAAATTCTCAATTTATTAAACGCAAAAAAAGGCTGTCCAATTGGACAACCTTTCCCCATAAATGACTATTGTTAATTATTTCTTACACATCGGATGTTCTCACTACCTCCCCAAGAGGATAAAGCGGTATGCAACCAAACGTTATCTCCTCCAAAAATCCCATTTTCCTTATTATCACTAACCCTATAGCAATATACACCCGTAACTAAACCTCCAAAAATACCTGTATCGCTAGTCCAGAAATATCCATTAACACCATCTTCATTGACACCGAAAATCCCTAATACAAGATTAAAATATCCCATTTTATTTATACGAAGCCTATTGCTTGGATAAGGAGCTCCTGTTCCTGTTGCAGCATATTCTACAAAATCAGGATCTAAGGTTCTTCCTGAAGTAACATTGATTAAAGCCTCCGTCTCATTACGACTAGGCATTCTCCAAGTGTTTAATGGATAGACACGTGTACATGGATCTTGTGCACCGATTGCCCCATTCGGAAAAGGTGCTTTAAAATTCCAATATTCTTCATCCACTCTGCCATATGAAGAACTTATCTGATGTCTAAAACGATAGGCCTTATCTGCTGAACTGAAGTATAAATTTGCTCTAGCCCATTCAACACCCGCAACTGTCAAGGGTGATTCTACCAAGTCAATGGCTGAAGTCATCCTATTTCCCCAGGTCATGGTACTTAAATTATTTGAATACTGAAATCCACTAGAAAATGTTCTTGTATCACCTTTATCCAGTTTTAATGTAATAGACTGAACATTGACAACGAATGGAGTGATGGCTTCTTGACCTGCTGTATAATAATAAGCTACTTTAATAGTATCCTTCGTTGCCCCAGAAATACTAGAAAATGTAAGTGGGCCTACGTCAACTGTATTTGTACTTTCATATTGACCTGTGAACAAATTCAAAACACCTTTTTTAACATAAGTATTATTTGCCAAGGTTGCTTGAATAGTTTGAATACCCGCAAACATACCTCTAGCACTTATTTCTACTCCTACTCTAGACGTTCTATGGTCAAATTCTAAATTCAAGGGCTTATTAACAACACCTTCACCAGTTACCATGACTGTGCCACTTGCGTAATATAATGCCTTATCAGTTAATGATTCGATAACTGGATTTGCTGTATTAGCCACATCAGGCAAATCATCTGCTGTATTATAGGTATAGGCATACCAATTATATTCAACATTTTTCTCAACTTCAACCTTAATTAATGAACCCGCAATTGCTGAAACAGTCTTAACATACCCTCCTGCTCTATATAATAAGATCTTATATTTGGTCCCTTGAGCCATTGGAATATTCGTTAATGCGGCAGCTTTTATATCACTTGAAGAACTTGACCTTTTCGATGTTGACACAACCTTATTCTCAAGAGTTTCATTTTTTAATTGGATATTAGCATCAAATCCTTGAAAAGATTTCCTTAATAAATTATTCTTAACAACAGCAGTTCTTTTAGAATTTCCTTTTAATTCATCAGTTCTTCCTGTTGCTGACATTATTGCCGGATCGCCTGCAACCTCCTTGATTCCTTCCACTTTGATACTTAAATACGCATCTCCTGAAAGATTTTCAACAACATCTTCTGAACCCTTTTTACATCCCATTAAAAAAAATCCGATTGTTAATATGGCTAATGGAATCCTAATATTTATTTTATAATTTGTTTTCATTATGAATGTTTTATATGATTTTATAGATCCATTTCTTGACGTTCTGTATCATCATACCAAGATTCTACCGATGGATATGAATTTCCATCTGTACCATTTCCTGGTGTAAAAGTTGCTGATGAAGCCAAAATACCTTGCTCAAGTTCAATACAAAACTCAACTATGCGTGGAGCAGAGTATTTAATTTTTCCTTTATTTCTCATGATTTTTATTAGATTTTATTGTTCCGCCATGGTAATTACTGCCCTACTTAATCTTGGGTCATCATAGAACATATTCTCAACACCACCGGCATGAACTACTCTCAATTGGGATGCTGATATACCAAATTCATTTACTAGGATATTGTAAACAGCTTGAGCTCTCTTTTTGCTCAACTCTTCGTTAATTTTTTCAGTTCCAGTTCCCATGTCAGCATATCCAGTAATTTTATATACGATATCAGGACTGCCTGTTTTGATTACTTTTGCAAAAAATCCTAAATTAACCCTAGTTTCTCTTGGTACTTCACTTTGATTGATTGGAAAAGTAACTAAAACTGGTGCCGCTAATACTTTATTTTCAACTTGTATATCGGTTATTGTTTGACTTTTTGCATTTTCCAACTGCTTCTTTAATGATTCATTATCATTAGACAATTCTTCAACACGAGCTATTAGATTTCTTAGTTGTTCTTCATCATATTTTATAATCCTGGTTTTCGGACCTTCCCAATTCCTTCTCTTAAATTTATAGGTCACACCAGCCATTGCAGATAATACCCCTTCATATTTTCGCTTGCCTAATTCCCCATCAAACCGGTCATTCACCATTGCTCCTCGTAAATCCAAAACAACATCTAATCCATCTGAAACCTTGAAGGAATTATATAATCCTATATTTGCACTTATTTCTTTCGCAATTGGTTCGTCTGTAGCAACCATCCATCCCAATCCAACATAAGGACTTAAATTATAAATCCGATTCTCTTTGTAGCCAGCAATTAAATTGCTCACATTATACATAACATCTCCACTCAGATGATAATAATTGAACTTTTCAATTTCCTAACCTTGAGAGGCATCATAAACCTCGTCTTCAGAATGAGCATTATTTTGTGTTAATCCATTGATTGAAAATCCGCCTACTCCAGCTCGGACTCCAATATTTGGAGAAAACCACTTCCCAACGTTAAATCCAAAATAAGGTGTAATTAATTCGACGACCTTTGCCTGCCTGTTGTGATCACCAAAATAGTGCTGAACCC
Organism: Sphingobacterium endophyticum; assembly: GCF_009733535.1. GTDB lineage: Bacteria > Bacteroidota > Bacteroidia > Sphingobacteriales > Sphingobacteriaceae > Sphingobacterium > Sphingobacterium endophyticum. Next base: position 70,154 of record NZ_SMMI01000013.1, on the reverse strand, counting down.
CAGCACCAACGGTGATAAACCAATTGTCCTTAAATGGATTGAGGATCAACTGCGAAGGATCCTTACTTTGGACTACTAGCGTATCTTTCTTAATCTCAATCTCTTGAGCGAATGAACACTGAACTCCTGAAAGAATGAAAAGACTAACCGTCAATCCCTTCATTTTAGTTAATGATTTAAACATTAAATAATAATAAATTGTTATCAAATACCGATGCAAACTTATAGCATAGAAATATTACATTTATTCTTATTATTTAATATATTCAGTTATGAAGTAATCCAATTACACGACACTTCAACCCATAAATTATTGGTTAATTATTCAAAAAAAATTAAAAATTTTAGCTTAGTCTTTAGAGCCTGATCTGCTAATTATACCCCCACCATATGATACATCCATATATTTTTGCTATACACTTAATTTAAAATTCAATTAACAATTATTTAATAACCTCTATGAAATTGCAGAATTTTTTTAAGGCTAATTTTATCAGTTTTGATAGGGATTTAACAAGAAAATGATGCTTGGTAATAGAGGATTTCAACAATAAATGCCCCTTTTAAAACTGCTTTTTCAATTGAAAAAATGTTGTTCAATTTTTTTATTGTTAAATTAGAACATGTTAATAATTTGAACCTAACTTTCAAGGCATGAAAATAATAACTAGGATTTGGCATGGAATAACAAAAAAAGAAGATGCAGATGCATATTTAAACTATCTTTTTGAAACGGGAATAAAAGATTACAGAAGTATTAAGGGCAATTTGTCCACAAAAGTCCTAAGAAGAATTGACCATGATATCTGCCATTTTATGACTGTTACAGAATGGAATTCTTATGAAAGTATCCAAGAATTTGCAGGTGAGAAATTTGAAAAAGCTAGATATTATAAGGAAGATAAAAAATTCTTATTGGAGTTTGAAGAGTTTGTAACACATTTTGAAACCTACATTATTGATTAGGCATTCACGATAGGTAAACGGAAATAAAAGGTACTCCCAATACCCAATTCGCTTTCAACCCCTATTTTTCCGCCTTGGTTTTCAATAAATTCTTTAGAAATTGACAAGCCTAATCCTGTACCACTCCTTAAACTTCCTGGAATTTGAAAATACCGGTCAAATACCTTTTTCTTATACGCTGAATCTATTCCTTTCCCATGATCTTGAACAGAAAATATTAAAAAATCATGCTCTTTCCTAACATTCACTAAAATTTCACTGTTTATTGGTGAATATCGAATGGCATTTGTTATAAAATTTGTTAATACCCACGCTGTTTTTTCTTCATCAACATAAACTTTTGGCAGGTTTTCTCCAATTGAAGTTTGTATATCTATATGTTTTTGTTCAGCTTGCATCCGTGTAGAATTTAATGCATATTCAATGATTGGCTCTGGGTTTGAAATTTGAGAGTATAATTTAATATTTCCTGTTTCAACCTGGGAAATATTTAATAACTCGCTCGTAATTTTTAAAAGCCTAAAACTATCCTCTTCTATTCCTTCTAATAATTTCTTCTGCTCACCTGTCAATGTTCCTGTCCGAGGATGCTTCAATATCTCTGAACTTAATTGTATGGATGCAATTGGTGTTCTCAATTCATGAGAAACTGTAGCAATAAAATTTGTTTTTGCTACATCTAATTCCTTATACATGGTTACATCTCTTAGAACTATAACCTCTCCAATTTTCTGACTTTCAAACTCTCCTGTAGGGGTAATTTCCATAGGAATAATCTGCTTTTCAAAATAACTTTCTTTATTATTTGAAAAAATCTTCATCGTTGAATCAGACCCATTTAAGTTCAAAACATTTCTCAATAAATCATTTTGATTTAATATATCTTGTATGTTAGAATTTATGAGTTCAGATCTTTTTAATCCTGCAACTAATAAAGCTTCATCATTAATAAAAATCAAATTATTATTTTCATCTAGCCCTATTACCGGGTCATGCATGCTGTTTATTAATGTTTCGACCCGCTTTTTCTCTTCTAAAATCTCATCTAATTTACTGTTTGAATATTCTTGTAATCTCTCTGCCATTATATTAAATGACCTGGCCAAATCAGCAAATTCACTCTTTCCTTCAAAAAATAATCGCTGATGATAATTCTGCAATGAAATTTCCCCAATGCTTTCGGACAATTTTTTTATAGGATTAGCAATGTTATTTGGCAAATTAACAAATAGTACAAAACTTATTAAAAAACATAATGCCCCAATGATTGAAATCCACACAAATGCATGATTTCCCATTTCTTTAGCATGATCACTCTTCTTAACGATTGCTTCCATATTTACTGTCATTAGCCTCACTAAATCTGATCTGAATGCTGTAACTGCACCTAAATCATTTGGATTTTCTTTCAATTTTGCTAAACTAATTGAAAGTTGATCTGTAATTCCTTCCTCTCCTTTCTCAGTAACATTTAATTTTTGCTTATTAAAATTTGACTCTAATTCATTAAGTGACTCCTTATCCGAATTAATCTGGTCTGATGCCCTCAACATATTCCTAGCATATTCAATTGAATTATAATTAGCGGCCAATACATTTTCCGTATCTTTCTTTAAAGAATTTAAAAACAAGGTACTAACCGATGCGAGGATCAATATCATCAAAAACAATAACCCAATCCCTAAATATAACTTCGTTTTAATTTTCATGATAATACAATTAAATCAACCTCAATTTTATCCAACTTCTTAATTAAGCGATGAAAAATACTTACCGACCAAATTACCCTCAAGAAAGATATTCGTGGACGACCAATACATAATGTTGTAATTTTTTTACTTATTACTTGGCTAACTATATTTGAAGGTATGTCTTGGCTTTGAACCTGAATAACTTGTCCCCCTAATTCCGTTGCCAATTTAAAATTATTAATCAAATGTCGCTGTTTATCTAAAGGGATTTTATCCATTCTTTCTCTAGGTGTCTGAATATATAATACAAACCAATCTGCTTGATAAAAGCTAGCTAGTCTGGAAGTTTTACGGATCAATCGTTTCGCTTTTTGCTCATTTGTGCCAATACATATCATGAATCGCTCTGACCTCCGTCTTGAATCTGAATATGAACCATTTTCATGTTTTTTAATTGCATGTACTGCAACTTCCTTGATCGCCAACTCTCGTAAAAATAAAAGCTGCTCAGGTTGAAAAAAATTCCTTAATGCAGTTTCAATTTTTTCTGACGAGTATATCTTTCCTTCCTTCAATCTATTTATTAAATCTTCAACTGATAAATCAACAAATAGTAACTCGTCTGCCTTTTGTAGAACCTGATCAGGTATTCTTTCGTTTATTGGTACTGAAAGTAAATCTCCTATTTCTGCCTGCAACCCCTCTAAATGTTGAATATTTACAGCTGATATTACATTGATTCCAGCCTCCAAAATCTCCACGACGTCTTGCCATCTTTTCTCATTTTTACTGCCAGGAACATTCGTATGGGCCAATTCATCAACAATGACGACTTCAGGTCGACGCTGTAATACCAAGTCAACATCTAAATCTTCTAATTCATTCCCTTTATAATATATTTTTTTCCTGGGTAGTAATGGTAAACCTGTCAATTTTTGAATTGTCTCTCTACGACCATGAGTTTCCACGTATGCAATTTCAACATCAATACCATTTCTTATCAAATCATGAGACTCTTGAAGCATTCTATAGGTTTTCCCAACTCCAGCGCACATTCCTAAATATATTTTAAACTTACCACGTCTAGATTGCTTAATAAGTTCTAAAAAATGCTCAGCAGATTTCCGTTGAAATTCCATGACTAAATATTTAAAACTGATACCCTAATGATGTAGTAATGGAGGTAAAATCCCTCCGATTTCCTTCTTCATATTCAATAAGGGAATAGCAGGATTTTAGTTTTCTAAATTCCGTCCTAAAAATCAAACCCTTGTAAATTTCGAAATCTATCCCGCCTGAATACCCATACATATTTACACCTTTATTCTCAAATTGACCAAATATTACTCCATCATCATCTCCAAAATATTCAAACCTCCCATTTAATTTAATCCTTGAATTAATTAAATAACTACTCTGAATACCTGTATTCCACCAAATATTTGTTCTATCTATAGATGGTTGTTTTTGGAGTCCATAATCTATGTTTACCAAAATATTCAGCTTCTTATTTAAGTTAAGTTGAGCATAAAAGTCATGAAACAATCTTGTACTATCCTGACCCTCATCCCCAATATATAAACTACTATTAAGAATAATAGATTCATTTGGCTTATATTGAATTTGTTCTCCAAAAGATAACTTCCTAATTGTATTGGGAAGTTGTATCCTCTGCCAACCATTTAAGGCCAGAACAGAAATATAAAGTCTGCCATTTTCCGATGTATATGACAACCTTGCACCCGTCTCAAAATAAGGTGAATTTTCTGCCGATAAACTCCGTGTCAAACTTATATTGTTTATAGAAATAGCACTCTCGCCACCTATATGAGAGGGTAATACTCCTATGTCCAGCCATAAATTCTGCTTCTTCATCAATTTAAAACCCAAATTTGCTTCATAAACATTTTTCCAAACTCCCTCTTCATTGACATAATTGGCATTCATATAACTCCCTACAGCCATACTTAAATCACTTCGCACCCATTCATAACGATATTTTGCACTTAACATAGCCATATTAACGGAAAATTCATTTGTCCTATGATGACTATAAATAAATGATGGTTTATTATGCCTTTCAGAACTATTTAAATCATAACTATAATAAGTCTCAACGTATCCTGTTATACCTATTTTACCACTCACAGAATCCTTTATTTCTTGCCCTTCAGCTATCCCGAAACCTACAATAAAACTCATACTATAAAACCATTTACTTAGCATACCTCACTCCCTTCTCCTTAGAAAATTGATCCAATCGTATATTTAGTTCTAATACATTAATTTTTTCCGGACCAAACAATCCCCACAATGGCTTTTCAGTTGTTTTATCAATTAATTCAAAAATATCCTTCTCCGCCAATCCCCGAACTTTTGATATCCGAGGAACTTGAATAACCAAAGACGATACTGAAAGATGAGGATCCAATCCACTTCCACTAGCTGTTACAAGCTCTGAGGGAACTTCTCCCAATTCAACATCAGGGTTTTTGGTTAAAAAATTATCTATCCTTGCTTTCACTCCGGCTATATATTCAGGGTTGCTACTCGATAGATTACTCCCACCAGAACCAGCTGCATTATAGTCAACTGCAGATGGACGTGACCAAAAATATCCATCTAACGTAAAATTCTGTCCAATATTTTTATAATACGTTCTTCCTCCTGATTCAATTAATAAACCTTTACCTTGATTTGGACTTATCTGTGCAATTGCCAAAATAATAAATGGATAAATGACCCCTAATAATAAAAAGGAATATAGACTCAATTTTATCGCCGGTATTATATGTGCTCTCATTTTTTTAAATAAATAATGTAATAATCAAATCAATAATTTTGATTCCTATAAAGGGAATGATCAAACCTCCAAAACCATAAATCATTATATTCCTCCTTAACAAGGCTGTTGCTCCAATGGGTTTATAGGTCACCCCTTTAAGCGCCAATGGTATGAGAAACGGAATTAAAATTGCATTGAAAATAATTGCAGATAAAATAGCCGATTCTGGACTGTGCAATTTCATAACATTTAATGGAGATAATGCCGGAATAAACGCAACAAATAAGGCCGGAATGATGGCAAAATATTTAGCAACATCATTTGCTATACTAAAGGTCGTTAAGGTTCCTCGTGTCATTAATAGCTGTTTCCCAATTTCAACAACCTCAATTAATTTTGTTGGGTCATTATCAAGGTCAACCATATTTCCAGCCTCTTTTGCCGCTTGGGTCCCACTATTCATCGCTACGCCCACATCCGCCTGTGCCAATGCTGGAGCGTCATTCGTTCCATCACCCATCATCGCAACTAATTTCCCTTCTTCTTGCTCTTTTCGGATGTAATTCATTTTATCCTCCGGTTTTGCTTCTGCAATAAAGTCGTCAACTCCAGCCTTATTCGCTATATACTTCGCAGTTAATGGATTGTCACCAGTCACCATCACCGTTTTAATACCCATTTTTCTCAACCTTTCAAATCGTTCTTTTATACCTGGTTTTACAATATCCTGCAATTCAACTGCTCCTAAAGCCTTTTCATTTACAGACACAACTAATGGTGTTCCGCCATTACCGGAAATTTCCTCTACGATGCTCTTCAATTCTTCTGGAAATATATTCCCCGCAGACTCTACCAAGCTTTTTATGGAATCGGTGGCTCCTTTGCGAATCCTCTGACTTGAGATATCTATCCCAGAACATCTCGTTTCTGCAATAAACTTTATGACCTTCGATTGCTCTAATGCAAAAGAAGATTTACCTAATCCCGAAAGTTCAATTATGGATTTTCCTTCTGGGGTCTCATCATACAGGGAACATAAACTTGCTGCTTTTATTAATTCTATAGAATCAACGTTTGATATCGAATGAAATTTGGTTGCTTTTCTATTACCTATGGTTATCGTTCCTGTTTTATCCAAAAGTAATACATCGATATCTCCTGCAGTTTCTACTGCTCGACCAGATTTTGTCAAAACATTCGCTCTTAATGCTCTATCCATTCCGGCAATTCCTATCGCAGATAATAGTCCCCCAATCGTAGTAGGAATAAGACATACAAATAATGAAATCAGGGCCGCTATGCTAATTGAAACATTGGAATAATCTGCAAATGGTTTTAAGGTCACACATACTATGATAAAGACCAAAGTAAATCCAGAAAGCAGAATTGTTAAGGCAATTTCATTAGGTGTTTTCTGACGCTTTGCGCCTTCCACTAAGGAAATCATTTTATCCAAAAAACTTTCACCAGATGCCGCTGTAACTTTCACTATAATCCGGTCCGAAAGGACTTTTGTGCCTCCGGTAACGGAACTTCGATCACCTCCAGCCTCTCTTATTACTGGCGCAGATTCCCCCGTAATTGCACTTTCATCAATCGTTGCCAATCCTTCAATGATCTCTCCATCACTCGCTATTATATCTCCTGATACACAGATAAATTCATCGCCTTTATTAAGTTCTGATGAAGATATTGTCCTTCCATCCTTTAATTTAGCAGGGGTTTCTTCTCTTGTTTTTCGTAAACTATCTGCCTGTGCTTTTCCTCTTGCTTCTGCTATTGATTCCGCAAAATTTGCAAACAATAAAGTCAATAGTAAAACCAAAAAAACAATAAAATTATATGTAAAACTACCTTGTGATTGATCACCTATTAATATAGCCAAACATACTACAGCCATAATCCCTGCACATACCTCAACAGTAAACATGATTGGGTTTCGAATCAGTATTCTTGGATTCAATTTGATAAAGGATTCCTTGAATGAAGCTTTTAATAGCTCATTATCAAAAAATGGATTTTCTGATTTCATCTTGTTATTTTTTAATTGAAAAATATTCTGCAACTGGCCCTAGAGTAAGAGTAGGGAAAAATGCAAGTGCAGCAATAATGATTATCACGGCAAAAACCATGAAGCCAAAACTGACGGTGTCAGTTTTTAATGTTCCAGATCCTTCGGGAATAAATCTTTTCTCTGATAATAGTCCTGCAATTGCTATTGGCCCTATTATCGGTATAAATCTGCTGAATAAAAGGACAATACCTGTACTTATGTTCCACCATAATGTATTATCTCCTAATCCTTCAAAACCACTTCCATTATTTGCTGATGCTGAAGTAAATTCATACAGCATTTCTGAAAACCCATGAAATCCTGGATCATTTGTAGTATCAGAACCTATCGAAGGAAAGGATACTGTTATTGCTGTACCAATCAGTATTAAAAATGGATGTAGGAGCGCTACAAGCATTGCAATCTTCATCTCTCTGCCTTCAACTTTTTTTCCTAAAAATTCAGGCGTTCGGCCAACCATTAAACCTGATATAAATACAGCTAGAATAATGTAGACAAAGAAATTTAACAAACCTACTCCGTTACCTCCATAAAATCCATTGATCATCATCGCTAACATTTGATTCATTCCCGATAGAGGCATGCTACTATCATGCATAGAATTGATAGATCCTGTTGAAATGACTGTAGTGACAATTGACCAAAATCCAGATGCCGCAGCACCAATTCTAACTTCTTTCCCTTCCATCGCTCCTCCTGATTGATTAAGCCCAAGCCTCTCAATCGTTGGACTTCCTTGGCTTTCCATGATCGTATTTGGTATGGCTAAGCATAGAAATCCAATTGTCATGACTGAAAAAATCATCCATGACAGCTTCTTTTTCTTGATAAAAAATCCAAAGGCAAAAACCATGGCTACTGGAATGATAAACTGAGCAACCATTTCAACCATATTTGTAAGATAACTAGGGTTTTCCAATGGATGGGTTGAATTCGCTCCAAAAAATCCACCTCCATTAGTACCTACATGCTTAATCGCAACGAAGGCTGCAACTGGTCCTCTAGAAACTTCAATGCTGTCACCTTCTAGATTAATCATTTTGTCTTTCCCAGAGTAGGTCATCGGTGTGCCTTCACACAAAAGTATGATGGCAACAAGAAGGGATATTGGCATCAAAATTCGAGTACAAGACTTCAAAAAAATCGTGTAAAAATTACCCAACTTTTGACCACCCTTTCCTTTAAATGCCTTGAAAAGCAATATTGCTGCTGTAATTCCAATACCAGAACTTACAAATTGTAGGAACATTAGACCTGTTTGGGAAAGGTAACTTACTCCTGACTCTCCAGAATAATGTTGAAGATTACAGTTCACCACAAATGAAATAGCCGTATTAAATGCTAGATCAGGTGTCATATTAGGATTCCCATCTGGATTCAATGGTAAATACCCTTGAAACATTAAAATTAACATTCCAATAATAAACCAAACCAGGTTAATTGTTAACAGAGCCACCAAATTCTCCTTCCAAGTCATTTCCTTCTGATAGTTAACTCCTGATATTCTTAAAATTAACCCTTCCAATGGAGCAAATAATTTATCTAAATAATTAGGCCCTTCTGAAAAAATATTCGAAATATATTTACCTAAGGGGATCGCTATGAGGATAGTTATAAAAAACATAGCAAAAATTCCCCAAACCTCTGAGTTCATATCCATTGTTCTAAAATTTTTCGGGATTTATTAAAACATACATGGTATAAATAAATACCAAGATTGAGATTATTAATAATGGGATCATATCGTTAATTTTCTAAAATTGTTCATATGTATAAGTGGCAAATCCTTTGGAAATAATTGTATTATCCTTCTCATTCCTCTAAATGTCCTTGAAAAAATCAACGCATTTAATTAACAAGGCAAAACTTAGCAGTCCAACTACTATTAAAATCAAGGTTAGAATCATGTTATTTATTCGGTTGAATGATATATACTTTTATTAATTCAATAGGTAATTTTGAAATTCCCCTTTTACAATGATCAATGGTCCACAAATGCTCCATGCTTGACAGGCAATGTTTAATCTCTTGGGATGTAATCTTTTCCATTTTTTTAATATTCATTTTTAACCCAATTGCCAATGTTTATTCCAAACAGAAAATTCAACATCTAACTAACTGATTATATGAGAGATATACATTTTATTAAAATCTAGGCCATAAAAAAACCCTATCATTTTGATAGGGTTATTATCTTTTTGAGAAAAAGTAAATAGTGTTTAAGGATTTATACTGTACTCCTCTAATTTTCGGTATAAAGTAGCAACTCCAATTTCAAGTAACCTTGCAGCCTCTGCTTTATTTCCATTTGTATGTGATAAAATTTTCAGAATATGCCTCCTTTCAATTACTGACAAAGACGTCTCAGAATTACTAGTTGAAGTAAAATTGCTAATACCAAAATCATACGGCAAAGACTTTTCATCCAAAACATTTCCGTCTAATAGGATTAAACTACGTTCAATGATGTTTTTTAATTCCCTAATATTTCCTTTCCAAGAGTGATTAACTAGTAAATTAATATATGAATCTGAAATTTTTGGAGGTAGTAAATTCAATTTTACGGAATGTAATCCGACAAAATAATTAACCAAAAAGGGAATATCATCCTTTCGATTATCTAAGGATGGAATTTCTATAGTAAATACTGATAACCTATAATAGAGATCTGACCGAAACCCTCCTTCTTCGGACTCAAGCTCTAGGTTTCTATTCGTAGCTGCAATAATTCTGACATCAACCTTTGTAGGCTTACTTTCACCAACCTTCAAAAATTCACCTGTCTCTAAAACACGTAATAATTTCGATTGTAACTCGATAGGCATTTCCCCAATTTCATCTAAAAATAACGTTCCGTTATTCGCTTCTTCGAATAATCCTTTTTTATCCTTTAGAGCTCCAGTAAATGATCCTGAAACATGACCAAATAATTCTGATTCCAACAAATCTTTACTAATTGCAGAACAATTTAAGGCAACAAATGCCCTTCCTCTTCTTTTACTCTCAAAATGAATTGACTGGGCAAAAACTTCTTTACCTGTACCGGTCTCCCCTAACAATAATACCGTTGTATCAGTCTGTGAAACTCTTTTCCCTAAATCAATAACCTTTAAAAGCTCTTTTGACTTACCTATTATTTGATCAAATGAATATTTCTTTCCAATTGCACGTTCGAGATTTTGAAGCCTTTGAACCAAATCAACTTTCTCAAATGCTTTATTTAACAAAGGAATTATCTTATTATTATCATCTCCTTTAGTTATATAATCAAAAGCTCCATTTTTCATCGCTTGAACTCCATCGGAAATTTGACCGTAAGCGGTCATTAATATCACCTCAGAAAATGGCTGTATTTTCTTTATCTCTAAAACGGCCTCCACCCCATTCCCATCAGGCAATTTTACATCACATAAAATAATATCGATTGATTTGCTTTTTAAAATTTGAAAGCCCGATTTCAATGTGGAGGCATGGTATATCTCCAAATCTTGCCATTCAAACTGAATTATGCGGGCCAATAATTGACGAAGTTTTTCTTCGTCATCAATAAGAAGTATTTTCTTTAGCATAAGACGAAATTAGTATTTAGTATTGAGTATTTTAAAATGTTTTAAAAGATACCCATAAACGTAAAAATCCCAAGGCGGGGAGCCTTAGGATTTTATTAAACCAATTATTAACCTAAATTATGAAATATAATTACTTATATTTTTTATAATGTTAGTATAACGCATGCAAAAAAGAATTCGCTTCAAACCTATGGCTGGCTTAACATATTTTAACATTTATAATATTTAGAATGATATGTAATAATCAATTATAATAGCTTTTGAAATCCAGTAAAATTTTTATCAATTCTATGATTACATTTGCGCCATGATTATTAAAAAACTAATACTATTATCTTTTTCTATCCTACTTTACCATTCCCTAATCGCCCAACAAATTTTAAAGGGTAAAGTAGTCCGTATTTCAGATGGAGATACAATCACAGTATTGGATAGTTTAAATCAACAACTTAAAATCAGGCTGCATGGTATAGATTGCCCCGAAAAAGGTCAAGATTATTATCAAGTTGCAAAAGATTACCTGGGAGGATTATGTTTTCAAAAGCAGGTAATAATATATATTTTAAAATACGACCATTACAAAAGAGCAATAGGGAAAGTTTACTCTGACTCGCTGGAAATTAATAAAGAATTATTAAATGCTGGATTAGCATGGCATTTTACCCAATTCGACAATTCAGAAGAATATGCCTTCGCTGAAATGCAAGCAAGAATTAATAAAAAAAACCTTTGGTCCCTAAAAAACCCTACTGCACCTTGGGAATTTAGAAAACAGAAAAGATTAATTCAAAAATCCAAAAAACAGGCTGCTGATTAATTTTTTCTTATTGAAATCAATTTGAAAAATTCATTTACCATTAATGGAATAAGGCCAAGACCAATAACTTTTAACCAATCATAGAGTCCTATAAGATGTAATTTAAATGACTCCCTCAATACGGGTATAAATAAAACAAGTAATTGTAATGCAAATCCAAGTATAATTGCAAGGATTAAATATTTATTTGAAAATATTCCAGAATTAAAAATTGTTTTTTTCTCATTTCGAAAGGATAAGGAATAAAATAATTGAGAAGCGATAATTGTTAAAAATGCCATCGTTCTTGCGTAAGCGTGAATTTCATCCGGAATTTCGTCTTTAAAGGGGTCATAGCCATGTTCATAGTAACCTATTAAAAAAGCTATAATCGTTAATAGACCAATCAAAACACCACCTACGATTATTTTTCTTGCACCCCCATGGGAGAAAAAGTTTTCATTGGTTTTCCTAGGTTTTTCGTTCATCACCGAAGGATCTCCAGGATCCATACCTAAGGCAACCGCAGGTAAAGTATCTGTAATTAGATTAATCCATAATAATTGAGTAGCCAATAAGGGAACTGGTAGCCCTGCAACTATTGCCACTAACATCGAAACAACTTCTCCTAAATTACTGGCCAATAAAAAAATAACAGACTTTTTTATATTATTATAAATATTCCTCCCTTGTTCAATAGCTCCAATAATTGTAGAAAAGTTATCATCCGCAAGAATCATATCTGAAGCATTCTTAGCCACATCCGTCCCGGTTATTCCCATTGCAACCCCAATATCTGCTGCCTTCAATGAAGGGGCATCATTTACCCCATCTCCTGTCATTGAAACAATGTTTCCCTTGGACTTAAATGCTTTTACGATATTAACTTTATGTTCGGGTGAAACTCTAGCAAAAACCCTATATTCCTCAATATGTGATTCTAAATCCGAATAAGAAATATCATTTATTTCCTTTCCAGTTGTTACCTGATTCATATCATCAGCAATTCCCAATTCCTTGGCGATTGCAAATGCAGTATTGCCGTGATCTCCAGTAATCATAACTGTAGTAACGCCAGCTTGTTTAGCTAATGAAATAGACTCCTTCACATCATTTCGTGGCGGATCAATCATACCTACAACTCCGATAAATACTAAATTATGCTCAAAATTCTCATGATTTAACTTTTCATGACTATGTTTAAATGCTACTGCCAATGTCCTCAGTGCTTTTTCCGACATTTTTTCTATGGCCTCGTTGATTTTTTGCTTATGATCCTCAGTTATGGGCACAGATTCATTATTTTGAAGCACAAAATCACATTTAGTAATTAAATTATCAACGGCTCCCTTTGTATATATAATAAAACCAGAATCCAATTGATGCATAGTAGACATCATTTTCCGGTCAGAATCAAAAGATATCTCATCAATTCTTGGTTCTTCCTTTTGAATATGCCTTCTATCTAATCCCCATTCATCTGCTAATGCCAATAATGCAATTTCTGTAGGATCCCCAGTTTGTTTCCCCGATTCCAATGTCGCATCTGAAGCTAATACCATAGCTTTTGCTAATAAATCCTCCTCAGGGGTATTATCTGATTCATCCTCAACCAATATTAATTGATCGCCAAAAGTAAATACTTCTTTTACCGTCATTTTATTTTGCGTCAGTGTTCCAGTTTTGTCTGAACAAACCACGGTCACTGAACCCAAGGTTTCTACTGCAGGAAGCTTTTTTACTATGGCATTTTTCTTCGCCATCTTGGTAACTCCTATGGATAAAACAATTGCAACAATGGCTGCTAGACCTTCTGGAATGGACGCTACTGCCAAGGATACTGAAGTCAAAAACATCTCTGTAAGGTCCCTCCCTTGGAAATAAGAGATCACAAAAATTAGTACACAAATTCCAATGGCTAATTTTCCTAATGTTTTTCCCAGATGATCCAAACGAATTTCCAATGGAGTTTTTTCAGTCTCTTCATTTTGTAAATAGCCTGCTATCTTGCCTACTTCTGTGTGTGTTGAAGTACCAATAACAACCCCAACACCTCTACCATAGGTAACTAGGGTAGACATATATGCTAAATTCACACGATCTCCTAAAGGGATGTATTCGTTATTAAGAACAATTGCAGCATCTTTATCCGATGAAACAGACTCTCCGGTTAATGCAGATTCGTCTATCTTAAGATTAGCGGTCTCAATGAGCCTTAGGTCTGCCGGAATATATCTTCCGGTTTCCAAAATAACTATATCTCCAGGCAACAATTCTTCGGAATCAACTTCACGAATTTCACCAGACCTCCTTACCAATGCCTTTGGATGTGATAAATTCTTTAAAGCATCAATTGCATTGTTTGCCTTTAATTCCTGATACAAACCTAAAAATGCATTAATAAGGATAACAATTAAGATGATGATGCCATCTGTATATTCACCCATAAAAATGGTTATGGCAACCGCAACAAATAACACATAAATTAATGCATCGTTTAGCTGCTCAAGAAATATCTTGATTATGGATTTTCTCTTTTGCTCATTTAATTTATTCTTTCCAAAACGATGTAATCGACCCTCTAGATCAGCAGAGTTTAAACCTATTTTAGGATCAACATCCAGTGCCGATAAAACATCCTCTATAGATTGATTATAATAATGAACAGTTTCTTTATCTTCTTTTGATGCCATATATTATTGAATACATATATCCAAAAATAGTTCTATGTTATGACCTAATTGATGACTTCTATCACTTTCAAAGGCCATAGTTAAATTATTTTTCATATATAATCAGTTTCAAAACAGATCCAAGAATCTTCCAATCTAAAAATTTGACCCTTGCCTTAATCCTATCTTATCCAGAATAAATTAAAATGGCCTCTTTCAGAAAACATTAAATTATTACCTTTCCCATTAGCGGATCGGTAATACTTGACTTACCATTTTCAACATGGCCAGCAAATCTTACATACAAATTTGGATCCTCAGTGGAAGTTATTTCAAAATCATACCAACCATTTGATTTTTCCAAATTCCATCTCTCCTTCATATTCTTTGTTTTGGCAATAGTTTTAGAAAAATTAGTATATGAGGGATCTTTAATTACTAAAGCCATTGTTGAACGAATGCATTCAATGTGGAATTCATTCTTTTTGTTGTGTGTCGATGATTTC
The DNA here is from genome assembly GCF_009733535.1 of Sphingobacterium endophyticum. Classification (GTDB taxonomy): domain Bacteria; phylum Bacteroidota; class Bacteroidia; order Sphingobacteriales; family Sphingobacteriaceae; genus Sphingobacterium; species Sphingobacterium endophyticum. Next base: position 55,095 of record NZ_SMMI01000013.1, on the reverse strand, counting down.
AAATTTCCTATGTTGGAATTTACATTTCCTTTAAACACTCTGAAGAAGCCATTGGGACCATGTACTGAAAAACAAAATGTTGGATCTTTGATTTCAGATAGTTTAATTTCAAATTTAAGAACCTCTTTTGGCTTAACAGCAAAATTCCAAACCTTGCCAATTTCATTCTTAGAACCATATGCCGTATGTGAAATAAGTTGAAATGGAACTCCTACAACTTTTGTCTGTGGTAAATTACCCTTAATTTCAAATAGAAAAGCAATCGTTGAAGAATCTTTAGTGAAATTGACATCAATATCATAGGGAATAGCGCATGCAGGCTTTGTACCTTCTTCTTGAATACCCAGACTAGTATTGATCGAGAGGTTATTTCTAAACTGCTTAATATTCGCTTCAGAAACTTGCTGATAATTACCAGGTAAGGATTTTGATTTTGCATTATAAATCCTATCAACATATTGATCGCGATTAACAAAATCAAGATTTGGTTTTTTTATGTCTGGAACTGCTCTAAATGCAGAAGTTAAGTTTCCACAAATCAACCGTCTCCATGATGAAATATTTTCTTCAATTACGCTTTTGTTAAATTTCTTTTGAATAAAATATTCTAAGAATTGTAATGTTGATGTATGATCAAAAACTTCAGAATTCACCCAGCCTCCTTTTGACCATGGTGAGGCGATAACCATAGGAACGCGATATCCCAAACCAATTGGGCTGTCATGTTCTGCATTTGTTTTTCCAGTTCGGTGATTTTCCTGTTCCACTGTCACATACTCATCTTGTGTATCCATACCTAGGGGAACAGCTCCTGTATCTTTTTTATTTGATAAGGGTGGAATAAATGGTGATACATGATCAAAATAACCGTCATTTTCATCATAGGTCAGAATAAAGATCGTTTTCTTCCATACCTCAGGATTTGATGTGAGAATATCTAAAGTTTCGGATACATACCAAGCACCATACCAAGGGGATCCTGGATGGTCTGAAAATCGACATGGAGCAACCAACCAAGAAACACTAGGTAAATTTCCAGAATTGACATCTAAACGAAATTGATGAAACACATCTCCTTTGGGTACTTCTATCATCTCATCTCCAGAACCCTTAATTTTAGTCAATTCATGATAATTTGGATCTTTGATATTGGTTACAAATGCTCTGTTATGTATTTCTTGCTCATGTTTACCAAGTTTATTAAAATTTTCCGGAGTATATAATTCTACATCCTTCCGATAACTCTCCAACTCCCGAATTACTTTTTCGTAGGCCTCCTGATTGGCAAATTTTGCAACAGTCAATAAGTGTTCTAAATCCTGAACCCTCTTCTGCGCATACCTATAATAGGCCGGATGGAATTTGACCTGATATTGCTTATAGAATTCAAGATTATTGTCCGTAAAATTAGCTAACCAATCCTCCTCTTCGCCTTCAAATCCTACAGGTAAGCTCAATTCATTCTGATATACCTTCCAAGAAATCCCCGATTCTTGCAATCTTTCAGGATATGTTTTCCAAGAAACATCTTTATAATTGATTTGTGAATTATCTACATGGGCAGTTGATTCTGGGTTATGTGGTTCCTCTCGAATTGCACCAGACCAGAAATATGAACGGTTAGCACTGGTTCCCGTTAAGGATGAACAAAAATGTTGATCACAAACTGTAAAGGCATCCGCAAATGCATAATAAAATGGAATATCCTTTCGATCATAATATCCCATTGTTAATGGCATCTCTTGGTAGTCAGGATTCCCTGCCTTCTTCGCTTCTAACCATGTATCCATTTTCCCTTCGTTACGCGCCGCAACCATATCTCTCCAGCCATGTGGTAAACTCCCCATCCAGGTCGAATTTGTATTTACAATGTCTAAATGGAAAGGTGAAAATATTTCACTTTTCTTGTTTTCTTGATACCACACCGGTAAACCATTAGGCTGCCTTAAAACTCGAGGATCATTAAATCCACGAACACCTTTCAAGCTTCCATAGCAATGATCAAACGATCTATTTTCCTGCATCAGAAACACAATATGTTCTGCATCTAAAAAGTTTGTTCCTGGATTAGCATCAATAGCCAATGCTCGCTGTATTGACTCGGGAATCATATTGATTGCTGCTGTGCTTCCAGCTAGCATCGAAGCTTTTTTAAGAAATTCTCTCCTTGTATCCATTTATAATTCGTTTAGATCCCAAAACTAGGATTTAAATAACTTGATTCTTCAATTTAGTTAATTCATCATAAATATTTAACCTCAGCTTATTATATCCTTAACATTTTTACAAAATCAAAAAAGACTTGACTCTTATAAAATAAAAAAGCCCAACCTAAATGGTTGGGCCAATCTATATACTTAACTAATCCTATTGGTAACCAGGATTCTGAAGCAATTTCGTATTTCTATTGATTTCATCCCTATGGAATGAAGTGAAATACATTTTATCATTCCAACTCCTATTTTCAATACCTGGGTTTAAGGTATTTACGGTATAGGTATATGTATAGTTGTTTATATCATATTTATAAATATTAACAGTCTTCCCTGGTTTAAGTTGACCAAAAATATCCATAATAGTAACTTTACGACCCAAAGTTGTAGGAGCAATCATCCAACGTCTGGCATCAAAGAAACGGTGTTCTTCATAAGCCAATTCAATACGACGTTCGTTTCTATACCTTTCTTTTAATGCGGCTCCAGTTTCTGTAATTGCCGGCATTCCTGAGCGGAAACGGATTTTATTTAACCAGGTTTTAGCTTCTGCATCTTCCCCTAACTCAATACATGCTTCGGCGTAGTTTAATACGGCCTCAGTATATCTTAATAATGGCCAAGGAATTTGCTGACGTGTATTCTGATCAATTATTGCAGGATTAGGATCTACAAATTTGCGGTAATAATATCCGGTATAAGAACCATTCCAATCTTCAATTGGGCTGTTTCTTGTATCCAATCCAAATGAAACTGTTTTAGAACCAGAACCATTTCCAATTTCATAACGTCCAGTTTGAATTTGATTATACGGATCTCTATTTTTCACATCCTCAGTTCTAGGTTTCCAGGTAGATCCATCATGACTGATGGTAGCATAAAACCTAGGATCACGATTGGTATATGGGGCTGCCTTATGCGCTGGGTTATCCCAACTAAATTTCACTCCCGTTAACATTTCATAATCATCTACTAACAACTGTATCGGCGTATTTCCAGACCAGTTATGATAGCCGTTTGGACCATTATCACGGCCAACATAACCACCTCGCTCATCCTTTAAATCAACAAAGAATCGTCCTAAAATTAAGTCTTTCTTTCCTTCAGCATTCGCAACCTTACTTCCACCGCCCATCGCGATATCTAAATAATTCGCAGTGCCTTGTTCTGCAGTTACAGGAGCTGTCAAACTCATTTGATACCCATATTCTGAATGGTCTACAACCTTCTTAGCAGCATCCTTCGCTTTTTGCCATCTTGCTCTTTTATCGCCAGAAACATAACCTAAAAATTCTGGTTTAGAATAAGCACTGATCGTGGCTGACTTGCCTTTTGCTGTGGGAATATCGTGAAGATCTGATGCAGCATATGTCAAAACTCTTGCCTTTAATGCTAATGCAGCAACTTCATTGGCCCTTCCATCAACTTTCCCAACCCCTTGCATCAAGGTAACAGCAGAGTCACAGTCATTTACAATCAAATTAACACACTCTTCATAAGTATTTCGCTCTTTCATATAATCCGCCTCTCCCAATTCATAAACATTGGTAATCAATGGTACAGAGCCATATAGTCGAAGCAACTGCTGATAGAAATAAGCCCTTAGAAAATAAGCTTCTCCCAACAATTTATCTGCTTGACCTTTATCAAACTGTGGATTTCTTAATTGTTGAATGGCGATGTTAGTAGCACGAATCCTGGAGTACATATGTCCATAGTTATAGGTATCCATTATATAACCTTGATCAGCTGCATTGGACCTACTTTCAGTTACGGTGTTTATACCACGGCCTGGATGGGTAAAAAGAGCCTCATCGGTCATGGAAGCCATCTGTTGCTCGTAAAATCCTCCTACCCCAAATCCATTGTATATTTCGTAGACAAATGCCTGAGCCAGCGCCCCATCTGTCCAAACCACATCCTCTGATACTTCACCTAATGGTTTGGTGCTGACAAAATCGTCATTACACGAAGCCATTAAGCCCATTAAGGCCAAAGGAATATATTGTAATTTAAATTTTAATTTCATGTTCATCAATTATTAAAAGGAAACCATAATACCAGAGTTAATCAATCTCGCTTGTGGATAATATTGTCCAACTGCGTTTGTGGATTCTGGATCATAAATTTTCATTCCACTCCAAGTCAATAAATTCTGACCGCTTACAAAAATCCTAGCACTGCTAACACCAAATTTCTTGGTCCAGTCTGTTGGGGCGTTATAACCTAATTCTAAGGTTTTTAGACGAAGGTAGTCTGTATTACGCATCCAATAGGTATTATTGTAAGAGAAATATTGGTCACTACGGTCTGTAATACGCGGATGTTCCGAGCTTGGATTTTCAATTGACCAACGTTTTTCGTAGAAATCTAATAAATAGTTACCGATTGCACCTGACTCATCTGTACCTACTCTCATCTCTGCTCCCATTGCCCCTTGGAATAAAATAGACAAATCAAAATTCTTGTACGTAAATCCTAGATTAAGCCCTCCTTGGAATGTTGGAACAGTATTTTTATTCCTGCGAACTCGGTCATCTGGTGTGATCTTTCCATCGCCATCATAATCTTGATATTTCATATCTCCTGGACGAAGATTACCAGTGATATCAGAATAGTCTATGGTATTTGCATCAATGTCAGCTTGATCCTTAAATACCCCATCATAGATATAATACATACCAGCATTAATAGCGCGACCAGTACTTTTCTGCCATTCTGGTGCTCCCGGTGCCTCATCCCAAAAAATAATTTTGTTCTTAGCATAGCCTCCATTTACTGAAGCATTGAAACCTAATTCTCCAAAGGTCTCCTTATATCCAATATTTAAATCAAATCCAGAGTTGTCCACTTTTCCAATATTCTCCGCTGGTAATGACATACCTGTACTCTGAGGTATGGAAGCATTTCTACGCCATAAAATACTCTCGCGGCTATTTCTAAATAAATCAAATTCAGCGTTAAACTTCCCTCCTAAAAATTGAAAGTCAAACCCTAAGTTATAGTTATTCGCAACCTCCCAGGTGATAAACATATTCGGAACGCGACTCTCGTACAATGATTTAACAACCTCATTATTGATCACATAAGTACCAAATCCATAGGTTGAATAATATTGATACTCCTGAAGTGCACCATTGTAATAAATATTGTCATTACCCATTTGACCATAGGATGCTCTGATTTTAAAATAATTGACAAATGGCACATTCTCCTTCCAGAAATTTTCTTCTGAAACCATCCAACCTAGCATGGCTCCAGGAAAGAATCCATAACGTGAATCTTCAGGGAACATATAAGAACCATCATAACGCCACAATAACTCAGCAATATATTTGCCTTTGTAGTTATAATTAAACCTTCCAAAGTAGTTTAAACGAGCTCTTTCGTATGCACCTCCTGAGTTATCTTTTTCCGCATCTCCTCCAGCAAATAAATAGTCGATATTATTCGAAAGGAAATACCTTCTAAATGCTGAAAAATTATCATTACGTATGGTTTCACGGTTAACACCCGCCAAAATATTTAAGGTATGATCCCCTATTACCTTGTCATAAGATGCAACAGCTCCTAATAGAATGTTCATCTGATCCTCATTGGATTGATTCAATCTTGGTTCTGCCGGACCACGTTTTCCTGCTACTAATAATGGTGTAACTCCATCTGCTTCATAGTCTCCCTGCCAAGTATATAAATACCATGGAATCTCCCAACGTTTGGTTCCTCTTACGTATTTATCGATCGCCGCCGTTCCTGTTACTTTCAAACCTTCTACTCCCGGAATCTTGATTTCTACCTGTCCGTTAGTTTGGAAAAAATACCGCTTATCCCGATCATATCCCGTTGCATCAGTGGAAATAACAACAGGATTCTCTCCATATTCAATATCTGGACCTGGCATACCATTTGGCCAATATGCTGGCATCGTTGGGTTACCACGCATCAACATACGGAAAATTGTTCCCGCTCCTTTTGTAGGGAAATTCCTGTTTTCTTGTCTTCCTAAAACACCGAATTGGGTCTTGATATATTTATTGATGTTGGCATCTAAATTCACCCGGATATCATACTGCTTATAACCCGTTGCTGAATTTTTATAATACCCATCTTGGTTAAGATAACCTAATGACATTAAATACCTTAGATCTTCCGTCCCTCCCTCTAATTGAACATTATGCTTAGCCTGGGGAGACCAATTTTTTAGTGCTTCCTTATACCAATCCGTATTGGGATGTCCCCATGGATCAGAACCGTCTGCAAATAATTTTTTGTCCTCAGAATCAAAAGGTGCCGTTACCGTACTTCCATTTGGTCTTTTATATGATCCAGCTGAATTAAATGCATCTAGTGCTGCCCCCCATTCAGAAACTGGTAATTTATAAATTTCCAACTCATTACGCATCTCAGAATACTGAACTGCATCTGCTAATTTTGGTACAACTGTGGGTTGTGAAAATCCTTGGTTAAAGGTATATGATAATAATGGTTTACCCGTTTTACCTCGTTTGGTAGTAACAAGGATTACCCCATTCGCAGCACGGGCACCATAGATAGCTGCCGATGCATCCTTCAGAACCGAAATATTTTCAATATCTGCAGGATTTAAGCGATCAATACCTCCTGATCTTGCAGGAATTCCATCGATTACAATCAATGGACCTGAATCTCCAAGCGTATTCGTTCCACGGATACGAATTCCTGAACCATCATAACCGGGTTCTCCACTACCATTCGTCGCAACTACTCCAGGTACACGACCTGCCATAGCATTGGATAGATTAATGGCGGGAGACTTTTTCAGCTCTTCCCCTTTAACTGCTGATACCGCTCCAGTTACGGTCTCTTTTTTCTGAGTACCATATCCTACCACGACAACTTCATCGATATTATCTGATGTTGCTGACAAGTCTATATTGACGGTTGTTTGATTGGATACAGAGACTTCTTTTTTCTCAAATCCAACTGAAGTAAATACTAAAGTAGCTGAACCTGGCACCCCATCCAATGAATAATTTCCTTGTTCATCGGTTGTTGTGGCTTGGTTAGTACCTTTAACACTTACAGTTATTCCGGCCAAGGGCTGGCCAGTAGAAATATCTTTCACAGTTCCTCGAACTGTTACTTGATTTTGCCAATGCATAGCATAATTGGTAGCATGCACTGTTGAATGAGCAAATCCTGAAACTGAGGCTATGCTGAAAAGCATAGTGGCTCCTCCGATTCGAAGCATTTTCATCCCATTCTTTCCTTTGAAAAGATGGTGGCTTTTAACCATAGAATTAAGGCGTTTAAGTTATTATAGATTTATGTTTAGTTGCCCTAAGTTAGATAAAACAACCGTGTGCGCAAATCATTTTATAAATTTTTTATTCCCTAACTCTATTTCTAATTTTTTTAATTCAAGATAAATGTTGAATAAACACTTATAAATGATTGCTTCTCATTAAATTAAACCGCAGAATAGAATTTAATGATTTATTAATATAAATGTAACATAGAATTGAATTTTTGAAAGAGATTTAGATATCCTTATAGATTTCCCTTAATTTTTAATGGTTTAATTTTGATTTTGAAATCAAAAACTGATCATTATTCATAAAAAATAATACAATTACTCAGAAGAAATCCATTTTTATTATTAAATTTATTTAATCTATAATTAATTATTATGCATTTCTAATTACATTAAGATGAGGGTTATTCTTTTGCTATTATTCTTTTCTAAATCTTTCTTGTTAACAGCCTTGTATTCGTACTATAAACATACGTTAACAAGTGAATGGATCTTATTTTCATCCCTTTTTATTACTTCAATTTTCTATTTGATATGTTTAAAGAAAAAATAAAACGATCTATAGTATAAATAAAAAAGCCACCAAAAAGGTGGCTCTCAATATTTTAAATTAAAGTTTATTTCAAAATCTCATTTAAGAATAACAAAGTATGATTCCAAGCTCGTTTTGCCATAGTTGGATTATAATCATTCGATGCAGGATTTGTAAAGGTGTGTTTTGAATTAGAATAAGTAATAATCTGCCAATCTGCTTTCCCCTCGTTTAATTCCATTATTAAACCATCATAATCTTCTTTTTTAACAGAAGCATCATCTGCAGGATGCTCAACCAAAACCTTGGTTTTTATTTCATTATTTGGGCGATCCTTAGCCTTAGCCAATCCTCCGTGGATACATACGACACCCTCTACTGCCAATCCTCCTCTTGCAGCTTCAAGTGCCCCAGTGCCACCAAAACAATACCCAATGACTGCAGTTTTGGTAGCCCCTAATTTTTTCAATTCATCAAGACCTGCCTGAATCCTTTTTTGATAGGATTGATAATCATTTTTATATTGCGAAGAAAGCTTCGCAGATGCATTATTGTCCGAAGGGTTATTCCCAACTCCATATATATCCGCAATAAAAGCAATGAATCCTTGTTTTTCCAGAGCCAATGCAGTGTCCTTTGCTTCTTGGTCTATTCCCTTCCAGGCCGGTAGAATTAAAACTGCAGGCAAAGATTTTCCAGAATTGCTGGTAACCAATCCTTTCAATGATTGATTACCCTCCGAATATTCTACTTCTTTTAAACTTTGGCCCATTGCCAATTGCCCTAATAAAACACTCAAAAGAATGATTATATAATCCTTTTTCATAATTAGATATTTTAATTAAACTTTTTTATAACATCTCCATATCAAAATTTATTTATCCTTACCCTTAATGAAGGGTATGATACTCATGACGTCTGAATCGGAAAACCCTGCATCCTTCGCTCCTTGATAGGTTTCCAATATACTTGCTGTTAATGGAAATTTTGCACCAGCTTCAATAGCCAATTTTACATCTTTTAACATCAGATCAATCGAAAATGCTGCTGGGTATTCATCTTTTATAATGGATTTCGTCTTAACCTTTGAAGCACCGCTCCCACTTGCACTTTCATTGATAATGCTCATCATATTCTCCCTAGATATCCCTAACTTCTCCGCAAATAATACTGTTTCAGCCATTCCTTGATATAATATGGACAAATAATAATTAATACATAATTTAGCATTAACTCCTTGTCCATTTTCCCCCATATACTTCACTTCTTTACCCATAATTTCTAAATATGGCAATACTTTCTTCTCATCTTCCTCACTACCTCCTACCATAAATATTAAGGTCCCGTCTTTTGCCGGCTGTGTACTCCCAGCAACAGGAGCATCTATAAATCCTGCTCCTTTAGACTTAGTAATTTCCGATATCGCATTGGATGCTTCTTGTGATATTGTACTCATGTCCACGAATAATTTCCCTGCTATGTTCATGGATAAAATCGTTTCATAAACCGCATGTACAGCATCATCATTGGTTAGCATGGTAAATATAATATCACTTGACCTAATCAGCGTTACAATATCATGGCATATCATGCTGTTTTCAGCGAAATCTTGCATCTTTTCTGCCGTCCTATTGTATACAAAAAGATTTACTCCAGCCTTTTCTAAATTCTTGGCCATAGGTTTACCCATATTGCCTAATCCAATAAACCCAATCTTATCTTTATATTCCATCCTGCAATTTTTCATTTGGAACCGGCGCATCTTCAAGAATTATTTTTTCGGCTTTTAGTTCTTCCCAAAATCCAGCAGGTATCTTCATATCAAAAGAAGCCGCATTCGCTTTTGCTTGCTCTGCAGAACTTGCGCCAGGAATAACAGCAGATACAACTGCTGCTGCTGCTGAAAACTGTAATGCTGCTGTTCTTAGGTCTACATGATGGTTATCTGCAACTTGAGTCAATTTTTTCAATCTGTCGGCCGCAAATTCAGGAATATCTTTACCATACAAATACCTTGGCCTTCCCGCTAAAAATCCTGCACATAAAGGCGCTCCGACTACAATAGACATCCCCCTTTCTGAAATCTTAGGAAATACCTCCTTAAGATCATCCTCGTATTTTATTAATGAATATTGACACGCAGAAAGAAAAATATCAGGATCAGCCACTTCCAAAGTTTTTAAAATAGGTTCAATCGTATTTACTCCAAGTCCCCAACCTTTTATTAAGCCTTCCTCCCTCATTTTCGTTAATTCCTTAAAGGCACCATCCTGAGCAATTTCAAAATATTTAACCCAATCTTTACCCATATCGCCATTATCAGGTGATAAATCATGAACAAAAACAATGTCTAATGATCCTATCCCCATCCTTTGTAAACTATCTTCAATACTTCTTCTTGCACCTTCTGCTGTGTAGTCATACCGATAGGACGCATTTAGCTGACCTCCCCACATTAATCCCTTCTGTTTAAAATTATTTTCCGGCACCAATATCCTACCTATTTTCGAAGAAATAGTGTACTCCTCCTTTATTTTATCTTTGAGATAGAGCCCCATCCTGCGTTCACTTATTCCTAATCCATACCATGGTGAGGTATCAAAATATCTAACTCCAGATTTCCATGCCTGATCCATAGCCTCATGAGCAACCATATCTCCATGATCTACATTGAAACCATTTCCTATGGCAACACCTCCAAAACCACTTTTAGACTTAGGTCGAAATTTTACCATTTCCTTATTAATATTCTTTTGACTCATATAGTTTGTGTTTCCTATGATGTTATTCGGTAGATTAGAATGACCAACTACCAAACTACTTCCTAATATTATACTCTGTGAAATGAAATTCCTTCTATCCATTCATTTATTTTTCTAATCTTGTAAATATCCCCTTTTTAAGAAAGAACAGAAAAAGGGCTGATTTGTTGTAAAAAACGAAAAAAGCCTATCATAATGATAGACTTATCTTTTGTATTTGTCATGTAATCCTTTCCCCTCTAAAATCATTGGGATAATTTTCTCTACCCTTGCCAACTTGGTTTTATCTTGCTTGGCCTCTTCAATATATTCTGTATATTCCTTTTGCTTGCCTGCAGTTAAATTATAAAATGAATTCTTAAATTCTGAGTTTTTTTCTAAATATTCCAGCAAAAATCCCGTGACTTCTTTTGGAGCTGCTTTCTCTGGTTTTATAGCCTTTCCCTCCTCAATGGTCTGAACGGACTCATCAATATATTGAAGAATATCTTTCTCATTCATATCTTGAAGATTTTTAAATCTCCATTGTCTCAATGATTTTGTTTTGCCCTCTGAAGCTGTAATTAATACATTCAATTTATCTTCCAAAAACACACCATTATAAAACCATAGTGAAAAAAAATCCTTGAAGCCTCCCCATCCAATAACATTTTTGCCTTGATAAGTGTAAACATCTGCTCCCCATTTTATTTCTTTTTTTAAAGGTGTTTTTGTCTTCAAAATAATTTGGTTCATAAATTCCTGACACTCATCCCACATTGAATTTTTATTCTCCCAACTCGGATATTTTCTTTCTTTTAGAAGGTTTACATTAAAATTTACCAAATCGATAATGAGCTGTTCTGGTATGGCTGATTTCAATGGTATTTGTATGGCCCCTTTTGAAGTTTTATAGCCTGATAATTCCTTTTCATAATGTTTTATGGCTTCAACACCCGGATATATGCCCAAATGATTCTTAAACATCGCAAAATGAATTAAATTTCCATTATATCTAAAGGTTGGCATCTTGTAATTTATAGTCTCTTTTGCCTCCTTTGGAGCGGCATTTTTAATTATGCTCTTAACTTCTTCAAGCATTTTTTTCTGATCTCCTTCGAAACCAGAGATATATTCATCAATATTAGTAATCTCACTCATATAAATATTTTATGACTTCATAAAATCAAAAGCACCCTTTCTTAAGTTAATGCCATATTCTAAATACGCCTTTAAGCAAGCTAAAAAATTCGACCATCCTTCTGTCTGACCAATAGCTTGTTTTATTCCTTCATCATTAATCGGCATATAACTTTCCTTTATCCGTACAACTGTAAATATGTCTTGATAAGCCTCTAAAAATATTTCCACGAGCATGCCTTCTTCTCCTCCACTCCAATCAAAGGATATATAGTCGTATGAACGAATGACCTTTCCTGTAACTGGAAAAATATCTTCAAATTCTGGAAACTTCCATTCTACTGTTACTCCTTCTTCTAATCTTCCTGAAGATCTCTCAATAAAATAATTGCTCATTTTATCTGGATTAATGATAGCCTCAAAAACCTCTTCAATAGGCTTTAATACTTCAATTGATGCCTTTGCACTTAATTTTTCACCCATAACACCATTGTTTTGTTTATCTTTTGAAAAAAATACTTATCCTAATTTAATACTTTATTCCACGAAAAATATATCAATGTAAAAATCTATTACATCAAATAATTTATTCTATTCAAAAACAGATTCTTAGGATTTATTGTTTTTAAAAAGATTTAAACATTGTTCCTGTAATTAAATACAGGAAATAATAAGGTTAATATTGTTTACAATGTCTTTGAAAACAAGAAAAATCTAGCAGATAAAATATTCTTTTCTTGCCATAAGGCAAGGAAAAAATGTATTTCGCATATTAAATTTGAATTTAAAAATCAGAATAATCATGGAAAAGAAAAGAATACATATTGAATCCTTAATAAATGCGCCTATTGAATCAGTCTGGGAAAGCTATAATAATCCTGATGATATTGTTCAATGGAATCAAGCTTCTGAGGATTGGCATTGCCCTTCCTCTATCAATGACCTTAAAGTTGGTGGAAAATTCAAAAACAAAATGGCAGCAAAGGATGGTAGTTTTGAGTTTGATTTTGAAGGTACTTATACTGAAATTACACCATATAATAGTATTTCTTATTTATTAGGTGACAATAGAGAAACTGACATAAAATTCAAAGATGAAAATGGTAAAACAAGAATAATTATTGATTTTGATGCCGAAGAGACAAATCCTTTAGAAATGCAAAAGGAAGGATGGCAAGCAATTTTAGATAGTTTCAAAAATCATACAGAAAAAAAACACAATTAACATGTCTGAAAGAAAATATAAAATTGGACAAATTGTATGGGCTGATTTGACTACAGATCAAGCTGAATCATTAAAGGAATTTTACAAAGAAGTAATAGGTTGGAAAGAATTCCCTGTGGCCATGAAAGATGGCGAAGATTCTTATAACGACTATGCCATGATGATTGATGAAAAAGAACCAGCTGGCGGAATATGTCATAAACGTGGAGTCAATACAAACATCCCACCGCAATGGATTATGTATATCTGTGTGGAAGATGTTAATGACACCTTAAAAAAAGCATTAGATAATGGTGGAATTCTTATTCACGAAAGTAAGAAATCCGATGGCACTTATAATTATGTAATTATACAAGATCCTGCTGGAGCAGTGTTTGGATTTGGTAAATTTTAAAATTATGATAACTGTTTATTACTCAATTATTATAGAGAATAGTCCCACAAAAGTTTACGAAGTCATGTTAGACCAAGATTCATATAGAAAATGGACGAAACCCTTCAGTCCTACTTCTGACTTAAGAGGTGATTGGACTGAAAAAACTAAAATGTTATTTACATCAAAGGATCATGAAGGATTTGAAGCGGGGATGATAGCTATCGTAGATGCGAATATTCCAGGTGATATAGTTATCCTTAGACATGTAGGAATGTTTGACCAAAATGGAGAGTATAATGAAGGAAAAATGGTTGATGAATGGAAGAATTCATTAGAAGTCTATCGATTTAAAAACCTGAATGGAAAAACAAATCTTATTTGTTCAATCGAATTGTCAGACCAAACGGACCCGCATATGTTTGATCAAACATGGCCAGATGCTTTGAATTTGTTAAAAGAAATTTGTGAAAAATAGTTATGGCAAAAGTAAAGACACAATTTTCCAGCGATTCTGTGGAGACCTTTATAAATAATCTAGAAAATGATCAAAAGAAAAAGGATTCTTTCAAATTGATAGAATTAATGGAAAAAGCAACCGGAGAAAAAGCGAGAATGTTTGGCCCTACAATTATCGGTTTTGGTCAATACCACTATAAATATGCTTCAGGCCACGAAGGTGATGCTCCCTTATTGGGATTTTCTCCTCGGAAAGCCGCAATTTCTTTATATGTAACAACCGGTTGTGAAGAACAAATTCAAAACCTTGATGGTTTAGGAAAGTTTAAAATGGCCAAAGCCTGTATATATATTAAAAAGTTAGAGGATATAAATTTGGATGTTCTCCAGTTTGTCATGAAAGAGTCTATTGATTTTATATCTAATAAATACCAACGAATTCACAATATTTAATTCACTACTGACAAACCTTTGTCAATTTGAAGCTTAATTTTAAGAAACATTTTTAAAGACATGAAAATTCATACTACAAATTATTTCAATACTTTAATTACCGTTGCTGAAGATTCTAAAGCGTTGAAAGGTGATATTCCCACAATTAAAATTGATAAATTAACTGTTGCTAATTTGCAATTTGATAAATTAAACAAACACCCAAACAAAATAAACTCGGATGATTTGATTTTTGATATTTATGCCGAACGTAATGAAATATTAGAAAGCGATCTTGAAAAGGAAAGAATAAAATTCTATTCTAAAGGTCAGCCTTGCCTAAGAACTTCACCATTAGCAAAAACTTATGGCTGGGGAATATATTATGATTCCAATGGAAATATCAGGTTAATAGATAGCGCTTCTGAAGAGTATGAAAATATGCTCCAAAATGATGCTATTAAAAAACTTCCAGCTATGCGAAATTCAAAAAAATAACTTCCTAGTCAACTTCATTTACTGTCCTTATATTTTCTAAAACTTGCCTTAAGACAAGTGAACTTTATTTTAAGTGCAGTAATTTAGTATAATAATGAAATAAGATTAAATTCTTAAAACCTATTGACATAAATGTAAACTAGGTTTACGGATCAACATTAATTAAATTAATATAAACCACTAATTAAAACGTTATGGCAAAAGTACATGCTTATTTAAACTTCAATGGAGACTGCAATCAAGCATTTGATTTCTATCAAAAAGTATTTAATTCAGAAAGAACTGGAACTTATTTCTATGATGATATACCCGCTGACCCTAATCACCCACCATTACCTGAAGATGCTAAAGGAAAAGTAATGCATACCGCCATTCATATTAATCCAGAAACAATGCTTATGGGTTCAGATGTCGTGGAAGGATTTGGCCACAAGCTAACCATTGGTAACTCAACATATATTATGTTGGATGTAGCAAGTCCTGAAGAAGCTAAACAATATTATAATTCGCTATCTGAAGGTGCTAAGGTCATGGAAATGGAATTGGGTGAAACATTCTTTGCTGAATTATACTCTTCCTTTCAAGATAAATTCGGCATTAATTGGATGATCCATTTTGAAGGAAATAAAAAAATGGGATAACCATTTTTTAATTGATTTTACAATTTATCATGAATTAACCAATAGTGATCCAATAAAAAACCTATTGGTTAATTCTTAGGTTTTCCTAGTGATTTGCTGATGAACAATATAACCTTTAAAGCTGGGAACAATATTAGAATGAGGATTCCTACAAAAATGTTCGAAGAAACCCTACATTTTTATAGAGATATCCTATTGTTAGATTCGGAAGAAATATTTTCTAATCAATTAAACTGCTTTAGATTAGCAAAAATCATATTCGGATCAATAAACTTATGGCTAATTGAAATACCCGATAATGATAAGCCTGAAATTTTTCTCGAATTAAATACCAATCAAATTAATGCTGCCCTCGATTTTTTAAATGTTAATCATATATCAATTCAAATGATTGAAACAGAAAAATCGAATAAAATAACAACAATTAAAGATCCTGCTGGTAATGTTTTGACACTTAAAGGATTGGAAATGAAAGCGAAAAAATAAATTAGCCATGTCCATCATTGAAGAAATAATTCTATTAGCTCAATTCAAAAATTCTTTAAATAATATAATTATGTCAAATAAAATTATACCTTCTCTTTGGTTTGATAATCAAGCTAAAGAAGCTTTTGATTTTTACACAGATGTATTTTCAAATAGTTCAATCATGAAAGATTCTCCAATAGTAGTTGAGGCAAATATAATGGGCTTTGACTTTATTGGAATTAATGGCGGCCCCATGTTTAAACCTAACCCATCGATTTCGTATATGCCCGTATTTGAAAGTAAAAAGGAAGTTGATTCTGTATGGGAAAAACTCTTAAACGGAGGACAAATTCTAATGCCACTAGACCAATATCCATTTTCTGAGTATTACGGTTGGGTTGTAGATAAATATGGTTTTAGTTGGCAGTTATATTATGGTAAATTAGAAAATGTAAATAACCAAGCTATTGTACCAACACTGATGTTTGGAGGAGCTCAGCAAGGAAAATGTAAAGAAGCACTGAGTTTCTATCAAGAGTTATTTCCCGACTTTATTTCCCAAGGTGTACTTGAATATTCAGATGGTCCAACAAAGGGACAAGTTATGCACTCTCAGTTTACCGTAAATGGAGTAACTCTTGCCGCAATGGATTCAGGTGTACCTCAAGAATTCTCATTTAATGAGGCAAATTCTTTAACTATTACTTGTAATGATCAAAATGAAATTGATTATTACTGGAATAAAATCGTGAAAGCAGGAAAAGAAAGTATGTGTGGTTGGTGTAAAGATCAATTTGGTGTGAGTTGGCAGATTGTTCCAAAAGACATATCCAAGATGCTCAAAAACCCAGATTCATCCGCAGCTTTAATGAAAATGAAAAAAATTGATATTGCCCTTTTATTAAACCCTCAGAGTTAATTTAATGAATAACTATATTGTCCTTCTCCGCGCAGTCAATGTTTCTGGAAAAAACATCATAAAAATGTCTGAACTAAAAGATGTATTAATTTCAGATGGTTATCTAAATGTTCAAACCTATATACAAAGTGGCAAATGTACTCTTATCTTCGGAAAAGAAGGCCAATGAAGTTTCTTCTCAAATTAAATCTTTGCTATTAGAAAAATTCTCCCTCAATATTGAAGTTTTTGTCCTTAATGAAATCCAAATAATAGAAGCTTTGGAGAACAATCCTTTCAAATCTAATCTTCCTGGAAATAAGGTTTTTATTACCTTCTTATCTGACAAAGTCCATCAATCTAATTTGAATGAATTTAATAAGTTGAAGCTTTCACCAGAGGAATATAAGATTGTTAATAACATATTTTATTTTTACCTACCTGAAGGGATGGCAAAAAGTAAACTGAACAATAATTTTATAGAGAACAAATTAAAAATAAATGCAACTGGAAGAAATATCAATACATTAAACAAATTATTAAATTTGAAAAATAAATAAATTCAAACCAAATCAAAAAATTATGAAATTTTTAAAGTATTTATTACTCATCGTAATTGCTATTGTTGCACTAGCATTAATTGTAGCTGCATTTTTGCCTAAAGATTTCCATGCAGGCAGTAAAATATCAATTAATAAACCAAAATCAGAGGTCTATAACTATGTCAAATTAATTCGAAATCAAGGAAATTATGATAATTGGTCTAGAATGGACCCAAATATCATTAGAAATTATGAAGGAACGGATGCTACACCTGGATTTACTTATACTTGGAAAAGTAAAAAAGTAGGTGATGGAAAGCAAATCATAACTAAAGTTGATTCAACAGCCGGCCGTATCGATATGGATTTATTTTTCAACGGCTCTGATGAAGCTAATAAATCATTTATGCAAGTGAATGAATTGAGTGCTCAAAGTTCTGAAGTGATTTGGGAAATAGACGGCAAAATGCCTTATCCTTTTAACTTAATGAGTTTATTTTTTGATATGAATAAAGATTTTGATGCTGGCCTCAATCATTTAAAAGAGATTTTAGAGAAATAATTATTTTCAACGATATTCTAGAAAGATCATTTTTAAATGGGTCATAGAAAGTCTACACTAGGTGAATGAAAAATGAAATTAAATCAACAATATTATTTATTTTTATATAACTAATTATTAATGGTATGAAAAGATTTGTTTTCCTCGCATTTATTTGTAGTCTTTTTTCCTGCCAAAACAATTCAAATCAGACTGATAACAATCCTGTAGATAGCTTATCTTATCAAGATTTTGATCAAAATCCTATAGGTGTTGATAAAGGTTGTAAATGGCTAAAAGACAATATTGAACTTTATTTTCAGAAGGATGGATCCATTGAAATTATGCGGGCAATGACTACACCTGAATATTTCGAATTTAAAAATGATGCAATAAATACAGGACTTGAGATGGATAGCAGCATTACTGAATTTGAGTTAAACCAAAAATGGAAAAATAAATTTGATCTCAAAACTGCTGGAATTGGTTCTGGTTTCCTAATTTCCGGTCAAGATTGGAAAAATATTCAAGTTTCTAACTGCAATCTCATTAATCAAACTCCCCAAGAAATAAACTATAAAATTCTAATCTCAGACTGCGATTTTCAAACGGATTATAATAGAGATATTAAACTCATTCTAGACCAAAATAACCAAATTAAAATCGCTGATATTAAAGAATATGATTAAAAATGGTTTGAATAAATATTGGATAACCATGGAAATATAGATTGACTTTCTAAACCTTTGATCTTAATATTCAAGACATTCATCAGGTCCTTTATAAAAGGACCTATTTTTTCATCGTCCCTATTACTGAATAAACTGATGCTTATTGATCTCTCTGGAATGGATAATACAAAATTATTAAATCCCGTACTTTCCCCAGAATGAAAATATACTTCATTTGAAAATTGATCATATCCTCTAAACTTTCCTAAACTATAAGAAATTTGATTAGTAACTACTGCAATATTATTTTTAAAAATAGTCTCAAACTTCTGCTTCCCTTTAATTAATTTTTGAAAATCAGTATTCCAATTTCTATAGTCAGCTGCTGAAGTATAAACTCCCCCATCTCCTTTTGTCGCACTTGTTAGACTTTGATCTGCGAAAATAAAGGAATCCTGATTCATATGATATCCATATGCACGATCAATTATTTTATCCGTCGGATTGTAAACTATAGAATTATTCATTTGAAGTGGATCAAATATTTTTGCTTTTACAAATGAACTGTAATCCATTTTACTTACTTTCTCTACAATTAAGGCTAATAGACAATAACCCGTATTACTATACCTAAATTTATCTCCTGGAGTAAAATAAACAGAATCAATAGGTTCAACAAGCTTTAAAACATCAGCATCTGAAAGTTGACCTTTTATACGATCAGAAATTAAATTTTCATAATCTACGATTCCGGAGCTATGATTTAATAGATTTGCGATATTACTATTTCGGATTGGCCCTTTGAGTTTCGGAAAGTAGAATGATAGCGAAGTATCGTATAAATCTAATTTCCCTTCTTCTTCAAGGATTAAGATTGACATGGCCGTGAATTGTTTACTCACTGAAGCCATCCTGAAATTACTGTGTTCAGAAATTGAATTTTTTGACCTTAAATCTGTCAATCCCTGACCTTTTGAATATATTATTCCGCCATGACGATCAAATACTTGGAGCATGATCCCTGGATTTTCTTTTTCAGGATAATAATTATTAATCAGGGTATTAAGTTCATCATTTAATTTTATTTGAGAAAAACTAATTTGATGGAATATAATAAATAAAATGATGATCAATTTCTTCATTAATTGGACTGTCGTTAGAAACGAAAATTAAAACTTATTTTATTCGAATCCAAAAAAGAGGCATTAAATAACTTTAATGCCTCATCAACAACTTTATATTTGATAAACCTATAATCAGATTTCTAATCCAGTTTTTTGAAACTTTTTGTATCGGTCAACTTCATCTGCTAATTTTGCAATTGCAAAGCCTACTATGGATGCATCATCTAACCAGCCTAATACCGGAACCAAATCAGGAACAGCATCTATAGGTGAAACAACATAAATTATAGTCCCTATAATAATGGACATGTTCCATTTATTCATTTTATACTTTCCTGAAAAAGTATCTCGTATCATTGAAATCAATAATTTGAATTCATTTGTTCTTTCACCTAAATTATCAGCTTTTTCTTCTGCATCATCAATTTCCTCATTTGTTAATTTTCTGTTTTTAAAAGTATTAAACAAAAGCAATGCCCTGCTAAAATATTTTGTTTTCATTTTGTTTTCATTTTGTTTTCCATGAATTTGTTCTTTGACTTTTAAAAAGTAAAACGGTTTAATTTAGTAAACATTGCTTTCATTTGCCTTTTTCCATACAACCATAAACATAGACGTTTGAAAGAATTATGCTGCATTTATGATAATTATTAAAAAGAATAAACTTTGAACAATATTCTAATATTATTAACGTTATTACTATACAAAGAAAGGTTATTTTATTTTCAATTGTGACCTGAGTCATAAAAGAAAAAACAAGATAACTTTTTAACGAAAGGGTTGACAATCGAAAAATGTCAACCCTTTTATTATATAAAAAATCTTTTATGGCCTTCTTGAAAAATTTTTTTTAAAAAAAATAATATTTCATACAATATTTAAAATAATAAGTCGTTATTAATTATACAAAAAAGGTTATTTTATTTTCAATTTTGACGTGAGTCATAAAAAGAAAAAAAGAAGATAACTTTTTAAAGAAAGAGGCCGACCTTAAAAAGTTGGCCTCTTTTAGTTAGAGTCATTTGATTAGTAATATTTTATCTACCAAAAGCGAAATAAGGACTCAAAGGATTGTGAATTCCTTTTAACCAATCAGAAACCATTTCCATCCCTGTTACTGAGAATGTTATCCCATTTCCCCCAAATCCTAAAACAAAATAAGATCGTTTGAAATCTTGATGCGTTCCGATATATGGAAGACCATCCTTTGTTTCTCCAAAAGTACCTGCCCAAGAAAAATCAGCAATAAACTCCTCATTATTAAATACTTTATAATAATCTTTCGTTAATTTCTTAGACTTATTAAACAAAAGTTCATCTCTTTTCTGTGGATCTCTAAATTCTTCATCTTCTCCTCCAATTAAAAACCTGCAATCGTCCGTTGTGCGCATATACAAATAAGGTTCAGCGGTATTCCAAATTAAATAATCATTATAGTGCTCATAAAGCTTTTGATTGATTTCTGAAACAATGGCGTAGGTACTCAATAAGTCAACAAATTTTTCTTTTATCATGTTTGCACTTTCATAACCAACACAATAAATTATTTGCTTCGCTCGAATTTCTACTTCAGTATCTAAATAAACCTTATTAAAACCTTTCTTCTCCTCCACATTAATGAGTTCCGTTTTATCGTAGACTTCCAAACCTTTTTCATAATTATATTGAATTAGTTCATGAGCTAGCTTAAAGGCATCGACACTCCCTCCCTGTTCTGAAAGGATTCCACCGTACGAATCTTGAATTTTGAAGGTTTTTACAATTTCGTCTTCCTCCATCCATTTCACAGTAAATCCTGCTTCTACTCTAGCCAAAAATTCTTTTTTCAACCAACTTAAATCCTTTTTTCGACAAGCATAATACAGTGATTTTTTCTTCTTAAACCCTGCTTTCGATTTAATTCTTTTGGAAATTTCACCTAATTTATCAATTGCATCCGAGCATGCCTTATAACTCATGATTGCCCCATCTTTACCAATCATATCCTCCAACTTATATAATGGAGTATCGATTTCATATTGTAACATGGAAGTTGTTGCGGAAGAACTACCATTCACTATTTCACGTTTATCAATCAGAATAGTCTTGTATCCATCTTCTATACACTGATGAGCAATTAAACTACCCGTTATTCCACCTCCAACAATTAATACATCACAACTTTTATTTTCTCGTAAAGAAGGATACGAATTTAGTATACCATTTTTTACTAGCCAAAATGGTTCATTTGATTTAAGATCCATAAGAATATCTATTTTAAAGACAACATCCTATTAAAGTCCGATTAAATAGATATTGTTTGATAGGTATGAAAAAATACTAAAAGGATTTATAAATATTTAATCCTAATTTTCAGCTACAATATGGGAAGAACCTAATTTTTCATGTAATAAATCTTCATCTAATCCCTTTTCATATTTTGATATGACGATAGTAGCGGTTGCATTTCCAATGATATTCGTTATTGCTCTGGCTTCACTCATAAATCGATCTATTCCCAAAATCAATCCTACAGCCTCAACAGGAATATGCCCTACAACTGGTAGTGTAGCCGCTAAGGTCACAAACCCACTTCCTGTAACACCAGCTGCCCCTTTGGAGGTCAATAACAATACTAATAAAAGCGTGATTTCTTGTTCTAAGCTTAAATGCATATTTAATGCTTGCGAAATAAAGACAGCTGCCATCGTTAAATAGATACATGTGCCATCTAAATTAAAGGAATAACCTGTTGGTATTACTAATCCTACAATGGGCCTTGAACAGCCAGCATCTTCAAGTTTTTGCATTAATCCCGGTAATGCCGATTCAGAAGAAGAAGTTCCTAATACGATTAATAATTCCTCTTTTATATATTTTAATAACTTGAATATATTTACACGTACATAAAAGTAAAGTACAGCGCCAATTACACCAACTATAAAGACAAAACAGGTTGCATAAAAACTAAGCATTAATAATCCCAATGATGATAATGCATCAATTCCATATTTCCCAATCGTAAAACCCATCGCACCCATTGCGCCGATGGGAGCTAAATACATAATCATTTTTATGACAGCAAATAATCCCTTCAGAAATGATTGCAAAACATTAATAACTGGTTCAGCAGAACGATGTCCTATCTTTGTTAATCCTATTCCAAATAATACAGAAAATAGTAATACCTGCAATAAATTATCTGATGCCACAGCAGCAATAACATTACTAGGAATTATACTTAATATAAAATCCATAACACTTTTGTGCTCCTTAGCTTCTTGGATATAATGGGAAACTGCCGTAGGATCCAAGGTTTCCGGGTCAACATTCATTCCCGTACCAGGTTCTATTATATTTACAAAAACTAAACCTATGATCAATGCGACTGTAGTCATGATTTCAAAATAGATTAAGGAACTTAACCCAATCTTGCCAACCTTTTTAATATCCTGCATTCCAGCAATACCAATAACAATCGAACTGAAAATTAATGGCGCAATAATCATTTTGATTAGCTTAATAAAACCATCACCAAGAGGTTTTAACTGAATAGCAAAATCAGGATAAAAGACACCACATAGAATACCAATAAGTATTCCTAGGATGACCTGAACATATAAACTTGAAAATATTTTTTTCATACGATTTGTAGAATCATTTTACACGAATTCCTTAGGTTTCAGGATTAAAATTAATTAAAAATGATTCTTACGCAAGATGTAAGAGCAAGAATGCTTGGTTCAATAATTAAATTATTGAAAACCAATATATTTGGAGATATACTTTTGTCACAACTTCTCTATGAATTTTGGAAGAGCATCTCCTAAAATTCGTTCCCATCCAGATTCAAATCGATCTAGTGAAAATTGTTCACCCGCATCCTTAAAATGTTCTAAGCCCTCATGAGTTAAGTGCAAGGTAGTAGCACCGCGCCTAGGAATAAATCGCCATGTAATTATGGAATTGCCAATAGGTTGCTTTGGATGTCGCCATGTAAATTTAAATAACTCCCCAGGTTTTACCTCTAGAACCGTACATTCATGTAATTGCGCATCCGGATTTTCAACCTTTGTAAATTCAAACTCTGCCCCTTCTTCTGTACTGAAATTTGGAATGTCAAAAAACCATTCTTTTAACTTTTGCCTGTCAGTCATTGCTTGCCATAAAGCTGCTGTGGATATCGGGTATGTCCGTTCTATATGAATGATATCGTGGCTCATCTAAAACCTCCTTTGTAGTGTTCTTAAATATAAGATTTATCCGCCTCATTTACCCAATTTTCAAATTATCAGAAAGTAAAATTAATGTGAGGTTAATATTAAAACAACCTGTTGATTTTTAAGTTTTTCGATGAGGCAAATATATTCGCATAATTGCACTTATTATTCCAATTCATTACTATCTCCTTCTCACATCCACCTTATTTAACCTCTATATGATAAGCAACCAATTATCTTTCGATTTAGTAAAAAGCTCCGTATCTTTGTTTAACATGAATGTTAACAAACTCTTAGAACGTGCCTTAAATTTTGACTTCTTAACTAAAGAAGAAGGTATTTTTTTATATAAAGAAGCTCCAACTGCTGACTTAGCCTATGTTGCTAATGAACTACGTAAAATTCAAGTACCTCATGGTAAAGTCACATGGCAGATCGATAGAAATGTCAATACAACTAATGTATGTATTGCTAACTGTAAATTTTGTAATTTCTTTAGGCGTCCTGGTCATGAAGAAAGCTACATTACTGATATTGAAACCTATAAACAGAAAATTGAAGAAACTTTCAAATTTGGAGGTGATCAATTACTGCTCCAGGGTGGACACCACCCTGATTTAGGCCTGACTTTTTATACAACCTTATTTAAACAGTTAAAAGAGCTTTATCCTAACTTAAAACTACACTCTCTGGGTCCTCCAGAAATTGCCCATGTGGCTAAACTCGAAGGAATGAGTCATCTTGAAGTATTGACCGCAATGAAAGAAGCTGGATTAGATTCTTTGCCGGGTGCTGGTGCCGAAATCCTTAATGACCGCGTGAGAAGGTTAATTTCCAAAGGTAAGTGCGGCGGACAGGAATGGTTAGACGTAATGAGAGCGGCCCATAAAATTAACCTGCCCACATCCGCAACGATGATGTTTGGTCATATTGAAACGCTTGAAGAACGATTTGAACATTTAGAATGGATTCGTCAAGTCCAAAGTGAAAAACCTGATGGTGCATATGGTTTTATTGCATTTATTCCTTGGCCATTTCAAGATGATGGTACCCTCTTAAAAAGACTTCGAGGTATTACAAATGACGTTACTGCTGATGAATATATACGAATGATTGCTCTGAGCAGAATCATGCTACCTAATATTAAAAACATCCAAGCATCATGGTTAACGGTTGGTAAACAAACTGCACAGATTTGCTTGCACTCCGGTGCTAATGATTTTGGATCAATTATGATTGAAGAAAATGTTGTTTCAGCTGCTGGTGCTCCACATCGATTTACATCAAAATCCATCCAAGATGCTATTATTGAAGCTGGATTTCAACCTCAACTCAGAACTCAAACTTATAAATTCCGTGATTTACCGGAACAAATGGAAGAACAAGTAATTAATTATTAAGCTTTGAAAGACATAATCTTAAATATTGAAGCTATTATTTTTGCAGCTACTGAAGGAATTAATCAAAAAGACCTTCGCGAAGTTTTACAAGATGCCCTTGCAATTGAAATCAGTAAAATTGAGTTGGCAGAATTTATAGGGAAATTGAAAGCAAAATACGAATCTGATGACTACCCTTTCGCTTTACTTTCTATTAATGACCAACTGCAATTCTTAACAAAACCTCAATACCATGAAGCTATCAATCAACTTCAGGTCCATAAAGAAAGAAAAAAATTAAGTCAGTCCGCTTTGGAAACTCTAGCAATAATCGCCTACAGACAACCGATTACTAAATTAGAAGTTGAACAAATTCGGGGCGTAAACTGTGATTACTCCATTCAAAGATTGTTGGATAAGGGAATGATTCAAATTGCAGGTAAATCAAATACTATTGGAAAACCTTTACTATATGCAACAAGTTCTGAGTTCATGAACCACTTTGGTTTAACTAGTACCAGGGATCTCCCTCAGTTAAAAGACATTGTAGCCGAAGAGAACAGCATAGGTGAAATCGTTGATTAATACGTTTTAAATACAGATTTAAAATTGTTTTATTTTTTTTGAAAAAAAATTTATGAATTGAATTATCTTATATAATTTTACATAACAAAAGAAAAATATCATAATAAACAACATGGCTACTATGCAAGCAATTGAAACAGATGAAATGGTTGATGAAAGAGTTCTCAACTTCAACGGTCCTGATGACGATGATGATGTCTTTGATGACGATGATGATTTCGGATTAGATGATATCGATTCAATCGGTGGATATGATGACTTAGATGAGGATGATGAAGATTTTTAAATCTTCTCTAGCCAATTAAACTTTTTACCAGAATCATTCTTGTAAACGGAAATGTGCGTACCCTATTATGGGGTTAGATAAGAAAACTAATAGGCTTGGAATTTTCCAAGCCTTTATTATTTTAATTCATTAATTATTATATATAACAAATAATCCGTATCAGAATACTGCAAATTTGATACGGCTTATTTGTTTAATATGATTATTTATTATCTATTGATCATCCTTACTAATTGAAAATGGTAGATCGGCTTTATTAATACCCCTTTTCTTATTTGGCTCAGATCCCATATCAAATAATAAAGTCGCCCCTTTTAACAATTCGCTATGATTGATAAAATTCTTGGAATAGTTTTTCCCATTCCATTTCATGTTTTGTATATAACGATTCTTATCTGAATTATTTTTGGTCTCAATTTGAACATTTTTACCATTGCTTAAATGCAATGTAACTTTATCAAAAACTGGAGATCCAATCACGTATTCATCTGTAGCTGGAGTTACTGGATAGAAGCCAAGTGCTGAAAACACATACCAAGCTGATGTCTGTCCATTATCCTCGTCACCACAGTAACCATCAGGGTTTGCCGAATACATCCTATTCATTGTTTCTCTAATCCAATATTGAGCCTTCCATGGCGCTGAAACATGATTATATAGATAAATCATGTGTTGGATTGGTTGATTTCCATGAGCATATTGACCCATATTAGCAATTTGCATCTCCCGAATTTCGTGAATCGGAAAACCATAATAACTATCATCAAATATTGGAGGTAATGTGAATACAGAATCCAATTTTATTTCCATCGACTTATGTCCTCCTAATAACTTGGCTAAACCTTCAATGTCTTGAAATACAGACCAACTGTAATGCCAGCTATTTCCTTCGGTAAATGCATCTCCCCATTTAAAAGGATTAAATGGAGTTGACCATGAACCATCTTTATTTTTACCGCGCATCAGTCCTGTGGATGGATCAAACAGCTTCTGATAATTATAAGCTCTTTTCTTATAAAAATCTTTATCTGATTGAGGCTTGTTTAATGCTTTTGCTAATTGGTAAATTGAAAAATCATCAAAAGCGTATTCTAATGATCGAGCGGCATTTTCATTAATTTTTACATCATATGGAACATAACCCAATTCATTATAGTATTCCGCTCCAGCCCGACCAACAGCAGTCATAGGACCTGCATGATTTGCTCCTTTAAGAACTGCTTCATATAACGTTTCAATGTCCTTCGACCGAACTCCTTTAATCCAAGCATCTGCCACGACCGAAGCTGAATTATTTCCTACCATAATATTTCTATAACCTGGACTTGCCCATTCTGGTAGCCAACCACCTTCACGATACGCATTGGCAAGGCCTTCTTGCATCTTTTCATTGACCTCCGGATACATCAGGTTTAAAAACGGAAATAAGGCCCGGAAGGTATCCCAAAATCCTGTATCTGTAAACATGTATCCCGGCAATACCTTGCCATTATATGGTGAATAATGTACTACCTCTCCCTTTTCATTGATCTCATAGAACATCCTTGGAAATAATAAAGATCTATATAGAGATGAATAAAAGGTCCGGATTTGATCGATATCTCCTCCGTCGATTTCAATTTTTCCTAACTCCTTATTCCATATATCTTCTCCCTTTTGGACCTGTTCATCAAAACTAACGCCATCTAATTCTTTCAAATTTTGAAGTGCTTGTTCTGGACTTATAAAGGAGGATGCTGCTTTCATTAATAGTTGATCCCCAGCATTGGCATTCTGAAAACCTACAATAGCTCCTACGTGGTCTGCTTTAACCATATATCTGCCATCTGTAAGCACAGAATCTGCAAATGTTGATACATTCGCAAAAGGGCGGTCAAATGACATAACAAAATAATTCTTAAAATTTTCAGGTACTCCCCCACTATTTTTCGTACTGTAACCTATGATTTTCTGTTCCTTTGGAATTACTTCTACATATGAACCTTTATCGAATGCATCGATTAATACATATGCATTATTAGTCTTTGGAAATGTAAATCGAAAGTAAGAAGCACGCTCTGTTGGGGTTAATTCCACTTTGGTATCATAATCTGCTAAATAAACAGAATAATAATGTGGCTTCGCAACCTCTGCTTTATGTGAAAAATAACTTGACCTCTTATCTTGATCAAAGGTCTTATTGTCTACCATGGCCATTATTGAAAATTGACCGTAATCGTTCATCCATGGCGAAGGTTGATGCGTTTGTTTGATACCTCGAAGCTTTTCCGCTGTATAGCTATACATCCATCCATCTCCCATCTTCCCCGTTTGTGGACTCCAGAAATTCATGCCCCATGGTAATGCTATTGCTGGATATGTATTTCCACTAGATAGAAAATAGGTGGATTGTGTCCCTACCAAAGTGCTCACAAAATCTATAGGTTTCTCAACCTTTCCAATTTTTTTTTGAGCAAAACCGGATAGTATACTCGTCCCTATCAATAATGCTGTTGTAAGAAATTTTAAGTTCATTTTAATGAAAATAGGTTTTTATCAATTTTCTAATATATGAAAATAATTAAGATTCTTATTGGCTAAAAGTATTTAGCCATCAATCCTAAGCGCAATTTTCCCGTACTGACTTTCACTTTCAAAATGCTGATGTGCCTTAATAACCTCTTCCAACGTGTAGACTTTTGTCAATAATGGAATAAATCTCCTTTCCTTGACCAAGGGTAAAATATTTGTTTCAATCTCTTTTGTAAGATCTGCTTTAAATCCTATATCTCTAACTCGTAGGGTTGATCCCGTAAGAATTATCCTTTTTTGCATTAACTTCAACAAATTGATCTCAACTCTGGCTCCATGAGTAGCATTAATTTGAATCAGTCTTCCATCTTCCTTCAACAATTCAATATGCTTATTGAAGTATGTTCCACCTATGCTATCCAATACAACATCAATGCCTTCATTTTTAAATGCCTCAAAAAAGTCTTCTTCTTTATAATTGATTACAAAATCTGCTCCTAATTCAAATGCTATTTTCTTCTTTTCATCTAAACCTACTGTTGTATATACGGTGGCACCAAACAATTTTGCTAACTGAATTGCTGTAGATCCAATTCCTCCTGTACCTCCATGAATTAAAACTCGTTCAAATTTTCTTAATTTACCTCTTTCAAATAGATTGTTCCAAACGGTATAGACAGTTTCAGGAAAGCATGCTGCCTCTTCAAAACTTATATTCTTTGGCTTAGGTAAACAGACTTTTTCAGAAATACATACCAGGCTAGCATAACCTTCTCCAGGCAATAATGCCATTACCTCATCTCCAAGGTTAAAATTCGATACTAATGGACCAATTCCTTTTACAATACCTGATACTTCCAATCCTGGAACATCATTCGATATACCCGCTGGCGCTGGGTAATTTCCTTTGCGTTGAAAAACATCTGGTCTATTTATCCCTGCCGCTTTTATTTGAATTAATACTTGATCTCCAATCGGAGTCGGATCTGGTCTATCCTCTATTATAAAAACCTCGGGGCCTCCAAATTCTTTGATTGATGCAACTTTCATATTTATTTATTGGGATAGGTTTGCAACCTTAGGTTAAACGTTAACATGAAATATCGACCCAATCTATTATTTCTAGATTCAAAAACATCATTGCCAACATAAGAAGTCAAAACTCCAACGTTTTTATTCTGATCCATTATATCATTACACTGCAACCTGATTAGTGCAGCTTTATTCTTTAAAAATGAATACTCAATGTAGGTATTAATAATCGTTGGGTTTACATCACTTAATTCGCTTACATAACCTTTATAAAACTTTTGAGACATTTCAGCTCCCAATACAAAATTATCAGATAAATACCCTCTACCCGCCAAACTGAACAAAAAGGAATGAGCGGCAATTTTATTTTTATAAGGAAATTCATAAACCGCCCTATTCAAAAAATAATTGGTATTAAATACGCCTTCAAAATACTCCGATGGTAAATATCTAAATTGTAGATTCTGATTGAATAAAACTTGTTTAGTTGTATTCTTAATGGTATCGATGAATGATAAGTTATTATAATAATCTACATTTCCCGATAGTCCCAGGTTTAACTGATCTGTAAAAATAGGTGAGTTAAACTCATAATACCATTTAATATCATAGTAACCATCCGTATTTTCAAATGTTGTTTCCTGAATCGTTTGTTGTGGTTTCGAAACCTTGGCACTCACAATCTTATTCGCAATAAATGTGTACGCAAAATCGGTCTGAAAATATTGCCCCCGGGTTGGGACAAACTTCCTTAGCGTTGTGGAAAATTGATTGGAAAACTCCGCCTTCAATGATGGATTACCACGGATTACACTTCTTGAATTTGTATTATCCCTGAATGGAGAAATATGTAAAAATGTGGGCTGAATATTTTTCCCTAAATAAGCTAGTTTAATTTCAAGATCATTACTGAATTTATACCTAAGCGTTGTAGAAGGAACTAAATTGACATTATTATAATCATAAACAATGGTATCGCCCTTCACACGTCCCGATAAATTAACTGGCTGAACAGTAAATCCCATGTTTACCCTAAATTTTTTATTAGGTTCATACTGATAGTTCAATCCAGTTTTGAAACTTTTAAATTGGTAAGCATAATCCATGGACAGCGAATCAACAAATTCCCCTCCTAAAATATAGGGATTTCGAACTGTACGAACAGCTTCAATATTGGTAATATCCATTTCATGCATAATTTCTAATAAACTATGTTCATAAAATGGCTCAACATAGGAGATTGATGATTTAATGCCTGAAACATCATTTCTAGAATCGACAAACTGCTTTTGTCGAAAACTACTTTCGACTGGAACATTTCCTGTGGAATCAATCGTCATATACGATTCAGAAATCTCATCATCTTTGGTATTAGATTGGTAATTTAACCGAAGATCGGCTACTAATTTCCTCCCCGGTTTATGGAAAAACTTAGAATACAACATCGAAATATCAGCAGAAGGTTTACTTGTTTTTGTGCTGTCCTGCCTTTCTCCCTCATCTCGAATCGTTTTACGGAATCCTCCATAATTCTTTTGATTCAATAGATCGCTTTTCCGGTTATTATAAAAATACTCCCTATTATAGGAAAGCTTTGGATTTATTTTTAATATATCGTTATTCTTAAACTTTGAATTCATTTCCAAATTCAGCGTATGCAGATTATCATATGATTTATTTTCATATTCCTCAGTACGGTGAATTTTATATGTTGGATAAGTTGAAGTTAATAGTGAATTTCCCGTTGTTAAGTTAAACTTACTCTGGTAGGTATATCCTCCATTCAATGTTACTCTGGAACCTATATTATCTGTAAATGATATACCTATGGACCCTAATTTGTTAAGCCCATCATTTGGATCTGAAAAATCCCCTATCTCTGATAAATCGGTATTTCTACTTCCTGCCCCATCTGGTGAACCAAATAAAAACAAACTTGTATTCGTGTTGTTAATCGATCCAATGATCGACATTTCCTGGCCATCATTAAATTTATTGATCCCGATACTACCCAAAAATCGATCTCGAGTACCTCCACCTATAGTTCCTTGTCCAAAGGTTATTTTTTTCTTATCAGGTTGTAGAATAATATTGATGATTTTTTCTGGGTCATTCGTTTTAATTCCTTTCGCTGTGGAAAGTTCTCCATAATCATTGATAACCTCAACCTGTTTGACAAACTCCGATGGTAAATTACGAGTAGCAGTTAATAGGTCTCCTCCGAAGAACTTCTTCCCATCTACCCTTACTCCTCGAATTAACTGACCATTATAGTATGTGGTTCCATCCCTAAGGACCTGAAATCCTGGCAACTGTTTGAGAGCTTCTTCTAACAAAGAATACTGTGGAAAGGAAAATGCTGCCATATTGAATTGAATCGTATCACCTCGATCTACAACTGGTATGACCTTTAGAATTCTTACCTCAGGAATTAATGTGGTTTGAGGAAACAAGGTAACCTTTGGAATAAATATTTTATTAATAAAACTAGTACTAGAAATGCTTTTATTAATGATTTGATACCCCAATGAACTAAATGAAAGATTCAGACTCTTCCCTTTTATACTATTGAATTTATAAAATCCATTATCGTCAGTCGTTGTACTCATAGTATCTAAACTACTGACCAATCGTACAGAAGCTCCTTTGATTCCTAATCCCGTACTATCTACCACAACGCCTTCAACACTTTTTAAGATTTCCTGAGCGTTTACCTCTTGAATGCTTATAAGGGTGAAAACTAATAAAAATATACTGATCAAGTAATCTCTCACGTGGATAATAGACTAAATTGGTAACGTAAAATTCACATACTATCTATAAACTGAAATTTACTATTAAAACGTTTAAACTAAAAATAATTGTATAAAAAAAACGGGTTAAAATATCATTTCAACCCGTTTTTATAAATTATTTTAAAATATTATTCGCCATCGAAAGCAACTTTCACCAAATGACGGTCAATTTCCCAACGTCCGGTTCCTTCTTCACCTATTACATCAAACAACTCAAGGATGCGTCTAGCTACGTATTCTTCCTCTACTTGCTCAGATAAAAACCATTGGATAAAATTGAAAGTCACAAAATCTTTTGCTTTCATACATTTATCAGCAATCTTATTAAACTGCTCTGTAACGAACATTTCTTGCTCTAATGTTTGCTCGAAGACACCTCTGAATGATTCAAAATCTACAGGAACATTCGTAATTTCTGGTGAAATAGAACGTCCGCCACGATCACTGATATATTTAAAAATCTTCAACATGTGAGTGCGTTCTTCATCAGATTGCTTTGCAAAGAAATTTGATGAATTGTCTAATCCTTGATCATCACACCATGCTGACATCGCTAAATATAAAGCTGATGAATGTGCTTCAATTTTTACTTGTTCGTTCAATATGTTTTCAATCTCTTCTGAGATAGATGTTTTTAATTTCAATAAATCTTTCATAATATATATTTCTTTATCGTGTAATACTTCCAGAAACCTAGTTCAGATTTCTTACATACAAAGATAAGTGTTAAGTGAGGAAAATGATGCAAAAATTTGCAATACAAATTCAGTCTAAATTAGACTTTTATAAACCTAATTTATTTAGAATCAGTATAATTATAAAGAATATTTAATTAGCTAAAACTGCGGAGTAATGTAGACAAGCTTTGATTTCACTATTTAATTGAATCATAAATTTAGAACCAGCTAAAATATCCTTTAATTTAAGAATATCTTCAACTGATAAAATAAAGATACTATCAGTTCTGAAAGGCATAATAATCTCAAAATCAGATGAGCGGGAGGAATCATTCAACATATTGGCTACGTCAATGGAATCAATCCTTTTTTTGAAAGCAAAAAAATCCCTAACCTTAAAAGCAGTCGTCGAACCTTGAAATTCTAACCAATAACAATTCTTACGGCTACATTGGTAGACTGCTCCGTTATCATCTTGGAATATCTCTTCAAAATTTGCTAAAGGACAAATCATGCTATTTCTTTTAATTTGGAACAAATCTAAATATTGTTAAGAATTATTCCAAATAAAAAGAAGGAATAATTATTGCAATCTTCTTAATTTGAAACAAAATCAAAAAAGCCCTCATTATAGAGGGCTTTCATCTTTGTATATTGTTATTTATTAAAATTCTTCTTCCTGATTTAAAACTTCCTTGTGATTACTTAGATTACCTCTGGTCTTGGTTTTGTGTTTATTTATTTGACGTCTAATCGATTCAATAGCAATATCGGTTGCCTCTTCGAAACTTTTAGCCTGTGCTTTGGCAAAGAGCTGATTGCCGGGAACATTAAATTTAAGTTCAACTATCTTATTCGCTTCATCTTCTACATTCTCCAACCTCAGATAACATACCCCTTCAATGATATTATCCAAAAATTGGTTTAATTTTTCAGATCTCTTCTTAATGAACTCGATTAGCTTACTGTCAGCATTAAATTTAATTGATTGCACTGTAATGTTCATTTTTCCTCCTTTTTTAAGCCTTTGGATGAGCTTGTTTATAAATTGTTTTCAAACGTTCAGCTGAATTATGCGTGTACACTTGTGTCGCCGATAACCCAGCATGACCTAATAGTTCTTTGATTGCATTTAAATCCGCACCGTTGTCCAACAGCGCTGTAGCAAATGTATGCCGCAAAACATGCGGACTCTTTTTCTTTTGGGATGTTATTGTGCTTAAATATTTCTTTACTATCCGATAAATAAGTTTAGGATAAGCCTTCTTCCCTTCTTTGCTAACGATTAATTCTGATGAAATGTTTTGAAAATTCTCTTCTTTTTTCATTTTCAAATATTTTTTCAATTCATCAACTAGTGTTTGGTGTATGGGAACAAAA
The DNA here is from genome assembly GCF_009733535.1 of Sphingobacterium endophyticum. GTDB lineage: Bacteria > Bacteroidota > Bacteroidia > Sphingobacteriales > Sphingobacteriaceae > Sphingobacterium > Sphingobacterium endophyticum. Next base: position 20,460 of record NZ_SMMI01000013.1, on the reverse strand, counting down.
CGCTCCTTGCTCCTCTTTCCGAATATAAGTATTTTTTTATTATAAAAATCAATATCTACTTCCTTTATTTTTAATAATTCCGCTAACCTGATTCCCGTACCAAATAGCAATTCGAGAACAATAAAATCCCTCGTATTCTCGAAATCTCCCCCCTCCTCACTTAATTGATCAAGCAGTAAAACCATCTTCTCCTTTTCAACTACCACCGGTAATTTCTTAGGCATTTTTAAGGATTTTATTAATGCAATGGGATTACGTGTAATCAATTCCTCCCGCATTAAAAACTTATAAAATGACTTTAATGACGATATCGCGCGATTAACCGAACTCGATTCCATCCCTTGTTCCTTTAAACTCGAAAAATAATATCGTAGAAAACGATAATCTACATCCTCAAAACTCGATCCTTCAACCCCTATAAAGTCTAATAGATTCTGAATTTCGCGCTCATAGGCAAGCAATGTATGCGGCGAATACCGCTTTTCAAATTTTAAATAATTAATGAATCGATCCTTATACATCGTCTATCGCTTATACTGTAATATTAAGGATAATTAACAATAAAATATGTGACATGAAACAAATATATGTCTGATTAAATTCACATTTTATATACTAAACTTATTACTCCTATCTATATATATATACGTTTAATAATTATTTTTAGTGCAAAAAAAAATGCTTCCATAACTGAAAGCATCTTTAAGAATTTTAATATTTTAAAAACTATAGTTTATTGTTAGAATCAACTGCATTAAGTTCTGCAAAAGCTTGCTCTAAACGTTCAACAAAAGCCTCTTCTCCTTTACGTAACCAAACACGTGGATCATAATATTTTTTATTTGGAGAATCAGATCCTTCTGGATTACCAATTTGCGCTTGTAAATAGTCGTGGTTTTTAGCTTCATATTTTCTAACACCATCCCAAAATGCCCATTGCATATCAGTGTCAATGTTCATTTTAATGGCTCCGTATGAAAGGGCCTCAGTAATTTCTTCTGCTGAAGATCCTGAACCTCCATGGAATACAAAATTAACTGGCTTCTCAGCTGATAAATTGAATTTCTCACGAATATATTCTTGAGAGTTATGTAAAATTACTGGCTGTAATTTCACGTTCCCAGGTTTATAAACACCATGTACATTTCCAAATGCAGCAGCAACAGTAAATTTATCTGAAACTTCAGAAAGTTCTTTAAATGCGTATGCTACCTCTTCAGGCTGAGTATATAATTTAGAACTATCAACATCTGAATTATCAACGCCATCTTCTTCACCTCCTGTAACGCCTAATTCAATTTCTATAGTCATTCCAAGTGGCTTCATGCGCTCCAAATATTTTTTTGAAATCGCAATGTTTTCCTCTAAAGGCTCCTCCGAAAGATCTAACATATGAGATGAAAACAATGGTTTACCATGTTGAGCGAAAAACTTCTCTCCGGCATCTAATAATCCATCGATCCAAGGTAATAATTTCTTAGCCGCATGGTCTGTATGCAAAATAACTGCAACTCCATAATGCTCCGCTAATAAATGAACATGTTGAGCAGCCGAAACAGCTCCTAAAATACATGCTTGTAAATTATCATTATTTAAGGATTTACCCGCATAAAATTGGGCTCCTCCATTTGATAATTGAATAATTACTGGTGAATTCACCTTCTTCGCCGTTTCCATTACAGCATTGATCGAATTCGTACCAATAATATTTACCGCTGGTAATGCAAATTTATGCGTTTTTGCTATTTCAAATAACTCTTGTACTTGATCTCCGGTTAAAACTCCTTTGAAATCTTTTAGGCTCATAGTCTATTCTTCTTATTTTTTTAATTACAATAAAGATAATCTTTTTTTATCAGTTCATAAAATATAGTGTAAAAAATACACTATGAACTTTTCCCAACTGTCCGCCTTTCCAATGCCTTTTCCATATTTTATTAATATCTTTATCAGAATAAAATTGTTTAATTATGCTTCAGGTGTACGGAATTAAAAATTGTAATACTGTTAAAAAAGCCATCGATTGGCTCAATCAAAATGGAAAAGAATTTGTTTTTCATGATTATAAAAAAGAACCTGCAACAATTGAAAAGCTGAAGGAATGGGAAAAAGAAATTTCTTGGGAACAATTGGTCAATAAAAAGGGTACAACATGGAAAAAATTAACTCCTGAAGAACAAGCTGCTGTTGTTGATGCAAATACTGCTAACCATGTTCTTTTAAAGAATAATAGTATGATTAAAAGACCCTTAATTGAAAGTCCTAATGGAATATTATTAGGTTTTGATGAAGTAGATTACAAAACTAAATTATAAGCAAAGAATGAATAAATCTATTGTTAAATTATCACTGGGCCTTATTCTGGCACAAGTAGGACTCTCACAGCCTACTTTCGCTCAAAAAGTTGAAAGTGTTTATGATTATAAAGAAGCTTTCAAACCGCTTTTTTACACTAAAAATGGAAATACTTATCGGTCTGCTTCTGGTAAACCTGGTGAAAATTATTGGCAAAATGCCGCAAGTTATGATATTAAGGTAAGCCTTGATGATAAAACTCATGAAGTAAAAGGTACTGTTAAAATTCATTATACAAATAATAGCCCAGATCAACTTGATTTTATATGGCTTCAACTTGAGCAAAATTTATTTAACCAAAAATCCATAGGCCAGGCTGTTGTTCCGTTAACGAATAGCCGATATGGTGATGCTGCCTCTGAGTTTAATGGTGGATATACCATTAGTAATGTCAACAGTAATGGAGCAAAGGAAGTAAAATATAGCATCAACGATACCCGTATGAGAATTGATCTTCCAACTCCCTTGGCTGCCAATGGTGGAAAAACTGAAATAAGTATGGATTTCTCCTACATTGTTCCTCAATATGGTGCCGATAGAACAGGTATTTTACCTACTGAAAGTGGAGATATTTATGCTATTGCTCAATGGTATCCAAAAGTTTCTGTTTATGATGACATAACAGGCTGGAATACTTTACCTTATACAGGGCCAGGTGAATTTTATCTAGAGTACGGTGATTTCAACGTGGAAGTAACTGCTCCGGCTAATCACATTGTGGTTTTAGGTGGAGAACTATTAAATCCAGAAGAGGTTTGGACAAAAGATCAGTTAGATCGATATAATAAAGCAAAATCAAGCGATAAAACCGTTATCATAAGATCTCAAGATGAAGTAAATAACAAGAATTCTAGACCTAATAAATCTACATTGACTTGGAAATATCGTCTTCAAAATGCTAGAGATGTTGCTTGGGCGTCTTCAAAAGCATTTATCCTGGATGCTGCACAAATAAATCTTGCCAATGGAAAAAAAGCTTTAGCATTATCAGCTTATCCAAAAGAAAGTAATGGTAATAACGCATGGGAAAGATCTACTGAATATACGAAAGCGTCTATTGAATACTATTCCAAAAAATGGATGGATTATCCTTACCCAGTTGCTGTTAACGTAGCATCCAACGTAGGAGGCATGGAGTATCCTGCCATTGTTTTCTGTGGTAGCAAAGCAAAAGCTGGTAGCCTATGGGGAGTTACAGATCATGAATTTGGACACATTTGGTTTCCAATGATTGTTGGTTCTAACGAAAGGTTATACGCATGGATGGACGAAGGGTTCAATACATTTATTAATGACCTTTCTACAGAAGCATTTAATAATGGTGAATATTTCCGGAGAATGGGCGATAGAAATGCTATGGCTAAAGCTCTAATGCACCCAAATTTAGAACCGATTCTTACCTCACCTCAAGGCATGAAAGAAAGAAACATTGGTCTCCTTGCCTATTATAAACCAGGATTTGCCTTAAGAATATTAAGAGATGAAGTTATCGGAGCTGAAAGATTTGATGCTGCTTTCAGAAAATATATTGACTATTGGGCATATAAACATCCAACGCCTGATGACTTCTTCCGCACTATCGAAAACGAAACTGGCGAAAACTTAAATTGGTTTTGGAGAGGTTGGTTTCTCAATAATTGGGCTTTAGATCAGGCGATTTCTGATGTGAGTTATGTTGAGCTTGAGCCTGCTAAAGGTTCCATTATCACCATCGACAATTTGCAAAAAATGGCAATGCCTGTGGTGGTGGAAGCGACAACTGTTAGCGGTAAAAAAATTAGAAAGAAATTACCTGTTGAAGTATGGGAAAGAAATAACTCCTGGAGATTTGAACTCAATACTACAGAAAAGCTTTCTAGCGTTAAAATAGATCCAGACAATGTTTATCCAGATATAAATCCTGAAAACAATACTTGGAATTCAAAATAAGATATGAATATTAATAAAATAAGTTTTCTTATAGCAATGTTGCTCTTTTGCAACGTAACTATTTCATTGAGCCAAGAAATAAAAGGCATTGTATATGACCTCGAAACGAGTAAAAAAATATCCGATGTACAGATTAAAAATCTAAGAACAAATGAGCAAGTAAAAACAGATTTACAAGGTAATTTCACAATTCCTGGACAAATCAATGATTATTTAAGCTTAGAAGTTCGTGGCTATGACCGTGATACTGCATTTATATATCAGGAAGGTATAAATAGGATCTACCTTGTTAATGACAAAAGCACGATTACAATCGATGAAGTAATCGTTTCTAAAATAACGGATAGTAGATTGACAAGAGAAATTGAAAGAGCAAAAAACAATAGTAAAGCGGTGGAAACAAGCTCAACAAGAGGAGGATTAAGAATTTCCCCTTCTCGTCTATTTGGAAAAGAAGCTAAACAAGCAAGATCTTCCATCGAAATCTTAGAATTGGAAAGAGAGCATCGAAATGTAGACCGAGTTTTTACCGACGATTTAATTCTTACCTTAATTCCTATGGAAAGACAAGAACTACTGTTGTTTAAAGATGGATATAGGCCGACTTATGAATTTATTAAACAAGCTTCCAAAGAGGATCTGACAGCATATATCTTGGATTCTTATGCTAAATTCAAAACCAATAAAGTGGATTCAATCAAGTAAAACACGAAATGTATTAAACATTTTTTAATAAAATTTGTATTTAAAACAGGTTAGCAAATCTTTCAAAATTTCCGCTAGCCTGTTTTTTTTAAACTTATTAGATATGAAAGTAGCATTAATTGGAGCAACAGGCTTTGTTGGATCCCATATTTTAGAAGAATTAATCCATAAAAATATTGAAGTTACAGCCATAGCAAGAAATGTGGAAAATCTTAAAGATAAGCCCCATGTAATCGCAGTACAATTGGACGTCAATGAAGAAAATAGATTAGCTAGTGCACTTAAAGGCAATGATGTTGTAATTTCTGCATATAATTCAGGATGGAATAATCCCGAAATCTATGAAGACTTTTTAATAGGATCTCGTAATATTCTAAAAGCTGTTGAAGATGCTGGAATTAAAAGAATTATCGTAATTGGTGGCGCTGGAAGTCTTTTAGATGATAATGAAAAAAGAATAGTCGATGGACCTAATTTCCCTAAGGAATTCAAACCAGGAGCACTAGCAGCTGCCGAATTTTATGAGATCATACAACGGGAAGATGAATTGGATTGGACTTTCTTTAGCCCTGCCATTGAAATGAATCCTTCAACTTCCGGCAAAAGAACCGGAAAATATAGATTGGGAACTGACCATCCAGTTTTTGACCATGAAGGCCATTCCAGAATTTCTGTAGAAGATTTAGCCGTAGCAATAGTCGATGAAATAGAAAATCAAAATTATATCAAAAAAAGATTTACAGCAGGTTACTAATCTGCTGTTTTAATCTGTCATTAATTTGCTAATTTTTAGATACCCAACTTCCAATGGGTCTTCAAGTGCTTCTTTATATTCCTTAATTTCTATTTGGAAGTTTTCCTTATAAATTGGATTTAATAATTCTGAAACTTCATAAATATCATCCACATCTATTCCATATTTATCATCGATATGTGATGATTCATGATTCTTCCAAAATACCGAACTCTTCGCTATTCTAGTTGCTTCTGCTAAACTGTCTGCTACTACAAGTTGTTTGTAATGGTATTCCTCCATATCATCAGGCTTATATCCACCTAAATTTACAAAGTACAATTTCTTGCCCACATTATTTATTTGATTATGTTTGGGAACAATTTGAATTTTATAGTCCCCAACTTTCGTAACCTTTCTCCAGGAATCTATATGCATCTTCCCTTCCAGTTCTGGCCAAAATTCATTCATACTAGGTACTAATTCCTTCAGCACTGCTCCTATTCCAAAAAAGATATCATGCTGTTCAGTAAAACGACCTTCAGGCTTTCCCCCAATTACAACCATAAATAAATGTAATGCGTCCAATTTTTCCATCCTTAACTTGCTAATTTTGATAATTCAATAAATTTAATCGATTCTTAGGAAAAACTAATCCCCAGATATATTATTTTTCTTTTAAACATGCCGAGGGATATTTGTAAAAAAATCTTCCAGAAAACAACTGTTTGTTCATTTAGATTATCATTTAATTATAATCTTTCCCTATGGACCAAAGTTATTTAAGACAAAATTGTCGTTAAATAGGATAATTGGATGTATCTTTACCGAAAATACATAGATAGATAATGTTTTCAAAAGCATGTGAGCACGGAATAAAAGCGGTAGTCTATATCGCAACGCAGTCTTTGAGTGGCCATAGAGTTAAAATAACAGAAGTATCGGAACACACAGGTACTCCTGAAGCTTTTACCGCAAAGGTTTTAGGACTCCTGAGTAAACATAATATTCTACATTCAATTAAAGGTCCTTTTGGAGGATTCGAAATGGATAAAAAGCAAATCCATGAAACAAGACTCGCCGAAATTGTTAATGCAGTTGATGGTAATCATATATTTACGGGTTGTGCCTTAGGTTTAAAAGAATGCAATGCAGATAAACCTTGCCCTATGCATAATAATTTTGTGAAAATCAGAACTGATTTAAAGAACATGATGGAAAATACCAGTATTCATGATCTAGCAATTGGTTTAATTTCAGGGGAAAGTATTTTAATTAGATAAGGATATTCATAAACATAATTGGAGGAAGATAAATGAAGGATATAGAAAGTTTAGATGATATTAAAATTCTGGTAAACAAATTTTATGACCGTATTCGTGAAGATAGTCTATTAGGACCTATTTTTAATGGAATTATACAAGATAGATGGCCTGAGCATTTAGAAAAGATGTATAGATTTTGGCAAACTGTTTTACTCGAAGAACACACTTATTATGGAAGCCCATTTCCTCCTCATGCTAAGATGCCTATCAACAAAAAACATTTCGATCATTGGATTGGATTGTTTTCAGAAACTGTTGACAGTTTATATGCAGGAGAAAAAGCAGAAAAGGCAAAATGGCAAGGTTCAAGAATGGCAGAAATGTTTCAGTTCAAAATAGAATATTACCAAGGAAATAATTTAAAGCCATTAATATAATAATATAAAAAACGAGCTAATTTTTTCTAATTAGCCCGTTTCGTTGTTATTTTTGAGGTAACCATTCATTAAAGAACGAAAGAACCTTTGATTCATCATATCCTTTCCCTTCTTCTAAATTTCCACTTTCCCTGGTCGTTAGTACCTTCGAATTTTTATCAAGCACTATGAAAAAAGGATATCCATATTCCTTCCCTTTTCCTGGGGCATACTTATTAAAAACCGCTTCATTTTTATTCTCCGGAGAAAAATTCAAATGATAATACACAAAATTATGATCTAATAGATCCTTGATTTTTTTATTTTGTTGAATAAATTTATTGAATCTTAAACACCATATACACCAGTTTCCACCGGCTTGGATAATTATATTTTTATTTTCATTTTGGGCAACTCGAACCACACTGTCAATGTCCTTTTGCGCATCTGCCTCCGGATGATAAGGTTTAGCTAAACTGTCTAATTCTAAATTTGGTTTTTTAGCTTGAGCATTTACTTCTCCCACTGATCCAATTAAAAACAATGAAAACGCAAATCCTATTATATATTTCAATTTCGTCATATTAATATTTTTTCTACAATAAAACGATACTAAATTAAGGTTTCCTATGTAATTTTAGCATCATTTTAATCTCAAAAAATTGTACCACTATTTTTTAATATTCCACTCCTATTTCCGCTGGCTAGTTCTGCTTGCCTTAATCTTTCAATTAGTTTGGATATACATCAATCATAAAAACAAATCGGAGTTTAAAAGCAAACATTATCAATTGCTTATCTTTTTTACTTTAATATATGATTTTCAACTTATTTTGGGCTGGCTGCTATACATTAACAGTCCATTGGTTAATGCATTTTGGAATGATATAGGAACAGGTGTTAAAAATCGACAATTAAGATTCTTTGGAATCGAACATATGTCAATGATGACCCTAGCCATTCTCCTAATCAATCTTTTTACGTTTACAGTACGAAAAAAAATAGGATCAAATGGATTTTCCTATCTGGCCAAAAGATATATTTGGATAGCAATATTTATTCTGAGCTCAATTCCATGGTCTTTCTCACCGCTTACAAGTAGACCAAATTGGCGATAATTAAGGAGTAGTATGAACCGTAAAATAATTGATAAATTGAAATAGTGAAGTTAATAGAACTACACCTAAAACAATATATTTAAATAATTTTTCTGAAGTGAATTTTAAAATAACTTTCCCTAAATAACTTCCTAAAACACTCACCAATATTAAAAAGGGAATTAATTTTATATATTCTGTAGGGAAATATCCTTGAGAGACATAAATAACAGCTCTACTTAAATCAACCCCTAAGTCAATTAAAGCAGAAGTAGCAATAAAAATGTCCTTTGGCAGGTTAAATGCAGCTAGGGTTATACCTCGAATTGCTCCTCCAGTCCCCACTAATCCAGCAAAAAAACCAGATATCATTCCACCTAAGTATAAATTCTGATTCGTTTGTTTTATTGGTTTATTGAACCTAAATAATAGAAATATTGCTAATAATGCAATCAGAATATTCATCCCTAATTCCATTTCTTTAACCGGCACATACTTTGTCAGCCACGCACCTAAAATGACAAAAAGTACAGCTGGAATACCAAGTTTAATTGCAATATCCTTATTGATTCCATTACGGAATAAGGTAATTTTTGAAATGTTGCTGAAAACATGAAACACCGCCGTAATTCCCAATACTGCTTTAAAATCAAAAAAAAGCGATGCTGTCGGTACAAATAATATAGAAGATCCAAATCCTGAAATCGTACCAATAATTTCTGTGATAAGGGCCAATATTAAAAAAACGAAATACTTTTCCATAAAGGAATTTCAGTGGTTAATAATTCTTATTGTTTTTCATGGCAAATCAATTTGCCGGTTCGGTTTATAAAGATAAGAATTCGGAAGACAAACATGTGTCTTTTTCAAGATCCGCTCATGTTTTGCTTAGGTTTCGCTCGTGTTTCGCTCGTGTCTCATCCACAGCTTGTCCAAAGGTAATCCGGAGCTCGTCCGCTCACAAGCGGACGAGCTGTGGACAATGTCAAACCAAGGTGCGGACCATTCACGACCAAAACACGACTGAAACCCAAAGGTGACCCGACTGTCGTATATTTCGACTATTGTATTTTTCATTATAAAAATCAATGGTCCGAGATTTCTATGAAATCCGACCCATTTTTTGTTCCCAACACTTAGAAAAAGTGCTAAGAACGATGGAAATGTATCAAATTGATACTGTGAAGATTTTTATTCTGGAAAATTATTATCTCCATCCCCCACCTAGTGATCTGTACAGATCAACGTAGGATTCTAAATGTTCTTGTCTTAATTCTACTAAAGCTAAATCAGAATTTAAAGCATTACTTTGGGCAGTAATTACCTCTAAATAAGTTGCATATCCACCTTTGAACAGTAATCCTGCATTTTTGACTGCTTTTTCAGAGTTTTCTACTCTTAATCTTGCAAATTCTAATTGTTCTCTTAATTTTTCCACGGTTACTACAGCGTCTGAAACTTCGCTTACTGCCTCCATTACCGTTCTTTGAAAATCAATTTCTGCTTTATCTCGTTCTAATTTTGCTACCTCCCATTCTGTTTTTAATTTCTTATTTTTGAAAATTGGGGCAGTGATATTTCCTCCGAATCCACCCAAGAGCGAACCTGGAATAGAAAACCAATTCTTGGGTAGCATAGAATTAACACCAAATACACCCTCAAGAGAAAGTGAAGGATATCTCATTGCTTGTTTAATATTTGCATTGGCATTTGCAGCAACCAAATCCCATTCCGCTCCGCGTACATCAGGCCTATTCCTTACTATATCTACTGGAGAACCTAAGGATATATCTTTGTTTTCAGCAAATAGATGCTCAAAACTAGTTCCTCTACTAACAGAATCAGGCATCTGGCCAATTAAAATACGTAAAGCATTTTCTTGAAGAACAATTTCTTTTTCAAGTTCTGGCACTAATGAAGCTGCAATTAAACGCTGTGACTCAGTTTGTTGTATTGCTAATGCTGTAATTTCACCCGCATCATATTGTAGTTTTATCATCTGAAGGGTACTATCATTCAGCTGGACATTTCTCTTTGCTACATCAATTTTTGCATCCAACATTAATAGATTAAAATAACCCTTCGCTACATTTGCAATAAGATTGGTCTGAATAGCATTTTTGGCTTCCTGTGTATTTAGAAACTCTGCAGATAATTGATCTTTAGCATTGCTGATTTTACCCCATATATCGATTTCCCAACTAAATCCTATCTCCGTTCCAAACTGATTAAGGTAGCTGAACATGTTTTCAGGAGCTTTTGTTCCATGCTTCTCATACCATTTGGTGGAAGGTCCTGATCCAAATTCTTTGGATCGATATTGTTTATTGACACCTGCAATTGTTGCATCAACCTCAGGTAAATAATTCATCCTGTTCTGGCGCAACCACTTATTAGCAATTTCTATGTTTTTTAATGCTGTTTGCATGTCATAGTTATTAGTCAAGGCTGAATCAATCAAATCTTTTAAGGTAGGATCATGAAAGAATTCTTTCCATGAAATTTGACTGATACTTGAAGTGTCACCAAAATAAGCCAGGGTATCTCCCCTGAACTGATCAGGTAAGTTCAATTCGGGTTGCTGGTATTTCTGTCCCACCTTACATCCCTGCACCATTAAAAATGCAATTCCAAGGCAACCCATTAAAACTTTATATATTAATTTCTTATTCATTGAATTTTATTCTTCTTCTGTTTTAATTTTATTTCGAACCTTCTCATCCAAAGTCTTAAATACCACAAACAATACAGGTATAATGAAAATACCAAAGGTTACGCCAAACAGCATACCACCTGCGGCACTAAAACTAATGGAATGGTTACCAATTGCTGAAGGTCCTACAGTCCACATTAAGGGAATTAAACCGGCAACAAAAGCTAAACTGGTCATTAAGATAGGTCTCAACCTTAATCTTGCTCCATTAATTGCGGCATCTACGATGTTCATACCTTTGTCCCGTTCTTGTACGGCAAATTCAACAATTAGAATGGCATTTTTGGCCAGTAATCCAATCAACATGATCAATCCAACCTGAACATATATATTATTCTGAAGTCCTGCCAAACCAATTGTGGCGTATACACCTATTAAGCCTACAGGAATCGATAACAATACCGCCCAAGGAAGGATGTAACTTTCATACTGAGCCGCTAATAAGAAGTAAACAAACAATATACTCAGCGCAAAGATCAGAACCGTTTGAGAACCTGATTGACTCTCTTCCAAACTCATACCCGTCCACTCGTATCCAACATTACCAGGAAGTTTTTCTTCAGCGTATTTTTCAATTGCAGCCATTGCATCTCCTGTACTATATCCTTTCGCAGGCTCTGCGTTAACAACAATTGCATTATACAAATTATAACGAGTAATGGTTTCCGGACCAACAATTTTTGTCAATGTGACAATTGTATTTATGGGTACCATTTTGCCTTCAGTATTCCGAACGAAAATGGAACTGAAAGATTCAGGGTCTGTACGATAATCAAAGTCTGATTGAACATAAACACGATACTGTCTACCAAATCGACTAAAATCTGAGGCCTGTACCCTTGCGAAATATAAACGAATAGTTGACATCAAGCTGTTAATACTAACACCTAAAGATTTTGCCTTAACAACATCGATATTTACTTCATATTGTGGGAATGTAGATTTAAAACTTGTATAAGCATTTCCGATTTCCGGCAACTCATTTAATTGATTAATAAATGTATCTGCAAGCACATTAAAATCACGAATATCCCCCCCTAATCTATCCTGTAAGACTAATTCAATTCCTGCAAAATCTCCGAAACCTTGTACGGTAGGCCTTGGGAATACCGTAAATTTAGCCTCATGCAATTGGGCAAGATCGTTTCGAATGGTATCCATAAAATCTTGAATATCATGAATTTTTTTCCTGTCTTCATGAGGGACTAAATTGATATATCCTGCAGCAAACGCCGGGCTAGAACTAGCATCCAAAGCATTATATCCGGACACTGAAGTCATTCCTTTGATATCTTCATGTCTACGTAATATGCTATCTGCTTTTTTCAATACTTCAGTGGTCCTTGCTAAGGAAGCACCAGGAGGCATTGCGATATTGTAGGTGATAAAGCCATCATCCTCTGTAGGAATAAATGATTTTGGAGACTTCATCATAAAGAATGCACCTAGAGCGGTAATAACAGCTAAACCTGCCCAAGCCACTTTTTTATTTTTAATGAGTTTTTTAACCCCGATAATATATTTGTCTGTAAATCGATCAAAGGAAGTATTAAAGGCAGTAAAGAACTTATCCTTATAAGTATTGAATTTATTTTTCTTCTTTCCAATCTCTTTCTCATCCTCCGGCGCTTTTAATAAAAGCGCACAAAGAGCAGGACTCAAAGTCAAAGCATTTAATGCAGAAATTAATATGGCTGTTGCTAAAGTATAAGCAAACTGTCTATAAAATATTCCGGCCGGCCCTTCCATAAAACCTACAGGCAAGAAAACTGCAGCCATTACCATGGTAATGGAAAGAATAGCTCCTGTAATTTCCGACATGGTTGACAAGGTCGCCTGTCTAGGTTTCTGCCCTGTTGCATGCATTTTATGGTGTATGGCCTCCACAACAACAATTGCATCATCCACAACAATACCAATAGCCAATACCAGGGCAAACATGGTTAATACATTCAATGAAAATCCAAATAATTGTAGGAAAAAGAATGTACCAATCAAGGAAACTGGAATTGCGATAGCAGGAATTAACGTCGATCTAAAATCTTGTAGGAAAATAAATACGATAATAAATACGAGGATAAACGCTTCAAATAAAGTATGCTTAACTTGATCAATGGATTGATCAATTTGATCACGAACAGAATACGTTATTTCATAATCAATACCTTTAGGGAAGTATTTCTTCTGTTCTTCTAGAACTTTTCTTACTTCCACATCGATATCATGTGCATTAGATCCACTTGTTTGGGTCAGGTTCAAAGTTAAGCCTGGTTTGCCATCGACTTTATTATCAGAGTTTAGGTTGGTAGCACCAAATTCTACCCTTGCAACATCTTTGAGATAAAGAACAGAACCATCTTTATTTGTTTTAATAACGATATTTTGAAACTCTTCAGGCTGACTAAATCTACCTTTATGTTTAATAACCGTTTCAAATGCTTCGTCAGAAGTTTCGCCGAATTTACCGGGAGCAATTTCAAAGTTCTGATCTTTAATCGCATCCGAAATATCTTTCGGAACTAAATTATAAAGCGCCAGTTTTTCAGGATTTAACCAAACCCTCATCGCATAGTCACGCGCTCCCAATCTAGAAACCTGAGCGACACCATCCACACGGAGTAATGGTCGCATTAAGTTAATTTGGGCAAACGCTTGAAGGAAAGTCTCATCATATGCAGAGTCCTTCTGATTTGAAAAGATATTGATGGTCATTATTACCCCACTTTGTCGAGGCATGGTGGTAATACCAGCTTCATTTACTTCAGCAGGAATTGAGGAAATTGCTTTCGAAATCCTAGTTTGTACATTGACAGAAGCAACATCAGGATTGGTTCCGGTTTTAAAATATACGGTAACAGAACCAGAACCGGAATTAGATGCAGTGGATTTAATATAAGTCATATTCTCCACCCCATTTATAGCCTCTTCAATAGGCAATAGAACTGAGCTTGCTACGGTTTCTGCTGTTGCTCCAGGATAACTTAGTGATACCACAACACTAGGAGGTGCAATCTCAGGAAATCTGGTTACGGGAAGCAATTTCATTCCGACCAAGCCTAAGATGACTAAGATAATGGAAACAACAGTAGCTAAAACGGGACGGCTTACGAATGTTTTAAGCATATAGTATAATATAGGATCTAGCTAACCTATACTTTTCCCAACTCTCTAGTTAAGAAAGGATAGCATAGCATAAAATTAAAATTCAAATTATTTTTGTTGTGCTACAGGAATGATTTCAGAACCTTCAGTTAGTTCTTCAAATCCACTTAAGATAACACGGTCGCCTTCTTGTAACCCTTCAGATATAATATACTTATCCTTGGTTTTACCATTTAATTTAATATTACGGCGCTGAGCTTTATTTGCCTTATCAACCACATACACGAAGGTTTTATCCTGTAACTCGTTAGTGGCGATTTGTGGGATCTGAAGGACATCTTTTTTCACTTCAGCAATTTTTAAGGTACCTGTACTACCCGATCTTAAAATATTATTTGGATTAGGGAATGTTGCTCGTAAAGAGATTGAACCTGTGGTACGATCAACTTGTCCATTCACCGCATCAACAATACCTTTTGAAGAATATTCTTCACCATCCGCCATCATAAGAGTAACTTCTGGAAAAGTCAAGCGTTTAAGTTTATCATATTTTCGACCTTCAACACTATCCTTCTTAGCTTGTGCTTTAGAGAAATACAAGAAATCAGATTCATTCATTGCAAAATATATATATACATCCTGAATGTCTGATAAGTTTGTCAAAGGTTCTTTATCCCCTTTGGTAATAAGGTTACCGATACGTTTTGGGATTCGGCCAATATATCCACTTACAGGAGCAGTAATGGTTGTAAAATTTCTACTTAGTTGAGCAGATCTTACTTCAGCAGCGGCTTGATCTAAACCGGCTTTAGCGACCTGATAGTCAGATTCAGCAGAAGCTAATCTTACATCCGCAATTACATCATTTTCTACTAAAGGTCTCAAACGATCGACTTCAAGTTTGGCATTTTTTAATTTTGCTTGAGCTACTTTTTCAGCGGCATACATATTATTCAGATCCTCTTGATAAAAAGAAGGGTCGATTTTGAATAATTTTTGGCCTTTCTGTACATAAGCACCCTCATCCACATATATTTCTTGAAGTAGGCCTTCAACCTGAGGGCGCACCTCAACGTTAACCTTACCTTCTATGGTTCCAAGGTAATCCTTCACCGTTACCGCATCAGCTTTCTCAACAGTATAAACTGGTAAAGCCATGGCTTTTGTCGTATTTTCCTTTTCTTTTGATTTACTCTCGGAACAGCTAGCCATAATACTCACTGTACCGATTAATAAAAAGGTCGCTTTTAAAATTGATAAATTTGTTTTCTTCACAGTAATTTTCCGATTTGATTTATTTGTCTTCGTAATATTTTTATTACACTTCCATCTTATTAACGTATCATTTAACAATTATTGTACCGTTTAACATTTGTTAACATATTATTTTTTAGTTAAATAAATAAGACCTTCTAACCTTTTAAACGTTAAAACACTGATTCACAAAGAACAAGCTGTGTATTTATAACACTAAGATTTTTTTTATTAGATTTTTTTCTGACCTTAAACCAAAAGAGAATTTTGACGTCAAAGCAAACTTTTTATTTAAATCATCTTGTAAACCTTAAAATTATCATGATGAGTTAAAAAAAAAGGCAATTGATTTTTCAATTGCCTCTCCTATTAATTTAGATATACTATTATTCTAAATACTGACCTTGACGAATTAATAAACCTCTATATTTATTGAATACGGAAGACTTCGATATAAATCCTAAATATTGTTCTTCTTTATTGACAACAGGCAATATCCATACATCTTCTTTATTCATTTTCGTCATCACATTTTCCATATTTTCGGTTTCGAAAATTATATCATTTGGTTTTTGTCCCAAAGCAGCGAAGGTCATATCCCGACCTTCCTCCTCTCCCAAAAGGATTGAAAACAAGCGCTCACTATACAAGATCCCCATAAGCTTTCCTTTTTCATCCACAATAGGAAAAATATTACGCTTGGAATGAATAATATCAGATTGTCTGTCCAATGGAGTTTCTTGCGGCCTTAATACGACAAAGTTAGTTTCAAGGACATATCTAATTTTCATCATACTGAGTACAGTCCGATCCTTATCTTCATAGGATATTAAATCACCAGATTCAGCAAGTACTTTGGTATAGATAGAATGCTTCATTACCCCCCTATTAATTAAGTAAGAAATAGAAGCCACCAGCATAAGCGGTACCATTAACGTATATCCACCTGTCACTTCTGCAATTAGAAAGATACCTGTTAAAGGCGCATGCATAATTCCAGCTAATGCCGCAGCCATGCCTGCCATTACAAAATTTGGAACATTTAACTGCACAAAACCAGTTTGATTCATTCCATAGGCAAAGGCGAAACCAATAAGTCCACCCATGACTAAACTAGGTCCAAAGACTCCACCATTACCTCCGCCATTGATCGTGAAAAGAGATGCAAAGGACTTTCCAAATAAAGTCAAAATCGTATACCCAACAACTACCCAAGCGATATCTCGATAATCTGAAAAAAGAGAATTCTTAACAATTGCATTAAAATGCCCATCCAGCATTTGTTGAATAGTGAGGTATCCTTCGCCATATAAAGCTGGGAAAATAAAAATCATGATTCCTAATGATATTCCACTAAACCATACTTTATTATAAGGATTTTTAATATTGGCAAACCAATTTTTTACGACTTGACTAATTTTAGAAAAATAGATAGTATATAAACCCACCAAAACGGCAAGCAGGATATAAAAAATAATGGATCCAACTTCCCAATCGGTAGCGGAAGTATGGAATAAAGGTTCACTATATAAGATTCTAGAGATGACAGCTGCAAGAGCGGAAGAAATTAATAAAGGAATAAATACTGGAATAGAGAATTCAGGCAATAGAATTTCAATAGCAAAAATCATCCCAGCAACAGGACTATTAAAAGCACCGGAAATACCCGCGGCGGCACCACAAGCTAAAAGCATGGTTATCTCTTTATAACTTAATCCGAAGAACCTTCCAATATTAGATCCAATGGCCGAACCTGAATATGCAATTGGAGCCTCCAAACCTGAAGATCCCCCAAAACCTACCGTTATGGCAGCCGTAACTATTTGTGAATATATATTATGGATATCAATTCGGCTTGAACGCCTTGATATTGCATAAATAATAGGTGTAATGCCATGCTCTAATTTCTTACCCTTAATAAATTTACGAACATACAGTACACTTAAGAAAATCCCGATTAAAGGGAAAATGAGATACAAGGAATACTTAAAATGCCATTCTAAGTCATCTTGTAATTTCGCAGCAATAAAATGGGTCATTCCTTTTAATAAAGCTGCTGCAAGACCTCCAACTATACCTACCACAAATGCCAGAACAATCAAGAAGTTTCGATTGGAAATCTTCTGCATTCTCCATTTATTTAATGCTTCAAGCTTCTTAAGGAATTTATGTCTCATATTTTTGATCAGCAAATAGGAATTTACAGATTTTCTGAATCTATTTGGGCTTATGAACTAATAAAAATTAGCTGTACAAAATTATAATTTCTGCAAATATAGGAACCATTTATCGAATAGTTAAATAAAGTAAGGATTGAGATCAAATTCATGAATTTGCCGGGTTACATTTTGTATTTTTGAAGCGAAACAAATTCTATAGTTATGTTAAATATTATTAAAGCAGGAATTATCACAGCATTTCTTGCAACCGGCACTGTCGTTATTCCAAGTGCAATTCCAGATGAAGGGATGTTTCCCTTAAGTGAACTAGGGAAAGCAGGATTAAAAAAGGCCGGATTAAAAATCAGTGAAAAAGATATTTATAACCCAGGTCAAATTGGATTGGTAGATGCATTGGTACAAGTTAGTGGATGTTCAGGTTCTTTCGTCTCTCCAAATGGTTTAATTATTACGAATCATCACTGTGCATTTAGTGCAGTTCAGCTTGCCTCTACCCCCGAACACAATTATTTGGAAAACGGATTTGTAGCAAATTCACACGAACAAGAAATTGAAGCCAAAGGATTAAATATACGTATTACGGATTCATACGAGGATGTTTCGCAAGAAGTATTGGCAGCAGTGGCTCATGTTAGCGATCCTACGGAACGGATTGATATTATAAATAATAAACGGAAGGAAATAGCTAAGGAAGCTGAGGGACAGGATCCCACAATAAAAGCGGAAGTTTCAGAAATGTTTATAGGAAAAAGCTATGTATTATTCAGATACAAAACGATAGAAGATGTTAGGTTGGTTTATGTTCCTCGACAGGATATAGGGGAATTTGGAGGAGAGACCGATAATTGGGTTTGGCCAAGACATACAGGAGACTTTTCATTTTTAAGGGCATATGTGGCACCAGATGGTTCCTCTGCAAAATTTGCAAAAGAAAATGTTCCTTATAAACCTAAAAAACATCTTAAAGTAAATCCAAAAGGAGTTAATGAAAATGATTTTGTTTTCATTTTAGGTTATCCTGGTAGAACATTCCGACATAGACCAGCACAATATATTTCATATCAGGAAAAATATCTCCTTCCCTACACCTCTGAGCTTTATGATTTTCAAAATCAACAAATGGAAATTGCAGGAAAAGATGATAAGGCTACCGAACTTGCATTAGCTACCAGGATAAAAAGAAATGCCAATGTAATGAAGAATTATAGAGGTAAATTAAAAGGTTTAAGAAACATAGATTTAGTAAATACAAAGATTAAGGAGGATCAGGATCTCGAAAAATTCATCCAATCCGATGCTGCCTTGAAGGCTCAATATGGGAATTTGATGAATGATATAGACCAACATTATCAAACAGTTTTCAATAATGCTGAAAAGGAATTATGGTATAATAATATCTATAGCGGAATTCGATCCTTACAATTGGCGAGTCTTACCAATTCATTCCAGGATGCCTTAAATAAAGAGTTATCCTCCAAAAGAAAGGCAGATTTATTTGCAGCAAACATTGAAGGCTTTAAAAAACAAATGGCTAGCCTATATGAGAGCTACAATCTCCAAGTAGATAAAAACATTTCAGCAACGATGTTCAACCAAGCTTATCAATTAAAAGGCGATAACAGACTTCCATTTGTTTCGAATTATCAATTTAAGAGTGAACAAGAGGCTTCAAATTTTATAACAAAAGCTATCGAAAGCTCAAAGCTTTCAAATTATACAGATTTTGAATCAAATGTATTAAAAGATGTCAACAGCTTCTTAAAATACCAAGACGATTTGATGATATTTCAGAAGGGTTTAGAAAAGGAAATGACTCCATTTGATCAAGAACAAAAAAGAAGAGAAGGAAATCTAAATAAATTAATGGCGGATTACATTGCCGTAAAAGAAAAGTTCCAATCCAAAAGCTTTATTCCAGATGCTAATTCTACTTTGCGTCTGACCTATGGAAATATTAAAGGATACAGTCCTGCAGATGCAACCTATATGGAACCCTTTACAACGGTAAGAGGTTTAATTGAAAAAGGAAATTCCGGTCTATCAGAATTTACTTATCCAGAATCCATCAAACAGAACTGGTTGGATAAGAATTTCGGCAACTATTTTAAGAAAGAATTGAATGATGTCCCTGTGAATATACTATATAATATGGATACTACCGGTGGAAATTCCGGTTCTCCAATTATGAATGCCTATGGAGAATTAATTGGTGTAAATTTTGACCGAGCTTATGATGCAACCATAAATGATTATGCATGGAATGAAAGCTATAGTCGTTCTATTGGGGTAGATATTCGATATGTACTTTGGATTGCAGATAAAATTGACAATGCCCAGTTTATAATTAATGAAATGGGTATTAAGAGATAAAATAATTTATAAAAATAGAAAAGCCACCTAAATTGGTAGTCATGGTCGGAAGATTTTCTTCCGACTTTTTTGTTTTTTATATGTGCAAAAATAATTTTATAATTATCTGATAATTAAATAATTAACTTGTTTTTATCGTTTAAATTTTGTATTTTTATACTGATAATCAAACATTTATGTCAGTATTCAATGACCACAAAGTTTCCCTTAGTCAGGTTCTGAATTTCATTCCCGAGGCGCTTTTAAGCCATCTTTCAGCGACCACCAATGTTGACCACTATAGTAAAGTGCTCCATGGGAGGAAAATGTTCTATCTGCTTTTATTCTGCGTCTTTGACAAC
>NZ_SMMI01000012.1 GCF_009733535.1 Sphingobacterium endophyticum | reverse complement strand
GAATAGCCATGGAGCTCCGGGATATGATAACTGCTATTCTAATCATATTTGCAGGAGGCGACCCAGGTAAAGTTTTTAAAACATAAAAAATGGTCGGAATTTCTTCCGACCATGACTACCTAAATTGGTGGCTTTTTCATTTTATTAAAAAATAGATTTAGTGATTTTATACGAGTAAGGTAAATACATGGGCAATGCGGCAGAACCATACCAAGTATACAAGTTGTAGGAAAGCAAACCGGCTTTAACCGCTGGGTCAGATTCTACAAGCAATTTAGCTTCTTCTTCAGATTTTACATTATTGAAGATAAACAAGCCTCTGAATTGATCTAAATTCTTTCCAAAAGGACCAGCGACGATTAATTTTTCCCTTTTGACCAAATCATTAATATTATTCATATGGCCTTTAAAAGCTTCATTGATGAATTCCTTATTATCATTTTTTGAAGTTCCAGTTTTTAAAACCACAAAATAATATGATTTCATTCCATAATCATCGGCACCTAATTTAGTGGCTAATCCTGCATCAAATTTTGGATTGTCAGCATTGATTGCAATATGATCAGGCTTATACAATCTAAGATATTGCTCCTTTCCTTGTCCATAAATTCGAACATTCAATTTAGGTAATGAATCAATACTATATTCATATGTGATTTCTTGTGGAAAGTCATGGTCATAGTTCACAAATTTTACTTTCTTTTTCACATCATCCATTTCACCCTTAAAAAGAATAGTCTTTCCCTCATTTTGATTTAGGACCGTTGCTGCCAATATCAGCTGGCCATTAATAAGACTGATATCGAGGTATTCAGAAATGACAGGAACTTGATCGACCATTTTGTATCCAAAACCTTTCATGTTTGTTTCGGAAACAATGTTCCATTGTTCAGCGTCTAAGGATCCAGAAATCATCCAATTTCCATTTAAAAATTCAGGAATTGTTTTCTGGGCATAAACTGGCCATACAAAGCAGAGAATTAGTAAGGTTAAACAACTTTTCATATCAAATATTTTAGGTAAAAATAAATATTTTTCCTCCCAATTCTATATGATCAATCAAGCGAAGGAATGTTCCATATTGGAATATTCCAAAATAAACTGTTCAACTTTCTCTACCATATTTTTACTCCCGATTATCAATGAAGTCCTTTGATGAAGTTTATGAGGTATAATATCTAAGATGCATTGATCACCTGTACTGGCTTTTCCACCTGCCTGTTCAGCGATAAATGCTAATGGATTACATTCATACATCAACCTCAATTTTCCATTTGGATACTGAAAGGTATCAGGATATAGAAAAATCCCACCCTGTATTAAATTTCTATGAAAATCAGCAACTAAAGAGCCAATATATCGCGATGAGTATGGTCGGTTTGTATCCTGATCTATCTCTTTACAGAACTGTAAATATTGTTTTATCGCCATTGAAAACTGGTTGTAATTACTTTCATTCACAGAATAGGTTTTGCCAGATTCAGGTATTTTCAATTCCGGATGAGAGAGGCAGAATTCACCAATAGAGGGGTCCAATGTGAAACCATTAACTCCCGTACCAGTACTATAAACCAGCATCGTCGAAGAACCATAAATAATATATCCAGCAGCAACTTGCTTTCTCCCAGTTTGAGTAAAATCGATATGCTGTAGGTCCCCTTCTGAACTTACTCTTCTATAAATAGAAAAAATAGTTCCAACAGAAACATTAGCATCTATATTTGAAGAACCATCTAGCGGATCAAAATAAACCATATATTTACCAACAGCATATTTATTCTTTTTTAAAAGATTGATTCCATCTTCATGCTCTTCAGAAGCCAAATAGCAACATTCCCCAACTTTTTCTAGTGCATCCATAAAATAATGATCGGCAAACACATCTAGTTTCTGCTGTTCTTCACCTTGAATGTTTGTATTACCCAGCTTTCCTAAGATATCTGCTAATCCAGCTTTATTAACTTCTCGATGAACAATTTTGGCAGCAAGGGAAATTGCCTGCAGCAATTTAGTAAAATCACCTTTGGCTTGCGGAAAATGAGTTTGTTGTTCAGTGATGAATTGTTCTAATGTTTGAATACTCATATTTACATGGATTAACTGAAAGCTTTTTCTATTTCTTGGGGAATAAATTGCGCATAATTGTTGTCAAACATATTTTTCAATTTTTCAGCCAATTCATCATAAGCTTCAGAATTATCCCAAACAAGTCTCGGGTTCAATAGATTTGACGGAATATCCATACATTCTCGTGGCATTTGCAGGTCAAATATTGGATGTTTATCAAAACCTGCCTCAGCAAGATTACCTTCTAAAGCTGATCTAATTAATTGGCGAGTATATTTCAATTGAATTCTTCTACCGACCCCATAAGGACCTGCCACCCATCCCGTATTAACTAACCAAACTTGAATATTTGGATTTTCTTCAAGTTTCTTTTTTAACATTTCAGCATAGAACATAGGATGCAAAGGCATAAATGCAGCACCAAAACATGCAGAAAAAGTAGCAGTTGGGGTTTTTACTCCCATTTCAGTTCCTGCAACTTTAGCCGTGTATCCATTGATAAAATAATACATGGCTTGTTCAGCAGATAGTTTAGATATTGGAGGCAGAACACCAAAAGCATCTGCACTTAGAAAAAATATATGATTTGGAGATGCTCCGAAACCTTTTGGATTAACGTTTTCAAGAAACTCAATTGGATATGAGGCTCTCATATTCTCGGTAATACTGCTGTCCTCGTAATCAACCTGCCTAGTACCTGGTTTAAAATTTACATTTTCCAGTAAGGCACCAAATCGAATCGCATTAAATATTTGCGGCTCATGCTGACCTGTTAATCCGATTGCTTTTGCATAGCATCCACCCTCAAAATTGAATACTTCATTTTCTGTCCAACCATGTTCATCATCACCAATAAGTAAGCGACCATGATCAGAAGATAAGGTTGTTTTTCCAGTACCTGAAAGGCCAAAAAACAATGCAGTATCATTCTTTTGACCAACATTCGCCGAACAATGCATGGTCAATACATTATGTTTGAGCGGTAAATAATAATTTAAGGCTGAGAAAATACTTTTTTTAATTTCACCAGTATATGCAGTACCAATGATTAAGACAACTTTCCTAGAAAGATCCAATACGACACAATGGGATGTAGGGAGTCCCAAATCTTCATAATCTTGAATTTTCATGTTAGATGCAGCCAAGACGGTCCAATCTATATTTTCAAATTTTTCAATGTCTTTGTTGATAAACATGTTATGTACAAAGATATCCTGACATGGACTTTGGGTAACAGTTAAAACATTTTGAGCAAAATTCTTGTGATTACATGCCTGTACCGCTCGGATATAGCAAGGCTTATCAGATAAGTAGTTGCTAACCCTTTTTAGGAGTAAATCAAAGAGTTCGGGATTCATAGGTTTGTTAACCTTCCCCCAATTCACGTGGTCTGTGGTTTCTAAATCTTTCACCAAGAATCTGGATTCGGGGGATCGACCTGTGAATACTCCGGTCTTAAAATTTAAAGCGCCCGTTTCTGTGAGGGTTGCTTCTTGATTTTTAATCGCTTGCTCAACCAGTTCCGCAACTGGGAGTTGAAAATAAATTGGACCTGTAGGGAGGATGCCTAAAGAGTCCAATAGATTACTGATTAAATTTGTCATATATAGGCATTATTTTGCGAACAAAGCTATAAATATTTTTAGCTTAAAAAAAAGGAAATTTAGCATATTGTAAATTTTACACTGTTTTAACTACCTGATAATCAATGTTATAATTTTTCATTTTTTATTATAATTAATTTAGCAAAAATTACCAGTAAAAATGAAGAAATTAAAGAATAGGCATTTAAACTGTTTAAACCCATTTTTGTACGAAAATGAGCAATTAATAAGGTTTTTTAGGTAAAAAACAATTTAATTGAAATGAAAATGTAGTTAATTTTCTACCTTGCTAAAATGAAATAACCAAATAGATTAAGAAAATGACAAAATATGTTTATGATTGTTCGAAATTTCTTTAATATTTAAAGGATTATTTTGAAAGTTGTCAGTTAACTAAAAACATGACAATTGGAAAATAATAATATACATTAGGATTACTTTTCGAATAAGCATTCAGTTGTATATTTATGTCCATGAAGAACATCAATTATTCTCTATTAGAATTAGCAACATTGTGTAAAAATAAATCAGCATCAGATGCTATAGAAAGAGCAACAAAAGGTGCTGAACATATAGATAATTTAGGATTTACTAGACTATGGTTAGCTGAGCACCATAATATGGAACACATAGCAAGTTCAGCAACTTCGGTGCTGATAGGTCATATCGCTGGAAAAACCAAAAATATCCGTGTAGGATCTGGAGGGATTATGCTACCTAATCATTCCCCTTTGGTTATTGCAGAGCAATTTGGCACATTGGAATCTATTTATCCAAACAGAATAGACTTGGGATTAGGAAGAGCACCTGGCACAGATCAAGTTACTGCTATGGCATTAAGAAGGAATAATTTAAATACAGCATTTTATTTCAAAGATGATGTTCTAGCACTTCAAAAATATTTCAGCGATGAAAACGTAAGTAGTAAAGTAAGGGCATTTCCCGGAGAGGGGTTAGATATACCAATCTGGATATTAGGTTCAAGTACGGATAGTGCTTATTTGGCGGCTGAATTGGGTCTACCATATGCATTTGCAGCACATTTTGCACCAGCTATGTTAAAATCCGCTTCTGAGATTTATAGGATGAATTTTAGGCCTTCAGAGCAATTGCAAGAACCTTATTTTATGGTATGTGTAAATATAGTTGCTGCAGAAACAGATGAAGAAGCGTCCTATCTATCAACAAGTCTTCAAAACCTATTTGCTGGAATTATAACAAATCGCAGAATGCCATTATCGGCCCCCACAGAAAAGCCAATTTATCACGGCATTCCAGAGATTGAGCAAGCTGTACAGTCCATGACCTCAAGTACATTTACAGGAACTGCTAAGACTTTATCCAATAAATTACAGCAATTAATTAATGAGGTTCAGGCTCAAGAGATTATGACGACAAATTATATCTTCGACGATGAAAAAAGATTAAAATCATTTGACATCATAAAAGAAGCTTTTGACCAGATCAACCAGGAATAGAAAATTAATAATTTGCTTAAATATTTTAAGGTGCTTTAAAAAAGCGCCTTTTTTAATACCCTATATTTAGGGTATTTGCTTAAAATAAGCAAAAAAAACAGCCAAAATAGCAATTATGCAAAACGTTTATGCTTAAATACTGTTATATTTACTACATCACACGAAACTAAATCTATCTTAAAAATAGATTCGCAAAACGTTGTATTAATAGGCTTCAGTTTTGCATTAAAGGTATACGAATAATAATTAATGTGATTTAGTAATTAACAATTTTGGAGATATCAGTTAGGTATCCATATTGACAATTTTAGATTGTCTTTAAGGATTAATAATTATTGATAGAAGCAAAAAAAGTGATTTCTAAATAAGTGAATCTATCGCATCTCTATTTTTTAAATAGTGGGATTTGCCTATGCACTAAAACTGCTAAAATCATGAATTGAATTTAACTGAGATCCAATGATTAATAAAAAATTGGATTATGATTTGGAATTCTGCCTATCTAGACCCGTACCTGGCAAAGGTGCCGAAAAACATCTACAACCAAGTTGTAAGTGAAAAAGAACTTAAAACCGACGAATCGGATGCTGTATATATTGCAATAATTGGTGGCGGTCCAAAAGGATTTTACGCCCTAGACCGTTTTATATCCAAAGCGATGCAGGCAAACATCAATAAACCGGTGAAGATTCACTGGTTCAATCATTCGAAAGAATTTGCATCGGGGCCTAATTTTCATCCCAACCTACCCTCCTATTTAATTATGAATGACTGTATTGCAGAGATCAGTTGTTGGGAATCCATGGACAGCCCCCATTCAATTCCAAATAAGTTAAAACTGATAGACTGGATAAACCTTAATAAATCAGGAGAGGAAGGTCCGAAACCATCTGACTTTTGTTCGAGAGAATTGATGGGAGTATACCTCATGGATGCACTAAATAAAACATTGGAAAATAAGCCTGAACATGTCGATGTAAGTATGGTTCATGGGAATATTTCGGACTTAGATATATTTAATAATAAAATTAAATTGACGAGTTCAAAAATGAGACTTCCATTTTTATATGAATCAGCAATATTATGTACAGGTCATAGCTATTCAAATATGGAACAAGAAGAAGTTATGATGAAAGCAGCAAAGAATAATGAAATCATGTATCTCCCCCAGGCCTACCCTGTGGAGTTATTGGATGAGATTCCAGCTGCAGTTGACGTGGCAATAAAAGGGATTGGATTAACTTTTATGGATTCGGTATTGCATTTGACAGAAGGCCGAGGCGGTATATTTTATAAGCAAGATAATGAATATCGATATTTACCTTCCGGATATGAACCCACCATTTATCCATTTTCAAGGAGGAATTTACCGATGTTACCAAGAAATGCTTTCTGGAAAGGTAATAAATACCAACTAAAAATCATGACAGATGAATGGGTTGCATCGATGAAGAATATAAAAAGAAAACTAAATTTTGAGAGGGATATCTTACCAACCTATAATTTAGAGGCACAATTAGCCTTTTACACTTATATTCATGCAACAAAAGAACTGTCGGATTCTGAAATTTTAGACTTTATTGAAACCTTTGATTCGAGCAATTTATTTTCAATAAGTGCTTTGATCGATCCCATAACGTACTCAAAAGTCCCGATGGAATCCAATTACCATGAATTCATTGTGGATTTAGGAATTTACAGTTTGAAACTTTCGGACCATGGAGAATTAAAAAGTCCGATGTCGGCAGCAATTGCAGCACTTAGGGAAGGCTTTTTTAAGATTGCAGAATTATTTTCTCATAATGGTTTTGATGCAGAGTCCCAAGAATCTTTTGAAAAACATTGGTTGGGATTTATTAATCATTCGGCTTTTGGACCACCTCGAGATAGCATAGATAAATTATTTTGCTTAGCTAAGGACGGATTTGTAAAATTTATTTACTCAGAAGAACCTCAAATACTCGTTACTTCAAATAGTCTAATGATTAAAAATTCTTATTTAGAAAAGGAATTTAATTACCTTATAGATGCTAGAATACCTAAGGGAAATTTACAATTAAAGAACAACCATTTATTTGAACGGCTACGCAAAAAAGGATATATAAATGAAATTAGAAATGGTGAGTACCTGAATGGCAAGATTTTAATTGATAAAGAAGGAAAGCTTGTCGGGGATATTCATAATAGTCTAATTTATCTTTATGGTATACCAACTGATGGGACTCACTTGCAGACAGATTCATTATCTAGAAATTTAAATAATTTTAGTAATACTTGGAGTTCTGCTACTATTGAAAGAATATTAGCTAAAAATTCATCAGATGGATACTCATTATATAGCTCTAATTACGCTGATGGTAGTTACATAAACTTAACACCGAATTAACAATGAACTAAAAGTCAATTTCTATTTTTGATAATATAAAAATTATTAAAATGATAAAAGACGAAGTAATGACACAAGATGTGAATTCTTATTTAGTAGAATTCCTTTATGATGGTGATGATTTTAACTCAGAAGAGGATTAAAATCCACCATCATATTTTTTACCTGACCTTCCCCTCTCTACAATCAATCTCTTACAATTTTCCATTATTCAATTTCAAATTGAAAATTTAAAATTTAACAAAGTTTAAATTTATATCTTATTTTTATAATTCCATTCTATTAATTAACTTTAAATTACATACGTTTATTTATGATTAACGTGAATGCCAATTATATTTTTGATCATGAAAAGTACCGCCTTGAATTCTGATAAAAATTTGTATATCAACTATTTTAAATTTGTCAGTTATTACGCATTTAAATTAACAGGAGATCACGAGTATTCGGAAGACCTAGCGCATGATGCATTTACATCTTATTACTTGAATAAAAGTAAGGTGTCAGAAAACCCAAATGCCATAAAATCATTTCTATATACAAGTGTAAGAAATAAACTATATAATGAACATAAGAGGCTCATGGTTAACCGTCGCTATTGGGATAAAACAGGATTCAATGAAATAGATTCCTTGGATTTAGATCGGTTGATCATTCAAAACGAATTATTGGAAGAAATTGACAAACTAGTAAATTCATTACCGAGAATGTGTCAGCAAGTTATCAAACTTAGTTTTTTTGATGGATTAAGTAATAATGAGATTAAAGAAAAATTAAATATTAGTATCAATACGGTAAAAACCCATAAAAAAAGAGGTTTAAACTACCTTCAACAACATTTAAATACGGAACATTATCTTTTACTGCTCATCTATTTAACTTAAAAATAAAAATTTTTTAAAATTTAGTTCATCCTTTTTCTCTATCATATTTTCTAATAGATAATTATGAGCCAAAAGGAAAAATTAATAGCCAAGTTAATACTTAAATATATAGAAGGATCATGTTCTGTCAGAGAAATTCGAAAACTTAATAATTGGATAGAATCGGATATTAAGAATAAGGAATTTTTCATAAAAGTAATTGATCCCTCCCATCTCCAAAAAGAATTAGATATTTTAAACTCCTTTGATGGAGAAAAATCATGGAGTAAAAGACAAAAGGCAAAAAAATTAGATTTAAGAAGATTCATTAAGTCATGGTCAATAGCGGCAAGTATTCTAGTCATTTTAAGTACGCTTACTTATCTTAATAAGGATATCCTCTCTTTTCATAAGAAAAACAGCAATTCCGATTTAAAAGAAAAAAAAGTATCTAAACTTTCAGATAAAAATCCTGCTAGCCTTGGTGCTAAATTGGAGTTTCCTGATGGTAGTACCCTTCAACTCACTCAGCCATTAAAAATCAATTCTAAAGGAGATTTTTACAGCATTAATAATAAGCTTATTTCAGAAAACTCTTCTAAAGAATTAAACGAAGAAATTAAATGGTTTAAAATAAATGTGCCGGTAAATCAATTTTATTCTATTCAACTTCCTGATGGGAGTTCAGTCTGGCTCAATTCAAATTCAGAAATCCAATTTCCTTCCAGATTTGATTTAAAAGAAAGAATTATTTCAATGAAAGGGGAAGCCTATTTTGAAATAAAAAAACTTAAAAATCAATCATTTACAGTAAAAACGGATCAAGCAAACATCCGTGTTTTAGGAACTTCATTCAATTTAAATAATTATAAGAATAAGCTCTTTGCTACACTCGCAGAGGGAAAAATAGATATTCAAACAAGAATCGAGAATCGGATTTTGCATCCAAATCAAAAAGCATCAATCAGTAATGATTCTATTGCTGTAATTGAAACAAACCTTAAGAAAGAATTGGCATGGAAGGACAACCAATTTTATTTCCAAAACGATTCTTTAGAAGAGATATTATTTCAGATAGAAAATTGGTATGGATTAAAGACTAATTATCAATCCTTTAAATCAGATGACCAAACATTCAGCGGAACCATAAATCGAGATGTTAACCTATCACAATTCTTAGAAATACTTTCCCGAACCTCCATATATACCTTTAAAATTTCTGAAAACAATTTAATTATTAACTCAAAAAAATAGAAAAATGCCGTTTACTTAATCATGATTCTAGGATAAATAATATTACTATTAAGTTCCTAATCAAATAGCACTCCCAATTATAAACACAAATCAATTTTAAAATGCAGTACTTTTTAGTTAACAAGAAACTGGAAAGAAAAAGGGCTATCCCCTATTCTATCCATGTTAAAATTGTTAGGCATGTCTTTTTAATGTTAATATTTTCATTAAACATCCTTATCGTTCAAGCAAGCAATCAATCAATAACATTGAAATTTCAAAAAGCAAAATTAAATAGAGTTTTAGAAGAAATTTCAAATCAAACAAAATTTCAATTCTTTTATAATGATCAAATAAACCAAGTTACTGGGCCCATCACAATCGAATTAAGCGGTGCAACCATTACCCAGGTTTTAGACAAGATACTTCCAAAAAATAAATTAGAATATCAAATTACAGAAAGTCAGATTACCATAAACTTAAGAACCACAAATCGTTCAAATTCAAATGTTCAGAGCCAGGAATATATAGAAGGTAGTATCAAAGATATAAATGGAGTGCCATTGGTTGGAGCTTCCATCAAAGATAAAAGATAGCCAAATAAGTACCACCAGTTCGGCATCTGGAACTTTTAGGATTTTGTCAAAGCCAACGGACATCCTTATCGTGACCTACATGGGCTATAAAATGCAGGAGGTATCAGTTGCTGGGCGGAAAAACATTCCAATTACGATGTATAAGGAGGATCAAATGTTGGAGGCAGTTGATGTAGTAGCCACGGGATATCAAACAATTGATAGGAGAAAATTCACTGGTGCTGCAACAAAAATCAAAGCCGAGGACGCGCAACGTTTTGGGGTTCCAGATGTATCAAGGATGCTAGAGGGACAAGTTTCAGGAGTTTCTTTTCAGAATGTTTCTGGCACATTTGGAGCTGCACCTAAAATTAGGGTACGTGGTGCAACATCCATCACCGGAGATAATAAGCCTTTATGGGTTGTGGATGGTATTATTTTAGAAGATGTCATTAATATTTCCAATGATCAACTTTCTACAGGAGATGCATCCACACTTTTAGGATCATCTGTAGCGGGGATAAATCCTGATGATATTGAAAGTTTTGAGATCTTAAAGGATGCTGCCGCAACCTCACTTTATGGAGCAAGAGCAATGAATGGGGTAATTATTATAACGACTAAAAAAGGTCGCGAAGGTAGTCAGTCAGTTTCGTATTTAGGAAATATGACCACTTATTTGCGACCATCTTACTCCCAATTTGACATATTAAATTCCTACGATCAAATGTCGATTTATTCAGAAATAGCAAGAAAAGGCGCCATAGATTATGCCCTAATTAAGAATAATATGAATTCTGGAATATATGGGAATCTTTCCAGAGCGCTTTCAACCTGGAAGAAGGATGGGACTCCTTTGGTTGAAAATACACCTGAAGGAAGGGAGGAATTTTTGAAAAGATATGTCTATCAAAATACAGACTGGTTTAAAACGCTATTTAACAATTCCTTACTCCAAGAGCATTCACTTAGTTTTTCGAATGGCACAAATAAAGTTCAGACGTATTACTCGACTTCCTTTTTACAGGATAACGGATGGGCGAAAGGCAATGGAGTTAAAAGATATACTGCGAATGTTAGGGGAAATTTTCATATCAGAGAAGGACTGACTGTAGGTTTATTAACTACGGGTTCCATTCGAGACCAAAAAGCACCCGGAACTTTAGGCCAAGACAGTAATCCTGTTACAGGAGCTGTGTCAAGAGATTTTGACATCAATCCATTTTCATATGCTTTAAACACTTCCCGGGTAATTGCACCATTTGATGAAAAAGGTAACCGAGAATTTGTCACAATGAACTATGCTCCATTCAACATACTAGAAGAGTTGGATAAAAATTATATGGAATTGAAAATGTTGGATTTAAAGGTACAAGGAGAATTGAACTACAAACTTCCAAAGAACATTCGCTATGATTTTATTGGAGCATTTCGATATGCGAGTACAGGGAATGAGCATAAAATAAATGAAAATTCGAATTTAGCAAATGCATATCGTGCGGGTACTATCTATGGAGTTGATGGAGTAGAAAACAGCATAATATCGGATGCAAATAGATTTTTATATCGGGATCCGAAAAACCCAGATGCAAGACCAAAGACTGTTCTCCCCTATGGAGGAATGTATATTAACAATGAAAATATGCTCAAAAGCTTTTATTTGAGAAATAGTTTAAACTGGAATCAAAGCTTTGGAAAGAATTACATTACAGCTTTTGCCACACAAGAATTAAGGTTTTTAGATAGGATATCCAAAGAATCGACAGGATATGGTTACCAATTCGACAAAGGAGGAGTTCCTTTTATAGATCCCAACATTATAAAAATGATGGTGGAGGGAAATTTTCCATATTATAAAATGGAGGTTTTTTCAGATCGATTTATTGCTTTTGCCAGTAATGCCACCTATTCATATGATGGAAAATATCAATTTACGGGTACAGCAAGATATGATGGGTCAAATCAGTTAGGTAATAGTCGTGTTGCCCGTTGGTTACCAACTTGGAATTTATCTGGTTCTTGGAATATTGATCAGGAGGACTTCTTTAAGAATCAAAGCTTCTTTAACACCTTAACAATTCGGGGAACCTATGGTTTAACCGCAAGTATGGGTCCAGCTACGAATGCGAGTCTTGTTTTAAGGTCTGGAGGTGTTAATAGACCTTTTCTTACGGAACAAGAACCCGTAATTAACATCGAATATTTGGAGAATAAGGATCTTACTTGGGAAAAACAGTATGAGGCCAATGTCGGAATTGATGCCAGTTTCTCGAATAGAAAATATCAAGTGGTAATTGATTTATATAATAGAGATGCCTTTGATTTAATAGGTCCCATGCGTATTTCTGGAATTGGAGGAGAATCGATCAAATTTGCAAATTATGCAAACATGAAATCAAGGGGAGTTGAAATACTATTTAAGGCCACAATTTTCAATCGTAAAGATTGGGGTTGGAAAACTCAATTGACCAATGCATTTTACAATAACAGGATAACTTCAATTCGAAATGAACCGACAATTTGGAATTTGGTAAATTCAGTTGGAGCTGCAAAAGAAGGGTATCCTCACCGTGGATTATTTTCAATAAATTTTAACAAGCTACATGATTTCAACGGGACACCCATCTTTGTCAATGAGAAAAATGAAATATCAAACAATGTTTTTCTGCAAAGTATTCATACGGATTATTTAAAATATGAAGGATCTGTCGACCCAACCTTTAATGGTGGTTTATATAATCAATTCAATTATAAAGGCTTCAACCTATCCTTTTTGGTTACGTACAGTGCCGGTAATAAAGTTAGACTAAATCCTATATACAGAAATTCTTATTCTGAGCTAGACGCCATGTCTTATGATTTTTTAGATAGATTTCTGATTCCATATGAGAACCTATCTCCATCAATTGCGACCGTCAGAACAAATTCCAAACTTCCAGGAGAACAGGTTTACAATGCATACAATTATTCTACCCAACGGATTGCAGATGGCGGATTCATTCGGATGAAACAAATCACACTTGGTTACCAAGTCCCGAAGAAACTATATGAAAAGGCAGGATTCAATAATATTAATATTAATCTAGTTGGCAACAATCTGTTTTTGCTTTATTCAGATCCAAAGCTAAATGGCCAAGACCCTGAATTTTATGGAACTGGGGGTGTTGCACTTCCGATTCCGCGTCAATTTACACTATCACTTAAAGCGGGATTTTAAACACTGAAACATTATGAAAATTAACTCCATATATATAATAATTATATCGATTATTTGTTCGGGATGTTCGAAATTTTTGGATACTCCCCCTGATTTGAGGACAGAATTGGACTCAGCAACCAAAATTGCAGAATTATTAACCTCTGCATATCCAAAAGGGAATTATATTCCATTTACGGAATCCGCTTCTGACAATGCGGGTGATAAAGGTCTAATCCTTCAGTCGGTTAATATGAATAACATGAATCCTTGGATGTTCAAAGATATTGAAACATCAGACCCTGATTCGCCTACATTTTATTGGTACTCGGCATATAAAGCAATTAGTGCATCCAACCATGCTTTAGAAGCAATTGAAAAGCTCAAACTATCCAAAGAATGGAATTCATTGCGTGGTGAAGCCTTATTAACAAGAGCATATGCGCACCATATGTTAATTATATTATTTAGCAAAGATTATGAGCCATCAACGGCATCTACTGATATTGGTATTCCTTATGTCACACAGCCAGAACAAAAAGTATTAGAAAAGTACGACAGAGGGACCGTCAAATCAGTATATGACCAAATTGAGAAGGATTTGGTTGAAGGCCTACCCTTACTTGATGATAATCGGTATAAGGTGAAGAAATATCACTTTACAAGAACGGCAGCTCATGCATTTGCGACACGATTTTACTTATTTAAGCATGACTATAAGAAAGCGATTGAACATGCAATTCTATCATTAGGGAGCAATATTGAAAATCAAATTCGTCCAGTAAATACAAGAGAATTTGCAGCCATGGAATATTTAACCATGGAACAATGGTATAGCAGTGTAGATAACCCAACAAATCTACTATTGTCGGAAACAGCAACATCCTGGGGAAGGGACTTTGTTTTAAATCGTTTTGGGTTATCTCGAAACATTATGGCAGAATTAATATTTGACAAAAACATCACTACCGGAGCTTTTGGGTATCCCATATTTGGAGGGACTGATTATGCCTTGCATATCCCTAAGTTTCGGGAACATTTTGTTAGAACAGGTTTAAATGCACAATATGGGATGCCATATAATATGGTTCCATTATTTACAGTTGATGAATTATTATTAAATCGTGCTGAAGCATATTCTAGAATGAAAATGTTTGACCAATCCATTAAGGACATCAACACCTTTATTAGCAAAAAAGTCTACTATTCATCAGACATGCCTCAGTATGTTCCACAAGTACATAGTGTAAATCCTCGTCGTATAAACGCTTTTTATGGAACCTTGGATTTAGAGGAAAATATTGTAAAGACAATATTAGATTTTAAGCGAAGGGAATTTTTGTTTGAAGGTCTTAGGTGGTTTGATATTATTAGGCATAAAATTGTTGTCATTCACAAATCCTATGATGAAAAAGAGACTTATGTTTTAGGTATCAATAGTCCAATGCGCATTTTTCAACTTCCGGCAGAAGTTATCCTTTCTGGAGTTGAACAAAACCCAAGATAATACATTATGAAATTTTATATTTTAACCGTTGTAACACTCTGTTTTATTATCATAAATGGATGTTCAAAAGAAAAATTGCCTACCGATCCCATTGTTGATTTGGGAGGTGACCGCTGGGCACCCAGTCCACTAGATAATTTTATAAAAGAGCAATTTATTAAAACTTACAATATTGAAATCAAATATAAATGGTCGCCTTTTGAAGTCAATTATAACAGAACATTAGTTCCAGCCCAAGAAAGCAAAGTCATTCCTGTCCTTAGAGCTGTCCGTGATATCTGGATGAAACCCTATGAAAAAGTCGGGGGAAAGAATTTTCTGAAACTATTTTCAATAACAAAATTTGTATTGGTTGGAAGTGCTGAATATAATAATAATGGTACTATCGTCTTAGGGACGGCCGAAGGCGGTACAAAAGTCGCTTTATATTTAGTCAATGATTTTGAACTTAAAGAGAAACCGACCGTTGTCCAAATGTTGCACACCATACATCATGAATTCGCTCATATATTACATCAGAACATTCATTATCCTCAAGCTTGGCGAGGAATAAGTACACAATGGTATACACAAACATGGATTAATACTGATAAAAAGACAGCAAATTCACAAGGATTTGTTTCGAGCTATGCAAAGTCTGCCGAATCAGAAGATTTTGTAGAGACCATTTCATTTCTTCTTGTAGAAGGTCAAAAAGCATATGATGACCTGATAAAAGAAAATATGGAGATGGAAAAAACCTTTAGGCTCAAAGAAAGGATTGTACATCAATATTACAAGGACGCTTTTAACATCGATTTTAAATCCTTACAAAAGGAAGTTCAAACAGCCTTATTAACGCTTACCAAAACCGAAACAAAATGAAGTACCTGATAACAACGATATGTCTTTGTTTCCTCCTACTATCCTGTAAAAAGGAATTTGAAGGCACAAGACCTGATAGTAAGATTAATCAATTAAAAGAGGAATATTCAGACCAATTAATTAAATCGAAAGAAGGCTGGATCGGAATACTATATCCAAAAGGAGGAGGAAGCTATACCTTCAAATTTAGTTTTGACAACAAAAACCGGGTTAAAACCTATGCTACAATAGATAAAGAAAAAACTATTAAATCAGATGAAAGTTCCTACCGCTTGGTCGCGGATCAAATTGTGAGTTTATATTTTGACACGTATTCTTACTTACATCAATTGGCAGATCCTGATGAACGAAAAAATGGTGGATTGAGAGGCGGTGGAAAGATATCTGATTTTGAATTCTCTTTTATTCAGAATTCTAAAGACACCATTAAATTACGTGGTAACCATAATGAAAGTGAATTAATATTAATTCGTGCAAAAGAAGGTGAAGGTGACAATTATATAAGCAAAACATTTGCACAGGCGATGAAAATCGATGAATTAAATCAGCTTTCCAATTATTATAACAGCATACAGATAAATAAGAAGGATTACGGATTTATTTTGAACACTGAAATAAACTGCATTACTTTTTATTATGATGATAAGGGAAATTACAAATCATTTACTACAGAGTATGCTGTTATTGCAGATGGGATTGTTTTAAGGAAACCATTTGAAGCTAATGGAGTAAGGATTTCAACATTTAGTGATTTTCAAATTAATAAAACAACAAATCAAATTTCCGTACAGTATAATGGCCAAGTTAAAGCACAGATTAAAAATGTAAGTAAACCTATAAGTATAGATAAGGAAGCTCCAAGAAGAATGTATATGATCGACAAAATGCATACTTCCAGCACCGGATTTACAATTTCAGGAGTCAAAGATGCCATCGGCCTTACAAAGATTCAAGGATTCAACATGTTTCTTTTTATTCCAAGAAGGTATATAGATCCCCTAGATGCGTTTTATCTAATTCATTCAGAAGATTTTCATTATGGGCCAATATTCAACACAATTTATAATGACGAAGGAGTATTATTTTTTAAACCCTTTCAACTATTATCAGGAATTCCTCCAGGTACTGCGTATGAACAATTATTTATAGATCAGAATAAGTTATGGTTTGATCCCGCAGGGTTTAATGTATTTCAAACTGGTAAGGATTGCTTTGATTTTGTAAGCAGGAAGGATAGTAAAATTTGGATAAGATTTAAATAAGAAGAATTATGAAAAAAATATTCGCATTCATAGTGATTGTATCTATATTTTCTGGTTGTAAAAAAGGAGAATTAAAGGATATACCTCTAGAAAAAGTCTGGGAAGATCCCCATGAAAAATTAAAAATATTAAAGGAAATTCTAGCCTCGAATAAAGATGGTTGGGAATACACTATAACTTATGGAGATCATAAAACTGTCAGTTATGGCTATCTTGGCTTTAACACAGCGAGTAAATCTGAATTTGTAAGCGATTTTTCCAAAAATTTTTCATCTTTTGGGGAAACTGATTATAGTTTAGCGGTCATTCAAGCAAATCCATCGATAAGTTTCAAACCGAATTCAAGGTTTTCAAATTTTGCAGCAGATGCGAAGCATATAGATACCTTATGGACTTACAAAAATAATGTTAAGGACACTATATATTTGGAAGGTGAAATCTTTGGAGCCAAAATGAAACTTTTCAAATGCTCTTCAGAAAAACTTAAAAAATTGAAAAGTAATTCAATTAATTCAGATGTAGAGAAGATTAAAAAATTAGCATTAATGCCCCGTTACTTTTATCATTTTCAATATGGTTCAAAAACAATTGGATTAGAGATTGACACAGCAATTAGGATGTTAAGATTTATTTCGGGGACTGGTCTAAAGCCAGTTGTTAAGGAAACAAAATATTATTTTCATGGCGATGGCATTACACTTGAGAAACCAATTTTATTGGAGGACAAAACATTAAATGTTTTGGAAGGATTTGAAATTGGCGAGAAAGATTTAAAGATACGTGGGGGCCTGAAAATATTGAATGAAAGTGTCCCGAAGGTCTATGATCAAAAACCAGTAAGAGAATTTGAGGGAGATTTCAACACCCGTTTATGGTGGGAATCCACTCAGGTTTTTGGCACAAGAAATCAAAATGATATTGCTGGCTTTACAAAAATACCCGGCTATACAATATTTAGTCTTGCACCATATTATGCCTATTTTGAGGAGGGGAAAGTTTTTCATTGGTTCTTTGGAATCAATGTAAATGGAGACAATCCAGGCAGCTATGCCGGTCCGCTATCAAGAATTGAAAAAAATGGAATTTTAAGATTTATAAAACTTTTAGAATCAGAACCAGCTGAAGATCCGGCCGTATTGAAAAGTATGGGGATTACAAATTCATATATTTATAACCCGAAAGGATTTTATGTTATTCGAACAGGAGTTGGTTACACTTTGGTAGATGCCAGAGATGGCCTAACATGGGCATATTTTCAAGCTCCACCAGATTTGTCATTATAATAAAATAAAGAGCATCTCCCTATCTTTTGGAGGTGCTCTTTATTTTTAAATATTTAACAATCTATGTTGACTTGCAGTAAAAAGATTTCTAAAAACAATATTTAATTCATTCTCTCTTTGTGCTGCTCGAATACCTAGGTTTGGCAATAAATCAATAGCATTTAATTTAATATTTTTCACCAAATCCTTAGACAAGCTAGAAATTGAATCTAATATTTCTGGTTCAGTTATTTTGTTCTTTTCAGCATTATCCCAGACCAGATCTGCTAATTTTTTTATTTGCTCTACATGGATTTCAAAAGATGTCCTCATTTGATCCAATGTTCTAAATCTAAGTTTACTGTATGTACTGACCCAATTTGGATCCTTGGATTTTTCAAAGTAATATTTCTCAGATAAATCCAAAAAGCGTTTAAACATTCCTATATAATTCATTAGAAGCGTCAATTCTGCAAATGGCAAAAAAGGAATATTAAAGAGAGGGGATTCATTCTTTTTTGCATGAGGAGCAAGAATAAATGCATTTTCTTGAGGAATCCTTACATTTTCCAATGAGAAAGAGTGGCTGGCCGTGCATTCAAGGCCAAATGTATCCCAATCATAATGAAATAATACATGTTCTCTCGGAACAAAGAACGAATAATATACAGGTTCTCCATTTTCATCAAGCAGTTCTTGGCCGTTCTGTACAATTTTAGCATTCAGTGTAAAGTGAGTTAAATGCGGTGCCCCCGTGGCATAGCTCCAAAAGCCGGAAATGATAAAGTCATTAGCATCTTTGATAGCCATACCTCCCACTCTACCACTTCCACCCAAGCATACCTTAGGATCTTGCCATATCTGAGTAGCTAAAGATGGCTCAATAAATCCTGCAAACATATTAGCACCAGAACATAGTGTAATTGTCCAGGCAAGTCCAGCATCCCAATATGCCAATTCTTCAATCAGTTCCAATCCGGAAGGAAAAGTCAATTCCAAACCATTTAATTGCTTTGGAACCCAAATATTAAACCAGTTGTATTGATAGATTAATTTTAACTGATTATCAGACAGGCTTTTTTGCTGTATTCCTACCGATTGATTCTCCTGAATTATTGTTATTTGTTGGTCCGTCAGCATTTATTTAATTGATGTAAGCGATTGATAAGACATAATTTTTTTCCATTTAATATAGCCGAAAATTGCTATAACGAATAAGAAAGCAGTTAAAGCAGCAAATAAATACAGGTCTTTATGAATTAATAAGGGAATAGCAAATAGATTACTGATGTTTAATAAAATCCAATTTTCAATTTTTCTCCTTGCTAAAAGCCACATGCCTGCCCAAGCCGTGGAAGTCACCCAAGCATCCCAAACCGGGACATCAGAATCAGTAATAAATCTTAACAAAAAGTAAAAGATAATAAAACCTCCGAACACGATCGATCCTACAATCAACCATTCTTTATTGTTTGTCTTTGTAATCGGCTGTTCAGTTTCTGCCTTATTACTTATCCAAAACCACCAACCATACAAGCTCATTACCAAATAATAAATTTGCAAGGCAATTTCGGCATATAAACCAGCGGTAAAAAGAACATACATTCCAGAAAGTATCCCCAATATTCCAAATAAATAATTGGATACTTTATTATTTTTTGACAGCAAAACTTGTATTATTCCGCAAATGACGGAGAAACGTTCTAACCAAGAGGTTAGTAAAAAAGCTTGAGTGATATTGTTGAATATTTCCTCCACGAATAAGGGGTATTAAGAATATCCTTATGGGGAGCTAAAGGTTTAATTAAATACCTACGCCAGCATTACCTGGATCAGGTTCATTCCACAAAAGATGGAATTGGGTATAATCTCAGCCTAAAATATGTCCCGCCTGGAGGCAGGACATATTAGCACCCCATAAGAGTTAAATATTATTTATCTAATTGTAAGATTGCAGAAGTACGTTCTCGGGTTGAGTCACATAAGGCCGCATCATCATTTAGTTTTTTACCCCAAGATGGAATCATCTCACGTAATTTCTTGCGATACGAGTCTGATTTTGCACGTTCAGGGAAACATCTTTTCAATAAACTAATCATAATGGCTACTGAAGTTGAAGCTCCAGGGGAAGCACCTAATAATGCCGCAATTGAGCCGTCGGCACTCGATACTACCTCAGTACCAAATTCTAAAATCCCACCATGTTTAGGGTCTTTTTTAATTACCTGCACACGTTGACCAGCCTTCTCAATTTCCCAATCTTCCATCTTTGCAGTAGGCATAAATTGTTTTAATGAGTCTAGTTTATCTTGAGGTTTTTTCATAACCTCAGTAATCAAATATTTTGTCAAGGGAAGATTGTCTAAACCTGCAGACAGCATAGGCCTAATATTCGACAATTTAATGGAAGCAGGAAGATCAAAATAAGAACCTTTTTTCAGGAACTTTGTAGAGAATCCAGCATAAGGTCCAAATAACAAGGCTTGCTTACCATCGATATATCTAGTATCTAAGTGAGGCACCGACATTGGCGGAGCACCTACAGATGCTTTACCATATACTTTAGCATGATGAGCTTTAATAATCTCAGGATTATTGCATCTTAACCACTGACCACCTACAGGGAACCCTCCATACCCTTTTGCTTCAGGAATACCGGATTTTTCTAATAATAATAAGGAGTGGCCACCAGCGCCTATAAATACGAATTTCGCAAGAATTTCGCGTTTTTGACCAGTTTTCAAGTCTTTCACTTCAACTTCCCAACGACCATCATCTTCACGATCTATGTCTTTAACCTCCTGATTCAAGGATAATTTAATATTATCTTTTCCATCCAGGTAAGTAATCAAATCTTTAGTCAAAGCTCCAAAATTAACATCTGTTCCGATGTCCATTTTAGTTGCAGCAACTGCTTCATTTTTATCCCTTCCATCCATCATCAAAGGTACCCATTCATTCAACAATGATTTATCCTCGGTGTACTCCATCCCTTTGAACAAATTCTGTTTAGTCATGGTTTCGAATCTAGTCTTCAAGAACTTTACATCCTTTTCACCAAAAACGGCAGACATATGAGGTACTTTACGAATAAAATGGCTTGGATTCTTAATGATATTTTTTTCGACAAGGTAAGACCAGAACTGTTTAGAGATTTCGTATTGTTCAGCAATATTAATTGCTTTGTCAATCTTAACACTTCCATCAGGCTGTTCTGGTGTATAGTTTAATTCACAAAGCGCCGAGTGACCTGTACCGGCATTGTTCCATGCATCAGAACTTTCCGCAGCAACAACATCTAAACGTTCAATTATTTCAATATTAATATCAGGACTTAGCTCATTAATTAACGTACCTAGCGTCGCACTCATGATCCCTCCACCAATTAATACGACATCTACTTCCGTTTTCTTTGTTTTCTTACCCATGGTTTTTAAATGAAATACAAAATTAATATTCGGTTTATATTAAAGCGAATAAATTTGTCAGAAACGTTTCAAATATTTGTGATTTTATCAATAAATACCTACTTGCTTATTCAATTCTACCATATAGCCACTTTTTTTACTGTTCAACACTTTCTAATGCTATTCATTTTTTGTATTATGCAGTTTATTTTCCACTTTTGTGGACATTAATTTAACGAACATTAATATTTTAATATGAAATTGTTAGCCGGAAAAACAGCTTTAATTACAGGGGCATCAAAAGGAATAGGTCGTAAAATTGCGGAAGTATTTGCAGAAAATGGTGCAAATGTAGCATTTACATATCTATCATCGGTAGAAAAAGGCCAAGCCTTGGAAAAAGAACTTGAACAATTCGGAACAAAAGTAAAGGGATACCGTTCAGATGCTTCAAAATTTGATGAAGCTGATAAACTAATCAATGATATCGTTGCTGATTTTGGGACTTTAGACATCGTTGTAAACAATGCTGGAATTACAAAAGATGGCTTATTAATGCGAATGACAGAAGAAAACTGGGACGATGTAATCAATATCAACCTAAAATCGATTTTCAATGTCTCCAAAGCTGCTTCCAAAGTCATGATGAAAAACCGTAAAGGAAGCATTATCAACATGAGTTCAGTAGTAGGTGTACAAGGGAATGCTGGACAAGCAAACTATGCTGCATCAAAAGCTGGTATCATTGGATTTTCAAAATCATTAGCGAAAGAATTAGGTTCAAGGAATATTCGCACGAACGTCGTAGCACCAGGATTTATCCGTACCGAAATGACAGATGTATTGGATCCAAAGGTGGTTGAAGGATGGGAAGCAAATATCCCGTTAAAACGTGCTGGCCAACCTGAAGATGTAGCCAATGCCTGTTTATTTTTAGCATCAGATTTATCTGCTTATATCACTGGTCAGGTTATTCCTGTCTGTGGCGGAATGTTGTAGAAATAATTAATTTAGAAATCATATAAAGACTTCCTTGTGGAAGTCTTTTTTATTGGAATACAGCTTATATCTCCTCTAGAAAAACAGTAATCGTATATTTGCAGCAATGGGAACAACAGATAAAATATTTAACATCAAAACGGAGATAGAATTTAATGAGCTAGCCCTAGATATTTTTAGATTTCAAGCTAAAAACAATCCCGTGTATGGACAGTTTGTTGATATTTTAGGAATAAACCCGATGCATGTAAATCATTACCGAAATATTCCTTTTTTACCTATTCAATTTTTTAAAAGTCAAGATATTATTGTCGATAACAAAAATGCTGAAGTCATCTTTACTTCATCGGGTACAACAGGAATGATAACGAGCAGGCATTTAGTAGCAGATACAGAATTGTATATTAAAAGCTTCAGAAAAACATTTGAAAAGTTTTATGGAAATGTGGAGGACATAGCGATTGTTGCACTCCTTCCATCCTATTTAGAACGATCAGGTTCATCCCTCATTTATATGATTGATGATTTAATCAAAAATTCTAATCAACCAGAAAGCGGCTATTTTTTATATAACCATGAAGATCTAGCCAATACCCTCAATAAGCTTAAAGAAAACAAGACTAAAACAATTTTATTTGGAGTTACCTACGCACTATTAGATTTTGTTGAAAGATTTCAAATAGATTTTCCTGAGCTTATTGTTATGGAAACAGGTGGAATGAAAGGCAAAAGGAAAGAAATGATCCGAGAGGAGTTGCATGCTATTCTTTGCAAAGGATTTAACGTCGCAAGCATTCATTCAGAATATGGAATGACGGAATTATTATCACAAGGATATTCAGAAGGATTCGGGTTATTCTTTACTCCTGATTGGATGAAGGTCCTGATCAGAGATACGAATGACCCGTTAACCCTGTTAGACAATAAAAAAACAGGAGCTATAAATGTCATTGATTTGGCCAATTATAATTCCTGTTCTTTTATTGCTACTCAAGATTTAGGAAAATTCCATCAAGATGGTTCCTTTGAAATCCTGGGTAGGTTTGACAATTCAGATATCAGAGGATGCAACCTCTTAGTCCAATAGTTTATTGTAAACTTGGATCATCAAAAGTATTTCCGGCGTTAAGATCTCCAGTTTCATATCCTTTTTTAAACCAATACATACGTTGTTCAGAAGAACCGTGGGTAAATGATTCCGGATTAGACTGACCATACGCTTGTTCTTGAATATGATCATCTCCTACTGCAGCTGCCGCACGCATACCTTCAACTATATCATCGTAAGTGATCTCAACATCCGTTGATTTATTTAGATAATGCGCCCAAACACCAGCATAAAAATCTGCTTGAAGTTCAGTCATTACAGATATTTTGTTGTTTTCTCGTTCGCTTAATTTAGATCTTAGTGAATTGGTTTGGGAAAGCACACCAAAAATGTTCTGTATATGGTGTCCGACTTCATGTGCAATTACATATGCCAAAGCGAATTCTCCTTTAGCACCATATTTTTGTGCTAATTCTCTATTGAAACTTAAATCAAGATAAACTTTTTGGTCTCCTGGGCAATAAAATGGTCCAAATGCAGACTGTCCCATACCACAACCTTCAGTTTGCGTGCCTTCCGTGTAGATTACCATGGTTGGTTTTGGATACGATTTACCATTTTCCTGAAAAATTTTTGTCC
The DNA here is from genome assembly GCF_009733535.1 of Sphingobacterium endophyticum. Lineage (GTDB taxonomy): Bacteria > Bacteroidota > Bacteroidia > Sphingobacteriales > Sphingobacteriaceae > Sphingobacterium > Sphingobacterium endophyticum. The sequence continues at coordinate 111,400 of NZ_SMMI01000012.1, read as the reverse complement.
AAACATCATCGGTACTTGCCAAGACTACATCTGCAAAATCCATTAATTTATCTTCTTCAGGGGTAGATTGGTATTCTCCTTGTTCATTGACTGATCCTTGTTGACTTTGTCCCATTTGATTTAAAAGATCGTTCGGATCTCCGCCCATTAAAAAGCCAATAATCAATACAATCACTCCCCCTATTCCCCCAAGGGTAAGTTTTTGTCCCCCGGACATACCTCTACGATCTTCAATATTTCCGCCTCGACGGCCGCCTTGCCATTTCATAAGTTTTCTATTTAATTTTAGTTTGTTTTGGTTACACTACAAATTCTTTGCCATAGCATATAAATAGCCATAACTTAGTTCTAAGGTACAATTCATTCCCCTCATTTAAAATGCTTATCTTTGAATTCATTATTTTATTACCAAACATATGTTATTAGACGATCTGAAAAATAGAAGTGAGAACCAATGTGAATTGTGCCGATCAACTGAAAACCTTGATCTTTATGAGGTTCCTCCTACTTCAACACCTTCATTAGATAACAGTATATTGATATGTTCTGTTTGCAGAAGTCAGATAGAAAAAACCGAACAAATTGATTCAGCACATTGGAAAGTTTTGGGAGAAACCATGTGGTCTGAATATTTGCCAGTACAAGTTACAGCTTGGAGAATGTTAAGCCGGTTGAGAAATGAAGGTTGGGCAAGTGATAATCTGGAAATCCTATATCTTGATGATGACACTTTAGAATGGGCGAAAAAAACAGGTGATCATGAATCAGAAGCATTAGTAGAATTTCACCAAGATTCAAATGGCACAAGGTTGTTTGAAGGAGATACTGTCGTATTAATCAAAACATTAGATGTTAAAGGATCCAGTATTTCTGCAAAACTAGGTACGGTAGTTAAGAACATTCGACTTGTTCATGACAATACAGAACAAATAGAAGGCAAGATTGAGGGTCAAACCATCGTTATATTAACTAAATACCTTAGAAAAGGATAATTTTTTATTCAAGCAATTTAACATGAAACGATATTTAATTTTATTATTCCTTGGCATAACATTCCTTTCGACCAATGCACAAGAAAAAGTGGATGCAGAAACCATGGAAAAAGTTATTGCAAAACCACAAACTCAAATTTTAGATGTCAGAACTGCTGAAGAATATAAAGGCGGTCATATGCCAAATTCAGTTAACATCGATTGGAAAGAAAGATCAAAATTTGAGAAAGCAATAAAAACACTTGACAAAGATCAACCTGTATATGTTTATTGTTTAGGAGGAGGTCGAAGCAAGCAAGCCTCTGAATTTCTTACTCAGCAAGGGTTTAAAGTTTACGATTATTCAGGTGGGATGATGGATTGGAGAAATGCAGAAAAACCTGAGATAAAACCAGATAACAATGAAGAAGTCAAGGGGTTAACAACTGATGATTTTGAGAAAATCATTCATTCTTCAGATGTCGTACTTGTTAATTTTTCTGCGGTTTGGTGTGTTCCATGCCAGGAGTTAAAACCTACTATAGAGAAAATTGAAAAGGAACAATCTAATAAAGTTAAGGTGGTTAAGATTGATGCCGATCAAAATAAAACCTTAATGAAAGCATTAAATGTTCGCGGTATTCCTCAGCTATTGCTTTTCCAAAAAGGAGAAATTATTTGGAATAAGACCGGTGTTCCTACCGAGGGTGAAATATTAGCTCAAATCAATAAAACTACCAACTAAAAATTCTTGTGAACCAAATAGCATTAGTTACAGGCGCAATATTAGGTATACTATCTATTATTTTTGGAGCATTCGGTGCTCATGCCTTGAAAAAAGTATTAACTGAAGAAAGATTGGCCTCTTTTGAAGTTGCTGTTCGCTATCAAATGTATGCAGCAATTACACTGTTGATTATTGGATTTCATTTAAAATTCGATGGCAGCATGGAGAATTGGGCATATTATGGAATATTTGGGGGATGTATCTTATTCTCTGGAAGCATCTACTTTTTAAGTTTAAAAGACCTGCTGAAGGTCAACCTTAGATTTTTAGGCCCTATTACTCCCTTAGGAGGATTACTAATGATTATAGGATGGTTAATGCTCCTATTGTCATTTTTAAAATAAAATGATTAAAAAAAAGAGCGGGATTTTTAAGAAATCCCGCTCTTTTTTTAATCCAATTCTTTATACCATTCGAGATACTTTTCGATAGCTTTCTTTTTATTGTGATCTAAATGATAATCTAAGTTTTCGTTTAGATATTTGTGATAATCAAAATTCGGAAATATTGGAAGTCCAGGAATTACATCATCAGGTCTTGAGATCCCGTCTTCTAAGGCTTCATTGAATTTCTTTTCAAAACTTTCAGGTAATTTTTTATTTGAAACCCAAACAGCATAAGCGAAAGGCAAACCAGTCAGTTCTTTCCAGTAATGCCCCATATCATAGACATATGGAACTTCTTCTTTTTTCCCAAAGGTTCTATCGCCAATTAAAACAAAGGCATCCGCATCACCTTCAGTAATCACCTCTATATCTTTTTTCCAATAATGTTTAAGCAGGATTCTGGCTAATCCATTTGAAGTCCGAGACTGCTTATCTAATAAGAGCGTGTTAATCTCATCAATAGGTTTCTTCGAAAAGATGAAAACCGAATCTACATAATCCAAAGAGCCAATACAGTAGTCGCCAATAAAGTGATATTCTTTTAAATTTGGCAATGCAGCAATAGGAATAATTCCCATATCAGATTCATCTGCAATCACTTTTCTTGCACATTCAGCGGGATAATCCACAGAAAGCTCAATATCATTCATTACATCTGAATTTCTTATTCCCTGTAAAAATGGTAATGTATTGGTATAAGAAACAGCAGATATTCTAATTTTATTCATTGACTAAAAAATCTAAATGCTTTGTATTATAATGGTCAACTATTGTAAAGCTGTTGTTGGAATATTCCAGTTTATATAAAGCCGTATTGGTGTGAGGGAAATCGTCCATATTACATACTGGGGTTTCAGTAAGGTGGCATAGCAAAACTCTTAATGCCCGACCATGCATACAAACAAGAATGGTTTCTTCATCGGGCTGTTTAAGCATATAATCAATGGCTTCTTTTTGTCTATAGACCAGTTGATTTGGTGATTCACCATTTTCAATAGCTAGGTCCAAATTATTATTTCTCCATGAAGCCACTACTTTTTCAAATCCCGACAATATTTCTTCGGTTTGTTCTTGACCTTCATAGATCCCCCAACTAATTTCATCCAAGCCTAAAAGTTGCTCCATGGGAACCCCATGTTTTAAAAATGGCGCAACAGTTTGATGTGTACGAAGTAATGTTGAGGTGTAAATTTTATCAAAAGGGATGGTTTTATAGGAATTGTAGAAAGCCAATGCCTGTTTAATACCATTTTCATTGAGAGGGCTATCTACCCCTCTTCCTTGTACTATTCCTTTAAGATTTAAGTCAGTTTGACCGTGTCGAATGAAATAAAATGTTTTTTTCAATTGAATCCTTTACTTATGAATTGACAACAGGCAGTGAATAATATTGTTTTTTGGGAGCTGAGTCTTCAAAAACAAAATCTTTATAATCAGTTACAACATGATATAAAGTATCTCTCTCAATTGGGTGCCTACCAACATTCTTAATCAAATCAACAAGTTCTTTGGTACTCATTGCAGGAGTTTGTTCTTCAGCACCAGCCATACTGTATATTTTAGTGGTATCATCTAGCGTACCATCAATATCATCAACGCCATAGCTTAGAGACATTTGAGCAGTATTTCTAGAAATCATTGCCCAATATGCTTTAATGTGTGCAAAATTATCTAAGTAAATCCTTGAAATGGCATAATTTCTAAGGTCTTCAACCACAGAAACTTCAGGTACATTATCCATTTGGTTATCTTTATTTCGAAACTTTAATGGGATAAAAGTTTGAAATCCTCCAGTTTTATCTTGCAATTGCCTTAATCTTTCCATGTGGTCTACACGATGCCAAAACTCTTCAATATGTCCATAAAGCATTGTTGCATTTGTATGCATTCCAAGTTTATGTGCCTGTTCATGAATGTCCAACCACTGTTCTGCATTACATTTATCATGCGCAATTTTTTCACGGACCTCAGGATGAAAAATCTCAGCTCCACCACCAGGCATAGAATCTAAGCCACAAGATTGAAGATATTTCATTCCATCATAATGACTAAGCTTAGCTTTTTTGAAAATATAAAAGTATTCAACTGGAGTTAATCCCTTGATATGAAGTTCTGGACGATGGTCTTTACAGCGTTTGAAAAACTCAGCATAGAATTCAAGGTTCTGCTTAGGTACCACCCCTCCTGTAATGTGGACTTCAGTAACCGGTTCATCGTCATATTTCTTAACGATGTCTATCATTGCATCAACATTCATTTCCCAACCATCTGTCCTATTCTTGATCAATCTGGAATAAGAACAGAACTTACAATCATAGACACAAACATTTGTAGGCTCAATATGAAAATTACGGTTGAAGTAGGTGTAATCACCATGTTTCTTCTCGCGGATATAGTTTGCTAAAACACCTAAATACCCTAATTCAGCATTTTCATACAAATAAACGCCTTCATCAAATGTAATGCGCTCATTATTAAGTACCTTTTCTGCAATTAATTTTAATTCTCTTGATAGATTCTTGTCGTTCAATAAAAACGATAATTTTTCTGTTGCTTCCATTTCGCAGTCCTTACTATACAAATGTAGCAAATCATAGCCGTAAATGCTAAAATACCAGCTTTACGCTTCTACGAATTGCTGCATATCGATCAACCTTTTATAGAGGCCATTTTGACCGATCAATTCCAAATGAGAACCAAACTCAACAATTCGTCCCGCCTCCAATACAATGATTTTGTCAGCGTTTTGAATCGTACTTAATCGATGTGCGATTACTACAGTGGTTCTATTTTCCATTAATTTATATAATGAATCTTGAACAAGTCTTTCCGATTCAGTATCCAAGGCAGATGTCGCCTCGTCCAAGAGCATAATTGGCGGATTTTTTAAGACTGCACGAGCGATACATATCCGCTGACGCTGTCCCCCAGACAATTTAGAACCTCGATCACCGATATTTGTCTGATACCCATGCTCTGTACCCATAATAAATTCATGGGCATTTGCAATTTTAGCAGCTTGAATAACTTGTTCCTCTGTTGCCTCCGCATTCGCAAATGCTATATTATTGAAGATGGAATCATTAAACAAAATAGATTCTTGATTGACTACACCGATGATTCTTCTTAATGATTCTTGTTGTAAATCCTTCACATCCATACCATCTACTGATACTGTACCTGCAGTACAGTCCATAAAACGAGGAATTAAATCAACTAAAGTAGATTTACCACCTCCCGAAGGCCCGACAAGGGCAACTGTTTCACCTTTGTGAATCGTTAGGTTAACATTATGCAAAACCTCGTTTTCTTCATAAGCGAAGTAAACATTTTTAAATTCAATTTTACTTTCGAATTTATTAATTTCAATTGCATTTGGCTTATCTGCTACTTGATTTTTCTCGTCTATTAGTTGTAATACTCTTTCCCCAGCAGCGATACCATTATGAATATTACTAAAAGCATCTGTTAATGCTTTAGCGGGACGCATAACTTGGGAGAAAATAGCGATATATGCGATAAATTCTGAAGCTTCTAAGTCTCCTTGTCCACTAAGGACCAAATGGCCACCATATAATAGAATTACTGCTACCATACCGACGCCCAATAATTCAGAAACAGGAGAACCCATCTGTTGACGACGAACCATCCTTCTATTTATTTTGGCATATTCGTCGTTTTCAGCATTGAACCTACCTTTAATAAATTCAATCGCGTTAAATGATTTGATAATTTTAATACCAGATAAGGCCTCTTCCAATAGGGTTATCATATTGGCATAGATCTTTTGCCCTTGTTGCGCCTGATGTTTTAATGTTTTAACAATTTTAGAAATAAAAAATGCCGATACAGGAATGACCAACAGAGAAAACAAAGTAAGTTTTGCTGATATTAAGAAAAGCATTATTACATAAGCAATCAGTTGTAAAGGTTCTTTGAAAGCCACTTGCAATGTTCCTGTGACAGAAAATTGAACAACTTGTACATCAGAGGCTATTTTAGATATAATATCGCCCTTTCTTTGATTGGAGAAATAGCCCAAATGTAAATTCATTACATTATCAAAAACAGATTTTCTAAGATTCAATAAAGTATGAATTCTCAGATTTTCCATAATTCTTTGGGAGAGATACCTAAATAAATTGCTAACAAAAACCGAAATCACAATGACAATACAGATGTATTTTAAAGCATCATATGGTCCCAGTCTGTTATTCAAATCATAGGCAAAATAATTGAAATACCCCATTACATCAGTAAATCCATCTGGCTTTGCAACAGGCTCAATAACAGCATCCTGAGAATTAAAGAGGGTATGTAAAAGGGGGGCTAATAATGCTAAATTCAAGGTGCTAAATACCACCATTATCAAAGTACATATGATATAAGGAATAGCATATTTTTCTATTGGTTTCGCAAACGAAAGTAGTCTAAAGTATGTCTTCATGCAGATTACTAAGATTACAAATGTAATAAAAAATGTAACCTATGTCTGTTTTCAGGATCCAAGGCATGAAAATGTTGCAAATAAATGTCAATAAATAATCTGGTACGGAGGATCAAATCTTGTTGAAATAAACAATTTAATGATTCCCTGAATGAGGAATATTAGTTTTCGTAATAGAGATAATTTTCTTTAGTAACTATATCGATAGGCATATATTGCAGTTTAACCACTTTACGCTTTGCTATGAAATATTCATACAGTGCCAAGAATGCTTTATACCCTTGTTCCAATGGTTTTTGGCAAATTAAGAAATCGATAATCCCATCTTTTAAATATTCGATATTTCGAGTATGATAACCATTTCCAACAAGCTTAATATGCTTAATTTGATTTTCTTTTAAATATCGTGCAACTAGATATGCTCTAGAATTAGTAATATATATTAGTTTAGGATTGTGAATTAATAAATAATCTGACATAAATGCAGCGAATTCATCATAATCAGATATTTCAACATTAAAGCTTGAAATTGAACAATTATTATTGTTACTTAAAAATCCTTGTTCAAATCCCTTAATCTTTTCTTCGAGGTTTAGAATGGTATCTTTTTGTTTAACGATATTCAACACAAGCATTTCTTCATTAGGCTTGATTAAATATTGACATAAATGTCCAACCACCCTACCAGATTGAACCAGATCCTGTCCTATATAACTGAGCGGCTGTACAGAAGGGATTTGAGATTCAATAAATACAAATTGGATTCTCTTCTCAACACACTTAGCTGCAAACTCTCTAGTTTCATTGATAAAAAATGGAGCGACAATAACTCCATCAATGGGTTTATTTAACAATTGATCACTTTGTTCGATGAAACTTATTCTATTATCACGTTCAAAGAAATAATATGTTAATTCGACACCAAAATCACCAAATTCTGCTAAAGCTTCCTGAATACCAGATATTGGAGCATTCCAATTCTCAGCTTCTGAACATTCTTTTGGAATAAGGATACCAAATTTATACACTCTTTTGGATGCAAGACGTTTAGCCAAGATATTTGGCTTATAATCCATTTCTTTTATGATGGATAATATCTTTTCTTTTGTCTTTTGTGCTACACCAGTTCTATTATGTAGCACTCTATCAACCGTTGCAATGGAAACGTTTGCCCTTCGAGCAATCTCTTTAACTCCTGATAGTTCGGATACTTTCATACGTGTTAATAATTGAAGAAAATATTTTATTTAAAACTGTAATAAACAAACGTTTAAACGAAAATACACTTTTATATCAGTAAATGTAATTTTCTTTTAAATTAATTTTCACTTTTTTAAAAATATTAATATTGGTTATGAATTATAAATTATACATTTTTTCTCAACAAGCATAATTATTTATATTAAATGTTCTTTATTTTAATTTTAAATAGATGTTTAACACATTAAATTAAGTAATCTAAATAAACAATCATCAAGATTTTATTTAATCAATAGCGCTTAAATGATTTATTACATAATAAATCAAAAGGAATACAAGCAAAAGCCGAATGCTTTAAATTTTCCTAATAATTATTTTTAACAACTTATTAAGACATAAATAGTTTTTATTAATGGCTTAAAATACTTTTGATTTGGTTTTCTGTTAAGGGTAATAAATCATTTTGGAAAGAATCATAATAATTTCAAAAAGAGGCTTTATTATTTAATAGAAATGGAATAAAACCATTAAGATTTTATAATTTTAACGGCAAATAAAATTAATAATGGAATTAGAAGTAGCGAAACGACTTCAACGAACAGAAGAATACTATTTTTCTAAGAAGTTGCGGGAAATCGACGAGATGAACAGGAATGGTGCCCAAGTCATAAACTTAGGTATCGGCAGTCCTGATCTGCCTCCTCATCCTGAAGTAATAAAAACGCTTCAAGAGCAGGCAGCATTAGCAACTACTCATGGCTATCAAAACTATAAAGGAGCTCCGGCCCTTAGAAAAGCCATGGCAGATTGGTATGCTCGATATTATCGTGTTACTCTAAATCCAAATACGGAAATATTACCCTTAATCGGCTCGAAAGAAGGTATCGTCCATATATGTATGACCTACCTTCAAGAAGGTGATCAAGCTCTTATTCCAAATCCTGGATATCCAGCATATTCTAGTGCAGTAACTATTACGGGTGCGACACCTGTAACCTATAAACTCAATCCAGAAAATAATTGGATGCCTGATCTAGAGGAATTGGAAAAAACAGATCTTACAGCGGTAAAGCTTATGTGGATCAACTACCCACATATGCCTACTGGTACTTTGGCAAGCCCTGAACTCTTTGAGAAGATCATCGAATTTGGACGTAAGCATGGAATATTAATATGCCATGATAATCCATACAGTTTTATTTTAAATGATCATCCAAAAAGTATTATGGAAGTTCCTCATGCCATGGACATTGCAATAGAGCTTAATTCTTTGAGTAAATCGTCGAATATGGCTGGCTGGAGAATAGGAATGTTAATTGCAGATGAGAACAGAATTGCTCAGATTATGAGATTTAAAAGCAATATGGACTCAGGAATGTTTCTTCCTATGCAGTTGGCAGCAGCGAAAGCATTAAGCTTGGATAAGGAATGGTACACGCAATTAAACCAAGAATACACAATCAGACGTGATAAGGTTTTTGAAATCATGGATCTACTTAATTGCAGCTATGACATCAATCAGGTAGGTCTCTTTGTATGGGCTAAAATCCCGTCAGGTTTTGAGAATTCCTACCAATTATGTGACAATGTACTTTATAAAGCACATGTCTTCATTACACCTGGAGTAATATTTGGAACAGCGGGCGAACAATTTATTAGGATTAGCCTTTGTGCAAAAGTTGAGGTTTATGAATTGGCCATAGAAAGGATTAAAAAATCTTTGGTTTAATTCTTTGAAAAAAATTTAATTACTGAATTCTTATAATAATGAATATAGCAATTGTCGGTATAGGTTTAATCGGTGGTTCCATCGGTATCCGGCTTAAAGAAACCAATTTTTTCGACAAAATAATAGGAGTTGAAAAAAGTGAGGCAAACCAGAAAAAAGCTTTACAACTTGGGTTGGTGGATGAAATCCAAACCTTGGAAGAAGCAATGAAATCCTGTAAAATAATCGTTCTTACAGTACCTGTTGATGCCATCATGATGATGCTTCCTAACTTATTAGATATAGCAACTGATCAAGTTATAGTAGATATGGGATCGACAAAATCAAATATCTTAAATTTAATAAAAGATCATCCAAATCGCGGCAGATATGTAGCAGCCCATCCAATGGCGGGAACTGAATATTCAGGTCCAGAGGCTGCAATACCTAATTTATTTAAGGATAAAATGATGGTTTACATTGAAGCATTTCGCTCCGATGAAGATGCTTTTGAATTGGCAGACTCATTGACTGAGCAGTTGGAAATGCAGACTTCATTTATGACTGCTGAAGAACATGATATGCATACGGCCTATGTTTCCCATATCTCACATCTTACATCATTTGCACTTGCATTAACGGTATTAGAAAAGGAAAAATCTCAAGGGCGCATTTTTGAACTTGCAGGATCAGGTTTTCAGTCAACAGTACGTTTGGCCAAATCCTCTCCCGATATGTGGACTCCAATCTTTAAACAGAATAGGTCCAATGTTTTGGAGGTATTGGAAGAACACATTAAACAGCTGCAGCATATTTACAACAAAATTGAGACTGAAGATTATGAAGCAGTTTATAAATGGATAAAAAAATCCAATAAAATAAAACGTATCATAAAATAAGGACTATGTTGGAAAGAAAAACTTTGAGCAATGAATTGGTAAAATTAATCCCCATGATCAAGAATGATTATGAATGGGTATTTGCCGCAGCATCAGATCCTGAAATCTGGGAACAACATCCTGATAGTACTCGGTATACTCCGGTAGGATTTACCCGATATTTTCAGAAACTTATCGATACGGATATCCCCTATCTTATTCTGGATGCTAAAACCGATAAAGTAATTGGAGCAACTTCTTTTTACCAATATGATAGGCATGAAAAGTCTATAGCAATTGGATATACGTTTTTAGGAAAAGAGTTTTGGGGTGGAGAATATAATCAATCTGTAAAAAACTTAATGATGGATTTTGCTTTTGAAACTTTAGATAAAGTGATTTTCCATGTGCGTTCTGGAAATATTCGCTCTCAAAAAGCCCTTGAAAAAATTAAAGCAATCAAGGAAGGCGAAACAGAACAAAAAGAGGGAATACAATTCAATTATGCTATCTACAAGAAAGATAGATAACAATATTATCATATAAAAGCCCCTCAAAAATGAAGGGCTTTTATTCTTTTTGTCTTAACCATTGCTTCTTTCCATCAAAACCATCAACATCAAGCTAAGGACAAACCTTTCGTCATCTACTTCTTTATCAGTCAACTTATTGACTTTAAATTTCCTTCCAAAAAAAGATGGCTCTTTAATTATTTCAAACATAGGTTCATCCAAATCATTTCTTAATATATAAGATGGATTAAAGAAATATCCAGATAGCATTCCAACAATTGGTAATTCGCCAAATAACCCGTCCCAAAGCTTCACCCATGGATTCTTTTCTTTAATGGTATGATCTAATCGATCTTCGGCATCCATTAAATTAAAAGTTGATCGCCATAAGGATTTTATGGATTTCCTCCGTACCTTCCCAACAACCCGTCCACTATTGTCTGAAATTGTAAAAGTCTGTTGAAAGTCTATCAATTTATTAGAGCGTAATTCATATATTAATTCGGCTTTACTTTCATCTCTGTAAACCATAATATGATCTCTCCAAGTAAAAATTTTCTCCCTAACGTAGTAGATACTATTGCCAATTGCATCAGTAGCAGAAAAATCATTCGCTAAACTCGTTATCCGAAATTTAAAATGTAATGGATATTGTAAGTCCTTCATAAAATAAAAATAGAAAAATGATAGCTAAGAAATGTAGAAGATGAAAATTATAATAATTTTATCTGTTCAATTCACTTAAACCTAATATTACCATAACAAATCAATAACACATTCTGCATAATTTAGTAATTCTTTTTATTCTTATTTTTAATAAGTACTTACAGAGCTATGCTCAACAAAAAATCAGATTTTGTAAAAATGAAAATTAAACCATATTTATTACTCTTAGGGCTCACGACGGGTCTAAATTTATCGGTAGAAGGTCAAACCTTTCCTATCACATACCTTCCCAATGCACATTCACATAATGATTATACACGTAACAATCCTTTTAATCAAGCATACGGACTTGGTTTCGGATCTATTGAGGCTGATCTATTTTTAAAAGATGGTGATTTATATGTAGCTCATGATGCCCATGAAATAACAAAAGAAAGAACGTTCAAAAAACTCTATCTAGAGCCTATTTTAGAAGCTTATAAAAATAGTAAAACGGGATATTTATTCCCAAACAATGGGCAATTACAGCTATTGATCGATCCTAAAACGGAAGGTGCTCCAATTTTAGTGAAATTGACGGAAATGCTAAAACCCTATCGGGATCTTTTTGATAGTAAAAATAATCCTAAAGCTGTAAAACTTGTGATTAGTGGTAATAGACCCAATCCTGTGGATTTCCCTAAATATGATGAGATATTTACTTTTGATGGCAACCTTAGTGAAACCTATAGTCCAAAAGATTTAGAAAGAATTGGATTGATTTCGGCCTCATTTGGTTCAATTTCAAAATGGAATGGCCTAGGAAGGTTAACAGACAGGGATTTAAAAATTGTAAAAGCAAAAGTAGATTCGGTCCATCAAATAGGAAAAAAGATTAGGTTTTGGGCAGCTCCTGACAGCAAAACAACCTGGTATGAGTGGCAAAAAATGGGAATCGATTTTATTAATACCGATAAGCCATTTGAGTTGAGTGAATTTTTAAGGAATGAATCCAAAACATCCTATCACGAAAGTGCCCCACATATTCCCTATAAAATAAAAGATTCAGTACAGTTAGGGTTAAAGCCAAAGAATATTATTTTATTGATTAGTGATGGAGCAGGATTATCTCAACTATGGTCTGCTGCCATGGCAAATAGAGGCCAATTAAATGTTCTTAACATGCCCTTTACGGGATATTTAATTACTCAACCGACCGATAACTATCATACAGATTCAGCTGCTGGTGGTAGTGCTATTGCGACAGGTCATAAAACCAAAAACAGACATATTGGTGTGGATAGTCTTGGAAATTCTGTTCCGAATATTCCTGACCGACTTGCAAGCATTGGAATTTCATCAGGAATAGTTTCGAATGATGAAATTACTGGAGCTACCCCGTCTGCATTTTATGCACATGTAAGCGAACGTGACCAAGCTGACAGTATTGCAAACGACATCGCAAATAGTAATCTGAAACTAATCATAGGCGCTAAAAGCGAATCTTTCAAAAGCGAAAAATCAAATCTGACTTCTAAATTGGAAGCTAAAGGATTTGAAATAGTAGAAGGAATTAATAAACTCTCAAACATTAAATCAAAAAAAGCTTTGGTTTTCTCTGAAGATTTGGTTGATCATAAATGGAACAAACTTGACGAGGATCAATCAGCCATCACAACATCATATCGATTAATTGAACATGCCCTACAACCTTCCATTACTTTCTTATTAAAAGACAATCCAAAAGGTTTTTTTCTGATGATTGAAGGTGCAAAAATAGATGGCGGTGGACATAGCAACTCACTTGGGTTCAGCGTTTCAGAATACCTAAGTTTTGATCGATTGGTAGGTCAAGCTTTAGAGTTTGCAGAAAAAGATAAAGAAACATTAATTATAGTAACCTCTGACCATGAAACCGGCGGATTAACTCTTTTGGATGGGGATCAAAAAAAAGGCAATGTGTTGGGTAATTTCGCGACAAACGACCATACCGGTATTCCTGTTCCTTTAATGGCTTTTGGCCCTGGAGCAGAAAAGTTTCAAGGGTTCCTTGACAATACGCAATTAGCAAAGATTATATATGAATTAAAAGGTGTAAAATAAATAAAGGGCTAACGCCCTTTTTATTTTATTCCTTTTAATACTTCCATTTAAGTTTATCAAACACCTTAGACCAAAGCCATATTGGACCAATTGTTAGCAAATTGAGAAAAGAAGCAGTACCCTTTTTCCATTTGGTACTCATGAAGAATAAACCTATTAAACCAATTATTGCTAAAATGGAACAGACTAGAATAACTGTAGGTCCTCCATCACGTTCAACATATTCTAATTGAACGATAAAATAACTCATAATCCCGATCGTAAAAAGAACAGCATATGATAAAGTGGGAGCTAATTTCAAATAACAATAAATGACAATCGCAATGAAAAAGGAACCCCAGTTAAGAAATGTATGAGCATTCATCTTTACCAAAAAATCTAATTGAGGGAAGGGAATCATCCAAATCAAACCCATTATGGCAAAGAAAGATAAGAATAGAAATATAGCATACACTATTAAATTTCCATTTCCATAAGTCTGATCTAACTCGTAAAAATGTTTCTCTACAGGTCTGGAAAATTCTGGTTTTTTATTAATATCAATCCCCTTTTTCTTCATGCCTGCAAAGTTAATTAATATTGCTAAACTATTTACCTTTTCTATAGGCATAATAAAAAACAACCGGTAATATCGAGAACGATAATATTAAGCAAATTAATAATCCACCTACAATCATAATGGCTAATGGTTTTTGAATTTCGGAACCCATACCATGAGAAAGTGCAGCAGGCAATAGCCCCATAGATCCCATCAAAGCAATCATTACGATAGACCTAATTCTACTTTTTACTCCCAAATCTATCGCTTCTAACAATGATTTCTTTTTTAAATATTCTTTCATGACTGCTATAAGAATTATTCCATTTATCGTATTAACTCCAAATAGAATTATTAATCCAATACCTGCCGAAATTCCAAAGATAGTACCCGTAATCCATAAGGATAGAAAGCCACCAATAAATGCAAAGGGTATCGTTATGGCTGCGATGGCTGTATCTTTCATATTTCCAAAATTACTATATAGCAAAAGGAGAATAAGAATTAAGGAAATTGGAATCACAGTCATTAATTGCTTTGTTGCGCGCTCTTTGCTTTCAAACTCCCCTGCCCACTCCATGTAATTTTCCTTTGGTAATTTAATTGAGCTTTCCACCACTTTTTTTGCTTCATCTATGGTACTTCCAAGATCTCTCCCGGAAATACTGAAACCAATACCTATATATCTGCTATTTCCTTCTCGATAAATAAAGGCGGGACCAGTCACATAACCAATTGAAGCAATTTCCTGTAAGGGAATGTTTTCTCCTGTACTCGTCGGAATAAGAATATTACCGATTTTTTCAGGTGTATCTCGATATTCTTTACTAAATCTGAGTACAACATCAAATTGCCTATCATTTTCATAAAATTTTGTGGCAGCCTGTCCTCCGATAGTCATGGCAATTACCGCCTGAACATCTTTCGTAAAAACCCCGTATTTAGCCATTTTCGAGTCATGAAGCTGAATCCTTAACTCTGGTAATCCAATATTTTTATAAACATTGATATCTGTAATTCCTCGAACTTTTTCTATTGCCAACGCAACCTGGCTGGCATAATCTTCGAGTTTATATAAATCATCACCAAAGATTTTAATGACCAGCGAACTTTTTACCCCTGCAACATATTCTTCCACATTGTCTTGGATAGGTTGACTAAATCCGAAATTAATACCTGGATATTGTCCCAATTTATCTCTTAACTCCTGAATAATCTCTTCTTTATCTAGATTACGCTTCCAATCCTTTTCATTTTTTAACTGTACATTGAATTCTATATTAAAAAATCCTGTTGGATCCGTTCCGTCATTTGGTCTCCCAGTCTGGGTTAAAATAAAATCAATTTCAGGACAACTTTCGACCATCAATGCCTTCATCTCTTTTGTTAATCGACTAGATTCATCTAGATTGATGCTGTTTGGAAGTGTTGCGCGAATATAAATTGCACCTTCATTCAGTTGGGGAAGAAATTCGGAGCCATAATTCATGAATTTAAAAATGCATAAACTGAGTATCCCTATAAATAGTCCTAATGTTACCCTCTTAAATTTTAATGAATAATGATATAGCCCATAAATGGTTTTATTGAAAAACTTAGTTATGAAATTTTCTCTTTCTTCCATACCCTTCGTAAACAACAATTTGCACATTGCAGGTACATAGGTCAAACTCAATATCAGCGATCCTAAAAGGGCATATCCTAAAGTAAACGCTAAGGGAGTAAACATTTTTCCTTCGACTTTTTGGAATGAAAAAATCGGCAATAACGCAACAATTAAAATCAATAAGGCAAAGAAAATATAGGAAGCTACACTACCAGCACTTTTCTTTATTACCCCCATCTTACTCATCTTGGCAAATCTTTCTGGTCCTACTCGATGAGATAAAGTTGCTAATGCCACAAAAACTGTTTCAACTATGACCAAAGTACCTTCAAGCAACAATCCAAAATCCAAGGACCCCATTGAAATTAAATTCGCCGGAAGTCCCTGAATTTTTAACATTATTATTGCAAAAAGAAATGATAACGGAATTACAGAAGCAACAATAAATGTTGATTTCCAATTATATAAAAAAATAAAAACAATCAGTGAGACCAATAGAACCCCTTCAATAATATTTTTCGAAACCGTTTTGACAGTGCTGTTGACCAAAAGGGTTCGATCAACCGCTGTTTCAATTTTCACAGTTTCAGGAAGTGTCCGAGAATTTAATTCAGCAATTTTTTCCTTCAAACGTACAATAACCTCCGAAGGATTCTCTCCACGTAACATCACGACTATCCCTTCAACAACATCTTCTTCATCATTAAAACCCACTTTACCCAGCCGTGGTTTATTCGAAACAACAACTTCCGCAACGTTTTTTATTAGAACAGGTGTGGAACCATTTAATTTAACTGTAATGTTTCCTATATCTTCAATTTTATCCAACAACCCCACTCCTCTTACAACATAAGCTTGGTCTCCTTGTTGAATGACATCACCACCAACATTGATGTTAGATTTAGAAACTGCATCAAAAACATCTAATGGCGTAAGGTTGAAATTCTTTAATTCTGTAGGATTGATTGTAATTTCATAGATTTTCTCCTCTCCGCCAAAACTAATAACATTGGCAACCCCTGGAACAGCTAACAATTCCCTCTCAATTACCCAGTCCTGGATTGCAGAAACTTCCTTTATAGGCAAATCACTTTTTAAAATATATCTAAAAATCTCACCTGTCGCTCCTGATGGTGGCTCTACAGAAACGTCGGTGTCTTCCGGCAAATCTATAGCACCTAATTTATTGGATACATATTGCTGAGCATAGAAATCTTCAACCCCATCTTCAAACTGAACGGTAACAACAGACAACCCAAACAAAGAAATTGACCGTATATTTGATTTCTTCGGAATGCTATTCATTATTTTGGATATGGGAAGTGTGACTAACTTCTCAACCTCCTCAGCACTCCTACCAGGCCATTGCGTAATAATCCTTGCCCTTGTGTTTGTTACATCAGGAAAAGCCTCAACAGCAGTGCGGCTTAACGCAAATATTCCCCCAAACAATAACGCCAAAGTCGCAAAAAGAATAAACGTGGTATTCTTTAAGGAAAAGGTAACTATATTTTGAACAAACTTTTTCATCCTTATTGATCCCTCAGTTGTTCAAAAATTAATAATGCATTGGAATTAATAAGTTTTATAGGACCTGGATACTCCCCGGAAACATAAGTATACTCCTCATTACTTGAAAAGATATCAACTTTCTTTGCCTCAATGTTGCAGTCACTATGATATATAAGCATATAGTTTTCATTATTACTGAACAATAAGGAATTGTTGGGAACTGCTAATGCACTTCCGGAGGTACTTTTTTTATCAATTATGATATCAGCACTTAAGCCTGGCATTAAATTTAAATTTTGGTTCTGAAGAACAACCCTAGCCTTCATCACATGCTCCTTAGCATCAAATACATTGTATATTTTATCTATTGTTCCTGTATAAACCTGATCTGGATAGGCAATTGTTCTAACTTTAACCTGATCACCAGTATGGATATATCTTAAATTACTGGCATAGACGTTTAACATAACCCATACTTCATTTAAATTAGAAATGGAAAATAATGGATCACTATCATGAGTAATAATTTGGCCTTGGCTAATATCCTTTTGAATTATAAACCCATTTTTTGGAGCTAGGATTTGAAATGTTCCGTTACCCACTGCATGGTAAAGCTCTAAAGATTGATTGATTCTGTTCAATTCAATCCTAACACTTTCTAATTCATGTTTTACCTGCAGCAATTCAGGTTCTGAAATCATTCCGTCGTTCAAAAGGTCCTGTTTAGTCAGAAGAAGCTTTTCCAATAGACTAATTTGGTTTTGTTGTGCTTTTTGCTGTTGGAATAGGCTTTGAATTTCTGTTGATTTAATAATCGCAAGGACCTGCCCCTTTTTTACTTGGTCACCGAGTTCAAAATTCACTCGTTCAACAACCCCAAGAAGGAGACTACGAAAAGTTACGAGATCATTCTCATTATATTCAATCTTTCCAGATAATGTCAATTGTTCAACAATAGGTCTAACCGTTGCCTCTATAATATTAGTTGATTTCTTGAGCTGTTGATTTAGACAGAAGGTTTTGTTTTCTAAAACAATTTCTTCTTTATGTTGCTGGCTGCGATTGCAGCCAAAGCAACATACTAGAAGAGTGGTAAAAACTATGGGTAATCTTTGTATAATATTCATTATATATCTTTTCCAATCGTGTATTGTAATTCCTCGAAGGTGATGAGGTATTTTTCCGTTAATTCCAAATATGCCTGCTGGGCTTCTCTAAACACCTGAGAAAAGTCGATGAATTCTAACAAAGTCACCTGTTTCTCGTTAAGATATTTTATGTAGTTCTCCAGGACTTTACTGTGCTCATTCTCTGAATTGATTTTCCAATCTTTGAGATTCTTTCTAAAAAAATTCAATTGATTGCATAGCTTGTCTACTTCATTTGAAATTTCATTTTCCTTACTTAAGTAGGTAGCTTGATTCTGTTGAACCTGCAACTTTGCAGATTGTATATTCCCCTTATTTCTATTAAATAACGGGAGGTCAATATTAGCTCCAACTCCGATGAAATTGTTCATCACATTTCCACCTCTTTCATAATTCATCAATACATTGATATTTGGAATCTTTTGGGCTTTTTCTAATACCACCTGTTTTTCTGAAATGCTAATTTCATTCTTAATAGCCTGTAAACTTATGTTTTGATCATAAACCTTATCCTTTAAATGCAATGGAATAGGTGTTTCGATAATCTTGTGAGAATCATCAAAATTTAATTCTGCTAATTGAAGGTTTGGATTTTGGGTAAGAATTCTCAATTTCTGAATTTTCTCATTTTTCTCAGCCAAAAGATCGACCAGCTCTTTTTGAATTCCTATCAATTCCGTATTGACACGGATATAGCTGACATGAGAAACATGTTGTTTGTCAGATTGAATTTTATATTGGTCATTCAACTGAGAGAATAAATGGTAGACAGAGTTTAACTGTTCTTCAGCAAGTTGAATTCTGCCAAGGCTATGGAAGTTAGTCCTTAATTCCAATTTCAATTGCCTCAGCAGTTCTTCAAACTCAAATTGTGCTGCATTTCTTTCTAAGGATTTAATTGCTATTCGCTTTTTTCTTTTCCCTGCGGTCTCTATCAGCTGCTGAATATCCATGTTGATTTGTTGCTTACTTCCGAAATTACCAATGACATTAGGCATGGTTTCAAATGATTTGTTTGACCATAGATTAATGTTATCGACCGTTAAACTCGGGTTTTGCCAAAGTTTCTCTTGAACAATAAGCGCTTCAGCTTTACTGATATTAAATTTATTGGCAATAAGTTGTAAATTATTCTGCAAGAATTGAGATTCCAAATCCTTCAGGGAAAAGGTCTGTGCCTTTAGCTGACTAAAGAAACATATAAAAACAAATAATAGATAATAATTCCTCACCTCAAAAAGTTTATGCAAACCTAAAGGTTGCACATTAAGGTGATTTTTAAATTAGATTAGAATTTGATTAGAATTTTAGAATAACCTGAGTTTTACCTTCTTCACTACTTATTTCGAGATTTATTTTATGCAATGAAAAAATGATATTTGCCATGGATAAGCCAATACCTTTACCAGAATATTTTTTTGTGTTTTCGGCTCTATAAAAATTCTCTTTGACTTTCTGAAGATCTTCTTTGGGAATTCCTATTCCATTGTCAATAATCGAAATTATTAAATTTCCATTTGCCTCGGTTATTAAAATAGATACTTTACCATTATCAGAATATTTAATCGCATTTTCTATAATATTATTAAATGCAAGTTCTAATAATTTTTCATTCCCCTCCCACTCCAATAACTTCGTGTTTTCCACTTGAATATTGACCTCAACATTGGCCTTGAAATATAAAATGGCATTTTCTATAACCTGCCATATGATTTCATCTATCCTTATTTTTGAAAAATCAAAGCTTGTTTTGGCTCCAGACAATAGCATCATATGCTCCAAGGTCTCTTGCAAATCATTGGTATATTGCTTAAGTTGAAGTATAACATCTTCATACTCTTCTTTATTCCTTTCTCGTTTATTAGTAACCTCCAGTGTTCCCATCAGCGCTGTAATTGGCGACCTTAACTCATGAGAAACAAAATCAATAAAATTCTTTTGAACATTGAAAGTCTGTGATATGCGGTCTACAAATAGATTGTATGTATCCACCAAATCTTGGATCTCAGAATAGGAACGCTCCAAATGAATCGGTTTATGGAAATTGCGGCTATCTCTATCCTTAATTTGGCTAATGACATCAATAATTGGCTGATAAGCTATTTTTCCAAGAAACCTCGAAAAAAAATAAATGATTAATAATCCTATAAAAAATGAGATGATTAATATTTGCAGTAGGGAATGCATCTGATTGTTAAAACTTTCTTTAGGATCCCTGGTAATAATAACAAAATCACCTTCATTATCTTCGTAATAAATACCGTTATAAAAAAAATCGGATGTAGTAAAAAAGGAATTCTTTTCGTTTCTAACTTTTAATATAAAATCTAGGGAAATATCCGAAATACTTGCCATGGCCCCAGCTTTTTTATGGCTTAAACTATCAAATACAGCTATATTACTTCTTGATATGGTCTTTTGCAATTGCCTTTGGATGTTCTCATGCTCAAGACTACTCAATTCATCCCGCTCCAAATAATAAATAGCAGCTAACAAAGATTTGCTCTCCAAAGCACTTTGTTCAGATTTCTCCATTTGAACGAAATAGGAAAAGTAAATAACAACCGAAATTAATAGTGTAAGTACGCTAAAAATTAATATTGAATATAATGCTAACCTATCTTTTAATTTCATGAATCATTTCTAAACATATAACCTACCCCTTTTATGGTTTCAATGAATTTCTGGTTCGAAGTATCTATTTTATTTCGTAAATAAGAGATATATACATCCACCACATTGGTATGATTATTAAATGTAATGCCCCATACGGCATTTAATATCTGCATCCTGCTAACTGTTCGATTTCTATTTTCAATCAAGTACATTAATAACTTATATTCTCTTGGGGACAATTCAACAAGTTCTTGATTTAAATAGACTTTGTACTGATCGGTATCAATTTGAAGATTTGCAATTTCAATTATTGGACTTTTAGGTTCATCAAATATTTCATATTGCCTTCTTCGTGTCAGAGCATTTATTCTAGATAGCAACTCTTCAAAATGAAATGGTTTGGTCAAATAATCATCGGCCCCATAATCGAGGGAAGAAACTTTATCCTGAACTGAATTTAAAGCACTTAGCATCAGGATCGGAGAATAAACTTGCTTGTATCTTAGTGTTTGAATTAATTGAATTCCGTCAATACCTGGAAGCATAATATCTAGAATAATAACATCCCATTTGGTTTTCAAATATTCTTCGTTCAAAGCCTCTTCAGCACTTTTGCATAACGTAACTAGAAATCCACTCTCTTCCAACCCTTTTATTAAAAAGGAACTAATTCTAAAATCATCTTCAACAACTAATATCTGCATAGCCTCTAAATTGTTCAAATTTAACTATTTATATGCATTATTAATTCAAAGAATAACGATTCTAATCAAATTCTAATAATGAAGAAGGCCCATCGAATGGATGGGCCTTAAAATATTCTGAAAACTTTAGTTCTTATTTCGCGTATGAAACAGATCTAGTCTCACGTATAACGGTCACTTTAATCTGACCTGGGTAGGTCATTTCAGTTTGAATACGGTTTGAAATATCTGCTGCTAAGATTTCAGCTTGAGCGTCAGATACTTTCTCGCTTTCAACAACAACACGTAATTCACGGCCAGCCTGAATAGCGAAAGTCTTTTCAACTCCTGGGTATGATAACGCTAAATCTTCAAGCTCTTTCAAACGCTTGATATAGCTTTCAACAACCTCACGTCTAGCACCTGGACGAGCACCGGAAATAGCATCACATGCCTGTACTACGGGAGAAATCATGGATGTCATTTCTATTTCATCATGGTGAGCACCAATCGCATTACATACATCCGGATGTTCTTTATATTTCTCAGCTAACTGCATTCCCAAGATTGCGTGTGGCAATTCTGGGTTATCATCAGGCACCTTACCGATATCATGTAATAGACCTGCTCTTTTCGCATGCTTTACATTTAAACCTAATTCAGCTGCCATCGTAGCTGCAAAATTTGCAACCTCACGGGAGTGCTGTAGTAAGTTTTGACCGTATGAAGAACGATAACGCATTCTTCCAACCATTCTGATCAATTCTGGATGCAACCCGTGAATACCTAAGTCAATTACAGTTCTTTCACCGATTTCAACGATTTCATCTTCAATTTGAGTACGCGTTTTCGCAACAACCTCTTCAATACGTGCTGGGTGGATACGACCATCTGTTACTAATCTATGTAAAGACAAACGAGCAATCTCACGACGTACCGGATCAAATCCAGAAAGAATAATTGCTTCAGGAGTATCGTCTACAATGATTTCAACACCAGTAGCAGCTTCTAATGCACGGATATTACGTCCTTCACGTCCAATAATTCTACCTTTAATTTCATCGTTCTCAATATTAAAAATTGAAACCGTATTTTCAATTGCAGATTCAGTAGCAGTCCTTTGAATCGTTTGAATAACCACCTTCTTAGCTTCTTTAGAAGCAGTTAATTTAGCCTCGTCAACAATGTCTTTAATCTGAATAATAGCCTGAGATCTTGCTTCTTCACGTAATGAATTTACCAATTGTTCTTTAGCCTCATCAGCAGACAAACCAGCAATACTTTCTAATTGCTTAATATGCTGACCTTTAAGTTGCTCTACTTCTTCTTTTTTCTTATCATTGAATTCAATCATTTGATCCAATTTCTTGGTTTTGCTATCTAAATCTTGTTTTTCACGATTTAAATTTTCCATTTTTTGGTTCAATGATTGCTCTTTTTGACGGATAGTATTCTCCTTTTGAGATATTGTATTATTCTTTTGGTTTACTTCCTTTTCATGTTCAGCTTTTAATTGCAAGAACTTTTCCTTAGCCTCCAACTGGCGCTGTTTTTTATTATGTTCTGCTTGCTGCTCAGCATCCTTAATGATTTGGGCAGCCTTATCATTCGCGGATTGTTCTTGCTTTTTGAATAACATCTGTAATAGATATCGTCCAATAAATACACCCACAACCAGCGAAATTATTATTGATATAGTAGTTGTATACTCCATTTGTGATTATTTATAATTTATTATGTTAATGTAATAGCATTTATTCCAAAAAAAAACCGCAATTAAATCAATCAGGTACCAAGTATTATTAAACTTCGATTACACATGATTTGAGCGTATGATCATGACCTAGATGGCTTTCGCAAAATGGCCTACATCTTTGTTATTGCTCGTGATATTGAAGCGTTAAGTTTAAAATAGTGACAACCCGAATTTAATTGCGGCAAATTCGTCGTTACAAGCTCTAAATTCTAAGAACGTAAACGTATTATTTTTTAAAGAACTCTGTAAGTATATTATCTAGTTCATGAATGGAATTTTCAATACCTGAATCTTGGTTTTGGCTTTTCCTCTCAGCTTTTATCATCCCTGTTGCATATTGTAATACGCACATTGACAATAGATCTTGCTTATCACGAACCGCATAATTGTCCTGCAGTTCTTTTATTTTTTCGTTTATTAGCTTTGCGGCGTATCTTATTACCTCTTCCTCCTCCGTTTCAACACGTAAAGGATACACACGATCAGCGATATTTATTTTTATGGAAATCTCTCCCATTTTCTTTGAGCTTAATAACGTTATAAGTCTGTTCTTCTCCTATCCCCTCTATTTCAATAGACTTATACATTTGTCTATTTCTCGCACAAAATCGTTAATTTTTCGTTTTGTGTCAAGTACTTTTTCATTTATAGCATCTTTATCGATCTCTGAACTATCTAAAGTTTTAGCAACTGCCAAGGCTTTCACCTTGTCTTCCAACTGCTTAACCTTATCAGAACTGGTATCAAAGGCAACTTGCAATGATTGAACTTCTAACTTTAACAAATCATTCTCCTCTTGCAAGGCTTCACACAATTGAATAAGATTTTTCGTTTTCTCAACGATAATATTCATTTGGGAAGATAATGACGCCATAGTTTCTCGCAATTAATTTATATAGAATTAGCGCACTGATGCACCTACTTCTTTCTCAAAGTTAATAATTAATTTTTGAATTATAGCATCAATTTGTTTGTCCGTTAGCGTTTTTTCTTCATCCTGAAGCACAAAACTTAACGCGTAAGACTTTTTACCTTCAGGTAATTTATCCCCCTTGTAGACATCAAAAATCTGAACGTCTTTTAATAATTTTCGCTCAGTCTTATTGGCAATCAATCTCAATTGCTCAAACGTAATGGAATCATCCAGCAATAGAGCTAAATCTCTCCTTACAGAAGGGAATTTAGATACTTCCTTATAGGTAATTTTATTCTTCTTTATAACCTTAACCAATAAATCCCAGTCAAACTGTGCAAAGAATACAGGTCCATCAACATCTGCTTTCTTTAAATTAGTCTTAGAAACTGCACCAAAACTTACCAATACCTTCTCACCTTTTCGGTAAGACAATCCGTAATCAAAGTAAGAACCCTCATAATCTTCAATTCTTATCCCATCTACTTTTAGCCTGTTGATTATGCCATCTACAGCTGACTTGATATCATAGAAATTGACGATACTATTTGTACTGTTCCATTGCTCCTGCTCCTTTTTACCTGCAATCGTCAATGAAAACAATTGTTTCTCAACGTATGTGCCATCTAATAAATTATATGACCTACCGTATTCAAAAACCTTTAAATCTCCATTCTTGCGTTTTTGATTATAGCCAACAGCAACTAATGCTGAAAACAATAAGTTCTGACGCATGACATCTAAGTCACTACTTAATGGATTTAATAATTTCACAGCAGTTTCAGGATTTTCTAGGTAATCATCCTTAGTCAATGAGTTGCAAAGAATCTCTCTATAGCCGTTAGAAATTAGAAGATCAGCAACTTGATTTAATACAACTTCCTTATCGGGTTTCTCTGAAGTATTTAAAGAAGCTTTAATCTGAGTTTTTAGCTCAATATTATTATAACCGTAGATTCTTAAAACCTCCTCAACAACATCAATTTCACGGATTACATCCACTTTATATGGTGGAACTAATACATCAAATCCTTCTTCAGTTTCATTTTTGAGTTCTATACCTAAACTAACAATAATGTCCTTAATCGTATCGGCTGGAATATCCTTTCCAATTACTCTCTGAACATTCCTGTAGGATACTGGAAATTCAAAAGGCTTTATAGGATTCGGGTAGATGTCAACGATTTCAGAGGAAACCTCACCTCCAGATACTTCTGCAATTAAAATAGCAGCTTTCTTAAGTGCTTCAACGGTGATATCAGGATTTGTACCACGCTCAAAACGAAAAGATGAATCTGTTTTTAATGCATGTCTTTTAGATGTTTTTCTAACTGAAACGGGATTGAAATAAGCTGATTCTAAGAAAATCGAAGTAGTTGCCTCAGTCACTCCTGAATATTCCCCACCGAATACACCTGCAATACACATAGGCTTTTCAGCATCTGCGATTACCAAATCTTCGGCAGATAATTTACGTTCAACAGCATCTAAAGTCTTAAACAATTCTCCCTCTTTTGCTTTTCTTACAACAATTTGATTTCCAGCAATTTTATCCTGGTCAAATGCATGCAATGGTTGACCTAAATCATGCAATATGTAATTGGTAACATCAACAATATTGTTGATAGAACGAACACCAATCGCTTTTAATTTATTTCTCAACCACTCAGGTGATTCTCCGACTTTAATATTTTTGATGTTAACACCTGAATATCGCGGTGCGTCTTCTAATGAATCAACCTGTACAGTGGTTCCTTTCGTTGAATTGGATGCAAAAGCTCCCAATTCCAATGCTTTTACATTTAATCTGAAATAAGCCGCTAAATCCCTTGCAACACCTAAATGCGAGGCTGCATCAGCGCGGTTAGGGGTTAATCCTATTTCATAACAGAAATCATCTTCCATATTGAAATAGGTTTTCACCAAACTTCCAATTTCAGCATCTGCAGAAAGCTCAACGATTCCGGCATGTGAAGTCCCTAAACCAATCTCATCCTCACCGCATAACATTCCTTCAGACACTTCTCCACGTATTTTTGATTTTGTAATCTTAAAGGATTCGCCATTTGTTGGATAACAGGTCGTTCCTACCTGTGCAACGATGACCTTAAGTCCTACGCGCACATTTGGAGCACCACAAACTATATGTAATAATTCTGGACCTCCAACATTGACTGTGGTAACCTTCAACTTATCAGCATTGGGATGCTGTTCACAGGTAATGACTTCACCTACAACTAAACCTTCCAAACCGCCCGGAATACTTTGTTCTACTTCCAAAGATTCAACCTCCAAACCAATATCTGTCAAGATTAAGGAAAGTTCTTCCGGTGTTTTGTTTATATCAATAAAATTCTTTAACCAATTATAAGAAATTCTCATCGCTACATTTTTTCAAGACACAAAGATAGGACTTTGTGACCTAAATGCACAGGTTTTTTAGAGTATTATCAGGAATTACCCGAAATTCAAAAACCAAAGCAAACGAGCCAATTTAGAAATGAAATTTCTAATAAAATTTTTATATAAAGAGATTAATTCAATAAAGGTATTTAACTAATTAATTTTCAAGACCGCATAGTCTTTCTAAATACTGAAAATTAATACCAAAATAGGATTTCAAACTTTTGATTTTTTGTTTAATTTCTGCTTGTTTGATAGAGTCAATTTCTTTCTTTACCGCTACGATCATCACATTTTTGGGTGTATGTTGATCGGAAATAAATTGCATTACTTTCGTCTCATAGCCATAATATTCTAAGATTAAGGCCCTGATGCTATCAGTAAGCATTTCAGCGTGACGCTCTAAGAAAATGCCATATTTAGTCATAAAATCCAAATCATTCTTAACCCGCACATTTTCCAATTCACGGCGCACTTGCTTATGGCAACAAGGGGCAACAACAATAAGAGAAGAGTTATCCGAAATACCTTTAAAAATAGCATCATCCGTTGCTGTATCGCAAGCATGTAATGCGATCAATACATCTATAGCGTTTGAAGGTTTGTAATTCTCAATGCTACCTTCTTCAAATGATAGGCCTTCAAAACCTGCATTCAATGCTACCTGATTACAAAAGTCCACCAGATCCTTTCTAAATTCTACTCCTACAACCTTACTATCACGCTGTAAAGTGTTTTTTAAATAGTCATATAAAGCGAAAGTTAAATAACCCTTACCCGCCCCCATGTCAACAATATTCAGCTGCCTTTCAGGTAAGGAAATTAAGGAATTACTTAACAGCTCGATATAATGATTGATTTGCTTCCACTTATCTTGAGCATTTTTATAAACTTTACCTTCAGCATCCGTTAAGTTTAATTCATGCAAATAGGCTTTTCCTGAGTCTGTTAGCTTTCTCTCCTTTTGCTTATCATGATTCAATGATAGCGGAGTCCTTTGCTGAACTTTTTCACTTTGAACACGCCATTCTCCCTTCTTATTCATTTGAAAGACCATATTCTCATCTAGTAATTGAAAATTCACGAGTCTAAATCCTTTAAATCCAGCTTGTGATTTTAGTTCCTCAATTGCAGCTTCAACTGTATAATTCTTGGTAATATCTTTGGTTTGATATCTATAGATAAATGAAAGAAGAAGCTCATTCTTGATCATCACTGGCTTAATGTATAGATTATTTAAATTGGTCTCAATTCCTCTATAGTTTCCTAAAGATATTTTAACCAATTTTTTATTTTGTACAAGAGCATCAATTTCATCTAAAAAATCATTAAAAATAGACATAGCAAAAAAATTATATCTGCAAAGATAGTCAACCGAATGAAACAATTACAGCGAAGTAATTTCAAATCATTGAAATAAGCTATGTTTAACCAATTTTTGAATTGTTTATTTAGGCTTTCTTAGCCAATTCCTTTACATTTGTATATGCAGAAACCTAAAATCAAAGCCGTATTTTTCGATATAGATGGAACACTATTAAGCTTTAAAACACATGAAGTCCCTCAATCAACAATTGAAGCTATTCGTCTTCTACAAACACATGGGATAAAAACAATTATTTCCACAGGAAGGTCTATCAACAGTATCGACCACATTAAGTTTTTAGATTTTGATGGATACATAACTTTCAATGGAGGCTATTGTCTAACCAATACTTTTGAGGTTCTCTTTAAGCAAGCGATCGATAGTCAAGACATACAATCAGTTATGGATTATGCTAAGGAAAAGCCACTAAGTTTTTCTTTTATGTCTGAAAAGGAGATAACGATTCACGATGTTACCCCTGAAATTGCTGGAATGTATGCTCATTTAAACCTTCCCATACCTAAGTTAGTTAATATGGATCATGTAGATACGACCAGTATTCTTCAGACCAATATATTTTTAGGACCAGATGAAGAAAAAGCGTTTATGGAATCTGTAATGCCAAACTCATTAGCCTCAAGATGGACCCCACTATTTGCTGATGTAAATCCAAAAGGTCTAAGTAAAAAGGTGGGAATAGACATCTTCTGTAAACATTTTGGAATTGGAATTGAAAACACCATGGCATTTGGTGACGGTGGTAATGATATCAGCATGCTTAACCATGTGCAATTAGGTATCGCCATGGGAAATGCAAATCCAGAGGTAAAAGAAATTGCTAATCATGTTACTGATGATGTGGATAACGATGGAATTTGGAATGCTTTAAAATATTTTGAAGTAATCTAGGATATCAAAACAATGATATAATTTTATCCAAAAGAAACATAAAATATACCTAAATAGCGGTATTTTAAATTTAAATTAAATTATATACATTTGGTTAATCAAACCAAAATATTATCCAATGTACACATTATCATCTATTTCTATGAAGTTATGGTTAGTTACCATTGCTTTATTATTGTTCGGCGGCTATACAAAAGCGCAACAGAACACGGTTAAATTTAACCTTTTGCCCCTTGTTTCCAAAACTTTTTCATTTGAATATGAAAGGCGAATTAAGGACAGGATTAGTATCAATACTTCGCTTGGCTTTAGAGGTAAATCATCATTACCATTCAAGAGCACCTTTCAAGACATTGCAGACGATGACGAATTTTTTGAAGATGCTACTTTAAGTCATTTTACGCTCTCACCTGAGCTCCGCTTTTATACGAGCAAAAATTATAAGGACGAAAACAGAGGGTTTTATTTCGGTCCATTTATTAAATATGCAAAGTATAATTTCGGAACTAACTTCGAATACACAGTTGAAAATTCAGCTCCAGAAACTATCCCTCTAGATGGATCAGTAGGAACATGGAGTGCAGGTATCGCAATAGGAAGTCAATTTAAGTTAACAGAATCACTGTTTCTGGATCTCAGAATTTTAGGCCCTCATTTTGGTACTTCAAATATTAAAATGCAAGGTAAAAAATCATTAACAGCCGAAGAGCAAGAGATTGTAAGACAAGATTTAGGAGATTTGGACAATGATTATTTTAAAATCGATAAAGAAATAAATTCTGAAGGTGTAACCTTAACCTCTAAAGGTCCATGGGCTGGTATTCGTGCCGGGGTTTCTCTTGGATATAGATTTTAAGTATATAATAAATGGCATAAGAATGCGAAGCCGCATATTCTTATGCCTTTATTTTAAATTCGTTTATATCTAAAGTCTATTTAAGACTTCAAAAAGGACTTTAACCTACTTCTACAACATCTTCTTTAGCCATTAGATAGCGTTCTGCTTCTAATGCGGACATACAACCTGTCCCTGCTGCTGTAATAGCCTGACGGAAAACATGGTCCTGAACATCTCCACATGCAAATACTCCCGGAATATTCGTCGCGGTGCTATCGGATTTTGTAATTAGATAGCCTGTTTCATCCATATCTAGAATCCCTTGGAATAATTCTGTATTGGGTTTATGACCAATTGCCACAAAGAATCCACTAACTTCAAGATCCTGAATATGTTTCGTTTGGTTATTGATAACACGAACTCCATTCACTACTTGGCCATCACCTAAGATCTCAATAGCTTCGCTATTGTATAACACTTCAATATTTGCCGTATTGTTGACACGGTGTACCATCGCCTTTGAAGCACGGAATTCATCTCTTCGAACAAGCATGTAAACTTTTCTACAAAGTTTAGCAAGGTAAGTAGCTTCCTCAGCTGCCGTATCCCCTGCACCAACTATCGCTACATCCTGACCTTTAAAGAAAAATCCATCGCATACTGCACATGCTGATACTCCGAAACCATTGTATTTCTCCTCAGATTCCAAACCCAACCATTTTGCCGTTGCACCAGTAGCAATAATAACAGTCTCTGCTTCAATAGTTTTAACCGCATCAATCTCAACTTTATGAATACCACCATCTTTTGAAAAATCAACTTTGGTAGCATAGCCAAAACGTACGTCAGTTCCAAAACGCTCTGCTTGAGCTCGTAGGTCCTCCATCATAATTGGGCCGGTGATTCCTTTTGGATATCCAGGGAAATTATCTACCTCTGTAGTTTGAGTCAACTGCCCTCCAGGTACCATCCCGGTGTAAACGACAGGCTTTAAATCTGCTCTTGCTGCGTAAATTGCTGCTGTATATCCTGCTGGACCTGATCCTATAATTAAACAGGAAACGCGTTCAACCTCTTGTTCTTTGTTAATCATAATATATTATGGTTCTTTATTTTTTAAATTTATCCTGTAAGCCCTTTAACATATCATTTGTAATAGGTTTGCTAGGCTCGACTTTTTTAAAGGAATTATTAGATTCTTTCACCGGTGCAGGCGATTGAACCGCCGTATTTACCCTTGCTTCTTTCCTCTTATTTCTATATTCGTTCCAAATTCCTTCCAAAACCTTCTTTGTATATAATGGAAAGTCGCCATTTTGCATCCACGCATAATAGCTTGGTTCTACTTCAAACACTTCAACGACTTTTTTTCCTTTATGTTTTCCGAAATTGATCGATGGATCACCGTCTGCATCATAAACCAACCTTCCAGCAAAATCTACTGGCTTACTTAAATTTGTAAAGGCATGCAAAGCTTCAACATCATTAACAACAGGTTTACTTACAGTACCATGTTTATCTTCGAACTCTACATCCTCATATTTAGACAGCTGTGCCTTTAAAACTTCATAAGTAGCTTTAACATCTGCCTCAGCAGTATGAGCATTATCTAAACTCTCATTACAATAGAATTTATATGCAGCTTTTAATGTCCTTTGCTCCATCTGATGAAAAATATTCTGAACGTCAACAAATGATCTTCCTTCTAAGCTGAAATCTACACCTGCACGCAAGAATTCTTCCATTAACATGGGAACGTCGAATTTATTTGAATTATAACCAGCTAAATCGGCATCAGCAATAAAATCAGCAATCTCCTGTGCCCGTTCTCGAAATGTTGGAAGGTCTTTTACATCCTCATCATAAATTCCATGAAACATCGATGATTCCGCCGGAATAGGCATTTCTGGATTCACCTTCATAGTCAAAGTCTCCTCTTTCCCTCCTGGACTAACCTTTAATATTGACACTTCCACGATCCGATCATTCGACACGAGAACCCCCGTAGTTTCTAAATCAAAAAATGCCAACGGGCGCTTTAATTTTAACTCCATTATCTAATTATTAATAGCATCTTGCAAATTGTACAAATTTACGAAAACTATCCGTGAGAATAGCCCCCAACAAACAAGATTAAATAAATTGGATGTAAAATTTTAAGTTTTACTTTCCAAAAACTACATTTGCAATATTCATGCAGAAATTGTTGTTATACTTATTAATTCCGGTAATGCTTATTCAAAGCAATATGACTTTGTTAATAACAACTTCTTTCTATTACAATCAAAACTATATTGAAAAGTATCTTTGTTTACAACGCAATATGGAAAACAATTCCTGTCATGGACAATGTTATCTCTCCAAAAAATTAAAACAGCAACAAGAAAAAGAACAAGCATCTTTTAAAGTTCATTTCCATGAATCTTTCGTCAAGTCTGTTGATACATTTGAATTCAGTAATCCAGTAACTTTGGAAGTTGTAAATACCGAGTTCAATCTTTATTCATCAAACTTGAACCCTAAAGACATTAAAGGAACGCTTTTTCATCCTCCGCTCATATAAAATCCATTTTTTTCCTATAGGCCCTTCTTAAAAAGGGAAATACATAAATTTCTTCCACCGAGGATCAATGGTATTTTATATTACATGAATAAGATTATTCTTTATTTCTTGATTCCCATTATGTTATTGCAAAGCAATATGACTTTGCTTATCACGACGTCTTTTTACTATAATCAAAATTATATTGAAAAGTATCTTTGTGTTCAAAGGAATATGGAACATAACAATTGCCACGGACAATGTTATCTAGCCAAAAAACTCAAGCAACAACAGGAAAAGGAGCAACAATCATTCAAAGTAAAGCTACATGAAGCGGTAACATCAGCGATTGTACTGTTTAATTTTTTGCGTCCTTGGGCAAACATTGTTTATCAAATAGAATTCAATCTTTTCGAACCCAATTTTTATCAACTAATATTTGTAAATAAGGTCTTCCGTCCACCACTAGCAATTTGTGATTAATCAAATACCGAAAGAAAACATTTCAGTAAAATTTTATTAATACAATAACGCTAAAAAAATGAAAGCAAACCTTATTCTTTGCAGCTTAATGGCTGTATTTACCTTATTTTCTTGCCAAAAAGACAATATTGAATTTGACAACAATAAAACTGGTCAACTAAAATTAAAATTCGACCATATCGTTAATGGAAAAACATTAACATTAAAAAATTCCCAATATAGCAATAGCTTCAAAGAGACCTATAACATTGATCTTTTGAAATATTATGTGAGCAATATTAAACTCACAGATGATAAAGGAAAGGTTTACACAGTTCCTAAAAAGGAGTCCTTTTTCCTGATTGATGCTTCTAATTCAGAATCGCTCTTTCCAAAATTTAAAATCCCGGAAGGTAATTATACAAAGCTTGAATTTATCTTGGGCGTTGACAGTGCTACTAGCGTTCTTCCTAAGGAGGATAGAACCGGAGTATTGGATATTGAGGGGAATGACATGTATTGGTCTTGGAATAGCGGCTATATATTTTTCAAAATGGAGGGTGAATCTTCTGCATCCAAAAATGCGAATAA
This sequence comes from Sphingobacterium endophyticum, assembly GCF_009733535.1. Taxonomy (GTDB): domain Bacteria; phylum Bacteroidota; class Bacteroidia; order Sphingobacteriales; family Sphingobacteriaceae; genus Sphingobacterium; species Sphingobacterium endophyticum. Next base: position 77,880 of record NZ_SMMI01000012.1, on the reverse strand, counting down.
ACGCTATGCCTATCATATTGGGCTCTTTGGAGGCTACGATCCTTCTAAGCCCACAAAAAACAACTTAAGAACAGTGGCCCTTGATCTTAAAAAAGCGGGAATTGCAACGGTTCAAGAAGGTCTTAGCTCGGATATTCATTTAATGGTTGATTTGGGGCAAGTATTGGATGGACCAAATAAAATAAAGATCAATGAGTTCAGCACGGTCATGGTCAGCGGACCAAATGACCTGATTGCCAACAATTACAGTGGCATGTTTACCCATGATCATACCCATAACTTCCAAAAAATAGCTAATGAATAAGAAGATATTCATGGTTTTGGGAATTATTCTAGTATTAATTATTGCTTGTCAGAAAGCAGATGATGTTGTGGAAGAGGCTTTGGTTTCCTTTAATAAACCAAAGCATTTCCCCGAGCCTATATATAATTTCTCTAAGAACCCTGTCACTACTGCAGGGTTCAAATTAGGTCGAAAACTATTTTATGACGGTCAATTATCCAGAGATAATTCAATCTCATGTGGCAGCTGCCATATTGCAGAACATGGCTTTACCCATCATGGGCATGATGTAAGCCATGGAATCGATGACAAAGTGGGCATACGTAATAGTATGCCCCTATTTAACCTCGCATGGTCTAATTCTTTCTTTTGGGACGGTGGTGTTTTTCATTTGGACCTCTTCCCCATTGCTCCTATTGAAAATGTCGTAGAAATGGACGAGAAACTTCCAAATGTCTTAAACAAATTACGGGCATCTACTACCTATAGAAAAATGTTCGAAGAAGCATTTGGCTCACCGGAAATAAATTCTACGATAATGTTCAAGGCAATGTCTCAGTTTATGGTCACCCTCGTTTCCGATAATTCCAAATACGATAAAGTTATTAGAAAAGAAGCAACCTTCAGCGAACAGGAATTAAAAGGATATCAGATCTTTCAAGCAAACTGCAATTCTTGCCATAAAGAACCCTTGTTTACGGATCATTCATTTCGTGATAATGGAATTGGTGAAAACCTGGCAAAAGACCAAGGCCGTTGGGAAATTTCCCAGCTCGAATCAGACCGATTAAAATTCAAGGTTCCTACCTTAAGAAACCTTAATGCTACAGCACCATATATGCATGATGGTAGGTTTAGGACTTTGGAAGCTGTAATAAGACATTATACACAAGAAGTTCAGCCGACAGATAACTTAGATCCCATCCTGAAAAAAAATATGGGAATAAAACTTTCAGATCAAGAGGTTAGTGCATTAATGGCATTTCTGACCACCTTAAATGACGAAACATTTTTAAAAAACACACTTTTTCAAGAACAATAATGAAAAAATTTATAATCATCATAACATTGATATTCAGCATTGGCTTCAGCAAAGCATGTGACATCTGCGGCTGTGGCGTAGGCGGGTATTATATTGGACTATTACCAGATTTCAGCAAAAGATTTGCAGGAATAAGATATCAACAAAGTAGCTTATTGACCCAATTAGATCCCTATGGCAACCGGACAGCATTAACTCGTGAGGAAGATTACCGCAGTATGGAAGTCTGGGGAGCCTGGAACATCGGAAATAAATGGAGAGTATTAGGCATGATACCTTATAATTTCAATCAAAAATATACCTCCGGATCAGACATGCTCCAAAAGAAAAATGGATTAGGAGATATTTTTTTTAATGGATACTATAAACTTTTTGAAAGCAGCAATACAACGGCTTCTAATAAATTACTCGTTCAATCCCTTTGGTTAGGTGCGGGAGTCAAATTACCAACTGGTGAATATGATTTAACTGAGCAGCAAAATGCAAATGGAACCAGTCCCAATATCTTCCAGTTAGGAACAGGTTCATTAGACTTTATGGCAAATATGATGTATGACATCCGAATACAAGACTTCGGAATCAATGCGAATGCATCTTATAAAATCAATACCGAAAACAAAGACAATTACCATTATGGCAATAAACTGATGGCAAATGCTTCTGCCTATTATAAAATTTCATTAGGTAGAGATATGAGGATTGCCCCTAATATCGGCCTAGCCTATGAAAAGCAAAATAAAGATAGAACAATGGGGTATTTAATTCATGAAACCGGAGGAAATATACTCAATGGAAGTATGGGGGTAGAAATTAATCTCAAACAAATTTCTTTGGGAGCAACCTTTCAAACACCTATCAGCCAGAATTTAGGAGCTGGTCGAATAGATGCTGGAAATAAATTCCTAACACATGTTTCCTTTTCCTTTTAAAGAAAAAAGGCTACTGAAACCAATTCAGTAGCCTTTTACATATTTTGTTGTTTAGGATTAACCTAAAACTTCTTTTAATTTATTCACTTGGAAATCCACTAATTTTTGAAGAGGACCTGATGCCATCATTTTCATCATCATGTTCAATCCAGCTTCGATTACAAATGTAGCATTGGTAGAATTGTCCGAATTTGGTTCCAATTTCCAACGTAATGTCAAAGGAAATGGAGCTTCCTCAATCGGAATGCTTACCAATTCTTTATTTTCTAGGCGTTCACTAATTCTCAATGACAACTTTGCCATGTTCTTGATAGTGAATCTAGCCTCATCAGCTGTAGATGTCCATTTCTCAATGTTTTCTGGCATCAACTGCTCATGATTGTTCATATCCGACAGGAAATTATAAACCTCAGTAATCGGTTTATTGATTTCAACAGTATTTTGAATTACAGTCATATTATTAAGATTCTGGAGTCCAATTTGCAGGATCTATTTTCCATTTCTCCAATAGTTCAATATCTGATTCTAAGATATAGCTATTGGATGCAGCAACATGAATTAAGGCATCATAGTTACACAAGCTGTGGAATGTACATTTTGCTTCCTCAAAGTTTTTGCGGGCAACTTCCAATCCATACGTGAATATAGAAACTAATCCAACTACATTACAACCTGCTTCACGCAAAGCTTTTACGGCTTGTAAGCTACTTTTTCCGGTAGAAACTAAATCTTCAATGACAACCACACGCTGTCCTGAAACAACTTCTCCTTCAATTAGATTTTGACGTCCATGATCCTTTGCACTACTGCGCACGTAAGAAAATGGCAATCCTAAATCTTGAGCAACCAGAACACCTTGAGGTATCCCTGCAGTAGCAACCCCTGAGATCATATCAACCGATCCAAACTCTTCCTGAATCAATTGAGATAATTTCTGACGAATGTAAGTACGGATGGCCGGATGCGACAATGCAACACGATTATCACAGTAAATTGGCGACTTCCATCCGGACGCCCACGTAAAAGGGTTTTTAGGTTGTAATTTTATTGCTTTAATTTGCAATAAGGATTCAGCAACTTTTTGTTCAACCTCATTTAAATAATTCATGGCACAAATTTATAAAATTTATATGAACCAATCTCTGTTAATTTTGGCAGATTTTACCCCTCGTATTAAAGAAAACGTTCAAACAATTGGTTTACAAGACATTGATCTGGAAAAACTTTTCAACGATTCAGCTCATAGTAATGATAAAACCGTTTACCTATACATACATCCAAACATCAGAAAAGTTTTTAAAAAGATATTATCTACCACGAGAATTATTAAAGCTGCCGGTGGATTGGTGACAAACGGCAATGGTGAATACCTTTTTATCCATAGATTGGGTAAATGGGACTTGCCTAAAGGAAAGGTTGAGGAAGGCGAAAAAATGAAAGACGCCGCATTGCGTGAGGTTGAAGAAGAATGTGGTATAAAATTAGATTACCTTGGGAAAAAAGTTGATACAACTTACCACACTTATTACATGCGCAATAAATTTGTTTTAAAACAAACCAAATGGTATCAAATGGGGGTTAATAAAATTCCTAAGCTTACTCCACAATTGGAAGAAGACATCGACCAAGCTGAATGGCTTAAAGCTAGTGATTTAAATAAGGTCAGAGAAAATACCTATCCATTAATATTGGAAATCGTAAATACCATAAAGAAATAAAAAAATTGAGCTGAAAAATTTCAGCTCAATTTTTTTCCTATCCAAAGAATTTATTTGGATCAAAACCGTGAGAAGTTAAGACGTCTGCTGGAACACCATTCCATACGCCTGGTTTATTTCCCTGATAACCGATATCCTTAACACCCATTTCGCTGGTAAAGAAACCAGTGGATGTTAAATCACGCATTAATGAGAAAAATGCAACCCCCTGCGCCATTTCTGGCCTTGCTTTTTGAGGATATGCTATTTCATCAACCACTGCTATTTGTTCTTCTTTCTTACATTTAATAAAAGCATTGCCATACGCTTTTTGACAATGAACATCCAACCACTTCATACCACCTCGTAATGGAGTTTGGTAACTTTGAATATCTTTAGCCATAAATTCGATAAATGCTGGTACACCAGCTTCCGATGCACTTCCTGATACATCATCCTTTGGAATGATTATATCTGATAAAACTGTAATGGTAGCCAATTCATGTTCCGTAAAGAACTTCTCAGCCATTAAGGCTTCTGTTCTTTTGTATTCAAATTCCTGAACCCCGGGAAGTTTCTCAGAACTGCCTTCAACAGCTTGTTTAGCTCCCTGATTTTTATCATCCTTACATGCTCCAGCTAATACTCCGGAACCTGCAGCAATTAGCCCTAAGGCTTTTAGTGAATCTCTCCTATTCATAATGATATCCTTATGCTAACTTTTTGTTCTCTTCTAAAATATATTCCGCAGTACGCATGGACAAAGCTAAAATTGTCCAAGTCAAGTTTTTATCACCTTGCTGCACAAATGGTCCAGCATCAACAACATAAACATTCTTACAATCATGCGCCTGTCCCCATTTATTCAATACTGAAGTTTTTGGATCATCACCCATACGTGTAGTTCCCCCTTCATGAATAATTTTTCCAGGTGCCTCTAAACCATATAAGGTATCGGCTCCAGGAATATTTGAGGTTATGATTGCACCCATTTCATGCATAATCGATTGGAATGTATCCTGCATATGTTTCGCCTGTTGGATTTCTTCATCCGCCCATTTATAATTAAAACGAAGCACCGGGATACCAAATTTATCAACCTTCGTTGGGTCAATCTCACAATAGTTTTCTTTGCGAGCTAATGCAGTACCTCGACCAGCCATACCGACATTGGCACCATAAAAACGACGATAATCATCTTTCAATCCTGCACCATATCCACCTTGTTCTCTTTTTTCGCCATTTCTTCCAGGAACCATACCGTTCACATTAGGAACAAAGTTCAAGAACCCATAAGAAGGCATATGTAATCCTCCACCATACTCGATATGGTAACCCCTAGGAAAATTCAGTTTACTGTGATCTCCCCACCAAGGTGAATAGATGTGAACACTACCTGCTCCATCTTCATTATATCTTTTTCTATCTAATAATTGAGGTAAAAATCCGCCAAGACTTGCTCCTGTTGAATCATGTAAATACTTACCAACCAAGCCACTGCTATTTCCAATTCCACCTGGATGCGACTTAGATTTGGAATTCAAAAGCAATCTAGCACTTTCACATGCACTTGCTCCTAAGATGACCTTTTTTCCTTTTACTGAATACTCCTGTAAATCCTTTGTATCAACATAAGAAACACCAATCGCTAAACCTTCATCATTGGTTAATACTTCGCGAACCATCGCATTGTCAATGACTTTAAGATTTCCTGTTTCCATTGCTGGAATAACCAAACAGGAAGATGAAGAAAAATCACCATATACTTTACAAGAACGGCCACACTGACCACAATAAAAACAGGTTCCGCGACCTTTAATCTCCGGTGATGATTCCGTTAAAACAGCACCTCTACCCGGAATAACTGGAACTCCAGCCTTTCTTGCTCCTTTAGTAATATACAATTCATTCAAGCGAGGTTTCGGTGGTTTCATAAAAATACCATCTGGTTCATTATGAATACCCTCTACGGTCCCATATATACCTATCATGCGATCCACTCGGTCATAAAAGGGCTTAACCTCTTCATAAGAAATCGGCCATGCATCAGTAACCCCATCTTTCGGTTTAAAATCATCCGGTCCCATTCGTAAAGAAATCCTTCCCCAGTGATTCGTCCTTCCTCCTAACATACGTGCGCGGAACCATTCAAATTCAGTTCCTGCCACTTTACTATAGGGTTCACCATCTAATTGCCAACCTCCGTATGCAGCGTCAAAGTCCCCAAAGGGTCTTGTAACTCCAGCACCGCGACGCGGTGATTCCCATGGCCAACGCAATTGCATAGCATCTGTCTTCGGGTCAAAAAATGGCCCTGCCTCAAGCATCAAAACCTTAAGGCCTGCATTCGCCAATATATAACCCGCCATTCCACCGCCCGCTCCAGATCCAACAACTATGGCATCAAAAACTTCGGGGTTTTCTTTAATTTGAAAAACACTCATAAACTCTTGTGATGATGATTTTAAATTCGGTTTAAAATGTTAGAATAATCTTTGCTTATTCTATTTAGCAACCTAATATAACAAACTATCCGCAAATTATTATGATTATACGCATAATATTTTTGATACGTTTATATTCTAGTTTCAGGAAGCCTTAATCCAAAAATTATTAAATAAAAAAAGGAGCTGAAAAACTTCAGCCCCTTCCCATGAATTTATATAGTACCTTATTTATACATTTCTTCACGCTGCGCTTTTACAGCTTCAGAATTAATGTATTCGTCATAAGACATTAACTTGTCAATAATTCCATTTGGCGTTAATTCAATTACACGATTTGCAACAGTTTGAGTTAACTCATGATCTCGTGAAGTAAACAAAACAGAACCCTTAAAATCATTTATACCATTATTCAGTGCCGTAATGGACTCCAAATCCAAGTGGTTTGTAGGCTCATCAAAAATCAAGAAGTTTGCCCCTTGAAGCATCATTCGCGAAAACATACAACGCATTTTCTCGCCCCCAGATAATACGGAACTTTTCTTCAGAACTTCTTCTCCTGAAAATAGCATCTTCCCTAAGAATCCACGGATAAACTGCTCGTCTGCATCAGGTTTTGTGGTATAGTCTCTTAACCAATCAACCAAGTTATCATTTTTGCCCTCAAAGAATTCAGCATTGTCGATTGGCATATCCGCTGGTGTAATCGTAATACCCCATTTGAATTCACCAACATAATCCTTATCTCTTCCGGTTAGAATATCATAGAAAGCAGAAGTTACTAAGTTATTTTCTGCTAAGACAGCAATCTTATCACCTTTATTCACCATAAAGCTGATATTCTTAAAATAAACTTCTCCATTGATTGTTTTCCCTAAGTTCTCAACGGTCAAGATCTGATCTCCAGGCTCTCTATCCATCATATTGAACATAATCGCTGGATATTTTCTATTGGAAGGCTTGATATCCTCAATATTGATTTTATCCAAAGCTTTCTTACGTGATGTTGCCTGCTTTGATTTGGAAGCATTCGCTGAAAATCGGCGGATAAACTCTTGTAATTCCTTAACCTTATCTTCCATTTTCTTGTTTTGGTCTGAACGTTGTTTCAACGCCAATTGAGAAGACTCATACCAGAAACTATAGTTACCTGAGTAAATGGTCATCTTACCAAAATCAATATCAACGATATGTGTACATACCGCATCCAAGAAGTGACGGTCATGGGAAACAACCAATACAATCGCCTCATATGTAGCCAAGAAATCCTCTAACCATGCGATGGTATTGATATCCAAGTCGTTGGTAGGCTCATCCAGAATCAAAATATCTGGATTTCCGAATAAAGCTTGTGCCAATAATACACGTACTTTTTCGTTACCATCTAATTCCTTCACTAATTTAAAATGCAAATCCTCCTTAATCCCAAGGTTACTTAGTAGAGTGGCTGCATTACTTTCAGCATTCCAACCGTCCATTTCTGCAAATAGACTCTCCAATTCACCTGCACGCTCTCCATCTGCATCGGAGAAATCTTCCTTCATATAGATTTCATCTTTCTCCTTCATTACTTTATATAATTCCTGGTTACCCATCATGACAGTTTCAATAACAGAAAACTCATCAAATGCATAGTGATTCTGGTTCAATACCGACATACGCTCTCCAGGAGTAAATGCAACCGAACCTGAGGTTGGGTCTACTTCACCTGAAATAATCTTTAAAAAGGTAGATTTGCCGGCACCATTAGCTCCAATTATACCATAACAATTTCCAGGAGTAAATTTTAAGTTGACATCTTCGAATAAGACACGTTTGCCATAACGAAGAGATAAATTAGAAACATTAATCATGTCGCAAAGATACAGTTATTTATTCAGTTTTTTACAGCTATAAACCGACCCATTTTATTAACTATTTTAATTTTTATTGACCAAAATAAATGCGTTTAAAAAACTCAATTCCATGGTGTTAAGTTCTAAATACACAACTACGAGTTAAAAAATTAAAAAAAATTCGAAATCTCCATTAAACCGTAGCGAATTTTAACTGTCGTACTTAAAAATTTAACTTTATCAATTATTATTTCATGAAAACAAAAATTTCATTTGCACTAGCTTCAGTTCTAATGTTCACGACCTCATGCGCAACGATTTTTACAGGACAAAGACAGTCTGTCCTGATTAAATCCAATCCAAGTGGAGCATTAATTGAGGTAAATGGTGTTGAAAGAGGTACATCCCCGGCCAACATCGAGCTTAAAAAAGGATTTAATGGACAGGTGATAACCTTATCAAAAGAAGGTTATAAAAAACATGATTTTACCTTATCAACCACCTTTAACATGGTTTCTATCGTAAATGTGTTATTCCTACCTGGGTTTATTGTGGATGCTGCTACCGGCGCAATGATGAAATTTGACCCGGTATTCTATGATATAAATCTTAAACCTGATAATCAGCAGTTATAAATTACTGCAAAGAAAGCCATGTGTAGATTCCAGCTTTTTTAGACTGGAATCTATGTTACAATTTCTCCAATTCTGAGGATAGCGCCTTTAAATCTTGCTTCATCAAATTTATATTGGATTCCAATTGATCATACATATCTGCGCGGTTATCCAACTGCTCACTTGTGTATTTTCCTCCCTCACCAAAATATAATTGTAACAACTCTTCTTCTGAGGACTTATTGATCTGCCCAAAACTCTTCCACTTTTGGATGATTTGCTCTCTCAATGATGTCTTTATACCATTCTCAGGATTTGAATAATTCAGGTAATACCACACTGCCGCCGGGAAATTCTTGGAGGTTTCTGAACCAAACCATACATCTCGCAAAGCATTCCTTTTATGGTAAAATTCCGTGTTTTCATCATTAAGCAGCATCATTACCCCAAAAGTAGCTTCGGCAACACCTGTAGAAATACCAACCACATGACTTGCTTTTTCTTCTTTGATCACCCCTTCAGTCAGGATTGCGCCCAAAGCGCCGACAACAATGGCACCAATAGTTAACTTTGATTCTCTCTCCCTTATCTTTCCTTCCAGGTAATTAGCTACCTGGCTAGTCCGCTCCTCTTCGCAATCCATTTCCGAGGAAATAGCTGAAATTTCTAATGATGAAGTATTGATTTTCTGATCAATAATCTGTTTTAGCTCAAGTAATTCTAAACGGTATTTTAAATCATCTTCCCCTTTAGGATTCTGTCTTAATTCTGCAAATCTCGTGACTAGCTTCAATATCCCGATGGCATTGGCCATATTTAAACTGTTAAAACTTAGTTTCTGCGAAATTATAGGTGAAACCTGCTGCTCATGTAATGGAATCGGCAGACTATCTAAGGTATAATCATAAACATTCTGTTGATTACAATTGCTATGATGCAATAAATCTCTGATCTCCATATTCTTAACAGAACGGCATGAGCATAGCTGAAGCAAAATAATCCCAGCCAGAGAGAGTTTGAAAAGATGTTTCATAATTAATGTGTAATAAAACACAAATTAGATGTATGAAATCGATATATCCAAGTTTAAAATCAATTATTCTTGACTTTAGTTACTTAAATTTTAATTAGGATTTCATTAATTGTTCCATTCTAATCTGGAATTATTTTATGACTTTTTATAAAAAAAACCTTTTCTTTACGGCATTATTAATGGTAAATAACTATTTAAACCAAATTAATGGATAATATAATCTCCTCGATCTCCAATCTAGTTTGGAGTGATGTTTTTATTTATTTGTGCTTATGCACAGGACTTTACTTTTCTTTCCGTACAGGATTCCTTCAGGTGGCTTATTTGAAAGATATGTTGAAACTTCTATTCGCTAAGAAGAAAGGCGATGAAGGGATATCTTCATTTCAGGCATTTGCATTGGCCATCTCTGGCCGCGTGGGAACAGGAAATATTATAGGTGTGGCTACTGCAATTTTTTATGGAGGACCTGGAGCCGTATTCTGGATGTGGGCAATAGCATTTTTAGGATCTGCATCGGCTTTCGTGGAAGCGACCTTAGGGCAAGTCTATAAACAAAAAGAAGGCAATGAGTTCAGAGGTGGACCAGCTTATTATATTGAAAAAGGATTAGGAGTAAAATGGTACGCAGCCATATTTGCTGTTTTGACCATTATCAGTGCTGGCTTGCTCCTTCCTGGCGTACAAAGTAACGCTATCGCTTCTTCCGCATTCAATGCTTATGAAATTCCCACTAATTATACTGGTATAGGTATCGTAGTCCTTTTAATCCTGATTATTTTTGGTGGTGTCAAGCGTTTGGGCTCTGTTGCAGAATTTGTAGTTCCTTTTATGGCGGGAGGATATATCTTAATGACCTTAGTAATCATTGCAATGAATTATCAACAGATTCCTGAAGTATTTAGCCTGATCTTTAGCAGTGCCTTTAGCTTCAATGCTACTTTTGGAGGTATCATTGGTATGGCCATCGCATGGGGGGTAAAAAGAGGTATTTATTCGAATGAGGCCGGACAAGGAACCGCCCCACATGCAGCCGCAGCTGCAGAAGTTTCTCACCCTGCTCAACAAGGATTAGTACAAGCTTTTTCAGTTTATGTTGACACCTTGTTTGTCTGTACCGCTACTGCGCTAATGATATTATTTACAGGAATGTATAATGTAACAGAAGTTGATGCTGCAGGAAAACCAACCACCTTGTTGGTTGAAAACCTGCCGGGTGTAGACTATAATGGTTTTACGCAAGCCGCAGTATCCCATCATTTTCCAGGTTTTGGAAATGGATTCGTTGCTATTGCCTTATTTTTCTTTGCTTTTACAACGATTATGGCTTATTTCTATTATGCCGATACCAACATCGCATATTTGGTGAAAAATGAAAAAACAAGAAAAATTATTGGATGGATCTTTAAAATTATCTTTTTAAGTACCGTATATTTTGGAACAATCAGAACTGCAGACACAGCTTGGGCAATTGGAGATATAGGTGTCGGATTAATGGCATGGACCAATATTATCGCTATCTTACTCCTTAGCAAAACTGCCATGAAAGTTTGGAAAGACTATAAATCGAAAAGGAAGCAAGGTATTCAAGATCCTGACTTTGATCCGAAAGCAATAGGAATTAAAAATGCCGATTTCTGGGAAAATAAATCGGAATAAGATATTAAAAAGCGAGGCTTAATTTTTCAATTAAGCCTCGCTTTTTTTAATGAATCCCGAAGCAGGTAGTAGCAAAAACTAAAACAAATGCCACTAATAACAACAGAATTAAAGTTGTCAATGGGGTTCTTTTCATTTTTATTGCTTTATGTTTATTCTGGTGATTATATTAAAGGTACATATAATTTCTTATTGCAAAGCATTAAGAAATTGAAAATCAGATTTTAAAGTCATTTAAAATTGATTTTGACGATGAATCCTAATTAAATCAGAACCTTGAACTACCTGACTTTATGAATAATATCCTATTTTTGAAAAAAATCATTAAACTAAGCTTATGAATAAAGGCAATATCTGGGCCTTATTACCACTCATTCTTTTTGTTGTCATATACTTCGCTGGATCGTATATGCTCGGCGATTTCTATGCCCTACCGGTTTTGGTGGTCTTCATGATCTCTCTATTCATTGCTTTCCTTCAATTCCCCAAAAAGCCTTTTAAAGAAAAATTATCAAGTTTTGCAAAAGGTGCCGGTGATGAAAACATTCTCATCATGATTCTTATATTTTTGCTGGCTGGCGCTTTTGGCGAGCTTTCTAAAAATATCGGAGCAATTTCCTCAACGATTAACTTTGCGCTAACTTACATTCCTCCGCAATTTATTATATCGGGACTATTCTTGGTTTCCTGTTTTATATCAACTTCTTTAGGTACATCTGTAGGTACAATAGTTGCCCTAGCTCCTATTGCTGTTGGTCTGGAGGAGAATATCCCGGGGATTATGGCCATTGCCTTGGCAGCAGTTATTGGCGGATCCATGTTTGGGGACAACCTCTCATTTATATCGGATACAACAATTGCAGCGACTAGAACTCAGGGAGTAGGCATGAAAGAAAAGTTCAAAGTAAACTTTAAAATGGTTCTGCCAGTAGCCATTTTGGTCATGATAATTTATGCCATACTTGGATTTCAAATGCTTCAAAATGCGCAAGACCTGAACGTTGGAACTTATGAAATCATAAAAATCCTCCCTTATGTCCTCGTTTTTGTACTTGCCCTCATTGGTCTGAACGTAATCTGGACTTTGGGAATCGGAATAATCTGTGCTGCTTTAATCGGTCTATTTACGGGATCCATAGATTTTCTTGCCATCCTAAAATCCATCAATGATGGCTTCGCTGGAATGTTTGAATTGAGTATTCTTTGCCTTGTGATAGGTGGCGTTGTTGGAATCATCCGTATGAATGGAGGAATCGACTATCTTTTACATGCCGTTACAAAAAGAATCAATTCCAAAAAGAGAGCGGAACTTAGCATCGCATTTCTGGTTAGTTTAGTAAACCTTGCTATTGCAAACAACACCATTACGATTGTTATTGTTGGTCCGATTGCAAAGGATATCTCCGACGAAAATCAGCTCGATGGTAGCCGTGTTGCAAGTATATTAGATACCATTTCTTGTTTTATACAAGGTTTGGTTCCGTATGGAGCTCAAATATTGGCAGCAATGGCTGCAGCTAACATGCTTCTGAGCGAAAAGAATCAACCTTTAATGTCACCGCTAGATGTCATGCAATATCTATACTACCCTGTATTGATGGGAATTGTTGCTTTCCTATTTATTTTGTTTAGAAAAGAAAAGAAAATTAATCCGGCAGTATAAAAGAGATTTTAAACTTATAACATGCGGCCTTTCATATCCAATTTCTTGATCAAATTGGATTTAACTATGGCATATAAACTATCCTTAGCTTCAGCAAATGAAATTCCATACCGCCTGTTCTTAGGATGTAATTCTTTAGGAAACCTCGACAATAAGGATTCATAGTAATGATCTAATGAATCATTATCGGGCATATCATATTGAACGCGAATCTGAAACCTTCTAATTAAAGCTGAATCAATAATGTCAATATGGTTTGTTGCGCAGATCAATAAAACTTCATCAGGTAAATAGTCGATTTGTTGGATGATCGAATTGACTAACCGTCTCATCTCTCCTACATCATTCTCATCATCACCCCTAGCCTTCCCTAATTGATCAAATTCATCTAAAAACAAAACTCCCTTATCCCTTGACGCACGGTCAAATACCTGCTTAACATTCTGAGAAGTCTCACCAATTCTAGAATTTATTACATTACTTAAATTCAAGATAATCAAGGGTTTTCCTAAGGAATTGGCAATAGCCTTAGCGGTAGTCGTTTTTCCACAGCCTGAATGACCGTATAACAAGAGCTTATTACTCACAGGCAATCCATACTGCTTTAAATCTTCCAAATAGAGGTGCTCCTTAATTAATTGGTCAATTTTTTCCCGATTCTCATAGCTCAAAAATACATCCTCTAATAAAACCTGATCTTTATCCTTAATAATAAGGTCCTGAATGTTCATAAAATTGAATTCTTTTCTGTATCCAAAGATAAGGTATTAAATGAATTGTTTACGAAAACAATAGGGTCTTAGATAGTAGAAATTGATTTTCCCGGATATTTTAACTAAGTTCCGATTAGCCTCATTCTCAATAAAGGATATTCTCTTCCTTGCTCATCTCTATCCGTTTTTTCAAATATTTCAAATCCGAATTTTTGGTAAAATTTGAGGGCATTTGTATTCTGTTCATTTACGTCAACCAGATTTGCATTTAATTCATGGATAGCAAAGTTTAATAATTTCTTGCCAAACCCTTGTCCAATGTATGCAGGGTCAATAAAGAGCATTTCAACTTTTTTCTCTGCAACACCTATAAACCCCAATACTCTATTTTCATTTAGCAGACAAAAAACCTGGAAATCATTGAAATCTATGGAATGAACTAATACCTTAATTTCTATAAAATCATCTTGTTTTAAAAAACCGTGGGTCGCAAGTACTGATTTTTCCCAAACATTTAAAACTTGATCCTTATAGGAATCTGAATATTCAATTATTTCGAAATCTGATGTCTGCATGCTGCAAATATATCTATTGAAAAGTTAACTAAAAGTTAAATAATACGCTTCTATATCTTTTTTCGATTATCGTTCGAGTCTTGATCCAATAGTTTGTAGTTGGGATCAATTCCGACCTCTATAGGCTTTTTATCGACGATTACTTTTATCTGGTTATTGATCTTATCAACTTTTATACGTTTAAGATATAAAGGGTTATCGACTTTATAACCTTCCTTTTCAATTGGCTCAGCGAAGATAGCGATATCCATATAATCATTTAAAGGCAATGAATTGACCGTCTTTTTACCATCTTTATGTGCCAAAGAAGTTCCTTTTACATCTTCATAGCTTTTCTTTCCTAAAGCATCGGTCCTATACTTAGAGGTCAAGAAATTGATGTTAACCTCAAATTTCCCGTTGTCTAACTCTTTAACATTTACATCCTTGATGTGATTATCATAGAGTGTAACAGTCTCGAAAAGATCTTTAATCAGATATTGAAGGGTATCCGGAACTACAGGTCTTAACATATCAACAAATTCTATCGAGGTAGTATAAGGAGGAAGTTGAAATTTGACTTTACTCGCATAAGCTTTAAGGAAATCATTAAATTTTTGTTCTCCCAAGAAGTCACTCATCGCATACATAACCAATGATCCCTTATTATAATGTATATAACCTTGATTTTCATTGAACATCAATGGATTTTCTCTGATCTGCTCACTTGATCTACCCAACAAATATGAATCCAAAGCATTTTTTAAAAAACGAGTCATTTGATCCTTACCATACGTATGTTCTAAGACTTTTAAGGAACTGTACTCCGAAAGAGATTCGGACATCATTGTTGCTCCCTGAACATAGGCACCAATAACTTGGTGCGCCCACCATTGGTGAGCAAACTCATGAGCTACGACAGAATAGGGATAATCTACGGCATTAGGATCATCTTCGTCTACTTTGGCGATAAATCCAATCCCTTCAGAAAATGGAACAGTATTCGCAAATGCTTGAGCAAATGTCCCCATAGAAGAAGGAAATTCAATTATACGCATCTGATTAAACTGATATGGACCATAATTTGATTCATAATAATCCAAAGCTTTCTTCATGGAGGCCATCATCCTGTCAAGATTGTATTCATGCCCTTGGTGATAGTAAATCTCTAAATCTTTCCCCTTATATTTCTCTTTCCTTGTCTCGTATTTTGCAGACATAAAAGCATAGAAATTCAGAATTGGGGCATCCATCTTATAATGAAAATACTTTTTACCGTCCTTTTCCCAAGTTTTCTGCAAATACCCTGGTGCAATAGCAATTTGATCCGTACTTGTACTCAGAGTCGCTTCAAAATTAATCCAATCTGCATCCTGAGAAATATAATTGTTGCCCAACTTTGAAGAATCCCTTGGATCTGCCATTCTTGGCTTATCGGCTAATCCGTACTTCTTACGAACGCGATTATCATCAATTTCTCCATCATCAAAATATGCCAATACCGGGAACATCATATTATTCATAAATGTTCCATTCTCCAATACTTCGGAACGATCAAATAAAAATCCATTCGCTGCATTCGAAATCGTATAATCAATACGTAAAGTATCTCCAGGATTTAATGCGGTTTTAAGTTTATAAATATCCACAGCTAATACAGAATCTTTTAAGATTAGGTCTGACGGCTGATGAAACTTAGCAGCAATCTTTAAGTCTGGTGTCAGATTCATAAATATGGTATCTATCGCCTCGGAAGTCTTATTGACATAGGTAAATTTACCTTTCGCCAAAAAATCCCTCTTCTTAGGATCGATATCCATATCAACCTTTACATCAATTAATCTTGGTATTGCCCTGCCATCATACTTCTTGTATTTTTTCTCATAATCTACTTGCTGCAATTCCTTTTCTAATGCCGAGTACCTTGGCTGAACAATATTATTCTCTGCATAAATTTTATATCCCAAACCCAAAAACCCAATAAGTGCCAATAGGATCGGAATTAAAACTGAAGGTTTTAGCCTGGATCCAAAATCAGTTAACCTCTCTTTAAAATTCGAAATAATCCCCCTTCTCCAAAACAATAAGGTTAAACCAAACAGGATAATTCCAAAGAGTATCCAATAAATTCTATAATAGATAAAATGACGAATATCTGCATAGCCATTCATATCTGAATAACTAAAAGATGGGTCAGATCCCGGTTTAAATATCATCTGCTCAATTCCTACTTTTGATAAGAAGGGAATTCCAAAGAATATGATCAAACAGAGAATAAATCCCACGAAATAGTTCTTAAAAAAGCTATGTATAAATAAAGCAAATAGAATGAGGTAGATGAATTTTAACGGATTTAAGAAAAAGAGTTCATAGAGGTAATGTCCAATTTCAAAATTAAAATATCCCTTATAAGCTTGATAGAGAATACCATTGACCAAACACACGGCCATAACAAGGAATACGAGCTTGAGCAATGCAAGGAATTTCGAAAACAGCAGCACCCAATTTGGAACTGCCGTCGCTTCGATCAGTAGGAACATATTCGTTTGCCTAGATCGCTGTAATAGCATTCCCGCGAAAAGGAATATCATAATGTTCAAAAAGAAACTATACATACTTCCCATTGCAGTTAGAACCTGCCAGGTCACAGGATAGGTTGAGGTCCCAAACAATTCTCCAGAAATAGAAATGATAATCAACACAAACAGAAATGCAATGATCAATAGAATGATAAATGTCCAATTCTTAATCAAGAATTTAAAGTCTGTATTGGAAAGCCTCCAACTCAGTTTCAGATTTGAAATAAAATTATACCTGATTTGAACCTTTGGTAAATCTATTCTCAAGATACTTCCAAAGTTATCCTTGGTCATTCTTTCTCCAGATTTAGATTTCTTAAAAGACAATCCTAATTGCGAAAAGCTGAACTTGTAATAAACAATGCCAAATATTAACCCTGCAACTGCTAACCAAATCAAACGATTATACAGAAGAACTCCTTTGATAGGTAACAGGTTTGTATTCTGATCCTCGACGCTCCAATATCGACTGTAATAAAGTATGGGTTCAAATCCAAATGGATCCAGTAAGGCCACCAAATATCGATTATCAACATTCTGCGTAGCTACATCCAATAAGGTTTGCAATAAAAATAAAACTAAAACAAATACGAATCCTACATAGATATTTCTGCTGAAAGTAACCAAGGCAAAAATAATACTCCCAAAAAGGATAAAATTCGGTAAAACAGTCACTAAAAAACCTTCAACATAGGGTCTAAAATTATTAGGCCCCAACATCTCAACATTGATCCCTGGATGATATTGAGCGACATAATAGCCTAATACACATAAAAATGCAATAAAGGTGACTACCAATAAAGAACTTAAGAATTTTGCCGAAAGATAATTTAGCTTATTCAGTGGATATGAAAACAAGAGCGTATGGACATTATACAGATAATCCCTATACACTGACGCTCCAACAATCGTTGGTATTAAAAAGTAAATTAAAGTGGAAAAACTATTGAAAAAACCAGCAATATTAATAGGTGCATTGACAAAAACAGGATCTGATGTTGTTCGAGTTACTGCATCAAAAGCACCTAAATTTGAAATCGTGGTAAAATAAGCTAATCCAAAATAAATAGCACAATACACATAAAACACAGGCTGCTTCAACCAGCGTTTTATTTCAAACATGAAAATCGTACTAAACATTTACCTTGTCGCTCTTAAGGGTTACAAAATAAACATCTTCCAACATTGGGGTAGCTGAAGTAAAGGATTCATGCGGAAGATTCTCATGATAGACCCGAATATTCAGACTATTATCCTGATTGTAATTGGAAGAAATTATATTATAGATTGCATTTTCCTTTTCAAAATCAGCACGGTCAATCTTCTTTTGCCAAATCTTTCCTGCTAATGATTGCGTTCCTTCTTGGGTACTTCCACGGAATAAGACCTTACCTCCATTCATAATCGCTAATTCATGACACAATTCCCGAACATCATCGACAATATGCGTAGAGAAAATAACGGTATGCTGTGCTCCAATCTCCCTAAGTACATTTAAAAATCGGTGTCGTTCTGCTGGATCTAAACCTGCTGTTGGTTCATCGACAATAATTAATTTTGGATCATTCAACAACATTTGAGCTATGCCAAACCTTTGCTTCATTCCGCCAGAATAACCACTAACACTTTTATTTCTAAAATCATATAAATTGGTGATTTCCAAAACGTTTTGCACAATCTTCTTACGATCTTGTTTATTGCCGATACCCTTTAAGTCAGCAAAGTAATTTAACAGTTCCTCAGCGGATAGATTGGGATAAACACCAAATTCTTGGGGGAGGTAACCAAGAATGCGTCTTAAAGCATTCTTATCATTTAACACATCAATATCACCAAATTGAATGGATCCTCCGTCGGGGCTTTGTAGCGTTGCAATGGTACGCATTAAAGAAGATTTCCCAGCACCATTCGGACCTAATAACCCAAACATGCCCGGTCCTATCTCCAAATTGACATGGTCTAAGGCTTTCACCCCATTATTGTATGTTTTCGTTAAATTACTGATTTTAAGTTCCATTTATAATTTGTTTTGTGTTAGCTATACTATTAGTATCTAAAAACTTAAAAATGTAACACGAAAATTCATTTTTTTTGAAAACATAAAAAAAACCGATTAGTGTAAACTAACCGGTCCATGTATTCTTTCCCTGAAAAGGTAATTTATAAGCCTTATTATTGTTTTTTATAGTATTTCATAGCTTCTGGAACCATCGCTTGCAATTGGCTGATACGTCTAGCATCACTAGGGTGAGTACTTAACCATTCTGGCGTACTTCCTTTTTTGCCCTGTGCCATTCTTTCCCAAAAAGAAACGGCCTCCTCTGGATTATATCCAGCCATGGCCATCAGAATCAAACCAGCTTTATCTGCCGCTAATTCATCATTTCTTGAGAATTTCAATGATCCTACTTGATAACCAATACCATATATTTGATTGAAAATACCTGTATACCTGCTATTGCTGATTGTTCCAGCGGCA
This sequence comes from Sphingobacterium endophyticum, assembly GCF_009733535.1. Taxonomy (GTDB): domain Bacteria; phylum Bacteroidota; class Bacteroidia; order Sphingobacteriales; family Sphingobacteriaceae; genus Sphingobacterium; species Sphingobacterium endophyticum. The sequence goes on along the minus strand of NZ_SMMI01000012.1, from coordinate 58,356 downwards.
TTTAACAATTGTGCACCTAATTGAGCAGCCATAGCATTGGAAACTTGTGACACCGAATGTTCCTCAATTGCATGGGCAATCTCATGACCCATTACGGTAGCTAATCCAGCGTCATTCTTTGCTACTGGCAAGATACCTGTATAGACCGCAACCTTTCCTCCTGGCATACACCAAGCATTGACCTGATCACTTTCGATTAAGTTGAACTCCCAATTAAAATTGAACTTATCAGCAGCCCCAATCTGCCTCAAATATTCATTCGTTGCAGCAGCGATACGGTTTCCAACCCTCTTTACTTGTGTAGCAGCAGCTGAGCCAGTCTCAACTTTGGATGAATTCTTACTTAAAAAGTCCTTATATGCAAGCGCCGCTTGATTGTTTATGGTTTGAGAGTCTACTAATTTTAAGTACTTACGACCAGTGATGGCCGACGTAGCACAACCTACCAAAGTTGCCCCTAAAAGCAACATGGAAGTGTATTTAGTTATTCGTTTCATAAGTGTTTTTTGATTTAGTTTATCTAATACTTTTACATTATCTCGAAGTATTAAACAAAACTTGTACCCAAAAGTTTAATCCTTCGGTTTTTTCTTGAATAAATATATCTTGGATTCTTTTCCCTTGAGTAGTCTCTCGATATTTTTTTGGTGGGTAACCAAAATTAAAGCACATATAGCAATTCCGTACAAGAGAATGGAAGGAACTGTAGTTTTAAATATAAAGGCAACAGAAAATGGAAAAGCAAAGCCCGCCATAATAGAACTTAACGATACATAGTGGGTGACTAGCAATATAAAAAGGAAGACCGAGACACAGACCAAGGCTGCAGGCCAGTGGATTGCCAGCACCATTCCAAATAGGGTAGCAACTCCTTTTCCACCACGAAAACCTGCAAAGATTGGAAATAAATGTCCTAATACCGCGATAACTCCCAATGCTAATTGTATATTGACAAACTGAGGTCCATCTTGATTCCCAACTAAAGAACTATCTAATAAATATGGCAAATTGGTCGCTGTCCATCCCTTCAAAATATCAACAAACATCACGATGGCACCTGCTTTTTTCCCTAAAACACGAAAGGTATTGGTCGCACCTGCATTTCCGCTCCCATATTCACGAACATCAACCCCATAAAATGCCTGCCCAAACCATACGGCTGTAGGTATTGAACCGAAAAGATATGCTAATATGACTATTCCTACTAGGTATATTGATATCATCTACAGCAATTTACTAAATAAGTTTTGCTTTCAAGCTTAAATCCAGACTTTTAACCGAATGCGTTAATGCACCAACAGAAATATAATCTACCCCTGCATTGGCATAGTCTGCTATAGTTTTTAATGTGATTCCTCCTGACGCTTCCGTTACTAATCTTCCTCCTACTAAATCGACTGCCTCTTGAACCTGGGCTGGAGTAAAATTATCAAACATCACGCGATCAACTGCCTCAAGGCTTAACACTTCTCTTAACTCATCAAAGTTCCTCACCTCAACCTCTATCGCAATATCTAACTGCTTTTCCTTTTTATATGCAAATGCTGCATTTACAGCGGATGAAATTCCACCAGCATAGTCAACATGATTATCCTTAATCAGGATCATATCATACAAACCAAAACGATGATTAACTCCTCCTCCAATCTCAACAGCCTTCTTCTCTAAGAAACGCAATAAAGGCGTAGTTTTTCGGGTATCTAAAACCTTGGCTTTAGTTCCTGAAATGGCTTTAACATATTGAGCGGTTTGAGTAGCAATCGCTGACATGCGTTGCATAATATTGAGAACTAAACGCTCCCCTTTTAAAATTGTATGGATCTTGCCTCTTACTCGAAAGGCTATATCGCCGTATTTTACAGCCGTACCATCTGAAATAAGCAATTCAAATGCTAATTCAGAGTCTATTTGTGTGAAGATTTCCTTAGCAACCTCTACGCCTGCTAAAATACCGTCCTCTTTCACCAATAATTGAGCCTCTCCTAATTGTTCTTCTTTTATCGTAGATAATGAGGTGTGATCCCCTTCTTTTACATCTTCCTCAAGGGCTTCCTGAACAAAATGTACTAGCTTATCTTTGAATTCTCTCTCCATTTAGCAAATTAAAATTAAGCGAAGATGAATAAAAATATATTTATATGGAAACTTAAATACGAAATATTGAAGTTTATTCTATTCTCAGCTCATTGATTTGGGCTTCCCCGCCCGACTGATTAAACTTTACAAAGACCCTATATGATCCCTGACCAGTCTTAATCTGGTAGACTATATAAAAGCTATTATTTGAACTGTTAGTGCGCTGAACTTGTTTGACTTCTGTGGTTTTTGAAGTCCTGAAAAAATCACTCAACATAACCTCGGCTTGAAACTTGGAATAATAGCCCGAATCATTCTTGATCGATAAGGATATATTCTGACCAAATAAATTGGCAACATTCTTAGCATTATTTGATTTCAATGCTCCAAGTAACTCTAATGCAACATCTGTTTGAAAACTCGTCAAGGTAATACATGGCAGAAGCAACATTGCAAATGCAATATGCCTTAACTTTCTTCCTAAACCATTTATTACGTTTAACATAATTGACCTGTCTATTTAGTTGACATTTTCCATTAAATAGGACAACTAAACATGAAATTCATTTTTCTGAACTACAATCAGCGAAAATTATGCCAATCATGTTTATTTTTTCTACCTATCGGAATTGTTGCGTACACAATTTATCATAGGGCCGATTTTATCATTTTTTAAGGATTATAAGTATATTTGTGTAATGAGTTCTGAAAATAAAAAAGTAGCATTACTAATCCTGGATGGTTTAGGCTACGGAAAAAATGATAATTCTAACGCTGTAATAGCTGCCAATACCCCCTTTTTAGACTATTTGCTTGCAACCTACCCTAACTCAAAACTTGAAGCATCTGGTGAAGCTGTAGGTTTACCTGCTGGACAAATGGGCAACTCGGAAGTTGGCCACATGAATCTAGGGGCTGGTCGTGTTGTCTACCAAGAATTGGGACGTATCAATAAAGCGGCTCAAGAAGGTGTATTTAAAACTGACCCTACCATTCAAGCTGCTTTTGATTTTGCGAAAGCAAACAATAAATATGTACACTTTATAGGATTGTTGTCTGATGGTGGTGTGCATGCCCATATCGAACATCTAAAAGCTTTGTGTGATGCTGCCAAAGATGCTAAACTAGGCAATGATCAAGTTTTCATTCATGCTTTCATGGATGGTCGCGATACTGACCCCAATGGTGGCGTAGGATATGTAAATGATTTAACCTCATTCCTTAAAAATTCTGTTGGTACTCTTGCTTCTGCTATTGGACGTTATTATGCAATGGACCGAGATAATCGTTGGGAACGTGTTAAAGAAGCTTATGACCTACTAACAAAAGGTATAGGAATACCTTCTTATAACTTAGCTGAATCTATACAACAATCATATAGCCAAGGTGTAACCGATGAATTCCTCAAACCAATCGTCATGGTGGATGAGCAAGGATTACCAAAAGCAATCATTAGAAACGAGGATGTTGTGATTTGCTATAACTTCCGTACAGACCGTGGTCGCGAAATTACCGAAGCTTTAACGCAAAAGGATTTCCCTGAATATAATATGCACCCTTTAAATTTGTATTATATCACCATGACTTCTTATGACGATACATTCAAAAGAGTTAAAGTCATATTCCACAAAGATAATCTAACCCAAACTTTGGGGGAAACTCTTTCTTTGCAACATAAAACTCAAGTAAGAATTGCAGAAACGGAAAAGTATCCGCACGTTACCTTCTTTTTCTCCGGAGGTCGGGAAGATCAATTTGAAGGTGAAAGAAGATTATTGATCCCTTCTCCAAAAGTTGCTACTTATGATCTTCAACCAGAAATGAGTGCAAATATTATTGCAGACTCTATCTGTAAGGATATGATTGAAAATGCACCAGATTTTATTTGTCTAAACTTTGCTAATCCGGATATGGTGGGTCATACTGGTGTTTTCGATGCAGTTGTTAAAGCCGTTGAGACAGTTGACAATTGTACAAAACGAGTAGTTGAGACTGGAATTAATAATGGATATTCATTTATTATTCTTGCCGATCATGGTAATTCAGAATTTATGATTAATGAGGATGGAAGTGTTAATACTGCACATACGACGAATCTGGTACCATGTGTATTAATCGATAGTCAGTATAAAAACATTAAGGATGGGAAATTAGGAGATGTTGCTCCTACTGTTTTACAGTTGTTAAACCTTCCTATCCCTTCAGAAATGACCGGTAATGTCCTTGCATATTAATAAGAAACATAAAAATACTTTAGTAGCAGTAATATTTATTACTGCTGCTTTATATGGTTGTTCAAACCCTAATAATCAAAGGAAAGAAATAGCCAATCAGGAACATTTTTTTGATATCCCTGGCTTCTTTCAAAAAGAAATTGATTCCCTAACTGCCTCTAATCCATCTGTGAACAAAACAGTTAAAAAGGATGATTCGGAAGAAACCAAGAATTTAAAAATTAAGGATTGGAATGTTGAACTGTCCAGTTTTTATGCTATTGACTTAAATAAGCCTGCTTATGCTGGGTATGTAAAAGTTGATTCTGCAGATTCTGTTATTCAATATAGTTTCAGTAACCCTGATCTGGATCTTTCATGTGTCCGAATAAAATTGGATAATTCAGGACAACCAGAAATGATTTCTGTAGAAAAGGAAGTTAGAAATACTTTATATAAAACTTCCGAATTCTTGGTCTATGAGAAGAATAAATTCTATCTCGTTGAAAAGAATCAACAAGTCAAGGTCATGGGCGACAACTATTATAAAGTTCAAGGGGAATTTTAAGAAATTCTTATAAATGCAAAAAGCTCGATCATTTCTGAATCGAGCTTTTTATTTTTAATAAGCGTCGTTATTTAAAATAACATTATTTAGTCTCTTTTTGTTTTTCTTGTTCTAACTGTATCAGGGCTTTTTTCTCAGAACGTATATTCAAAAACTCCACTAAAACTGAGAATGCCATCGCAAAATAGATATATCCTTTAGGAATATGCTGGTCGAAAGCTTCTGCAGTTAATGAAACCCCGATTAACAGTAAAAATGCCAAAGCAAGCATCTTAACAGATGGATAATCATTCACAAACCTTGAAATACCTTCTGCAGAGATTAACATGATCACAACCGCTACAATGACTGCTGCTATCATAACGCCAATGCTATCTACCATTCCTACCGCGGTAATTACCGAATCTAGTGAAAAAACTAAATCTAAGATGATAATTTGAATAATCACACTCATAAATGTCACCGGTTTATTTCTACTTTTTGCCGATTCTGTATGACCTTCCACTTTATGGTGTATTTCAGTAGTTGATTTATAAATCAAAAATAAACCTCCGATAAAAAGAATTAAGTCACGTCCCGACAACTGAAGGTATCTGCTCCATTCAGGATGGTCCACTCCTATTGTATCTGCCAGATTAATAAAAGGTGCTGTAAGCCCCATAATCCATTTAATGGAAAACAACAACCCAACACGCATCACTAAGGCCAAAATAAGCCCTAATTGCCTAGCCTTCTTCTGCTGTTCAATCGGTAGCTTCGCACTCTGTATTGAAATAAAAACTATATTATCAATCCCTAAAACAATCTCTAAGACAGTTAAGGTTAAAAATGAAATCCAAATATTTGGATCTGATATCCACTCCATATTTTATATTATTTTAAATTAATCGTAATGAACTAAAGAACATATATTTTCACTAAATCTTGTTAACCTTCCGGAACTTTGTAAAAAATCTAAACTGATCACAAAACTATAACCCGAAATGACCCCACCTAGTTTTTCCACCAACTTACTCGCCGCAACAACAGTCCCTCCAGTTGCTAATAAATCATCATGCATCAAGACTTTTGTGCCTTCTTGAATGGCATCTTCATGCATTTCTATAGTGGCTTGACCATATTCCAGCTTGTATGATTCAGAAATGGTATGAAATGGTAACTTACCTTGTTTACGGATTGGTACGAATGGTTTGTTCATTTCTTGTGCTAATAAAAACCCAAAAAGAAAACCCCTACTTTCAATGCCCGCAAGGACATCGATCTCGATCCCATCCAATTTTCTAACAAATTCTTTTACGGCTAGTTTAACCAATTCTGGCTGTTGTAGTAATGGTGTAATGTCTTTAAAAACTATTCCGGGTTGTGGGAAATCCGGAATATCACGGATATAAGCTTTCAGTTGTTCTTCAATCATCGATGTTATTTAAAATCCAAATAAAATTCAATTTTACGCAAAAAATCCTCATCCAAAGAATGAATCTTTCCCAAATCCGAGATTCCTTTAAAGGCTCCATGTTGTTCCCGATACCGAATTATTCCCCAAACATTTCTATCCCTAAAATAGGGATGCTTCCTCAATTCATCTGCTGTAATGCTGTTTATTGCCAATTTCCTAACCTTCGTAGCATCGACTTCCAACCATGGCAACATTTCCTCATAGGTCGCAATGGTTAAACCATAAACATCCTTAATTTGTTCTAAGGATATAAAACCACCTAATACATCTCTATACTTAATTATCCGTCTGGCCAATACTGGACCTATACCCTTCAGTTGCATAAAATCTAGAGTATCTGCCGCATTAACTTCAAAAATCTTAGGACTTTTGACTTTGTAGATTGACTTAGAAATAGAATCTGTCTTTTTGAATTCTTTAGGATTCTTTAAAATTGAAGCAGTAGCATTTACCTCTTCTGGTAAATCAACATAGGGTATTAGTTCATTGGCCTCCTTTTCCGATAAGGAATACAGCTTCCTGATATCTGATTTTTTATAAAATTTACCACCTTTATTGCGATAGTTGATAATAGTTTGAATTTGCTTTTCGCTAAGACCCAGTTTTATCCATCCTGACTTCACTAAAGTATTGGGATTAAAAGGAAATAATTTCCTGTCCTTAATTTCCTGCGGCGGATCGAATTCCTGGTAGGTTAAAGAATGTTCAATAGAGTCCAGTACAATATCATAATCTTTAAGCTGATACGATATGGCATGTTTTGGATAGAAAATTGGAAGAATAATATTTGAAAGGATTAATAACAGCAATACACAGATCAAAACGAGTACTCCTCTTTGCTCCTTTTGGGTTAACTTAAAATATTCACTCAGTCTCTTCACAACAATTGAACGGATGATGGCATTCCTAAAACTTTCCTTAAATTTGTGAAAATAACCCACTGTTCCAATATGCATTTTGTTCGCCCCATCTTTATCCTCAATTATATTTATCCTAAGGCGATTTGGAGAAAAGAAAAAGAAAAAAATAATATTTATTTAACATTTGATGATGGACCTATCCCTGAAATAACTCCTTGGATTTTAGACTGTCTCAAAGAACATCAAGTAAAAGCCACCTTTTTTTGTGTGGGAGAAAACATCAAAAAAAATCCTGAAATATTTGATAGAATACTGGCTGAAGGTCATGCTGTTGGCAATCATACCTACAACCATTTACGCGGTTGGGATAATGAAGATCAAACTTATTTTCAAAATATCGAAAAGTGTGAAAAACTAACTAACTCAAAGCTTTTTCGTCCACCTTATGGAAGGGCAAAAAAATCTCAGATGAATGTATTAGCCCAAGACTACAAAATCATTATGTGGGATGTCCTCACAGGCGATTACGACCCCAAGATTAGCCCTGAAAAATGCTATAAAAACTGTGTCAACTACACAAGAAATGGAAGTATAATCGTTTTTCACGATAATATAAAAGCCATTGAGAATGTCAAATATGCCTTACCTAAAAGCATTAAACAGCTCTTACGTAAAGGTTACCGATTTGAGACGCTATCCTTGTGATGCCTTATCTATACCAACAGGATAATCCCGAACGCTGCTTACACTGAAATAGCCCAAAGCACCATTGCTGATATTTGATGTGGGGTTCCCCGGTGCCGCACTTCCTGGATTCGTTTGCGAGTACTCCGCCCAGTAATTATAAACTTCCTTGGTTACAATCTGTCTTCTTATCAACAGGCTGTCACCAGGCTTGATATCATTACCATCTTCTCTTCCTAATTGATGCGTAACTTCGTTGCCATCATTAAATTTATCTGAAAAGATCGCATTAAATTTCATAGGCGAACCGTTGATCGACATACTATAACGGTAGTAATTCTCCTGACCGCTAGGATCAAAGAATTTAAAGTTGACAAAAAAGAAATCTTCGTTGAATATGGTTTCCTGATTCACACCGATCGAATCTACTTCAATATAGGCCAACATCGTCGTTGTTGATTGATATTCCTCTCCATCAACTACCACGGTCAATGTATAAGATTCCCCTACAGAAATTGGAAGATCAGGATTGATATACCTGCCTTCGCCGACTGATGTAAAATAAAATGTTTTGCCATTCCCCAATCGGATGTAAACTTCTGCATCTAAAACGGGTTCATTAGGTTTTGGATCATCAAAATTCACAGACTTGCTCACAAAAATCGCATGCGATTTTTCCTCGTTGTTGAGGTCAGCTACAATCACAACCTTAGGATCAGAACTGTTTAGATCAATATCAATGATATCTTCACAGCTGCTGAAGAATACTACAGTTAAAAAAATTAAAATGCTATATATAGTTTGCTTTTGCATGATCTTAAAATTTAAAGTTCCAGGTAACTGAAGGAATTGCTCCAAATAGCGCTATCCTATAGGCTTCTGTAATATTTGGATTTTGCTCATTTTCTCGGAAATCAATGATATAGGCATTCTTCCGGTTGTAGGCATTGTAAACCCCAAATGCCCAGCTAGAATGGAATTTCTTGTTTTCCTTCTTAGGCTCATAAGTGATCGACAGATCTAATCGATGGTAATCTGGCATCCGGTATCCGTTTCTTTCCGTATAGTAAAATAATGTTTTACCATCAACCTGATACTTACCACTTGGGAAAGTGATTGCATTACCGGTGTAGTAAACAAAAGTTGCCCCTAAGGTCCATTTCTTACTTAACTGATAAATTCCTACCAATGAAATATCGTGCGTACGGTCCTGACGGGCATTGAACCAATTTCCTTCATTGATCTGATCAAATTGCCTTTCACTTTTTGCTAAGGTATAACTTAACCAGCCCGATAAACGACCTTTATTTTTCCGCATTAAAAACTCCGCACCATATGATCTGCCTACCCCATATAAAAGGTCTCCTTCCATATATTTGTTCGCCTGTAGATCTGCCCCATTTCTAAAATCTATTTGGTTATGCATGTATTTATAATACGTTTCTACAGAAAACTCATACATATTATCCTGAAATGTTCGAAAGTATCCAATAGCGGCCTGATCGGCAATTTGAGGTTTAATATTCAAACTACTTACAACATATTGATCTGTCGGCAAACTCGAAGTCGTATTGGTCAATTGGTGCAAATTCTGAGAAATCCTATTGAAACTTGCTTTCACACTGTTCTCAGGATTGAATGCATAAGATAATGATAGCCTTGGCTCTAAATTAAAATAATGCTTGGCAACAACATTTTCAAAATATGACTCCGATGTAGGCTCTCCGTCTGCATCAAATTCAAAGAATGAACCTGGCCCCATAACCATAAAGTCACTTAGCCTCAATCCATATATCAATGATAATTTGTCTGTTGGTTTCCATTCGTGTGATACATAAGCCGAAGCTTCAATTCCTTGTCTATTGTCCACCGTAATGCTATTGATATCGGAATCTTCCTTAGCAGCAATACTCGCAGGCTTAATCTGCTGATGTAAAACATTTACACCGAAGCGTAATGTATTGTTGTTGTTGGAGTAATATGAAAAATCCTGCTTCAGGTTCCAATTCCTAATTTTAGAGGCAATTGTAAACTTTGTTTCATCGCTGTTCACATCAACATTGTAATTGAAATCACTATAGATTAATGAGGTATTGCTGAACAATTGGGAATTGATTACAGAATTCCAACGAACCGTGGCAGTAGCATTTCCCCAGTCGAAACCAAATAAATCCCCATAACCTAAATCATCCTTACCAAAATAACCCGAAAGGTATAAGGTATTTCGATCATTCAACTTATAGTTCATCTTTGCATTCAGATCATAAAAGTAAAGCTTGCTGCTTTTCGTCGTTTCATCCGGAGATAACTTCAGAAATAAATCTGCATAGGTACGTCGGCCACTGATCATAAATGAACTTCTATCCTTTACTAATGGCCCTTCCAGTTTGAGTCTGGAAGCAATCAATCCCAAACCTCCTTCGCCGCTGAATTTTTTATTGTTTCCATCCAGCATACTAATGTCCATTACTGATGAGATACGTCCACCATATTGAGCAGGAATACCACCTTTATATAAACTAGCATCTTTAATAGCATCTGAATTGAATGTAGAAAAGAATCCTAATAGATGGGAAGCATTATAAACCGTTGCCTCGTCCAAGAGAATTAGGTTTTGGTCGCCCCCACCTCCACGAACATAGAAGTTGGAACTTCCCTCTCCTCCGGTACTTACTCCCGGCAAGAGCTGAATTGTCTTTAAAATATCCTTCTCTCCAAATACTACAGGAATATTTTTGAGCTCCTCCATCGTGAATTTCATATTCCCCATTTGTGCCGAAGTAACATGGTCATCTTCCTTTTTACCGGTGACTACAATTTCTTCTATAACACTCGATTTGGATGTTATTTCAAAATCCTTCCTCAAATCCGCATTGACTTGAATAGAATCTACTTTATTTGCATAACCCACAAAGCTTATCTGAACTTCATAAGTTCCAGGAGGAACCGAAACAGAATAGAACCCATAATTATTTGAATAGGTACTCAGATTTAATGCTGGAATCCGCATTACCGCTGCAATCAGGTTCTCACCTGAATTTGAATCTTTAATATAACCACTTAAAGTCACTTTTTCTTGACCATAGCTGGTATTAAACATCAAAATTATCAAGCACAAAAGGCTATTTTTGATCAGGTAATTAAGCGAAAATTTCCGCACTAAATTCAAATTCATGGCTAAAAATAAAAAAGCCATTCTGAACATCAAAATGGCTTCCCGTAGGTTTATAATATCTTATCGATTCCAAAGTTATTATTATTATTCATACTCGCAAAATAATTATCCATTTTAGACACCTTATGCTGCTTTAGAAAAATAATCATGAAAGAAAGTAAGCTGATACAGAACGGATTTGCTCCAATAATCCCAATTATGTGCACCAGGCATTGTTAAAAAACGATGGGGTATATTTAAATACGTTAATTTTTCATGAAGCTTGCAATTTACTTCATAAAAAAAGTCTTCGGTACCGCAATCAATAAATAATTCTAAAGATTTTGGCTTTATCAAGTGCGTCATTTCCATTACAGTATGCGTGTTCCATACTTCCGGATTGGAAGCGTATTCTCCAATCCGCTTTGACATCTCCCAATTGTTTGGAAATGGACGGATATCAACACCCCCAGCTGTACTACCTGCTGCGCCAAAGGTATCTTGGTGACGGATTGCTAAATACAAAGCGCCATGGCCTCCCATGCTCAATCCTGTAATCCCCCGCTTTGTACGATCCTTTATAACCGGATATTTAACATCAATGTATTGAACCAATTCTTTCGCTACAAAAGTTTCATACTGAAAATTCTGATCATTCGCTACATCCCAATACCAACTCCCAAATCCTCCATCTGGACATACAATAACAATTCCTAATCGGTCCGCCAATTCTTTTACTGCCGGAACCTTACTTACCCAATCCTTATAGCTCCCTGAATAACCATGAAGTAAATATAAGGTTGGAAACTCCTTAGACTTGCTATTTTCTGGTTGAATGACAACAGTTCTAATATTCTTCTTCATTGCCGCGCTTGCTATATCCAAGGTGTCAACCTTAGCTGCATGAGCAAACACAACAAACAATAACATTAAAATAAGGGTACTATATGTTTTCATAAATGATTAGGGTTTTGAGATATGATAATAATAAAGATAGGAATCTAATCCGAACGGTTTTTCACTGATTGTAAAAAAACCATCAGAAAATCGATCAAATGTGATGGCCTCTCCCTGGGGTTCTGGCTCGTACATTACTGGCAAAAAATCCTTCTGTAAAGCTTCAACAATTGACTCTTTATGTATTAGTGGCCAATAATATATATTGGTCAAACTCTTCATAACTATTGCATCCCTATTATGGGATATATCTGCTGCCGTAATAAAGGTAAAAGGAAATTTCATCAATGGTTTAAGCAGGATAGAACGGCCAGATTGATTAAATATATTCGCTGTATAAAGTACGGAATTGAACTCCCTTTTTGAGATCAAATAAAATTGTTTGTCCAAGGGGTCAATAAAGAAAGCTTCTGCATCCCTGCCTTTGCCAGGATAATGCATTTCCTTGATTGCGATATCATTTCTCCTGATGGTATCCATTCCTTTGCCTTCAACAAATTGTGGCTCAGGAAAAACATAGAGCGATATATGATTCCTAATTGCGCGATTATCCCCTATATCTCCAAGAACAATATATGATTTCCCATCCAGTTCTACCCATGCAATATCTTCGATATCGATGGCTTCGATTCCTTCCAATCGATAGGTTTTCTTCAACCTCGCTGCAGAATCAATTAAATATACATTTGCTTCATCTCCGCTGTCATTATGAACCCAAAACATTCCCGGGTTGTTAATGGAAGCAATAATTCCTGACAACTCCCCCAAAACAGGGGCTGTAACCTTTCCTCTGGATGTCCTCTCGGAATGCTGAACTTCTTGGGCAAAAGTGCTGAAGAAGCTAAACATTAAAACAAAAAGTGCTAAAGATTTTTTAAGGAAGTGAACTAGCATAAAAAAGAGTAGGCAATAAAGATTTGTAGAAATTAAATGGAAGTATCAATTAATGTAAAACCAGTAAACAAATAGATTCCAGCACTTTGGTACTGGAATCATTGTTAAAAATTTAAATTAATGTTATTTACCTTCAAAAGCAGAAATAATAGCTGCACGATAGGTAGAATCCTTTTCTCCCAATTCAAATGAATGTTTATAAATATCAAGTGTTCCGAACATCTCGGCATCTTTACCAGTTCCGTTGGAAAAGAAATATTTGAAACTATAAGTACCAGGATTCGTTAAGTCAACTTGTTTATTATTTGATGAAAAAACAAGCGGAGTGATCACAGTACTTGCCATCTTTCCATCGGTTGGTAACTTAAATAATGTTCCCAAAGATTTAACAAAATTATCAGATGGTGCCCCATTTGAAGATATTCTTACCCATCCTTTATTGAATCCTAAATCTTCAATTGGCTGGCCCTTTTGATCGATCCCTGCAGGAATATTCTTCATAACTTCAACATTAAACCCTACAGGTTCTGCATTGTATTCTGATTTAGCCTCATAGACAATAGATGAATCCGTCTCATTTGATTTTGTAATGTCAAAATATAAATGAAACTGACTTGAGCTCGTTTCATTGGTCAACGGCTTCAGCGCAGTAGATGTATTGGTCCCCGTTGAATCTGTTGATCCGCCCTCAGATTTCTTGGAATTGCCACATGATGCCATCCACAAAATTGATGAAACCATTAATGCAAAGGATGTTATCTTTTTCATGATTTTGCTATTTATTTTGAAACAATAAGATACAACTTTTGTTTGGTTATTTCTTGATTAAAGCATCATAAATTATTTCTACTGGATGGTATGATTTACGTTGAAGACCATCCTTTATCTGATGTCTACAAGATGTTCCCGCAGCAGCAATGATATATTCGTTCCCTGTCTTTCTTAAGGTTGGATATAATACCAATTCTGCCACTTGTTGGGATACGGCATAATGCTCTTTCTCATATCCAAATGAGCCCGCCATTCCACAACAGCCCGTTGGAATAACTTCAACCTCGTAATTGCTTGGAAAAGAAAGCAGCTCTATGGTGGCATCTACCAATTTAAATGCTTTCTGATAACAGTGTCCATGTAACTTGATTTTTTGCGGTTCCGCAGTAAATTGTTCCGTGTGAATTCTACCGGCCTTAATTTCACGGACTAAAAACTCATCGATCATCAACGAATTCTCACTAAGCATTCTTGCCTTTTCACGTCTTGACTCATCAACTAAATCTGGATACTCATCTCTGAATGTAATAATAGCAGAAGGTTCAATACCTAATAAAGGCGATGATGAACTTACTTCAGCTGCTGCTAATTCAACGTTTGCATTAGCCAAAGCTTTGGCTTTTTTCACAAATCCTTTCGATAGATATGTCCTACCACTTTCCTTTAGCTTAGGCACGATAACTTCGTATCCTAAAGCGCTTAATAATTTATAAGCGGTAATCCCTACCTCGGTATCATTGTAGTTTGTAAACTCATCACTAAATAAAAATACCTTCTTATTACTTTGTGTTATTGGCTGTTTGGCTGCCCATTTACTAAATGTCGTAGCATGTACCTTTGGCAATGAGCGTTCAGGAGCAAAGCCAACGACTTTTTTAATAATGCTTGATGTGAAACTATTGGTCGCAAAGAAATTGTAGATCGGGGCAACCAAGGATCCTAACTTTTGAGATTCCGTAAAATTAGCTATAACCTTTGCCCGAAAAGGACTTCCGTTAGCATCATAATAATGCTGTAGGAATTCGGCCTTCATTTTTGCAATATCAACGCTGGATGGACATTCTGTTTTACATCCTTTACAGCTTAAGCACAAATCCATCACTTCTTTTATCTCCTCATGATTGAATCGATTCGTTTCCGTCGAATTCGTTAAAAACTGTCTCAGCATATTGGCCCGCGCTCGGGTTGTATCCTTCTCATTCCGCGTTGCCATAAAAGACGGACACATCGTCCCTCCGGTGATCTCGGTCTTCCGACAATCTCCAGAGCCTGAACATTTCTCAGCCAACCTGAGAATGCTTTCATCCTTCGTAAAATCAAAATAGGTCTTGATCGACTTCCCATCCGCCACCTGATCATATCGCAAATGCGTATCCATTGGTGGGGTATTGACAATCTTCCTAGCGTTAAAGATATTCTTCGGATCAAATATCCCTTTAACCTCTAAAAGAAGCTGATATACCTTTTCTCCCAATACTTTACCGATAAATTCACCTCTTAACCTACCGTCACCATGTTCACCACTTAATGAGCCGTTATATTTCAAAACCAAATCCGTCGTCTTTTCCAAGATCCTACGGAACTGCTGTTTGCCTTCAGCTGTTTTTAAGTTGATGAAGGGTTCTATATGCAACTCACCCGCTCCTGCATGTGCATAGTAGGAAGCATGTGCATTTTCTGCTTTAAGGAGTTCTTGAATATCTGTTACATAAGCTGGAAGATCTTCTGGAGAAACGGCACAGTCCTCAATTAAATTTACCGGCTGTGAATCTCCTGGAAGATTTCTGATGAGGCCAAGCCCCGCCTTCCGAACATCCCAAACCAAATTGGTCTTTTCTACACCTGTAATCCAAGGATAGGCATATCCCAACCCAGCAGATTTCAACTCTGAAACTAGATTATTTGCTTTCAATGCGATTTCCTCCTGCGAATCGCCTCTGAATTCAACGATCAGAAGAGCTTCCGGATCTCCTTCTATAAAGAAGCGGTTATATTGATAGGTTGGATGACCAACTGTAAAATCCAAAATATATTTGTCAACCAATTCTGACGCTTCTGGCTTATTTCTTAAGGCTATTACATTGCCTCGCATACATTCAACCATATCGTTGAAATGAACACATAGCAAACCAATTTCTTTAGGTGGCAATGGCATCAATCTTACCTTTGCCTCGGTAATTATACCTATTGTTCCTTCTGAGCCGGCCAATAACCTACATAAATTGAATGGAACCGAAGTATCCGAGAGCATATCCAATGCATAACCAGTATTTCTTCTTGTAATCTCCGATTTTGGATAGCCTGCATGAATAGCTTCCTGATTTTCTTTGTTGGTCAAAAGTGCATTTAGCGATCGATAAATATCGCCTTCACGACCTTTATGCGACAGCTTTTCAAAATACTCACCCTCATTCAGGTCTTTAAATAAAACCTCGGATTCATCATCCAATATCACACTTGCTTCCAGCAAGTTATGACGAGTATCTCCCCAAACGATTGAATGCAATCCAGAAGAGTTATTTCCAATCATACCTCCTATCATTGCCCGACTAGCGGTCGAAGTCTCAGGACCAAACATTAAGCCATAAGGCTTAAGAAAAGCATTTAAATCATCCCGTATAACGCCCGGCTGAACTCGTGCCCAGCCCTCTTCTGCATTGACTTCTAAAATCTGATTAAAGAACCGAGAAATATCAATAACGACCCCATCTCCGACCACCTGACCTGCCAATGAGGTTCCTGCAGTTCTCGGAATTAAGGTTATTGAGTTTTCCCTCGCAAAACGAATAAGCACTTTTAAATCCTCAATGTGCTGAGGAATGCAAACCGCTAATGGTAATTCCTGATACACCGAAGCATCCGTGGAATAGGCTAAGCGCATGGTTTGATGTGACGCTTTACTTGAATCGTAAAATAAATCTCCTTTAAGAGATTCTGCTAAGTCAACTAATTTTTCTTGTAATGACACGATTAGATAGATTGAAACCCAAAATTACACATTGTTTCATTAAATATCAGTTCTAAACGCATATTTCCAATATTTCAACTATTTATGTATATTCGTAAAGACCTATGAATCAACCTCCATAAATAGGTTTATCTAAATCTCAATTCAAGCAAAATTCATCCTTTCAGAACAATAATTCACTGAATAAAATTCTAAATTATTGCCAATTCTTTGAATTTAATTCGGAATTACCGATATTTGCAACACTATGGCAAAACTAGAAATATCATTAGATCAAATTGACCTGCAAATCATCCGCATTATGCAGGATAATGCCCGCACTAACAATGCTGATATTGCCAGAGAGCTCGGAATGGCTCCTTCGGCTATCTTGGAACGCGTAAAGAAATTAGAACAAAAGGAGGTTATCCTTCAATATAATGCCCGCATCAATCCAGCAGCATTGGATCAAAAAATGCTTTCCTTCATCTTTATAAAGACCCAGGATATCATCGGTGTGCAGAAAGTAGGACTCCTATTAGCTGAAATTCCGGAAGTATTGGAAGTACATGATATCGCTGGAGAGGATGGCTACCTAATCAAGGTAAGAACAAATGATTCCGCAGGATTGGTTGACCTTATGCGCAACACCTTGAGTAAGATAGAAGGAATTATATCAACTAGAACTACAATCGTTTTAGAAACTGTAAAAGAAGACAATAAATTAGTTATCCCTTCAAAGGATTAATATAAATCATGGTTAAATCATCAAGTCCATCAGGAAGTGTCATCATCTTTGCCTATCTGGTGGTTTACATTGTTTGGGGATCTACCTTTTTCTTTATCGAGAAAGCATTGCATGCTTTTCCACCATTTGTGTTAGGATCAATCCGCTTTATTATTGCGGGTACCTTACTAATGCTGTACTGTTGGATGAAAGGCTATAAAATCTATATCAAAAAAGCGGTCAAAGACGCTGCTTTGGTTGGATTCTTATTGTTATTTGTCGACATGGCGGCTATTATTTGGTCCGAGCAGTTTATATCGAGTGCCATTGTATCCATCCTATCAGCTGCAACAGCCATCTGGTTTATTGTGCTCGATAAACCCAAATGGAAAGAAAACTTTTCCAGCATTCCTACCTTGCTCGGACTGATCTTAGGTTTCCTAGGTGTAGTGATGCTTTTTGCCGAACAAATTTTTGGCGCTCCTACCGATGATGGCGACAGTGACAAAAAGCTAACTGCCATGATTGTCATGACTGTGGGTACGATAGGCTGGACTGTTGGTTCACTTATTTCCAAATACAGCAAGAACGCACAAAAGAAAAAAATCAACGAATCTACTTCTGAAAAAGAGCCTGAAGAAGACCTGAATGTTATGGTCAAAACGGCCTGGCAGATGGTCGTTGCCGGAACAGCATTTACAACCGTTGCCCTACTTAATGGAGAATACAAGAATTTTGATGTGCAGGCAGTTCCAATCGAATATTGGGGAGCAATGATCTATCTAGCTCTTTTAGGGTCAATCCTAGCCTTTAGCTGTTACATTTTTCTATTGCAGGTACGTCCAGCAACTGAGGTCAGCACCTATGCCTATGTAAATCCAATCGTGGCATTGATCCTCGTACATTTCTTCACGGACCATATCGTTAGCCGAATGCAGATCATTGGACTGGCTGTAGTACTGTTTAGTGTCTTGCTGATGAATTGGAATCTGTATCGAGACAGCGATATCATCCGAAACTACAAAAGGCGTCGCAAGATCCGTAAACTCCGCCATATGGCACCTAAAAGTAGTATCCCACGTATTGTCGAGGTTGCTGAATTTGGCCAAAAGAAATCTAAAAAGCCAAAAGAAAACCCAAAATCAAATGACAATACAACTGATTCTTTAAATCAAAAGAATTCAGGAACTCCAAAAGAACATAATCAAGATTTCTATGATTAAATAGGATCTTAAGTTTTTCATTGCCTTGCTTGTGTCAAGGTCGTATCATGCTCGTGTTTTGGTCGTGAATGGTCCGCACCTCGCGTGGACATTGTCCACAGCTCGTCCGCTTGTGAGCGGACGAGCTCCGGATAAGTTTTGGACAAGCTGTGGACGAGACACGAGCAAAACACGAGCAAAACACGAACGGATCTTGAAGCGTCCATAAAAATCCTTGACCGCGGAATAGAACAGTAAATTATTTGTCATAACAACTAATTTTTACTGACCAATTATCATAAAAAAGTCAAATCGTCAATAACTCTATTTTATAAATCAGCAATAATATCTTTATTTGCAATACTTTTTGAACACTAACACAAAAAAGTCAAAAAGTCATGGCATGAAAACAAGATTTTTACACTTTACTATACTGTTTGGAATGTTATTATCATTCCTCAACCTTTCCGCTCAAAGTACCGTTACCATTAAAGGAAAAATAATGAATGCGGATAATTACGAGCCGATACCTTATGCAAGCATTAAGGTTATGGGTGCAAATAGAGAAATTGGTACGAGTTCCAACGCCCAAGGCGAATATGTCCTTAGCATTCCATCGGAATACAAAAAAATTAAGGTGAGTTCGGTCGGCTTTGAATCTGAAGAATATCCGCTATCCGCTGAAAAAGAACAGACCATTCGTGTTATGCTTTTTCCAGCTAACTCCATTGAAGAAATTGTTATTAAAGCACCAAAACGCGGAAAATATTCGAATAAAAATAATCCAGCTGTTGACTTGATCAGAAAGGTTGTTGAACATCGGGATCAAAACAGGCTTTCTGGCCAAGAATATGCTGAATTCGATCAATATGAAAAGATCAGCCTTGGATTAAGCAATCTGGATGAAAAATTTAAAAACAAGAAAGTATTTAAAAACTATCAATTTTTATTCGAGTCCGACGATACTTCTAAAAACTATGTACTTCCAGCATATATGGAGGAGAAATTCTCCAAAGTTTATTTCAGGAAAAACCCGAATGCAAAAAAACAATATATCCTGGCTGACAGAAAAGCGGAATTTGACCCTAAATTCGTGGACAATGATGGTCTAAGTAAATACTTTAACCGTCTTTATGATGAGATTGAAATCTATGACAACAACATTAGCATATTGACCAATCAATTATTGTCGCCAATTGCTAACTCTGCTCCCACATTTTACAGATTCTATATTACAGATACTATAAAAACGGATAATGAATCTCTAGTTGAACTGAGCTTTTTTCCTAGGAATAAAAATGACCTTTTATTTAAAGGAAAATTGTACGTTACACTGGATGGAAATTATGCGGTGAAAGCAGCTGAAATGACGGTTGCAGATGAGATCAACCTGAATTTTGTACGTGATCTGAATATCGAATTGGGATTTAGTAAAACCAAAGACAATAAATATTATCTGACAAAATCCAGCCTTGGAATTGACTTTGCCATTACGGGCAAAGGAAAAGGAATTAAAGGTAAGCGGGTGGTATTGATCAACGATTACGTGAATGGTCAGTCAAGACCAGACTCCATCTATGCTGTACCGGATCAATACATGGTAACTCCGGAACAAAAGGAAGAGGTAGAAGTAGATAATTCGGAAAGCTATTGGGCAACCTTGAGACCTGAACCATTGAGCAAATCTGAGAAATCGATTTATACGAATATCGATAGTTTACAGAGAATGCCTTCCTTCCGTACATTTATGGATATTTCAGCATTGGTATTCTCAGGATATAAACAAGCGGGACCAGTTGAGATCGGTCCTGTCAATACGTTCTATTCTTATAACCCTGTGGAAGGTTTCCGCCTTCGTGTGGGTGGTAGAACGACCGAGCAGCTGAGCAAAAGATTCTATGCTGAAGGATATGGTGCCTATGGTTTCGAGGATCAGAAATGGAAATATTTCCTTTCCGGAACTTATTCGCTGAACAATAAGTCTATCTATAAATTTCCACAGCACTACCTTCGAGTATCTGCTTCATATGACACCAAAATCCCGGGACAGAATTTAGAGTTCGTTCAGGAGGACAACGTTTTGCTTTCTTTTAAACGTGGTGAAAATATGAGCTACCTGTACAATGAAGTTTATCGACTAGACTATAAGGTTGAATTCAGCAACCACCTTTCCCTGAATGCAGGACTGGGAACATGGAAACAAACTCCTGCCGGAGTATTGTCTTATTCATTGCTTCAGCCAGATGGATCCCATCGGATCATCAACAACCTGCAGAGTACGGAATTCAATGTTGGAATCCGCTATGCTCCGAAAGAGGAATTTTATCAAGGTAAAAATTATAGAACGCCGATTTTCAACAAATACCCAATCATGACCTTCAACTATACGGCTGGTGTGAAAGGATTATTTGGAGGTGAATACAATTACCATAATTTCTCGGCTGGGATATTCAAAAGGTTCTACCTATCCCAATTGGGATATGCTGACGTCAATGTGGATGGTACTTACATCGCCGGAAAGAACCTTCCCTTCCCTGTCTTGAACATCCACCGTGCCAACCAGACTTATGCTTATCAGCTACAGTCCTATAACTTGATGAACTTTATGGAATTTATTTCCGACCATCATGTTTCATGGAACGTACAGTACTATATGAACGGATTTATCTTCAATAAAATTCCATTGCTGAATAAATTGAAGCTGAGGGAGGTGTTTAGTTTCAAAGGTGTTTATGGAGGTCTTCGTGACAGCAATAACCCTAGCCTAAACAACCAGGTTTACGATTGGCAAACTAATAGTGCCGGAGAACAGATGTCCTTTACATTTGGAAATAAGCCTTACATGGAAGCAAGTGCCGGTGTGGCGAATATATTTAAGGTATTAAGGGTGGATCTTGTTAGAAGATTAAACTACCTGGATCATCCTGAAGCTCCGAAATGGGGTGTGAGGGCAAGAGTTAAATTCGACTTCTAACAGGATTTTGGGATTATAGGATGACAGGATCTGGGGAAAGAATTGGTGGATTGGAAGTATTGGTGGGAATGGATGGATTGGATGGATAGAAGGGACTGGTGGAAATGCTGAGGTTATTGGTGGAAAATATTGTTGGGAATAGTGAAGTTATTGGATAGCGAGTGCTGTATGGAATGGGAAATGATCGATAATTTATAAAAAATCCCAGAGGGATGAGATGTCTATAGCCAGGTCTGAAAGGCCTGGAAGAATGTTGGACAATACATCAAAAATCCCAGAGGGATGAGATATTTTAAGCCTGTCTAGGTGTTTGATTTAGAATTTTAGTTTGAATTAGTGAAATAGTTTTTAGTGGTGAAATTGTGGAGAAGGATTGTTTAGTGATGGTTAATAATGTGAGGGTGGATAATTTACCACTGAATGAAAAGCGGGCAATGCCCGCTTTTTTATTGGCTATTTGATATGGGTTATTTGGAAATAGTTTCCATGTCTTACGACATGGAATGAAAGTATTTTGGGTATCGCAGTTTCTGAGGAAAGCAAGAATCTTTATGGAGATGTTTTTAAATGGAAACTGTTTCCTCATCTTGCGATGAGGGATGGCGTATTAAATCCCATTTCTTTTGCTTAAATTAGAATTACCAATATATCAGTTAAGAACAAAGAATTATGGAATAAAATTAAGCCTGTGGTTGCTTACTTATCGTTGTTGCTGAATATTGCATTGACAGGTTCGTGGATTTATGTTTTTCAAAATTCTAAGGATCATCTTGAAGCGACTAGCCGATATGATCGTATTTGGATGATCGATTCTGGGGTATTAATGATAATTGCTATTGTCCTGGCTATTTTTTCTGTAATCTATTTTGCGCGAACCAATGGGTTTCTCAATAAACTTTCAATGGTTATCCAGATCTTATTTATTTGCTGGTTTCTTTTTACGATGATGTAATTATATAGAATTGGAATTTAAATGTGTCTATTAATTTCCTGATTCTTCAAATTAATAATTTCGAATCTTTTTTATGAATTTCCTTGCATAGCAATTGGATAACAATTACTTTTGTTGCGTTATTGATATGAAGATCGCTTGTACACACCATTACTTTATGCATCATCGCCATTGTGGCGATAGATATTAGTATTGGCTTCTACGTGGAGCAAGTAAACCCCAGATTCTTTATTTATTAATAATTTTTTACACTCAACATAAACTCTACATTTTGAAAAATCTCAAAATAGCTATCCAAAAATCGGGTAGATTAAACGAAAAATCTGTTCAATTGCTGAAAAACTGTGGCTTGGACTTCGAAAACTATAAAAGCTCATTAATTACTACCGTCTCCAACTTTAACTTAGAAATTCTATTCTTACGTGATGACGATATTCCAGGATATGTTGAGCAAGGGATTGCTGATCTAGGGATCGTTGGTGAAAACGTAATCGAGGAAACTCTTTCGAATGTGCAATACCTGCAAAGATTGGGATTCGGAAAATGTACTTTGAAATTAGCGATTCCGAAAGATTCTACCATCGACCGACTAGAAGATCTTAACGGCAAATCGATTGCAACCTCCTACCCTAATATCCTTCAGCAATTCTTGGACGAATATAAAATCAATGCCGATATTCAGATGATATCCGGCTCTGTTGAGATTGCTCCGGGATTGGGCTTAAGCGATGCCATCTGTGATATCGTTTCAACTGGGGGAACATTGAAAAGCAATGGTCTGAAACCTTTTGTTGATGTTCGTAACTCAGAGGCTATTTTGATCGGTAGAGAAGGATTGGAAGAAAATCCGATCATCTGCGAGTTATTGCAAAGAATACAATCGGTATTACGTGCTAAGGAGACTAAATATGTAGTCTTGAACGTTGAGAAGAAGAATTTATCACAAATTACGGAATTGTTGCACGGTGTGAAGAGTCCGACGGTTGTTCCATTAGCGGAAGAAGGTTGGGTTGCTGTTCACACGGTTATTTCGGAGGATGATTTTTGGGATAAGATCAACAAATTAAAAGCGGCAGGTGCACAGGGAATCGTGGTTATGCCGATCGAAAAAATTATCATGTAAAATGCTAAAGACTTATCTATATAAAGATTTATCGAAAGAGCAGATTCAGGAATTGGTGAATAGGAATACTGATCCTAATCATGCGATTCAGGATACTGTATTAAATATCATCAATGAGGTGAAGACTCATGGCGATGCAGCCTTGAAGTCCTATGCCAAGCAGTTTGATAAAGTTGAGCTTGAAAAGCTGTTTTTAGGTCAGGAAGAAATCGATGAACTGGCATCAACCATTTCCCGCGATCAGATGCGCGCTTTGGAAATTGCCTTTCAGAATATTTATAAATTTCACCAGACGCAGCTGAAGCGTGAGCGCACGGTTGAAACTATGCCGGGAGTCAAATGCTGGCGTGAGGTTCGGCCTATCGAAAAGGTTGGTCTCTATATTCCGGGTGGATCCGCTGTTCTGCCTAGTACGCTATTGATGCTTGGAATACCGGCAAGGATTGCAGGATGTCGTGAAATAGTTGTTTGTTCACCGCCACAAAACAATGGAAAGATCAATGGATTTGTGGCTTATTGCTTGAAATTGCTAAAGATTGATCGAATTTATTTGGTAGGTGGTGCTCAGGCCGTAGCAGCGATGGCTTATGGCACTGAGAGCATTCCAAAAGTAAATAAGATATTCGGTCCCGGAAACCAATTTGTCACAAAGGCGAAAAGTTTGATTCAGGGATTGACCGATGTGAGTATCGACATGCCTGCCGGACCTTCTGAAGTTTTGGTAATAGCCGATGAGAGCTGTAATCCAGCGTTTGTTGCTGCCGATCTTTTGGCTCAAGCGGAGCATGGCATCGATAGTCAGGCAGTCTTGGTCTGTACATCAGAAAATATTGCCAAAGCTGTTGAGGAGGAAGTGCAAAAGCAACTGGAAGTTTTGCCTAGAAAAGAATTAGCCGAAAAGGCAATGCTGAACTCCTATATCGTAATTGCCGATACACTTCAAGAAGCTATGGATTTCTCAAACTTATATGCTCCGGAACATTTGATTCTAGAAACTGATGAATGGAAGCCTCTTATCAACAAGGTGTTGAATGCAGGTTCTGTATTCTTAGGACATCTTACACCGGAGAGTGCTGGAGACTATGCATCAGGCACCAACCATACCCTACCGACATCAGGATTTGCAAGATCCTACTCGGGTGTCTCAGTAGATTCATTTGTCAAGAAAATTACATTCCAACATATTACTGAAGAGGGACTGCAACAGATCGGTTCGACAGTTGAAATATTAGCGGAATTGGAAGGTTTGCAGGCGCATAAAAATGCGGTCAGCATCCGTAAGAAATAAAAAATCTTATTATAAAAAGAAGCCCCAATTATAGCCTATCATTAGATATTCTATATTGGGGCTTCTATTTTTAAATGTAATTATTTAGAATTATTTTTTCTTCTTTTTCTTGCCTTTGTTATCGTTATCGTCGCCAACAATTTTGTGGTAGATTTCAGCGAATGCGGATTTTAATTTCTTCATTGTTTTTTCACCGCTCTTCTTTGCTTTTTTCGAAATCTTTTCGATTTTGCTTTCTTCTTTTTTAGCTTTTCTCTTCGAAGTTTTCTTAGCTTTAGGCTTTTCTACCTTCGCTTTAGCGGGCTCTTTTTCTTTTTTGCTGTCCTGAGATTTTTTCGCAGACTTAGCCTTTTTAGCATCCTTAGCTTTTACCTCTTTTTTATCGGATTTTTTGGCTTTAGCCTTTTTATCCGGATTTTCCTTAACGGTTTTGTTGTTAGGAACCTCTTCCTTGTATCCAGCTTCTTTTTCGATTTTAGTTTCTTCAACAGGTGAAGGCGTAGTCGCTTTAGTTTCTGGAGCTTTAGCCGCAGGTTTTGCAGCAGGTTTTGCAGCAGGTTTTGCAGCAGCTTTAGCCGGAGTTGCAGCTTTAGGAGCAGGAGCAATTGTCGCTTCTACTTTTGCTGCCGGTTTAGCAGAAC
Source organism: Sphingobacterium endophyticum (assembly GCF_009733535.1). Lineage (GTDB taxonomy): Bacteria > Bacteroidota > Bacteroidia > Sphingobacteriales > Sphingobacteriaceae > Sphingobacterium > Sphingobacterium endophyticum. Next base: position 32,869 of record NZ_SMMI01000012.1, on the reverse strand, counting down.
TTGCTGGTTTTGCGGCAGTAGCTTTCGATGCAGCAGGCTTCGCAGCAGGTTTAGCAGGTGCTGGTTTAGCAGCAGCGGCAGTTTTAGCTGGAGTAGCCTTTGCAGGAGCAGCGGATGCAGCTTTTGCAGCAGGCGCTTTAGCATCAGGCGCAGCTGAAGTTTTTGTTGCAGTTGTTTTTGCAACCGCAGCAGATGATTTAGCAGCTCTTGCCGATCTTGCAGCAGTAGTTGTCGTTGCCGGTTTAGCAGCTGAAGTTTTTGCAGCAGGAGCAGCAGGTTTAGCGGCAGCATCGCCAGCTACAGGACGAGTTTCTGAGGTTTCGTCACCCCCACTTTTACGAGCACGTGTATTGGATCCTTCACCATCGCCTTTGCTAGGATTCGGTGAATTCTTAGGTTCTTCTTTTTTAGCAGCAGTGGCAGATGCCGAAGCTGCTTTTACTGGAGCTTTTCTTGCCGTTGCTCTCGCCGGTTTAGCCGGACTGCTCTTTTGGTCAGCAGTTGCCGGAGTCGTTGTTTTAGCGTTGTTTTCCTCAGCCATTGTGTATAATTTTAGTATATTTTAGTAATTTGTTTCAACCGCTCCAACCTTTTAAACTATTGTAAAATAGCGAATTGCCCCTTTCGGTACATTCTTCATTCTATTAGCTTGGTATTCTTTATTATTGATTTTATGAATCATAAAATGTTTAGAACGGATGTAATTCTTCACAGAATTATTAATCAAAATAGGTCATAATTTTAACCTATCCTCTTTAGAAACAGTAATATAGCAATTTTGTTTATATAATCCTATCCTGTTAAACTATTTTAGGTTTTTCAAGTCATATTAATTGATTACATTTGTAGCCTATACATAACGGGGTCGACCGGAATTGACAGGATAGCGATGGTTATGTAAGCATGCAGTGCGTTGTTAGTCTAGCACTTTAATCTGAACTTTCAACTTTTCAAATGGCGAAGAAAACTACGCCTTAGCTGCTTAATTTAGAATTAAGATCTAGCTTTTGTCTCGTCAGGCTTTGTTCTACTGCTTGACATCAGAGGCACCGAACTGTAGAACTGGTCCTTGCGATTTTGCTAAGTAAGGACGAGAAACAGCAAATACGGAGAAAGGTATAGGTAAGCGACTCACCTTCCCCTCTCTCGACAATTAAAGAGAAGCTAAGCATGTAGAAATCGTAAATCATACTATGTTTGGACGAGGGTTCGAATCCCTCCGGCTCCACCCGAGGGGATTGAAGACATTTCAATCCCTTTTTTTGTTACTTTCAACAGGTTTAACTCGCTCATTTTCTGTACATTACGATTAAACAAAGGGTTGATTTCGAGAGTTCGATAACTCCCATTTTCGATGATGAGACCCAAATTGAACACCCTTGAAAGTAGCGTACGCTTATCTATTACATTTGATGATTCATAAAGTTTGGATAGGTCCGAGAGCTTATTCAATTCCGAATTCAGGATCTTTTTCAGTCTGTTTTTGTCTTTTCCGTAATCAAACTTATTCAGTTTAAGCGATTGTATTTTTTGTGTTAGATCACTATGCCATCTGGAATAGGTCTCCTGATTAATACTATTATTGATCCATTTCTCCTCGACCGATCGCAAGGATTTTTCAGCTGCCACAAGCTCCTTGTTTCTATTTTCCTTACGCTGTTTTTCTTCTTTAACTTGGTAGTTTAATAGCTCCGTGGCCAGCGTTCGAATATCGGCTATGAGATCATCTGGTAGACTAATTAATTTCAGAATATCATTTAGTTTTTCGTGTGCTTTGATAGCACTGATATTGTTATGCTTTGATGTCAGACGGCACCGGTAATAGTAATAGTATTGCCCTGTCTTTCCCCGTGAGGCAGCTCCGGTCATGAATCGTCCACAATGACATTGCAACAGGCCCCTCAGGGGAATATCCTCATGCAAGGTAACAATCGTCCTTTCCTCTTTACGGAATTTTTCCTGAACTTGGTTCCAGGAATATAAATCGATAATAGGTTCTGCATTTTTTACCGGAAACATTCCACCAGGATTATTCTTCCATGCTTTTACTTTTTGGAAACCACTGTAAAGAGGGTTCTGTAAAATGCGATGGATACATGAGTTGCCCTTATGTGGAAACCCTTGGGATATAGCGATTTCCTGAATCTTATAGATGGGAACATCTTTTAAAAATAATTCATAGATATGGCGTATTATTTGAGCTTCATCTTCCTCGATTACCAACTTCATTTCTCGTTCCTGCCTCATCTTTACGTAACCGTAAGGTGCTGGACCACCATGTATGTATTTCCCTTTAATGGCCTTTGCCGAATAGATACCCCAATTGATATCATTCTGCCTCTTGATGTTTTCCGAATCACCTAATAGAAATTCCAGGCCCATCATAAAATAGGAACTGTGATCGGTAACATCATAGACCATTCCCCGGCCCGCACTGACGATTTTAATACCGTACTCCTTCTGGATTTTCATCACCATATTGATTGCATCCCCTGTGATACGGCTGAAGCGAGTCAATTCAGAGACAATGAGGTAATCAATCTCATGATGGTTCTTTTTTATAAATGTAAATAGGGTTTTTACATCCGGACGATCAAAAGTTTTTGCACTATAGCCTTCGTCCCGGAAGGTATCAATAATTTCAACGTCGGCACTTTCTGTCCACTGCGCGGTAATAAAATCCTGTCGTTCGATACTGTGACGGCTTTGGTCATAGTTACTGAACCTTAAATATCGAATTCCTTTTTTCATAATACGTTGTAAGATGGATTTGTAAAATAATGAATCTTAAATCTGAAATTATCCGCTTTAAATCATTTTTGTAACATGTTAAATTTTGGATTTTTATCATTCAAACTTAAGTTGTTCGATCAGTTCCAAAAAATAGCTTTTTGACCAGATATCGAGTTTTTTGGAATCTGGAATAAACTTAACGATATCTTCCCTGATAGCATCTAGGGATATTGAATTGATACGGTTTCTCAACAGGTTCATTACATCTTCTTTCTGAACAACCGAAGGGCTCCAATCTCCTGTATCCTGGGCTCTGGACTGGAAATGGTCCAGATTAAGTGGAATGCCTTTTCTGATGTACCACTCTAAGTCATACCAATCCCTTCCTTTCACCCTGTTTTGCCATTTTCGAAAGAGAAGGGCATGCATCTTTCCTGCAAAAAGATTAGGTTTGGTAAAGCATTTGACATAAAAAGAGTAAGGTTTGAGTAGCAGTTTCTCTTCCGTTTCAAATCTCAATGGTGGATTTCTGTCGACTTCCAACTTGATCTTCAGACCAATCATACCACCTAAGCCAGCGTCAATCACCGTGCCTTCCAGAATCAGTTCTCGCCAGACAGTTTCTGATTTTAAAAATGCTGAGTCAATGGATGTTCTCTTCGTCTTTTTCTTTTCCTTGATACTTACCTGCATGCCGACATTGGCAAACTCCTCTACAAGTCCTTTGAAATATGGCTCTAAAGAAAACTCGGGATCACGTTGCAATAAGGAAAAATCCAGGTCTTCTGAAAAGCGGTCCAGTCCGTAAAATATACGGAGGGCAGTACCGCCATAAAAGGCGGCTTTCTCAAAGAAACCTGAACGCTGAAGACCAGCTAAAGACACCTCCTGCATAATCTCTCTCAAGGCTGAAAATGCCTGTTCTTGATTTTTTGGCTCATAAGAGGCCAACCATTCCTTTATCATCATATACTAATTGCTTTAATGACCTTTAAAAGCCACTCAAGGCTTTTCCTTTTGGGTGAAAAAACCAACCATTTCTCCATCATCTTAAAATCCAATAATGAAATCTGCTGCTCATCCATCCTTAGGTCCTCAAATAAAAAAGATTCGGTTTGCGGTATGCTTCTCAACAATATGCCCGATGTGAGGATGATTCGATCAAACAGGGCCTTTTCAGGGCTCGCTATGAAAACGGTTTGCCTTTCGGTCAACCTGACACTTTTAATTCCCAGAGAGTAGTAGCTCTCCTGAACATGGTAATACCGAAACCTACCAATCGGAGTCTGGTAATACTTGGCCAATTTAGTGGTACAGGATAACACCTCAAAAACCTTTTCCGGAATCATTCCCCAATACGAAAGTGCAGAATCCGAAGATACGTAACTTGGGCCCCAAAGGTGGTTGGCAATTAATTTATCATTAGGTGGATCCATGTGCAGACCCGGTCCAGGAATATACAGTCCATTCTTTAACGGAATCAAAATTCCTTGCTTGATCATTTCGCTGACCTTATCGTTGGGACGTTGATAGCCCTTCAGAAGGCTCAGAACAATCTGCCGAGTGAGCACCGCCTCACGGAAATTCAATAGGGCATCCTCAATTTTCATGTTAAATATTTATATAAAAATCGGAATAAATCCGATTTAATCAAAATTATTTAACATTTATTTCTCCTTTACAGGTTGATGTCCCCATATACCATAGTCTGTTTCCATATACCGTCTCAATACGTTCTGGACGACTATCTCTGCTATTAATTTAATGGTTTTAAGACGTTCGTTTTCATCCCATTTAGCAGATTGAACACTCCTGTTCACCTTTATATATTCTTTTATCTTATATTTATTCATCACCTATCCTGCCACAAAAAATGCTGCCTTTCCAACATCGACAAGGCAGCATCATATTCTAATTCTCTTTTAATTTCAAAATCCCGTTCTGTTTCAAGACAAACTTATTCGACTCGGTATATTTCGATTGTAAGACGGTTCATATTGAAGGTAACCAAAGCAGTGCAGGTCCATTAAGCATCCATAGTAGGTACTTGATGCCCTGATCTTGGCCTTAGGCATGATTTGCCGTGCATACACTAAGATCGAATCAGGTTTGTCACACTCTAGCCAGAACAACCAAATTGCCGCATATATGGCAATATGGGTCGCTCCTATCCTTCCGTCATTTTGGATCGCTTCCATAAAGTCCTTAAACCGTAAAATACAGACTGACATGTTATTGACCTTAATTTATAGATTGCCCTACCCTTTTCTTCTTCGCGATAGTTTTGCCTTCCCCGGGTTCTTCATCGGTGGCTGCTTTAGATTTTTTGGTCTTTTGCACTTGTTGGCGCTGATCCTTTTCTTGGCTGATATGGTTTTTCAGGTGAACCTTCTTCAGATTCCCATCGTAAATATTCACGGTTTTATATTGTGGATTTGCCTCGATAAAATGTTTACTGTCCTGACCTGAAACGTTTAAGTTTATCGATTGACGGTTTCCTTTTTTTAGTGAATCGATGAGCTCCTCCTTATATGCCGGGTGCTGCAGTTCCTTGATCTGGTGTTTTTCTAGTTCCTTTTCCAGGTCATAACCATAATTTTCATGGTAATGTTTGATCTTGAAATTCCCCTGTGTGTCGGACTCTTTAAAGTCCAGTTGAAGCCAGGCTTTATACGATTCACCCTCCTTATTGAGCAGCTCTTTATGGACCGATCGTCCATCCATCAGGTTATAGGCCTCTTTCATGGTGACAGTATTTCCAAAGTGTACATAAAACTGTTGTTTCAGGGGTTCCTTTTTGCCTTCCTTATGAAGTTCCACCTGGTAGGAATTGAAAAAATACATATCCGTTTCTTTCGACCTGTTGAAGTTGAGCTTGGCCTGCACGAAATCATCCTGATAAGAGGCATCAAAGTTCAGTGAAAAGCTGGGTTTGCCCGTCAAAATCTGTTCCTTTAGTTCGTTTTCAAGGCCTTCACCAAAACCAGTGTACTTTACCTGATCACGCAGGTATTCAAAATTCTTTGTGTTCATATCCTTAAAATTTAGTTGATTAATGTTGCTTTTATTAAATGTCTATTGCCCGTCCTTAACCGAAGGTGCCTACCTCCGCCGAACTCCTGAACCTCCAGTACGAATTCCTTTTTCTCAGGGAGCGTAAATTTGGGAAGAACTGCGATGATCGTATGGGCATGCTGAGCCTGAACTGTTCCTTTCTCTCCTACCAGGCAAACCGGAGATAGTTCGATCTCCTGGATGGCAGTCCGCTTGGCCTGTTTTTTTTCCCGGACAAAGAACCGCAGGCCATCCAGATCATAGCTCACCGTTGATCTGTTTTCAAGGCTAAGAACCGCATAGTATAAATCGCCCTGGATATAGAGACCATTGAGAGTCAGTTGCACACCATATTTTTTATGCTTTGGACCTGCAAAATCAGATTTTAGTTGCCTGACTAGACGGATGTTGTCTTCAATGTCCCTCTCATTGATAGTTTTTCCTTCTACTGGTTTTCGGTTGAAATCATGCTCCGGTACACGGAGGATGGCGTGATTCAGTTTTACCGGATCATCTGCATAGTTGACCAGAAAGGAATGGAACTCACCATCCGCGGTGACTACGGATAGATTGGTCTGCTGGAAATGGGATTTGGCAGCTTTAAGCTGGAGGATATTTTCTACCCCTACCGCTTTCTGCACCAAAATATCCTGGCTCCCCCGATCCACACTTTTTATGGTATATGGAAAGATGATGTTGGTGGTCTTCGTGCAGCTCGCCTCCACGGTTTGAGGAACGATTTCTTGGGAAAAACCGGATATCCCTTGACTGATCATCAGAACTGCTGATAGTAAATAACGATTAATTGTTTTCATAGAACTTATTTTTAATTAATATCTCAATGCAGTATTCTACTGCTTTTGCTGAAGGACCACCTGGTAGCCATCCCTGACGGTCACCCGCACCAGTTTGGCTTTTTGACTCAGGAGGTTCTTGGCAGCGTCCACACCCGAACTGACTACCTGAGCGCCCAAGGAAAGATCGAGACTCCGTAAGTCCAGGCCCTGTATGGTCCGGTCCATTGCGTTTTTGGCGACATCACGATCAATGGATCCCGGAATATAGATCCCCTCAAGACCATCCATATCGTAGAGTTCCAGATCTACTGGAAAGACGGATTGACCTACCAGAATGCTGTTGATGGATACCTGCAGTCGGTCTCCCTGCAATCGCGCCACACCGTTTACAAATTGGTCTTTTGCCAATGGCTGGCCGCCAATAGATACCTTCTGTGTCAGCCTTAACTTAACGGTCGAGCCGTTAACAAGGATTTGAGAACCATGAACGACAGCACGAATTCCCTGCTCGGACTCACCCAGAGCAGAACTGCCAGCAGAGAAGGAATAAAATCCACTTCTCGAGAGTGAATCCTGGGGGCCTAAAAATCCCAGTTCAGCTCCTTTTTCCAAGGCTTTTATCGAATATGAAGCGGGGCGGTGCATCAGGAGGCTATCCCTGATCTTGGCTTGCCGCTGCTCTGGGTTTTGGATTTCCAGGATTTTTTCCAGAATGCCCGATACCTGCTTTAATTCCTGGTCCTCCCCAGAGGGAGAAACCATGCTCTGCATCATTTCATCCAGTTTGTCAATATCGTCCGATAGCTCGCTCTGTGGAAAATCATTCCGCTGGTCCAAAGAAGCATGGGGCCTGGCTTCCTGTTGCTGGAGCTGCTCCTGGAGTAGCGCTAGGCGTTGATATATTTCCCTTTCACGAGATCCTCCGCTATTGTCTACAACTGGCTTAGAGAAATCCGATGGCATTTCATTCGGAGCTATCTGTGCATCGGTCAGCTCACCATATGGATCAAATGAACCGGCAAAAAGGTCCCCCTCAGGTGTAAATGCCTCGGAGTTCCCCAGCATCTCCTGATCCTGTTTTCTATAGAGCTCCATTTTGCTGATCTTCTCATCTTCGTTCACCTGGGCTCCGGGTACTTGTAAGATCAGCTTTCCGCTAGCAGCTTCTTTATCTGTCCCATTATCAATCGAGCCCCCTTCAAAACTCCAGAATCCAAGCGTAATAAAAGGAATGACCATAACCGGAAGCAATAGCCATATTCTCTTCTGCCGACGGACTTCCGCTGCTGATTTTTCTCTTGCATGCATCATGTTAATGTTTGTTTAATTGTGGGTATATTTTTTGTTTATATTTTTTTGGGTTTGTTGTTCTGATATTATTGATCAGTTCCTTCGTCAAAAAAACTAGCCATTTAACGGTTCATTTACTTGGTTCCCTTTGCCCTAGGCTGTCCGCTGCTGGCGGAAAGGATCTCCTTGGTGGATCAGGCGAAAGGGTTGATTTGGTCCCAAGGTGATGAATGGACTTTGGCAGTGCCAATCGAGCGGTATTCCCCCAGAAAAGCTGAACTAGCAGATAGCTATACAAAAGGATCATTAATAGGAAACACACCAATATGCCCTTGATGGAATAGCGCTTCAAATGTTTATAATTACTGATCAGCATTCCATTTCCTGGGAACACCGATGGAAATCTATGTTTAGTTATTCTCTGTACCATGATGGTTTATTTTGTGCAATCAATGCCGCTTTTTGTTGCTCAGCTCTTTGTTTTCAATGGTTTGCCAGCGCTCGATAAGCAATCCATGAGGATTGTTCTCACTCCGGGAAACAATCCGTAGCTCTCCCCCGGTTACCAGCGACCTGACCGTGGTCCTCGTCGAACGGGTGATGATCTGCTTGCCAAAGAAGCGAAAGCGGATAGGTAGCCGTACCATTTCAATGGTAATGCTGTCGATCTGCACTTTCTGGCTTACGTTCCCTGAAACCAAATTCAGATAGAAACCACTTTCCTGCAGATCATCATAGATCCGTTTAGCGCTTTCATCTGCTAAATACAGTGCGCTTCCTATGTTTTCTCGGATAACCTGCTCGTCAGGATCGAGACCAAAGAAGAGCCGGTGAAATCTCGCAACATGGTCTCTGGCCTCCACCGGTATATTTTCTCCCCTTTCGGACGTAAAAGCTTCCAGCGCCTTGCCATCTGCCAGCACATAGATCCGGTCATCAACCCGGGAAACAAGTAAAAAGCTCTTATGCAGCACATAGCAGCTTAGAAAAACACAGCCTAGAATTACCACCGAGGTAAATAATCTGATGTGCTGGAATGCCCTCTCCAGGTTCTTTAACTTTCCGAACATGCTCCTCCCTCCTTATTCATTACCCTTTAACTTCTTGTTCATATAATTCCCTTCATCCGCTCCCCGTTCCTTGAAATACGGTCCGGACTCTCCACGCTCGGACATGCTTTGGCTGATCCGGGAGTAGCTGTCCCCCAATCCGTCGCCTGCCATGCTAACGCCTGCAGCCTGTACTACACTTCTAGAGGATTGGGACAGCATCCTGTTCACTTTTTGCACCAAGGCACTTCCCCCTGAGGCATGGACGATGTAATTGGCTACCGAAGGAACGCAGAAGTAGCCCACAATGCCAATGATCAGGAACACTTGATAGGCCATGCCCGTTCGGCTGAAATAAGTGTCTCCCTGCTCGGCGATCTGGGAAAGATCGATCTTGAGCATGTTTTCCTGGATCTTACCGATGATGCCACCGAAAATATTGGCCACGGGAAGCCATAGGAAAATATTGAGGTATCTGGCAAGCCATACAGTCAGGGTATGCTGGAAGCCGTCAAAGACGGAAATGCCAAAAATCAGTGGCCCCAGAATGGATAGGACCACCAGCTGAAAGGTTCTTAGCGTATTCACGCAGAGCGAAGCAGCCTGAAACAGGACCTGCAAAATCTCACTCATCCACTCCCTGACAGAATTCCTGAAATTATAGGACGCCTTATCCATCGCAAATTTTATATCGTTGCCAATCCCATCCAGAATACCTTCACCGCTGCCATCATCGCCATGGGTATATTTATACCATTCCGCTCGATTACCGTCACCGTGCTCCCCAATGTACATCTGCCAAGCGGAGGTTTTCTTGATCGCTTCCTGTTGTTTTTCCAGTAGCACTTGGACCGCCCGGTCGGAATGCTCCACCATGGCTGAGGTCGCGCGAACCACCGGTTGCATCACGCCGTTGATCAGCGCAAGCACCAGGGGGAAGGCCATAATACAGAAGCCGATCACAAAAGGTCGGAACAAAGGGTAAAAATCGATAGACTCGGCATTGGCGATATGGCGCCATACCCGAGATCCGATATACCACATAGCAGCAAATCCGGCAATCCCCTGACCTACGCCCATCAACTGGCCACATAAGGGCATCATCTCCCGATAGAGCTGCTCGAGTACCTCGTGCATGCTTTTCATTTCCTCGGCAATTCCCTGTGCGTGGGACAAAGCCGGTACAAGTAGACCTATAGAAAGGATTACTCCCCGAAATTTTATCTTTTTCATCTTACTTCCATTTTTGTTCCTTGCCATGGATCTTTCCCATGGATCGGTTACCGTTCATCTCTTTTTTACGCTGAAGATGTAAAATTGAAGCTTCAGTATTGAAATGATCAAGGAAATGGAGCTTTTCTTCCATCTGCCGGTGGATCGCATCGATGCGCGATAAACGCTCATCATCGCCCATCTCCAGGGTCTGTTCGCTCAGGACCAACAGAAGTTCGTTCAGATTGCCAAGCGATAGCCTCAGGAGCCGATCATGGATCCCGCTGATGTGATGGAGTTCCTGCGGGCTAAAAAGCATTGAAGCACGCAGCCCGCTGTATCCCCCCTTGCACTGCTCAACAATACGCACCTGCATATCGATGATCTCAACGATTTTGCGGTACCTGCGGACCGCCGGACTTACCCTCAAGAGTCCATCGAGGAAAGTTCGGTGCAAGGTGAAATTGCCCTCAGACAGATCCCTTACCGTTCGGTAGCCGCTACTGAGTACATCGTAGCCTTGTTTCATCTGCTTCAAAATAGATCTGAACTGTGCTAATTTTTCCACATTGAGCGTTAACTGGACCACTTCACTCGATTGCCCCATTACCGAGCAAACAGAAAATAGGAAAGCGAACAGCGGAACGTAATATTTTACCTTAAATTTCATGTTATTAATACATTAGGTCATTCAATTTGAATAATTCATCAACATCGTTATTTTCCCTTGAACGGTTTATGACCAGCAGCTGGATATCCTGAGAAAACCGTTTCAGAAATCCATGTTGAGCACTTAGTTCACCATGGACCTGCTGTATACGCTGGATGCGCTCATGATCCCCAAGGTTCATTTTACCTTTTTCCAACAGATCCAGCAGACCAAGGAAGGAACCTTCAGATGCTGTCCTCACTCTTCTAGCAACCCGATCGATATAGCTCAGCTCCTGTTTACTGAGCAGTGCATTTTGTTTCACCAACTGTTTTAATGCCGCACATTGGATCAGGATCTCCAGCTCAAGGGCAATAGTTTCCGCGACCCTTGCATAGCGCCGAACAGATGGACTCACTGTCTTCGATGAACCGAAGAATCGGTCATGAAGATTAAATTCACCGCGCTGCAGCTCGCCTACAATACCAATTCCGCTATGTACGATCCGGTAGCCTTTCTTGAGCAGGTCAAAATAGAGCTGGTTCGCTGCGATCTGGGTAAGGAGGTACTCCTTCTGCGTTCTCTTCTGACGGAGCCATTCCTTGAGTGTCTGCGCCTGGCAATTCAGGGACAAAAGCACGGTTAGAACTACTATCGGGGCTTTCAGATACATTTTCTTCTTGTTAAGGTAAACCATATAGTTTCTTTATAATCAACACCTCCTGTTCAGAGCGGGCACGTTGTATACGGAGCAGAATATTCTGCCGGTTGAACCGTCTGAGGTCGTTAAAATTCTCATCGATCCTCACTGAAGCCTTTGCAAGGATCTCCATTCGCTGCCCGTCGGACATCTGCAATGTATAGGACTGGATGATCATCGTCAGCCCATCGATGTTCTTTAGGCTCTCCTCCAACATGCCACTGTACACCTTGGCCATGTAATCCAGTTCCCCTATCGAAAAATGTCCGTCGTGCTGAAGCAATCCCCAGACACGTCTGTATTCCCTGACCATCGCCACCTGCTTTTCGGTCAGCTCCTTTACTTGATGGAACTGACCGATCACGGATTTCACTTTCATCAGGCCTGAATAGTACTTATCAAAAGCTTCCTTTTGCTTTTGCGACCAAAGGGCAATTTCGTCCAGACGGGTTTTTGAAAGGATATTTTCCATTGTTTTCTGCGCTTGCTGCAGCCAGATGGTTTTATTCTGCAGGCGCTGGATTTTCAGGTCCACTGCCTTGACTACTTTTTTAATCGCGCTTCGGATGACTTCCGCTAGCACCAACTGTCCATAGCTTGGTTTAGGAGATGTCGATACAAAAACGATTAACAGTAATAGAATAATTTTAAAGTATTTATTCATAATAAATTACATTATTTATTATTAAGTATCACATTAGGTTTTTATTTTAAAATCAGTGCTTTTTTAGCTCCTGAGCCATTGCTTTTAAGGCCATCTTCACATCCCCTTTATAATGCTCGATCCATTTATTAAGCTGTACCTTCTCGCTCTCTTCGGTCGTATAGACCAGGTATTCTTCAGCAGAGACTTCTGTCCGATACACTTTGCTCAGCGTGCCGCCCAAGCTGATAAATACTTCTTTATATTTTCTCAAAGGATCGTTTGCTTTATTCATGGAAAGGATCAGTGCTCTCTCCTTTTCGGTCAATCCAAGGAGCTGCTGGATCTCCTCAAACCTGTTTTGGTATTTGCTCTGATCCAACAGGATCTTGCAATCACTGTTATTGATGATCGCCTGTTTCACGACTGCAGAAGAAATGATATCTTCCACCTCCTGGGTGACCACAACGGCCTCCCCGAAGAATTTACGGACCGTCTTGAAAAGGTATTTGATATAGGTCGCAAACCCTTCCTTCATCAGGGCCTTCCAAGCCTCCTCGATCAGGATCATCTTGCGAACACCCTTCATCTTGCGCATCTTATTGATAAATACTTCCATGATAATGATCGTCACCACTGGAAAAAGGATCGGATGGTCTTTGATGTTATCCAGCTCAAAAACGATAAAGCGTTCGTTAAGTAGGTCCAGATCCTCCCTGGCATTCAACAGGTAGTCGAATTCCCCACCTAGGTAGAAAGGGCGCAGCACGTACAGGAAATTATCCACATCGAAGTCCTTTTCCTTGACCCGGTCCTGCTCGAGTTCCTTGATAAAATCGTCCCTCAGGAATTCATAGAACGAGTCAAAGCTGGGAAAGACCGATGGAGCCCCTGCTAAAAAGTAATAATATCCCGTAATGGCGTTCGAAAGGGCGACATATTCGGATCTTCTGAAAGACTCATCGTCCTTTTTCCACAAAGCCAAGAGCAGGGTTTTGATGCTTTCCTTTTTTTCGGTATCCAGGCTATCTCCAGCTCCAATATAAAATGGATTAAACCGGATCGGCCGCTCCTCGGTATAGGTAAAGTAATAGCCACTGACCATCTCACAGAGCCCCCTGTAGGAATGACCCACGTCCACCAGGACAATATGGGTTCCCTGCTCGTAGTACGAGCGCACCATATGGTTGGTAAAGAAGGATTTCCCGCTTCCAGAGGGTCCCAGGATAAACTTGTTACGGTTCGTGCATAGGCCATTGCGCATAGGCTCGTCACTGATGTCCACATGCATCGGCCGGCCCGTTTGCCGATCCCCCAAACGCAGGCCCATTGGACTGACCGAATTACGGTAGCCCGTCTCCAGGTTCAGCAGGCAGGCTGCCTGGGCAGCGAACGTATCAAAGCTTTCATTCATCGGGAAATCAGCGCTGTTACCCGGAATGCCGGCCCAGAAAATCTGGGCGGCCCCTACGGTCTCCTCCTTGCAAGGACAGTCGATCTGCGACAGCGCTGAGGACACCCTGTTGCGCACTTCCTGTAGTTGTTCCGGTTTTTCGGTCCAGACCAACACATTGAAATGTGCTTTTACAGGTTGCCGCTGTTGGGCGATGGCTTCGTTCAGAAAATCGTTCGTCGCTTGCCCAGCAATTAGGTTCTGCCGGCTGTAGGCAGCAAGGGACTGCAGTCGCAGTTTTTTGCTCTCCAGTTTTTTTAATGTCCGGCCTGGGTCCTCAATGAAAATATATTGGTTATAGATGTGATTGCAGGGAAGTAGCTGCCCCAATGGTGAGGCAAAACCGATACTGAACTTGCTCAGGTCGGTTGAATACCGCTCATAGGTGAGTCTGCTTCCGCAAAGCGATGGCAGGGAATCCGCATCGCAAAGCGTGTACAGCTGTGCCTGTTTATGCCCGATCTGGATGCCTTGGGAAAAATCCATGTCCCTGAGCCTGAGATCATCGCCGCGATCAGAAAGTGAGCAGTACCGCTCGATCAGACCTTTCTTTTTAAGTTCGCTGCTCAGTTCGGAATTGCCGATCCGGGTGAGCCGAACAAGACCACTTTCTTCCAAGATGCTCACAAACTGACCGCAGGATTCCATAAATTGCTTGTATGATCCCACATCAAGCAGTTCTCTGGGAACCAGGTTCGGACGGATCAGATTGGAAAAAATAGAACTGGAAGGTTTTCTACCTTTAGGTTTTTTGGTCAGCATCAGGTAACAGCGGTGATCCAGATAGGGCCTTTCATGAAAATATCGCCCCGAGGCCTGATCTAGGAAGCTCGGCTCTTGGTCACTATGCTTCTCCCTGTGTTTATCCTCGATAAACCAGTCCTGTTTATGCAGGACAGAGTGGTTTGGCAAGGTACGTATGGCCTTTACCCACGATTGGTGGAACAGCTCAAACTCCATTTCTGAGAGCGTGAAGATTTCCGGCAGCCTCAGTTCAAAGGCTAACGTCAGGTCCCCCATTTTGCTGAGGACACAGTCCTGATCTACTTCCAGAATGGGGAAAACCTTATCCAACGTCTTTTCCATATCACTTGTTTTTATCATCTCTAATGAAGTCAGGGCTTTCAAAACGAAACAGACGTCTTCCCCTGCAGACCACATGTTTCGGCAATTGCTTTTTTGCGAGCGCTTTCATCAGACCAAACTCCCCGTACCGACGGCTGAGCCGATAGACCTGCATGAAAAACAGAGATCCTGATACACCGATGATGGCTACGCAGATCAGTGATGGAATCCCAATAAAATACAGCATGGAGAAAAGGATAACCAGTACAACAACACCAATTCCCAAGTACCCAATATACTGCGCCTTCAATCCACGAAACTCAATGGATAGATTGACTCCCTTATTGATTTTATAAACCTGGCTGGCCATCGCTAATTGACATTGAAAAAGGTTTTGATGACCGTGGTTACCAGCACTAGGAACACACAGCTCCCAAACCATGCAGCGGCAACCTTTCCGGTATCCGGATCGCCGTTATTCCACTTTTGGTAGACCTTTACTGCGCCGATCAGGCCCAATAGGGCTCCAACGGCGTACATCAACTTCGTTCCAGAATCAAAGTAGCTCCTGACCATATTGTTCGCCTCATTGATGCCCGCAACGCCATCCTGCCCATAGACCAGTACCGGCAGGAGCCAGCTGCACAGAACAAGGACAGATACCTTCCTATATTCGTGCTGACATCCAACTGTCTTTACCTTCACCATATCCGTTCAATCTTTGATTTTTAAAATCCAATACCATAAAGCGGTATGTCCCGGCCGTCAACAGCCCATACTCCTACATCCCGATTGCCCTAACGCTGATGGTCGGACGGGGGGACATCCGCTAAATCATCATACCGCACCTTTCCACATCGCATCCAATTCATCCACATTGGGTATAATGACCTGACAACGCTCACATTCTGAAAGGATAAACTCGTTCAGCGTGTCCCTCAACCCCAGATCATGGAGTGAGGGAAACCTGCTGAGTACCGACCTGATTTCCTCAAAGAGCTGTTTTGACCCATGCTCTGCGGAAGTCTTGGATCCCAATAACCCGCGCAGATCTTTGGCAAACCGCTCAATCGGTTCTCCCAGGGGAATGGAATCTTCAAATTCCCTTTCCGCTCGAAGGTCCGATGGGACTGTATCGGAACTTTCCTTTTGTGTTTCTGTGAATGCTTCATCCCCACCTTCAAGCTCATAGCGAGTTTTGAAAAGTGAAAGCATTTTCGTGCGGTACAAGATGACCACAACCGTTAAATAATAGAGGATGATCATCGCGGAGACGACCTTGATATAATCCATCCATGAGATATCCTTGAGCATATTTTTATACATTTAATCCAACATTTTCGCTACCCCTCAATCCTTGCAGAAATAAGCTTATTCAAAGGAACGGACTCTGAAGGCTTGACAAAAGGACAACTATCGCTTTGTTCCCTTTCTGTTCCCTGTTCCCTTTCCATATTGTTTCCAGAGCGACATTTTAATCATTTACTCCCTGGAAAGAATTCTGCCATGAAGTCCGGACTGCGGGTCGGAGGCGGAACAAAAAATTCCGGCATAAACACTGTCCTGGGCTCCTTCCCATCCTTTATTCCGTTGCTTTTTGCCCTTGCTCCCCTTAATCCGCACCAGATGCCATAATTCATTCCATTCGTAAACTTAAAATTGAAAACTATGGAAACTCAACAAAATCAACAGGATTGGCAACAGGTTGCCGAAGTACGGATATCTTACCAAAACCCAGTTCGACCTTCCCAAAGACCGAAGCTCACCTCTTCCAAAGAGGTTTATGCCCTATTGCTCACCTGTTGGAATGCAGAAAGGATAGAGTATGCCGAAGAATTTAAGATTCTATTGCTCAATACAGGAAATAGGGTGTTAGGAATCTATCAAGTTTCTGCAGGTGGTATTGATGCCACCCCGGTGGATGCCAAGGTCATATTTACCGCAGCCCTCAAGGCGAATGCCTCAGCTTTGATCCTGGTGCACAACCACCCCTCGGGAAACCTGGTTCCCAGTGACCCTGATATCCTGCTCACAAAGAAGATCGACCAGGCAGCACGGTTGCTGGACATCCGCGTACTGGACCATCTGATCATATCTCCAGATGGTTATTATTCCTTCAAGGATTCCGGAAGGCTATAATTAAACATGCTCTTAGGGCCTAAGGCTTATTGGCTAGTAGCTCAATAAGCCTCTTTTTATGGAATTGGATAATTCACAACTTAAAATCAACCTCGATGTGCATGTATAAATAAGGTTAACTTTCAACTTAATGGTAGTTCAGTTGACGGGTCATGTTGATTCGGCCAGTTTGAAAGTTATGTCCAATGATCCGGTCATTACTCCCCCTCCTTCAGTAAGTTTAGGGGTAGGAATCTATCTGCAGGTAAAACGGGGGAATCGGAAGGTATTAGCTGTTTGGATCAGTACTTAATCGAGATGCAGCAAGTAGGGGGATAATAGCAGATTTCAATAACTTTGGATCTTTTCGATCATCTTCTGCAGCAGGCCCACAGCAACCTGTCGGTCCCTATCTTCTGGAGAGTACGCTTTGCTGCGGACCGCTCCATAGGAAAGATTTTCCTTGCGGTCGGTACTTAGGAATGGGATGATTTGCCGAAAGACCGCGTTCATGGATTTGGCTCCAACCAATCTGCTTTCATCCATGGCACGCAGGATTAGCGCAAGTTGGTCAGCGGAAAGGTTGCAGGTAATTTTCTCCATACACCGCTGCTTGGCCCTCGCACCATCATGAAGGCCAATATCCGGCTCTTTGTTGTCTTCAGGAGATATATACCTTTCGATAACCTGTTCCAACAACCCGATCGTTCGGTTTTTTCTAATGCCGTTCAACCTTGAGGTTTTTTTTAGTTTCAGCAGGTATTTCCCGAAGGATTCCATAAAGGGATCCCGCTCATTGGGGGCCAATTTTTCTATCCCCCTTTTAACCCTTTCGAGTAACCTGCTCAGGTACAGCCCATCCCGATAATCCAACAGGATCAGGTTCGCATCGACCCAGGTTAGCGGTGGGTGATGGATAGTCTGGGGGGCATGCTGCTTAAACCTTTCCATAAAGTCTCTCAGTCCCTTTAACATTTTATAGCTGGGGTTTTGTTCCAGCTGTTTACTGAGGATCATTTTGAGCAAATCGATCGTATCTCCTCCATTGTTCGGAAGGTCCTCCTGAGCGTGTTGAAAAGACTCATCAAGCTCTCTTCTGAATGCTGTTAGCATCCGTGTACTCAAGGGATCTTCTCCATTCAAATGCTGGGAAAACCGTTCATCGATCTCCGCTAAGAATGCCTCGAAAAGATTGATCCATTCGATAAGCTTTTCTTTTACGCCGGTACGTTCAACTTCCTTTGAAAGGTTCCCCAGCATATAAAATATGGTATTCCGTACCTTACGGAATTCCCTTTCAAATTGGTTTTCCTTCTTTCGTAGAAAGTACATTCGTTGGATGGATCTTGCGGTTTGGGCCAGTATTTCCGAAAGTGAAGTATCCTCAAGTGCACCACCATCCGCACACATTGAAGCAGAATCGTACCACCCATTCAGTGCCTTCAATTTTTCCGTTAAGTCCTTTACCATAATCACCGAAATGCATGAACAATTATTTCCTATCGTCAATCATCCCTATGCTCAGGCCTGAGGAAGGTTCAATCGACCGGCCAGCCCATCAATGCAGCCATCCAAATGGTTGAAGAAATGGATCCTCTCCTTTTCCGAAAGCTTGCTCAGGCAACTGGACTTGTTCAATACGCCACGGATCCAATCAATGGTTTCGGTAACGTACCTCATGTCCAAGGTCGCAATGCTATTGATGGTATAGAGCTTGACCGATACGGACTGCTGGCCATCAAATCGGCACAGCATCTGGCTTATGCCCAGGTTCACGGGCGATAGGTAGAGGTCAAAGTGTACTCCCTCGTGTTTTTCCTGCCCTTTGGTCCTTCTTTTTAGATTGGTTATGAGATGGCCGAGCTGCTCCAGTAGCAGGCCAATGCTATCCTGATTCCGAAAGCTGCCGATGTCATGATGGTATTCCAGGAGTTCCAGGATTGGCCCGATGGTGCCCCTTGACCAGATTTCCCTGGAAGGGATCCTGCAGTAGGCTTCATGTAGGTTTTGGAAAACAGGTTCCAGGTGCTGCTTTTTGAGTTCATATACAAAATCCTCATAACTGACCCCAAGGTTCAGCACTGCCTGGTTCCATGAGTAGAGCTTAAAGTAGGTTAGCTCGGCAAATTCCATAAAATGGAAGATAGGGACGTCGTCGGCACAGAAGATGATCTCCTTTTGCTCGCAGGAAACCATGTACTGAAGTTGGAGAAGCAGCTGGCCGATATACTGGGTATAGTTAAAGCTGTCCTGATGGTTGAGGCTCGTGTGCTTGAATACTACATTGTGCCGGTCACTAAGCAGGTACCTATCCAGGGAAATACCATAATGGCGGCAGAGCGTCTCCAATTCCCCTACCGTGAGCTGCACATCACCACGCTCCCTGCGATAGACCGCATCCCTGCCCAGGTGCAGCAATTCTGAAATTTCCTTTGACCAGGCGGCCGGATTGGAAATCCTTGAGCGAATTTCCTCAAATAACAATTTTTGAATATCCATAACTGGAAAATTTAGGTTCAAAAACTAGACGAATTCGTAAAATATAAATTAATAATTAAAATCACAATATTTTTGCTGCATTGGTTAACAAATATTTTATTCAGTTAAATAGTTGCGCAAACAGCTGATGCCACTGGACCTCTTACGGCATTCGCCAAGATTATCATGGTTCCCTGCCCTACTTTTAGCCAAAAGCAATACAGCTAACCATGAAACAGCCAATTGATAGCTTAGACAGCATATTGGGTCCTTCCCAGACCCGTTATTTTTCCTTTGGATTCAGTAGGTTCCATTTTCAGGTTTCCAATTTCAGCCTAGATGGCCAAAACCGGATTCGGGGTTCCTTTTGCGTTCATTATGATGGCCCGGAAAGACCAAACCAACAGGCGCTACACTTGGGAAGCATGGAATATGTTGCCATGGGCTTATTCTTGGCAGAGGGCATACTCATCAAGCAGAAACGGCTGACCAGGCATGAAATTAACCGTTCCATCCTGCGGAACCTTTCGCTCCGAATAAAAAAATCAGCGGACATCACTAGCGGCATGACGGTTCCCTTTGAAATATCCATTGCTGAATCCCTTCAGGATCTTAATACGGTCAACATTGGTCTGACAAGCCTAGAATTAAAGATCCAGGATGCCCAGATGCGTATCGTCATCGATCATCCCGGTCCAACCCAGATCGACTTTCGGGATTTTGATCTCTGGCCTTTTGGAGATGGCTCCCTCCACCGGGAGCTCTACAGGCAGCGCAACCTCGAACTGGAGCAGATGCACATGGACCTACAGACTGAATCCATTTCTGCCCAATTGTCAAGACCGTTGCCCTACCCTTCGGATGTATGGGGTTTCAGTGCCTATGACAATCCCCTCAGCCCGTTGGACTGCGTTCGGATATCAGGACAGCTGATGCAGGTGCTGCTGTACTCCCTTATTTCTAGAAGTCGGGTAGAATGTCCCAATATTTGGCTTCGGAACATGGAAATCGAGTTTAAGCGCCCCTACCGATCGGATAGATACCGCGTTGATCTGCAATTCGACCACCGCCGGCAGACCATGCTGCGCAGCAAACCTTGGCAGACCGTTTCGCTCATGAGCCAGATGGGCAACATGGATGCAAAATTCAAAATTTGCCATGAGATGCCCTGAACATAAGCCCCGGATCGTCATCAGCGGAACCTACTGCACTGGGAAGACCAGCCTCTCGCTCGCCCTTTCCCTAGCTACCGGGATGCCGACGACCCATGCCCCAACCATGCGCGAGATCCTTCCTGGTTTATTTCCGGGCACCTCGCTAAAGGATTGTTCCTATGCACAGTTGCTGCGCTTGGGGATGGAACGCTTTGAGCGGCGGATGCATGCCGAAGCTGGATTGTCCACTGGCTTTATCAGTGACGGCTGTCCGCTGCAGGAATGGCTCTATGGCAGCACCAGGCTGATCACGGGCGCTTACCCCGATGAGAACCATTTGACCATGCTGTGGAAGAAATTGAGGAACTATCGTCAATATCAAGATTTTGAGCTTTTGTTAACCGGATTCGAAAAGATGGCCAAGACCTATGCAAAGAACAGTTATGATATCTTCTTTCATCTCCCAGTCGAATTTCCGTTTGTGGAGGATGGACATCGTCCTACCTCTGAACGGTTCCGAAAAGTTTCCGAGGATAGGCTGCTGGAATGTTACAATGAGCTACAATTAGAAACTATTCCTTTAACAGGAGATTTGCCCGAGCGGATTGGACGGGCTTTGGATCATTTAAACGTACAGCCAAGAATTCCGATTTACCAAGCGATCTCAATTGCTAACGAGATAAAAATGAAAAAATTCGATCAGGTTCAACTTGAGGGAAGGGTATGGCCGAAATCAAGTTGACCACTGCATAAAGCTCTTCAAAGGGGTATTGTATCATGAAAAACAGCATTGCATTTGAATTACGGTTAACTGATCAAGAATCGATCGAGATCCAATCCAATCAATTTGCCCAACAATCCATTGTAGCATTTCCAACTACACCTTATATCGTTAAAAGGAACGATGGTCTGGAGGTAGCGACCGCAAGCTTTCCAAAAAATATGCTCCTAGTCGAACACCACCTTCTACATGGATCAGCTTCCCATCGTCCGGTAACCATTATTGCCAAAAGGCATACCTATGTCCTCTTAATCTGTTTACAGGGTCGTATAGTCTATTCTTCAGAAAAGGAAACGGCATCCACATTAAAACTTTTGGAGAGGGAGGCTATTTTCCTTTTTGCCAGGAAAGGGACTTATCTTGCATTTCCCTTAAGATTTCCGGCAGAAGTTTTAACCATCACTATACATCCCAAGATATTGCCCCTTATCGCTCCCAATCGGTTCCACTCAAGCGAATTCATGTTTCAACAGAAAAGATTTATGTTGACCTGCCTAGATCCCATAGTATTCAAGACATCATTTTTGAACAAATTAAAAGGTTTGATTGGATCCTATACCCAGAGAACAGAGTTAAATGTCGATCTGATAAAACATGTTTCTGAAATTCTGCTCCTTTATTTTAAGCAATTGGATACGCGGTCCAGATCCAGCTTTTACCAATCAATTGTTGAGTGTACCATCCAAATGATCCATGAAGATCTGCACAAGAACGAAAGACCGAACCTGAACGACTTGGCAAAGAGGAACAGGATCAGTGTTTCCAGTCTGGAACTGGGGTTCAAGGAAATTACCGGTAAAACTGTCCGTAAGCATATAAAATCAGCTCTCCTGCACAGAATTTCAGAAATTCTGGTCCAGACCGACATTCCCCTGCTGGAGCTGTCGATCCTGTTAGGTTACGCGGACACAAATACCTTGAACAGGATCTTCAAGAGGACTTTTGGAACCACGATGGGATCGTACAGAAAACTGTATGGGAATTCTTCCTTTTCAAAATAAATCTTATTTAAATTATTCCCCAAAAAGGTCTACCTGTCAAAAACCTTATATCCATAATTTTAGGTTCTGAAACTAAAATTAGATCTATGAAATTTCCAAAATATTTCCCTAAGAAGTTCGCTACCTTCACGATAAGGGCCATTCCATGGTTCCAGGAACCAGAATGGCCTTGAAGATTAAACATATCCGTTAAATATAAATTCATGTATCATGAAAACCCTAAATTTAAAATATCTACTAAATGCCACCCTGCTGATCGTTGGTTCGGTGGCAGTGTCAACGTTCCTCAACTCCTTTGCTACAGAGAAGGTTCAGGACTTGGATAAACAAATACCGGCTACTTGGTATTTCCATGGAAATTCGACCGATTCCAGGCTCGATTCAACCAAATATTCCTTGAGTCCCGATCCCAACAAACCCTGCGAGGGACAGCAACAGGAAGTATGTACCATATCCGCGCCAGCTAATACCGCTGGATATCCCGATATGAGCGCAATCGCAACGGGCTCCTCCAAAGTAAAAGATCGCATCAACGATGCCTTTGCAAGTACACCATCGACAAACGAAACAGTAACTGCGCTTAGGGAGAAGGTAGATTAATAGAGCAGGCCAAATCAAGCCGAAGTCAAGGCAGGCTCTAGCCTGCCTTTTTTATCGCTTGGTCTGAACCATTCCACTCTTTTCAATGACCTGAGGTGGAATATAGTAGCAGTACCTTGGGTCCCCGGGCAACAATAGGACCTCCATAGGTTTGCCATCGTCGTTTGGATAGGTTCTTCGGACGGTCTTCGAAAACCTAGGGTCCCGGTTCAACCGTCGTAGGTCCGTCCATCGAATCCCCCGAAAGGCGAGTTCCT
The DNA here is from genome assembly GCF_009733535.1 of Sphingobacterium endophyticum. Lineage (GTDB taxonomy): Bacteria > Bacteroidota > Bacteroidia > Sphingobacteriales > Sphingobacteriaceae > Sphingobacterium > Sphingobacterium endophyticum. Next base: position 9,835 of record NZ_SMMI01000012.1, on the reverse strand, counting down.
TCCTCCTTTCGTCCAAAACAATCCGAAGGGCCTCCAATTCGGTGCTGGCTTTCCGTGGAACAAAAGTACTCCGTTCATACCGATGGGCAAGAAGTCTGTTGAGCATTTCCATACCCTCACCAACCTTTCCTGTTCGAATAAGGCATTCAGCAGCGATAAGCAGCATTTCATCAACTGCTATGCCCGCAAAGTAGCTCGCTGCGGATCCGTTATAGAAACCTTTAAACCGATATCTACCCGGAGTCCTTGCTACAAAAAATGCCGTCTTACGTAGATCATCATCGCTATAACTATCCAATAGATCCTGCGTGATCGTCAACCTAGAAGATGCCATCAGGGAACCGGATGCGCTGCTTTTACCATGGTAAATGACCTCTTGGTTCAAGGGCATAAACGGATAGGCCGCGGAAAGATCGATCGTATTGTAGTCCATAAGTCTAGAATCTCGTTTAAGGGACTGCTTTGCGCATTCCAGGGCCTGTACATAATTACCGATCGACAACTGCACCCTGGCCAACAGCGCATATGCCGAGGATTTATTGGGCCTGGTTTTATAGCCCACCTCCTCCGGCAGCAATTCGACCGATCTGCCAAGGTCCTTGATAATCTGTTCATAGCCCTCTTTCACAGTTGCTCTGACCGACCTTTCATTGACATTTGAACTGAGTCGGAGTGGAATTCCGTAGGGACTGTCCTGGTCTCCCTCCAGATATGGTGGAGAATAGACCTGCATCAGTTGAAAGAAGCGATAGCTACGGATAAACAGTGCGTCGCCTTCCAGTCGCTTCCTCAAGGATGGGTCGCCACCTTTGACCCTATCAAGGGATTCAAGCGCGACATTGGCATATAGAATGGTTTCATAGGGAAACAGCCAGTTTTCACCTGCCCCACCGTCCTCCGAAAATGGTTCTTCGTCCCATCGGTATAGCTCTTGATAATAGGCTGATCGGGTGCTGTAACTGGAGAAGTCAATCTCAAAATCATCCGTACCCGATTCGATATTTCCAACGTAGTTTCCATTCACCCTGGATTCATAGTTCAAAAGCGCGTTGATATCCTCTAAGGTTTCGGGATGACTGTAGGAGGTTTCTGGCTTTAGTGCCAAGAAATCTTTACAAGATACCATGACAATACATAGCCCCAATAATGCAATTTGTTTAGTTTTCATCATTTCTTAGGTTTTAGGTTCAATCCAATGGAATAGGTTCGCGGTGCCGGCATGGACAGGTTCTCGGGGTCCAATTTGGCATTGTTCTCCCTCCATAACAGCCCTACATTTCCCATGTAGAAGCTGACCGAAGCATCCACTTTTCTTCCCAAAGAGATCGGTATGCTCAGGTTGATATCCTGGATACGGATGAATCCACCTGGCTCCACATTTCTTTGGGAATACATATAAAAGAAATCCCGATTGGAGTTCAATGGAATCTTTAAAGCCGGAACGTCGGTTTTCGCTTCGTCCCCCGGTTTGCGCCATCGATATTGTGCATCATCATGTCCAGTCCACCCGTTGACCAAGCTGGAATAGTTCACTGTATTTCTGGAAAAGTAATTCCCTCCCTTGAAGATGATATTGACGTTTAAGGTAATTCCCCTATACGAAAATGTATTCCGGAGGGCACCATGGAACCTCGGCAATCCCGATCCGAAGTATTTCAGGTTTTGAAGGGAATCTGCGTTCAATTTGACGTAGTCTTTGGAAGGAGCACCGTTCAACATGCCGACCGGATCACCCTCGCTGTCCAAACCGGAGCTCCGCAACCCAAAAATTGGATACAGTCCCCACTCCTCGGTAGGATAAAGGCTCAACCCCCTTGCCGTAAGGAAATCCCTGGATTCCCGATTCCCTCCAAAGTAGTCCGTCACCCTATCCTTTACCATGGAGAAATAGGATTGTGTGCTCCATGAAAACTTACGCTGGATGTTGAGGGTATTTATGCTCACATCGATGCCCTCGCCTTTCATATTGGCTACGTTTTTCATCATGCTGTTCATGCCTAAAGTGGGCTCCAAAAGATCTTGAGCAAGGATATCGGTCGATTTTTTGTTGAAATATTCCAGGCTACCGGAAATTCTTCGATCAAAAAGGCTATAGTCCAGGCCCAGGTTCATCATGCGCACGTCCTCCCATTTCAGGTCGACATAAGGAAGGCTGTATAGGTAGGCCTGACGTTCTGGATTCAGGGTGTAGTTCTTGATCTCTAGGATCACGGGCAGTGAGGTACCCAAACCGCCGGAGTTTCCACTATGTCCCCAAGTAACCCTTAACTTTAATTGATTGACAAATGCTACGCTCTGCATGAACTTTTCCTTCTCGATGCTCCAGGCTATTCCAGATGACCACAACGGGTTCCATCGCCAATTCGTACCGATGCCAAAGGTGTTTGAAGCATCTTTTCTCATCGAGAAATTCAAAAAATATTTTTCCTTATAGCCGTAAGCTGCATTCCCGAAGAAAGATGCCATCCGGGTATTCTTCGATGAAAGTTCACCGTACCTTGGAATTGTCGTATTTCCCAGAATCCCCTGAAAGGTATTGTAGTTCGTTAGGTAATCCACAAACTGATGGGTCTTCATCGATTCATCGTACCCATAATATCGGTAGGAATCCGATTCCCGGGGTTGATCGGAAACCTCTCCTCCGATCAGTGAAGTAAATCGATGGTGGTTTAAAAATGGCAGGTCAATATCTGCCTGGATTCTCCCACGCCTTTCGACCATTGCTGATCTCCCTTCATCAAATATACCACCTTCGGGAATGGGTGTAAAAACCTTCCCATCGATCATCGAGGAATATGAATTCTGAAGGTTACGGACATAATAGGAGTTCCTGCCATAATCATCCTGGTCGCTCTCAGATTGGATGGTATGTGCATATTTTCCGCTCAGGGTCAAAAATGGGAACAGCTTATAACTGATACCCAAGTTCGCCCGCACCTGCATCTTTTGATGGTTTCTAGTAGACTCCCATATATTTTGGAGTGGGTTATAAGACCAGTCATATGGCAGCTGATCGCTGAACTCTTTCAAATATTCATTTGAAAATTGCCTTTCTATAGGTATTGCCCTCCCCTCCCCATCGACCAGGGATGCATAAGGATACAGCGCGCTTCTACCACTACCGGGACTTAGCGGGTAGTTCAAGCCTTCCAGGGTCATCGTGGACTGCTGCCCATTTAATGCCAACAGGTAATCTATCGAAATGGCTTTTCCCGGTTTATACATTCCGGACCATACAAGTCCTTCACGCGCATATTTATTGGTCACGGTACCCTGCAGATCTCTGTCATAGGTCAGGGAAATTCGGTTGTGAAAATCTTGGGTCCCCCCCGTTGCCGACAGATTGTATTTCTGCATGAAGGTTTGGCGATAATAATGGTCCAATAGATCCTTTCGATAGTCCCGCCCCCGGAATGCATCTGTTAATTCTGCTGATTCCGATTCGGAGATCTCCCCTTTTCTCATCTTGTCCAGCAGTTCAACATATGGGCTCAGCATGGTTCTAGTCACAGAGGTTTCATTCAGCGATGCATCGTAGATTCCCAGATCAAACAACTCCTTTTCGATTTCCATGAATGACCTGGAATTCAAGATAGGCATATCCAGCAGACGCGGTTTCTTCATCGAGACGTAGTTAAGGCCACCCTCCAACCGAACCTTTCCGTCTTTCGATTTTCTGGTGGTAATTACGATCACACCGTTACCTGCCCTGGATCCCCAGATCGATGCGGCAGCAGCATCCTTAAGGACCGAAACAGATTCTATGTCCTGCGGATTGATCGCATTGATGTCGCCAGCATAGGGAAAGTTGTCAACGATCAATAAAGGGGCGGTCATCGATTCAGTCAATGAATTGATTCCACGGACATGAAATTTGTTATCTCCGCTTCGTTTATCGAACATCACCCCCGGCAGATATCCTTCCATATTCTGAAAGATATTGCTGATGGGTCGCTGCGTAATTTCCCTGCGGCCAATCTGCTCGAAGCTTCCCGTGGAACGCTCCCTTGAAATTTTCTGGTATCCCGTTTCAATAATATGCAGCGCTTCGATACCGATGGTCCTTCGGTTCATGATTACCCGAAAATTTCTCTGATCGTCAGCCACATCGACATACATCGTGTCATAATTCTGATGGGTAAAGACAAGTTTGTCCTTTGCGTTTAATAGCATCGAAAAATTGCCTTCTTTATCTGTCCGGTAGCTTTTTTGATTTACCGGGCTGAAAATATTCACTGCAGGGATTGGTGATCCATCTTCCTGGACAACTTTTCCTGAAATCGATATCTGTGCAAATAGCTGATTCGCATAACCGCATAGGAATGCAATCATAAAGATTAAGTTCCTTGCTTTCATAATACCTTACCTCCATAGAATGGCATCGCCGCTTCCTTGTCCAAAAAATTCCAGAACGTAATGGTCTGCACCATGCCTCCAGGCGTAATCCATACATAGGTCGGGAAAGCTCGAACTGCAAATAGATTGGAAAGTTCCTTATCCAGGATAATGCTCCGAAAACCATTAGGGAAATACTCTTGACCATACCTCTCTTCAAATGCGGTGATTTGGTTCAAACTGTCTTTCGTTCTTAGCGGATTGACCATGATGACTTCGAGATCCTCTGGATATTTTTCTTTAAAATAGGAAATCGCCTTTTGGTGGAAAATGCAGTTTCCACAGCTCACGGACCAAAAGTCCAATACCAACACTTTGCCTTTAGATTCTTTAAGTGTAATTACCCGAGTTTGACCATCTTCATAGATCGTATGCTTTTGGACCCAAAAGTCGGAGGGTACTTTTTGTCCTACAATTACGGTTCTTGGGGGATTCCCAGAGCCAGCAGCAGCCTCCGATTTCGGAGACTGCGCCAGAACTGATTTACTAAACAACAATATTTGGAATGCCAAGAGCAAGGTAATGAATGTTCTTAATGAACATGCATGATTATTTAAAGCAGTAGGCTCTAATCGACAGATATTTTTGGACAGGTCTCTCCTGCCCCAATAAAAATTCTTCATTTTTTAAGGATATTAAAATTGGTTATGAAATTAGAATAACCGACCTCCACACCTATTCAGCATTAGATGATCACCACAATCATTTTGGGGAATTGGAAAAGAATAGCTAGATTTATTGTGTCAGAATAAAATAAAACTATCGAACCAATAATTTCCGGACAATCATGCCTTGTCAGGTTATTGAAGGTCGGTCAGGAAAATAAGAAGAAAAGACTATAATCCAGTAATATATCTATATCACAGGGATTATTAATCTCTAGCGTACTTTCTTTTGATGTCTTAAATAAAGACATCCTAATCAAGAATGCACTCTCTTTCCTTGAGTTTTTATTTTATTCAGGACTTGAGATAATGTTCTTTGTTTGTTGTTTACGGGAAAACCTGTTACGATCCTTGATCGAAATAAGTTGTTTTTTTTTGGTGGTTTTTAATCGTATCATAATTTTATATGGTTTATGATAACGACGGCACTCCTAAAGCACAAGATGTTAGCAGATTGGAAAAATTCCAATAAGGCGAGCCTCAATGCTTCGAACGCGGTACCGCTAAGAACCGCCACAACATAGATTGTGGTTCCCCGAAGACTGACATGAGACCCGCCCTATTGGACTGTATCAACAAAGATATGAAAATCCAATAGATAGCGAGCTCACGATCGACTCATAGGGAAAATTAGCGGTTTTCGTTTATGAGTGACATCGTAAAAGTCGAGGATAAAGCCTCGCACTAAATTAGTCGCTGTTGTAACTTATACAAAGGTAATAATAATATTTTAATGTGGCAATAAAACCACAAATATTTTTAACTAAATGAATGAAAAGCATATTGAAATATTCTCCAGAATTGGGAAAAATCTAAAGCAAAAACGAAAGGAACAAGGTTTAACCCAAGAAGAAGTATCTAAAAAAATACCTAAAATGGATCGTTCCAAATTAAGTGATATAGAAAATGGTAAAGAAGATTTTGTTTTTTCTAAATTATTAAATATATGTGATGCTTTAAATATCACATTGGAAGACACTTTAAAAAAGAATTAAAAAAGATAAATATTTCAACCAAATCACAGTTATGAAATTAACATAGTTTGATTTATTTTGAAAACTCTTATGGAAACCAGTCCGAAAATAGGGAGGATTAAAGGTCAATATAAAACATCATTATGGGATTGACCTGAAATCCACACCAGTCATTACTATAATTATAATATTGTCGATAATTATTTCTCTGGGTTTAGGCACTCTATATGAGAAAAACAGGCAAATGGATAATAGAAAATCATACGAGTTGAGTTACCGAATGATTGAATTGGAGTTGCCAAATATTACGTCGCATATTGATTCAATCTACTCTCTTGATCCCAATAAATTTCAGGATTGGTGATTAAAAGAGAAGAGCAAAACAAATTATTAAACAGCATCGAACGAAAACGTCAAGATATTGAGAACTTAAGCAATTCTAAATAACGGTCTCGTATATGATAAGTAGCGGATTTTAAAGCACGAAACTGTCAGATAGCAATTGCCTTCGATTTATAGATTTACGTTTCAAAATAGCAGTTGACCCGCTGTTGCTTATACACAATGTTGTGCTTTCGTTCTTTATTTTCCCTTTCATTTTAGAATTCATTTTCAATGTACTCCTGTGCGGTGAGGCATTTTTTAAAAATTCTCATCATTTCTCCAATTGGGAAGCCACACTTTTTGACAAGCTTTGGCTTTTGCGGCTACTTTACGCGGCTTGGCAATGTATGTGGCTGAATGGTTTAGATAACATTTCATATTACACTTTTACAATCTAAAAATAAGGATCCATTAATTGATATTCCTGAATTTCATTTATGCTATTGTTCAACTTAAATGATTCTAAGTAAATTTTCTCCCTTATGTTAAAGCTTGGAATAATTTTTTTTACCCCACCGATAAATTCCTTGCTTTGGACGATTAAAAAAACTGCTTCCAAAAACATCGAGACTACATTGTATATCCCATTTTCAGTTGCACGATTACCACCATAAATTTTAGAAATTGATTTCTTGACGGTATCTTTGTTTATAATTTCTTGAACCTCAAAATACTTTCCGAATATCTTTAGAACATAATAAGAGAATGGAAATGCTGAATTCAATAGAGCTATCAATATTATATCTCTGCCTTGCTTTTTCTTGATTGCCAATTTTATCTCAGCTTTATTCGCATTGATTAAAGGCTTTAATGGATTTTTGGAAATGATTCGATTAATTATCCTTAAAGCTTTCTTTAATCTATTCTAACCGCTTTACTCAAGCCGTAATTGTTCAATGTTATATTTATTGGAATAGTCATCGTTTAAGTAGGCTTCCAATCCAGCATGAAGAGTTTCCAGAGGGATTCTCTGATTTATATATATTGACTTATTATTAATTTGTAATTTCTATAAATGGTATTACTACTTCAAGGAAATGGGCTCCGCCATGTGTTACCAATTCATCTCTTCTTGAAAAACTCAATTCATTTTTGAAATAAGCTTGTTCTTCCTGCACAATTGAAGCAAGTAGCTCCGGATTATTATCTAAAAACTCATCTTTCAACATTTTTTCAGAGAACTCAAGTTGCCGTTCACTTCTGCTACCTGATTTGTTAGTTCCTAATTTTTCCTTTCCATTCAAACCACAGCATCCTTTTGATTGAATATTACCTTAGTCTCATGTATCTTGCTACGCACAAACCAATTCTCAGTCAGTTTTAGGAGATCATTATAATCCTTGGAACTGCCCAAGTAGTCATCCAAGTCTTTGTACACAATACCCAACCTTTTTATACCATCAATATTGGAGACGTTAATTGTATCATTCTGATACAGTATTTCAAAATCATTGAGGTTTTTAGACTTCCAGTAATCTTTCCATAGCTTTGATTCATTCGTTGGGTTTTGCTTGTAAGATTCTAGTGGACCTGAACCTCTGAAAATTGCGCGGCGTGAGAGTTGTGTAATAGAAGGAATCCAAGAGAAAGTGATTTCCTCTTTTTTGTTTCTGGGCAATCTATTTTTAATTAAAGCATACTGCCAAAAGCTTAAACCATCAATTACTATAAGAGCAATTTCATCCTGTTTGCAATTGAAATCTATATAATCCAGTATCTTGAATACGATCTATGGTCTCTTTATCGGATTTGAATTTTTAATTTGAGCATATTGAGAATAAATATGCTGTTGAAATTTTTAATTTGATTCTTTGATCAATCCTAGAATTAAGGCAAACTACTCAGAACCGATAGACTGTGAAATTGCATCCCCAAAAAGATTGGCTACTTCCTGCCAGTCGATATTTTCCGCTGCTAAACCTTCAATTATTCTTTCTGTAAATTCATCAATATCTAATTTTGGATTCTTTGATTTTGAATCAGCAAACACTTTTTCGATTTCTTTGATTGTTTCACTTTTTGAAAGTGAAAATAACAGTTTCTAAATGAATAATGTATCCAATATTGATAATGATAAATCTTTTACCGATGGTATATGATATTCGAAAAGATATTGACTTAAAAAGAACTCAGAATTAATAGCAATGTTTTCAATATCTTCCAAGTATGGACGGTCATCCTTATTAGTAATAAGGTTTTTGAATTATCTCTAAGCTCAAATGCTACCCTTTGGGAGAGATTGTTTCCGAACGAAATAAAAATCCATCATTGCTTTCGATAATAAGGACAGGAGCATCATAACCGGAAAGGACTTTAATTATATGTTTTATCAGGCTATTCTCCATCCAATCTAAATTTTAAAAGTCGTTTTATACCCGGAATAAGCCTTTGATTTTCCTCGAAGTCAGAAAACCATTTTTTATGCTCACTTAGCCATAATATGAATATCAGCCACGTCCCGCACGTCGACATCACCCATTGTAAATCCGGGGCTTTTGCTTGTAGTTCCGTTTAAAATACCCGTAACACCAATATCCAGTGAGGCAGAACTAATGCCATCCATTACAGGTCGAAAAATTCCTACCGGATTGATTACCGTTAATTCCAAACTATTTACCTCAATTTCTATATAATCCCAGGCTGCCTTCTCTGCCCGAGGTTTAGATTAGATATAGGGCGGGAAGCGGAGCGTTGGAATCAGTCCAATCGGCTTCGGTAAAAATATGGCCTTTAGGATTGATGCTGTAACCAACAGCCGCAAACGAAGAAGTAAGCACGACCATTTGTACACCGGTATTGTTTGCGGCTTTCAATACACGAAAGGCTTAGTCCCCGGCAGGATTAATGAGTTCATTTTCATCGCTAGGGTTTTGAGCCGGAAATGGAGACGCTACGTGCAATACATATTTTACACCTTGCATTGCTTCTAACCATCCGTTATCGCTGGTGAGGTCTGCTTCGTAAAAGGATAAGTTACTAAGGTCGCTCAAGCCACCTTCCTTCAAAGCATTGATCACAATTTCTTTTTTGGCTAATGATCGTATTGTTGTATGTACCTTAAATCTCTTTTGCAATAATTGTAAGATGGAATGTACGCCAACAAAACCGGTGCCTCCGGTTACTAATACTGTTTGATTGCTCATTTTTTTTGTTTTAAATTAATCCTACAAAGGTTGAGATTATAACAATAGAGGGCTTTGTTGCAAAGTTCTATTTTATTTTGTTATGAAGGTCAGTCTTTGCTTCTAATTTGTTAATTGAAGCAGCTAAGTCCGCTTTATACAAGCTTGCATCAATCAGATTCGTTAAAAATTGCTGAAGATTACACTGCAGACCCCATTGTTAATACCTGCGGGTGTTGAAAAACTCCAAGATTGTAATCATTGGTTGCAAACCTGCGTTTTTACTATGGTCTTA
>NZ_SMMI01000011.1 GCF_009733535.1 Sphingobacterium endophyticum | reverse complement strand
AAATACAAAATTTAAACGATAAAAACAAGTTAATTATTTGATTATCAAATAATTATAAAATTATTTTTGCACATATAAAAAACAAAAAAGTCGGAAGAAAATCTTCCGACCATGACTAGGAGTTACCTAACTTTTTTTATTTCGTTTATTTTTATATTCTATTTACCTTCAAAATATGCTCTTATTGCAGATTCATCTTTTTTAATTTGTTCCTGCATCAATTCAAGGCTTTCAAACCATTGATCATGACGGATGAACTCTAAAAACTTTACACGAATTGTTTTAGTATATAGATCATCATTAAAATCTAGCAAATTGACCTCAATTTTTCTATTCATTCCATCTACTGTAGGTCGGGTTCCTATATAACACATTCCTTTAGCAATGCGTTCAGGCTCTGGTTCAAAATAATCTCCAGTTACAATTTCTGTAGTTCGTGGGAAAATCTCAACTTCAACAGCATAAATGCCATATGCAGGGATTAATTTATGCGATTCATGAATATGTAAATTAGCTGTTGGAAATCCTATTTCTCTCCCTATCTGATCTCCTTTAATAACGGTTCCTGTCAGTTCGAATGGATAACCCAAATATTTATTTGCTGTAATTATATCTCCTTTTATAAGTGATTCACGCACCCTAGTAGAAGAAACTGCAACATCTTCAATGTCTTGTTCCGGGATTTGGGCTACTGAATAATCAAAAATCTCAGAATAGTGTATAAGGTCTTTAATTGTTCCTTTTCTGTCTTTTCCAAAATGATGATCATACCCAATTACTATCTTTTTACAGCCAATTTTATTGACTAAGACCTCTGAAATATACTCCTCTGGTGACTGATTTGAGAAATCTCTTGTAAAAGGTGTAATAATTAAATGGTCAATTCCGGCAAGGGCTAATCGTTCAACTTTTTCCTCAATATCATTAATTAAACGGAGAGAATCATCATCAGGATTGATGATTAATCTTGGGTGTGGGAAGAATGTAAGTAATACAGTCCCTCCGGTATTATCTTTAGCCAACTCTGTTAGCTTATTCAAGATTTTCTGATGACCAACATGTACACCATCAAATGTACCTATCGTAACGATAGCATAATCTAGTGCTTTGAATTCATCCAGATTCCTGTATATTTTCATTTTGAGTTTTTTAATTGTTGAATTTTTTAAATCGATTGACTCTTCAATTCTCTAACTTGATTTATTAATTCCGTTAAATCCCATGCATCCTTTACATTAAAATCACCGGATTTTGTCCTTCTTAAAGAGGACAGATGTCCACCATTGTTTAATGCTCGCCCAAAATCATGTGCAATAGAGCGAATATATGTTCCTTTACTACACTTGATTCTAAAATGGATTATAGGCAGCTCGATCTTTAAAACCTCAAATTCCATAATTTCAACCTTACGAGCTTTCAGTTCCACTTCTTCTCCACGGCGTGCTTTCTCATAAACTCGCTCCCCACCAATTTTTATAGCAGAATGCGCTGGAGGATATTGATCCTGAACACCTACAAATCCTGCAGCTACTCTAATGATATCTTCCTCTGAAATATTTGAAATGTCGAAAGTTTGGTCAATTTCGGTTTCTAAATCATAAGATGCTGTGGTAGCACCTAAAGTTATTGTCCCTGTGTATTCTTTATCTTCAGCTTGGAACCCATCAATTTGCTTAGTCATCTTTCCTGTGCACACAATCAGAAGCCCAGTTGCCAAGGGATCCAAAGTACCAGCATGACCAACCTTTACTTTTAAAGGTTTTATGCTATTGCGTAATTTACCTACCACATCAAAACTAGTCCAAGTCAGGGGTTTGTCTATCAATAGTACTTCTCCCTCTGCAAAAGCAAATTTTGGCTTAGCTTGTCCTTCTATATTGCTGCTCATTAATTCTTAAAGTTTCTTTAATATGTTTCCTAATTTAATTATGCGTAGAAACATATACCTGGCTGAATTTTCTGCAAAAATAGGAATTATATATTTAATTTAAGAGAGTAGTTCATATATTATAGAGAAAAGAAATTTTGCCTTATTTCTAAGGTAAAAAAGAAAAAGGACCATTTCTGGTCCTTCCTAAATTCTATTCCTTTAAAGGGTTCCTATTATCCTTGTGTATAGAAAAATATCAATAAGGCAATACCAATCACAATTCGATACCAACCCCAAAATTTGAATCCATATTTCGTTAAAACACTAATGAATGATTTTACAGCAATCATAGCCACTATAAATGCAACAATATTACCTATTATAAAAACTAGGATAGTCTCGTTACTTGCCATAATCATCTCATATCCCTTTTGTGCATGTGCAGTACCTTCTCCCCATGTTTTTACAAAAATTGAATAGACAGTTACAGCCAACATCGTTGGAACAGCAAGAAAGAAAGAAAACTCCGCTGCTGCTTTACGGTCTAAACCTTGTGTCAAACCTCCAATAATTGAAGCAGCTGAACGAGATGTCCCCGGCATCATAGCTAAACATTGCCAAAAACCAATAATAAATGCTTTTTTAATCGGAATCTCTTTCTCATCTGTGATTTTTGGATTCTTAAACCATTTATCAACAAATAATAATACAACACCTCCCAATACAAGAACGGTCGAAATCGCAATTTGATTTCCCAACACCGCTTCAATTTTATCATCTAATAATTTTCCTAAAACCAATGCTGGAATGACTGCGATTGCTAGTTTATAATAAAATTTTAGATTTTTAAAATCGAAGAATTTCTTCCAATATAAAACTACAATTGACAAAATTGCACCAAACTGGATTGAAACTTGGAACATCTTTAGATACTCACTTTCTTCCATACCCATCAATGCAGCTGTGAAGCCCATGTGAGCAGTGGAGGAAATAGGAAGATATTCTGTTAAGCCTTCTACAATGGCTAAGATAATCGCCTCTAAATAACTCATTCTTATTAATTGGTTTTGTTTTTAGGTTTGTATAATATTGCAACGAATCCCAAAGCAAAACCTGCCACAACAACAATTGGAGCTAAAGTTATTTTAGTGAAACTATAAATATCTTCGGTGCCCATCATTAAAATAAAACCTATGGCAACAAAAACAATACTCAATATAAATAATTGATAGTTTATCTTTTTAAATACAAATCCAGCATTTGTACTGTTGGCTGAACCTTTAACATTTTTAGTCTGACTCATTTTTTAATTAATTAACAATGGTTTGATCTATCTGTATAAACTTGCTGATTTAGCTCGTAAATATTTAGTAACAGCAAAATAGGTGCTCGCACTTGAAATTAATATTCCTAACCCAAGTACAATCGCAAATATCATCGCAAATTCAAACCAGTCGCGTAAAAACACCAATTCTGGAACTTGTTTTTGCGCAAATTGTAGCGTTAGAATTAATAATAAAATTGCTATCAAAGCACCAATTAATCCATGGGCTATTCCATAAAGTATATATGGCTTACGTATAAATCCCTTCGTTGCACCAATCAATTGCATACTCTTAATCAAGAATCGCTGTGAATAAATCGCTAGTCGAATGGTATTATTAATTAAGGCTACTGCAATAATTAATAGAACAACTGTAAAAGCTAAAATAACAATACTGATCACCCGAATATTTTTATTGACCATATCAATCAATGATTCTTGATAAACAACCTCTTTTATACGGCTATTCTTTCCAATTTTATTGATAAATGTTTGGATAGAATCACTATTTGCATATTGCTCCTTCATATAAATATCAATAGATGGAAGAAGTGGGTTTCTACCTAAGTATTCAACAAAATCTTCTCCTAAATCTTCTCTCAGATTTTTTGCTGCAAGCTCTTTACTCACATATTCTGAACGTAATACATAAGGATCCTTTTCCAAATCCTTCTGAAGTGAAAGAACATCCCCTTCACTAACATTATCGTTTACAATAACATTGAGTACGATATTCTCCTTTACATAACGAGATAAATTTTTTGCATGGACTAGAATCAAGCCCAAAAGACCTGTCATCAATAAAACCAGTGCAATACTGATTACTGTAGATACGTATACTGATTTCGTTTTTTTCCTTGGCGAACCCTGTTCGATCACTGACATATATTTGAATCTGTGTTTATTCTTGCGAAAGTAAGTATTTATTTTTTCCCAATACTAATTTTCTAACAACGAATTTCTGAATTTATTGTATAGAATAAAAAACTTTTATACCGAATTTACCCTAAAATCGCTAATTTCGCAATTCTTTGTACCATACTTTTATAATGAATAATGGAGTATAACCATCAATCTATCGAGCAAAAATGGCAAAAGTTTTGGGCTGATCATCAGACATTCAAAACTTCAGAATCAACTGTAAAACCAAAATTTTATGTTTTGGACATGTTTCCTTATCCTTCCGGTGCTGGTCTTCATGTTGGTCATCCGCTAGGCTATATTGCTTCTGATATTTTCTCACGGTATAAAAGACTGAAAGGATTTAATGTCCTACACCCAATGGGATATGATTCTTTTGGTTTACCTGCCGAACAATATGCAATCCAAACCGGACAACATCCTGCCATTACTACTGAAGCCAATATAAATAGATATAGAGAACAGCTTGATAACATCGGCTTTTCATACGATTGGTCAAGAGAAGTGCGTACTTCAGAACCAGAATATTACCGTTGGACGCAATGGATCTTTATGAAGCTTTTTGATGCTTGGTATAACAAACAAGCTGACAAAGCCGAATCTATTGATACCTTAATCTCGAAATTTGAAACTTCAGGCTCTGAAGGTATAAATGCTGAATCTGATGAAGAAATCCTTTCTTTTACAGTAGATCAATGGAATAATTTCTCTGAAGTAGAAAAGCAAAAGGAACTTTTAAAATATAGATTAGCTTATCTTAGAGAAAGTACAGTAAACTGGTGCCCTGCACTAGGAACGGTATTAGCTAATGATGAGGTCATCAATGGTGTATCTGAACGTGGTGGATATCCAGTGGAACAAAAGAAAATGATGCAATGGTCCATGCGAATCACTGCTTATGCTGATCGACTATTGCGCGGATTAGAAACCATTGATTGGCCTGAACCTCTTGTAGAAATGCAAAGGAATTGGATTGGAAAATCTGTTGGTGCGAGTGTGAAATTTCCTATTCCTCAACTTAGTGATAACATCGAAGTATTTACAACTCGTGTTGATACCATATATGGAGTTAGTTTTATAGTTCTTGCTCCAGAGCATGAGTTAGTTTCAAATTTAACTACTGAAAGTCAGAAGGCTGAAATTGAAGCTTATATAGACAAAACTTCCAAAAAATCTGAATTAGATCGTTTGGCTGATACTAAAACTGTTTCAGGGGCTTTTACCGGATCTTATGCTAAACACCCTTTAACAGGTGAAGATGTGCAGATTTGGATCGCTGATTATGTTTTAGCAGGATACGGAACTGGCGCTGTAATGGCTGTTCCTTCTGGTGATCAAAGAGATTACTTATTTGCAAAACACTTTAATCTACCTATCATTCCTATCTCAGACTCCCAAGATATTTCTGAAGCTGCTGACTCAAATAAAGATGGTAAATATATCAACTCCGACTTTATTAATGGAATGAATTATCAGGAAGCAGTTCCTGCGTTGATAGAAAAATTAGAGTCCTTAAAACTTGGTAAAGCAAAGATTAACTTCCGTATGCGCGATGCCATCTTCGGTAGACAACGCTATTGGGGTGAACCGGTTCCTGTATATTTTAAGGACGGATTGCCTTATTTGATCAAAGAAGAAGAATTACCACTACTATTGCCAGAGGTGGATAAATACTTACCTACTGAAACAGGTGAACCTCCTTTGGGTCGTGCTGAGGGATGGAAATATCAGGATCAATATGAATATGAATTAAGTACAATGCCTGGATGGGCTGGTTCTTCATGGTATTGGTTCCGCTATATGGATCCAAAAAATCAAGCTACCTTCGCTTCGAAAGAAGCTGTGGATTATTGGAAAGCAGTGGATTTATATATTGGTGGTTCTGAGCATGCTACAGGTCACTTGCTTTACTCCCGCTTCTGGAACAAGTTCTTAAAAGACTTAGGTTATCATAATGAAGAAGAGCCATTTAAGAAATTGATTAACCAAGGAATGATCCAAGGTAGATCCAATTTTGTGTATCGTATATTAGATGAGGAAGGAAAGGGGACTAATAAATTTGTTTCTTATGGTTTAAAGAATAATTATAAAGTCAACCCATTACATGTGGATGTTAATATTGTTCATAATGATATTCTTGACCTAGAGAAGTTCAAACAATCTCGTCCTGATTATAGTGATGCTGAATTTATTCTTGAAAATGGCAAATACATCTGTGGTACAGAAGTGGAAAAAATGTCCAAATCAAAATTCAATGTCGTTAATCCCGATGATATTATTGAACAATACGGCGCAGATACTTTGAGACTTTACGAGATGTTCTTAGGTCCACTTGAACAGGCAAAGCCTTGGAATACAAATGGTATCGAAGGTGTATATAAATTCTTACGTAAGGTATGGCGACTATTCCATGATGCTGAAGGAAACTTTTCTGTGTCTGAAGAAGAACCAAGCAAAGCTGAGTATAAAGCATTGCACAAAATTATCAAAAAAGTAGAAGAAGATGTTGAAAGATTTTCTTTTAATACTTCAGTTTCAGCATTTATGATTTGTGTGAATGAATTAACAGATTTGAAATCAAATAAAAGAAAAATCTTACAAGATCTTCTAATTGTATTAGAACCTTATGCACCGCATATCACGGAAGAATTATGGTCATTATTAGGAAATGAAGAAGGATCTATTTCTTATGCTGAATATCCTTTATTTAACCCGGAATACCTAGTAGAAAGTGAATTTGCTTATCCTGTATCTATTAACGGGAAAATGAAAATGAATTTACCATTAGCATTAGACCTGGATCAATCTGCAGTCGAAGAAATTTTGAAAGCTAATCCTGATGTACAGAAATTCTTGGATGGAAAACCTGTCAAGAAGATAATCTTTGTAAAAGGTAAGATTATCAATATGGTTATATAAATATTAGAAACTAAAAGAAAAGCCGGTTTAACCGGCTTTTTTATTTCTAACTCAACAATACTTCATTCGTATGTTTTTTAATATTTGAGGCTATTTTATCGATTGGTAGATCATCAGAATCAACACCAAATGGATCCTCAATGGATTCTCCAATCATTTCTAAGGTTGCTAAAACATAAAAAATAAATGGTACAGCTGCCACGACGAAGTAACCCATAGAAAATACCAATCCTATTGGAAGGGTTGCTGTATAAAGGACTATAAATGTTTTTATAAATGAACTGTATCCCAATGGTATTGGGGTATTCTTGATCCTTTCGCATGCTCCCGTTATTTCTGTCAAAGAAGTCAACTCCTTATTCAAAATAATAAATTGATCTCCTGTAATCTTTCCTTCCCCATAAAGAATGTTGGTTTTCTTATAAATCAAAGCTGCAACCTGATTAGGACCATGTTTTTTATCATCCAAATCCTCGAGTTCTGGATGCTCATTTTGATCAAGCATAAACTTGCTATAATCAGAACGCAAGTAGGTATATAAAGTGTCAGCAAATAGGGGAATTGATTTTTTATAAAAACTTCTATTTACTTTATCAGATGGAGACAAAAATGCATTGAGCTTGATTGCAAGAATCCTGCTCGAGTTGGTCAGCGCACCCCATTGCTTTCTTGCCTCCCACCAACGGTCATAAGCGGTGTTTGTTCTAAAAACTAAGATTAATGAAAGTACAAAGCCCAATAGGTTATGTACTGTCGTAATATTGCGCATCCAACTTTTATCTGATAATTTCAAGTATTCCAGTTCATAATATGCTAATGCCCAGGAAACAAAAACTGAGATAATAAGATAGGGTAGTAGTCTTCTAAAAATTTTACTGTTGAATAAGTAGGAAATAGTTTTGGACCAATCTTTTGGATTATAAACAATCATTGAATTATTTTTTTTGACTATGAAATTTAAATAGCCTATTTTCACGCAATATGACAAAAATGCGCAAAACGGTCAAGAAAAAAGTGGTTTCAGATCAACAGATGAAAAAGAATTTTCTTTTTTGGAGCATTGCAATTCCTTCTTTATTGGTTGTATCAATTTTTGCTTGGCAACACCGGGCTGGAATTTCTTATCTTTTTGTGAAATGGTTTGAAAAGGATAAAGTCATATCTGAGGATAATGGAAAATATGATATTCGTAATATTGAATTAATGCGAAGACATAATGATAAAATATTTGGAATTGATGTTTCCCAATATCAAGGCGCGATTTCATGGGACGAAGTCTTAACCATTAACGATGAATTCCCAATAGATTATATTTTTGTCCGCGCAACTATGGGAGAAAAATCAAAGGATTCCAAGTTTAAATTCAATTGGAAACAAATAAAAAGCAAGAACAAACTTAGAGGAGCATATCATTATTTCCGACCAAATGAAAATTCAATCAAACAGGCCGATAATTTTATTAATACAGTTAAATTAGAGGCTGGGGATCTACCTCCAGTATTGGATATAGAAGAAATGCCAAGAAATCAATCCATGGATAGTTTAAAAACGGGATTGAAAAGATGGTTGGTTCAGGTTGAAAAACATTTTAAGGTAAGGCCTGTTTTATATTCAGGTGACAAATATTTTGCGGATTTCTTGGAAAAAGAATTTGCAGATTATACCCTTTGGATTGCTAATTATAACTTCTGGGTGGAAAAACCCAAAAAACATTGGAATTTTTGGCAGTTTTCAGAAAAAGGCTCCGTCAAAGGCATACGCGGTCCTGTAGACTTAAATCTGTTCAACGGGAATATTGAAGAATTAGAAGAATTGTGTGTCAAATAGCAATCTAGTCATTTATATTTTCTAATAGAATAAAAATTACTAATAGAAATACCTTAAGACATTTAAAAGAATATTTTAGAAAATAATCAAATCATAATGGCATCATTCAATGATATTATTCAAAAGAATTCACTAGTACTAGTTGATTTTTCAGCTACCTGGTGTGGTCCTTGCCAAATGCTGGCACCAATTTTAAAAGAAGTTAAGGATGAACTTGGAGATAAACTTTCTATTATTAAAATAGATATTGATAAAAACCAAGCCGTTGCTTCAAAATTTCAGGTCCAAGGAGTACCAACTTTAATTCTATATAAAGATGGCAACCAAGTTTGGAGACAAAGTGGCTTACAGCCCAAACACGAATTGCTAAGAGTTATCAATTCTCATTCTTAAAAATCATAAAACAAAGAAGCGATTAAATTTTTAATCGCTTCCTTGTTTATTAATCTATATTGGATGTCTCTTCAGAAGGTGAGTCCTTCACTTTCAAGCTGAGTTTGTCAATTCTGTGTCCATCCATATCAAGAACCTCGAACTCTAAGTTTTTATAAACAACTTTTTCTCCTTCCTCTGGAATATGATCTAATAATAAGAATACTAATCCGGCAACAGTAGTCAAATTACCAATTTCATCCTCGTCATCTTCCGATAAGTCTAAATGGAACATTTCAATAAAATCATCCAATTGGAAACTACCGTCAATAACATAAGAACCATCTTCTCGTCTTCTGATCGTTTTTTTCTCCTCTGTTTCCGGAGAATCAAACCCTCCAACCAATGAAGCAACTATATCCGTCATCGTAATAATCCCTTGCGGACTTCCATACTCGTCTACAACAACTGCCTGTAGAACCTTGGAAGACTTCAATGTTTGAAGAACATTATAGGCATAGGTGTTTTCATTTACAAAAGGAATGGGGGTTACCAATTTGCTTAGATCCATTTCTTTCGTAGTTAAATATTCCTTCAGTAATGTTTTTACATGAACTACACCAACAACATGGTCAAAGTTTCCATTACATACTGGATATTCGGTATGCTCATCAGCGATAATACATGCTTTATTTTCCTCGAATGAATCCTGGATATCTAAATAGGTTATCTTACTTCGGTGAACCATTAAATTAATAGCTTTCTTATCACCCAAACTTAATACCCGATCTACCATATCATGTTCAATACCTTCAATAGCTCCACTATCAACTCCTTCATCTACTAAAGCTTTGATTTCTTCTTCAGTTACTGCATTCTGATTAATCTTTATATTAAATAACTTGACAATAAATTCAGTAGATATGCTTAATAGCCAAACAAAAGGTTTAACGATTTTACTTAATACATTCATTGGTACCGCTATAATTGAAGCGTATTTCTCAGGAATGGCCATACCAATTCGTTTTGGAACCAATTCCCCAATAACTAGTGATAAATATGTGATCATTAAAACTACTAAAACCACGGAAATTTGATTGCTATATGGGGCTAGGGCTTCAATTTTGTTAAGTTTCTCAGCTAAAAATGTCGAAATGGAGCCTCCTGAAAAGAAACCTGTCAAAATTCCTATAAGGGTAATTCCGATTTGTACTGTTGATAAGAAGTTGTTTGGATTTTCTTTTAATTCTAGCGCCGTTCTAGCACCGTTATTCTTCGCACTTGCTGCCTGTAGGCGTGCTTTCCGACTGGATACTATCGCTATCTCTGAGGCCGATAAGATTCCATTTAAAACTATTAGTATAAGTATAATAACTATTTCCGTGACCATATAGGGTATTAATCGCTAAAGATGCTCCAAATTACGAAATTTTCTTATCAATATTTGCTTTAAATTCAATTTAAACCATTGTTCTAAACAATTATTAAATCTTCTTTTTTGTTGAATAGTTTTAATTTGTGCAACCGTTTGATTACAAAAAATATTTTATTTATTGATTCCTATTATAGATATTGCATTCACTTACAAAGTAGTTTGAATGAAAAGTGAAGTGATGTCAACCAAGAAAACTGAAAACAGCATTAAATCGGCAGAAAATTTTAAACTTGAAGGTGAAATAATAGAGTCTATACCATTTGGTTCTGGACATATCAACGACACTTTTAAAATTACAACAAATAGCCCTAACAATAACTTTTATTTATTACAACGGATAAACCACCATATTTTTCAAGATGTCGATGGATTGATGAATAATATTGAAATCGTTTGTAATCATTTAAAGGAAAAACTAGCCCATTTAGGTGATCATGAAGTTATTAAAAGAACAATGACTATTGTTCAAACTCATGATCATAAAAACTATTACAAAGATCAAAATGGAGAGTATTGGCGCGTATTTATTTTAATACCAAATACTAGAAGTTACGATATTTTGGAAACTCAAGAACAAGCATATTCAGGTGGAATGGCCTTCGGACAGTTCCAAAAACAACTCAGTGATTTAGATCCTAAAACAATTGTCGAAGTTCTTCCTAACTTCCATAATATTGAATTTAGAATGAACAACCTTAAGGAGGCAATAAACTCCAATCCAGTTGGTCGTGTTGAACATGTTCAGGATTTATTGAACTATATTTTTGAAAGGGAACAAAAGATGCGTACAATCCTTGAATTAGGACGCGCTAATAAATTACCATTACGTATAACACATAACGACACAAAGTTTAATAACGTACTGTTAGATGAAGAAAATAATGTTCAATGTGTAATTGACTTGGATACTGTCATGCCAGGCTATGTAGCTTATGATTTTGGTGATGCCATCCGTACAATTATTAATTCCGCTGCTGAAGATGAAAAAGATCTTTCAAAAATCATATTAAACATTCCATTATTTCAATCCTTCGCTGCTGGATACCTCTCTGAGGCCAAGGAATTCTTGACCGAATCTGAAATTGATTCGCTTATTCCTGCAGTTCATTTATTACCCTACATGCAAGCTGTTAGGTTCTTGACAGATTATATCAAT
Source organism: Sphingobacterium endophyticum (assembly GCF_009733535.1). Taxonomy (GTDB): domain Bacteria; phylum Bacteroidota; class Bacteroidia; order Sphingobacteriales; family Sphingobacteriaceae; genus Sphingobacterium; species Sphingobacterium endophyticum. The sequence goes on along the minus strand of NZ_SMMI01000011.1, from coordinate 133,112 downwards.
GGTGATACCTACTATAAAATAGCATATCCCGAACATAATCTGGTTAGAACCAAAGCTCAATTGAAATTGGTGCATGAATTGGAAATTAACAATGATAAATTAACAGAAATCCTATCTGAAAATTTAATGTCAAATTAGTATGAAAGCTCTTCTAGTCAGTAAAATAAATTTATCAAATGTTGAACTTGATTACTCAGGTTTATCCAATGGACTGAAACATTTGCCTTGGAATCAAATTGATAAATCTCCATGGCAAAATGAATATCCTTATATCCCAGAAGCAAGGTTTCAAATTGCTTATGATGAAGAAGCAATCTTTATTCATTATGATGTTCATGAAGAGTTTGTAAAAGCTGAATTCATCAGGCCTAACGAAAATATTTGGGAAGATAGCTGTGTTGAATTTTTTATTTCCTTCGATCAAAAGAAACATTATTATAATGCAGAATTTAATGTTTTAGGAACAGGCCTTATTGGTTATGGAACTTCAGATAAGGCAACAAGAAATAGATTGTCCGCAGAGGAGATCTTAACGGTTAATACCTTTTCTGAAATAAAAACTTTAAACGGGAAAAAAACTTGGAAACTAATATTAATGATTCCATTTTCAATATTTGGCAAATCATTTATGGATGTACAGGGTGAAACTTTTGATGCTAATTTCTATAAATGCGGGGACGGATTACCTAATCCTCACTTCATTTCATGGAATGATATCAAAAATGAAACCCCCAATTTTCACCTCCCTGAATTCTTTGGAGAGATTAAATTCCAATAAAAATATCGGCAGATTGATTTGAGGATCAATCTGCCGAATTACATACATTTACCCATTACTATAAGGGACTATTTTATATTTTCTCGATCCAGTTATGAAATGCTTTCATAAAAGCATCTAAAAATTTTTGGCAATCTTCATTTGTCAATTTGCCTGAATCATCAAAATTCTTCGCTACATTTCCTATATAAGCTTCAGGTTGAGCCATTGCTAATACATTAATAAAAACTAATGATTGCCTAAGGATATGATTTGCACCAAAGCCACCAATTGCACCAATTGATGAACTAATTACGGCGCCCGGTTTACCATCCCACATATTTTTTCCATATGGACGAGATGCTACATCGATAGCATTTTTTAAAACTGCTGGAATTGATCGGTTATATTCCGGAGTAATAAATAATACTGCATCCAATCCTTTCACAGCATCTCTAAAATCAACAAACTCCTTTGGTGGATTCCCATTATCTAAATCTTCATTATAAAAGGGTAATTGCCCAATTTCTAAAATCTTCATTTCGAATCCTTCCGGAGATGAAGAGACTAAATAATTTGCTATTTTCCTGTTAAACGACTCTTTTCTTAAACTTCCTACAAAAATACCTACTTGTTTATTTGCCATAATTTTAAATTTTCTTAGTTACATTTTATAACAAAATACTTTACAAAAAGTTATTTAGATATTGATAATTGTTTAATTTCAATTTTTGCTTTTAATCTATGAAAAACGAATTTGCTGAAGTATGGTTCTTTAATCAAGGCTGGCAGGCTCATGACTTTCAATTAAAATGTTGGAAAGCACTAGCAAAAGGCGAGTCAGGTATTTTGAATGCACCTACTGGTTACGGGAAAACATTCGCAATATGGTTCGGAGTAATTGCTCATTACTATTCCTCTAATAAAGTGGAGAGCGCCAAAAAGAATAAAAAGAAACATTTACATGCCCTTTGGATTACTCCTTTAAGGGCATTGTCTAAAGAAATTCATAAAGCTACTTCCCAGGTGTCCGCGGATCTTGACCTGGATTATGAAATTGAACTTAGAACTGGTGATACCAGTACCGCAAACCGCCAAAGGCAAAGAAAAAATCCTCCCGAAGCATTAATTACTACCCCAGAAAGTGTACATCTCATATTAGCTACCAAAGAAGGCCAAGATTATTTTAAAAACCTAGAATTTATTATTGTAGATGAATGGCATGAACTTTTGGGTTCTAAAAGAGGTGTTTTAATCGAACTTGCTATCAGCAGATTGAAAGCCATTAATCCCAATCTTAAAATATGGGGAATATCAGCAACCATTGGAAATCTTGAAGAAGCTAAAGATATCCTCTTAGGTCAAGATAATAATGGAATTCTTATTAAAGCTGATATTCGTAAGAAAATTGAAATTCAAACAATTTTTCCAGACAGCCTTGAAAAGTTTCCTTGGGCTGGACATTTAGGAATTCGATTATTAGATAAAGTCATCGATGTAATAAATCAATATAAAACCACATTAATTTTTACCAATACAAGGTCTCAAGCTGAAATTTGGTATCAACAAATCATTACCTATTATCCAGAATTTGCAGGATTATTAGCTATACATCATGGCTCATTGAGTGATGAAGTTAGGAATTGGGTCGAAGAAGCTTTGCACGAAGGAAAATTGAAAGCAGTTGTATGCACGAGCAGTTTGGATTTAGGAGTTGATTTTAGACCTGTGGACTGTGTTATTCAGGTCGGCTCACCTAAAGGTATTGCTAGGTTCCTGCAACGAGCAGGTAGATCCGGTCACCGACCAGATGCAACTTCTATCATTTATTATGTACCTACTAATTCCTTGGAAATAATCGAAGGTGATTCACTCAAATATGCTGTTAAAGAAAAAATTGTAGAAAGCAGAATACCTTTTGTCAGATCATTTGATGTACTAATCCAATATCTAATGACTTTAGCCGTAGGTGACGGATTCTACGCAGATGAAATCCTTCAGGAAGTCGCTCAAACCCATTGCTTCGAATCTATTTCCCAAGAAGAATTCGATCAATGTATGTCCTTATTAATTCATGGAGGATCAACGCTTCAAGCATATGATGACTTTCATCGCTTGGTGTTGGTTGACGGTAAATATAAAGTGACCTCCCGAAAACTGGCCATGAGACATAGACTTTCTATTGGTGCTATCATTTCGGATTTAATGATGAGAGTTAAATTCCTTTCTGGAAAATATTTAGGGTCAATTGAAGAATCTTTTATTAGTAAATTAAATATTGGCGATGTATTTTGGTTTTCAGGTAGACAATTAGAACTTGTTAAAATAATTGCTAACGATGCCATTGTAAAAGCTTCTGAAAAGAAAAAAGGAGTGGTTCCTTCTTGGATGGGTGGTAGATTTGCTATATCACCTGATTTGGGTCTAGCAATCCGCCATAGTTTTAAGAGCATTTATAAAAAACAAAATATTAGTGAAGAAATAAAATATCTACAACCGCTATTTCTTGAACAAGCGAAACTGTCTGGACTACCCAAGGAAGATGAATTGTTAATCGAGTATATCGAAACCAAACATGGATATCACCTCTTTTTATATCCGTTCGAAGGAAAATTGGTACATGAAGGTATGGCTCAAGTTATTGCTTATAGATTAAGCCAGATTAAGCCAACCACTTTCTCTATTGCAACTAATGAGTATGGTATTGAATTGTTATCAGAAACAGAATTTGATATTCATGAGGATTTTCTAAAAGAACTCTTTAATCCAAAAAAATTACACCATGATATTAACTCCGGCATCAATGTCCAAGAAATGGCTAAAAGAAGATTTAGGGATATTGCAGGAATTGCAGGCCTTATATTTCAAGGATTTCCCGGTAAACAAATGAAAAGTAAACATCTTCAGGCAAATGCAGGTCTTTTCTTTTCCGTATTTTCTGAATATGATCCCGGAAACCTACTCCTGAGGGAGGCTTATGATGAAGTTTTTGACTTTCAACTGGAAGAAGGTAGAATGCAAAGGGCATTCGAAAGAATCTCTAACCATAAAATAATTTTTACCCAACCTAAGAATTTAACTCCTTTCGCATTTCCTATATTTGCTGAATCTTTCAGAGAAAAATATTCCAACGAAGATTGGCAAAGTAGACTTGAAAAATTAAAGTTGCAGTTATTAGATGGCTAAGCGAATTGAACTTAATGGTTTAGAATTATTTTTATTACCTCAAAAAGTAATCTACATCCCTAAATATAAAAAATTAATCATTTCGGACTGGCATCTTGGAAAACTATCCCATTTCAGAAAAGAAGGAATTTTTGTCCCTTCTCCAGCTATTGAAGAAGAATTAGAACGATTAAACCTCCTCATTAATGAATTGGATATTAACGAAATTGTTTTTCTTGGTGATCTTTTCCATTCCAAATGGAATGCCGATTGGGAAAAATTTAAATCTTATATCAATCATATATCAAAACAAGCTATCAAGTGTACTTTAACCAAAGGAAACCATGATATCCTTTCCGATAATCACTTTTACAATATGGAAATCAATGTGATTAAGGAGATTGTTCTTTCTGAAGGAATCGTATTATCTCATGAGCCAATTATTGGTCTTCCACAATATATGTACAACATTGTTGGCCATATTCACCCTGGTTGCTCAATTGAAGTAGGGGCAAGGCAAAGCTTTAAATTACCCTGTTTCTTTCTTCAAGATAAAGTCCTCACAATGCCTGCTTTTGGAAAATTTACTGGATTATATTTAGTTAAAAAAACTGTAAATAATACTATCTATGCCATTGTAAATGATTCTGTAATAGCAATTTGATTTTTTACTTCATTGTATATTTTAATAAATATTAGTCTTATATTAGATAAACAATTTTGCTAAAGCGATTTATCATTTTGTTATAAACTAACCAAATTTTAATACTAACATGTCATTAAATCATTGCTTTATTGCCTTGTTATTTCTTCTTACTGGTTGTGTTTCAACCAAGACTGAAGTAACTGGATCAAAAGATTTTGTCTGGACATTAGGTGGGTTTGAAAGACCGAAAAATTTAAATCCAATTATTCAACCTGATTCCACAACTACCTTTATGGACCCTATGAGCGATTCTCTGGTACGTTGGGAAGAAAATGACACATTTAACCCTGGTGCTGTTGTAAAGGATGGGAAAGTGTATGTATTGTATCGTGCTGAAGATAAGTTTGGGATTGGTATTGGATTCAGAACTTCAAGGCTTGGATTAGCTGAAAGCAATGATGGAATTCACTTTACTCGACACAAAAAACCAGTGCTATTTCCAGAAGACGACAATCAAAAAGAATTTGAATGGCCAGGTGGAGTAGAAGATCCTAGACTCGCAGTGACTGAAGATGGAACCTATGTTGTGTTTTATACCCAATGGAATAGAGATGTACCCAGGCTAGGCGTGGCAACTTCAAAAGATCTAATTAATTGGGAAAAACATGGGCCAATTTTTAAAAATGCTAAATATAAAAAAGTATTTAATGAAGGTCATAAGTCAGCGTCAATTGTTACTAAAATCAAAGGTGATAAATTGGTCATTACTAAAGTTGGTCAATCTTATTTCATGTATTGGGGAGAGCATGGAGTGTCCGGTGCAACTTCTACTGACTTAATCAATTGGGAACCAGTTTTGAATGAGGAGGGTGAATTAGCTAAATTTATTATTCCCCGTGAAGGATATTTTGATTCAGCTTTGACTGAATGTGGTCCTCCTGCAGTTATGACTGATAAAGGTATATTGCTCTTATACAACGGCAAAAATCATGATAGCAAGGAATTAGCTGATCCTAGATTTAATCTAGGAACCTATAGCGCAGGCCAGGTTCTTTTTTCGAGTACTGATCCAACCGAAGTCTTACAACGTTTAGATGTTCCTTTTTTAAGACCAATGGAAGATTTTGAAAAATCTGGTCAGTATAAAGATGGTACCGTTTTTATTCAGGGCTTGACCTTTTACAAAAACAAATGGTATCTCTATTATGGATGTGCTGATTCTAAAGTAGCCGTCGCTATTTATGACCCTAATAAACTCGTAGATTTTGACCCGCTCCCTGAAGTAAAATAATAAACCTAAATACCTAAACCATGAGTAAAATTTGGAAATATGTTTTTATTGCTTCCTTAGGGGGATTCCTCTTTGGTTTTGAAACCGCTGTCATTTCTGGCGCGGAAAAAATAATTCAAGAACTTTGGCATTTAAATTCATTCTGGCATGGATTTACGGTTTCTATATCTTTAATTGGTACTATCTTCGGTGCCATTGCCGCAGCCAAACCCGCTCAAAAATATGGCAGAAAAAGAGTCCTTCAAGTTGTAGCTGTCATGTATCTTTTATCCGCAATTGGATGTGGATTATCCTTTAACTGGTATATGTTCCTGTTTTTTAGACTCCTAGGGGGTATATCTGTTGGGGTTAGTTCCGTTGTTGGTCCACTATATATTTCTGAAATCGCTCCCGCTCAATTACGTGGTAGAATGACCGGAATGTTCCAAATAATGATTGTAAGTGGAATTTTTATTGCCTTTTTAACAAATTATTTATTTGCTAATTTTGGTGATGATGCATGGAGGTACATGTTGGGAATTATGGCAATTCCATCCATAGCATTCTTATTATTATTAAATACCATTCCTTATTCTCCACGCTGGTTATTATTAAATAATAGGGAAGAGGAAGCCAAAGAAGTTTTTAAGAGTTTAGACCAACCAATCCCTGATTTAGAAAGCTTAGATAATCAGCCAATTAAAAATAAAGAAGAACCACTGTTTCAATCAAAATATAAAAAGCCTATAATTTATGCCGTTCTTTTGGCTGTGTTTAATCAGTTTACAGGAATCAACGCTATTTTATATTATGCTCCTAGAATATTTGAAATGGCAGGATTTAGTAGGGAACTCGCTTTCTTGCAACCTATCTTTATAGGTGGGACTAACTTACTTTTTACTTTGATCGGTATGAGCATTATTGATAAATATGGTCGTAAAAAATTGCTTTTAAGTGGGGCAGTAGGAATGTTCATCTTTTTGGTCCTAGCCGCTTTTGGCTTGAAGTCTGGTGATTCACAATTCTTATTATTTTATATTATTGGCTTTATCGCATCATTTGCACTTTCTCAAGGCGCAGTTATCTGGGTTTTTATATCAGAAATTTTCCCAAATCCTGTTCGTGCTCAAGGAACCTCTTTAGGTAGTACAACTCATTGGGTCATGGCTGCAATAATCTCTTGGATTTTCCCAATTATAGTCGAAAATGTAGCGTCCGGTGGATTTTATATTTTCATGTTTTATGCTTTAATGGTGGTAATTTCTTTCTTCTTCGTACTTAGGATGCCCGAAACAAAAGGTAAATCATTAGAACAAATTCAAAATGAACTAAACTAATACTTACCAGTCTTCATATTGTTTTCACTGGAAGAAATATCATTTTTTATATGAACAATTTTCCTGTTTTCATAATAATTGATATACTCCTCACGTGTCTTGAACTTTGCATCTGGATTTCCTTCGTAATCTTGAATAGTTAATAAAATATCACGATTAAATTCATGTTTATTGTTTGGATCTGATAAAAATTGCTTCATTTCTTCTTTATCGTATCCAAAAATTAATTCCACATCTAAATGAAAAACATTCCCATATGCAAATTTGGATTCGAAAAGTTGATATACATCAGAATTCTCCATGTATTTGTAAAGTAGATACGCAATAACATCTAAGGTATAATATTGTAATTCGTATTCCTGCCCATTTATTTCTTCAGTTAACAGCCATTTAATTAAAGGCTTATCTTCATATTGACTATTTTCAAATAATTCTAATATTAACTTTGTTCTAGACCAGGCATTTAAATCATAATCCCAACCGTCTTCTGTTGGCTTGATGTCCAATTTAAAGGGTTCAAGTAACGATAAATCCCCACTTGAGCGAAATGCTTCAATTAAATTTCTTAATTCTTTTTTTGACTCTATATTTTCATTCATCAATCCAAATCTTTTAAATATCCATATAATAGGGCAACATATTTAATAATGCAAATTATTCTTCCTCGATGATAGATTTACCACTTGATAAATCCCCATTTGTCCATTGCCATTTCTCATGTAGCCTGATTTTCCCATTGCTTAATATCTCAGGAATGGATTCACAAATACCGGTCCGTATATTTCCTTCCTTGTTAATGTGATGATAATTCATCTCAATAGTACCATATTCACTTACTATTCCTATTAATTGTCCATATTTAATCATTCCTCCAAAATATTCCGCATGGACAATCTTTCCAATTTGTTTATAATAAAATAAAGTCTCATTGGAAGTCTCTCCAGTAACAGAATTGTTCTTCGTTTTGAAAACCTTATTGTGATAATTAACCATTAACATAATGTTCATCTATATTTATCATAACCCCATTGGCATTAAAATTGATTTAATTCAATCATATTGTTTTATAATTTAAATATAGCATGAAAAAACTTTTGTTCCCGATTTTTGTATTAACTCTCTCGCTTTCATCCTGTGCTAAAGACGAATTTAATGTTGAAGATGATTTTAAAATTATTAATAGCAAATGGGAGGGAAAGGGTCACGTAGGTGGTTCGCCTGATCAAAAACAAATTAAATTGGAGTTTCTTGATGCTGGGAAATTAAAAGGATTTTATGATCCTAATAATTGGGAAGGTACATATAATTTCAATCTGGAAACAAAAAGAGGAGTTATTCTTGAAGAAGGTGAATTAGAGATGCCTTTTGAAGTTTATGGTGACTCCTTAAAATTTGAAATTATACCCGGTGATTGGATAATAATGGTAAAAGTTAAATAACATCTTTTATTTTTGCTGTATTCATTGAAATTGCTAACTATATTTCAAGAATTTCTCTACCATATCAGTAATTAGAAAACGATCAGAATAATTAGGACTTATTGTTGTAACCTCACCTAGGTATTCTCCATGAGTGGCCGGAATAATAGCGAGTCTGGAATTCTTTATTTTATCATGTAGTTCTAATGCATGTTCCGGCTTAATAATATCTTGATCACCTATTACGATTAAGGTTGGTATTTCAATCGATTCAAGCAATTCATCATTAATATCCTCAAAATTAACCATTCTTCTGGCGTCTTTATCATGCATATTTTTCAAACCTTGCTCGGAATCAACAATCTTTAAATAACTGTCTTTTAACTGTTGTGGCATATTTTCCAAACTAGCATTCCCCATAAACTCCCAAAACCAGGAAGGAACACCATTTCTTTTTGCTAATGGTGAGCACAATATTAGTTTTTCAATGCATTCGGGCTGTCTAATAGCCAACTGCAATGCCGTCGTAGCTCCATTGCTAAATCCCAGGATATTTGCTTTTGAAATCTTTAAATTTTTCAGTAACCGAAATACATCATCCGCATCTTGTTGGAAAGATAATTCAGATTCTCGGTCATCTGTCCTTCCATGAGCCTGTAATTCCACTGCAATAATTTGATTGGAACTCGCCAATAATGGAATTATCCGTTCAAAACTACTTTGAATGGTAGAACCGCCACCATGTATTAAAACCAATGGAAATCCTTCAGAATAAATTTCATAATACATCCTAAGTCCGTTGACTTCCGAATATCCGCTATGAGTGGGCTGCATTGATGATAGTTTTTTGTTCTTTTAAAGTTAGAAATAAAAATAAATCAAGCTCTTTCCATAAGACAAGAAATTCTGTAACAGGATTTAGTATAGCCAAAAACTTGTCATTCCAACGCTTTAGCGTTGGAAACTATTTTTTCGCTTACCTTAACAACTCAGCGGTTAGATTCCTTTTAATTCATTTTACTACCCAATCTACTTTCGTTCCAACTGCTCCCAAAGCTCTTGTCATCCAACGCTTCAGTGTTGGATACTGTTTTATCGCTTACAATCCCCTTAGAAGTCACATCCCTTAAACTCAAATTTCGTTATTTGTGATTTAGCGATTTAAACTTCGCACAAGTTTCTTTGCAAAAACTACAATCAGATTTTATTGTTATTAATTGAACTTTTGAGCAAATATATTAGGACTTTAAAACAAATATTAATTATCTTTTCTTATAGAAATCAGCACTAATAGAAATTTAATAAAATAGAAAATGAAAGTAATCATAACAGGTGCCACTGGAATGGTAGGCGAAGGTGTCTTATTTGAGTGCTTAGAAAATCCAGCAGTATTAGAGATTCTTATAATTGGCAGAAGGAAATACGAGTTGACTCATCCTAAACTAAAAGAACTAATTGTGAAAGATTTTTCGGAAATCAACAATCATTCGGAAGTATTAAAGCAATATGAAGGATGTTTCTTTTGTGCAGGTTCAAGTTCAGTAGGCGAAAACGAAGAAAGCTTTACCAAAAAGACCTATGACTTTGTTGTCCCATTTGCCACTTCGTTATCAGCAATCAATCCTTCAATGATATTTATTTATGTTTCGGGTAACCGCACAGACAGCACTGAACAAGGAAAAGTGATGTGGGCAAGGGTAAAAGGCCGTACCGAAAATGCTTTGATGAAATTACCATTTAAAGGTCAGTATAATTTCCGCCCCGCAATAATGATAGGTACAAAAGGACAAAAAAATGTAAAGACTTTGTACAAAATATTGGGTCCTCTAATTGCTCCCTTTATTTCTGCAAAAACTCTCAAACTTTCAGAAGTAGGAAAAGCAATGATAAATGCAGTTGCAAAAGGATATCCCACCCAGATTTTGGAAACGGAGGATATTTTGAAATTATCAAAAAAATAAACCATTACAATCTATGTTAGTTAAAAAAAACGTGTCCTTTTTAGGAATACTTTTCTTCTCGGGTCATCATATTCCCTGGCTTACAGTTTGGGCTGTAAGTGTAGCTTGCCTGTACCAATTCACGAGCCTTGGAGAAGTAGCTATCCCTTGGCTGCCAGCTTCTATTATTGCAACGGCAGTAGCATTTTATGTAGGCTTTAAAAACAACCAGGCATACGACCGTGTTTGGGAGGCCAGAAAGATTTGGGGCGCTATTGTAAACAGTAGTAGAAGCTGGGGTAATATGCTGGATAATTATATCAGTAATCTTATTCGGGAAGATCCTTTGAGTGAATTGCAATTAAAAGAAATCAAACAGCAATTAATTTATAGGCATATCGCTTGGCTATATACTTTACGTAATCAGTTATTGGCGACCACACAATGGGAACACGCATCCCAAAAAGGTTTGGTTGGCAAATGGGGACAAAGAAATATAACAAAATACGGTGTTGGAATCTATACAAACGATGATATAGACAGCATATTGAAAAAGTATCTTACTGATGAGGAATATGTACGAAAAACCAATTACGCTAACTATGCTACAGAGCTAATCCATTTGCAAGGAATACAATTAGCATCATTACGTCAACAAAACCTCTTGAACGATTTTCGTCACCTTGAATTACAAAAAATGCTTAACGATTTTTATGACCAACAAGGCAAGGCGGAACGAATCAAAAAATTTCCATTACCAAGGCTGTATGCTAACCTTAGCTTTGTATTCGTTTGCATTTTTATCATTTTGTTGCCTTTTTGTTTGATGGGAGAGTTTTCAAAGTTAGGCGACATCGGTATTTGGATTTCAGTACCCTTAGTTGTTTTGGTAGGATGGATTTATGTAAGTATGGAGTTGGTAGGCGATTATACAGAAAACCCTTTTGAAGGCTCATACAACGATGTTCCAATGCTTTCCATCTGCAGAACCATAGAAATAGATTTACTTCAGATGTTTGACGAAACTGATGTTCCAAAACCAATTCAACCTATTGGCAATATATTGATGTAATGTAAGAATTATTGTTCGCAAAGCAGAGATTGAGGGATTAGTTCAGCCCCACAATTCCCGCGCTCAAACCCTGAACTATCCCTTGTTGGGGGTGGCTTAAAATAAAACAAAGCCGATCGCTACGCTCCCAGTTTTGTTGTTTCTGTATCTTTTGCTCAAACAAGTTTGGCAAAAGCCCAGAAACAACAAAACCCGACTAACGTCGGGCTTTGTTTTATTTGGCGGAGAGTGAGGGATTCGAACCCCCGAACCTGTGACAGTTAACGGTTTTCAAGACCGCCGCATTCGACCACTCTGCCAACTCTCCGCGACAAAAGTAGAAATTTTTAATCTCCTACCAAAACTTAATTATTAGTAGCCTGAAAATGAGCCTAATTATTTTCTAAATCCACCAAAAATCAGTTTTCCCCTCTAAAACAGGTATCAAATATTACCTGTTTTCATGGAATTTTTCAATCTGAAATATCCCTTAGTTTTGCCTTAAACAATCACATTATGCAAAAAAATAAAATATTAAACCTCCTAATTGCAATTACGCTTTTGTTAACTACATCTGTATCCCTTTCTTCATGTAGTAAAGACAGTGACTCACCAGATGGTAACAATGGAAATTATTACATCAAAGCTAAATTTGACGGAAAAGAAATCATCTTTAAACATCAAACGAATTTTCAAAGCGGTGGGAATGATGGAAGATTAGAACATATTACCCTAGGTGCTGATGAGAAAAATTATAAAGAGCTTGGAAATAATGAGTTTCCAATTGGATTTTTAATTGAAATCTGGAACGAAGGTGGTAATATTACCCCGGGTACTTATACTATATTGGGTGGAGGAGATGTCGACTATGAAGATCCAAAATCTTATAGCCTAGATGCAATATATATGTTAACAGGAACTACTAGATATTATGCCAATGACACAAAAGATTTCACATTCGTTATTTCAGAACTAAATAAGGATAAAAATATAAAAGGAACCTTCAAAGGAAAAATAATGCTAAATGATGGATCCAATAAAATCATTAATGTAACTGATGGTGAACTTTTTCTGCCTTATACCGACAACTAGCATTCACAATCATAATTTATAATTCGTACCAAACAGTTTTATGGAAACATAAAACTGTTTTTTTTAAATTGTTGTTAAAAACATTTAAAATTCAAAAAGCATTTAACAATTACTGATATATTCCCGATTTTAGTGGAAAAGTAAAGCTTAGAATGAAGAAACTACTATTTCTATTCATAATCTTCAGTAATCTAGTCCATGCACAGACCCCGAAATTATCATTCGACACGAAATTCTATGATGCGGAGAATAGATGGGTTTTGTTTAATAAAAAGGAAAATCAAAACACCTATGGATTAGGTTTTATTTACCTGGATCCGAAAGCAGGATATACTTTTAATTATGAAGGTGAAGTCGAATTAAAAAAAAATAAATTTCAACGCCTACCACGATTGGATACCACGAATAATATAAAAATTCGTTTGGATGTCAATACCTTTGATGTATATATATTGTCAGATGAATTAATTAAGCAATTTGCTTTGCCGGAAAAACCTGATTGGCTCGATGCTTATTCAGTTAATCAAGATTTTATCCAAAATAGAGTGCAAAAAGCATCCTATCTAAATGGGGCAGGAGCAAGTCATAAAGCACTTCCTATCTTACAAAAAGCATATGAGGAAGACCCGCACTTTCCAGGTTTGGAATTTGAACTCGGATATGCTTATAATGCAACAGGAAGCTTCTATAAAGCTGTGATAGTTCTTAATAAAGCTATAGAAAATGATCCTAGTAATTTTTGGTATTACCGAGAATTAGGATTTTCATTGAAACATCTCAATAATCTCCCCGAAGCCGAAAAAATATATAGAAAGGCAATAGAACTTACTTCAGATAAAATTCAAATCGCTGAAATGGCAATTAACATGGCGCAAAGTTATTACCATGCCAAAGACAAAGTGAATTTTGATGCTTGGAAGAAAGTCGTAATGGATAATGCCGATCCCAATTCGCAATTTATGGCCTATATCCAATATTTTGAAGAGAATTGGTATAAACCTAATTAAATTTAAAATTTAAACGAATGATGAAAGATAACCTAGAAAAATTACGATATCCAATTGGAAAATTCTCAAAACCAGAAGTTATAAGTCCGGAATTGCTTGAAACATGGATTAATACAATTTCCAAATTTCCAGAGTATTTAAAAAATGAGGTGAATAAGCTGAATGAAAAAGACTTAGAAAATTCTTATCGAGAAGGAGGATGGACAGTAAGACAGCTAATCCATCATTGTGCAGATAGCCATATGAATAGTTTTATCCGATTTAAATTAGCATTAACAGAAGATACACCTACAATAAAACCATATAAAGAAGATAAATGGGCAATATTGGCAGATAGTATATTAATGCCTATTGAGTGCTCTATCCGAATTCTTGAAGGTCTTCACCAAAGATGGACTGCGCTGCTCCAAAGTTTAGATGCTAAACAATTAAAAATGGAATTTAAAAATCCCGAATCTGGAAAAATTATAAATATTGAAACAGCAATCGGAATTTATGCCTGGCATTGCAATCACCACATCACCCATATTATTAATGCTAAAAAACATTAAAAATCAATATTTGTACGCTAAATTCTTTTAAAATAAGTAGATTTAATAAAATCATAAAAACTCTATTTCATGGAACAAGTAACCCCATTTAAAAGTGCGAGCCAAGCCATAGAAACATTAGATAATGGCGGCGAATTCTATAATATTTTTACGCAGGCAGACGATGATCTGATTTCACAGTCTGAGGTTTCAAAGGTTGCGGGTGCAAGATTGGAAAAACAAAAAGCGGTTTTATTCTTGAAATTGGCAATGGCAAATTTGTCTCCGCGTGAACAACAGGAAATTGAAGGTAGATTTGATGATAGACTTTCAGACAACTTTAATAAATATAATCCTGAAAATCTTATCGCAATTACTGATATCGAATCAATTAAACCAGGTACTGGCGTATTAATTACTGGCATTCCTAGAAAAATTGAAGGCGAAGGTGTTGTAAGCGGATATATCTCTATTCCAGTTATTGATGTGTTTACTCTAATCCCAATCAGTGAAACATATACCGTTTATGAAATTAAAGATGAAACTTCGGGTAATTCAGTTTTAGTCGCTCACGATAAAGATGCTGGTATGTTGCCTGAAATAAAAATAAAAATAGCAGGTGTTGTTAAACAGTTTCAATTGGCTCAAGACCAGGAAAGCGAATTTGAAAAATTTATTGAGGTAGATTATTTTAGTGAAACAGAATAAATAACAAAGGGCTGCAAATAAATTGCAGCCCTTCTTTTTCATAGGTAGGGTACTATTCTTATGCAAGCTCTTCTTTAATCTAGGAGTTCAAATTCCGCTTCTTCGGTATCCCTAGAATTTGTTCCGACAAATACCTTGAACTTTCCAGGTTCTGAAATAAATTTCAAATCTTGGTTATAAAATTTTAAATCTTCTTCGCTAATCATAAAATCTACTTCCTTAGACTCACCTTTCTTGATGAATATTTTCTGAAAACCTTTAAGCTCTTTGACCGGACGTGTCTGGCTACCAACTAAATCCTGAATATAAAGTTGTACTACTTCTTCACCGTCATACTGCCCAATATTCTCTATTCGGACAGAGATTTTTAGATTTTCAGTTTTGGACATATTGGTCTTAGGCATTTCTATTGGACCATATTTAAAGGTTGTATAACTTAATCCAAAACCAAAAGGGAATAGGGGTTCGTTGCTTACATCCAGATAGTTTGATCTGAATTTTTGAAACCAAGCATCTTTGGCTAATGGTCTGCCGGTATTTTTATGGCTATAGTACAAAGGAATCTGTCCTACATTTTGAGGAAAAGTGGCAGGTAATTTTCCAGATGGATTGATCGTTCCAAAAAGTACATCCGCAACTGCTTTTCCAGTCTCAGTACCTCCAAACCATACATTTAAAATAGCTGGTACATGTTCATTCTCCCAGGTTAGCGTCAATGGCCTCCCAGTAAATAATACCAATACTATTGGTTTCCCCGTTTTTAATAAGGCTTCCAATAACCTCCTTTGACTTTGCGGTATATTTAAATCAGTCCTACTGGAACTCTCTCCACTCATTTCAGAACTTTCTCCTAATGCAGCAACTATGACATCTGCATCTCTCGAAATGTTCAAGGCTTCCTCTATTATTGTATCTGAAGGACGTTCGTCTCTTGGAATAGTTCTTCCAAACATTGTTGATCGCTCTTGCAAAATTGGATCATCCGTAAGATTCGACCCCAAATGACTAACAATATTAACTTCTTTGCCTAAAGCTGCTTTCATTCCTTCAACCAAAGAAGGAGTTTTTACTAAATCAGCACTTACACTCCATGTTCCGGGCATATTCGACCCAGTATTTGCCAATGGCCCAATCACTGCAACCGTACCTTGTTTTTTTAACGGAAGGGTATTCTTGTCATTTTTTAATAGTACAAAGGATTTTCCTGCTGCTTCCCTTGCCAGTTTTAAATGTTCTTCGGTAAGGATCTCCGTTTTTGCCCTTTGCTCATCACAATACCGAAACGGATCCTCAAATAAACCTAGTCGATATTTAGCTTCTAATACATAGCGACAAGCCCTCGTGATTTCTGCTTCGGTTACTTTTCCTTCATCCAAGGATTTTTTTAGTGTTGTTAGAAATCCTTCGCCAACCATGTCCATATCAACTCCGGCCTTCAACGAAAGTTCAGATACTTTCTGCAAATCTCCCAAGCCATGATCTATTAATTCATTTACTGCTGTATAATCGGTAACAACTAAGCCATTAAATTTCCAATCTTTCCTCAATAAATCTGTTAATAACCAATGGTTTGAACTTGCTGGAACTCCATTAATGTCATTGAAAGAGGTCATAATGGACATCGCGCCAGCATCTATCGCAGCTTTATAAGGAGGAAGATACTCATTGTACATCCGATGTAAACTCATATCCGTCGTGTGGTAATCTCGCCCAGCTTCTGCAGCTCCATATAATGCAAAGTGCTTTACACAGGCCATTAAAGTGTTGTTCTTGCTCAAATCATCAGCCTGATATCCTAATACCATCTCCTTAGCAATTCGAGAACTTAAATAGGTATCCTCGCCACTTCCTTCTGAAATTCTTCCCCAACGTGGATCTCTTGAAATGTCGACCATAGGAGAAAAGGTCCAGTTCAAGCCATCTGCTGTAGCTTCAATAGCTGCAACTCTTGCAGTTTTTCTTATTAATCCCATATCCCATGTAGATGCTAATCCCAAAGGAATTGGAAATATAGTTTTATATCCATGGATAACATCCATACCAAAGATGATTGGTATTTTTAATCTGGACTGCGAAATTGCAATCTCTTGAGCCTTTCTAATTTTAACTGGACTAGTCATACTGAATATTCCACCTATATTTCCAGCTTTTATCTTTGATTCAACGTCTGTAGAAACGACTGATCCTGTGACTGCTTCACCTGCTGTAACCAAATTAAGTTGCCCGATCTTCTCCTCAACGGTCATCTTTTTCAGTAATCCATCTATGAATGCATTCATCTCTTGGTTTTCTTGGCCATGAACTAATTGAGTACTCAATAACAAGCTATAACAAAGAATTTGCTTAATAATTTTCATCCCTTCAAAATCATTGAAATGCTCAACCCTAAAATAGGGCTGAGCAAATTCTAACCAACCAATTACTTTATATTTGGACTTTCAAATCCTAATTTTTTTAAACCTTCCTGTATTTCTGGAGCATTCATAAACAAGTTCCAAATTAATCCTGACCTATAGTTCTCCATCATGACAACTATTGGCCCCTGATCTATGGCTAAATATCTTTGTGGATACCAATTTTCAGTTTCACTATAAGCATCATAAAAACCATATTTTCCCCAAACTTTATCCCCTAAATGCGTAAATAGATATCTTGCAAATGCTAAACTCTCTTTAGGTGTATATGGAGTAGATGATAATGCTGCAGTAGGGCTAATTACTGATTTATCATTGTCAGGATGATGAGCATCATAACCTGTAATGGAGTAGGATGCTGTCAATCCCCAACCTTTCTCCGCACCATAACCTTTGTAACTATGTGGATTCTCTTCAGCATAAGCAATATTAATGCGCGCATGATTTTCCACGACATCGCCATAATTAACATAAGCATCTTTTAAACCTGTTGGATTGAGCCCCATAAAAGAATAATGAGCCCAGAATAAGGGACCAACTTGACCTTCCTTTGCGTTGTGCTTGATACCTATTGGAATATTTAATTTTTTAAGGTCTGATTTAATCTTTCCATTCCTTGCCCAACCCTGATTATAGACTGCGGTATCAATTGGGTGTGTGGGTGAGGAGGCTGCTAATACATAAGTAATCAAACATTCATCATAGCCTTGGATAGGATGGTTCATACCAAAATCATGACTTGGACTCCAGTGCCACAATAACACGTTCTTCCCATTAGTATAATGATTCCAATCAATCTCACGCCAAAGATCATCTGCCTTTTTAGCTATTTCCTTTTGTAAATTCGAACCATTCTTGAAATACTCACGAACCACAATTAAGGATTGTGTCAAAAATGCCGTTTCAACCAAATCACCACCATTATCTTTCTCACTGAATGCTTTAACTTTGCCTGAATCCCCAAAATACCAATGTGACCATGCTCCTTTGAACCTAGGGATTTTAGCTAAATAATCCATAATATGATTTAAACGAGATTCACCATCTTTTTTTGAAATATATCCTCTTTCCATCCCAACAACGATCCCCATAATACCAAAACCACTTCCTCCGGTAGTAACAACATTTTGGTCATTTTGTGGATATTCCCCATCTATATGGATTCGTTCCCTTGCTAATCCTGAATTTGGTTCAGCACCTTCCCAAAAATATTGAAAAGTTTGTTGTTGGATTTTATTCATCAAAGAATCATTGGACAAGGAAATGCTGTCTACCGATAAACTATCCTTGCTATTGTCAGTCTTTTGTGAATTTTGACAAGCTTGTAATCCTGCCATACTTAGTAATAAACCAATTGTTAGTGAACGTATCTTCATGTTATCTTAAATATTTGGGGAACTAAATCCCAGTTTTTTTAATCCATTTTTTACTTCTGGACTTTTCATTAATAGATTCCAAATTAACTGACTTCTATGATTTTCTATAGAAATAATAATAGGACCTTGATCAATCGCAATATAACTGTCAGCAAACCAAGCTTCATCTAATGAAAAACCATCCTTAAAACCATATTTACCCCATAACTTATCCCCAAGGATATAGTAGAAGAAATTTAAAGCTTCTTTAGACTCTTTTGGCGTAAATGCCATAGATGAAAGTGCTGCTGTAGGAGAAATAACCCCAATATCGTTATTGGCTGATTGAGCACCATATCCTGTAGGAATATCTCCTGCTGTCAACCCCCAATTAGTCTCAGAATATCCATAAAAACCATTTGGATTTGAAATGCAATAAGCTCTGTTAATTAAGGTTTGATTTTTTACTTGTAACTCATAGTCAGCATAAGAATCTTTTAAACCATTTGGATTAATTCCTAGAAAACTATATTGTGCAGTAAATAGGGGACCGCCAAGGTCAGGTCCAAGTGGTAAACTTAAATTATAAAATGTCTTACCATTCTTAATTGCTCCATTTTTAGCCCATCCCTCATCATAAACTTTTTTATTTATCGCAAAATTCGTAGAACCTGCCCCTAAAACGTAGGTTATTAAAGATTCATTCCATCCTTGGATTTTCAAATTCATATCCCAACCATGAACTGGACTCCAATGCCAATACAATACCTCTTGACCATTTTGAAAGAAATTCCATTCTACGGCGTTGAACAGTGCGTTAATGTCTTTGCTTAATTCTAGATCTTGAAAGTATTCTCTGGATACCAGTAAACCTTGAAATAACAAAGAGGTTTCTACTAAATCTGCCCCATCATCTTTATTGCTGAAAGGTTGTGTTTTACCAGTTGATCCATTATACCAATGTGAAAATGCTCCATGATATCGATCTGAACTCTTTAAAAATGCTACTATCTTCTTTGTGCGTTCTAGTCCTGCAGTCCTGCTTATAAAATTTCTATGAATACCAGTAACAATCGCCATCAACCCAAATCCGGTACCACCAGTTGTTACAGTTTCTGTCGAAGTATTCCGCTCCCTGATCATCCCGGATGCAGGATGTGCAAAGTCCCAAAAATAACTGAACGTTTGCTTTTGAACCAATGTTAATAATTCATCTTCACTAATACGTTTAAATTTATCCTTTGGATCATATGCCGTAGTGAAGGCAAGATTATATTGTTTGTTCAATGTTTTATTGAGGTTTCCCTTCAATGTATTCTTAATGAAGATTTCAAACTTCGATAAGGATGTTAAGGGTTGAACCGGCTTAATGGAAATTTTCTTTCCATTATCCATTAATTTAATGCTGCTTAATACGGTACTCTTTTCAGCATTTAATATCTGAATACTAGAACTCAAATCCTGCTCGATAACCGACTCATCAAACGATAATATAAATTCCGGATGCAAGTCAATTCCCTTGGGGTTTGTTCCTAAATCTTTATTGCCTATTGAAATTGATTCTACAGAAAAATTAGATCCTTGACCAGGAGTGGGGTCGCTCGATTTTGAACAACCAATCAGAAATACAGTAATAAGAATGAATATAGAATGCCTCATACTAAATCTTAATGAAAAGGGAAGACCAGAAGATCTTCCCTCTAATTGTATGAAAATTTACCAGCCAGTATTTTGTGTCATTTCAGGTGTTTGAATCAATTGATTATCTGGTATTGGGTAAAGATAATGCTTCGATTCAAATGGCTTGCCTGCAGCTTTCATGGCGTTCTCTGCCTGTTTTGTTCTTACCAAATCAAACCAGCGATCGTGCTCCATAGCAAGTTCTAGCCTGCGTTCTTTCCAGATTGCTAGGCGGATATTTGCTTGACCTGAAGCTGTAGTATTTGCTAATTTAACACGAGTACGAATTGCATTTAATGCAGTTAACGCTTCATTAGTATTTCCAAGCTCATTTGCTGCCTCAGCTTTTATTAAGTAAATCTCCCCCAAACGCATGTATCTAAGGTTTTTATCCGTATCTCCTGCACCGCCATTGGCCGAAGAATAGGCTTTCTCATTATACATTTCGTTCTCTGTATTACCGATTTTTAATCCGTCATACATAACTTCATTCCTGAAAATAATGGTCGCATCTCTTCTGATCTCATCCTTTTCCGCATTAAAAGCATCAACTAAATTTTGAGATGGCGTGTTAAATCCCCAACCAATTCCCGCAGAACCACCACGTGGGCCTTGAGTTTGTGAATATTGTTGAATCCCGTGAGCTATCGAAGAGCCTCTTGCCTGAATCTCAAATATAGATTCTGAGCCATTTTCGCCTTCTAACCTCCAGATCTTTTCATAGTTGGGTTCAAGACTATATTCGCCGGAACTAATTACTGCTTGGGAAAGGTCATAAGCTTGTTGCCACTGACCTTGATATAAATGTACTTTGGCAAGTAAGGCTTGAGCTGCACCTTTGGTAGCTCTTCCTAAATCTTTAGCCGCATATTTTGATTTTGCAGGCAAATGATCTATTGCAAATTGTAAGTCTGCCTCGATATAATCATAAACTTCAGCCTGAGGTACTCTTTTTATTAAGTCTTGCTCTTGAATTGGAATATCACCCCAACCACGAACTAACCAAAAATAATTGAGTGCTCTTAAAAATCGAGCTTCTCCAATATACCTGTTCTTCAATGCCTCATCTGTTAAACCATAGTTTTCTGTATATTCTATGGCATTGGTAGCTCGACCTATTGATTTATACCATTGTTCCCATAATGCTGCAAAAGATCCTGCAGTCGAAGTATAAGTAAGATTATCCAAAATGTCTTTATCACTTCCGGTATCAGTAGGAGAAGAACCCTTTTCTGAATTGTCTGAAATGATTTCAGTAATGCCTAAAAATGAAAATCCATAATTCCAATCAGTAAACATTCCATAAATCCCGTTAACTAAAACCTCTGGTGAGTAGTTTTCCTCACTATCTCCTGCTTCAATGATTTCATTCGATGGAACATCCAAAAAATCCTTTGCACAGCTGCTAACCATCAGTCCGGCAGCCATTAATAATGCTATATTTAAATTTCTAAATTTCATGTTTGTCGTAATTAATTGATTAGAACTGTACATTAACACCAAATAAGAAGTTCCTTGTAGTCGGGTAGGCTGAAAGCTCGATACCTGAGGTCAATGCTGGATTTCCATCACTTGCGATCTCAGGTGAAAATCCTGAATATTTCGTAAACATAAATGGATTTTGAGCAGTGAAATACAATCTCATATTAGATGTAGAGTTATATAATTTCTTGAAAGTATACCCTAAGGTGATGTTATTGATACGGAAATAATTACCTGATTCTAAATAATAACTTGAAGCATATGAATCTCTATCTGCCCCAGGATTTACATTTGAACCATTTGATGATATCCATCTGTTATTGAAAGTATCTTCCGTAATATTTTCACCACCATTAATTCTGGTGCCTTTTAATGCATTATAAATTTTGTTACCAGCTACTCCATATCCTGACAATGAGAAATCGATCGCTTTATAGTTGATTCCTAAATTGACTCCATAGGTTGATGTCGGCATATATGAACCAAAGAAAACTTTATCTCTGTTATCAATTACCCCATCGGCATTTTGATCTTTGTAACGTAAATGGCCTGGTCGTGGTGTTCCATATTTTGCACCGCTAGTAATCTCATCTTGGTTTTGCCAAACACCGTCTGCTTCCCACATCCACCATCCATATAATGGCTGTCCTTGCTTGATTTGTTTAGTGATTTGACCATTTGACAAACTTCCGCCTATAGCTCCGTCATAGGCAGGTTTAACATCGGTTAATTCATTGTGATTATAAGCATAGTTAACTCCTATGTTATAATTAAAATCTTCTGAAACTGAATTCTTCCAGTTTAAGATTACTTCCACACCATTGTTACGTACTTTGCCGCCATGATCATAAAAATTATTTGCAAAAGCAGAGTTCAAAATCGGCTGTACATTCATTAAAACATTGGTGTTTAACTTATTGTAATAATCAACTGAACCTGATAATTTTCTATCGAACATTTCAAAGTCTAATCCAACTCCTGTTTCTTGGGTTTTTTCCCATCTTACTGGTAATGCAGGACTGCCAAAGGCTGCTCCCAAAACTAAATCTTGCCCTGGACCAAATACATAATTGTAATTTGAACTTCCTTCAGCTGTCAATAATTGAGATACATTCAATGGAATGTCTTGATTTCCTAAAACACCCCAGTTTGCCCTTAATTTCAAGAAATTTAATACGGTATTATCTTTCATGAAATCCTCATTGGAAATCGTCCATCCTAATCCAAAAGAAGGGAAGGTGGCAAAATATTCACCTGTATTGCGGAATACGCTTGATCCATCCCGGCGAATAGTTGCTGTTGCATAATATTTGCTGTTGTAATTGTATTGGACCCTTCCAAAATAGGATGCCAATGCTCTTGGCGTGTAATATGTTTGGTTCACAACCTTAGTATAATCGGCAGATGCCATATCTAAATTCCAATACTGCTCTAAAACAGGTAGGTCATATCCCGTGCCTGATAACATATTCGAAATCCCAGATTTCTCCCTTGAAAATCCTGCTACTGCATTGATTTGATGGCCGTTAAAGTTCTTGTCGAATGATAAGAAAGTTTCCCACTGCCATCTGAAATCCTCATTTTTTCTGTAGTTTAAACTATTATTTGCATACCCAACAACATTTGGATTTTTATCTTTTAAATCTTGAAATTCTTGGTCTGTACGTAATGGATTACCGTTTAACCAAGCATCTTTGATATCTGTAAATGTTCTTGAATTAGAAAAAATCTTCGTACCACCAATTCTAGAATTGATTTTTAAGAAATCAAAAATTTGATATTCTCCTTCAATTCCTCCTTGAATACGTGTAGAGTTTAACAGTTCATTCGCACGTTGAATAGCGTAAACAGGATTACCTATTGAGTTTAAATTACCTGTGGTTTCTCCTGCTGCTGTTTGATAACCAGCGATACCTGTACTTGAATTATAAATTGAAGTTCCATATCGTCCATTATCAAACATGACTGGAGCAAGTGGCGTTTGACGATAAGCGTCATTGAATGCTCCAAATGGTTTTGGCGTAGATTTATTGAATGACAAATTTAAATTCTGTGAAAATTTAAGCTTGTTGTCCAAAAATTTGTAGGTATTGTTGTTGCGAATTGTATTACGAACGAATTTTGATCCATCAATAATCCCGTTTTCAGTAAAATTATTTACACTCACAAAGTAGTCAACGATTTCAGAACCTCCTGAAATATTAATTGCATTGTTATAAACCGTACCATTTTGAAGGATTTCATCAAACCAATCGGTGTTATTCGCTTGGTTCGGCTTTAACAGAGTACCTCTTCCAATTCCTTCAATGTTTTCGTTGTAATATTGAATATACTGGGATGCATTAGCCATCTTTACTTGGTTTAACATGTTTTTCATGCCAACATAACCTTCATATCCAATTTTTACATTTCCAACTTTACCTTTTTTGGTGGTAACCATGATGACACCATTTGCAGCACGAACTCCATAGATAGAGGCTGATGAGGCATCTTTTAAAACATCAATGGATTCAATGTCAGATGGATTTATACTATTTAAGTTGTCAGTTGGAAATCCATCTACAATATATAATGGATTTCTCCCTCCAAGTGCAGTTCCAAGACCACGAATGGTCACTTGCGGAGTAGAGCCGGGAGCTTCGGATGCAGTTACATTTAAACCCGCAACCTTACCTTGGATAGATTGCATTGCCGACATGGCCGGTTGTTTTACAATCTCTGCAGCTTTCACACTTCCGATGGCTCCTGTTAAGTCAACCTTCTTCTGCGTACCGTATCCTACTACAACAACCTCCTCCAGTGCCATATTCTCATCGTCCATAAATACATTGATCTGAGATTTATCGCCAACTACAATTGATTGTGATACATATCCAACAAATGAAAATACTAATGAATCGGTAGGGGCAGCCTCTAAGGTATAACGGCCTGCCTCGTCCGTCTGGGTGCCTCCTGAATTTCCTTTAATCGTAACGGAAACTCCAGGTAGTCCAATCATGCTCTGACTATCTTTAACCGTCCCAGTAACGGTCTTGTTTTGTCCATATAGCCAGCTAAAGCTGAGTAGGAAAACAAAGGTCAGTGTAAATAACTTCCTCATATAACAATGGTTTAATTGAGTAAATAATGTTTAGTTAAGTAATAAAAAGTGTTTATTCACTTAACAAATATGTGATGTATTAGTTTGGAATAGAAATTTACCATATCTACATTACTACTACACTTATTATTTACTTGCTCAAACTTATATTAAATAATTGTTAATTATCTGAAATGTAATATTATATATCTTTTATATTCCTTACAAATTCAACTACTAAGTGTATCAAATACACATAATAATATTAACCATCATGATGTAGTGTTGTAGTAGTATTAAGTAAAAATATGGGGTAAAATCCTTCAGAAATTCTAAATTAAATTTAAAATTTTAGCAAATTTTAAGCAAAAAGTACATCAGGTTTTAGCAAAGTAAGTAGGTACTTATATCATTTTATTGACTAGAATTATCAAAAAATAAAAGAGATTTTTATAATTCTAAAAGAAATTCTGTTAAGTTTTTACTGGTGGGTAAATTCAATTTTTTCCGTAATCGATAGCGTCTAATTTCAACCCCACGGGTACTGATATTCAATAGGGAGGCTATTTCTTTACTTGACATATTTAATCTTAAATATGCACAAAGTTTTAGGTCGTTAGGAACCAGTTCAGGATATTCTGACTTTAATTTTTTGAAAAAGTTCTCATGGGCTTCATTAAAACTTTTCTCAAATAAATCCCAGTCTCTGTCATCACTATGCGCTTCATCAATTAGTTTACTTACTTTACGTAACTGCTCATGGCTCAATTTGTTACCATTAGAATCATTTAAATTAGTTAATTCATGATGAAGATTATTCAGCATCTCATTTTTATAGACAATATTCATTGCAGCATTTGCAAGCTCTCGATTTTTATTCTCTAATTCCTGCAATAATTGTATGTTTTTTAATGAAATCAACTTTTTCTCGTTTGCCTCTGCTTCTTTTGCCAAATGGTCTTCCTGCTCTTGTAATAATTTTTTCTTCAATCTCCTCTGGTGATCTAATAATCTCTCTTCGTACCATCTCTTACCTAAATAAATAATCAATCCAAGAAGAATGATGTAGGAGAGAATTGCAACCCAACTAAAATACCATGGTGGCAATATTTTAAAGGAAACCGAAGTTATTTCGGATTGAATTCCATTTGGTGTGACTGATCGAACTTGAAATATGTAATTCCCAAAGGGTAGGTTTGTGAAATCCTTAAATGAAATTTCATCCCAATTTGACCAACCTTCTGTATAACCATCAAGATAATACTGATATTTTAACGGTGCTGAAGAATACCAGGGTGATGCAAATGAAATACGAATATTATTCTCGTTATTAGGTACCTCTAAATTATCATAAATGGAATAGGGGTCTGAAGTTGTATTCCAAATATGGGTTATGATTGGCTTGGGTAAATTTTGTTGGACCGGATAGTGGTTAAAATAAATAGCGAATCCATTGTCAAGGCCAATTAAGGATAAATTCTCATCAACATTCAATATCTGCTCATAATCATTCATCATCCTGCCTTTTAATGAATTCCATGAACTCGAGTCTATCTTTAATTTACCGTCTGTTAGAAATTGTATTTTCGCTAAATGTGATTTTTTTATAAACCAATATGCATTATTCTTTATTGGAATAATTTTGTTTGCTGTAGAAAAAGACGCTAATTGTTTATTTAATTCCTCATAGGGTTTAAAAGACCTTAAAATGTTATCATATAAATAGAATCCTGAATCACTCGCAAAAACTATATTGTTGGCTACATTATAGATCCCATATAATTTTGTGTCTTTAGGTAAGCCATTTGTCTCCAGCTTAAAGTCTAATGCCTCTCTGAAATCTGTAGATAGCTTGAAACTGAATACATTTTGATTGTTGCTTAGCCAAAAATCATTTCCAGAAATTTGCATCGCATGGCGGATTGGATCCTTTTTATAGGAGAATTGCTTAATGAAAGTCGGGGAATCTCCATCTTGCATCAGGCCTACACCTGTATAGTTAGTCTGTAACCAATAATTACTATTTTGGACAGCAAGAAATCCCCAGGCTCCCGTAACTGTAGAAATCCGCCGCATTCCTGATGGTTCTACAATAAAAGTCCCATTATTATGGCCGCAAATTAGACTCCCAGATATATTCTCTAGTTTCCATACCTGACCTTGAGAATTTGGTACTATTTTAAAATTTAATGACTTATAGGTATCGATGCCCTGCCAATCACTTACAAATAAACCCTGATTTGTGCCTAAATAGATCTTGTCTTTATAAATTATCGAACTATATACTGTTCCAATATGCCCAGTTAAGTCTGAATAATAATATAAGGGGCTATTAATGTCAATTCTATCTATTCCATTATCTAATCCTACCCATAAATTTGATTGCTTGTCAACTGCCAAACTTAATACTGTATTGTTCTGAAGTCCATTGTTTTTATTAATATGCTGTACAATCTGTCCATTTTGGTTGATGATGAAAACCCCATTCTGAATGGTTCCAAATGCATATTGATTCCCAAACAATTTAACGCCATTGTTAATCTGGGATTTCTTTAAATACTCCTGTGCTTCAGTTTCCCATGGCACAATACTACCGTCACTATTTAACTTAAACAATCCATTCTTATCCGTACCGATTATAACTTCAGTAGAACTATAAGGAAGCATAGTTAATATGTTAGAACCTAATAATTTACTTAAATCTTTAATAGGAGAGAGACTATTAGATTTTAACTCATGTAAACCTGACGGAATTTGTTCAAAAAACAACCTTCCATTGACTTGAAATCCAAAAAGAAAGGGCTCGCCATTTGCCGTGATGGTTGTAATTTCATTTTGATGATAGAGGTAACTTTTGGAAAATGTATGGAAATAAATCTTTTCACCGTCTATGATGATCCTCCAGATCTCTTCGTTCTTCAGCGCTTGTTTATCCTTAACCAGACCCGTTAGGCTGGTATATTCCATTTTTCCGTATAAAGATCTTTCCCAATAGCCAAATTCACCTGCGCCTCCAACCAAAATCCTTCCTGTTCCATCTATATTTACGCTCCTTAATCCTGCGTAATTCTTCATTCTAAATAAGGTCCACTCTTGACCATCGAAACTTAATAAGCCTTCAGTATTTGCAGAATAAATTATTCCATCAGAGCTTACCGCTAATCCCCAGTTCTGATTTCCTGCTTTATAAGTAGTCTTATTATATTGTTGAACAAATGGTGAGCCTACACGTGGAATGTTCTGGCCATATCCCAAGGTATGTTGACATATTGCCACTATAATAAATAAATAAAAATTTATTTGCTTCATAATCTTCCTTCGTCAAATATAATAAAAGGATTGAGGAACCTTAAATAGTCATTGGCTACTTAATGGAAAATCATTTAATTTGTATATGCTGAAATTTGCAAACGCAAAAATTAACCTCGGATTACATATCCGAAGGAAAAGACCAGATGGGTATCATGACCTGGAAACAATCTTTTATCCAGTAAAGCTCTATGACGTGGTAGAAATTACACCTCATGATACATTGGAGATGAGGATCAGTAACTCAGATCTATCTGCTGATCATCAAAATTTATGTATAAAAGCTTTTAAAATATTGGAAAAAGACCATCCAATTAAACCTGTATCTATTCATTTATTGAAAAATATTCCGATTGGAGCAGGACTTGGTGGTGGATCTTCTGATGCAAGCGCTACATTGCAGCTGCTCAATAACTTCTTTCAGCTTGGTATAAATAATGATCAACTTAAAGATTATGCGGCAAAATTAGGCGCAGATTGCCCTTTTTTTATAGACAATAAACCCATGTACGCTCAAGGGACCGGAACTGAACTTACCGATATTCAGGTAAACTTAGAAGATTATATAATCATTATTATTAAACCGGAAATTCACATTTCTACTGCTGAAGCTTATTCCAATGTCAGTCCTATGATTCCGAAAATTGATTTACGTGAAGCAATTAAATTACCCATCCAAGATTGGAAATATCATATTAAAAATGATTTTGAAATCTCCTTGTTTGAAAAATATCCACTAATTGCTGATATTAAAGCTAAACTTTATGAAAAAGGAGCTATTTACGCTTCAATGAGCGGTTCAGGATCTTCTGTTTTCGGAATCTTCGAAAAAAAACCAGAAATAGAAGATTTAAATAAATACGGAAAAGTTTACTTCCCAGTAGAATTGTAGAAAATTTATCATGCTTAGAATAACCATTTCATTAATCCTAAATATAGTTTTATATGTTTCGGCGTTAAATGCTCAGGAAATTATTCCTTTCAAGTTGAATAATCATTACAACATCATTGTAAAAGCATTAATTAACGAAAAGGACAGTGCCAATTTAATGTTCCAGATCGCGATGAATGAAGCTTCACTTTCTCCTGTCCGGATCAATAAAGTAAATTCTGTTCAATTTGACACAACGGAATTTGCTGAAGGACTTTCAAAGGTTAATAGGATTCAGGTGGCAAATACTACAATAGACAGTATATGGATTTGGAATAATGAATTTTCTGGATATGAATCCGACGGAAAGATTGGTATCCAACTTATGAAAGGCAAAATATTTAAAATAAATTACGACCAATCACAATTTGAATTATTTGATAAGCTGCCTACAACTTCCGACTTTATTCAAATACCATTATCCATTAAAAGGGGCCAATTATTTATCAGCATTAAAACCATATTAGGAAATCAAACCATACCTTCCGACTTCCTATTGCAGTCAGGCTTCTCTGGAGCTTTATTATATAGCAATAATTTTGCAGATCAGCACAACTTGGAAAACACCTTAAAAGTTCTGAACAAAACCACAATGTCAAATTCAGCTGGTCAAAAGATCAACAATTTAATATCCCTGATGCCAAAAATTGAAATTGATCAGTTTATGTTTGAGCATGTACCAGTAAACATTTTTACAGGAGAAATAAAAAACCAAGCAA
The DNA here is from genome assembly GCF_009733535.1 of Sphingobacterium endophyticum. Classification (GTDB taxonomy): domain Bacteria; phylum Bacteroidota; class Bacteroidia; order Sphingobacteriales; family Sphingobacteriaceae; genus Sphingobacterium; species Sphingobacterium endophyticum. The sequence continues at coordinate 103,222 of NZ_SMMI01000011.1, read as the reverse complement.
ACAGTTACATCGGAGCCGATCTAATCCATCGGTTCAATTGGATAATAGATATGAAAGCTGGAATAGCCTATATTCAAAAAAACAAAAACTATAATGATCCCTATTATTTCAAGAAACCGAATTAAATTCCATAATATCATAACCAGTAACAGAGCACAAACAAATATATAAATCCATCCTTCATCCAAACAAACCTAACAGCCTAATATACAACTACTATAATTAAACAATATTCTCACCCAATTATCTATGTCCAACTATCCAGGCTCTTATGTCTTATGTCTTTTGTCTTTTGTCTTTTGTCTAACTACTAACTACTAAATACTAAATCGCCTTTTTCTCTCCAAGTATCCAACTTGGTTTAGGCTCTTGAAGTTTAATAATTTTATTAGTGTCAGCGTATTTAGCGATATGAGTCGCTGCTTCATCAATATTATCTGTAAATAACAATAGATCTTGATCTTCAGGGCTGATTGTTCCTTCAGAGATCATTAAATCCACATGTTCATGAATATTTTTATGATATTCCATTCCCATAATAACGATAGGAAACTGTGATATTTTCTTTGTTTGAATGAGCGTTAGTGTTTCAAAAAATTCATCTAAAGTGCCAAATCCGCCCGGCATAATTACGAAAGCAAAAGAATATTTTCTTAATAATTCCTTCCGGACAAAGAAATAGTCAATATTCACAAATTTATCCATGTATGGATTATGCTTTTGTTCATGAGGCAATACAATATTGCAACCAACGGAATAGCCATTGACATCTTTGGCCCCTCTATTAGCAGCTTCCATAATTCCCGGTCCACCACCGGTCATAATGGTAAATCCCATTTCTGCTAATCTTGCAGAAATTTCCCTCGCTTTTATGTAATATGGATGATCCTCTCCAAACCGGGCAGAACCAAAAACTGTGACACAGGGTCCCACAAAATGTAGGGTCCTGAAACCTTTCATAAATTGGAATATAACCCCAATAGCATATTTTAGCTCATTCCAGCGACCTCGAGCTCCTTTTAGAAAACTGATTTCTTCTCGTACAAATTTATTACTCATGTTCTAAAGGGCTGTTAATTAATTCACTAGCTTCGTTCAGTAAAACTTTCTGTTTATCTTTAGGTATTTGGATTCTATCAAGGACTTGCGGTGATTTAACAAGGTCTTTCACTAGAATAATTTGATTTTTAAGAAGCATGGCTTTATCCTGCTCTGTTAGGTTGGTTAAGCAGGTAACAGGATACTCAGCATTACTATCAACTCTTGATTTTAAACAACTTGATTTTGGATAATCCCATGATAAAAGATTCATCCCGTAATATTCACCAAATGCGATGGAATCTGTAGTTAAATAAGCATTGGTAACTAGCCAACCATCAGTAAACTGCCTGTCCTGATTAAAAAAGTGATAAGAGATCCCTGTAATATCTTCTTTTCGGGATTTAAAATACATAGGCGTTGTTACGGAAACTTTCGCATCTGCATCATTTCGAAACTTACATTCAATCGCTAGCATTTCATCGCCCTTTACTGCAACTACATCGATTTCATGACTTACTGAATGTCCCTGAACAGTCTGACCAGTTACTGCTTCATATCCATCTTCTTGAAATAGTCTTGCAATCCATTTTTCAAAATAAAAACCTTCAGGACCCAATTCTCGAAGTGCCTTTTTTAAACTATATCTTGCTGCATAAGAGTTTTTCTTTCCTCGTAATGCATTAAATGCCATTTCATATAGCTCTTTCGTTGATATTCCGTCATAAACTTTTCCTTTAATCGTATCATAGACCATATTAACCTCATTTTCATTTGCTCCAGATCTAGTTAAGGAACGACGTAACGCTGTTTCATCAAATGGAACCAACTCTCCAGAATATTTTTTTACCCGCATGTTTTTCTTTTCTAAATGAAATTACAAAATATCTTAGTCTAAACACAAAATTTATACCCAACTGGAAACATTTTATATTTTCAATCGTTATATTGTAAAGGATTAAATTTCGAAAATTATGAGCGGTATTTTAAATTTTGCAATCGACAAAGTAAAGGAAAAACTAGATGAATCTTGCGAGTATGGAAACGTAGGAACATCAGAACGAATATTATCTGTAATTGCCGGTGGTTTTATACTGGGTATGGGGGCTAAAAAATTATTTAAAAACCCAATAACAGCATTTTCTGGAATTACTTTAGGAGGTGCTTTAATCTTTAGAGGAGTGACTGGAAGTTGCCCTATTAAAGAGGCTATTGAAGGAAAACAGCCTGAGGCCACAGTTATAGAACACAGGTATTTCGTAAAATAATATTCACTCTTATATTTATAATCGGTTTCATTATTAATGAAGCCGATTTTTTTTAATCAATATTTTATGAAAAGAATTGTTGTATTCACCGGCGCTGGAATTTCTGTTGAAAGTGGGTTGCCCACATTCAGAGGTTCTGACGGTTTATGGGAAGGTCATCGCATCGAAGACGTAGCAACCCCCGAAACATGGAGCCGTAATCCTGAATTGGTGCAAAGTTTTTATAACAAGAGGCGTACAGATTGCCTTGCTGCAAATCCTAATAAAGCACATCACAAATTAGCGGAGTTAGAGAAAGATTTCGATGTACACATTATAACCCAAAACATTGATGACCTTCATGAGCGTGCAGGGAGTAAAAATGTGATCCATCTACATGGCCAAATCAGAAAATCTCAATCCTCAATTGACCCAAATCTTATTTATGATATTGAGGGCGATAAGATTGATATGGGAGATAATTGTGAATTGGGCTCACAGCTTAGACCTCATGTTGTTTGGTTTGGTGAACCAGTACCTATGATGAATGAAGCATACAAGTTGGCCAAGTCTGCTGATGTCTTTGTGACTATTGGAACTTCATTGCAAGTTTATCCTGCGGCTAATCTTATATATGAAACTAAACCTGATTGTAAATTAATTTTAATTGATCCGAATGCTGAACAATATCATGTGCCACCGGTAGTCGTAAAAATTTCCGAAAAAGCAAGTGTAGGCGTGGATTATTTGGCGAAGCTTATTGCCAAATAAAATTTTGTACATAACAATATGTGTATTGTAAATCAGATAATTATGATGTTTATATAAACATATATTTTATAAAATGATTAAACTGAATGAATAAAAAAAAGGCTCAAACAAAATTTTATTTTGTTTGAGCCTTTTGTGTTTTATAATAAATTAAAAATGAAGTATTTATGTATTTTAATTCAATCTATTATTGATACTTGTTGTAAGTTTCAATAATTGCTGATCTCATTTGAGAAAATAGGTCCAAAACCTTTTTTAAAAATTCTTCATCAAGCATTTCGAAGACTCCATTAACTCCTCCAACTACATCTACTTCCGCAATTTTATAAGATTGCTCTAAAGTTCCTTGTTCAAACTTAATAATGAATTTTTGATTCATGCCAAAGATTGTAATCTTACAATCTGGATGTGGAAGTTCTGCTAAAACACGCATAATATGTCAGTTAATAAATAAAAAAGTTCTGGTCAATTAAGACCAGAACTTCAAAAATATAAATTATTACTATTCTAAACGACTCCTTGTGCTTTCATTGCTTCTGCGACTTTAATAAAACCGCCAATGTTAGCTCCTCTAAGGTAATTTACATACCCTGTAGGTTCTTTACCAAATCTTACACATGTTTTATGAATATTCTCCATAATTAGCTTCAACCGATGATCAACCTTCTCATGTGACCATTGTTGTCCTATTGCATTTTGTGACATCTCTAAACCTGATACCGCAACGCCGCCTGCATTTGCCGCTTTTCCAGGACCGAAATGAATCTTAGCCTGAAGATAAACTTTAATAGCCTCTGCCGTAGATGGCATGTTTGCACCTTCAGCAACTATTGTACATCCATTCTTTACTAATTTTTTAGCATCAGCCTCATTGATCTCATTTTGTGTCGCACATGGTAATGCTATATCACATTTAAACTGCCAAGGATTTTCCTTTGCATGGTAACTTGCTGAACTGTATTTCTTAGCATATTTCGCCAAATCCCGACCTAAAGTTGCTATAAATGTTAACTTTTCTAAGGTAAATCCTTCCTTATCATAGATGGTTCCTTGACTATTTGAAAGGGTAATAACTTTAGCTCCTAGTTGAATTGCTTTTTCTGCTGCATAATACGCAACATTGCCAGCTCCGGAGATACTGATCGTTTTTCCTTCAATAGTTTCGTTGTTATAATCTAAAACACATTGAACAAAATATAGTAAGCCATATCCAGTTGCTTCAGGACGAATATAAGAACCGCCCCATTGTGTGCCTTTTCCTGTTAATACGCCTGAAAAATTATTCTGTAATCTTTTATACTGACCAAATAAATAGCCTATTTCTCTTGTTCCAACTCCAATATCACCTGCCGGAACATCTGTTTCAGATCCGATATGTCGCTGTAGCTCTGTCATAAAACTTTGGCAGAAACGCATAATCTCATTGTCTGATTTTCCTTTTGGATCAAAATCTGAACCACCTTTTCCTCCGCCAATTGGAAGTCCTGTCAAACTATTTTTAAATACCTGCTCAAAGGCTAGGAATTTCAAAATGCTAAGATTAACATCGGGTGCAAACCTTAAGCCGCCTTTATAAGGACCAATCGCTGAGTTCATTTGAACACGATAGCCTCGGTTTACTTGAATTTGATTTTGATCGTCTAACCATGCTACACGGAATGAAACCACTCGCTCGGGCTCAACCATTCGCTCAAGTATCTTCAAATCAACAAAATCAGTTCTATTTTCTACGATATAAGGAATTAAATCCTCTACAACCTCTGTAACTGCTTGTAGAAATTCAGGCTCATTTGGATTACGCTGATCTACTTGCTTAATGAAATTCTTAAAATTAAGAGACATTTATTGATAAATAATTATATGATTCACCGCAATATTACCAAAAATATCATAAAAATGCCAATATTTTAGCTTTTTAATTCCTACTATTAATTTCCTAATTTTATTTTATGAAAGATATTCAAACCTTCGATGCACTTTTAATTAAAAATGGTTACAATCGTATTTCCCTAATGAATCAGGAGACTCCTTTAGTGCACCTCAGACATTTGAGTAAAGAATTAGATACAGAAATTTTTATAAAAAGGGATGACCTTTCCGAATTGGGGACAGGTGGAAATAAATTAAGAAAATTGGAATTTTTATTAGCTGAAGCCAAATCCCAAAGGGCAAACCGGATCATAACAGTAGGGGCAAGACAATCCAACCATGCCCGCTTAACGGCAATTACTGCAAAAATGATGGGGTTTGAAGTGGACCTTGTTCTTAAGAATTCTGTTCCATTGGATACTGAAAGTTATCAACTAAATGGAAATCTTGTCCTTGATAATATAGTGGATGCCAATATACATGAAATCCCTAATGATGGAACTGCATCAACCTTTATATCTAATTTAGCAAAACACTATGCTTCGGAAGGAGAGACCGTCTACATCATTCCAGTAGGAGGGTCAAATACCATTGGTGGATTGGGGTATGCAAGGGCTGCCTATCAAATAGAAAACCAAGCTTCTGAATTGGGATTGGATTTTCAACATATCGCACTTGCGAGTGGTTCTGGCGGTACCCATGCAGGATTGGTTGCAGGCTATCTGATTATGGAAAAGAAAATGTTTATTCATGCATATAATGTACAGCATGAAAGAGAACCTCTTCTTAGAGAAACTCATGACATTACAAATCAAATATTGGATATTTTTCATTTGAAAAATCAATTTGCTAGTCTAAATGACTATTTGTTAAGTAATGAATATGTTGGGGAAGCTTATGGCATACCTAATGAAGAAACTTTGAAAACGATAAAACACCTGGCTAAAACTGAGGGTATTATCCTTGACCCTGTATATACCGGAAAAGCATTTACCGGCCTTGTACATGATATCAAAAAAGGAAAATTCCCAAAAGGCAAACCTATATTATTTATTCATACCGGCGGAACTGCCGGCGTATTTGCATATAGCAATTGGTTTTAATTCCATATATTTAACAACTAAACCTTTTATTAACATGTTACGTAAAGATTTCATCAAGTCAATCAGTATCCTAGGAGCAGCAAGTTATTTTTCCAATTCATTGGCATATGCAACAGATATTTCTTCAAATCCTGTTAAAATAAAAAAAGGATTAGGCTATTATATGATCAAAGAAGAACTCTCTGTTCTTGATAAATTTAAACTTGTAAAGGATTTGGGATTTGATGGAATTGAATTTAATAGTCCATTGGAAATCCCTATCCAAGAATTATTAAATGCAAGGGAAAAAACAGGCATTGAAATCCCATCTACCGTCAACAAGGATCATTGGGGCAAACCTTTATCTGATCCCGATCCCGCAGTTCGCAATTTTACGATTGAATCAGTTGCAAAATCTCTTCAACAAACTAAGGAGCTAGGAGGGGACACCGTTTTAGTAGTGCCGGGAGTTGTTAGTGATACTGTTTCCTACAAAACTGCTTATGATAATGCACTTGATTCTATCAAAAGGCTTATTCCTCATGCTGAAAAGACCGGAATTAAAATTGGAATTGAAAATGTATGGAATAACTTGATTTTAAGCCCTGTTGAAGCAAAAGAATTTTTAGATAAGATTAATCATCCTTTAGTTGGTTGGTATTTTGACTTGGGAAATATCCTTCGATATGGATGGCCTGAACACTGGCTAGAAATATTAGGCGATAAAGTCTTTAAACTACATGTCAAAGAATTTAGCAAAAAAATTATGAACGAACAGGGACTAGGGAAGGGGTTTGGCGTTGAATTAACCGAAGGTGATGTTAATTGGTCTAAGGTGATGAAGACTATTAATGATATTGATTATAAGGGTGAATATATGACTTTGGAAGTTGGTTCTGGTGATCGTATTTTTTTAAAGAAAGTTTCCGAACAATTAGACCGCATTATACAAATGAAATTATAGGAAACTTCCTTTGCTTGAATTGAGTTTTATGATTAATTGATAATGATTACGATTCCTTCATTAGCCCAGGCCGCATGCTGGTAAAAACTCTGCAGTTTAACAAAATATTCTCGCAAATATTCAAATGCATGCGCATCCTCCCATATTTCGGGATATACATTAAGTTCTGCCATTTTATGTGGATTAAAACTTAATAATAGCATCTCCAGGTCTATGAATTTAATTTTCTCATTTAAACTTTTTACGGCTTGGGAATCAATATACCTTGCGGGGCCATATCCAAAATCTTGATTCTCGTCGATATCAAGCATTCCTGTTATAACTGCCGAAAGTGGATGCTCATGTTTGGAGATAGAATTTCCTGTCAATAGAAAATGTATTCCATCCCAAGCCTTGTCAATATCCAATTGTGGAACTTCAGTAAGCTCATTTGAATAAAAGTCATCCTCCAATAATTGACTACTATTCAAGTAGGCTGCAATTTTTTCCATGGATACCCTGCGAAGGGTGCAATACATTCCCATAACCCAATTTTATATTAAATTTAAGAAAAAATTCTACTTAAACTTTAACTATACCTCGGAATCCTCTTGCAGCATAATAGGATTCAGCTCCATTATGATAAGTAAATACTCGTCCAAACCGAAAATCTCCAAAAATTGCACCCCCTAAGTCTCTAATCTCAGAATTGGTCTCCAACCAACTAGATGTCTTTAAATCAAAATTTCCTAACGATTGTAATGCAGCATATTCTTCTTCATTCAATATTTTAATCCCCATCTCTTTTGCCAATTGAATGGCTGAGTTTTTTGGTTTATGCTCCTTCCTTGATTCTAATGCATCCTGATCATAACATAGACTCCTGCGTCCTTTGGGGCTTTCTGCTGAACAGTCAATAAAAATTATTTCATCATTATCATAAATGGAAACAACATCTGGCTCTCCCTCGGTTTCTTCCATTTCATTAATGGCTAAAAGTTTCTCCGGAGATTTCAACAGTTTTTGATGGATATCATCCCATTTCATCCCATTATGCCGATGCATGTTTTTCTCAAATCGTTTCTTTAAAATTTCAAGAAGCTCTATACGCCTAGTTTCGTCCAAGTATGTTTGATTTTTCATATCATTTTTTCTTATTCGAATTTACAACAAAATAGTCATAAGCTGCTTTGGAAACCTTAGCAATAATTTCGGCACTTCTCGGTTCTGTTTCTTTTGAATCTGTTACATAAACAGAAATATAGAACACTTCTCCATTCGGAAGAGACACAACTCCAATATCATTGACAGCTGCAATGACTTGAGTTGTTTTATTGACACCTGAATAGCCCGTTTTGTGGGCAACGACTGTGCCTTGTGGTAATAATCCTTTAATTCTGTTCCGTCCTGTACTTGTTGAACGCATGGTATCCCATAGAAATTTATAAGATGCCTCAGATAGCTGTTGCTTGGAATTTTTATAATAATCAAATAATATTTTATTGGAGGTTTTTACTTTAGTCCAATTGTCAAATTGTAAATCCCAGTTGGCCTGCTGAATTTCCTCAATCAATTTTATAGAAAGATCTTGATAGCCTTGATCATCAAAATATTTCTGAACAAAATCAGGACCTCCTAATAATTCGAAAAGAATATCACAACCCACATTATCACTTTCTGCTATGGTATAACGCAGCACTTCATGTAAAGGTAGGGTAGTGCCATTCGGATATTTATCCTTGATTGGGCTGTACATATCTGTTGTGACTGATTTTTTAGATATGCTAATGGGTTGGTCTAAAGTCAATTTACCTTGATCAACTTGATCCAAAATTACAATCCCTAAATGAAATTTATATGTGCTCTGTAATGGAAATGGATGCTCCGAATTAATTAGGATACTTTCAGAAAAATCATTATTGTTAATCGCAACACCAACTTTGGCGTCATAATTTGATAGTATAGCATTTATTTTTGATTCAAGATTTGCTTTGTCTTGTCCAAAGGATATTTGACAGGCTAAAAGAATAAGGAGGGTAAGTGAACTTAGTTTTTGGATCATATTAATTAGGATATGTATTTTTTATTTATCAACGGTCTGATTAAAAAATTTATTGTAATTCAAAAAATCATTTTTATGCAAAGTAAATTTTACTCAAACGTTTGCATCTTCAATTAAGCCCTGTTATAGCTATTTGATAGTTTTCAAAGACTTTTAAGATAATAAATTAACTGTATTTTAGGCCTTATTCCAGAATCAATTATTATTATGAAAAAAAATCTTTTATCATTTAGTTTAGCAATTTTATTAAGTTCTTGTGCCTTTTCTCAGAGTGCAGAAGACCTTCATCAAGTTTATTCCGACTTAACAATTTTTCAAGATGGTTTAGCGAGTAACCTAAAGAAAGGCGTAAATAAAAAGCAAATTAATACAATTAAAAACGAAGACATCAAAATCTTGGCGCAAGAACTACTTGCAGGAAAGAAAATTGACAGTTATAAATTTGCAACCTTTAATGCTTTACTCTCACCAAAAACCTTAGGACAAGAATTGAGTATTGGCGATGGTTATAGTAAATATGAAAATATTACGGGTGTTTACCTTCCTATTGGAAAACATATTGTCATTGCTGATGGAATAATAGAGGGAAAGGATATTAAATTAGTCGTGCCCAATTGGATGCGGAAGGCTCCAAACCCAGATGATCCTACAAAAGACCCAAAAGGATGGGGAATTGAAAAAAAGGAATTCAAGCTTAGAAATGGCGTAAATATTATTGATTTGGAGGATTTTGGTAGTCTTGCTTACATCAACTATTTTTCAGACCAACCAGAAAAGGAAAGCCCTATTAAAATTCACTTCATTTCTGGTAAAGTAAACGGTTACTTTGATATCAATAAACATTCTGATGCCGATTGGAATGCTTTTATCGATCATGCCGTTTTTCCTATCCTTGACGCTAAAGGTAAACATATACAGACCGCCTATCCCGTAGAAGCCTTGAAAAATTATGCCTATGGAAGAGGTAAAGAACTTATCAGCAACTATGACTCATTAGTTTACAGACAACACCGCTTAATGGGTCTGGAAAAATATAATAAAGTTCCAAAAAATAAGATTTTAGCTCGTGTAAACTATAACTATTATATGTTTAGGGATGGAGATGGAGTTGCTTACATGGGTGATAAACAAGGATATGCCATGAAAATGGTTGTTGATCCTAGTTCAGTGATCAAAGGAGATCCTTGTTGGGGCTTTAGCCATGAAGTAGGTCATGTGCACCAAACATCTCCAATGTTAAGTTGGGGTGGCCTTGGTGAAGTGAGCAACAATATTTATTCGCTGTATGTGATGAGATCTTTCGGAAATAAATCAAGGATTTTGGAACAAGATAACTTCAATAAGGCCAAAGCTAATATTATTGATAAAAAAATATCTTACCTACAAGATCCAGACGTATTCAATAGATTAGTTCCTTTTTGGCAATTGCAGCTTTATTTTGAAGGAGCCGGCCAACAACCTGATTTTTACCCAGATTTGTTTGAAAAATTAAGAAATCAAAATGTTAACAATAGACCTTCCAGACAAAAAATTAGAGAAAGATGGGGCCGCGAGGCTGCTGTGGTTGAAAGAAACCCTGCTGTACATCAATTGAATTTTGTGAAAACTGCCTGTGAAGTTTCTCAAACTGATTTAACTGAATTCTTCGACAAGTATGGATTTTTCCACGTAGGAGAGATGGAATACGACGATTATGGAGACTTCAAATACAAAATGACCAAAGAAATGGTGGATGAATGTAGGAATGCAATCAAAGCGATGAATCTAGCAAAGCCAAAAGTTGATATCTCATCCTTATCTGACAAGATTTAATCACTAACTATCAATATTATGAAAGCAGGCATATCTAATTATGCCTGTTTTTTTTTATCACTTTGGCATTACTTTATAAGTCGGATCATCTTCAATATCTACCTCTATAAAACCCTTTGCTTGGTCCAATAGTCTTACGCAATCCGGACTGAGATGTCTTAATGTTACCTTCTTATTTAGATCTTGGTATTTGTGAATTAGTTTTTTCAATATTTCTATCGCAGACATATCCACAACTCTAGATTCCTTGAAATCGATTATGATATGATCTGGATCTTCATTAATATCAAACTTATCCATGAAATTTCTTGTTGATCCAAAAAATAGCGGACCATAAATTTCATAGACCTTAATACCATTTTCATCGGTTGATTTTCTTGCCCGAATCCTTTTTGCATTATCCCATGCGAAGACTAAGGCTGATACGATAACTCCTACAAATACTGCCAACGCCAAATTATGGAGTGCTACCGTTATGGCTGCAACCAAAATACCTACCAAAACATCCGATTTCGGCATTTTAGTTAATAGTCTTAAGAAACCCCATTGGAAAGTTGAAATAGCAACCATCATCATGACACCTACCAATGCTGCCATTGGTATTTGCTCAATAACTGGTCCTCCTACAAGAATAACAAATAGAATTCCCAAGGCACCTACAACAGCTGAAATCCTCGTTCTGGCTCCAGCATTTATATTTACTAAAGTTTGTGCAACCATTGCACAGCCTCCCATACCAGCAAAAAATCCATTCACTATATTTGCCGTTCCTTGTGCCATAGCTTCTTGGTTAGAACTTCCTTTTGTATTTGTGATTTCATCAACCATATTCAACGTTAATAAAGATTCAATCAAACCAACTGCCGCCATAACTGAAGCATATGGAAATATAATTTTTAAGGTTTCAAGATTAAAAGGAACTTCTGGTATATGAAAGGAGGGAAATGCCCCACTAACTTTGGCTATGTCTATAACTTTCTTAGTATCAATATTAAAGAAGTACACCAAGGCAAAAGTAACAATGATGGCAATTAAGGAAGCTGGAATAGCTTTCGTAATCTTAGGAAATATCAAAACGGTAAGTACCGTTAGAATGGTCAATCCCAACATTACATAGAGTGCTGAACCGGTCATCCAAGTTTCTATTCCATCCTGTATAATCTTAAACTGCTTGACTTGGGCCATAAAGATAATAATCGCCAAACCGTTTAAAAATCCGTACATCACCGGTTGAGGAATTAATCGTACAAATTTCCCAAGCTTAAATGCGCCCACCAGGATTTGGAATACCCCTGCAAGTGCTACAGCAGCAAAAAGGTATTCTACACCATGGGTTGAAGCAAGTGCAATTAAGACAACGACCGTAGCACCTGCACCTCCTGAAACCATTCCAGGACGTCCACCTAACAGTGCAGTCACAATACCCATCAAAAATGCAGCATATAGCCCCGTCAATGGACTCAAACCTGCTAGGATAGCAAAAGATAAAGATTCCGGTATCATAGTCATTGACACCGTTAATCCCGCTAAAATCTCATTCTTATAATTAATCTTCTCTTTGGAAAGTAAACTGATAGCTTGAAGCTTCATTAAAATTAAATTAGGGAAGCAAATATGATGTTTTACATCTAAAAATCTAAATAAAATCAGTTAGTCAAATTGATTTTCCTTTAAACTCCAATATATCTCAGTGTTTTTATTGGCATAAAATCCCTCAAGGCCCGCTTGCTCAACAATAAATTGAACATTTTCCTTATTGGAACAAATATAGGTCTGAAAGCTATCCCAATGGCAGGTAATTAGTATTTTCCGATCATAAGTGTATAAATTAGGCTCAAAAATGATCTGTCTGATATCATTAAATATATCCTCAATCCAAACCAATTCCATGGTATCTCCAAATTCTGATCCAACGCATATCCAATCATAACCCAATAGCTGTATGGCTTTCAAAATTGAATTGATCATACTATAGGGCACACTACCTTCACTTGGACTCATGATCTGATATTGATCAATCTTATCTAATAGAGCATCCTCAAGGTCTGTATTTTGGCTTAGGTTATTTAAACCGCCTATTGATGTCCTCAATGCAATATCGATTTCACCAAAAGTCTTTAGGTCGGTTTTATGAATGATTTCTGCCCAAGTAATCGATTTAGTGTGCTTTAGGATTCGTTGCTTAATACTTTCCTCAAATTTCTCATCCCAAAAGTTTTCCAATGTATAGCTGGAAGAATCAAAAATCTGAGCAAATGGATTTAATGAAATGAAAACAGTATCAAATATTCCTTCATAAAATTGTAGAATAGGAACATCGGGAGGAGCACAAATACTATGCTTATCCATAGGAGGGAGGACCCTTGCTTTTTCTTTCATATTTCTTTCTGATTACAGATATACTCAACATCCTAAGTTAATCATTTTACGATTTATTTTGTTATCGCAAAACTAATAAGCATGCTCAATAGGAATGATTTGTAGATTAAAATCAATTAAAAAAACAAAAATTTTAGGATCTACTTATGATTACCTTATGATGTACTTAAGATCAACTTTCCAATATAACCGTATAGAAAAGCAACAATCGGGATATGATGAACAAAATCACCGAAATTCTAATTATATTAATGCCAATAACATTCACATTTACTAAAATTAAATAGAGAAAAGCTATGCCTTGGGATCCAGAAATCTACAATCGTTATAAAGATATACGTTACAAACCCTTTTACGATCTTTTAGAATTGATCGATGAAGATGGAATTGAAAAAGGAATCGACCTTGGATGTGGCACAGGGGAACAAACAGCAATTATAACACATCGCTTTAAAAATGCTGAAATCATTGGAATTGATTCTTCAGCAGAAATGCTGGCTAAATCAAAAGAATACGAGAATAGAAGGCTAAAGTTCAAGTTAGAACCTATTGAGCAAACCATACTCTCTAAGGACAAATGGGATCTTGTATTTAGCAATGCTGCCCTACAATGGATTGACAATCATCAAGAGTTATTTCCACGAATAGTCAAATTATTAAAACCTAATGGCCAATTAGCCATACAGATGCCGGTACAAACAGAAAATGTTTTGAACAAGATCCTGTTGAAGTTAGTTCAAGAAGAACCTTATGCCAGTCAATTGAATCATTTTGTAAGGAATTCTCCTGTATTAACTATGGATGAATATGCTCAAATTCTATTTGAAAATGATTTAACAGATATTGAAATCTATCAAAAGGTTTATCCAATCATTGGAGAAACTGCAGATGACTTCTATGATTTCATAGCAGGCTCAGCAGTAATACCATATATAGAATTACTGAAAGGAGAGGAGAAGGAAGAATTTATTAAGGAATTCAAAAAAAGGATAGGGGAGCACTATAGAAAATTTCCAGCTATCTATGCATTCAAAAGAATCCTTATCTATGCTCGATTAAAGAGTTAAGAAATATTTATAATTATATGTACGTACCACAAGTTAATAAAATGGATGACCTGATTGAGATTTTAGATTTCATGAAGAGGTTTAGTTTTGCTTCCATAATTACGAATATAGACCATATTCCTGTAGCTACGCATCTTCCTTTTATTATAGAATCCCATCAGGATAAAATCATTATTACATCACATTTTGCAAAGGCAAACAGACAATGGCAACATGTAGCCTCAAATAATAATTTGATCATTTTTACGGAGCCACACGCTTACATTTCTCCTCAAAATTATTTGAATGAACAAAACGTTCCCACTTGGAACTATATTTCAATTCATGCCTATGGGAAAGCCGAACTAATTAAAGATGAAGAAGCAATATTCGATATATTAAAATCTACGATAAACTTTTATGAAAAAGATTATTTAACCCAATGGGATAATCTTCCTGAGGACTACAAAACCAATTTAATTAAGGGAATAGTTGCCTTTAGAATTGAGATTGATAAAATCGAAGGCAAGAAAAAGTTAAGTCAGAATCGGAAAGAAATAGAAAAGACCAACATCATTAATAGTTTGAGCCAAAGTAAATCAGGAGCTGATCAGCTCATTGCAGAATACATGAAAAACGAATCAGCATCGACATAATATTATAAATATTAATCATTCTAAAAGATGACCAGCAAAATCTGAATAAAAATCGGTAACGACAACTACATATAGTAAATAGAATATGTTAGTAAAATCTATTTAGTAATTAGTTCGGAATTCTTCAACCTTTTTCAGTTTGACAAAACATATTTATTAAGGTTTTATTCGTGTTTTGTTCGAGTTTTGCTCGTGTCTCGTCCACACCTTGTCCATTTTTAATCCGGAGCTCGTCCGCTTGTGAGCGGACCAAGTCCGGATAAAGTGTGGCTTAGGTGCGGACTATTCACGACTAAAACACGAACAAAACCTAACTTAAAGTCCTCTAAAACATTTAGAAATCCATACTTGGATACATAAAATTGCTATCATTCTTTTTCTGACTAACAAAATCTATTTAATTTTAAGGATATGCAGGAAATTGATCAAATAAAGCTGGTAAAGACAGAATTAAAGGATTTGGAAAGATTATTTGAATTCCAAAAGCAAAAAGAAGGAATATACCTTGCAGCATTTACAGCAAGTGATCCGGGTGATAAAGAAGCATATCTATCTAAATTTGAAAGAATACTCAAGGATCCTAAAATTCAGAACTATACCATTTTTTTAAACAATATAATAGTGGGTAGTATTGCAAAATTTCCTTTGGATGGAAAAATTGAAATTACATACTGGATAGATCGAGATTTATGGGGAAAAGGAATTGCATCAAAATCACTAGCTAAATTAATTGAAATGGATTCCGATAGACCAATTTATGGACGAGTAGCTTTTGATAATTTGGCTTCACAAAAAGTTCTTAAAAAATGCGGATTTATTCGAATTGCTGAAGACAAAGGTTTTGCGAATGCTAGACAAAAAGAAATTGTTGAATATATTTATCAGTTAAGTTAATTAATTATTTTAATTTTAAATTCGAAGGGGAAGAAAATATATATTTATTAGAATTTCAAAATAAAAATACATCCGTTTTACAAATTCACACAAATGAAAATACCTATTATACTTTTATGTACACTCATTGTTCAATCCTGTCAAATAAGCGATTTTGCTAAAAAGGATAAACATTCATTGTATTTAAATACAATAATACCAGCAAATTCGTCGCTTGATATTTCTACCCAAAACACCAAGTCGTTTTCATTTGATACAATAATTAAATCAAAAGGTGAGATTAAACTTAATATTAATAATCAAGATATTGTTATGGATATTGGCCATAAATATACTTTTGATGTTAAGGACGGACAAAAAGTTAAATTTATAAATCCATCAAACCATAGTAACACAATCAGTATTAGGATTTATAATCATTCTTCAAAAATCATTAAAAATATAGAAAAATTAAAACATGATTAGGTTGATTACAATTACTCATAATAGTAATATTCCTTATTAAAACAAACAATACTAAAATGTCAAATAATTTATATTATGTTAAATAGGTTTTTACAATATCCCTTCTATTAATTTTCAAACCCAAACAAAACCAGTCCTTTTTAATCAAAATCTATAGCCCTTCTTTCAGCTAAGAATAATTCAATTTAATTTAAAACCCAGAACAAACAAATTAAAAAAACCTGCACAATCCTTAGCCAAAACCATTAACAAAAAAACGTGAACAAGATTTGCTCACGCTTTTAAATTATTCTTTATCCAATTTTTATTTCAATCAAATTATTCCAAATCTTAATCATCCTGTATTTCTACGAATCCTTATTCACTTGATCTTATAATCTTATAGTCCTGTTCGAATAATTAACACCCTGATCTTCCCAATCCTATAATCCTATAATCCTATAATCCTGTCATTAGAGCGGCTGCAACTGTCAAATTTGTCCTAGGATCAATTATAATTGCTCTTGAATTTTCTGGAAAATCATTTTGATAATCAAATACTAATTCATCGGCGGATTTAATTAATACACGACCTATATCATTTAAGCCGATAGATTGATTATACAATTGTTCTTGGCTGTGTACATCATATTTATAAAGAATCTCAGAAATCTTGATTTTACTCACTTTAGAGTGCGTTTGAAGTAAATAGATCTGACTAGGATCCAATTCTTTATTTTCAAACCAAGAAATATTAGCTTCGAATGATTTATCGGTTTTGGCAGGATGATTTGCACTGACGATAAAATCACCTCTTGAGATATCTATATCATCATCCAAATGCACAATTACTGAAGATCCATTATGGGCTTCTTCAAGGTTTTTTTCTGCAAATTCAATAGCTTTAACCTTTGATTTATAGCCATTTGGCAGAACCAACACCTCTTCTCCTACCTTTAGCCCCTCTCCTAACACTCTACCTGCATAGCCTCTATAGTCATGTAAATCAGAGCTTTGAGGACGAATTACCCATTGTACAGGGAATCTCCAGCCTTGATTTGTTGCTTCTTCAAACTCAATTTCTTCCAAGTAAGTTAATAATGAGGCACCATGGTACCAAGGCATTCTTTGAGAATGCTGCACGATATTGTCGCCCTTTAACGCAGAAACTGGAATAAAATCCACATCCTTCAAGCCTAATTTTTCAGCTAAAGCCAAGTAATCAGTCTTAATATTCTCAAATACAGCGAGTTCATAATCGACCATATCCATTTTGTTGACACATACCAAGACTTTTTTGAGACCAAGTATTTTGGCAATAAATGAATGTCTTTTGGTTTGTTCAATAACTCCTTTTCGAGCATCGATTAAGATGATAATCAAATCAGAGTTTGAGGCACCAGTTACCATGTTTCTGGTATATTGAATATGTCCAGGAGCATCGGCTATGATAAATTTCCTTTTTTCGGTTTGGAAATACTTGTATGCGACATCAATCGTAATACCTTGCTCCCGTTCAGCTTTTAAGCCATCGGTAAGAATAGCTAGGTCAATTGTGCCATCATCATTCTTTCGATTAGCTTTTTGGATGGCTTCCAATTGATCGTCTAGAATAGAATTTGTATCATATAAAAGTCTGCCGATTAGTGTGCTTTTACCATCGTCTACTGATCCAGCAGTTAAAAATTTCAAAATGTTCATTCTCTCGTTCCTCCTCAAATAAATTTAAAAATACCCCTGTTTTTTACGGTCTTCCATAGCTGCTTCAGAGACTTTATCATCAAGTCTAGCGCCACGTTCACTTACTGTGGAAGCTTTAATTTCATCGATGATATCATCTAATTCAGTTGCAATTGAATCTACAGCTGCCGTACAGGTCATGTCACCAACAGTTCTGAATCTTACCGATTTATGTTCTACAACATCATCATTATCAATTTGAAGAACAGGATCAGCAGCCATCCATTGACCGTTTCGGAAAACTACATCTCTTTTATGAGAAAAATAGATGGAAGGCAAAGCAATGTTTTCTCTTTTAATATAATTCCAGACATCAAGTTCAGTCCAGTTTGAGATAGGGAAAACGCGGACATTTTCGCCTTTTTGGATTTTGCCATTGAAGATATTCCACAATTCAGGGCGTTGCCTTTTGGGATCCCACTGGCCAAAATCATCCCTTACGGAAAAAATTCTTTCTTTCGCACGAGCTTTTTCTTCATCTCTACGGGCACCCCCAATGCAGGCATCGAAGCCATATTTCTCGATGGTATCCAATAAGGTAACAGTCTGCAGGGCATTTCTGCTGGCATTTTTACCTTTTTGCTCGACTGCTTTGCCAGCATCGATACTATCCTGCACATAGCCAACGATCAGCTTCTCTCCGATTTCGTTGATCAGCCAATCTCTAAATTCTATTGTTTCAGGAAAGTTATGCCCAGTATCGATATGAACCAATGGAAAAGGGAATTTTCCAGGTCTAAATGCTTTTTTTGCTAAATGAACTAAAGTAATCGAATCTTTGCCACCTGAGAATAAAAGTGCTGGATTTTCAAACTGTCCTGCCACTTCACGTAAAATGTAAATGGCCTCTGCCTCTAAATGATCTAAGTAATCCATTTTGTAAACTAATTATTTATGTGTTACATGTAATCCACACTCCTTCTTCGATTTATCTTCCCACCACCATCTTCCGGCGCGGAAATCTTCACCTTCTTGTACCGCCCGGGTACATGGCTGACAGCCTATACTAACAAACCCTTTATCATGCAATGGATTATAGGGTACGAAATTATCTTTAAGGTATTTTTCAACGTCAGATAATGTCCAGTTATATAAAGGATGAATCTTAATGATTTGGTTTGCATCATCCCATTCAATAAAATCCATTTGATCTCTATTTTGTGATTGTTCAGATCTTATACCCGTAATCCAAATCTGGTATCCTTTTATGGCCCGTTTCAATGGTTCAATTTTTCGGATATAACAACATTCCTTTCTGTCATCAACAGAGTTGTAGAAACTAGATGGACCTTTTGTTTCCAAAAGCTGTTCAACAGACTTTGTTTCAGGATAATAAGCTTTAATCTTAAGCTTATATAAATCCAGAGTTCGGTTCCATACATAATATGTTTCTGGAAACAAACGACCTGTATCAAGGGTAAAAATTGAGATACTCGATTTAGCTTCAGCAATTAAATGAGTAATTACCTGGTCCTCGATACCGAAAGACGTTGAAAAAATTGCATTAGATCCAAAATGCTGGTCTATATAGTGAATAATCGACCTTGCATCAGCTCCTGCTAAATCTGCTTTAATTTGCTCGATCATATTCATTTTGTTTAATTAATTGCTCAGTATGTGCGTTTAATACCGCGATTTTATCCTTTAAATCTCCGTTGATTTGATTTCTTAAATCTGACATTAGATTTAACGTTTCATCAATTTCCTCAGGCAATAAGTCATTCAAGAATTCCTTTAATCGCTTAGCAATAGTCGGTGACTTACCATTGGTTGAAATTCCGATCTTCAAATTACCTTTCTGTACTACCGATCCCAGATAAAAATCACATAAGGAGGGTTTATCTGCAACATTCAATAAAATATGGTGTTCTGCACACAGCTCTCTAACATAATTGTTGAGCTTAGGGTTATTTGTAGCAAGAATCACTAACTGTTTTTCGAACAAATCAGTTGCCGAGAAAGAACGTTTATACAGTTGTATTTGTGGTTTATCGGAAATGAATTCATAGAACTCATCAATTACATGTTCAGCAACGACTTTTACATTTGCATTAGGTGAATTTGCAATAAGAGCTTGAATTTTTTCCAAACCTACAGGACCAGCCCCCACTAGCAAGGTTTCAATCTGGTCTAATTTTACATAAATTGGAAAAAGCGTATTCATTAAGATTCTAAAAATTGAAGTTCTTGTTTCACTATTTCAAATTCCAAGTGTTTTGCAACCACCTCACCCAATACAATGATTGCGGGCACGCCAATTGCAGAAGCTTCCGCTTTCTGAAGAATATCCTCTACCCTGCCTAACACGATCTTTTCATTGGGAAGAGATCCATTCTGAATCAATGCAATAGGTAAATTCCCTTTCCCGTTTTCTTTATATAACTCAATGATTTGGTTTAATTTAGCAAACCCCATTAAAACTACTACTGTAGCATTTGTATTCACTGCAGTATATAAATCTTCTGAGAGAAATCCTGCTTTTGTAGCGCCTGTAATCACCCAGAAAGATTCGGAAATACCTCTATAAGTCAAAGGTATTTGTTGAAGTCCAGTTAAGCTGATTGATGAAGATAAACCCGGCACTACTGCAGTAGGAATATTGAATTTTCTAACATAATCTATTTCTTCTCCACCACGTCCAAAAACGAATGGGTCACCGCCTTTCAAACGCACTACATGTCCATGCGTCAAAGCATAATCGACCAATAGTTGATTGATTTGTTCCTGTGATGTAGAAAGTTGCTCTGCTCTTTTACCAACATAAATCTTAGTACAATTTTCAGAAGCTAAATCTAAAAGCTCTTCATTAACGAGCGCATCATATAAAATTACATCGGCTTTTTGGATGGCTTTAATCCCTTTTAAGGTTATTAGATCTGGATCGCCCGGTCCAGCACCCACCAATGTTACGAATGGTTTAATTTCCTTCATTACTTTCTTCTCCTCTCTTATTGATTTACTACACGCCATTCTTCCCTACGATCTTTAGCTTCAAAGCAGAAAGCTTTGGCTTGTAATAAATAGGTCTTTGCGAATTCCTCAGAAGGCTCGTATTTATTGATTTGTAAAACTCGGTCAGCAAATGATGATGGAAACTGAAATTGTTCAGCATTTACATAATGATTATCAAATTCCTGAATAACAGCAGTTTGTGTTGATACATTTAATCCTTTATCAAGAAGCAATGCCTTAGCGGTCCAAACAAATGAACTATAAGCGTGGTAAATAGCATCCGCATATTGTTGCTTTTCAATTGCCAATTCTGCCAATTCAATTTTTTCTTCCGCTTCCAATAATAGAGTTGCAACTAAATCGATGACAACGCCCGCACATTCCCCTACACCGATTGCGGTTTCAAAACTTTCTTCATGACCCCAGTCAATATGCTCATCAGGAGTTAAGTTGCCCAATTCTGCTAAGGGTTTTAATAACCTATAAAAATGGTCTTTTCCAAGTTGCTCATAATAGTTTAGAAAATTCTGATCTTGTTGTTTATTTGCTTTAAAATCAGCTAAGATAACATCAACAACCTGAAGCACACGTTTCGTAGGAACCTTGATCACACGTTCAGCCACTTTTCCCTTGCCATCGCCCAATGTACCTCCTCCAATCATCACTTGAGCTGCAGGAACTACATTTCCATTAACTTTTACTGAACTACCATGGAAACCAATATGTGCCAGACCATGTTGTCCACAAGAATTCATACAACCTGAAATCTTAATTTTTAATTCCTTTTCCTTGATGAAATCTTGGTGAAATTCATGGATATAGTTTTCAAGGACTCTAGCCATTTCTGTAGAATTAGAAATACCTAGGTTACAAGTATCCGTTCCTGGGCAGGTTGTAATATCCGCGGTACTATCGTAGCCAGGCTTCGCAAAACCCAAACTCAATAATACATTATAAATTGCAGGTAGAGATTCAGGCCTTGCATATTTAAACAATAGATTTTGATCTTGTGTAATTCTGATATCATCAGCAATAAGATTTCTTAATCCATCGACAAGAATCCTTGCTTTTTCGGTAGAGATATCACCCGTCTGAATATTGGCATATACGCCGTAGAATCCTTTTTGCTTTTGTTCGAAGGTGTTGGTGGATTTCCATAATTCAAATCCAAGAAGGTCATGAGGAATAACTTCCTCAGAAATTGTATTAGGAGCTGCCGGTTGCTTAATAGCTTCCCTATCCACAAGTACTATTTTATTTTTAACAGCAATCTTTTCTTCTTCAATTAGATTAAGGACAGTTTCAAGACCTAACTTTTGAACCAAATATTTAAATCTAGCTTTGTTACGGTTATTTCTTTCACCATTACGGTCAAAAACACGTAATGTAGCCTCTATGTAAGGAATAAATTCATCCTCATGTAAAAATTCATAAACTTCATGAGCAAGAATTGGTTGAGCCCCTAAGCCACCGCCAAGCATGACTTTAAAGCCTCTTTCTTCCTTGCCGTTAACAACCCGGATTTTTGGAATGAATCCAAAATCATGAATGTAAGAGAATGCCGTATCTTTATCACTAGAAGAGAAAGACATTTTGAATTTTCTACCCATTTCAGCACATACAGGATTTCTCAAGAAATATTCGAATGTTTTTTGCGCATAGGGAGAAACATCAAAAGGTTCATCAGGATCAATTCCAGCAGCTGGAGAAGCCGTTACATTACGTACGGTATTTCCACAAGCCTCCCTGAGTGTAATATCATCTTCAGCTAATTTAGCCCACAATTCCGGCGTTTTATCCAAGCTAACATAATGAATCTGTATATCTTGTCTGGTAGTTAGATGAAGGTTTTTGCTGGCATACTCATCAGAGATATCCGCAATCTTCAGAATCTGTTTAAAGGTAATTTTTCCAAAAGGAAGCTTTATCCTGACCATCTGTACACCGGGCTGACGTTGGCCATACACTCCCCTAGCCAATCTTAAAGATCTGAACTTTTCTTCAGGAAGTTCACCTTGTTGATAAGCTCTGATTTTTTTCTCTAGTTCTATAATTTCCTGCGCTACTACAGGATTTTCCAATTCTGTCCTAAAACTCTGCATTCTCTCTTCTATTATTAAAAAGGTAACTAAACACCCTTTTGATTAGGTTATCGTTAATGTTTCTTTGACAAATGTATAAAATAATTATAAAATAACTATACAAAGTCTACCAAATTACTATATATTTGTGTAATTAATTGAAACAGATGCTCAAAAAACACCATAAAACATTATTTAAATCATTAATAATTAGCGTGTTAATACTTTTTGTAACATTTTCTTGTTCGCCGAAAGTTGAACAAGGATATGATAAAGAAAAGGGATATATCGGTACAATTTCCATTTCCGGGGCATTTGCTTTATACCCTTTAGCGGTTTTATGGAGCGAGGATTTTAAGAAGATACATCCAAATGTGCGATTTAATATTTCGGCTGGAGGTGCAGGAAAAGGAATTTCAGATGTATTGTCCAATATGGTTGACATCGGCTTAGTTTCAAGGGATTTACACCCAATTGAATTAGAAAAGGGCGCCTTACCTATTGTTGTTGCCAATGACGCAGTAATTGGAACGATAAATAGTAATCATCCAAATATCAGCTCATTATTAAAAAGAGGTTTGAGCCAAGAAGAGCTCAAAGGGATTTTTGTAACTGGAAAAATAAAAAAATGGAGCGATCTGGATCCGAGCTTTGTTTCGAAGAATATTGAGGTCTATGTAAGATCCGATGCTGCAGGAGCAGCAGAAACCTGGGCTAAATATTTTGGAGCATCTCAAGAAGATTTACAAGGGATTGGAATTTTTGGAGACCCTGGACTTGCGCAAGCAATAAAAGATAATCCATTATCGATTGGTTTTAATAACGTCAACTATGTTTTTGACCTTAAAACTAAAAAGACGACCGATCATATTTCTGCATTACCATTAGATTTAAATGCAGACCATAGAATTGAACCTGCCGAGGATTTTTATACTGATTTAGACAGTTTAACAGCTGCTATAGCACAAAGCAAATATCCATCACCACCGTCAAGGGAATTGATGTTTGTTTTGAATAAAGATCATAACTCAAAGTTGCTACAAGAATTTGTAAGATTTGTTATGACAGAAAAGCAACAGGGATATTTATTAGAAAATGGTTTTGTTCCGTTGGAAAAAGAATTAATTGAAAAAGAAAGCAAAAAACTTATTGCCAGTGAATTATAGACTTATAAAAGATTTAGTAATAAAGAACCTCTCGGGCGTTCTCTTGGGTATATGTTTATTGGTAATCATTGCAATTGTCATAGGATTAAGCATTAAATCGGAGCCATTAATCTCCACGGAGTCCTTATGGAATATTTTAAGCAGTAGTGTTTGGTCACCTATGAAGGGCAATTTTGGTTTTTTACCTTTTATAATGGGGACGGTTTGGGTAACCTTGATATCACTAGTTATTGCGGTTCCATTGTGTTTGGCTGCTTCAGTTTACCTTGTGGAATATGCCGGAAATCGATTAAGGAACTTTGTTTTGCCATTGGTCAATGTTTTGGCGGCTATTCCACCCGTATTATATGGTGTTTGGGGCGTTTTGTTTGTCGTGCCGCTAATAGGAAATTACATAGCTCCCCTTTTTGGCATCAGCACAACAGGTTACTCTGTTTTTTCAGGAGGCATTGTACTAGCGGTTATGATTTTTCCGATTATGGTGAGCATTATGGTTGAGGTACTGCAAACAATCCCTAAAGAATTGAGATCAGTATCCTTATCCTTAGGCGCAACTAAACTTGAAACCATTCAGCAGGTTGTTCTTAAAAAAGCAAGACCCGGCATTATGGCGGCTATAGTTCTAGCTGTATCCAGGGCATTTGGTGAAACGATCGCGGTATTGATGGTGTGTGGAAACATCCCTAAAATTCCTCAATCCATATTTGATGCTGGCTATCCACTTCCGGCATTGATTGCAAATAATTTTGGAGAAATGATGTCTATCCCACTTTATGATTCGGCCTTGATGTTTGCGGCCTTATTACTATTCATCATCATATTGGGATTTAATTTGATTTCAAGGGGTATACTTAAGAGAATGGAGGCAAAAAATATATGAGCAATATAAACAGACGATTAAGGAAAGAGCGAATTGCTAAGATATTGATGCAGGCTTCGGGAATAATTATTACCGGCTCCTTATTCTTTATCATCGGTACCATTCTCTATAAAGGTCTTCCCTACCTCAGTTTGGATATGATCACCAAAACTCCACAAGGGGGATTTTATATTGGTAAAGAAGGCGGGATATTGAATGCAATCCTGGGTTCACTTTATTTAGCCGGTCTGTCGACTTTTCTAGCAACACTTATTGGTATACCAATCTGTCTTTATTTAAATATCTATAGCAAAAAAGGATCTAGAATAAGCAGGTTTTCCAAACTTGTCTTTGATGTGCTCTTTGGAATTCCTTCTATCGTTTATGGTGCTATTGCATTTAGTATTATGGTTTGGTTGGGAGTTCGTGCATCCCTTATTGGCGGTGTCATTACCATTACCTTGTTGACTATTCCGATTGTGGTAAGAACTATAGACGAATTGATACAGACGATTCCTACAGACCTTAACCATGTGACCACCTCATTGGGAGCAACACGTTGGGAATCGGCTAAGGTTCTATTAACCTATATTAAACCAGGTTTGTTTACGGCAATTTTACTGGCATTTGGCAGGGCGATTGGAGATGTAGCCGGAGTTTTATTGACGACAGGATTTAGTGACAATATTCCGGTTTATTTAGATGAGCCGACAGCAACATTACCATTAGCTATATTCTTTCAACTGAGCAGTCCTATTCCTGAAGTTCAAGGAAGAGCATATGCATCAGCATTGATTTTAACATTCATTATTTTATTTATCGTAATATGTACGCAATACCTAGCATCGAGACAGAAAAAACACAAAGTATAATCCATCAGGTAAATCCACATATACAGATAAAAGATTTAAATGTATATGTAGAGGATCAGCATATTTTAAAGAACATTAACTTAGAGATACCCAACAATTGTATCACTTCGATTATTGGTCCATCAGGATGTGGAAAGACTACATTATTAAAAACACTTAATAGATTATTGGACGATTCCACGGAAGTGAAAGTGACAGGTTCTGTTCTGGTCAATGGTGAAGATATTTACGGACCAGATGCCGAGGTTACCCATATTCGAAAAAAGATGGGTTTGTTATCACAGAAACCCTTTCCTTTACCCATGTCCATCTTTGATAATATTGCATATGGGCCAAAGATTCATGGAAATAGGGACAAAAAATCATTACAAGCAATTGTGGAAAGGCAGTTAAAAAATGTCGGTCTGTGGGAGGAAGTTAAGGATAGGTTGGACAGTTCTGCCAGTAAACTATCGATTGGTCAACAACAAAGGCTA
The DNA here is from genome assembly GCF_009733535.1 of Sphingobacterium endophyticum. Taxonomy (GTDB): domain Bacteria; phylum Bacteroidota; class Bacteroidia; order Sphingobacteriales; family Sphingobacteriaceae; genus Sphingobacterium; species Sphingobacterium endophyticum. The sequence continues at coordinate 76,833 of NZ_SMMI01000011.1, read as the reverse complement.
TGTCTGGCAAGGGGCTTAGCGGTAGAGCCTGAAATTATACTTGGAGATGAATCAACATCGGCCTTAGATCCCATTTCTACTCAGGTTATCGAGAATTTACTGATTCAACTAAAACAAGATTATACGATTGTTCTTGTAACACATATCCTCCGTCAAGCAAGAAGGGTTTCCGATTATATCCTATTCCTTTATAATGGCGAGGTTGTGGAATTTGGGAGGTCTGAAGATATATTATTGAATCCTCAGAATGAAATTACGCAACAGTATGTTAAGGGATTTATTTCATAATTCATATAGATAGAAAAAGGGAGCGATTTTAATTAATCGCTCCCTTGTTTTTATAAAGTATTTTTAATTTTTTAGGATCTATTTTCTCCTTCAGGACCTTCCTCGATAACTTCGGTAATTTCCTTTAATCCATCCTCATCGGAATCTTTTCTAAAAGGAGCTGCTTCATCAAACTCGCCTTCCCACTTTGCAACTACAACAGTTGCCAAACAGTTACCAATCACATTCACAGAAGTTCTTGCCATATCCATCAATTCATCTATACCAAGGATAGCAGCAATTACAAAGACAGGTAAGCCGAATTGGTCAGCTGTTGCGATCAAAATAATTAAAGAAGCTCTAGGTACTGCAGCCACACCCTTAGAAGTAATCATTAGGGTAAAAGCGATCATCAGCTGTTGTCCGAAGGACAAATCAATTCCTGCTGCCTGGGCAACAAAAATAGATGCTAATGATAAATATAATGAAGTACCATCTAAATTAAAGCTATAGCCAGTTGGAATTACAAATGAAACTATTTTTCTAGGCACACCAAATTTTTCCATGGCGCTCATTGCCTTAGGAAGCGCTGCATCTGAACTCGTTGTTGCAAACGCGATGGATACCGGTTCTTTAATAGCATTAACAAACTGTTTAACTGGAATTTTGAGGTAAAGAGCGACCGGTAATAATACGAATCCTAAGAAGAAAATTAACGCCAAATAAAGGGTTGCAAGGAGCATAAATAAGTTTTTGAGAATATCGACTCCTAGATGTCCGACGGTATATGCCATTGCGGCCCCTACCCCTATTGGGGCAAAGAGCATGACCAAATTGGTAAACTTAAACATGGCCTCTGAGAGAGATTCTGTAAAATCTACAAAAGGCTTTCGTTTCTTTTCATCCACCATGGCTAGTCCGATACCGAATATTACGGCAAAGACCACAATTTGAAGTACTTTATTTTCGTAAACAGATTTTACGATATTTTCAGGAAATGTATCTCTAAAGAAAGAGGTAAATTTATATAACCAATGTGCGCTTTCGTCAATATGTTCTAATGCGACTTTATCTGCATCAGAAATAGCAGAGGTTTTAGGAAGTTCCTCATGCGGCATATGTTCGATATCGATTCCAACACCTGCTTGTGTTAAGTTGATAGCACCTAGTCCAATAAAAATGGCACATGTAGTTGCACAGAAGAAGTACAACATGGATTTCCATGCCATACGGCCAACCTGTTTCAGGTCAGAATGTCCTGCAATACCAAATACTAAAGTAGAGAACAAGATAGGACCAACGATGGTTTTCACCAATTTTATGAATCCTTGGCTTAAAGGCTGTAAGGCCTTCGCAACATCAGGAAAGTCGAGTCCAACGAAGATACCCAGCACCATACAGGTTAAGATCCATGTGGTCAGGCCTTTTCGAACGATTGCATTCCAAATAAGTACAATTGCCGTAATCCAGCGCACGGCCATCATAGCAGCAGGAGGAATTGGAACAAGATCAAATTCGTAAAGCAAGGTAAGAATGGAAGCTATTGCAACAGTAAAAAGTAGAATATATCCTGTAGTTTTTTTAGACATGCAGATTTATTAGGGGGTTATTTATTTCTTATTTTCATTTTTTAGACGAACAAAAATAAAAAATTAGAGCTGCAAACCAAATAATTTACAGCATTGTATTCAAGGAATGACAATTATTCTATTAATTATTGACCACAAAACATGAATAAAGACAATATTAATAATCGAAATAGAGGAAAAAATAAATTATAAAATAAATAAACAAAAAAACCACCCTTAACTTAAGGATGGTTTTGATATCTTATTATTTGATTATTCAGCGTGCAACCAAGCTTTTTTAGCTAGAAGCTCATCTTCGGTTTCACGTACATCTTCATCATCAATACAACAATCTACAGGGCATACCGCTGCACATTGAGGTTCATCGTGGAAACCTTTACATTCTGTACATTTATCGGATACGATATAATATACTTCATTAGAAATTGCTTCCTGTGATTCATTGGCATCTAGTGTAACACCATCGCCAAAGTCTATTATTCCATCTAATGCTGTACCATCAGAAAATTTCCAGCTAACTCCAGCATCGTAAATTGCATTGTTTGGGCATTCCGGTTCACATGCTCCACAATTTATACACTCGTCAGTAATTTTAATTGCCATTTATGTCCTTACAATAAAATATTAAACTAATTTTGCAACTCAAAGTTAGTACTATTGATATATACTCAAAAATAAAAGTATACAAAATTAGTAGTTATTTACTTTGATATGGCAAATATACGGCAAAAAAACTACAGAATAATTCTAAATAGTAAGATTTTGAAAAAAGAACAAAGAATAAATGCATTCGTAAAACTGGGTGAATTGTTAGATTCAGTGGAATTTAAGAACGATTCTTTCCTTGAATCGTTGGTTCATAAGAATGCATGGTATACCCCATCAAATGTAAAGCAACAGATACAGGCAATTGCCAATAATCTAAAGAAAGAGAAATTGGAGAATTGGTTAAAGGATGTTCCAAACCATAGCATTCAAAAATCTGTTGGATTAGTTTTAGCCGGGAATTTACCGTTGGTAGGGTTTCATGATATCATGACGGTTCTATTGGCTGGCTTTGTGGCAAAGATTAAAGTATCTTCAGATGATGCGGGACTTACCAAATTTATCTTAGACAAGTTGTTGTTAATAGACCCAGATTTTAAGGACAAGGTATTATTTGTAGAAAAATTAGAAAATTATGATCTCGTAATTGCGACTGGCAGTAATAATTCAGCGCGGTACTTCGAATATTATTTTGGGAAAAAGCCACATATTATCCGTAAGAACAGGAATTCACTATCCGTTTTGACGGGTAATGAGTCAGATCAAGAATTGAACGGATTAGGCCATGATATTTTTGATTTTTTTGGGTTGGGTTGTCGATCAGTTTCTAAGCTATTTATTCCCCGGGGCTATAACATAACCCGTTTGATGGAAAATCTTGAGTCCTTTCATGAGATTAAAAATCATAGTAAATACAATAATAATTATGATTTTAATAAATCTATTTATTTGATCAATAAAAACAAGCATTTTGACAACGGCTTTTTATTGTTGAAGGAAGATGAAAACCTAGCTTCTCCCCTTGCAGTTGTACACTTTGAGTATTATGACAGATTAGAAAGAGTTGAAGAATTCATTATTGTTCATTCAAATGAAATTCAATGTATAACGACTGATGCAGATTTATCCAACATTGATGTTCCGGTATTTCCATTAGGCGCGAGTCAACATCCTACTCTTGATGATTATGCAGATAATGTGAACACATTGGCGTTTTTATTAGCGAACCAATAATTAGCATTTATTGTCGTTATATGATTATGAATTCGTAAAAAGTTATAATTTTGTTTGACTATGTATGTAATCAAGGTTAAAGGTGTTGCAAAAATTCCGGACTATGTCCAATTACGGGATGATGCATTTACACTTTTGGCATATTTCCGCGTGGATAGGCCAGACAAATCATTAGATAAAATCGGTCTTGGAGATAAAGCGGACTATATTATGGAAGTTGTCCGCGAATTGCCATTTGGCCAAATAAAGAAAATCGACTTATAAATATTATGGGAGAAACAAATACGGTTATAAAACTAAAACATGTAGATATCTATCAACAAAAGCATCTGGTTTTATCAGATGTCAGTCTAGATATCGCTCAAGGAGAATTCTTATATTTAATAGGTCAATCAGGATCGGGTAAGAGTAGTTTGTTAAAGATCATCTATGGTGATCTGTACATTGCTACGGGAGAGGGTATGATTGCAGGCTTTGATCTTAAAAAGTTGCACGAGAATGATGTACCCTATCTAAGAAGGAAACTTGGGATTGTATTTCAAGATTTTCATTTATTGAATGACCGTACCGTTGAGAAGAACCTTGAATTTGCTTTAAAGGCTACAGGTTGGAAGGAAAAGGCACTGATAGAGAATAGAATAATCGATGTTTTAGAAAAAGTTGGTTTACGTTCGAAATTAAAGAAAATGCCGCATGAGTTATCAGGCGGTGAGCAACAGCGTGTTGTAATTGCAAGGGCATTGTTAAACAATCCGGAAATCATTTTAGCTGATGAGCCAACAGGAAACTTAGACCCGGCGACATCTGAGGAGATTGTTTTATTATTACGTGATATTGCAGCATCAGGGACTGCCGTTTTAATGGCGACACATGATTACCAAATTATAAGAAATATGCCTGCCCGCATCTTAAAAACTGCGGACGGAGGGCTTCATGACAATGTCAGTATCTAATAGCTGACATTTAAGATTTAATCCGACATTTTTGCTAGTGGTTCATTGAAACACTGACAGCATGTCGGATTTTTTGTGTTGGCAAAAATTTTGTTGATATGCGAGTTAAGGTTAAAAATACAATACTATAGGAGATGATAAACGAGAACGAGAATATTCAAGACCCAGAGATGAACAATTCGGAGGAAAATGCGGAGCAAGGCTCAGCAATAACTGAAGAACTTAGCAATAAATTGAATGAATCAAATGACAAATACGCTCGTTTGGTTGCTGAATTTGACAATTACAAGAAAAGGACAGCAAAAGAAAAGATTGATTTGATGCAATCTGCTGGAAAAGATGTCATTCTAAAATTATTACCTGTAGTGGACGATTTTGATCGTTCATTAAGTTTTATGAAAGATGTACCTTCTGACGATCCGATGAAGCAAGGTATAGATCTAGTATATCATAAATTGAAAAAAACAATAGAACAACTTGGTGTAAAGGAAATCGATGTGTTAGGACAACCATTTGATCCGGAATATCAAGAAGCTATTACTCTTATACCTTCACCTACCCCAGATTTAAAAGATAAAGTTATTGATGTTATTGAAAAAGGATATACATTAAATGACAGTGTTATCAGATTTGCAAAAGTAGTTGTAGGCCAATAAATATAAAAGATGTCAAAAAGAGATTATTACGATGTCCTAGGGGTCAGCAGAACGGCAGAAGTAACAGAGATTAAAACATCCTATCGTAAGTTAGCTATCAAGTACCATCCGGATAAGAATCCTGGTGATAAAGAAGCTGAGGACAAATTCAAGGAAGCTGCAGAGGCTTATGAAGTATTAAGTAATACTGAAAAGAGAAGGCGCTATGACCAATTTGGCCATGCAGGGAATTCTGCATCCGGCTATGGTGGTGGCGGAATGAATATGGATGACATCTTCAGTCAATTTGGAGATATATTCGGTGGCGGCAATCCTTTTGAGAGCTTTTTTGGTGGAGGAGCCGGAGGTTCACGTGGCGGACGTCGAGTTCAACGCGGTACCAACCTTCGCATAAAGGTTAAACTTACTTTAGAGGAAATCGCTAAAGGAGTTGAGAAGAAAGTAAAAGTAAATAAACAAATTAAGTGTAATACATGTGACGGTACAGGTGCGAAGGATAAGAACTCATACCATACCTGTAACACATGTGGAGGTTCAGGTTCAGTAAGGCGTGTTACCAATACGATATTGGGCCAGATGCAAACGACTAGTACCTGTCCTACTTGTAACGGCGAAGGAGTTGAGATCACTGCTAAATGTACATCCTGTAAAGGTGAAGGCTTAGTTCGTGGCGAGGAAACAATCTCAATCAATATTCCAGCAGGCGTTAGTGAAGGAATGCAACTTTCCATGAGTGGTAAAGGAAATGCAGCACCTCGAGGTGGTATCCCCGGAGATCTAATTATTTTGGTTGAAGAGGTGCCTCATGAAACTCTTAAACGAGATGGCATCAATGTAATTTATGATTTATATGTAAATTTTGCAGATGCTGCATTAGGTACAAGTGTTGAAATACCGACGATTGACGGCAAAGCAAAAATAAAGATTGAACCTGGAACCCAAGGTGGCAAAATATTGAGACTTAAAGGAAAAGGTTTGCCTGAGGTAAATTCATACCATAAGGGTGACCAATTGGTTTATGTCAATGTATGGACTCCTAAAACGGTTTCAAAGGAAGAGAAAGAATTATTGGAGAAACTTAAAAATTCGGCAAACTTCAAACCTCAACCAGGGAAAAGTGAGAAATCATTCTTCGAGAGAATTAAAGAGTATTTTGAGTAAGAGACGTTAGACATAAGACATAAGACATAGACGTAATAGGTATGTCTGATAGATAGGAAAAAGGCTTGGAGTGTTCCAAGCCTTTTTTGGTTTTGTAATTTTAGGATATTTTGAGATGAGTGGACAGTTGTTTAAATTTTAGGATATTTTGAGATGACTGGAAAATTGTATGAAGTTTGAAATATGTCACACCTACGGCGTTGAATTCTACTATCTAAAATAAATTTCTATAGACATTGCATCCCTACGGGATTCATTGGATATTCCATCCCTCCGGGATTTGACAAATATATTATCCTGATGGGATTTGAAAATATGCTTCCAAACAATTGCTTTACTAATGCAATAAGAGTTTGATAAAAAAGTGGTTTAGGGGATTGTATTTCCTAAACCACTTTTAAGTATTTTTTTACAAAAATGACATAACAATCAAACCGGTCAACTCAATTTAGGGATGGACAACTATCTCGGCTCTAATGTCTTATGTCTTATGTCTTATGTCTAACCTACCGCCTCTCTAATTCTCACTAATTTTTCAAGGAGACCTTCAAGAAGGTCAAGATGAAGCATATTAGCTCCATCGGATTTAGCGTTTGCGGGGTCTGGGTGGGTTTCGATGAATAATCCGTCAGCGCCGACAGCAATTGCTGCCTTAGCGATGGTTTCAATCAATTCTGGTTTTCCGCCTGTAACACCTGAACTTTGATTCGGTTGTTGTAATGAGTGAGTACAGTCCATGACAGTTGGTACATTAAAAGATTTCATTACAGGAAAACCTCTAAAGTCAACGATAAGGTCTTGATAACCAAAAGTATTACCGCGGTCAGTCAATATCACTTTATTATTTCCAGAATCTTGGACTTTCTCGACAGCAAATTTCATGGATTCTGCAGATAGAAATTGTCCTTTTTTAATATTTACGACTTTACCCGTTTCAGCAGCAGCAGCTAAAAGGTCAGATTGTCTACATAGAAACGCTGGAATTTGCAGAACATCCACATAGGCAGCAGCCATTGCAGCTTCATGACTTTCATGAATATCAGTGACCGTTGGGACACCAAATGTAGCACCTACTTTTTCCAGAATCTTCAATGCTTTTTCATCGCCTATTCCAGTAAAAGAACTACCCTTAGATCGGTTAGCTTTACGATATGATCCTTTAAAAATATAAGGGATGTTTAACTTATCTGTGATATTTACGATTTTATCAGCAATGCGTAAAGCTATTTCTTCACCTTCAATGGCACATGGTCCTGCCATTAAGAAGAATGAAGTGGAATTGCCATTTTTAATATTTGGCAAATATGTATTAATCATATAATTTTTAATTACCTAGTTCCGACATAAATTTGATGCGCATCAATTGAATATCTTCAAAGGAATAATCCTCCTCACCCAATTCATCCAATGCAGTTTCTATAGCATCATTCTCAGCAGTTTTAAAATAATCATAAACTTCATCTTGGCGATCCTGATCGATCATTTCATCAACGAAATAACCAATATTAAGTTTTGTGCCTGAGTTTACGATTGATTCAACTTCTCTTAATAAATCCTCATAGCTAATTCCTTTAGAAGAAGCAATATCTTCTAAACTAATTTTTCTATCGATATTTTGAATGATAGAGACCTTTAAAGCGGACTTATTTGCTGTACTCTTAATAACAAGGTCCTGAGGTCTGTCAATATCATTATCTTCGACGTATTTTTTGATCAGCTCAACAAATGGCGCCCCAAATTTGATTGCTTTACCTGAACCTACCCCTTGGATTTGCTTAAGCTCATCAATGGTTATAGGATAATGAGTACACATTTCATCCAATGAAGGATCCTGGAAGATTACGAATGGAGGCAAAGATTTTTGCTTGGCAATCTTCTTTCTAAGATCTTTTAGCATTTTCAAAAGCTCAGCATCCAAAGCACCAGCCTGACCAGAAACCTCATCTGAACTATCAGATTTTGCGGTTTCCATTGGCTTGTTCAGCAAAAACTTCATAGGATAAGGATTATTAATATACCTCTTCCCTCCTTCAGTTAACTGTAATAAGCCATAATGATCTATATCTTTCTTGATAAAATCAGCTAATTCAGCTTGTCTGATTAAAGAATTCCAATAGTTAATTCCTTGTTCTTTACCTGATCCAAATAAGGGATGTGTATCGTGTTTGTATTTAGAGATCGGTTGATTATTTTGACCAATCAATACATTGATAATGTGCTGATCATCAAACTTATCACCCTGTTCTTTAATAAAATTTAAGACTGTCAATAGTGGTTCTTCCGCATCCAGATATGTTTTTGGAGCCCTACAGTTATCACACATCGAATTACAACCAGTTTCATCGAATTTTTCTCCAAAATAATGAAGAATCTGTTTCCGACGACATACAGCTGATTCAGAGTAATCAATAACTTCTTTCAATATTTGGGTACCGATTTCCTTTTCGGAAACGGGTTTATCCTTCATGAACTTGGTGAGTTTCTCGACATCCTTTTCAGAATAGAATGCTAAACAGTAACCTTCGCCACCATCACGTCCTGCCCTACCCGTTTCTTGGTAATACCCTTCCATGGATTTCGGAATGTCATGATGAATAACATATCTCACATCAGGCTTATCGATTCCCATTCCGAATGCGATTGTTGCTACGATCACTTCGATATCCTCCATTAGGAATTTATCCTGCGTATCAGCACGAGTTTTGGCATCTAATCCAGCATGATAAGGTAATGCTTTGATTCCATTGATATTCAATACCTCAGCAATTTCCTCCACTTTTTTGCGACTTAGGCAGTACACAATTCCCGCTTTGCCGGCATTATTTTTTATAAAGCGAACGATCTGTTTAATAACATCTTCTTTAGGTCGAACTTCATAATATAAGTTAGTTCTGTTAAAAGAAGATTTAAACAAGGTAGCATCGGTCATCTGCAGATTCTTTCGAATATCAGACTGTACTTTTGGTGTAGCCGTTGCTGTTAGAGCTATGATAGGGATATTCTCACCGATTTCATTAATTACCTGGCGAATTTTACGGTATTCAGGTCTGAAGTCATGTCCCCATTCTGAAATACAGTGAGCTTCATCGACAGCAACAAAAGATACGGTAATACTTCTTAAAAAGTTTACATTCTCTTCTTTTGCGAGCGATTCAGGCGCAACGTACAATAGTTTGGTTTTACCATCCTGAACATCCTGCTTGACGCGTTGGATTTCATTTTTAGTGAGGGATGAGTTCAAAAAGTGGGCAATGCTATCTCTGCCACCAAAAGCTCGAACTTGGTCGACTTGGTTTTTCATTAGGGCAATAAGCGGCGAAATTACGATTGCAGTTCCTTCACTCATAAGAGCGGGTAACTGATAACAGATAGATTTTCCACCACCGGTAGGCATGATTACAAAAGTATCTTTCTTATTCAGAACATTTGTAATAATGGCTTCCTGATCGCCTTTAAAAGTATCGAACCCAAAAAAATCTTGAAGATTATCGAAAAGTGATTTTTCTATTTCCATTGACTATGCAAAATAAATAGATGTAATAACGGTATGAATAATACGTGTTAAATAATGTATTTTTGTAGCGAACACATCATATTTATATATAAAATTAAGGAAATATTACGTGAAAAACAATATAGATATCAAATCGTTGGCGCAGAGCACTTTTGAGCTAGAAGCAGCCAATGTATTGGCTCTATCGGAAAAAATCGATACTGACTTCGTGGGAGTTATAGAGAAGATTTTGGACCTTAAAGGAAGAGTGATTTTAACAGGTATTGGTAAAAGTGCGATCATAGCACAAAAGATCGTAGCAACACTAAATTCAACGGGAACACCATCTATTTTCATGCATGCCGCAGATGCGATACATGGGGATTTAGGCATTATCCAATCCGATGATTTGATTATTGCTATTTCAAAAAGTGGCAATACACCTGAGATTAAAGTTTTAGTTCCCTACCTTAAACAGACAGGCAATATTTTAGTAGCCATGGTAGGAAACAAACAATCCTTCCTAGCAGAAAATGCTGATTATATCTTAGACACAAGCATCACACGGGAGGCCTGTCCCAATAACCTTGCTCCGACCACCAGTACCACGGTACAGTTGGCCATGGGCGATGCAATTGCAGTGTGTCTACAAACATTACGACAATTTACGGATCAAGATTTTGCCAAATACCATCCAGGAGGGGCATTAGGAAAGCAACTTTATTTAAAAGTTGGAGATCTATCAGATAACAATGGACTTCCTAAAGTAGATCCGACTTCTGACGTTCGGACGGTATTAATTAGCATTACAAAATTTAGGTTAGGAGCCACTGTAGTTGTAGAAAACAATAAGATATCCGGAATTATTACGGATGGGGATATTCGAAGAATGCTCGAAAAACATACGGATGTTTCAGGTTTAAATGCAAAAGAAATCATGTCTTTAAATCCAAAAACTATAGAACGCAGTGAATTGGCCGCAAATGCCCTGCATTTGATGAGGCAAAATAGCATATCCCAATTAGTGGTAACATCTGAGGGTCAATATGCTGGTATCATTCACCTTCAGGACATTCTTAAAGAAGGGATTATTTAGAATTTAGATTGTAAAATTGTTGTTGAATTATTTCAATTTATTGTCAAAGAATCGTATTCTTATAAAAATGGTCTTAGATTTGATTAAGTAAAGCAACGAAAAAATTGAAACAATGAAAAAGATTACAAGCATATGTGCAGTAGTGATTGCATTTATTAGTTTAACTGCGATGGGAATGTTGACGTCAGAATTTAAATTTGAGAAGGAAACACATGACTTTGGTAAAATTCCATTGAATAAACCAGTTTCTTACGAGTATAAATTCACAAATTCTGGTGACGAACCTATTATTATTTCAGATGTACAACCTACATGTGGATGTTCAGTAGCGGAATTCACAAAAACTCCGGTAAAACCAAGTGAAGGTGGAACTATTAAAGTGACTTTCAATGCTGCGGCAAAAGGTCCATTCACAAAGTCATTTATTGTAAAATCAAATACAAAAACTCCTGTTAAAACGCTTACAATCAAAGGTATCGTAGAATAAGGATTAGGAAATATATTTAAGATTTGAAATCTTAAATACTATGAAATAAGAAAGCCAAACAAGATGAGTTTGGCTTTCTTATTTTAGGACAAGCACAGTTTTATTTGTACTTTTGTAAGGATAAAAAACATAATTAAATTATAATGCCAACTATTTCTCAAAAGGGCATCAACATGCCCGCCTCCCCTATTAGAAAACTAACTCCATTTGCAGATCAGGCAAAGCGAGAAGGGAAAAAGATCTATCATTTGAATATTGGCCAACCTGATATCGAAACGCCAGAAATCATGTTGAATGCTTTAAAAAATATCGAATTTAAAGTATGGGCTTATACACCGTCAGAAGGGACTTTATCGTATAGAACTAAATTAGCAGAGTATTATAATAAAATTCACTATAACATCACTCCAAATGATATTCTTGTCACAAATGGAGGATCAGAAGCTATTACGATAGCTATGCAGGCCTGTTTAAATCCTGGTGAAGAGGTAATTATTCCAGAACCCTTTTATGCGAATTATAATGGGTTTGCTTGTTCATCAGATATTATTGTTAAACCCATTATGTCAACAATAGACAATGGATTTGCACTACCGTCTATAGCAGACTTTGAGAAGGTAATTACTGAGAAAACAAAGGCAATTGCTATTTGTAACCCCAATAATCCAACGGGATATCTATATTCCAGAGAGGAGCTTGAAGCCTTAAAAGAGCTTTGTTTAAAGCATGACCTATATTTATTTTCAGATGAGGCATATAGAGAATTCTGCTATGATGGCAGGGAATTTATTTCCCCTATGCAATTAGAAGGATTAGAAGAATATGTTGTTGTATTTGACACGGTTTCGAAGCGTTATTCTGCATGTGGAGCACGTATTGGCTGTATCATTACGAAGAACAAGGAATTATATCAAACAGCATTAAAGTTTGCGCAAGCGAGGTTAAGTCCATCATTAGAGGGGCAAATTGCCGGTGAGGCTGCGGTTGATACGCCAGATAGTTACTTTGAAGCTGTTTCAAAAGAATATACTGCGAGAAGAGATACACTAGTTGAAGGCTTGAATAAAATTGAAGGGGTCTTCTGTCCGAATCCAGGTGGCGCATTTTATGTTATTGCGAAACTACCGATAGATAATGCTGATAAATTCTGTCAATGGATGTTGGAGAAATTCTCATATCATAATGAAACAGTCATGATGGCACCGGCAACGGGGTTCTATTCGACTCCAGGAGCTGGATTGAATGAGGTTCGTTTAGCATATGTCCTAAATCAAGAGGATCTTAAAAAGGCAATGACCTGCCTTGAAAAAGGATTGGAAGAATATCCCGGAAGAACAAAATAATTAAACACTATCAATACTAAAAGCCGTATTCAAATTTTAATTTGGATGCGGCTTTTTTTATGGATTTCGAAAGTCTTTACCTCTTATTCAATGAAAAAATCTTTATTAATAATATAGATTTTATTAAATAGATACGTTAATAAATAAATACATCTAATTGATATTCTATGATTTATAAATAAAATACAACAATTATTAAACTAATGCGTTTATATAGTATAAACTAATGAAGAATATTTATGGATAAATTAAAGAAATTCGAATTAATGGAGAAAATATCCAGAGAATTAGAGGACATTAGAAATAGCCAGCAGGCTGTTTTAGAGAAAATTGCTAAAGTTGAAATTGATAATATAGAATTGGGAGATAAAACAATAGAAACAAAAATCCCTGAAATCTATCAACGTACAGCAGACAATTCTGAAGCTATTCTGGAGATCCTGAATTCCTTCCAAGAAAAAACCGATGAGTTTGGAAGCAAAAATAATATCGATCAATTGAAAGAACAACAAGAGATTGATAATATGAAATAATGGAAATGGCCTCGAATGAGGCCATTTTTATTTTGTATTCAATGCCCTAAGCTTGGGGCATTTCTATTTTTTGTTTGACGAGGTCAATTACAAATTTTAATTGTTCTTCCTGATTTAATTCAGAGTTATCCAATACAATTGCATCATCTGCCTGACGAAGTGGACTTTCAGCCCTGGTACTATCAATATGATCCCGATGGGAAAGATTTTCCTTTACTTCTTCCATGGTCAATACTTCTCCTTTGGCAGATAATTCAGCAAATCTTCTTTCGGCTCTAACCTGAGGACTAGCGGTCATGAATATTTTCAGGTCTGCATTTGGAAAAACAGTAGTTCCAATATCCCTTCCATCCATAACGATATTGCGTTTTTTTCCTAATGCTTGCTGTTGTTTCACCATTGCGGTTCTGACAGCTTTAATAGCACTAACCTCACTTACATATTCGGAAACTTCCATTGTTCTGATTTCTTCAGAAACATCGATTCCATTCAATAATATTTGAGTTTTTTCAGGATTAGGTATAAAATCTATGTGTATATCGTCCAATGCTTTAGTAATAGCATCATTATCATTGATATCGATGTTATTTTGCTGAACGTATAAAGTGACTGCTCTATACATCGCTCCACTGTCAATAAAGACATAATTAAGGTTCTTTGCGAGAGCTTTTGCTACTGTGCTTTTACCACAAGAAGAGAATCCGTCGATTGCAATTACAAAATTTTTCATAGGAAATTAATTAACCCCTCCGATCATCACTCCAGGTTTATTAACAATTGGGATTTTAATTAGATTTTCATCCACAATACTTTCCGGTAGAAACACGTATTTTTTATCATATATGGTCCCATCAATATAATAGCTTACCCAGTATTCATTTGTTAATCCAAATACCTGGGGATCGATAGCTTCAATTTTTTGGGAGGATAAAGAATCCATGTCACCGATAAAGTGTCTTAAAGTGGTTGTTTTTACATCTCTTCCATCCTTTTGACCATAACCTCTAGAGGAAACTAAAACATTCTGAATCTGCTTATCTTTTTCATTAACAAGGTACACATTCCAAACTTTCGAGGTTGGAGTTTCTGTTTCCAGTACTATCGCTACTGAAATATCTTCAACAATATTTAAAGGCAGATCCTTTTTCATAGAACTATTTCTTTTTTGCTTTTGTTGTCTTAGCAGATTTAGTAGTCTTAGTTGTTTTAGTAGCTTTTACAGTTTTTGATTTTTTTGTTCCATTAGATTTAGAATCTTCTTCTGCCCATTTCATAACATCGGCATAAGTAATTTTCTCTACTTCTGTACCTTTTGGAATTTTAAGGTTTTGCTTACCAAATCTTACAAAAGGACCCCACCTACCATTTTCAATTTTAGCTTCTGGGTTTTCATCAAAAATCTTAATGACCTTATCTTTATCTTTTTGGCGTTTTTCTTCAATGATTTGAATTGCCTGCTCTTGTTCTACATCTAATGGGTCTAAACCTTTTGGTAAGGAGTAGAAGCTGCTATTATGACGAATATAAGGTCCAAAACGACCAATTGCTACGGTCATTTCTTTACCTTCGAACTCCCCTACTTTTTTAGGAAGCTTAAATAATTCTAAAGCTTCTTCAAGCGTAATTGTTTCGATCATTTGACCTTTTCTCAATGAAGCAAATACAGGTTTTTCTTCATCTTCAGGAGTTCCTATCTGTACAAGTGGTCCGAAACGACCGACCCGAACAGAAATTGGTTTACCGCTCACTGGGTCTACCCCTAATTCACGTTCATGCGTTGCTCTATCCGCATTATCTAAAGTATTCTGAACTTCTGAATGAAATGGGCCGTAGAAATTAGACAACATATGCGTCCATTCCTTATATCCTTGAGCGATTTCATCAAATTCTTTTTCAACTTTCGCGGTGAAGTGATAATCAACAATACCTTTAAAGTGTTGAACTAAAAAGTCATTTACAAGTACACCGATATCCGTAGGGAACATTTTATTACGTTCCGCACCACTTATTTCGGTTTTTGTTTGTGTACTTACAGAACCCTTATCTAATGTTAAGACTCTAAAAGCCCTTTCTTTACCGTCACGATCTTCTTTGACTACATAGCCACGATTTTGAATTGTTGAAATGGTTGGAGCATAAGTAGAGGGTCTACCTATACCTAATTCTTCCAATTTCTTAACTAAGGAAGCTTCAGTGAATCTAGCTGGCGGTCTGGAGAATCTTTCCGTAGCGTTCATCATCTCAAGGTTTAAATTTAATCCTTGAGTTAATGGTGGAAGGATAGCATTATCCGTGTTGTCAAGGTCAATATCTTCATTTTCATCATCAGATGATTCGAAGTAAACCTTTAGAAAACCGTCAAATTTCATGATTTCACCAGAAGCAACTAATTCTTCAGGTCTAGTTGAGACAGAGATTTTAGCTATAGTCTTTTCAAATTCTGCTTCGCTCATTTGAGAAGCAATGGAACGTTTCCATATCAATTCATACAGACGTCTTTCTGAATTATCGCCTTCAATAGTGTGTTCATTAAAGTATGTTGGACGAATAGCTTCGTGGGCTTCTTGAGCACCAGCGCTTTTCGTACGGAATTGTCTTAGTTTATGGTATTTGTCACCATATGCATTAATAATCTCAGCCTTGGCCCCTTGTAATGCCGTATCCGAAAGATTTACGGAGTCTGTACGCATATAGGTTATGCGACCAGCTTCATATAATCTTTGAGCAACTTGCATGGTCCTAGCAACAGAAAAACCAAGTTTTCTACTGGCTTCTTGCTGTAAGGTAGATGTTGTAAAAGGTGCAGAAGGTGAACGTTTTGAAGGTTTAGTTTCAAGACTTTTAATAGAATAAATAGCATTAGCGCAGTCATTTAAGAACTGGTTTGCCTCTTCAACAGTAGGGAATCTGTTGGGTAACTCAGCTTTAAAGCGTTCTTTTACTTTGCCTGTATTAAAAATAGCAACAATTTTAAATGCTGCTTCCGCATTGAATTTATTGATTTCTCTTTCACGTTCGACAATTAATCGAACAGCCACTGATTGAACGCGGCCAGCAGATAAAGAAGGTTTTACTTTGCGCCATAAAACTGGGGATAATTCAAAACCTACTAATCTGTCTAAAACACGTCGTGCTTGTTGAGCATTTACCAGGTTGAAATCAATTTTTCTTGGGGATTCAATAGCTTTTAAAATGGCAGGCTTTGTAATTTCATGGAAAACAATACGCTTTGTTTTATCGTCATTAAGTCCCAGAGTTTCGAAAAGATGCCAAGAAATGGCTTCCCCCTCCCGGTCCTCATCGGAGGCTAACCATACTGTTTCTGCAGACTTAGCTAATTTCTTCAATTCACTTACTAAAGATTTTTTATCAGAAGGCACTTCATACTTCTGTTTGAAGTTATCTTCCGTATCAATTGCGTCATCAGTTTTCACTAAATCGCGGATATGACCATAACTGGATTTTACTAAAAAATCTTTTCCTAAATACCCTTCTATTGTTTTAGCCTTCGCAGGAGACTCAACTATCAATAAATTTTTTGCCATTTAAACTCTATGATTTCATGCAAAGAAAACGATTTCAAAATGGAATGCAAATTCTTTTTTACAGCATCTGATAAAAAAGTAAGCATAATCCAAACTCAATTAATCCAAATATCCAATAAATAAAATACAGCAAAAACGACAGAAGCAATACCATTAGTGGTCATAAATGCCCTATCAACTTTACTTAAATCTGTTGGACTTACTATGCGGTGCTGATATATTAATAAAGCACCATAAAATGCAATACCTATATAATAAAGAATACCTACAGGCATAAATAATACAGGTAATAAAATAAATATAAATGACAGGACATGAAGAACTTCAGAAATCCTGAGGGCATTTTTGGCGCCAAAATTAGCTGGGATAGAATTTAATCCATTTTCCTTATCAAATTCTTCATCTTGTAATGCATAAATAATATCAAAACCACTTACCCACGTTAGCACAGCCAATCCATAAAAAATTGGCACAATATTAAACTGACCGGTAACAGCTAGGTAAGCACCCACAGGTGCCAGGCCTAATCCAATTCCCAATACAATATGACATAAAGGAGATATTCTTTTCATATAGGAATAGAATAAAATCACGAATAATGCCACTGGAGCCAGGATAAAGCACATGATGTTGATAAAGTAGCAGGCCGCCATAAACACAATACAATTTATAATTGTAAATAAAAGTGCTTGTTTTGGACTGATACGTCCGGCAGGAATATCACGTACGGCAGTTCGAGGATTTAAAGCATCAATATCGCGGTCCAGGTATCTATTGAAAGCCATCGCAGCATTTCTTGCCGTCACCATACAGATTAACATGAGGAGAAATAATTTCCAATCAAATTGATAATCGGTGGTATGTATGGCAAGGAAAAATCCAATGATTGCAAAAGGTAAAGCAAAAATACTATGTGCAAATAGCACTAATGACATATATTTCTTCATAACCTAAACTACTGGGGCAATAAAGTTTTTATTAATGTCATCAATTTTTTCAAGTACTTTCTCGCAACCAAGTTTTGTTTCTGAAGAAGTTAAAACATGTTCAGGGACTTCTTCAAACCATACTTTTAATGCTTTTCTAAATTTAGCAATATTCTGATCTGACTTTACGATAGAATGCTTATCGGCTTTTGTAAATAAAAGGAAAAAAGGGATTCCTTGTTCACCTAACCAATAACAGAAGTCTAAATCAATCTTTTGAGGTTCATGTCGGCTATCAATTAATACGAATACACATTGAAGGTTTTGACGTTTAGTCAAATATTCACGAATGAATTTTTCCCAGGTTGCTCTATTCTTCTTAGAAGTTTGGGCAAATCCATAGCCTGGTAAATCCACTAAATACCAATCATCATTAATTATAAAATGATTAATCAACTGGGTTTTACCAGGTTTTTGAGAGGTTTTTGCCAGTCCTTTACGTCTTGTAATAGCATTTATTAACGAAGATTTTCCGACGTTGGATCTTCCAATAAATGCATATTCCGGTTTATTAGCTTCTGGAAGCTTAGTGACGTCCGTATTACTGGTTAAGAATTCTGCTCGATTAATATTCATATTGCAAAGGTACAATTTAATACAGTTTTATTTTTCATCCGAATTGCTATTAGGTCATTTCAAGTCAATAAAAATTCATAATTTCATCGGCAAAACAATTTATATGCTCGAAATTAGGAACATTGTAAAACAATACGCCCATCATAAAGCCTTAGATGATGTATCCATCCATGTCCCTACAGGCAAAATCTTTGGATTATTGGGGCCAAATGGAGCTGGAAAGACCTCTTTAATAAGGATAATCAATCAAATTACAGCTCCTGATTCTGGCGAAATAATTTTTGACGGACAACGGTTGAACTCTTCTCATATAGGTAAAATAGGCTATCTACCAGAGGAAAGAGGCTTATACAAAAAAATGTTGATTGGGGATCAGATGATTTACCTTGCTCAGTTGAAAGGTCTGAGCAAGCAATTGGCAAAAGAAAAAATTAAGTTTTGGTTTGAAAAATTAAAAATTGAGAGTTGGTGGGATAAAAAAGTTGAAGACCTAAGTAAGGGTATGCAACAAAAAGTTCAATTCGTGGCTACAGTTCTCCACGAACCTCAATTAATCATTCTGGACGAACCATTTTCAGGATTTGACCCCGTAAATGCACAAGTTATACAAGATGAAATCCTTGAATTAAATAAAAAAGGAGCTACGATCATCTATTCAACACATCGTATGGAGTCGGTTGAAGCTTTATGTGACAATATTGCCCTTCTTAATAAATCTAAAGTAATTTTGGAAGGCTCCGTTAAAGAGATTAAGAATAACTACAGAAATCAAACCTACAAAATTGAGTATCATAAAAAACCAGAAGTTGATGCCGTTTTTCTTGACTCAAGTCTTTATCAAAAATTAGAAGAACATAAAAATGGATCCAACAGTATGACTATTCAAATTCCAGAAGATAAATCACTGAATGATGTGCTATTCCATTTAATTCCTCAAGTTGAAATTCAACAAATATTTGAAATCATTCCATCTATGCATGATATATTTATTGATAAAGTAACTAACAATATTTAACCCAATTTATATGAACAAAATCTTATTAATCATCCAAAGAGAATACTTGAGCAGGGTTAAGAAAAAATCATTTTTATTGACCACTTTTTTGGTGCCACTATTCTTTATTGGAATGTACGTAGGAGTTTTCTTTTTGACTAAGAAAAGCTTTGAAGATTCTAAGGCTTTAATCTATGTTGTAGATAATACTAAGGAAGTTGGGTCACAATTAAAAAACACAGAAAAATTAACCTTCACAGAATCTACGAATGAGCTGAATACACAGATTCAGGAAATCAAGGATCTAGATGGTAATACCAATATTTTGTTTATTCCAGAAGATTTTTATAAAACTCATCAGATTGAATTTTTATCATCAGGAAAGCCAAATATCAGTACAAAATCAGATGTAGAATCGCAATTGGGAGATATTTTATTGAATTACCAGTACAAGGAGCTTAACATCGATCCATCTAAAATCAAAAGTATAGACACGAAGGTTCACACAGCTGCGAAAGAAATTACTTCAACAGGTGAAGCAAAGGACAGTGATACTCGGATTGCAATGGGAATTGCAATGGCCTTGTCGGTATTAATTTATCTTTCGTTATTTCTATATGGTGCCCAGGTTATGCGCGGTATAATAGAAGAGAAATCAAACCGGATTATAGAAGTTATTATCTCTTCTGTAAAACCATTCCAATTGATGATGGGTAAAATCATAGGGATAGGCCTTGTGGGAATTACCCAATTTCTATTATGGATTATTCTAAGTTTTGGTCTTATTGCAATAGCATCAAATACTTTAATAGATAAGAGTGAGTTTCAACAAGAAATGATGAAAACAAGGCCTCAAGGTATGGAATTAGAAGGCGGGCAATCAGAAATTCAAAATGGATCAATAATTTCAGAAATTAATACGGCTATGGATGCTGTCAATATTCCTGAATTATTAATCAGTTTCTTTTTGTTTTTTATTGGCGGCTACATGCTTTATAGTGCTTTATTTGCTGCTGTAGGTTCAGCTGTAGACAATGAAACGGAGGCAAATCAATTTACGATGCCGATCACCACTCCGTTATTATTGGCCTATATATTATCCTTTGGCGTATTGATTAATAATCCACATGGACCAATTGCGGTTTGGCTGAGCTTTATTCCATTAACCTCCCCTATTGCGATGTTAGTACGTATTCCATTTGGAGTTCCGACTTGGCAAATTGCATTATCCTTTATTTTATTAGTTGGAGGATTTATATTCACAACCTGGGTAGCAGCAAGGATCTATAGAATCGGGATATTGATGTATGGGAAGAAAGCTAGTTTTAAGGAGCTAATAAAATGGTTCAGATATAACGGATAACAAATTATCCTAAGCATAATGCCCCTCTCAACGATATTTGAGAGGGGCTTTTTTAAAATTTTTATACCTTTACCGCTTCGGTACAATTTATCTAAACAGATTACAAATGAATAATAAAATTAACCTGTCCGTATTCAGAAAGTTCTTTGCTTCGAATACATCAGGCGGAATTCTTCTTTTTATATGTGTCATCATCTCTCTAGTGATAGCAAACACTTCATTTTCATCCAATTTTAATGATTTACTGAACATCAGAATAGGATTTGAGAATGAAACCATCCATTTAAATTACAGTATTAAACAGTGGATAGATGATGGATTAATGGCAGTATTTTTTCTATTAGTTGGTTTAGAGATAAAAAGGGAATTGGTAGAAGGAGAACTTTCTTCGCCAAAGAATGCTATTTTACCCATTTTAGCAGCTATAGGAGGTGCAATAGTCCCAGCCCTTATTTATCTTTTATTTAATAATGGACTTCCTACAGAGCATGGCTGGGGAATTCCAATGGCGACAGATATTGCCTTTGCATTAGCCATTATCTCCTTGTTGGACAAAAGAGTTCCAGCGAGCTTGAAGATTTTCCTTGCAGCACTAGCGATAGTTGATGACCTCCTTGCAATTTTAGTAATAGCAGTATTTTATTCAACAGAATTGCATTTCACCTATTTAATGTATGCAGGAGGTATATTGGCGCTTCTTATTGTCTTCAATAAAATCGGGGTCAAAAATGTATGGGCATATATAATTCCAGGAGTTTTCATTTGGTATTTCATACATCATTCAGGAATTCACGCTACCATTGCGGGGGTTTTAGTAGCTATGACCTTACCAACTACTCCAGATGAAAAGGAATCAACATTAGAGAAGTTAGAACATGCTTTGGCCAACCCCGTAAATTTCATCATTATTCCATTATTTGCACTTGTAAACACAAACATAAGTATACATAGTGAAATGATCGGAGGGTTAACTACTCCGTTAGGATTAGGAATTATATTAGGTTTATTTTTTGGGAAAACAATTGGTATTTTCTTAACCACTTGGCTCTGTGTAAAAAGTAAGCTGGCAAATTTACCGGATATGGCGGGGTGGAAACACATGATTGGTGTGGGGATGTTGGGAGGAATAGGATTTACGATGTCAATTTTCATATCTATGTTATCCTTCAAGGATCCCCTATTTATTGAAGAAGCGAAGTTCGCGGTATTGATAGGTTCTTTAATTTCAGGTACTTGTGGTTATATTTACCTGTCATCGATTGCAAAAAAAGATAAATCTAAAGTTGAATAGAATTTATAAGTTATAACGTATTTTTTAAATATATATTAAAAGAATGCATGCATATATAAAATAATATGCATGCATTATACTTTTAAGAAATATTTAAAAAATATGATTTATAGTTATAGGAAAATTTGAGCTACATATATTTGGGAATTTTGGGTTTAGAATTGCCATAAAAAGAATAAAGCTTGAGTCAATCGGGCGATCGCTCAAGCTTTAAAAAATAACCTCTTTTATGAGGTAATCAACCTAAACCTATGACAAAGATAGATATTTAGTTGTGAAACTTCCAAATTTATTAAGGGAATTAAGCCGTAATCCTGTATATAAAATATTTAACTTGCTGGAAATGAGGGAGATAATTTTTTAAAAGATAAAGGTTTTCAAACGGGGAGAATGAAAACCTTTAATAACCAATTATAAACCTAAATTATGATACCACAAAGATAGTGTACATTTTACACATATGCAAATCTTTTTTTGATTTTTTTATTTGTTCATTGTAATAGGTATGAAAATTGATTATCTTATATTTGAATAAATCATTGATATATTATGTTTACAGGCATTATTGAAACTTTAGGAACTGTTAAGAAAATTGAAGCGGAACAAAGTAATATTCATTTATTCATTGAATCTGAGATCTCCCCTGCCCTTAAAATAGACCAAAGTGTATCTCATAATGGAGTATGTTTAACGATAGTTGGCATAGAAGGCAATGTTCACCAAGTCACAGCCATTCATGAAACTTTGGAAAAAAGTAATTTAGGAAAATTAAAAGTTGACGATATAGTTAATTTAGAAAGGTGCGTAAAAGTTGATGGACGGCTTGATGGTCATATTGTGCAAGGTCATGTTGATCAAACGGCCATTTGTACATCAGTAGAACCTCAAGATGGAAGTGTTGTTTACACTTTTGAATACGATGCGAGTTTAAATAACATAACTGTTGAAAAAGGTTCGATTACGGTGAATGGCATTAGCCTAACAGTAATAAACTCTGGCATCAATACCTTTTCAGTTGCGATCATCCCTTATACATTAGACAATACCAATTTAAAGGCTATCGAAATAGGAAGTACTGTAAATTTAGAATTCGATATCTTAGGAAAGTATGTAAATAAACTGATGGAATTGAGAAAATAGATAAAAAGGGCTTTTAAAGTGAAAAGCCCATTACTTCTTTTTTCTTTCTTGACTTATATTTTTCAGGAACCACTTCTAAAATTTCGTTTTTCAGCATATTAATGGCGTGTTTCTTAACGTAATTTTGAGGTGTTACAAGACTTATTTCACGTACTGGTTCTGGAGATTTGAAATACCTTACATGAGACAATTGATCTTCATCATAATTTGAAATACTCATTTCAGGCATGATTGTTAATCCGCCATTCAATTCAACCATTCTTTTTAAAGTCTCGACACTTCCGGTATTGTAATCAAAAGTTCCCTCCTTCGATTGATTGTGTTTATAATTACAAATATTCAACACTTGACCGCGCATACAATGCCCTTCATTTAATAACCAAAGTTTTTCATCAGAGATGTCTTCAGTACTAATCATCTTTTTTTCAAAGACATTGCTCCTTTCAGAAACATACGCGACGAATGTTTCATAAAAAAGGGGGATTTCCTGAATAGAAGGATCATGCAAGGGAGTTGACAGGATACCACAATCTAAAGTACCTTGTTTCATTTCCTGGATTATTTGCTCAGTAGTATATTCCCAAATCTGAAGTTTAATCTTATTGTATTTCTTCATGAAATTTGATATTACATTAGGCAATAAATAAGGTGCCACAGTTGGAATCACACCAATTTTTAACTCCCCTGATAATTCACCTCTCTCCGATTGCAGGATTTCAGGAATTTTTTTGCTTTCAGTCAAAATTGTCCTAGCTTGTTCAATGATTTTTTCACCGATTTCAGTTGGAACAACAGGCTGTCTACTTCTGTCAAAAATTTTTACACCTAATGATTCTTCCAACTTTTGAATTTGCATACTTAAAGTAGGTTGAGTAACAAAACATTTTTCTGCAGCTGCAACAAAACTTCTATATGTATCAACGGCAATGATATATTCTAATTGAACTAGGGTCATACTATAAATTTTAACTATACAAAAGTACGTAAGATATAGCAATGATTATCTTTCCTGTTGAAATAGGACATTAAAAAAACAAAGCCCGAGAAAATCCCGGGCTTCATGTTAATCAACAGAAACTTTTATTGCTTCTGATTGTATTTCATTTCTAAATCTAAAATAATATCTCTCTTTTTACCTTCTATTAATGAAAGGTTTCCGGCAACAAAAACGCCCTTTTCATCGGTTTTAGTATTTCTAATCCCATAAACTGAAGATTCATCAGCAGGATCAGATTCACCTTCATAACGATATAAAACATCAATTTCATAGACTGCAGCTTCATTTAACAATCCATCAAATTCGACATTATAATCAATGGTGTATCCTTTATTCGCGAGATTGTCCAAAGCTTCTGTTACTGTTGCATATTTAAATGTTTTATCCATAGTATTTCCTTACATTCATTTATTATAAAACACATAACTTTGGCTATTGTTTAGGATAAAAAAATAATTTTATGGCGCATACTCCACCTCCCATCAAGCATTCAGCAGCAGAAGCATTTGAAAGGTTAATAGAGGTATTGAATACCTTAAGAATTGAATGTCCATGGGACAGGAAACAAACAATGGAATCATTAAGGCATTTAACAATTGAAGAATTATATGAGCTAACGGATGCCATTCTTGAAAAAGACTATCAGGAAATTAAAAAAGAATTAGGTGACATCTTAATGCATTTGGTCTTTTACGCAAAGATTGCTGAAGAAGAAGAAAAATTCAACATTATTGATGTTTTAAATTCTGTTTGCGATAAGTTAATAAATCGGCATCCCCATATTTATGGAGACATTGAAGTGAAGGACGATGAAGAAGTGAAGCAAAACTGGGAAAGCATTAAATTAAAAGAAGGCAACAGCTCTGTTTTACAAGGTGTTCCACAAAGCCTACCTGCCTTAGTAAAAGCATATAGGATTCAAGATAAAGTACGTGGGGTTGGATTTGATTGGGAGGACAAAAAAGAGGTTTGGAAAAAAGTTGAGGAGGAATTAGCTGAATTTAAGGCTGAGTTTGATTTAGATAGTGATCTTATAAATACTGAAAAAGCCGAACAGGAGTTTGGCGATCTATTATTTTCTTTAATCAATTATGGAAGACATTTAGGAATTAACCCAGAAAATGCCTTAGAAAAAACGAACAAAAAGTTTATTCATCGATTTACTTATCTTGAAAATAAAGCTAAGGAGAAAGGCTTAGTTTTAAAAGACATGACTCTGGAGGAAATGGATGTATATTGGAATGAAGCTAAAAAATTGAAATAATTGCTGATCAATTTTATTCTTAATAACTTTAATAAAGATCAAAACCAATAATATGCGACACCTATTAAAGTTTTTCAAGTGGTTAGGAATTTCCCTTGCCTCCATCCTACTCATTGCCGTCATTTATCTTTATGCAACAGGTAAAGACTTTTTATTAAAAGGAGTATATGTTACCTACCTACATGGTCATAAAACGGCCTATTTAGATGATTACCGTTTTTTTGATAATCATACCATATCTGCAGGAAATCCTCAACCATGGAATAAATCCAATGAATATAATCAGGTAGCCATAACAGACAGCTTAAAAAGTATTCACAGAAATTCAAAATCAGTCGCTTATCTAATCATCCATCAAGACAGTCTATGGTTTGAAGAATATTATGATGGGTATTCAGATTCTTCAAAGTCCAATTCATTTTCAATGGCAAAAAGTATGGTTGCTGCATTATTGGGGCAAGCTATTCAGAATGGGGATGTGAAAAGTCTTCAGCAAAAGGTAAAAGATTTCGTTCCAGAAATAGTTGGTCACTATGCTGATTCATTGAAATTGGTTGATCTAGTATCTATGAGTTCCGGCATGAAATGGGAAGAAAAATATTATGATCCTTTTTCCATTACCACTCGTTTATATTTTGATCAGGATATCGTCGGAACCTTAGATCAGTTGCCAATTGATCAAAAACCTGGTCAGCAATTTATTTATAAAAGTGGAGATACTCAACTATTAGGTATTGCACTAGAAAGAGCAACAAAAAAAACTTTATCAGAATTATTGTCAACAGGTTTCTGGAAACCAATGGGAGCTGAACATGATGCATTATGGCAGGTTGATAGCTATAAACATGGAATTGAAAAAGCTTATTGCTGTGTAGCGTCCAATGCCAGAGATTTTGCGAGGTTTGGAAAGCTTTACCTTCAGCATGGGAAGTGGAATGGAGAAATTTTGTTGGACTCCAGCTACATTGCGCAATCCATCAGCAATACATTTCCGGATTCACCTCAATATGGTTATGGTTGGTGGATTGGGAAATACAACGAAAAAGATTATTTCTATATGGATGGACATCTTGGACAATACGTGATTGTTATCCCAGAGGATGAGCTGATTATTGTTAGGTTAGGCCATGGCATTGGAAAAAAACCAAGGACAGACAAATCATCACAGTTTTATAATTTTATTGACCAGGCCTATATCATGCTGGGAGATCGAATAAAATAGGTTATACAAATCATTTTATGAAAAGATTGTTATAGAGAAAAATTGTATTTTTGTAAGAATGAAAGAATTAGCCGTCATCTTCGATATGGATGGTGTAATTGCCCACACCAATCCCTACCACGCCAAAGCCTTTGAAGCATTTTTCGATAAATATCAAATTCCTTATTCTGACGAGGAATTTGAGAAACATATGTACGGAAAGCATAATAGTTATATTTTCACGCATTTTTTTAAAAGACCTATTGTTGGCAATGAATTATTAAGCTTAGAGCAAGAGAAAGAAGGTTTATTTAGAGAAATCTATAAACTTGAAGCGAAACCAATCCCCTATTTACCAGATTTTTTAAGTAACCTAAAAGATCATCATGTTAAATTAGGAGTAGCTACATCTGCTCCAAGAGCAAATATGGATTTGATTCTTGATGCTATCATCATCCGAGATTTTTTCCAATCAACCTTAGGTTCAGAAAATGTTCAACTTCATAAACCACATCCAGAAGTATACTTGAAATCAGCACAAAACCTGAATATAGATCCGAATCAGTGCTTTGTTTTTGAAGATTCGTTTTCGGGAGTTACGGCGGGATTAAATGCAAACATGAATGTTATTGGGGTATTGAGTTCTCATAAAAAAGAAGATTTGCCTAAATGTCTAGATTATATAGATAACTATAAAAATATGGATATAGGTAAATTAAAAGAACTCCTTAAAGAGAATGTGGAATAGTGCATTAGAACTTATTCCATCTCCAGGAGCATGGGTTTTGTACTTTTTTTGTGCGATGCTAATTGGAGTTTCCAAAACAGGAATACAGAATGTTGGTACTTTTACAATTCCAATGTTTGCTTTGTTATTTGGTGCAAAATTCTCCACCGGAATTGTCTTAATCCTACTTTGCATGGCCGACCTCCTAGCAGTAATCTATTATAGGAAACAGTTTGTATGGTCAGAAATAAGGTCTATGCTTCCATATTCATTAATTGGATTAGTTATAGGACTCTTTGTTGGAGATTTAATCGATGACCAAACCTTTAAATTTATTATGGGGGCATGTATTTTTGTCAGCGTGCTCTTAATGATTTGGGGAACGAATAAGTCAAAACAAAATCCAGAGGGCAAAGATTTTACGGATAATTGGTGGTATTCTCCATCATTTGGTCTTTTGGTTGGATTTTCAACAATGATTGGAAATGCTGCTGGACCAGCACTTACGATCTTCCTCCTCACAAGAAAATTAAAAAAAGTTACCCTTGTTGCTACAGGTGCATGGTTTATCATGATCCTAAACTTTTCAAAGATTCCCCTTCAATTACTTGTCTGGAAAAACTTAACATGGGAAGGACTTATCTTAAATATTTTAGCAATACCCTTTATTTTGCTAGGCGGTTATATAGGCATTAAACTTGTAAAAATTATTCCAGAACGTGAGTTTAAAATTGTTATTCTGGCCTTAGTAATCATTTCATCCCTCATGCTCATGTTTGGGTAAAATAAAAAAAGACATAAGACATTATAATTATAATGTCTTATGTCTTTTTTTATTTATTTTTTATCTACTGACTAATTCTAAAACCCTGTTGAATCAACTGGAGTTTCAGTGTTTTCAGTTTCAGGAGCTTTATCAATTAATTCCATAAATTGATCTAGCTTAGGGGTAATGATAATTTGAGTTCTACGGTTTTTAGTTTTTCCTTCAGCAGTATTATTACTTGCGACAGGATTATATTCACCACGACCACCAGCTGTTAAGCGTTTCGGATCAACACCATAAGTATTCTGTAATGCTTGAACAACAGAAGAAGCTCTCAAGGTACTTAAATCCCAGTTGTTTCTAATGTTAGCTTTTGAAATAGGGTCTGTATCTGTATTACCTTCAATTAATACATCGTAATCTTTATAATCTTGGATAATCTTAGCAATTTTTGAAAGCGTTTCGCCAGCACGGTCTGAAATTTCATAACTACCAGATTTGTAAAGCATATTATCCGATAATGATATATAAACAACACCTTTCAAAACTTGAACATCAACATCATTCATTTCTTCTCGGCTTAAAGAGCGTGTCAAGTTGTTGGTCAACACCATATTAAGTGAATCACTTTTTTGTTTGGTATTTACCAAATGTTGAATGTATTTATTGGAAGCATTAATTTCATCCACCAATTTTGAAATATTAACATTTCCTTGGGTGTTTTGACTTATACTGTTATCGAGAGTTCCTTGCAGTTTAGCTAATGCTTCTCTTAATCCCGCATTATTTTTACGTTCCTGCTCCAATTGTTCTTCCAAACTCTTTACTCTAGTTTTACTTTCAGCAAGATCCAACTGACTCTGATTATATTTGTCACCCAATTCTTTATACTGTGCCTCTAGAGCTCTATGTGTCTTTTTACTAACACCACATGAGGAAATCAGTATTACAGACATTAATAGTAGTGGTACGCTAATTCTCTTTATCATAACGCTTGATTTTATTTATTTACTTATTATTATATGGTACAGTTAGCAAAATAGATGCCTTTTATTAAATCTATTCTTTTGAAGAGATTGGAAATGAAGAAAATAATTGATTAATATATCCATAAAGGAAGTTTTTTTAGTTTTTTATTTCTTTTAAATCTAAATTGTTTTATTGGAATTAAGGGGCCAAAAAATAATATTTTAATTGATAATCAATAAAATATTTTTAATGCTGGAAGGAAATTAATTGTTTACATAACTCAAAAATTATTTAAAAAGACCTATGTAACATTGAACAATGAATTATTGATATTAGATAAAAAAAAGGCTTGAAATCGGGGAGATTTCAAGCCTTAACTAACCAATTATTAACCTAAATTATGAATACTAACTAATATTCAAAGTCTGTGCCAAAAAAATCAATTAGATTTATTTATTGTCATTTTAAAATCATAAGGATAAATCCAATCATTAATGATAATTTTGTCTATGCAACATTTAAATACCTATTTAAAAAATCTGAACATAGAAGAGTTGAATCCAATGCAGGAAGAGGCTCTAAAACAGTTCAGTCATGAACGAGATTTTGTTTTATTATCCCCAACTGGTTCCGGCAAAACATTAGCATTCAGTTTATTATTATTCAAACTACTTGGCGATAACCTTGCAAAAGGCGCGAATGCAATGATTGTTGTACCAACGAGAGAATTGGCACTTCAAATTGAATCTGTTATTAAACAAATGAATAGTAGTTTGAATGTTGCCCTCTTATATGGAGGTAACAATAATCAAATCGAGAAGGATAAGTTAAAACAGCATCCAGCATTGATTATTGGAACACCGGGCAGAATCATTTATCATATTGACAGAGTTCCTACCCTTTTGGAGAACTGTCATACGCTGGTATTGGATGAATTTGATAAATCCTTAGAATTAGGTTTCCAGGATCAATTGAGTTATATCGTCAATGCATGTCGTGATGTTAAACATAAGATCCTAACTTCTGCCACCGACATGGAAGAGATTCCAGCATTTCTAAGGCTTAATGATCCGATAAAATTAGATTATTTTGATAGTAATGCTTTAAGGCCGGACTTGACCTATTATAAAGTTAAGAGCAGTTCGAAGCTCAAATTAGAATCTTTATTCAAATTACTTTGTAAAATAGGCAATGAACGAGTTTTAGTTTTCTGTAATCATCG
Organism: Sphingobacterium endophyticum; assembly: GCF_009733535.1. Classification (GTDB taxonomy): domain Bacteria; phylum Bacteroidota; class Bacteroidia; order Sphingobacteriales; family Sphingobacteriaceae; genus Sphingobacterium; species Sphingobacterium endophyticum. The sequence continues at coordinate 46,435 of NZ_SMMI01000011.1, read as the reverse complement.
AGAAGCAGTGGACAATATTTCGGAGATCCTTGAGGGCAAAGGAATTTCTAGTATCCCCTATCACGGAGGTTTAGAGCAATTCATGCGCGAGTTGACGATTATTAAAATCAAAAATGGGAGTCAAAATATCCTAATAACTACAGATTTAGCTGCAAGAGGTTTAGATATTCCAGAAATGAACCATGTCGTTCATTATCAATTTCCGTACAAAGAGGAAGATTTTATACATAGGAATGGACGTGCTGGAAGGAATGGACAAAAGGGATTTGTCTATGGCATACTTACAGATGAAGACCGTGGTGCTACCTTCTTGGAAGATGCAGAGCTAATAGATTTAGACGGATTCTATCCTATTCCTGAAGAACCTTTGTATAAGACCTTAAGAATAAATGCTGGTAAAAAGCAAAAAGTTAACAAGGTGGATATAGTTGGTTACATCCTTAATCTCCCAGGAGTTTCAAAGGAAGATTTAGGTTTAATCGTAGTAAAACCACATGATTCTTATATTGCAATTAAATCAGATGTGGCAAATTCGGTTGTTAAAAATGGAAGCAACGGAAAAATAAAAGGTCAAAAAGTAAGGATTAACTTAATTTGATTTATTAATATACTTTAAAATAGTACTTGGAACAAGATGGCTGATATCACCATTATTCTTCCAAATATCTCGAACAATGGTCGATGAAATATGGGCCTCTCCACTCCTACTTACCAAAAAATAAGTTTCGACTTGAGGGGCCAATAATAAATTATTCTGCGCAATAATATTTTCGTAATCTAAATCAGTACCGTTCCTTAAACCTCTTAAAATAAAATTAGCGCCAATTGATAGACAATAATCTACGGTCAATCCATTATAGAAACTAACCTCAATTTGTTCATTATTCTGATATAATTCAGTAATAGAATTTTTTCTACTTTCAACATCCATCATACCAATTTTGGAGCTATTAACACCAATTGCAATATAAATTTTATCAAAAAGAGGTTGTGCTCTTGCAATAAGATCTTGATGAGCGATTGTAAAAGGATCAAATGACCCTGGAAAAACTGCTATTTTCATAGTTAAATGGTATAAAAGCTAAAAGATGAATTTCCATACTGTCTTGTCTCAACATAATTAGGATGTTCCAACATTTTGCGGTTACTTGGGTGCTCAACAATTAATAAGCCATCTTCTTTCAACAAATTATTCTCAAGGACCATCTGTGCTAACAAGGGTAATTGCCCTATGTCATAGGGTGGATCGGCAAAAATTAAATCATATTTATCTTTATCGGCTTTAATATATTTAAACACATCTGCTTTACGTGTTTTTATTTGTTGTAAATCAAGTTTTTTGGCAGTTTCAGAAATATAAAGAATGCACTTACCATGTAGGTCAACCGAGGTAACTTTTCCAGCACCTCTTGAAGCTAATTCGAAAGATATATTACCGGTTCCAGCAAATAGATCAAGGCATTCCAAACCATCAAAATCAATTTTGTTGTTTAAGATATTAAATAAGGCTTCTTTAGCAATATCAGTTGTTGGTCTGACAGGAAGGTTTTGTGGTGGGTTAAGTCTCAAACCTGCTGCCTTACCTCCTATTATTCGCATATGGGTAAATCTAATAAATAACTTTTCACAAAATTTTCTGAAACTTCCTCCGTTGAAATCGCTGATTTCGTAGCATTAATTTCAACTATTTCATTTGAGAAGGATTTCAATTTGTTTAAAAATGAATTTTCAATCTCGATTCCTGAATATAAAATCTTATTCACCTTAGCATCAATTCCGAAATTATCAAAAACATTAAGTAGAAAATAACTCAGATCATCATCACTGATGATTTCAAAAGTATTATAAAACTTAAATTGTCCATTAATAAATAGGTAAATATCCGCTGAATTATCATCAAAAACTACCCCTAATACATCCCCTTTCAAAGGAATGTAAGGTCTAGCCTGAATGAGGTTCAGTTTAAATTCTGGAATAAATTTAGCATCCGGAAAAAGTGTTTTCCATCGGTGGAAAAGTAATACATCATATTGAAACAAAGCCTGAATCTGTAGGAAATCAATAGAACTCCTTATCATTTCCTGAGATGGATTCTCCATAAATTCATGAAATTTTTCTAAATCAACCTCTTGAAATAAATCATCAGGAATAAAAGTTAAATTATGAGTTGGGATACTCACAAATACGTTTTGAAATGGTAAACTCAATAACTTTAGGGCTTCTTCTGATGGAGCATGGCTTTCGAAATTCATATACATCAAAAGCTGATTATCCTGATCGATAACAAATAGCTTATCGTATTGATAATTTGCTTTCACTATCAAGGTATATTGCGTTATATAATGTAGATGAAAATGTTTTGAAGTATAATTCATTCTTTACTGATGGTATCTCACAAAATTAGTTTTTAAAATTGGATTGACCAACCTTTTGGATAACTTTGGATTGTGCATATAAAAGATACCCTAATTCAACAATTTTCACATCAAGCTACCAAACAGCAGGAAGAGGTATTTGAGATTCTTTCCGAGTTTTTATATACGTTTGCTGAAGAATCTTGTTTTATACTTAAAGGATATGCTGGGACGGGAAAAACCACAATCATTAGTGCATTAGTTAAGTCCTTAAGTCGTCTTCAAAAAAGATCTGTTTTGCTGGCTCCAACTGGCCGCGCAGCCAAGGTCATGTCATCATATTCCGGGCGAAATGCACTTACCATTCATAAAAAGATCTATAGAAAGAAAAATGCTGCTTCATTGGATATGAGTTTCACTTTGGCAGAGAACAACCATGAAAACACATTATTCATTGTTGATGAAGCCTCGATGATTAGCAATGAAAGTCATAGTATGTTTTCTAATGGGCTTTTGCACGATTTGATAGAATATGTTCAATCAGGGGAAAATTGTTGTCTAATGTTAGTTGGAGATACTGCTCAATTGCCACCAGTAGGTTTGGTGAATAGCCCTGCATTAGATCCAGAATACATGGGCTCAGAATTCGATCTACATGTTTTTTCTTATGAATTGACGGATGTCGTAAGACAAAATAAAAATTCCGGAATACTTTATAATGCCACTAAAATTAGGAATGACATCAAATTAGATGAGGAATTTGCTGAATATAGCTATCCTCAATTCATAACAAAATCCTTTAAGGATATATTCAGGATGAATGGTGAGCGTTTAATTGAAGGATTACATTATGCTTATGATAAGTTTGGCTTAGAAAATTCCATGGTAATTTGTCGATCAAATAAGTCAGCAAACCTATATAATCAGCATATAAGAAATCAAATACTCTTTCGAGATGAAGAGATTACCGGCGGGGACATCATCATGATTGTAAAAAACAACTATTATTGGTTGCAGGAAAATGATGAAAAAAACACCGGATTTATCGCAAATGGTGACATGGCCATCATTAAGAAAGTATCCAATGTACATGAAATGCATGGTTTCAGATTCGCAGATCTATTTTTAGAATTTATGGACAACAATGAAGGTGATGCAATCCGATGCAGGGTACTTTTAGATAGTCTATATGTAGATTCGCCGAACCTCCCATATGATAAACAGCAAGAACTTTACAACAGTATAGCTGAAGATTATAAGGATATTCCAACGAAAAAAGACCGTATGGATGCGATAAAAAAGGATCCATACTACAATGCCTTGCAAATAAAATTTGCCTATGCGATAACCTGCCACAAAGCTCAAGGTGGACAGTGGCCGTTGGTATTTGTAGATCAAGGATATATGACAGATGAAATGTTGACCACTGAGTTTATGCGCTGGCTATATACTGCAATTACAAGGGCAACCCAAGAACTATTTCTCGTTAATTTTAATGAGAAATTCTATGAAGGTTAATCCTATCAAAAATAATACAGTTTAGCTTCTTTTTTAGCCATATAAAAGGATATTTTCGCAGATTAATTATGACTAATTTAATCTAATGAAGTATTTATTATCCCTCATTTTTTTGCTAAGTATTTCTCTTAGTCAAGGTCAGGAAAAGTCTACCTTAGCCAAACCAAATTACCAACTTGCATCCAAATTCTCGCCCAGTAAACTGAGCAAATTAATTTTTTCTACAGAGGTAAATCCAAACTGGATTAATTTTGGAGACAAATTTTGGTATGAATACAACAGTCCGAGCGGTAAAAAATGGTATTTGGTTGACCCAAAAACGAAAAAGAAATCCGAACTGTTTGATCATGCTGAGATGGCCGCACGTATAACTTCAATTGTTAAAAATCCTTTTGATGCACAACATCTTGAAATCAGGAATCTTAGATTTATGGACAATGAGAACCTAATTCGATTTGAAGTCCAAAGCAGCAAAGACACTGTAAAAACAAAAGAAGAGATCAAAAAATTAACGAATAAAAAAGATTCCATTAAAAAGAAACTTTTTTATTTTGAATACAACCTATCTAACAACAATCTAAAAGAGTTGAGCGAGGAGAGCAAAGAGAAAACTAAATTATTCTGGGCAAACTTTAACCCTGATACATCAAGGGTTTATTATGCAAAGAATTACAATTTATATTGGATGGACTATTCCAATTATCTAAAAGCTCAAAAAGATGAAAAGGACTCCACTATTGTTGAAAATCAAATTACAAAAGATGGTGTTCAATATTATGCATGGGGTGGAGATGAATATAGTGTTACTACAGGCGACAAAAAATCAGAAGAAGAGGAAAAGAAAAAGAGAAAACCTGTGTGGATCAATTGGTCTCCTAATGGCAAATATTTTACTTTAACCCGCAAAGACAATAGAGAATATTCAGCTTTATGGGTAATCAATAATGTTGCAGCTAAACGACCAACACTTGAAACTTATAAATATTTAATGCCTGGGGAAACTGACTCCACTGAGGTTGAATTTTATATTTTTGATGCTGCAAACCATTCAGCAAAACAAGTTAATGTCTCAGCCTTTAAAAATCAAACTATCAGCAATTGGAATAAAGACCGGAATAAAGATAGTTACAAGGGTAAGCATTTTATAAACTATTGGTTAGGTGATAATGAAGAATTTTATATAGCACGATCAAGCAGAGACTTAAAAAGAATCGACATTGTTGCTGTGAATATTAATGGACAAACTAGAACAGTTATAGAGGAACGTTCTAATGTCTATTTAGACGTGAAGAAACCCTATCTTGTAAATAATGGTTCTCAGTTAATTCATTGGTCGCAGAGAGATGGTTGGGGACATTTTTATTTATATAATAAAAACGGAACATTAGTAAATCAAATAACCAAAGGATCATTTCATTGTGATGATTTAACGAGGTATATTGAAGCGTCAGGCACTTTATATTTCGTTGCTAATGGAAAAGAAAAAAATATTGATCCCTATTACAGTTATTATTATTCTGTAAATAAAAACGGCGGAGCGATTAAATTATTAACTCCTGGAGATTTTGATCATCAAGTTTTGGCGAGTGAAAGCAGTAATTATTTCATTGACAATTTTTCAAGGGTAAATACGGCACCTGTGAGCAACTTATATAGTTCAACCGGTCAACTGTTGATGAAGTTAGAAGAAACTGATCTTTCTAATTTAATGGCGGCTGGGTATAAATTTCCTGAACCATTCAAAGTTAAGGCTGGAGATGGGATTACCGATCTTTATGGGGTCATGTATAAGCCATTTGATTTCGATTCAACAAAAACCTACCCTATCATTGAATATGTTTACCCAGGACCACAAACAGAAGCGGTAAACAAAAGTTTCGGTAGATCAATGGATCGTATAGATCGATTGGCACAAATGGGTTTCATCGTTGTTTCCGTTGGGAATAGAGGGGGCCACCCATCGAGATCTAAATGGTACCATACTTATGGATATGGAAATTTAAGAGATTATGGATTGGAGGATAAAAAAGTAGTTGCTGAACAACTTGCAGATCAGCATCCTTTTATTGATATAACAAAAGTTGGAATTACGGGACACTCAGGTGGTGGATTTATGTCTACTGCAGCAATGTTGGTTTACCCTGACTTTTTTAAAGTAGCGGTATCTGGAGCAGGAAACCATGAAAACAATATTTATAATCGTTGGTGGAGTGAAAGACATCACGGTGTTAAAGAAGAAATAAGCGCCAAAGGAGATACTACATTCTCGTATAATATTCAAAAGAACACTGAACTTGCGAAAAACTTGAAAGGAAAATTGTTAATTGCAACTGGTGATATAGATAACAATGTTCACCCTGCCAATTCAATTCGAATGGTAGATGCGTTAATAAGAGCAAATAAACGATTTGATTTCTTGTTGTTGCCAGGACAAAGACATGGTTTTGGAGATATGACAGAATACTTCTTTTGGAGAATGGCAGATTATTTCAGCCAACATTTACTAGGGGCATCTGAAATGCAAGAAACAGACATCATGGAAATGAATAGGGAAAAACCTACAAAGTAAATGACATCAAAGAAAACAGAAATATTGAAAGAAGCCCTAAATCATTTTGGGGCTTCTGAATTCAATGAGGAACTTTTAAAAGAAATAGACCTCAATACTTTATTGGAATGGAGTATTCTTGAAAAAGAACCTCGACTTTGTTTTAGAAGTTCCTGGGCTTTGGAACATATCCTTCTTAAAAATAATAAGCATTTTGACAGTATCTACGAAGATTTGGTAGAGAATTACAGCCAACTTAAGAATTGGAGCAGTTTAAGAAGTTATTCAAAATTAATGATGTGGTTATTATCTAAGAAAAATGAAACGATCATCTTATCAGATTCTGAATTGGAAAAAATGCTTGAAAAAAGCTTTAAATTAATAGAAGATATCACATGTCCTGTTGCAGTAAAGGTGAATGCTTATGATATCCTTTTTGGGTTAATCCCCTACTACGATTGGTTGGCAATTGAATTAAAGCTATTGATCGAACTGGATTTAGAAAAAGAAAATACCCCTGCCTTAAGAAGCAGAGGTATCAAAATATTGAATAAGCTCGGCAAATTAAAATAAGGTATTTCCTTTATTAAAATGATTTTTGCCTAAATGCTTAAAAGCCATTTCTGTACATTCCCTGCCTCGAGATGTTCTCATCAGATACCCTTCTTGGATTAAGAATGGTTCATATACTTCTTCAATAGTTCCTTCATCCTCTCCGACTGCAGTTGCAATAGTTTTCAAGCCTACAGGACCACCTTTAAATTTTTCAATTATCGTACTCAGAATCTTATTATCCATTTCATCCAGTCCATGTTCATCAACATTTAATGCATTCAAAGCAAATTGAGAAATAGCTTTATCAATGGAGCCATTACCTTTGATTTGTGCGAAATCACGTGTTCTACGGAGTAATGCATTTGCAATTCTAGGAGTTCCTCTACTTCGCCTTGCGATTTCAAAAGCACCTTCTTCAGAAATTGGCACCTTTAAAATGATAGCAGAACGCATGACGATATCTGTTAATAGTTTGGAATCATAATATTGAAGTCTAGAATTAATTCCAAATCGAGCACGCAAAGGAGCTGTTAAGAGACCTGAACGTGTTGTAGCACCTACTAATGTAAAAGGATTTAAAGAAATTTGTACAGAACGTGCATTTGGTCCTGTTTCCAGCATGATATCAATTTTAAAGTCCTCCATTGCGGAATATAAATATTCTTCCACCAGAGGGCTTAAACGGTGAATCTCATCAATAAACAATATATCTCCTTCATCAAGGTTGGTCAAGAGTCCAGCTAAATCTCCAGGTTTATCCAGAACCGGCCCGGAAGTAATCTTAATACCAACTCCCATTTCATTGGCGATGATATGAGAAAGCGTTGTTTTTCCCAATCCGGGAGGCCCATGCAATAGAACATGGTCAAGAGCTTCGCCTCTTAATTTTGCTGCTTTAACGAAAATAGAAAGGTTCTCCAATATCTTAGCCTGACCAGTAAAGTCTTCAAAACTTTGCGGTCGAAGAACGCGCTCCAAATCTTTGTCTGTAGGCGTTAATCGTTCTGGGTTAGGATCAAGATTTTCATTCATATTGTGAGACTCTATTTTTATTAAACATTATCTTTCATACTTCTTAAAGAAGCTTCCAATTTTCATCTGAATTACACCAAAAAAAGCTTCCTTAAAAATCTTAGTGCTCATTTTGGAAGTTCCTAATGTTCTGTCGGTAAATATAATTGGAATTTCAACCACATTGAATCCATATTGGATTGCAGTAAATTTCATTTCAATCTGAAATGCATAACCTACAAACTTGATTTGATCAAGTGGAATGGTTTCCAAAACAGTCCTTCGAAAACAAACAAATCCGGCCGTAGCGTCTTGAATATTAATCCTGGTTATTAACCTGACATAAGCAGAGGCGAAATAAGACATTAACACCCTGTTCATAGGCCAATTTACAACATTCACTCCTTTGATGTACCGAGAACCGATACACATATCAGCTCCGCCGTTCTTACAGGTATCACGCAGTCTGATTAGGTCATCGGGGTTATGGCTAAAGTCCGCATCCATTTCAAATACATATTCATAATCATGCTTTAAAGCCCATTTGAATCCGTGAATATAGGCCGTACCCAAACCTAACTTTCCTTTTCTTTCTTCGATAAATAACTTGCCTGAAAACTCTTCCTGTTGCAAGCTTTTAACAATACTAGCTGTTCCATCAGGAGAACCATCATCAACAATAAGAATATGAAACTCTACTTCTAAGGAAAAGACTTTACGAATAATGCGTTCAATGTTTTCCTTTTCGTTGTATGTTGGAATAATAACTAAACTATCTGCCACGTTTGATTTTTGAAATGGTAAAGTTAATCAAAAAGCCGAATAGTATTATCATTCGGCTTTTATTCTAATTGACTCCGTGCATCAATTTTTTAATATATGGAGAGAGGACAATCAATATTGCACCGGCAATCAAGGAATAAAGTCCTAATTGTTTGTATCCATCCGTATAAGTGATAAGTTTATCCATTAAGGAATCTCCTTCCCTAGCCTCTGCCATATTAGCTCCTATTAATCCAGCTACATATTGGCCATAGGCGCTCGCTAAGAACCACATCCCCATCATAATACCCTGTAATTTAGCTGGGGATAATTTTGTCATAATAGATAATCCAATAGGTGACAGACATAATTCCCCTATTGTGATTACCAATAGAGCAAGAGTAAAGACATCCAAAGAGGTCATTCCATCAATGGCAAAAAATCGGGTTGCATATAGGACATAAAATCCCAATCCTAAGAATAGAAAACCTAGTCCAAATTTTATAACTGTATTGGGTTCAACTTTACGTTTTGCTAGCCATAACCATAACAAACCAAACAAAGGAGCTAAAACAATAATAAAAAATGCCCCTCCTGAGTTATTTACGCCATTTGGATCTAAGGTAAATGTTCCTCCTAAAATAGTATCATTAAGGTTTTTAGCAGCGAAAATACTTAATGAGCCGCCACTTTGTTCATAAATACCCCAGAATACAATGGAAAATAATATAAAGATTAATGCAGCAATCAATTTATTGCGTTCAATTTTTCCAACCTTTGACATTTCATAGAACAAGTAAATCAAAGTTAAAGGTCCAATTATGTACATAAAATAATCGGTATACTCTGTTTTGGAAACCATGACTTGAACTATTGGGATTAACAATAAAGTGCCAATATATACGGCATATTCCATCCATTTGGGTAAGGGATTGGATTTTACTATTGCGTCTGGGTGTCCAGGCTGTAAACCGATTGGTCCCAATTCATGTTTGGTAAATTGAAAGTTGATCAAACTGATTATCATACCTACAGCGGCCAATCCGAAAGCAACATTCCATCGATGAGCTTCATCAATTACAGAACTTAACATATACCCCTTGCCGATGGCCACGCAAATATAACCACCCAAAAAAGCACCTAGGTTAATTCCTGCATAAAACAAGGAAAATCCAGCATCGCGACGATTGTCGCCGTCTTTGTACAGCTCTCCAACCATAGTGGATATGTTTGGCTTAAAAAATCCTGTACCAATGATAATAAATGCTAATCCAAAAAAGAAAAAGTTATGCGTATCGATCGATAACAATATGGAGCCTACGATCATCAGGAGACCGCCAAAAAATAAAGATTTCCTAAATCCTAAGATTTTATCTGCGAAAAGGCCACCAATAAATGTAAATGCATAAACAAATGCTTGTGTAGCTCCGTATTGCAAATTTGCCTCTTTTTCACCAAAATTAAGCTGTGTAATCATAAAGAACACGAGCATTCCTCGCATTCCATAAAAACAGAACCTCTCCCACATCTCTGAAAAAAACAACCTCCAGATTTGCTTCGGATACTTCCCTTTAAAGTTTTGAATTTCTTCAAGAGAATTTTGTGTTTGTGTAGCCATTTTATGATTATAAATTTAGTCTATTTAACACCATGCATTAATTTCTTTACTATGGGATGAAGTGACATCACAATGATTCCCGCAACAATTGGTACAATAGTAAAAATCAAAAAGAAAGTACTTAGAGAATATTGCTTGGTAATCACATCAATTTGACCACCAATAATTGCTGCTAATTTATTTCCAATAGCAAGTGCCAAATACCACATTCCAAACATAAAACCTATCATTCTTGCAGGAGCAAGTTTAGAGACATAGGATAACCCAACTGGAGATAAGCAAAGTTCACCTAAAGTATGAAACATATAAGCTAAAATCAACCAAATCATGGACACTTTAACCCCATCCTGGATTCCATTTGCTCCAAAAGCTAGCAAGCCAAATCCAATGGCCATAACAATAAGTCCCATACCATATTTTACGGTTGCAGGTGGATTAAATTTTGAGTCCCAAATTTTAGAAACAAAATTGGCAAATGTAATAATGAAAAAGGAATTCATAATGGAGAACCATGAAACAGCAATTTCAGATGATTCTGCAGTAAACTCTCTGTATAGCATCCAGATCGCTACTGCCCAAACTCCTGCAAAACAAATGAATTGAACAATATTGGATATAGGTGCTTTGCCGTAAGTTTTTTTCGTTAACATGATGACAACATAAGTTACCAGCATCAGAGGAACTACAGTCAACAAGGTATTAACAACATTAAATATGGTTAATGAATTCCCTGATAAGGTTCTATCGACACTATCGCGTGCAAAAATTACTAAGGATGAGGCTCCTTGTTCAAAGGACATCCAAAAGAATATGACGAAAAAGGCAAAAATAATGACGGCGATTAATCTATCTCTTACAACTTTTGTATATCGAGATAAACGGGAGATTACCACAAACAAAAATATAATCAAGGCAGCAATAATCGCCACATTCTGTCCAGCCATAGTACCAATCTGTAGGCTTGATAAGATATCAATGCCAGCGATTTTAGATAAAGGATCATTAAATGCATATCCTAATCCTAGAATTGTCATAATAACGATCAAGAAAATATCTAATTTCGTGAATGGGTTTGGTTTGTCGTCCGGGTTGTTAGCATCTAGAGCCGTTTCTTTTTGGATTTTCTGATCAGCGGTTGGAGGATCACCAACTTTTCCAAAGATGGGTTTTGCATACCAAAATTGTAAGGTTCCTAAAAACATAAAGATTCCTGCGAGGCCAAAGCCCCAATGCCAACCTACTTTTTCACCTAAATACCCACATAACATCATACCAAAAAATGCACCTGAATTTACGCCCATATAAAAGATGGTATACGCAGCATCTTTTTTCTGAGGGAATTTTTTATACATTTCTGATAAAATAGAAGTCATATTAGGCTTAAAGAATCCTGTTCCTAAAACCAAAGCTCCTAATCCCAAATAAAGAAATAATGGAGTATCAAATGCCATAAACAAGTGGCCTAAAGTCATGATTGCTGCACCCACAACGACTGCATATCGATAACCGAGGTATTTGTCAGCAAGGATACCACCAAAGATTGGGGAAATATACAATAACATGGCATAGGTACCATATAATGCTCCTGCCTGAACAGGATCCCAGCCCCAGCCAGAAAAAGGACTTCCGGAAATTATGGCACTCGTTAAAAAATTAATTAATAAAACGCGCATTCCATAAAACGAAAAGCGCTCCCACATTTCTGTAAAAAATAAGACAAATAGACCTGAAGGATGTCCTAAGACCAAACTCCCATCTATTCCCTGTTTTTCTAGTTCCTCAGAGAATGAAGCATCTGATTGTTGACTCATATAAATTTCTGTATTCTAATTTTTGATCTGTAAAATTAAAAAAAGCCGAATAGTTTAACAATTCGGCTTTAAATAATTTCATTTATGTGTTAGCTTAATTAATACCATGCATCATTTTCTTCAATTTACCGTTGAAAATCAACAATAATAAGGCAACGAAGATTGGAAGTGATGCAATAATCAAGAAAAACGTTGTCATAGAATATTTTTGAGTAATTTCATCGATAAATGATCCTGTCATACCAGCAATAAAGTTTGCAATGGCAGATGCCGTAAACCATAACCCAAATAATAATCCTGCAAATTTTTTAGGAGATAGCTTACTTACATAGGATAATCCGACAGGTGATACGCATAATTCACCCGTTGTATGGAAGAAGTATGCTAAAATCAACCAAATCATACTCACGGAAGCAGATTGCGCTCCCGAAGGAATGGACATGGAGCCATAAGCCAATGCAATAAACCCAACGGCCACTAAGATAAGTCCAAATGCAAACTTAACAGGTCCAGAAGGATTCCAAACTTTTTCCCATAATTTAGAGAATGATGATGCTAGCGTAACTATAAAAAACGAGTTTAATATTTGAAACCAAGAAACAGTTACCTCAGTATTTTCAACTGAAAACTCTCTATTAATTTTCCAAATACCTAAGGCCCATATTATTGCAAATGAAATTGCAGTAAATATTATTGTCAATGGGTATTTACTGAATATTTTCAGTGATAATTGAAAAAGAACATAAGTAACAATTAGAATTGGAAATATAGTTAATGCGGCATCTACCCATTTAAAAATCTCTCCTGCATTTCCTTCCAATACTCGTTGGGTATAGTTTTTAGCGAAAATGGTCATAGAACCACCAGCTTGTTCAAATGCAAAGAAAAAGAATATACTGGCAATCATCAATACTGCAACTACGATTAAACGATCTCTTACAATATTCTTTGGAGTATGGTCTTCTTCCTGTATATTGTGAACATGTTCTTCAGGAGCATGAACCGTTCCTGGTTTTTCACCAATGACACCGAATATTTTCTGTCCAAAATAGAATTGAATCATTCCGAAGAACATAAAAACACCGGCTAATCCAAAACCATAATGCCAGCCAACTTTTTCACCAATATATCCACACAATAACATCCCTAAAAACGCACCTGAGTTGATACCCATATAAAAAATAGTATAACCAGCATCTTTTTTAGCCGATGTATCAGGGTATAATTGTCCAACCATTGAAGAAATATTTGGTTTGAACATTCCATTACCCAAAATCATTAATACTAATCCGATAAAGAAAAATGTTTTAGATGAACCTTCAAGCGCCATGGATGCATGTCCTAATGTCATAATGAGTGCTCCCCATAGTATGGCTTTTCGATAACCAGTAAATTTATCGGCAATCATCCCACCAATTAAAGGAGTCAGATAGACTAATCCGGTGTACCATGCATAAAGTCTCATTGCCTCAGCATTGGACCATCCCCATCCACCATGAGCTATTTCTGAAAGTAAGAATACAGTTAATAAAGCACGCATTCCATAATAACTGAAACGCTCCCACATCTCAGTGAAAAATAGGACAAATAAACTTGCAGGATGCCCCATCACCATCTTATCGTCAACCCCTTGTTTGGCAAGGTGCTGGACCAATTCTTGGTCTTTTTCTTGATTCATCGGTTATTATTATTTATGTTAATAAAGAATTTTAATACAGAACAATATTTTTTCCAGATAGCAAATTAACAAATTTTTATTTACAATTAATACCATAACAATTTAGCAACCTAGATTTAACATTTTTATCTTATGATAGGTTTTTTAACGAAAAGTTTAATCAAAATTGAAAGGTTTATGATATTTTTAAGCTATCAAATTCTAAACAAATCATATATCTTTTTGAAGAATTAAAAACAAAATTCCTTTATTAAAATTAAATAGCTAAAAATTCCTCCATATATCAATTAATATTGAATTAACCCCATTATTATTTCAATACTGAATATTTGATATTAAAATCAATAATTATAAAATCAAATTATAATATCATTAATTGTGTAAGCAATTTTTTACGTATAAGTTTTTGGAAACTTTCACTAATTATTCTCCAATAAATAGATGTTCGCCAAAAAATATTGGCAAAAAATCAAAAAGCCGTATCAAACTTTTGAAATTTTGACACGGCTTTTGATTTTTTCTTAATAAAAAGGTTATTTATATTTTTCTAATAATGCTTTTGTTAATTTAATACCTTCATCTTCAGAAATTTTATCACCCTCAAACTCAATACCTACATAGCCCTTATACCCTGCAGATTTAACAATTTCCATCATTTTTGAATAATCAATTCCAGTATCATTACCGTTAGCATCAAAAGCATGTGATTTTGCACTTACTCCTTTAGCATACGGCATTAAATCCTTCACACCTTGGTATCTATCATATTCATAGAAATTTCCAAAATCTGGCAAACTACCTGCGTTTTTCTTACCTACCGTTTTTAAAACATCGGCTAACCAATCTCCATGCGAAGAAATACCACCATGGTTTTCAACTACCACAGAAATTTTACCTTTTTTGCCATAATCAGCCAAAGTTGATAAACTTTTAACGACTTGCTCCTTCACCTCTTCTTTAGTCCCCTCACCTGCTGCATTAACGCGAATTGCGTGGCAACCCAAGAAATTGGCAGCATCAATCCATTTATAATGATTCTCAACTGCTTGTTTGCGTTTTGCCTCATCTCTATCGCCCAAGCTGCCTTCACCGTCAACCATGATTAAGACATTCTTTACTCCATTGTCTTTTGCACGATTATTCAAATCCTTTAAGTAAGTCATATCTTTTGCTTTATCCTTAAAGAATTGATTGACATACTCAACACCATATATTCCAAAATTCTTCGCTGTATATTCTGGGAAATCAATGTTTTTTAAATCGCCTTTGAATAATTTCTTATGCAATGACCATTCCGCTAACGAAATCTGAAACCAGTCTTTTTTAGCAGCAAATACATCTAACGAAGGTGCTAGTGTCATTCCTGCAGTTACTAGACCTAAGTTTCTTAAAAACTCTCTTCTTGAACTCATGATTGTTGTTATATTATGTTATTAGATATTAGCCCATCCTGACGTTAATACATCTACTAGATGCATCGTCTTAATGGGTAGTTGATTTTTCTCAATATATGCCTGTAATTGTAAAAGACAGGATGAATCAGTTGAAATAATATAATCTGCCTTTACATTCATTGCATTTTGTACTTTTTGCTCTGCCATTGCCGTTGAAATACCTTCAAACTTCACGGAAAACGTTCCTCCAAAACCACAGCAGGTTTCTTGATCCCGCATTTCAACTATTTCCAATCCACCAACATGACTTAATAATTGCCTAGGCTCTTCTTTTATCTTACATTCACGTAGTGCCGAACAGGAATCATGATATACTGCAGTTCCCACCAATTCCGCACCAAAATATTCTTTCTGTAAAACATTAACAAGGAAATCACTGATTTCAAAGATATTACGTTGGATAGAACGACACTTATTGTGCTCGATGGAATTTGTAAATAAATCATCATATCCGCCTCTAACCATGCCGACACAGGAAGCCGATGGACTTACAATTGGATGGATATCATTGAAATCATTAAGGAATTTTTGACCTATAGTTTTTGCATCGTCCCAGAAGCCGGCGTTGTATGCTGGCTGTCCGCAACAAGTTTGGTCCGTATTATAAATAACATCACAGCCAGCTTTCTCTAAAAGTTTTACCGTATTAAAGGCTGTTTCTGGATATAGTTGATCTATAAAACAAGGTATAAATAACTCTACTTTATGCATTAATTGCTTTGAATAATCTGTAATTTATTAAATTTTAAAACACGAAACAACAACAAAAACCCTATTATAAAATATACCGCAAGGAATAATGCTGAATACCGTATGTTTTGAGTCATTTGTTCTATTAAACCGAAACTAAAAAGCCCGATTACAATTGCTATTTTTTCTGAAACGTCGTAAAAACTAAAAAATGATGTGGTATCCTCAATATTTTCAGGAATAAGTTTTGAGTAAGTTGATCGTGATAAGGATTGAATCCCTCCCATTAATAGCCCCACCATAAATGCCATTCCATAGAAGTGATATTTATTTTCCATAAAATATGAAGCACAACAAATCAAAATCCAAAAAAATACTACGACAATTAGAACTTTGATACTACCAAATTTCTTAGCTGCAAATGACATAATAAATGCACCTCCAATTGCGACAATCTGTATAAGAAGGATAGAACTAATTAAAATATTGGTACCTAAATTCAGTTCTTTTTCACCAAATGCCGCAGCTACTATCAATAAGGTTTGGATCCCCATAGAATAAAAGAAATAGGCTGGCAAGAACCTTTTAATGGCTTCAATCTTATTTATCTGGGCAAGAACTGTTTTAAACTCTTGTTTTACTTTAATAAAGAAAGGAAGTTTCTCAGCACCAACAGTTGGTCTATTTCTTGGCAAGAATCTAAATGGAATCTGCGCAAACAATAACCACCACAATCCAACAAATAGAAAGGAAAGGCGTGCCGGTAAGGATGCATCGGTAATTCCAAACCATTCCGGTTTGAAAATAAATACAAAACAAATCAATTGTAAGGTGACACAACCAATATATCCATATGCAAATCCTTGGGCACTAACCCTATCTTGTTGATCAGGTGTGGCTATGACAGGTAAATAGGAGTTGTTAAATGCTACACCTCCAATATAGCCCATAGCTGCTAATGCATAACAGAATATCCCCCACTCTAATGTGTTTATTTTAAAGAAAAACATCCCCATACAGGCGATTGCGCCAACATAGGTGAAGAATTTCATAAAAAACTTTCGTTTTCCGGCAGCGTCAGAATAAGCCGAAATGAAAGGCAGGCCAATTGCCATCAATAAATAAGCAATGGATAATGCGAAATTTGATAAAGCTGTGTTGATAATCTCAAAACCAAAAAATGATACCGTATGATTGGTATCAGGATTTTTTGTAATTGCAGTATAATAAACTGGGAAAACAGTAGAATTTATAACCAAATTATAGGCTGAATTGGCCCAATCATACATGGACCAAGATCTTATTAGCCTTTTATCGTTCTTTTGGAATATTTTCATAAGAATTACTTATGCGAATATACTATTTGATTTTAGAACTGATTTAATAATTTTCGTAGATGTGTGACACAATCCTAACCATCTCCTTTCTCACTGGAACGGAGCTTCCTATAAAATTGTTGTTTAAGAAAGAAAATGCATATCGCTTTCCTTTTTTACTGATTATATAACCACTTTGACAGTGAACTGAATTGATAGTCCCTGTTTTTGCCCATACAAACGCTTTTCCTCCAGGAGTTGGATAAACATTCTTTAATGTCCCTTCCAAACCTCCAGCAGGAAATAAATAAAGTTTAGCTTGTTCATCCCGAACAAGATTATTTATCTGAATTAAAACTTCTACCATACTTCTTGGAGTAATCTTATTATAACTAGAAAGACCACTGCCATCTCTTAATTCTATCGAATCAGAAAGTTTACTATAAAAATTATCTTTCATGTATTGTCGCAAATCTTCTGTTCTAAAATTATTGTACTTCATGAAGGATGCGACCATGTTTAACTGTTCTGCCAAGAAATTATCACTTGGAAGCATCATCTCCCGTTCAACAGCTCTTTTTCCAACTGAATTAACAATTTTAAAGTCAGAAGGAAGATTTTTTTGAACTAAGCCAACATCCTTTTTTAATGTATCCTGCAATAAAAGAACTAATAAACTATCACTTGGTCGAAACGGTTTTTCATTGACATATTTAGCAGGCAATGGTAGCTCATTAATTTCATAGGTATTATTTTCTAATGCCCTGTGAATTCTATATCTGGTCGTTGTATCTGACAGTTGTTTCAAATCTCTTTCAAAATAGTTAGGATAGACTTTAAGTTTTCCGTTCACTTCTCGGAATTGAGCCACATTACCATAAATTGGAAAAGGAAATAATTCCGGTTGATAATAAAATTCATAATCTTCAATTGACCAGCCATTTCTATAGGTCGGTTCTTGGGTAGGACTGCTTGAATAAAACAACTTCTTATTGCTGTTTTTCAAAAAGTTATAAACTTTACCATTATCTAACCTAGGATGTAAAAATGAAGGATCACCGGTACCCCAAAATATCAATGAGTCTCCCCTTTCAACATAAGCTAATCCAGGAATAGAATCTCCGATTAACTTTAAAGAAGCAAACAATGTGAAAACTTTAGTATTTGATGCGGGCGTGAAATGTCTATCTTCATTACGACCATACACAAATTGTTGCTGATCAACATCATATAGGCTAAATCCGTAATAATGTTTATTTAGGATTTCAGAATTATCAAATTGATCATTTAAGTTAAGTATGTTTTGGGCTTTGGCTTGAAAACAAACCAATATCCCAAATAGAATAATGAAGCTTCTCATAACGTAAACATAGTAATTGTTTAGAATTTAATAAAGATTGAAACAAACATTTTATAATGGAAAAAGAATTATATATAATTTTTTCAATTTCATGGAGGAAAATAAATCTATTATATAAAAAATGGGCTAATCAATTTGATTAGCCCATTCATTATGGATTGAATTTACTTATTAATTCTGTTTTAATGCACCATTACTTCTATCAATTTCAACTTGAGGTAACGGCCAGTAATCACTTTTTGCAGAATAAGATAAACCTTTATATGCCGAAAGATGAGTACCTTCAAATGCAGAATAACTTTCTAATACTGATTTTGCAATACCCCAGCGAACTAAGTCGAAGAATCTATGACCTTCCATAGCCAGTTCCAATCGACGCTCAGTTCTTACAGCATTTCTAGCGGCATCTTGACTCGCAAAGGAAGCATAAGGTTTTACGCTATAAGCAGCAGCATTTACCCCGCTTGCCGTTTTCTTGGGTTCAAGTTTTGCCGCACGATTACGGATATCATTAACCAGCTTCAAAGCGCCCGCTAAGTTTCCAGCTTCTACCTCACATTCAGCAGCCATTAACCAAACATCAGCCAAACGGATAATGTTTACATCTAACCCGGTTAAGTAATTTTCACCTGGTGCTGCATTGGTAGAGAACTGTGATTGCGGAATCATGGTTTTAATACCTACGAATGGTCCTGCATATTTTGCATCACGGATCCATGCATTTCCTGGCATAATTCCATAATCTAGGTAAGAAACACCACGACGGCCCACAGTATAGTCTAATCTTGGGTCAAACTTTAATTTTACATCCAAAACATAAGAAGCCGTTGGATTCTTAAGGTCAGAGAGGTATGGAGTTGCACGGTATGCTGAAGTTGATAATGGTAAACCACTTGCATCTACTTGAAAAGCATTAACTAAATCAACTGTTGGTTGATAAAAACCACAACATCCTACTGGAGATGTACCATATAAACCAGACAACATATCACCTACATTGGAGTTATCAGCCGCACCATTTGAGTTGATTGCATGCTTTGAAACCATAACTGCTTCAGGTCCATTTTCTTTCGTTACATCAAAATTATTCCAATATGGCATCGATACGATATCTTTTCCGGCCATCACTTCTTTAAATAAAGTTAAGGCTTGCGCATATTTCTTTTGATATAAATAAAGTTTTCCTAAATAAGCTTTTGCAGCATTTTTATCCATTCTACCAAATTCACTGTTAATTTTAGTAGCTGGTAGATTTGTAATTGCAAATTTTAAATCCTCCTCAATTACAGGCAAAACATCTTTATCATTCGGAACATTTTGAGCTTCTGCCGTAGTTGTAGCTTCAGTAATTATTGGAATATTTCTAAAAATTCGCCACATAAAAAAGTTGTAGTGGGCACGAAGCATTCTTGCTTCTCCTTGTATTTCCTTAGCCCTTTCTGCCGAAATCTCTTTAGGACCGGCTTGATCATTTGCCAACAATTTTAATGTATTGTTACAACGCAGTACCCCCTCAAAATACACCTGCCACATCGTACTTAAATTATCATTTGTACTGATTGCAGTGAAATTTTCTATCATATTCATATTGGTTTGATCTGTAAGTTCAGATCCTTTATGAGCATTGTCAGCGGCCATTTCTCCAAAAATCCATTGACTTGGTGCAGCTGCATAGTTTCCCCATGTACCACTCACGTTACCATTTAAGATACTATATGCACCAATTAGGGCTCCTTCAACCCCATCCTTGTTGCCTACCTGAGGCTCAGATAGCTGGCCTTGCGGTAATTTCTGTAAAAACTCTTTCCCACAGGAACTAATCAATAGCATCCCTGCGCCTAAAAGAATCATTATTTTATTTCGTTTCATGATTGTTCAAATTAAATTTCTCAACTATTAAAATCCTAAATTAAGCCCAAATGTATACTGACGCGCTTGCGGATAAACCCCAAAATCAACACCCAATGCTGGATAGTCAGAAGGTGTTGCTGTCACTTCTGGATCCAATCCTTCGTATTTAGTGATTGTAAATAGGTTGGTTACCCCCATATAAAGTCTCAATTTTGTAAAGGATGTATTCTCTCCAAATAATTTCTTCGCTGGGATATTATATCCTAGTTGAAAATTTTTCAGTTTTAAGAAACTACCATCTTGAATGTAATAACTTGAGGTTGCATACTCCATTGCACTTATATCACCATTCGGATTTGGTAACGAAGGAATATTACTTCCTGTATTGGTTGGACTCCACTCATCTAATAATCGTACGCTTTTCTGACCTCTAAATACCCCGAAATCTGTAAAGTATCGTGTTGCCTCATACAAGTCATTACCCTGAGAACCATAGAAGTATAATAGTAAATCAAAGTCTTTATACGTTGCATTAATGTTAAAGGAGTAAACAAAATCCGGATGCGGATTACCAATGATTGTTCTATCTCCTGGATCAATTTCACCATTTCCATTAATGTCTGCATATTTTAAACCTCCCGGTCTTGCAAACTCATATGATGGAGAACCTTGCACATCAGCATCGCTTTGATAAATACCGACTACTTGATATCCATAGAATGAACCAAATGGTTGGCCTTTCTGTAAAATTGAAGTTTCCATCGATCTGAAGGCTCCGTAATTCACCTGTGATACAGTTGGTGCTAATTCTTCAACCTTGTTTACATATCTTGAGAAATTGGCTGAAAGATCTAAAGTGAACGGTTTCTCTTGTCTGTGACCATAATGGTATCCCAATGAGAACTCTATACCTTTGTTGCTCATATCACCAATATTTTGATAAGGAGATGCTGCCCTACCAGCTGCCGCTGCCGGAAGTGGTACCAAAAACAACATATCTGTAGTTTTCTTATCAAACCAATCAATGGAACCATCCAAATCTCCATTTAATACTGTGAAATCTAAACCTAAGTTTAAGGATTTAACTTGCTCCCATTTAATATCAGGATTGGCATATGAGTTTTGCCAAATACCATTAACCACACCATTATTAATTGGATATGAAGATTGAGTTAATGATGCTAAATAACGATTTAAATATTGGAATCCTGGAATACGTTGATTACCCGTAACACCGTAACCTGCACGAAGTTTTAAGTCGGTTAACCATTCTGCTCCTTTTGCAAATTCTTCTTGTGAAATACGCCAAGCAGCACTTACCCCTGGAAATACCCCATATAAATGGTTTGTACCAAAATTCGAGGAACCGTCCCTACGAGCAATTAAACTCAATAAATATCTGTCTTTGTATGCGTAATCTGCTTTACCCATTAAAGAGAACATGCTACCAATTGATCCGGAACCATTATTATTAAAGTTTGAACTACCTGCATTTAGATATAGGTAATCTAAACTATTCATAATGAAGTAACCATTTCTACTACCATCAATACCACGATTTCTATTTTTAATTGCCTCGGTACCTACCATAACATTCAAACTATGGTCATCACCCAAATTTGGCTTATAATTCAAGGTATTCGTCCATGTCCATTCTGTAGTATATCCATGGTATTCACTCATACCATTATTAAAGCTACCTTCAGAGAATTCAGGATTAGGATAATTATAACTTACACCGTTATAATTCTCATAACGCAAACCAAAATTAGTTCTTAGTGTTAATCCGGGTATAATATCATATTCTGCAAATGCATTTCCGAAAAAGAAGTTTGATCTATTCATGTTGTCTTTTGCGCGGAAAGCCATAGCTACAGGATTTTGCCCATTTCCTAAATCCTTACCAAAAGATCCTGCAAAATTTCCTCCTTCATCATATACAGGAATAATGTTTTGGATCCGGTATGCAAATCCAAGTACCGATCCCTCACCCTGATAACCACCTGCTGTGTTAGGATTTACACCCATACCATAGCCTTCAGTATAAGCATAGGATAGGTTTTCACCAAATCTTAATTTTTTATCAAAAGCATTAAATTGCGTGTTAGTTCTTGCATTATACCTACGGAATCCTGTATGTATTAAGCTACCTTTTTGATCTAGATATCCTCCTGAAAAAGCGTATTGCGAGGTTTCATTTCCTCCATTTGCTGCTAATTGATAGGATTGAATAGGTGCAGTTTGTGACAACTCATTAAACCAATTTGTACCAGCCTTATTAGCTTTTGTAATTTGATAGAATGATGAACGATCCTTTGCAAAATAATTATACTTAGACATATCGGCATCTGCAGGTGTCACATCCCAATTCGTTTTTGAACCAGCTAACAAATAATCCTGCAGCTGCAAATTAGTTCCATTAAACTTATTATCAATATCTAAAAGCTGTTGTGGCGTTAACATTTTTGGAAATGAACCTTTATTTGGAACTCCTGCTCCTGCATAGGCATCTAAGGTGATGTTGGTTCTTCCAGATTTACCTGTTTTGGTGGTCACAATCACAACACCATTGTTCGCACGCGCACCATATATAGAAGCCGCAGAAGCGTCTTTCAATACCTGCATGGATTCAATATCATTCTGATTCAACCAACTTAACTTGCCTTCAAATGGCACACCATCGATAATGTATAATGGTTCGTTGTTGTTAATTGTACTATATCCACGAATTCGGATTTGAGGAGTCGATCCAGGCGCACCATCATTTACAATCTGAACCCCGGTTGCTCTTCCCTGAAGCGCTTCAACAGCACTACCTGCAGGTTGAGATTTTAATTCGGACACGTTTACAACTGCAACCGAACCAGTTAAATCCTTTTTACGTTGTGTTCCGTAACCCGTAACGACAACTTCATCAAGATTGCTGCTATCTTCAGAAAGTGAAATAGTTATTGGCTGGGTGCTTGTCGTAACCGTATACCTGGACGATGAATACCCAACGTATGTAATTTCTAGGATGTCATTAGGTTGAGCGTCAATTTCAAAATTTCCTGAAACATCTGATGATGTACTTGAAGATTTTCCTACAATCTTTATTGTAGCTCCAGCAACTGGCTCCTGGGTGGCCTGGTTTATAATCTTACCTCTTACTGGACTTTGCATAGCATAAAGCGGATGCATAGCGATTTTATTCCAAATTGATGATTCTGATGCTGAGGTATTACTCATCGCGAGTAATCCCATCGAGATCAAAAGACCATTTTTTAGCAATCTTTTGGGAATAAAAGAACTGCTATGGAATTTCATTGATCTTCCCATAATAGAATTTGTTAGTTAGTTAAATTATTAGTTTAATTTTTAGATGATTTATTTTTTTTTTGGCATAGCAATGCCATGGATTAAAAAAGATAAATTTTAAACCCTAAACAACCCCAATTAGGAATTGCTACATTTTAATAATTAAAATGCAATAGAATATTACGTTGGTTTTTTTGTTGGGGATAAGTAATTGTGGTTCATAAGCTGTTAGTTAAAGTTATTAGTTTATTAGTTATTAAGTTTTGTCAAAATTGACACTAATTATTGGTATTTAAATTAGATTCAAAGTGTACAAAAAACACTTTCAATTATTAAAATCAACATCCCCATCAATTAAAAATAGAATATATAATGACAGGTGGAATTAACTTTATTTTAGATTTCAGTTTACAATTAAAACTAATTTATGAAATATTTTTAATAAACAAGAGTTTTATGCAACAAAATGTTTACAACAAAAAAAAAGAGGCTGCTGCCTCTTTTATAAATTATTTTTATCGAATCTCAATTAATATCCTAAGACATAATGAAGTCCACCTATTAGCTGTTTTTGGAAATTCTCTTCATGTAAGGATTCTTTTGTATGCCCCAGTCCAGTATAGAACATTTTAATTCCTTCGAACTTTTGATACCAAGCAATCGGATGAAATTCTCCCATTTTCCCATCTTTATAGGAAGTTTCATCTAAGGTCATTAAAATCTTAAGATCAGGCTTTACATTTGAAAAATCATACCACTCATCCTTATGCTTCCATACCTTTGGAAGATGTTTGGTTGCTAAATGCTTCCTATTAACTACATCAATTTTTGCTTCTTGAACTGCTGGATGGCTTGCGAAATAAGCACCAACTAGATTATTATACCAAGGCCAATCATACTCAGTATCAGTCGCTGCATGTACACCCATAAAACCTTTTCCTGACTTCAAAAAATTCTGAAAGGCTACTTTTTGAGCTGAATCTAAAATAGTACCTGTAGTACTAAAGAATAAAACTGCATCAAAATTCTTTAATGAATCAGCCAAAAAAACATTCGCATCTTCAGTATGAAACATGCCTATATTCTCTTTCTTTAATAATTCCGAAAGAACTTTTACCCCTTCCTCTATATTATCGTGCCTAAAACCCGCCGTCTTTGTAAATACCAAAACTTTTTTGGGTTTAACAATATTCGCAGCAAATGCAAAACAAATGCTGAAACAGCTAATCAAAGCTAGTATGTAAATTCTCTTCATTAGATTTATTTTGTTTGTGATTGGTAGTAATCTAAACTTTCAATAATCGAATCTTCTTCGACATATTTATTATAATCGCAATCTCCGATATTCCTTAATAAAGCAAACCCCAATTTACTACCCTCATTCTTTTTATCATTCCTCATCAATTCCAAAAGCTCAGGATAAACTGCTGAGTTCAATTTATAGCTTGGGTATTTACTCTTCAGAAATGAAACTATTTCGTCTAATTCGGCCTTCTCTAAATTGTTAAGTTTATAAGAAAGGTAGGCCTCACAAATCATTCCGATTGCAATTGCTTCACCGTGCAATAAAGGATTCACATCATTAACCAAAGAATACCCTTCAACTGCATGTCCAATAGTATGTCCAAAGTTTAAAATTTTTCGTAATCCTTTTTCTGTAGGATCTTCAAGAATAACATTATTCTTAATTACGACTGAATCGTAAAC
Source organism: Sphingobacterium endophyticum (assembly GCF_009733535.1). Lineage (GTDB taxonomy): Bacteria > Bacteroidota > Bacteroidia > Sphingobacteriales > Sphingobacteriaceae > Sphingobacterium > Sphingobacterium endophyticum. The sequence continues at coordinate 20,905 of NZ_SMMI01000011.1, read as the reverse complement.
TAAGCCCTCAGGTATCAATGGTAATTCAACTGACTTACAGCGGTTATATAAATCTTTATCTTTTATTAAACCGTGTTTGATAACCTCAGCAAATCCCGACAAAACCTGTCTATCATCCAAGGTTTCTAAAAACTTATTCGAGATAAAAACAGCCTTAGGTTGCGAAAAGGTACCTATTATATTTTTAACATTATCTAAATCAATTCCCGTTTTCCCACCAACTGAAGCATCAACCTGAGATAATAAAGTGGTAGGAACATTCAAAAAGTCAATCCCTCTTTTATAGGTTGAAGCAGCAAAGCCTCCCATATCAGTTACAACCCCACCACCTAGATTGATCATTAATGCTTTCCTATCTGCACCAAAATCTAACATAGTCTTCCAGACTCCTATACAAAAATCTATGTTCTTGTTCTCCTCACCAGGGTCAACCTCAATAATATCATAATCAACAATATCCGGAATTGCTGCTTGTATGACTGGCAAACAGTGATCATTGGTATTGCGATCTACTAATATCAAAAGCTGTGAATAATCATGGTCAATTAGGAAGGATTGTAATTCATTTAAATCATTATCGAAAACAACTTCGTATCCTAAACTATTTATCTTTTTCATATTTAATTTCTACCTAAAGATAGATTTTTTTTCTGAATGTAATCGGTTATTTATAATTGTAGACAGATATTTTACAGGAGGTTTCTTCCTAAATTATTTTAACCTTATTCCCGTCAAACTCTACCAAATCCCCTACTTTCACTTTTAATCTTTTTCTATAATCCACTTGACCATTGTATTTTACAAGACCTTCTTCTACTACCCATTGAGCCATGGCTCCATGCTCCACCCAATTCATGACTTTCAGTAATTGGATCAATTGGATATAGTCTCCTTCTAATGTAAACGTTTGCATAAACAAAAGTAATTTTATTCATGAGCATTTACGATAATACCTTGTTTTTTATTCAAAAAAAAGCCTAATTTTACCCGCATCAAATTAAAGTAATATGGACATAGCTTCACCCTTAAAGCTTGACTTTAACAACACAGAAATTGCCTTTCAGGGTAAAACCGATAAGGATCTGAATAAAGCTTATTGGCTTTTTAAAATGGTTGCCAGCAATGCATTGATCAAAATTGGCACACCAATCACAAATTTCTCTCTAAATATTGGACTTCCAATCCAGGGAATTATCAAAAACACTATTTATAAACAGTTCTGCGGCGGGGAAAGTATCGAAGATTGCAATAAAGCAATTCAAGACCTTGGCAAAGGACATGTAACTACTATTCTTGATTATTCTGTGGAAGGTGAAGAATCAGAAAAAAGCTTTGATGATTGCTGCCAAGAAATCCTAAGAACTGTCGCGGCTGCAAAAAATAATCCTTTAATTTCTTTTTGTGTGTTCAAACCTACCGGACTCGGAAGATTTGATCTCCTTGCAAAAATTGATGCTAAAGAAGCATTAAATGATGAAGAAAAAGCAGAATACGATCGATTATTAAATAGATGTGATAGAATCTGTAAAGCTTGTTATGATGGAAATATTCGAGTACTAGTTGATGCTGAGCATTCCTGGATACAAGATACTATTGATGACATAGCTAGAGAAATGATGGAAAAATACAATCATGATAGGCCAATTGTTTATAATACCTATCAATTGTATCGCCATGATAAATTAGCATCGTTGAAAGCTGATTTCGCATATGCGAAAACTCAGGACTTCCATTTAGGAGCTAAAATTGTACGTGGTGCTTATATGGAAATAGAAAGAGAAAGAGCCAAAGAAAATGGATACCCATCTCCTATTCAACCGGATAAGAAAGCTTCTGATACAGATTATAATGAAGCAATTCACTTTTGTCTAGATCATATTGATAGAATTGGGTTGATGGCAGGAACACATAATGAGCAAAGTTGTAGGATTTTAGCTGAAGAATTAGAAAACAGAAATATCCCACATAACACAGCAAATGTATTTTTCGCACAACTTTTAGGAATGTCTGACAATCTATCATTTAATTTAGCTGCTGCTGGATATAATGTTGCAAAATATATGCCTTATGGACCAGTTAAAGCCGTTATGCCTTATCTGTTTCGCAGGGCTCAAGAAAACACCTCAGTAGGTGGTCAAACCGGTCGTGAACTAGGATTGATAATGAAAGAATTGAAACGACGAAAAACTGTTAAAAATAATTAACCACAGAAAGTCTCCATTAATTGGAGACTTTCTTATTTTTGCCGAATGACCCAAGAGAATTTTGAGAAATACCTGAGACTTAAAGAAATTGCAACCCCATTCAAGGCCCTTTTATTTGATGTAGATGGTACATTGGCAGATAATATGTATGCTCATAAAGCTGCTTACGTTGAAACTGCCCGTGAATATGGTATCCTATTAGATCCAAATATTATTGATGAAACTGCTGGTTGGCCTACTGTTTCAGTGGCTGATGAAATTTCAAACCGATATGCAGTGAAATTGGATCGACACGAATTTGCAAAAAGAAAATCCGCAATTTTTATTGAGCAGTATATACAAAAAACAAAACCTGTCGATTTTGTGAGACAGGTACTTTATGACTTTGTAGATATCCGAAAAATTGGAATTGTTTCTGGAGGAACTCGCTCTACATTAAATATTACGCTGGAAGTAATTGATGTAATTGGAAAATTTGAAACTTTAGTCTGTGCTGGAGACACTCCTGAAGGAAAACCTTCTCCCCAACCGTTTCTCTTAGCAGCACAACATTTGCAGATCGACCCGAAAGATTGCTTAGTATTTGAAGATGGTGAACCCGGAGTACAGGGTGCTATTTCTGCCGGAATGTCTTGGGTTAGAATCGATCAGATTTAATTAAAAATTTGTTATTATTCTAATCCCTCCATTTGTGTAATTCATATCAGCCCTTTTAAAACTTCCTACAGGTAGTTTTAAATAGGGTTCAACAGAAATATTAAGATTCTTATTCATCTTCATTTCTTTACCAATTGAAAAATTGACGAAACCTCCAAAGCCATTAGTATTAACGTTCTCATCTTCTGTTTTAATGGCTCTTGAAATTTGCTGAACTTCAGTTTTAACATCAGTTTCATTCTCAGGAAGTCCATTGCCAAATAGTTCGCTGTTCGCGTTTTCTACATAATGCGTATATCTATTCTGATTGAAAACTGCTGCATAAGTAATTCCTGAAGATGCATAAAACCCATCTTTAGATTTCACCCGTATATCTAAAGGAATTTCCAAAGCCTGAACATTTCCCGTAATTGCATTTACATTCGGTAAAATCAAAGCATTGCTACCCATATACTGTTGAGTTAATCCATTTGCAGTAATTTTTTGAATGGCATCCTTACTAGCAACAACTGGTGTTTCAGCGTTTGCTACCGGATCCTTCATAATTGAAACATCATACCTATTGTAGGCTAGTCCAGTTCGAACGCTTAAATGTTTATTTACATTAAATGCCAATAATAAACCTCCTCCAAAATTAAACTTGTCATTGGTAGAATTAGGAGAAACAAATAAGCCTAAATCAAACTTTTCTTTCAAATTGAATTGTCTATTTTTTAAAACTGGCTCTTGCCCATTTTTAGCTTCTTGGGTATTATATGCTAATTCTTGATTGATGTTATTTCCTGAAATTAAATATGCTTCGTTATCAGAATGTAAATTTGATCGATAATTGTTTGAATGCTTTAAATCCAGGGTACTCGGAAGCATGATCAGGGAATGATTTCCAACAGCTCCTGTATTTAAAGTTGACAAATTAAGAGTTTGATTGGTTTCTGCATAATTGCCCCCCTTATCTTCGCTGAAAGCAAGAGAATTATTCAATTGATTGATATCTTGAAATGAACTTTTCAACTCAACATGAGATGGGTTAGATTCCAAAATTGACCCTGAACCAATTTCATCAGTAGTTGGTTTATTCCCCTTAATATTTAAATCTTGTTTGGCAACTTGAATATTACTATCAAGAACAGGTTCTTGAATTGACCAATTTTTGGCAACAAAGAAACCCAAAAGCAGTATTGCTGCAGCGCTAGCTGCCCAATAGAAAGTTTTGTTTCTTTTAGGAACTACAGGATCATAATTTCTTTGGAAATTCTCCCATGAGCCCTCCTTATAAGGAAGTTCATCCATGGATTTCATCCGCTCGATGATCTGATCTACAATATCATTTTTATTTTTCTTTTCCATTTTCTAAACGAATCAGGATTTTATATTTTCTATATCAATTTGACTCAAATACAATTTGCGGAGCTTTTGTTTAGCCCTTGTCAAATATGTCCTTGAGGTACTTTCAGGAATATTAAGTTCCTTCCCTATTTCTTCATGCGAAAAACCTTCAATTTCATATAAATTGAAAATTGAACGTTGAATATCCGGTAGCTGTTGTATCAAGAGTAACATATCTTCATATTCGAGATTGCTTCCATTTTCTACTGAATAATGAATCGTATCGCTACTACTTAGATCATCCAGCATATACATTTGTTTTCTAACCCTTAGAGCATCAATCGAGGTGTTTACAGCAATCCTTGCAATCCATGATTTAAATGTTTTCTCCAATACATTAGGATCATCATGCAATGAAAATGAATCAATCTTATTGAAAACCTTTACAAAACACTCATTTGAAATCTCCTCAGCCTCCATTTCATGCTTCATATAACGAATCACAATTGCCATGATATATCCATAGAATTTTTTGTAAAGAAAAGATTTACTCTTTTCAGAATTTGACATAGCACATTGCTCCAAAGCACTTCTTAAAGTCAACGGAACACTATTATTGAGATATTTTTTAAAAATTCCCACCTACGTCTTTCTCAATTTCTTCTTATTAAAAAATTATAGATGAAGCTACGCTTTATTCATATTTTTTACGTACTTAATATTCATTTAATCTATGAACGTAATAAAACAAATTCATGCTACAGTTGGTATAAAATAATGATTAAGGTCATTAATTCCTTACCTAAATATTGGTAAATTTAACAAACACAAAATTAACGACTATGAGAGCCATCTTATTTCCTACAGATTTTTCTGAAATCGCTAATAATGCATTCCTTTATGCATTACATATTGCCAAATCAATCGATGCAAAAATTTATGTTCTTTATACATATTTAGAACCTGTATTATCAGCGACGCACGGTGGGCAACCAGAACTATTAGGTGAAGTTTATCAAACAATTGAACTCAATCAATTTGAAATCTATAAAAAGAAAACGCAGAAATTACGTGATATAGCTGTGGAAAAAGGCATGCAGGATGTGGAATTGCTCTTTTTGTTCGAAGAAGGTCCTGTTGCTCCAGTTGTAAAAAATATCGTTGACCGTGAAAAAATCCATCTTGTTGTTATGGGAACCCATGGTGAATCAGGATTTCTGTCCAAACTTATTGGAACAAATACGGTTAACGTAATTAAGTCTATTCAAAATCCTGTATTGGCAGTGCCACCACATGCAGTTTACCAAGGGATAAAAAGAACAGTTTTCACAACTCTATTCCGTGATAAAGATAAACCCGCATTAAAAGAAATGTTATTAATGGCAAAGGCTGTTAATGCAAAAATCGATTGCTTACATGTTTTACATAACGATAGAGTCGCTGATGTACTCTTTCAAACGGAAGCTTGGCAAAAGGAATTTCCAGATGCTGAAATAAACTATGTATTGCTGGACGAAGTTGAATCAATAGAAAATACAATTGCGAATTATATTCTTGAAAACAATATTGATATATTAGGGGTCGTTAAAAGAAATCGAAATTTCTTTGACAGATTATTTAACAGCAGTATCAGTAATAATCTTGCATTTCATTCAAAAGTACCAATATTAGTATTTCACGAAGAAAAATAACTATGCAACAGGTGATCAAAAAATTAGAATCATTAAAACGGTTGAACGAGAAAGCTGAAAAGTTTACTGAAATAATTGATGAGAACTTTTTGCAACATGGTGTACTTTTTTTTATACCCTTAGAAAAATATGAAGTCAAGATTCTAATTCCCGCACCTCACCATAAAGCAATTCTTCAAAATGGAACTCCGACATTTAAACAGGTATTAAATCATAAAGAGGCAATGATGTTAAAATAAAAAATAGCATCTGTTCCGAAACAACCCCGCCATTAAGAAATGGCGGGGTTGTTTTTTTAAGGGCTTTTTAGAAAGCCTCTTATTGTTTTATCGGTATCCGGTTAGACCCGATTTCATTATGTATTCTAAAAAATAGTTTTGGTTTCATTCTAGTCTTGCTCGTGTTTTGCTCGTGTCTCATCCGCAGCTCATTTTGATATAATCCGGACCTCGTCCGCTTGTGAGCGGACGAGCTGTGGAAAAGGTCCAAGCAAGGTGCGGACCATTCACGACTAAAACACGAGCAAAACCAAAGTCAGACCAGTATTGTCTTATTCAGAAATAAAAAAAATCATAGACATAAAAAATTGGGAATACAGGTAGTTGTAAACCATTATTTGTAAATTAAATCATAAAATGATAAAACAATATGGAGATAAACTCAGTAGAGAAAATGATAACGTGTAAACCTTAAATAGCTATGGGTGATGAGTAATTAAATTGGGAATGATAAATCTAAGGAAAGAGTATTTTTGAGCCTCCTATCGGAATCGAACCAATGACCTACTGATTACAAGTCAGTTGCTCTACCAGCTGAGCTAAGGAGGCATTTTGCTGTAAAACGATGCAAATATGTAAACTTCACATGAATTATCCAAGGCATTTTATTCTTAATAATGTAGTCTAAACCCTAATACAATGAGCTACAAGCTATTATTTCTAAATTACAAAATAGAAACAGCCAAATTGACACTACAACACTAAATAAACATGTCATTTTAACAGTTAAATTTTAAAAAACCCAAAAGGCATTCCTTTTGTTAACTTATTATCACATTAAAAACTAACTTTAATATGAATTTTAACAACTTTACAATAAAGGCCCAAGAGGCCATACAAAAAGCTTCAGAAATTGCTTCTGGCCACCAGCAACAAGCAATTGAGCCAGCGCATATCATGAAAGCTTTACTTACAGTAGATGAAAATGTGATTGGCCATTTACTGAAAAAATTAAATGTAAACATTAGCTATCTCTCCCAGGAAGTCGATAAAATAATTGAATCGTATCTTAAGGTAAGTGGCAGCAATGTTTATTTAAGCAATAGTGCAACCGCAGTATTACAAAAAGCACAATCTTTCCTGAAAGAATTCAATGATGAATTCGTATCTATTGAACATATCCTTTTAGGATTGCTATTATCTGGAGATAAAGTCGCTACATTATTGAAAGATCAGGGGGTCACTGAAAAAGATTTAAAAACGGCTATAAAAGAATTGAGAGGGAACTCAAGAGTAACTGATCAAAATGCTGAAGCAACTTACAATGCTTTAAATAAATATGCTAGAAACTTGAATGAGTATGCAGAATCAGGAAAATTAGACCCTATCATTGGCCGAGATGAAGAGATTAGAAGAGTAATGCAGATTCTTTCTCGAAGAACAAAAAACAACCCCATACTTGTCGGTGAACCTGGTGTTGGTAAAACTGCCATTGCCGAAGGAATTGCATATAGAATAATTAAAGGTGATGCTCCTGAAAATTTAAAGACCAAAACGGTTTTCTCGTTAGACATGGGTTCCCTCGTTGCTGGAGCAAAATATAAAGGAGAATTCGAAGAAAGGTTAAAAGCAGTTGTAAAAGAAGTCTCTGATAGTGATGGAGAAATTATTCTATTTATTGATGAGATTCATACACTAGTTGGCGCCGGAGGTGGTGAGGGTGCAATGGATGCTGCAAACATACTTAAACCTGCACTTGCTCGTGGTGAGCTGAGGACAATTGGTGCAACAACATTAAATGAATATCAAAAATATTTTGAAAAAGATAAAGCTTTAGAGCGTAGGTTTCAAAAGGTAATGGTTGAAGAACCAGATACTCAAGATGCCATCTCCATTCTTCGCGGAGTGAAAGAGCGTTATGAAACTCACCATAAAGTTCGAATCTTAGATGAAGCTATTATTTCTGCGGTCGAATTATCCCAACGATATATAACAGATCGTTTCTTGCCTGATAAAGCTATCGATTTAGTTGATGAAGCTGCTTCGAAATTAAGATTGGAAATGGATTCTGTTCCTCAAGTTGTTGATGAACTAGAGCGTAGGATTATGCAGCTTGAAATTGAGCGTGAAGCAATTAAAAGAGAAAAAGACGAGAAAAAAGTTTCAGAACTTTCTGAAACAATTGCAAATCTTGCAAATGAGAGAGATTCTTTACGTGCTAAATGGCAATCGGAAAAAACACTTGTAGATCAAGTAAATCAGGAAGCTCAAAACATCGAGAATTATAAACTCGAAGCAGAACAAGCCGAACGTGCCGGAGATTACGGAAAAGTAGCGGAACTGAGGTACGGAAAAATCAAAGAAGCTCAAGACAAAGTGGACAGCTTGAAAAAAGAGCTTTCCGAAAAACAAGATAGCAGTCGAATGCTCAAAGAAGAAGTAACTTCTGAGGATATTGCCGATGTCGTGTCTAAATGGACAGGAATACCTGTCAGTAAAATGATCCAATCCGAAAGAGAAAAATTATTGAACCTAGAGGAAGAACTTCATAAAAGAGTTGCTGGTCAAGATGAAGCAATTGAAGCTATTGCAGATGCTATACGGAGGTCTAGAGCAGGATTAAGTGATGCTAAGAGACCGATAGGTTCATTTATTTTCTTAGGAACAACAGGTGTTGGTAAAACGGAACTTGCAAAAGCATTGGCAGAATATCTTTTTGATGACGAACAAGCAATGATCAGAATTGACATGTCTGAGTATCAAGAAAGACATGCTGTGTCTAGGTTAATTGGAGCGCCTCCAGGATATGTTGGTTACGATGAAGGTGGTCAGTTAACAGAAGCGGTTAGACGTAGGCCATATTCTGTAGTTCTTTTAGACGAGATTGAAAAAGCCCATCCTGATGTCTTCAATATATTATTGCAAGTATTGGATGATGGTCATTTGACTGATAATAAAGGAAGAGTGGTCAACTTTAAAAATACGATTATTATTATGACTTCGAATACAGGGTCACATATCATTCAAGAGAATTTCTCAAAATTGAATGATGATAATCGAGATGAAGTAGTCGCAAAAACAAAAGATGAAGTTTTAGATTTATTACAGAAATCAATTCGACCTGAATTCTTAAATCGAATTGATGAAGTAATTATGTTTACACCATTGTCTAGGGATGAAATTGGGGACATTGTAAGAATGCAATTCAATAGAGTTCAAAAACAATTGTCTGAACAAAATATATTTCTAACTGCTTCAGAGGAAGCTTTAGATTGGTTAGCACAATTAGGTTATGACCCTATTTATGGTGCGAGACCTCTAAAAAGGGTCATTCAAAAAAGGATTCTAAATGAACTTTCTAAGGAAATTCTTTCAGGAAAAATATCCAGAGATTCAATAATTGAACTCGATGCCTTTGATGGACAATTCGTTTTTCTAAATAAAAGTGAAGAAAAATAGATTAAAGAAAAAAGCCTGCAATTAAATTTAAATTGCAGGCTTTTTTTATATCTGATCTGAATAGACATATCTGATTTCCTCTCGGAGATTATACCTTGAAGCCATCACCTCTCCATATGCCCCTGCAGTACGGATGGCGATAAAATCACCGCGTTCTGATTCAGGAAGTGAAACTTCCTTGCCAAAACAATCTGAACTCTCACAGATTGGTCCCACTACATCATAATTCAATGATTTATCATTTTCACTTGTCCCTAATTTTTCAATCTTATGGTAAGCTTGATATAATGCCGGGCGCATTAATTCCGTCATTCCAGCATCTAATATTAAAAAGTTCTTTTTAACTCCACTCTTGGTATAGAGAACTTTACTAACTAAACTTCCGGATTGTGCAACCAATGCTCGTCCTAATTCAAAATGAACCTCTTGTTGGGCTGTTCTTTCTAAAAACTTATCAAAAACTTCAAAATAAGCTTCAAAATCAGCAAATGGGTGTGCATCAGGCTCATAATAATCAACACCTAATCCACCACCAACATTTAAAACCTTAATTGCGGTTCCTCTTTCCTCAAACCAATTCTTCCATTCATTTACCTTAACACATAAACTTTTGAAAACATTAATATCGGTAATTTGAGACCCTACATGGAAATGTAATCCTAATAATTCTAAATGCTCACATCCTCGTAAGACGGCAGCCGCCTTCTCTAACTCAGAATTTGGTACACCAAATTTATTTTCATCTAAACCTGTTGTAATATAATGATGGGTATGGGCATCAACATTTGGATTAATTCTTAATGATACTTGAGCTTTAACCCCATTTTCTTTAGCTAATTCATTAATCACCAGTAATTCTTGAATCGATTCAACATTGAAAGCAAAAATTTGATGTTTTAAAGCTAGGACAATCTCTTTATCAGACTTCCCTACCCCTGCAAATGTAATTTGACTTGCTGAAAATCCAGCCTCTATAGATTTTTGAACCTCATTACCACTTACACAATCCGCTGCAAAGCCTTTCTCCTGAATTAACCCCAAAATCCGGTCATTAAAGTTTGCCTTTAATGCATAATGAACATGAAATCCTCTTTTATCAGCTGCAGATTTTGCCTTGGACAAAGTCTCGTTCAGCAAGTCTAAATCATAGTAATAAAAAGGTGTTTCAAATCCCTTTAATTGGTTTAAGTTAATTTGATGTATGTTCATTTTTACTAAAAAATTCTATTATGTAATGATCTTAAAGCTTCTACTTTGTGTTCTGAATCTAAAAGCATGGAAACATTATAATCAGAACCTCCATAAGAAACCATTCTTAATGGGAGGTGTTTGACAGCATCTAGAACACGTGCTGCATATCCATGGGTATTCGCACCAAAATCTCCAACCACACAAATAATGGTTTGATCCTTGTCTACACTTACCTTTCCAAAATCTTCAACTTCCCTGATAATGTCTTCAAGGTTCTTTGTTTCATCAATTGTTAAGGAAACTGCAACTTCAGAAGTTGTAATCATATCAATTGGTGTTTTATAACGTTCAAAGATTTCGAAGATTTTTCTTAAAAAGCCGTATGCCAATAACATTCTAGAGGAATGGATATGAATAGCCGTGATATCATCCTTTGCCGCTACTGCACGAATTGCTCCTTTTTTTCCACCATTTTGCGAAATCAATGTACCAAATGCTTTGGGATCCATTGTATTCAATAGACGAACGGGAACATTATATCTTTGCGCAGGGAAAACACTTTGAGGATGAAGAATCTTTGCACCGAAATAAGCTAATTCTGCAGCTTCATCAAAACTCAATTCTGCAATTGGAGTCGTATTTTTAACAATCCTTGGATCATTATTATGCATCCCATCAATATCTGTCCAGATCTGAATTTCATCCGCCTGAATAGCAGCTCCAATTAATGAAGCCGTATAATCAGAACCTCCCCTTCTTAAGTTATCAATCTCACCAAACGAATTCCTACAGATATATCCTTGGGTAATAAATAAACTATTTTCAGGGTGTTCAGCTAGGATTGCCTCCAGTTTTTCTTTAATATATGGTACTATAGGTTCATTATCCTCATCGATTTTCATAAAATCCAATGCAGGTAATAACACCGATTTAACACCTTTTTCAGCAAGATAAAAATGCCATAAAGTCGTAGACATAAGCTCACCTTGTGCCAAAATAATTTTCTCCTCGGTTGGAGTAAAAAGGTCATTTGATAATGAGGCGATTAAATTAAAATGATAATCTATTAATTCCTTACCCTGCTTATATCCGATCTCTGTGCTGAAAAGGTCCTTGATTAAAGCTTCGTATTTATTCTTGTGTTCCTTGATTAATTCTTTGGCTTCATCCTTCTTACCATTTAAATATGCTTTTGAGATTTCAACCAATGCATTAGTAGTTCCAGCAACTGCTGAAAGAACAACAATTTGACGCTCTGTGGGATTAACGATATCCGTTAAACTTTGGATACGTTCAGCACTTCCTACGGATGTTCCACCGAATTTTAGAATTTTCATATCTATTATTAACTATATGTTTTTACGAGGGTGTGAATATAAGTCTTTTGAACAAAAAAAGCGGCACAAATGCAAATAAAAGCTTTTGTGCCGCATATATTATAATGCGGAAGAATTACTTCTTCAGATTTTCAATCAATAATTGAGCTAATTCCTCTCCTATTCTTTCCTGAGCTTCATTCGTTGCAGCTCCAATATGTGGCGTTAAGGATATTTTAGGATGTTTCAAAATTTCAACTCTTGGAGTCGGTTCATCATCAAAAACATCCAAACCAGCAAATGACACTTTACCCGAATTTAAAGCTTCTACTAAAGCTAATTCATCGATCACTCCTCCACGGGATGCATTAACTAGACCTACGCCATCTTTCAATAATGAAAACTCTTCTTTACCGATAACTGGCTTGTCCGTAAATGGAACATGTAATGAAATAAAATCTGATTCTCTGAAAATTGTTTCAATATCCACTTGTTCCACAGGTACATTGACAGATACTCCGCCAGCAAAATTCAAGCTCAATGAATTAGGACCTTCGAATAAATCAGAATAAATAACAGTCATACCAAGACCTAACCCAATCTTTGCAGTTTCACGTCCTATACGTCCAAAACCAACAACACCTAAAACTTTTCCTTGAAGTTCAGAACCTGCAGCATAAGCTTTCTTAAGACCCGCAAATTTGCTATCTCCCTCAACTGGCATTTTACGGTTAGAATCATATAAAAATCTAACACCATTCAACAAGTGAGCGAAAACTAACTCGGCAACAGAATGCGATGAAGCAGCTGGAGTATTAACTACAGCAATTCCTTTTGACCTCGCATAATCCACATCAATGTTATCCATTCCAACACCACCGCGACCAATAACTTTGATATTAGGACAAACATCAATCAATGGTTGACGAAGTTTCGTTGCACTACGAACCGTAACAGCATCGTATTCATTTAATCTATGAACTAATTCATCTTGAGGAATGTGGTTTGTATCAACTACAAAACCAGCATCTTCCAATATTTTTTTTCCGATTGGGTCAATCCCATCGTTTGCTAAAATCTTCATAACGTCTTATTTCTTTCCTTCTTCAAATTCTCTCATTGTGTCAACTAACGCATTAATAGAAGAAATGGTCAATGCGTTGTAAATGGAAGCTCTAAAACCTCCTACTGATCTATGTCCCTTTATTCCAATTAAATTACGCTCTTTTGCTAAAGCTAAAAATTCAGCTTCCAATTCTGGTGTATCCATCACAAAAGTAACATTCATTCTTGAACGATCCTCTAAAGCAGCAGTGCCTTTAAAGAATGGATTACGATCGATTTCATCGTATAAAGTGCGTGCTTTAATTATATTCTCCTGTTCAATAACATCAATTCCTCCTTTAGCTTTTAACCAGCGAAGGTTTAACATAGAAACATAAATTGAAAAAACTGGAGGTGTATTGTACATAGAACCAGCTTTGGCATGTGCTTCGTAATCAAAAATAGTAGGAATCGTACGGCCAGACTTCCCAAATAGTTCATCTTTAATAATGACTAAGGTTACTCCAGCTGGACCCATATTTTTTTGAGCACCTGCATAAATTAAATCAAATTCCGAAATATTAAGAGTTCTACTTAAAATATCAGAAGACATATCAACTACCGTAGGAACAGCAGTTTTTGGTTTGTCAAAAACCTCAGTACCGTAAATAGTATTATTCGATGTGTAATGGAAATAAGCTGAATCTGTAGGAATAACAAAATCCTTTGGAATATAATTGTAGTTCTTATCACTAGAACTAGCAACAATATCTACTTGACCTATTTTCTTCGCTTCTTTAGCAGCTTTGGTTGCCCATACTCCTGTATCTAAATAGGAAGCTTTTCCATTTTCAGGAAGTAAGTTCATTGGAACCATTGCAAACTGTTGGCTCGCCCCACCTTGAAGAAATAAAATTGAATAGCCCGTAGGAACATTTAATAATTCGCGAACTAAACTTTCAGTCTCATTTACTACTTCTTCAAATTCCTTGGAACGGTGCGAAATCTCCAAAATAGATAATCCTGTACCATTAAAATCAATTACCGCTTTTGAAGCTTCTTCAAAAACCTCCTTTGGTAAAATACATGGGCCTGCACCGAAATTATGTTTCATTACACTGTTTTAAAATGTTATAAATTAATAGGTTAACGTTTAATCAAACGTTTGACCTAATTTTGAATGCCCAAAGGTAAAATTTTTTTGAAAATTTTTAAAACAAAATCCATATTTGTTTAAAATATCTTAAATTAAAAAGACATTTAATACCATATTTTTATTCTGCTTTAAAAGTTGTTTATACAACATTCCTATTAAAAAATATCAACAAACTGCACTTATTGTTGATATCTTTAATCCTGAAATTCGTACCAAAACAGTAAAAATTTATGTATCTTCGCCTGTTACGTGTCTTTTATAGAACGAACAAATATTATATTGATTGAAACCAAAATATAATGGCTGAAGAAACAGAAAACGAAAACAATTTAGTTCCTGCTGAAAACAGGATTATCCCCATCAATATCGAAGACCAAATGAAAGCGGCGTACATCGATTATTCGATGTCCGTGATTGTGTCTCGAGCTCTTCCAGATGCTCGCGATGGTCTTAAACCTGTACATAGACGTGTTTTGTACGGTATGTTGGACTTAGGGGTAACGAGTGGTAAACCATATAAAAAATCCGCTCGTATTGTTGGAGATGTACTCGGTAAGTATCACCCACATGGTGATTCATCGGTATATGACACCATGGTTCGTATGGCTCAAAACTGGTCCTTACGTTATCCATTAGTTGATGGACAAGGTAACTATGGTTCAATTGACGGTGACCCTCCTGCAGCAATGCGTTATACTGAGGCTAGATTGAGAAAAATCGCCGAAGAAATGTTGGCGGACATCAATAAAGATACTGTTGACTTTCAGTTAAACTTTGATGACTCCCTGGAAGAACCAACTGTATTACCAACCCGTATTCCGAACCTTTTAGTGAATGGTACTTCTGGTATTGCAGTAGGTATGGCAACCAATATGGCTCCACATAACTTAACTGAAGTAATCGATGGAACTATTGCCTATATTGATAATAGAGATATTGAAATATCTGAATTAATGACTTTCGTTAAAGCCCCTGACTTCCCTACTGGAGGATTAATTTATGGGTATCATGGAGTTAAGGAAGCTTTTGAAACAGGTAGAGGACGTATCGTTATGCGTGCTAAAGCTGAAATCGAAACAACGAAATCAGGAAAAGAAGTCATTATCGTAACTGAAATTCCATATCAAGTAAACAAGTCGGACATGATCAAAAGAACTGCCGATCTTGTTCAAGAAAAGAAAATTGAAGGTATTTCAGAAATCAGGGATGAATCTTCTAAAGACATTCGTATAGTATATGAAATTAAAAGAGATGCCAATGCGAATGTTGTACTAAACAATTTATATAAACATACTGCACTTCAAACATCATTCTCTGTCAATAATATTGCTCTAGTCAAAGGTAGACCACAAATGATGAACTTAAAGGATATGATCCATGAGTTCGTTGAGCATAGACATGATGTTGTAATCCGAAGAACAAAATTCGAATTAGCAGAGGCTGAAAAAAGAGCTCATATTCTTGAAGGTTATTTAATTGCATTAGACCATTTAGATGAGGTAATCCAATTAATCCGTAACTCGGATACACCTGAGGATGCCCGAGTAGGTTTGATGGAAAGATTTGGACTTACCGATATCCAAGCAAGAGCAATTCTAGATATGACCCTAAGAAGGTTAACAGGTCTAGAACGTGACAAAATTAAAGAAGAGTATGCTGAATTAATGAAAACTATCGATTACTTAAAAGAAATCCTAGCTGATGAATCGCTCCGATTCAAAATCATTAAGGATGAGCTTATCGAAGTAAAAGAAAAATACGGCGACGAAAGACGCTCTCAAATCGTTCACTCGGCTGAAGATCTTCGAATGGAAGATTTTATCGATGATGAGGAAGTGGTTATCACAATATCTCATAACAGCTACGTTAAACGTACTCCATTAACTGAATATCGTGTTCAAGGTCGTGGTGGTAAAGGCGCAATTGGCTCTACTACCCGTGATGAAGACTTTACAGAACATATTATTACAGCGTCAGCCCATAACTACCTATTGTTATTTACTGAAGCTGGACGTTGTTTCTGGCTAAGGGCATTTGAAATCCCTGAAGGAAGCCGTACTTCAAAAGGTCGTGCACTTCAAAATATCATCAACATCCCTAAGGATGAAAAAATAAAGGCATATATCAAGGTTACAAATCTGAAGGATCAAGAATACCTTGAGAACAACTTTATTATTATGTGTACCAAGAAAGGTACTATTAAGAAAACATCTTTAGAAGCCTATTCTAGACCAAGAGCGAATGGTATAAATGCCATTAATATCAATGAAGGTGATCAATTACTAGAAGCTACATTGACGAATGGTACAAGTGAAATTGTAATGGCATTGAAATCAGGTCGTGCGATTAGATTTAATGAATCCACAGTAAGACCAATGGGTAGAACAGCAACTGGAGTTCGCGGAATCACGCTTGCAGGTGAAAAGGACGAGGTTGTTGGCATGATTAGTGTTAATAATCAAGAAACAACTGTTTTGGTAGTTTCTGAGAAAGGTTACGGAAAACGTACTGATATTGATGATTACCGAATCACAAACCGTGGTGGTAAAGGTGTAAAAACCATTAACGTGACGGATAAAACTGGTGAATTGGTTGCAATTAAGGGCGTTACTGATGAAAATGATTTAATGATCATCAATAAATCAGGTATTGTAATCAGAATTGGTGTCGAGAGCTTAAGAGTGATGGGTCGTGCTACACAAGGTGTGAAATTAATCACATTAAAAGAGACCGACGAAATCGCTTCAGTTACTAAAGTTGATAGACAAGAGGAAGAAGAAGAATTAGAAGTTGAAGGAACTGAAGGATTAGACAACCCAACAGAAAATGATTCAGCTAACAACGATAATGAAGAACAAGAATAAATTTATTTCAGGTGCTTTTGGGGCATTGTTAATCTTGGGTGCTAATAATGCATTTGCCCAATCTGCTTATAAAGAAGCGGGTAATGCATTTGCATTATATACGCAGAATGGTGATATCAAAAATCTAGATAATGCTAGAAAACAAATTGATAACATCTATAAAACAAAGCGTGACTCCTCAAAAACTAAAGTAAATGTCCTTAGAGGGATGATTCTAAGCTCTTTAGCATATGCTGATTCAACAAGGACTATTAAATTAAATGCAGATCCTATTGACTTAACTTATCAAACTCTAAACAAGATTGATAAGAAAGATTATGATGGTTATGCTGGAGAAATCAGTTATATCAATCAGAACCTTGCTGCTGCTTTAATTTATCGTGCGAATAAATTCTTAGAAAACAAAAAGTTTGATGAAGCATTTGCAGACTTTAGTAAAGTTGATGCATTAGATGCTAAAAGTGGTGATGTTACTTATAATCTTGCCCTATTAGCGACTAAGGCTGGTAAACTTGATGAAGCTGTAAAATATTATGGTAAAATTCACGAAGCTGGAAATATGACGGCTGCCCAATTCCTTGAATTGGCAAACCTTTATGATCAGCAAACTGAGAAACAAAAGGCACTGACAACTCTTGAGGAAGGAAGGACTAAATATCCAGATGATAAATCCCTTCTATTTTCATTGATTGACAAATATGCAAAAAGTAATGCCTTCGATGCGATAGTTCCAATTATTGAACAGGCAATAAAATTAGAGCCTGAAAATATTGAACTAAATTATCTAGCTGGTTATTCAAATGAGAATGCAAATAATTTGGAAATTGCAAAAACATATTATCAAAAAGTATTGGAATTAGATCCCAATAATTATGAGTCTAATCTAGCACTTGGTTTGATTAATTTAAATGCATTTCTGAAAGATTTGGATAATCAAGAATCTCAATATGATGCACAGAATTATTTGTTAAAAGCGAATGAAATTAAGCCTTATGAAATTAATGCATTAAAATCATTAGCCTTATTTTATCAGAAAACTGGGGATGACACACAATTGGATCGTGTAAATCTACTACTGAATCAACTCACAAATTAAACACAAACAATAAATAGATATGAATTTTAAAAAATCGATATTATTTGTAGGATTGCTTTTTGCAACAGGATCCACTGCATTATTTGCACAATCGGGGAATGTAAAAAAAGCAAAAGCAGCCATTGTAAAATTTGAAGAACTTAAAGGTGCAGGTTCTGCCGAATTAGGAAAATCAAACCTTACAGCTGCCAAAGAAGCAATAGATGCTGCTGTGGTACATGAAAAAACAAAGGATGATCCTGAAGCTTGGACATATTATGCATTGGTATATTCTAATTTAGCATCTCTTGATAAAAATGCTGAAGATGCTGTAAAAGCACAAGATGGTATCAAAAAAGCTACTGAATTAGATGCAGATAAAAAGCATGCAGAAAACATCAAAGTTGCTGGTCAAACATTAGGGCAGTTCAAATTTAATCAAGGGGTAGCTGCTTGGGATAAACAAGATTATAAAACAGCTTATACTGATTTCTCTGATGCTTTGGTTTATCTTCCTGGTGATACGACGCTTACCTTCTATTCAGGACTTGCTGCTGTTCAAAATAAGGAATTTGATAAAGCTATTGAAAAATATAAGGAATTGGTGCCAATCAAGGAATACTCTAGCCATAAAACAATTATGGTAGATCTTCCTAAGCTTTATCTTTCTAAACAAGATACTGCTGCTGCTATAGAAGCTGCTGCTGCAGCGGTTGCCGCTTATCCTAATGATAACGATGCGGTAGTTCAAAATATTGAATTGAACTTGATCACGGGTAATGAGGCTAAAATCATTTCTGATATCGAAGCGCAATTAGCTAAAGACCCTCAGAACAAAAGTCTTCATTATTATTTAGGATTAGCAAATGGTGCTGCTAATAATCCTGAGAAGGCTTTAGCTTCTTACCAAAAAGCATTAGAAATTGACCCAAATTACTTAGAAGCGAATACCAACGCGGCTGTTGTAATTATGAATGGTGGTCGTGAAGAATTAATGAAACTTAACGAAGACAAGTCTGTTCCTGCTTCTGACTACAACAAAAAAGTTGAAGAAATCAAAGGAAAAATTGCTAGAGCAGTTCCTTATCTTGAGAAAGCTGTAGAGTTGGACCCTAAAAACGTTGATGCACTAAGAAATCTTAAAAATTATTATGATTTCATGAACGACGAAGCTAAGTCTGCTGAATTACAAGCTAAAATTGAAGCTTTAAACTAAAAAAAATAATAGTACAAAAAAGCCGACTAAATATTTAGTCGGCTTTTTTTATGTCTCCTATCTCCTTCTTAAAAATAGTTTCCTCATCTTGCAATAAGGAATGACAGGCATATGGTGGGTAACAGGGCCATATTAAAAAGAGGCGTCTGTCATTCCCGAGCTAAAGCTCGGGAAACCATTTAATCGTTAACTTAAAATATGTCACACCTACGGCGTTGAATTCTTTGGTGTAAATTATATTTCTATAGACATTGCATCCCTACGGGATTCATTGAATATTACATCCCTCCGGGATTTGACAAATATATTATCCCGATGGGATTTAAATTTTTTGTACAATGAACATTAGACAACTGTCTCGGCTCTAATGTCTTATGTCTTTTGTCTAATGTCTTTGTCTAATGTCTTATGTCTTTTGTCTTATGTCTATTGTAACCCTACCCCAAAGCAACATCCAATACCATCATTACGACAAATCCCAATACAAAACCTAAGATTGGGATATCTGAATGTTCTTCTTGTTGAGTTTCGGGAATTACCTCTTCAATAACAACAAAAAGCATTGCTCCTGCAGCGAAGGATAATGCATAAGGAAGAATTGGCATAAAAAATCCTACAGCAAAAGCTCCTAAAACAGCAAAAATGGGTTCTACTATTGCCGACAACTGTCCGTACTGAAAACTTTTCCATCGCGATAACCCCATCCTTCTTAATGGCATAGATACAGCAATTCCTTCTGGAAAGTTTTGCAAGCCAATACCCATAGCCAATAAAACTGCACCTGTAATGCTTGCTTCAGGAATACCCGATGCGGCACCTCCAAATAAGACACCCACTGCCAGACCTTCAGGAATATTGTGTAATGCTATAGCTATCGTCAATAATGTAGTTCTACGCAAAGAGGATTTTGGACCTTCAGTTTTTAGAAAGTTCAGGTGTAAATGGGGCATTAATTTGTCTAATCCAAAAATAAATAATGCGCCCAATACAAATCCAATAGCTGAAGGCATAACTTTCTTAAAGCCTTCCCCAGCACTCATTTCAATTGCCGGTGCCAATAAGGACCAAAAACTTGCTGCTATCATAACCCCACCGGTAAACCCTAACATCCCATTCAGCAAGCGTTTATTAACTCCTTTAAAAAGGAAAACACTGGAAGCACCTAATGCAGTGACACCCCAAGTAAATAATCCAGCAAATAATGCCGCGACAATTGCATTTTGCCTCCCTAAAAAAGCTACTAATTCATCAATCATTTGTTCGGTCCAAAATAAATTTTCTGAAAATAGGTATTCTTTACAAGAAAATTATAAATTTTTCTGCCTTTTACTATTTAAAAAGTGTTTAAAAATAAAAAAGGCCGTGAAAATCTAGTCATGGTCGGAAGAAATTCCGACCATTTTTTATGTTTTAAAAACTTTACCTGGGTCGCCTCCTGCAAATATGATTAGAATAGCAGTTATCATATCCCGGAGCTCCATGGCTATT
>NZ_SMMI01000010.1 GCF_009733535.1 Sphingobacterium endophyticum | reverse complement strand
TCCTTCAGGAATGATAAGCGGCATTAAAGCTTTAAATGAATCGTGCATCTCTATATAAGTTCAAAGCACAAATATCTAATTATTTTTTATCCCCTCCACAACTTTTGTACATGATCCATTATTATTCTCTTATTCAGTAATCATGCTGAATTATGCATAATTTTGATGGTAATCTGTATTCTATTTGTATTTATTTCAACCAATAATTTCTGGAGCCGACCAATTTTAACTCCTTTTTCTAGAAAACCATTTGAATTTATTGTTGGATTCCGAAAGACTTGGTTATTAATATTGTTGCTGTATACATTTAGCATCATTGGAATT
Organism: Sphingobacterium endophyticum; assembly: GCF_009733535.1. Classification (GTDB taxonomy): domain Bacteria; phylum Bacteroidota; class Bacteroidia; order Sphingobacteriales; family Sphingobacteriaceae; genus Sphingobacterium; species Sphingobacterium endophyticum. Next base: position 178,553 of record NZ_SMMI01000010.1, on the reverse strand, counting down.
CTATATTCAAATGAAAACTTATCCCTTTTTTCCATGTTCTGCATCTGTTTGACCAGTTGCTCCTATTATCAAAACCCTGAGGACCCGATAATAATGTGGAATCAGACCAGAAGTCCATCTCAGTTTCTATGGTTTAAAATCTACAGAGGAATATTACAATTAACCCTATTAATTCTGCCAATTCTAATTCTTCAATTTGCCTTTTTCCCTGAAGATTTTTTCAAACCGGTTTTATTGTGGGGAATGGGCATGCTTATTATTCCATTTGTTATCACTTTAAAATATGCTGTATTCCCAAGAAAAATAAACATTACAGAAGGATTTATTATGGGTTTATGCTTGATGTTTTATCCACTAATCCTGGCAATAATTCCTTATTATTATTATAAGTCAATTCAAAACCTTAAAAAACTGCTATGATTGAAATAAATAATTTATCAAAATCCTTTGGTCCAAAGCAAGTATTAAATAAGGTCAATGCATCTCTCCTGCCTGGAAAAACCTATGGTTTTGTGGGAGAAAATGGAGCTGGTAAAACAACCTTATTTCGTTGTATCGCAGATCTTGAAGACTATGAAGGAAAAATCACCTCCGAACATAAACCTCTAAAAAACCATTTGGGATTATTAACTTCCGAACCATATTTTATTCCGAAATTAACGGCCGAAGAATATATTTATCTCCTTACTGATTCTAGAAGAATAACTTTAAAAAACCTAGCAGAAAGGAATATATTTCAACTTCCTCTAAAAGAATTCGTTTCTAACTATTCCACCGGCATGAAAAAAAAACTTGCTATTACCGCGGTTTTGCTACAGAACAATGAGTACTTCATCTTTGACGAACCATATAATGGAATTGACTTGGAAAGTTCCATTATTTTGACTGCAATCATACATAGACTTAAAGCCCTTAATAAGACAATAATAATATCTTCCCATATTTTTTCTACGCTAAAAGACACTTGTGATTATATTTATAAAATTGAGAACGGAACATTATCAAATCCTTTTGAAAAGGAAAACTTTCATCAATTAGAAGATGAAATGAAGGAAAAAGTTTTGTTCAGGGACCTGGAAAAATTGATTATAGACTACTAGCTAGATAAAAAAAGCAGCAACCCGAAGATTGCTGCTTAAAGGTATTCAGCACTTTTAATTGTTCAATTTAATTAGGACTTATTTGAAGAGTCCTTCAGGTTATATTCCAAATAACCTCCTTTAGGGCTATCGATCACCACTTTTGCAGCATTCGGATTCCCTTTTACAATCCACCTTACTTTAACTGCACTCATCCCATCAATTGTAGGAACTTCAATCTGCTGTGGTTGATATTTCTGTTCCAATGTTTCATTGAAATCACTATTGATAACCTGCATTCCCGTTACTACTTGAGCTCCTTCTAATCGGATGTGGTTTGGACGTTCAATCTTATTCTTTACATCATGGTCTGAATGAGTCGGGACAATCCGGGTATTCCAAATCGTAGCATTAACCTCATACAGATTTCCTCCCAATGGTTTAATACTTGACTCCATAACCTCTAATTTTGGCATATGATAGGCATGATAAATCGTAAATGCGGCATTTCTATGAGCATCTTCCATTAATAAAAATCCTGGATGATTGCGGGTGTAGTTCTTCTTCGCACCCCCAATTTCGATCTTTCCATATTGTGGATGATCAAATTCTTTCCATGGAACATAAGCATCTCCAAACATTAACAACTTATCAAATTCATAGTATTCATCACTATTTCTTAATCCGCCGTCTGATTTTTCATTGAATAATTTATAGGTCGTCATCAACTCGTTCGAAAATGTAAAAATGCCCCGTGTTAAAGCTAAGAAGTCTATCTCACCACCAAATACAGTATAAAGATCCTTGTGAATAACAATATAGTCATATCCTGGAAGCATCTTTTCACCTGTTTTCCCTAATGCATCATATACCTGAACATCTTTTCTAGAATAAAACCTCTCATCATCAGCTGCTCCGGGACCTCGTAAAATCATTCCTCCATAATTGTGGTAAGACTGTGCTCCTGCTATGTTAGGGTGTGAATAAATGAATTTCTTTACAGCTTGAGTTTCGGGTAAAGTCCCAGGATAATATAATGCTCCTCCTTGAACGTAATTTGGTTGCCAATTCCATCCCCAATCCCGATTCGGGTCATAAGTACCTGTAATATCCTCATTCACTAACCCATCTCCATCATTGTCAATACCCTCAAAGCCCAACATCTCATATTCACCAACCTCACCCGGTTTTACCATCAACATCCGATTAGGATTTTCAGGATCGACCTTGTACCTACCTGTCTTAGACTTGCGACGCATCATAACAATTTCACCATCTCCATCTAAATCATCATATAAATCTTCCGCTACTAACCCATCCCCATCATTGTCAAATGGTCTACGACCGGTTCTTGACGAATGCATGGTATTCGGATTATAAATAAAGTACTCTCTTGAGTCAGGATTGATCGTTGGTGCTATGTAAAAAACTTTATCCTTCAATAACTCCTTAATAAAGGGTACAGTATTAAAGTTTTCTACAAGGTACCAGGCCGTATACATTGAAATCTCTGAGCCCTGTAATTCATTTGCATGAATGTTTCCATCAATCCACATGGCAGGTTTACGATCTGCCTTCCCTTCCTTAAAGTTCGTTACTGTTAGCACATAAATATCTCTACCCTCATAACTCTTTCCAATTGACTCATATTTAACAAGATCTGGATAGGCTTTCTGAAGGTCTATATAGAATTGTTCCATCTGTTTTAAATCATGGTAACGACTCCAGTTCATTTGCACCTTTGGATTTGATGGAGAACCTACTGCACGCAATCCGGCGATCTCCTTGCTCACTTCCTCATTTTTCTTTTGTCCAAATGCTGCCGTAACACTAAGTGCTAAGGCAAGCGATAATATTTTATAGGTTAATCTCATTTCTTAGCAATTTTTATAGGTTAATATCCAATGTCTTTTCTCCAGCAGTAGGACAGCCTACAGTTAATTGAACCTTCCCTTTCCCTTTTATCAACCATGAGAAGGTATTTGAACCTCCCGCCTGAAGTGTTGGATATAGTTGCAAACGTTTCCCACTTAGGAAGGATTGACCCTTTTGTAATTCAATTATAGATTTCATCTTGGACACATGTTTAATCTTATCTGCAATTTCAGGATAAACCGGCATAGATCCTGTATTGAACACTTTAACTTCAATACGATAAATATCATCGCCTAAATTGGTAACCTTCGGGTTAGAAAATTCCAAAGTGGCTAACGATTGTGCTAATTGAACGACAAAATCTGTATGCAGTTTTGAAGATGCCTCAAGCTGCGATATTGGAGGGTTGTGCTCAAACCTTTCAACCAATCCTCCTATCTCAACTTCTTGATTTGGGAAATCAGGATGGTTGACTTTTTTCCAAGGTAAAATCGCTCCTTGAATATTTTGACTCTTCACCCAGTTCACAAAACGATCCCCATCTTTTCCTGCTGCACCTTTTGCACCACTATTTTTGGTGCTATCTGTGGTTGAAGGAACCCACCAAGATGGTGTAGCAAAACTAAATTTACCGGTATGGTAGTAAACTGTAGATGTTAGATTTCCTTTTCCGTGCATAAGTTTTGGAGCATCACCTAATGGCTTTACTGCATCGTTATATATCTTACTTACAAAAGCTGAAACCTGTGAATCAGCATTTGTCCATGATTTTTGAATTCTTTCGCTTGCTTTTCTTTGATCAAATTGCTCGGCAACAGAAAGATTGTTCTGCAATCCAAAGTGCAAAACCGCTGCAATCTGCGGGTTGTCAAAAATCAGATCAATCAATGCTCTAGTTTCTGGTTCTGATGCCGCATAATCCCCAGTCTCAGGTTCAAAAAATGGATAATCATAGGTGAAATTCTTATCTAAATTAACACCTGAATTCCCGTCCTCAGAAATTAATCCGTCCTGATCAACATCTTTCCCCTCCTTATATAACTCATATGATCCTGATTCACCTTTATTCCTTTCAGCGAGAATTAGAAAATCAGAATTTGAAGGATGTATTGTATATGGTCCAGCAGGAGTTTTAATTCTCATCTGTGAAATCACGCCATCATTATTTAAGTCCGAATCGGGATCTTCATCAATTCTTCCGTCGCGGTCGTTATCAATGACTCTTGAATTTCCAGAAGTCCAGGAAAGGCCTGTCGAATTTCTTTTATAAGCATCTACATTGAGAACAGGTACGATCCAAATGGATTTTGATGTTAATAGCTCATTTAATTGAGCGGAGGGTAATTCCAGAATCTGTTTTGCAACATTCATAGAATTGATCACTCCAGCAGGATGCTTTCCATCAACTCCTGCCACTATGAGCAAAGTTGGTTTTGATACTTTTCCATTTTGGATTTTAATTAATGGAATATCTTCTCCTCCAACCGATTTCCCTATGGAGGTCCGTTCGATAAGTTTATTAGAAGATACATCTTGAATTTGTTTTTTCAACATCTCATAATTAGGATAATCCCATTGAGCATTGGCAAAAAACGGCATGCCACAGGAAAGCAGCACAATGATCCAGTATTTCATATAATTAGGTATTAGTTTGTCACGAAACTAATGATTTAACCGAACATTATAAAGTACAAGGCCAAGTAATATATTTGTTATACCCTAGCAAAATCTGTTGAATATGTAAAATATCAGCCTAATTTTAATGTTTCCGTTACAGGAATGAAATTGTGGAAAGATTGACAATCCTTAAATTAAGGTCAAATGCTTCATTTACGGATAATTAAAGACTGTTTTAGATAAGATTTTAACCGGATAAAAAGAATTGTGAAAAAATAAGCATATCCCTTTTGGTTTTAATAAGATAAAACTTATTTTTGCATTCCAAAATACAGGATTGAAAACAAGCTGTATTTAAATTGATTAATAAATTTTAGTCCCTATAATATGCCCAATATTGGTAAAATAGCGCAGATTATCGGCCCAGTAGTTGACGTCAACTTTGCCGACAATGAAAATCTTCCTAAGATTTATGATGCCTTGTACATTGAAAAAGACAATGGACAACGCATTATATTAGAGGTTCAACAGCACTTAGGTGAGGAACGTGTTCGTACGATTGCAATGGATGCTACCGAAGGTTTAATTCGTGGTATGAAAGTAGTTGATACTGGCGCTCCAATCAAAATGCCGATTGGCGAAGAAATCAAAGGTCGTGTATTTAACGTTGTTGGTGATCCAATTGATGGTATTCAGGCTTTAAACAAAGATAATGGTCGTCCTATTCACAACGTACCTCCTAGGTTTGAAGATTTATCGACTGAAACTGAAGTTTTATTTACTGGTATCAAAGTTATCGATTTATTAGAGCCTTACGCTAAAGGTGGTAAAATCGGATTGTTCGGTGGTGCTGGTGTAGGTAAAACTGTATTAATTCAGGAATTAATCAACAATATTGCTAAAGGTCACGGTGGTCTTTCTGTATTTGCTGGTGTTGGTGAGCGTACTCGTGAAGGTAATGACTTACTTCGTGAGATGTTAGAATCTGGCATTATTAAATATGGTGACACTTTCATGGAAGAAATGGAAAAAGGTCAATGGCCTTTAGAAACTGTAGATTTAGAATTAATGAAAGAATCTAAATGTACATTCGTGTTTGGTCAGATGAATGAGCCTCCAGGTGCGCGTGCGCGCGTTGCTTTATCAGGTTTAACTATCGCAGAATATTTCCGTGATGGTGATGGTGAAGGTCAAGGTCGCGATATCTTATTCTTTATCGATAATATCTTCCGTTTTACGCAAGCAGGTTCTGAAGTATCAGCTCTTTTAGGCCGTATGCCTTCTGCGGTTGGTTACCAACCTACTCTTGCAACGGAAATGGGTTTAATGCAAGAACGTATTACTTCAACTAAAAACGGATCTATTACTTCTGTTCAAGCGGTATACGTACCTGCCGATGACTTAACTGACCCTGCACCGGCAACAACTTTCGCCCACTTAGATGCTACAACAGTATTATCACGTAAAATCTCTGAGCTTGGTATTTACCCGGCGGTAGATCCTTTGGATTCTACTTCCCGTATCCTTTCTCCAACAGTTTTGGGTGATGAACACTATAATACAGCTCAAAGAGTAAAAGAAATTCTTCAACGTTATAAAGAATTGCAAGATATTATTGCCATTCTTGGTATGGACGAATTATCTGAAGAAGATAAATTAACTGTTCACCGCGCTCGTCGTGTGCAACGTTTCTTATCTCAACCATTCCACGTAGCTGAACAATTTACTGGTTTAAAAGGATGTTTAGTAGATATCAAAGATACAATCAAAGGTTTCAACATGATTATTGATGGTGAAGTTGATGAGTATCCTGAAGCATCTTTCAACTTGGTAGGTTCTATCGAAGACGCTATCGAGAAAGGTAAAAAACTATTAGCAGAAGCAGTATAAGTATAGACTAAGTGATTAAAAGACTCTTGTATTCTATTGTCACAGGTCTAACATCTATAAAAAAATGAAATTAACAATCATAACTCCAGACAAATTAGCTTTCGAAGGTAATGTAACTGCCGTTACTGTACCTGGTTCAGCAGGTTCTTTCCAAATTTTGAAAGATCACGCAGCTATTGTGTCTACGCTAGAAGATGGTAAAGTCATTATCAAAAATAATAATGACGAACAAGTCATTATTATTAAAGGTGGTGTCGTAGAAGTAAAGGACAACAATATCATCGTTTTAGCAGAAGGAATTGCGGAAGAATAGATAGATAAAATATTACGATAATGTAGCCCTTAGAACTTCAAGTTTTAAGGGCTATTTTTTTCAACTATTTTACAACTCAACTCCTTTTTAGGAAGAATTTTAGCGTCTTTGTGAAAAAATTGAAAAAAGTAAAAATATACCAATTTTAATTTTAGTCTACAGACTACAGTATTTTACATCAGCAAATAATAATTTTGTAAAATATAATTTTTTAAAATTAGTTTTTTTGAAATAAAAAACTTTATCAAAAAAAATTGTTAGACTATTGTAAAGAATTTTAATTCGAAGTAACTTAACAAAACAGAAAAAAGGAATTCCTATATGGAATTTTTTCGAGGGAGTATTACATCAATTTCTAAGGGCAGCATGAAGTATTATAATCAAGACACACTAATCTATTTAAATGGAGAGTTTGTGAAGGCCAGCAACGCAGGAGTAGATATGTTCGGGCAATCATTGCATTATGGTTATGGTGCATTTGAAGGATTACGTGCTTATAGTACGCATAATGGAACTAGGATCTTTAAAGCCGAGGAACACTTCGAACGTTTAAAACACTCTTGTAAAGCTATAGGTTTGCCTTATCAATGGGACAACAGGGTATTAATTGAAAAAGCGTATGAATTGCTTGAAATTAACAATCTTCGTTCAGCTTATATCCGTCCTTTGATTTATTCGGGTTCAAATATGCATTTGACGGCTTCTGATACCGCTAATATCATGATTGCAGCCTGGGAATGGGGACCTTATTTAGGCCAAAATTTGTTGAAGGTAAATATATCTAGAATAGAACGTCCTAATCCAAAGTCCTTCCCTATTGATGCTAAAGTTTCTGGACAATATATTAATTCGATATTGGCAACTAGCGATGCAATTCAAAAAGGATTCGATGAGGCTTTATTATTGGATCAAGATGGATTCGTTGCTCAAGCTTCTAGCGAAAACTTATTCATTGAAAAAGATTTTAAGATCTACACCTCACCTCTGGGAAACATTTTCCCTGGTATCACCAGAGAAACAGTTATTGATATCTGCAAAAGTTTGAACTTCGATATAATCGAAAAAAGAATCACAATCAAAGATATATACAATGCCGATAGCGCCTTTTTAAGTGGAACTGCTGCCGGAATTATAGGAATAAAACAAGTTGACGATATCATTTTCTCTGAAGAATGGGAAGATAGTATCGGCGCATCTATCCAAAGAAAATATAAAAACTTAGTATTAGAGCAAGAGAATTATGAAGTCATCATCTGATAACCAAAAGGGAATCAACAAGTACAGCCGCATCTTTACACAAGATGAAACTCAACCTGCTGCGAAAGCCATGCTTTATGGTATTGGCCTTACTGATGCAGATATGGAAAAGGCACAAGTAGGAATCGCTAGCATGGGCTACGATGGTAATACATGTAACATGCACCTAAACGACTTAGCACAAGTAGTCAAAAAAGGTATTTGGAACAATGACCTTGTCGGCTTGACTTTTGGAACTATTGGCGTCTCTGACGGAATGAGTAATGGTACAGATGGTATGAGATATTCATTAGTATCTCGTGATGTAATTGCTGATAGTATCGAAACAATCTGTGGTGGTCAATATTATGATGGTGTAGTTGCAATCCCTGGATGTGATAAAAACATGCCTGGAGCAATTATGGCTATGGGAAGATTAAATAGGCCCGCAATTATGGTCTATGGTGGAACTATTGCTCCTGGTCATTATAAAGGTGAAGAATTAAATATTGTTTCCGCTTTCGAAGCTCTAGGAAAAAAAATCGCAGGCACAATCTCTGACGAGGATTATGATGGCGTAATCCGTCATACTTGTCCAGGTGCTGGTGCTTGTGGAGGAATGTATACTGCCAATACAATGGCATCTGCCATCGAGGCTATGGGAATGAGCTTACCTTATTCATCATCTAATCCTGCAATTTCTAAAGAAAAACAAGAAGAATGTCTAGAAGTAGGTAAATATATGCGTATACTTCTTGAAAATGACATCAAACCTTCTGATATTATGACTCGTAAAGCATTTGAAAATGCAATGCGTATTATCGTAATCTTGGGAGGATCAACTAATGCAGTCCTACATTTTATCGCAATGGGTAAATCCGTTGATGTGGATGTTACACCGGATGATTTCCAACGTATGTCGGATGAAACTCCAGTTTTGGCAGATTTTAAACCTTCTGGAAAATTCTTAATGCAAGATCTTCATCAGTATGGCGGTATTCCTGCTGTTATGAAATATCTATTGGATGAAGGATTATTACATGGAGACTGTTTAACCGTTACAGGTAAAACCGTCGCAGAAAATTTAAAGGATGTTAAATCTATCATAGATTACAACCAACCTATCATCCATAAATTAAATGACCCTATCAAAGCTACTGGTCACTTACAGATCCTTTATGGAAACTTAGCTGAACAAGGTTCAGTAGCGAAAATTTCCGGCAAAGAAGGCGAGAAATTTACTGGTCCTGCTCGAGTTTTTGACGGAGAACATGATTTAGTTAAAGGTCTTGAAACCGGAAGGATTAAAAAAGGTGATGTTATAGTTATCAAAAATGAAGGCCCTAAGGGTGCTCCTGGTATGCCAGAAATGTTGAAACCAACTTCCTTAATTATTGGTGCCGGCTTAGGTACTTCCGTAGCATTAATCACTGACGGACGTTTTTCTGGAGGTACACATGGATTCGTTGTAGGTCACATTACTCCGGAAGCTTATGAAGGTGGTCTGATCGGCCTCGTACAAGATGATGATATCATCGAAATAGATGCAGTAAACAATACTATCAACTTAAAAGTTTCCGAAGAGGAAATCAACAACCGGAAATCAGCTTGGACACAACCTGCCTTAAAGGTCAGCAAAGGAGTCCTTTACAAATACGCCAAATCAGTGGCAAACGCATCACAAGGTTGTGTAACTGATTTGTAAGAATAGTAGTTAGTAATTAGTATTTAGTAGTTAGATATTAAATTATTGATACTAGGGAAATCACGAGTTACTACTATTAGACAAAAAATTGAAATAAAATAAAGAATACAATTCAGACCTCTGAGGTCTAAATACTTAATACTTCATACTAAATACTTTAAGATGAGTACACTTGAAAAAACGGAAACTAAGGTAGCCACTAAACAAGCGGCAGGTACGCAGATAAGCGGATCTCAAGCGGTTATGGAGGCCTTGATCCACGAAGGAGTGGATACCGTATTCGGGTATCCAGGGGGTGCTATTATGCCAATTTATGATGCATTGTATGATTATACAGATCAATTGAAGCATATTTTAGTCCGTCACGAACAAGGAGGAATTCATGCAGCACAAGGTTACGCACGTACATCAGGACGTGTGGGTGTAGCTTTCGCAACTAGCGGTCCAGGTGCAACAAATCTGGTCACAGGTTTGGCCGACGCCATGATTGATAGTAACCCTATCGTCTGTATTACTGGACAAGTATTTGCTTCCTTACTCGGTACTGATGCCTTCCAAGAGACTGATGTAATCAATATTACAACTCCTGTCACAAAATGGAACTATCAGGTTACTGATGCCAATGAAATTCCAAGTGTACTAGCTAAAGCTTTTTATATTGCAAAAACTGGAAGACCAGGTCCCGTATTGATTGATATTACTAAAAATGCCCAACTTCAATTATTCGATTATTTAGGATATGAAGAATGTAACCACGTACGTAGTTATCGTCCTGCCCCTATTGTTCGTAAAGAATATGTTGAAGAGGCCGCTAAAGTTATCAATGAAGCAAAAAAACCTTTTATATTATTTGGACAGGGAATCATTCTAGGTAAAGCAGAGCAAGAATTTAAAACATTTATTGAAAAAGCGGGAATTCCTTCTGCTGCTACGGTAATGGGATTAAGTGCCTTGGAAACAGACCATCCATTACATGTTGGAATGTTAGGTATGCACGGTAATTATGCTCCAAACGTAATGACCAATGAATGTGATGTACTGATCGCTATTGGAATGCGTTTTGACGACCGCGTAACAGGAAGACTAGACAAATATGCGAAGCAAGCTAAGGTTATTCATTTAGATATTGACCCTGCGGAAATTGACAAAAACGTAAAAGCTCACGTTCCAGTATGGGGAGATTGTAAAGAAACTTTACCATTATTGACTGAATTAATCAACAAAGGTGACCATGTTGACTGGTTGAATAAATTCAGAGAATTAGAAAAAGAAGAAATTAAGGAAGTCATCCATAACGAGTTGAACCCAACTTCTGATGTAATGACTATGGGTGAGGTTATAAAAGTTCTGAATGAATTAACAGGTGGTGACGCAGTTATTGTAACTGACGTTGGCCAACACCAGATGGTAGCTTGTCGCTATGCAAAATATAATACTTCTAAATCAAGCGTTACATCAGGTGGATTAGGTACAATGGGTTTCGGGTTACCTGCAGCAATCGGTGCATGGTACGGCGCTCCAGAACGTGATGTCGTAGCTATTATCGGTGATGGTGGTATTCAAATGACCATTCAAGAGCTAGGAACCATTATGCAATTTGGTGCTAAGGTTAAAATCTTAATCTTAAACAATGAATTCTTAGGAATGGTTCGTCAATGGCAACAGCTATTCCATGACAGGAGATATTCTTTCGTCAATATCACTAGTCCTGACTTTGTTGCTGTGGCAAAAGGATATTATATAGACGGAAACAAAATCTCAGAACGTAAAGATTTAAAAGACGCGTTAAAAACTATGCTGGATCATGATGGATCTTATCTACTTGAAGTAATGGTGGGTAAAGAAAATAATGTATTCCCAATGGTAGCCCAAGGAACGAGTGTGTCAGAAATAAGATTGAAGTAATCATGGAAAAACAAGAATATACAATAACCATCTATACAGAAAACTCTATCGGCATGATAGGTCGTATATCTGGAATTTTTTCAAGACGTAAGATCAACATCGAAAGCTTAAATACTTCTCCATCTGAAGTGGATGGTATCCACCGTTTTACGATATTGATTACAGAATCGGAAGAAGTAGTTCGCAAATTATGCCGTCAAATCGAAAAACAAGTTGAAGTGCTGAAAGCATATTTCAACACCAATGATGAATTGATTTGGCAGGAACAAGCTTTGTATAAAGTCCCTGCAGAAGCGATCGCTGAAAAAGTATTGGTTGAACGTTTATTACGTCAATATGGAGCTAATGTCGTTGTGATTCGTAATGATTACATCGTATTTGAAACAGCAGGCCATCGTGAAGAAATTGACCGCCTTACAGAGGAATTAGGAAAATACAGTCTTATTGAGTTCGTTCGTGGAGCCAGAATTGCAATCATTAAAGATAGCGCCGGATTCCATACGAAACTGAAACAATTTGAAATCAATGAACCTGCACCAGATATCGTTGAAAACGAATATTTGGATCAGAGAGATGATGTATTCACGATGTAATTTTTGATTAGTGAAAGTAGAACAGGTAATCCCCATATTCAGGATATTTGATTATTCCAAGGCAGTCGAGTTTTATATCGACTGGCTTGGCTTTCAAATTGATTGGGAGCATACTTTTGAGGAAAATACGCCAATCTACATGCAAATTTCACGTAATGGATGCACTTTACACCTAAGTGAACATCATGGTGATGCAACTCCGGGCGCACAAACATTTGTTTATTGCTCCGGATTGAAAGATTATCATCATCAATTAATTCAAAAGAATTACAAGCATAATAAACCAGGTTACGAAGAAACTTTCTATAATACCCACTGTGTTCAGGTTATCGACCCTTTTGGAAATAGAATTTCATTCAACGAACCTTTACAAGAAGCAAAATAAAAATGGACAAAGTCTTTAAATTTATTATCGATGGGCGTAAGGCATTCATTAAATTGATCGATGAGCTTTCATTAGAACAATTAAATGAAATACCTGCAGGATTCAATAATAATATCATTTGGAATTTCGGACACATTGTGGTGAGCACACAAACCTTAAGTTATACTCGGACTGGTATTCGGGAAGGTGTAAACTGGGTTAAGCATGTGGAGGCTTATGCAAAAGGAACGAAACCAACATACTTTGTGAGTCAAGACGAAGTGATCGAACTTAAAGAGATCGCCCTAAAATCAATCTATGAAATTGAAGCTGATTTCAATGCAGGAGTATTTAAAAATACCACTCCCTATGAAACTGCTACCTATGGCGCTGCTCTTAATAATATTGAAGAGGTTTTGATCACTTCAATAGGTCATGACAACTTACATTATGGCTATGCAATCGCACAAAAAAGAATAATCAACAATAAATAGTAAAAAACCTTAATCGAAAAAATATTTAATCAGTATTACAATGGCAAATTATTTCAACACATTACCTCTTAGAGAGCAATTAGATCAATTAGGAGTTGCAGAATTCATGGATTCATCGGAATTCAATGAAGGCGTAGAAGCTTTAAAAGGTAAAAAAATCGTAATCGTAGGTTGTGGAGCACAAGGCTTGAACCAAGGTTTAAACTTGAGAGATAGCGGACTTGATGTATCATATGCATTGCGTAAAGAAGCTATTGAACAAAAAAGAGACTCTTGGAAAAATGCAACTGATAATAACTTTAAAGTTGGTACTTATGAAGAATTAATTCCTTCAGCTGACTTAGTAATCAACTTGACTCCAGATAAACAACATACATCTGTTATCAATGCAGTAATGCCTTTGATGAAACAAGGTGCTTCCCTTTCTTATTCACACGGATTCAACATCGTGGAAGAAGGCATGCAAATCCGTCCAGACATCACTGTCATCATGGTGGCGCCTAAATGTCCAGGCTCTGAAGTTCGTGCTGAATACTTGAGAGGATTCGGAGTACCTACTCTAATTGCTGTTCACCCTGAAAATGACCCTCAAGGTAAAGGATGGGCGGAAGCCAAAGCTTACTGTGCTGGAACTGGTGGTGACCGTGCCGGTGTGTTGAAATCTTCTTTCGTTGCTGAAGTTAAATCTGACTTAATGGGAGAGCAAACAATCCTTTGTGGATTATTGCAAACTGGATCTATTCTTTCTTTTGATAAAATGGTCGAAAAAGGAATCGATGCTGGTTATGCTTCTAAACTAGTTCAATATGGTGTAGAAGTTATCACTGAAGCTTTAAAGCATGGTGGAGTAAGCGGTATGATGGACAGATTAAGTAACCCCGCAAAAATCAAAGCATTTGAATTATCTGAAGAGTTAAAGGATATTATGCGTCCTTTATTCCAAAAACACCAAGATGACATCATGTCGGGAGAATTCAGCAAGACAATGATGGCAGATTGGGCAAATGGAGATGCTAATTTATTGAAATGGAGAGCCGAAACTGGTGAAACTGCATTCGAAAAAACCCCTGCTGCTGATGTTAAAATCTCTGAACAAGAATATTTTGACAACTATTTATTAATGGTAGCATTTGTGAGAGCTGGTGTAGAATTAGCATTTGAAACAATGGTAGAGGCTGGTATCAAACCTGAATCCGCTTATTATGAATCTTTGCATGAAACTCCTTTAATTGCAAATACAATCGCTCGTAAAAAATTATTCGAGATGAACCGTGTAATTTCGGATACAGCAGAATATGGCTGTTATTTATTTGACCAAGCTTGTAAACCTTTATTGAAAGATTTTATGAAAAAAATCGATACTGATGTGGTTGGTAAAAACTTCAATGATGGTAAAGATGGATCAGTTGATAACATCAAATTAGTACAGGTAAATGAAATTTTAAGAAATCATGAAGTAGAAATCGTTGGTAAGAAATTACGTAAGGCGATGACTGCTATGAAGGCTATCCAAACTGTTTAATTTTTCGTAAATTAGATAGGTTTTTAAGGGGTAAAATTATCAAATTTTAATTTTACCCTATTAAAATTTCAAACCAATAAGAGATAAATAGTATAATGGGAAAAACATTAGTAGAAAAAATTTGGGATGCACACGTCGTCAAGAGTCAAGAAGGGTTCCCTGATATTTTATATATCGACACCCACTTAATCCACGAAGTAACCTCCCCACAGGCATTCGATGGACTGCGTAAAAGAGGACTGCCTGTATTCCGTCCAAATCAAACTGTAGCTACGGCTGATCATAATGTCCCAACATTAAATCAGCACTTGCCAATCAAAGAAGAACTTTCTCGTTACCAAGTCGACATGCTCACTAAAAACTGTAAAGAATTTGGTATTGAGCTGTACGGATTAGGACATCCTTATCAAGGAATTGTCCATGTAATCGGACCTGAATTGGGTATCACATTACCCGGAAAAACAATGGTCTGTGGTGACAGCCATACTTCAACACATGGTGCATTTGGCGCTATTGCTTTTGGTATTGGTACTTCACAAGTTGAACAGGTATTTGCAACGCAATGTTTATTGCAGCAAAAACCTAAAACCATGAAAATCGAAGTTAACGGTGAGCTCGGAAAAGGAGTGGGTGCTAAGGACATTATCCTTTACATTATCTCTAAAATATCTGCTGCCGGCGGAACCGGATATTTTGTGGAATATGCTGGATCAGCGATCCGTTCATTAAGTATGGAAGGTCGTATGACTATCTGTAACATGAGTATTGAAATGGGTGCTCGTGGAGGTCTAATCGCTCCTGACCAAACTACATTCGATTATATCAAAGGAAGAGAATTTGCTCCTCAAGGTGAGGATTGGGATAAATCATTAGCATATTGGAAAACATTATTTTCTGATGATGATGCTCAATTTGACGAAGTATTAACTTTTGATGCAGCAGACATTCAACCCATGATTACCTATGGTACAAACCCAGGAATGGGAATTGGAATCACTGAAGCTATACCAACGACTGTTTCCCAACCTGAAAATGAACGTCCATCATATCAAAAAGCCTTAAATTATATGGGCTTTGATGATGGCGAACAAGTAATAGGAAAGCCTGTAGATTACGTATTTATTGGTAGCTGTACGAATTCTCGAATTGAAGATTTGCGCCAAGTCGCTGCATTTGTTCAAGGAAAACACAAAGCAGAGAATGTTGAAGTATGGATTGTGCCAGGATCTAAACAAGTCGAAGCACAGGCCAAACTTGAAGGAATCGACAAAATATTCGAAGAAGCAGGCTTCATGCTACGCGAACCCGGTTGTTCCGCTTGCTTAGGAATGAATGAAGACAAAATCCCTGCTGGAAAATACTGCGTTTCTACCTCTAATAGAAACTTTGAAGGTAGACAAGGTCCAAATGCTCGTACCATGCTGGTAAGCCCTCTTACCGCAGCCGCTGCTGCTGTAACTGGTAAAATTGTGGACGTTAGAGAATTGGTATAAAGTATTTGAATCATGAAAAAATTTGAAAAATTATCCTCTCGTGTAGTTCCTCTACCGATTGAAAATATTGATACTGATCAAATCATCCCTGCTCGTTTCTTAAAGGCTACGACCCGAGAAGGATTTGGAAACAACCTTTTCCGTGATTGGAGATTTGATAGTAATGAACAGCCTAAGGCTGACTTCGTCATGAATAACCCTACCTATAAAGGTAAAATCCTTGTGGCTGGTAAAAACTTCGGCTGTGGTTCTTCGCGTGAACACGCCGCTTGGGCTATTCAAGATTATGGATTTGATGTCGTAGTAAGTTCTTTCTTCGCAGATATCTTTAAGGGAAATGCCCTTAATAACGGTGTTTTGCCTATTACTGTGCCTGAAGAATATCTGGAAAAGATCTTCGAAAATGTATTTAACAATCCAGAAACAGAATTAATAGTAAACCTTGAAGATCAAACAATTACTATTGCTGAAACAGGTGAGAAATATAATTTCGAAATCAATCCCTACAAAAAGTCTTGCTTAATCAATGGCTACGATGACATTGACTATATCCTTAGCCAAACTGCAGACATCGAATCTTTTGAACAAAATAGATAATGGCAGCTAAAGTCCAAATAAATAATCTAGCTATCTCTTATGGATCAAATTCCATATTGAGTGATTTATCTTGGACAATAGAACCAAATGAAAATTATGTCTTGGCGGGGAAAAGTGGTTCCGGAAAAACAACTTTGGCTAAAGCTATTGCAGGATTAATAACCGGCAATGGGGAGGTAAATGTTGAATTTAACGCAGAAAGCAAACCCCTACCTGAAGTAATTTATGTTTCCAATTGGTATCAGTTCACAAATTTAGAAGGGGATAGAAACTTCTATTACCAACAACGATATAATCGTCATCAAGGGAATGATACACTTACTGTAAAAGCAGAATTGCTTCATTTCGCCAATAAGGAAAAACTAGACTTAAAAGACATTCAACAAAAAATTGTTGCAATGGGATTTGGCCACACCATGGATTCACAGCTTATTGAACTTTCTAGTGGCGAACACAAGAAATTACAATTGCTAAAGTCTTTATGGTTAAAGCCTCAACTTTTAATTATTGATGAGCCCTATACTGGCTTAGATAAGCAGTCAAGAATTGAACTGAATATTTGGCTTGATGAATTAGTGAATGAAGGTGTGCAATTGATTATCATTTCAAATGATTCCCAGTTACCAACAGCCATCAATAGGTTTGCCCATGTAGTGGACGGCAAACTTGAAAAAGTGGATTCATTTGATGAAATCCATCAAGATGAAAATAGGAAACAAAAAGAATTGCCGTCTTTCTTGCAAAAACTACCAGAAACCAATTTTAATTCCATCGCTGATCTAAAAGATATTATCATTAGATATGGTGACAAAGTGGTTTTAAATAAAGTGTCCTGGAAAGTGGATGTAGGTGAAAAATGGCTTTTACAGGGACCTAATGGTTCTGGTAAATCAACCTTATTGAGTTTAATTAATGGAGATCATCCTCAATCTTACGGTTTAGATATCGAACTCTTTGGTAAGAAGAGAGGATCTGGAGAAAGTATTTGGGATATCAAACAGAAAATTGGAATGATATCTCCTGAAATGCATTGGTATTTTGATCAGAATGCAACTGTATGGCATACTTTGGCCTCTGGGTTTTATGATAGTATCGGATGGTTTATCGATGTAAAATTTCAAGAAAAGAAACAGATCGAGGAGTTAATGGATTTTTTTGACTTAACTGAACATAAAGACCAATTACTCCATACATTGCCATTAGGAAAACAACGCTTGGCTATGCTTGCCAGAAGTATCATTAAAAACCCGCCACTATTGGTATTGGATGAACCATGCCAGGGACTTGATGCGCAACAGGCTAGATATTTTAATGATGTAGTCGATGAGCTTTGCCAACACGGAAAGACACTCATTTACGTCGGACATTATGAAAGTCAGCTCCCAAGCTGTATTGAAAAAAGAATTGTATTAGAAAAAGGCGAAGTTGTCGCCTTGGAAAATAAAGTTGAAAACGTTTTATAACACATGAAGAAAAACATTCTTATTATTCCTGGAGATGGAATTGGACAAGAAGTTACCACCTGGGGAAAAGAAGTTCTAAATAAAATTGCTGAGAAATATAATCATGAATTTATTTTCGACGAAGCAATCATGGGCCATACTGCAATTGAAGCAACTGGCAACCCTCTTCCAGACGAAACCCTTGAAAAAGCGAAAGCTTCGGATGCAATTTTGTTTGGTGCAATTGGTCATGCTAAGTATGACAATGATCCTTCAGCGAAAGTGCGCCCTGAACAAGGCTTATTAAAAATACGAAAAGAATTGGGGCTATACGCTAACCTCCGTCCTATCCTATTGTTTGATGAACTTTTGGATGCTTCTAGCTTAAAACCTGAAGTTCTCCGTGGAACGGACATCCTGTTCTTCCGTGAATTAACGGGTGATGTTTACTTCGGTGAGAAAAAACGAAATGAAGACAATACATTTGCTTCTGACCTAATGAATTACAACCGTTATGAAGTGGATCGTATTGCTCGTAAAGCGTTTGATGCTGCCAGAACAAGAAATAAAAAATTATGCTCCGTTGATAAAGCGAATGTATTGGAAACTTCTAGACTTTGGAGAGAAGTAGTACAGGAAATCGCTAAAGAGTATCCTGACGTTGAAACTGAACATATGTTTATTGACAACGCTGCAATGCAATTAGTTAAGAACCCTAAAAAATTCGATGTCGTATTAACTGCGAATTTATTTGGTGATATCTTAACAGATGAAGCTTCTCAAATTGCAGGTTCTATGGGAATGTTAGCTTCCGCTTCTATTGGTGACGGTACAGGATTCTTTGAACCTATCCACGGGTCTGCACATGATATCGCAGGCCAAAATAAAGCAAATCCATTAGCTTCTATCCTATCTGCTGCACTAATGCTGGATATCGCATTTGGACTTCAAGAGGAAGCTAAAGTTGTAACCAATGCAGTTGCTGAAACCTTAAAAGCCGGATGGAGAACTGGTGATATCGCAAACACCGAAACTCCTGCCGATAAAATTTTGGGAACTAAAGAAATGGGTGCTAAAGTATTAGAGTTTTTAAAGTAGAATTAATCAAGGTTTAAACATAAAATTTAAATAATATGTTACACGATCCTAATCACTTATACATTTTCGATACTACATTACGTGACGGTGAACAAGTGCCGGGTTGTCAATTGACAACTCCTGAAAAAATCGAAATTGCTAAAGATTTGGAACGCCTAGGGGTAGATATTATCGAAGCAGGATTTCCTGTCTCTAGCCCTGGAGATTTCCAGTCAGTAGTCGAATTATCAAAGGCTGTTGATGATGTGATCATCTGTGCCCTGACTCGTGCAAACATGAATGATATCGACGTGGCTGCTGATGCATTAAAATATGCAAAAAGACCACGTATCCATACTGGAATCGGTTCTTCTGACATGCACATCAAATATAAATTCAACAGTACCCGCGAAGAAATCTTAGAACGTGCCGTTGCTGCTGTAAAACATGCGAAATCTTACGTTGAAGATGTTGAATTCTACGCAGAGGATGCCGGACGTGCTGACCTTGTGTTCTTAGCACAAATGGTGGAAGCAGTGATCGCTGCTGGGGCTACTGTCGTAAATATTCCGGATACGAATGGTTATTGTTTGCCAGATCAATATGGTTCCAAAATCAAATATTTAACTGAACATGTTAAAAATATTGATCAGGCTATTATTTCAGCCCATTGCCATAATGATTTGGGATTAGCAACAGCTAACTCTATTGCCGCAGTACAGAATGGTGCCCGACAAGTTGAGTGTACCATTAATGGAATTGGAGAACGCGCCGGAAATACCTCCTTAGAAGAGGTTGCAATGATCCTTAAAGTTCATAATCAAGCTTTCGGAGGTTTATCCTCAAACATTGACAGCAAAATGTTTACTTATCTTTCAAGAAAAGTAAGTGAAATGATGAATATGCCAGTTCAACCTAACAAGGCTATTGTCGGTCGCAATGCATTTGCTCATAGTTCGGGAATTCATCAAGACGGTTTCTTAAAACACCGTGAAAATTATGAAATCATCCGTCCTGAGGACGTCGGACTTTTAGAAGCTGATATTATCCTGACAGCTCGTTCTGGTCGACATGCATTGAAGCATCACCTAGAACGTCTTGGATATAGCCTTGACAAAGATAAATTGGCAGATTGCTATCAAAGATTCTTAATCCTGGCTGACGCCAAAAAAGAAATCGATGACAATGATTTGTTGATATTGGTAAAAGAAAACTAAGTTAAAGGCTGGTTGATCCAGCCTTAATTATCAATTTAATAATCGATCGGAAAAGAATGAGTTTGGACCTATCAACCTTAACCATAGACTCAAATGCTGCTAAATTGCGCATCAAAGATGTGGTCACTCGTACACCTTTACAATATAACCAGCATCTATCTGAAAAATATGGAGCGGAAGTCTATTTAAAGCGTGAAGACCTCCAAGTGGTAAGATCCTATAAGCTTAGAGGTGCATTCAATAAAATCCTAAGTCTTTCTGAAGAAGAAAGATCTAGAGGTGTGGTCTGTGCTAGTGCTGGAAATCATGCCCAAGGTGTAGCATTAACTTGCAAAAAACTGAATATTAAAGGTGTTATTTTTATGCCGGGCCCCACTCCTAGACAAAAAATAACCCAAACAGAAATGTGGGGTAATGGAAATATAGAAATTATTCTTACAGGTGATACTTTCGATGATTGTCAAATCGGAGCTTTAGAATATGCAAAAGCACACAACATGACTTTTATTCCTCCTTTTGATGATCTTAAAGTCATCGAAGGCCAAGGTACTGTCGCCGTTGAAATCCTTGAAGATCTTCCTTATGTAGATGCTGTTTTTATTCCTATAGGTGGTGGCGGACTTTCTTCTGGTTTAAGCTACCATATGAAGAAATACGCACCTAATGTCAAATGCTATGGCGTAGAACCTGAAGGCGCTCCTTCCATGCAAGCTGCTATTCAAAACGGTGCTCCTATCGAATTAGAAAATATCAATAAATTTGTTGATGGGGCTGCAGTGAAAAAAATAGGTGCGCTTACCTATGAAATTAGCTCCCAGTTATTGGATAGTGTTAAATCAATTCCGGAAGGAAAGATATGTACAACCATCCTCGAATTATACAATAAAGACGCAATCGTTGCTGAACCTGCAGGTGCATTATCTATTGCAGCTTTAGACTTCCATAAACAGGAAATTAAAGGAAAAAAAATAGTCTGTATCGTTTCAGGTGGAAACAATGATATTGACAGGATGAGTGAAATCAAAGAACTCTCCTTATTATATGAGGGATTTAAACATTATTTTATTGTTCGTTTCCCTCAAAGACCTGGTGCCTTGAAGTTATTAGTTACTGAAGTCCTAGGACCTAAAGATGATATCACTCGGTTTGAATATATCAAAAAAACCGAAAGAGAAAGAGGTCCTGCATTAATTGGTATTGAATTAAATGATCCAAATGATTATATTACATTCTTAGAAAGGTTGAAATCATATAAATTTGATTTCATAGAAGTGAACAAAGACCAGACTTTATTTGAATATCTGGTATAAAAACGCAACTAACCCACCACAATAAAGTAGATGCAACGATCATTATATCTTATGGTCGTTGCTTTTTTATTTTACGGATATTATCTATTTTTTTGACCTTTTTGTTACAAAACAACTAAAATAATTAAACCTTCCTCTGAAAGACATTCTACTTCAAGCTCTTTAAGGTGTTGAATCAATAATCTATCTCCTTGAAAAAGCAAGCGTTTTTCAACTTCAAAACATCCCTCTAAACAATAAGCAAATATTTTATCTATAGCCTTTATTTTTAAAAGGATATCTTCATACTTCGATTGAAAAGTTCCAAAATATAGCTTCAATGGCCATAACTGACTGTGCTGTATAGACAGCAATTTATTCATTGGAAACATTTCACCTATCGGTAACTTAGCTAAATCAAGTTTAGATTCATATTTATTCACCCCTTTGAAAAGAAATAGTTGGAAATATAATCCCCCGGCCTGACCTGAATGAGTGGTTATTTTCATGATGTCCGCTTGATTCACATCGAAAATACCCACGCCAGCAACTGATATCAATTTTTCAAAACGCCTTAATTCCAATTGCATATCATTGACTAGGGGTATTATAATTACTGTATATTCTTCATCATAGGAAATTGTCAATTCCTCCCCTTCTTCCAATCGATATTCCCGGATTGAACACAAGTTGAGACCAGATTCTTGCTGATGCATTATCGCCAAAGCTGAAACCTTTTTTTCCTTTAAACTGCCCCATGGGAAATGGGTCTCAACTTTTTGATCATTAATCAAGATTTGTGCAAGTGGATTCATAAATATACTTCGCTTATTAACCTTTTACTTTTAAGGTTATGCTCAGATTGAAACCTTTATCCAAACTTCCTGTAACAACCGACATCTCCTTTTCCACTCCATCAGAAAATACATTATCGTTCTTATTATAGGTGTATCCTTTTATTCCTTTTGTGTAACCGTAGTCTGAACCTTCCTCATTGACATGAATAGATAAGCTATCTTGGAAAGCAATTTGCGTAACTAGAAGAGATTTCCCCGACTCATCATAAATATGTGCATGGATATGTGTAGATCTGCCCATGTACCAACCCGGGAATATGGTTTCAAATTTCACTAATCCAACCTCATCTGTTTTCTGACGACCTCTATACCAATTTTCTGATATATAATTTCCTTGTTGCATTTGGGTACCTCCATATTGCGAGTAGTTTCCATCCACATCACAATGCCATATATCAACTATCGCATTTTTCAATGGAGAACAGTTTGCATTGACATCAACAATGGTAATAACAGCAAGCATATCCACACCAATATTGTCTCCCTTTTTGATGTTCGAACGAGAGTACTGCGCAGGTAATTTTGTAGGAAAGGGACCTTCTGTCTCCCTTGGTGTTTCTGTACAACTCTGATCAACTTGAACATCCTCATCAGATACATTTGAAGGATTTGCCGAGGATTTATTGCAAGAACTTAAAAAACCTGCTCCTGAAAATGCCAAAACTGATAAGGATTTTATAAATTTTTTCCGTTCCATAATGAGATTGATTATATAACTAACAAAGCTAGATTACTAATCTGTTAAGAAGTGTAAATAAACGCTAATGTTATATTAAATTTTAATTGACATCCCCTTTTGTAGATTGAAAAAAATTATTTAAATCAACAATTAAAACACAACATTTTTTATTATTTTCAGTTTATTAAATAGTTATAAACCAAATTTTTAGAAGATATGAAAACATCAACAATCATTTTAATCTTGACAATGGTATTTGGATTCTCATTTGCTCAGGCTCAAGAAACAAAACCAAAAGCAAGTCCACCCGATAGTTCTAAAGTAACTACTGATGATGGTGTAAAAATTGCAATCAACTATAGCAGTCCTTCTTTAAAAGGAAGAAAACTTGGTGTCGATCTTGCCGAAATTGGAAAAGTTTGGCGAACCGGTGCTAACGAAGCGACAACTGTGGAGTTCGATAAAAATGTATTAATAAATGGTCAAAAACTTCCTGCTGGAAAATATAGCTTGTATTCTATTCCGGGAGAAACCCAAACGACTATGATTTTAAATAAAACCTGGAAGCAATGGGGTACCCAATATGATGAGAAAGCTGATGCGCTACGTGTTGTGGTTGACAATGAAGAAAATGGGGACAATGTGGAACGCTTGAAAATCACCGCTGATAAAGGTGGAAAAATCCACTTAGTTTGGGGTAACTATGGTTTATCTATGAACGTCAAAGCCGATAAATAGAATAAAAAATATAATCATTAATCACATGGAGACTGAAGTTTAATTTTTAAGCTTCAGTCTTTTTTTTAGATGGAACTTTCAGAATAAATACTTAGGTTCTTAACAAATGTTAATAAAATTGACACAGTTTCATCATCAAATTCTCTGAATAAATTATTTTAGAAAATCCTTAAAATCGATATAACGTTTTTGGTTAAAAATAACAAGAAATTACGGGTAATTTGACAATAAAAAGAGGAATGAATTACAAGTAAAAAATAACTGATATAGGCAAGTATCAAAGTTATCAACATAGTTACAAACCTGTAAAACAACACTTTAATAAATATCGAGTGTTACCAAGAGCGTTTTAACCTGATTTTGTGAATAGATGTGGAAAAGTATCGTTAACGAACCGAAGAAAAATAAGGGATATTTGTTCTACTTGAGAAAATAACCATCTCAGTTCTTAACGTTTTTTTAATTCATCAAAGAAGCAGAGCTCAAATTAGCTAATAATTCTTTTAAACTTATATATCATGGCAAGAATCATTAAATTCGAAAAAAATGACTGTGCACCATGCGCACAAGTATCGGCGTACCTGG
Source organism: Sphingobacterium endophyticum (assembly GCF_009733535.1). GTDB lineage: Bacteria > Bacteroidota > Bacteroidia > Sphingobacteriales > Sphingobacteriaceae > Sphingobacterium > Sphingobacterium endophyticum. Next base: position 153,986 of record NZ_SMMI01000010.1, on the reverse strand, counting down.
ACAACAAGGGCATCGCATATGAAACCATTAATCCTTTCGACGAACCTGAACTAGCCGTTAAGTTTAAAGTTCGTACAGTACCTACTGTCATTGTACTTGAGAACGATGAAATCAAAAACCGCATCATCGGATTCAACCCTGCTGAATTAGATCAAATCGCATTGTAGAAATCATAAAGTAGAGAAGATATGATTTATTTATACTATGATTCTCGAACAGGTAATGTGGAACGATTTATTAATAAAGTCGTTCAAATTACCGGATGGACAGCTATCCGTATCCAAGATGGCTTGGATGTGAAAGAAGCTGGACATTTAGTGACCTATACCACAAATTTTGGTAAGGTCTCTGACAAAACTGATGCTTTCATGCGCGAACAAAATCATCAAATCCTTTCGGTAACCTCTAGTGGAAACCGTAATTGGGGAAGAAACTTCGCCGTAGCAGCAGATAAATTATCTGAAATATTCGATATTCCAACTGCAATGAAATTCGAACTTTCAGGAACATTAGAAGATATTAATCAATTTATTGACATCATAAAAAACCAGTACTATGATAGCAAACGAGGTAGCGAAAAATTGGATATTGCTTAACAACGAAATCATGATCAAACATGATGACGAGTTCAGCTTGCATAAAGACAAGGAGGCTGTACGCGCCTATTTTCTTGAATATGTTAACAAGAACACCGTGTTCTTCTACACATTGAAAGAAAAAATAGATTATTTGATCGAAAACGATTATTATATCGATTTCTACCAATGGTTCACTTTTGAGCAAATGGAAGAGGTGTACAATTTTGTATTCGCCAAAAAATTCCGTTTCCAATCTTTTATGGCTGCCTTTAAATTTTTCCAAAGTTACGCCCTACGTGATGACTCTGGTGAAAAATTCTTGGAACGCTATGAAGACCGCGTCGTTGCTGTTGCCCTATTCCTTGCTAGAGAAGAAGGTGTACAAAAGGCTATTGAATATGCCGAGATTATGATCAATCAAGAATATCAGCCCGCTACCCCGACATTCTTGAACGCTGGAAAAAAACGCTCCGGTGAACTCGTGTCTTGTTTCTTAGATGAAATCGGCGATAACCTGAATGGTATCGGTTATGCTGTCGATTCAGCAATGAAATTATCTTCTATCGGTGGTGGGGTATCATTCAATATCTCCAAAATTCGTGCTCGTGGTGAAGCTATCAAAGGCGTCGAAGGACGTGCTGGTGGAGTATTGCCGATTATGAAAATTATGGAAGATACTTTCTCGTATGCTAACCAATTGGGGCAACGTCCCGGTGCTGGTGCCGTGTACTTGAATATTTTCCACTCTGATATCGAAGAATTCTTAGACTGTAAGAAAATCAACGTGGACGAAAAAGTTCGTATCAAATCCCTGTCCATCGGAATTATCGTCCCTGATAAATTCATGGAACTAGCTGAAAAAGACGAACCTTGCTACTTGATATACCCGCATACCGTAATGCAGGAGTATGGAAAATATCTTGACGAATTGGATATGGATCTCATGTATGATGAGTTAATTACTAATCCTAACGTTAAAAAGAAAAAAATTAATGCACGTCACTTATTGGTGAAAATCGCACAGACTCAAAAAGAATCTGGTTACCCTTACATCTTCTTTAAGGAAAACACAAACCGTGCACATGCTTTGAATGGAATCGGTAGTGTAAAATTCTCAAACCTTTGTACCGAAATCATGCAGGTATCTGAAGTTTCAGATATCAATATTTATGGTAAAGAAGACACAATCAGATACGGTATTTCTTGTAATCTAGGTTCATTAAATGTAGCAACCGTAATGGATAACAAACGTATCAAAGAAACTGTCAAAACAGCTATGCGTGCATTGACAGTCGTATCGGATGTAACCAATATTGAAATGGTACCTTCTATTGCAAAAGCAAACCGTGAATTACATTCTGTAGGTTTAGGTGCAATGAACTTACACGGTTATCTTGCGAAAAGCTTCATCATGTATGAATCTACAGAAGCATTAGATTTTGCTAATGTGTTTTTCATGACTATGAATTATTATTCAATCGAAGCATCGATGGAAATCGCTAAAGAACGTCAAGAAACATTCGTAGGATTTGAAAAATCTGGATATGCTGATGGTACTTACTTCGAGAAATATATAAATCAAGAATATTCCCCTAAAACTGAAAAAGTTAAGGAATTATTCAATGGGATACATATTCCTACAGTTGAAGATTGGGCAAATCTAAAAGCATTAGTTGCTGAACACGGGGTCTACCATGCTTACCGATTAGCAATCGCTCCTAACCAATCTACTTCATATATCATGAATGCTACCGCATCCGTAATGCCTATAGTAGATATTATCGAGGTTAGAGAGTACGGTGATAGTACAACATACTACCCAATGCCGTACTTGACCAATGATAATTACTTCTACTTCAAATCAGCGTATGACATGGACCAAATGAAAGTGTTGAAGTTGGTTTCGGTTATCCAACGTCATATCGACCAAGGGGTATCGACTATCCTTCATACAAATTCAAAAGATTCAACTCGTGATTTGGCTAAGTATTACATCTATGCGCATAAGTTAGGATTGAAATCCCTATACTACACTCGTACTCGTAAATCAACAATTGAAGAATGTATTTCATGCTCTGCATAATTTCTTCAAAGAATAAAAAACTTAGAATCACACCAAAGCTGAACTGGAAATTGAGAAATATCCAGTTCAGCTTCTTTAACTAAATGATATTAGAATAGCAATGAGTAAACAATATACAGCCGTAAACTGGAATACCCCAGACAACGATTATGCCTTGATGTTTTGGGAACAGAATATCAGACAATTCTGGATTGATACAGAATATATCCCTTCCAAAGATATTGATAGCTGGAAAGGTTTAAGTTGGGATATGAAAGAGTGTTACAAGAAAGCATTAGGCGGACTTACTCTTTTGGATACTTTACAGAGCCATACCGGTATGCCAAAAATTATTGATCATATCGACTCATTGCAAAATAAAGCCGTGCTTTCATACATGTGTATGATGGAAGCGATCCATGCAAAATCATACTCTACCATCTTTACAACGGTTTCTACAACCAATGAAATCAATGATGTATTCGGATGGGTATCTCAAAATAAATTCTTACAATATAAAGCTTCGACTATCGATAAATACTACCGTGCTATCGATAAAGAAAATGTATCGGATGAAGAATTATTTATGGCTTTGGCGGCATCTGTTTTATTAGAATCTTTCCTTTTCTATTCCGGATTCTTCTTACCGTTGTGGTTATGTGGACAGGGTCAAATGGTTGCCTCTGCCGATATCATTAAAAAAATCATCGCAGACGAATCCATACACGGCGTATTTGTAGGACTTATAGGACAGGAAGTTTTCGCTAGACTACAGAATAAGGCTGAAGTGAAACAACGCTTCCTAGACCTATTAAATGAGCTGTATGAGAATGAAATCAAATACACAGAAGAACTGTATACTGTCGTAGGTTTAACTGCTGAAGTAAAAGAATATGTTCGTTACAACGGAAATAAAGCCTTAATGAACCTAGGTTTTGATCCAATCTTCGAAGTAAAACAAGTCAACCCAATCGTTTTGAATGGTCTTAATACCGAAACCACTCAACACGACTTCTTCTCCAAAAAATCAACAAACTACGAAAAAGCAACAGAAATCGTCCACCTAAAAAATGAAGATTTCCTATTGGATGCATCCGTAGAAATTTAATAAAATAAAAAATATTCTTTGTTATAAAAAAGCCTTTCATGAAATTCATGAAAGGCTTTTCAATTACCTAAATACTAACTACTTAATACTAAATACTCTTAGTATCCCGGATTTTGTTTTAATCCTGGGTTGATTGCTAAATGTTGCTGTGGTATTGGGAACAGCTCCTTATTAACATCATTCGTGGCTTTATGATCCCACCATGCTCCTGTACTAAATTTTCCAAATCGAATTAAATCTGTTCTTCTTTTACCTTCAAAGATAAACTCACGTCCTCGCTCTGCCAATAACTCATCTAACGTTAAAGTCGATGTACTGTACTGATTAGCATTCCAATCTGCTGCTGCAAAAGAACGTTTCTTCGATTCATTAATCAAATTAACAGCTTCTGTGGTTGCTGTTCCTCCATTCTTACGCATGATGGCTTCTGCTTTGTTGAAGTACACTTCTGTTAAACGATATATCAAATAATCATTCTCTTGGTAGTTATCATCGGATAGACGGCCAGACTTATACTTATTGAATCTTGCGCCTGAGTTTTCTTCTCCTTCTGCCATTGATCCTTGAGAGGTTTTATCACCTTCACTCTCTCGGCGTATTGAATTAACAAAAACTAAAGGTTGCCCAGAATATTCTTCTGTTCCTTCAACAGGTGTTTTTGTACCATATTTATACTGTGGGCCAAACAAAAACCAATCTTTCTTTCTCAAGTCCTTTGCATTGTAGGCATCAAATGCAGTAGGAATAACTACAAACGCATTCCAACCACCATAACCTACGTTCAATGCTTCTTTCATATAGTCATACCCAAAATAGAATCCGCCCCAATCAAATGCCCAGCCACCTTTTCGGCTAAACTGAAATTGGAACAGCGCTTCCGGATTGGCTGAGTTGGTATTGCTAAAAGCCGAATTAATATCTGCTGAAAGTTTTGGTGTACCGCCGATTCCTCCACCAGCTCCGGTAATTACCTTATCAGATGCTGCGATCGCCTGATCCCACATCGCTGTTCCTGACCATTTTTGCGCATTTAGATAAAGCTCTGATAACATAGCATACCCTGCAGCTCTATTTACTTTTCCAACTGATTCTGCATTCAATTCTGGTAATTTCGGAACTTCCGCTTCAAGTTCGGTCTTAATAAATTCAAAGACCTCTTTTCTAGTCTTGGTCTCAGGATTCAATGGCTTGTCTGCCACCTCAACCGCAATTGGAACATTCCCCCACATATCAATGATACGCATGTAGTGATATGCCCGCAATACTTTCATTTGTGCAACTGCAACATTGATTTCCTCCTGTGTCATACCAATGCTTGCAAAATCCAACTTCTCTATATCTCCAATGGCATTGTTGATAAATCCAACCCCAGTCCACATCAAATCCCAGGCACTCTTCATCCTGTTTTCATTCGCTGTCCATGTATGGTAATGCATACGAAAGTGATCCCCTCCATCATAACCATGTCGCCCCTTCTGTGGCCATGCAACTTGATCCGAGGCTAGTTCTGAATGATAATAAAATCCAGATCCTCCTGTGGGAGCTAACCATGCCTGCATATGCGTAAATGGTCGTAAAACTGCCTGCTCAACCTCCAATTTATTCTTATAGAAACTCTCCTGCTCTAATTTACTATATAGATTTTCATCTAAATTTGTACAAGCTGATAATCCAGCACTCGCAATAACCGCAACAGCTGCAAATCGTATTGTACGTTTATTTAACAATCTCATAATTTACATTTTTAAAAACCAATATTTAATCCCAATGACCATGATTGTGTTCTAGGATAAAATCCTCTTGAATCAATACCGCCGTCAAATCCTGTGTCCTGCAATTCAGGATCTATTCCAGAATATGATGTAATCGTTGCTAGGTTCCTCGCAGTCATATAAACATATAAATTCCTCAAATAATCATTCTTAAGGTTGAAGGTATATCCAAGGGTAATATTGTCAATCTTAACAAAGGATCCATTCTCCAAATAGTAATCCGAGTATTGTGGATCATCCTTCAATTCTGCGTGTTTTCCAAATGCTGATTCCAAAACATTATTAGGTAGCCACTTTTGATTTCCAAAATACATGTCTGCCGTATTCAATATATCATATTTGAACTTCCCTCTCAGAAAAACAGTTAGATCAAATCCTTTGTAACTGAACCTATTTCCCAATGAAGCCTGAAACTTTGGAATACCGTTACCGATATAAGATAAGTCATCATTATTAATCTCCCCAGCATGTGCCGTAGAACCATCTGCCTTATAGAACAACCACTTTCCTTCATCGTCAAATCCAGCAAATTTCTTTCCGTAGAACGACCCTACCTCTCCACCTTCTTCCAATCGGATGGCGTTACCCAAGTTTCCTGGCGAAGGTAATCCACCAAATTCTAACCAATTGCTTTTGAAGATATCACTGGATAATTTTGTCAATTTATTTTTCTGGTAATTACCTGCGAAATCAACCTGCCAAGTAAAATTATCATTGGCAATTGGTGTACCTGTCAATTGGATCTCGATACCTTTGTTTACAACTTCCCCGACATTGTACCAAATACTTGGCTGAACATAAGCCGGCAATTGCGCATTGTATTCATACAATAAATCTGTGGTCTTCCTATGATAAACGTCGATAGCTCCCGTTAAACGGTTGTTAAACATTCCAAAATCAACCCCAATGTTTGTCTCTGCCTTCTGTTCCCATTTTAAATCCGGATTTGGGTTTGTAGAAATTCCATATGTTTGATAGTAGATACCGTTCTGTGGATATACACCTCCCGTTCCTAATGTCACTAACGATAGATAATTTGGAATTCCTTGATTTCCCGTTACACCATATCCTGCACGTAGTTTCAAGTCATTAACAACTTCTTTGTTCGTAAAGAATTCTTCATTGGATATATTCCAACCTGCGGAAACTGCCGGAAAATTACCCCATTTGTTGTTCGCGCCAAAACGTGATGAGCCTTCTCGACGAAGGATGGCAGTAACAAAGTACTTGTCCGCATAATTATAATTTACACGACCAAAGAATGCAATTAGCTTATTATCTTCCTTAAATGAATTTAACCCTGGTCTTGGTAGTTTATCATTCGTAATGGCTGTTCCTGAATTAAAATCCCAATCTAAAAATCCATCCGTTGTAAATCCATTATTGTTCATATCAAACCATTCCAAGGTCGAATATTGGTAACTATATCCTAATAATCCTGTTACTGTATGTTTCTCGTTGAATGTCTTATTATAGTCGATTGTACTTTCAAACGTTTTCGTCCAGTTCAGTTCATTTCGCTTATAGGCATAACCCATTCCTTGATAGTTTGAATCTTCTCTTTGATCCCAGTCTAATTTTGAACGGAATTCACGACCATTCCAATTGTCTCTCACATAAGAACCAAATGCAGAAACGCTTAATTCATCTAAAATCTTAAATTTCAAACGTGCATCTCCTGAAAAAGTCTGTTGATTTCGCTGATTGATCCTATAGGCCAATCTACTCATTGGATTATAGTTATTGTATTCCTGCGTCTGAAAGAATGTGCCATCTGAATTAATGATTGGTGCAGTGGGATTACGTTGAATCGCTTGTTCAAAATCCCCAGTTTGTCCGCCCAATAAATTTGCCTTGTTAAAATTCGCTGCAATATTAGCCGATAAAGTTAAACGATCATTTAAACCTGTCTGATTAAAATTGAAACGGCCACCGAATTGCTCTTTCCCATTTTCCTTAGCAACTCCTTTTGCTTGTTCATAATTGAAGGATGCTCGGTATGTTGAATTCTCACCCCCACCACTTGCAATGAAGTTATGAAAATGTGAAAAATTATCTTTATTGATTAATTCATCATATAGGTCTGTTGAAGCTCCTAAATCAGATTTTGGTCGGTCCAAACCAATCACTACTTTATCCCTAAATTGTGCCGCATCCAACATCGTAGGTCTACGATTTACAATTTCTGTCTGTCCGTAGGTTAGGTATTCAAATTGTGGTGTGCCGGCCTTGCCTTTTTTGGTGGTCACCAAAATTACTCCTCCGTTACCTCGTGTACCATAAATTGCAGCAGCTGATCCATCCTTCAATACATCGATGGATTCGATATCGCCTTGCTTAATCAGGTCAAGGCTACCGCCTGGGATCCCGTCAATTACAACTAGTGGACTATTTGACCCTTTTAAAGAGGCCATACCACGTAATTGGATGTTCGTACCCGAATTTGGGTTGCTTCCTTGGGTTCTGGTCACATTTAATCCCGCAACTTTCCCCTGAACCAATTCCATAGGGTTTCTCATTCCCCCTTTGTTAAAATCCTTTTCCTTAACAGAAGCTACTGCCGAAGTAATTTCCTTACGTTTCTGAGTTCCGTACCCGACAACGACTACCTCATCTAATGATTCTTCGTCCGGAGTTAAATTAATATTGGCAGTTGGCCCATTAACTGGAAAATCCTGAGATTTAAATCCAATTGAGCTGATCTGAAGGATCTCCCCATTCTCTGCTGCAATGCTGAAATTCCCCGAATCATCGGTTTGTGCTGCTGCATCTTTTCCTTTTACCCGAACGGTTACCCCTGCTAAGGCCTCCCCTGTTGACGAGTTTTTAACCGTACCTGTTACGGTTTGTTGAAATTCAACCCTCTCCATTCTCGTCGCTTCAGAATACGGTACCTCCGCAGCATAACCATAGCTGCTAGCCATCAGAGAAAAGCATAAAATGCTGCTCCTGACAAAGCCTTTCCGATACATTTTTGAACTGTAAATGTTTGGCATGTTAATTAACGTTAATTAATAAATAATTTTTAAAGGTTTATAAACCAATACTTTACACTAAAACGTTTTAGTAGATTGGTAGCAAATGATAACATCTTTAGATACCTTTATTTAAAACGAATCAATTAAATAAATATTATCCAGTTTATATTAGAATTCTGGAAATTTAGAAAAAATATGTTAAAAACTTAAAAATTCGGGACATAAGTTTTGTAACCTTATGGTAACATAAGATCATTCTTGTGAGAAATATTTGAATTTAATGTGAGGCTAATCGAGCATACATTTCAACCATGGCAAGTTGGTCTAAAAGCCATTTTTTTGATGATGGTTTTTGCCCCGACCAATCCTTGTTGAACAGACCATGTTCATCCCGCAATTCCTTCCATGCATAGTTCATGTTTTCTTTAAAACTATTCAGATACTCAGGGTTTTTATCTATTTCATAGAGCTCCACAAAACCGCGTAACATAACAGCTATAAACCAAGAATCTGAATTCTTCAATAACCTGAAATTTCTGCCGGAATGAGACCCCTCGGAATGGAAAAAATAATCATGTGACGAAGCCGCAATTAACTGGGCATCCTTTAGGTACTTTTGGTCTTTTGTTATTTCATAAAGCAGTGCCGCCGATTGTAACATTTGACCAGAATTATATGGAAATTTTGTTTTGTTAACCTTACCGCTTAAACTAATGTTGTCATAATACAGATGATCTTCTTTATCCTCTAAGTTTTCTTTCGTCCAATTATATAGTTTGATAGCTTGATCTAGATATTCCTTTTTTGTAGTTCCTTGATATAATTTTAAAAGATAGACTACTGCAGGTGCATTCGAACAGGTATTCTTTGATTCCTTTTTCTGTTCGCACCAATAAATGCCTCCACCTAACTTATCATCCATTCCACTTTCAACAAACTTCCAAATCTCTTCCGATTTCTCAAGAAATTTCCTGTCTTTAGATGTTAAATATAAATCCGCAAAATCAATTCCTAACCAAACATTATCATCGTAAAATCGATCTGATTGGGCTGCCGTATTAACATAAGAAGCGTAGCCTACCGGTAATCTTTTATCATAATACTGTTCTAAACCAGGCAAGACCTTAGTCTTGATATCCTTCAGTATGTTTCTATCCTTTTTACCCTCATAGCGTACAACCTGTGCGGATAAAGATCCCGAAAACGGCCATAGGTAAGAATAAGAATTTCCTTTCTTCCCTTCATCAGGTCCAGCTAAATAACTTGCCTTATAGCCGTCGTCAAAAGGAAAATTCTCCCGAAGCAAAAACGATCCTTTAATTCCATAATGCTTATAGATCGAATCCAAAGTGCTCTTCGCTTTTTCATTATAATCAGAACCAATTCCTCGCTCCTGCCCAACAAGCGCTATTACAGAGAAGAAATAAAGAAGGGTGATAATGAATTTTTTTTTCATGTCAGGTTTAGATATTATTCAAGAATATTATTGCGGAAAAAGAATTTCCCTTAGGTTGATTGAACTATTATTTTTTAGTTCATTTTTAGAATAATTCAATGAAGGCATCAAAAAATACCTTCATTGAATTTTATGTTTTAGATGTTACCTTTTTTCAATTCATTTACCGCATGGTCAACTGCACGTGCAGAAAAGGCCATATAAGTTAGGGATGGATTTTGGGTAGATGTTGAGGTCATGCTAGCTCCGTCTGTCACATACACATTTGGACATGCATGTACCTGATGCCAACTATTCAATACCGAGGTTTTTGGATCTTTTCCCATACGTGCACCTCCCATTTCATGAATGTCCAATCCCGGGGCTTGGGAACTCTCGTTCCGACGAATATTCGTAAAGCCAGCCGATGTAAACATTTCTTCCATCGTATCCAGATAATCCTTTTTCATTTTCGCATCGTTATCATCATAATCAACCGAAATCTTTAACAATGGAATTCCCCATTCGTCTTTCTGCTGACCATCCAATGCCACATAATTAGACTCCTTAGGAATGGTTTCCCCCATCATATGCGAACCTACTCCCCAATTGCCATATTTTGGAGAAAGAATGGAATCCTTTAAATCTGCTCCTAATCCCGATTCATCTGACCATGAGGATCTATACGCACCGAATCCAGCCGCATAGCCACGCAAGAAATCTGTTTCCTGTTTATGAAGGTTACGAAATCTTGGAATGTAGCCTCCACCCGCAGGATTTCTACCGTCAGTTTTATACTCTAATAATCCTTCATAATCGGCACTTATTCTTGCACTATAATTATGAAAGGCAACATACTTCCCTAAAGTGCCTGAATCATTGCCTAGTCCATTTTCAAATCTTTTGGATTTTGAATTAAGCAAAATTAAGGTTGAATTCAGTGCTGCAGCATTGACAAATATGACCTTCGCATAAAAATCAATCTCTTCTTTAGTTTCCCGATCAATGACCTTAACTCCAACCGCCTTACCTTTATTCTCATCATACAGAATAGAATGAACCACAGAATTAGGTCTCATGGTTAAATTTCCTGTTTTCGCTGCCCAAGGTAAAGTCGATGCATTCGAACTGAAATATCCGCCAAATGGACAGCCTCTTTGACATAGGGTACGATTCTGACATTGAACTCGACCCTGATCCAAATGGATTTGGTTAGGCTTTGATAGGTGGGCACATCTTGCAGAAATCACCTTTCTACCCGGAAATTTACGCTCAACCTGTTCCTTGAAGTATTTCTCAACCACATTTAAAGGATAACCAGGCAAAAATTCTCCATCCGGTAATTCTGGAAGCCCATCTTTATTTCCTGAAATCCCAGCAAATCGTTCTACATGGTCATACCATGGTTTAATATCTTGATAGCGAATAGGCCAATCCACCGCAAACCCATCTCGAGCAGGTCCTTCAAAATCGAAATCTGACCAACGCTGGGTCTGCCTTGCCCACAACAGCGATTTTCCACCTACCTGATAACCACGGATCCAGTCAAATGGCTTTTCCTGCACATACGGATGCTCCTTATCTTTTACAAAAAAATGTGCCGCATCTTCATGAAATGCATAACATCTATTGACGATGGGATTCTCTTGCTTTATCGCATAGGGCAATTCATTTCTATGTTCAAATTCCCAAGGATAAAGGTTTGTCGTTGGATAATCCTTGACATGCTGAACATCTCGTCCTCTCTCAAGAACCAATGTTTTCAAACCCTTTTCACACAATTCCTTCGCAGACCAACCCCCAGAAATCCCTGAGCCAATTACGATGGCATCATAGCTACGATCTTTCGCCGATTCAATATTTAAGTTTGCCATCTTATTATGCCTCAATTTTATAGGCTCCATTGTATCTTCCTGGAACCAATTCATAAACTAACTTATTTTTCATGACATATTCCGAGTTCTTATAACCCTGAATAGTCCTTCTTTTCAAGATATTAAAGAAGATGTCATCTTTATCTAAGGATGTTAAATAGGCCTGCTGTTCGGCTAAAGGCTTACCCTTAACCTGATGCGCGGCCTTTAAACCATCTAAGAATTTCTTTTGATCCTCTGGACTTGTACAATCATCCAGCATTTTCATAACAAAAAGGTGAAGGTTTAATTCTTTTGCTCCTGGACTATCTGTTTGAGGAATGATAGCCTCTACCAATTCTGCCAAAAAAAGCTCGTCATCATGATTGAGCTTGATTTGGTTAAGCTGAATGGATGGAGATTTTGAACTAAAATCGCAGGAGGTAGCAATCATGATACCACCTGCCATGATAAACATTTGCTTTAATGCTGTCCGTCTGTTCATAAGATTTATAATCTAGTTTCCTAAATTACAAATTTAACAGTTAGGAATAGCCTTAATTTAAGGAAAGCAACGATTTTTTTACTTCTGCTAAATCGTTTAAAAGCTCATCTGCATGTGCCAAACGGCTTTTTTCTACGTCTTGTTTCGTAACCGCAATACAATATAACCCTGCTTCTTTAGCAGCTGTACAACCTGTACTTGTATCCTCGACCACTACAATCTCTTCCTTTGGGATCAATAATTTATTAACCGCCAATAGGTAGGGCTCTGGATTTGGCTTAGGATTCTCAACCTGTTCGCGGGTTACAAAAAACTCAAAGTATTTCAACAATTTATGCTCTCCGAGCACCGTGTCAACAGTTGTTTGATAACTGGAAGTGACCAATCCAATGGTTTTACCGGAATCCCTGACCGATTCAAGTATCTCCTTTGCATATGGCATTAAACGGATATTCTTCATATTCGCTTTGGCATAGCGAGAGCGAGTGGCAAACCACATATCCTCTTCATCAACCGACAATTTATAGGCCGTATTTAACATTTCTACATTATGGCTTAACGTATGCCCTGCAAAATTCGAAATCCATTCGTCAAAATCTATTTTCAATCCATAATCATTCTCTAAAATAGGCGCCCAGTTACTGAAATAAAAATATTCAGAATCAATTAAAGTACCATCTAGGTCAAATAGAACTGCGTTTATATTATCCATGTCACAAAATTAACCATATTAATATTAAGCATATGTTAAATTAATCACTCTTAACATTGCCACTAGGCATTTATTACTCAACGCAAATCAATGCATAAATAAGATTAAGCTCTGGTTTTATTTGGGTTTTGCTCGTGTTTTGCTCGTGTCTCATCCACAGCTCGTCCAAAACTCATCCGGAGCTCGTCCGCTTGTGAGCGGACGAGCTGTGGATAATGTCCAACCAAGGTGTGGACCAGTCTCGACCAAAACACGACTGAAACTCGAAGAAAGGAGGGATTCTTGTAATTTGATTGTTGTTATTGAATAACCTATTTGCTATAATTTTAGGCTTTTATTAAGTTTGTTTACCCCTGAAAAACAAAAGCTAGGGAACTGAATAATTTTAATATTTATGAAAATAATTGCAGTCGGCAGAAATTATATTGATCACGCCAAAGAACTTAATAACCCCGTTCCTGAAAAGCCAGTTATCTTTTTAAAACCCGATACCGCAGTTTTAAAGGACAATAAGGATTTTTACTATCCTGAATTTAGTAAAGACATTCATTTCGAAGTGGAAATAGTTCTACGTGTGTGTAATGAAGGAAAGCACGTTGCTAAGAAATTTGCACACCGTTATTATGATGCAATTGGGTTAGGAATAGATTTTACGGCTAGAGACTTACAGTCAGAATTAAAGAGCAAAGGTTTACCATGGGAGCTTGCAAAAGCCTTCGACCATTCCGCTGTAGTGGGCAATATGATTTTGAAGGAAAATTTCAAGGATCTACATAGCCTTACGTTCTCTTTACAGAAAAATGATGTAGAGGTTCAGCTGGGAAATAGCAAGGATATGATTTTTGATTTTGATAGTTTGATCACTTTTGTTTCACAATATATCACATTGAGAAAAGGAGATTTAATATTTACCGGAACTCCAGCTGGTGTAGGCCCCATAGAAATTGGCGACAAATTGGAAGGGTTTTTGGAGGGAAAAAGCATATTTACATGCCAAATTAAATAATATGAAGAAAATTTCACTTTCACTTTTTTTAGCTGCAACACTTATTGGTAACCTATCTGCCCAGAACAAAAATATTATCAAATCAAGGAATTATCCACAGGGTTATTTTCGAAATCCTCTGAATATTTCACCAGATGCATCAGGAACTTTTGGGGAGTTGAGATCAACGCATTTTCATGCAGGCGATGATTATCGAACTCAGCAAAAAATAGGTCTTCCACTGCATGCTGCTGCTGAAGGTTATGTCTCTCGCGTGAGAGTTCAAATTGGTGGGGGTGGAAACTCAGTTTATATTACCCATCCAAATGGTTTCACAACTGTTTATTTGCATATGGATAGCTTCAACGATGCCTTGACCAGTATCATGCGAGCGGAACAATATAAACAGCAACGTTTTGATGTCGATATGGAACTTAAGGAAGGGCAGGTGAAATTAAGTAAAGGACAATTTATTGGCAATGCCGGTAATACTGGCGGGTCAGCTGGTCCACACCTACATTTTGAGATTAGGGATACAAAATCACAGCATCCATTAAACCCGCAATTATTTGGTTTGAAGTTCACGGACAATTTTGCTCCTACAATAAATGGAATAATGGTCTATGATTTGGAAGAACCATTATTTAATGAAAATACGGGAAGACGTTATCATCAATTGAAATCTTTGGGTTCCGGACGATACGGATTAGCATCTGGAGCCCCAATTTCTGTCAATGGTAAATTTGGCCTCGGCATCAATACGATTGACAGACATCGGGCAGGTGGATTCCAAAATGGAGTTTATTCCATCGAACTTTTCTTGGATGGCAAATCGATTTCTACAGTGTTGTTTGAAGAATTAGACTTCAATACCTCTAGTGCAATACATTCTTATATTGACTTTCCTCATTTTAAAAGAACGAAAGCCAAGGTACAGAAGAGCTTCAAAGATCCAGGAAATCCAATTCAAATTTTTAAGAACTTAAATCAAAGTGGCATTATCGAACTTCAGGATGAAGCAGTCCATGATGTAAAGTACGTTGTGAAGGACGTCAACGGTAATTGTAGCGAGTTAGATTTTAAGATCAAAAATAATCCTTCATATGCTGTAAAGAAGAATCCTGTTAAAGGAGAAGTATTTCCTTATAACAAGGACAATTCATTCTCAGCTGACGAAGTAAAAGTTGAAATCCCTAAAGGATCTCTTTATACTGATTTAGATTTTATTTACTCAAAAAGTGCAGCTAGACCCAATAGTTATTCTTCAGTACATCATGTTCAGAATAATCTGACTCCACTCTTTTCGACATATAAATTAAGTTTAAAACCAACTACATTACCTAAAGAACTTGAGGGAAAGGCATTGATTGCTTCGGTAGATGCTGGATCAGTTGGCGGTAAGTTTGAAAATGGCTGGGTTACGGTGAACACCAAAATATTAGGATCATTTTACGTAACAGTAGATACGATTGCACCTACGATTACTCCGAGAAATTTTAGCAATGGAAAAAATGTAAGTGCACAATCTAAAATAGACTTTACAATATCCGACAATTTCTCTGGCATACAATCGTTTAATGCGTATATAGATGATAAATGGGTATTAATGGAATATGATTCCAAAAATAGGCATGTATGGCATCGCTTTGATCCTGCATTGAGTAAGGGTCAGCATAAATTTAAATTTGTTGTGAAGGATTGGAAGGACAATGAGAAAATATACGAAGCGACATTTACAAGATAAGAAAGATATTTATGGCAGAATTAGCAGTTGGAGATAAGGCTCCACAATTTAAAAGCAAGGACCAACACGGGAACGAAGTAAAACTTTCAGATTTTAAGGGAAAGAAGGTAATCTTATATTTTTACCCAAAGGACAACACGCCGGGCTGTACGACGGAGGCCTGTAATTTTAGAGATAACTACCAAAGCTTAGTTAAAGATGGCTTTGAAGTAATCGGTGTAAGCATTGATAGTGAACAGTCACATCAGAAATTCATTTCGAAATTTGATCTACCATTTACCCTACTAACCGACGAGGATAAAAAAATTGTTGAGGCCTATAAAGTTTGGGTCGAAAAAAACATGTATGGCAAGAAATATATGGGCACAGCTAGAACGACTTTTATAATTGATGAGAAGGGTATCATTCAACATATTATTAAAAAGGTAGACAATAAAAACGCTAGCCAACAAATAAGAGATTTATTGGCAAAATAAGTCATACGAATACATTATATTTGCCACTTATGAGCAAGCAAACAGACGATTTTTTCAAGAATATTATTTCGCATGCGAAGGAATATGGATTTGTTTTTCCTTCGAGTGAAATTTATGACGGTCTAAGTGCCGTTTATGATTATGGTCAATTAGGTTCAGAGTTAAAGATGAACCTTAAAACCTATTGGTGGAAGTCTATGGTGCAACTGAATGAGAATATTGTCGGAATCGACGCTGCAATTTTCATGCACCCAACAACATGGAAAGCATCGGGACACGTTGATGGATTTAACGATCCAATGATTGACAATAAGGATTCCAAAAAACGCTATCGTGCTGACCAACTGATAGAGGATAAAATTGACCGTTATGAAAAAGACGGAAAGACTGATAAAGCTGCACAGTTACAGAAAGATTTAGATGATGCATTAAATGCAGATGATTTAGTTCGATTAAAAGCTATTATCGAGGAGCACAATATTGTCTGTCCTATATCAGGAACAAAGAATTGGACGGATGTACGTCAATTCAACCTGATGTTTGCGACGCAAATGGGTGCAATGGCGGATGGTGCAGAACAAGTTTACCTACGTCCAGAAACTGCTCAAGGTATTTTTGTAAACTTTCTGAATGTTCAAAAAACAGGAAGGATGAAAATTCCTTTTGGAATTGCACAAATTGGTAAAGCATTCCGAAACGAAGTTATTGCTAGACAATTTATTATGCGCATGCGTGAATTCGAACAGATGGAAATGCAATTTTTCGTTCGTCCGGGTTCAGATTTAGAATGGTACCAAAAATGGAAAGAAAACCGTTTGAAATGGCACCTTGCCTTAGGCGCTGACCCTAGCAATTATAGATATCATGATCACGTGAAATTAGCGCACTATGCAAATGCAGCGGTAGATATTGAATATCAATTTCCATTTGGATTTAAAGAAGTGGAAGGAATCCATTCTCGCACTGATTTTGATTTAAAACAACACCAAGAGTATTCTGGTAAGAAAATGCAATATTTTGATCCAGAAATCAATCAAAGCTATATCCCTTATGTTATTGAAACCTCTATCGGATTAGATCGTCTATTCTTAACTGTATTGGCGAATAGTTTAGTTCAGGAAGATCTTTCCACAGAAGATAAACAAGACGCTCGTGTGGTATTAAAATTCCATCCTGCAATTGCTCCGGTCAAGGCAGCCATCCTTCCTTTAACAAAGAAAGATGGATTACCAGAAAAGGCAAGAGAGATCATGGCAAAATTGAAATTGGATTACAATATTCAATATGATGAAAAAGATTCAATTGGAAAAAGATACCGTCGCCAAGATGCAATAGGTACACCATTTTGTATCACAGTTGACCACCAAACCTTAGAAGATAACATGGTTACGATTCGTCACCGTGATAGCATGGAGCAAGAACGCGTAAACATTGCTGATCTAGAAAACATCATAGGTAACCTGGTTAGCATGAGCAATCTATTAAAACAATTAGTATAATTGTTATAAACATAAAAGAAACCTGCCAATTCCTTGGCAGGTTTTTTTTTATGTCAAGAAATTAAAGCAATGTTTTTGTTCTCTACATATTTCCAAATCGAACATCCAAATTCATTCCTGAAAAATTTCTCAAACTCACCATTATTCTTAAAACCAGCTTCTAAGAGTAGGTTTTGTATGTGACCTGGATCATGGTTAGCTCCCGTTAATCGTTCTAAAAAATAAGCTAATCTTTTAACATTCAAGTATCTTTCAAAATTATTATTCAGGTACAGTCTATTGATTAGATTTAATTCCTTGTTTGATAGATTCAAGGAGTTTCTTAGGTCCCTTAGAATCAAATTGGGATTCTTAAAAAGTTTCTCCTTATCAATTAATTGGTCCATTTCGCTGACCAAAATCATTAAATCGGTTTGTTTAGAAGAAATATTTTCTTTTATAAGATTCCTCATCAATCTATTCCCCTTAAAAACATAGTTGAAATAAATTAGGGAAGGGCGGGAATATCGGAAAAACAAGATGCTTAATAAGGTAAGGAATGTGTATAAACTTTCCGGAAAATCAAGAAATTGGGCACGATCTATCAGCAGACCATTACATACGACCAAGGTGATAACAAGTAATTTAATAAAGAATAAAATGATTGCTAATTGACCATCGATAGATTCACTAAGTATGTACAATCTTTTTCTCCATGGCCATAATATGAAAAGATCATAAATTATGGTCATAGAGAACAGAATTGTTCTAGTTTTCTGTTGGAAAAAATCAAGATAATCATAAATCATTCCTTCAGTTATCCGAGAAGAAAACAGGTTATATAGAAAGAAAAACACATAAAAAAGAAGAAATGGAAACACGGCAATAAGAAAAAGATATCCCGAAGTTCTGATTTCCAGAACTATGTTTCTCAGATAAAGTGAGGTTAAAGAAACTAAGCAAAGACTACTTGTCGTTGTAAACAATATATTGACATGGGGGTCAAATACGGATATTAAATGTTTAATAATCAGAACCACTAAAGCAACAGCTACAAGTAAGCGAAGGATTTCTCCCCTTTCGTCTCTTAGCGTTCGAGTCTGAGAAAATAAAATAATAACAAGTACCTGAATGACAGTTAGTGCCAGCAAATAAGCCATATAACAATATTAAAACACTATTATTAAGAAATTAAAAAGATGCCGTTAATTTTTTTTTAGAATTGATTTCATTTTATAGGAACTCAATAACTTTTGTTTCATTCCACTTTTCATCAATTAAAATCTCAAAAAACTTATTAGCAATTCCACTGGGATAAATAGGCCCTTTGAACAGGAGCCTAACATTATTTTTTATCCTGGCATTCAACCTAAATTTTCTAATTAATTTTTCATTTCCGTTTACTTCAATTTCATAGCTAATAGGGAGTTCCTGGGTAGAAAATCCTATAAAATGATTAAAAGAAATTTCACGATGCAGGTTGAAATCCTGTTCAAATACAATTTCATTACTTATCGTATTGGACAATGTTGCAACGGCCAACGGATTAAAAGGTCGCCAGAAATAAGGTTCATTAAGTGGTTTGATTTTAATGTTTTTAATGTCGCTTAAATTCCTGATATCATTGAAATCGATGGTAATTTGGCTATAAAGTCTTTTTAAATTCACTTTTCTTTCTATACTTTCTTTTAGTTCAAATGAATCCTGAACTGCAAAAGAACGAGCATAGCGATTTTTAAACAGTGATGTAACCGAAAAATCCTCTTTCTTTTTTACTTGATTAGGGAAGAATAATTCATCAGCTCCTTCATTGTAAAGCATCACATAATCGTATGATCCAACGGGAAGCTCAACTAATAAATCCTTATTTTTTTCTGTAGGAATGAAATTCCCTTGTTGTACCAGTTCTGAATTTGTTTTGTTAAAAATAAAATAAGGTAATTGAGCGATTTTTGGTTTAGGAGTGTTCTTAAGCTTTCCATAAATTCTTATATTATCAAACCAATTAATCCAATCTTCTGGTTTATTATATTTTCCTTTATTTTGGTCATTTACTTCAAACTTTATCACGACATATACCATTCCATTTTCTAATCCTCTCCCATTTAGAAAAGAGAGTTGATAAGTTCCCATTGTTTTATCCATGATAGATTCAGGTTTTAACTTAAAAGATTTAGTTTCAACAATCGATTGATTATTATTAGGATACATATATTCTAAAACAAATCCATCAATACTTTTATGGGCTGCTCCAAAATCAAATTCCACTCGATCAAGATCAGCAAGATTATTCGTCTTTATGTATAGGATAATTTGCTTAATTCCATTTACTTCTAAAAATTTATTGGTTTTATCACCAACTGATTTTGGATGAGTTATATATTTTAATTTAGAACTTTGTTCGGGTAATATAGTCATCGATACCAATTTGCCCTTATTATAATCAGGATTTAAATTTTCATTGTCAAAACTAAAGTAGCCTATTAACTCAGATTTCTCGGGATTGGTTGCATTGGTATTTTCAGGTGGTGCATTTAAAATTGGGGAGTCAAATGGTTTGATTTCTTTTTTAAAATTTTCAAAGGAAAAGGTTACATTTTGCAGTTTTTGTTTAACCCGATCTATTTCAGGATCATGGGTTTTATTACAAGAATTAAATAATAATAGGAATGGAATGAATAGTAGGAAACGGGTAAGTTTCAATGTGGCTAAAAGCATAATAAAATAAATTAAAATTAAACAATAATATTTTAACTTTAATTTAAGGATGCTAGATTAACTTAAAATCAAAAGGAGATAATTTTAAAGTTAATTATCTCCTTTATATTCAATAAGATATAGTTTTATCTTTCGATTGTTAAGATTTAATAACAGAAATTGAGAATTTAAATCTTATAGTTTATTTTTTCACCATTCTTTAAGACAGGTACAATTTGACCTTTTTTACCTTTGATAACAAATTTTGTAACTTCACCATTTTTCCATTCAAAATCAACGGTATAATTACCTCTTGCTTTAAGTCCTGAGACTTTACCGTTTTTCCAAGCAGCAGGTAAGGCAGGTAATAAATGTATATATCCATCATGGCTTTGCAAAAGCATTTCAGCAATCCCAGCGGAACCGCCGAAATTTCCATCGATTTGAAACGGAGGATGAGCGCAGAATAAATTAGGATAGGTTCCTGCTCCTGCACCGCCATAGGTTGTATTTTGTTCTAAGGCAGGCTGTAGCAGTTGTCTAAGAATTTCCAAGGAATGATCACCATCATGTAATCTTGCCCAAAAGAGGATTTTCCAAGCTCTGGACCATCCCGTACCATCATCACCCCTCACAGCTAATGTCTTCTTAGCTGCATCCGCCCATTCTGGACTCGTAATCGGCGAAATAAAATTAGCGGGATATAAACCATAGAGATGGCTGACATGGCGATGCTTTGGTTCTGTTTCTTCATAGTCTTCTAACCATTCCATCACCCTTCCGGACTTACTGATCACCACTGCAGGTGGCAATGACTTTATATCTTCCTGCAAATCAGTGGCAAAGTCATCATTTAGTTTCAGAACTTTGTTGGCTGTAATAAAGGATTCATAAAGTTCGCGCACAATCTGATTATCGATAGTAGGGCCCATCACCACTGCGGCACGTTTTCCATTTGGAAGTTTAAACCCATTTTCTGGAGATACGGAAGGTGAAGTGACCAACCAGCCTGTTTTTGGATCCTTGACCATGGTTGCCTTATAAAATACCGCAGCATTTTTCAATACTGGATATATTTCTTTTAAATAGCTTTCATCTTTAGTAAATTGATAATGCTCCCAAAGATGGTTACATAGCCAGCCAGAGGCAGTGCTCGCTCCCCAAGAGGCTTGCTCTCCAGGTGCTGAATAGCCCCAAATATTGCTCATCATATAAACTACCCAGCCCGGTGCACCATAATATGCCTGTGCCGTTTTGGTTCCTTCATTAGCAATATTCTTTATCATTTCGATAAAGGGTTTATGATATTCAGAAAGATTATTGACCTCCACACCCCAATGATTCATTTGGGCATTAATGTTCAAATGATAATCCCCATTCCAAGGTGTTTGAATCTGATGTGCCCATAAGCCCTGTAAGTTAGGAGGTAAAGCTTTTGGAACATTTGGCGCTGTGCTTGATAAAGTTAAGTAACGGCCAAATTGGTAATACAATGTTGCTAATCCATTATCTTGACTTGGATCTTTGAAAAAGTTAGCTAAGCGTTCATTGGTGGGTACATCGATTTTGGGAGCTTGATCTGCAATTTGAAGAGATACACGATTAAAAAGCGGCTTATAGCGGGATTCATGATCTCGCCATAATTTTGAGTAGCTATCCTTTTCAACTTTTTTGATTTCCGCATCAACATATTGCACAGGGTCATGATCATAATAACTCGTGCTGGCAGAAAATAAAACCACGGCTTCATCTGCATCCTTAACAATAATTTGATTATCATGATTCTTTAATGAACCTCCTTTTGTCAGTACTTTAAATTTAGCAGCAAACTTAATCCCTCTTCCCCCCTTTCCATCGGGTAGATTTCCTGAAATACTAATTTCGTTGCCATTGATTTTATATTCTTCTACGTTCTGATCCCTATAAAAATGCATGGCAAAATGAATTGATTTCTTCTTGTCGGCAGAAAGACGAACAACCCCAACATTTTTATCAAAAGAAGTAAAGTACTCTCTTAAAAACTTGACACCATTATTGTTAAAGCTCGTTCCAGATTTTGCTTCCGAAATATCCAACCAACGTTTATAATCTTTGGTTTCTCCTTGATGAAAAAAGAGAAAATTCATAAAACCAAAGTTTTGGAAACATCCATAAGGGACATTTGCTCCATTACCATGTCCAGAACCTGCACCTACACAAACAAAATTTTTATTGACCAAAGCCTCAGCTTCATCATTCTTACCTTGGAAAAGTAATTTTTGTATATCGGCTACAGAATTCTTTGCTTCATAATTATTAGCATCCTGGGGAGAACCGGACCACATGGAAATTTCATTCAGAACAATCGATTCATCGTTTATTTTCCCATCAGGCATCATTCCAATTAAGCCATTACCTAATGGTAAAGTTTCTTCCCATTGGCTTGCTGGTTTATTATACCACATTTTTAAATCCTGTCCTTGGACATTCCCAACTAACAGAACACAAATTATTCCTAATAATTTTCTCATTACTTATTTCAAATAGATGTCAAACTCTGCGACGGAAAACTCTTTATCAGCACTTAACATTTCTTTAGGTATAAAACGAATATAATGTGCTTCCTGTGCAGTTCCGAAGCTTATATTTTGTTCAGTAGCGTTAGCTCTAATATTGGAGAACTCTCCTTCAGCTACTTTCTTCCATTCCTTACCATCCACACTTATCTGAACTTCATATTTAGAAGGCACGCCATTGATCTTACGATCTTGTCTAGGCATATAGCTCATTCCTATTATCGATTCTGTTTTAGGAATTCTGATTTCAATAAACTTTTGCGTGCTCAATATAGTATTCCATACAGTTTGGTCATTATTATCAATGGCTTTCTTGGCATGTTTATCTGCACTAATTATCGTAATCTGATCTTTAGCTATTTTTTTACGATCAGCTGAATCAAATTTAAAGACAGATTCTGCTTCCTTAAACAAGGCAAAATCGCTCAATGTCGGAGCAACAGGTGCGAACAATTTCAATCTCAGTTTTGATGCACGAACAGGTTTATCAAGTTTTATCAATCGATTTGCACCAATACTGGTAGCTTTGGCAAGAGGTTGCCATGCAGCATCTTTCCATACTTCAATTTGAACACTATCCAATCTTTGTCCCAATTTTATATTTTCTCTCAGACGAATAATATCAAACTCCTGATCATGAGCCAAATTAATTTCAATGGATGGATTCAATACCTGGTCATCGGATGCAAAATAAGAATATCGGTCTTGGTCAAATAAGTTCTTTTCAGCAAAAAGGGCATTATTTTCACGGACGTTGCTGGCTTTTGCAGTAGCACCAGTGGCAAGGTTATCGGAAAATGTAGCTTTAATTTTTTCGCCAAATGCGGCTAAGGATTTCACATCGTTGTCGTGCAATAAGCCATTAGGCATTGGAGCAAGTCCTAGGTTCATGTTTCCACCACGACCAACAGATTTCAGATAAATTTCGAAAAGCTGATTTGGAGTTTTTACCTTTTCATTTTGATCTTCATGGTAGAACCATCCTGGTCTTTGAGGAACATCACATTCAGCAGGGATCCAGAATTCGCCATTACGATCTCCTGAAGGCAAATTAGAATCATCTACTTCCCCGGGAACAGGAGTTTTTCCTGGCTCCTTACTTTTAGGGGTTAATGTAGCCCAGCTGGTTTCGTCAGCAAAGCCATGTTCGTTACCAACCCATCTCATGTCAGGACCAACATCAGAGAAAATCATCGCCATAGGTTGAAGTTTTCTTACTATCGGCCAGGTTTTTTCATGCCATTCATAATAGGTAGTCCGATCAATCGTACGTTTTTCATTTTTGCCACCATAATACCCATCACCACCATTGGCGCCATCGTGCCAAGAAGTGAATAGTGGACCATAGTTAGACATCAACTCGGTTAATTGCTCTCTATAGGCATCTGCATAGGCTTTAGTTCCGTACCTTGTATCATTACGGTCCCATGCAGAAAGGTACACACCAAATTCAAGCGCATTATCGTGTGATGCTTGCATAAATTCTTTGACCATATCACCCTTTCCATCTCTAAAGGGCGAGCTTGCTATGCTATAATTTGTTGTTTTGGTAGGCCACAAACAAAAACCATCATGGTGTTTAGCAACTGAAATAAGTCCTTTAAATCCCCCTGCTGCTGCAGCCTTGGCAATTTGGTTGGCATCAAATTTTACTGGATTAAATATTTTTGGATCGGCATCCCCGAATCCCCATTCTTTATTCTGAAAAGTGGTTGGTGTAAAATGGATCAGTGTGTACATCTCCATTTCATGCCATTTTAATTGTCTTTCACTTGGCAAGGCTCCGTAGGGCTTTGGCTCCGTTTGAGAAAAAGTAAGTAATGGGCATAATAATGCTAAAGAAAGTAGTTTAGATCTTTTCATAAACGATTATAATAAATTCTCAAGATACAGAAATCTGCAAAGATTCAGTGATTAATTTCCTATTTCAACAGGAATAATACTAAATTTTGAAGATTTAACAGCTATTAGTAGATGTCAAAGGTAAATGATTGATTTAATGCTTTATCAATAATCGAATTGAACTTCTTTTAATTAACATTATATTTCAATAAAAATGAGATAATCAAAGGTTTGCATACATTTTTTTTCAAATTAAGGTTAAAATTATCTCCTTGACTTAGTGCTTTTTATTGAAAAGTGAATAAATTTGCTAATCATGAACAACGAACAATCTAAAATTATACGCGAGCAAGCCAAACGTTCTTCATTACGAGAACATTCGGTTCCATTATATCTTACTTCAAGCTTTATATTTGACAGTGCGGAACAAGGAAGAGCTGTTTTTGCAGACGAAGAAGAAGCCATGGTATATTCAAGATATGCCAATCCAAACACTACTGAATTCATAAATAAGGTATGTTTATTAGAAGAGGCTGAAGCAGGATTAGCATTTGCCTCGGGAATGGGAGCTATATTTTCTACGTTTGCTGGATTTATAGAACAGGGAGATCATATCGTTTCTTCCAGGGCAATTTTTGGTTCAACTCATCAATTATTCACACAACTGTTCCCTAAATGGGGGGTAACGACTACCTATGTAGATGCTATTAACCCAGAAGAATGGGAAAAAGCTATACAACCTAATACTAAATTTATCTTCCTAGAATCTCCATCAAATCCGGGATTAGAACTCGTAGATTTAGAATGGTTAGGTGGTTTAAAGGAGAAGTATCCTCACATTATTTTTGCAATTGATAATTGTTTTGCTACTCCATATTTACAAAAACCATTAGCCTATGGTTTCGATTTGTCAATCCATTCAGCAACGAAATATATGGATGGACAGGGACGGGTTTTAGGAGGAGTTGTTGTAGGCAAACAAGAACTAATTGATAAAATGATGTTTTTAATTCGCCACACAGGTCCTGCAATGTCAGCATTCAATGCTTGGATATTATCTAAAAGTATTGAAACATTAGGCCTTCGAATGGACAGACATTGCTCAAATGCATTAGCATTAGCAGAAGAATTAGAAAAAAACACCGAGGTTTTGGATGTAAAATATCCATTCCTTCCTTCGCATCCTCAATATGAATTAGCGAAAAAACAGATGAAAGCAGGAGGTGGAATTGTAACCATTGAAGTAAAAGGAGGTAAAGAACGTGCTTTCCAATTTTTGGATGCCTTAAATATGATCTTGTACACATCAAACCTTGGTGATTCAAGAAGTATTGCAACTCACCCCGCATCGACAACACATTCAAAGCTTACAGAGGAAGAAAGAGAAAAATTAGGAATCAGGCCAGGAACGGTTAGGCTTTCAATAGGTATCGAAGATCAAAAAGATATAATCGACGATATCCTACAGGCACTTGAGAAAAGCCGGGGGTAGACAGTTGTAGACAGTAGACAGTAGACATTAGACAAAAGACATTAGAGCCTTTCTAGTTTCTAATGTCTATTGCCTTGTGTCTTGTGTCTACTGTCTTATGTCTATACTCAACTTACACCGCAGCTAGAGCTGCTTCGTAGTTAGGTTCTTCGACGGTTTCAGCGACTTGTTCGGTATATTTTACATTTCCATTTTCGTCCACTACGACCACAGAACGACTTAAAAGCCCTTGAAGTGGACCATCAGAGAATTTAACACCATACGCATTGGCGAAAGAGTCATCTTTGAAATCAGATAGTGTAATTACATTATCAAGACCTTCAGCAGCACAGAAGCGACTTTGCGCAAAAGGAAGATCTTTAGAAATACAAAGAACTACAGTATTATCTAATCCGGAAGCTTTTTCATTGAATTGGCGTACTGACATTGCGCAAGTACCCGTGTCGATACTTGGGAATATATTTAGAATAACTTTCTTACCTGCAAAATCTTTCAATGATTTTTGTGACAAATCACCGGCGGTTAAAGTAAAGTCAGGAGCTGCACTGCCTACTTGAGGTAGATCTCCTTGGGTATGCACTGCATTACCTTTAAATGATACTTGAGCCATAAATATTTATTTAAATCTGTTTATATTGAAAACCAATATACCTTATTTATGTTTTGAATAAAAACAAATAGCAGTCTTTTATTAATTCTTGACAAATTTTTTATTATAATTAATAAAATTTTACTATGTTAGCATATCAAATCGAATTTGAAAAACGCTAATCAATAATTACTATGAAACAATTATTACTCAGTTTGTTATTAGCTTCCCCTTCCCTATTATTAGCACAGGGATCACAAGTTAATACCCAAAGTCAAAAAGCTGTGGGTATGGCGGGCGCAGGGTCCGCACTTTTTGTTGATGAAACATCCATCGTTTATAACCCTGGAGCATTAGTGAAAATGGAGAACAATGGGGTACAGATAGGTGGTAGCGCCATCATGTACAGATCTGCATTTCAAGAGGCAGGAAGCCCTGATGTACATCACACAAAATTCCAAATATCGCCACCATTTGGTGCCTATGCCACATTTGGACCGAAAGGTGCATGGTGGAAAGCAGGTATCGGGGTATATACTCCATTTGGAGGATCAGTAGATTGGGGGACGGAATGGCCAGGTAGATTCTCGCTAACACATTTATCCATGCGTGCAATTTACATTCAACCTACCTTAAGCTTTAAATTAACGGAACAATTCAGTGTAGGTGGAGGATTTGTTTATAATATTGGTCTTGTTGATTTAGGAAGAGCATTGCCTGTATTCTATCCTGATGGAAAAACAGGGCAAGCTACATTAAAAGGAACTGGAACTGGAATGGGATATAATCTAGGTGTTCACTATACCTTAGATGAAACTTTTGCATTATCAGTGAATTACCGTTCAAAGGTAATAACAAAATTAAAAGGTGGCGATGGAACATTTGATGTTCCTGGATCATTAGCAGCTAATTTTCCGAATGGAAAATTCGATGCGGAATTACCTTTACCAGCTTCATTCAATGTAGGACTTACCTTTCCATTATCTGAAAAAGTTGATGCGGCAATCGATGGATCTATCATCAATTATAGCATCTATAAGGAGTTAGTGTTTGACTATGAAAACAATACGCCAGTATTACAGGACACTCGTTCAGAAAAGAAATATGAAAATGCGTTTTCAGGAAAAGCAGGGATTAACTATGAAGTGAATGACAAGTTAGATTTACGCGTAGGTGCTGGGTACGTTTACACACCGGTTCAAGCAAGATATGTATATCCCGAGACGCCAGATAACAATCGTGTCATGGCAGCGGGGGGTGTGACCTATAAGTTTTCACCAAATTGGCAAATGTCAGCAGCTTATGTATTCCAAAAAATATTGAAGCGTACCACAACGAATGCGGAGACTCAATTAAGGGGAGCATATGAAACGAACATTCATGCACCTGGTATTTCTGTTTCTTACTATTGGTAGGTCTTAAATTATGAAAACAATGAAAAAGAATTTTAAATTATATATTGGACTTGCCCTATTAGGCTTGGCAACATCATGTGCTCCAACCCTTGATGAGTTGGAGACCAGCAAGGGAACAGCTGACTTTTCTAAATTCATCGCAGTTGGAAACTCGCTAACATCCGGTTATGCTGACAACGGACTATATTTAGAAGGACAGAAGGTCGCATTTCCGAATTTGATGGCAGAACAATTCAAATTAGTAGGTGGAGGTGAATTTACCTCTCCATTCTTTAGTACGGAACAAGAGAATGGTTCTGGTTATATTAGGTTAAAATCATTGGTTGATGGCAACCCCGTAATGGAACCTGTTACTGATAAATTAGCTATTCGAGGCAAAAGTCCAAGCGGTGGACCATTATATACAAAATATACAGAACCAATTCAGAATTTAGGCGTACCAGGGATGCGTTTGGATATGTCTATGGCTCCGGGCATTGGAACGGTAGCTGGAAATCCATATTTCGAGCGATTATTGCCAGAGGGTACCTCCCCAGCATTAAAATATGTTGAATATGCATCTTCACATGAGCATACTTTTTTCAGCTTCTGGTTAGGGAATAATGATGTATTAGGTTATGCAATGAATGGTGCCGCTGAGTCTGAAGATCCGACGAAAAAGCTCACCGATGTACCGACCTTTGAATTTGCATATAACACATTCATTACTGCATTAACTGCAAAAGGTTCGAAAGGTGTAGTAGCAACAATACCTGACGTTACGTCGATTCCATTTATGAATACGGTTACTACTGCGCGCTTGAATGCGGCAGTGGAAGCAGCATCAGGCGGTGCAGCTAAAAATGTATTTATAGCGACTAAAACCGGTCCAAGAGCAGCGACAGCGGAAGACTTAATTGTCTTAACCTTTCCAACAGCTTTATTAGGTGTTCCAAATGATTTAAAAATACCTTATGGTATGCACCCAATGAATCCTATTGAAGATAAATATGTTTTAGATAAGGCTGAAGTTGCGGCTGTAACAGCTCGAGTAAAAGCATATAATGATAAAATTAAAGCGATAGCTACCTCTAAAGATCTGGCAATTGCCGATGTTCATGCATTTTTGAATAAAGTAAAAGCGGGTTATAACTATAATGGTGTTCATATTTCAGCAGCATTTATTACTGGCAATGCTTTCTCCTTAGATGGGGTTCACCTTACACCTATGGGAAATGCTATCGTAGCTAATTTATTCATCGATGCCATCAACTCGAAGTACGATTCCAAAATATCGAAGCTTGACATCAGTCAATATCGAGGTGTTAAGTATCCTAACTAAAAATTGGCTAAATCATTAGCTTTAAAATAATCAAGAAGCCGTATCCAAATTAATTTAGGATACGGCTTCTTATTTTTATTCTCGATCTCGGCAGGATGAATTATCAAATGAATTCCATATTCAGCATACAAAATCTCAATGCAAGGAGGAATCATTCTAATTTACCTACCTTTACATTATCAAAACTTAAAACATGAAAGTTCATTTAAAAAGACAGAATGAAGGCGTACATTTTGAAGCCTCTAGTGAGTTATCAAACGTAAAAGTAAACATTGATGGTCCGGAATCAATCGGTGGAGAAGGAAAAGGAGTAAGACCGATGGAGCTGGTTTTGATGGCTTTAGGATCATGCAGCGTTTTTGACTTGACGACAATTTTACAAAAACAACGTCAGGATTTACAAGATATTGAAGTAGATGTTCAAGGCGAACGTAGGGAAGAAATCCCAAACATCTTTACTAAAATTCACATATCATTTAAGCTAAAAGGTCAAATTGACGAGGCGAAAGCTCAAAAGGCGGCTGAATTAGCGGTAAAAAAATATTGTTCAGTACATGATATGTTGGCTAATGGCGGAATCGACATTACCTATAGCATTCAAATCAACTAAGATTTTTATTTAAGTACTAATTTTGAAGGGAAAACGACCACTTGAGCGTCGTTAGTATATTCTTTCTTATCAATACAATCGAACAATATTTCAGCAGCTTTATGAGCTTGTTTTTCGGGGTATTGTTCGATACTTCCCATAGGCGGGTTATCCATATATTTCCATAGAGGATAATTTGCATAGCTAATGAAAAACATATCTTGGTTCAAGACTATCCCCCGCTGTTTCGCATATCGAATAAGATCTAAGGTAACGAAATCATTAAAAGAAATCACCGCAGATGGTCGATCTATCAACGAACAGATTTTTTCCATAGCAGCTTCATTTCCATGTTCTGTTAAATCTGTATTGACAATAAAATTGGAATCAAAAGGGATTTTATTCTTTTTGAGAGCACTTTTAAATGCATCAGCACGTTCTTTAGATGCCAATAATGATTCAGGGCCATTAATCAAAGCAATTTTGCTATGACCACGGTCAATAAATGCATCGATAGCTTCGATCATACCCGATTCTAAGTCGCTATAGATCTTATGTACATTTGGAAGGTCTGGAACACAATCAAAAAATACAATTGGAATTTCAGTTTTAGCAAGTAGAGTGAGAAAATCTGTATTTCCAGTATTCTTACTCATAGAAATCAATATTCCATCTACCCTATGTTTTTTAAATGTTTGGATAATATTAAGTTCCCTATTCTCATCATCTAGAGACTGGCCCAATAATACGGTATATTTTTTTTCTTCAGCTACCGTTTCAATGGCACTAATAGCTTCTGAGAAGAAAGGTTCTGAAAGTTTAGGAAGGATGACCCCAATTGTAAATGTCTTTCTTTGCTTAAAGAAAATAGCGGTTTGATTTGGCTCATATGCCATTTCTTCGGCCATTTTCTTCACGCGCATGGTAGTAACGAGTCCAATACTTGGATGATCATTTAATGCTCTAGACACTGTAGAAGGAGAAATCTTTAGTTTCCTAGCGATTTCTTTAATCGTAGTTGGTTTGTTTCCTGCCATAGGTCAAAGTTAATAATTAAATAATGATTTATTTATCCTTTAACATATTGCGAGGCGGGATTTTATTCAGTTCTCGAACATTCTTCATTGAAGAGCTTTGAATCCTTGATGACCTTGTTGAAGCCTTTTTACCCGAGATACTGAGTAACACATCCAAGGCTTTTCTCGTCATGTCTTCAGTAGGATCTCCTAATTGCTTATAAAAATTATCATCTATAAATGGATAATCAGCAGGAATACCATCCCAATAATCTGTATAGTTCGCTGCATTAATAATTTTAAAGGAGGCAGCCCATAACCCGGCTTTATTTAAAATATCTTCCCTAAAAAAGCCAACAGGTTTCCCATAGGTTGCACCATCATCCCCTACAATTTTTACATTCATATAGGGCTTTAGAGCTGAAATGACAATTTCACTTGCTGAGGCAGTATAGTCACTAACAAGAAAGACAACATTCGTAATTTCGGTGCTGTTATTTTTTTTGAAGATTTCATCAACAAATTCTTGACTACCTTGATCACGTTCTTTTTTAAGGTTTTTGTTCAAATCATATTTAAACATTACTTTTCCATTTCCGGAACTATTAATAATCTTATTTAAAAGATAGATCGCAGTGCTCACATATCCACCACCATTATATCTTAAATCAACAATAAGGTTGTTGATATTTTGAGTTCCAAAATCATTAAAAGTTGAATCTATTCCACGTTTCATTTTGGTATCAGTACCTCCAGAAGTCAATTCCTCAAAAGAAGAAAGGCCGATATACCCAGCTTTCATGCCATTTTCGGTAAAGACTTTTCCTAATTGAAAAGGTTGAATGTCATAAGAGGTGTACGTTAAATTATATGATTTTTGAACTTTAGAAATGCTTTCTGTTTTAATACTTAGTGTCTTACCGTCGATATACTCGTCTATCTTGGTTTTATTAGCATAGATCATTTTTTTATCCCCTTGCATTTCAAGGACTTTATCGCCACGTTTTATTCCGGCTTTTTCACCTGGAGAACCACCTTCAACGAAGAAAACGAATAAACTATCATTTCTATTCCCGTCAAATGCCATATATAACCCATAGCCATCAGCAAGGTCAGCTCTAATCGATGCTTTTGAATCCGTTTCAATATCTTCGATCCAAGAGAATCGATCCAATGGACCGTCATAATTTGGATGAAATTTATAATCTGTTTTTGCCGGAGTCTGCCCCATCAAATAAGAGAGAAGGGCATTATAATCCGTGTATTTATCCGTTAATTTTGAAATTGGATTGGCAACTTCAATGGATGACTCCCAATATGACAAATATTTATACTTGGAGTAAACACTATCTAGAACCTGTTGGTCGATGCTACGGTCCCCCCCATCTGGACGTGGTGGTGGATCAATTTCCTTTACATCTTTTTTACAACCTATTAATGAAACTATTGTTAATAATACCAATAGCTTTCCTAGAAACGTGTTTTTCATTCGTATAAATAAGAGAAATCAAATCATACAAATTTGATTCCAATAATTGACTCAAATTTTTAAGGAAAGATTAATTCTGTATTGGCAGAATTGGCAATCTTTGCTCTGAAAATTTGTACATATTCTTTCTGTACTGATTTACATCAGGCTGAGAAGGTGTTTGAATACGTTCGGCAGCAGTTTTTGTACTTCTTGCCGACGCTTTTGCAGAATAACTTCCAGTAGCGATATGATCTAGTGCAGTTGCCAGCATGGACTCATTTTGTTCACCCAATTGCGTTAAGAAACCATCACGTGCATCTGTTTTAGTACCTTTTAAACCATTAAAATAATCACCAAAGCCATCCTTATTTAGCATTTGGAAGGAGGTAATATATAAATCGGCGTATTCATCAACTACAGGATACCCAAAGAATCCAACTGGTTTTCCGTAAGTTCCTTTGCCGTTTGTCGTGATAATTTCGACATTCATATAAGGTTTAAGAACATTGATAACTAATTCACTAGCAGAAGCAGTTCCTGTTGTTCCCAAGAAATAAACTCTAGATAAATTTAAGCTATTGGTTTTATTAAAATTGACAGACCTAAAAGGGGCTTTTGGATCTGACTCATCAACCCAACCAGCTTCGACTAAATTCTTATTTACTTTATAGTCGTACATTTTTCCTTTAGCAGTTGCCGTCGGAGCGATGAGATTTGCTAATAGTTCAGCAGAACTAGTTGAACCGCCACCGTTATATCTTAAGTCGACAACCAATTCATTGACGTTTGCTGTTTCAAATTCTTTGAAAGCATTAACCATTGCCGTATAATAGGCATTTGTACCCGATTGACTATAAACATTAACAAAAGAAGTATAAAATAAATAACCTACCTTTTTATTTCCTACAGTAAAAATTTTCTTGATTAATATAGGATCAATATTATAGGCATTAGCAGCCACCGATATCGTCTGGGTTTTTGTTTCTCCTGCTGTTTGAACCACTAAATTCAGCGTCCCTTCACCATTAATTAACTTATAAAAGTTTTTGAAATTCTGTTTTTCATCCGTAGCATAATCCAATTTAGAATCACCATTTATACTTACGATTCTCATTCCCCGTTTTAAACCAGCTTTTTCGGCAGGAGAATTTTTTTGAACCAATTTTATATACAGCTTTGTTTCCTCATTGTTATTTTGATCAACGGTCGTCAAATATATGGGTGTAGCACCTGTTTCCTTATATACGCCTTGTTGGATTTCTTCACTAACCGTTCCGGCACGATCTACAAAACTAAATCGATCATCAGTAGCGTATTTTCTCAGAGCGTCTAAAACTTCTTCGGAAGTCTTATAGGGATTTGTAAAGGCTTTTAAATCTGCATCCCCTTTAGCATCCACCTTAGGTTGTGGAAGTTTATCCTCCCAAAGGGAAAATACTAAGGAATAATAGTAAGTTGAATCTCTTAAGAGAATCTCTTTATCTTCATCTACAGGTTTGTCAGTTGGTTGAACTGAATCCTTTTTACAGCTAGTTCCAAACAAACAGGAAACTAATACAGCAGCTAACAGAAATTTTTTCATCATTATTTAGATAAATTGTCTTCAATGAAAATCAAATCACTTTCTGTTAGATGATTTTCAGAAGCAATATAACTAAATGGTTCAATATTTCTAAAGTTTAACTCGTCTATAAAATAAATTTTTACATTCTTATCGAAACCTTGCCAATCCATGTGTTTCAGTTTATTCAGCTGCAATACAGGATTACCCTTCGTTAGAATAGCTATATTGGCTCCCCTCTCAATAATGGAGGCAAATAATAGCTTAATCTCATTATATAAGAATAATTTCAAAGGTAAATGTCCATTTGCCATCAATCTTTCAAAATTTTCATGGTAATTATTCGAGAAATTAAATTTTTCAGCTGTTTTGCTGTACACTACTTCCTCTCCTAGCTCCAAATAGGTTTCCTTCATAAACTCAATCATTTCTGAAGCGATTGGCCTAGCTTCTGTAAACTCCACGAATTGAGCAAACAGATAATATATTTGTAACAAATAATCCTTTTTGGGAAAGAGAACATCGTCAATTTCAAAAAGAAACAATTTTTTATTTTGAGGGATATGAGAAAAATCTATCATTTTTTAAATAGTACATAGGGCTAAATCATCCCCCTCATCAGCAAGGGCAAATAATCCGCTAATTTTAATTCCTAAATCTTTTTCAGAGATCAAACTTTTACCATCTTGACAAAGAATTAAATCAACCGAAGAAGCCGGGTTTTCCAGCACAAATAACTCATTCAAATTTTCTTGGTTTGGTGCCAAAATATGGATTCCATATTCTTCAAATAATACATTTGCTGAGCTCAAAGACTGGATTTCAGATAACCCTAAAGGCAAAATACAGTCGATTTGCTTGTCTAAGCATAGTTTTAAGGCTTCATGAGCAAAAGTCGGATTTAGACCTGTTGGGATTTTTTGGTAGTTAGCAGCTAAAAAAGTAGGTACCTCTTCTGATGTAGCAAATATAATTTGAAAATGAGGATTTAGCATTTTATGAAGTCTTTGAGCCAATGGCCTCGTTCCAAAAGTGATCAGTAATTTTTGCATATTAATAGATTAATCCATCTCTCATATGAATAGTTCGGTCTGAGATTCTGGCCAATTCCTCATTATGGGTAACAATAATAAAAGTTTGCTGCATTTTTTCCCTCAATTCAAAGAAAAGCTGATGTAATGCGGTTGCATTTTCAGAATCTAAATTACCTGATGGTTCGTCAGCTAAGATTAATGTAGGGTTGTTGATTAATGCCCGGGCAACAGATACGCGTTGCTGTTCACCACCGGACATCGCAGCAGGTTTATGATTTGCCCGATGTTCAACACCTAGAATCCCCAACAATTCCATTGCTCTATTTTCAACAGACTTTTTATCTTGCCCAGCTATAAATCCAGGAATACAAACATTTTCTAATGCGGTAAATTCAGGCAGCAGATGATGAAATTGAAATACAAATCCTATATGCTTATTTCTGAAGTCACTCAATTGTTTTTCATTTAATGCGAAGACGTCTTCACCTTCGATAAGGACAGTTCCTTTATCGGGTTTATCGAGTGTTCCAATAATATGCAACAAGGTACTTTTACCGGCACCAGACGCCCCAACAATTGAAACAATCTCTCCTTTTTTGACAGAGATACTGACACCTTTCAGAATTTCAAGGTCAGCATAGGACTTAAAAATATTATTGGCCTTTAAGATCATATTGCGAAAATAATAAAAAACAAAAACAAGTGGTTGAAATGGAAATATAATAAATAGGGTACGATTGAAATTAGCGCAATTTAATCGTAATAATAACTTGTCCCTTCCGAATAAATACGCTATTTTTACAGCAAATTTTTTTATCAATGAACATTCACGAATATCAAGGAAAAGAAATACTTAAGAGTTTCGGAGTAAGAGTACAAGAAGGTATTGTTGCCGAAACCCCAGAGCAAGCTGTTGAGGCTGCTAAGAGAATGAAGGAAGAATTCAACTCGGATTGGGTTGTGGTAAAAGCACAAATCCATGCGGGTGGCCGTGGTAAAGGTGGTGGTGTTAAGTTAGCAAAAAACCAAGATGAAGTATTGCAACGAGCAACAGACATCATCGGTATGCAACTAGTAACTCCACAGACTGGTCCAGAAGGTAAAAAAGTTAACAAGGTTTTAATTGCCCAGGATGTTTACTATCCAGGTGATAGCGAAACCAAAGAATTCTACATGTCTGTACTTTTAGACCGTGCTACAGGTCGTAACATTATTATGTATTCGACTGAAGGAGGTATGGATATCGAAGAGGTTGCAGAAAAAACTCCACATTTAATTTTCAAGGAAGAGATTGATCCAAAAGTAGGTCTTCAAGGATTTCAAGCACGTAAGATTGCTTTCAACTTAGGACTTTCAGGAGCGGCACATAAGGACATGGTTAAATTTGTTGCGGCATTATACAAAGCATATGATTCAATAGATGCATCTATGTTTGAGATTAACCCTGTATTAAAAACTTCAGATGATAAAATCTTAGCTGTAGATGCTAAAGTTAATTTGGATGAAAACGCATTATACCGTCATCCAGAAATTGCAGCATTACGTGATATTACTGAAGAAGATCCAACCGAAGTAGAAGCTGGAGAATTCAACCTTAACTATGTTAAACTTGATGGTAACGTAGGATGTATGGTAAACGGTGCTGGTTTAGCTATGGCAACGATGGACATCATTAAAATTGCTGGTGGTGAACCTGCAAACTTCTTAGATGTTGGTGGTACTGCAAATGCTGAAACTGTAAAAGCTGGTTTCAATATCATCTTAAAAGATCCTAATGTAAAAGCGATCTTAATTAACATCTTTGGAGGTATCGTTCGTTGTGACCGTGTTGCTCAAGGTGTAATTGACGCTTATAATGAAATCGGAAATATCCCGGTTCCAATTATCGTTCGTTTACAAGGAACTAACGCAAAAGAAGCGAAAGAATTGATTGATAATTCTGGATTACAAGTATATTCAGCTATCTTATTAAAAGAAGCGGCTGAACTAGTTACTAAAGTTCTAGAAGAAGGTAAATAAGAATACCAAAAAAATAAGAGAAAGCTCCCATAGTGGAGCTTTCTTTGTTTTAGCTATGGCTCTAGCATTTTTAAAATATCTATCCTAAAGCCACATTTTCGTCATAATCCCTATTTTTCAAACTTATCAGGGACTAAATACCAAATACTAACTACTAAATATTAATTTTGTTCTACACAATCAAACAGAAGACTATGACAACATCTACTTCGGATATTTCACGTGAAAAGTCGGCGAAGTTATTTGAAAAAGCTAAGCAATACTTCCCAGGAGGGGTAAATTCTCCAGTACGAGCCTTTAAATCAGTTTATGGAACCCCTTTATTTATTGAACGCGGAGACCGAGCACATTTATGGGACGCTGATGGGAATGAATTTATCGACTATTGCTGTTCATGGGGTCCTTTAATCTTAGGACACAATACCCCTGAAATCAAAGCGGCGGTTGAAGAACAATTAGGGAAAGGGTTAAGTTTTGGAGCACCTACCTCACTTGAGAATGATCTTGCAGAATTGATTCTAAATAATAATAAGAAAATTGAAAAAATACGTTTTGTAAGTTCCGGTACAGAAGCTGTAATGTCGGCTATTCGATTAGCACGTGGATTTACCAAACGTGATAAAATAGTAAAATTTGAAGGCTGTTATCATGGCCATTCCGATTCCTTGCTTGTGAAAGCAGGATCAGGTCTTGTGACCTTCGGAGAGACATCCTCAGCAGGTGTTCCAAAGGCTTTTGCAGATGAAACAATTGTCATTGCATTAAATGATAAAGAGGCATTGAAAGCTGTATTCGAAGACTTTAAAGGTCAAATTGCAGCGGTGATTATTGAAGGTGTTCCAGCAAACAATGGCTTATTAATTCAGGATAAGGACTATATAGATTTCTTAAGATCGATAACCAAGGAAAACGGTTCCTTGTTGATTATGGACGAAGTAATTACTGGGTTCAGATTAGGATTTGAAGGAGCATCAAAATATTATGATATCCAACCAGACATTATCACCTATGGAAAAATAATTGGTGGTGGTATGCCGGTTGGTGCCTATGGAGCATCCAAAGAATTAATGAGTAATATATCACCAGATGGTGCCGTTTACCAAGCTGGTACACTTTCTGGCAATCCAGTTGCTATGGCCGCAGGTATTGCTGCATTGAAAATCCTTGCACAGCCAGGATTTTACGAGAGATTAGAGCAAACTACCAAAGAATTTGTTGAAGAATTACGTTCATTTATTAAGGAAAACAACTACCAAGTAAGTCTGACTACGATAGGTTCAATATTTTGGTTTGCCTTTACTGATCAAGAAAAAATCCAACGTGCAGATGAAATTGATCCAGCATCCATGGAAAAGTACAAAATCATGCACAGGGAATTATTGAACCGAGGAATATATTTTGGACCTTCTGGATATGAGGTAGGATTTATTTCAGCGGCACATACAGAGGAGGATTTAAAAAAGACACTAGCAGCAATAAAAGAATCATTACATATTGTTTTTCAATAAAATTAAACAATTATCGTTTATATTTGTTTAGTAATCAAACATATTTCGACTAAATATTATTTTAAAAATGAGAACACTTAAATCAGCATTAGCAGTATTAGCTGCAACAGCGGTACTTGCTTCATGTAATACCCCTACAAAAAATCAAGAAGGCGAAGTTAAGGATTCAACAGCATTAGCAGACACAGTAGGCGCTATAGCAGTAAATCCACTTCAACATGCTAAGGATTTTCCAGGAGCTACCTTAAAAATATCATCATTGACTTCTGAGAAAGTTGGTACAGATTCAGCAAAAATCACGGTAAAATATGATGTTCAAAACTTCAAATTAACTGAGCAGACTGAACATACCCACCATATGGCCAACTCGCATGATGGACAACACATCCACTTTATTTTGGATAATACACCATATGCGGCATTATACAAACCAGAGCACAGTTTTACAGTACCTGTAAACTCTGAGCATTATTTAATGTCTTTCTTGTCTCGATCATTTCATGAATCTATAAAGACTGCAGACGCTTCTAAATTAATCAAATTTAAGGTTGAAGCAGATGGTAAGATTGCAGAGCTTCCAGCTCCAACTGAACCTTCTTTATTCTATAGCAGACCAAAAGGAGACTACAAAGGTGAAGAAACAAAAGCTTTATTATTAGACTTCTTTGTTGCCAACGCAACTTTAGGCGCAGACAACTACAAAGTAAAAGCTAACATTAATGGACAAGACTTTACTTTAGATCAATGGGTTCCTTACGAAATCCTTAACCTTCCATTAGGAGAAGCTACAGTAAAACTAACTTTGGTAGACAAAGATGGAAATGCTGTAACAGGTGACAATGTTTCTGTTGAGAGAAAAATTAATTTATTGGAGAAATAGAATTCCCAATAACAATAAAGGGCTGAATTTGTAATTCAGCCCTTTTTTTATGCATTTTAATAACAGCTTTCAAGGAAAGCTTTATTCATAAAAATTTTATATTTAAAAGCCAACGGATTTTAATCCCAGACCAGCCTTTTCATCCAATCCGAACATCAAATTCATATTTTGAACCGCCTGTCCAGACGCTCCTTTCAGCAGATTATCAGTCACATTAAGGATAAGCAGTTTATTACCATGTTTTTCAAGATGTATAATACTCTTATTGGTATTTACAACTTGTTTCAAATCGATATTAGCTCTAGAAACATGAGTAAATGGGTGTTCAGCATAATAAGTTTCAAACAACTCATAAGCTTGATCCTCCGATAAATCAGTCTCAACATAGATTGCAGAAAAAATTCCTCTAGCAAAATCTCCTCGTTGAGGTATAAAATTAATCCTTTGAGCCGCTCTATCTAATAATGACCCGTCGCCGATTGGGAGGAAATTGTCCTGCAATTGATTCAGAGACTCTGATATTTCTTGTAAATGTTGATGTTCAAACGATTTATAAGCAGAAAGGTTATTATTCCGCCAAGAGAAATGAGTTGTAGCACTTGGTTTTTGTCCAGCACCTGTAGAACCAGTAGTAGCATTGACATGAATTTGATCAGGCAACAATCCTTTGCTTGCTAATGGCAATAATGCCAACTGAATATTTGTTGCAAAACATCCAGGGTTAGCAATATAATGCGCAGTTTTAATAGCCTCTTTATTCAACTCAGGAAGCCCATAGATAAAATTCTTTCCTTGATATTCAACACGATTCTTTAATCTATAATCTTGAGAAAGGTCAATAATTTTTACAGAAGGGTCAATTGGATTAGCATCTAAAAATTTCCTTGCATCACCATGTCCCACACATAGGAACAAAACGTCTATATTAGAATGAAAATCAGATGAGAATGTCAATTCGGTATCACCAAATAAGTCATTATGTACGTCAGATAGTTTATTACCTGCATTAGAAGCACTATTCGCGAAAATAATCTCTACGTTGGGGTGAAAGATTAATAATCTTAATAACTCACCACCAGTATAACCAGCCGACCCAACAATTCCTACTTTAATTTTTTCCATAATAAATAAATAAAAAGGGCACCTTAAAAAACGTGCCCTATTAATTATAAAAATCTTTTAAATAAAATAAATTCTTGATCAGAATCCTGAATTTGAAAATTCATTTTATGATATAATAATTGAGCATTACTATTACTATTCTGAGTCTCTAATTGAATAAACTCTGCTTCTTGATCATTAGAAAACGAAACTGCCTTATTTATAAGCTGTTTAGCAATTCCTTCCCTTCTATAATTTTCATCAACATACAGATCATTAAGAATCCAATTTTTGATTAATCTTGCAGAAGAATATTTTGGATAAAGCTGGGTAAAACCTACGGCTTTACCATCCTTATAGAACATATAAATAATAGACTCATTATTTTCGATTCTCGATTTCAGAAAAGCTTTTCCCCTTTCAAGATCCGAATCTTGCTTATAAAAAACTCGGTATGAGTCAAATAGTGGAGCGAGGTCCTCTAAGTGATTAAGGTCGGCTTCAATTATCATTAATCTTTATGATTTACTTTATGCCAAATAATGGTTTGGTTACCGAAAATTTTCGAGAAACCTTTTACATCATCACCTGTATAGCCCTTATTCATTTCACCATAGCTACCGAATTTGTTAGACATCAAATCATGTTCTGACTCAATTCCTAAAATAACGAAGCGGTGAGGGTGCAGTTCCACAAATACACGTCCTGAGACGGTTTCTTGAGAACTCTGAAGGAAAGCTTCCATATCACGCATAACAGGGTCATGCATCTGACCTTCATGCATATAATTCCCATAGAAAGCTGCTAATTGATCTTTCCAAGATAATTGCCACTTCGTTAGCGTATGTTTTTCTAAAGTATGGTGAGCTTTGATTAAAATAATTGGGCCGGCAGCTTCGAATCCAACACGTCCTTTAATTCCAATAATAGTATCACCAACATGTATATCACGACCAATACCATAAGGCTGAGCTAAAGCCTGCAGTTCTTGAATAACTTTAACAGGTCCTAATTTATTTCCATTCAACGCTACAGGCTGCCCTTTTTCAAAATCTATAGTGATTTTTTGAGGTTCCGTAGAAGTTAATGGAGTAGGCCAAGCACTTTCAGGAAGATATTTATTTGAAGTTAAGGTTTCGGCTCCACCAACTGAAGTTCCCCATAGGCCTTTATTAATAGAATATTTAGCTTTTTCAGCAGAATACTCAACTCCGTGCTTATTAAGGTATTCGATTTCATCCTCACGAGACAATTGAAGGTCACGG
Source organism: Sphingobacterium endophyticum (assembly GCF_009733535.1). Lineage (GTDB taxonomy): Bacteria > Bacteroidota > Bacteroidia > Sphingobacteriales > Sphingobacteriaceae > Sphingobacterium > Sphingobacterium endophyticum. The sequence continues at coordinate 111,945 of NZ_SMMI01000010.1, read as the reverse complement.
ATCGGAGTAATAATCTCTACGCCTGGAATTAATGTTTGGAAGATCATGTCAAAACGAACTTGATCGTTACCTGCCCCAGTTGATCCATGAGCGACACATTCTGCGGAAATACTTTTTGCATAGTTTGCAATTGCTGTAGCTTGAGAAACACGTTCTGCTGAAACGGAAAGAGGATAGGTAGCATTTTTCAAAACATTACCAAAGATCAAATACTTAATGGTATCCTGGTAATAATCTTCAGTTTCATCAATTGTGGTATGTGACTTAACACCTAAATCATAGGCTCTTTTTTCGACATTCTTTAATTCTTCTTCAGAAAAACCTCCGGTATTAACAATAACAGAGTGAACTTCCATTCCTAAGTCACGAGATAGATAAATACAACAGAATGAAGTATCTAATCCACCACTAAAAGCTAAAACTACTTTTTTCATTTTATAATGATTTATATACTGATAATAACAAAAATAACAAATTAAAAACCTTTTACAGGTCTAGCACCTACGGGAAATACCGCAGCAACAAATTTCTTAGTTGATCTCCACAGTTTCGCTTCAATTCTTTTTAGGAGAGACTGTTTTTTGGAGATTCTATCCAATCGTTCCTTTGCTTCAGCTTTACGCTGAATTTTTTCTTTAAGTTCTTTTTCTTTTTCGACAGGATCCCAAAGCATCGCCGTACACATACAATTTTTGCGATCTTTAGACATTAAGATATCGTAATTAACACAAGATTGGCAACCTTTCCAGAATTCTTCGTCTTGAGTTAATTCAGAATAGGTCACAGGTTCATATCCTAGGTCGGAGTTGATTTTCATTACAGCTAATCCTGTTGTCAATCCGAAAATCTTAGAATGAGGGTATTTTTCTCTAGAGAGTTCAAACACTCTTTTTTTAATTGCTTTGGCTAGGCCAACTTTACGGAACACAGGATTTACAATAAGGCCTGAATTAGCGACATAATCACCATGACTCCATGTTTCAATATAACAGAATCCAGCCCAAGTACCGTCTTTATGCAAAGCGATTACGGCTTTGCCCTCTTCCATTTTACGTGCAACGTATTCTGGTTTTCTACGTGCGATACCGGTTCCACGAGCCTTTGCAGACTCAAACATTTCATTACAGACTTCTTCGGCATATTTCACATGATCTGCCGCTGCTGGAATAATTAAAAAATCTGAGATTGTCATTTAATAATGTCGACCTAAAAAATAAATACCAAAGTATTTGAACTAAAAATCTAATTTGAATATCATTCATCGAGCTGGATGAATAACAAAATGGGAAGTTTGCCTGCCTCAGAATCAAGCTCGAGGCAGAATAGGTCGTCGGAATCGTAGAACAGGACAATTAAGTGTTCGTACTGCACAATAGGCATCCTTCACAAGCTTTTCATAAGCTTGAGCAGAAGAATTCATATACAATTTGTTACAATACATCGTTAATATATCTTATTTATACTAAGTGATCTGACAGCGCAAAAGTAAACAATTATTTTTTTCTTTTATGCAATCTCAAAGTAGTTTTTTTAATTAAAAAACAAATAGGTTCAAGCTTCATTGAAAACCTTTCAATCAGACTTTCCAATTATTGAAACGTTTAAAATCTCTCATTGTTTTGTAAGTTTTTGTTTGAATGCTTTGTAAATAGCACAATAATTAAATAAATCCTTAATTTTGCATAAAATTTCATCATCATGGTAGGTCCAAGTATCTTTTTTTATGCCTTATTCGTCATTCCATACATTCTTTTTATGTACTGGTTAGTTAAACAGGATAAGAAGAAATATATGTGGGGAATTATAGTAGTCACAGTTGTTGCCATATTTGGGTTAGTAGTTTCTCAAAGAGCTAGTAAAATTGCTATGGAGAACTATAAACAGCATCAAATAGATGCCAGAGAAATTGAAGCAGAAAATATTTCAGATAGTTTAAAACATAAATAATCGAAAAACTAAAAAAAAGAAGGGCGGAAATTTATTTTCTGCCCTTCTTTTTTTATTTCGTTATCCCTTCAAGTTTAAAGAGAAATGCATAACTCAGCGCTACATCCTTTAAATAGTCAAAGCGTCCAGATGCACCACCATGACCATAATCCATATCTGTTTTCAATAAGATAACATTATTCCCCTGATGAAGAGTTCTTAATTTAGCCACCCATTTTGCTGGTTCAAAATATTGAACTTGACTATCATGAAGTCCAGTTGTCACTAATAAATTTGGATATTCCTTAGCTTCAATATTTTCGTAGGGAGAATAAGATTTCATATAATCATAAGCTTCTTTATTGTTTGGATTACCCCATTCGTCGTATTCATTCGTAGTAAGCGGTATAGTTTCGTCGAGCATCGTGTTTACGACATCCACAAATGGAACTTGAGCTATTACCCCGTTCCATATTTCTGGAGCCATATTAATAACAGCACCCATTAATAAACCACCGGCACTTCCTCCTTGGGCATAAAGATGTTCTTTTGAAGTAAACTTTTGATCGATTAAGAATTTTCCACAATCAATAAAGTCTGTAAAAGTATTTTTCTTTTTCATCATTTTCCCATCTTCATACCATTGCCTCCCCATCTCTTCACCTCCACGGATATGAGCGATTGCATAGATAAATCCTCGGTCTAATAAGGATAATCTTGATGAACTAAAACTTGGGTTCATGGAACTACCGTAAGACCCATAAGCATATAATAGTAAAGGAGCTTTCCCATCCTTCTTTGTCCCTTTTTTATAAACTATTGAAATAGGCACCTGAACATCAGCAGATACTTTAGCCATTACCCTCTCCGTAATATAATCTTTTGAATTATACCCGCCTAAAACTTCCTGCTGCTTTAACAAGGATTTTTCTTTTGACTTCATGTTATAGTCAAATGTAGAGGAAGGAGTAACTAAAGAAGTATAACCATAGCGAAGAACATCAGTATTATAATCCACATTGGTGCTTGGGTAAACAGTATACGCAGCTTCACCCAAATCAAGATAGTGCTGATTATTATCTTTTAAATTTCGAATTGCTAATTGGGTTAAGCCATTCTTTCTTTCTGAAATTGCTAAATAGTTGGCAAATTCATCGATTCCCTCAACCAGGACATCTTCGCGATGAGGAATATATTCTTTCCAGTTTTCCTTCGTTGTTTTATCCAATGGAGTCTCCATCACTTTGAAGTTCTTTGCATTTTCGTTGGTTACGATCAAGAATTTATCCTCAAGAGGGGTAACATCATAAAGAACATCTTTTGTCCTAGGTTGGAATACCTTAAACTCAGCATTGGGTTCATCAGCTTTGATATATCTAGTTTCAGAACTTAAGGTGCCTCCTGAATAAATAAAAATAAATTTTTCATTTTTCGATTTTGAAACACCTATATAGTTTGTATTATCCTTTTCATCATAAACTACGACATCAGTATCGGACTTAGTTCCTAAGGTGTGTCGCTTTATTTTTTCACTTAATAATGTGACAGGATTTTTGGAGGTGTAAAAAATGGTTTTATTATCAGCAGCCCAAACGGTCCCACCAGATGTTCTAATAATACGATCAGGTAATAACTCACCAGTTTCAAGATTTTTAATATGAATAATGTACTCTCTTCTGGAAACGGTATCAACAGCGTATGCCAACAATTTATTGTCTGGACTGACCGATGCAGCACCTAAAGCATAATAAGGAAATCCTTCAGCCATTTTGTCTACATCTAACAAAACTTCTTCGGGAGCCTCTAAACTTGCTTTTTTGCGACAAAGTTTATAATATTGTTTTCCTTCCTCTGTTCGTTGATAATAATAGTAACCATTCTTAAAATAAGGAACACTTTCATCAGTTTCCTTCACCCTTGCTTTCATTTCGTTAAAAAGCTGATCCTGGAAAGGTTTCGTATCCTTCATCATTTCATTGGTATAATTATTTTCAGCTTCAAGGTAAGCGACTACTTTTGAGGAGTCGGGTCCTTTTTTGAAATAATCATTCATCCAATAATAAGGATCTGCTACGGTATCACCATGGATAACCCGATTGTGGTCTTTCAATTCAGCCACAGGGTGAGTTGCATTTGGCCACTTTATGGGCTCTTTTTTAGTATTGTTGTCCGGGGAACAAGAAGAAATCATGATAGACAATATTAAACCAATTACATATTTATCTTTCATATATTTAAATTAATTAATTTGGTTAAAGAATATTTAAAAATAAGACAATTTATTAATGATTTTAGATTAATTAACAAAAGCATCTTATTTGATTCATTAAATTTGTCGAATTATAATCTTTAAAAATATGATAGGAACAAATAAATTTCTGTGTTATTTAGCTTTAGGAATACTTCCCACACTTGGTTTCAGCCAAGATAAAACTACTCCAGCTGCAAACTGGTACAATTTAGATTTCCAAAAAGATGGCTACATGGGAATCAGTACTGAGAAAGCCCAAGAATTATTGAAGGGTAAAAAAGCATCTCCTGTAATCGTTGCAGTTCTTGATGGAGGAGTAGATGTTCAACACGAAGATCTAAAAGATGTTCTTTGGACGAATCCAAAAGAAATCCCTGGCAATGGAAAAGATGATGATGGCAATGGCTATATCGATGATGTTCATGGATGGAACTTTATTGGCGGAAAAGATGGTAAGAATGTAGACCAAGATAATCTAGAAGTAACGCGTCAAATTCGGATTTATGAGCCAAAATATATTTCCGTACTTCCGAGTACTCCCCTATCAGAAAAGGAAAGAAGAGAGTTTGTAGCCTATCAAAAAATGATTACAGATTACACGTCCAAAATGGATGAGGCTTCTTTCGGGAAAGTAAATTATGGTGGACTAAAAACGGAGATCGATAGCATCATAAAGAAGATTGGCAAAGAGCCCAAGGACATCAACAAGGCAGATTTAGAAGCTTTCCAAACGACAGGTGATCGTCAAAAAATGGCAATTCGAATTGCAAAAAAGGAGTTAGACAATGGTTCGTTTGATAAATTCTACACTGACATTCAGGATGCAGTAAAATATTTCACTGATCAGGCAGATTTCCATTTGAACAAGGAGTTTGATCCTAGGGGTATTGTAGGTGACAACTATGAAGATGTTACCGAAAAATATTATGGAAACAATGATGTTAAAGGTCCGGATGCGGAACATGGAACCCATGTTGCAGGAATTATTGCTGCAAAACGTAACAATGACTTAGGTGTAAATGGAGTTGCAGATAATGTTCAGATCATGGCCGTTCGTTTAGTTCCAAATGGGGATGAACGAGACAAAGATGTTGCTAATGGGATCCGTTATGCAGTTGATAATGGAGCTAAAGTGATCAATATGAGTTTTGGAAAAGGTTATGCACACAATAAAAAGGCTGTTGATGATGCGATTAAATATGCAGAATCAAAGGATGTATTATTGGTACACGCAGCAGGTAATGATTCTCAAGATAATGACATTGAAAAGAACTTTCCTACCAAATATTTCACAGACAGTTTAGATGCTGTAATTGGTGAGGCAAGAAATTGGATAACAGTAGGTGCCACAGGATTAAAATCAGATTCAGAATTATTGGCAGAATTTTCGAACTATGGTTACCGTAGTGTAGACGTTTTCGCACCTGGAGTAAAAATTAATTCGACGATTCCAGAATCAAAGTATAAAGAAAACCAAGGGACTAGTATGGCTGCGCCAGTTGTCTCTGGATTAGCAGCAATGATTCGTGCATATTATCCAAGCTTAAGTGCTGAGCAGGTAAAAGATGTTATTATGAAGAGCGTCACAAAAGTAGACCAGAAAGTAAAAGTGAAAAAAGATGGTGGAACCAAACGCGTTTACCTTGATGAAATCAGCGTTAGCGGTGGTATTGTGAATGCTTATAAGGCAATTGAAGAAGCTAATAAAATTGTTTCTCAAAAAAAGTAAAAAAATGTTAAATTTTTCACAATAATGCTTAGTATCTTGCGTTTAGATAAGAAAACAAGATGCTTATGGTTGAAAATTCTACTAAAATTAAAGAAGTAAATTACGAAGGTCAACTTTCAGGTATAATTCAAGACAACAATCTTGAAGTATCATTCGAGGAAAAAATAAAAAGTTGCATACAACAATTGTCTAAAGATCCAGAAGATAGGACAATCGAAAACATCCTCAATTATTCAAAGACATTTCGTAACTTATAATACGAAGCCATTCTAAGACAGAATGGCTTCGTTGCTTTTAACCTTATAAGCATTAATAGTAAGCTAGAATTATTATTATCTTTGTTTATGCTTATAAAGGAACGTTACAAAGCTTTTGTTGAGTATTTTTCTACCCACAATCCAGAGGCTCAAACTGAGCTCAATTATAGCAATCCATTTGAATTATTAATTGCGGTAATACTTTCAGCGCAATGCACGGACAAAAGGATTAATCAGATCACCCCTGCCCTATTTGAAAGATATCCGGATCCTGAATCATTGGCAGAAAGTAGCCCGGAGGAAGTATTCAGTTATATCCGTTCGGTGAGCTATCCCAACAATAAATCCAAACATCTGGTTGGAATGGCAAAAAAACTCTTAATCGATTTCAACGGAGAAATACCAGAAAAAATTGAAGATTTAGTCAAGTTACCAGGAGTTGGAAGAAAAACAGCAAATGTTATTTCATCTGTAGTTTATCATCAACCCGCGATGGCAGTTGACACCCATGTTTTTAGAGTTGCCAACAGAATAGGATTAACTAATCGAGCAAGCACAGTATTAGCATCTGAAAAACAATTAGTAAAACACTTACCAAAAGATACAATTGCAATAGCCCACCACTGGCTTATATTACATGGACGATATATTTGTTTAGCAAGAAGCCCTAAATGTGATATTTGTCCAATTACCTATTTCTGTAAATATTTTGAAAAAACATATAAAGCAAAACACATAGAAAAAGATTAACTATTCCTTATTATCAAATTATTAGATATGCGAATAAATCTACTTATTTTAGGGATGAAAAAATATTAACTAATTTTTTTAGCATTTTATTTGTAGATTTCAATAATAAAAATTATTTTTGACAACAATATACTAAAAATATGAGCAACTCAGATAAATTAAAAGCCTTACAGCTTACCTTAGATAAACTAGAAAAGAATTACGGTAAAGGAACGATCATGAAATTAGGTGATACTGCGGTAGAACCAATTGAATCGATTTCGACTGGATCTTTAGGTTTAGATATAGCATTAGGTATTGGTGGAGTTCCCAAGGGCCGTATCATTGAGATTTATGGTCCAGAATCATCAGGTAAAACTACGTTAGCCACTCATATTGTAGCAGAAGCACAGAAGAAAGGTGGCATTGCAGCAATCATTGATGCTGAGCACGCTTTTGATAAATATTATGCTCAAAAATTAGGTGTTGACATTGAGAATTTATTAATATCGCAACCTGATAATGGAGAGCAAGCTTTAGAAATTGCTGATAATTTAATCCGTTCAGGAGCGATCGATGTTATTGTGATTGACTCAGTGGCAGCTTTGGTTCCAAAAGGAGAGATTGAAGGAGAAATGGGAGAGTCAAAAATGGGTTTACAGGCCAGATTGATGTCTCAAGCATTACGTAAATTAACCGGTACAATTTCAAAGACTAACTGTTGTTGTATTTTCATTAACCAATTACGCGAAAAAATTGGTGTTATGTTTGGAAATCCAGAAACTACAACTGGTGGTAATGCATTAAAATTTTATGCTTCAGTACGTTTAGATATTCGCCGCACCTCTCAAATTAAAGATTCAGACGAAGTTGCTGGTAACCGTGTAAAAGTAAAAATCGTTAAGAACAAAGTAGCACCACCCTTCCGAATTGCTGAATTTGACATTATGTTTGGTGAAGGAATTTCCAAAGTTGGTGAAATCATTGACTTAGGGGTTGAATACGGAATTGTTAAAAAATCAGGCTCTTGGTTTAGTTATGGAGACACGAAATTGGGTCAAGGTCGAGACGCCGTAAAAACATTATTGTTAGACAACCCAGATTTGATGGATGAGCTAGAAGCAAAGATTAGAGCAGAAGTAACTGGACAAGATCTGGATCAAGTTGCTATCAAGGAAGAAGATTAATAGGAACATTTTTTACAAGGACTCCGCTAGGTTTCAAAATTAAGGAGTTAATATAGAACAGCAGCTAATTTTTAGTTGCTGTTTTTTTATAAATTTACATATTCATACAATCTAACCGAAATGAACTATGAGCTTCAATAGAAGAAATTTCCTAAAGAGTCTTGGCTTGATCAGCATAGGAGCAAGTACGCCAGTTTATGCTGAGAAGATAATTACGAAGCAGGATACTGCATTTACATTTGCCTGCCCCCCATATCTCCAAAATCTTAAAGAGGAATCAATTAGCATTTGTTCAGTTTTTACCAAACCCTGTCTCGCTTGGGTAGAACTGTTAGATAGCAATAACCAAGTCTTAAAAACAATTTATCAAGTAGAAGACGGTATGCGAAATGCGAATGCAGAATTATTCAAGTTTAAGATTAACACGAATTCCAAGTCTTTAAAATATCGGGTTGTAGCCAAGAAAATCAAAAAATTCGATCCTTATAAAATAGAATACGGGGAGACCATACAATCTAATCCTACAGATATAAATCTTCCTCAATCAAAACAAGAAAACATCAATGTTTTAATATTAAATGATATTCACGAGGCAAAGGACAGCTATGCATATCTTTATGATAAGAGTAAGCTTCCTAAAAAAGATTTAGTTTTTCTAAATGGGGATTCCTTTCATTATGTAAGCAATCAAAATGATTTGACAGAGAAACTACTAACACCAATTGGGAATAAATTTGCTAGTGAGACTCCGTTTATTATGGTTCGTGGAAATCATGAAACTAGAGGAAGTTTTGCCAGGGATTATAAAAAATATTTTGATTATCCAGAGAACAAATTTTATCAGGCATTTAAAATGGGACCTATATTTTGGATCGTCCTAGATAGTGGAGAAGACAAGCCAGATGACCATGAGGTGTATGGAGGGACTGTGGATTATGATAATTATAGGCTTGAGCAAAAGGCATGGTTAGCTAAAGTATTACAATCAAAAGAAAGAAAAGAAGCAAAACATACATTAGTTGTAACCCACATTCCATTTCATCATTCAGATGATTGGCATGGAACGAAACATAACCATGAGTGTTTCCATGAATTATTAAACAATCACAAAGTGGATGCCGTTATATCCGGTCACACACATCAATATAGTTTTCATCCGCCAGACAATAACCACAATTACTATGTAATAATTGGAGGAGGTCCAAAAGCTGGAAATAGAACATTTGTTGATATATCAGCTCAGGGGAAGAGTTTACTAGTCTCATTAAATCTGGACGATGGAAGTACAATTAACAGGTTCACAAAAGGATAATCCCGTCAATCGAAAGTAATTAATAAAAAAAATTCCACTCTACAATTAGAGGGAAATTTTTTTATCATATTTTGATTAGCTATTCAACTGCGAAAAAAGAATTTAACTCGGCCAAGGTCTCTTGCGTTTTAATAGAGTCCTTGACGATGATCCCTTTATTCAGGGCAATGATACGATCAGCAGTTTCAACAGTATGGGAAAGATCATGGCTTGAAATAAGCAATGTTATTTCCTTTTTCTCTTTAAGATTATTAATTAAATTCTTCAACCTAAATTGGGTACTAGGGTCTAAATTAGCGAAAGGTTCATCCAAAATGATCAACTCTGGATTACCTATAAGTGCTCCAACAATTCCAACTTTCTTTTGGTTACCTTTCGACAAATCTCGAATATACACTTTGCGGTTTAATACTTCATCATTAAAAAACTCTTTATATTCAGCCACAACCGCATCAACATCAACTTTGTTCATACCCCTTAATTCCCCCAAAAAATAAAAATATTCTTCAGGACTCAAATACCCTATTAAAAAACTTTCATCAACAAAAGCTGCAGTAAATTTCTTCCACTCATCGTGACCATGAACTAGAATACCCCCTAATGCCACATTGCCGGAATCAGGTTGTATTAAGTCTAATATTAAGCTAAATAAAGTCGTTTTACCTGCGCCGTTGTTTCCAACAAGTCCAACACTTTCACCTTTTTGAATTCTAAGTTCAGGAATATTTAACACCTGAATTCCATTATAACTCTTACTTAAATTCTGTATTTGAATCATGATTAATTTCGATTTTTGATTTTACTAATTATTCACCTCTTTAAATCCCGCTAACATCGAATATTTTTTAATGATGTATTTATTTGCTATCCAATTTAACAAGTGGTTTCGGAATGCCAAACCAATCATACCTAATAAGATTAGGACGATATTGGCCACATTCATTCCAGCAATAAAATTAAAAATTACCCAAATAATAATTGGAATGATTAGAAGAGGAATTCCAACTAACCATTGGGCAGCACCTACGCCCTGATAATTAAAGTAATTCCCATTATCTAGGTCGATCCTCTTTTTGTTCATAGCACCAAACAAAAGTATTAAAGGAATATTTACACCAAGGTTATAAATTGCACAAGAAATATTTATCCATAAGATTTCCCATCCAAAATAAAGGTATCCTGTACTTAAAATTGTAAGAATACCAACTGAAATTGCCATTAGAGTTGCCTTAGATTCTAAGTATAATTTTATTGGCATATTCTGAGTCATCAACATTGAATAATAACTACTATCCCATGCTGGAACAAATTGACCAAAATTAATAATGAAAATACCCGAAATAAATATTCCTACAAACACCAGCATAGACGAATCCTTGAATTCAGGATTTGGATAAAAGAAGAGACCATACGCTAAAAATAACAGACAAACAATAATTGTATTTCTCGCCCTTTTTGCTCGCCACAATAACCTTAAATCCAATTGTAAAAATGGAGCTAATTCACCAAAGCGGTTTGTCCAAGAAAGGTTATATTCTTTAAATTCACTTCTTTCATCTTGCAAATAGGCATCTAGATACATGTTTCTTTTTATATCATTGAAGAGAAGCAAGTAACTAAATGCTACAATTAAAATGGGTACTAAACATAGTAATGGATTATTTAACACAAGATCATAAAATGAACCAAATAGATCAGTTACAGAGAATATATTAAAATAATCTAAACAAAATAATACGATGACGAGAATCAGAAATGGTAAGATTTTTATTAAAGAAGTGCTGAAATTTTTTTGAATATAGAGGTTATAAAAATTGATAATATATTCAGTACCTAATACAGCAACAAACCAGCCCAAGAGTTGAGTATTACTGAAATCTGTAATCCTAGAGGTTATAATAACGTAAGGGATCATAACAGCAATTAACAACCAATTACTAAAAGAATAAATTGTTTTCATTAAGGTATAATGAACAATTGAAGATCTATTAATATTTTGAATGAGTAAGGGTTTAATGTTCAAAAGAGGAATTTTCTGAAACATAACCCGAATAAAAAAACTTACACAAAACCAGATTAGCAAAAATTTATTTACCAAAAAGATGGGTTCATCATTGGGATAGAGCTCCTTTAATAGGAAATGAAGGGAAAATCCCAAAGTCATAAAAGAGACTAGAAAATATAGTCCCAAGAAACCAAGTAATATTTTAACAGCAATTCCTTTTCCTAAATCAGCGGATCTAAAGAAAGAATTCCATTCTAGTATAAATAATCTTTTAAACATAATTTATCAGCTTTAAGAGGTTAGTTAGCAGAGATTGAAGAACGTTACATAAAAAATATAAAGTTTCGATATTTCTTCTTGTAATTTAATAAAAAAACTAGTCGATTTATTTGAATGCCACCATATTCATGCAAATCAATAATAAATATTTAATCCACCTATTACTTGAATAAATCAGGAATGAAAAAAGGCATTCCAAAATCGGAATGCCTTATACAATTATTAAAGATTATTTAATTCAATAAAGAATTATTCTTCAGACAAGAATGGGTATCGATAATCAACATCAGGGTTGAATGTCTCTTTGATTGTTCTAGGAGAAACCCATCGCAAAAGATTAATCATTGAACCTGCCTTATCATTTGTACCTGAACCTCTAGCCCCACCAAAAGGTTGTTGACCAACAACGGCACCAGTACATTTATCATTAATATAGAAATTACCGGCAGCATTTTTCAATTCTTCAGTTGCCTGGCTGATAGCATAACGGTCTTGAGCAATAATAGAACCAGTTAAAGCATAAATTGATGTTGTATCTACAACCTTCAATGTTTCGTTCCATTTCTTATCATCGTAAACAAATATGGTTAAGACTGGACCAAAAAGTTCTTCACTCATTGTTTCATAGTCAGCCTTTTTAGCAACGATTACTGTAGGGTTTATGAAATACCCTTTGGATTTATCATACTCACCACCAATTACCACTTCAGCGTCTTTAGAATTTTTAGCCCTATCAATATATTTAGTAATTTTATCGAATGATTTCTCGTCAATTACAGCATTAATAAAGTTGCTAAAATCTTCAGTTCCACCAATTTTAAAGGATTTGATATCACGATCCATCATTTTCTTTAAGTCTTTCCATAAAGATTTAGGAACATATGCACGAGAAGCAGCAGAACATTTCTGACCTTGGAATTCAAAAGCACCACGTACTAAAGCAGTATTTAACACCTCTAAGTTAGCAGAAGGGTGAGCGAGAATAAAATCTTTACCCCCTGTTTCACCGACAATTCGTGGATAGGTTTTATAAAGGTGAATATTTTCACCAATTGTTTTCCATATATCCTGGAAAACCCCAGTTGAACCTGTGAAGTGAATACCAGCAAAATCAGGATGTTTGAAGATTACGTCTCCAGCATCGGGACCAGATACATAAACTAAGTTTATTACCCCAGCAGGCACACCAGCTTCTTGGAAAATTTCCATCAAGACATTCGCTGAATAAATTTGGGTATTAGCAGGTTTCCAAACGACCACATTTCCCATCATGGCTGCACTAGTTGGCAGGTTACCAGCAATAGCAGTGAAATTAAAAGGTGTCAAGGCAAAAACAAATCCCTCTAGTGGGCGTTGTTCCACTCTATTCCACACGTTTTTAGGACTAATTGGAGGTTGTTGTTGATAGATTTCGCTCATGTATTTAACATTGAAACGAAGAAAATCTGCGATTTCACATGCAGAGTCAATTTCCGCTTGATATGGGTTTTTAGATTGCCCAAGCATGGTTGCGGCATTTAGTTTATATCTATATTTTGTAGAGATTAACTCGGCAGCTTTCAAGAAAATTGCTGCACGTTGCTCCCATGGAAGATTTTCCCAATCATTTTTTGCGGCCAAAGCAGCATCAATAGCTTGTTTAACATTAGCTTTAGTACCTTGATTAAAATAACCTAACACATGTTTGTGGTCATGTGGAGGAGTAATTTTAACTTTTTTACTCGTACGAACTTCTTCACCACCGATATACATTGGGATATCTAATTCAGTAGCTCTAGCAGCTGCAATAGCTTCTTTCAGCAAACTTCTTTCTTTTGTTCCTGGTGCATATGAGTAAACTGGCTCATTTGTAGGTGTAGGAACATTAAAAAATCCTTTTAACATAATAACAAATATTATTTTTATTTATAAAATACGTAAAGTTCAACAGCATAACCTGTTCTATTTGGAAGAGAAACTCCATTTAACAGAGCTTTTATAACTAAACGCACACTTCTTTAAAATTTTATTCGAAGTTACTAAATATGTAGTTTTTGGATATAACATATCTCAACCGATAATAAACATATTTTGTCCATTTTTAATTATACCTCCGTAAAGATACAAAATAAATGTTTACCTAAATTGTTCTAAAAATTGATAAACTTGAGACTAAATGTATCATATACAGTATAATTAAGCATATTTTACCATATTTTATCAAATTTAAATTTTCAAAATCTTAAACAGATTTATTCCTTTTGGCGAAATAACAAATAGGATTTATAAAAGTTTATTTAGAATAACATATAAAGAAAAAGCGGACATCTATTGTGATATCCGCTTCATATTAGGAAAATTTAATAAAATTAACCTTTAGCTTCTTGATAACGTTTAGCTACATCATCCCAGTTAACTACGTTGAATATTTCTTCTAAATAAGCAGGGCGTTTGTTCTGGTATTTTAAGTAATAAGCATGTTCCCATACATCGATTCCAAAAATTGGGGTACCTTTCACTTCGGCAACATCCATTAATGGGTTATCTTGATTAGGAGAAGATACTACTGCTAATTTACCATCTTGCCCTACGATTAACCAAGACCAACCAGAACCGAATCTACCAGCACCAGCTTCTTGCAATTTCTTTTTTAACTCATCAAATGAGCCGAAAGTTGTATCAATAGCTTCTGCTAAATCGCCTGTCGGTTGCCCACCAGCGTTAGGAGCTAGAACTTTCCAAAATAAGTTGTGATTCCAAACACCACCAGCATTATTGCGCACAGCAGCTGGGTATTTGCTTACGTTCTTTAGGATTTCTTCTAAAGAAAGGTTTTCGGCATCAGTACCTGCAATAGCTTTATTTAGATTGTCAACATATGCTTGATGGTGACGATCGTGGTGAATAATCATAGTTTCTTTATCGATTGTAGGTTCCAATGCGTCTGCTGCGTATGGTAACGCTTCTAATTCAAATGCCATAACGATTATTTTTTTATTTATTAATTATCAATATACGAATATAACAATTTGGAAGCGTTTTTGTTTCGTTTACGGCCCAATTTGTGGATAACTTAGCGTTTATTACGAAAAAAAGACATCATCAATTCAGCACATTCATTTTCAAGCACTCCAGGCTGTATGATTGTTTTGGGATGGATGATTTTTTCGTTGATACTAGAATATCCACGTTTTTCATCTTTAGCTCCATAAACTATTTTACTGATTTGGGTCCAATAGCTTGCCCCGGCACACATTACACAAGGCTCAACAGTAACATACAAAGTACAGTCACGAAGGTATTTGCCGCCTAAGAAATTAGCCGCAGCCGTAAACGCCTGCATTTCAGCATGTGCTGTTACATCATTTAATCGTTCAGTAAGATTATATCCTTTTCCAATGATTTTACCATTTGAAACAATGATTGCCCCAATAGGTATTTCATCTTCTTCAAATGCACGTTTGGCCAGCTTTAAGGCCTCCCGCATATACTGTTCATCAAGAGTTGGAGTCGTATTTTGGGAATCGTCTTCGAAATTATATACTTTCATCATTTCAATTTGGAGCCATTTGGAACAAGTTTGTCTACTGCAGTCAAGATAATATCACCGTTTTGATCCTCAAATCCAGTGACCAAACATTCAGACATAAAATTGGCAATTTGTTTTTTTGGAAAATTGATTACAGCAACTACTTGTTTACCAATTAATTCTTGTTTTGAGTAATGAACGGTAATTTGAGCTGACGATTTACGAGTTCCAATGACAGGACCAAAATCGACCAGCAATTGATAAGCTGGTTTTTTAGCTTTGGGAAAATCCTCTACCTCCAATATTGTACCTACTCTAAGATCAACCTGTTCAAATTCTTCCCAATTAATGAGTTTCTCCATAAAAAATTACAAACTATTAGAATTTAAATCAGCCATTTCTTTAGAAAGAGTATATATGACGTAGTCAACATTACGGTTTAGTCGTTTCGCCAAACGTGAGAGTAATTCTACCTCTTGACCTTCCTGAAACTGAAGATCTTCCTCAGACAGATGGTTGTATTTTCTCTTTAGTTTTAGCTTTAAAACGGGCCATTCATTGGCATGAATCTTGAAATTATACATATTAAATATACGCTAATTGAATAAAAACTTTTATTTTAGTGATTGGAAATAGTAAATATATAAATTTTTAGTATGAAAAAAATCTTACTTGGATTAGCGGCCTTATTCTTTTGCGTTCAGGCTACGCAAGCACAATTATTACCTAGTTTAAAATTAGGTATTAAAGGCGCGGTGAACTTCTCGAGCTTAAAGTCAGAAGGAAAATGGTTGAGTTCAGATACGAAAGCAGGTTTTCAAGCAGGTATTTGGGGACGTGTAGGCGTAGCAGGTTTCCACGTACAACCGGAATTATATTATGCACAGAAAAAAGCTGGCTATGAAACAGAGGATGGCCAAAATGGAGAAGCTACCTTTAAAAGTGTTGATTTACCTATTTTATTAGGAACCAAAATTGGCTTAGGTCCAGTTGGTGTACGCATTCAGGCAGGTCCTGTATTTTCATTTGCACATGATGGGAAAGTTACGCAAGTCACCAATCCAGACACTTACAAAAAATCGTCTACTGGTATTATTGGAGGCATTGGAGCAGATATCAGCAAATTAACTATTGATTTAAGATATGAGCATGGCTTAAATAATATTAGCCAGAATTCAGATCACAACCAAAAGATCAGTATGTGGTCAATTGGTTTAGGATATGCATTCTTGTAATAGAGCAAGCTTTATAAAATATTTAGGCCTGATTTGATAAAAATCAGGCTTATTTTTTTGTCAGAAATTAGAACCATTCTAAATTAGGCCTTTTTTGTACATAAATCTCATTTATATGTCATCAAATAGATAGATTTGCGTACTTAAATTAAATTCATAGTAATAATGAGTAAATCAAAGCCAGTATTAACATCTTCACTAGGGAGGAAACTAATCATGAGCTTGACGGGATTGTTCTTATGTACTTTCTTAATAGTTCACTTGATTGGTAACTTACAACTATTTAAAGATGATGCGGGGTATGCGTTCAATAACTACGCATATTTTATGACCCACTTTACCCCCATTAAAGTAGTTTCATACTTACTTTATCTTTCTATCATTATCCATGCTGTTTATGCTTTAATCTTAACTACGAAGAACAAGGCTGCACGTCCGATTGGCTATGACCAATACGATGGAAAAGCGAATAGTGCTTGGAATTCTCGCAATATGGGAATTTTAGGAACAGTACTATTAATTTTCATTGTTACTCACATGCAAAACTTTTGGTATCAGTACAAATTTGGTACTACTCCGTATGTAGAATACCGCACAGAGGTATCAACAGGAAATCAAGAAGTATTAAAGTTAGATGATGTTCCTTCAGATTACAATGGATATGTAATTTATCCAGAACCAGGAGGGATAGAAGTTGTGAAATCGAAAGATCTATACAGACAGGTTGAAGAAACCTTTAAGAACCCATTATTAGTAGGTTTATATGTATTGGGTATGGCTGCATTATCATTTCACTTGATACATGGATTTCAATCAGCATTCCAAACGATTGGATTCAACCACAGACGTTACAATGGAATTATAAGAACGATTGGAGTATGGGTATTTGGTATCATTATCCCAATCCTATTCGCATCGATGCCATTGTATTTTTATTTTATTAAATAGGTTATTTACAGATTACGCAATAGCAAGATCTTATAAATAAATAAAGGATATGTTAGATTCAAAAGTACCTTCAGGCCCTTTGGCCGAAAAATGGTCAAAACATAAATTTGAGATGAAGCTGGTCAACCCAGCCAACAAGCGTAAGTTTACCATTATCGTTGTTGGTACCGGTTTGGCAGGTGCAGCTGCTGCTGCTTCATTAGCAGAACTGGGTTACAACGTTAAAACATTTTGTTACCAGGATTCTCCAAGACGCGCGCACTCAATTGCAGCTCAAGGGGGTATCAATGCTTCTAAAAACTATCAAAACGATGGTGACTCTGTTTTCCGTTTGTTTTATGATACGATTAAAGGAGGAGATTACCGTGCACGTGAAGCGAACGTTTATCGTTTAGCTGAAGTATCTGGAAATATCATTGATCAATGTGTTGCTCAAGGAGTTCCATTTGCACGTGAATATGGTGGTTTATTAGATAACCGTTCATTTGGTGGTGCTCAGGTATCCCGTACATTTTATGCACGTGGTCAAACTGGTCAGCAATTATTACTAGGTGCTTATTCCGCACTAAATCGCCAAATTGAAAAAGGTAAAGTAACATCTTATACGCGTCACGAAATGCTAGATGTTGTAAAAATCGATGGCGAAGCAAAAGGAATTATTACCCGTGACTTAGTTACAGGAGAAATTGAAGCACATGAAGGACATGCTGTACTATTATGTACAGGAGGATATGGAAACGTTTTCTTTTTGTCTACCAACGCTATGGGATGTAACGTGACTGCAGCATGGAGAGCACACAAACGTGGAGCTTACTTTGCAAACCCGTGTTACACACAGATTCACCCAACTTGTATTCCTGTTACTGGTGACCACCAATCAAAATTAACCTTGATGTCTGAGTCATTACGTAATGATGGCCGAGTATGGGTTCCAAAAACAATTGAATTAGCTGAGAAACTTCGTAAAGGAGAATTGAAGCCTAAAGATATTAAAGAAGACGATCGCGATTACTTCTTAGAGAGAAAATATCCATCATTCGGTAACCTAGTACCACGTGATGTTGCATCACGTAATGCTAAAGAAATGGTTGATGAAGGCCGTGGAGTTGGTAAAACTGGAGTTGCAGTTTTCTTAGACTTTGCTGAGGCAATCCAACGTTTAGGAAGAGATGTTGTAGAAGCGAAATATGGTAACCTTTTCGATATGTATTACCAAATTACAGACGAGAATCCATATGAGCAACCAATGCGTATCTACCCAGCTGTTCACTACACGATGGGTGGAGTTTGGGTTGATTACAACTTAATGACTACTGTTCCAGGACTATACTGTTTAGGAGAAGCAAACTTCTCAGATCACGGAGCAAACCGCTTAGGTGCTTCAGCATTAATGCAAGGTCTTTCAGATGGTTATTTTGTGATTCCATATACAGTTGGGGATTACCTAGCGAAAATTGGAAACTTCAAACCAGTTGATAAAAACAATCCAGCATTCGAACAAACTCGCAAAGAGGTTGAAGAAAGAATCAATAAGTTGTTATCTCTAAATGGTTCAAAAACTGTAGATGATATTCACAAGAAATTAGGCCATATTATGTGGGAATATTGTGGAATGGCTCGTACAGCAGAAGGATTGCAGAAAGCGAAAGGTTTAATTCAAGATTTGCGTAAAGAATTCTGGACAGATGCACGTGTATTAGGTGCAAATGAAGAATTAAATATGTCCTTGGAAAAAGCGGGTCGTGTTGCAGACTTTTTGGAATTAGGAGAATTAATGGTTGACGACGCTTTGAATAGAAATGAGTCTTGTGGAGGTCACTTTAGACTAGAATCACAAACTGAAGAAGGCGAAGCAAAGCGTAATGATGAAGAATATGCATATGTTGCTGCATGGCAATACAACGGTGATAATCAACCGGAGATCTTGCACAAAGAGCCATTAATATTCGAAAACGTTAAGTTAACACAAAGAAGTTATAAATAAGCCAAATGGCTTCTCAGGGGGCCATTTGATACTCAAAAATACTATTATGAGTGCACATATGAATTTAACGCTAAAGGTTTGGCGTCAAAAAAACTCAAATGACAAAGGTCAATTCGTGACTATTCAAGCAAAAGACATTGCAGATGATATGTCTTTCTTAGAAATGCTTGATGTAGTAAACGAAGACTTGACTCGTAAAGGGGAAGACCCTATCTATTTCGACCATGACTGTCGTGAAGGTATCTGTGGAATGTGTTCACTTGTTATCAATGGACGCCCACATGGACCAAAATATGGAATTACTACATGTCAATTGCACATGCGTTCGTTTCATGATGGACAAACGATCGTAATTGAACCATGGAGAGCATCAGCATTTCCGGTATTGAAGGATTTAGCAGTAGATAGAACCTCATTTGATAGAATCCAACAAGCTGGAGGATATGTAAACATCAATACAGGTGGTCCTCAAGATGCAAATAACATCTTAATCCCTAAGCGTGTTGCAGACGAGGCATTTGAATCTGCGACTTGTATTGGATGTGGAGCATGTGTTGCTGCATGTAAAAATGCATCCGCTATGTTATTTGTTTCTGCAAAGATTTCGCAGTTTGCCTTATTACCACAAGGACAAACAGAGCGTTATGAACGCGCGCAAGCAATGGTTGACCAAATGGATGCAGAAGGCTTCGGTAACTGTACAAATACAGGAGCATGTGAAGCAGAATGTCCAAAAGGAATCAAATTAACGAATATCGCAAGAATGAACCGTGAATACTTTACGGCAAAATTCTTCCGTCAAGAAGACGTACACCAACATTAAGGTCGAATTTCTTCATAAAACTCCTCGTAAAGTTATTTGCGAGGAGTTTTTTATTTATATTTACCCTATAGTAAAGACAGATAAATGGGTAATAAAATAAGAATCCTCTTACTAATTCTAACCGTATCTTTCCTTGCCACAGCTATCATGATCAATAACATGATAACAAAGGATGATATGTTGGAATTAGATACTAGAACTCTTTCAAACAACATACACCGCTATGAGGAATTAGTAGACGATTTGTTTGCTGATTCCAACCTGATGAAAGCATTTGTAAATGTTGAAGTATACCCTACTCAGGTTCTTGAGGCTACCAAGAAATATGGCGATAAATACAAGATCTTTTTTTACATTTTTAAGGACCACAAACCTATTTTTTGGAGCAATAATATCTATGTTCCTTTAACAGACGGCGGCATACAGTCTGATGTTGTATTTATCCAAGAGGACAATAGGTCTTTTATACTCAAACGGAAAACCCTAACATCCAACACCTCAGTCCTTGCATTAATTCCAATTAAAACAAACTTTTCCATTACCAATCAATATCTCAAAAACAGATTTTTCAATGAATTGATTTCTACGAATAATCTTACGATAGCTGATTATACGGACACAGAAAATATTAAAAACATTTACAGTCAAAATGGATCTTACCTATTCTCTGTCAAATTAAATGAAGGGAAACAGGACAATATATTCATGGACATTCAATTTTTATGTTGGATTTTCGCGTCTATTTGTTTCCTAATATTAGTCAACAATATCTGTTTAATGATAGCGAGAAATGGTAAGCCCTGGTTCTCCCTGTTGTTCTTTGCTTTGACACTTATTTTAACGCGGTATGTTGACCTAAATACAAACTGGTTGGCTTCATCCTCAAGCATAGGTTTATTCGACCCAAAATACTATGCATATAGTCCGCTCCTACCGAATTTATGGGGCTTTCTGATGACGACCATTTTGGTAGGTTGGCTCGTGTTTTACTTTAAAGCAATTCAACCTTACTTAAGACATTCATTAAAAAAGATCTCTGGTAATTTAGCAACTATCGTTTCACTAGTTTGTATACTTTCCATCTACTTTATCAGTAATACATTATTTTTCCATCTATCAACATTAATTACAAATAGTACAGTAGTAACCCTTGACTTAACCAATCTGCTATCGTTTAATAGCTATAGCTGGTTGAATATATTGATTATGTGTGTCAATATGGTTATCCTGCTTTATTTTATTGATTCGGTGGTTGGAATTCTCAAATCCATACTCCCGAACACCACTTCTTTTTTAAATCTCCAATTAATAGCCCTGGTAACCGCCATCATATTAAACGCTGTTCTTTTAGGTGAGAACACGTTCTTTAATATATTTTTAGCTGGGGTAATTATGATAAGGGCGTATAGCAAGGTAAAAGTTAGCCTATCAATGTCGACTTTCATATTAACCTTAATATTCTTAGCTTTTATGACCACTTCGGTTTATACAAGGAGTTTGGAAGCGAAGGTTGAGCGGGAAATGAAGGTCACCGTGAATCAATTGGAGGCCGAGGATGACCTCAATGCAACCGCGTTATTTGTAGAGCTAGAGAAGAAAATTGTTGCCGATGAAGGACTGCGACAATCTTTTGCAATCAGCCTACCAAATACACAGACAGATATAATCAATGATTATATCAAGAACACCTATTTTAGCGGTTATTTAACGAAATTTGAGTTTAATGGATTTTATTATTTTAATGATCAACCCTTAGGAAATTATGATAACAATAAGATTGAGGAATATCGAGAAAAGGTAATCAATAAATCCACGAAAGTCCAACAAACCGAACATTTTTATCGTGTGCGCAGTGATTTAGGGACACATGAATATTTCTTACAATTCGATATTCCAGTTGCTAATACCGATGATCAGGTTGTTCAGGTTTTCATTAACTTAAAAAATAGGGCTTACGGCACATCCATGCCATACCCTGAAATTCTATCGGATAGTAAGGTAGAATTTATTAGGGGATATCAAAGTAGTTCATCATCCTTTGCACTATATAGAGACGGATCTTTAGTAACCCAGAATGGTTCTTTCACCTATCCAAACAAAGATGAAGCATTCGGAGGTAAGGTCCAGCAATACGTTAATTTAGAAGATTATAATGGATATTTCAATGTAGTTTATAAGCCGGATGCGAATACAACTCTTGTTGTTAGTGTACCACAATTAAGCCTTTGGCAATCAATTGCTGTCTTCTCCTTCCTGTTCCTATGTTTATATATCTACTTTTTGATATTCGATAGCATAAAATATTTCTTCAGTACCATTACACAAAAGTCTTTTAATTTTAGAAGTATTAAATATCATTTTAAATTACTAATAAACCGCATCCAATATAGTACAAGGATTCAGACTATGATTATTGGGGTTGTTATATTCGCCATCGTAATATCTGGATTTATTTCATTCATTAGTATCTCCGGTCAGTTGGAAAAATCAAAAATCCAACAGCGTCTAAGTTATATTATGGATGTAGTTAAAAAGATTGAAAATAAAATTCAGTCTTCCGATAATCTTACAGAATCACAGATCCAGGAATTTGTTAAAGAATTTTCTGAATCAACCGTGACAGATATCAATTTGTATAACAAGAATGGTAAATTGATCTTTACATCACAACCCAAAATATACGACATGGGATTAGTGTCTCGATTTATCAATCCGATTGCATTTAATAATCTAAACGTACTGAAGAAAACTGACTCCTTTATTAAGGAATCAGTAGTAACTTTTGAATATAATTCAAGTTATGCTACAATCAAGAACAATGAATATAACAATATTTTATTCTTGAATATTCCTTATTTCACCTCAGTTGAGGAAGAAAATGAAAGCCAGAATCTGTTATTAAATACATTATTAAATATCTATACCATTATCATTTTAGGGCTTGGATTTTTAACGGTAATGGTTGCGAATTCAATTACAAAGCCACTGAATTTAATTGGTAGAAAACTTTCACAGACTATCTTTAGCAATAAGCCGAATGAACCTTTATATTGGGAACGAGATGATGAAATTGGTGCATTGGTGAAGGAATATAATTTTATGATCGTCAAATTGGAGGAAAATGCGAAACAGCTGTTAAATGCTGAAAGAGAATATGCATGGCGAGAAATGGCAAAGCAAATTGCCCATGAAATCAAGAATCCTCTGACACCAATGAAATTAGGTATACAACAGCTTACACGGAGTTATACCGAGAATGACCCTAGGTTTGAGGAAAGATTTTTCAAAATTTCTAATTCTTTTATTGAACAAATCAATAGTTTGAGTAGAATTGCAACGGAGTTTTCAAATTTTGCAAAATTACCCGACACCAATCTTGCCAAAATCAATATTATTGAAAAGATTAATAAATCCGCCAACGTCTATCATAACAATCACAATACCTATATCAAAATCATCAATAATACAGATGATGAGAAAGTCTTTGTTTTTGGGGATCGAGACCAATTATTAAGGACATTCAACAATTTGATTAAAAACTCAATAGAAGCCTCAATAGGTCGCAAAAAGCACTTGATAAGTATATTAATAGAATATATTGATGGAGATAAAATAAAGATTATTGTGAAAGATAATGGAATGGGTATTCCGGCGGATGTCATTCCAAAGATTTTTCAACCAAATTTTACGACTAAAAGCTCCGGCACAGGCTTGGGATTAGCATTCGTTAAGAAAACCATTGAGTCGATGAACGGTGATATCTCCTTTGTGACATTTGAAGGCATTGGAACTACCTTTACAATAATTCTACCTGTATATAAGGAAGAAGAATAAAGGTCAAGGAATTAATCAATCAATAGTATATAGCATTAATTACAGAGGGAATCTTAGGTATTCCTTTTATGTTAAGTTAAGAATGAGAAGGAATATTCTTGAACCAATATAGGAGAGAATGAATAGTTTGATATTTAAGAGATATAACCTTACAAAAAAAAGGAGCTAATAAAACTTAGCTCCTTTTAAATTTCTTAATATTTCCTATTATTTTAAAACTACAGAAGATCTACCCATAATCGCATTATCTGCGTAAAGTAATACCGTGTAAGCTCCTTTTTGAAATTTATGGTTAGAGTCAGACCACATAAATTGGTACTCTTGACCATTGTTATTGAATTCGATCTGATCTTTAAACGTGTATTGTAGTTTTTCTCCGTGTACAAGGAATAAATCTTCAGAATCAGCGATTAGATTGCCTTTCGGATTTATTATTCTCACATAAACATCTTTTTTACCCATCGTAGCAAGCGGATTGTCAGCAATCGTAAAATTTATTTGAAGTTTATCAATTCTCTTAGCTTTATTTTCATTTTCAAGATTTCCATTTCTTTTTTCTTCAATACCAATGATATGAACATTGGAAACTTTGATGGAAGAAGCTTTTGCAATTTTATTTGACAATTGATTTTGTTCAGTCTGTAATCCTGAATTTTTAGCTTCGGTTTCTTTTACTTTTTGATTTAGTTGAGAATTCGTCTCAGCCAGCAATTGATTTTTAATCTTCAATGCCGTGACATCATCTTTCATTTTAGATACTTGATCTTTTAATTGAGAGACCTCAAGTTTAGCGGTTTCAATTTGCGGACCAGTAATTTCATTTTTCTCGAGTCCTTTTCGTAGATCTTCAATTTTCTGTCTAGCAGATTGTTCAGCAGAAACCAAAGCTGCTGTATTCGTAATTCCTTCAGATTTAATATTGTCCAATTCAGCTTCAATACGATCAATTTCAATTTGTAAATTTTCTTTTTGAAGGGTAACTGTATATAATTTCTCTCCTGAAGACTTATATTTTACGTAGAAATATATGTTTGTAGCCAATAAAGCGGCAATAGCGATCACGAAAAAGTAGATTTTTGAATTATCCCGTTTTACGGCAGGGGCGTCTTGCGCTTCAGCAGAATCTATCTTGTTAACGTCTGTTTTCATCCTCTTTCTTCCCATCGAAATATCCTGTGCATTTACACAAAACAATTTCAAAATGAATATTTAATAATTATTTAATCTTCGAATGCAAAAATTGTTCCAATTTCTTATTATTCAAAATAATTTAGTATGTCAAAACCTCCTTGTTTTAAGTATTCTTCCCTTTGCATAAGTTTGAGATCAGATAATACCATTTCGTTGACAAGCATTTCGAGATTGTATTTTGGTAACCAGCCTAATTTTTTATTGGCTTTGGAAGGATCCCCGATTAATAAGTCGACTTCCGTTGGGCGGAAATAACTTGGGTCTACTTTGACAATGGTTTGGCCAAGTTTAATCTTTTCAGGGTCAAGGCCCAATTGTTTTAATCTA
Source organism: Sphingobacterium endophyticum (assembly GCF_009733535.1). Taxonomy (GTDB): domain Bacteria; phylum Bacteroidota; class Bacteroidia; order Sphingobacteriales; family Sphingobacteriaceae; genus Sphingobacterium; species Sphingobacterium endophyticum. The sequence goes on along the minus strand of NZ_SMMI01000010.1, from coordinate 86,420 downwards.
TCGATATCACGATCAATAATAACACCTTTTTCAGCTTCGTCTTTTCCGGAGAATTCAATTTCAATACCTAATTCTGCGAATGCCATTCTCACGAATTCACGCACGGTTGTAGTAACACCAGTAGCAATAACATAGTCTTCAGGTACATCTTGTTGAAGGATAAGCCACATGGCTTCCACATAGTCCTTTGCATGTCCCCAATCCCGTTGGGCAGACAGATTTCCTAGATAAAGTTTGTCTTGAAGTCCCAGGGCAATTTTTGCTGCTGCTCTTGTAATCTTGCGGGTAACAAAGGTCTCCCCTCTCACCGGACTTTCATGATTAAATAAAATCCCATTACAAGCATACATGTTATAGGCTTCGCGATAATTTACTGTAATCCAATACCCATATAATTTCGCCACAGCATATGGACTTCTTGGATAGAAGGGTGTTGCTTCGCTTTGCGGTACTTCCTGAACGAGTCCGTATAGTTCTGACGTAGAAGCTTGGTAAATTCTGGTTTTCTGGGTTAATCCTAAAAGACGAACAGCTTCTAGAATACGAAGGGTTCCTAAACCATCGGCATTAGCAGTATATTCTGGAGTATCAAAACTTACTTTAACATGCGATTGAGCGGCAAGGTTATAAATTTCATCAGGTTTTGTTTCTTGAATGATACGAATTAGATTGGTGGAATCTGTAAGGTCGCCATAATGAAGGACAAAATTACGGCCCAACTGGTGCGGATCTTGGTATAAATGATCTATACGGTCGGTATTGAACAAAGAACTTCTTCGTTTCAATCCATGTACGATATAGCCTTTTTTTAATAAAAATTCTGCTAAATAAGCTCCATCTTGACCGGTAATACCCGTGATAAGAGCAACCTTTTTGCTTTCCTGACTCATTCTATTTGTTATAACAGGACAAATATAGAGAATTCAAACAAACGATTGTGAAAAACCTTTAGGGAAAGGATATCAAAATAATTAAAAATAAAAAAGCCATAGGACTGGCCTATGGCTTTTATTCAGAAATATGGAGCTAGAATTATTCTCCAGCTCTGCTAAATTTCAGCACCAAAAATCCAGTACCTTCATTCAAAGGAACAGGTAATCTCATTTCTAGTGAATTTTCATCAGCATAAGATAAATCTAAACGGTAACCACTAGTTACGTTTGCAGCTTTATCACCTGCATAAATTTTCTTGAATTGGAAAGATGGCTGGCCACCCGTTTTACCTGGGTTGAAAATAGACCAAACAATGGTACGTACCGTTCCACTAGCACAAAGGTTACCTTCGGCATTAAAAGTAATGCTACCTCTTTGGTTACCACCAGGAAGATTCCATAAAGAACCAATGAAACAATCAACTGGAGCTTCATCAAACATATTTTTCACAGTATAGCTGCTTGGGATATTCTCGCGGGTAACTGAATTTAAAATCCAATTTCCTTTAACACCAGAACGCCATTGAGATGCAGAAGGACCTTCTGCAGAAACTGTTCCCGATTCAGAACCACCTGTTGTACCTTTTTTAGGTGCTCCACAACTACCTAATACTAACAAAGCTGTTAATAAAGATAAAAACGAAATAATACGTTTATGCATATTACAAATTTTAAAATAGTATAATAAATGTATATTAGTAAACTAAAAACTCAATTTTCATTGATGAACAACACTTCCAAAAATCATACCATAAGCAAAACTGTAGCGAAAGCAATTCTTCGGTTGGTCATGATTATTTTAATTGTCGGAATCGTATTTGCTTTTAGCAAAGATGCTAAAATCCTAGAGAATATTTCCTTAAATTTTCCAAACAAATGGGCTATATTTGCCCCCATTTCATTATTCATCATCTTTATAATTTTGATGTTCATGATGTTAAAAGAAAAATACAATCGTATTGATTTGAATTGGTTATTTAGTTTATGTGGGGGATTTTTATTGATTTATTTGATTTTATTCTATTCCCGCATCTATCCGATGATCTAATTTATTGCTCATAATTAAATGGAAAAAACTAAGATTTGGGATATCGTTAAGAATATTATTAAAGTTCTGATAACTCTGGCGGCACTTTATTGGGTATCTACCAAGATCTCATTAAATGAGCTTACTTCGGCATTAAAAGATAGCAATCCCATATATTTAGTCTTTGCCTTGTTGTCATATTGCTGCTCTATCATCGTTGCATCTTCCCGTCTAAATTCATTTTTTAAAGCAATTGGATTAACATTGAGTGAGCGGTATAACTTCAGGCTTTATCAATTAGGTTTACTATACAATTTTTTTCTGCCCGGAGGAATTGGTGGCGATGGTTATAAAATATATTTCCTGAAGAAGAATTTCCAAATATCAAGGCGACAAGTATTAGGAGCTGTATTTTTTGATAGGCTTTCTGGATTGTGGGCACTATGTATTATCACCGGAGCGCTAGTGATATTTATGCCTCGACTTGCGATTCCCAATGCCGTTACGATTGCGGTGCTGGCAATTGGTACATTAAGTTATTTATATGTTTTAAGGTTATTCTTTAAACAGTTTCTAAAAAACTTTATTACCACTCATTTTAAAGCATTATGTGTTCAAGGATTTCAAACCTTAACTGCAATATTCATATTGTATGCTATTAATTTCGACGGTAAATTTTCACCATTTCTTTTGATATTTATGGTTTCATCATTGGTAGCGATTGTTCCTTCCATAGGAGGCGCAATTGGTCTTCGAGAAACTGTAATATTTAGCTTAGCTACCTATCTAAAGTTAGATCCCCATATTGCTGTTACAATTAGTTTAATATTTTATATCATATCGTTATTGGTAGCCTCATCTGGGATTTATTATATTTTCAGGCCACAAAGATTAGGAGCGGACAAATTACCATCAGCGAAAGAAGTTGAAGAAGAAATTGATAAAGAAGAGGAAGAATAATGGCAAATATCATCATTACAGGAGCTAGCAGCGGCATAGGATTTGAAGCAGTTCTAGATTTAACAGCAAATAAAGAAAATAAGGTTATTGCCTTGGCGAGGTCAGGAGATAAATTAAGGAAATTGCATGAAATTGCAAGTTCATTAAATCATGATGGGGGGACTCTGTACCCAGCTCAATTTGACATTGTATTTGATAATTATCCAGAGTCATTGGTACCATTTATACAGTCCAAATTTGATAAAGTAGATATTTTGATTAATAATGCAGGAGCATTAATCAATAAGCCTTTTATGGAATCGAGTATGGAAGATATTGCACACATGTTCCAATCTAATTTATTAGGTCATATCCAAATGATCAAAAGTATTGTACCGTTGATGACAGATGGAGGGCATATCGTTAATATTGGTAGCATGGGCGGATTTCAGGGCTCCGCTAAATTTCCAGGCTTATCTGCATATTCATCTAGTAAAGGAGCATTGGCGATTTTAACAGAATGCTTAGCGGAAGAATTAAAGGACAGGAATATCAAGGTCAATTGCCTTGCGTTAGGTTCTTCACAAACCGAAATGTTTGAAACCGCCTTTCCTGGTATCGAGGCTGGCACCTTAGCTTTTGAAATGGGTAGGTATATTGCAGAATTTGCTCAAAATGGCAGTAAATATTATAATGGTAAGGTTTTACCAGTTTCAAACACTACCCCGTAAAAGATTAAAAAAGTAATATTAATTTATTAAAAAGGTCGTCATTAGTATATAATGATGACCTTTTTTAATTTATTGTTTTTCAGTAATTAGAATTTATAAATTTTCTTTATTTAAATACTTAAAAATTTAGAATTGAAATATTAGGATTATATATTTTTTATATATTTAATTTTTAATATTAACCTTCAGGAGATCGAACATCTCCTATTGAAAAATACTATTACTAACCGCAACAAACAATTTATGAAAAGCAAGCTGTTATTTTTCGTAACGTTTTGCCTTATGCAATTAACCGTATTTGCGCAAGACCAAACTATTACAGGTACGGTGACGGACGCTGTTACCAATGTTCCGATTTCCGGAGTCACCATTCGAGCAGTTGGCAGTAATTCTGCTGCCCAAACGGATGGCAACGGCCGTTATGAAATTGGATTAAGTTCAAACATTAAGGCCCTACATTTCACCTTTGTAGGTTATGCATCACAACAAGTCTCCATTGAGAATAGAAGCAGTATCGACATTGCGTTGGTACCTTCAGCAGCTGATTTGGAAGAAGTTGTTGTGGTGGGCTATGGTACACAGGTTAAAAAAGACATGACAGGCTCAGTTGCCAACATTAAGATGTCTGATTTAGAGGATGTACCATTGCAAACCGTTGAAAGTGCGCTTCAAGGACGTGCATCAGGTGTCTTTGTAAACACAAGTAGTGGAAAATTAGGTCAAGCACTACAGATTCGCGTTCGTGGTATATCTTCAATCTCTGCGGGTACACAACCGTTATATGTTATTGACGGAGTACCTATCATTACAACTCCTATGGGAACCTATGATGAACCTGATAACCCATTGGCGGCAATCAGTCCCGATGATATTGAATCCATGGATGTATTAAAAGATGCTGCAGCCACAGCTATCTATGGTGCGCGTGGATCAAATGGAGTTGTTATTATTACAACCAAAAAAGGTAAAGCAGGTCGGACAAAATTTGAGTTAGGCTATTTTGGAGGTTTTAGTGACCCAACAAAAAAAGGAGAATTTCTAAATGCAGCACAATACAAAGAGCTATTAGGCACTGCCGTTACCAATGCTGGTTACATCGGTCCAAATGCTGATTATCCATCATTAAGTGAATTTTGGTCAGATTGGACGGGAACAGACGATTGGGACAAAAACTATGATAGTAATTGGGTGAATGAAGGATTAAGAAGAGGTGGAGTACAGCAAATAAGTTTAAATATTTCAGGAGGAGATGCTAAAACAAGATTTATTGCATCTGGAAGTTATAATGATAATAAAGGTATTATTATCGGCAATAGGTTCGTTAGAACCTCTGGCCGCTTAGGAGTTGACCATTCTGCAAATTCATGGTTAGATTTAGGCGGTACAATCAACATCAATAAAATCGACAATTACCGTGTAAGCAGTGACAATGCCTTTTCAAATCCATTGCAGTTAAATGCCCTTCCACCTATACAACCCATCCGTGACGAAAATGGAGAACTGAATAATTACACCGTTTACTATAACAACTTAATTGATCTGGAAAACGGCAAAAATCTTTCAAACACTTATAGGACATTTGGAACAGCTTATGCTAGCGCAAAAATCACTTCAGATTTAACTTTCCGTTCAGAATATGGTATGGATTTCCAAAATTTAGAAGAGGAAATATATTTAGGATCTAGGACACAGGACGGAGGAGATGTTGGAGGATATGCTTGGAATTATCAGGCACGATCGATCAATTTCAACACCAACAACACCTTAACCTATACCAAAACCTTCAATGATGTTCATGATTTCAGCGCATTGGCGGGTATGGCTTATCAAGAAGGTCAATTTAGATATACGATGGCCGAAGGAAAGAGTTTTCCTTCAGATCAGTTCACAAAAATAATCAGTGCTGCAATAAAATCTAATGCAAGTTCATCGGAGTCAAGATTTTCATTTCTATCCTATTTTGCAAGAGCAAATTATAAATATAAAAACAGGTATTTATTAGAAGCCACTTTCCGTATCGATGGTTCTTCGCGATTCGGTAAAGAATCAAGATATGGATCCTTTCCAGCGGCATCTTTAGGCTGGGTAGTATCCGAAGAAGATTTCTTGCAAGGAAACTCAACGCTATCTTTCTTAAAACTAAGAGCCAGTTATGGCAGAACTGGTAATGCGGAAATTGACAACTTCGGACCTAGAACATTGTATACTGGAGCAAATTATGCCGGAATACCAGGAACAGTGCCGTTAAGATTAGGAGATGAAAAATTAACTTGGGAAAATACGACTTCAAGCAACTTCGGTGTAGATTTCGGATTTTTTAACGATAGACTTTCAGGAACTGTTGATGCATATTTCAAGAAAACAACAGACCTATTGTTAGATGTGCCTATTGAATCGACAACTGGATTTACGACCATTCTCCAAAATGTTGGAGACATGGAAAACAAAGGGGTTGAGATTACTTTAAACTCAAAAAACTTTGTTGGAGAATTTAAATGGAGTACATCATTCAATCTATCCTTCAATAAAAACAAAATCTTAAAGCTTGTTGATGGACAACCTATCTATCCAGGAGGAAGATACTTAGGTAGGATAGAAGAAGGTATGCCTTATGGTTTTTTCTATGGAAAAGCTTATGCCGGAGTTGACACTGAAAATGGGGATGCCCTTTATTATTTGGACGACACAAAATCTAAGACAACTAATGTCTATTCTGAAGCTGCAGACCAGTGGATAGGTGATCCAAACCCTAAATTTTACGGAGGATTTGGAAACAATTTTTCATATAAAAGTTTTGATTTAGCTATTCAAACTCAATTTGTTTATGGCAATGACATTTACAATGCGGCAGGAGGTTTTCAGTCAACAAATGGTGACTACTTTGATAACCAAACCTTAGATCAAATGAATTACTGGAAGAAACCAGGAGATGTAACTATGATCCCTCAGCCAAGATTTGATGAGGCAAATGGTACCCGCCCTTCTTCGAGGTATGTTCAAGATGGCTCCTATTTCCGTGTAAAAAATGTTGTATTTGGGTATAACCTTCCTAGCAGCATTGCAAATAAGGCGTATATGCAAACAGCACGTATTTTTGTATCGGCAACCAACCTATTAACATTTACCAAATACAACGGATATGATCCTGAGATCAATACTACATTTGCTGGAAGGTATCAGTTAGGAACGGATTTCTACACTGCACCCCAGCCAAGAACTATTACTTTTGGAATCAATGTTGGTTTTTAATTATCTAAGCGAATTATCATGAACATTTTAAAATATATAACAATCCCCGCAGTAGTTGTAGCACTAACGATGGGATCTTGTGGAAAAAAACTAGATATAGAACCAGTAGACGATATATCGTCTGACAAAGCTTTATCAACGCCTGCTGATGTGAACAATGCATTAATAGGAGCTTATACCATTATTGCAGAAGGGGCATTATATGGGACGAACTTAGTGATGGTTCCCGATTTATATGCTAGTCCTAATTATCTGAACTGGACAGGTTCGTTTTCTACCTATCGCGATATTTCGAATCAGAACATTATTGCGACCAATGAGGATGTAACTAGGACTTGGACGAATGCATATAAAGCTATCAATGCCGCTAACACGGTATTACAAGCTCTTCCGATTATTACAGACGAGGATATGAAAGCAGAAGTTGAAGGGAAAGCCTACTTCATCAGAGGGATTATGTACTTTGAACTGGTGAGACTTTATGGATTACCTTACGAAGCAGGAGCTGCAAATGCAAGCCTGGGTGTCCCAATTACATTGAAGGCGGTTACCAAATTTGAGGATATTGTTAAGGGAATTAAAAGAAATACAGTGGCTGAAACTTATGCACAAGCAGAGCAGGACCTATTGGCTTCCATTTCAAAATTAGCAGACTACCCAGCAGACCTCGCTGCTTCCCAAGGTATGTTAGCAAGACTTTATCTACAGCAAGGAAAATATGACAAGGCTAGAGATTTAGCTAATACTATTATAGAATCAGGTGAATATTCTCTTGCTACGAATCTAGAAGCACCTTTTCGCAGTCCAAATTCCTCGGAAGGTATATTTGAAATACAGCAGAATGAACAAAGTAATGCAGGTTCCTCAAACGATGGTTTAGCTACTTTTTACTCAAGCTATCTGAATAATACTGGCGGTAAAGTAGGTCGTGGAGATTTAAGCATTTTAACGTCATATTATAACACTTATGATGCTAATGACAAACGCAGAACTCAAATGATTTATGCTGGAAATGGAGCAAAAACAGGTTGGTTTACTCGTAAGTGGTATAATTATTTTGATAATATTCCAGTAGTGCGTTTAACGGAGTTATATCTGACTAGAGCTGAATGTAATCTTAGGTTAAGTACATCTGTTGGTGATAGTCCGGTAAATGATGTAAATTTATTAAGGGAACGAGCTGGATTATCTAATTTAACTTCGCTCTCCTTGACTGAAGTACTGACAGAAAGAGATAAGGAATTAGCTTTTGAAGGCTATAGAATCCATGATTTAAAGAGAACGAAAAGAAATATTGGCACCTTTGCCTACAATGCAAAGGAATTAGTATTTCCTATTCCATATCGTGAAATTTCTGTGAATCCAGCTTTAGAGCAAAATCCAGGATACTCAAGCAATTAAACATACAGGATAATTCGCCAATAGGCGGATATCATTACAAAAAAATCCGTTCCACAACAATTGGAACGGATTTTTTTATATTTCCTCGTTTTAGAGGGTTTTAATCCATTGGGTGATATCTTTCATTAATTCAGGATTCATCGTTTCTTCAATCTCTATATATTCCGAAACTGCTCCTGTATTTGCATTTTGGAATAGGTGATTAAAACTCGGATAAATTGTAAATCGATCCAATTTATTTTTAGGAAGGTTATTCTTAAGACTTTCCATATTTTGAATTGCAGGCACTTGTACATCCTTACCTCCAAAGGCGGCAAAAACAGGGATTTTAATTTTTCTTATAAAAGGGATAGGGTCTATTTTTATGAAATGACGAAACCATGGTGTGACTAAAGAAGCGATTTCATTTGCACTCTCTAAATTTTGACTTCCTTTGATTGATTTCATATTATTTCTAATAGCATCAAATGCCTTATCACTTGGCATATCTGAAGCCATAATTTCATAATTCCGCTTAATCATTGCTAAATCTTCTTTTGAAATAGATTTTCCTTGAGATTTCAAGACAGCTTCATTCTGAAGCAACATTAAAGAGTCCATCTTAATTGTTGGTCCTGCCAAAGTCACAATGAAATTCAAGCCACTAGCTTGTTGCCCTGCAAGAATGGTAGCGATAAGTCCACCCTCACTGTGTCCAATAATCCCAACCTTCAAAGGATCAACCTGCGGATGTTTTCTCAAAAAGTTTAAAGCTGCAAGGGCATCTTTTCCAAAGTCACCTGTTGTACTTTTACTAAAATCTCCTTTGGATTTGCCTACCCCCCTATCATCATATCGAAGAACGACAATATTATTCTTAGTCAAATAGTCTGCTAATATTTTGAAAGGTTCATGCCCCATTAGGGTTTCATTACGATCTTGAGGACCGCTACCAGAAACCAATATTACTGCAGGGTATTTTCCCGGTATTTTGGGTTTTGTAATCGTACCTGAAAGGCTCACTTTATCAATTGAGTTTTCAAAAGTTACGTCTACAGTATCATAACTATATGGTGGATTAACTCGTTGGGAACGTTTAAAACTTCCAACTTGATCAGCTTCATCTGCGGTTAACTTCTTTAATTGAAGGTTTGCTTTTAATTGACCTTGTTCAAATTGACCGTCTACCGCATGACGATCTGAAGAAATTTTTCCTGAGTACTTCACCCCCATGTTTTTTAATTCAACAAAAATTGAATCTCCCTCTGCACGTAAACTGCTTAACGGGAATTTATTTGGAGCTTGCTTTGGACTTTGCATTGTCCCTTCCCAACTTCCATTGTATTTAAATTCAAAAATTAAGGGCAAATCCATTCCTGAAACTTGCAAGACTCCCTTCCAATTACCTTCGAACGATTGCGAAAATCCCAGTGAAAAGCAACAGATCGAAACCAATAATAAAATATACTTTCTCATTTCTTATAAATAAGGATATGTAATCTTTAATATCATGTCAAGGACAAGTGTTAGTACCACGATAACAATCGTGTGTGATAACTTTTTACTATTTATGGCAACTTTCATTCCTATTACTAATAGATGAAAGAAATAATACAAGAAAACAATGCCTATAATCCCACTAATCGTTAGAATAATTAAACTCGTTGTTTCAATTTTCAAATGTGCAATATTCCCCTTTTCAATTTCTTGCAGTATATTTTGGCTAATTTCCGTGGAATATGGATTTAAGCTTACCACAACAATAAATATCAAGGCAATCTGGGCAATTAAAACAGCAATTAGGACATCCTCGGCCCTTGTTTTATTATTAACCATTTTACCATATAGGAAGAGAATAACAGTAAGACTAAGAGTATTTATTGATCCGTTAACTAAATATTTCCAAAATTCTTTAGTTACTGATGGGTGTATTTGAATAATTCCATCATTAATAAAATGAAAAAAATAACCCAATATACTGAGTAGGATAAATCCTATTGTACCAATTACTAAAAGGGTATTACTTTTTATATCCTCAAATGGATTTAAAAAGATATTTAAAAGATTCTTAGAACTCATCTTTGTACGGTTTATACAGGTTAATAATCTCTTGCAGTTTCTCAGGATATTGCGTTCCTATCAATACCTTGCTACTATCTTTTAAAACCAATTGGATTCCTTTATTACCCTTAGCAGTGAATGCTCTTCCGTCCTTTCCAAATCGATACCCCCAACCTCCAAAGTCAGAAATTCCATATTCACGCATATAGGCATGAGCTATGTCATCCCAAGAAATAAATTTTTTCCATACAAATGGGATAAAAACAATATGGATTCCTTGCGCTGTATAGTTCGTTTTTAAGCGGAGAAATATTAACCCAATAATTACAACCGTAGTAATTAGAATTGCTGGATTTCTAAATAAATCTTCTTGGTTGGATAAATCCTGATAAATCTGGTATCCAATAATGGGTAACAGGATTAATAGCAACCAAGTAGCAAACATGTTTTGTGTTTCTTTAAAGCTTTTCATTTTATTTAGGTTGTAATGTTTTCACTTTATCAATCAACTCATCTAATTTATTCCTTACAGTTGGATAACTCTTACCCAATTTATTGGCCATTTCCTTTAAACTTCCGGAATTGAGCAAAAACTCAATTATGAATTCTTGTTCTTCCGGTTCCAAGCGCATTAAAAGAGGAAAGTTGAACTTGCCAGAAACTTCAGTTTCACAGTTTTCACAATGTAATTTGACAACAGTCATTTCAGTATTGCAAGCTGGACATTGAATAGGAAATTTCATATTATAAATATAAATATTAATAAATTTAAAAAATGTTTTAATATTATTCAACAACGACTAAACATTAATTAGGTTAATAATTGTTAAATGCTTTGAAATAGACTTATTTGTATATTTGCTGAATTTTAGATTGAACATGAGAAAGCTATTAGGTTTTATCCTTACTCCAATTTTTTACATTTGTTTTGCATTATCATTGCTTATTTTTCATCCCATTCAGTGGTTATGTCTTAAACTTGGTGGGTATGCTGCTCATAAAAAAAGTGTGGACATATTAAATGGATTCCTTGTCGCATGTAACTACACTCTTTTCAATAGAACACAATTTATTGATAATAAAAATATCCCTGTAGGAAAACCCATTGTTTTTATTGCAAACCATCAAAGTACTTATGACATTCCACCATTGATTTATTTTTTAAGGAGATTTCATGGCAAATTCATATCAAAAATTGAATTAATGACTGCCAATATTCCCAGCATCTCCTTTAATTTGAAACATGGCGGTGCAGCAAACATTGACAGGAAAGATCCAAAGCAATCAATCGCAGAAATTCTGACGCTTGCCAATAATATGAAGAAAAATAACTGGTCTGCATTTATCTTTCCCGAAGGCACAAGAACTAAAACAGGGAAAATGAAAACCTTTTCAGTGGGTGGAATTGCTACATTATTGAAGAAAAACCCTGAAGCATTGGTTGTTCCTATTGCAATCAACGGATCTTACAAGATGGTTGAATGGGGAGCTTTTCCATTAAGGCCATTTACTCACATGACATGGGAAGTTTTAGATCCTATTGATACCACAGGATTAAACGCGGAAGAGATTGTTAAAAAAGCAGAAGATTTAATCCGCGAAAAAGTAAAAGAAGAAAATAATTAATCTATTTTACGGTCCTACCTTTCCAATCATACTTACCGATATTACCCACAATTCCTATGTAGACAAAATAAAGGGAATGGATAACGGTTAATAAAGGAAGCTTCCACAATAGTTCCTTTCTATTTACAAAATTCAGAATTGGATAAAGGAAAGCTAATTCGACCAAGAACTTCATGAATAAGGATGTGAGCACTAATTCACTTGCATCGTAGATTCCAAAAATCAAGAACAATAGACTGAGCAAAAAGGATAAATTAAAAAGCCAAATACTGACTCCAAGGATTACAACTTTTTTGTCTTTGTATTTGGTACTTTTGGATGCCCATCTTTTCCTTTGGCTTAAAAATGATTTTAGGTTTTCCTTTGCATCCGTGTAGACTACAGCATCAATAGATTTACAGAATCCAATCCGATCTGCATTCTTCTCAGCAACTTTATGAAGCAATAATTCGTCATCACCAGAGGCTAATTCATCAATCCCATTAAATCCACCCATTTCAAAAAACAGAGACTTTTTGTAGGCTAAGTTTGCCCCATTACAAGTTGTGGGGTTACCATTTCCTATACCAGCAGCACCTAATCCTATTAAATATAAAAATTCAAGTGTCTGCAATCTTTCGAAATATGATTTTTCCTCATCATAACAGACAGGGGAGGACACCATTAATTTGTTCTCTGTTTCCATATACTGGATGATACTCAAAATCCATTTTGGTCCCATTCGGCAATCAGCATCCGTGGTAATGATCACATCTCCTGTAGCTACGTTAATAGCTTTATTAATTGCGAACTTCTTATATGAATTCAATTTATTCCCTTCATTAAGGGTTATTAATTTCACTCCCTGATTGGCATAACTTAAAACAATCTCCCCTGTTTTATCGGTTGAATGGTCATCAACCACAATGACCTCTAATTGTTCTTTTGGAAATTCCTGGGACCCGATGCAATCTAAAATCTTGGCAATATTCTCTTCCTCATTTCTTGCTGCGATAATGACCGTAACTTTTGAATGAGGAATGAATTTCCCGGGATGAAAATAAGGAAGTTTCATCCATCCATTTCGCATATACAACACCAAGACCACATAAACAATGGTCATGATAAAAAGAAAAAAACTAAGATTTATTATCACTGATATAATTCACATTAAATACAAAAAATGCTCCGATAATAGCTGGAAATATAAGATTCACAAACCAAACACAGGATACAATTGCCATGACAGCAATTTCTTGCGTTGTAATATAAGCATACAAATTGCTTGCTACAAAACTACGAACACTAAAGTCAAAAATATCTAAAGAAGGTACTGCTGATTGAATAAAAAACATAATGAATATCATGAGTACCATAGAAACAAAGGGCAACTCTGGCAGAAACACCAACATCAATATGATATACTGTGAGGTAAAAATTCCAAATCTGAATGCTGAGAGTAAAAGAACATGAGCTAATTCTTTGATTGTAAAATCCTCGAGCACTGCAAAGAAAGGTTTTATCTTTGCAAGGAATTTCACTTTACCTACAAGATAGTCTACCCAAGCAACATTAAAATAAAGAATCAGGAAGGCTAAAGCATAAATAATCGCAATTAGCCATACTCCAAAATCTACAGAAGTTGGAGTTTCAAGAAACGTTGTAACAAACCAAGCAATACTCAATGCGCCAAAGATACTTGTCAGCACGAGTTGAGCAAATAAGCCCACTCCCATTGCTACGGCTCCGGAGGCTCGATTCTCTGGTTTGAGAAGCATTACCCGTCCCCCATACTCCCCTATTCGGTTCGGAGTGAATATCGCCCATGTAAGCCCACAAAAAACAGATTTAATCGCCTTCCATAATCCTAACGGTTCTATTCTTCGACTTAGGTATCGCCATTTTATGACCTCAAGAAACCAATTGACAAACATGAGAATAAAGACTGCAGTAAGAACTAATCGAATGGTTGTTGGATCTACCTGATTTATTAAATGTTCAAATTCTCTTAGATTTTTTTGATTATTCACCTTAGTAACCACAAACCACATGGCTAGAGCTACTATAGCTATTTTAATCAATAGATTGAGATATTTTCGCTGTGTCTTTGTCAATTTTGCTTAAGAAAGCACAATTTTAATAATTTTTTAATTAATAACCGTTTTTAGACAGCAATGTTTAGAAAATCGTATTATTGCAGTATGCAAAAGGAACCTGCGAAAGAGCGAATTATTTTAGGAATTGACCCAGGGACAGTGGTTTTGGGATATGGTATATTAAAGGAGGTTAATAAAAAGATCTCATTGATTACCCTTGGCGTAATTAAAATGGGACATCTTGATGATCATGCTTTAAAACTGCAGCGAATCTTTAAGAAAACTAGTGCCTTGATAGCGGAATACAAGCCTGATTGTGTTGCTTTGGAAGCACCCTTTTACGGCAAGAACATTCAAGTCATGCTTAAATTAGGTCGTGCACAAGGTGTGGCCATGGCTGCTGCATTAAATTCCGACATTCCTATTTTCGAGTATTCACCAAGAAAAATTAAACAATCTGTTACCGGTAATGGAAACGCAAGCAAAGAACAAGTTGCTTCTATGCTTCAAACTCTTTTAAGCTTTAAAGAAACTCCCGAGTTCCTAGATGCTACTGATGGTTTGGCTGTTGCTGTATGTCACGCTTTCCAACAAAATCTTTCTAGCGGAAGTAAAAACTACACAGGCTGGGAAGCTTTTGTCAAAGACAACCAAAAAAGAATACGTTAGAGCTGAACTTGACGAATTACATTCTTTACATTCAATTCAATAATATCAGTCATTGAATGACATCGATAATATTGATCATTTTCATAATACTTTGCATACCCCTCTCTCAACTTTTCGATGTTTTCTTTAGTCGATAGTTGCTGCGTACTTGATGCGTCCCTTAAATCTTTAATGCGATGTCTTTCGCTTCTTACACGGTGCACTATGGAAGATCTTTCTTCTTGTTGATATTGAAGAACAGTTTTCTCATTTAGATGGTCCATGGAAAGTTTTACGTAAGGAAGGTTTTCCTTAAAGAACTGAGGTAAATAAACTTTAATATTTCCTTCATAGAATTGTTGGTCAAAGTCAATTGCTCTTATCCTAAATTGAAAATCATCAAAGTCAGGGGTTATTTGCATAACAAAATTATAAGCACGCATGTCGCCAAGCATGGAAATTACACATCTTTCATTGAATTTGACAAATTCTTTTGCTATTCGAGTTTGATTATAATCTGGTGCATCCATTCTAGTCTTAGCAAAAGTATCCCCCGGAATTCCAACGATATGCTCTTCTACTAATGTTTCTCGATCATAAAGGTAATTAACTTGATTCGGGGAGACTATTTCTTCAAGCTCCAAGCCATAAATCCGTGAGGCATCTGCTTGTTTAATATAGAAGTAATCATAGACGTCATTTAGTCTGTTTACTATTTTTATACGGAATGGATGCGTATTTCCAAATGCACAAAATTCTATTTTTTCAATAACCTTATGCTGCACAATTCTCGTATTTCCTGATGCTTTAAGTTGCGCATAAACAATTTTAAGCTGATCATATAATACATCTTGTACATAGGGAGGATATAAAGGGATTTCCCAAAGCGTATCATTTCCAAATTTATCCAATGAAGGAATGGTTTCTTGAAAGTTCAAAAGGTCAGAATATGCCAATGGGAGCTTACCATCTCTTTGATAGGCTTTTAAGTATTTCAACAATCCTGGTCCAACAGGAAATATTGGTTTTTTGCGCGAAATCTTTACATCATCTTCTTTCATAGCGAGCAAATGTGATCAAAACGAATGTACGAAAAATACTTGTTCTATACATCAATGTAAAACTGTTAAAAAAAATGACATAATTTTACCAATTGATTATTAATATCACAAGAATTGTTATTATTTTTGAAAAATTAGAAATTAGAATTAAAATTTAGAAGGGCTTATAAATGGAAGAAGCTCCCCGGGCGAGGAGCTTCTACGCTAACCAATTATAAACCTATGTTATTTTGAGGGAAGTAACATGCAAACATTGTAATGTTTTATCATGTTTGTTGATACAAATTTAAATTTTATATCAAATAAATAGAAATTTATTTGATTTTTTTGGATATTTTTAAAAAACACAACATAAATTAACAGATAAATACCATTTTTATGGAAAAAAACTATTCAAATTACGATTTAGACAACCTTGATGTTCAAATTTTATCCATTTTAATGGAAGATGCCTCAATTCCATACACAGAAATAGCTAAAAAACTAATAGTTTCTGGTGGAACTATCCATGTTCGCATGAAAAAAATGGAAGAATTGGGAATAATTCGAGGATCTAACCTAATAATCAACCCTCAAAAGGTTGGATTTGACATTACGGCGTTCCTTGGAATCTATTTAGAGAAAGGATCTCAATATGCAGATGCTGTTGAACAGCTAAGACAAGTAAAAGAAGTGGTAGAGGTTCACTATTGTACGGGGCAATATAGTATGTTCGCTAAGATCATCTGTAAAGACACAGCGCACTTACGCAAAGTTTTAAATGAAGATATACAAGGTTTGAAAGGTATTCAACGTACTGAAACCATTATTTCTTTAGAAGAGAGCATCAAAAGACAAATCACTCTATAAAAAAAGCGGGCAATGCCCGCTTTTTTTATAATATTTTCATTAATTTCTACATTATCCCTTCTAAAAGATCGATATAATATCGAATTCCATCACGAATTTCTTTCACATAGATAAATTCGTCAGCAGAATGGGATCTTGCTGAGTCACCCGGACCTGTTTTTATCGATGGAATACTTAATATCGCCTGATCACTCATCGTAGGGCTCCCATATAGTTGTTTTCCTAATGCTATTCCAGATTTTACAATTGGATGTTCAATAGATATTGACGAGGGGTTCAATCGAGTTGAACGAGGTTCAACAGTAGATTTCACATGTCCCCTAATAATTTCTAAAACCTCTAAATTACTATAAACATCGGTTGTCCTGACGTCAACAACAAATTTGCAGCTGGCTGGCACCACATTATGCTGAGATCCTGCTTCAATTATTGTCACACTCATCTTTACAGGGCCTAAAAATTCAGATTTTTTGGGAAATTCGTAGGTTCTGAACCAATTAATATCCTGAATAGCATTATAAATTGCGTTTTCTCCCTCTTCACGAGCAGCATGTCCTGATATTCCAAGTGATTCACAGTCTAGTACCATCAATCCTTTTTCAGCAACTGCTAAATTTAACAAGGTAGGTTCACCAATAATTGCAAAATCACATGGTTTGATATGCTTATATGCTTCTTCCAAGCCCCCTCTCCCTGAAATTTCTTCTTCCGAGGAAGCAACTAAGCAAAGATTAAAAGGAAGATCTTCATGATTATAAAAGTATCGAAATGCTGCAATCAAAGAAACCAAACATCCTCCAGCATCATTACTCCCTAATCCAAATAATTTTCCATTTTCTTCAATGGGCAAAAATGGATCTTTTGTATAACCCGGATTTGGCTTGACAGTGTCGTGGTGAGAATTTAATAGGATAAAAGGTTTTTTTTCATCCGGATATTTATTGTAAGCAATGATATTATTTCCTATTCTTTCGATATTAATATCATGCTTTAAAAAAAACTCTTTTATTATTTGAGCTGTTTGATCTTCCTCTCGACTAAAAGATGGAGTACGAATCAAATCCTTCAACAAGGAAATACTTTCCTCAATTAATAGCTCAATTTTAGTCATTATATAAACCTCCTGCTTTTTTTGCTGATAGTTTAATTCCCTTGATGAATGCAGAGCTGAAACCATTGTGTTCCATTTCATTCAATCCAGCAATTGTACAACCTTTAGGGGAAGTAACCTTGTCTATTTCACTTTCAGGATGACTTTGCATTTGCAGCAATAAATCTGCAGCTCCTTTTGCCGTCTGAATCGCCATTTTTAAAGCATCATGTGCATGAAACCCTATTTCCACTCCACCCTGAGAGGCTGCACGAATACTTCTTAAAAAGAAAGCAATTCCACATGCACACAAAGCGGTCGCCGAGGTCATCAAATCCTCATTGATTACCACAACCGAACCTACAGATTCAAAGATTACTGATACTTCCTCAACTTTCTCTTCTGGAGCATTATCAGTAGCAATACAAGTCATGGATTGTCCAATTGCTATGGCTGTATTAGGCATAGCTCTGACAACAATTTTATCTTGGCCTAATACATCTTTTATATCTTGGCATGAAACACCAGACACAACAGAAATAATAGTTTGACTTGGAGTCAGCACTGGAGTTAATTCATCCATTACCTTCTTGATTTGTTGAGGCAAAATGGCTAGAACTATAAATTCAGCGCCAATTACAGCTTCTGAATTTGAATCACTGACCACATATCCCTTTTCCTTTTCCAGTGTCAAAGAGGATAAGTTCCTGCGCGTAATTGTTATTTCTGCAGATGAACAATAGTTAGATTTCACTAAGCCGTTAGCCAATGACAACCCAATATTTCCTCCCCCAATAATTGTTATCTTATTCATTTTATTTAAGTTTAGGCAATCAAACAAGTACCAAACTTCCTCTGCTGAAAAAGATGTAAATTATTTGCGTGGCCAATGTAAACATTGCTTACACCTTTTGAAATGGCATCAAACGCATTAAATAATTTAGGAATCATCCCATCATGAATGGTTTTACTTTCCTTCAATCTTTCAAATTCAGAAGATTTGATCGTTTCAATAACGGAATTATCATTGTTAACATCCAACAACACTCCGTTTTTATCAAAGCAATATATTAATGATACTTCATATAATTTGGAAAGAGCAACTGCCAATGAAGATGCGATGGTATCTGCATTGGTATTTAATAGTTGTCCATTTCCATTATGAGTTATAGCTGAAAAAACAGGTGTAAACTCAGCTTCAAGTAATTTTTTAATAGCTAAAGAGTCTATTGAATCAGCAAGGATATCACCAACAAAACCATAATCAATTTCCTTTACCGGTCTTTTAACGGCTTTGATAACATTAGCATCAGCACCACATAAACCGATGGCATTACAATCATATTTTTGTAGTGCGGCAACAATATTTTTATTAGTCAATCCAGCATATACCATAGTCACTACATCCAACATTGCTCTGTCAGTAATACGGCGGCCTTCCACC
This sequence comes from Sphingobacterium endophyticum, assembly GCF_009733535.1. Taxonomy (GTDB): domain Bacteria; phylum Bacteroidota; class Bacteroidia; order Sphingobacteriales; family Sphingobacteriaceae; genus Sphingobacterium; species Sphingobacterium endophyticum. Next base: position 67,308 of record NZ_SMMI01000010.1, on the reverse strand, counting down.
ATCTTGGCTTCAATGCCCATATCTGTTGCAATACGTGTTGCAATTTTTCCACCGCCATGAACCAGTATTTTCCTTCCTGGTAATGAAGAGAATTTTTCTAAGAATGCTTCTAATTGATCAGGATTATCAATAACATTCCCTCCTATTTTAATAATATTTAATACCGACATGCTATTTTTTAAGACTTCAGATCCTCCAACATTCTTTTCAACACCACTTGCGCTGCCCAAACTCTATTACTTGCCTCTTTTATAACTAATGAATTTGGACCATCCAATATCTCAGAGGAAAGTTCTAAGTCACGACGGACAGGAAGGCAGTGCATTACTTTTGCATCATTAGTCAATTTTAACTTCTCATTGTCTAATAACCAATTTTCATTCACAGGATATACCTCTCCATATTCTTTAAATGAAGACCAGTTCTTAACATATACAAAATCAGCATCCTGTAATGCTGCATCAAGATCCGTTGTAATATTTGCACCTTGTGTAAAATCTTCCGACAATTCGTATCCAGCAGGCTGAGCTATCGTAAAATCAACTAATCCCTCTTCTTGAGCACGACACATCCATTCTGAGAACGAATTAGGCACTGCCTGAGGTAAAGCCTTAACGTGAGGAGCCCAAGCTAAGACAACCTTTGGCTTATCTTTCTTTTTATATTCTGTAATAGTAATTAAGTCTGTTAAACTTTGAAGTGGATGTCGAGTTGCACTTTCCAATGAAACGACAGGTACTCCACAATAGTTAATAAACTTATTAAACAAATCCTCGGAATAATCAGCAACCTTATCCTTAAGTGTTGGAAATGAACGCAATCCTAAAATATCACAGTACTCTCCCATCACTGCTGCAGCTTCTCGAATATGCTCAACGGTAGTTCCATTCATGATTACCCCGTCTCGAGTTTCCAATGCCCAGCCATCTTTATCCATATTCATGACCATCACATTCATTCCTAGGTTCATTCCAGCCTTCTGCGTACTTAAACGAGTTCTTAAACTTGGATTAAGAAAAACTAATCCAAGCATCTTGTGTTTTCCTAAAGCCTCATTTGCATAAGGTTTTGATTTTATGTCTAATGCTTCGTCAACAATACTTTTTAGATTATCCACATCAGCAACGGAGAAAAATTTTTTCATTTAATCTATATTATCTTTTAAGCTTTCAATCTTTCATCGAAAGCTGTTAAAAATTGATCAGCGATCTCTTTGGTTATATTTAATGCAGGCAATAAGCGTATAACATTAGGTTTTGCCTCACCGGTAAAGATTCTGTTTTTTAATAGTAAATCCTTTTTAACGTTGGCCAATTCGGCAGGCAACTCAATACCTATCATTAAACCTCTTCCTCTAACTTCCATGACTTTATCGAATTTCTTCAATTCAGAAATTAGGTAATCACCAACTTTAGAGGCATTATCCATCAAATTGTCTTTTTTTATAATATCCAAGACAGAAACAGCAGCTGCACAAGCTAAATGATTTCCCCCAAAAGTAGTACCTAACAAACCAAATGATGGTTTAAATTTAGGTGAGATTGAAATACCTCCTATAGGGAATCCATTACCCATACCTTTTGCCATAGAATAAATATCAGCATTAACGCCGGCAAAATCATGAGAATAAAAATCGCCAGTACGTCCATAACCGCATTGTACAGAATCGGCTATGAAAATTGCACCAAACTGATCACACAGGTTACGTATTAATTTTAGAAATGGGATTGATGCCTCACGAATACCTCCAACACCTTGAATACCTTCAATAATGACGGCAGCTATTTCTTCGCCATATTCCGAAAAAGCCTTTTGTAGCGAATCTTCATCATTGAATGGAAGAAAAACAACATTATCAGTTTCATTGACTGGAGCAATAATTGAAGGGTTATCAGTTGCAGCTACAGCTAATGAGGTCCGACCGTGGAATGATTTACTAAAAGCAATTATTTTCTTACGACCAGTATGAAATGAAGCTAGCTTTAAAGCATTCTCATTTGCTTCAGCACCAGAATTGCATAAGAATAATGTATAATCTAATTTTCCTGACACTTCACCCAATTGAGAGGCTAAGTGTTGTTGAATTGGAATCAAAATTGAATTAGAATAAAAACCAATTTTATTCAATTGATCAGAAACACTCTTTACATAATGAGGATGGGTGTGCCCGATTGAAATAACGGCATGTCCACCATACAAATCCAAATACTCATTTCCTTGTTCATCCCAAACCGTAGAGCCTTGAGCTTTTACGATATTGATGGGAGTAACAGGATATACATTAAATAGTTCCATGAAACGATAAAAATATGCTAAAGTTTAGTTTAGTCAAATGTACAAATAATTAAATAGCAGAACTCACTTTAAAACGGTATAAAATAAAAAAGTCCTCTTGTATAAGAGGACTTTTCTATGATTCGTTTAAAGATTATTCATCAACTTTTTTACCACCGTCTAATTCGGCTTTAAGTTTTTCTAGTTCTTCAAATTTACCATCAGCAGCTAATTGCGCTTGTTCAGCCCAAGTAGTTGGATCTGCAGTGTTATAGTTAGAACCAGCTTCAGTTAAGATTTCTTTAACTTTCTCAGCATCAGTTTTAGCTAAATCAGCGTAAGTTGCAATACCAGCAGTTGCTAATACTTCTGCAATCTTAGGTCCGATACCTTCAACAATTGTTAAATCATCACCAGCTTTAGTAGCTTTGGCCTCTTTTGATTCAGTAGTTGAAGTAGCTTTCTTTTTAGCAGAACCACGACGTCGAGTAGTTTTCTTCTCAGCTTGAGCAGTTTTACCGTAGATTTCGTTGTAATCAACTAACTCGATAAATGCCATTTCTGCGTTGTCACCCAAACGGTTCTCTAATTTAATGATACGAGTGTAACCTCCTGGACGAGATGCTACTTTTTCTGAAATCTCGCGGAACAAGATAGAAACAGCATCTTTGTCTTTCAAGTAAGCGAATACCGTACGACGAGAGTGAGTCGTGTCGTTTTTAGATTTTGTAATCAAAGGCTCAACATAAATACGTAATGCTTTAGCTTTTGCTAATGTAGTAGTAATACGCTTGTGTTTGATCAATGAAGTCGCCATATTAGCTAACATAGCCTTACGGTGACTGTCAGTGCGGCCTAAGTGATTTACTTTTTTTCCGTGTCTCATTTTTAATTTGATTTTGTGCGTACCGTTCTTTTTCTACGAATGGTAATCCATATACTTCGGAGGAATTACGCAGCAGGTCGCTTATATTAATTTATTATTATTCTTCGTCCAATTTGTATTTAGACAGGTTCATACCAAACGATAAACCTTTAGATTTCACTAACTCTTGAATTTCGCTCAATGATTTTTTACCAAAGTTGCGGAATTTCAACATATCAGCTACATCGTATGTTACTAATTCAGCCAAGGTACGAATATCTGCAGCTTTCAAACAGTTCAATGCACGAACTGAAAGATCTAAATCAACTAATTCAGTTTTTAAGATTTTACGCATGTGTAAAATTTCTTCATCAACCACTTTAGTTTCTTCTTTAGTTTGAGACTCTAACAACATGTTCTCATCAGAGAATAACATGAAGTGTTGGATCAAAATCTTAGCTGCTTCTTTCAAAGCATCTTCTGGATGAATAGAACCATCAGTAGAAATATCTAACAATAATTTCTCATAGTCAGTCTTTTGTTCTACACGATAGTTTTCAATGGTATATTTTACATTCTTAATTGGAGTGTAGATTGAATCAATCGCAATAACTCCAACAGGACCGTCTACCACTTTATTTTCCTCTGCATTCACATATCCACGGCCTTTTGCAACAGATAATTCAACTTCAACAGTTACTGAACTATCCATATTACAGATGACCAAATCAGGATTCAATACAGTAAAATTATTGGAAAACTTCGTAATATCACCAGCTGTAAATTGATCTTGACCATTGATAACCACAAAGATCTTCTCGCTATCGCCTTGCTCACCTGATTTCTTAAAACGTACTTGTTTCAAGTTTAAGATGATCTCAGTAACGTCTTCTACTACTCCTTTAATCGTAGAGAATTCGTGCGACACTCCTGAAAATCTTATCGACGTAATTGCATATCCTTCTAAAGAGGACAATAAAATACGGCGCAAAGCATTACCAATAGTAACTCCAAAACCTGGCTCTAGTGGACGAAATTCAAAGGTACCATCAAAATCAGTCGATTTTTGCATGATAACTTTATCCGGTCTTTGAAATGCTAAAATTGCCATTTATGTTCTTTTAAGTTTATTTACTATTTATGAAAACAACAACACGCATCTATGCAATGCATGTTGTTATTAATTATTATTTAGAGTACAACTCTACAATTAAGTTCTCTTTAATGTTTTCTGGAATATCAGATCTCTCAGGGAAGTTAACAAACGTTCCTTGTAATTTATCTGCATCCCAATCCAACCAGCTGAATTTATTGATTTTTCTTCCAGCTACTGAAGTAGCGATCGCTTCTAATGATTGAGAACGCTCACGTACTGCAATAACATCTCCTGGACGGATACTGTATGATGGAATGTTAACAACTTGACCGTTAACAGTAATGTGCTTATGCGAAACTAATTGACGAGCAGATGAACGTGTAGGAGCTATTCCTAAACGGTATACGATATTATCTAAACGAGCTTCTAATAATTTCAAGAAGTTTTCACCAGTAACACCTTGTTTTGCTGCTGCCTTAGCAAATAAGTTAGCGAATTGACGCTCTAATACACCATAAGTGTATTTTGCTTTTTGCTTTTCTAACAACTGAATTGCGTATTCAGATTGTTTTCCTCTTCTTTTTGATGGTCCATGTTGACCAGGAGGATAATTCTTTTTTTCTAATGCCTTATCTGGGCCGAAAATTGGCTCTCTAAATTTACGAGCTATTTTGGACTTAGGTCCTGTATATCTTGCCATTTCTTATTCTGTTTGAAGTATCTATCAGCCTATAACTGATGAATCTTATCTTAAACAAATTGTTATTAAACTCTTCTGCGTTTTGGAGGACGACAACCGTTGTGAGGAAGTGGAGTAATATCCTTGATTGTAGTTACGTCGATACCAATTGTCTGCAATGAACGGATTGCCGACTCACGTCCAGCACCCGGACCTTTAACGAAAACTTCAACTTTACGTAATCCTAGGTCATGTGCAACTTTTCCACAGTCGTTAGCAGCTTGTGATGCAGCATATGGAGTGTTCTTTTTAGAACCTTTAAAGCCCATTTTACCAGCTGATGACCATGAAATTGTTTGACCTTGATTGTTAGTCAAAGTTACGATAATGTTGTTAAAAGTAGCGTTGATATGAGCTTGTCCAACAGGCTCGATAACTACGATACGTTTTTTAGTAACTTTTTTACTTTTAGCCATTTCTTACTTATTATTTAGTAGCTTTTTTCTTGTTTGCAACTGTCTTACGTTTACCTTTTCTCGTACGAGAGTTATTCTTAGTACGTTGTCCACGAACTGGAAGGTGCTTACGGTGGCGTAATCCACGGTAACAACCAATATCCATTAAACGTTTAATGTTCAATTGAACCTCTGAACGTAAAGCTCCTTCTACCTTAATCTCATCATTGATGATTGTACGGATAGCTGCTAATTGATCATCATTCCATTCTTGAACTTTAACATCTTGACTGATGCCTGCTTTCTCTAAGATATAAGCAGCAGTAGAACGACCAATACCAAAAATATAGGTAAGGCCAATGATGCCTCTTTTGTTTTTAGGTAAATCTATACCTGAGATCCTTGCCATATAATATTTTAAGCGATTATGTTAAAATTAACCCTGACGTTGTTTGAACTTAGGGTTCTTTTTATTGATTACAAATACTTTTCCTTTACGACGGATAATCTTACAATCCGCACTACGTTTTTTTATTGATGCTCTAACTTTCATTACAGTAAATTTTTAAAAGCTATTTATTGAAGAAACTTACGTTTATTTATAGCGGTATGTAATTCTTCCTTTTGTTAAATCATATGGTGACATTTCTAACTTAACTTTGTCACCTGGTAATATTTTGATATAATGCATCCGCATCTTACCAGAGATATGCGCAATAATCTCATGCCCATTCTCCAATTCAACGCGAAACATCGCATTTGAAAGCGCTTCTTTGATTATGCCGTCTTGCTCAATCGAGGCTTGTTTAGCCATATAATCTGTTGTTTTAAATTATGTTAAACCCGCAAACAGGAGTGCAAAGATAAATAAAATAATTGAAAACCAACTACTTTTTATTTAAAACTTTCTCTATTGCATCGAAATTTAATAGCACATCCGGACTGCCTTTTCTAATTGCTACCATTTGTTCAAAATGTGCTGAAAGCTTGCCATCAACTGTGCTTACCGTCCAACCATCATCCCAAAACTTAACCCCTGCTTTTCCAGCATTGATCATCGGTTCAATACAAATTATCAATCCTTCTTCTAACTTAGGTCCTGAACCACGTCTTCCGTAATTCGGAACTTCAGGTTTCTCATGCAAATGAAATCCAACTCCATGTCCAACTAGTTCACGAACAATTCCATAATTATATGGTGTCACGTACTCTTGAACTGCAGCTGAAATATCTCCAACGCGTTTGCCCGCGATTGCTTGTTCAACTCCTGCTTGAAGTGAAGCTTTCGTTACTTCTAACAATTGCTTTGCCTCTTCAGAAATCTCTCCAACAGCGAAAGTATAAGCAGAATCGCTGATAAAACCATTAAGATTTACTCCTCCATCAACCGTTACGATATCCCCATCTTTTAAAACATAGTCACTAGGAAATCCATGAACAACCTGGTCATTGACAGAAATACATAGTGAGTAAGGAAATCCTTGGTAGTTTAAAAAAGCTGGCGTACCATTATGATCTTTAATAAAGTCAAAAGCGAATTTATCTAGTGACAAAGTGGTAATACCCGGTTTAACCAAACCTGCAATTTCAGCAAGTAATTGCGAGAGTACATTTGCTGACTCTCGCACTTGCTCAATTTCTTCTGCTGTTTTATAATATACTTTAGACATTCAAAATTATAATGCGGATTGATCATAGCCTTCAACTGTAGTCGCAGTGCTTCTACCTTTTACACGGCCAGTTTTCATCAATCCATCATAATGACGCATTAACAAATGACTTTCAATTTGCTGAATCGTATCCAATACAACACCTACTAAAATTAATAGAGATGTACCACCATAGAAATGTGCAAATTGATTGTTTACTCCAAACAATGTAGCAATTGCCGGCATGATCGCAATGATCGCCACAAATACTGCACCAGGGAAGGTAATATGTGATATTACGTTGTCGATAAACAAATTGGTCTCATAACCAGGCTTAATACCCGGAATAAAACCACCGTTTTTCTTCATGTCCTCAGACATCTGTTGAGGGTTCACCATAATCGCAGTATAAAAGAATGTAAATGCAATAATCAATAAAGCAAATACAACATTATACGTAACAGAAGTATAGTTACTCAACGAATTCAAGAAGTCTGATTGAACATTTGGGAAGAACTGTGTCAACGACATCGGTAAAAACATAATCGCCTGAGCGAAAATGATTGGCATTACACCCGCCGCATTTACCTTTAAAGGAATGTATTGACGCACACCACCGATCTGTTTGTTGCCTACAATCTTCTTAGCGTATTGTACAGGGATCTTACGAACACCTTGAACAACTAAAATCGTGAAGATCACTACGAAGAACAATGCTACAAACTCCAATAACAATGGAATAGGACCACCACCACTTGGGCTCATTCTTGATGCCCACTCTGCAGTAATACCTGCAGGAAGCTGAGCAATAATACCAGCCATAATGATTAATGAAATACCATTACCAATTCCTTTATCGGTAATCTTTTCACCTAGCCACATCACAAACAATGTACCCGCAGTCAAAACTACTGCTGAAAGAATAGAAAATAATGGATCCGCAAGAGTCTTCGCTTCAGGACTGATTTGAGTCTTAACATAAGCTACTGCTTGAACCAAAGTAATCGCTACGGTTAAGTAACGAGTAATATTGTTCATTTTCTTACGGCCAGATTCACCTTCTTTCTGCATTTTTTGAAAAGCAGGAACAGCAATCCCCAATAACTGTACTACGATAGATGCCGAGATATAAGGCATTACACCAAGAGCGAAAATAGCTGCGCGAGAGAATGAACCCCCTGCAAACATATTAATCAAGTTCATGATGTCATTACCACCTTCTCTGTTTACTACCAATGCTTCTGGATTGACACCTGGTAAAACCACGTGACATCCAATGCGGTAAATTAAAAGAAATAGCAACGTATTAAGAATACGATTACGCAATTCTTCTATCTTCCATATATTGGTTAAGGTTGTGATTAGTTTCTTCATGTATTATTACAATTTAACGATAGAACCACCTGCTGCTTCGATAGCTTTTTGAGCTGAAGCTGAAAATGCATGGGCCTTTACTTCTACTTTAGCGGTTAACTCACCACGACCTAAAATTTTGATAAGGTCATTTTTTGAAACTAATCCGTGTTCTTTTAAAGTATCGAAATCAACAGTTGTTAAGCTGTATTTATCAACGATCGATTGTAAAACATCAAGGTTCACACCTACATATTCTACACGATTGATGTTTTTAAAACCAAACTTAGGCACACGACGTTGCAAAGGCATTTGACCACCTTCGAAACCAATCTTAGTTGAGTGACCTGAACGAGATCCTGCTCCTTTGTGACCACGTGTTGATGTACCACCACGACCTGATCCTTGACCACGACCAATACGTTTTTTAGTTTTAATTGAACCAGCTGCTGGTTTTAGATTACTTAAGTTCATTTTTAATCAAATTGTGCTACGCCTTCGCTCTCACTAAACAGGCCTTAGCATTCCATAAATTTATTAACAAAGAATGGAAAGGAAGTGAGCATCCTTTCCATCTATTCTTATTAAATAGTTTCTACAGCTACTAAATGGTTCACTTTACGAACCATACCAATGATTGCTGGTGTAGCTTCAACTTCTACCGAATGATTGATCTTTTTCAATCCTAATGCTTCGATAGTTTTCTTTTGGCGCTCGCTTCTGTCGATAACGCTCTTTATCTGGGTGATTTTAATTTTTGCCATGATATTAACCGTTAAATACTTTGTTTAAATCGACACCACGTGTTTGTGCTACTGTATAAGCGTCACGCATATTAGCTAATGCATCAATCGTTGCCTTAACCACGTTGTGTGGGTTTGACGAACCTAATGATTTCGCTAATACGTCTGTAATGCCTGCAGACTCCAATACCGCACGCATAGCACCACCTGCTAATACTCCGGTACCACTTACAGCTGGTTTAATTAAAACTGAACCACCTGAATATTTACCGTATTGCTCATGAGGTACTGTACCTTTGATAATAGGAACTTTTACTAAGTTTTTCTTTGCATCATCGATACCTTTAGTAATAGCTTCAGTTACTTCTTTAGCTTTTCCTAATCCGTATCCTACGATTCCGTTCTCATCTCCAACTACTACAATAGCTGAAAAACTGAAGGTACGACCACCTTTGGTTACCTTGGCTACGCGCTGGATGCTTACTAAGCGATCTTTTAATTCAATTTCGCTTGATTTTACTCTTTTAATATTGCTTAATGCCATTTTTTTCTTTAATTAAAAGTCTAAACCGCCTTCGCGAGCACCTTCAGCCAATGATTTGATACGGCCATGGTATAAGTACCCATTACGGTCAAAAACTACTTTGCTAATTCCTGCTGCAACCGCTTTCTCAGCAATTAATTTACCTACTGCTTTCGATTGATCTACTTTGTTTCCTGATTCAGCAAATTCCTTTGATAAAGTTGATGCTGAAGCTAATGTTTTACCTGTAGTATCGTCGATAACCTGTGCGTAGATTCCTTTGTTGCTTCTAAAAACCGTCAAACGAGGACGTTCAGTTGATCCAGCCAGGTGTTTTCTAATTCCTTTTTTGATTCGCTCTCTGCGAGTTGATTTAATTCCTGCCATGGTTATTATTTTTTAGCTGATTTACCTGCTTTTCTTCTTAATACTTCACCTGCAAACTTGATACCTTTACCTTTGTATGGCTCTGGCTTACGGAAGCTACGGATTTTAGCCGCTACTTGTCCGATCAATTGTTTGTCGATTGATTCTAAAGTGATCGTAGGATTTTTACCTTTATCAGCAGTTGTTGTTACTTTAATTTCCTGTGGCAATACGAATACAATCTGGTGAGAGAAACCTAAAGTTAACTCTAGCGTATTACCTGTGTTTGAAGCACGGTAACCCACACCCACTAATTCTTGAGTAGTTTTGTATCCTTCAGTTACACCTACAACCATATTTTGCAATAAGGCGCGGTATAAGCCATGTAATGCTTTGTGCTTTTTTTGTTCTGTTGAACGAGATACTACGATGTTACCGTCTTCTTCTTTAACGGTAATGTCGCGATCAATTTGTTGTGTTAATTCACCTTTAGGGCCTTTAACAGTTACCAGATTCTTATCTGAAACTGTTACCGATACACCTGATGGTATAGCGATAGGCGCTTTTCCAATTCTTGACATTCTGTGCTTTTTCCTAGATTAATAAATGTAACATAAAACCTCTCCACCAACGTTTTGTACGGCAGCTTCTTTGTCTGACATTACTCCTTTCGAAGTAGACAAAATCGCAATTCCTAAACCGTTTAATACACGAGGTAAGTTGTCAACACTTGCATACTTTCTTAAACCAGGTTTACTCACACGTGTCAATGTGCGAATAGCCGGTACTTTGCTAATTGGATGGTATTTCAAAGCAATCTTGATTGAACCTTGAGGACCTTCTTCAATAAATTTGTAATTAGCAATGTAACCTTTGTCGAAAAGAACTTTTGTAATTTCTTTTTTAAGGTTCGATGCAGGAATTTCAACAACCCTGTGGTTGGCCTTGATGGCATTCCTTACTCGGGTAAGGTAATCCGCTATTGGATCTGTATTCATTATGTATAAAATTATGATAATGGTTTCCATGACTAACCGAAGCCATAGACCTTTTATCGGTTAAAATATTGCAATGCAAAAAAAACCCGATAAACCACTGTTCGTGGTTTATCCGGGCAAAAGTAATTATATTTTTTTGATTACCAAGAAGCTTTTTTCACTCCCGGGATTTTTCCGTCTAATGCCATCTCACGGAATGTTACACGTGAGATACCGAATTGACGCATATATCCTTTTGGACGACCAGTTAATTTACAACGATTGTGTAATCTCACCGGTGATGCATTCTTTGGTAATTTATCTAGTGCTTCGTAGTCACCTGCAGCTTTCAAAGCAGCACGTTTCTCCGCAAATTTAGCAACTAATTTTTGACGCTTAACTTCGCGTGCTTTTAATCCTTCTTTAGCCATTGTTATTCGAATTTTGGTTTTTGAATGGTAAACCGAATTGTTTCAATAATTCTAAAGCTTCGATATCATTCTTAGCTGAAGTTACGAAAGTAATATCCATACCTTGGATCTTGTTGATCTTGTCAATGTTGATCTCTGGGAAGATAATTTGTTCAGTAATACCTAAGTTGTAGTTACCATGTCCGTCAAATCCTTTATCGTTGATTCCACGGAAGTCACGAATACGTGGTAAAGAAACCGCGATTAAACGATCTAAGAATTCATACATATTGTTGTCACGTAAAGTAACACGTGCACCAATAGGCATACCTTTACGCAATTTGAAGTTCGAAATATCCTTTTTAGATTTTGTTGGAACTGCTTGTTGACCAGTAATTGTTGTTAACTCAGTGATTGAGTTATCAATTAATTTCTTGTCAGCTGTTGCTGCACCAATACCTTGAGATACAACGATTTTCTCCAGCTTAGGAACTTGCATAACGCTCTTATACTGGAATTTTTCCTTAAGCGCTGTACGGATTTCTTCCGCATATTTCGCTTTTAATCTTGGAACGTAAGTCATTATTTAATTTCCTCCCCTGATTTTTTTGCGTAACGAACTATTTTACCATCTGCATTAACTTTACGTCCAACACGTGTAGGATTACCCGTTTTTGGATCAATTAAAGATAAATTAGAGATGTTGATTGCAGCTTCCTTCTCGATGATTCCACCATTAGGGTTTGCTGCGCTAGGTTTAGTGTGTTTCTTCACAATGTTAGCGCCTTCAACTACTGCTCTGTTAGTATCAATAATAACTTGTAATACTTTACCTTGAACACCTTTAGAGTTACCAGCGATAACTTTCACTAGATCACCTTTTTTGATCTTGATCTTGTGAGTAGTTTTGTTTGTATTCTTTGCCATAATTATAAAACCTCCGGTGCTAGTGATACAATCTTCATGAACTGTTTCTCACGTAACTCTCTAGCAACTGGGCCAAAAATACGTGTTCCACGTGGTTCATCATTGTTATTTAATAATACCGCAGCGTTGTCGTCGAAACGAATGTATGAACCATCTTTACGACGGATTTCTTTCTTCGTACGTACTACTACTGCTTTTGAAACTGATCCTTTTTTCACGTTTCCTGAAGGGATAGCGCTCTTTACGGTAACAACGATTTTATCACCGATTGATGCATAACGCTTACGCGTACCGCCCAATACACGGATTACTAAAACTTCTTTAGCACCGCTATTGTCAGCTACATTTAGTCTTGATTCCTGTTGTACCATCTTATTTAGCCCTTTCTAAAATTTCTACTAATCTCCAGTTCTTAGTTTTACTCAGCGGACGAGTTTCCATAATTAATACCGTATCGCCGATACCGCAGGTATTTTGTTCGTCATGAGCTTTAAATTTAGTAGTTTTCTTAACGAATTTACCGTAAATAGGGTGTTTTACTTTACGCTCAACAGCCACTACGATAGATTTGTCCATCTTGTTGCTAACTACTAAGCCGATTCTTGTTTTTCTTAAATTTCTTTCCATTTCGACTTAAATTTTATGCCTCAGAGGCTGTTTCAGATTTTGCTGCATTATTACGCTTTGAAATCTCTGTAGAGATACGAGCGATAGTTCTGCGAGCTGCTTTGATCACGTTTGGATTCTCAATAGCTGAAACAGCGTGTGCAAATTTCAATTTGTTCAAGGCAGCTTGTTCTTCGACAAGACGAGCTGTTAAATCCTCAGTTGATAATTCTACGATTTCTGAATTTTTCATTTTTCAATTTGTTGTGCCGGGTTGTCTCGAGTTATTGGTCGCCTTACTGGTAACGGCAGTAAGGCTAAACTCTTGATATTACCGACGATTATTATGCTTCAACGTAGTCTCTACGAATCACAAATTTCGTTTGAACCGGTAATTTTTGTGCAGCTAAGCGCAATGCTTCTTTAGCGATTTCCAATGGAACGCCTTCTGCTTCAAATAACATACGGCCTGGGCGCACTACCGCTACCCAATATTCTGGAGCTCCCTTACCTTTACCCATACGTACCTCTGCAGGCTTCTTCGTAACAGGTTTGTCAGGGAAAATGCGGATCCAAACTTGACCTTCACGCTTCATATAACGTGTTACCGCAATACGAGCTGCCTCAATCTGACGGCTTGTGATCCATGCTGGTTCCATTGATTTGATACCGAAAGATCCGAAAGCTAATTCCGCTCCACGAGTGGCATTACCCTTCATACGGCCTTTCTGCATCTTTCTGAACTTCGTTCTTTTTGGCTGTAACATGTTCGTATTTTTTTAAATCTGTCTTAAACAGATAATCTTAATCTTGTTGTTAATTAATCTCTTTTACCACCACGGTTGTTATCACGACGGTTTCCGCCACGGTTGTTTCCTCCGCGACCACCACGGTTGTCACGACGGTTGTTGTTATCACCACCCTCGTTGCCACCACGTGATTTTACTCCTGATGCTTGACCAATGTTTGGAGATAAATCTCTCTTACCGTAAACTTCTCCTTTACAGATCCAAACCTTTACGCCAATCTTACCGTATGTAGTCAATGCTTCTGCTAATGCATAATCAATATCAGCACGCAATGTGTGTAAAGGAGTTCTTCCTTCTTTGTACTGTTCAGTACGAGCCATCTCTGCTCCGCCTAAACGACCTGAACACATTACTTTGATACCTTCAGCACCCATACGCATTGTAGATGCGATAGCAGTCTTCATTGCACGACGGAATGAAATACGTGCCTCTAATTGCTTAGCAATACCTTCTGCAACTAGTTTCGCGTCTAATTCTGGGCGTTTGATCTCAAAAATGTTGATCTGAACATCCTTCTTAGTTAATTTCTTTAACTCTTCTTTGATCTTATCAACTTCTTGACCACCTTTACCAATTACGATACCTGGACGTGCTGTGTGGATTGTAACTGTGATACGTTTTAAAGTTCTCTCAATAACAACTTTTGCTACACCGCCTTTTGCGATACGTACAGAAAGATATTTTCTGATTTTTTCGTCCTCAACTAACTTATCAGAATAGTTGTTGCCTCCGAACCAATTAGAATCCCATCCTTTGATGATTCCTAATCTGCTACCTATTGGATTTGCTTTTTGTCCCATTCTTAATATAATTAGTTGTTTACGTTATTAAAACTATCTACTACCAAAGTTACGTGGTTAGAACGCTTACGAATTCTGTAGCCACGTCCTTGTGGTGCTGGACGTAATCTCTTTAATTGACGACCGCCACCTACAGATACTTCTTTTACAAACAATCCTCCGTCTTCTACTGAAGAACCTTCGTTTTTAGCTTCCCAATTCTTAATCGCTGATAATAATAATTTCTCAACGCGAATGGATGCTTCTTTACCTGAATGTTTAAGAATGTAAAGTGCGTTTTCTACTTTCTGCCCGCGGATAAGATCCACTACTAAACGCATTTTGCGTGGTGAAGTAGGGCAATTCAATAACTTGGCAGTAGAAGCTCCTCCTACTTGAGCTTTTTCCTGCTCTTTGCGCTGCTTAATTAAAACAGACTTTTTGAGTTTTTTTGTTGCTTCCATTACCTATTATTTTTTCTTTTCTGCGTGGCCTCTGAAAGTACGCGTAGGCGCAAATTCACCAAGCTTGTGACCAACCATATTTTCTGTTACATAAACCGGAATAAATTTATTCCCGTTGTGCACTGCGAAGGTATGGCCAACAAAATCAGGTGAAATCATTGATCTACGAGACCAAGTCTTGATTACTGACTTCTTGTTTGTTTCATTCATAGAAAGAACTTTTCTTTCTAAGTTGTGATCGATATAAGGACCTTTTTTAATTGAACGAGCCATTATTTTTTCCTTCTCTCAATGATGTAACGATTCGATGTTTTCTTCTTGTAGCGTGTTTTGTAGCCTTTTGCTAACACACCTGTGCGTGAACGTGGGTGACCACCTGATGAACGACCTTCACCACCTCCCATAGGGTGATCTACCGGGTTCATTGCAACACCACGAACTCTTGGACGACGACCTAACCAACGTTTACGACCTGCCTTACCTAATACTTGGTTCGCTTTTTCAGCATTTGAAACTGAACCAATTGTAGCAACACATGTCAATAAAATCATACGTGTCTCGCCCGATGGCAATTTAATAATAGCATACTTACCATCACGTGCAGACAATTGTGCATATGTACCTGCTGAACGTGCAATTGAACCTCCTTGTCCAGGATTCAATTCAATGTTATGAATGATTGAACCCAATGGAATGTTAGCCAATGGCATAGTATTACCTACTTCTGGGGCTACTGATTCGCCTGCAATTACTGTTTGTCCTACTGTTAAACCAGCTGGAGCAATAATGTAACGTTTCTCACCATCCGCATAATGCAATAATGCAATACGTGCTGTACGATTCGGATCGTACTCGATAGTTGCTACTTTCGCAGGGATATCTTTTTTATCGCGTTTGAAATCTATTAATCGGTATGATTTTTTATGTCCCCCACCGATGTAACGCATAGTCATTTTACCGGAGTTATTACGACCACCTGACTTCTTGATGCTAACTACTAATGATTTCTCAGGAACGTTTGTTGTAACGTCTGAATAATCAGCACCTACTCTGAAGCGTGTACCAGGGGTAACCGGTTTGAATCTTTTAACTGCCATTTCTTATTATAGTGTACTGTAAAAGTCAATAGTTTCACCATCTTTAACTGTAATGATGGCCTTTTTATATTTAGGGCTTCTTCCTGAAACAAATCCTGCTTTCGTGTAACGGCTCTTTGCCTTACCCGCAACAACTGCTGTGTTAACTGCAACTACAGTAACTCCAAACATTTGCTCAACAGCATTTTTGATCTGAATCTTGTTAGCTCTATGATCTACTTTGAAAGCATAACGGTTTAATTTCTCCGTTAATATCGAAGCTTTCTCAGTTAAAATAGGTTTTTTAATAATCTCCATATTACTTAGCGAATGCTTCCTCCAAAGTTTTAACAGAATCTGCAGTTAACAATAATTTCGTAGCGTTCAATACATCATATGTATTTAAATCTGATGCTACGATAACTTTTGCTTTCTTCAAGTTTCTGCTTGATAAATAAACATTGTTATTGTATGCTGGCAATACTAATAAAGTCTTTTCGTCAGCTACATTTAACGCATTTATCAAAGCCAAATAGTTCTTTGTTTTGATTGTATCGAAGTTAACTTCGTCTAATACCAATACATTGTTCTCTTGTGCTTTGTATGACAATGCTGATTTACGTGCTAATTGCTTCAATTTTTTGTTCAATTTAAAGCTATAGTCACGTGGCTGTGGACCGAATACACGACCACCACCATTAAACAATGGAGATTTGATAGAGCCCGCACGAGCACCACCTGTACCTTTTTGTTTGTGTAATTTACGAGTTGAACCCGCGATCTCGTTACGTTGTTTTGATTTGTGTGTTCCTTGGCGTTGGTTCGCTAAGTATTGTTTCACATCCAAATAGATAGCGTGGTCACTAGGTGTTACACCGAATACCGACTCAGGAAGTTGCACCTTGGCACCTGTTTCTTTTCCTGATAAATTTAATACTTTAACTTCCATCTCTACTATTTGTCTACGATTACATATGAACCTTTAGCTCCTGGTACGGAACCACTAACAACGATTAGGTTTTGTTCAGGGTAAACTTTCAAAATCTGTAAATTCTGAACTTTTACTCGCTCGCCACCTGTACGACCTGCCATGCGCATTCCTTTGAATACTCTTGAAGGCCATGATGAAGCTCCTAATGAACCCGGTGCACGTAGTCTGTTGTGCTGACCGTGTGTCGCACCTCCTACACCACCAAAGCCATGACGCTTCATTACACCTTGAAATCCTTTACCTTTCGAAGTACCAACTACATCTACGTACTCGCCTTCTTCAAATAAAGTAACATCAACGATGTCTCCTAGTTGCTTCTCATCTGTGAAAGTTTTGAATTCAACTAGTTTACGCTTAGGACTAACTCCTGCTTTTGCAAAATGTCCTTTCAAAGGATCTGTCGTGTTCTTTTCCTTAGCATCATCAAAGCCAAGTTGAACTGCCGAATAACCATCCTTCTCTTCCGTACGTATCTGCGTAACCACGCACGGCCCAGCCTCGATTACTGTACAAGGGATATTCTTCCCTTCAGCATTGAACAGGCTGGTCATTCCTACTTTTTTACCAATAATTCCTGACATGTTATAAATTAATTAATTAAACGTCCATCGAAGCAGTAGGGCTTCGCTCAAGACACAATTCCCCATTTAGGGACTGCAAAAGTACAAACAATTTTATAACTATCAAATAGTTAGTCAATTATTTTTAAAAATAATGGCATGAATTTTTTATTCATGCCTCTCATTTTAATTAATTTATATTTTTATCACCGATTCGCCATCCAACATTCGCTTATATCTCAATAAAGCCTCAACATAATAATAATCCGCATAGGTCAACGGCACATCGACCTCAGAATTTAATGGCAATGCTCCTACGCTATGCTTTAGCAAATACCCCCCGTTCTCACCTTTTGAGGAAAAATATTCACTGGAAGATAGATTTGTAAGAATAATTTCCGCACTTGTAAGATACTTAGAAGACTCTTTTCCTTTTGTATACTGTGAAAGTTCTAATAGTGCTGACGCAGTAATAGCTGCGGCTGAAGCATCTCTTAAATCTCTCCTTGAATATGTCTTACTATCTGAAGGAATTTTATCCTTGTCAAAATCCCAATATGGAATTAAATCCTTCGGCATATTAGGACTGTTCAACATGAAGTTAGCTATTTTTATAGCCTGATTTAAATATGCTTTATCTTTCGTCTCCCTATACATCATCGTATATCCATATAGCCCCCAAGCCTGACCCCGAGCCCATGCTGATTCATCTGCAGCACCTTGGGCAGTCTGTCTTGCTAAAACTCTACCATTGTTTGGATCATAATCAATCACATGATATGTACTATAATCATCCCTGAAATGATTCTTAAGGGTCGTATTAGCATGTGTTATTGCAATATCGGAATACTTCTTATTGCCTGTCGTTTTTGAAAGTTGCATCAAAAACTCCAAATTCATCATATTATCAATAATGACCGGGAATTTCCACACATTGTGGTCCCATGATCGAATTGTCTTTGTCGTTGGATTAAATCTACTTATTAATGATTCAGCTCCAGTTTTTAGAATAGGCTCATACTTGGAACTGTCACCTGTTAAACGAAGGGCATTCCCAAAACTGCAGAACAACATAAAACCTAAATCATGTGTACCTTTATTATATTGCTCTTGCTCCAAATCTTTTAGCTTATCTAATCCAATTTGCTTTAATCCTTGGTCATTTGTAGCTTCTGACAAATACAGAACAGTTCCAGGATAAAACCCTGAACACCACCATGAAGAATTCGAATATTTCTGTTCACCATTTTCAAATGTCTTTGGAAATTTACCATCAGGAACCTCATTAATCAATGTCTTGTATTGCTCTGCCGAGGCTTTCAATTGATTATTAATAAAATCATTCGACAATTTTAAATTGTTCTTCTGCGCTTGGGAAATCTGTAAGACGAACATACAGATGGCTAATGTTGTGAATATCGTTTTCATAGAATTTTTTTTAGATTGAATTAGGTATCAGCAAAATAGGAATTATAATTACAAAAACGGGTCATTAAATTACGATAACGTTTTCATTCAGAGCTAAAATTAACTCCATAAAAAAAGGACAATGTTTAGCATTGTCCCTTTCTATTTTATATCAATTTTTAAAATTGACCTGTATTAAGCATAACTAAGGTACATGCTTCCACAACTTCAATTCCATTTTCACGAGCTTGTTCAGCTAGTTCTGGATTCTCAGCTCCTGGATTAAAAATCAAACGCTTTGGCTTTGTCTTTAAAATATAATCATAATACTGAGGTTGATTCTGTGGCCCTACATACAAAGTCATTGTATCTATATCTGTATGAATTTCCTCTGCAGGCTCGATCTCTACCCCAGCAACTTTACCAGTCTTACGCCCAACATTTACAATTGGATGTCCTTTTCTCACCAATTTATTGGCTACCAAATACGAATATCTTGCCGGATTGGTACTCGCACCTAAAATCAAGGTCTTTTTCATATGTTGTTATTAGGTTTACTTAATTAACTAAATCTCCATTTGCATTATATGCATTTTGTCTCAAAATAGGCATTTCTAAGATTTTATACAAATCATCCAAATGATTCAAACTTCCATTCGCCATATTTGTTAATAACACAATGGTTATATCATTCTTTAAATCACGTATATACAAACTCTTGAATCCGTGCCACCATCCTGTGTGATAAACAATCGGATTTTCTGGGGGGCTGAAAGTTCTCCAACCATATCCATAACTAAATAAACTTCGTTTAGCATCACTCCTTGGCATGTACATTGAATCCAAAACCGCCTCATTGACGATTCTACCCCCTCGTACAGCTCTATCTAATAAATACATGTCTTGAACTGTACTATAAATTCCTTTATCCCCTACAGGACCATCCAAATAGTTCCTTACAACCGATCTTCTCCATACTTTATCATGCCCCATAACATTAGAAGGTGTCTTTTCATAAACTGCAGTCGAATAAACGGCTGTGTTTTTCATACCAGCAGGATCAAAAATATTTTCCTTCATATAGACCGCAAAATCTTTTCCTGTCACTTTCTCTACGATGGAAGCCAGCACCATAAAGTTTGAATTATTATAATGAAATCTTCCATCTGGTGCTCCATATCGATTGGGATGCTTTTCTATCAATAGATTCATAGCATCTTGGTTGGACATAGGTTTCTTTCGATCCGGCCAGGCTTCTTCTGAAAAGTATACATAATTAGGCAATCCTGAACGATGGGAAAGCAATTGAGCGATCGTAATTCCGGGATAAGGAAAATTCGGGTAAAAATCATTAACCGTATTCTCCAGCTTCAACTTCCCCTCCTGCACCAATTTCAATACACCAAGCGCTGTTATTGGTTTCGATGCTGATGCTAACTCAAATTGAGAGTTAATATTAAGACTATCTTTTAATAAATAATCTGCCCAACCAAAAGAGTTTTGATACAATATCTTCCCTTTTTTTGCAACTAGAACATTCCCATTAAATGCGGATTTCTTATGAAGATTTTGCATGAAAGCATCAATTTGCTTGTCTGCTTGCGTTGAATCATAAACCAGAGCAACACTGTCCTGTTTTGCCTGGTCTATCTTAATTTCTTTTTGTTTTGCTTCTGGCGAAGAACAAGAGAACAGTGTTATTGTTCCCAATCCAAATACTACTAATAAATTTTTAATTGACACGCTTCTAAACTAATTTTTTTAAGTATGCTTGACATAATTCGCAATGAAGACAAATTACTATATATTGTGACAAAATACAATAAATTTTAGCTTTCTTTTGATAAAAGAATAGTTACATTTTAATCATTCAATTCTCCTTATCTTGAAAGTCGATATACAATCCTAAAAACATAAAAACAAAAAAGGTCGCGAATTGCGACCTTTTCCATATTTTAAAACTACCAATTATGCTAATAAGCGAATTGGAGCTTCAATTAATCCTTTTAATGTCTGTAAGAATTGTGCACCAGTTGCACCGTCAACTACACGGTGATCACATCCTAATGTTAATTTCATAACATTACCTGGAACCACAGCGCCATTTTTAACAACAGGAACCTGTTGAATAGCACCTACAGATAATATAGCCCCGTCTGGTGAGTTGATAATAGATGTAAATTCATCGATACCAAACATACCAAGATTTGAAACTGTAAAAGTTGATCCTTCCCAATCAGATGGTTGTAATTTCTTGGCTTTCGCTTTTTGAGCAAAATCCTTAACCTCTGCGGATATGTGAGATAATGATTTACCATCAGCAAAACGAACAACTGGAACCAATAAACCGTCTTCAACAGCCATCGCAACCCCAACATTTGTATGCTCATTATAACGGATCTTATCCCCTAACCATGATGAGTTAACATTTGGATGTTGTTTCAATGCTACTGCAACCGCTTTTACAACGATGTCATTGAATGAAACTTTAACAGGTGCAACCTCATTAATTTGAGCACGAGCTGCCATAGCATTATCCATATCAACACTAATAGTCAAATAGAAGTGTGGTGCTGTAAACAATGACTCAGACAATCTGCGTGCAATTGTTTTGCGCATTTGGTTAACTGGTTTCTCTGTGAAACGTTCTTCACCTACGAATTGAGGTAAACTTATAGTTTTAGAATCTGTTTCTGCAGGTTTAGCCGCTGCTGCCGCAGGAGCTGCCTCCGGTTTAAAGTTCTCAACGTCTTTTCTTACAATTCTTCCATTTTCAGCAGAACCTTTAACCTGACTTAAATCAATTCCCTTTTCCTTTGCAATTTTCTTTGCAAGTGGGGAAGCCTTAACTCTAGAATCACTAGAAGTTGAAGCAGCAACAGGTGCGTCAGATTTACTCTCTTGTACAACTGCCTTTGATTCTTCTTGTTTAGGCTCAGGTTTAGCTTTCGTTCCAGAAGAAGCCTTCTGATTTAACAACGGAGTAACATCTGTTCCTGCAGGACCTACGATCGCAATAATATCATTAACTTTCGCAGCTTGGCCAGCTTCAACACCAATGTATAATAAAGTACCATCTGCATATGCAGTTACTTCCATTGTTGCTTTATCAGTCTCAACGTCTGCAATCGCATCATCAGACTTAATGGTATCTCCAACTTTAAAATTCCATTGAGCAATAACACCTTCCGTCATCGTATCACTCAATAGAGGCATAGTAATAACGGTTACACCTAAATCCTCCGCACTTACATTACTTCCCGAGTCCTCTGAAGTTGTTTCTTCAGCTTTCTCTTCTTTTACCTCTGCTTTTGGTTCTTCTTTCTTCTCAGAACCGGATGATTCGCCTTTTAATAAAGCTTCATAGTCTTCACCCTCATCTCCTAACACCGCAATCACTGAATCAACAGGTACCGCATCTCCTTCTTTGGGACCAATATATAACAATGTACCTTCTTGATAAGATTCAAAGTCCATTGTCGCTTTATCAGTTTCAACCTCTGCAATAAGGTCTCCTGAATTTACTTTATCACCAACTTTTTTGTGCCATTTTGCGATCACTCCTTCAGTCATCGTGTCGCTCATCTTAGGCATTTTTACTACTTCAGCCATCGTTTAGGATTGTTCTATTTTAGTTAAAGTAATTATCATTTATTAATCCATGACAAAAGGATAGTCCTCTTGTACATAAATATCTTTATAGATTTCAGACGCATCTGGATAAGGTGACTCCTCAGCAAATTTAACTGAATCATCAACAATTTTCTTAACCTTAGCCTCAACCTCATCAAACCATGCTTGATCGGCATATTTATTCTCAACAATAGCATGCTTTACAGCAACAATTGGATCTCTTTCTTTATATTCTTCCAACTCTTCCTTTGTACGGTATTTAGCTGGATCTGACATCGAGTGTCCTTTATAACGATATGTACGAATTTCCAAAAATGTAGGACCTTCACCTGCACGTGCACGTTGAACCGCCTCATCCATTGCATTGTGAACAGCAACAACATCCATACCATCTACTGCAGCACTTGGCATATCAAAACCAAGACCCATCTTATAGATGTCGATCATATTCGTTGTACGCTGAACCGAAGTACCCATAGCATAACCATTGTTCTCACAAACAAAGATTACAGGTAGCTTCCATAACATCGCCATATTTAAGGTTTCGTTAAATGCTCCTTGACGAACAGCTCCATCACCCATGTAACAAATGTTTACATTGTCAGTTCCTAAATACTTCTCCGCGAATGCAATACCCGCGCCTAAAGGAATCTGACCTCCAACGATACCATGTCCTCCCATAAATTTATGCTCCTTAGAGAAAAAGTGCATCGATCCACCTTTACCCTTTGAACATCCTGTTGCTTTACCAAACAATTCAGCCATACATGCATCCGCTGATACTCCTTTTGCTAAGGCATGAGCGTGATCACGATATGCTGTAATTAATGAATCCGCAGGCTTAATCACAGACATCGTTCCAGCAACTACTGCCTCTTGACCAATGTATAAGTGACAAAATCCACGAATCTTTTGCTGTCCATAAAGCTGCCCAGATTTCTCTTCAAATTTGCGCATGAGCAGCATGGATTCATACCACTCCAGGTAGGTTTCTTTTGTTATAGGTGTTGAACTCATTTCTAAGTATTGAATTTCTTTACTAAACTGACTACAAATTTAATCAATATTAACGAGATTTCTGATAAATTTTAGGTTACATTTCACTGTTTTCTGTCTATTGTGTCAAAAAAACACCCTAACTACCCACAAACCAATTTTATCAGCATCTGCCATCTCTTTATACTATCCATAAAAAAACGACCCCAAAAGGCCGTTCTTATTATTCTTTATTTTAACTTCTCGACTAGTTCATCAAAACTAACCTTGACTTGAGCACCCGTTTCCATGTCTTTTAATGAAAGCATCCCAGAGTTTACTTCTTCCTCTCCCACCAACAAAACATAGGGAATACGTTTCGAATCCGCATAGCTCATCTGTTTCTTGATTTTAGCAGCCGATGGATACAACTCAACAGCAATTCCCGATTCTCTAAGTCTGTAAATTAATGGTAAGGTATAGGATTCCAAATTTTCATCAAAATTCACCACTAATAACTTTGTCCTTGCCGTTCCCGCTGCTGGAAATAGATTTAATTCCTCAAGAACATCAAAAATTCTGTCAGCACCAAATGAAACACCAACTCCAGTCAAACCACTCAAACCAAACATCCCAGTTAAGTCATCATATCGACCTCCTCCTCCAATACTTCCCATCTGTACTTCATTCGTCTTAACCTCAAAAATACAACCAGTATAATAGTTTAATCCTCTTGCTAAGGTAATGTCAACCTCAACAACCCGTTCTAGCAAATCTTTCCGGCCAAACTTCTTAATATAATCGAATACCTCCTCAATTTCCGTGATACCTTTCATCCCGATTTCCGAGGCAGATAAAACCGATTTCATCGATTGTAATTTCTCATCATTAGTACCCTTTAATTCAATGATTGGTTTTAAAACCTCCAAATCTTTGGCTGTAAAACCTCTCTCCAACAATTCTTTATTCACTCCATCGAGTCCAATTTTATCCAGCTTATCAATGGCAACGGTCATGTCGACAATCAACTCAGGTTTTCCCACAACCTCTGCAATACCAGAAAGAATTTTACGATTATTAAGTTTTATATTAAAATCTTTCAAACCTAATTCAACCAAAGCTTCATTATAAATTAAGATAAACTCAGCCTCGTTCAACAAGGATGGAGAACCTACAACATCCACGTCGCATTGATAGAACTCTCGGTACCTTCCACGTTGCGGACGATCTGCGCGCCAAACGGGTTGTATCTGAAACCTTTTAAAGGGTAAGGTAATATCATTTTGATGCATCACTACATACCTTGCAAATGGAACCGTCAAATCATAGCGCAAGGCCTTTTCTGAAATATGAGAAATTAATGAATTGGAATTCTTTTCAGCCAATAAGGATTCTGGTGTCTTTGCCAGATAATCACCTGAATTAAGGATTTTAAAAATTAATTTATCCCCTTCATCCCCGTATTTACCGGTCAATGTACTCAAATTCTCAAACGATGGCGTCTGGATTTCTGAATAACCAAATTTTTTGAAAATTGACTTTAGGGTATTATAGATATGATTACGCTTGTCCATCTCCACTGGAGAGAAATCACGTGTACCTTTTGCTAACGATGGTTTAATTGATGCCATAGCCGCAAAGATAAAAAAAATGAGAGGAGAATCATTCGATTCTATTCATCGAATATTTTTAAATATTCACAAGCTCTTTCTGCAGCAATCTTCTCAGCACTTTTCTTGTTAAAGTCCCTTCCTAAACCACATTCTTCTCCATCTACAACAGCAATTACGGAAAACATCTTATTAGATTCACCCTCAGGATTATCAACTTGAACAAAACTTATCTCTTTGTTATTATGCTGACACCACTCGATCAATCTACTCTTAAAATTTGTTTCTGTAATTTCTAAAGTTTGGATATCCACATGAGGCTTAATAATTCTAGAAAGTAAAAATTCCCTTGTGAAAGTATATCCTTTATCCAGATATACTGCACCGATCAATGCTTCAAACGCATCTCCGAGTAGAGACCCCTGTTTATTCGGGTAACTGATCATACGGGCATCAAATTCAATCATTTCATTGAATCCTAATTTCCGCGATAGCTGATTTAAGTTTGCCCGGGATACAATCTTTGATCGCATCTCCGTTAAAAACCCTTCATCCTTATATGGATAAAGTTTGAAAAGTAACTCCGCCACTACAGATCCCAATACTGCATCGCCTAAAAACTCCAATCGTTCGTTACTATTTTTCACACCATCCTTTATCAGTACCGCGACTGATTTATGTCGGAAAGCCATTTGATACAAACGTATATTTCCAGGCACGAAACCAAGTAAGTTCTTAAGTTTTCGAACGTAATTACGATTAGGGGACAGATATAGATTATAAACCTGTGTGATAGGCATGATTACTCTAAATAGCAAATAGGTAGTTGGTTGATGCAACTACCTATTCAAAATGATTAGCATGGCAAAAATGAATTTATTTTAACCATTATACTTCTTCACTATAATTGTTGCGTTGTGACCTCCAAACCCAAAGGTATTGCTCAATGCAGCATTCACTACCCTTTTTTGTGCAGTATTGAATGTAAAGTTCAAATTACTGTCAATTTCAGGATCATCTGTGAAATGATTGATTGTTGGAGGAACAATATCATTCTTAACCGCCAAAATCGAGGCGATTGCTTCAACAGCACCCGCAGCTCCTAATAAGTGACCTGTCATGGATTTTGTTGAACTGATATTTAATTTATAAGCATGTTCACCAAATAAGTCAACAATTGCTTTTGTTTCGCTGACATCCCCTACTGGCGTTGATGTTCCATGAACATTGATATAATCAATGTCTGAAAAATCCATACCAGCATCTTTGATTGCCATAGTCATTGCTAACTTTGCCCCCAAACCTTCCGGATGCGATGCAGTAATGTGATAAGCATCTGCGCTCATTCCACCACCTACAATCTCAGCGTAAATTTTTGCACCACGTGCTAAAGCATGCTCTAAGCTCTCTAAGACAATCGCTCCTGAACCTTCTCCTGATACAAAACCATCCCGATCTTTATCGAATGGTCTTGAAGCAGTTTTAGGATCATCATTTCTTGTCGAAAGGGCATGCATCGCATTAAAACCTCCAATTCCTGCTTCATTTATCGTAGCTTCTGATCCTCCTGTAATAATAACATCTGATCGCCCAGAACGTATATAGGTGAAAGCATCAATCATTGCATTGGTTGCTGATGCACATGCAGAAACTGCAGAAAAATTAGGACCTTGCAATCCATGGCGCATTGAAATATGACCAGGGGCTAAGTCAATAAGCATTTTTGGAATAAAGAATGGATTGAACCTAGGGGTCCCATCTCCCTTTGAAAATTGAGCAACCTCTTCTGTAAAAGTCGTCAACCCTCCAATTCCAGATCCCCAAATCACTCCAATTCGGGTCCTGTCTAATTTATCGAAATCTAATCCCGCGTCTTTAATGGCTTCATCCGTTGATGCAATAGCATATTGAACGAAAGGATCCATCTTACGGGCTTCCTTGCGGTCCATATACAAATGCGGATCAAAACCTTTAACCTCGCAGGCAAATTGTGTCTTGAATTTTGACGCATCAAAATGCGTGATAGGAGCGGCTCCACTCACACCATTCACCAATCCGTCCCAGTATTCTGAAACCGAATTTCCGATTGGTGTAAGTGCGCCTAATCCTGTTACAACTACTCTCTTAAGCTCCATTTATGATGTTTGGCCTAATAAAATTAGTTAGTTAACGTTTTTTTCTAAGTAAGCGATTGCTTGACCTACAGTACTGATGTTTTCAGCTTGGTCATCAGGAATTGCAACGTTGAATTCTTTCTCGAATTCCATGATCAACTCAACTGTATCAAGTGAGTCTGCACCTAAATCATTCGTGAAAGAAGCCTCAGGTGTTACTTCATTTTCGTCTACACCTAACTTTTCTACGATAATTGCTTTTACTCTTGATGCGATATCTGACATGATTTTCTAGTTTAATTGTTTAATAAATCTGTGCAAAGAAAAAATAAATATTCCCAAAAATCAAATCTTTTTGACTTTTGAAATTAAATAAAGAACAATGTTACCCTAAATAAAGTTTTCAATACCTTATTAATTAACGCTATTCAATAATACTAAAACAAATAAAGTTTTACAAACTTAATGCATATTTAATGATATTTTTACGTATTCTTCAAACTTAAATGCCGTAAAAACGTAATTTTGTACATCATCAAATAATATTGGCTTGAGCAAAATAACCTTTAAACTCGAAACTGACTTTGACCTTGAACTGGATTTTATCCTTATCGGTATAAGCTCTGTCCTCAGAGATTATAGACTCTGCCATTTTATCAACAAGCATACTGGTCTGCAATTTGTCTATGGAAAAGAAGATTATCTAGACCATAATGGGCATACCAAAGAAAAGGTCAAAGATGAACTCGACTACCATATTATTTTCGAATCTAAAAAAAATAAACCCACTATTAAAAATCACTTTAATATCTTTAGGTATCATAACCAGTCTTTCGAATTTGAATTCTACTTGCTCAGCAATAGATCTCTTGAAGGGGCTGCATTAATACCCGAAATAAGTAGCTTTGATTATTTCTTAATGGTCAAACATTATATTGATGATGAAGATTTAGATGCTCTTTTAGAAAACATAAAGTCTATTCCTGAAGTACTTTTAGTAAAAGAAATAGACCCAACAATATTGAAATCTAAAGAAAATCTGATATTTTAGCGAATTATTTAGATAGTGTAAAATCTACACTCAAACCTAAACACCTGCTTTAAGGGGAGAATAAAGCAGTATTTGATACGTATTAAGAATATGAATTTAAAATTTAATTTAAATGGATAAACTAAAAAAGCGGACCAAAATTGTAGCTACACTAGGTCCGGCTTCTTCTAAAAAAGATGTTTTAACCCGTATGATTGCTAAAGGAGTTGACGTTTGTCGCCTTAACTTCTCACACGGTTCTCAGGATGATCACCTTAAAGTGATCAACACAATCAACGAAATCAACCAAGAACACCCTTTCAATGTAGGTATTTTAGCAGATTTACAAGGCCCTAAAATCCGTATCGGCAAAATGAAAGAGGGTGGCGCTATTCTTGTTAATGGAAGTACTGTTGAAATTACAACCCATGAACAAATTGGTGATGAAAAGAAAATTTACATCACTTATGATAACTTCCCTAACGACGTAAAAGAAAATGAAATTATCCTTTTGGATGATGGTAAACTTCAACTTCGCGTCCTTTCTACTAACCATTTGGACACTGTTACTTGTGAAGTTGTTCACGGTGGTATCCTTACTTCAAGAAAAGGTGTCAACCTTCCAAATACAAAAGTTTCTATCCCTTCATTAACTGAAGAAGATCTTGATAATTTAGATTTTGCATTAGATCATGGTGCTGATTGGATTGCTATGTCGTTCGTACGTTCTGCTGAAGACATCAAACAATGTAAAGAAATCATCAAGAAAAAAGGATCTCACGCTAAAGTAATTGCCAAAATCGAAAAACCTGAAGCAATTGATAACATCGATAGTATTATCGAAGCTACAGATGCTGTCATGGTTGCTCGTGGAGATCTTGGAGTTGAACTTCCAATGGAGGAAGTACCTGGTTTACAAAAAATTATCGCTCAGAAATGTCGTAACTTGTCGAAACCTGTAATCATTGCTACACAAATGCTTGAAAGTATGATCACGACTCCTCGTCCTACTCGTGCTGAAGTTAATGATGTGGCTAATTCTGTAATCGACGGTGCTGATGCTGTGATGCTAAGTGGCGAAACATCGGTTGGGGAATTTCCAGAAATCGTTATCGAAACAATGGCTAAGGTAATTACTCATGTTGAGGCTACTTCTTACCCTTACTATAGTGATAAAGAACAATTAGGAACTGTTCCTGTTACCCGAATCCCAGACGCTATATGCAGCTCATCCATATTCTTGGCAGAAAAAACTCATGCTTCAGCAATCGCTGTAATGACTTCTTCTGGATATACGGCAATGGAGATTTCTAGTTACCGTCCAGACGCGGATATCTATGTTTTCACAGGTAACAAAACCCTTTTACGCACATTGAGTCTGTGCTGGGGGGTTAAAGCTTTCATCTATGAAAAATATGAATCAACTGATGGTACTATCCAAGATGTAAACGGATTATTGAAAGACCGTCACTTGGTTGAACCAGGTCAGATCGTAATCAACACATCATCAACTCCTTTACACGAAAAAGGTAGAACAAATACCATTCGTGTTTCAGAAGTAAGATAAAAATAAAAGGAGCCTCAAATCAGAGGCTCCTTTTATTTTAAATGCTCATAAGGCAAAATCAACTATTTCTTCAAAGGCACATTTTTTTTGCTGTCCTTTAGGGTATCTATTTTTATATTTCGCCCAAATGCTTCCAGCTTTTCAGTCCCCGGCATCCTTGAACTTTCACTGCCATCTAACTTCTTCTGTAAAATAACCGTATCATCAGCTGGATTAATATTGAATTCTGGATTTTGTAATGAAGGTATTACTTTCTTAAAATTGTATGCATTCGGTATTTCTATTGAAGGATCCCCTTCACCCTTTTTTATATTATTCCAATCTATTTTTAAAGTATCAAGTTTCAACTTTTGTACTTGAAATTCCAATGGCTTTAATTGTGATTTTTTTTCAGTATTTTGAGCAAAGCTTGGAAAATTCCAAATCAGCAGAAACAGCGAAAGGAGAAATACAGTCTTCATAATTAGCTTATTTAATGTTTATAATTTACCAAATCAAAACTTATTTCGCTAAAAATGCTAAAAATCTGCTGTTAAATAGTGTTAAATGAGAAAATTAGCTGTTTTCCCTTATTATTTTTGTAACAAATGAAAAAGAGAAGTATTGCATTAATCATATGGCTGATGTCAATTGCACTGATAGGTGTAATGGCCATGCAATATTATTTTGTAAGAGAATCGTTTATAAAAGAATCGAAACTTTTTGACGAGGAGGTTAAGGCCTCATTATCTGCCGTTGCTAATAAAATTGAACGCCAGGAAATCTACGATTTTGCAAGGGAACAAGAAAGACAAAACCAGGAAAAGTTTAGGATAGATCAGGAGCGAATTCAAAAAAATGAAAGAATTTTAGCCTTACAATTACAATATCAAGACAGCATTAAAACCCTTCAAAGGACCGCTTTTGCACACACTCAACGATTCAATTATCTAGAAAGAGAATTAAACCAACAATTCCCTGCTGTACCTATTAGCAATGAATTCTTCGAAACCTATCTCAATAGGAAAGAATATAAACACCTGGTAAGGATAACTTTGGAACAGGGTATTACTTCTGAAAATACAATTGGAGAATTCACCAACGTAGAAGCCATTAAAGTAGTACCAAGGGTCGCGCAAAAAGATGATAGTGCTAGATACTTAATCCCTGTATTTACGCCTCCTTCAACCGAGGCTATAGCCTATCAAATTCGAACTTTACCTCCTCGGTATGACTCTAGAACCTTAACAAAAATTGAGGCTCTAGAAATCAAATTAAACAATTTGAGAAGTCAAAAATTTAAGGAGGCAGCTACTTTATATGATACTATTGCCATATTAGGTGGTAAAAAAAGCTCTGTAATCGCAGATGTGGCAATGGGAATGGAATTATCTAAAAGACCGTTAGCTGAACGGATTAATGGTAAAAAAACAGTTGACTTACTCATTAGAGAATTAAGAGACCGTGGTATAAAGTCTTCTTTTGTTATGGAAATTAAAGACTTCAATAAAATACCCGTTTTTCAAGGTGTATATCAATTCAATAATGAAGAATTAAAAGAAGTACAGAACCCATTGGTTTATACAGCTCGGCTTTTTCAAGGAGACCGAGGAAACGCTCCTGGGGAATTAAGCATTCATTTTCCTAACAAAGGCGGTATTATTGCTGAAACTATGGGCTATTGGTTATTCCCTACTATTCTTGCATTATTAGCCCTTCTAATCGGATGTTTTGCCTATACATTGAGTATCATTTTCAAACAGAAGAAAATTTCCGAAATGAAAACGGACTTCATTAATAACATGACCCACGAATTTAAAACTCCAGTGGCTACTATTATGATAGCGAGTGAATCGCTCCGTGACCCGGAAATCTCATCCGATGAAAAACGAGTAAATAAACTTGCAAATATCATTTATGATGAAAATGTAAGACTCGGATCTCATATTGAAAGGGTATTAAATATTGCTCGGCTAGAAAAAGAAAACCTTAAAATTGAACGAGTAAATGTAAATATTAACTCCTTGGCTAATGCTGTATTAGAAAGCATGAGGCTTCAAATGGATAAAGCCGAAGGAATTCTACATGTTGATATTGCTGCTCAAAACGACCTCGTCGTTGGTGATGAATTGCACTTGTCCAATGTGATGTTTAACTTGGTGGATAATGCAATAAAATATTCTAAAGAAAAACCAGAAATCACTTTTAAGACTTTTAATAGAGGAAATAACATTGTAATTTCTGTTGCTGATAAAGGAATGGGAATGACAAAGGATCAACAAGAAAAAATATTTGATCAGTTCTACCGCATCCCTACTGGAAATATCCATAATGTAAAAGGATTCGGGCTTGGACTAAGCTATGTAAACGACATCATTAAACGCTTAAATGGTAAAATTACCGTTAAAAGTGAAAAAGATAAAGGCACACAATTTGAAGTAACTCTCCCATTGAAAAATGCATCAAAGGAAGTTGCATAATCATTAGATATAGAAAAGTATGAATCAAAAGATATTATTAGCAGAGGATGATCCTAACTTAGGCGAATTGTTAAAGGATTATCTGGAATTAAAAGGAAAATTTGATGTAGTTCTATGTAAAGATGGTCAGGAAGGAATGGATGCATTCCGTAAAGAAGAATTTGACCTATGTATTTTGGACGTCATGATGCCTAAGAAAGACGGGTTCTCCTTAGGGAAAGATATCCGTAAAATCAACCAAACAGTTCCTATCATTTATGCTACAGCCAAAGGAATGATGGAAGATAAGACCCAAGCATTTGAATTGGGGGGTGATGACTATATTACCAAACCTTTTCGAGTTGAAGAACTTTTATTGAGAATAAATGCTTTGCTCAAAAGAGCGTCTAAAGACAAGGAAGAAGAAATCTCAGATAAATTTGAAATCGGTGATTATTTCTTCGATTATACAAGTCAAATTATTTCTTACAAAGGTCAGCAACAAAAACTCTCAACTAAAGAAGCTGAACTATTAAGACTTCTTTGCTTAAAGAAAAATGATGTTCTTACTCGTGAAGAAGCATTAATTAAAATTTGGCATGATGACAATTACTTCACAGGTAGAAGTATGGATGTTTTCTTAAGTAAATTGAGAAAATATTTAAAAGAAGATTCAAATGTTGAAATTGTCAATGTTCACGGTAAAGGATACAAATTATTAGTTAGTTAGCAGCTAACTAAAATCTTTTTTTGCATTTTAAAAATGTAATACCTAACTTAGCCATCGCTTATAGAGAAAGGCAGAGGGACTAGACCCGATGAAGCCTTAGCAACCTGTCTCTTGACAAGGTGCTACATTCTACCCCGATTGGGAAAGATAAGCTGGTTACAGAATCCTTGGTAGCCTTCTCTTAGCAAATGAATTTTTGAAACATAATTAATTTAGTAGAAAACTATATGCTATTAACAAACAATTTAGGCTACCCACGTGTGGGCGCTTTCCGCGAATTGAAGAAAGCTAATGAAGCTTACTGGGCGAAGAAGATCAGCGCGGAAGAATTATTGCAGGCTGGACTTAAAATCCGTGAAAGCAATTGGAAGACTCAAAAAGATGCTGGTATCGATCTGATCCCATCTAATGACTTCGCATTCTATGACCAAGTTCTAGACTTATCATTAACTGTTGGAGCTATTCCTGCTCGTTACAACTCCTTATTAAACAAAATCGATCGCAAATATAATCTTGATTTATATTTTGCAATGGCTCGTGGTTTCCAAGAAGGTGGCGTAGATGTTACTGCTATGGAAATGACTAAATGGTTTGATACAAACTACCACTATATCGTTCCTGAATTCGTAAAAAACCAAGAATTCAAACTTACTTCTGAAAAATTCTTAAATGAATATAACGAAGCTAAACAATTAGGAATTGAAACTAAACCTGTCCTAATTGGTCCTATCACTTACCTATTGTTGGGTAAAGAAAAAGAAGCTGACTTTAACCGTATTGATCTTATCGACAAATTACTTCCAGTATACGAAGAGATCTTAGGTAAACTTGCTGATGCTGGTGCTCAATATGTACAAATCGATGAACCTTTCTTGGCATTGGATATCGATGATGCTACTAAAGCACTTTACGGAAAAGTATTCGAAAAATTAGCTGCTGCAGCTAAAGGAATCAAACTTATTGTTGCTACTTATTTTGAGGCATTAGGAAATAACGAAGATATCGCCGTTAACCTTCCTGTGCATGCTTTACACCTTGACCTTGTTCGTGGTGAAAATCAACTCGACTCTATATTATCAAAAGTTCCTGCTAACCTAACTCTTTCTTTAGGTGTGGTTGAAGGCCGTAACATTTGGAAAAATGATTACGAAAACTCATTGAAAAAAATCAAACAAGCTGTAGATGCTGTAGGTAAAGACCGCGTTTGGGTTGCTCCTTCTTCATCATTATTACATGTTCCTTTTGATTTGGACAACGAAAACAATGAAGAATCTCTACCTGCTGAAGTTAAAAACTGGTTGGCATTTGCTAAGCAAAAACTTTCTGAAGTTAAAGATCTTGCTGTATTGGCTGAAGGTGATGTTGATGCGGATACGCAAAAACGTTTTGAAGACAATAAACAAGCTGCGGAAAGCCGTCGTACTTCTCCTCTAATTCATAGACCAGAAGTTAAAAATCGTGTTAGTAATATTACCGATGAAGATGCTAAACGTACTTCTTCATTCAACGATCGTAAAGAAGCTCAACAAGCTAAATTTAACCTTCCTGGTTTTGCAACAACAACTATCGGTTCATTCCCTCAAACGAAAGATGTTCGTAAATGGAGAGCTGACTTGAAAAAAGGTACAATTTCTCAAGAAGAATATGATAAAGAAATCGCTGCTGAAACTGAAAGAACTATCCGTCTTCAAGAAGATTTAGATATCGATGTTCTAGTACATGGTGAATTCGAACGTAATGACATGGTTGAATACTTTGGTGAGCAATTAGCAGGTTATGCATTCACGCAAAATGGATGGGTACAATCTTATGGTTCTCGTTGTGTAAAACCTCCAATTATTTTTGGTGATGTTTACCGCCCTGAAGACATGACTGTACGTTGGTCTGCATATGCACAATCGTTAACTAATCGTCCTGTGAAAGGAATGTTGACAGGTCCTGTTACGATTCTACAGTGGTCTTTCGTACGTAATGATCAACCTCGTTCTACAACTACTTACCAAATTGCATTGGCAATTTTAGATGAAGTTCAAGCACTAGAAAAAGCAGGAATTAAAATCATTCAAATCGATGAACCTGCAATCCGTGAAGGTCTACCTTTACGTAAAGCTGATCAACAAGAATACTTAGATTGGGCAGTTCGTGCTTTCCGTGTTTCTTCTTCAAATGTTGATGATGATACTCAAATTCACACACATATGTGCTATTCTGAGTTCAATGATATTATCCAAGATATTGCAGCTATGGATGCTGACGTAATTACAATTGAAACTTCTCGTTCTCAAATGGAATTATTAGACGCATTTGCTGACTTTAAATATCCAAACGATATCGGACCTGGCGTGTATGACATCCACTCCCCTCGCGTTCCTAGCACTGAAGAAATGGTCAACCTTTTACGTAAAGCTAAAGCTGTAGTTCCTGCTGAACAATTATGGGTAAACCCTGACTGTGGTTTGAAAACTCGTGCTTGGCCAGAAACTAAAGCCGCTTTAGAATCAATGGTAGAAGCTGCTAAAATCTTAAGAGCTGAATAAAAATTAATAGTATTATAAAATATAATAGGAAGGCCGTACAGAACGTACGGCCTTTTTTATGAAGATTTCAGCCGATTCTTCTTAGCAAAATAAAAAATCGGAACTCCAATCAAAATAAGTATAAATCCAGGCCATGTATATTGGGGCTTAAAAACTATTAAAAGGATGCAAAAAGCACTTCCTATCAACAAATATAGAATTGGCGGAATAGGATATAGAAATGTTTTATAGGGCCTTTCTAACTCAGGTTTTTTCCAACGTAAATAAATCATTGCTAAAACAGTAATCATATAAAAGATTACAATAACAAATGAAACCATATCCAATAGATTACCATATTGACCACTTAAACATAATAATGAGGCCCAAAGCCCCTGAAGCCATAGAGAACGCTCTGGAACATCATGTTTATTGTTAGGGATAGCTTGCTTTAAAAACAATCCATCTTTAGCCATACTTTGAAATACTCTTGCTCCAGAAAGAACAATGCCATTTACACAGCCAAAAGTTGAAACCATCACCAATAACGCCATAACAATGGTCCCAATATGACCAAGTAACTTTTCAGCTGATGCTATCGCTACCCGATCATTTGCTGCAAATGCAATTTCATCTCGATTTAAACTCGCCAAATAAACATAATTACAAAATAAATACAGTAACATCACCAAGGACGTACCAACTACCATGGAAATAACCACATTCCTCTTCGCATCTTTTATCTCTCCGGCTACGAATGTTACATTTTCCCATGCCACACTACTAAAAATAGATCCGACCATCGCTGCAGCTATTCCGCC
This sequence comes from Sphingobacterium endophyticum, assembly GCF_009733535.1. Classification (GTDB taxonomy): domain Bacteria; phylum Bacteroidota; class Bacteroidia; order Sphingobacteriales; family Sphingobacteriaceae; genus Sphingobacterium; species Sphingobacterium endophyticum. Next base: position 30,865 of record NZ_SMMI01000010.1, on the reverse strand, counting down.
TAATAGTATCTCACCAGAAATTTCCTTCCAGCCAGAAGAATCTAAGTTCTGAAATGAGGACCAACCATAACTAAGATTATTGGAAAATTGATTGTCTTTAATTAAAAATGCACCTCCTATTATAAGGACAAGTAGTGCAAGAATTTTAGAAGTAGTAAAAATTGATTGTACTATTTTTCCACTCTGAACTCCCTTCGTATTAATAAACGTTAAGAGTAAAATTACCAGGATGGCTAAAATCTGCATCCATGTAATCATGAATGATCCATTTTGATAGATCGGTGCAGCATCGTTTAATTCTGGAAATAAATATGCCGTAAATTTTCCAAACGCTACTGCAACAGCTGCAATCGTTCCTGTCTGAATAACAGCAAATAAACTCCATCCGTATAAAAACCCCGTCATTTTCCCAAAAACTTCTGTTAAATACGTGTACTGTCCTCCAGCTTTTGGAAAGATGGAAGATAATTCGCCATAACAAATTGCCGCAGCAATAGTTGCTATCGCTGTAATGAGCCAAACTGCAATCAACCAATAGCCAGAACCTAACTGACGCATCATATCGGAGGATACAATAAAAATCCCACTGCCAATCATAGAGCCCATAACAATCATTATGGAATCCCATAAATTGAGTTTTTTATTCATAAATAGGTTTTAATTTTTCAAACGTACAAATAATTATGATCTCAATTTTTATCGCATTTCAAAAAAATAAATTTTTCTTCTATCATTTTTTAATTAAATCAGGATGTATGAATTTCTAATCATAACGTACATCCAATCTACATGGAAATAACAAACTTTTATACATCAATATTGTTTAGGTACTATAATAACTACTAAAAAAAGAAATATGAATAGATACATTGGATTTTTAGCGATTGCCCTAACGACAACTCTATTTAGCAGTTGTTCATTAATTGAGGGAATATTTAAGGCAGGAATGTGGTGGGGCATTATATTGGTGGTAGGTGCAATTGTACTTGTAATTTGGCTCATCTCTAAAATGTTTGGAGGAAGGGGTGGCACAAATTAACTTTAACTAAAAATTCACCATCACTTAACGCGAATATCAGTAAATTACCGAAAAACAAATAAGGATGAATAAATTCATTTCGGTGGTTCTGATATTCGTATCATTTTGTTATGTCAAAGCTCAAGAGGGGTACCCAAAACCCTCTGAAAAAGATGGATTATTGTTCTATATACAACATAATCGTGGAAAAAACACATTTATTTACGCATTAAATCTTACAGACGATCGTAAAATTAACCTCGAAAATCCAATTCGGGTGTACCGTCAAATCTTTGATAAAAATGGAGAGATTAAACCTCTAACAACCATCCAAAAAAATTTTGCATATGGAATTGACACCAAAAGAATCAATGACCATTTTTTTGAAGCAACCATAGTCTCCCTGCCCTCTCAAAAATTTAATTTAATTATTCCCGCCAAAGGAAAGCCTTTTGTAGAAACCTCTGTGAACGGAATCAAATTCATTGTAAACAGAATCTATATCAAACAAAAAGATGGGACCTCTGGACTATCCACAAAAGTAGATTACATTCTTTTTTATGGAATCCATGAAAAAAAAGAAATCATTCAACGTTTAAATATAGATTAGCAAACAGTGCAGGATGGTTATTATAATTTTTTAACCGTACTTTTGTTCTCTAACAACCTATATCTTAAATAATAATGAGTGTAAAGATTAAATATCCCTATAACCCAGGGTATCCTTCTGTTGCAGACTTAAAAAGAAAAGCAAAATGGAGAATCCCAAAATTTGCCTTTGATTATCTTGAAGGCGGATGTAATGAAGAATTGAATTTGGCAAGAAATGAAAATGACTTTGATGACATTTTATTAAAACCTCAATACCTTCATGTTTCGGGCGATATAGATATGTCTGTCGAAATTTTCGGAAAGAAATATAGCGCTCCATTCGGCATATCACCTATTGGCCTACAAGGTTTGATGTGGCCGAATGCACCTGAAATCTTAGCCAAAGCAGCTGCTAAAAATAATGTACCTTACATCTTAAGTACTGTTTCCACGAGTAGCATTGAAAGAATAGCTGAAGTATCTGAAGGAGAGGCTTGGTTCCAACTCTACCATCCTACTGAAGATCGTTTAAGAGACGATATACTAAACCGTTTAAAAGCCGTAGAATGTCCAGTACTTGTCGTATTAGTCGATGTTCCTTCCTTCGGCTTGAGGTATAGAGAAATTAAAAGCGGCTTATCCATGCCTCCTAAAATGAATATATCGAATATTCTTCAGGCATTGATATGCCCGGAATGGGGAATAAAAACCCTACAACATGGAATTCCCAATTTTGCAACCCTAAAACCTTACATGGAAAAAGGATTAGACCTCTCCCAGTTGGGGCAATTTATGAACAAAACATTTACAGGTAAGGTAAATGTACAAAAAGTACAAGCTATCCGTGATATTTGGAAAGGTCCATTGGTTTTAAAAGGAGTAGCAACACCTGAGGATATGGAAGCCGCAATATCCATCGGTGTCGATGGCGTTATTGTGTCTAACCATGGAGGCCGTCAAATCGATGCTGGTGAATCTTCTATTCACTCTCTTATCAGATTGACCCAAAACTCAAACTATAGCAGTAAATTAAAAATAATGATGGACGGAGGAATAAGATCAGGAGTTGATCTTGGTAGAGCCTATGCGGTTGGATCAGAATTTAATTTTATGGGTAGACCTTTTATGTATGGTGTTGGAGCATTAGGAGATAATGGTGCAGATCATACAATCAACATGTTCAAAGCTCAACTTTATCAGGTCATGCAGCAACTAAGTATTGAAAATATACAGCAATTCCCATCTCGATTATTGTAACTCGATAAGTTATTGTAAAAAGTGGCTTACAATTATACTGTAAGCCTCTTTTTTTATTAGTATGCCTCTGAAATTCAATTTATAATCGTAGATTGAAAAAAAAATCAAGACTACCAATTTTGATTTTTATATCAACCAACCTATTTCATAATGCAATTAAAATACTTTTACATAATATGGTTATTGACCATATTATTAATACCAAACCAATCCATTCGCGCTCAAATCGATGTAAAGCTTAATAATAATCAGGTCTTTAGATATGATCTTAAAAAAGGATCTTTTTCACTACTTGAAAACAATATCCCTGTATTTGAAAATGCAGTTTCAATCTTTCAATTAAAAAATCAAGGCCCTATTGAAGTAAAATCTGCCAATGCAAGAGCGCTAAAGCAAAAATTCAAAGATCAGGTAGGCTCTGGCATTTGCTATTCTATAGAACATCCACTAGCAAATGGAATTAAAGCAATACAGAATTTCTATTTTTATGAAAAGAATCCCTCTTTTATTTTGGAATTAGTTATTAAGGGTAAAAATATTTCATCAAATACCCTTATTCCAATAGCCCTTAAACCGCAACAATTTTTCTCTGGCAATCCCATAACCACAATTTCCGTCCCCTTTGATAACGACACCTTCATTTCCTACCATCAAAATGAACTCGAGAATCAACCCTACCAAAGTGCTGAAGTCGGAATCTTATATGATAAAACTAATCAAAAAGGCTTAATTACAGCATCTTTAGACCAATCTACTTGGAAAACAGGAATTCTTGGTAATAAAGATTCACTAAACCACACAGAATTACAAGTGATAAACGGTTTTACGGACGTGAATATCACAAGAGACTCCATTAAACATGGGTTTGTGAATGGAAATATCATAAAATCCTCTAAAATTCTGTTAGAATTTTCAAACAATTGGCAGGATGGAATGGAAAGCTATGCAAAACTTCAAAAAAAATTATTCCCACCAAACATAAAAGGCTGGACAGGTGCTATACCGATTGGATGGAATAGTTGGGGAGTTATACAGGATAAACTCTCCTGGGAAAATGCTACTGGGAATGTGGATTATTTCAAAAACAAGATTCCAAACTTTAGAAATGAAAACGGAAAGGCTTTTATCGATTTGGATTCATTTTGGGACAATATGGTTCCCGGAGGAATGGGAGGTGATTATAGTAAACTTAAGGAATTTGTAAACTATTGTAAAGCAGCTGGCTTGGAACCAGGAGCATATTGGGCACCATTTACTGATTGGGGGTACAAATCCGGACCAAACAGAAAAGCTGAAGGGTCCGATTATGCTTTTGCTGAATTATGGACTAAAACTGACAATGGATTTCACGACTTGGATGGCGGTAGAGCCTTAGACCCCACTCACCCTGGAACTCAAGCAAGAATGAAATTTATTCTTGAGAAACTGAAAGAATGCGGCTTTAAAATGATTAAAATTGATTTTCTTTCCCATGCATCTATAGAATCTACATCTTTTTACGACCCTAAAATTACAACTGGCATGCAAGCATATGCTGTTGGAATGAAATACTTGAATGAGGTATTAGATAATCAAATGCTTATTTATGCGGCCATCTCTCCTTCCATAGCGACTTATCGGTATGCACATATGCGAAGGATCGCCTGCGACGCTTGGAAGACCATGGAGCAAACAGCATACACCTTGAATTCTGTTACTTTCGGTTGGTGGCAAACTTTCCTTTATGATTTCATCGATGCTGACCATGTAGTTTTTACTGGAGAATCTAACAACACTAATATTGCTCGTCTGTTATCTGCAGTTGTTGCCGGTCCAATTATATTGGGCGATGACTTTTCTAAAAATGAAGAATGGCAAACGTCTATGGAACCAATCCTACAAAACCCTGAAATCCTTAAAATTGGAAAAAATGGCAAAAGCTTTAAACCGCTTCAGGTAATTCTCGACAACAAAACAAGTAATCTTTACCTGAAAAATGATGCGGATCAACTATATTTAATAGCGTTCAATTTCAAAGATGAAAATTTAACCCTCACGTATGATCTAAACAAAGAGGGTTTGGATGGGAAATTTAAAATAAAGGACCTAATTAGTCAGGAAGAAACTTCAACAGACTCCAATATCAATATTACATTTCAAACCTCCGGTGCAAAAATATTTAAACTAACGCCAGAATTATGAGTTAGCTAATACCAAATTTATCTTCATAAGCTTTCTCTAAAGCAAACATTTCATCACGTAATTTCGCAGCTTCTAAGAATTCCATTTCTTTGGCTGCTTTTTCCATTCTCTTACGTACAGTTTCGATCGCTTTTTTCATTTCCTTATCACTCATATATTCTATTAAAGGATCTGCTGCAACTGAAGCTCCTGGTTCTGGTTCCACATAAGCCTTAGGTTCTCCTTTAAAATCGGCAACTGAAGTTTGTTCAAGAATCTCTTCCTTCGTTTTTCCTACCGTTCTAGGCGTAATACCATGCTCTAAATTATATGCAACTTGCTTCTCTCTCCTTCGATTGGTTTCTTCAATCGTTACACGCATGCTATCTGTCATTTTATCTGCATACATGATAACACGACCCTTATCATTCCTAGCGGCACGACCAATAGTTTGGATCAATGATCTCTCGGATCGTAGGAACCCTTCCTTATCTGCATCTAAAATGGCTACTAAAGTTACCTCCGGCAAATCCAACCCTTCTCTCAATAAATTGACGCCAACTAAAACATCAAATTCCCCCAGGCGAAGTCCTCTTAATATTTCAACTCGTTCCAATGTTTTCACCTCCGAATGGATATATCTGACCTTAATATTCAGTTTAGTCATGTATTTCGTAAGTTCCTCAGCCATCCTTTTAGTCAATGTTGTTGCTAGGATACGTCCGCCTTCCTTGATGGTCTTATCAACCTCTTCAAGGAAATCATCTACCTGATTGATTGCTGGTTTTACTTCTACTACTGGATCCAATAATCCTGTTGGACGGATAACTTGCTCAACTACTACACCTTCTGTTTGTTGTAGTTCGTAATCTCCCGGTGTGGCTGAAACATAAATAGTTTGATTCGTAAGCGATTCAAACTCAGGAAAATTTAAGGGTCTATTATCTAATGCTGCCGGTAATCTAAATCCGTGCTCTACCAGGGAAATTTTCCTAGACCGATCCCCACCATACATGGCTCTCAGTTGTGGAATCGTAACATGGCTTTCATCAATCACTAATAAATAATCCTCTGGAAAATAATCTAACAAACAGAATGGACGCATTCCGGGATCCCTCCCATCAAAAAATCGTGAATAATTTTCTATCCCTGAACAATACCCCAATTCTCGCATCATTTCCAAATCATAATTAACACGTTCCTCTAAGCGTTTTGCTTCCAACATCTTCCCTTCATTTTCCAATTGCGTTTTCCTCGACACTAATTCATCTTGGATAGACCAAATGGATTGGGTGAATTTCTCTTTCGGTGTAACAAATAAATTTGCAGGAAACAATGCTAAGCTTTCATGTTTTTCTAGCGTCCTGCCAGAAACCGGATCGATTTCACTAAGCTCATCGATCTCATCTCCGAAAAATGAAACCCGATACGCAGTATCCAGATAAGCCGGATAAACATCAATCGTGTCCCCTTTTACTCGAAATGTTCCCCTCTTAAATTCAGATGTGGTCCTAGCATAAAGGATTTCTACTAACTTATGTAAAAAAGCATTCCTACTTATGGTAGTCCCTACTCCAAATCGGAATATTGATCTTGAGAAATCTTCAGGGTTTCCCATACCATAAATACAAGAAACAGACGAAACAACAATCACATCGCGCCTACCAGACATTAATGAAGAAGTGGTTGCAAGACGTAATTTTTCAATCTCTTCATTAATAGCTAAATCCTTCTCAATATAGGTGTTCGTATGTGCAATAAACGCTTCTGGCTGATAATAATCATAATAAGACACAAAATAATTAACCGCATTATTAGGAAAGAATTGCTTAAACTCACCATACAATTGAGCTGCCAATGTTTTATTATGACTGAGAATCAAAGTTGGTTTCTGAGTTTGTTGGATTAGGTTAGCAACCGTAAATGTTTTACCAGATCCTGTTACTCCCAACAATGTTTGATATGTTTCTCCTTGATTTACTCCCGCTACTAATTGTTCAATTGCAGCTGGCTGATCGCCCGTCGGTTTATACTCTGATGTTAATTGAAATTTCATAGAATGCCTTTCGTACCCCTAAGTTATCAAATTTTATTCCCTTTCTAGATATCTTGATTGCAAACAAAATAATCCAAAAAATTATTGTTATTTTGGTATTCAACAAGACTTTTTGTCATGGTCACAATCTTAACTAAACAAAACAGCATCGCAAATCATTTCTTAGCAGAACTAAGGGATGTTAACATTCAAACCGATAGAATGCGCTTCAGACGTAACCTTGAACGATTGGGAGAAATCATGGCCTATGAAATCTCCAAAACTTTCGAATATAAAAGTTCCGATGTTGACACGCCTCTAGGGGTTGCAAACACACATCTTTTAAGCAAGCAACCGGTCATAGCAACTATAATTCGTGCAGGTTTACCATTTCATCAAGGGATTCTAAACTATTTTGACTCTGCTGATAGTGCTTTCATCGCAGCATTTAGACATACCAAAAAAAGTGGTGAATTTGAAATTCATAAAAAATATCAGAACACACCTAATCTCGACGGCAAAATAGTAATCATGGCTGATCCCATGCTTGCTACCGGAAGAAGCTTAGTCTTATGCTGTAAAGATCTCCTAAGTGATTACGATATCAAAGAATTACATATAGCCACGGTGATCGCATCTGAAGAAGGATTGCAACATGTAAGGGCTTTTCTTCCCGATGTCCATATTTGGGTGGGGGCAGTAGATAATGAATTGACCAGTAAATCCTATATAGTTCCTGGATTAGGTGATGCAGGGGACCTTGCCTTTGGAAATAAAGAATAATCATTAAGTTTTAATAAACAAATAATTAGCAATTAATTAACATATAACACAAAGATAATGAAGTACATATCCGTAAATTTAGTTAACAAATTTTCATACTATGGAATGGCAAAAATACAATGGAGAGACATTAAAACGTCCTTTATGGTCCGCAGTTGAAGAGACCATCATTAGAGAAAAAAAGGCTGGCAATAAACTCAAAGTCTTTATTGGTACTGACTCTCAAGTTAAAAGAGGTACCGTTGAGTTTGCAACTGTCGTAGTTTTTCTCAGAGAACACCGTGGTGGTTTTATGTTTATCAGAAAAGATAAGAAAAGCCACAACATGACAATCAAAGAAAGAATGCTCTTGGAAGTTCAGCATTCAATCGAAACAGCCTATGAACTTTGTCCTCTATTAGATCAGCAACAAATCGATCTAGAAGTCCATGCAGACATCAATACTAATCCCAATTTCCAATCCAATACCGCACTCAAAGAAGCCATGGGCTATATTCTTGGTATGGGTTTTATTTTTAAAGCAAAACCTGAATCGTTTGCAAGTACAAATTGTGCCAATAAGCTAGTTCAATAATCCCATTGTAGAACTTAGCAGAATTAATCTCGTCTTTAATTATCTCATTAATTAAAGATTTTATCAATTAACACCCTTCTTTGACCTAATCCATTAGGCCAGTCGAAATCTTCTCCCCTAATTATTCCATCAAATTCTAATTTTTTTCCCATCAAAGGATCTCTTGAAAAATAATACATGTTATAAAGTTTTTATCTTTAATCCTTAAAACAAGTTTCTCAATTAAAACAATGGACATAATCCAGCAGCTTTTCAACCAATTCTTAATGACTTCTTCATTGGAATGGTTGGCAACTATTACAGGGTTTTTATGTGTATACCTCGCCGCTAAACAAAATATATGGAATTGGCCAATCAGCATCGTTTCAGTACTAACCTATTTATATATTTTCTATCAAAATAAGCTATATGGTGACTCTTTATTGCAGCTATATTTCTTAGGTACAGCAGTATATGGATGGTATTATTGGAACAAAAGAGCTCATTCCCAAGAAAAGCCAATCAGTTCTTTAAGCACTAGACAATTCTTCTGGACGATTATAATTATTCTGGCCGTTTCTGGAATACTCGGCTTTGTCCTCGATAAGTTTACGGATACAGACGTACCCTATGCTGATGGTTTTTGTACCGCAACAAGTTTCGTCGCTCAATTTCTCATGACTCGAAAAGTCCTTCAAAACTGGCTTTTATGGGTTTTTGTAGATATCTGTTATATTCCACTTTATTTACACAAAGATTTAGTTCTTACATCCTTCCTTTACCTTGCTTTTGCAGTGATTGCATGGAATGGCTATAGAGATTGGGGCAAAACCTTTAAAAATTTTCAGTAATATTGCCTTTCCATGAAATCATTAAAGGAATCTCTTTTAAAAATTGCCGTCGTTGGCCCAGAATCTACTGGAAAGTCTACAATGGCAAAGTTTCTTGCCGCAAATCTCAATACGGTCTGCGTCCCTGAATATGCTCGCTATTATTGCGAGAATTTAAACAGACAATACAGTCTGCAAGATGAAGTAAATATGTTTCATGGTCAAATTGCATTGGAAGAAGCCATTATTCCATTAGCCAATAATCAATTGATTATCTGTGATACAACAATATTGACTGTAAAGATTTGGTCAGATCATCTCTTTGAACATACCCCCGAATTAGTTACTGATGAAATTAAGACGAGAAAATACGACTTATATCTCCTGATGGATATTGATTTACCATGGGAAGATGATCCATTACGTGATTTCCCTAACGAAAGAGAGCATTTTATGAATGTTTGGAAAAATGAACTTAATAAAGTTCAGGCTAATTATACTATAGTATCTGGCTTGGAAAATCAAAGGCTAGAAAATGGTCTGAATACGGTCAAAGCATTTTTAATGAATTATTAGGCAATTCAAAATAACTTTTAAAACTCCATAACTTAAAATAAAAGCCCTTACTTTTCAGTAAAGGCTTTTATTAAATATCGCTTATTCAAAATATCCTAGCTACTATCTTAACAGGCTATACCTATCTAAATACTAACTACTCAATACTAAATACTTCCCTAATATCTATAAGCTTCAGGCTTGTAAGGTCCTTCCACGGTTACACCAATATATTCAGCTTGTTCAGGAGTTAATTCATCCAATTCAACACCGATATGCGCTAAGTGCAGACGAGCAACCTTCTCATCTAAGTGTTTAGGAAGAGTGTAAACCTCTTTTTTGTATTGATCTGTATTTGTCCACAGTTCCAATTGCGCTAAAGTTTGGTTTGTAAAGGAATTTGACATCACAAATGATGGGTGACCAGTTGCACATCCTAGATTTACTAAGCGTCCTTCTGCTAATAAAATAATGTCTTTTCCATCAATCGTATATTTATCCACTTGAGGTTTGATTTCAACTTTACTATTACCATAGTTTCCATTTAACCAAGCAACATCAATTTCATTGTCAAAGTGACCGATATTACAAACAACCGTTTTATCCTTCATTGCTTTGAAATGCTCAGGTCGGATAATATCTTTATTCCCTGTTGTTGTTACAACAATATTAGCTTCTTTAATGGCATCAGACATTTTCTTTACTTCATATCCTTCCATTGCCGCTTGTAATGCACAAATTGGGTCAATTTCAGTAACGATTACACGGACACCTGCTGAGCGTAATGATTCTGCAGATCCTTTGCCTACATCTCCATATCCGGCAACAACAGCTACTTTACCCGCCAACATTAAATCTGTAGCACGACGAATTGCATCAACTAATGATTCGCGACAGCCATATTTATTATCAAACTTAGACTTAGTAACCGAATCATTTACATTGATTGCCGGTAAATGAAGCGTACCATTTTTCATGCGCTCATATAAACGGTGAACTCCTGTTGTAGTTTCCTCTGAAAGTCCTTTTATTCCGTTGATTAATTCTGGAAATTGGTCAAAAACCATATTGGTTAAATCTCCACCATCATCCAAAATCATATTCAATGGTTGACGGTCTTCTCCAAAAAACAAGGTTTGTTCTATACACCAGTTAAACTCTTCCTCATTCATCCCTTTCCACGCGTAAACTGGAATTCCTGCAGCGGCAATCGCAGCAGCTGCATGATCTTGGGTGGAAAAGATATTACATGAAGACCATGAAACATCTGCGCCTAATTCAACTAATGTTTCTATTAAGACCGCTGTTTGAATTGTCATGTGAAGACAGCCTGCAATACGTGCTCCCTTTAATGGTTTTGAAGCACCAAATTCATTACGCAAGGACATTAACCCTGGCATTTCCGCTTCTGCTAATTCTATTTCTTTACGACCCCATTCTGCTAAAGTGATATCTTTTACTTTGAAAGGTACGTACGTAGTTTCTAATGATGACATAGTTTTCCTTTTTGTTATAGAAGCACAAAAATACTTGATAGCCAACTCAATTCAAAACATTGTGGTAATATTCACTATAAATTGACATTTTCTTGAGGATAGCTCCTTGACTGTCCTGTCTTTTAGACCTATATTTGCATAAATCATTAAGATAAAAATATGTATCCAGAATATTTAGTAGCTCCAATGCGTCAAGAATTAGTGGACGCCGGATTTCAAGAATTAAAAACTGTAGAAGAAGTAGATTCAGCTATTCCAGCTGAAGGTACTGTATTTGTTGTGGTAAACTCAGTATGTGGATGTGCTGCTGCAAATGCTCGCCCTGCTGCTAAGGCTGCCGTAAAAAATGACAAACACCCAGACAAATTGGTAACTGTATTCGCAGGAATGGAAAAAGATGCAGTTGACAAAGCTCGTCAATATATGCTTCCTTACCCTCCTTCTTCGCCGGCAATGGCATTGTTTAAAGATGGTAAACTGGTGCATATGATAGAAAGACATATGATTGAAGGCCGTCCTGCTCAAATGATTGCAGATAACTTAGTTGCTGCTTTCGACGAGTACTGCTAACAATCGTTGTATTTTGATTTTTGAATAAGGAAAAAGCTTCTTTTTAAATTAAAAGAAGCTTTTTCTATTACATTCTATTTCAGCATTTTCTTAGTACATTTGTTCTTTATCATCCAAAAAAGACGATGAATCTTAAAACAAACCTAATATTTCTATCTATTATTGGCTTTTTCCTGAGCTGTACAACAAATAAACAAATTGATCTAATCGTATATAACGCAAAGGTATATACCGTAGACTCAGCTTTTACTACTGTGGAAGCGTTTGCCATTAACAATGGCGTAGTTGTAGAATTAGGAGATTCCCAGGACCTGTTGAATAAATATGACGCAAAGGAAAAAATAGACGTTAACGGAAAATTTATTTATCCAGGATTCTACGATGCCCATGCTCATTTCTTTATGCTTGCAGAGGCAATGGATGAAGTTAATTTGGTCGGATCCAAATCTTTTGATGAAGTATTAGAACGTTTAAAATCTTATGCTGCTGCAAATCCAGATAAAAAATGGATTGTTGGAAATGGATGGGACCAAAACCTATGGCCAGAACAAAAATTCCCTACTAAAGACTCGCTCGACAAATATTTCCCTGAGACACCCTTATACTTAACTCGAGTTGATTATCATGCCGCTCTAGTAAACTCAAAAGCCCTATCAAAAGCCCAATTGGATAGTTCCTATTTTGTTGAAGGGGGCGTAATTTCTATAAATGAGCAAGGAATACCTGATGGTATTTTGATCGATAATGCCATGCAATTGGTGAAAAATCATATTCCTAAAGAACAAAATTCTGCCTTGCTAAAAATCCTTAGACGTGCTCAAGATTCTCTGCTTGCTGTAGGATTAACAAGTATTGTCGATGCCGGCCTTACAAAAGACCAAATCGAGTCGCTCAAAATATTTTATAACGAAGATTCTTTAGCTATCAGAGACTATGCTATGGTTGCGGCAACCAATGAAAGTATAAAGGAATATTTAAGAGCCGGAACATTTGAGTCGGATCGATTAACTGTAAGATCCTTTAAATTGATGGCAGATGGAGCTTTAGGCTCAAGAGGCGCCTGTTTATTACATCCTTACCATGATGCCCCTACAAGTGGGTTCCTTCTTCAAAGCCCTGATGAATTCGATAAAATCATCAAAAAATTAGCAAATAGTAATTTCCAAGTTAATACCCATGCCATTGGTGATTCTGCAAATAGGATTATCTTAGACACCTATGGAAAATATTTAAAAGACGGTAAAAAAAGACGCTGGAGAATTGAACATGCTCAAATTATCGCACCTAATGATTTTGATAAATTTAAAGAATTTCAAATCATTCCTTCTGTACAACCAACCCATGCTACCTCTGATATGTACTGGGCAGAAGAACGCATTGGACCTGAACGAATGAAAGGTGCATATGCCTACAATAAACTTTTAAAAGAATATGGAATGCTTGCTTTAGGCAGTGATTTTCCCGTGGAACATTATAATCCACTCTATGGTTTTCATGCTGCTGTAGCACGGGTCGATAAAGAGGGTTTTCCAAATGGTGGATTCCAAATGGAAAATGCAATCTCCCGTGAACATGCGCTTAGAGGTATGACCATTTGGGCTGCTTACTCCTGTTTCCAGGAGAAAAAAAGAGGCAGTATTGAAAAAGGTAAAGACGCCGATTTTGTAATCCTTGATGATGACATTATGAAAGCACCAAATGAAAAGCTAAGAAATATCAAAACTTTAAGAACTGTCATTGCAGGAAAAACTGAATATTTAAACTCCTCTAATTAATCCTCATGAAGTTTTCCATAAATATTTCCAAATAATTCCCGATAGCAAAAACAAAATCGGAATCCCTAAAACAACAAATAAAAACAAGAAATACTTCAAGAAGTGTGCTGATAAAATATCTCGGTCCACTTCTTGCCCTTTGTAGACATTGCCAAAGCCACTTTCAAAATAATTGTGAATCTGGGCCATTCTTATAAATGCCATATGCTTCTCATTTCTCGGATATGCTTCTAAATATCTAAAATCCCGGATGTTCATACGTTTAAAATGTGTCAAGGATCCATTAATAAAGGTTTCATCTTTTCCTTCACTTAGTTCTTTACCCGTAAATTCCTCTTCATATTCAAACGCCAAAAAAGCTCTTGCATAAGACCTATATGCTTGATCATTCGAAAAAATCGGCACTATCAATAGTAAATTGACGGTATGTTTTCCAAGACCGAAATAACTTGCCTTACTGACAGTCTTTAAGGGAATAACCCGCATCCTATCTACGTACCAATCATTTACCTGAACAAAGGCAGGAGTTTCATATCGTTTTAAATCATTTATACTATTAATTGTTAGCACTTTGCCCAAATTATAGCGTAAACTTTGGGAAATCGGAGAAAACAAAACAGCACTTAAAATCGGAAGGAAAAGAAATAAAATGACCGTCAACTTTCGAACGGATTTTCCGTCCTCATTATCCGGTAGAAGAATCCCGAAAATCTTATTTTTTATTAAGAAAAGAAAAAGTAATGATATAAGTATTGGAATGAGATTGGCGGTCCATTCTGGCCAGATAGCATTCCATGTATAAACCATAAATCCATAACAGATGCTAACAAAAATTAAAATAGCAAATTCAAGAAATAATATAGGTAGGAATACTTTCTTGAAAAACATGGTCTTGTAGATTTATAAACCTTAAAATTAAGGTTTTCAAAAAAAAAATCCTTAGAAATTCTAAGGATTATATTTTATTGCATATCGAAAAGATGTTTTTCAGCATGGTACGATGACCTCACGAGTGGTCCTGACTCAACATACTTGAAGCCCATTTTCAAACCTATCTCTTTATATTTTTCAAATTGTTGAGGAGTTACCCAATCAATAACAGGGTGGTGAGCTTTGGTAGGCTGTAAATATTGTCCAATTGTTAAGATATCAACACCAACATCGAACAAATCTTGCATAGTTTCGATTACATCTTCTTCTGTTTCGCCTAGACCTAACATAATTCCAGATTTGGTGCGTAATCCTGCTTCAGAAATTCTACGTAAACATTCTAATGAACGATCATATTTTGCTTGAATTCGAACCTCACGTGTAAGCCTTCTCACAGTTTCGATATTATGTGACACAACTTCTGGACGAACAGCTAGGACACGGTCTAAATTTTCCCATTGACCTTTAAAATCAGGAATTAAGGTCTCCAATGTTGTTTCGGGACTCTCCCTGCGGATTGCTAAAATGGTCTCTGCCCAAATTTGTGAACCACCATCTTTCTGATCATCCCGGTCTACCGATGTTATCACACAATGCTTAACCTGCATTAACTTAACAGAATTGGCAACACGATTGGGTTCATCTAAATCAACCGCCAATGGCCTTCCTGTTGCAACTGCACAGAATGAGCATGAGCGCGTGCAAATATTTCCCAATATCATAAATGTTGCAGTACCTGCCCCCCAACATTCTCCCATGTTAGGACAATTACCACTTTCACAAATTGTATGCAGTTTATGTTCATCAACCAAACTTCGTACATGACGATATTCTTTACCTACAGGTAACTTAACACGTAACCAATCTGGTTTGCGTTGCGTCTGGTTTGCTGGAATTACAGGAAGTTCAATCATGCAACAAAGTTAATCATATTTACATTATGAATATGAATTGAATGTTAGGATAATCTCATAAAAACTTTGTAACAACTTTTATTGTTAAACAAGTACTAATTTTTTAAGATATTTGTTTTAATTCAAACCCCTATTATCCAATATGATCACTCATCTTCGAAAACTATTGGTTCTGATTTGCTTATTTCCCCTATTCTTATTTGCTCAAGAACAGGAAATTTCAATCATCCCCAGACCTACCAAAATATTGCTGCAGGAAGGTGAAATGAACCTCAATCAGAAAATTGACCTCCATTATACTGATGAATTCGCACAACTTGCCGATCTCCTAAATGAAATCCCAGGATTACAAATTGGAAATACAGAAGTCGTAAAAAAAATAAAAAAACAACATCAATCTGGAATTCGGCTATTTAAAGCAGAAGATTTTGACCGTGTTGATCCTAATGGTTATTTATTAGAAATTGACGATAAAGGAATCTTATTGAAAGCTCATTCAGCGAAAGCAATGCTCCCAGGAATTTACAGTATCATGCAATTAAGCTATTTGAATGATGGCAAATCTTTACCTTATATCCGAATTGACGACAAACCCAGATTTCAATATCGAGGAATGCATTTAGATGTATCCAGAAATTTTATGCCTTTCAATTTTCTAAAAAAATATATTGATCTGCTTGCCCTCTATAAATTCAATTATTTTCATTGGCATCTGACTGATGGTGCTGGCTGGCGTTTAGAAATAAAAAAATATCCTGAATTAACTCAGAAAGCAGCTTGGAGAACTCATAGCTTGTGGAAAGATTGGTGGAACAATGGCCGACAATATGTTGAACAAGGTAGCCCTAATGCAAGTGGTGGTTTTTACACCCAAGATCAAGCCCGTGAATTAGTTGCTTATGCCGAAAAACGCGGAATTACCATTATCCCGGAAATAGAAATGCCCGGACATTCTGAAGAAGTCCTTGCTGTATATCCCGAGCTTTCTTGCACAGGTAAACCTTATACCCAGGGTGAATTCTGCCTTGGAAATGAAGAAAGTTATCAATTTCTAAAAAATGTCCTTGATGAAGTTTTAACAATATTCCCTTCTCATTATATTCACATCGGAGGTGATGAAGCTGACAAATCCCATTGGAAATCCTGTCCAAAATGTCAGGAATTAATGAAAAAAGATAGCTTGAAGAATGAAGATGAACTTCAAGCTTATGCAATCAAGCAAATGGATGAATACCTTCAGTCTAAAGGAAGGAAACTGATTGGCTGGGACGAAATTTTACAAGGTGGATTAACAGCAGGGGCTACCGTCATGAGTTGGAGAGGTGAAGAAGGTGGTATCAAAGCCGCAAACGCTGGACACGATGTTATTATGACTCCAGGAGGATACCTTTATTTTGACGGGTATCAAACTGACCCTAGGACTCAACCTGAAGCTATTGGTGGATACTTGCCTCTAGAAAAGGTCTACAGTTACAATCCTATACCAAAGGATATACAAGAGGATAAAAAGAAACATATTATTGGTGCTCAGGCAAATATTTGGACAGAATATATTCCAACTTATCAACAAGTAGAGTATATGGCATTTCCAAGGGCATTGGCATTGTCGGAAGTTGTCTGGACCGATCAAGACCAAAAATCATGGAAGGATTTTCAGAAAAGACTGCAAAACCACTATAAAATTTTGCAAAAACTGGAAGTTAACTATTATCGACCGTCTTATAATGTAATAAATACCGTTCAATTCGACTCCCTTCACAGTAAGAATACCGTAATTCTGTCTTCAGAACAATTCAAGCCAAACATTAAATATACAACAGATGGTTCAGACCCTATACATAGTTCAACGCCCTATAATTTACCCATCGAACTATCTAAATCTGCTACCATTAAAGCAGCTTCATTCTTAGATTCTGCTCGCGTTAGTCCAATAGAAATGATCGAACTAGACGTTCATAAAGCTATTGGAAAAGAGGTTATTTACAAAACAGCATGGGAAGGATATCCAGCACAGGGTGAAAGAACATTAACAAATGGAATAAAAGGAACCTTGACCTACCAAGATGGTCAATGGCAAGGATTTACCAAAGATCTAGATGTTATCGTTGATTTTGAAAGACGCGAAGAAATAAAATCAGTGGCATTGAACTTTATGCAGATTCCAGGTCCGGGAGTTTATTTCCCAGGAGAATTTGTGGTATCTGTGTCAGATAATGGTAAAACTTACCGTGAACTTGGAACCGTAGTAAACCAAATTTCCAATACTGATCCTGCATTGAAATTTCAAAAATTTGAAATTAAATTAGACAAACCAGTTATGGCTAGGTATATTCAAATCAAAGCAAGTAATCCGATGAAGGGTTATCTTTTTGCTGATGAAATTGTAATATATTAATGTATCATTTGAAATTTCCTAAGGATAATTGCAATGTTCTTAAGAATATTTACATGTCGGAAGGCCAGGTCGTCAATTTTTAGATGAAATAATTCGTTCATTATTAAAATAAAAATGTAACTTTGCACTCCGACAAAGCAGTCGGAAATACACCTCCCATTAAGGCAAAATCTGTCTGCAACTGTCCGCTTAATTATTTGTATTTAACAATTGAAATAAAAAATAATGCCTAGAAACACCTCCATCAATTCGGTATTAATCATTGGATCTGGACCTATTGTTATTGGACAAGCCTGTGAATTTGACTATTCAGGATCACAAGCAGCATTGTCATTAAAAGAAGAAGGTATCTCCGTATCCATTATTAACTCAAACCCAGCTACGATCATGACCGATAGCGTCGTAGCAGATCACGTTTATTTATTGCCACTTACTTGTGAAAGTATCGAACAGATTCTTCAAGAACGTCAGATTGACGCTGTTCTTCCAACTATGGGTGGTCAAACTGCTTTGAATCTTTGTATCGAAGCTTCCAATCGTGGCCTTTGGGAAAAATACGATGTTAAAGTAATCGGAGTAGATGTTGCTGCTATCGAAAAAACTGAAAACCGTGAAGAATTCCGCCAATTAATGATTGATATTGGTGTAGGTGTTGCAAATTCTAAAATTGCAAATTCATTCTTAGAAGGTAAAGAAGCAGCTCAATTAATTGGATTTCCTTTAGTAATTCGCCCTTCTTATACGTTGGCAGGAACCGGAGGTGGTTTTGTGCACAGCAAAGAAGAATTTGACGCAGCATTAAATAGAGGTCTTCATGCATCTCCAACCCATGAGGTTTTGGTAGAGCAAGCTGTCCTTGGATGGAAAGAATTTGAATTGGAATTACTTCGTGATACAAACGATAATGTCATTATCATCTGTACTATCGAAAACTTCGACCCAATGGGAATCCATACCGGTGACTCCATTACGGTTGCTCCAGGAATGACCCTTTCTGACAAATGCTACCAAGATATGCGTAATCAAGCTATCAAGATGATGCGCTCTATTGGAAACTTCGCAGGGGGATGTAATGTACAATTCTCTGTCAATCCTGAAAACGAAGAAATTATTGCAATTGAAATCAACCCACGTGTATCTCGTTCATCAGCGCTAGCATCTAAAGCTACAGGCTACCCTATCGCTAAAATCGCTGCAAAATTAGCGATTGGCTATAATTTGGATGAGTTACAAAACCAAATCACTAAAAATACTTCTGCCTACTTTGAACCTACTCTGGATTATGTAATCGTAAAAGTACCTCGTTTTAACTTCGATAAGTTCAAAGGAGCAAATAAAGAATTAGGTCTTCAGATGAAAGCTGTAGGTGAGGTTATGGCAATTGGTCGTACATTCATCGAAGCGCTTCAAAAAGCAGCCCAATCCCTTGAAACTGGACGTGCTGGTTTAGGTGCCGATGGCCGTCAATCTAGAAACTTGGAAGAAATCATGCATAGCCTTGAACATCCAAGTGCTGACCGCCTGTTTCATATTAAAGATGCATTTGAACTAGGTGTTCCTTTGGAATCTGTTCGTAAAGCAACCCTTATAGACAAATGGTTCTTATTACAAATCCAAGAACTTGTGCAATTAGAAGGTGAATTACGTAGATATCAATTGAATAATATTCCTAGAGACTTCTTCATGACCTTAAAACAAAAAGGATATTCTGATGTTCAGATTGCTTGGTTACTAGGCAATACAACAGAAGATGAAGTATATGCTCGCCGTAAGGAATTAGGAATCCGTCGCGTTTATAAAATGGTTGATACCTGCGCTGCTGAATTCCCTGCTCAGACTCCTTATTATTACTCTACTTTTGAGGACGAAAATGAGTCCATCGCTTCTGATCGTAAAAAAATCATCGTTCTTGGATCGGGACCTAACCGTATCGGACAAGGTATCGAATTCGACTACTCTTGTGTACACGGCCTATTAGCAGCCAAAGAATGTGGTTATGAAGCTATCATGGTAAACTGTAATCCTGAAACGGTTTCTACAGACTTTAACATGGCTGATAAACTATACTTTGAACCTGTATTCTGGGAACATGTACGTGAAATCATTGAACTTGAAAAACCTGAAGGTGTAATTGTTCAATTAGGTGGTCAAACAGCCTTAAAAATGGCAGAACTTCTAGAAGCGGAAGGAGTTAAAATTATCGGAACAAATTTCTCTAACATGGATTTAGCGGAAGACCGTGGTAGTTTCTCTGACCTTCTGAAAGAATTGGATATTCCTTATCCTAAATATGGTGTGGCTACTTCAGCTGAAGAAGCTATCAAAGTTGCAAATGAAGTGGGTTATCCAGTATTAGTTCGCCCTTCTTATGTATTGGGTGGACAGGGAATGAGTATTGTAATCAATGATGAGGATTTAGAAAAAGCAGTTGTAAACTTATTGAAGAATCTTCCTGGAAACCACATATTAATCGATCACTTCTTAGATAGAGCTGAAGAAGCTGAATCTGATTCAATTTGCGACGGTGAAGATGTTCACATTATCGGAATGATGGAACATATTGAACCAGCAGGAATTCACTCTGGTGACTCTTCTGCAGTATTGCCTCCATTCAGCCTTTCTGAACAAGTGCAAGATAAAATGGCTGAATATACAATTAAACTAGCTAAAGCATTAAATGTAAGAGGCTTACTTAATATTCAGTTCGCAATCAAAAATGAAAACGTATTTGTAATCGAAGCTAACCCTCGAGCATCACGTACAGTACCTTTCATTGCTAAGGCATATGATGTCCCTTACATTAATATTGCAACAAAGGTTATGTTAGGCCATAACAAACTGAAAGACTTTAACATCGAACGCAAACTTAATGGTTATGCTATTAAAGAACCTGTTTTCTCTTTCTCTAAGTTCCCAGAGGTAGACAAACAATTAGGTCCTGAAATGAAGTCCACCGGTGAAGCCATTCGCTTTATCAAAGACCTTAATGATCCTCACTTCAGAGAATTATATAGCAAAAAATCAATGTTCTTGAATGCACAGTAGATGAGTATTTAGTATTAAGTATTAAGTATTTAGATTCTTAACTAGAATAATATAAGCCGTATCAATACTTCAAATTTTGATACGGCTTTTTTGTTAAATGGCTCCGTGTTTCTTCTTAAAAATAGTTTCTTCATCTTGCGATGGAGATTGACACGCATAATCTGGGGGAGAAGGGACTACTAACTACTAACTACTATTCCGCCCCCTTCACACATCGAAATCCAACATTATTTGTCGGTGAATTAATTTCTCCTTTTCCACGACTTCCTGCTTTGTATCGTTCGCAGTATTGGTCATTGCATAGGAATGAACCTCCTCGTTGTACTCGTTTTACTGCACCGGGTTCTTGTGGATCATAGGAATCCGATGGCCCTTTAGGGTTTTCTTTGGGACTACTTTGGTAATAGTCCGGTCTATAAAAATCTGAACACCATTCCCAAACATTCCCTTCCATATCATATAGTCCGTATGCGTTGGCAGGAAATGACTTCACTGGGGATGTCGTCTCAAAACCATCTTCTTTTGTGTTTTTTGTAGGGAACTCCCCTTGATAGATATTCGCTAACCATTTACCATCTTCCAATTTTTCTGAACCCCAATAGTAGGTCTCATTTTGGTGCTTACCAGCTTTAGCAGCATATTCCCATTCAGCTTCCGTCGGCAATCTCTTACCGGCCCATTTCGCATATGCTTCTGCATCCTCATAAGCCAATTGGGTAACAGGATGATTCTCCTTTCCCTTTATCGAGCTATTAGGACCCTCAGGATGACGCCAATTGGCATCCGGCACATATTCCCACCATTGTAAATGAGTTTGCAATCCCTGAACTTGTTGAGGCGCTTTAAACACAGCCGAACCTGGAACTAACAAAGCTGGATCAGCTCCCGGAAAATCCTGCGGATTCAAAGGACGTTCCGCGACAGTTTTATAGCCTGTAGCTTTTACAAACGCCTCAAATTGTGCATTCGTCACTTCATGAACATCCATGTAAAAGGATTCAACTGTAACTTGGTGCAAGGGTTGGGCATCTTGAAAACTAGTACTGCCCATTTCAAACGTACCACCATTAATTTTTACCATTTCTCCTTGGTCATCTCCTACCAAACGTGATGTAGAAGAATCTTGTTTCAAACTCGAAAATCGTGAAGGAATGGTCGCAGTATGGCAAACAGCTGCAGAATCAGGATATATGAGCTTATCATGATTCTTAGCACCAGATTGACATGCTGCAAATAATACGAATGCTAAGGGTAAGGTTTTAATAAAGTTCATAGACTAAGGATTTGAATATCCTCTTACAAAGATAATAGAGTAATTTAAAAACGAAAATTGAGGGGAAATTTGCTTGGTAATCATAAAAACAAAAGCTGCCCTAAAAAAAGGCAGCTTTCATGAAAATATGGGATTTTAACTATTGTACTTTTAATTGAACATCCTTTGCAGATACCTTAGGACGAATGGTTGTATTTCCACCGCCATTCAAAGTCATGTCATGCGGTTTATTTGTTTTCCAATTTCCTCTTGTAAAGTCAGGAATATCAACAGTTCTACTGTTTTTAGCTACTGAATCAACACTTAATGGAACGATTGAACTCCAAGCTGCACCATCATAAACTGTTTGATCTAATGGCAATCCATTACGTAAACAGTCTATTAATCTCCAGTCCATCATAAAGTCCATACCACCGTGACCACCTACTTCTTTCGCTTGTTCACCGATGAATTTCACCAATTCAGGAGTATATTGATCATATAATTTTTTCAGCTCTTCAGGCTTTACGAAACTATGGCCGAAGGCAATTCCTTCAACTGGATATTTCTGTGCAAACCCTTTGGTTCCACTTAATAAGTGAAGACGTGAATAAGGACGTGGTGAAGTTACATCGTGCTGAACCATGATGGTTTTTCCTTTTTCTGTTTTGATCAAGGTTGTATCCATGTTTCCTCTGTAGCGTTTACCTACGAATTCCTGGAAGAAGCTATCCTTTCCTGCTAACTCTTTTGCTTTATCAGCCATCATAAAATCATTCGACTGCATAGCAACCAAGTGATTCATTTTATCTCCACAGTTGATATTCAAACATTGTGCAATTGGACCAATTCCATGTGTTGGATAAAGGTTTCCATTCATTTTAATGTTTTCACGCAATCTCCACATATTGTCATATCCCTTTTTGTTAAAGTTCAAATCTAATAAGTCATGAATGTATGCACCTTCTGCATGTACTAATTCTCCAAATAATCCTTGACGAACCATATTTAATGTTAGCATTTCAAAGAAATCATAACAACAGTTCTCCAACATCATACAGTGCTTTTTAGTGGCTTCCGAGGTTTTAACAACTTCCCAAATCTCAGAGATTGTTAATCCGATCGGAACTTCTGTTGCAGCATGTGCACCTGACTTCATTGCCTCGATCGCCATTGGAGCATGGTATTCCCATGGTGTACAGATATAAACTAAATCTAATTCTTCGTTTTTCAACATGGTTTTCCAACCATCTTCACCTGAAAAAGATTTTGCCTCTTTTAAGCCTTTTCCTGTTAAAATAGTTTGTGCTTTGGCAACGCGGTCTGGATGTTTATCACATAATGCAACAATTTCTGCACCCTCAATATAAGAGATACGATCCACTGCACCTGGACCACGCATACCTAGACCAATGATAGCCACCTTAATCTTATCGATTTTTGGCGCTGCAAATCCAGACATATTAAAGTTAGTAGATGCAAAAACCTCGTTTTGCAAAGACGGCAATGTTATCGCAACACTGGACAACAAACCAGCCTTTTTCAAAAAATCTCTACGGGAATTATTCATAGTATAAATTTATTATCAAACTAATGTACAAATTAAGGGGGACATGGTCCCCCTATAAATCACCTATTTTAAAACAAACTAAACAGTCAAATTTTGATTTATCACAAATTAACGAACGGTATAATTTGGTTGAGGGGCTTGATTATCAAACCACTAATACAATTATAATATGATTTTTGATAAAACAAAAACTATTTAGGCACGCAAACGTTTGCCCAATTTGCACAACCGTTTGCTTTCTGTCAAATTCTTGAGACAATTCCTTATAAATTGATATTTCCTATCATTTCCTTCAGCTCCAACTCTGATAACTTGGCTTGTAACCGTGAAGAATTGAACCTTGAAACCGCATTGATAAAATTTTCCTGCGCATCGCGAAACTCTACCGCTGATATTGTCCCTATTTTATACTTCTCTAATGTAATATTCAAGTTCTGCCTTGCAATATCCGCATTATTTTCCTCCAGCCTCGCCAATGATAGGTTCGTCTGATAGGATTGAAAAGCTGTAGACATCGCTGTTTTTATCAATAATTGCTGCTGATCTATCATTAAATTAGAATTGTCTAACTGTATTTTAGCCACTCTTTCATTCCTTCTTTGATTAAATCCGTCAAATAGATTGATCGAAGCAGTAACCCCATAGTTGAGTCCCCGAGAATTTGAACTAGATACGAATCCTAAACTTGATTCAGAAGATGAAAAATTATAACCCGTGTTCAGTCTCACTACCGGATATCGGTTCCCCTTGATTCTTTTAATCTCTAATTCCGCCATTCTTCTATTAATAGAGATGATCTGTAAATCTGGATTATATTGCTTGGCCTTATCTAATAGTTCATCATAAATTAATGAATCATCATATTCAACCTCACGTTCTACATCAAACTCAATGTCCAATGCACGTGCCATCAAGCTATTCAAATTTATCTTTAAGTTCTTCACCACATTGGCTTGTCTCAGCCTACTTGATTCATCCTCATTTAAATTAACCTGAACATTTAAAACCTCTAAGCGAGAGGCCTTCCCAATCATAAATCGATTTTCTGCCGTGCGAAGACGTTCCATGGAAATATTAATGCTTGAGTCAATAGCATTGAGCAAATTCTGTTGTTCAACAATCGTATAGTAAGTTGAAATAACATCAGAGACTTTGGCCAGGATAGTTCTTTTTAATTCGTATTCGCCTTGTTTCTGCAACTCTTTCAATTGCTCATATCTAGAGAACATTGCAAACCCATCAAAAACCGTCCAACCAATACTTACTCCATAACTCATATTGTTATTCTTCGCATTGGACAAAGAGCGCTCATCCCCGTTGGCTTGCACCTGTGAGGAATTCATTACACTATTACTTTGCGAAAAATTACCGGTAACATTTGGAAGCATTCCAGCATTCCCATATGTTGTATTCTCCTGAGCTATTTTGAGATCATTTTGAGAGAGCTTGATTTCAAAATTATTCTCTAAAGCAATCTGAACAGCATCTTTAGGTGTCAGCAAGCCCTGCGCATTTAGCATAAAACTAGCGCATTGCATCAAAAGGAAAATAGCAACTAGTTTCTTCATTTTATTGTTCAATTTCTTCAAGCTTTTTTATTTCTTCTAATTCAGGGTGTAGATTCTTTTTCCTTGACATCATCAAGTAGAATGCAGGAATAACAAATAAAGTTAAAATCAACGCAAAAATAGTTCCCCCAACAATAACTACTCCCATACCAATTCTACTTGTTGAGGCAGCTCCTAAAGATAATGCAATGGGTAGTGCTCCTAATGCGATTGCTAATGAAGTCATCAAAATTGGTCGTAACCTCGCTTCAGAAGCAGTCACAACAGCATCGTACTTATTGTATCCTTCTTCTCTTAATTGGTTTGCAAATTCAACAATTAAAATCCCATTTTTGGTTACTAAACCAATCAGCATAATGGTTCCAATTTGAGAGAAAATATTCCAGGTTTGCCCAAATAACCAAAGTGAAAACATTGCCCCCGCAACTGCCATTGGAACTGTAATAATGATTATAATTGGATCAATAAAACTTTCAAACTGGGCAGCTAAAATCAAGAAAATCAATAATACTGCAAGTCCAAATGCGAACATAGTATTCGATCCACTTTCCACAAAATCCCTAGATTCCCCGCCTAAATCCGTCGTAAAGGTTTCATCTAATACCTTCGCCTTCACACGTTCCATAGCCTCGATACCATCGCCCATACTTTTCCCAGGTGCTAATCCCGCGGAAACTGTGGCTGCCATATAACGATTGTTATGGAATAATTGTGGTGGACTACTACGCTCTTCAATTTCAACAATATTATCCAGTTGAATCAATTGCCCTTGATTGTTCTTAACAAAAATGGATGCCAAATCCATAGGGGTCGACCGATCTTTCCGATCAAATTGTCCCATAACCTGATACTGCTTACCATTCATCATAAAATAACCAAACCGCTGCCCAGACAAAGACATCTGAAGAACTTGGGCTACATCCAATACGGATACACCTAAAGATTGTGCCTTTTCTCTATCAATGCTGACATAAACCTCAGGCTTATTGAATTTCAAATTGACATCGGTTATGGAAAAGGTATTGTCATTGGAAAGCTCATCCATAAATTCTGGAATCTTTTCCTCTAATTTCTGAAAATTAGGAGCTTGAATAATATATTGAATAGGTAGACCACCTCTCCTATTGACCGAGATTGTCGGTTGTTGTGAAACAGATACTCGACCTTCAGAATACCCACTGGTCAACCTTGACAGATCGTCAGCAATTTCCTGCTGAGTTCTTTCGCGCTCATCGGGTTGCACCAATCCCAATCGTACAAAACCTGAGTTGGAAGAGGCCGATCCGAATCCAGGAGATGTTATTACTAAACTTACCTTTTTCTCAGGCACGGAATCATTAATTAATAATGTAAGATCGGTCATAAAGCGATCCATATAATCATAAGATACACCTTCAGGAGCCGTAGCTCTCAAACTGATATAACTACGGTCGTCATATGGAGCGGTTTCTTTGGGTAATAATTGGTAAAAGACATAAATTAATGCAAAACATCCTAATACAGTTGCAAAACTAAGCCACTTAAACTTTAAAAATCCCTTTAATGAATCTGCATATTCTGAGTTCATTTTCTCAAAATATCGCTCTGTACGCATATAAAATTTTGATTTCTTCTGTTCTCCTCCTTTCATTAGATAGGCATTTAACATCGGGGTGAGGGTCAGTGACACAAATGCTGAAATTAATACAGCAGCACCAATAACGACCCCGAACTCTCGAAAAAGCCGTCCCACAAATCCTTCTAAAAATATGACAGGAAGAAAAACTGCAGCAAGTGTTACAGAAATTGAAATAACTGCGAAAAATATTTCATTAGAACCTTTGATTGCGGCTTGTATAGGTGGCATACCCTCCTCTACTTTTTTAAAGATATTCTCAGTTACCACAATCCCGTCATCCACAACCAAACCCGTCGCTAATACGATCGCCAATAAGGTCAATACATTTATTGAAAAACCGCATAAGTACATGATAAAAAATGTCGCAATCAGGGATACCGGAATATCAATCAAAGGACGGAAGGCAATCGACCAATTTCTGAAGAAAATATAGATAATGATGACAACAAGGACTATTGCAATCAATAGTGTTTCAACTACTTCTAATACCGCTCTTTTAACAAATAACGTATTATCTATGGCTATATTAAGTTCAAATCCTTCTGGTAATTCATTCTGAAGTCTATCGTATTCTTTATAAAATTGATCTGCAATATCAAGATAATTGGTTCCTGGTTGGGGAATAACTGCTAAACTAACCATTGGAAAACCCGAATCTGACATTTTAGTTTCAAAGTTCTCCGCTTCTAAAGCAGCTTTTCCAACATCGGAAAAACGAATGGTCCTATTATTATCCGAACGAATAATAATATTATTGAATTCTTCCTCACTGGCAAGATTTCCGATGGTTTTAATGGCCAACTCAGTATTAGCGCCGGTCAACTTTCCGGATGGCAATTCTACGTTTTGTGTCGTCAATGCCGATCGTACATCTAGAACAGTTAATCCATATGATGCTAGTTTTACAGGGTCTATCCATAATCGCATAGCATATTTTTTCTGACCCCAAATCTGAACTGAACTCACTCCTGAAATAGTCTGCAACCTTTGAGCAATAACATTTTCAGCATAATCTGAGAGCTCCAGTACATTCTTTGTCGAACTCTGCATCGTCATCGTGATGATGGGTTCTGAGTCAGCGTCAGATTTTGACACTACTGGTGGGGCATCGATATCCTGTGGTAAGCTGCGCAATGCTTGTGAAACTTTATCCCGAACATCATTCGCCGCTTCTTCTAAGTTTTTCCCTAGATTAAACTCAATGGTGATATTACTAGATCCCTGGTTTGATGAGGAGGAAATATTTCGTATCCCATCGATGGAATTGATAGATTTCTCCAATGGTTCAGTAATCTGAGATTCGATGATATCCGCATTAGCCCCCGCATAATTTGTACGTACCGATATTTGTGCTGGATCAATCGACGGAAACTCTCTAATGCCCAAAAAGGTATATCCGATGATTCCAAATAAAATCAAGAGCAGATTCATTACTATCGTAAGAACCGGTCTTTTAATACTTAAAGTAGATAAACTCATAGGCTTCGGATTATTGAAGGGTGACTTGAACCGCCGAACCGTTTCTTAATGACATAACTCCAGAAGTTAACACTGTATCTCCTGCTTGTATTCCTGATGTAATTAAGACATCCTCATCTGTCCTAGCTCCCGTTTCAACCATTACCTCATTCGCCTTTCCATTTTTCATCACAAAAATTTTCTTTCCATTTTGCACAGGTATTAATGACTCGGCTGGAACAAGCAATCCATTATCTAACGTTTCTAATGGAAAAATAATATTGGCAAATGTTCCTGGAATGATATGATCAGAAGGATTAGATGTAACGGCTTTCACCAATAAGGTTCTTGTATTTGCTTCCACTGCAGGCTCCGTAGCGTATATTTTGGCACTATATTCCCCTTCAACTCCTTGTACGGTAAATTTGATTGAATTGTTTACCCTAACCTTATTTGCATATTTTTCAGGAATTGAGAAAGATACTTTTAATCGATTCGTATTTACTAATTGAGCAATAACCGTCGCGGGAGTGACATAGCTACCTTTTGAAATATTACGTAGACCGATCCTACCAGAAAATGGCGCCTTGATAACGGTTTTATTTAGTTGAGCCTGAATTAATTGAATTTGAGATTGTGCAGTACGAAAATCAGCACTTGCAATATCGTATTCTTCTTGAGAAATGGCCTCTTTTTCAAGAAGCAGTTTCGCCCTTCTTTCATTCTCTGCGGCTAAATTATTCCTTGTCTTCGCTTGAGCCAATTGAGCTTGCAACTCAGCATCATTAATTCTTAATAAGGGCTGACCCTGACTAACTCGTCCTCCTTCAGAAAAATTGATAGATTCTACAATACCGGAAATTTCAGAATGCAATTCAATCTGTTCATCTGCCTCAATAGCTCCCGAAAGCGAAAGGAAATCTGAAAAAGGTTGGCCTTGAACAACTTTGCCATAAACTTTCATAGCAGATCGAGCTCCTCTCGGACCATTTTGCTTTGCAGAATTCTCTTTATTGGTACTGATCCTATAGAATACCATACCAGCAATAACAAGAACTACAATTAATAAAATTATGATTGATTTTCTCTTCATTTTCAGGCTGCTAAAAAGCGTAATTTATTTAAGTATAATTATCCTGAAAAATAGGAAAAAAAGGCATAGGATAGTGTAATAATGTTATTATACTATTCCTACAAAAGATTAGCTATAAGTATTTAAGTGGAAAATTTAGCTTGATTGCTAATATTCAGTTTGATTAGAATCCTTTTGATTAATTCCTGGAGCTTTTCAATACTGGTTTTGATCAAGCTTGCAATTTTTGCAAAACTCAGTCCATTCAAAAGTTGATGCACGATCAATAATTCCCTTTCAGAGAGTTTACGTCTATCCTGGGGTGGTTTCTGAAGGCCAAAAAACAAAGATTTAATTAATTCGGGGCATGCATAGGATTTTCCAGCCAAAACATCTCTTATAATTCGTACAAGATCGCCTGTATTTGTCCCTTTTTTAACAAAGGCATAAGCCCCCGCAAGAATACTATTCCGAATGATGGATTGATTGGTAACATCAGATAACATGATGATATGAACATTAGGATACAATGCTTTAATAATTGGTATTCCTGAAATACCATCTATTCCGGGCATCATAATGTCTAATAAAATAAGCGAGGGAACTTCTGATTGGTTAACTTTAGTTTCCATATCGGCAATTGATTCAGCCTCCAAGACAAAATCAAACCGTACAGAATCTACATTCATTAACTGAAGTTTGGTCAAATTCCGACAAAAGATACTATCATCGATAATACCTAACTTAATTGTTCGCATATACTATTATCTTAAATTCACTAGATTGATTTAGGATCAATCATTTGGCTACTCGCCTGTAACATAAATATACAATTTGTATTGACAAACAGAAAACAACTATAAACAAAATTATAATTTTTATTTATAAATTAATTATTTTATAATCACAAAGTTTAAACTATACCTAAGGGTAAAATTAAAAAATAAGTGAAACTATACATTAAAACATAGTTTACGGCACTCAAAAATATGATTATTAGCTATGTTCCAAGTTAATTTATAAAACAATTAGTGAATTACAATAAAACTGAATTGTAACAAAGAGTGGTTAGTAGTTAGTAGGTAGTAGGTAGTAGGTAGTAGGTAGTAGTTAGTAGGTAGTATTAAGATGACTGTCCAGCTGTCTATTGTCTAATTTCAAAAAAGAAAGTTGTATGGCAGAATTATCAGTGTGTAATAGGATCGCAAATGATGAAATTGGATGGAATTGGATGGAATATCGGAAGAGGCCTGAATTGATGCTCCATAGTACTATAACAGCGCTAGACTGAACATATCACCTCAATTACCAGAACCATACCATCAATCACCAAACGGAACTTTATCGTTAACTAATTGGCGGAACCACAAAACCGCAGAGCGGTGGCATCCCTTACCAATAATCGGAACCATACCCTCAA
>NZ_SMMI01000009.1 GCF_009733535.1 Sphingobacterium endophyticum | reverse complement strand
GGTCGTATAATTTCGGCAGATTTCGGATCAGAAGCTAAAAGTTCTTCCTTTTTATTTCTATCAATAATAAAAGCTTCATTATAACCTGTAAGTATCCCTCGAAAAATATTAATATCCCAATCCCTTAAAGGAGTTCCAACTGCTTCAATTTTAGTTTTTATTCTTTGTTCTATTTCGCTTAAAACGATCCAGCTATCTGTAGAATTAAAAGATGAATTATTATGATGTTGTTCAAAATATA
The DNA here is from genome assembly GCF_009733535.1 of Sphingobacterium endophyticum. Lineage (GTDB taxonomy): Bacteria > Bacteroidota > Bacteroidia > Sphingobacteriales > Sphingobacteriaceae > Sphingobacterium > Sphingobacterium endophyticum. The sequence goes on along the minus strand of NZ_SMMI01000009.1, from coordinate 199,407 downwards.
TGCTCAAATTATTTAACACCTTTTCTTTAACAATACAAGACTTAATTTGTTGTCTATTTTTATCCTTGGAAAACATTAAAATATTGGTGTCTACTGTAGCAGAATCAAATATCTGAACTCCACTAAAATCAATAAGAATTAAAGGATTAGTATAATCAATAAAATACTTTCTTAAACTTTCTCCATATGCAGCGCGCATCCATTTGTTTGAAGTAATGAAAATTAAGCTTCCCTTCTCTCTTAAAAGATTGTTTCCTAATTCATAAAATAAGCTATATATATCACCAGTTCGAGTAAAGGTGTAATAATTTAACTGTTGCAAAGCATCACTAGACTTTCCCATTTTTTGCAATTGAATGTAAGGTGGATTTCCGATAATAACGTCAAATCCAATATAGTTTCCCTCATTATCTAAAACTTCTGGAAATTCAAATCTCCATTCAAATGAATCTTTATAGATAGCATTATTTAAGATTTCTTCCTTTTCTCTGATTAACTTATCTGCTTTTATTTTGAGCTTTTTAAGGTTATCCTTTTCAGATTTTTTAATATTCTCACCAAAGAGTTCTAAGTTGTCTAATCTTTGCTTTTCATTTTCATATTCTCCGATTGCTTTGGATACTTTTTCTTTTATTTTGGTATCTAACGTTGTTTTGAAGTTAGATTTAATTATATCGATTATATCTAAAACTTCTTTTTTCTTTTGCTTACTATTGGTTTGTTTATATTCATTTACAGCGGTTTTATAATCCTCTATATTATATACAATTTCTTTGTTTTTAAATGCTAACTTCAAACTATCTTGTAATCCAAACCGACTTATAAGCGAGTTACCACATTTAATATTAATATCAATATTTGGAAGTGTTTGTAATTCACCTTCAGAAGTATAATATGCATTTTTCAACAATTCTATCCACAAACGTAAACGACAAATATTTACTGAATTTGGATTTATATCTACTCCAAACAAACAGTTTTCAATAACATTTTGCTTTTCATGGAAGATTGTCTTTTGAATCAATAAACTATTAATATCTTGACGGTTATATTCAAATAATTCACCTTCATTATACGCGATATATAATTCATCATTTTCAATAGAAACTTCACAAGGAACTCTTTTTCCATCTTCATTGCACAGAATGTTGAGTTCACTTTTAATCGCAATGACTTCATTTAATGCAGAAACTAAGAAGTGCCCCGAACCAACAGCAGGATCACATATTTTTAAACAATTAATAGCTTGATTAAACTTTAGCAAATCTTCCTTTTTGAAAAACTGTGAACAATAATCTTTTACATCTTCAAATGATTCAATAGTATTATTGTATTCTACTTTAAATTTATCCACCACAGCTTTACGAATAGCTTCTTTACACATGAACATCGTTATATATCCAGGTGTATAGAAAGAGCCATCTTTATAACCGTTAATCTTTTCGAAAATTAATCCTAAAACTGATGCGTTAATTAAAGTTTTGTTATCAGGAGAGTCCTCTATTTCTGTATTTGCATCTGCGGAAAAATCATAAGAATCTAAGAAACGAAAAATATATTCTAATGTATTCAACTTTCCTTTTAAGCGTTTGCCATTAGAATCCTTTAAAACAGAAGATGGATAGATCTCCATTTCTTCATCCTTTAATGCTGTAATGTCAAAGGTGACCTGTTCAATGGGACTATGCTCAAAAAGGCTACTATTTAAGTATGGAATATATTTAAATCTATCTTTGTACTTTGCATGGCGTTCATTTAATGGTCGAGCTAAAGCAGAAAAGAATAAATCATTTAAAGCGTCAAAACCATCCAAAAAGCCAAAGTTCAGAAATTTAAATTCATTGGATTTATTATAGCTTACTAATTGAGATTCTAATAATTTGAGAAAAAGTATTCTATTAACCCAATTGATACAAAGTTCCAAACCTACCGAAAACGCCTTGTCTTCGTTGTTGACGAATCCTGTAACTCGATCTAAATAGTTTTTATCCTCTAATGTAAATATGGTATTCTCTAACAGTGATGCATAGTCTCGTTGAGAGAGAGGTTTACGAACAATAACTTTTTTAGAATTTTCTTTTATTTCCTCTAATCCTATAATGTGAAGTAACTCTTTATAAAAAGAGTCGTTCAACTTATTACTGTCGTTACCAAAGCCATGTCCCAACAAATGAACATTAGAAAACAATTTGTAAATAGTGCTTAATTTAATGTCATTAAGTTTTTCAATTTCGTCTACACCTATTTTTAAATAAACATAAGGTAACCGGTCTTTTACTTCCTCAATATATTTGAAGGCTATCTCATTATAGAAAAGCTCATTTCGAATGGTGTCCTTTAGTCCATCTCGGAAGTTCATGTATTCCTTGATAAGTGATGTGTTTTTATAAAATAATGTATAAAAATCTTCAGCTTTAAAAAAGAACCATTCTACACCGTTGGTTACTACTAGGTGTTTGATATTATTATTTTTAGCATCTACGCGTTCACGTAAATAATATAAAAGCAGCTCATGTAATGCCTTTTTATTTAGATTCTTATCAGTTATAAATTCAGCTTTATTACTTGGTCTTTTAGCTTCAATAATTACCCCAATGTCACTTTTTGCTGTCTCATCTAGATAAATAGCTAAATCAATACGTTCTTTAGTATTTATTAAGTTTTTTTGATAGAATGTATTGTTTAAAAACCGTTTTATGGGTTCTTTTAGATGCTCTTCACTTTCATTTTTTCTATCACTTAAAGCAATTGCCTCTATACAATTAGATAATTCTGCCTTAAACTTATCAATATCTTGACGTAATGGTTTAAATTTACGATATGCTGGATTAAGAGCTCTGTTAATAGGAATTACTGGCATTTACTTTAAAAAGTTTTTGTTAATAATAATGGTTTAAAATGTGTTAAAATTAATTAAAATAAGTGAAAGGAATGATTTATCTTTCAAAATATTAAAACTCAACTGATCATAAATTATGAATACTTTATTAGATATAGACAAGATTGTAGGATACCTATTGCCACTTAAAGAGAAACTTCACCAGCTTTATAATTGGAATGCTAAAATTGATAAATTAGTGGAATTTAAGATAATCGACAATGAGCAACTGAATTCTTGGAACCTTCTATCTAATTATGAAAAGGAATTACAAATAAAACATACTTTAAATAAATATTTAAAAGTTATAAGCTCAGAAAGTTCCGTCGATAGTAAATTAGATGAAGTATGTTACTGGATCATCAAAGATTGGGGTGGCATAAATCTGAAAAAAGAGATAGTAAAACCTCTTGTGGATGAATTTTTAAGTAAAAAAGACTGGGGCTTCGATAAAATTGCAAGTATATCAAAAGTAGCTTCTTTTATGTTTCCAGAAGAATTTATAATCTATGATTCAAGAGTTGCCTATTCATTAAATTGGATAATTCTTAAAACAGATGCCGGCAATAAATATTTCCCTATTCCTGAAGGTAGAAACTCAAAAATGATTTCATTTGATATGAATACGTTAATTCATATCAAACATGCTAATAATTTTGTCACTGATGATCATCAAGAGCTATTAGGTAAAAACAAATTTATAAGTAAGAGAGATCAGATTATCTACTTCGATAAACAGGATGCATACAAACGTCTTAATAGATTAGTCAAAGAGATAAGCGATAAACTCTGGGATGGAGATTTAGAAAAAAGACATAAATTGTTCTATACAGAGATGTTATTGTTTTCTATAGCGGACAACGCGATTTTTCAAGACATTGTAAAACATTTTATGGAAAAAAATAATATTTTCCTGAATTCAACAAAATAAAATGTTGAACGAAATTCGATAGAGGTTTAGTAGCACAAGCTCGCATTAACTGTCAACTAAGTCGAATTGCAGGTTTTAATAAGGACTATTTCCTTGGCATGGGTAATGGCCCAGAAGGAATGGATAGTACCTATTCCAGGAACCACGAAAATACATCGTCTAGAAGAAAACTTGAGTGCTATAGATGTGAAGTTATCCGCCGATGATTTAACTGAAATTGAAGCTGCCCTATCAAAAATAGTGGTTCATGGTTCAAGAATCTCTTAAGTACCCATCAATAGTTGAAGCCAGGTTATTCTTTGTATAAAATAAAATATCCTTGAACCTAAATTCAAGGATATTAAAACTAATAATAAACCTATTTAACCATAAACTACCATAAACTACCCCTTTAACCCCACTAATAACCTTTATTTTGAGTTAGATTTTTATTGAGAAGAATCTCATTAAAAGGAATCGGCCATAGATAGTTTTTGTCTGACTTAAACTCTTTTACATACCCAGACAATTGTACTGTTACCAATTGGCCTGGGCTTTTAGGATTTTCGTAGGTCATTCCTTTTACTGGACCTGGAATTACTTTCTCTGCAGTTTTCCAACGTCTTATATCAAATAACCTAAGACCTTCCATTGCAAATTCTACATTTCTCTCCCTTCTTAATCTTTCTCTCAATTCACTTTGATTAGTAGTTATTACTTTAGGCATATTAACATCCTGACGAGCCCTAACCTCATTAATTGCGTTTAAAACTGAATTATCAATTTCATTAAGTTCTATAGAAGCCTCAGCATAGATTAATAGGATCTCAGCATATCTTAAGTAAATTAAATTTAAACCACTATTCCAGGGATTAGCAAAATCTGAATTACTAACCCATTTCTTAAAATACCAACCTGATGAGGTTACATTTTCGGCAGAAATTGTAATATCGTCAGCAGAACCATTGCCCGGGATTGTGTTTAATGGTTTACCATTCGCCAAAATATCTCCTGAAACAAAAACAGTATATTTCAATCTTGGATCCCTGTTTTCATACGGTTTGAATGGATTAAAGCCACTTGCTGAATTTTCAATAGGTAGTCCTGTTGTTTTCATTTCATAAGCATCAACTAATGATTTTGTAGGTACTACTTGACATGCTTGGGTAAACAAACTATTTGCAGTAAAAAAGGTGAAAATTGAATGTGCTGCAACATCTTTTGCATACTGTCTTGCAAAAATAATTTCCGATGAATTTTTTCCTGCGTAATCAAAAAGTTCCTTATATGAAGGATGAATCTTATAAACCCCCATTTTTATTACTTGATTTGCAGCTTCTTTAGCTTCTTTATATCGACCGGCATAAAGCATTCCTCTGGCTTTAAGTCCCAAGGCTGCACCTTTGGTAATTCTTCCAACCTCCTCTTGAACCTCAGGTAGGTCAACAGAAGCATCTGTCAATTCTTTTGATATAAAATCCCAAATTTCTTTTGTAGCTGTACGAGTTATTTCCTTCGCTTCTGTTACATTGATTGGTTTAACGACCAATGGAACATCCCCAAAAAGCATGGTTAAATTAATATAAGCAAAGGATCGAATTGTTTTCATTTCAGCTATTAGTCTTTTCTTTATAGTTGGATCAATCTCTTTGATTAATTCCACCTTATCCAAAAAATCATTTGATGATCTTATCAATGTATAATAATAGCTCCACTCACCTCCTATGACACCATTACTTGCGTTGTAGGTGTTTTTTTCTATCTCTGATTCTCCTCGCCATTGTAAAATGAAATGTCCAATATCTGTGAATGCATCCATGGATGTATATCTCCATTGATTTCCAAGAACTGAATAGACACCATTTGAAGCAATAATGGCATCCTCTTGTGTCTTCCAAAAGAGTTCACTGGATAACCTATCTTTTGGAAGAGTATTTAGCAAATCTTTTTTGCACGAAACATTCAGTACTATACAGAGTAACATGCAATAAATTCCAATATTTTTCATTTGTTTTGATTTAGAAGTTTATATTGATTCCTATAGTCGAGACTGAAGTTTGAGGAAAACTCCCTTCTTGTCCCCTGCCCTCCATTTCTGGATCAATATTATATTTATTCAATTTGGAAAATGTCAGAAGATTGGTAGAAGAAATATAAATGCTTAATCCATTTGCCTTAATTTTTTCATAAATGGTTGGAGGGAAATCATAAGATAAACGAACATTCTTCAATCTTAAATAAGACCCATTAACCATCCAAAAATCAGAAATCTGGGCATTTTTCATTGTGTACTTTGTAGGTCTTGGGTACCTTGCATCTGGATTCTGTTCAGTCCAATAATCAGCGTACTCTTGATGGGTAAACCCTCCCCAAATTCCATGTTCCATTATTGCACCAGTCATTATCTTTTGCGAACCGGAAACTCCTTGCCAAAATAAATCAAGATTAAATCCTTTCCATCCAAAAGACATATTGGAAGAGAATGTCCAATCTGGTATTTCTTTCCCAAGTAATACAAAATCATCAGGCCCTAAGATTCCATCCTGGTTTTGGTCAACATACTTGATATCTCCTGGCCCAACGGACTGATCCCATTTAGCATAACCATTTACTTCCTCTTGATTTTTAAAAAATCCATCGGTTTTAAATCCATAATAAGAATTTATAGGTTGACCTTCAGTCGTAATTGTTCTATAATCACTATTTCCATAGGCTGAAATATGTGGACCTGTACCCGCTAAATCAACAACATTATTATGGTTATAATTAACATTCAGGCCTAAACCGAATCTATAGTCTCCTAAATCTTTATTAAATTGAACCAATCCTTCAACACCTTTATTTTCCACAATACCAGCATTTTGGCTGGTTGGAAGCAAACCCACGGTAGCAGGAATTGGGACTAATAATAAGATATCCTCCGTCCTTTTATTATAATAATCGAAAGAAAAATTAACCAGACCATTGAATAGGGCACCGTCTAAACCTAAATTAAATTGGGAAGTGGACTCCCATGAAATATCCTGATTCGCAAGATTAACCTGTCGAAATCCATTCACCGGCATCCCATTAAAAATATAAGTCTGTTGATTATAGGTAGGCATATAGGAATACAACCCAACCTGTTGGCTTCCAACTTTACCCCATGAACCTCTTATCTTAAATTCGTTAATTGTTTCTTTTAAAGTTTCCCAAAACGACTCATTTGACACACGCCATCCTGCAGAAAAGGATGGAAAAAACCCAAATCTATTTCCTGCAGCAAATCGTGATGACCCATCATATCTAGCATTAACTTCTAACAGGTATTTACTCTGATAATCGTAGTTAACCCTTCCGAAATATGATCTTAAACCCCATTCAGAATTTCCTCCGGTCGCAGATTGGGTTGCATCATTTGCACCCATCGAAATGGCTTGTAAATCATTATTGTAAAAATTTTGTCTGGCTGCCCGATTCCAATTATCTGCATGATAAATTTCTGAATAACCTAACAATCCACTTAAGTGATGATCATTAAACTGCTTATCATAATTCAATTGAATATCTAATCCATTTTCTTTCATCCATGTCCTGTTATCCTGCATCGAGTTTATATTATTAAACATCCTCCTTTCTGGATATAATTTATCCTTGAATTCAAATTTATTAGTGAAAGAATTTGTAAGTCCATTTTCATATTGGCTTGAATACTGACCTGAAAGGCTTAATGATTCTAAAATTTGATATTTCGCCCTGAAAATCCCAGATAAATAAGTGGTTTTAGTGTTAGATATACCCCGCTCTTTAGCATTAATTAAAGGACTGTAACTATCTACAGATAATCCATAAGTTCCATCAGAGTAAACTGGAACTGCCCACTGGCTGTTTTGCCACATTCTGTTATAAGACTCCCATTCGTTTACCGGAGTTGTTCTATCTGTAATTCTAACATTGATATTAGAGGTTAACGAAAGCTTATCAAAAATTTTTATGTCATTTTTGGCTCTTATTTCCCCAATTTGAAAATTGAAATTTGGCAATACCCCATCTTGGTCTAAATATCGAGCAGAGATTCGATTAGTTATTTTCTCTGAATCTCCTCCTGATATTGAAATAGTATGACTTTGCTGTGGAGCCAGATCAAACATTACGTCTGTCCAAGTATTCGGCTCTGGATATTTCTCCGGATCTTTTTGATGGTTTGCGGCCCAATTATTTATATAATCTTCTGTATAAAAAATATTACCATACGTATTCAGATATGCCGCATTTTGTTGTTTCAAATAAGTAATTGCCTCCATATGTTCTGGAAGGTTATTAGATTTTGCCAATCCATAAGAACCATCATAAGAAACACTTACTTTTCCATCTTTAGCAGATTTAGTAGTCACTAAAATTACACCTGCAGAAGCCCTAGAACCATAAATAGCTGTTGAAGCCGCATCCTTCAAAACTGATACAGACTCAATATCTGATGGGTTTATTCTAGATAGGCTACCTGGGACTCCATCTATCAATACTAATGGATTATTATCATTTAACGACGTCACCCCGCGTATCCGGGAAGTAAAGTTTTCTCCTCCTGGAGAGCCGCCTCGGTCTATAATCGTTAGCCCTGACAATTTCCCCTGCAAAGCTTGAGTGACATTTGTTGAATTACGACTTTCCAAATCTTTACCACTTATGCTACTAACTGCATTCGTAATACTCACCTTTTTCTGAGTTCCATAACCTATTGCTACAATTTCATCCAATCCAGTCGTATTTTCCTCCAAGGTCACCTTTATATTATTTTCCGAACCTACTTTGATTTCTTTCGACACATAACCTAAACTGCTAAATATTAATTCAACTTCATTTGTAGAAGTGGAAATAGAAAATTCACCGCTTGCATTGGTTTTATTTTGAACTGTTGAGTTTTTCACAGTTACCGAAACCCCCTCAATAGGATTGCCTCCAACATTAACAACCACACCTGTTATGATTTTTTGAAAACTAAAATCATTCATTTCAAAACCTGCCTTATTGTTCAAAATCAAGCTTTCATTAACATTTCCTAAAGAAAATGATGAACTAAACAATACAAAAAATAGAGTATAGGAGGTCCGTTTACAATGTTTCTCCTTGAAAAAACATTGCAAAAATTTATTGCAATTCATACCGTAATATGTTTGGTTAAAAAATTATTAGTTCCTTAATTGAATTGATTACTTTTTCGAATGAAATTCCTGACCATTTATAAGTTTATCAGAGTAAATAATTGCATCATTAAGTCGAATGCTATATCCCTTTTTAGGGTTTTTCACAATAATTTTAGCAGTATGTTTTCCTTTTGGAAGTTGATATTTCCAAAACACATCATGTCTCCTATTATGACTATTTGTTGGTAACTTAAAGTTTTCAACTTCTTTTCCGTCAATCAATAAAGTTAAATCAAACGTGTAGTCTTCATTAACATCCTTATCCTTAAAGGCACCACCTCTCATTACAATCCCAATTCCATTAAAATCAATACTATAAGAATTCTCTAGATCTTTTCTAACCGATATCTTTTCGACTGGGTAATGACCTTCAAAACTTTTTTCAAATCTTACTGTTTGAGGTTTTTGCACTTTTACAACAATTTCATTAGTCCCAACTTTTCCTCCGTTTTTCTTAATCATTTCTAGTGCATGCTTATATCCAACTTCGTAAACCTTATTTAAGGACATGTCGGTATATTTGAAATTGATATCTTCGGCTTCTTTTAATCCCATTTTCCAATATGCAGGGATTTTATTATAGCCAAGTATAGTCCCTAATACACCTCCAGCATTTGATGGATTACAATCCGAATCTTGGCCAGCTCTGGTTGAGATCTCCATAGTTTTCGTAAAATCGCCATTGCCATAAAGCAATCCTAAAACAATGTAGGCCGCATTTATTTTAGCATCAATATTAAAGGGTTCAAACACCCCATCAGGACAACCTACTTCTTCAGACCATTTCTTTTGAATTTCAAACCATGTTTGTTTCCAATCATTCGGATATTGTTTATGCCAGGCAATAACATCTGCTACACACTTGTAAAAATCACTTTCCTTTGGAATAGTTTTCAATGCCTCCTCAACCACAAAATTTATATCATCTGATACATAAGCAATTGAATACATTGCCCCTACATATACACCACCATACCAACCATCTCCGTAATTCATAATATGACCAATTTTATCGCTTATTTCAGAGGCAGAATTTGCCATGCCTGGATTCATTAAACCGGCATAGTCTGCTTCTATTTGATAGTCAATATCATCAGCATGTGGATTATGAATCCAATGTCCAGATTCCGGTGGCATAATGCCTTGTAAAATATTATACCTTGCTGCTTGATTTGCATGCCATAATGGATATGGTGCATTAGCAAATGCTACAGCAAACGAATCTGCAGGAGCATCTATTCCGAGTCGATCTATCACCTCTACAAAAGTCAAGTCCATATAAATATCATCGAAAAGACCAGGGATGTTGTCCATTGTTTCTTTGATATATCCGTCCTTCCATGGGATTACAGCATAATCTTGAATATATGTTCCATTATATCTAAATTCTGTAGGTCCACCAAATGTGACACCTATTACCTGTCCTGCCCATCCCCCTTTTAGCTTATCCTTCAGAACATCTGGTTTAAATTTTACTTGCGAAGGTAAATTCTCCTGTGCAAAGGAAAACGTTGTTGTTAAAACTGCCAATAATCCAGTGACAGCCATAACTTTTAAATTATTAATTTTATTCATAACACATATTTTAAGTTAATTATTTTATATTTTTTAATATTATTTTTCTTATTTATTAATATATAATCAACAGATTTCTAGATGACATTTCACTTCTTGTCATCGTTAATTAATGATTATGCTGTTCTATTCCTATATTAGGTTTATCAGAATATATTAATGAGTAATTTATATCGACATAATATCCTTCAATAGATTTAGGCTGAATAACCTTCACTTTATGTTTACCATTCGATAAATCATAATCCCAAAAAATCTCTTCCCTCCTGGTCAGATAATTTGTAGGTAGGCTGAATGTAGAGACTACTTTGCCATCTATTTCTACTTTTAGAGAAATGTCAACATCTTTTGATTTTGGATCAACTTTTCTCGGCGAACCAACCAAAACAAAGCCAGTACCTTCAAAGTCAAATTCATATTCCCTATCTAGTTTTTTGTTAATTACAGTTTTCCTGATTGGATATATGCCTTCAAAGCTTTTTTCAAATTTTACAGGAATTGGTTGCTGGGTTTGAATTGTAATTTGATTATTATTGACTTTTCCACCATTCTTTTTTATCATCTCTAAGGCTTGATTGTAACTAGTTTCATAAACCTTTTTAAGACTGGTTTTGGTATATTTGAAATCAATATCTTCGGCTTCCTTTAAACCTAATTTCCAATACTCTGGGATGTTGCTATACCCTACCATGGCTCCTAAAATCCCTGCTGCAGTTGAGGGGTTACAATCAGAGTCTTGTCCTGCTCGAGTAGATATTTCCAAAGTTTTGGTAAAATCACCTTTCCCATATAATAGACCCAATACAACATAGGCAGCATTAATTTTTGCATCTATGTTATATGGCGCATGAACTCCTTCAGGACAACCTGTGTCTTCTGCCCATTTTTGTTGGATTTCAAACCAATTCTGTTTCCAATTATCTGGATACTGTTGATGCCATTTGATTACATCTGCAATGCATTTATAAAAATCACTTTCTTGAGGAATGGTTTTCAAACCCTCATTCACAATAAATTCAATATCGGAAGAAAGAAAAGCCAAAGAATACATAGCACCTACATACACACCGCCATACCAGCCATCTCCATAATTCATGATATGACCAATTTTATCACTGATTTCTGAAGCTGAATTAGGCATTCCCGGATTCATTAAGCCTGCAAAATCTGCTTCAATCTGATAATCTATATCATCTGCATGTGGATTATTCTTCCAATGTCCTGATTCAGGTGCTTTTATTCCATTTAAAATATTAAATCGAGCGGCTTGATTTGCATGCCATAGTGAATAATCCGCTTTTGCAAAAGCATTTGAAAATGAATCTACTGAAGCATCAACTCCTAAGCGTTCCATTACTTCGACAAAAGTCAAATCCATATAGATATCATCATACAAGTGCGGATTATTTAGCATCGTATTTTTGATATACCCATCATACCATTGCAAATTTTCATAATCCTGAATAAAAGTGCCCCTATATCTAAATTCTGTCGGTCCACCAAAGGTTACACCAATAGTCTGTCCTGCCCAGCCCCCTTTAATTTTGTCTTTTAAGATCGTGGGACTTATTTTAAACTCTTTTTGATTCTGGCTAAAACCAAATGGTAAAAAGCAAACATTAAGAATAAGGATTAGCAAAATCAATTTTTTAAAGTTTGTCATATTTTTGAGGTTTTTAATATTTATAAATGGGATTAAATTTGTGGTTCTTTTATTCCCCAGACCAAATAATGAGGCCAAGACCACAAATAAAAAAGAAAAACATAGCAATAATTAAATTTCGAACGAGGTTATTTTGCCCACTAAATTCCTTCCAAATTAACACCCCCCATAGTGCGGCAACGAGCGTTGCCCCTTGCCCTAGTCCATAGGAAATGGCAGGGCCTGCCTTTCCGGCTGCTAACAAATTAAATAAATTACCCAATCCCCAAATTGCTCCTCCTAATATGCCCATTAAATGAAATTTACCATTCCCTTTAAAAAACTCCTTATAACTGATAGGTTCCCCTTCTAAAGGCCTTCTCATTAAAAATGAATTAAACACAATATTGCTTAATAGGATACCTGTTGAAAATATAACAAATGCTGTATATGGAGTCATTTTTCCAGGCTGTGGGCTTTCAAAATTATCCAAGTCCATCCCAGATGCTAAAAATGGATAAAAAGCAGACATCAAGAATCCAGCAATAATGGATACTACAATCCACTTCCCTATTCCTTTTGATTGTTTCACCACTTGATGTTTTTTATAGGCAACAGCATTCAGAATTATTGCGATAGTAACTAAGGTAACTCCTAGGAATAATAAATACGGATTACCTTTTTGATGGATAAGAAAGTTAAAAAACACACCTGCCACCAAAGCAATACCTATCCCAATGGGAAATGCGACAGACATTCCTGCCGAGGCAATAGCAGCTGTCAAAAGTATATTGGCAAGATTAAAAATTACACCACTCAATATGGCATTAAGAATATTAGAAGAATTAGTTTGTGCAATATCCTCAATGAACGGACGTCCAGAATCTCCAAAACTTCCAAAGGTAAAGGCGCTAATTAAAGCAAATAAAAATATACCCAAAACATAATCCCAATAAAACAACTCAAATCGCCATCTATCTTGGTAAACTTTTTGAGTATTTGCCCAAGATCCCCAACATATCATGGTGACTATGCAAAAAATAACAGCTGTGGTATAATCAGATACAATAAACATAATTTTGGTTTTTAAGGTTAGTATTTTATGATTTATCGAAATAGTTCAAGATTATTTCATTTCTGTGAGGGATGGAACTTTGAGCTCCCATCTTAGTAACAGATATTGCAGCACATCGACAAGCGAAGGTTACAGCATGTTTCATTTCCTTTCCTTCTGCCAATGCAACTGCTAACGCCCCATTGAAAACGTCTCCAGCTGCTGTAGTATCAACAGCATCAACGATTGGAGCTTCAATCATATAATAATTATCTTGATCATAAACTAATGCTCCTTCTTTCCCAAGGGTGATAATTATGGTATTTACTCCTAATTCTCTAATTTTCTTCGCTGCAATTTTTGCACTTTCTAAATCTTCAACTGGATAATTTGCCAAGGTAGATGCCTCCTGCGCATTTGGAGTAATAATATCCACTAAATTCAGTATCGACAAAATTTCTGGGTTAACTGGAGCCGGATTAAGAATTACCCTGATCTTTCTTTCAAATGCCAATTCAATAGCAAATTTCACTGTCTCAATAGGAATTTCTAACTGTACCAATAGAATTTCAGATTCAGGAAATTTATCTATTGCATCTTTAACATTGTTTTTATCCAAAAAGGAATTGGATCCTGGTGCAACAACAATACTGTTTTCCCCATGCTTATCCACTGTAATTAAAGCAATTCCAGATGGACTATTGACCTCAGCATAAATCCCACCAATATTGATACCTTCATCTCCAAAAATCTTGGATGACTGTTTCCCAAAAATATCATTACCAATTTTACTTATGAAGACCACCTCTCCTCCTAACCGTGAAACTGCAACAGCTTGATTTGCTCCTTTGCCTCCAGGATTCATAAAAAAGGTTCCGCCTAATACAGTTTCACCTGGTTTTGGAATATGATTTGTCTTAACGACCATATCCATGTTTGTACTCCCAACTACTAAAATTTTGTTGCTCATTTATTATTGGATTTAGGTTTAATACAATAAAATTAGCTATTGCTTTTTTGGAAAAAAGACAATTTTTTATTAATTTTTATAATTATAAATCACCTAAATAAAAGCAAAATATTCATAATAAACATAATATCAATTAGTTATGAATTTATTATTGCTCGATTAATTACAATCTTATGTTATTTCAAGATTTAGAAAAATTAATATTCTCATTGTCATCCTCTGAGAAGAAACACTTTACTTTATATTCAACAAATATCAATGGTCCAAAAATGTACTTGGTTTTATTTGAAGAAATTCTCCTTTCAAAAAATAATCCTATTTCAAATTGGCAACATAATTTCAAAAACAACTATCCAAAAAGCTCCCTTGAAAGCACCAGTAATTATTTATTCAAAACATTAACAGACTTTCTAGTCCAAAGTAGAATAGAACAAAATTCTTGGTACCAACAGTTGCATGGATTAATGAAAGCACAATTATGTTTCGAAAGGTCCATTCCAGATAGAGGATTAAAAGAAATCTCAAATGTTTATAAAAAAGCTAAAGAATCCGAAAATTTAAAAAACATATATCAAGCGGTAAGAATGGAGTTAGACACACTTCATAACTTAAATTTTTCAAATATTGATGAACAATATATAATAGATAAGCAGCTAGAAGCCAAATTATTATTAAAGTCTATTAATGAAATCCAAGATCATTACAATCTTTATGAACTTTTGAGTTACAGACTAGCAAACAATCCAATTATCGAAGAAAATACAGATGATTTAATATTGGGGGAATTAAACCTAACATTCAACAATCGCAAAAACATTTTCGAAACTAAAAAAATCCATCTTTTATTTCAGGCCCATTACTTCATTAATAAAGGAGATTACCAATCTGCTTTGTTAATTTTTTCTGACTTGGTTAATCAGTTTGAAACCAATCCAACTCTTTGGAACTACCCCCCTTATGACTATCTATCAACATTAGACGGAATTATTAATAGCTTAAGAAATACGCTGCAATATGAAGAAATGCTTCCTTTCTTAGAAAAGATTCAAACCTTATTATTGGACAATTATCCCGAACATTTTAAAAACATCGCAAAAGCCACCTCTGATATTTATTTAATGCAATTCCATATATTCAATAATCAACTCTCACAGGCAAAATCTTTATGTAATAAAATTGAAAATATAATTTTTGCTGACACTGAAAAACATATTGAATACTATTATTTTCAAGCACTTACCTTTTATTTATTGGAAGAGTACCAAAAGACAAAACAGATTCTTAATGAGCTTTTCATAGTATACCCATCATATATTTCGTTTAGTATCTATCGTAATTCTAAATTGCTTTATATAATGACAATTTTAAAAAACCAGCATGATCAAGAATATATAGATTCTGAAATCCGGGCTTATAAAAGGCTTTTCCAAAAAAAAGGAAAGTTGCTGCAAATTGAGAAACTAATATTTAAAATTATCTCCTTAAAACCTCAATTAAGAGGAAATGATTGGAAAAAAAAGACTAAGGAAACATATTCAAAACAATTGGACAAGATTGTTTCTGATAACAAGGAAAATTTATTAATCAAGAACTTTGATTTTAAGAATTGGATTCAATCAGTGTTTTCATAATTACTTTAAATCCTACAATTAATAGCATGATCAATTTCCTAAATCAAAACTATAAATACATTTACATTAGATCATTTATTAACTTAAAATGTCTATCCTCATAATTTTTAACCAAGATGGTGAGAATTTCAACTTCATCAGATTCTTTAGATTCTGCTTTTAAATCATTCTGCATTAAGAAATAAATTCTTTCCAAATAACTTTCATACTGTTCCTCATTCTTAATTGGCTTTAACGTAATCATTTTTTTAGCGTTTATTTTATCATAATCATTATAAGTAATAGGCCAAACAATAAAAACAATTTTTAGTCAATTCTTAATACTTCTAATCAACTAAATGATAAACCATGCTTATTCTTGGCTGCGATAATCCTTATGCCCTACTTAGAATTACTATAAAAAAACTGTAACCCTTTCAAATTTCTAGTGACTTAATATCTAATGAACCATCTCCATTTCCAAAATTTTATTTTGGTCTTCCCTTCACTCTAATTATTCCGTAATAAATCCAGAGGTCCAATGATCAAAGTCTAATTGATAAGTTGAAATCTCAAATCCCTCCAAATTATCCTTAAACCCATCAAGCATTGATGATCTCCTAATTGCCTCTTCAGCATTCTTAATTGAAGTGTAAACCCCTATCAATTTAGAGTCCTCACCACGTTCAAGCCTATCATCATAATGAGTATGCCACAATATATAAACTTCCTGCATTTCAATTGCTTATGTGTTTTAACTTATTTATTCCTCTATTGGTAACATCTGATAAAATTAACATTTTAGGGTTCTATAACATGATCAAAATTTACAATTTCCATTTCAGATTTTTAATGTAATTCCAAATTAAATTCCTTTTAAATTTTAGAAGAAATTGTAATAGGAAACAATAAAATGATCTAAAAATATATCCAAAAAAAAGTCGTCCCTGATTAGGAACGACTAAATATCTAATTCTTTATCAATAGTGAAAATACATATTCACTATCAACAATCTCTCAATTATTTCTTACTCAACTTCTGCAAGCGATCTTTTGCATCAGGAATAATATCATCATCTCCTTCATAATTTTCAATCACACTTTCCAGAGTACTCTTAGCCTGTACAGCATTTCCTTTACGAGTATATGTATCAGCCAAAAGGATAAAACACTTGGCCACCCAATAATCATTGGAATCCATGTTTTCGATGACATCAAACGCCGATTTCTCAGCTTTGGTATATTCCTTATTTTTATATTGCTGCAATGCTACAAGGTACCTAGCCTCTGCACTTGCTGCAGATTGGCTTTTCAATGCCGCCAAATTCAATTCCTTGGTTCTAGATTCCGTATTCCCTTCCTTTTCCATCGCCTTAGCACTATATAAGTGTGCTGTAGCAATTTCCTCGTCAGTAGCTCCCGCATAATCTTTGATCAGTTGTGCATATTTTTCCATCTGCTCAAAATCACCGATTTCGTAATAGCACTTCATTAAATTAGTCACTGCAAAACCATAGTTATCCTTATAGTCTGAATTGAGTTCAAGTTTTTTGAGGTGAACAATTGCTTCATTGTATTCTTTTAAGTTAAGATACAGAGAAGCCACAGTCATTAAAGTTTGACCCGTATACTGACTAGTCCAATCATTTAAGATAATGTTCAGGTCATGTAATGCTTCTTCCGGACGCTTGGTATGGTATAAACTTACCCCGCGAATAAATCGAGCATGTTTCTCCTGCCTAGGTTTAGGAAATTTATCAAAATAAGCATTTATTGCTTCTACAGCAGGACCATATTGTCCTCTTGAAAACAATGTACGCGCAGCCTGAAATGCCAGATTATCCTGCTCAGCCTCGCTTAAGTCAGTAATATTTGTGCCAGTAGCGTATTGGATATACCCGGTAGCATCTCCTGCATCCAGATAAATGCTTTCAATGGATAGCAATGCTTGAGATGCCTCACTGGTCTTCGAATAATCTTTGACAACACGCTGAAATGTTGCCATCGCCGCCTCATTGTCATTCTTATTATACTGAACTAAGCCAATCGTCATCAATGCTCGCGGAACGTAACTACTTCTTGGATACCGCTCTATCATGCTTTGAAGACCAGCAATGGCAGTATCGTAATCGCCACTCGTAAAATATTGATATGGAATCTCAAATGCTACATCATCCGCATAATTAGACTCCGGGAACTTTTCAACTACAGATTTCAAGGTACTGAGCTTACCTTCTTTATCTCCCTGTAAGCCAAGGATTATTCCATGCTGAAACAATGCATAATCTTGATTTGGAGCTTTAGCAGCAATCAATTGATCATAGTATTCATTTGCACGGCCATAGTTCCGCATATAAAGATAAGAATCCCCTAATCTCGCTAATACATCATAACGAATATTTTTATCGTCAGTAGCTTCAGCCGTTGCCAAAAAGCGTTCAAAACTCTCAGCAGCCATGCTATATCGATTGATTCGGTAAGCCGCATAGCCTAATGCATAGTTCGCATAATTGTAAACAGATGTATT
Source organism: Sphingobacterium endophyticum (assembly GCF_009733535.1). Taxonomy (GTDB): domain Bacteria; phylum Bacteroidota; class Bacteroidia; order Sphingobacteriales; family Sphingobacteriaceae; genus Sphingobacterium; species Sphingobacterium endophyticum. Next base: position 181,058 of record NZ_SMMI01000009.1, on the reverse strand, counting down.
TTTTGCTGCTGGTAAACGAAGGAAGTTGCTAAAGTTCTCTACTGCCTCCTTATATTTCCGAACCTCATACATAGCTTCAGCTTTCCAATAGGTAGCCAAAGCTGCCATTTCTGGATCGTACTTAAGCTTTTCAGAACGCATAAACATAGAAATACTGTTTTCAAATGCACGCTCATTGTAAAATTCTAATCCCCGGTAATAGGTAAGCTTTTGGTAGATCATTTCTTCCTTTGGCTGCCTGTTGGCAAATGATTCCAATAAATATACCGCTGATTGAAAATTTGTAGTTCCCGATAGGACATTTGCCATTCGGGTTTCTGTGGTCTCAATTTTCTTAGTTTCAGGATCAAGATCCTCATTTTTCATCGCGATATACTGCTGTAATGGTTTCAATCCAACCTTTACAGAATCCAATTCATAAAGAATCTTTCCATAATTATAAAGTCCATCTTCCTTCAATTCCCGATCATAGTTCATATGTGCAGCTTTATAAAAAGCTTGATGTGCCTTTTGCTTATCCCCTGCATTCAGGGCAATATGTCCTAAAGCAATAAGTGAGCTTTGGTAAAATGCATCATTAGGTTGCACTTTAGACAGAATCGATGCTGCCCTATCGAACTCTCCTGCTCGAAAAGCAATGATCCCAATCCTGTTATTATCTATATTGTCACGTGAAGAATTCGGGTGCCTTTCTGGTAAAGGACTGTGAAATGGCTGTCTATAGGGAGTTCTTGCAAAATACATGCTCGCAACGAGCTCCTTAAGCTCAACCTCAAGTGCAGCACGGTCGATCTTCATATCTGGACTGCGACGAATTTTCACAGCATCAGCCAACATCGGACGGTAATCACGCACAATCTCTATAGAATCCCCTACTCTAAGTTTCGTAGTATCTAACTGCGTAACAGATTGTAGCTTGTCCGTTTGTTGTTTTTCCTCCTGCGCATATCCTGCAACCAATACCAAAGAAAAAATTCCAGTTAGTACATGTTTCAAGTTATTATATCCACTCCTTTGTTTCAGTATCATTGTAATTCCCAGTTTCTATGTTTTTCATAACGCTACTTCTAAGAGGAAATTATAACGATAAAGTTTATCCCCATCCTAAAAGCAAAACTCAAAACTAAAAAATTCCAATCACAATTAAGTTAAATGCCTGTAAAAAGGCTAAGGAAGAGGGTAATAAACTTATTAATGTAGTTTTTCATCGGCGAGGTTTTAAAATTAGTTTCTATGTCATTCGACATAGAATGACGAGATCCGCTTGAGGAAAACACAGGGAAATAGGAAAAGAAGTCCATTCAAAAGGGACTTCTTTTCCTATTTCCCTCTCTACCCAATATTGGAAACTGTCATTCCAACGCTTTAGCGTTGGAAACTATTTTTATACTTTGACAATTCGTCAGCCCATCGGCAAGCTCAGGGCAACGGCTCAGGGACCGAATTTGTTCATCCCTTTGACAATACGTCGGCCCTTCGACAGGCTCAGGGACCGAAGGTATAAGCCATTCACCCCCCCAATCTTTCCTCCATCCACAACACCTCCCAGAAGCAAAGGATTGATTAGACCGGCTCATTTTCCAGTGTCGGAAAGGTGAAGGAAATTCCGCGGCCATTGTGTGGGGGGATTGGCCTTGGATGCTTTCAAAAAATCATTCCCTCAAAAGGAATGATTTTGCAGAACGGCATCCTCGCCATAAAGGAATTTCCTTCACGCGCCCAGGCCTCGTGCGACTAGCCACTTTAAAATGAGCCAAGGGTTTTGGTTACTTTTGCCCCTCAAAAGTAACATCTACCTTCCTTCGTGTTTCAGTCGTGTTTTAGTCGTGAATGGTCCGCACCTTGCTAGGAAATTGTCCACAGCTCGTCCGCTTGCGAGCGGACGAGCTCCGGATAACTTTTGGACAAGCTGTGGACGAGACACGAGCAAAACACGACCAAAACCAAACCTAAACACAACGAAAATCCAAGCAGATAATTCATAAATGCATGTTTAAACCTTTATTTTCAGTATTATAAATAATTTTTTATTGGCAGGATAATTGAGCCTACGGAACTAAATCACAACTTATAACTATGAAATCAAAGATTAAATATTTAAGTATTGCTTTATTATCCGTTGCAACATTAGGATTTAATTCTTGCAGTAAGGATAGCAGTTCACCTATTGAGGTTGCTGAAGGTACATTTGTTGGGGAAATGACCGTTTATCTAGCAGCTGGAGGATTAAAAACTTTTGAGAAAGGCTCAGTAACAATCAATAAGACTGGCGAAGGACAACTAAAAGTGACTCCCGACCCTTCGACTGGAGGATCTCCAAGAGTTTTTGATGTATTTGAAGAAGATGGTTCAATTGTAAATAAAGAAGATGATCCTAATGGGGTATTTATCTATTATATCGATAATCAGACTGTCGTAATAACTTCTACCAAAACTGCAGCTACAGCAAAAGATAACCACTTTAGAATACTAGGTGATCGAAAAAAATAATCGATTTCAAGAATGATCAATAATAAAAAATTGGTCATTCTTGATTAATACTATGTTTCAATAAAATCGAATTATTAGATTTTGATATTGTATTGATCTTTTAAAGGCCTATTCGGGCAATGCCTCTTTCATAAATCTCAACCAATTTTTATAGGCTATTTTTTCAAGGTCAATATCATTGTATCCTCTCGCTTTCAAGATTGGAAAGACCTTCTGAATATCTGCGATAGTTTCAAGATCGTGAGGGCATTGCTCCTTCCCGAAAGCACCATCAAGGTCGCTACCTACGCCGACATGGTTACAATTGCCGGCCAATTGGCAGATGTGGTCAATATTATTGGCCATGATTTCCATATTACAATTGGTATCCTTTGGGGTGGATTTTCCTCGTATCCAGTTGGGTACCATCATCCAAGCATCTAGAGCTACTCCAATCACAGCATTTCTACCCAATAATTCTTTAATCATCTCGTCACTAAATTGACGGTTATGATTGACGAAGGTTCTACAATTATTATGACTAGCCCAAATAGGACCGTGATATCTACTTAAAGCATCCCAAAAAGCATCGTCATTGAGGTGGGTCGCGTCAAGGATCATATTCAACCTTTCCATTTCTTTGAGGAGTTCGATTCCCTGATTATTTAGTTTTCCGGAAGAGTCGGTACCGTTTGCATATCGGCCGGGACCGTAATGCGCCGGACCGATTGCTCTCAAACCATAAGAGTAAGCTTTTTCAACATAGCTAAGGTCTACTAATGAATCTGCTCCTTCCAAGCTCAGGATATATCCAATTCTGCGATCCTCGTTGTGGTTTCCGCCGGTCCAATCCTTGATGTGCAAATCAAGGTCATTTTTATTTTGGATCATCTTTAGGCAACCGTCTTCTTCCATGGCTTTGTACCATGCCAATTGCCCCTGCGTTTGCGCCCAAGCTTGTTGGGGTGAATTCCATCCGGGCAAAGCGCTTCCCGGCTCAACATATCTGGCAATTTGGGTGGCAACAACCAATCCTATATTTCCCTTTTTAAGTTCGTCAAAGGTAACCGTAGCAAGACCACGGTCAGGCTTATCCGATAAACCTTTTTCCCTATTATTCAGTTCAGAAATGGAAACACGGAGATCCCGGTTCCATTCCAAGGCATTCATACTAAGATCTAAGTGAGCATCTATTAAAAAGGGTTGATTCATGTGATATTATTAAATATTTAGCATTCTACTTCTTGCGATGACTTGCCAACTTGTAATTTTCTGATGGTCTAAAATTACTTGAGCCCGATCGTATAAGGCCACTGTTGGACATATATGTGTAGGAATTGCATATAGAACAGTTCCAATTGGATAGAAATTGCTATCCTCGACATCCAGCACCATGTGTTCTTCACTTTGAAAAGCGGGCACCGCATCATCCGCATTTAGAAATTTAACTCTTGGTAATGGAGGATCTGAGGCAACGGCTTTGTAGCCTAAGTCAACGCAGATTCGGGTATCGTTAATAATTGAAATTACACGGCAAAGCAATATTGCGGCAGGTTGAAAAGGTTGTTCAGGGATTTTTTCTTTGTATCCCCAATCCCAAAAAACAAAAGTTCCAGGACTACAGACAACATCGGATCTTTTGGCATGGCTACTGAAAGATGGCGAGCCGCCCATAACCAAAATTAATGAATGATTAAATTGTGGCTGTAGTAAAAGGAAAGCGTCTTTAACTATCTGATAACAGGCGTCGCTTTGTTTTTGGCGGATTAATAAATCGGGATCGTGAATATGGCCATCATAACCATGCAAACCTTCTAAAACCAAACCATCATAATTTTGAATAATTGGAACCAACTCATTGATCTGTTCTAAGGAGACACCGGTTCTTCCCATTCCTACATTCAAGTCCAGATAAACAAAAAGGTTTACTTCATTATCATGCGCTAATCTACCCAATTCGTGGATCGTAAATTCATTATCAATTAAACAGGAAAAATGCGTGTTGGGATACTCCTTGATAAGTTGAATCCAACGTGCTAAATTAGGTCCAACAGGCTGATAAGCCAACAAAACATCCTTTGCATTGCTTAATGCGAGCATTTCAGCTTCAGCGATTGTTGAACATTTAAATTGATCGATCCCCTCTTCAATAAGCATTTTAGTGACCTCCACCATTTTATGCGTCTTAGCGTGGGGACGCAATCTGGAAGTATCGCCATTTACCATCTCCTTTAAAAGGATGATATTATTTTTAATTCTATCCGGAAAGAGCAAGAGTGCCGGAGAATTTATCTCATTTGCATTTTCAACCTCAAACCAATTTTCCATTTTATTCAGCATGTAATTCAAACAAAGCTTCTATTTCAACTGGGATATTGTCGGGTAAAGAACCAAAACCTACTGCACTGCGTGTCCCGATTCCATTTTCCTCGCCCCATACAGCAGCAAATAATTCACTACAGCCGTTAATAATAAAAGGATGTCTTTCAAAATCAGGGGTACAATTGACCATCCCTAAAACTTTGATAACCCTTTTTATTTTATTCAAGGATCCTAAGTTGGTTTTTATCGTTGAGAGCATTGTCAATCCTACCTGTTGAGCGGCCAGTTTACCAGCGTCAGCATCCATATCGCTACCAATTCGACCGATGATTAGAGAAGCATCATCTTGCACTGGCCCATGTCCCGATAAGTAAAGATATTTACCATCGATAACATAAGGCTTATAAACGCCTTTAGGCGCTGGTGCCGGAGGTAATGATAAACCTAATTTATCGAACTGTTCGTCTGCATTAATCTTCATTGTGTGTTTTTTTTAAATCAATTATATAAAGATGGATAAAATCATAACACCAATCAAACCCACAATTGAAACAATTGCTTCCATGACTGACCAGGAACGGAAAGTATCTTTAACAGAAATCCCTAAATATTCTTTAAACATCCAGAATCCGGAATCATTAACATGGGAGAACATTAAGCTACCAGCACCGATTGCGAGAACCATTAAGTTGGGGTTTACTCCTGAAGATTGAATCAAAGGTAAGAGAACGCTAGCCGCAGTTAATGCAGCAACCGTAGCAGAACCAATACATCCGCGTATAATGGCGGTAATTATCCAAGCAAGAATTAATGGATGTATGGGCAGCCCTTGTAAATTGTTGGCGAGTAATAAGCTTACCCCACTTTCCTCCATAACCTGTTTGAAGACCCCAGACCCGGCAATAATAAGTAAGATCATAGCGATATCCTTGACAGCCTCAGAATAAGTGATCATGACACTTTTAATTGGCCTTCCCAGACTAATACCCAATGAAAAAGTCGCATATATAATCGCTATTAGCATAACAATATTAGCGGAACCAAAGAATGATATGATTTCATGCGCATTTACATTAGTCTTAGGAACTAAATAAGGTAATACTGTAAATAAAATAATCAATATCACTGGCAATAAAGCTGTTATAAAGCTATTCCATTTTCCAGGTTTGTTATAGGAATCATTCGAATGATCAACCTCCTCTAGGTTAAATATTTCTGACTTACCTGCTTTAATATGTTTAAGAGTCTTACTAAATAAAGGTCCGCCTAAAATTATTGCGGGTATAGCGATTAGAATACCATAAATTAAGGTCAGGCCCATATTGGCATTAAAAAGTACGACAAGAGCAACCGGGGAAGGATGAGGAGGGATAAAACCATGCGTTACCGAAAGAGCCGCCAACATAGGTAATCCGATATAAACTAATGGTAGTTTATATTTATAGACGATTGAGAAAATTAAAGGGACCAATAGGACAAATCCTACTCCATAAAAAAGCGGAATTCCGACGATAAAACCTGTAAAAGCCATTCCCCATTGAAGGTGTTTTACACCGAATAACCGGACCATGACGGTGGAAATATTTTCTGCGGCGCCACTTTCGGCGACGATCTTACCCAGCATGGCACCCAAAACAATAATCAGAGTTAGGCCTCCCATAATTGAACCTATCCCCTTTTCTACCGTACCCGGAATCTTTGACATGGGAATCCCTAGGACAATAGCCGCCAAAATGGAAACAATAAGGAAGGAAATAAAGGTATTGACTTTGAAATAGGTTATAAGAAGGACAAGCAATAGCAAGCTTAGGAGCACAATTATAAATACCATATAGTTTATAATCTTGGATTAAGTTAGGAATTCCCTCTTTTTGAGGGTTTTGGTAATTCTTCTCCCTAATTTAAGAATTACAAATCTATTTTATGCAGGATATATGGAAATCCTTTGAGGAAAGGCTATTTGAATACTATCCAAAGGGTTTACCTTCTTTTAATAATTCTTTTTTAATTCCATCTAAAACATCAGGTAAGAAAATAAATTTCTGACTATTATCCTTTTGATATCTTTCAATTGCTTTTATACTGGCATAATGGACTACGTTTATTATGGAACCACCAGAGATAACATAATTTTTAACCTGTTCAGGAATATCAATTATTTGTCTATTTGCGTTGCAGAATTGAAGATCTTTAGGGAATGAAAGTCGCCAGATTTTGGCTCTATCATCAGCTTCGGGAACGGAATATTTCAGAATAGAATTAAACCGACGCATGAATGCATCATCAATGTTATTCTTCATGTTGGTAGCCAATATGACCATACCATTGTAATCCTCTATTCGCTGTAATAAATAGGAAACTTCTTGGTTGGCATATTTATCATGTGCATCACGTACATTTGTTCTTTTTCCAAAGAGTGAATCTGCCTCATCAAAGAAGAGAATCCAGCCCTTATCTTCAGCTTTAGCAAAGATCTGTTCCAAATTTTTCTCAGTTTCTCCAATATATTTGGATAAAACCATAGAGAGATCTATTTTAAATACCTGTTTCCCGACTTCTTTTCCCAACAAGCCAACAGTAAGGGTTTTTCCAGTACCTGAAGGTCCATAAAGCAGGACTTTATAGCCCTTATTAATTCGACCGGCCATCCCCCATTCTGTAATTAATTGCTCATTGTACTTCAACCAGCTTTTCAATTCTTCGATTTGTGCCTTGAGCTCATTGCTGATGATAAGATCTTTCCATTCTAAGGAGGTCTCTATCTGCTTTGCAGGAAAGTTTACACTGAATTTAGGTTGAGTAGAAATTCCAAAAATAAAATTATCCAAATATTCTTTTGATATCTTGATTTTTGAGCTCATTTCTGGATCCCCAGAAATTGGGTCCTCTAACCATAGCACTTTCTTTTTATCAAAGAAATGATCAGCCCAAAAAAGCTTTTGAATTTCTAAGCGCTTTTCATAATCATCATCTGCAAGGAGAAATACTGCAGTTTCAGCAGTAGGAATAAAACCTCGAAAATCTTTTCCCCGCACTCCTCCGATTTTTTGAAAATCACCAGAATGCTGCATTTTATAATTAATTAGGTTATCAAATAAATCTGGGATTACATGCGGTACCATGGCGATTAATAAGACGGTAGATTCATCCAGATTAAGATTGTTTTTGCTGACAAAATCGGAAAGATTAGCGGTCCATTTATCAATCTCCGCTGAAGGTTTTGGAATTTCAATATCCGCAGGAAACCAAACATCGAGTCTATGCAAGATCAAACGTTCCAAATATTTATATTCTTCTGGAGCATTTCTATCAACGAAGCTGATATGAGATTCTTTTATTTCCTTTTTACTTTTCATTGAAATAGAACTTAGCTTTTTCCCATGCAGTCACTGCTATTTTGACCCCTACATGGTGCCCTTCCTGGGTTGCTTTGGAAAAATGGATTCCAGCAAATAAACAGGATTGTCCGGCTTGTTCTGCGGCAAAGGAATAAGTTGGCCAATCCAATACGATATCCATGCAGGGAGTATTTCCCGATTCAATTTTTGAAGTACCCATTTTTATTACTGTTCTGCCCCCGAACACATCATTACCGGTAAAAGTTTTAAGTATAACCGCGGCTGTACGGCTTATACAGCTATGGAATGAAATATATTCGGGAGAAGCAGGAGTTTTCAGGTATGGGGTCCAATTTTCACCATTCATCGTTTCGGTCCCTTTACAAGGACCAGCCCATGCCTGTATTGTTGTTGCATTAAAGAGAGCTCGGATTGCTGTAATAGGTCGAACAGAATCGTAATAGTGTTTACATTCCCAAACAGCAATTGAAGAATCCAACATTGCATTGGTTAAAACAAAGAACAGTTTAATGCATTGAGAATTTCTATAATATTCTTTTTGAGCTACAAATTGGGCAATTTCGCACCAGTGTCCAGCCGTTGTAAAAGTTCCCCTAGCATCTTCCCAATAACTTGCGATGACCTTTTGTTCATCAGTAAGACCGGCATTGATATCTAATATTTCCCTAGCCTGCATTTTAAATTCAGCTTGTTCCTTAGTATATGGAGGGTTGGGTCTAAACTGCCAATTGTAGGTAAGGGCAAAAGGCTTAATCAAACCCCAGTGCGGCAATAAGAATTTTTGAGATTTTTTATTTTCGATGGACTTATATTGCGGTTGCCAATGACTCATGTCATATATTATCTCAGGCGTATTTTTAGGTTTATAGCCAGTATAATCCGAGAGTTGAGGCATATGTACTGTTCCCAAGGAATTGGCGCCATCAGCATGCCGCAATTCCAGGTTTAATTTAGCCATGATATTTCCAATACCTTCAGGTTTGCAGATATCTAATGTTTTAATTGCAGGATCAAATCCCTCTTGGCACATTAAATCAATAAATATTCCTTTAGATTCTGCCGGTAACTTTAGCCAAAACAGGTCCATTAATACTTGGAAAGCAGCATAAGAGAATGATTTCCGAATATTTTCTTTGGCACATTGCTGTTTAGGAATTTTAATATACTTGGCGGTAGTTGTACTTATCGCACAAGTTTCATAAACAGACCAAGCGTCATACATTGCCGTATGTAAGATGGCTAATGCCCTAGCAGCAAATGGACCGGACGATTTGGTCAACTTAATGGCTTCAAGACATAGCTGATTCCATTTTATAACAAGTGGTTTATCTGACATGACAATCTTTATTAATTTTCAATTTTAAAATACGGGGATAATATCCGTAATAATATAAAATCTATCATCCATCCAATATCTGCCTCTAGCTGTTTGTATTGTCATTAATACGACAGCACAAGGGCTTTCCCTCCGCGGTCTAAACGTAATACGTTGATGTTGATTTTGCACTCTTCCAGCTTCTCTATTAAACACTCTTTCCAAAGGCCAAAGGTTTTCAAAACGATCCGGACCGGACCACATAACATCCTGAACATGGTCAGGAGAAAATGCTTGTCCATTAAAATCATCCCAATCAAATCCATGCCTTTCCAATACTGCTCTAAATGCGGCTTCATTACCTCGGTCCTCTTCAAAACGTAATTGCATAATTTTTCCAACAAAAGGAAAGAAACTACGACTTACTCCGATTGGTTCACCAAAAGGCAATCTTGATCTTTCTCCCATAAAATAGGTGTTCTCACCTACGACAATTGGATCTGGATAGCTAGAAATAGGTTTATACCAGGTAATAGGAATTGGATCCCTTCTAGAAAAACCAGTTGGTGCTGAGGGCATAAGAACTTCATCGTCTGGACAGTCCGGTTCATCAGTATCAGGATCTGGTACAGGCACTGGAATTGGAACTGGAACCGGTATAGGATCGGGATCAGGGTCTGGATCAGGTTCTGGGTCCGGCACAGGTTCGGGAACAGGAATTGGCAATGGTGCAGGAATTGGCAATGGGGATGGTTTCAATAATTCCTTAAGCAATAGATATAAGAAATAAGCAATCAGGGCAATTATTATTAAAATCACAATGACCAAAACTACAATAAGGACAATCTCCCAAGCTGCCAGCCCTGCCCCAACCGCTGCTTCAGAAACTACTGCAGTTTCAGCAACTATAGCTGTTGCGGTCACAATCTCTATCTCCACTATAACAATTTCAATAACAATCGGAGTTACTTCAACAAGTACTGGAGCAAGTGCAGGAGCAAGTGCTGGTCCCGCAAAATTTATAACAGGTGGTGTTGAACCAAAAGAAACAAAGTTTGAAATTGCTGAACGAATAGACTGTCCAACACTGCTTGCAATATCAGAAAATATATTGATTACTACACGTTGGATATTTGCTATTAACGAAACGATCTTCGTAATTATACTTACAATATGTCGAACTATAGAAACAATCAATCTTACGAAAGCCATAATTGCATCCATAATAAAACCTACAACTGCGGTAATGATGCTGTTTATTAAATTGCTAATGGAAGTAATAAATTCCTGAACTGCTCTTTGAATAGCTTCATGTATTCGTTCAATAATAAGTTGAAGCCTTGCAATTAAAAGATTGAAAATTGAATTTGTTTCTAAAAAGAAGTTCATTACAATTTCCCTATTCCTATAGATTAATAGCTCTGTAGCTTCTTTAATAAATAGTGCATTTCTCAATAAGCCGATTGACCTCGATCGCCTATTCCTTCTATTTCTCTGATTAGGAATAACTACCCTTCCAAGCAAACCTAGATATTGTAATCTATTTGCTTTAATTTCTTGAATTCTTCTTCGTTTAAGAGTAAGAATTTGACTGATCAATAGGGCTTCCCCTCTAGCCAATGTTGGGAATATATAATTATTCAGCAAACCATTGATTTTACGGATGATCTTATTACCAATCGTCAAGACAATCCTTATAAATTTAGTTTGTATTCTAAAAAGGAATTGAAAGACTTTATTTAGAATAGCATTTACGGCATTATTGATTCCATTTATAATTCGGATTATGAAAGTTTGCGCCACTACAATAACTTGTTGAATTACTCCCGTAATTACAGACAATCCTCCTTGAACGGTATTTGAAACCCTGGTTACTCCAGAATGAATCAGATTACGTAAATATTCTACGCCAGTAATATCGGGAAGAGGGATTGAATTGATCAGGTTTAAGATTTGATTTTTGATTCCATTCAACAAATTCGAGATGAAAGAACTTGCAGCTAGAACCAGTGAATTTATTCTAGCAAAAAATGCAGCAGTCATTGCAATTCCCTGCTGGGTAATCATGTTGGCATGTTGGGTTATTAAATTAGCGTATGTGTTTGTCAATAAAATAAGCTGCATCTGTTTTTCAAGGATCTTCCTCATGATTGCGTTAATCCTTAGCAGGAAGAAATTTCTAACATTTGTTCTTATGTTTTTAAAATATTGATGAACTTGAAGCAATCTCAATGCTGCGATCTGTTCTATCATCATTTTTGATTTATCGACACTGGAATCAAATTTGTTCAATTCCTGCAGAGCAATTCTTTTCAAATATCCTTCACGAGCAGTTCTAATTTTTTGGTCAAGGGTTTGGGGGTTTGTTTGATTTTTTGCTATTCCTCCTACCGGAGAAGCATTTTTTGTATTTGATTCAGGAGTTTCTTGCTCTAGATTATTTTTATTTTCTGTATGATCATTGTTTTGATTAGAGCCGTTTGAATCTTCAATTGTTGCAATTGCGCCTTGATTTTGATTCTTTGCAGGAGCGTCTGTTTCTTTACCGGCATTCGATGTTTCCAGATTTGATCTGTTTTCTGCATTTTCTAGTTTAGAAGGATTTTGATTTCCGTCAGTTTCAGGATTCAATCGATTATTTGCGTTAGAAATAGGATTGTTATCCGTCTTTTGGTTGGAAGCAGCAGGTTTATCTTTCTCTGTATTATTAGTTAGTGCATTGGGTTCTTGTTTTACGGCCCCTTGCTGGATTACATGCGTTAGTTCGTGGGCTAGTAAATGTTTTCCTTGTCTACTCTCAGGATCAAATTTGCCCTGATTAAAATAGATATCATTTTTGTGCGTAAATGCCTGGGCATTTATAGAATTATTCATTTGTACGGCATCAGAATGGTCATGAATTCGGACATTTGAAAAATCTGCATTAAAAGAGCGGGACATTTCCATTTGTGTTTGCGCCGGTAAGGTTTTACCCTGTCCTTTTGTACGCATGAGGGTACTTTGAATTGAATTTACATTTACTTTAGCACCAGAAAATGATATTTTCCTTTGTATTTTCTTTTCATCCTCTTCACAGCATTTACATTTCCGTTGAACCATTGGTACAACAGGATTAATATGAGCAGCACTTTGTTTCTGCAGCACCCGGTCAGCCATAAAATCAGCTTCCTGTTCAAAGGCATCATTCGACCTACCTAAATTTAATTTAGTTTGAATGAAAAATGAATTGCCATCCCCTTTATTAAAAAAATTTGATGCCGATTGATGATCTTTTTGCAAAACAGCATCTTGCCCCTTATTGAAAAAAGGAGCGGCAGTTTTGGCATTTTGTGCCACTGGTTTAATTTCAGCAGCTTTCATTTTATTTATCTTAAGGGTTTACAATTCCATTATTATCTCCAATCAACTTGGATTAACTGTTTAAGCCAAGGAAGTTTAATTATATTCAATGACCAAGGAAGATAGTCCAATAACATATCAATAGGCCCTTTTTCGACTAGGATTTTTATCTTATCATCTACCCAATCTATCTTTCCACGTCTAATAAGAAAACCTTCACGTAGCCCATCTATGGAGGTGTTTTTCAAAATATCCCAGTTAGCAATTACAGCCTCCAACATTGTGTCAGCCTCAGCCCTATCCGCTACTGACAACATGATGTCAGTAGAGATAGCGGCTTTAATAGGATATCCACATATTATTTTTGGTACTACTAGTTCAAATTCTTTAGGATTTAATTTTCCAGTAAGCAGGTAGTATAGGACATATATCGCTTTTTCTCTTGATATCAGATTTATAAAGGTTTGGTCATGGATTAAATCCAGTTTCTTAAATAGTGAATGTAAAAAAGGATGTAATAAAATAATCCCTACATAATCTACAAACAGAGAATCAGTAAACGGAGTCTCCTTAAAATCAGCTGTTGAGTATTCGGGTTCAATTATTTCATTAGAAGAACTTTCTTGCACATCAAAACTTATATGATCGAATGGATTATAGGATTCCTTTCTTATATTTTCATGTCTAATTACAATACAGGTTTGAAACATTTCTTTCCAAAATATTTCGAAGCCTCTATTAAATTCTATTGAATTCAACTTAAATAATTGATTATTATAGTTATATTCTTTCTCTATCGAGGAGATTTCTTCAATAAAATCAGGAGCTAAGATTTTTGTCAGTTTTGATAAAAATTGTATTTCATGCTGCCGAATCAATCTTAATAATGAATTAGGGTTAGTTTTAATTTCTTCAATAAAAACTTCCAATAAGTCCGTATCTGTTGCTAAAGCTTCTAATACATGATTATACCAGTCTGTATTTAATGTGTTTACATTCCAATCAAAAAACCCATTTTTCACATAAAATATCCATTGATCAAAATCTTTAATGCTTATCGACTTCCTCGTAATATTTTTATTTAAAAATTCATCATTGTTTACTTGAGATTGAATCTGATTTTTAATATTCAAAATCAGATTTTCGTTCTGATTTATTCTATCTAAATCTTTTAGTTCAATGGTCCCTAAGTTGATGCTTAAGGAGTCTATTAAGATTGCCTCATCAATTGGTTGGAGTTGATCAAACACCTCTTCCATCAAAGGGATAAGAAAACGCCAATATTGTTCACTTAGTTTTTGCTGAATGCTAAAACTATCCATCCCTGAATTTAATTGGATGTCAATAAGCTGTTTTCTTATAAGATGTTCCATTTTATTTATTAATTCCCAAAAGGAGATTTTTTATTTCTAATACATCCATGGAAGGTTGATATTTTTTCAATTCAGTTCCATCCCAATGGTTATAAATTGCGGCCACATCAATTTTGGATTTCCTTAATTTTTCAAATACAGGATTTAATATGGATAGATCCGATTTGTTTTTCTTTTTAAAATTGAGATGATCCAATGCAAAGCATATGATTGATTCGATTATTCGTTTCCGTTGCGGTTGATTTAATACAGCAACGTTTTTGGATGAAGTTTTTTTATTTTCAATAACTTTATTAACCAAAGTTTCCAATTCGTTAAATACGGCATTAGAATCTCTCAAGTATTTTTGGACACTTAGTACAGTACCATTCTTATTAAATTTTTCAGCAATTAAATCAACAGTATTGCGGTAGGAAAGAATTCTTTTTTCAATCAACAAATTATATTCTTTAGGATTATTGCGTTTTTTCACTAAAGGTGATGAAACTAATTCTTTAGAGACTTCTTCATTTTTTACGATCGTTTTATTTTCTTCCTTCCTTTTTAAGATATAATTATTCTCATTCTGGTCATTATTACAATTGATAAAATAGTATTCTAAAGGATCAGAAATATTCCAACAGAAAGTTTCATTTACCTGGTCAACAAATTCAATGCTTTTAACTTGAGAAATATCCTGACCTCTACGAATACAAGGATTTTCAATAATAACATCATTTTGACAAGGAAGGCAGGAATGACATTCATCGAGATTTTTAAAATTTCGATAAAATAAAAAGTTTAAGAAATCATCTATTGAGAAATCGTTTAGACAGGTATTTATCTTTGCAAGATACCTTCTCCATTGTTTATATTTATTTTCAAAGCAACAAAAATCATGAGGTGCTAACCATAGAATTCTCAGCATAACATGAGCAGGGGCAATATTATAAAGAATATCTTCCATTAAAAGCCTTCCGGATTCTGTCCGGAAGCGTTTTGGCCAGGCGGGTAATACCACTGTTGAAATAAAAGAATAAGGATCTGATTCAGGAATAAAGCAAACATCCATTGCTTCGGAGCAAGGGTCTTCATTCATTTCATCCCATACTAATTGATTTTCTCGCATATTACCATAACATTGGTAATTTTTCCTTGATAGACAATCCTCTTCACATCTAGGGCGTAATAAGATATGTTCAATGGCATGTAGACCTTCCGAATTACTTAATCCAATGGTACGTTCGATTGCGGCGCATAATTCTTGCGACGAATCGTAACATTGTGGATTTTTTGCAATTGGTCTACCAGCATATTTTATATTATCTTGATTATTATAATAGGTATACCGTTCATTGCTTGATTTAAAGTCAAAATTCAAGGAAATTCCGAAGCTATTACATTCACAATCTATTTCTGGATTATAATTATTGAAATCATTTAATATCTGGATAGCAATCGCATACATTCGTATTGCCTCCTCACATGTTTGGTAGCTGCAAGATGATTTCCAAGCCACAAAACAAGTCTCATCCTGAGCTATTGGATTTTCATTACAGGAACAAGGATTCGCAATAACTTTATTACAACTATTGAATCCAGGTAATTTAATTTCAATATCATATTGATATAAATCGCTGTTATTCAGCCTTGTTCTTTTCACCGGGAAATAACATAAAAACAACTCTACTTGCTTCTTAAAGGAATCGATAGACCAACCTTTATTGTAGGAACTAAGTATGATTTGACCATTCTTATTTTTAAGAACAATTAACTCCTCATGGTAATCATAGAAATTATCATGATTTGAAAGTTCTTCAAGAATATCAAAAAACATATTACAGGGTTCTTGATTATCCGTACTTTCAATAGTTTTTATAGCAAATTCTTGACCTTTTTCATCTTTGAGAATAAGGTTATTATTTAAAATTTCAGAGGTAAATGCTTTATTTTCGATCCATAATTTAAATTGATTATACAAATCTAACATCACTTGATTCCGTTTTTTAGCGGTATCATATTTACAAGGATGATTTATGAGGTCTGGACCACAATTCAGATAAAAAGAATGGCAACAGGAATCTTTAATTTGATATTTATGAAAACCAAGATTTGATTGAATGGCACAAATAAAATTTTCCACGCCGTTTTCTCCCCAAGCCGCTTCTTCATTCGAATATCTTTCGGTGCTTTCTGCTAAAACTTCTCTGATATAAATTTTATAACCATTATTTTCTAGATCACAATCAACAAATAAGTTTCCTGAATATTTAAGTAGCATCAAGAAGAAGTTAAATTCTTGCATTGCCTCGGCAGGATTTGAATATGTTTTCATGCTCTGCCATATTTCAGGGTTTTTTGAATTATTGAAAGTAGAGAAGTAAAAGACCCCATCCTTTTCCTTGATTGGATAGGAGTTCACCCATTCAATCAATAATTCTTGAACAGGACCATCTCCGTAAGATTCTAATTCTAACTGTGTCGCTATTGGAATATAGACAACTGCTAGATTATTATTGGATTGGTTTTCATCAAAAGATATTGAATTGCCATAGCTATTTAGTTGAGCTGCTAATTTGAGGATATTGAAGTAATTTTCCTCAAATGCATGCAAAGCTAGATCTTGGGAATCATATAGATTCATAGATTCAAACAATACAATTTCCTGATTTTTTGGTTCCGTATTTTTATAATATAGATTATGAGCTTTTAATTGATAACGAAATTTCTTGGTTTTGCCTTTTCCAATAATTACTTCTTTAATAATAGATCCCCCTAAACAAATTTGGAGATGTTTTAATTTTCTACGAAATAACTTTGCAACCTTTCGTTTTCCGTATTCCGCATCGGTTTTATTCTCAAAATTCTGTTGAAAGGAGGCCAAAACTCGATCTTTATCTACCAGTTTATATATAAATCGTGCAGTATTTTCATTTTCTTCTTTGCGAACTGCAGTTTTAAAGTTTTGGGTTTTCGATGTTTTAGAATATTGTAAAATATTCTTTTGGGCAGATAATGCATTCAAAAGCAAATCCTCAGATGAATTAGATTCAGGGGGAAGATTTACTGAAGGCAGTTTGCTATTTTTATTCTGCTGGGTTAATATTAGTCCGTTTTTACTATTTCCAACTTTTAAAGTTGGGATAGCAGATTGGAATACTTGGGATGCTTTTACGGCATCTTGCTCGCTTAAATATTCTTTCGTACTGGAGAATTTAAAATTTGAATTGGGTTCATACCCCAAATAATAATCAAACTTCCATCCTTTTGGAAATTTCTCAGCTATCAATTTATATTCAAATTTAATTAGCGTTGAAATGATTTTATTTTGCATTTCAAGGGCATCCATTTCAGTATTAAATTCTGAATAACAAGTTGCTTCAACTTGATCTTTATTGAGAATATGGAGCTTATACGCTGAATCTAAAGAATCCCGTTTTATTAGATAATTATCAGGATTAGTTGCGAGGATAAGCACTAAAGTTGCATTTTCCTTTGCTAATTTATTGGATGAAAAATCATGAACAGCGTAAAACTTAAAGGTATTTAGGCTATCGAGAATATCGTAAGTAAATTGTTCAGGTTTTCCTACAATATTGTTATTGACATTAATCTTAAAAGCCTTAATATCCAAATATCTTTTAACATCGTCATCAGAAGATGTAAAAATAAGCTGTGAAATTTTCTTGTTATTATTTGAATCTGAGGTCCATTCAGAAGGATCGTTGATTTTTGAAATTGTTTTTTCAGCATGCTCCAAAGCGGCCTTATCCTCAGGATAGTTTTGAGTAGATTTGCGAATAATTTCTCCGAGCTCATCTACTAATTGAGCTTGATATTCATAACTACTGATATGAATTTCATCTTTAAATTCTTTACTGAACATTCTGTTCAATCCCAGCCTTACAGCATCAGCATCTTGCGATGTAGGATATTGCTTATAAAAGGATACAGACTTACTTTCATTATAATGTAGTTCTACGGCATATGATTTATTATGTGGAATATACTTGGTTGTTAATTTTTCTGGATTTGATATGGATTCATAAACTACCTGGGCTACTTCTTCGGCTTCAGCTTCTGAGTCAAATCTTTCATTCAATGAAAAATAGGGTTCACCATCAATCTTTAACTCAACTAAATAATAATCATCTAAAGGTTCCACAATAAAATTGCATAAACTATGGATTTCTTTGTTTTCAATTCCTGCCAGGTATTTCGCTTCATTTTCAAAGCCAGAAATATTGCTATTATTCAAATTATTCTGCAAATAATCATAGGCTTTTCCGCGGTTTTCACTAATGGAGTCGTAGTTTGATAGGAAATCTTCTTTAGCGGAAATTAGGCGTTTAGAATAGTCAATTCTTGAATCGTAATTAAATTGATCAATTATATGATCTGTAAATTTTTCAGCAAAACGTGACAATAAATGGTCAAGGAAACCATTTCTTCTTTCACTATATAAATCTTCATCTTCAATAATTTTTGATAAATAGGATTTAAATGATGAAATGTTCAACTCAAGGTTAAAGGAGACATTATTCTCATCCACAATAAAGCTACTGTAATTCTCCTCGAAAGAACCAACATAAACTACAGAATTAGCATGTAGAGAGGCGGCAGAAACTGAGGGAAAACCTATCTTACTTAATAAAGCAAAATCCGTAGATGTCCCAATGATATAATAATGAATTTCCTGAGAATCAGCATTTAATAGCCCTATTTGATAATTAGAACTTATAAAATCTTCTTTAAATTGATTTATAACAACATTTAGCTTATTTAGATTAGGAGAATAATATTGGATTAAATGATCTGGATTCACATTACTGGATTTATTCAATTCGATTAAATCCAATAAATCTGGGTAACTAACCGATCTTACCAAGATATTTCCTGTTTCACCAAGGTTAGTTGAATATTCATCACCTACTGCAAAACGAAGCAATTTAGATAGTTCAGGTTTATCAACTAACTTATTTAGAAAATAAGTTCTTTTAAAATTTGGATCCGTTGCACTATTCATTGCGAATAGTGTTCTAATGTTTTTTAATTGAGATAAATACCCTGCAAGGACTTGATCAAAGAATAGCAAATATCCTTTAAGTTGTAGTGCCTGAGCTTTTCTAAGCTTAGTAGCATCATCAGAAAGTCCACCATCAGCAATTCCATATACTCTTGGAAAATCATCTTGTAAAAGGTAGTATTCATCCAAATCTTGATAATAGTTACCTTGAGGAATGCTTCGATCTAAATATTCGGAAGGGCTTTGAAACAACACTTTACCAGAATTGGCGAATTGTATATGGAACAATCCTTCAAATTTCTTTGCATCGAATTGTATCGGAATATCATTTTTTGAAAATTTAATTTGGGTACATGCTAATGAAAAATTAGCTGTATAATTTTTTGGTAATTTAAATTTCCAAACGGTTGAACTATCGAAAAATCCTGCCTGACAATTTTTTATTAATAAATTATTTACAGATTTAACACCTTCAACATTTAATATTATTTGATATAAATCTGATAGATGGATTTCTTTTCTGAGATTAATTTGTTCCAGTTCATCAGAATCAATGAATCCATGACTTTCTGCGAGATTATAAGGTCTACCTGAAAAAATTTCTTCAATGGTTCTGTCTTTATCCAATAATTGCTGAAGGGTATAGAATTTTGGACTAGGAGAAATAAAATCTCTTAATCCTTGAATTATTTCGGTATAAATTTTATCAATATTGGCATCGGTATTCAATTCGATATCGGCACAAATACCTACATCTATTTTACATAAATAGGTGATATCCACAAAATCTTCACAAAAATTTCTGTGAGTCATCAGCCTATTTCGGATAGACTTTGTCAATTCGTCAAAATATTCAGAAGCAAGGTTTTCATTAGGAAAATCAGAATTGATATCCTTTTCGGGTTCTATAAATACATGATATAATCCATTCAAAAATTGGTTACAGGCTAAATTTTGAGATGCTTGTATATTAAATTCTGACCTATCTGAACAGAAATCAAGTTGGTCGGATGCGATCTCAATCCAAGCATTTTTCACTCCTTCGATATCAATTAGGAGTTTACGGTAATCCATTAAATTAAGTGGATTACAGCTTAGAATTTGAGCCGCCGTAAAGAAATTATTTTCTTTGCTGTTATCGTTTGGGTCTTTGGATAGCAAATCCAATTCTGGCAGATTTGTACGATATCCTAAATCCAATAATGCATAACAAAGAATTTCTAGAATTGTTATTCCAGGATCATGAATATTATGGTCCGTCCAAATTTTTCCAGAGAGTTTTCCAAGATAAGCAATACCATCCGTCCTTAATTTTTGAAAATCAAGATATGAAGGGAAATTAGGATTTACCTTGCTAATAGCTTTAATATGGTCTCTTTCGGTTTTCATGACTATTCATTCTACCTACACTTTATAATTTTTACAATAATTCTCTATTGGAATTGGGACATTAGAACATGGTATCTGTATTTTAGGAGATTCCCATCGTTCACAATCCTGCTGTTCAATAAGAACATCTATGTTCGAGGCTATCAATATTGAGCGCGGAGTTATTGGACAGACTACTTTTTGTGAGTTTGTTATAATATTTTGCTCATCATCTTCATGTTGCATCCTGAGGTCAATGATATAATTGATATAATCTCTAGATTCAATAAATCCAACGATATCAGATTGATATATACACTGTCCGAAAGATAATTTATCAAATTTACCGACTGCCCAAGGAGCCAAGAACTCTCTGAGATCTTGTTTTAATTTATCCTTATAGAATTGTTCATCTTTACCTGGATGAAGTTTTACTTTAATACATATATTAACTCCTTCATATCTAGGATTCATGACTCTCAAACGGACAAAAGGAGAACATCTTTCTTTGATAAATTTTTGGATATTTTCCAATAAACTCACTGGCACTCTTGGTTCAAAAACTTCGGAAGCTTTCAAGATATTTAAATCAGGAATTACGGCCAAAATGATATAACCTGGAGCCATTGGGAAATCATTGATATATTGATGAGCATCTAATGCGAAGCTATGATTTATACATTTTACCTTATATAATTGAGGAAAAGCCTCTAATGTTAACCTTTCATAATCAAATTTTTGGATTGCCCTATTTTTATGTTTAAGTAGCTCACTTACACGGATATAAAAATGACCTTGGGATTCAGGAATTCTTCCATTAAATGATTCATAAGGTTGATCAACTTTTTTGATATAAGAATCTGATTCCTTAAGTTTTGAAATAGAACCTGCAGGCAATGGTGTATTTAATCTAAGCTTATCATTTAATATTTCATTGGTAAAAGTTGCTTTAATAGCTTGAGTATGGATTCCAATAATTTCACTTACAGACTTACTATTTTTAGGGATACTTGCTTTTAACCAATACATTCCATTAGGCAAAATGGTATTGTCTTTTGTGATGCTACCGGGAATAGCAAATTTAATGATACCTGAAGTTGTTAATCCATGGGTATCATCATCCAATACTTCAAATCCAGTTCGCATATTTTTCCAACTATTATTTTCTAGATAATACCAATTAACGGGTTCTCTAAGAGATTCGGAGTCAGAAGTTGCTTCTGCCATTTGAAAGAGGATATTGACATTAGTACCAGGTTCCATTTCCTGAAGGGCAATGAAAAGATTACCTTCATCGCAAAAAGTTGGCAACATGGATGGATTATGATTTAGTTCCTCTTTTTTAAAAGTTTGTGGATAAGGATAAAGATGAATGATTTCAACATCCTTTATTTCAGCAGTGGCGGAATAATCTAAACATAAATTTTTTATGATAGGAGTCCAAGGTTCATTGGGAATTACCGCTTGATACTTGACATTATTATCTAATAAAGAATAGACAGTATTTAAAGTGTTATTTAAATTTGAAGCATCATTAGCGAGGTTGTTTAATGTGCTGGGATTTAAAGGATCATAAGGTAGCACAATTCTTCTGATTCTATTTGCATTGGATACATTAATTGATGTATTACCAATATTTCCCATTCTAGCTTTGATTCCATCAGGCGAAGCATTTACATCTTGATTAACCCGAAGGGATATATTTTTAGCATTATTGATATCATCAATAATGTTTTTGGACCTGAAAACTACTAAATTTCCGCTGGCATCATAATAAATAGCATCCTCCAATTTACTGTCGGGGAGTTTTCCTAATGCCATCATTTGCCTTGCCAATACATAAGAATAGACTTTATGGCAGAAATCTTGAAACTGCAGATTAATCTTTAAAAATCCATGAGTTGAGTTCACTTCATATTTTTCAAGATTTTCATCAGAATGAATAAATTTCTGATTGAGTGTAAAGTGCGATTTATTTAATTTTATAGTCTGTTCATAAGGATTTTTATGATTGCATTCTGAATTACCGTTTGATTCAAATAACCGGCGGTTATTATATACTTTTCCCAGTATATTTACTGAACTGGTATTTGGGCTTGAATGATTATTTTCACCTTTCCATTTTCCATTTTCAAGGATGGAAAGATTGATAAAGAATTTATTTTCGTCAAGACCGAAACCATCTTCATTCTGTAAATATCCTTTATAGTAATCTCGAAAATTGGTGGGTTTATCTTTCCAATTTAAATTGACTGTAATGTCATCCCATTTTTTTGAAAATACCTCTTGGCTACCAATATAAAAATCAGGGCCAATTAAATTAATATCAGTATCAACATTAAGTTTAGGCTGATTTTTTATATCAAAGTCAATGATTTCTGGTCTTGTTCCAAAAGGGTAAATTGGACCATTTACATTCTGAAGGCTTTCGGAATTCTGAACGATAAGATTCTTCAATCCACAGACTTTCACTTTAATATTGGTAGATTCGGTTTTATAAGTGGCTGCATTAAAATAGCTAGAAAATCTTACGTTTCTAAAAAATTGATAGGTTGAAACTTGTTGAAGATATTCCTTAGATTCTTTTTTACAGAAGAAGGAATCTTCATTTTTTGAAATATTTACGTCTAGTTTTATCCTGTCATCGAATTCTACTTTTAAGAGTGGAAATTTCGTATGAAATCCCTCTTTTAAAATTTCATCATCATAATAGGTTATTGATTCCTTCTCTTCAGATAATTCAACGCTAATAGTCATTTTAAATTTATTTCCATTATACAATTCGGAAATACTAATGGTAGGATTGTTATCTGGAATTATCCAATCTTTTTCACCGCTAAAAGCAATATTTATTGCTTTAATAGGTTTAAAAATAGCTAAGAAAGATAACTTTTCGGGGTCAGTTAGGTTCCATTCTTTAAATTCCTCATTAGTAAGAATGGTTTCAAATATTTCTTCTCTAATTTCACCGGAACAGCTTATCATATTTTCATTAGGAATAACTTTGGACAATTTTGATTCTAATTTTGCTCCTAATTCTTTACTTATACCATTTTTATAGGCCAGAGAGATTAAATCACGATTAATTGGATAAAACTCTTGATTCAAGATTTGTTTAAACTGATCGAATAAATCATTGATAATTAGAGATTCCGTGCAAAAATTATTGATTTCACAGACTACATTGATTTCGATATTTCGCTCAGCTTCTTTTAATAGTAGGACTTCGGAAGCCAATACGAATCCAATCCTTGCATGCGGAAAGGGTTTAGTGAATTTATGTTCCGGATCTTTGTATTTACTAAGTTCGGCACCTAGCGTAGACCAACTGGGGTTAGAAATATCCTTAAATGGTTTATCCACACCGTCAGCCATATTTGCTTTATTTGCAATATGAAGTCCTTTGAGATATGTGGATTTCCCATGAATCTCATTATTTAGAAATAAGGTTTTTACTTCTGCAATTTTGGTTTTATTAACGACGATTTGATCATCTAAAGAAAAGAGTATTTCCCTTTTATTTGCATCCTTAGCATCTTTAACTAAAATACCTTCCTTCAACAAATATTTCTGGATTTGATTTTGAATTTCAAAAACGACATGTACTTTATCAGGGAAGGCATCTTTAGGTTTTAAAAACAAGACTTCTTTATAGAAAAAATCAATATGTTTTTTAGTAAAAGTATTTAAGTCATTTTGAACATATTTAAACAGTTTAAGGAAAGTAAATAACAAAGCTAAATGTGGACTTACTTTTTCTTTAAATTCATCTGTTAAGGGTTCAAAACTAAGTTCTAAGCTATTCTCTGCTATTTTAGAAATAGCATCAATATTGTCTAAAAAAGAATCCGAAAAGATTTTTATCTGGTTTTTTGTGTAAATAATTCGATCCCGATCATTCAGCCCAGAAGCGTAAAATGCGTCATCAGATTTTATGCTATATAAGTCTGTAATATCTAAGTTCCAGTCCTCATCATTTAAGAAATCCGAAAAGTTCAAGGTTTTAATTTGAAACCATTTTACTGCCGTATTAAGTTCGAGAATGAACAATTTCAGAGAGTCGGATAAGTTATCTTTTATAAGCTTTGCTAAGAATAGTGATATTGGTAATTCAGAGTTTTTTAATTTAATGTTCCAGCCAAGAATTGGTTTTATAATAGCGTAATAAACAAAGTTGACCAATAACTGCAGGCTAGCTTTAGATGGGTTTTTATCGAATAGATGCAAATATTTTTGCAATTTATCATTGATTTTTCGCTGGTCAAATTTTATGATCGCAGCAATTGTAAAAGGCAGGCTATTTTGAAAAAACGGTTGCCAGTTTGAAACATTAAGATCAGAATCATAATAATTGATATGTTTAGCTAATTTTTGAAAATAATCTAACATATCTGCTAAATTCCTAGCATCAATCAAAGCTGAGCTATTCAATAGGTCATCCATCATCCGCTGACGTTGGCTAACTCCAGAATCGTTTTGAAAAGGATGTATGAGCTCTTTACATTTCATGGCTAGTGATTTTTGGTAATGCTATTGCTAAATAGATTTCAATGCTTCATTCAAATAATAATCATACACATAATTGAATCTTGAATTCGTTCCTGGGATAGTATATTGAACGCTGATTGTAAAACGACCTTCAATAAGATCAAAGGAACCAGTTGGCGTAATATCAATCATTTCCACTCGAATTCTGGGTTCATAAAAAAGAATTGAATTACCTACTCTATCTTTTAGATACCCAATTACTGAACTATTCATTGTTTCAAAGACGTAATCCGTTAAATCACATCCGAATTGAGGTTGCATGACCCTTTCACCCAATGAAGTTGAGAGGAGGATATTTAGACTTTGCTCGATATCTTCCAGCCCAGAAACCATTTCTACTTCATTTGAAATGATATTGAACTCTGGTGGGAAAGCCCATCCTGTACCTAAAAATGAATTGAATGTATTATCCATGATTTCTAAATTATTTTAACCTCCAATCTGAACGGTTGGCAGCCCCATCGAAATTGAGCCACCGTGCGCTGTTAAATCACCTTGTCTGGCTGCAGGTTTTCCAGCAATCATTACGGACATTGATCCTTGTACGATAGAATCAGGAGGTCCAGTACAAAGCAGTAAGTCTCCAACAACAGCAGCAGGCATTCCACCAACCAATACAGTTGGTGCCCCTGGTCCTAATATAGGTCCACCAACATGTGGGACGGGTCCAGGATTTATCATAGGACAAATATGCATATCGCTTATTCTTGCTGCTGAAGGCATAATCTTTTAGATTTTAATTAATTTATCTTGACTAATGAACCGCTGATTTCCGTCACACCAAATGATGAAATTTTGGTGATTGCAGATTCTAAATTAATACTAGCTGTCCCATTTACTTTCATAGAATTACCGGTAATTTCTATAGCTGATCCGGCACTAATCTTTAAATTTAATCCAGCTTTTATTTCCACATCTCTTGGACTATCCAGTTTAATACCAGAACTATCCATTGTTATTTTATTAGCATTTTGATCTTTAATTTCGATTTTAGAACCGTCTTCATCCAAGACAATACTATTTCCAGCTGGGGTATCAATAGTTATAATTTTCTTTGCATCATTAAAATGCACTCTCATATTACTACGGGTAAAAAATCCCTTTTCGTCATTTGCATCGGTAGCACTTAACGGTGCCGGCTTAGCACTACTATTCAACATACCGAGCATAATGGCATGTCTTGGGTCATTATTGATAAAACCAACAATCACTTCATCGTCAATTTCCGGTCTGAAAAATGAGCCTCTATCTTTTCCTGCATCTAGGCATGCAATCCTAACCCAAGTACCATTTGAGCTGTTATCAATAACAGGGATCTTAACGAGGATCCGGTCTTCCCCCTCAGGATCATTTTCAAGCTGGAGGACTTTTGCAATTTGCAGACCTTTAATAGCACCTAACAGTCCAGCGGAAGGTGACTCATTCAAATCAGGATGTACAGATGAATATTGTTCAGGACTCAGCCCAAACTGAATATTCGTATACCATGTTCCATCACCAACATCTTGCCTAACAGCTGTAACGAATGAGTTGCCATTAAATCGTTCTCCAATTCCGGCAATTTTCACCATATCTCCAGGTTTTATATCAGAGAATCCTGTAAAACGTGCTCTACCTCTAATTTTTGCCAATCGACTTCGCATCATTGTTCCATCCACCCATGACTGTAATTCCTGTTCCAATAGATGGCCACTATGATGAAGCTGGTATTGGTCTAACTTATTTGAAGCACCTAAGGTGGCTCCAGAAACATTTCCAGCTTGGGAAAAAGAATTCGCTTCATCAATTTCAGCAGTAAATAATGCCTGATTTTTATAATCCCAAGAACTAGCCTGAACTTTTGTCCACTGGCTTCTTGCATCCATTTCGGCTTCAAATTCCAAAATGGAAGATCCATACGTAATTTGAAGAACTGGATCCGTTGAAGTATCGGGTTTTTTCACAGAAATATCGCCATCATTGACGTTGACCAACATTCCATTAGATTCAGCACGGAGAATGACATAATCCCAATCCGTTACATGATGTTGAATGAGTTCATTATGCCTAAGTTGAGTCTCTTCAACATCAGCAGTTAAATTCTCATAATTTGAAATTATAGTATCGATAACATCACTATCCTTAGTTTCTAAAAAATATTTACTTTGCCTTCCTAAAGTCATTCTCATTGCATAATCTTTGCATTCAATCATCAATTGGGTATTTCCATTTTCCTTAACCCGAACCTGATGTTTGGTAATAATTCCTTTGAATGCTTGTTTATTAGTGCTATCAAAGCCAATTTTTATGATAATTTCTTTACCGGGGATAAAATCATTTTTGTTACTAATTTCAAATTGCGCCAATGAGGCGTCACCGTCTTTAATTAGAATTTTAGCAGTCGGTATTCTATTAATTTCTTTATCAATAGAAATACTTAAGATCTCATAGGATGCATCCATATCAGTACCATCCAATAAGATATTATAGGATACAACATCATGTTGTGAAGGATTAGGTATGATTAGTTCTTCCATTAGTTTTCATTTTTATCAAAAGGCGGAAAATAGATTTCATTGCCAGGTTTCAATTTTTTTATGGAGGTTAGTCCATTATATTTAGCGACTTGCATAAAATATTTGGAGTCGTTATAAATCGAGAAGGTCATTAAATCGAGTCGATCACCTTGTTTTATTACCCTATGGTGGGTCAAATCGGGTGATGAAGGATTATCTTCAGCCATTCTTTGTTCACGAGATTGATAATCGAGAAAAGAGGCCGTTAACCTAGCTCTTAAAGGAGTTCCATCAGGTTTAAATAAGGTGTAATTGACATCTAAATTTGCCAGAACACATCGGAACCTAATTTCAGATCCCCAAATAATGAGTAAAAAGTTTGGTCTATGGATATCGCCTTTATAATTATAAGCGCAGTCCATAAATATTTTTAATTGTTCATTGACGGGTTTACTTTTGTATTCCTCCCAGTAACCTTCCATGGTTCCAGTACCATCAAGAATAAAATCTAGCTTTAATTCTTCAGGTGCTGTAGATTTAAACTTTACTTCAGCAGAACCAGTTCCATGAGGTCTTTGTACGTCATGTTCAATCTTATAGTTCTTAGAGAAAGACTCAGGATTAATAGGAGCTACGAATGCTGGTTTGTTTTTTTGTTCGGCATCCTTAACTTGAAACTGTCTATCGGTGAAAGAATAAATCAACAGTTTTTCCAATTTTCCAGAACTATAATTAGCGCTCATTTTTTTCTTTTAAGATTTCTAAGACTTTATCAACACACACTTTTACAATTTCTTCGGAAGCATTAATTCCATTGTTTTGGCTAGAAGCAGCAGAATTTGGCGTTGAGCCTAATTCTTGGACAATGGTTGCTTTTATTATCAATTCTCTGACTTCAACTGGCATGATTATGATTTTTGAAAAATTAATCGGTTAAAATTCAATTCAAGAGTTTCAATCAAAACTTCTGCCCTACCGGCATTGAGTTCGGATAGTTTCCAGCTTCTTGGCCATACATTATTGATTTTCCAATTCATCAATGATTGATGTTGTTCATCAAGTAAATTAATCACCACGGTATCTAGGGTTTCATATTCTTGATCATCAAAAGCTTTTTTAAGCCAGTCGGTAACAGCTGAGTCCCCGGGCGCAATTAAACCTCTTTTAAGTACCAGTGGGCCATATTTATGTCTAGAAGGAACAACGTGTTCAAATCTATTTTCCCCACCTTCCTTAATGGTTTCACTATCTATAGTTGCATCCAAACCATTGACAGATTGAAATTTTATATCAATCGATTTATTTCCCTTCAAGTTAAAGTTGACTGAAAAATGAAAGTTTACGGTTTGATAAAGAGCATCTGCCATGGTTTTATATTATTTTTTAGCTTCTACGATTGAAAGACCTTCATGGACAAGCTCCATCGTTTCAATTGCGACTTCATTAGCATCCGCTTTCAGGTTTGTTGACTGTACCTTTGAAGGCCATGCTCTAGAGAGAGTCCAAGAAATAATGGGTTGATGTTCTTCATCCAATAGTCTAATGGTGACATCGCGTCGGAATTTTTCCTTTCCTTCCTGGAACATCATGGTTTTTTTCCATTGTTCGAAATACTCAAAATCACCGAAGAACGTACCACGTTTTAAGGTAACATTAGGATATTTGGTTAACCCAGGCTGTTTAGTTTTATTATAAGTGGGACTGCTACCTTCACGATATTCAATAACTTCAGTTTCAAAATCAAGCCCACTAACTTCTGTAAAACCAATTCTAGTTCCACCCCAATCCAATTGAAAATGAAATTTAGGTAGTGGATAGTTTTTTTTAGGATCGTTTGACATAACAAATGATATTATAATGGTTATTTACACTTATTTGCAGGATTCACTTCATTAATAGCATTTTCAAGACTTTGTTTACATGCTAATAAAGCGTCCCTTTTTTCTTTTGCCTGATCTAAATCTTTTTTCAATTGATCGACTTTTTGTTTCGTATTTAAATAGTCATTTTCCAATTGTCGATAATATTCATCTGCATCGATTGGCAAACTAATACGAGGTTCAATACAGCAGCATTCATTTGAAGCATTACTGTTTTGAATTTTAGAATCTGAAAAGGATGCTGTACTTTGATCTGTTGTTGATTGATTACAATTGAATTTGCCCTTCCAATAGCGGATGGTTTCTTTCAATCCATATTGATCACAGATGTTTGTATGTATACCAATTGCAATTTCCAATGCTGAAATAACTTGAGGGACTATAATATCTCGAGTAAGAATAACAGCATCCAGTTTTTGACCATAATCTTCGAGGAATTTCATAATTCCTACCCCCGAAGCCAGTTCAGGACGTTTTAAGCAATTGATGCAGGCCATCAATTTGTCGTATTGGGTTTTGAGCTTATCCACACGGATGTACAGGTCTTCCAACATGCAAAAGAGGATTTCTATTGCTTTATTGGTTTTATCGGTTACAGTACAAACCTTTTGAAGAAGGAGGACAAATAGCTCTAATTGCCTACAAAGAGCATCAGCATTTTCATCAGTAGCTTCCCAGTCTGCATACCAGGCTTTCAGTCTGTCACGTTCTTCAACAGTGAGATTGTATTCTAATTCCTTATTCATTGCATAAGCATTTGCAGCTTTCCAATCAGCAGTTACTTGAACCAAATCTCCCGTCCATGTCTCATAGCAGCAGTCTCCAATAGGTTCATTATTATTAGGTTTCTGATCGCAACAATCAAAAATATCTCTATCAGAATTGCTTATTTCATTATAGCTTAACATAATAGTAAGTTTTAATATTCAACCATTGAGTATGTAGGGTATCAGTCGCAATTTGCGCCGCCTTCATTATCTCGAATACAATAGATTTCAGTTACCTCCTTACAGATATCACAGATATCACATTTACATTTTTTGAATCTGTTATTTTCATCTGGATTACTTTCATTACATCCGCAGTCAGCATCAATACAATTGCATTTATGGCAGCATAAATAGTCTTTGACTTCTACCAATGCTTCTAATTCATTACGTTTATTGTATAAGAGATGTTCTGATTGCATTTTTATTTTTGTTGCCAAAGTCAGTTCCTCTTGAGCTTTTTTCAACCCAGCAGTTGCATTAGTAACTTGAGTCAAAATGAGATCGTCAAAAGTTTTGGCATTCGAGGAAAAGTCCTGTTGGAATTTTTCCAGAGATTTAATGTTGGAGAAGGAATGAATTCCGATGATATCAGCTGCTGAGTTACCAATAATATCAATCTCAAGACAGAAATCTACAGGTTTCTCTACTAATTTTGCTAATATTCTACAGGCATCTTGGCATTCTCCGGGGAGTTGAAGATTATCTTTTTGATTCTCGGATTCATTACAATTATCGTTGGAACATCCTAGAATTTTCAATTGACCGGAACTGCAACTGTCATTCATCCCTGCTTCTAATTTATTGGCAGAATCTCGAAGATTTGCGAATGCAGCTTTGGCATCTTTAGCGGATTTTAGAACAGCTTTTAAGGAAGATACGAGCGATTCATTTTGGGAAATAGCAAGGGTTACATTTTTTTTAATTTCTTCAGTAGATTGTATAAGCCCCACTCCTACCTTTAGTTCTAAATTTCTTATTAGGTGGAAGTTTTTTTCGGTTTTAACGAAGACACATTTCTTTTTTTCAAACTTCATTAATGTGCCATCACGAGAAACTTCGCTTTCGCTCAATTCACCAAGTTTAGACTTTAATTTTAGGCAATAATCTTCTTTAATTTGATAAATATTTTTTTGAGTGATGGTCTTGACATCCTTATCATTACAATTCCCATTCCTAGGGTTTTGTATATTAGAGCTTTCTATGGTCATAACAATAATTTTTAATGATTACATAATTCTGTTATTATGATTCAGCAAGCATTTTATGCATAAACCGAAGGATGATAAATTCTGCAGGACGTACGACCGCCATTCCAATTTCTACGATCATTCTTCCCTCCCATATATCGAGTTCGGTCATTGTTTCGCCGAGCCCAATATGGACAAAGAATGCTTCTTTAGTAGAAGCGCCCATTAATGCACCTGCCTTCCATTGTTGAGTGAGGTAATTTTCAATCATTGATTTCACACGGACCCAGGTATTGCGGTCATTAGGTTCAAATACAAATTGTTCAGTAGCATTTTTCACAGATTCTTCAACCATGCTAAAAAATCTTCTTACAGGCACATAGCGCCATTCATTGTCATTACCGGCTAATGTTCTTGCGCCCCATACAATAGCAGGTCCTCGACCTGGAAATGTTCGGATAACATTGACGGATTTTCCGGCCAGCGAATCGACATTCAAATCCATTTGTTGGGCATGATTTATTAAGAATTCAGGACGTATTGCATTGCTAATATTCACATTAGCTGGCGCTTTCCATACTCCACGGGCATTATCTACCTGAGCATAGATACCAGCAATTGAACCAGATACTGGCAATAACATTTGAATATTTGAAATGGCACTTTTTGCTTGGAAATATTTAGCATTGTTAACGGCCAATAATTCAGTAAGATTAGTTGCCCCCGGAACTCCAGTAACCTGGACGAGATCATCATTATCTTTCGTTTGATCAGCATTTAACTTGTAATTATAATCCACACCTGTATAGATCTTTGGAAAATAAACAGCTGCATATTTTAAGAAATCTGTGGTCCCTGATAAGGTGTTTCTAAGTAAATCAATGTCAAGGTTCCATTCTAATAAATTTGCCGGGTCATGGTAAACATCCAAAATGGTAAAGCGATCTTGTAGATTAACACATTGATTTATTGCTTCGGTATGGACGTTATAATAATCTGTAGCTGAGCTTAAATTCGTAGAATCAGGGAATAATAAAAGTGTGACTTCATTGATTTTTGCGATTTCTGCTAATCCAGCGATTAGATCCGTTGCAAGGATTTCCCCTCCTGTATCGGTATAATTACCCACAGAAGTTATCCAACAAGGTCCGCCGCCATTGGCAAAAAATAGTTGCATAGTATAATGCATGAGGTACTTAGACCTTTTAGTTTCATCCACCTTTCCATTCACAGCATTTAATCCAAAATTAACGGAAAGGCTGTCCGTTTCTGGATCGGGATATCCAAAAAATTGTTCATACTGAAGCATAGATTCAATTCGCCAAGGTTTATTTCTTAGGTCATTATCTTCTTTCCATTTTGCTATTTGAGTATATCCAGTAAATGCTGGTATTGCAGTTTCTACCGAAGCAATTGAAGGTGGAAGATGTGGAATCTCTTCTATATATACTCCGGGGGTTTTGTAATCTTGCATAACAAAATAATTTAGTTTAAAATCTAATTGTTTATTCAGGGTGCTATAGGAAACAGCGTTGATTCTGGAACCTTTATATCACTATATATTTTATTGTTTTCTATTCTTAGGGAATTGGAATCACTTGGACAAGGCAGGAAGAATAAGGTATTATCAGGTTTGCGGTAGAAAGTAGCATTTGAAGTCAATGGTTTTGGTTCCTTACTTACTAAATACCCGCTGATAGAGTCTAGAAAATCGGTATATAATCCCCCTAACAAATCCTTTCCTTTGTCATTAGAATACCTCCAGAATGAGGATCTGCTATTAAAGTTGAGTTCAAAGACAGGTGCAGGAGGATCCATTCTATTTTCACTATTTTTTCTAGTGATTAATTTTCCAGAATTATCTAAAAGTTTATAATTATTGATCGAACTTTTAACCTTGATAAGCACTAAGCCCAAACTCGATTTGATCTCTTGATCATCCTCATAAAATACGATTTTATAATTTTTCGAGTATCCAGAAGTAGCGGTTACCATTAAAGAATAAATATGTTTTTCTTCCGGTTCATTAGAGGCGATAGTTTTTATTTTCAATGGGTCAAAAGAAAGATTGACTTTCTGAAAAGGAGTAGAATTCTTAAAATGAAACTCCTGAACTATAGCTCCATTATTATCTTTTAATAAGAAATCTGCTTTTACAATATTTAAAGATTTAGGGAAAGTATAATTTGCATTTCTGGGAATCAAAGCTTTATCATTTTCATTTGCAAATGCAATTCCTGAAACTGCCTTCCATTGAATAGTATCGGTATGATCGCGGAAAAATGATTTATAATCATTTACTGCAAATTTTGCTATCTCGCCTTGTTCATAAGAATTTGAAGCATCATAAGCTTGAATATCAGCAGTTAAAAATGGAAAAAATCTAGCTCCTGTAATTGTACTATCATTTGAAAACAATGGATAAGAACTAAGTTCAACATCCATTTTTTTATTAGTTACAGAATTAATTTTAGAGCCTTTTAATGAAAGTAATACGGGGATTAACAATTCGTTCGGTAGTTTATTAAAAGGCTCATAAGTTGTTACTGCACTCGGTAATTTTTTAGCTTTAACGGCAATTAAAATTTTAAATCCAGAATATGTTGGAATTAATTTTAAGCCGAAGTTCTCCATTTGATTTATAAAGAATTTTGGAGTTATAAATTCTATATCTTGATTTACATAATCATCATTTTCCTGAAATTTATTCTTTAAGAATTCTAATCGGTCAATTTGATTTGCCAACTCAAAAACGTTCTTTCCATTCCTATCAGTTTGATAGAATTCATGGAAGAGTTTTACTTCATACAACGTTTTAAAGTTCGTTTTCATGGCATTTTATTGGTTGCGAATAAATTAGTTTCAATTTCTTCGATAAGAGGAACTTCTCTTACAATAGCATTTTCAGAGATAGAGATCAATCTCAATTTATACATAGCGAATGGGACCTGTCTTCCCCCTAATGATCCCCAGAGGTAATTTATTTGTTCGAACGACAGGGTAAATAATTCCATTATAAATTTGAGTTCAACACTTTCTTCGTTTAAATCATTTGACGAAGAGTTTGAACTATTAAAAACATTTTTACTTTGTAAGAATTGGATAACCATTGATAGCCTGTCTAATGCAAGAACATATCCATCACCAGCATAATTACAAGTTATTAGAACAAAGAGGTTTATATTAACTGGAGGGTTTTCATAATATGCATTTCCATTTGGTGATTTACGCACTGAATTTTGGTTTTTTAAAGTGCTTTCTTCTTCAATATTGACTAATGTAATTACGATATTATCAGTTAAAGAATTACCCGAGGATGTTTCAGCCAAGCCAATATTGTCAATAATCACATTCGCAGCATAATCACCTTTTGATTTGAGGTATTCATGTAGCTCATTTTTTAGCAATATTAGGGCATTTTTTATCATGACAGGTTTTCTTATAATTCTTTGGTGAATTGAGGTAATA
Source organism: Sphingobacterium endophyticum (assembly GCF_009733535.1). Taxonomy (GTDB): domain Bacteria; phylum Bacteroidota; class Bacteroidia; order Sphingobacteriales; family Sphingobacteriaceae; genus Sphingobacterium; species Sphingobacterium endophyticum. Next base: position 146,160 of record NZ_SMMI01000009.1, on the reverse strand, counting down.
TTCTTTTACTTAGATTAGGATAAATTTCCAAAAGATTGTAATTAAACTCAATAGCTAGTTGTAGTCATTTATTTAAAAAAGGATTTTTTGATACAAACTAGGATTTGAGAATTACACCATCTCAAATAGCATGGCGAATTTTGTTAGATGACAGAGATTACTGATTTCCAATTTATTGATAATGCTCTTACGATGATTATTTACTGTATGAATGGAAATAAAGAGTTGGTCAGAGATTTCATGACTTGATTTGCCTTCTACAATTAATTTTACAATTTCCTTTTCCCTTTTACTTAATAGCAATACTCTATTGCAATATTTTTGGAAATAACTTTCTTCTTCTTCAGTCCTCTTTTTTATTTGGGAGTTTGGAATTTCTACAGCGTATCTAAATAAGATGGAATCAAATGATTTACTTCCTTGTAATATTAATTTTGTGGTTCCAAAATGCCATTTACATGGTCTGTTGTTTTGATCTTTGACTCTCTGAAAGAAAAAGTGTACTTTATTAAATTTCTTGTTTTTTAAGAAATGGAAAAGTTCAGGATGGATAAAGACATTTTCATCTGTAGGGAAGAAAAAGTCAAAATATGCGAGCCATATTAGTTCAGCATCTTCATTAACTTGGTTTAAAGAGTCTGTACTACATTTATAATAAAATGCATTGCTAAGGTCTTTCTGATTTTCGACAAAGAGATTTCCTAAATCAAACTCACCAATTTCATTTTCTTGGAACTTCTGTTGTATAATCAGCCCTACCATATCAATTAAATAACTATTGTAGTTATTTAATTGCCTTGTTCGATTTTCAGGTAATAGGTTCATGAGTCTGATTGAATAATAGTTAGCAAAAAACAATAAAATGATTGATCCTTAACCAATTTTGATTGAGTTTTCACATAAATTTAAAGAGGATGAGCAATTAATAAATTACGGATGAGTATGCAATTAATCTTAATGAGCAGAACTGTAGAAATAGTTAGTAAAGAGTATTCAAGGAGTTGGCAGAATAAATTGGAAGCGCTTGAAACTTAGGTAGGTACTTGAAATAATATTCAAATATAGAAAATTATTATGATGAATATTTTTGTTGGTTTATTTTTTAATTGAATCAGTTTTTACAAAAAACGTGAATTAAAGCATATATCTGTAACACAATAAATTAAGATAGTTAATTGATGTTAATTTAATTTTATTATCCAAAACAACGTGTACATTTACAGTGTAGAAAATATTTTACTAACTCAAATCTTTCAATTATGATTATTCGATTATTTTTAAGCACTGTTGTTTTGATAAGTATAGGGCAAATATCCAAAGCACAAAATTCAACTAGCCCACAAGTTAATAATTTAAGTATTGGATCATTATTTGGGTACGATTATTCCATTCAAGGTCTATCCTATGGAGTTGGTCTTATGTATGAGTATAGGCCACTTAAGTCATTAGGTTTATTTACATCTTTAAATTATGAACAGACGCGAAGAAAAATTTTGGAACGACCTGAAAATAATTTAGAGGATATTTGGAAGCATGAGATTTACTCTTTGAGTGGGGGTTCACGATACTATCTAAACAAATATTATCTTTCCGCTGCCCTGGGTATTGCCTATGAAGGAACCAGCATAAAACTTAAAAATGGGGCAAACTCAAAGCCTGATTTTAATTTTAATTTATATAAATCAGTAGGCATGGGAGTACAAAACACCTTAAGAAATTCAGATATCATAGAAGTTGAAGCCACAACCTATGGAACAGATAAGTCGATGAAAGCTGGCCTTTCGGCAAAATATAGATTTGGTAAATAAAAAAAGAAACAGTTTAGAAGTTTATCCAAAGGATAATTTCTAAACTGCTTCTATAGTTTACAAGGTTAAAATTAATAACCTTTGTTCTGTACTAATTTGGTATTGTTTCGAATTTCAGCGGTTGGTTTCGGGAATAACAACTCTCGTTCAGTAACCACTGGACCGTATGAGAATTTATGGCCGACATAATTTTCAAATTTTTTGGTCGTCACATTGAAGGCCTTTCTCAATCTCACCATATCGAACCAAGTTATATTTTCATAGCATAGCTCATGCCAGCGCTCTTTCCAAATTGCCTCCCTTAATTGATCTTTAGACAGACCAGACAAAGGAGTTAGTTCAGCTCTTTTTCTTATGGCATTTACAGCATCATAAACCTTGGCATTCGGTCCAGCTACTTCATTTGCCGCTTCAGCATACATAAGAAGAACATCAGCATATCGAATAATAGACCAGTTTAAGTCACTATTTGTCGTATTTGTTTGAGCTTCGTAATCAAAGTGTTTATAGATGAAATATGCTCCAAGGTTTACTTCTTTAGTTCGATCAGCTTCATGGGTAAACTTGGTAAAGAAAAACTGCTTTTCAGCTCTTCTCAGATCTTTGGCATCATAAGACTCCACGAAATCTTTAGTTGCATAGATTCCTCCAGTTTCATCAGAATAGGCCGAGATATTTTTGTTATAAGGAATAATTGCGACCTGCCAGTTAGAAGGAATTACCTGAGTTTTATATTGAATGCTAAATATATTCTCGGAACCATTTTTCTTTTTAGGATCATGGAGGTCAGCATAAGAAGGAAACAGTTGATATTGTTTTGAGTTAATAACCTCTTCAGAAGCTTTGGCTGAGAGATCAAAATATGCAGCTCCTTTGTTCAGGGGGTATCCGGCCATTGTCAAATACACTTTTGCCATTAGGGATTTAATAATCCCCATATTGACTTTTCCACTCTGATCATTCCATGGCAATCCTGAAGCTTCGGCAACTTTAAGATCATTAACAATTAATTCATACACCTGTTCAACTTTTGCCTGTTCAGGATAGAGCTGTTCAGAAGTTAAATTAACAGCTTCCGTAACAATAGGAATTTCTCCAAACATTTGGACAAGATTGAAGTAGTAAAACGCTCTTAAAAAGTGGGCTTCACCTAGTATTCTTTTCTTTTCCGTCTCGTCCATTGGAATCTTCGGGATATTAGTAATTGATAAATTGGCATTACCTATACCACGATAATAAGTTGTCCAATAATCTAATCCATAACCATTATCCGATGTATTCCTTAGGTCTTTGACATAATAACTATTTACTGCTTGTCCAAGATCAGTTGCGGCCAAGCCAGTTGCAAATTCCAGCATCATCCAAGTTCCACCACCAAATCCACTTCCCATGGGGTTTCTAAGGTTGGAATAAATAGCACTTACGGAACTTCGAGCATGTTCAGGCTTTGTAAAGTAGTTTTCTACTGTAAAATTACTTGGATCAGATTCATCTAAGAATCCAGAGCATCCCGCCATAGTTCCCAAAGCGAGAATACTAGCCGTAATTTTTATTGTTGTTTTTATATTTCTTAAGTATTTCATGATGTTCCAATTAAATTATAAACCGATACTGAGTCCGAAAGTGAATACTCGAGGTCTAGGGTAATCATACAATCCAAAACCCTGGTCGAAAGGAGATCCTGAGTTGGAAACTTCAGGGTCATAACCTGGATATTTTGTCACGACAAAGAAGTTTTGAACAGAAGCATAAAATCTCAACTTATCTAAATGCATACGAGTTAACATATCCGAAGTGACATTATAGGATAGCATTAAATTCCTACCTCTGATAAATGATGCATCAGAAACTTTATGACTATCGTTATTAGTAGTATAATAAGCATTGATTGGTCTAACTTGAGCAATTGGCGTATTCTGATTGGTTTCAGTCCAAGCATTCAAGACAGTTTTATAACTGTTTGCTATACCTTGTCTATCTTCCGCAGAATGTATACTTCGATCTATGACATCATTTCCAAACATATATTGAAGATCAACCAATAAAGAGAAGTTTTTATATTTAAATGTATTGGAGAATGTACCGAATCCATCAGGAATACCGCGACCAATGATTGTTTTATCATTATCGTTGATTACGCCATCGCCATTGATATCTTGATATTTAACATCCCCAGGAAGCATGTTGTATTTCTTAGCTTCGGCTTCTTCCGCAGTTGACCAGGTACCTAAATGCTGGAATCCCCAGAATGCACCTACGGCTTCACCTTCACGGATGATGGTGTTTCCACTATATATATCGGCTCCACCAATCAGTCTAAGTACCTTATTTCTATTGTAGGAAATATTGAACATTCCAGACCAGGAGAATACATCGTTTCCGATATTTGCGACATTCACTCCGAATTCAATACCATCGTTTTTCATACTTCCGATATTTCTAAAGATGGTACCATAACCACTCGATAATGGAATTGGAGCGTCTAACAGCATGTCATTAACTTGACGGTGATATACATCAAGTTCGAAATTCAGTTTATTGCGGAATAATCCTAATTCAAGACCTAAATCTACCTGTTCAGTTCTTTCCCATTTCAATGTTGGATTGGCAATTCTACCTGTACCTACACCAACCAAACGGTCACCACCTTGGATAATTTCGTAATTTCCCATACCCGCTAAAGCACGGTAAGCAGGGATTTCAGAGTTACCGGTTGCCCCATAGCTCATTCTAAGCTTTAGATTAGAAACAGTTTCGGAATCTTTTAAGAAGTTTTCTTCGTTAATTTTCCAAGCAACAGCTGCAGAAGGGAAAAAAGCATATTGATTATCCTGACCGAATTTGGATGAACCATCCATACGTCCTGTGAAAGTAAATAGATATTTATTCAACAATGTATAATTGATCCTTGTGAAGTAGGAGTTCAATCCATTCGCATTGGCACCAGAAGACGGAGCATTCATGGTCGCTCCAGCTCCTAAATTGTTAAATTGATAATAGAAGTCAGCATATTTACTTGAACTAGCATACGATCCGAAATAATCGGTATGCTGCCATGAAAATCCTAACATGGCATTGATAGAATGTATACCACCAAAGTCCTTCATATATGTAAAGTAATTTTCAAACTGCCAAGATTTAAATGTTTTATTATCAACATTTGCAGTTCCATCACTAGAAATATATTGCAGACCAGCAGCGGCGGCATAATCTCTGCGTTGATTAATAATATTTGTACCAATTGAAGTTCTGAATTCCAATCCTTCCATCAATTTAATGTTAGCATACATATTTCCGATAAAAGGCTGAGTCGAAAGATAGTATAAGCGTTCATCAGCAACACGTATCGGGTTGTCTCCACCTTCCATACCTGGATAATCTCGGTTACTAGCCCACGCACCATTTTCATAGCGAACAGGAATTAACGGTAATGCTTCAAGTACTTGACGCATCATTGTAATACCACCACCACCTAACTCATCAACTTGTTTGTCTTTTTGATCGGTATAACTCAATACCCCACCAACCTTTAACCAATCACGTATTTCAGTATCAAAAACAAATCTTGCTGAGTATCTTTTTTGCCATGATCCATAAGCTATCCCTTGTTCATTTCTGTAATTGACAAAACCACCGTATGAACCTTTTTCATTACCGTTAGTAAAGCTCAATTGATGATTTTGTGTAATAGCATTTCTAAATGCTTCTTTTTGCCAATCGGTATTGTATAATGGATTACCATTTGAATCAAAAAGTAAAGGATTTGTTCTTTTTGTCTTTGGATCAGTGTATTTCGTACCAGTTGCCCACCCTACAGGGTCAAATTTTTGAGCATTTTTATACGCTTGCTCTTCGACAGCCAAGAATTCTTGAGAAGATAGTACTGGTAATAATTTGGGAGCATAGCCCACACCAAGATCGGCATCATAACTAGCTCTTCCACCCCCTGAAGTACCTCTTTTTGTAGTCACGATAACAACGCCGTTAGCACCTCTAGCACCATAAATTGCTGTTGATGATGCATCTTTTAAGACTTCGACAGAAGCAATGTCATTTGGATTGATATAATCAATTGGGGAACTTCCATTTTGCAGACCATCGCGGCTCATAATAACTCCATCGATAACATAAAGCGGATTATTTGTAGTAGAAATTGAGCTTGAACCACGAATTCTCATGTTTGTTCTGCCACCAGGTCTACCAGAGCTGGTGGAAACATTCACTCCCGTTATTTTTCCACCTAAGGATTGGTTTAAGTTTGCCGACGGTCTATCGTGTAAAGCTTCACCGGATACTGTTCCGACGGCTCCAGTTAAATCACTTTTTTTGACCACACCATAACCAACTGCAACCACTACTTCCTCAATGTTTTCTGATGAAGCTGTCATCTGAACATCGATTTTCGTTTGATTGTTTACGGCTACAGTTTGGGTATTATACCCAATAAAAGTAAAGACTAAATTAGCATTTCCTGCTGCCTTAATTTCATAAGCACCATCTGAATTGGTACTTGTACTTGCATTAGCCGCGCTACTTTTAATTGAAACACCTGCCAGGGGTTCATTTGTCGCTGAGGTTACCCGCCCAGTAATTGTAATTTCTTGGGCATACGTTATTTTTGCCAGGAGGAAAAATAACAAGAAGGGAACGCATCGAATGTAGGTTCTCATCATAGTTTAAAGTTTATAGGTTTTTAAATCGAATAATTTTCATATTCAGAATAGAACATTCAATTCACCTTAAAATCTTAGACCAAAAAAACATACCTCCAATTAAGGATCTCAGCGGATTCAAATTGAAATCGACAACTCAAGAAATTGAATTATTATATTAAAAAGAATAAAGAGTCTAATAAGGCTCATTAACTTAAAGTTTTTATAGGTATCAGGTTTATTAGGTTGAACAAAATTTGGTTAATTCCATTCTATTTCCTCGAATATAGGTCTAAGGATTAAGAATGGTATCCTGTACTATCCTGACATTTAATATTTTCCCAACGACTTTCCATACAATTCATTAATTTCGTCGGATAAAAAATAATGATTGATGAAAAAACTTCTTGTAATATTATTTTTAGGAACTTCTATTGCCTATGGTCAAAGAAATTTCAGCATTGAGGAAACTATTTATGGTCCAAGTAAGTTTGCACCTAAGACCATTTCTGGGACGAAATGGATCCATAGAGAAAATGCCTTTTCTAGCTTAGATAGTACCCTCAAAAATTTAATGGTTCATGATGTAAAAACCAATTGGAAAGCCAAAGAAATAGTTTCCATAACGGATCTTCAAAATGCTATTAATGCCGTGGTTAAGGATGATAAAATTGACTTAAAGAGATTTCCATCAGGCTATTCGTGGATAGATGGAAAAACTATTGGTTTACAAATTGATGGAGAAAAAAATAGTTATATGATTTCTTATCAAGTTGATAAAAATACGGCAACAATTCAAAGCATTCTGCCTGTAAACAGAGACGGAGAAGAATATAGTGGAAATCATTCACAAACCGCAATCCTCAACGGCAATAACATTGAAATAATCAAAGCCGATGGTTCCAAAATCCAAGTCACAAGAGATACCGTGGATGGGATAGTAAATGGAGGATCAGCAGTTCATCGAAATGAATTTGGCATCAATAAAGGTATGTGGTGGTCTCCAGATGACACAAAATTGCTTTATTATCGAAAAGACGAGCGCATGGTTACTAAATATCCTTTACCACAATGGGATAGCCGAGTAGCTAGTATTAAAGATATTCGATACCCCATGGCTGGTATGAAGAGTGAAGAAGTTACGCTCCAAATCTACAATACGATTACTGGAGAAACTATACAGCTTCTAACCGGAGAACCTAAGGAGCAATATCTTACCATTGTAACCTGGGATCCGAATGGAGAGTTTGTTTACGTAGGTGTTTTAAATCGAGGTCAAGATCATTTAAAATTAAATAAGTATAATGCATCTACAGGATCTTTGGTTAGCACCTTATTTGAAGAAAAATCGACAAGCTGGGTAGAGCCTCAAGAGGCCTTAGTTTTTTTACCCAACAATCCTAAGGAATTTTTATATCAAACAGATAAAGAAGGATTTAATCAGCTTTATTTATATGATGTTAATGGGAAATTGGTTCGTAAGCTAGGTTTCAATGATGTCATTGTAACGAATTTTCAGGGCTTTGATGAAAAAGGAACAAAGGGATATTATATTGGTGCGACGAACCAGGGTATGGAGCGACACTTATTTGAAGTTGATCTAAAAAATGGAAAAACAATTCAATTGACGAAGATGAATGGGACGCATACTGCTTCAGTTAATGGTTCTGGCAAATATCTTTTAGATCAGTATAGCAATTTAGAGGTTCCAAATAGCATAAGTGTAATAGATTTAAAGTCCAACAAAGTTGAAAATCTAATTACGTCTAACAATCCATTTTCAGGAGAAATAAGCTTACCGAAAATTGAGTTTAAGAAATTTACCTCAGCTGATGGTAAAACCGCATTGAACGCAAGGATTACGTATCCAATCAATTTTGATCCAACTAAAAAATATCCTGTAATGGTTTACTTATATGGCGGTTCACATGCACAACTGGTTACCGACCGATGGTTGGGTGGTGTAGGGTATTTTGATATGTATATGGCCCAGAATGGATATTTAGTATTCACTTTAGACAATAGAGGTTCTGATGCACGAGGTCGAGATTTCACAAGGGTAACACATCGAAACCTGGGAGAAGCTGAAATGGCAGATCAATTGGTAGGAATAAATTACTTGAAGTCACTTCCTTACGTTGATACGGAAAATATGGGGATATTTGGGTGGAGTTTTGGGGGATTCATGACAAGTTCCATGATGACCAAACATAATGATATTTTTAAAGCTGCCGTTGCTGGTGGTCCAGTAATGGATTGGAAATATTATGAAATCATGTATGGCGAGCGTTATATGGATACTCCAGAAGAAAATCCAGAGGGATACGAAAAAACTACCCTGTTAAACAAGGCTGACCGACTTAGAGGTAATTTATTAATTATTCATGGAGCTCAAGACCCAGTTGTTGTTCAACAACACAGTATGCAATTTATACAAAAATGTATAGAAGCTGGTAAACAAGTGGATTACTTTTTATACCCTACCCATGAACACAATGTATTGGGTAAAGATAGAATTCATATGTATGATAAAATTGCGAAATACTTTGATTTACATTTAAAAAAATAAATCGGTAAAAACATAGAATAAATGCCATTGAATAAATTTCAGTGGCATTTTTCTATTATCTGAGGTTCATTTGAAAAAAGGATGGTATAATTTTATATTTCTTTAAGATAAGCCAAGTACTTTTCTATTTTTGGCAAAAACTTAAACCCGTGAAGAGATTTTTATATTTATTCTGCCTTTTAAATACCTTTCAATTTGGTTTTTCTCAAAACTCCAAAATTACAGGATCAATTAAGGATTCCGTTAGCCAGTCTCCTATTCCCTACGCAAGCGTTGGTTTATTGGATGCTAACAATCAGGTTATTGACGGCATGGTAACTGATACATTGGGGAATTTTAATTTTAGTCGATTAAAAAATGGAAAATATGCATTAACCATTAAGTTCATAGGATATAATCAGAAAAGAAAAGAATTTGCAATAGTTGACGGAAAGGACTTTTCTTTGGGAACGATTTTTCTTTCCAATGGGGGAAATCAATTAGAGGAAGTAACGGTTACAGGAAATATTTCGGCCCAAAAACACACGAGTGATAGACAAACCTATTCAGCAAGTCAATATAAAAATGCTGTAGGAGGAACAGCTTTAGATATTGTCAAGAATTTACCTTCAGCTTCGGTTGATGTAAATGGAAATATAAGTATTCGAGGCAATTCGGGGATTATAGTATTAATAAATGGCAAACCTTCGTTTCTTGATCCGGCGACGATTTTAAATCAGATTGCTGCTAATGATGTTTCCGAAGTAGAATATATAACAAGTCCAACTGCACAATTTGATCCAGATGGAAAAGGTGGAATTATAAACTTAAAAACAAAGAAGTCAAGTACAAACGGTTTTGCCTGGGTTCTCAATTTACAAGCTGGCCTACCAAGTACTGATGATTATGATAATCAAAAGGTTCAACAGCGATACGGTGGAGATATTGCCTTTCAATTAAAGAAGAATAAATTAGAATTGAATGGATCGGCCAACTATTTAAGAAATGATAATGCAGGCTTTCGTGAAGGAGATGTCAATACCATTATTGGGGATCGTCAGACATATTTTCCATCAAGCGGAGAACGTAGTTTTAATAAATATAATTATGGTTTAAGGCTAAATGGTTCGTACGAAATTTCAGAAAGCCAAAATCTCAATATCGGATTACTGGCGTCTAGAAAGTATCAGGATCGAGTGGCAGATATTTATTATCATAATAAGACAATTAAACCATCCACGGGTGAAGAATTATCCAGGACAAATTATTTCAATCCGAATCTACAAAATAAACAAGGCGAGTTTTATTTAATGGATATCAATTATCAATTAAAAATCAATAAAACAAATTCCTTACAATTCGGAGCTATATATGAATTTGCAAACATCTATGGATCAACAAAAAATAGCAATATTGAAAACAATATTGACACTATTCAGTTTACTCACAATACCTATCAAAATCCATTACATGGATTAAGGCTTTCTTTACAACATACTTTAAAATTTAATAATGCTGAATTGATTAGTGGTTATCAATTTAGAAATGACAGCCAAAAGGGAAATTTTGAATATTATTCAACTGAAAACGGTAGAGAACATTTAGAATTAATTCCAGAATTCACTGGAAAAATGAATGCTACGAATAGAATACATGCATTTTTTTCTCAATATGACAGAAAAGTTAACAACACCCAATTTTCGATTGGATTAAGGTATGAATATTATCAAAGGGACCTACTCTTATTAAATACCGGTAAGGAATATCCATACACTTTACATCAGCTCTATCCTACCTTTAATTTAATGCATGACCTATCTGGAGGCTGGTCTTGGAAAATTGCTGCAGCAAGACGAGTTCAGCGCAACAATAATTTTGAATTGAATCCAATTCCTGAACGCGAACATTCGGAAACACTTGAACAGGGAGATCCAGAGCTATTGCCTGAATTAACAAGTAATGTAGAAACTGGACTGGTTAAAAAGTTAAGTACAGGAAGTCTATTTATAAATGCCTATTATCAACATACTAAAAATCCAATTCAACGTGTAAATTCTGTTTATGCAGATACCATTTTACACCGAGTATTTACAAATGCAGATTATGCTTCCAGATATGGAATGGAATTAGGTGGAGAAGGAAAAATTCTATCATGGTTAAAAGTAAATGGCGGATTGAATTTATATAATTATAAAATATCTGGGCAAGTTTTGGATTATTCGGAGCGTAGATCCAATCAAGATTGGGTTTATTCACTAAATGGGGGATTACAGGCAAATCTTCCAAAAAATTGGAGTACAGGCTTACAGGTTAATTATTTATCGGAACGTCCAACAGTTCAAGGGCGGGATTCAAGATTTCTAACCCCACATTTCAATTTAAGTAAAGGATTTATGCAAGGAGCAATCACTGCGCAATTACAATGGCAGTTTATTGAATTGGGGAATTGGGGTGTCAACGAGCAGCGAATTACTACAGAAGCCAAGGATTTTTATACTACAACAAATTATATTTACGAGAAAAACGTGTTATTATTGAACTTGAATTTCAATCTTCATAAATTAAATCAAATATTAAAACTTCCTAAGAGTGAGTTTGGGGAAAAAGAGTTTTAATTTCCATGTTTTTAAATTCTGAAGGTGTTACGCCAGTATAACGTTTAAAATATTTGGAGAAATTAGACTTATCAGAGAAGCCTAGTTCAAAAGCAATTTCTGAGATGCTGCTGGTTGTATAGATCAATAAACGTTTAGCTTCTTTTATTATATGAGCTGCCAATATTTCCGAGGCCGTTAATTTAACATATTTCTTACAGGCGGCATTCAAATTTTGAGGACTGGTGTTTAATAATGATGCATAATGTGCTACATGGTTAATTACCTTTGTATCATTATTCAATAATTCACAGAAACTAAGGTACAAATGGTTTTGCTTGGCCATTGATGGCTTCAACTGAGTCGTAAAGGATAATGCCTTTGCTAATATGGATTTAAATAATCCCTCTTGAGAAATTTTATCCTCATCATATGCCAATACCTCCAATATTTTATCTATTCCAGCTAATTCATTTAAATAAATGGTATCATAGTTTATTATTTCCTCTACTAATCTGCTTATTTCGAAATCTAAAGATTGCTCAACAAAGAGTTTTTTTAATAATAAGACATGACCATTGACGGGATTTTTCAAATCCCAATGATGTACATTGTCTTTTCTAATTATTAAGATACAAGGTGAATTTACAGTAGCTTCTCTCCCATCAATCACATGTTTGCCAGAGGCTTCATACAAAAAAACTAATTCTAAATACCCATTGTGCTTATGGGGTTTGGTTTTATTTTTATTTTGGTCAAAAACAGCAACTTTTATTAGTTTTTGCGATTCAAGTTTGTCTTTGACTTCAATTGTTTTGCTATTCAATTTCTTCATTCTACTACATTTTCAACGATACTGTATTTTTTCTTTTAGCTGTTTAAGAAGAATTTTTCTTTTTAGAATTTAAACCTTTTTAGTCATAATATTTGAATAAAGGTTTAAATTTATCGATTAATATAAGCTTAGTTTCTGTTAATAAAAATTAAGTTCAAAAAATTGTAAATCCCTAATATTACTTTCTATTAGATTAGTCCAATATTAAATTCATTTATGCGCAAATCGATTTTCACTTTAATTTTAGCATTATTTTTAAATAATACGTTCGGTCAAGAGATCAAGAAAGAAACTGAAGAACCAAAGATGGCTTGGTTTGATGATGCAAAACTAGGAATATTTATACACTGGGGCATTTATTCAGTTGATGGTATTTCCGAATCATGGGCTTTTTTCAACAATTATTTAAGTCATGAAAACTATATGAAGCAACTGCAGGGTTTTAATGCAAGTGCATATAATCCGAAGGAATGGGTTGAGTTAATCAAAGATTCGGGAGCTAAATATTCAGTAATTACAACGAAACATCATGATGGAGTTTCGCTTTGGGATAGCAAAATGGACCAGGCAACAACGACTTCAAAAGATGCTGCTGCAAAAAAGGATGTCCTAACTCCATTTGTTAAAGAACTTAAAGAGTCTGGCTTAAAAACTGGCTTATATTTTTCATTACCAGACTGGAGTCATCCCAATTATGATGTCATTACTAGAACACAGAAAAGATATGACATTAAACAAGAGGCAAACCGTTGGGTTAAATTTCAAAATTACTATCAAGGTCAGTTAAAGGAACTATCCCAAGCTTATAAACCGGATTTAATTTGGTTTGATGGAGATTGGGAACATACATCAGAAGAATGGAAAGCCCAAGAAACCCTTAATTTATTAAGAAGCTATAATAAGGATATCATCATCAATTCAAGGTTAAACAATCACGGTGACTATGCTACCCCTGAGCAAGGGATTCCAGTTGGAAAACCACATCATCGCTATTGGGAACTCTGTTATACCATGAACGACTCATGGGGCTATCAGCATTTCGACCGTCACTATAAGACTCCGAATATGATTGTAAGAACATTAATTGAAACCATTTCAATGGGTGGCAATCTATTACTTGATATTGGGCCAAAAGCTGATGGTACAATTCCGGAGGAACAAGTGGCAATCCTTAAGGAATTGGGTAGATGGACAAAGAAATATTCAGAAGCAATTTATGGTACTCGTGCAGGTTTAGCACAAGTTTACCTGAATGAAAAAAATAGCTTTTCAAAGGATGGCAAAACCATTTTTATCTATTTAGACCAGGTAAAGGATTTTGTAAAAATTTCGGGATTAGAAACGAAACCTACAGAAGTCAAGATGTTGGGAACTAATGCGAATGTACCTTTTACCCATTCTAATTTGGATTTAGAATTGCAAATTCCTGTTGAGGATTTTGATCCTACAGCTTCTGTAGTTGCTGTAAGATTCAGCGAAAAGCCAAAAATTTCTGAAATCATCATTCCAGAAGCCGGTAATCTTGAGAAAATAATATCGGATTCTGATTCAAAAAAAGCAATAAGAAATATTATAAAGTTCACATCAGAAGGCCAAAACATGTTTAAGGGTCTAATGAATGAGGATGGAAGTAAATTAAGCCCGACTCTTACTTTCAATTCAAATGAGGTTGAAACTTGGGTTAAAAAACATGCAGAATTATTACAAGACGCGGGTAAAGGAATTCCAGCAAATCACTTTAATGGAAGGACTGCCCTATCACCAGATAAACAAACTCTATACCTATTCGTAGAAGGTAAACCTACTGGGTCTGTTGCAATCAAAGGTCTTAAAAACAGTATTGCCAGAATTCGGATTGTTGGTGAAGGCTCCATGATAGGTCATGAAATCTATAATAAACTATATTGGAGTGCGACCCCTGGAATTGTTTATATCGATATTCCAAAAGATAGACTTGATAAGAACAGTACGGTTATAGCAGTTTTGCTTGACAAGCCAATTGAATTGTTTTCGGAAGAGGTCGGAGCTATTGAAAGTAATTTGTAGGCTCATCTCTATTGCTTTAGGTTGCCTCAATAATCTTCGCGATTTCAATAAATCCTCTATTTTTAGCGTGTTGTAATGGTGTTATTCTATCTTTATCAGGAATATCCATTTTTGAACCGGCATCTTTGAGGATTTGAACTATCTCTTGATATTTTTTTGTACCGTCTCCTAGAACAATTGCTTCCATTAAGGCTGTCCATCCTAACTTATTTATATGGTTAATGGGATAACCTTTAGTATTTGCTAACAAACGAACGGTTTCAACATGCCCTCTTTCGCATGCAGGGATTAAAGCTGAACCATTATAACGGTTAAACAGGTCGAATCTAGCACCGTTTGCTAAAAAGAGCTTGACCATTTCTGTTTGTCCAGTTGCTCCAGCATATAGAAATGGACTATCTAAATTATCTGCCTGTTGATTAACATCAGCTTTATACTTCAGCAATAATTTAACCATTTCAAAATCTCTATTATTCGTTGCGATTAGTAGTAAGTTTCTATTTGATGCATCTGCAGAATTAACATTAATGCCAGCTTTCAATGCATCTTCAACCGCTTTTAAATTCCTTTTCTCTACTAATTTCACTACATCTGTCTGATCATTCTGTTCTATTTCAGGCGCATCCGAGGAAGAAGAATGACATGCCGAAAAAGAACAAATCATAATAATTGCTATTGCTAATGTTTTCATAACTAATAAACTACGTTTCCATTCACTATTAATGATTTTACATCTGAAATCCTAGATACAGCTTCTGCAGAACAACTGGCATCTAGAAAAACCACATTTGCCTCATCTCCTATTTTCGGCCATTGCTGTGTTCCTTTTTCATCCAATGGAACTATACCTGCGGTAGCAAGTTTCAACATTCTCGATAAGGCCAATTCTGTTGAATAACCGTAAAGTTGAGCAGCAAGATTAGCTTTTTGGAGAACACTTCCCGAACCGAAAGTATTCCAATGATCGATGATACTATCATTTCCTACCAATACTTCTACTCCTTTATTCATCAATGTAGGGATTGGCATAATTAATCCTCCAAATGGTACAGTGGAAATAATTCCCACTTTCGAAGCCGCTAATTTTTCTGCCAACTCTTCTTGCTTTGCTTTTTCTACTTTTCCAAGAGCAAAACAATGACTTAAATAAGTCTTACCTTTTAAAGTAGGGTTTTCATTTACTTTATCAATAAGATATTCAATTGTTTTAACGCCAGAATCACCTGATTCATGTAAATGAATATCAATACCTTTATTATTATCCAATGCCAATTGAACGGTAAAATCAATTGTTTTTTCAATTGCTCCATCAATACTGAAAGGATCTAAACCACCAATAAAGTCAATATCCATTGTTGCAGCCTCTTTTAGGTAAGGAACAGAGTCTGTATAATAAACACCATGCTGAGGAAATGCTACCAATTCAGCATTGAATCCATTTTTTTTGTTTTCCAGAGCCTTTTGAAGGTTGGTTAAGGATTTCAACTTGGAGGTAGGTTCGATATTTACATGACTTCTTGCAAATCCAGAGCCATGAGATTGTAGAAGTTCTATGAGTTTTTCAGCCTTAAAAGTTGAATTTTTTAACAATTCAGGCATTACTTCCTGTTCTAAAGCAATCATGCCCTTAACGCCCCCCGTCCTTCTTTTAACTGCCTGCCATTTATCACCAAAATAAGTCTTGTCCAAATGTATATGCATGTCTTTAAAGGATGGCAACATTAAATACCCTTTCGCGTCAATAGCATCAGCATCTGTTGAATTTGGCTTGATACTTTTTATTTTTCCATTTTCTATTTCAATGGTAAAAAGATCAGTTTTAGT
This sequence comes from Sphingobacterium endophyticum, assembly GCF_009733535.1. Lineage (GTDB taxonomy): Bacteria > Bacteroidota > Bacteroidia > Sphingobacteriales > Sphingobacteriaceae > Sphingobacterium > Sphingobacterium endophyticum. Next base: position 129,853 of record NZ_SMMI01000009.1, on the reverse strand, counting down.
CGATTGAACTTCGTTGTCAAGAAATTCAAATCCAGTTTCTAACCTTACATTTTTGAGTTTCAACAAGTTCGAATTCTTTTTATAATCTATAGCGTCTTCCATTCCTTTATTTGTATGAGTAACCGCGATACTTGCTGATGGAGCCAATGCTACTCCAGCAATACCTAAAGCTGTGTTTTTCAAAAAATCCTTTCTTGATATATTCATAGTGATGTAATTGTGGTTCATGAATTAACCTATTTATGCATAGGACAAATTTAATGAGCAAAATTTGGATTACTATTGGGATATTAATTCAAATCCTTGTAAATTTTATAACTGATCACGAAATTGGCTTGGAGTCAATTCTGTTTGATATTTAAAGAAATTTGAGAAATAAGCATGGTCAGAAAATCCAAGGTCAAAGGCTATTTCTTTAATGCTTTTATCAGTAGATTGAAGTAATCTCTTAGCTTCAATAACGATACGTTGATGTATTAACTTACTTGCTGATATTTTGAGGTTCTGTTTACAAAGAATATTCAGGTAGTTGGAAGTAATGTTTAATTTCTCAGCATAGAAGTTGATGCCCTTCTCCTCCTTGTAGAATTTATCAATTAACCAATTAAATTTTGCGAGTTTGGGGTTAGTTTGGTAGACTTTGAACTCTTCAATATGAGATTCGGCTTGTTTGCTCACTATCGCAGCAATTACAGCTGCACGAGCAGATATTAGTTGTGTTATTGGGTTGCTCTCCAATAACTCTGATCGAATTGCGTTAAACTCATATAATAGTTGCTTGAAAGCATCATCCATCAAAGGGATAATAGGATGATTTTGATAGTTGGTAAATGAAAATCGAAATGCGGGTGCAAATTGCTCCAAGAAGTGTTTTTCAATCATTAACTGATAACCAATAGTACCTTTATTGATCTGCCATTTATGCATTTGATCCGGGAACAAAACATGAACTTCCCGATTCCCGATCGGATAATCCACAGAGTCAATATTATGAATTCCAGAAGCTTGATCGAATAGAATAATTATGAAAAAATCATGTTTATGCGGTTTTTCAATTAGCTTTTCACCAATAATCTCATTAAACAACAACTCTTCTTTACCTGCATACTGCCCTTCTCGAAAACCCTGAAGGTTTAAAACCGGTATTGCCTTATGTTCATCCTGTTGCTTTGACATCTTGATTATTATCAAAAATAAGATTATCCGTTCGAATTATCATTATTTCCTACATTGGTAAAAGCAAATTTTCAAGCGGTTATGTTGGATGTATTAAATTTTCACAAAAACACTTTTTTTATACATTAAGATTAATATTCCCAATACGATAGAATAATTACCAACAGTAAGTATTAAATGCTCTAATTCAGGAAAATGTTCCTCTATACCAAAAGTAAATGAATGGACGACGCTTTTAAAATTAATAACCTCTGCAAGACCATAGGCCACTATAGAGTTCATTCCATAAACTTTTAACCATCTGAAGGGTTTTGCAACATGTTTAACATCAATAATATAATAGAAAATGGCCATTAACAGCATACAGATTCCACCGGAGAATAATGTCATACTGCCTGTCCACAATTTTTTAATGATAGGTTGTTGAAATTGCCATATCAAACTGACTACAATACATAGTACAGCTGCTATAATTAGTTTGATGGTAGTTCCATTCGGATCTTTATCTTTCCCGTCTTTAATAACTTTTCCTGTCAGACAGCCCATTAAAACTGTTACTGCAAACGTTAAAGAACTCCATATCCATGTATACTGATAATTTTCTGAAAACACCCATTCATCACCTTGCCAGCTAACTCCATCCATAAAATTCTGAAGGAACATCTTGTCCAAATAGATAGCGAAATTATAATTTGGTTCATAGCCACCCCAGGTTGACATTGGGATTGAATAAATGATCAGTAAAGTTAAACCAAGGCCGATTAACTTTTTAAAATCTAAGTGTAAATAGGCAATTGAGATGATTAAATAACCGGTAGCAATTGCTTGGAGTGTATTTGAATACAATCTAAAAACATGCCAATCAAATGCAAGTAAATTTCCTTGAACGACCATTCCTATAATCCAAAGAATTAAAAATCTTCTCACAATATGACGATATACCTCCGGAGAGTCATTTCCAATTTTCTTATCTAATGAAAAAGGTATTGTTATACCTGTCATAAACAAGAAAAGAGGCATGATTAAATCCCACAGTCTAAATCCTTCCCAAGCTTCATGTTCAAATTGGTTGAGCAAAGCATGGTAGGCTTGGTTATCCCAAATTTGACCAATAGACATTAATATGGGTTGAAGAAATACTAATAAGAACAAATCTAATCCTCTAAGAATATCTAACGATTCAAGGCGTTGTGAAGGGTTTATTTTCATGACTATTGTTTGATGGGATTATTTTCGAAGCATAGGAAATTGAGCTATTCTTAGCGTTGTACATCCATAAGGGATAAGACGAATCTCAACTTCTTTCAATTCATTCATATTAAGGCCGTACATATCAGCAGATGGCATAGGTCCAGCCATTCCATTATATAACTTCCAAAAAGGTAGTTGTTTAGCCTTAACTGTTATTTCCAAAGGTGTATTTTCTCTATTCCAGGGATTTAATCGACTTGTATTTTGATTTTCTTTGATTTGAAACATATCAGACATTTCTTTTTTATTAAAAAGTGGCAGTCCGTAATTCCAATCTGCAGTAGGTCTAACTTCAATGAATGAATCACCATAAGCAATTTTTTCTTTATCTTCTAAAAAGACCTCCTTTTCTTCTCCTGGAATATCTAATGCATATACCAAGGGTCCTCTCTCAATTGAACGGGAACCTTCATGATAAGTTTCATAATTAAATTCCATTGGAAATTCTAGAGTTAGGACATCATTATTCTTCCAGTTTCTTTTGATTTCAAGGACCTTTCCAGGTTTGGCATCTAATGTTAATTTTTCTCCGTTCACACGAATTGTAGGATTTATCGTCCATGAAGGGATTCTTACTTGATAAGGAAAATCAATTGCTTTTTCTTTGTGGCTTATTTTTAAATTAATGGTATGTTCAAATGGATAGAAGGTTTCCTGTTCTATATGAACCATTTGTCCTCGTTCACCTACTTTTACATCTACGGAAGAAGGAGCATAAACCATTGATCCCACCCCTTTATTTGCTGTTGCATAGTAGAGATTCTGAGTAAATTTTGGCCAGCCCTGGTGCATGTTTGAGGTACAGCAAGGATAGCCTGTCAATAATCCAAAAACAACATCTGTTCCTTGGTGGTTTACATCAAAATTATACATCTGCCTTGTTATCTGAACCTGATTTGCTTGTTGGAAATATTGCCTCCGCATAAAGTCATCAGAGATTTGCGTAGGCAGGGCATTAAAAGCTACCTTTTCTAAATGCTCAGCAAATCCTACATCTCCTGTTATTTCTATCATTTTCTCTAAAGAAAACATGAGTTCAACAGCTGAACATAATTCTGATCCTTGAGTAGGATTGTTACCGTGAAGACCTTCATCACCACCATACATTCCTTGAGCTTGCCCATTGAATAACTTAATGTCTGATAAGCCTTGTTTTACTGCAGCTAAATATTTTGGGTCCTTGCTTTGTTGGAAATAAATTACAGGTTCCTTAAGGCCTTGCGCCAAATTCACACAATGAATACTACGATGTGTTGCTAACATATCGCGTTGTAAAAACTTTTGGGTAAAATCAAATCCTTGAGCATGAAGGATCTCCGCAAGCTCTAATAATTTAGGATCATCTGTGATATTATAAAGCCAATAAACCGCCTGTAGATTATCAGCAGATCGATATTCAGCCCAAAAGGTCCAATGACCAAGTGGTTTTTCTTCTAAAGTTTTTAATTGATAATGAAAGTACTTGGAAAATAGATTGACGACTCTTTGATCCTGAGTTGCTGCATAATATTGTTGTAGGATTTTAAGCATAACCATTTTTGGCCACCAATCATGGGAGTTATTTCTTTGAATTCCTGGTTCATGATCATAGTCTATTGCTGGCCCAAAATATCCGTCTTCAGACTGACTTTGAATAGCCCATTCCACCCATTGTTGTGCTTTTTGTTGTAAAGCTTTATCATCTAAAAGGTAAGCCAATGGTAATAGTCCATCAACCCAATATGGCCCTCGCTCCCATTGATCACCATCTCCACCTAACCATCCGTTTCTCTCCCCCATAACCAATGGATATAATTTATCTAATTGACCGGTAGCACCATTTTTTTGGCTTAGGAGCATCTCTTTTAGCCATCCTTTGGGCTTGATTGCTCCCAAGGGAAGTTCCATAAATGGTTTTTGTTGTAATGGAGCTTTATTTTGAATGTATGGTTGAGCAAATAATGACGATGAAGTAAGGCTCAACAGCATACAGATTAACGAACTTAGGAAACGTTTATTCATGGAATTAGGTTTTTGTTGTAGAGAAATGGTTAGATATTTTCCTACGAAGAGTCAAGATAAGATTTTTTGATTAAGCTTTAGGTATAAAAAATCAAGAAAATGGCATGTAGGGTTTGTCATTGGGCATTTTCTTGGTTAACTTTAAAGCTTAAGCTTGAAAAGCATGCCTGAAGAAATTGTCCGCTTGGAAGATGTCGATAAAATTTATAAAACCGGTGATACCAGTATCACAGCATTGGAAAAAACTTCGATAAGTTTTGAAACTAATAAGCTAACCTTAATCATGGGACCTTCAGGATCCGGAAAAACCACTTTATTATCAATTATAGGCTGCATTATCTATCCAACCCATGGAAAAGTTTTTTATAAAGATCAAGAAGTAACAAAACTTTCCGAAAACAAATTAGCTGAAATAAGACTTCATGAAATAGGTTTTGTGTTTCAGCAATTTAATTTATTGGAGCCATTAACTGCCTTGGAAAATGTTATGCAACCTTTATTGTTGCAAACCATACCACATAAAGAAGCTAAAGAAAAATCTGCCTCAGCACTTGAAGCCGTTAGTATGTCAGATCGATTGAATAATTTACCAAAAAAATTAAGTGGAGGACAAAAACAAAGAGTCGCAATTGCCAGAGCATTAGTAACAAATCCGAAAATGATACTTTGTGATGAACCTACAGCTTCCTTGGATGCTAAAAGCGCTGCAGTTATTATGGATGAATTAAAGCAATTGGCAAATGATGGAAAAGCGGTTATCATCGTTACCCATGATTTAAGATTAAGAAAATTTGCGGATGAGATTATATATGTTGAAGAAGGAAAAGTTTCAAATACCATTCAGAATGAAGAAGATTATAAATAATATCTCCATTAGCTTACTATTACTGGCGTCATTCTGTTTTTTGGGCTGTACCAATAAAGAGAAACAAAATCAGGATAAATCGACTTCAGACACGGCCTTAAAGGTTCAAGAAGTAGTAGCAATCGGCAAAGTAGCACCAGCAGAAGGATGGATTCAGATTAGCAGTCCTAGCAATGGTTTAATTGAAGAAATTTTAGTTAAAGAAGGTGACCAAGTAGAGAAAGGTCAAACGCTTCTTAAACTCAAACAAAGTATTGCAAGTTTGGATGTAGAACAAGCGAGAGCGGAATTAGAAAGCCTAAAAGCAAATAATCAGGTAAATCGGCAAGACCTGGAAAAGGAAAAAATTTTATTGGCTGAACTCAAGTCAAAATATGAAACCTCAAAGAATCTTTATAGTAAAAATGCAGAAACTAGAGAGAATGTCGAATCAGATCTATCTAATTACAAACAACAGCAAGAGAAAATAAATAGTATAAATAAACAAATACAATCTAACAGATTTATAGAGAAAGAGCAACGAATTCAAATTGAAAAATCTCAGCAAACCCTGAATGACTTAAAGGTTGTCGCGGTTAAGAATGGAATTATTTCTGAATTGAATGCTGAAGTAGGGCAATCAGTAATAAGCAACGATAATTTAGGAACCATGGTTGAAAATCACCATTATCTTATTGAAGCAGAAGTTGATGAATTATTTGCAGATAGTGTTCAAGTTGGTCAAATTGTAGAAATGAATATGGTTGGAAAAACAGCAGTTATTTCAAAAGGAAAAATCATTTATGTTAGTCCGACATTGGTAAATAAATCTATATTATTTGAAACAGCAAATGAAGCAGAAGACCGCCGTGTTCGAAGGATAAAAATTGAACCTGACAATTCTTCTAATTTATTAATCAACGCTAAAGTTGAGTGTAGGATCAAAATAAAATAATATGTTGGGGTTAGCTTGGAAATTCATAAAATTTGATCGAGCAAAAAGCTTTGGGATTGTTACTGCAATAGTAATAAGTGTATTTCTGATTGGCCAGCAACTGAGCCTATTATTCTTTTTGATGGGATTGATGGGGAATTTGGTTAATAATGCGGATATTCATGACAATGACCTTTGGATTATAGAGTCACAGAGTAAAAACATCAATTCAATTAACAGTATAGACCAACGATCAGTTCAAGAGATAGCGAGTTTGTCTGGGATTGAGCGAGCAGTACCAGTCGTATTATCAAATGCACAAGCCACATTTCTTGATGGTAAAACCGCTGCTGTAACCCTTGTTGGAGCAGCAGCTCCCGAGTTTATTATGGGGCCGATTCAGAGTCGGATTGATAGCGGAAGCATTCAAAATTTACTTCAACCCATTTCAGTGAGTGCAGAATATTTTAATGAAAGAACTTGGGAAACCTCTTTATATCTAAACAAGCCTATTGAAATTAACGGAAAAAGTGCAAAAGTTAGCGTAATTACGAAAAATGCTCAAGCATTTGGAGCAAGTTATATGTACACAAGTTTGGAGAATGCCAGATATTTTGGAAATATTCCAAATGACAAAGTCAGCCTTATCATTGCAAGATTAAAACCCAACCAAAATAAAGAACAAATTATGCAGGTCATTAATCATAATTTTTCACAACTGAAGGCTTGGGATGCTAAAAAATTAAGGAGTTCCACAGTTAAAGAAATTTTAATTTCGTCAAATATGGGTATGAGCTTTGGAACACTGGTCGTTTTTGCCATGATATCAGGCTTTTTCATCATTGGTCTTACACTATACTCCTCAGCCCTGGATCGAATAAAGGATTATGGAACCTTAAAAGCCATTGGAGCTAAAAATAGATTTGTAAACCGACTAATTGTCGCTCAAGCTTTTTTATATGCTAGTATTGGTTATATAATTGCAATGTTCATGATTTATGGTTTTAAATTCGGTGTTGCTCAAAGCGGATTGAATATTAATGTTTCTCTTCCATTTGCATTGTTTTTACTATTGGTTACAATGATAATATCAATTGGTGGTTCTCTATTCGCAGTCCGTAAAATATCTAAGTTAGAACCCGCATCTGTTTTTTAATATGAAGGAATTTATCAGCTGCATACTATTATTAATTCTCTGTTCCCAGAGTTCAACAGCTCAATCTTTGAGTATAGAAGAATTATGGAAGCAAAAAGATAAATCAAGCTCAATCCAACAAAAAAGACTTAATGTGGATGCTCAGATAGAGCAGTTAAATATCCGTAAATCAGAGCGTATTCCAATTATCTATGGAGATGCGAATTTACAGAGAAATTTAATTATACCTATTACACCAGTTCCCGCTATTGCATTCGACCCAAATGCTGCTGAAGGAGCCATCCTACCCTTAAAATTCTCAACAAAATGGAACTCAAAGGCAGGGCTACAACTCGAATGGAATCTTTTTAATCCGAACGCTAAATCTCAAAAAGAGGAGGATGTCCTTGCCTTTGAAAAAGCTAAAATTGAAGAGTTAAAAGAGATTGACAATTGGAAATTGAATGCCACTTTAGCATATGCATCAATTGTGTTAGCAACAAAGCAATATCAGGTAGCTCTTGAGGATAGCATTTTATATTCAGAAATTAATCAAGTTAATCTGGATCGGTATAGTGCAGGTCGTGGAAGTTCGGAGGAATTAATTCTTTCCCAGCAAGAATTGGAAAGAAAAAGAATTAGGCTTTATGAATCATTTTCGATATTACAAGAAGCAAATTTAGAACTAAATAGGTATTACTATAATGAGGATGTAAATTTCTTAAGTAGTGATATGGATGAAATTATTAATTCTGCTGAAAATCAGGAGTTCAACAAATTTGACTATGAACTAATTGAATTGGACCAAAGATTATCAAATATTCAATTAAGAGGAATTAAAAGACAGGTTCTTCCCTCCTTCACTTTTAATGCCTATTTTGGTTCTCAATTTTTCAATAATGAATTAAACCTTTTAGATAAAAGTAATTGGTATGGGTACAGTTATGCAAATATTGGATTAAAGATTCCGATATCAGCTTATTTTACCAATTCTTCATCCGTTAAAAAGTCCTTAATAAATGAAAAGATATATGCTGCTCAGCTTGAAGAGATTAAGATTAATGATGAAATCGATAATAAACAAAAATTAAGTAAGATTAATTTTGCTAAGCAGAAACTGGAAGGGTTAAGCAAAATCTTCATCCTTGCAGAACGTCAGAAAAAAGAAAAACTTGATGTTTACCAATCAGGAAGAATATTGTTAAGTGAATTCAATAAAGTAAATAGCGATTATTTGAAAGCTCAACAAGATGTTTGGCAAGCAGAGTTTGACTTGTTAAATACTATCTTAGAGTAAGTTATATCTTATTTATTCTCCAATTTATTTTCTAAATGCAAATAAATAGCTACATTTAGTTATATTTTGTAGCCACATCTACAGACGAAACTAACCAGTATTAATTTATTAACCATGAGTACGATTATAACCATTATTATTGTCGCTATTGTCATTGTTGTGCTCGCTCAAACTTTGTTTAAAGGAAATTCTTCTAATAACATTGCAAAGCTTCAATTTTCAGAAAATGATTTTGAGATTATCCGAAATGATAAGATCATTTTAATAGAGGGGCCAATTTACAATGAAGTAAAATCTGCATGTATGGATTTTTGCGAACAATACAATAAAGAGAACTTTAATGTTATCATAAAAATTATCCGATTAGATCCCACGACTTGCTTATTGGTTTTTCCCTATGAAATAGATTTTAGTACATATTGCTACTTAGTAAATTATTTAGAATATCCAATTAACCAAAAATACAATGCCAAAGTGACAGGTTGGCTTACCTCCAAAAGGATCGATGTATGGATAGAAAGCCGATCAGTAAATAAAAAAATTATGGTATATAATTCTTATGATTTAGAATTGTCTGATTGTGTTTTATATACAACAATGGATCAAATTGGATATAAAATTGCTTTTAGTAGCGAAAAAAATCCATCAGAAATGGAAAATCCAGAAAGAATGTATGAGCCGTGCAATAAAATTATCGAGGACCCAGACTTTATAAAGGGAGAAACAATTACAGGATTAGAGTAGGTAGAAACCTGCCATTTTATCCTTTCTTCTTTATTTAATATGATCGGAAAGTTTTTAACCAGGAAATTTTGTTTGATTTAATCATAAAATATTGAATTACAATAATAAAATGTTAAAATTCGTTAAAGGAAATCAAAATTCTATTTTCGGCACGGACATTGAAATAAACTAATCAAATTTCATAATTTAGGTTAATAATTGGTTAGTTAAAACTCCTTAGGCTCCCCGCCTTAGGAGTTTTTTTTAATAACTTAAAATTAAGTTAACATAATAACCTCGATAATTTTTTTATATTTACAATATAAATCACATAATTATCCTTCATATATAAGTAATAGTATGAAAAAACCAAATTCAAATCACTTATTTATATTTCAATGCCTAATATTTCTTTTCACCATTTTCATGGTTCAATCATGTGGCCCAAAGGAAAAGGACGATATAAAACCAACACCTGTAAATCCCAAGCCTGACCCAGAACCAGAAATAGAACAAAAGGAATTCTCTTACAAGATATCAAAGGATTTTAATATTGAATTTTCTGAATACTTAAAAGGAATAAAGGTTAAAGATTTACAAGAAAATGATGTTGTCAAACATTTTGGGAATCGATTAACGTATATTAAACCAGACTCTTTATATATCAAAGAAGATTCTCTATCTGTATTTAGCCATAAAATGCCCAAACAATCATTTAAGATTAAATGGGAGAATGATTTTCTTCAAATATTCGATCAAAAAAATAATCAATGGAAAAATTGGGCGAAAAGAGACCCTAAAGATTCTGTAATAACGATCAATATCAGCTTCTATAAAAAAACAATTTTAAATGAGGAAAGAAGTAACCTTACACTCGGTCAAGTTTACGGTTTTATGGATAAAAAAACTATGCTTGACTCAGATGCTAAGAATAATTCAGAATTAATTTGGATGTCCAGAAATTATATTTTTAACCTAATAAAAAAGAAATAATGAAATTTTATTTTCCCTTGATATTATGTAGTTTATTTTTTGTTTCTACAATCCATTCTCAGACCAAAAACACATCCACAAAGTTTTTCAGTAAATCACCTAATAAGATGTATCTGGGGGCAGTATTAAGTAAAAAATCCATCAATACAGAAAAACATGAATTGATTGATTTTAAATCTAATATAAAACTTGACCTCCTTGCATCTAATACTAAATATGAGTTTCCAGCATATAATCCCTCTCTGGAAAATATGAGTAAAATAATTAAAGAGCAGATAAAGAAATATGGCCTTCCTGTTACAGGAACTGGGGCAGCTGTGGGGTCCGTAGCTAAAACATCCAATATACAATCAATTAATAACTATTTCGGTGAAACGATGGATTTATCAAAATGGTTGAATATTGATGCAGAAAACGTGGGTAATAGAAATATAATGGCTGTAAGTTTTGAAGTTCCCCTTTTTGATCTTTTTCTGGATGTTTCTTCTCAAGAACTTCAAGATTATCAAGAGGAGATTAAAAAACTAAAAAATGAAGATCTTTTTTATATATGGGGTATTAATTGGGGAAGAAAAGCATTAGTTATTATTCAATCTGATTTTGATGAATCCAAAATGACTCCTGTAATTAACAAACTAATCGCTGGAGAAACTTTAACGGAAAATGAAAAAATAATTTTTGAGACCTCAACAATTTCATACAATATATTTCAAGATTATCCTTTAAAATTAGATAGTGAAAATCCTTTTAAGGCTATTGTCGATTATTTGAATGCACCAATAACAGCAAACAACTATGGGAGTGTTATTCAAATTTTCGGAAATAATTTAGATGGTACTACCTTTGAAAACAGTTTTTAAGATTGAATTTTTGTCGTTTTATTAGATCCAATCCTTTTAATTATAGGATAACCAAAAAATCCAGTTGATAAATGAATTTCTATAGAATCCGGATGTTTAATTTGATGTCTGAATTCTTTAGATAAATTTATCCTTTTATAAAATCCATCATTAAATTCAGCTTTTACTACAGTTGTCTTATCAGTTTGTTCATTTAAAGTAAAAACTTTATTTACTTTACATTTAACCCTATAATTTGAAATATCAACCTGTTCTGATGATAACAAATAATTAATTCCTAAGAACGAAAAGGTTAAATATGTTCCAATGATGATGGAAAAGTAAAACATAGATTCTATTAATCCTAACTCTTTAAATTTCTTCAATTTTCTAAATGGTATAAAAACCAATACTCCGAAAATAAAAATACCTAGGATAATTGTTAAGTTAATTAGCGTCTTCTCAAACAGAAAATAACTGAAAACATTCAGTATTATAGCAGATAGGAATAACTTATCAAAAAGATGGAGGTTAAATGATTTAAGAATTTTCATATTATAGCTATATGTACAACTTAAAAAAGGTGCTTGCAAATATACAAAATTCCTTTACATTAATTTAAATTAACAATAATGAAAATTTAATGATTATATTTGGATTTACGATAATAAAACAATAAACAAAATATTTACATTTGAAACATATTATCTTAATAAGAATATTTTAAATAACTTTACTTTTGAACCAGGGGAGATAAAAAATATTCTTTAGGATAAAAAAATAATAATATTTAATTCCTTAATATGCTTCATATTGTTTTTACTGGATCAATTCTGATTATTTTTAGTGCGGTAATATTTACTAATTGGATTGTTACCAAAGACACGCTATTAATTAAATATCTTTCATGGATATGGTTATCGGTTATTGCAATGCTTTCCTTTTATATTTTATTTATTTATTCTCCCAACTCATTTATTTAGTTTCTTATTTAGCGTTTGAAAATCTATTAGCTCAATCCCCAATAACTTTACTTTATCTATAACTTTTTGGGATGTTAGAATTTTCGAGACATCACTCCTATCCATTTTAACGTTCCTGTAGCCCTCATGACCAACATTTTCCATTTCACTCACATTCAAACCAGGATGTTCAATGAATAAATAGGATTTTCCATGTTGCAATTGTTCAAGGCTATTAATAAAAGTGGAAATTTTATCATTTAAACTAGCATCCTTAGAAATGCCTAATTTTGGAAATGCTTCTAGGTTATATTCTTCTTCCAATGGAAGGTTATATTCTTTTGAAAGTCTGACTAGCATTTTATGTACCTCAGGATTCCAATTACCACAACCCATATGTGTTGAAATATGTGATATACGGGGCAACATTTTTTTAGCGAGTTCAATTTGAGCTCTAAATTCCATTTCGATATCATCAATTTCCCAATCATGCTCTTGAATCGAGGCTCCAGGAACATCTTTATTGGGATATATGAAAGAATAAAAATAGCCATATTCATCTACTAGACTTCTAGCTGGGGTCAACGGCCTCCATTTACAATTTTCCCATTCACTGGTTATCATGAGATGCACTCCTACGTCTAAAGTCGGATTCTCTTTTAATAATTTAACTGCTTCTGGGGCCCATGGACAATTAATCATGAGTTCTGTAGAGGTAGTAATTCCATGCTTAAATGTTTCAATGATTGCTTGATTTGTCGAACTGAAGGAACCTATATCATCAGACCTAACAATAAGTTGAATTGAATTCTGTGAATATGCTGAAGAATTGATAATTGCTAAACAAATGAAAAAATACGTTTTTAAAATGCTGGAATAACTAATCATAGAAATGTAGGCTAGGTTTAACTATTAAATTTAATCAATGTAAGTGAATTATATTTTATTATTCCAACCTATATCGTTCTTAATCGTAAAATAAAATCAAATCGACAATTTTTAGCAATTGATTTACAAGTCTTTAAGATCTAATAACATCAAACAATTTATTTATTTAAAATAATCTGTAACATTTTATCCAAGATTATATCTAAAGGGAAACAAAAGGAATTATTATGAACTTAAAAAACATCACACTAACATTAGTTGCAATCATCGCATCCTTTTCAATTGCTTTTTCCCAATCAGCGGAAGTTCTATTTAAAGTTGAAAAAAATGGAAATGGTAAAGAAAATATAATTTTCATTCCAGGGTTTGCATCCTCTGGCGATGTATGGAAAGAAACTGTAGAAAAATTAGGAGATAAATATACTTCCTATATATTAACAATGCCGGGATTTGCTGGTGTTCCAGCTCAATCTGATCCAACATTTAATGATTGGAGGAATCAAATAATCAATTATATCAAAGAGCAAAAAATTGAGAATCCAATCCTAATTGGACATAGTATGGGTGGGGTTATGGCTATGGATATTGCTTCAAATGAGCCTAAACTTATTGCAAAGATTATCGTCGTAGATGCTCTACCTTGTCTTGCCGCTTTATCCGATCCTAACTTTAAATCAAATCCAAACTTAGATTGTTCTACAATGGTGCAACAGTTTAATACAATTACAGAAGAACAATTTACAGCAATGCAAAAACAAACTATGGCAACTTTAGTGACTGATCCAAATGATCAAAAACTACTCCTTGATTGGTCTTTAAAATCCGACCGTCCAACATTCGCTAAAATGTTCTGTGATTTTACAAATGTTGATTTACGTGAGTCTGTTAAAACAATAAATTGCCCATCTTTGGTTTTATTAAACAGTCAATTTACCCAAATAAAACCAGCAATTGAACAGCAATATGCAAACTTAAAAAATGCAGATATTGAATATGCTGATAACAGCCTACATTTTATCATGCTTGATGCAAAAGATTGGTATTTTGAAAAAATCCAAAATTTCCTAAAATAATGGAATTTGATAAAATATATGTGAGTCACTGGGATAAGATCTATCGCCTATGCATGGGTTATGTGAATGATCCGGATCAGGCGAAAGATCTTACACAAGAAACCTTTATAACTGTATGGGAGAAGCTTTCTACATTTAGAAATGAATCAAGCATTGGAACTTGGATATATAGGATAGCCACGAATACATGTTTAAGTCAGATTAAAAAAAGGGATAAAGTAGATAAAGCAATTGAAATCGATAATATGGATCTTCCTGAACCCCCTGATATGGATGATGAAATTAAATTATTGTATCAATTTATATCGGAATTACCAGAATTGGACAGAATTATTATCTCACTTGAGCTGGAAGAAATTAAACAAAATGAGATATCGAAAATCGTAGGGTTATCGGATAGTAACATCAGAGTTAAAATTCATAGAATCAAAGAAAAACTAACATTAAAATTTAAGAATCATGGAAAATAACGAAATCAACCTTTCTGGAATATGGAAAAAACAAACGTCAATTTCTCCAGATTTCCAAGATTTAATGAAGAGAATTAAAGCTTATAAAAAAGAAAGCGTTGTAAAAAGATGGATTGCAAATATTAGTTTGGCATTGACTTGCATAGTTTTGATTTCGATATGGATATTGTATGATTCTGAAACTATCCTTCCCAACCTAGGTATTTCCCTAATAATTGTGGCGATAGCTATATCACTGATTAAATTCAATCAGTTCTATAATGTTTTTCAAGATTTAGACAAAAGTTTAGATAATCAATCCTACCTAAATGTTCTATTAGAAATACAAAAGAAACAACATGCTATACAATCTAATTTTATGAACATTTATTTTATCCTTTTAACATTAGGATTGATCATATACATGTATGAATTTGCTTCAAGAATGAGTATGATATATGGAATAATAGTTTATGGATTAACATTAGCATGGATTGCTTTTGTATGGTTTTATTTAAAGCCTAAGATGGCCAAGAAGCAAAATCTCAAACTCATGCAGTATATTAATTCCATTGAAAATATTATAGAAAGTAACAAATAAAAAAATCCCTGAAGAGAAATTCTTCAGGGATTTTTTATACTATTATTTGATTATTTGCCGAATAAACGACTAAAAAATCCTTTCTTTTTATTTTGACCGTAGCCGTAACCATATCCATATCCATAACCACCATATCCATAGCCATAACTACCATAAGGTGTTTTACCAAATTTCACCCCATTCAAGAGGATCGACATGTTAGTTAAGGCACCTGCATCATAGATTTTTTGAATATCAGGAAGCTGTCTTCTATCCATTTTACCAGCACGTACAACAAATACAGTAACATCTGTAATTCTGTTTACGATATCAGCATCAGCCACAATACCTAATGGAACATTATCAACAATAATATAATCGTAACGCTCTTTCAATTCAGCAATTAAATGGTCTAAACGCTCACTTAATAAAAGCTCAACTGGATTAGGTGCAATTACACCGATAGGAATAATATCTATTTCTGCATCTACCCTATCTTTGTAAATAATTTCATCCACTGTAACCGCAGCATCTGACAAATAATGAGTAATACCAATTGGCATCGGAAACTTAGTGATATTACTTAAGGTTCCTTTCCTTAAGTCAAGATCCACAAGAACAACCTTCTTCTTAAGGAAAGTCATACTCACCCCTAAGTTGATCACAGAGAATGTTTTACCGGCACCAACATTGAAGGAAGTGAAGGTAATAACCTTCTGCTTTTTATCACCAGAAGACATGAAACTTAAATTAGTTCTGAAGATTCTAAATGCCTCTGTAACTTCGTCAACTCCCTGCTCCTTAATAACAATTTCACTTTTTGCACTCTTCATTTCAGTAGAGAATGGAATCTCACCAACAAAAGGCACGTTAATAGCATCTTCGATATCCTTACGATTTCTGATTTTTGTATTCAACAACAACATCAATAGCAAGATTGCTGCAGGAACAGCGATACCAATTGCAACACCTAAAGCAACTTTCTTGAATTTACTTGGATAGAATGGCATATCAGAACCAGATGCAGAGTCAATAACCCTAATATTGTCATCTGTCATTGCTCTATTGATAGCATTCTCTTCGCGCTTATTCAATAGGAAGATATATAGCTCTTCAATTACCTTTTGTTGTCTTTCCGCAGAAAGCATGATTCTTTGTTTCGAAGGAAGGCTTCTAGCTTTACCAATAGCAGCATTCTCCTCATCACGCATGTTATTCATTCGAATTCTGTATCCTGAAATAACATTATCAATTGCGCGGGCAATATTCTGACGTACTTGAGTTAAAGCATTGTTCATGTCTTGAACAATAGGGTTTTCAGAACTATTTCCACTCATCAACCTATTACGCTTCAATAATAACCCGTTATATTCAGAAATTATGTCCTCAATACTTCCATCAACTAAACCTGTATTACTTGGAATTAAATCATCAGCTCTACTTGGATCATTCAATCTTTGGCGCATGATTTCAACCAACTTCATTTGAGTCTCAATCTCTTTACTTGAGCTCTGATAGGTTCTAGATTCAGTCCAGTATTGTTCACCTGCAGTTTTTACATCCAACCCTTGATTTTGGGTTTTCATCCCCTCTAAACTTGACTCAACGCTGCTTAATTCTTTTTCTATAATTACCAACCTGTCATTGATAAAGTCTGCCGTATTATTTGCAACAGTCTTTTTATCTTCAATTGTCATTTGATTGTACACTTCAATCAGCTTGGTTACCATGTCCTCCGCCCTCAAAGGAGAAGTATCTTCCATAGTCATTTGAAGAATTTCAACATCTTCCATTTGAATAATCTTCAAATTACCTAAGAAGTATCCTACCATTGATTCGATAGGACTCTTAGTAATTTGGATATCTTCTGAAAGATTTACACGAAATTTTTTGTCGCTGTTCGGAGATATAAACAAGTTACCAATTGGAGTTTTAGCCTCTGAATTTAGTTTTACAACTACCGTTTGTTCAGGATCACCTTTGGAAAAGTTGGAAAGCTCGACTTGATTATTTCCTTTATATTTTAAATTGAAGGAAAATCCATCATTCGGAGACACATTTGAAAATCTAACAATAAATGGAGAAGTCTTATACAACTCTACCATTCTAAGACCGTCTTTTCTTTGGTAACTTACATCTGCATTGAGTAGGTTGATCGTGTTACGCATCAACTCTTGAGACCTTAACTGTAAGATCTCACTATTCACGTTTACAAAGTTGTAAAAGTTATTAGGTCTTGTAATCCTGGAAGCACTCATTGTGTTCGAGGCTGTTTTTACCATGATAGTTTGATCCTTCTTATACAAGAAAGGAGTCTTGCTATATTGATAATAATAATAACCTCCAAACAGCAATACCGATAATAAAAACCATTTCCAATTAGATATAAGGTACCTTAAGATATCCAATACTAAAAGAGATTGGTCTTGTTTTGCTTTTCCTTGAAAAGTTTTGTTTGATGAATGATTAACCATTAATTATTTATTTATTATTAAATAATGCAAGAAGACTGACACCTAATGTTAATATTGCTGTACCAAAACCAATATATCTCCATGTTAAGTCTTCTCTTGGTGTAGGAACCGCAGATTTAGGCTTTACATAGACAATATCATTTTGTTTTAAATAGTATGTTGGGGAATCAAAGAAATTCACATCTTCAATATTACTTGTATACATTCTTCTAAAGCCATTTTCTTCCCTTATTACAGTAATTTCTTGACTAAGTGCATTAGTCGTTAGACCACCACTTCTTGTAATTGCCTCTAATAAGGAAATTTGACCATCTTGAACATTCAAAATACCTTTTGCACCAACCTCACCCATCATCATAATCTTTAAATTCAATAACTCAATTCTTACTAAAGGAGAATTAATCAGATTTTCATTTATCAATCGATCATAGATGTATTTTTTCAACTCCTCAACGGTTTTTCCATCAGCAGGAATTAGACCTAATACTGGAAAATCAATATTTCCATTTCTATCTACTAAGTACCCTTTTTCTGTTGTGGCACCAGTTGTTGAAGTAGTTATTTCACCCTTATCACCCACATTATAAATCCCCCCATCTGGATTAAATGGCGCTGCCAACTCTGGAGTCTTTGAACTAATGATGATACTCAATCTATCATATTTCTGAACTCTTATCGAAGGAATTTCTTGCATTTTATACAAAGAATCCACGACCATATTCTCAAGGTAAGTCACCTTTTTAGAAACTACGCATGAACTTAGTGTTAACATAGTTAATGCAATTAGGCTGATAATTAATCTATTCATATTCAAGTTTATTTACTTTTTTAATTTCATTTAAACATAGTTCTGCTGCCGCCGCATCAGGGAGACAATTTAATTGTCCAACATGGATTCTTTCTATTATGTTTTCTAAAACGCTTAGCATCGAAGAAAATATTGTTGAATTCCATCTTATAGCTGTGAAACTTGGCAATAGCGCTACTAAAGAATCAACCCCTTTCCCCTTCCATTCCATTTTATTCTCTTTTGCTTGTGCCAACCTCACTATAGACATTAATTTCAATTTTTTATTAATATAGCATGCAGTTTTTCCACTCCATGGTGTCCCATATATATAAACTTCCTGATCTACAACTCTAACTGCGGGATTATCGTCATTCAACAATTTAAAACCTGGATTATTCCCGATCCATAATCGACTATGTGTACTTTTACCAGTCCCGCTCTTACCTAAAAAGGATACCGCATAATCATCATTCTCTACAACAGATGAATGGATCAATGCCGTATTATTTGAAAGAACTCGTTGCCCAAAGGCAACCATAATCATCCAACTCAATATATTAGAATCATATAGTTCTGTTGCTTTTATATGAATCTTTGAATTTTTAAAAGTCTTATCACTGATCATTCTCCAAAGTTCAGTTTCTTTAGATTCTGAATTTTCAACAGAAGTAACGTAATAATCAGCAACCTCTTCAAACTTAAATCGATCTCCCCACACTATTGAAACATCACTTAATAATTTCGCATCAGAAAGGTCAATATTTGAAGACTTTAGAGTCAGATCAATATTCAATACCGCTTCAACTTCGGGGTTATAGTCAATTTCAAAATCCTTAAATGATGGTAAACTACTTTTAACATCAATTGAATCTTCAAATGACAACCTAATCAGATTATCAGCTACCAAGTAGTCTGCTGTTTTCATTTAAATTGTGCTCTTAATAGTTAATTCTACTGCATATATACAGATTGAGTACATTTTTCTGCCAATCTAAGATCGTGAGTAACAAAAATTACGATCTTATCTTTTGCAGCAAACATCAATCTATCAATTAATTTCTCTGCAGTTTTTTGGTCTAATGCTGAGGTAACCTCATCAAAAAGCCAAATGCTGTTTTCTTTCATTAATGCTCTTGCAAGCGCTACACGTTGAGCCTGTCCCTCTGATAATCCATATCCTGACTCCCCAATTATCGTGTCCAATCCCTGAGGTAAATCATAAACAAATTCAGAACAACTCTGATACAGCACTTCATATAGTTTCTCAGGACTTACATTTTCTGTATCTGTTAAGATATTCTCTCGAATAGTCCCAGAAAACAACTTATCTCCCTGAGGTACATAAGCTATATTTACTCTGTGATTATGATTTATTGCTATAGTCTTTGAATCATTAACAACATAAATCTCACCTTTATTAGGTTGAATTAATGATAACAATAGCCTAATCAATGTAGTTTTACCCTTTCCACTTGACCCTATGATTGCTGTCGGTTCTCCTGCTTTAACTCGAAGGTTAAAACCATCAATAACACTATTATCTTCGTATTTAAAGCTTAGGTTCTTGATGACCAGTTCCTTTGGATCTTTTATAAACTCAGGCTGATACTCAGGCTCAACCTCTGTCTTAAAAACTTCTTCCACACGCTCTACAGCGGTTCTAAACTTAATGAAGACTGGAACAAAACTCATCAATAATAACAATGGACCTTGAATTCTTCCCACCAACTGTAGGAATGCAGTCATCATACCGAAAGTAATCTCCCCAGACTTAAGCTTATATACCCCCCAAATAAAGGTTAATAGAAACCCTACATTAATTAGAAACTTCAAAGAACTTTGTGAAATCGTTGAAAAATTCAACAATTCCATTTTTAAATTGTAAATATTTGACTGGCTTTCCTCAACCTTTTTCCACCTAAAATTCTGCAATCCTAATGCCCTTAATGCCATTCTAAATCTCAAATTTTCTTGAACGACTTTACCTAAATTAGACTCCGCTGCCTTTAAGGAACGATTGATTGACCTCAATCTCTTAAAATAGATTTTAGTAAATATAAACAGTGGCGATATTGCTAAGATTAATAATGCTAACATAGGGTCCATTGACCATAGTAAAGCAAAAGATGCAACCAACTTGATAATTGTAATCAAAAAGGTAATGAAAGTGTTGCCAATCATCTGCACAATTTCATTTGCATCATTATTTATTCTAATCTGCATATCACCAGTATGCCAATTCTTGATTACTTTCCACTTCGAAAGCATTTGAATCTTAATTAAATTATTCTGAAGTCCAATAAGCATTTTTGCTCTTGTCTTCTCATTAATCCATGACCCCCAAGCCTTGACAACCAAACCAAGTACGATAAATAAAACTGTTAATATTAATGCCTTATCAACAGATTCCTTTTCTCCTCCAATAGCATAGTCTATCGCATGTTTAGACCAAATCACAAAAAACAAAGAACACGCAATTGCAATCAGTTCAAGGACAAAAAAGAATATTAATTCTTTTTTATAGTCCTTAGCTTGTTCCCAAGCCCATTTCAGTTGATATGTAATACCTGAAAGCAATGCTTTTATTTATTTACCCTTGAATAATATTGCATTATAGGAAACCAGATTGCCTCTGAAGGTGTTACTTTAACATATTTCATAAAGGAATCCCAAATCCTGCTTTTTTTATTTGCCCTATCCCCATTTAGATTGCTTTCTATGGATTTGAATTTTTCATTATGAAAACCAAAATTCCCTGCAATTAAAATATCCTCCATCATCCAATCGGCATCAACATTATTATTTAATGAATAAGGCAACCTATTTTCTTCTAATCCTAAATATTTTACTAACAATTGATGCAATAAATTTATCCATTTATCAATCCCTAGTTTAGAATAAATAGAACTTAAATCCTTATCCTTTAATTCTGAATGATAATAAAAGTATATCCTAGCTGAATCACATAGCTGCCTGATACCTATTCCAAAAGACAAAAGGTGCTTTAGAATATGGCAATTAGCTTGAACAATTGTCTCCAATGCTGAAGGCATCTTAATACTATTATCTTTTATCATTAAATAATTGGCATTGTCAACCTCTTCCTTCCTAATTTTCTTTAATACATGTTGTACAAATGGATTATGAATATCAAACATCTTTTGATGATGTTCTACTTCAAACTTTCCAAATATATACTCTGAACTAAAACCAGGCATGGAATTTATCTCCAATCCTTTATCGTTAATAATTTTGAATGCATCATCATAGGACTTCTTATCTTCAAAATAAAGATCTATATCTCCACAAACTCGGTGCAATGGATTCGGATAACATTTTGCTAATCCTTGACCTTTAAGCAAAATGGGGGAAACCCCTTTCTCCTTAAACAATGAAAATAATTCAGAAATCGATTCATTCATTATTTCATTCCGTTGACCTTGTTTTTCAACCCGAACTGCCCAATTTAATAATAGGACCTTTGGAGGTTGATCTTTTGGATCTAATTTTTGAATCCCGTCAAATACGATACATTCTACGGTTTGATTTATACTAATTTTATAAATTTCTTCCCATTCTTTGCTGCTCAATGGAAAATATGTTGTATCTAAAATAGATTTTTTCCATAATCCGGATTGTAGTAATAAAAAAAATATCTTGGTTATCTTGTTTTTTAACATTACACTAAACCGAAATAAGACCCCCTTTTACAAAATCTTGAATCAATCGCTTAGCATCTTTAATTGCTAATGCTTCATCAACCTCGTAATTTTCTAATAATATCTGAATTACTGTTTCTTCTGAAAATTCAGTATCATGAAGTTCTTCCCACAGGAATGCTGCAGTTTCATTTAGGGTAAAAACCTTAGACATATCAACCATTTCTTGTCCTGGATCAATAATAATAAAATCTTCACCTAATTTTCTAAGCTGTAAATCATTCCTTAACTTCATACTTATACCTATTTAAATTTACTAAAGAGATATCGCAGGGGCCTAATATAATACCATATTAAACCTATCTTCTTATTAAAATCTGAGTTTACCTTCAACAGCTCTTCTCCTCGACTGCCTCCTGTAACCAAACCTATCACATCCTCTTTCTCTACTATCTCTATTTGGTCCAGATTCCCATCCCCTGCTAAATAATATTTCACACCTTTTATTTTAACCAAACGATGTAAAATAAATTTACCCTGGTATTTAACAAGAAGTATATCACCTTTCTTAACATCTAAACCCGAAGGTTGTTTTACAACCACCTGATCTCCATGATTCAAAAAAGGCATCATACTTCTACCTGAAACATTAAATTTTACAGATTTACCGTTTTTTAGGTCATCAGTGATAATCTCAAAAAACAAATTATTTTGAACTTTATAGCTCCTTTTATTTTTGTCGTCGCTCATCAACCAATAATATTAACTTAATATTCAGATAATTTAGCAAGAATGTATAAGAACTAAGTGGTATAATCAAATAATTTATTGACCCGCAATAAAAGCTATCTCTTTTGATGTTAAGGCAAAATTATGCATTGGTCCTATCAGGCTAAAATCTTATTATATATTTGTAAACATTTATCTACCATTTTTTGTCGCGTAAAATGCTCAAAATAGCGTTTTTTCGCTCCTTCCGAAAGTTTTTTGTAGACATCTTCCTCAGTTAATATAGCTAGAAAAGCATCCGCTAGAGCCTTATCATTACAAATGTCAACCGTTATTCCAGATACAGTATCTGCATTTACCCAACTTACACCAGACTCTGGAATCCTGGTTGAAACAATTGGTTTACCATAACCCATCGCTTCAATTTGAACAATTGCAAACGCTTCAGTCTTCAGTATAGAGCTTAAACAGAAAAGATCACAAGCCTCATAATAGGCTATAACTTCTTCATCTGTCATAAATCCTAATAGACTAACTTTGTTTTCTAGTTTATTCTCCTTTATTAAAGCTTCCAGCTCTTCTTTTAGAGGTCCTTTACCACCTATAGCTATATGATATGAATCGTCTAAATGAATTGCTGATTTTATTAGATATTCATAACCTTTGTATTCAACCAAACGACCTAAGGAGAATATCAATTTTTTATTTAAGTACTTCGACCTAATTTCCTCAACTAAAGCAGGATTAGCTTCTTCTATATCAACTCCGATAGGAATAAAATCAATCTTTGATTGTACTTGTTGAAGAAATTTAGATTCTTTGACATATACGGGTGTAGTTCCAACTATGATGTCCGCTCTTTTGATCAACCAATCCTGTAAAGGTTTGTATAACCTTAATAGAGTTTTTTGTTTTAAAATATCACTATGCCAATGTAACACAACTTTTCCTTTATAACCAGATAAAAAGAGCGCAAGGCAAGCCATAGGATCCGGATGATGAATATGGACAACATCATAAGCCTTAGCCATCTTCCTCAATTTACTAATCATTTTGGGGGCTAATTTAGTCGCAGCAGCATTGATTTGAGTAGGAACTACATATAATGTCGCATATTCATTTAAATGAATGGTAGCTTCTGGATGATCCTCGGTGGATGCGCAAAGCATATCACAACGAATACCATCATTGGATAGACCAAGCATTAAATCATACTCAACTTTCTCTACACCTCCTCGAATCGGATAAAATTTTCCTACCTGCAGAACTTTCATTTTGTATTTGTGGATTAGATTATTACTTCAATAACATGTTAAATAGTTCTTCCCAATTTTCGGCTTTCGGCTTAGCTAAATCCTTAACAGGTTGATTAGAGAGATTCGACTCATTCCCGTTGATTAAGCTAGCCATCAATCTTGCTAATTGTTTTGGATCATCAGGATTAAAATATGCCGTTTTTAAACTTCCTTCAGCAGTTTCATGAGCGTATGGTAAGTCAGCCAATAACATAGGTCGTTCGTAATTACTAAATTCAGAAATTGGCAAGCCCCATGACTCAACTTTCGAAGGATAGATCAAGCAATTAGTTTCTGCATATAATTCCACCAACTTAGCTTTTGGAATAAAGCCCATGAAGTCAATTTGATCAATTTTACCCCAATTTTTCAATAACCAAGAAGCGTATTTATTCTCAGTTCCTTTAACTGTGATCGTGGATTTAAAATTTGAAATCTTATACTCTTCTAAGAGTATTTTGGAAGCTTGACAGATAACTTCAAAATTTTTATGGCTATTTGGTGAACCGGCAAATAAAAAACGATATGTATCATCTGTAGTTTTCAATTCAATATTTTCAGGAGTATCATCTGAAATTCTTGGTCTTGAAACAATTATCTTCTTAGGATTGATCCCAAACATTTTACTTAAGCCAGAACGAAACCATTCCTGCTGAACAACCAAATAATCATTTTTTAAGATATTGGTTTTATAGATAAGCTTTGTGAAAATTGCAAAAAGGGCAATTTTAGGAGCAAACACTAAATCGTGCAATTTCCATTTATAGAAAGAAAATGAATTATGGCAATATACTGCTCTTCTTTCTGCTTGAACGCTTGGAGAGGTATCATGCAAAGAAAACCAAAGGTATACAGTACCAATATCTTTCGATATTTTATTCATCGATACATATTCGTACCACAATCTGTTCGTCCATTTTTTCTTTGGCCACTGAGTTTCGATATACTCAATGTTAGGAAATTCAGCTAGTTCTTTTCTATGAACTATAGCAATAACCTTATAATTATTTTTGACCGAATAGTCCGATAGAAATCTTAGACAATCTTGCAGAATCGCTAATGTTCCAGCCTCAACCAGGTTAACAGCAGATATTACAATAGTTTTCATTCTATGTATTCAAAGTTTCATTAAAAAGACTTAGCCATTTCTCCATAATCTTTTCTTCTGAAAAATCATTTGAATATTCAAATGATTTTTCCCCAATCCTTTCACGCAATTCTTTATTTTGAATTAATTCTACGATTCTCTCCGATACACCTATTTTATCTCCCTCTTCTAATAAAAAGCCATTTTCACCTTCTTTAATAATATCTCTTGGACCACATTTGCATGTATAAGATATGAGGGGTAATCCTGCAACTTGACCTTCCAATAGTGCCATTGGCAATCCTTCATAACGAGAAGTCATTACAATCATTGAACTATCAAGATACTGTTGATCAATATCTTGAACAGGATCTCTTAAACTTACAGTTGATGACAACTTATTTTCATCAATCATTCTTTGCAATTTCTCCTTTTCAGGTCCTTTGCCAAAAATATTGAGATGCCATTCTGGTTCTTTTTCATGAACCAATTTCCATATCTCTATTAAATCCTCAAATCTCTTTTGGTAATCATAGCGACCAACAGCTATTACATTTTTAGAAGAAAGCTTGCTAGGTTCAGAAATTTTGAAACTATTTGCATTAGGAATAACCTCGATATTATTTAGATCTCCCCAATAAGATTTATCTTCTTCGGTTAAAACAACGAACTTATCGTATTTCTGAACCGTTTTAAGGTCATTATTGCTTCGGATTTTGTCGACAATTTTCCAAACACCTTCCCTGCCGTATTGCAGTCTTTTAAATCGAGAAAAATGAATTTCAACAATCTTCTTGCTTTTATCACCAATACTGGGAAGCAAACCAACTTCATGGTCAAATAAGGAAACTGTAATATCAGGTTTTATCTTGTTTAGATATTTCTTCAGTAGTTTCTTATGTTCAAGCTGCTTTTTAGGATATTCTATCAATTTCTTTAATAAACCAGTATTATTATTTGTGGTATAATTAATACCAAGGTCAATTTGATGAATTGAAGGATGTAGATTAAAATAGGGCTTACGGTTTTGTTGGTCGGTAGTGATAATGCTGATATCATGACCAAGTTTTGCGAGGTAGTTAGTTTTATTTGCCAACACTCGCTCCATACCTCCTGAGTTAAATGTACCTAGGATGCAATACACTATCTTCATAAACTTCTTCTTTTTCTTCTGAACTTTCTGTAACCCTTAATGAATCGATGCAATAAAATACTGCATAAATAAAAAAGATATCCGTTGCAACCTTAAACCAAATGACAAAGGTAAAAGCCATTAAAATCAGGAAGAACATCCAATATTGGGGATGACGTCTCATAAACACCAGAGCGTTTACAACAAACAATAATGCAAATACAGAAAACCCTAGAATTCCACAGTATAGGATAAATCGACAATATCCGATATCCGTACTATAAACATAATTATCAAACAATCCAGAACCTATAATCCAGGTTTGTTGATCCTGTGGCCATACCCACATTTCCCGATTTAGCTTATCCGTAGAATCCGTCCTCCATTCACCTTTTTCAACATAATTGAAAAACCCTTCAAAAGCAAAGCGCATTTGGTCATAGAACTCTGCATTGGTTTGGTATAAGTAAATGGAAATGCCTATCGCAACTACTAAAAAGACTCCAAACAAAACACTCAATTTAGTCGAATGATTCTGTATTGCTCTTTTAAATACACTTGATCCAATAATAAAATAGGCTAATGAGGCACCTAAGCCTATAACCGTAGTTCTTGAAATAGCATTTCCTATAATGGCTATAAAAAAGAAGGATATTAATAACAAACTGATTGTCCAACTGTTATTTCTAACAGATTCATCATTGTTCAATGTAGCAGTAATCATTAATAATACAATCGAAAATCGAACTCCTGCCGGATCTAATGCTGCTCCAATTCCATATAATCGATCAACTTCTTCAAAAAACTCCTGACCTTGTGATACATAACTGTCTACCAGCAATTTAAAACTCGGAACATTATCAATCAACAAAGCTGCTGTACATTGAAAAACACAAATTGCGGTCGCATAAAAGGTAAAGATTCTAAAATCTACCTTTCCATGAACTATTTTTATCATACTACAAACTGCATAGGCTCCAAAATACCAAACCGCAAAACTGGTGATATAGGACGCATATGCATAATCTGTTGTTTTATTGATGTCTGTGGAATAGAAACAAATGAAAGAAAACAATAATGCTAAGACAACCGAAACCAAAAAACCTTTTGAAATCTTAATCTCACGATTCATTAACCAATTCATGCCCGCAAACATTCCGCCCAAAACGGCCAAAACCATTTTTGTATTGAGGGATGGCAAAAAGGTAAACGAAATTGGGAACAAATAAAAACTTACCGCAATTCCAATTGATATATAGAGTATTAATCGAATCATATCTTAATGACTATTTATATAACACACCGTAAACTAATCGTAAAACAACTTTATTATAAAGTTTTACGAGCCAAAATTGTTTTTTAACTGCGGCTAACTGCAATAGCCTGGTTCGTAGTGGCAATGTCTTATTTTCCATTACAAAAGAATTTGCTTCCGGGAACCAATTCAACCACTTAGTATATTGTGTTGTTTTTTCAGAAATTAATAATGGCAGCTTTATATTCAGCTTTAAATAGTTCATTAAGTTACCTATCTTATTTGAAAAAATACTGCTTTTTAAAAATTTTTCAACTTCATTGACATTCGCAGTCACTTGCTCAATGTGACTGTCAGAATATGTTTTGGTTAACGAAGAAGCATTACTCTGACCATAGTGATAAAAATGACGATCTAAATATCCAACCTTTTCCGAATTGCAAAATAACTTTATGGCTACCATAAGGTCCTCACCCATATTTTTTCCTTCTATAAATCGAATCCCATAATTTTGAAAAATGGACGATTTAAATAAGAAAAGCCATAAATTCCATCGCATCGTTCCCCTCATCATCTTCTCTATTGCATCAAATGGACTATCAAAGCTAGGTTGATGCATTTTTCGTTCATTTTTTTCAAAAGTTAGATACCAGCTAAAGCCAACAATATCTAAATTCTCAGATGTTGCCAGTTTTAAGCTTTCTGCAATTGTATTTTTATCGATTGCATCATCAGCATCAACAAAATAAATATAATCTCCCTGCGCCCTATCCAATCCTGTATTCCTTGCTGCAGCAACTCCTCTATTCCTTTCATGGCTTATAATTTCCACTTGATAGGAGGTTCTTTCCTTAAATTGGTTAAGTACATTTAAACTGTTATCTGTACTTGAATCATTAACAAAAATGATCTGCAGATCTTTATATGTTTGTTCCTCCAATGAATCTAAACATATGTACAATGTTTTCTCAGCATTGTAAACCGGAACGATTATCGAAACTAGCGCTTTTTTATCCATGTTCAACTTACCACAAAACTAAGTTTTATTTACCTGAACATAGTGTAGAATTTTGTCTACAGCACTGATACTCTTAGAATTAAACTTTCTAGCAAACAATTTATCTGAATGAGTAAGATATTCATAATCGTTTTCTGTCCAGTCTCTTATAACATTCTTTTCCCATCTAATCTCACGCATGCATCCTCTCCCTTCATCGTTTAAATCAAATATATTTTTCTTTAACTCGGAATTCCAGCAAGCTGTTTGAACCACAATTTCATCGCAACAAAAGCTATTTTGGTAAATCTTTAATATATTTTCACGGTCCTTAATTAATATTTTTACCATTTCACCCGTAATGCTGATCCATTGTGTACCCTTCTTGAAATTGATATCCCCGTTCCTTTTATAATTTATTATTTCCTGAAATTTTATAAAAGCTGATCTTAAAACCTTTTTCGAAAGGTTTATTAATCCTGAATCGGTTCTAAAAGACTCTGAAAACAAATGTGTTTTCATAACTTTTCGGTCAATTTCGTCTGTAATATCACCCTGATAAAAACCTATAAATTCCTTACCAGCATGTTTATTAAAAAAATCATGGATATAATCCTGTGACTTGATAGGCATGTCAACTCCTGACAGTAAATGGTAGTAACTATATTCCCCATTTTTATGCGCAGCTTCAAATAAATTGAGTTCAGCCTCCATAACAGTCACATCTCCCCATTTTACGTCTACTCGATTTTTTAGAATATGAAGATTAGCATGTTGTAAATGTAAATCCGGTAATTCGCTTACTTTTTTATCAAAATGTATATAAACATCGTTCCTAGAATCATCCAAAGCCAACAATAACCTCTTCAAAACTTGAAACTCATTATGTGCAAGAATTAGGTAGGCATGCTTCATAAGACTGGCTTTACTTTTTCTATAATATGATTTACAATTTCCAAGTTTGAAGAACTAAATTTTCGACCAAACAAATAGTTTGACTTCTCTATAAGTTCAAGTTCCTCTTCTGTAATAACTGTAGAATTTGCTCTACCAACATTATGCAATAATAACCTCTCGGAGTAAATTGTATTCCAATTCTTTCCAGAATAGGTCAGCTCAGTAGGAACAAATAACTCGTCACCACACATCGTATATCGATACCTTTTCAGTACATTTTTCTTGATACTTATCATATAGGCAACAGCATCCTGAGTAAGGCTAACCCAATTTGAAGCTTTAATAAAAGTACGGTCTTTATTCACCTTTAAATCAAGCAGTTCTTGAATACTAACCCCTAGCCTCCATCCTATTTGGGAAAATCGATTTGAAGAGAAACTTTTCATAAAATAATTTTTAAAATTTCCCTTTCTTTCTAATTCAATGGGATGAGATTCCATCGGTGTGAAAACTTGAGATTTAGAAACGGAATCAAAAAAATCATGAAATTCATTCTGTGTCACCAAAGGAAGATGTACTCCAGATATCATATGATAATATCCATAAGGACCGTTCTTAAAAGCTGTTTCAAATAACGCGTATTCTGCTTCAATTTGCGAAACATTCCCCCAGCGAACGTCGACCCTGTTTTCTTCTAGATAATAAACATTGGATTTTTTCCCTGCTTGCTTCGGATAATCCAATACTTTTTTATCTATATGAATATAAATATCATTTCTTGCATCATCTAAAAGGTCAATCAGAATAGATAGAATATTGAACTCATGATGAGCAACAATTAAAAAGGCATGTTTCATAAATAATTTCTAGAACTTAAATTTATTATTTATTTAGGAAAGTTTTTAATTTATTCAACCCTTCAGTATTGAAATAGGACATTTTATGAGTATTCGTAAGATTAATTGCCTCAGAATAATCCATAAGACCTTCCACTCCATTAAATTTAGTCTGCAAGATATGAGGATAAACATCACTAATTAATAAACATTGTTCGGCTTTCAATTGCCCTTCTATCAACTCATTATATAGAATTTGAAAGAAAAAATAATCTATAATTTCATTTTGGGTTTTCCAATAGTGGTTAATCAACTGAAACATATCTGAAATTAATGGATTATCAGCCTTAGAATAAATAATGCTGTTCAATACTCTGACTTTATAATCTTTGTCCCATCCCCAATAATATGCATAGCTATCCTCCCAATTCTTTTTATTAGGTTCACTAGAATCTCGTTGATACATAAAATAAGGTTGTGCAATTAAATTTTCATCAAGATGACCTGTCAACAAAATTGTAGCATCCAACCATACTCCACCATAGTTCTTTAAAAGAGCCAATCGCAATAAATCTGAAAAAAATGTCCTTTTGAAGATCCCTTTCTCTAATTTCTCAATAACATAATCAGGTAAATCCACATAATCACTATAATTCGAATCATCAATTCTAATAACCATAAAATCACCTTTGTATTGATCTACAGATTTAAAACATAGATCAACAACCTCCGGTAATTCTCCAGAATCAACACCTTGTCCCCAATATTGCCAAATTATCCGCTCCGTTCCTAATTCTTTTTTTGGCTTACTTTCAATTTTTTCAAAATTGCCAGAATAATAATCTGATATTATTGGTTTCCAAAATTCAGCAACTTCTTGATGTTTTGTTTTAATTTTTGAACCTCTAATTCGAGACCAAATATTGCTAACAACAGGCAATTTTTTAAGCTTTTCTATCATGATCCTAAAATCTTAGTGTGATGTATAATTTAATGGGAATTCATGTGCTTCACTTTTCTGTATATATCAATTATGCCCTGGCCTAAGTTTCCTAGCAAAGGAAAATTCAAACATTTTCCAATTGAGCTTAATTTTTTATCCTCTTGCCAACTTGCTTTTATATGCTCTGGCAACTGAAAATAGTATTTCCACCATATCTCAAACTTCACAGTCATCTCATTCCAAGGCTTACCGCCTGTATAATGAATGGTACCATGACTTTGAACTTCATCCCAATCTTCCTCAGTATAGCGCTTTAAAAATGTTGGTTTAAATTGGGGAAGAAAAAATGTTCGAATGCTGTTATATTTTGGCTTTAATCCTAATACCTTTCCTTTTGTGTGGATATTTAAAACATCTTGATCTGGAAATTGCAAATACGGCACTTTTAATCCATCAATCAATTTCTTAGATAACCCATCCTTCCTCATCTGATCTAAGTTCATAACTAAAAATCCAGAATTAAAGTAATAACCTGGTTCACAGCCAATTTCCTTTAAATATGATACTTGAGAATCAAGAGCTGCCTCATAAACGGCAGCTAAATAATTGTTTCCTAAATTTATATTTTCATATAAAGACCCCAAATCATTCCTGATGATAACATCACAATCGGTATAAATTATTTTATCATGCTCCTTCAACAATTCCGGCAATAATAATCTGAATGATGCAGCGATTGTATAGCGCTCATCAACATATACGCCTTCAAGAGCACCATCTAAATTCAGATAGGTAAATTTCATCCGCTCCGGATTATAAGTATTTAATTTTTCTTGTAAATCCAAGGGTAAATCTTTTGTCAATAGGCAAATTACCTCATACTTATACTTAGGATCTGAATTCTTTAAGATGGAAGAAAGGCAAGTAATAGCAGGAACAAAATAATTTTCTGTAAAAGCTACTACTATAGGGATATATGAATTCATCTATTAATTGTATTACTCAAATATTATTTAATAATCTTTTCAAAAATAAACCTTCCATACATTTTTAGTTTATCTTTTCTGTTCAATAATTTACAGTCCTCAATTTTCCCTATTTTACGAAAGGGCAAATGTTTTATCGCAACATTATAATAATCGTAGACACATTTCTGATATAAGGTATTCCATTGAACTCTGCTTTGACAAAATTCTTCGATCGAGTTTATTGGTTTTTTATATGCTATTTTTCCCAGCATAGAATAGAGCAACGTAATCGCATCGACCTTTTGCTCATACTTTGTAGGATCACTGGATAAATGAATGTCTGAAATCCTAAAATCAAACAGCATATCCTTTGTATTAGCCATCCCATTTTTTGCTAATTTGACAGTAGTAATGGTATCTGTGCCGAACGCAAATGGCAAATTATCAAACTTTTCAGTTTGAATTGCCTTAGTTTTAAACATATAATTTCCTATACATACATATGGAACTCCCTTAACCCAACTATATACATATTCTTCCTGACTGCATCGCTCTGCTAATATTCCATCGATTTCTATAAGATCACCTTGATCATTAATTAATGATATCCTGGATCTAAGCATATCTACCTCTGGATACTTTTCAATCAATTTAACACATTCCTGCGTGAAATTTTTATGATAAATATCATCGTCTGCCGCCAATACTAAATATTCCCCATTTGCATAAGAAATACACTTATTCCACTGTGCAACTAAATCTTTACCTCCTATATTGACTTCATTTCTGAAATAACTTATTCTTGGATCATTATATCTCGAAACAATTTCTTCTAAATTCTGAGGGGAATCATCGTCAACAATAATTAATTCAATATTACCATAACTCTGCCCCAAAATACTTTCAATCGCCTGATCTAAAAATTTCGCCTTATATGCCGGTAGAATAAATGATATAAGCATTATCTATCTTGTCTTTTTAATAAAACTCTTCCCGGAATCCCAACCACTGAGGCTCCTTCCTCTATTACAGATTTTAAAACAATTGACCCGGCTCCAACCCTCACCCCGTCTGCTATTTTTACATCCCCTAGAATCTGAGCCCCTTGTCCTATATCAATATTATTGCCTAAAACCGGCAAACCTCCCTCATCACTTCCTGTATTACCTATACAGCAATTACCATGAATCGTGCAATTCTCTCCTATGATTGCTCTAGGATTTATGATTACAGATCCATAATGTGCTAAGTGAAGCCCAAGTCCAAAACATCCTTTGGGAATAAAAAATCCTAATTTCACTCCCAGTTTGTTTTTCCTCCGAGAATAATAGTAACTGATGATCTTATTCGGTCTTATAAAACTATAATACTCTTCAGATCTCAATGCTTTTAAATAACATCGGATTAAATGTTTCTCTGTGCACAATAACCAATCAATAATATTTTCTTTAGAGAAAAAGGATGGATAATATATCCGATCACCTTTTATATATTGATGCTTACTATAATTTTTATATCTGCTTAACATAGAAATATTTATATCAAACCCATTAATTTAAATCAAATATGCAGAGATCAATATAATGAAGATGCCTTAATATTTAGCGTAACTATTTTTAGTCGAATAATTTATTAAAAGCTAACCCATTTAATGATCTGATCCATAAATATTAAATTAATGAACATCCTGCCTTTCTTTACATGTGAAAACCCTTTTAATAATAATTTCCATGTAAAAGATGGAGAAACCTCATAAGTTAATTTCAGATAGTTTAGCCGTTCCTTCAAATTCATCTCCTTTAAACTAACAAATAGAAAAAGCTTTTTAGCTTGTTTTACTAATAATTTATTAATCTGATCGTCTTCATTATACTTAATCATTCTGATTAACATCCGTAGCGAGTTTTGAATTCGAAAATACTCGCTCTTTAATCCCCATATCGAACCATTCCATAATCTATAGACAGACATTACATCAGGAATATATCCAAATTTCCCCTTTTGCCCGCTTATAAACCAAACAACATAATCGCCTATTCTATCTGTAAAAATACGTTCATCGAATTCCAGATTATTTCTAAACATCACCGATGGAGTATGCATGAAATTCCCGAATTCTGCCAAATAATGAATATCCCGTTTAAAGGATGTTTCAGAATTATTTAATTCTTCAGGAGTTAACTCACCATTTTCATTTAATACCTGAACTCTATGAAACGCTAAATTACAATCAGTGTTCTCACGAAGAAAGTCAACTTGCTTTTGAACTTTATATGGATCAATCCAATAATCATCACCCTCACAAACTCCTATAAATTCACCCCTTGATATGCCAATTGTAAATAAGAAATTCTTTACAGCTCCCAAATTCTTTTCATTCAAAATATATTTTACATAAATATTTTCTGGAATCACTGTATTTCTTAAATAATTAGTAACGATTTTATCCGTTTCGTCTGGAGACCTGTCATTGGTAACGATTAATTCAATATTGCCATCAAACTTTTGATTCAATACTCCTTCAATTGCCTGAACAATGAACTTATCATGTCCCCATGTTGTCATCACAACCGAAACATCAATTTTTTCTAATTTCTTTTCATCCATGATAAAAATTTAGTTTTTAAATAGGTTAATAAATTTTGGTTTACTAAATGATGTGACACAGAATCATGATAGTTGAAATTGATCTAACATATCATGAATCTCCTCCTTTGTGTTAAACATCATTGCGTCTAATATGGAGAGATTGGGCTCAAACTCCCGGTATCCCTGCTTATAGTCTTTAATTTGTAATTCATGGAAATACATATTGATATCTGCATTGTCATACTTACTCCTATCAAAAAAACTTTTACCACCACTTGGGTTTATATAAGTAAGCTTTGATCCAATGCATTTACAGATATTTAATGCCCATTCGTCCGAATCTTCCGGCTTCTCTATCGTTAAATCCATCTCCGAAAAAATGGAAATCTCCCTTGGCATGTCCAGGTATTTACATATTTCTTCCAAAATATGCTTGTCTAATGATGTGATATCAACAAAATTTTTAGATAATGTCTTCTCTAAAAACTCCATAGTGTCCACGTAATTGGGCGCTATTTTTTTATAAATAGAAAATTGAGCTAAAATTTTTTCTTTCCAAGGTTTTGAATTGTCCAAAACACAATCTTTAATCAAAGTCGACCTACCGTTATCTTTCTTCAGTGGGACTTGAATATACAACCACCCTTCCTTTTGTTTTAAAATTCGATTTCTTTCGATCCAGCCCCTTCTTATAAATTGAACT
Source organism: Sphingobacterium endophyticum (assembly GCF_009733535.1). GTDB lineage: Bacteria > Bacteroidota > Bacteroidia > Sphingobacteriales > Sphingobacteriaceae > Sphingobacterium > Sphingobacterium endophyticum. Next base: position 94,354 of record NZ_SMMI01000009.1, on the reverse strand, counting down.
GTATCTAGTAGGATAAATCGATCAGTATGTTTTATCAAACTGATATATCCTAAATAAGGAAAGAAATATGGTTGCATTATACCTATTTTTTCTCTAAGCATAATGACTTGTTCTTAAGATTTTACTATTAGTGTGTGAGTGTTTAGTTTTGTGTGATTTTCAAATGTTATTCTTCCTTTTATTTCATTTTAACCTATTTATTTTTATTATTAAACTATTATCCCTTTTTAATAATTGTTTGTTTTTATAATCTTTCCGGGTACCCCTACAACGGTGCAGCCATCCGGAATATCTCTATTAATTACTGAACCAGCGCCAACAATAACGCGTTCACCGATTTTTACATTGGGCAGAATTGTACTATTCGTTCCTAAAAAACTAAATTTCCCAATACTGCAATGACCCGCTATCGCTACTCCAGGACAGACCTCAACAAATTCCCCAATTTCGACATCATGTCCTATTGAAGCTATCTGATTTATTAATACGCCTTTTCCAATTTTTACATCATTCGTAATAACTGCATTTAGCATGACATTAACTCCCTCTTCTATGACTACTCCAAAAGAACCAATTCTACTCGTTGAAGATATCAATGAATACGGATTCCCACCGATCCCAACAAATTTATCAAAGCTAGAATACCTCAGCATCGGACCCCCTAATCCCAATACAAAACGCTTATCTTCTTTATCCAAATATGCTCTCGCCTGATCTAATGTCCTTAGAATCCTAAATTCATTATATAACCTATCAGGTAAATCCGATGAAATATCATCGTAAAAAACAATATCTTTTCTACTTTCTTTTTCTAAACTGACTTCTAATACTTCTTTTGCAAAGCCTTTTGCACCGAAAATTAACATGAGCTAATTGTTTTGACTTCTTAAAATTAATCGACAAATCCAATCTACTTCATCATTTGTTAATTCATAATATAATGGCAAACACAATACCCTTCTTGCAATATCATCTGTAATTTCCATGTCAACCGGACTTAAATACGGTAAACTGGAAGAAAGACTTGGATAAAAATACCGCCTAGTAAAAATCTCAAATGAATCCAGTGTAGACTTAATCTTTAATAATAAATCCTCAGATTCTAATACATAAACTAAATATGCACCATTTTGGTTTGAATTTTTATGCCAGACCGGAACTTTAGCCTTTATATTTTTTAGATTTTCTGCATACCTCTCCGTAATTTCCAAACGCCTGGAAATTATCCTTTCCAGCCAATCAAAATTTACCAATCCCATTGCAGCATGTAGCTCAGAATTCTTCCCGTTTAATCCTAAATCCGAAAAACTACTATACCCTGAAATACCAAAATTTCGCATATGGGCAATTTTCTTGAGAAGCTCTGAATCTTTGGTGATAACCAATCCCCCCTCAGCACTATGATATAATTTCGTCGCATGCAAACTGCATGTACTTATATCTCCATATTCAAAAATGGATTTCCCATTCACCTTGACACCAAATGCATGAGCTCCGTCATAAATCACCTTTAGATTATGTTTCTTTGCAATTTTGTCGATAGCTTCAACGTCGCAAGGATTACCATAAACATGAGTGGCTAATATCGCAGAGGTATCAGGACCAATCGCCGCCTCAATCTTTGACGGATCAATGTTCAAAGTATGTGGATCTATATCAACAAACTTTGGCATACAGCCTTCCCATACTATTGATGAAGTCGTCGCTACAAAGGAAAATGGCGTAGTAATTATCTCTCCATTCAATTCCAAAGCTTTTATGGCCAATTGAAGTGCAACTGTACCATTAGTTACATACAATAAATGGTTGACAGAAAGATAATCCTTTAATGTCATCTCCAACTTACTGGCTAATGGCCCCATGTTGGTCAACCAATTCCTAGACCAAATATCATCTAGATACTTCTTATAGTCTTCAATCGGTGGTAAAAACGGCTTTGTGACTGGTATCATTTCTCTTAATTCTTTGGAAAATTACTTAAACAATCTCATTGTTTGACCTAACTAATCAACTAATCTTTTGTTTGTAGGACATCCTTTACAACCTGTAGATATTGATGTCCAAATTTTAAATCCGGCTCTAAATGATTCCCCTCTGCCCATTCATTCCATGATTTTATAAATACAATATGATTATCTGAATCATATTTCTTAACCATGTTCACCGCATTTACCATCGCCTTCTTAAATAAGGCTGGAGTAGAATTATGGAGTACAAAACCATTTAAGCCACTCCTTGGACTGTTATCCCAATTTGGAATTACCGTAGGGTAATAAATATTACCTTTCGAATCCTCCGTAAATTCTTGAATGGCATCTTTATAGTTGTAAATCCTTGTTGGTTTTTTGAATATTTTCTTGTAATATTTATTTAATCGACTGGTCTTTGCCCTACGATATAGGTCAACAAATTTATTTGCAGATTTTAAATAAGAATCCTTCGTATGAACTGCAGGCGTCAAGGCGTCGAAACCGTATTTCTTCGTATCCCAATCCGGATCAACATTGGTAGCAACTAAATGAATTCCTTCAAGGTCATTCTCTTTTGCCAACCTTCTGAATGTTGAAACAAACAAGTCCAAATCAGGAATTTCCATTGGCTTGTACACCATAAATAAAGGTTTACCATCAACTTTGAAATAGCGATTATCTTTAAAGGCAGGCAATATAGCATTGAAATGATCAATATAATCTTGTTCTCCTGGATAAACCTGTTCCATTAAAACTGTTTTTGGATTACCATGCCAAATGCCACTCCAAGACTCATTTGCCCATGCCAAACAAAATGGAAAATCTGGACTTTTACTCTCCAAAACCTCCTGAAAAGGACGCTCTAATATCCTTTTACCATTTCCAAACCAATAATGCCAATAACAAAATGCCGAAATACCATATTCCCTCGCCAGATTGGCCTGCGCTTCCCGTGTTTCAGGTACCCGCAAATCATAAAAACCTAAATCAGCTGGAACATGAGGCTGATAATGACCATCGAACATCGGCTTGGCTTTCGCAACATTCGTCCATTCGGTAAATCCCTTACCCCACCATAGATCATTCTCCGGAATTGGATGAAATTGAGGAAGATAAAAAGCAATCGCTTTAACACTTTTCATAAAAATAGTTAACTATGAGTTATGTGTAATTAATTAATAGTATAGCTAACCAGTGTGAATTTTAGAAAAAAAACTGCTTTCTCTCAACCAATTTATTATACCTATATAATAAACCTAAAATCTTTTTCCAAAAAAACAATGTGTTTCCAAAAATCGCACCTGGAAGCTTTAAATATAAGAAAAATAGCTTATAAAGGCCGATAACCTTATCATCTTTAACCACTTTTTTAATGGAATAAGCAAAGTTTTTTCGAAAATATCGATCATTCTCTACGGACACGTTAATTAGCTTCGCATTGTAAAACTGTTTTAGGATCCCAAAATTATCCAATGCTTTAAATTCTCCGTCAATTCCTTTTATATATTCATCCAATATGAAAAATAAATCCTCAATCCTTTTCCTTTCATTTTTCGAAGAAATCGTAACTGAACCTGGAGTCATTCGATACCTATACGTATATGGATAATGAAAGGCTATAGTCTTTATATGCATCCTCAATTCATAAATCCATAAAGCATCTTCATTTACAATCCCTTCCTTAAAATATAATTTATTCCTTTTTAATAAATCCGAACGGATTAATTTATTACATGGTGATATTGGTAAACTGTTGAATGTGATGGACCGTACCCAATACTTATTATTGGAAAAATCGGGAAAGCCTTTTTTAGATATGCATAAATCATTAATCAACATTTGATTTTCACATAACATCTCCCCTTGCACCAAATCAACCTCCGGATGCAAATAAACATGGCAAACAAGTTCATCTATACAAGTCGCTGTGATCGTATCATCACTGTCCATAAAGTATAAATAATCCGAATTGCTCGAAATAACCCCTTTGTTCCTTGCCGCAGACGCTCCTTTATTCTCCTCATTTGACAACAGTTTGAAATCTATATTTCCAGAATAATTACTGATTAACTCCTGCAACATCCCATAGCTCCTATCAGAACTTTTATCATCAACAAAAATGCATTCAATAAATGCATAATTCTGCCCACAGACAGAGTCAAAACATTCCCTTATATAGGTCTCAACATTATATACTGGAATTATAATTCCAACTTTAATCATAAATAGAAAAATATAAAGTAAAAATAACTAAAAGTATAAATATATACTAATAATATTATTTTTTCTTAATACATTATATTTTATCTATTTTCAGTAATTGTGCGAAGTAAATTATTGGGAACCAAATTCTTAAGCAAAAGCCTTATTTGATAATTTAAATAGAAGAACCAGCCCTTAATTCCAAAGGAACAAAATATAGCCCTCAAAGATTCTTCTGCTAATTCTGATCTATATCTCTTGATAGCATTTAAGAACTGCCTTTCTTTCGACCATCCTAAATTTCTTTCTATAATTAGATCGCTGAATATTTTGAAAAATTTATCCGTAGCTTCAACCTTCTCTTTTAAATTCTCCTTAGATCCGGATGTGCTATTCTCAAATACACGAATGATAACCTCCGACTCCTTTAAAAATATAAATCATTGAAATCACTCATTTTTATCAAAAACAGATCATCAGTATGCCAGGCCAAAGGAAAAATATCAAAACCTACTTCATGATATTTTTTCGTTCGAAAAATATGCTCACTCAAACTACTGTTGAGACCACCTGCCAATTTTCTTCTGATTAAATCAAAACTATTATAAAATCCCGTAGAGAACCCTTCATAAAACCTCTGTTCCGAACCATTTATAAACTTTAAACAGTTATTCATCTTCAGAACATTTACTTCTTCATTGAGATCAGGCAAATTTTTATAAAATTCTTCCACAAAATTCTCCCCAATTGAATCATCATCACCCAATATCTGAAACCATTCCTCACTAACTTGCTCTAGAATACGAGACCATTGCAATGCTAGATTCTTGCCTCCCAAATTATCTTCGTATTCGTAATATTCATATTGTGATGGGTTCAGGTAATTTTCTATAATAGAAATCGGATCAACGGGGCTCGCGTCGTTTCCTATATAAACTTTAAAATCCTTACTGGTCTGACATGAAATGGATTTTATGCAATCTTCAAAAAAATCAATTTTGTAATATGGAATTACAATAGCTAATTTATTCATATAAGAACTTTAACTTTCTGAAACATTACCTTTAGTCCTAGCTTCAAAATATAGAAATAGTTGGTCGAGAATTCCCTGCAAACCACTAATGGCCACTTCCAATTTGCATAACCTAATTGAACAATTCCTTGAACAAGGATTAACCCCATAATTCCAAAAGAGAAATACTTAAGAATGATAAAATCGCCTACAGCAACAAAAATTCCAGCAATGATGGATGATTTAAAGAACGGAACCTCATTCTTCGTCACTATCAGCGTCGCAAAATTCGAATGGTTATTTTCCAATAACACAACCAAACAATACACTAGCATAATTGGCACTGCCGGAAGCACGGCATTAGACCCTATAAATTTCAATATGATAGGCCCTAGGAAAATCAAAATAGTGGATCCGATAATAAATAGCAATAAATAAACGATAATCGTGAACGAAAAAGTCCCCAATAGCTCTGCCAGTTTATTTGAAATCCTTAAATAAGAAAAAGTCGGATTATAACTGCTAAAAAGAGTACCTGATACCATAGAAATTATTCCAACTAATTGAATCAACAACCCATAAGAAGCAACCTCTTCACTACTTAAAAATAATCCCGCCAAAAACATACTCAAATTATTAATGGCATATGCTGAAACGATAACCAAACCCAACTTACTCGAGTTATGCCATAGCTTATTAAACAACTCCTTACTCAATACCTTATCAATTTTAACCTCTCTAATCTTTTGGAGAAATTCTTCGTCATAAAAAAAACGATATGAAATATATCGATAGATCAACGAGGACGCCAAACTTGAAAGAACGACACCCAGCAATCCAAAACCTAGAAGTAGCAAAGTGATTGAAAATAGAATATAAGTAGCCTTTGATATTATAGCGGAAATTCGAGCCTGTTTAATCAAGCCCCTACCTATTAACAGGGAGTCAAAATATGAAAAGTAAAAACTTAAAAAAATCGACACGATTGTAGTTGCCCAAATCCAGATAACATGATCAACCGTCTGAAAACCGTTGGTCACTTCATAGATATACCATGTGCCAAATGTGCTAAGCAGGATAAAGGATGATAACGCAATCCGAAAATACACAGCCTTTGCTGTATAAATCATATTTACCAATAACCTGTAATTTATTTCCTCACCAGACTCAACAGTCTGAATGCCTGTTTTATGGATATTTTGCGCCCCACTAAATACATAGGTTATATTTCTGCCAAATTGAGGCGCAAAGCCGAAATCGAACAGGGCAACCATGGCCCCCAAAGAACCAATTAAATAATTTAAAGCAATCTCATCGGTAGATAGAAGCTTCAATACTAAGGGTAAAATGAATATTCCTGAAGCTAGGCTGAAGAACTGCGCTAAATAACTCCAAACAACATCCTTTTTGGTTAATTTAACGCGCATAAAGTAATATTATGTTTCCGTTTTCTTACGACTACCCTTTATTAAATCGAAAAGAACAGATAATTCTTTTGTCTTCATCAGGTAAGCTGTTCCAAAATAGATGCATAAATATAAGGAAACACCAACTAACAACCTAATTAAATCAATGTTATTTATAAGAAAATAATGGTCTATTAGATAAATTACACTTCCTGTTATCAAAGCTCGTAAAATACTAGGAAATAAATCAGCAAATTGACTTAAAATAGGGTAATTTATAAACCTTGTCGTGTAATATGTATTGATGAATACTGAAATAATATTGATAACAACCCCACCCCAAACTAAACCCATCATTCCAAATCTCAATGATATGATAATAATGACAACGGTTATTATCTTTTTAATTACTTCAATTTTTAAAAACAGATCAGATCTACCTTTAGCCTGAAGTATGTTTAGGTTATAAACATGAATTGGATAAAAAATCCCCGCAATGGATAAGATCTTAAAATATGGTACGGAAGGCAACCACTTTTCCGTTAATAAAAATCGGATTATTGGTTCCGCTAAGACGACCATCATAACAGAAAGCGGAGCAATTAAAAAAATAACAACTTGAATGATGTTCTGATAATACCTTTTTAATGCCTCATCATCGTGGGCAAGTTTTGAAAACAAGGGAAAGGTTACCCGGTTTAAAGCTCCCGCAATATTTGTTATCGGCAATTGCTTAAGAGAATCTGCTCGATTATAATAACCTAGATCCTCAGTAGAAAATTTCTTACCAATAATAATATTATACAGGTTATTAAATATAGTATCCAATAAGGATGAAGCTGTCAACTTGATTCCAAATGAAAAATGATACTTAAATTTTTCCTTATCAAATATAAAAGATGGCCTCCAATCACTGTAAAACCAATATTGTACGGTATATACAAAATTCTGAATTAACGATGAATAAATAAGGGACCAAACTCCATAACCATGCGTAGCAAAATAGATCCCTGTTGCTCCTCCAATAAGCATAGATGGTAATTGAATTTTAAACGCCGTTTGAAACTGCATTTCTTTGACAACTTTTGTAGCTTGAACTGCAGCAAAAGAATCAATAATCAATATTAATGCATAGGTACGCATTAAGGGGGTTAAGACCTCTATATTATAGAAAGCTGAAACGAATGGGGCAATAAAATATATAATGGCATAAAGAATAAGACTTACCCCAAAATTAAACCAAAATACCGTAGACATATCTTTATCGTCTACATTTTGAGTCCGAATTAAGCTATTGGTCAACCCTCCATTGATCAAAACTTGTGCAATTGCCATAATAACTCCGTATAACGCTATCGTACCAAAATCCGAAGGCATTAATACCCTGGCCAAAACCAGGTTAATCCCAAATCCAATTAGCTGTGAACCAAATTGTTCCGCAAAAATCCAGAAAACTCCTTTTGCAGCTTGTTCTTTAAGACTCATTGTCTACAATATCCTAATTAATAATATAAAAAACCTAATTTTATATTACTTACCAAACTCAGCATTTAACATCCTTCTCAAACCCTCTTCCATCGAATACGGTGGAACAAAACCTGATGACATCGCCTTTGTGGAATCATATTTTGTAACCGCACAGAATTTCTTGACCCGAACTGAACTTATCGTTAACTTCTTCCGCGTCAAAAATGCCAAAACGTCAAAACCATATCCACCTAACATGCCTATCCAATATGGAATATGTGTCGTTGGGATCTTCTTCCCAAGAATCTCTCCCGTATGATAAACTAAATCATTCGTCGTAAAATCTGGTTTATCAACGTAATTATAGACGTTGTAACCTTCACGCTTATGCTGAATCAAAAACTCAAGAAAGGAAACAACATTCCCGACATAGGACATCGACTTTTGATTTTTCCCATCTCCGATCATCATAAACTTTCCAGAAGCAATCTGGTTTAATAGATTGAAAACATTCCCCCTATTTCCCTCACCAAATATTACAGTTGGACGTACAACATTGATATTCCAATCTGAATGGGTTTTATACCATTCCTGAAGAACTTGTTCGGCTTCCCACTTACTTTTTCCATAATGGTTAAAAGCATCTACCGGAAAGGATTCATCTGGATTGTCTTTATCCAATCCATAAACAGCTACTGAACTCGTAAAAATAATCCTTGAAACTGAATTTAACTCCATAGCCTCCAGCGTATTTCGCATACCCTGAACATTAACATCATAATACAATGAGGTCGGACTAACATCATCCCTATGCTCAGCAGCCAGAAGTATCACAACATCCTGACCCTTCAAAAGCTCTTTCAGCTTCTGCTTATCAAGTACGTTTGCAATTTTTGTGAGTTGAGGAAAGGTTGAACTTTGTTGTCTGTCAATATTGACAAGGTTTAAGGATGGGGTATCTTTCAGGTTACTAATTAGTTTTGTACCAACAAAACCTGAACCCCCGATTATAGCTATGTTCATTTATAGATTAATAGTTATATTTATTCATCATTGTTACTGAAACGTCACGCTTAGTTTCGGTTTTTTTACCTTCAATAGCCTGAGTTTCCACTGTACTTTTTATTTCGATTGTAGAATCTATTACTTCAATTTCAGCACTTGAAATTTTTGCATTTCGCTTATTTACAAAATAATTGAATATCAACGTAAAGCTAAACCATAATGCAAAATCTAAAATAACAACAACATTATTGCTAATGTATTGAACCATGATGATATTAAAGGCACAAAAAAACAAAGATAGACCTATGATACTCATCATTGCACTTTTATGCGACAATCCTGCGCGAAGTAATTTATGATGTAAATGGCTACGGTCAGCTTTAAATAACGGCAACCCTTTATACCAACGAATAAATATGACACGTGCAACATCAAAAATCGGAACAATCAAAGTTGAAAAGGCAACAACAATTGCACCTTCTGAGAAAGGTTTTATACTCTGATTGTTCATCGCAAAACTGATCGTTAGAAATGCCATGGTATAACCCAATGTCATACTTCCCGTATCACCCATAAAAATCCTTCTCCTACGCTTCGATGCACCAAAAACATTATAATAGAAGAATGAAATCAATATTCCTGTAGTAATAAAGGCTAACAATGCATGTATCCATGCATGATAATAAGCAAACAAAGTCCCCAATACCAGACAGCCTACGCCAACTAAACCAGAACATAACCCATCTAATCCATCAATCAAATTTACCGCGTTTATAACTAATACCACAGCAAAAATTGTTAATGGAATACCAGCCCATGCAGGTAAATAAGTCAAGAACAATAGACCATAAAGATCATTAATCCACAATCCAGCTAATGGAAATAAACTTGCAACTAAAATCTGAGCAACAAACTTCCATTTGTAACTTACGCCAATTAAATCATCTGCAATTCCTATGATGTACAGAATAACCAATCCACATATCAACATAATAAACATGGGAAATACCTCCCATGTGACAATTCCTAAATTGACAAAATTCGTCTTATAAACTAAAACAACCGTAATCGCTAACAAACAACATTGAATAGGAACAAAAGCTACGCCTCCTAATCGGGGGATAATACTTTGGTGAACCTTCCTAGCGTCCACTGGATCAAAAAGACGTTTCCTATAGGTAATAAGCATAATATATGGGATAATAATCTTCCCAAGTAAGATGGCTATTAAGAAAGGAACCAGTAGAATAATAAACTCCATTGAAATTGTTTTTAGAAATAGATAACTTGCTAAAATGATGTTACAACTATTTAACAATCTATTATTAATTGTTGTTTCGATTACTTTGACAGGAACAAATTTAATACATTAATGAACCGCAAACGACTGATTTGAACTACTAAACCTTTATATTTCTTATTTTGTAGCCCAAACCTTACAGTCCAATTTATATGCTTAAACATCTTTTAATGACTACTTTTCTTGCTTTTAGGAAAATAATATGCAGCAAGAAAATCAACAATTTGCGCTCTAAACAACCTTATTTAGATGAATTTACACCCTAATTAACATAGTATTACTCATTTACTACATTAAATAGTTTGAAATTAATATTTTACCCTATAAATTTAATAGTTTTCTTTTTATTAAGCAATTTATTTAAATATTTTCCGCCAAACAGATAGTTTAGCAGGCCTTTGCTCTTCATTAAACAGATCCTCCTCATTAAACTTCAAATCATGCCCTAAGCCTTTGTGAATTCCCCTGTAAATGATACCCCAGTCCGGAAGTCCTCCAAAATTCCTATCATCGATAAATAAATCTGCTGTAAGCTTCCTCGAACCCGAAGAACGATCTTCTTCAGGAAAATTAGAATTATGTGCAAAAAATATTAATCCTTGCTGGGCACAGTAATCTATTGCCTCTTGTAATAAATCACCTTCACGAACAGTCCACATGATGAGGATGTGATGCTCGTTTTGTAACTGCTTCAATATATCAATCGCAAAAGGAATGGGTTTCCCTATTCTCGGATATCGGTGCTCAACGATTGTACCATCAAAATCTACTGCAATTACCATTTTTAATTTTTTTTACTTGCAGTACAAATTTGATTCCACATTCGAGACTGTTGATTAGGTTCAATAAAAATTAAAAATAAATTAATGAACAATTTCCTTCTTACTGCTTCTTTTACAACCTTATTAATAAAATATCCCGTTAACAATAAATTTTTGTTAAAAAGTTACAAAAGCCATAATAATTCAATTAAAATTTAAATGAATAAGTAAAACTATCAAATCACCGATTGAGCTTAATTAACACATATTTTATAACATTCCCCGAACATAATTTTTGATTATTACGTTAGATGATCTTGCAACATACTTGTGATAAACTACAGATTTAATAATTTAGCCCCCGCAAATTTCAGAACTATTCTAATAATTAAACGCTTAAAAAAATGAAAGTATTAAAAACTGCTTTTTTATCTGCTGTAACTATCTTTAGTTTAAATGTTTCGGCTCAAGAAACCGAAGAGGTGGAAATCGTTCAAATTGACACCACTAAAACTTGGACAATTAAAGGTGAAAACACCTTTTTAATCAATCAATCTTCCTTCTCGAATTGGGCAGCCGGTGGTGTGAACTCTCTTGCTGGCAACATTATCCTAAACTATGATTTCAATTACAAAAAAGATAAATGGAGTTGGGATAATAAATTGTTGGCGGCTTATGGTCAAACCTATCAAAAGGAAACTGACTGGCGTAAAAACGATGACCGATTTGCTATTAACAGTTTATTAGGATATCAAGCTGCTGAAAAATGGCTTTATACTTTCTTCTTAAATTTTAATACCCAATTTGCAAATGGTTACGAATACAACAACAATGTTAGAGGTAGAAAACTCTCTGCTCCATTTGCTCCTGCATACTTAAGCTTCGGACCAGGTATTGCATATAAAGAGTCTGATAACTTCAAAATTAACATCTCTCCTGCTTCAGCTCGTTTTATCATGGTAGGCGCAGAAAGTGTGAGGGAAGATTATGGCGTTGATCCAGATAAGTTCTCTAGAAATGAATTCGGAGCTGCATTAGATGCTTATTATAAAGTTGGACTTATGGAAAACATTTCTCTAGAAAATATTTTAAAATTATACTCCAACTACCTTGAAGACCCGCAAAATGTGGATGTAGATTATTTAGCAAATCTTAATTTGGCTGTAAATAAATTCATCACAGTTAATGCTGCCGTACAGCTTATTTATGATGACAATGTAAATGTCCCTAAATCAGACGGCACAAAAGGCCCTGGATTACAAGTAAGACAAATTTTAGGCGCTGGTGTTACTTACAAATTTTAAAAGTCTACAAATCAAAAATCTTAATACGAAAGCGGCCTACAAGCCGCTTTTTCTTTTTTTGATATCCACAGCATAAACTTATCTTTTACAATTTATTGAAACTAATACCCTTAAAATCTGTTTGTTAAATGGTTACCATTTAAAACGATTAATATGGCTCAAATTGTAGCAGAACAATTAGTTGAAATGCTTGTAGAAGCTGGAGTAAAGCGTGTTTATGCCGTTACTGGAGATAGTTTAAATTATTTTAATGAAGCCGTCATGAAAGACGGAAGAATGAAATGGATTCATGTTCGTCATGAGGAAGCGGGTGCCTATGCTGCGACTGCAGAAGCTGAATTAGATGGATTAGCTTGCTGCGCCGGAAGCTGTGGACCCGGACATGTACATTTAATTAATGGTGTTTATGAAGCCCACAGAGCACATGTCCCTTTAATAGTCATTGCCTCTACTATACCTACTCACCAAATGGGTATGGACTATTTTCAGGAAACCAATACTTACAAGTTGTTTGATGACTGCAGTTCTTATAATCAGCTAATTACTACAGCGGAACAAGCTCCAAGAATTATACAATCTGCTATACAACATGCAATTTCTAATAAAGCTGTTAGTGTGATTGGACTTCCTGGGGATGTATCGGAACTGAAGGCAAAAGAATCAATTACTTCAACCCAAATATTTCGTTGTAATCCAATTATCAGACCCAATGACAATGAGCTAAAGCAAATTGCCGACCTCATAAATAAAGCAAAGAAAATCACACTTTATGCAGGCATAGGTGCTATTGGCGCAAGAGAAGAATTGCGACAGTTGGCCCAAAAGCTTAAATCCCCGGTAGGTTATAGTTTCCGTGGTAAAATGAATGCACAATTAGAATCCCCTTTTGATATTGGAATGACTGGATTATTAGGTATACCTTCTTGTTACCAAGCGATGAAAGAAGCTGAAGTTCTTATTTTATTGGGTACAGATATGCCCTATGATGAATTTATGCCTCAGGATAATAAAATTATTCAAATTGACACATCAGAAGAAAGACTTGGGCGTAGGTGCAAATTAGACATTGGAGCTGTTGGGGATATTAAAGAAACTATTAAGGCATTGTTGCCCTTATTAAATGGATGTGAGGATACTGCGTTTTTGGATTCCTTTGATAAATTCTATAAAAAAGTTGAGGAAAATCTGCATCAATATGTTGAGGACAATGGTTCTGAAAATGCAATTCAACCGGAATTTGTGGCTGACATCATCAATACCTATGCGAGTCCGAATGCTATTTTCACAGTGGATACTGGAATGACTTGCGTCTGGGGAGCGAGATATATTCACCAGACCGGTGACCGTAAACTTTTAGGTTCTTTTAACCATGGAAGTATGGCAAATGCTATGCCTATGGCTATAGGAGCTGCACTAGCTCATCCTGAAAGGCAGGTCATTGCAATGAGCGGGGATGGAGGTCTATCCATGATGACAGGCGATCTTGCTACAATCAAACAGTACAACCTGCCAGTTAAAATTATAGTGTTTAATAACCGTGCCCTAGGTATGGTAAAACTTGAAATGCAAGTCGCCGGACTCGTAGACAATCAAACAGATATGATTAACCCCGATTTTGCAAAACTTTCGGAAGCCTATGGAATTCCAGCACTAAATATTCGCAAACCAGAAGAAGTGAGTGGAGCAATTTCAGAAGCTTTAAGAGTGGATGGGCCCTTTTTACTTAATATATTCACGAACCCAAGCGCACTAGCCATGCCTTCACATATAACCCCAAGCCAAGTAATGGGAATGACCGAAAGCATGAGTAAACTAATCCTAGGCGGCCGAATGGACGAAGTATTTGACACGATCAAATCAAACTATAAACACCTAAAAGGAATGTTTTAATTAAATTAAATAGTTTCTTCATCTTGCGATGAAGAATGACAGGCATAACGAGTGTAAGATGTACCGATTTTTTGGGAATTTTTTTACGGCACGCCGCAAAAACTTCCCAAAAAATCGGCCCTTTAAATACATACTCTGTTCTATATCGGCACTTTTGCCTAATATTCAAAATATCCAACCAAATAACACCCACACCGGCTCTTAAGTCTTATGTCTATTGTCTTATGTCTTTTGCCTAATACTCATAATAATCACCCAATAACACCCATACCGGCTCTTATGTCTTATGTCTTATGTCTATTGTCTACCCCTCACTTACTCTTATAAAGATGGCTCAAAAGCGCAAAACATAATATAAAACTCATAATAAATCCAAACCATGACAATAGCGGAATTCCCCATAATAGGTATCCAACACGTCCATGGGCTAAAATACTAGCACCTACCCCAAAAGTCATCGCTAAGATTGACAATAAAAACTTATTGCCCATACGATGCAAAATCAGCTGAAGGTTGTCAAAATCCTGCATTTTGTGGTTAACGGTTATTTTATCATCTTTAACTTTCTCAAGAATAGTTAAAAGATCCAACGGAACCTCCGTTAATACATCCTTTGCAAATTTTGCCTTCTCCTTTAATTGTCCCAAAATATATTCTGAAGAAAATTTTTGTGCAGCAATTTTCTTTGCAAATGGCTCAATACTTTCAGGAACATTTAACTCTGCATCCAACTGCCTCCCTGTACCTTCCAAAATCGATACTCCCCGCAATAAAATGTAAATAAAATCAGGAAGTAGAATATGATTGCTTTGCAAAACGATATTCAATTTTTGTAGCATCACTGAAATCTCAATATCATCTAATGCATTCTGCTTAATCATTTCAAAAATTTCATAAGCATCACGCTCTAAACGTCTTTCATCCTCTATATGATGGGCTACTGCAAGTCTTTTAATATTCTTGATTAAGCTCTTTGCATCATTTGCCAGGAAATCCAAAACCATAGACTCTATTATCTTTCTGTCTTCTGGAATCATAAATCCCATCGCTCCAAAATCAATAAAGACAATCTGGCCACGCTTATTTACGAATACATTGCCTGGATGTGGATCTGCATGAAAGAACCCATGCATAAGAACTTGTTCCAAATATAAATCCAAAACATTCTGAAGGACAGATTTTGTGTAAAGTCCGTACTTTTCAAACCCTGATATATCATTTACCTTAACCCCGTCTATAAATTCCATACATATCAAGGTATCCGTACTATATTTCCGGTAAACCTTTGGGACATAAACGTCTTTGTTCTCCAAAAAATTCCGCCTAAATCGCTCTATGTTATTTAATTCATTGGTAAAGGATAGCTCATTTAATAATGAGCTCTCGAATGAAAGTGCAATTTGATAAAGGTTCATTTTATAGACAACCTCATATTTCCTTTGCAATAACTTTACAAGATCTTTAATAAAGTCAAGGTCGGCTTGAATTATTTCATCAATTTCTTCACGCTTTACCTTTAAAACAACTTCCTTCCCATTGAGAAGCGTTGCTCGGTATACCTGGGCGATAGATGCAGATGCAATAGGCTTAGGATCGATGGAAAGAAAATGCTCATCAAGGTTAACTTCGAGCTCATTTTCCAATCTCTTGCGGATATCTATATCTTCTTTTGCAACATCATCCTGCAATTTCACCAACTCTTCCTGCAGATCCTTGGGTATAATATCTGGCCTATTGCTTAAAAGCTGACCCAATTTTATAAAGGTTGGACCAAGTTCCTCCAATGCCAGGCGAACTCTGATATTAAAATCTTCCTCGAAAACCTTACGTGCATGGCTATTCCAGAATAAAAAGCTGTCTGGCAAAATCCGATCTAAATTCGACCTCGAAATAACCTCATCAAAACCATGCTTTGACAATATTTTTAAAATCTGTCCTACACGTTTTATTTTTTGAAACCCATTGATATGCTTCATCAATTTCTCCTTATACATTCATTAAACAATACATTCTAAAAATTGATTGTTAGATCCTTTATCTATTTTCAATCCATAATACTGCCAGATCATCATTAATCCCTTTCAAATAGCCCTGCTTTTTCACCTTCATTACTTCTATTTGATTAATATAATTTCTACAATATTCAACGTATTTCAACAAATTCAATTATATATTAGCTATTATTCTTATTTCATTTTGACTTATTTTTCCTTTTTAAGGAAATGAATAATAATCCCCTAATTTCTCCTTGAGAACCAGTGATTTCAATTTATTCATTTTTTTCTCGAATTATAATAAATTAAGCTAATTTTTCTCGTAAATTTAGTCACTAACTAATCTAAATATGATTAAAGAAAGACTTGCTTCTACCAATGGTAGACGTGATGAAGAACCGAATATTGAATTGGCTCAAGAAATTGTTCAGAAACAGGATAACCATTCAATTTCTGAACTAATTAAACTGATGAATAGTAAACAGAAAGAACTTCAAAACGACAGCATTAAAGTACTTTATGAAATTGGTGAATTATCCCCTGCTTTGATTGAAAATTATTTAGTTGAATTTGTAGAAGCTTTAAAAAGTAAAAACAACCGTTTACAATGGGGAGCAATGACGGCCATAAAAACAATCTCTAGGATAAAACCATTAGAAATTTCCGAAAATATATTGACTCTAGAGCAGGTCGTGGAGCAGGGGTCGGTTATCACTCGAGATAATTATATAGCTATACTTGTCAATTTTTTAGATATACCAGAATTGCAAGAACGTTCTTTTAATTCGCTTATAAACCAATTAAAAGAATGTCCAACAAATCAACTTCCTATGTATGCCGAAATGGCATTACCAAAAATTAGAAAAAACAACTCTTCTCCATTCAGTTCAGCGATTGCTAACAGATTGGATGAAATTGAAAAAGAAAGCAAACGTAAAAGACTTGAAAAGGTCCTTAAAAAATTAGGTAGAAATTAGAAACCTTCAAACTTTTGTGTATGTTAGTGTAAGAGTTCAACAATATCGTTGAAGCCCTTTTGCTTTGCATGCTCAATAGCATAAATACCATCCTTATCAGGAATGTTCTTATCTGCCCCAGCTTTTAATAAGATATTAACAATCTCAACATAATCTTTACTCCCATCTCCTAGAACCACGGCCTCCATCATCGCAGTCCAACCTAGTTTATTAACATGATTGATGGGGAAATTTTTAGTATGTGCTAACAATCGAACAACCTCAACATGTCCCTTCTCTGCTGCAGGAATAAGCGCAGTACCATGATACCGATTGTAAACATCAAAACGTGCCCCATAAGCTAAATATAGCTTAACCAAATCTAAATATCCTGATGCCCCAGCATATAAAAATGGACTGTTCAGTAGTTCATCTTGTTGATTTGGATCTGCACCCCTCTTTACCAATAAGGCAGCCAACGAATAATCATTTTGATAGGTTGCTATCATTAATGGATTTTGTGCCTGCTCATTAACTTCATTCACATTCTCTGAATTAAGGTATTTTTCCAGAAAGCCGGTGTCCCCTCGCTTAACCGCACTCTCTATTTCTGAATCCAATTTCATTTCTACTTTTCTATGTGCTATATTATTTTCAATAAAGAAAACTCCTAAAACCGCTTTTATTTAAATTTCTCCTTAAACCAATTTTATCCACTTATTTCAATTCCTCAATTACAATCTTTAATTCTTGTAAAATTGCTTTTCAAGCCTTAAAACTCATTAAATATATTTAATTTTTCCTTTACATCACAGTTAACTGATATCTATATTTTATTGTAGAGATTTAGCTATAAATCATGTATGAAAAAACAATTTGTTTAAAATTTTCATTTATTAACATAGATCAATGCCCAACCTTTTTTAATTAGCAATCTTTGCAGTATTGAAAGAAACGAAATAAAAATTATACAATATGAAAACTATTTTAAGCCTTTTGGCATCCCTATTTTTAATTAGCAATATCGCTTTTGGACAAACTAAATGGTCTGTTGACCCTGCCCATTCAAATGCTCGTTTTGAGATTAAACACTTAGGTATCTCTTTTGTTGATGGTGAATTCACAAAGTTGGCTGGTAATGTTGAATCTATTGATTCCACAAACTTCGATAATGCTACAGTAAATTTCGATATTGATGTAAATAGCATCGATACTAGAATTGAAGCTAGAGACAACCACTTGAAAAGCGATGATTTCTTCTCCGCTGAAAAATTCCCTAAAATGACCTTAAGCAATGCTAAACTGAAAAAAGCAGGCAAAGGAAAATTTAAATTAACAGCTGATCTGACGATTAAAGATGTGACAAAACCTGTAACCTTTGATGTTGTTCAGAATAATGGTGTGATTATCGACCCTTGGGGTAAAACTCGTGCCGGATTCACCGCTAAAACAACAATTAACCGCTTTGACTACAACATTAAATATGCTGATAAAACACCTGCAGGAATTGATGCAGTTGCCCCTGAAGTGGCTATCACTGTAAATGTTGAATTGGTTAAAAACTAATTTTATTGAGATTCATCTTAAAATCACAATAACTTTAAATAATAAAGGATGGCCATTTCTAGCCATCCTTTTTATTTTATTTAACTATATTAGTTTCAATATTTTAAATCCAAATCATTACCATGAACCAACTATTAGCTAACCGTTTTAGAGAAGTTATTCTCCATGGAACTTGGATTGCAAACACCAATTGGGAAATGGAACTCTCAAATGTTAATTTCCAAATGGCAACAATTAAATATCTTTCCTTAAATAGTATTGCCGACTTAACCTACCATATCACCTACTACATCAAAGGAATCAACCATTTCTTCAAAACAGGTAACCTGGAAATTAAAGACAACCTAAGCTTTAACCGACCAGAAATACTTTCCGAAACAGACTGGCAACTTCTAAAAACTGAACTCTTCAACCAAGCTGAACTATTTGCGCAGCATATAGAAAGCCTTTCTAAGGAAACCCTCGAAAGCGATTTCTTCGACCCTAAATACGGAACCTATCTCCGTAACATCGAAGGCCAAATAGAACATAGTTACTATCACCTCGGACAAATTGTGATTCTCAAAAAACTTTTAAACTCTTAACAGCCTTCTCGGCTCTGCTCTTATTTCTTAAGTCTAAATCTCCTTGTCTCTTCTTAAAAATCCCATCGGGATGTCATATCTATAGCCAGACCCTGCGGGTCTGGAAAATGCGTTAATTCCAAAACAACTCCGTAGGAGTGACATGTTAGCTAGGGGTTTTTAGAAATAGTTTCCAGAGCTTTAGCTCTGGAATGACACGCATATCGTTGATGAGGAGGGGCGATTTTCGGGGGAATTAAGTTGCGGCGTGCCGCAACTTAATTCCCCCGAAAATCGCCCCCTAAAAAAATAAGCTTCTGTCATTCCAACGCTTCAGCGTTGGAAACCATTTATCTCTTTTGTCTTTTGTCTAATGTCTTATGTCTAAGACTTTTGCCTATCTTCTACTCCCCCGTTTCTTCCTCATAACTCCAAGAAACTAATCGTTCCTGGAAAATCCTGGAAATCTTATTGAAGTAGCGTTTATGTTTATATCCCATAACCCACTGAATTCCTTCAACAGCATTGGTACAAAAAATCTCATCAGCAACTTTCATAATCTCGGGCTTAATCTCCGCTTCGACAACTTCAATCCCCTGCTCCTGTGCAATATCCATGACTACTCTACGCATAACACCTGCAATACAGCCTTCAGAAAGTGCTGGTGTATACAGCACCTTATCATAGTAAACAAAAATATTGGACACCAA
This sequence comes from Sphingobacterium endophyticum, assembly GCF_009733535.1. Lineage (GTDB taxonomy): Bacteria > Bacteroidota > Bacteroidia > Sphingobacteriales > Sphingobacteriaceae > Sphingobacterium > Sphingobacterium endophyticum. The sequence goes on along the minus strand of NZ_SMMI01000009.1, from coordinate 74,248 downwards.
GGCCTCACATAAATTTCCAGACTGATTTAAAATCAAAACCTCATCAAATGCATTTTTCTTCTTAAATAATCCGGCCATCACATAAATCAATGCATTATTTGATTTAATCTTAGACAACTCACTATAAGGCTTTTTATACTCCGTATATACATCGATGATTAATCCGGTCTTTTTATCTCTTAATGTCTCTGGTTTGCGGTCTACCTGCAAAATAAATCCAGGTTTATTGGTCTCAGGACTGTAAAGTCCTCCTCCATCACGAAATACAATTAATCGAACCCGAGCTTGCTGACCAACCATATTATTCTTCCGCAAAAGCTCTTCTACTCTTGAACGTACAAAAAAGGAGTCAAACTGATCCACGTCTTCAAAATGAAGCATATTTAAGCTTTCGTGCAAACGTTCAAGATGCAGATCTAAAAAACGAACATCGCCGTCTTTCCAAAGCATGGTTTCAAAAATCCCGTCCCCGTAACGAAATGCGCGGCTATCTACGTCTAGAATAGCCATATCTTGAGGTACCACAGTACCGTTGTAGTTAATGTAATGTGCTGGCATAAATTTTTAAGAATCTAACTTTGATTATTTGAGCTGTAACTTCTCCATTTCTCTAATGCTAAACGGAAATCTTCCGGCATTGGTACTTCAAAATGCAAAAATTCCTTAGATTTTGGATGAATAAATCCTAAACTCTTGGCATGCAAGGCTTGACGTGGCAGCAAACTGAATGTATTTTCAACAAACTGCTTATACTTACTGAATGATGTCCCTTTCAATATCTTATTTCCACCGTATGATTCATCATTGAACAGTGGATGTCCTATTGATTTCATATGTGCTCGAATCTGATGGGTACGTCCTGTCTCTAATTGACATTCTACCAATGTGACATAACCCAAACGCTCTAAAACACGGTAATGCGTAACAGACCACTTACCCTTCTCCTCATCATCATACATATCCATTATGCGACGATCTTTCATATTTCGTCCAATATATCCGGTAACTGTCCCATCTTCTACTAGATCACCCCAAACCATTGCGACATACTTCCTCGCAATACTATGTTCATAAAACTGCTTCGCCAAAAATGTCATTGCCCATTCATTCTTCGCAATGACCAATAATCCTGAGGTATCTTTGTCTATCCGGTGGACCAATCCAGGCCTGCCCGTATTCCCAGGTAATGTAGGTAATTGGTTCAAATGGAAAGTCAATGCATTTACCAAGGTTCCTGTATAATTATTAAATCCAGGATGAACAACCATCCCTGGCTCTTTATTGACAAGTAATACATCATCATCCTCATAGATTATATCCAAAGGGATATCTTCTGGATAGACTTCTGTATCTCTTGGTGGATCTGGCAATACAACGGTTATGATATCATATGGCTTAACTTTATAACTCGCTTTAACCTCTTTATCATTAACTTTGACTGTACCTGCATCAATAGCATTTTGAATACGGTTTCTTGAAGTATTTTCAACCCTATTCATCAGAAATTTATCTATGCGTAATAAAGCTTGTCCTTTATCAGCAACAATCCTTAAATGCTCGTAAAGCTCCTGTTCGTCTTGTTCGTTGTCCAGATTATCAACCATCCTGCAAAAGTAGCATTTTTATAATCATTCTGATTCCTGAAAGAAAAAAGCATAATTTTATCCCATGACTATTCCTTTTCAGATTTACAGCCCAGTAGAAGAAATCGTTGACCCCTTTCTTCTCAATAAGGAAATATCTTTATTTATTAAAAGAGATGATAAAATTCACCCCTTTATCTCAGGTAATAAATGGCGTAAACTAAAACATCAGTTAGAATATGCAAAGGAACATAATATCAAGTTTTTAGTGACATTTGGCGGCGCATGGTCAAACCACCTTCTAGCTACAGCTGCTGCAGCAGCCCAGTTTGGCTTCCATGCCATTGCTTATGTCCGTGGGGAACAAATCCGAAACCCAATATTGGATATGTGCCGTATATATGGAATGGAATTGAGATTTGTTGACCGAAATTCATATCGCGATAAAGCTGAAATATTCCGAAAAAACCATAGCGCTGATGAATTCCTTTTTATTGATGAAGGAGGCAAATCTGAGTTGGGATTAATAGGATGTTCCGAAATTGTGGCTGAGTTACCTCAAGAATATGACCATATCTTTGTTGCAGCAGGGACCGGAACTACTGTTGCCGGAATTCAACTAGGCATTCAACAAAATAATAAAGCAACCAAAGTACATGCTGTACCTGTCTTAAAAGGTGCCGATTTTTTGAAGGATCAATTTATTGAATGGAAGATTGACCCTAAAAATATAATATTACACAATGACTATCATTTTTCGGGATATGCAAAAGTTAAACCTGAATTGATTGATTTTATTAAGTCATTTACCTGTAAAACAGGAATCATGATTGAACCAACCTATACTGGGAAATTAATGTATGCTGTTTATGACCTCATTAATAAGGATTATTTTAAGCCGAACAGCAAAATATTGGTGGTTCATACAGGGGGAATTACTGGAATATTGGGTCATTTAGATCATTTTTAAATTTAAAATGACAATATTCTTAAGCTGAAATCACAATATTGTAATACTTTTACATTTTAGAATTCATTCTAAAAACCATCTAAATCAACCCATAGAAACAAAATAAATGGAAATGCGCACTAAGCTATTGTACTTATTAATTTTTATCCTAGCTCAACTTCCATCATATGCGCTTCAAATTGAAATCCATGATACCGTAAGTACGAAGGAACAACGTAATAGCATCCTTCCAACCGCTCATTTATATGATATTGTTGACGGTATAAGAGATATCAACCCATTTAAAAAAAGTGATAAAAAACCATCTGGTAAAAGATCCGCGATTTCATACCTCCCTAATATAAATTATAACCCTTCCATTGGAGCTCAAATTGGAATTAAAGCGGTTGCTGGAAAAGTATTAGGAAATGAACCCAATACAACAATGTCAATTGCTGCTACTGCCCTGAGTGCGACAACTAGAGGAATTATCGTTGGATACCTCCTGCATGATATTTATACCCCAGGTAACAAATGGAATATTAAAGGAGGGGCTATGGTTGCGAAAGCTGTAGGACTTGATTATGGCCTGGGAATTGGGGGAACTATTGAAAATCCGAATGAAGAAGAATTAATCCTTAATAACCCTGATAGGCAACGGTATGTCAATAAATACATGGCATACACCATAAATGAAAGAGTTTATAAACAATTATTCCCCGGTGCTTTTGTTGGTTTAGGGGTATTCTTCGAGCTTAAGAGAAACTTGAGTACCATCGGAAGCCAGGAGAACATGTCTCCAGTGGAAATATATAGCCGCTGGAATGACTTTGACCCTACCCGGGTTAATAACAATGGATTTATGGTCAACATGCAATATATGACTAGGGATAATCCTAATTCCGCTTATAAAGGCTATTATTTTGATATGGTTCTCCGAATGAACCAAACTTGGCTTGGCAGTACTCATAATGCATATCAATTACAAACTGACTTAAGGAAGTACTGGCAACTATCAACTGACCATCCAAACCATGTATTTGCTTTCTGGAATTTTGGATCCTATAACCTTGGAGGAAAGCTTCCTTATATAGATCTACCAGGAACTGCGAAAGATACCTATGCCAGAAGTGGTCGTGGATATACCATGGGGTATTTTAAAGGGACATCATTTTTCTATTCGGAAATTGAATATAGATATCCAATTTTAAGAAATCAATTCTTAAGTGGTGTCGTATTTGCCAATGTACAAACTGCAAATGATTTGATGGGCACCAACCTGTTCAAAAAATGGCAACCTGCGGCTGGTGCAGGTTTAAGAGTATTATTCAACAAAGCCACCAGAACAAATCTATGTATTGACTATGCTTTCGGAAAATTCGGACAGCACGGCTTATTCTTAGGTTTGAATGAAGCATTTTAAAAGTCTATATATCAGAAACATATAAATTATATTTATTCATGTCTAAAAATAAGGTTGCACTTATAACCATCGCAAGTATATTATCATTAATAAACAGCCAAGCACAGGAAGTTAATACTGATACCAGCATTAACGAAATCGTTCCTATTGAGATCAAAGCTCATTTTAATTCGCAAAGTATGCTTGATTTAACCAGTGCTGCGAAAGTAGTTACCAAGAAACTTTTGGAATCTCAAGCACCAAATAGTTTCTTAGGCGCAATCAATACAACAACCGGCCTTAGAATGGAAGAAAGATCTCCGGGAAGCTACCGTTTAGCATTACGTGGTAGTATGCTCAGATCTCCTTTTGGCGTTAGAAATACTAAAATTTACCTAGATGAAATTCCTTTCACAGATGCTAGCGGAAACACTTACCTCAATATCTTAGATCCAGTTGGAGTCAATGCAATTCAGATCCTTAAAGGACCGGACGGATCCCTTTTCGGACCTAATTCAGGAGGTGTTATTCGTTTTATTCCTGAAGGATTTGGGCCAATAAATAATGAAAAATCCTTAATGTTATCAAGTGGTTCTTTTGGATTATTCCACGAACAATTGCAAATAAACCATCAGGTTAACGAGAATTATAGTTTTTCTTTCGATCAAGCCTATTTACGCTCAGATGGGTATAGACAGCACACGGCTATGGATAAATTGTTTTTCCAAACTGCACATCAATGGAAATATAATCAACAAGGTAAACTTAAATTTTTTGGCCTCTATGCTGATTTAGGATATCAGACACCCGGAGCACTGACCCAACTACAATACGATGAAGATCCTACCCAAGCAAGACCTGCTGGCGGACCATTCCCTAGTGCAAAAGATCAAAAAGCAGCAATATATAATAAAACTTGGATCGGAGGAATTACCAACGAGTACCAGCTAAACAAGAATCTAAAACATGTAATTTCCATTTTTGGAAGCAGCACAGATATAGAAAATCCCTTTATTACCAACTATGAACTTCGTGATGAAAAGAATATTGGCCTAAGGACTTACCTATCCTATGAAAATCAAGAGAAAGAAAACTTCCTTTGGGAAATGCAATTAGGTGCTGAAGCTCAAAAAGGTTGGTATCATGTCAAAAACCACGAAAATGACTTAGGGGTAATGGGCACCCTGACAGATGATGATAATTTAGAAAATGGACAACATTTCTATTTCTATCGTCTAAAAACCAGACTTTATCATAGACTCACCGCTGAAGGTTCCATTGGATTGAATTTCAATACCATAAATTTTAAAAGAAACATTCCTGATGAAGGACAGGTAAATGGAAAAATTGATTTTAACAATGCCTGGATGCCGCGAGTTGGACTTTCTTATGCCGCATTAAATAATCTTTCTATTAGAGCATCTATCTCTAAAGGATATTCCACGCCTACAATTGCCGAAGTACGATCCTCTGACAATAAGATAAATCAAGATCTTCAAGCTGAAACTGGAATTAATTATGAAGCAGGAATCAGATATGAAAGTAAAAATAGAAGATTTATAGCAGATTTATCTGCATATAACTATCAAATGGATAATGGAATCATTAGACAACTGAATGAATCTGGAAGTGAATATTTTGTTAATGCCGGGAAAATAGATCAAAAAGGCATAGAAGCTAATATTCTTACTCAATTGATCAGTTCAGAGTACAGCAACTTTCTAAAGGGATTGATACTTTCTTCAAACCTAACTTATCAAGACTATAAATTTAAAGATTATGTCATCGGTGACAATAACTTTAATGGAAACAAGGTCACTTCAGTTCCAAATTGGATTTGGGCAAACACCCTGTCATTTAAATTTGTTAAAAACATAGATATTAATTTATTACATAACTTCACATCAAGCATCTCATTAAATGATGCAAATACAGTAAACGCTGATAAATATCACATTCTCCAAGCAAAGGTATCCTGGTTAACACCCATCACAAATAAATATAATCTTCAAATTTTTGCTGGGGCAGACAACTTGCTCAATGAAAAATATAGCCTTGGAAATGATATAAATGCAATGGGTAATCGATATTTTAATGCAGCTCCAACAAGAAACTTCTATGCTGGAATTAAGGTGATTTTATAGTTTTTGGATAATTCCAGATTCTTTACAGAATTATTCCCTTAAATTGTAGCATAATATGAAGATACTAATCATAGAAGACGAAGTACCCCTACTCCAGACCATTGAGGAATTCCTCAAATCTGAGAATTACCTCATCGAGTCTGCAATGGATTACCATTCGGCACTGGATAAAGTAATGAATTACCAATATGATTGCATCTTATTGGACATTATGCTTCCCGGTGGCAGTGGTTTGGATATCTTAAAAAAGCTAAAATCTGAACATAAAAAACAGCCAGTCATCATTCTATCAGCAAAAGATTCTGTTGAAGACAAAGTGCTTGGACTCGAAATAGGCGCCGATGATTACCTGGCAAAACCATTTCATTTAGCAGAACTTTTAGCAAGGGTAAAATCAATTATAAGAAGAAATGCTCAGGATGGTGAACAATTTATAAAATATAAAAATGTCACCCTTAATCCGGATAGTAGACAAGTTTCAGTTGATGGAAATAACATTTCTTTAAATAGGAAAGAATTTGATTTGTTCTACTATTTTATGCTTCGACCAAATAAATTAATGGAAAAAACGACTTTAGTCGAATCAGTATGGGGTGACAACTCCGATCAAGCAGATAACCTTGATTTTATCTATTCACAAATAAAAAATATTCGTAAAAAACTTAAAGAGGCAAAGGCCGACATGGACATACAGGCAGTTTATGGAGTGGGATACAAACTTATATAATGGCTGTTTCAATTAAATATTATACCAATAGATTTCTTGCTATCACCATCTTAATCATTATGGCGGTATGGGCATCTTTATTTTATGCCTTCTTAATGGATGAAGTCTATGATAATATCGATGACGGTCTTAAAAATCAAAAATTAGAGATTATACGCGAAGCTTATAATAATCCTGAAATTATTGAATCTAATAAAGATTATGGCTTTAATAATTTCAAAATCCTTCCTTCTAAACCTCAAGAAGACATAGACAAAAATCATTTCAGCCGTGAATTGATGTACATGCCTTATGATGATGAAGACGAACCCTACCGAATACTAAAAACAGGATTCTATTCTAAGGATAGAGTGGCCTATACCCTGCTCATTCGCACTTCTACTGTAGAAGAAGACGATTATTTAATAAATCTTGCCATCGCATTAGTCGTGCTATATTTAGTGATTGTTCTAAGTATTTTGACCATCAATTATTTTGGTATGAGCAGAGGTTGGAAACCTTTTCAACTAATCCTGCAAAACTTAAGTAACTATAGGTTTGGACATACTAAAAGCTTTGAACCTATTCCAACCAAGGTTAAGGAATTTCAAGAACTCAATCAACAGATCAATAAAATGATCAACAGTAATGAAGCTGTATTTCAAGAACAAAAACGTTTCCTTGAAAATGCTTCACATGAATTACAGACACCGCTTGCCATTACGATAGGAAAGTTAGACTTAGTCCTTCAAGAAGGAAATCTTCCTGAGGATCAAACTATAAAAATAGCCGAAGCAAAACAATCCTTACATAGGATGGTCGCCCTCAACAAATCATTATTGATGCTTTCCCGAATTGAAAACAATCAATATACCCACACTGAACCTGTCAGCTTCAACGAAATTATTTTACAAAAACTGGCAGAGCTGGAAGACATTGTGCAATTCAAAGAAATTGATGTAAAAGTTGTTCAAAATGGCATCTATCTATCCCAATTTAATGCAGAATTAGCTCAAATCCTCATATCTAACCTCCTGAGGAACGCAATCAAATACAATAAGGAAAATGGATCTATTCACATTGAAATTTCTGAAAATGAAATCGATATATCAAATGGCAGTCATGCTGGGGCATTAAATCCTGAATATATTTTTCAACGTTTCCATAAGGAAAATCAGGATAGCCAATCAAATGGCTTAGGATTATCTATTGTCCAAACGATTCTAGAAAAATTCCCAAACAATATAATTCAGTACGAATACCGAAATAATGAACAGCATTTCAAAATAAAAAAATTGAAATAATTTCCCTTTTCACAATTATTCCCAATTCTTTCCAGATTTGACATCGAAATTTGATTCAACAAAGAATTAAACATCATGAAAAATCTAATAAAAGCAGCTTTGGTTTTATTGATCGCAGGATCTTCTTTCCAAGCAAATGCTCAAGACAAAATTATTGAAGTAAACAATCTTCCTAAAAATGCTCAAAACTTTATAAGTTCTCATTATGGAGCTGATAATGTATCATTAACAAAATCAGAAAAAGAATTATTCTCTTCTATTGAATATAAGGTTGTTTTAGCAAGCGGAACAGAAATTGAATTTGACAATAATGGCAACTGGACGGAAGTTGATGCTAAATCGAAAGCCGTACCTCATGAAATCGTTCCAGCTAAAATAAAAACATATGTTCAAAAAAGCTTCCCAAACAACAATATCGTGCAGATCAATAAATCTTCTAAAGGATATGAAATAGAGCTTACAAACGGTATTGAAGTAAAGTTCAATAAAAATGCAGATTTTATTAAAATCGACGACTAACAAGCAAAACACTTACATTAAATAATTATATCTAAAACAATAAAAATGAAAAAGTTATTATTAGCAATTACCTTATTATTTTCTATCGCAACTTTAACCATGTCATGTGACAAAGAATCGGTTATCGACCAAAATGGTCTACCAACTACCGCGACTCAATTCTTAAACCAAAATTTCAAAGGCATCAAAGTATTATCTGTCGTTGAAGAAAAAGAAGGTTTATCAGGAAAAGAATATGATGTTCTTTTAGACAACGGTATCAAAGTGAAATTTGACAAAAACGGTGATTGGTTGGACATTGAAGCACAAAACGATAGCGCTAGCATTCCAGACACCTTAGTCCCTACTTCTATCCTATCATACGTAAAAGAAAAATACCCTAATGCAGGTATTAACAGCCTTGAAAAAGAAAGACATGGTTACGATGTTGAATTAACTAACGGCTTAGACCTTGTATTCGATACTAACGGAAATTTCGTTAGAATAGATAGCTAAGGAGTATTTAGTAGTTAGTAGTTAGTAGTTAGTATTTAGATGCCTGTATAACTTAATAAAGTTTGTTAGGGGCATATATTTAAACAAAAAATCAGGGATAAACCCTGATTTTTGTTTTTTTATTGAATATGGAATGCAGTAGTCAATCAATAGTCGAAATGATGTGCAAGAACCCGGTCCCTGAGCCGCCGGCCTGAACCGGTCCCTGAGCCGCTGGCCTGAACCCGGTCCCTGAGTTTATCGAAGGGCGGGTTCAGGCCGAAGCCGAAATATAGTGCAAGAACAGATCCCTGAACCGTCGGCCTGAACCCGGTCCCTGAGTTTATCGAAGGGCAGGTTCAGGTCGAAGCCGAAATATAGTGCAAGAACAGATCTCTGAGCCGCTGGCCTAAACCCGGTCCCTGAGTTTATCGAAGGGCGGGTTCAGGCCGAAGCCGAAATATAGTGCAAGAACAGGTCCCTGAGTCGGGTAGGTTTTATCGTAGGGCGGGCAAAAGTTATTTTCATTAACCACCAACCAATTCTCATCTTAAACTTGGACTTGTCCTTCGACAAGCTCAGGAACCGTCCAGGTTTAATCCATTAACGATTAACCAATTCTTGTCATTAACTACCAACTAATTCTCATCTTAAACCTGGACTTGTCCTTCGACAAGCTCAGGAACCGTCCAGGTTCATCTATATTAAACATCAACCAATTCTTGTCATTAACTATCAACTAATTCTCATCTTAATCCTGGACTTGTCCTTCGACAGGCCTTCAGCTAATTCAGGCCAACGGCTCAGGAACCGTCCAGGTTCAACTCTTTTATTCCCTAACCAATTCTCATCGCAATCCTACAGGCCATTAGCTAGTTCACCTTAAGCTAGTTCTTTAAGAACTTTCCAAATACCAGCTCTCCAATAAAAAATTTAAAATCATTTAACTTAAAATTCACCTTTGAATTCATAATTTCATTCCTATGGCACAAGGATTTATGTATATACTCAAATGTTCTGATAATAGCTATTATACAGGTAGTACCATCAATCTAGAAAAAAGGTTAAATGAACATTTTGAAGGCATGGGTCCAAACTATACCAAATCCCGTCGTCCAGTATTTTTAGCTTATTATGAAATATTTGATAAGATCAAAGATGCCGCAAGAAGAGAAAAACAGATTAAAGGATGGTCAAGGGCTAAAAAAGAACTGCTAATAAAAGGACTGCTTGATGAATTAATAATTATATCAAATTCCAAAAAAAAGCTCTAACCGATAAATAGATGAACAATCTTCATAAAAAAACAGGCCATAGAGTTTAATCATGGCCTGTTTATTTTCCAATTTTAATATCCTATTGGCTTAAATAACTCGTCTTAACAGTAATATTAGCCGTTTTCTTTCTAGAAGTAACATTAAATGCCCCACCGTAGGAATATTCTTCATTTTCATTCTGACCCGTGATTTGAAAAATCCCCAAATCTGCTTTCACTAAATCTCCCAATGAAGATCCTGCCTCTTTAGCAATATTCTCGGCTCTAACCCTTGCGTTTTGAGATGCCTCGGAAATCAATTTCAATTTTAGATCCTCTAGTCCGGAAAAGTAATAATTAGGAAGGTTGGAACTCAACTCCACTCCCTGCGAAATTAAAGTTGATATCTCCCTCGATGCATTCGCTACTTTATCCAAATCCTTAGATTCTATCGATACATTCTGTGATAGGCTATATCCTGTAAAGGTGTTATAGCTATTTCCGTTTGGATCAGTATGATACGAAAAATCACGGTTGATGTTCACCGCATTGAAAAGAATTTCCTTATCCGCAATCCCCTGACGAACTAAAAAGTCCTTCACCAAATCTCGGTCTCTTTTCAATTGTTCTGATGCCTCACTCAAATCCATCGATTTTCTACTAAACGAAGCTGACCATTTCACAATATCCGATTCAAAATTGGTCATCGCATTACCCGTAACATTAATGGTGTTCGAATTCTTATATTTATACTTATAGGCATTTCCAAAAACCATCGCAAAGACGATGGCAGCAATCCCTGCAATAACCGCAATAATAATCCCTGTATTTCTCATTTCAATCTCTTTATAAGATTTATAATAAAATTGTTATCTGCTAAACTAACCGAAGTTAGCAAATTTTGGGTATTATTGGTATTCCAAACTACAAATTATATGAAACATAAATTTGGCTTATTATTCCTCGGTTTAAGTGCAATTTCCCTATCCTACGCACAAAAAAAACCGATAGACCACAGTGTCTATGATTCCTGGAAGAGCATCGCAAAACCAGAAATCAGCAAATCCGGAAATCTAATTTATTATAGCATTACTCCGCAGGAAGGTGATGGTACTTCAATCTTAAAAAATAGCAATAATCAAAGTTTGCTTCAGATTCCTCGTGGAGCGGATTTGACTTTAACCGATAATGAAAAAGTCATAGTCGGATTAATAAAAGCACCTTTCCAAGAGGTGAGACAGGCAAAAATCAAAAAGAAAAAACCTGATGAAATGCCAAAAGACTCACTTTTTGTCTTTAATATCGCTAAAAATCAAAATAGCAAGTTTGCACAGGTAAAATCCTATAAAATTGCCCGAAAGGGAAATGATTATATTGCATTTCTTAACGAAATGACACTTCCGAGCAAACAGGATACTACAAAATCCAAAGCCTCCAACAAAAAAGAAAAACCAACCCCAACATTAACTGTCCTGAATTTAACAACTGGCGACACAAGTAACATTATTAAAGCAGACAGCTATGATTGGAGCGACGATGGAAAATACCTTGTTTACACTATAAAAGGACCTGAAAAAGATAGTTTGAACGAATCCGGATTGTTTATTATGGATTTGGCTAATAAGTCCAAGAAGAAAATCAGTAATGGCAAAGGAAATTACAAAAACTTCAAATTTGATGATGCGAACAAACAACTAAGTTTTGTGGCAGATAAAACGCCTGAAAAATCATTGCTTAAGGAGTTCAAACTTTACCACTATACGCCTGGTCAAGACTCGGCAATAATCCTCGCTGATAAAAATAGTCAAGGTATCCCGAATAATTGGTCTGTTTCTGGCGATGGAAACTTAACATTCAGCAAATCTGGGAAAAGACTTTTCTTTGGCCTTGCACCTATCCCAAGAGTGAAAGACACCACTTTAGTCGAATTCGAACATGCAAAAGTTGATATCTGGCATTGGCAAGATGACTATTTACAACCCATGCAACTGGTTAATCTTAAGCGAGATCAATCTCGAAACTACACCGCGATGATTAATCTTCAGGGAAATAGAAATATTCGACCACTTTCTGATGAAACATTCAACAGAATCTCTTTAACAGGCGACGCTGACAATGAATGGGCGATGGCAACCTCAGATAAAGGATATAGAATCGAATCACAATGGGAAGGAGGTATACGGTCGGATATATATGCTGTATCCACGCTTACAGGTAACAACAAATTGGTGACCAAATCCAACTCCGGATATGCATCCCTTGCTCCTAATGGGGATTATATCGTTTACTTTAACAGAAGCAATGGAAACTGGTATAGCTACCATATTTCATCCGAATCAACTAAACAGCTGAACGAAGGAATTCAGGTTAGCTTTGTGGATGAGGAAAATGATGTGCCTGCAGCACCTGGTCCTTACGGTATAGCCGGTTGGTCCAAAGACGGTAAATTTATTTACTTAAATGACCGATTTGACGTTTGGAAAATAAGCCTTGATGCAAAATCAAAAATCAATTTGACAAATGGATTGGGTAGAAAAAATCAAATGGTTTATCGGATTGAAAATTTGTATAAAAATGATGACCCTAGATTAAACTACACAGAGATTGATCCTTCAAATACTATTTATCTAAGCGGCTTCAACAAAATCGATAAGAATCAAGGTCTATATAAAATCAATAAAAACGACATTAGTAAACTTTGGTCTGGCGCACATACCTATAAAATGATTAGCGCTGATGATAAATTGGACAAGATCATTTATACGAAAGAGGATTATCAAAATTCTCCTGATTTATATGTATTGTTAAATTTCAAAAATGAAACCAGACTATCTGATATTAATCCTCAGCAAGCAAACTATAATTGGGGAACAGCAGAATTGGTACATTGGACCACTCCTAAAGGTTTTAAATCGGAAGGTATATTATATAAACCAGAAGATTTTGATCCCAACAAGAAATATCCAATTATAGCTTATTTTTACGAAACGCTCTCAGATGGCTTATATACCTATCAACCTCCTGCTCCTACCCCTTCACGTTTAAACATCCCTTACTTTGTAAGCAATGGATATCTCGTGTTTGCTCCTGATATTCGTTATGAAACAGGTTATCCTGGTAAATCTGCTGAAGAATTTATTAATTCTGGAATGCACTATTTAGCTAGAAATAATGAATGGGTAGATTCTACAAAAATGGGAATTCAAGGACAGAGTTGGGGTGGATATCAAGTGGCTCATTTAATTACCCGTACAAATATGTACGCCGCTGCTTGGGCAGGGGCTCCTGTAGTAAATATGACTTCTGCATACGGTGGTATTCGCTGGGGAACAGGAATGTCAAGACAGTTCCAATATGAAAACACGCAAAGCCGTATCGGCAAACCCCTATGGGAAGCGCGTGATCTTTATATCGAGAATTCTCCTTTATTCTTTATGGATAAGGTCAATACACCAGTTGCTATCATGCACAACGACAACGACGGTGCAGTGCCATGGTATCAAGGTATTGAATTCTTTACAGCATTGAGACGCTTAAATAAGCCGGTTTGGTTATTAAACTACAACGGTGATGACCATAATTTAATTCAAAGACAGAACAGAAAGGATATACAAATTCGCGAAGCGCAATTTTTTGATCATTATCTAAAAGGCAAACCTGCCGCAAATTGGATTAAAAAAGGTGTCAAAGCAACCGAAAAAGGTATAGATTGGGGACTTGAAGTAGACTAATTTTACAAAAACCAATTAAAATAGCTGGTGATCTTTAAAAATCACCAGCTATTTTTGTTTAAAAACAGGAAATTTTCTGATTTTTTATATTTTTTTTCAAAAAAAATATCCAACTAACCTGTTTTTACTATATTTTTGATAAAAATTAAGAACAAATACTTAAGCAATCAACAAAAACTTAAAAATATCAAATAATAACAGCATGTTAAATTCCAGACTTTCAGCAGTTGAAGCTGCCTCTAAACACATGTTCAACGAAACAACAGAGGTAAATTCCGAGCGCGCTATTCACATCTTCAATAAAAATGTGTTCAGCATCTCAAAAATGAGAGATTACCTTCCAAAACCTACTTTCGTAGAATTAAAGTCAGCAATTGACGAAGGAAGACAAATCAGCAGAGAATTAGCAGACTTCATTGCACAGGCAATGAAAACTTGGGCATTGGAAAATGGCGCAACGCACTATACGCACTGGTTTCAACCATTAACTGGATCGACAGCTGAAAAACACGATGCTTTCTTCGAGCCAGACAGCGACGGTAGCGCTATTGAAAAATTCAATGCTGATGCGCTTGTTCAACAAGAACCTGACGCCTCCTCTTTCCCAAATGGCGGTATCCGTAATACCTTCGAAGCTCGTGGATATACAGCTTGGGATCCTTCATCCCCTGCTTTCATCTTCGAAACTGGAGCCGGTAAAACTTTATGTATCCCTACCGTATTCGTTTCTTATACCGGTGAATCATTGGATTATAAAGCTCCTTTACTTAAAGCAATTGCTTCAATCGACAAAGCAGCTACTGATGTTGCTCAATATTTCGACAAAGCCGTTACTAAAGTAAACGCCTCTTTAGGTATTGAACAAGAATATTTCTTAGTTGACCTTGCATTATATAACGCTCGTCCAGATCTACAATTAACTGGAAGAACATTATTCGGTCACATGTCCGCTAAAGGACAACAATTGGAAGATCATTACTTCGGAGCTATTCCTGAACGTGTTCTTGCTTATATGGTTGACCTTGAAAATGAAGCCCTTAAATTAGGTATTCCATTGAAAACTCGTCATAACGAGGTTGCACCTTCTCAATTTGAATGTGCTCCAATGTTTGAAGAGATCAACTTAGCAATCGACCATAACCAATTGCTAATGAACGTTATGGAACAAGTAGCAATCCGCCATAACTTCAAAGTGTTATTGCATGAAAAACCTTATAGTGGTGTAAATGGTTCTGGTAAACATAATAACTGGTCATTAATCACAAACACAGGTGTAAACTTATTGTCCCCTGGAAAAACTCCTAAGAACAATTTAATGTTCTTGACTTTCTTCGTTAATACGATTAAAGCAGTTTTCGAACATGCTGACTTATTGAGAGCATCCATCGCTAGTCATTCAAACGATCACCGTTTAGGTGCTAACGAAGCTCCACCAGCAATTATTTCCATCTTCTTAGGTTCTCAATTAGACGAAATCCTTGAAGAAGTTGAATCTGCTCGCGTTGCTAAAAAAGTAAAGGCAGATGCTAATTTATGGCATGGTATCCCTAAAATTCCTGATTTGAAATTGGATAACACAGACCGTAACCGTACTTCGCCTTTTGCCTTCACTGGTAATAAATTTGAATTCCGCGCTGTTGGTTCTTCTGCAAACTCAGCACTGCCAATGACCATTTTGAACTCGATCGTTGCTACTCAATTGATCGAATTCAAAATCGAAGTTGACAAACAAATTAAAAAAGGAACGAAAAAAGATTTAGCAATCCTAAACGTTGTTCGTAAATATATCAAAGATTCAAAAGCAATCCGTTTTGAAGGTAATGGTTATAGCGAAGAATGGGAAATCGAAGCTGCAAACAGAGGTCTATCAAACATTAAATCTACACCTAAAGCACTTGATGTTTATGTGAAGCCTGAATCTTTAGAGTTATTCGAAACTTTAGGCATCTTCTCTAGACGCGAATCAGAAGCTAGACACGAAATTCTTTTGGAGAACTTCTTCAAAAAACTTCAAATCGAAGCTCGTGTTATCGGTGATGTTGTGACTAGCCAGATCGCTCCTGCATGTTTAATCTATCAAAATCAATTAATCGAAAACGTTAGAGGATTAAAAGATCTTGGTTTAAACAAAGAAGCATACAGTTCTCAATTAAATTATGTAGAGCGTATCTCAAAACATGTCAATATTATCTTGGAAAAAGCTGAAGAAATGCGTCAAGCACGTAAGAAAGCTAATACCATTGAAGATACCCGTGATAAAGCTATAGCATATGACGAAGTTGTAAAACCTTTCTTTGATGAAATTCGCTACCATGTGAACAAATTGGAGAAAATCGTTGATGATGCGAAATGGCCATTACCAAAATTACGTGAGTTATTATTCATTCACTAAGAAAATAAACAACAAATTAAAATAGATGGCGGTACTTTTAGTACTGCCATTTTTTTTTTGCCTTCCCATCTTATTGTCCACTTTCTTTTTGTCCAATTAGGGTTTTGGCCTAGTCACAGTCGTGTTTTGGTCGTGTCTAATCCGCACCTTGCGAGGACATTGTCCACAGCTCGTCCGCTTGTGAGCGGACGAGCTCCGAATGAGTTTTGGACAAGCTGTGGACGAGACACGAGCAAAACACGAGCAAAACACAAACGAAACTTGAAGAAAACAAAAATTTCAAATGGATTTTTAAGATCAAGAGTTTTAGGGCGGGATTTTTAAAATAAAAAGGGGACTTTTCCCTAGTCCCCTTAAATAGATGCTATTATTTTCTAATAACTCTAACTAACAGCTTCAAAGATGCTAATAACGAAACTTTTAAAAGTATACATATTACGTTTTAGCATACCAGAATTACGGTTTTTTATCTGATAGTCTATTTCCTCTTTTTAAATATTGCTTGCATCGTTTGAGTATCTAATGCATTCATATCTAATAATTTTAATTCCTTGACCATTTTCAATGTATTGGATTTATAATATTGGAAATGTGGAGTCTTGAGATGATCTTCATAAGCCTTCTGATTAGCATAGATTTCGAGGATTTTAATTTTAAAATCCTCTGATTTCATTTCCATTGGGAAGATACAAACTACCCCATCCTCATTCTCAACAGATTCCTTAGCTTCAAAAATTAAAATCTCCTTGTATTCTTCCCAATATTCAGGATAGATTTCCAACTCTGCTATACGGACTAATTGTTTATTCATTCCTTTTGAATCAATTTCTTCTAATCCTTGGGAAAAAGCAGGAATGTAGCTTAAAAAAAGAACGAAAAGTATAATCGACTTTAATATTTTCATGTTTTTCAATTAAGTACCTATTTAAAAGATTAAGGTAGTAAATTATCCATCTCAATAAAAATTAGGATAATCAGGCTTAATTGTTTATTTGCTGGGCTTGTTGTCCAACAGCTCTTTCACCTACAATTTTGATCTTATCAATGCTAGCAGTTAATTCTCGCAATTCTTCAGGCTTGAATTCATAAGATGCTGAGTCAAAGTTTTCTTGCAGATGAGCCCATTTCGTAGTTCCTGGAATTGGAACGATAAATTTCTTTTGCGCCAAGATCCAGGCCAATGCTACCTGTGCGACAGTAAGTCCACGCATATCACCAAAATCCTTTAAAGTATCAATTAAGGGCCAATTCGCAATGATAGCATCCTTTTGATATCGAGGTAATGCTGGACGGTTATCATTGCTGGCATTGTATTTTGTCCTTTCATTGATGTAACCTGTAATCAATCCACGGCTTAATGGGCTGTATGGAACAAAACCGATTCCCAATTCCTCGCAAACTGGTATAACAGTCTGTTCAGGTTGTCTTGTGACGAGTGAATATTCACTTTGCAAAGCGGTTACCTGCTGAACAGCATGAGCTTTTCGAATATTCTCGGCACTTGCTTCGCTTAACCCAAAGTTGCGAACCTTACCGGCTTGAATCAATTCTTTTACTGTACCAGCAACATCTTCCATTGGAACATTTGGGTCAACTCGATGTTGATATAGAAGATCAATATAATCTGTCCTTAAGCGTTTTAAGGATTGATCTACTACCCTTTTGATGGTTTCTGGTTTGCTGTCAAGGCCTTTGGAAGGCATCCCATCAACAAATCCAAATTTTGTTGCAATCAGAATCTCTTTACGGATGGGTTGCAATGCTTCTCCAACTAATTCCTCATTGGAATGAGGACCATATGCTTCGGCAGTATCAAATAAGTTCAAACCTAGATCAGCAGCATTACGGATTAAATTAATGCTCATCTGACGATCAGGAACGAAGCTCCTATGGTAACTCATTCCCATACAGCCGAGGCCAATTGCGGCAACCTCCAATTGATGTTTTCCCGGACCTAAAATCCGTTTTTCTGATTTAAGGTCTATTAATTTTTCATCATATTCCTTCATGATTGAGTCTTTAGCTTGTAAAACATTGGAGCTGATAAGACCCAAACCAGCCAAAGCTCCAATTTTAAGAAATTCTCTGCGGTTGTTTGTACTCATATTCGCTTATTTTTTAGTTTATTTCACTTTTATTAACCACTCTTTTAAGGACTTATCAACTTTCATCTTTCTTTTACCTTCAATTGCCAATTTAATGCCATCTCGTTCAATTCCACCTTTTGTACTAAAGACTTCCAATATTTTGGCACCTTTAGCATAGATCTTTAGGTCTTCAAGACAACTTCCTAAGCCATATCCAGCATTACTATTGAAAGGAACAATTACTTTTCCTTTCCAATCATAATTATTGAGAAAGCTTTTCATCGGTGGGGGTAATTGCATTCCCCAAGTTGGAAAGCCTAAATAGATTCTATCATATTGGCTTAAGTCAATTTTAGTCTTAATGGGTGGCAAATAATTTCTATTATTTTCCGAGGCGACTTGCTCCACTATCTGTTTATAATCAGTGGGATACGGATTAAGAGTCTCCAATGCGATCAAATCTCCGCCCACGACCTCATGAATCATCTCTGCTAATACTTTTGTATTATTTGTTCGTGAAAGATATACAACTGCGATACGTTCAGCATTAATTTCTTCATTTTCAGTTGGACTCTCAATTATTTTTGGATCGGATTTACAAGCAAAAACCTGTGATCCTGTAATGAATAATAGAATAAATAGGTGTAGTATCTTTTTCATTTCCTTCATATTACAATTCAAAGTTCAAAAGAATAAACAAATATAACGGTATATGGATTACCGAAATAAGTACCATTATTACTGATAATGAGTTGATTTCTTTCGATTTCGATATTTTCCTTGGTTTAGCGAAATGAAAGTGTGATTTTTATGGAAAAGGAAAAGCGATGAAATTACATAGTATCGATACGGGATTTTTCAAATTGGATGGTGGTGCCATGTTTGGGGTTGTACCTAAAAGTATTTGGCAAAGAACCAATCCAGCAGATGAACGTAATTTATGTACTTGGGCAACACGCTTGATGCTCATTGAAGATGGTAAAAGGCTGACGATTGTGGATACTGGAATCGGAGATAAACAAGACGAAAAGTTCTTTAGCCATTATTATATGCACGGAGATGACACCTTGGATAAATCCCTGAACAAGCTGGGATTTCATCGCGACGATATAACGGATGTGGTATTGACCCACCTTCATTTTGATCATTGTGGCGGAGCTATTATACGAGAAGGAGAAAAACTCTTACCGGCATTCAAAAATGCACGTTATTGGTCCAACAAAGAGCATTGGGAATGGGCAGTTAATCCCAATCCTAGAGAAAAAGCGTCTTTTTTAAAAGAAAATATCCTTCCTATTCAAGAAAGTGGGCAATTGAATTTTATTGATATTCAACAACCGCAGTATGATACAGAAATCAAAATGCGTTTTGCCTATGGGCATACCGAAGCGATGATGCTGCCTCAAATACAATATGAAGGAAAGACGATTCTTTATATGGCAGATTTACTACCTTCCGTCGGTCATATCCCGATTGCCTACGTGATGGGATACGATGTAAGGCCATTAGTAACCATGCAAGAGAGGCAGGATTATTGGTCTGAGATCGTTGACAATGAATACATTATGTTTTTAGAACACGATTCTGTACATGAATGTGCAACATTACAGTATACTGAAAAAGGAATTCGATTAAAGGATACTTTTAAACTAAGCGATATTTAAGCCGTAACTCAATGTCTGTAGACCTTAAAAAGAGATTTGACCGTATTGTAGAGATTCTAATTCAATTGCAGTCCAAAAGAGTCGTTAAAGCGCAGGAATTGGCAGATCGATTTGATGTGAGCCTGAGGACAATTTATAGGGATATAAAGAGTCTTGAACAGGCAGGAGTGCCTCTAATTGGTGAGGCCGGCATGGGTTATAGCATTATGGATGGTTATCGATTGCCACCGATATCTTTTAGTAAGGAGGAAGCACTATGCTTTGTAGCAGCAGAAAAATTGGCGGAGAAATACCTGGATAAGGCAAGTGCTGCACAGTATGCTTCAGCATTGATGAAAATCAAAGCTATTCTTAAGGGGAATGACCAGGATATGGTAACGAATATGCAGGAGCAGATTATCATGCGAAAGCAGAATACGCAGATTTTTCCAGAGCAGGTTCCGCATGTATTAAGTTCGGCGATAGAATCCATTGCCAATAAAAAGCAGATTAAAATTATATATCAAGGTGTCAAGGATGATGAGCCTCAACATCGAACGATTGAACCAATAGGCATAGTTCATGAAATAGGATTCTGGTACATTGTAGCATACTGCCTAGAAAGAAATGATTTTAGGCAATTTCGCAGTGACCGCATCAATCACATAGAAACTACAGAAAACGGATATAGCAAAAGGCATATTTCCATTGAGGAATATTTGAAATGCATGAAGACACCAGAAATGCCTAAAATAAAAACTGTTATTCTGGTTGATCGAGAGTTTGCTCCCTTTGTTCGATGGCAGCGTACGCATTACGGCTTTAAATCAGAAAGAAAGGTTGGCGATAAATTTGAAATGACCTTTGAGAACAGAGATATTGAGCATGAATTCCCACGTTGGTTAATGATGTTTGGGGACTGCATTAAAATAGAAGAGCCTGAAGAGCTTAAGCATAGCTTTAAAAAACTCTTTCAGGCCATTCAAAACAACATAAAATAGTAAGTCTTACGCTCCCTGGTAAGGATATGGATGCTTCCATGGAGCTCTATAATTTCTTTTCAGTCTTGCGGTAGCTTCATCGTCATCTACACAGACTTTCTTTTCCGGATCGTAAATCACTGACCTATCCAATTCCATTGAGATATTTGCCAATATACAGCATGCGGTAGAAATATGTCCTTGTAGAACATCTGCAACCGGTAAATGACCATTATCTATAGCTGAAAGTAAGTTTTTCATCTGTCCACGAGTTGCAGGAGCCGCATTAAGTTCAATTCTTGGTTCTTTTAGGTCTTCAGGGAATTCCTCTTTTTCATAAACCACATCTTTAACGATCTTCTCTCCCTTTGTTGGAATAAATTCCCATTTCATGGTACTTCCTTTTAAGGTTCCTTTATCACCATAGATTACAAATGCCCAAGGAAATTCGGGATCTGCTGGAGTTCCCCAGGTACGGTGGGTCCAGATACAATTCAGGTCATCGTATTCAAAGACTGCAGTTTGAGTATCAGCAATATTCGACTTGGCTTGTTTCTGCACATAGATACCTCCGGATGCAGAGATTTTCTTTGGCCAGCCCAAATCCAACATCCAACGAACCGTATCGAACATATGCACACACATATCACCGGTAATCCCATTTCCATATTCCATAAATGCACGCCACCAGCCACCATGCGGCAGACCATCATAAGGTCTTAAGGGTGCTGGTCCCGTCCACATTTCATAATCCAAGAATACGGGAACAGGTTCTTCAGGAGGGTTTGCATTGCTCTTCATGTGATAGTAGCAACACATTTCTACATGAGAAATCTTACCTAAAAGACCTTTCCCAATAATATTGTCCTTTGCATCGATCATGTGTGGGGTACTTCTCCTTTGAGTTCCAATCTGAACCTTTCGGTTGTGCTTACGAGCAGCAGCAACCACCGCCTCCCCTTCCAGTACATCGACAGAAACAGGTTTTTGAAGGTACACATGTGCCCCCGATTCAATTGCAGCAATAGCAATCAATGCATGCCAATGATCAGGAGTACCAACCAAAACAACATCCAGCTTGTGATCCTTCAATAATTTACGATAATCTGAATATTTTTGAGGCTCTTTACCTGATTTCTGCGTTTGTGAAATCAATGTTGCAGCTTCATTTAAATGGTTTTGATCGACATCACATACGGCAACCACTTCAGCATCACTAACCTGTAATAATCTGAACAAATCGCTTTTACCATACCATCCAGCCCCTATTAGGGCCACTTTCCTAGCTTTCAATATTTCAGCAGCAAATCCGGCTCGCTGCAATGCAGCAAGGGATAACAAAGCGCCAGAACCAATAATAAACTGTCTACGGTTGAGGTTGATGTTTTTCATGCAAATGATTGGGTTTAAAAAGGTTTATACCTTTAAGATAAGGAATATTTTTTGATAATTAGGAATTGCTTCAGGATTAAGTGCAAACAGATTCCATAAATTATTAAAGTAAAAGCCCAATCCCCTGGGAAAGGATCAGGCTTTATAACTAAACTAACCACTTGTTATAAGTGCTTGCACTAAACAAGATCTTTAAGGAGAATCACGTGGATTCTCTTCTGTATAATGATATGCTCTAACAAATTTTTCGAGCAATTTTAACATCATATTTTAATGTAAAACAGGATTTGACCTTCGATTTAAACTAAATAGAACCGATGCATGAACATTTAATTATTGATTAAGGTCATAGGGCAAACAAAATGTTTTTCAAAAGCATTGCTTATAGGGAGATTACCTCCATAATCCCCCATCTAAGCAACACGGAATTAATAACAATAAACGATAATCTTAAGGTTTACTTAATATTTTACAGGTTGATTATTCGTTTATACCTGATTATCAGAATAATTTAAAAACAACTTATAAAGACAAGGAAAACCAAACACAGCATTTTTAAAATGTAATTTATAAGTATTTTTATTAATTAATAAATAATCATTGTTCAAATATAGAAAAATAAAATATATAGTTTTGTAACATGTATGTACATTTTCAAATAAAATTTAAAAAAAAAAGATTAGAGCCTTGGCGGGTGCTACAAACGATAAAAAACCCGGTTTCTGGGCAGAAACCGGGTTTAAAATTACACCTAATTAAACACTCACTAAGTCCTTGACTTAATAAGACCTTTTGAAATCAAATCGAATCGATTTTTTAAGATTTCAATATTATTGCCTGGAACGGCTCAATTTTGCTAATAATGTTTTGTTACCTGTCTTCAGATCCATACTATATAAGTTCCAATTGTCCTTGTTTAATTCTTCCAATCTGAAACTGTTTTTAGGATCAACCAGCATTTTCTTAATCCAGCTTGGGAAAGCATTTGCTGCCCGCGCATTTTCCCAGGTACGTATTACCTTAAATATTTCATTTTTTTGAGGGCAGCTTTCCACATCTTTCTGGTTCAATTTCAAACTATAGGTTGCCCCAGTGCCGACGGCCATGGCTTGGATGTGCTCATATTCTTCAACTTTGGAATCCTTAGTAATTGGAAAATTACCTCCCATCCCCACAGGGAAGAAATTGGCAACACAAACATCTCGTAAATCCTTACCTTGACTTGTAGTACTTCCCCATTCACGAGTTTGTGCATCGTAAAGATTCTTTCCCCCACCTACGTTCCAAATACTTTGGTAATGCCAAGAACCTTCGGATAATGTTGCTCCGGTAAATCGGATATCATCAATGCCCAATTGCTTAGCGCGGGCAAACATCTTTCCGAAGAAACGTTTTGTGGAATAATACCCATGTCCATTATTGAACAGAAATTCCTGACCATCAAAATCATAATAGCCCATATTATTGATGTGTGCCACATCTGCATAATATTCCGCAATCTTATCCTGCAATGCCATGTTTGGAATCAATCCATCATAACCATAATTTATAGTAACCTGTAATTTATAGATCGTATCATTTGCCTGATGATCTGTGGCCTTTGTTTTCCAATATCCACGAGTTACATTCAATAATCTATAGGGTTTGGTATCACTAACACCTAAATAATGGATCAGTTCCTTTCCTATTTTAACCATATTTAAGCTTTTCACATGACCTTCCCAACTACCGATTTCCTGAAGGTGGGTAGGATCATCAACATAGATTAAAGTATCCTCTGCCGATATGTTCTTCGTTAAAAGCCTTTTTTGTTGGTACCATAAACTATCGCTTGGAATTGGGCTTGCATCTTTCGTTCCCGGGGCTAATGCATTGGTTATTGGAGTTCTTCCAATGGTCAAATTATGTTTCATTGCCAAAGCTCCATATTCCTTATGGGATAGATTTCCTGAAGTAAGTTTCAAAGGTTTTTTGTTGAAGTCCTTTCCATCAATATAGCCTTCATTGCCACGGTCAGCTCTTAAGAATCCCTGATCATACAAGCTGATGGCTTTAAACCCTAATTGAGAAGCATATTCAATCATCTTATCATATTGCCCTCCTTCGGTCAGTACATCCGGAACATATGCCGTTGGATCCTTTACCCATTTCCCATTTACAGTTGGGTATGGCAATCCTTCTTTTAAAACTACATCCTGAATAACATCCATTAATGCGGTACTGTCCGGACTCCCCCATAATGCGACTGAAGAACCAACATAATCCACACGTGGCAATGCTTCAACCATCAAGTGATTGGGAACGTTTGAAGCCATATTTGGAATCAATGAGAAGTAAACTTCCCTTTCTTTTCGGCGATCTCTCGATTGGTAAGAAATTGAAATTCTTCCATTACGGTCAACCTCTGCAGCATTTCCATACAGAATTCTATAATAAGGTTCTTTATGAGCATAAAATGCAACATCCGAGATACCATTTCCACCTAAGGTAAAGACCTGCCCTTCATGTAGGCTTACCGGCAAGGGAAACCTATCTGGATCGGGACTATGGATAATGTATTGAAATGGGGCTGCATCCCCTTGGATATCAGCAGTTCCACCGATGGTATTGTCATTTAATGCCAGCATCCCGATAGAATAATTGATTGCCTGACTGGTATCCCTCGCTACACCAATGATCTCCCCCATCAAATTATTGATATTGGTATGGTAAGATCCCCATTGGACGGCTTCGATTTCATTTGAATTGGTTAATGAAAGGAGTTTGAATTTAAAATATTTTGGGGTCTCATCAATTCTAATTCTAGCATTAGATCCATTATCAAAGTTGACCGTCATAATTTTTTCAGAAGGCGAATAATTTGCTTTCTGTGGGAAGTAAAAAAGCTTTTTCTTGCTGTTGTATAAGGTCAGGATCGGTGATGGTTTGTCCGTTGGACTAAACTCCCGATATGGCTTTTTTGTAATATTCTGCATACTATTGATATAGCCATTCGCATCAATATGGATTTGAAAATACTTTGTTTTTAAGGTAGTTTGACTGAATCCAGACAGACCTGAAAAAACAAGAAGTAATAGAATTATATAGGTTTTGTTGTTCATCATTTTCGTTAATATTCCTAGATTTTAATAATAGAAGTTTTACCAGCTTTGACTTTAATTTTATTGGTCCAACCGACAAAGGCATTATCGCCTAAGTTTTCAAAGGCCTGCTCCTTATCTTCAGCAAGAATAGTAAGTTCTGCATCAAAAACTGTTGGATTAAAAAGGGTTATATTCCAACCATCTTTAATCTTCTTCATACTTTTAATTTCCAAATGGTCGAACATAAATGCCTTACCTAAATCTTTTCTAAAGTAAAGACCAGGGATTTCCTTAGCCATTAATGCACCATTAGTTTCATTCCAGCCTGTTTTACCACCATCGCCTCTAGACCCGCGACTGTCCGCATCGCAATAAGTCAATCTTTCGGTTATTTTTCCATTAGGTTGTATACCCTCTGCATGGGCATGTATAACATCGCGTAATAATTCGGCATAGAGTATATTTTCAGTTTTTCTATACAGTTTAAAAAGGACATCGGCAGATTGGGTACAGAAACCCGGGGTACCATGTTTGTTTTGAGTGCTTGCCCACACAGCACCGGTAAGGTTTGCACCTAATTTTCCCAGTTGCGTATTTTTCGGTAATTCATAAGGAAATGAGACTGTCCAAGAAGAAGTATAATCAGCAAGAGTTTGAGCCCATTGCAGATATTTCTCATCATTGCTCACTTCAAATAAAGTCATCATGGAAGTTGTTAATGCGATTGCAGTTTCAGAATCGGCATTCTGTAAAATATCCCCACATGCACCGGATGTAAATCCGACCAATTGAAAGTTTTCATAGAATCTTTCAGCGGCTTTTTTTGCTATTTGCAGATATTCTGGATTATTGAAATATTGGGAAGCCAATGCAAGACCAGCAACAGCCATTGCCCCACCAGTGGTATTATAAACGGCAATATCTCCTTTTTCAATATCGAGGTAATTCCCCCAGGTACCATTCGAATTCCAGGTTTGAACAAAGGCATTTGCCAATTTCCGGGTATTATCCTTCCATTCTGTTTTAACCAATCCGGTATTGCCCTGCTTTTCGAGCAACATAAATTGCTTGACCATCCAGTAAAGGACATCTGCATTTTTTCTTGTAAGTCCTATTCCAGGCGTTAGTTTGGCAGCATCCCGGTAAACAATCTTTCCATCAGCACCTAAAACATCATAATAATATCCGCTTTCCCCTTTACCATTCAATAGCGCAAAGTCGAATGTATTGGCAACTTTCTGCTGTTCAGCAGCGCTGTTCATAGTTAGCATCGGATAGGTATTTATCAATCCGCCAACCCAACCATAAGACATCCAATCCGCATTTTCAGGACAATAAAAACCAATATTTCCATCTGAATAATATCTTTCCTCAATATTCTTCGTCATTTTTTCAAAGACAACGCTCATAGGCATTAAATTCCGTGGACTAGATTTCGGAAGATATTCTTTGCGTTCCTGCATAAACTTTTCATAGAAGGAAGGAATATCAACACAATTAAAGTTCACTTTATTGACCTTGATTACAATTTCATCGCCTTTGTTGACCGAGATCCCACGGTCAGGGCTTTTACTGAAACCAATAAATTCAGGCTTTTTCTCTCGCACCCCGGGAGCAGAAATAATAAAACTTGCTACTTTTCTGTCCTCTGATTCTTCCACAATTAGCGCATGATCTTTAATTTCTGATTTCCAATTTATTCCCTGTTCTGTAAAAAGAAATGTCCCTTGATTCGTGTTTTTATTAAGATAAGTAATAACCGGGGTTGAGGTATTGCTAACATTCACTTCAAGACGTGATTTGGCACCGAACTCTGGAGACAGTTGTGGAATTGGATTTGTGGTAAGCGCTAAATCCTTTCGGTAGTAATCTGTTTTATCAAATCCTGTAGCATATTCCCGATTTACGATCCTTTGTCTATTTCCATTGTAAACGACTGCCGGGATCATAACAAAGTTATCGCTGATCCATTGGTATTCATCAAAGGCAACTGCAACACCGGCATTGTCCATACTCCTTTTGGCAACAAATCTAAACGTATAACTTAAGTAGCCCTTTTCTTTATGATAAGTTGAATCAATGTAAACTGACCAATTATCAGAAGTCGGAAGAATAGTTGAAATATCCTTCAACTTGGATTGTTCATAAGAACAATCCAAGAGTCGATATGGAACAGATTGGTTTCTATTTAATGGTAACCAGTCCTGCGCCAATACAAACTGCGAAGTAATACTTAAAATTAATGTGACTAAAAGGCTTTTCATTATTTTAACAAGTTCCAAAATTATTTAAGTGGGTCAAATGTTCCACCCCATTCATTATTTTGTTCAATTTTAGAGTTTCTGTCGATTACTCCTTTACTGATTGGATAGAACCAATGTTTGAGATCAAGATTGAAAAAATAATCTTTATTGCCATCAAGCACTTCCAAGTATTCGAATCTAAATAATTTACGTACTTCAGGGTCATACATATCCTTAGTCCAATTGAATCCAGCGATTTTACTAGGGTCTTTAATAACAGCGTGTAATCCAGAACGATATTTCATTTTGTTCAGCATATCATAACGTTTGTGTCTTCGGATATCCGTCCATCTTTTATTTTCGTAGGCAAATTCTATGAATCGTTCATCGAAGTAGGCTTGACGAATTTCGGACTGGCTTGAGGCAGTGATTCCATATTTTCCATTAGGAGATACAATACCAGCACGTTTTCTGACATCATATAAAATCTGTAATGCTTCAGAGGATTTTCCAATTTCATTTGCACATTCTCCAAGGTTCATTAATACTTCAGTAAATCGAATCTCTATCCAATCAGTTTGAGCATCATATACAGTATTGGTTGTTAGATTTTTATCCAGTCCTTTCATTTGAAAATATCCAGAACTAGTTCCTCCAACTCCTTTAGAGAGTTGATCGAAAATCAAAGTCATGTATTTAAAACCACCTGTTGCTGAAGGGTCTGAAACCTTTTTCCATGCATTCCAATATTTCATCCCATTAATCAGCACATCTTTTGCTGGATATTCTGTACCTGGGCTAAAGATAGTTGCGGTAAACCTTGGATCTCTATTGGTATAAAAATCCGTCATAAACTGGGCGTTATAGGCTTCATCCGAGGACAATTTATTATAATCCAATTCTAACTTAGAACCATCTTTTTTAGGAAATGCCAATAACAAAGGAAGAATTGCTTGATTATAATTTGCATTATCTTTTGTCAATGGTTCGGGACGGATATTCTTTTGATCTAATCTGTGGTCTGGATAATAAAATTGGTTGACCATAATGACCTCTTTATTTCTTTCACTATACCAGATATCCTCAAACTTTCCGTCGTAAAGGCCTTTACCCATTTTAGTAAGCAGATCTACCGCAGCTTTGTTGGCTTCATAGGCAGCTTCCCATCTTTTAATATTATTTGAAGGGTTAAAAAGCGGACTAGCATATTGCATTAAAATTCTTCCTTTGAGCGCCATAGCTGTACCCTTATCAATCCTGCCATATTCTGCCCCTGTCCACACATCGGGAAGATTTGCTATAGCTTCATCCAAATCTTTCATAATTTGAGCCACACATTCGGTTGTGGATGCTCTGCTTACAAATAAAGATTCGATATTCGATACATCCTGAAATTTCAAGATCAATGGAACACCGCCAACATTGAAGACCTTTCCCCAATAATCCCAAGCTCTCCAAAATAAGGCTTGCCCGCGAAATTGTTTCTTTTCATCATCAGATAAAACGCTTGCTTTTTCCAAATTATCAAGGAAAAAATTTATGCGGTCGATATTGGCATAGTCTAATCCTTGACCTTGACCTTCGATAGAAATAATTCCGCGTGAAAAACTCCCCATATCTGTAGGTCCATTCATTCCTTCGTCAGTCCCGTTTGCAGAGATAGGCCAACCAGGCATCATTTTGCCATAAATGTCGGTTAGGAATGAATTGATCATTATCTTATCGGTCCAGACATTTTCTGGATTTATCGTTGCGGTATTTTTATAGTCTAAGCTACAGCTACTTATCGTAGAAGCTAATAATGCAGCACATATAATTGATTTATAATTCATGGTTTTAGGTTTATTAGAATTTAACATCTATTCCTAGATTATACGATCTCAAAACAGGGAAAGCATTACCCCCCGAAATTTCAGGATCATAGTATTTATTAAACTTGCTTAATACGAAAAGATTCGTTCCCGATGCATATATTCGAACATTATCAAATACTTTATTATAAAATTTGCCTTTCGGTAGATCATAACTCAGCGTCAAATATTTCATTCTTACAAAAGAGGCATCCTTAAGCCAGAACTCACTATTTGGATTATAGGTTCTTGGATTATTTGCACTAACACGTTTTGGTAAGGTTGCATCTGGATTTTCTGCTGTCCAGCTATCCGAATACCATTGATTCCACATCCGATTCCATTCCACTCCCCCTGCTAAATCGTTCATGAATTTGTCTTCTTTTAATCTCCCCGAAAACATCATATCAATATGAAATCCTTTCCAACTTCCACCTAGGTTTAATCCATAAACAATTGGAAAATTATTTGAACGCAGCATTACACGGTCCCAACTATCAATGATTCCATCAGCTTCACCATTTGGACCAGTAATATCCTTATAAACCATCATTCCCAGTTCTGGTGATAGACCGTCATATTTATAGTTAGGATTTTCAGCATTAAAAGCATCTAACTCTTCTTGCGTTCTAATTATTTTATCAAATTCATAACCAGTAATGAAAGATCTTGATTTACCGACAGGAATATCGATCCATTGGGCATTTTCGGCATAGTCCAATTTGATTGTTTTGTTCCAGCCATAAGACATGGTCAAATTGCTAAAGAACGAGTAATTTTCTTTAGATAAATTGTATCCCAATTGAAAATCAAAACCCTGCGCATCAATTTTCGCATAGTTTTCAGCTGGCATTGTCAAACTAAAGGTGGATGGCAATGTATTCTGTCTATTCCATAGAATATCATAAGAATTTCTATACCAATAATCTGCTGAAACGTTCCAATTTCTTAAGAAATTCATATCTACACCGAAATTGTAACTTAAGGCTTTTTCCCAGGTTAGGTTTTTATTCACCACATTTCCATAAGTAATACCTAATGATTGGCTTGGTGATGTACCAAAGTAAGCTGCTGAACCTGTTTTATAGGCTTCCTGCCATTGCCATCCTCCAACTGCATCATTACCTGTAAGTCCCACAGAACCTCTTAATTTTAGGAATTGTATGGCAGGAACGTTAAAGAATTTTTCTTCAGTCAATACCCATCCTACAGATCCCGCTGGAAAGAATCCCCATCTTTTATCCGGGGCAAAATTCATGGAACCGTCTTCGCGGAAGGAGAAATTCAAAAGGTATTTACTAGCATAATTGTAATTGAACTGACCGATGTATGACATACGACCACTTACCCAGTCGGTTGCACCATCACCCCAAGTATCAGCCCTAGCACCGCTAGCAGCCCAGAATTGATCAGTTAAAAAAACTGGAAATGTTTCTCTACCCGCTAATACTCCTGACCCTGCTCCTTCATACCATTCAGTGACCAATGCTGCAGAAACTTCATGTTTATCATTAAAAGTATTCTGATAATTCAGCTGAACATTAAATTGTTTATCATCAGAATATCCTGAATTTCTTTGGATATAGTCCTTACCTACCCAAGTTGATCGCTTAACCCCAACAATATCATTGTCATTGGTAGACATAATCCGGTTGTTAGTTCCAGATTTTCGCATAATCATCATATCATAATTCGTGTAGAATACCCGATTGAGATCATTAGTCCAACTTCTGTTATATGCGACTTTTGCACTCAATCCTTCGAGGAAAGGAGCTTTATATGTTCCGCTCAGAATAATCTGTGGTTTCAACAGTGTGGATTTATTATATCCACTAGCACCAGCAACACGTGCCCCCACATTTCCAATCCATCCATAATCAATGAATTGTCCATTATCGGTAAAAACTGGTTGATCAGGCTGCCAAATCCTTAATTTACCGTAGGTATCTCCACCATCAATTGCCGACCCTAAAAAGTTATTATAAATTGCTAATCCGGTAAATACTTCAAAATCCTTAGTTACTTCAGCGGTAACATTCATTCTGAAATTGTATTTATCATATTTCATAGGCTCTAAAAAGCCTTGCTGTTTTACAAAAGAACCAGCACCAAAATATTTCACTTTTTCGGAACCTCCATTGACACTGAGGTTATGGGTCTGTGTCGTTGGATTTTGCCATACCGATTCCAATTGATCATATCCCCAGCCATTGTTTATGGTTTTAAAATGGTCTAATTCATCTTGTGCCCATGCCCAACCTGCAGGGTCAGCACTTCCATTAATCCTTCCATAAAGTTCACCAGCCTCCACTGCCGATGTGAGTTCAACATTTTTTGTTCTATTATCTACTGATTGTCCAAAAGAATAGTTGAACATAGGTTTACCCAAATTTCCCTTTTTTGTGGTCACCAATATTACACCACCGGCAGAGCGAGACCCGTAAATTGCTGCAGAAGCAGCATCCTTCAGAACGGTAATATCATCTATTTCATTTGGGCTTAAATTATTGAAATCTCCACTACCTCGAACAACTCCGTCTATAACATAGGTTACACTTTGTGTATTCATAGAAGAACCAGTACGGATACTGATTCCAGGATTTGATCCGGGAACCGAATTAGGCGTTGTTATATTGACACCCGGCATCTTACCGACCAATAAGTTTCCAGCCGAAGTTGTTGGTATAGATCTAAGGCTTTCATTCATTTTCATGTTAGAGACTGATCCGGTAACCAATGATTTCTTCTGCGTGGTATATCCAATGACAACGACTTCATCCAATTCGCTTATATCTTCTGAAAAAGTAATATTATGCGTTGTTCTTCCTGAAACGGGTTTAGCGACTGTCTGGTAACCTTGGTATTTGAAAATCAAAACGCCTTTAGGATTGACATTAATGGAATAATGTCCATTTTCATCAGAAATTTTAGCATTATTAGTTCCCTGTTCGGAAACTGTCACACCCACTACTGGTTGATTATTTTTATCTTTTATATTGCCTTCAACTGTAATTTTTTCTTGGCTAGCATTGACATTAGAATTATTGGATCCTTTTAGAAGTAGGATATTTCGATTTTCAATCACAAAATTTATATCAGTGTCTTTAAACAATTCAGCAAGAGCATCTTCAAGCTTTTCATTTTTAAAATCAACTGAAACTGCCTTGTTAGGATTAATTATTGAATTGTCATAGACAAAAAGATAATTTGTTTGCTTTTCGATCTGGTATAACGCGTCCTTCATTAAGATTTTGTTCCTATTGATGGTTATTGTTTTGTTTTGACCAAATATTGGCCCTGCTGTTGCGAGCAAGGCTAAAGCCAGGAGAATGGATTTTGGTTTGGACCGAATCCTAAATTTAGATTTGATAAAAAAATTATTCATAATAGCGGTTTTAAGGCGTTGGTTATTCTCATCAATTACTTTCTGGGAGATCACCCTCATAATCTCCCAAAAAAGCAATACTCATTTAACAAACACTAAACGAATATCTTAGGTTTACAGTAAATAATACTTGTTGATTATTCGCTTATGTATAGGTAAGACGAATATATGTCTGCCTACCCTAAAAGAAAATATAAAAAAAATAATAAAACACTATAATTAGTTTATTTTCAATTATTTAAATTTGAGTATTATTCAAATAGATTAAATATCCATACAACAAATATAGAAAATGAAACACAAGAAAAAGGGCTATATGTATATACAGCCCTTTTTATTAAATACTTATGGAGAATAAGCTAGAAATTATTAATATATAATGTACTCATTCGTATCAGAATTTCTTGAATATTTGAAATCAGATGTTTTTTGAAGAACCTCCAACATATCCTCTACCCCATCATCTATCCAGAACTTTCCGGTATATTTTTTCTTATTTAAGTTTTTAGTTTTAATGCTGATGTTGATATCGAAATAATCCTCCATTTTTAATAGGATATCTTCAATTGATTCGTTTTCGAAAGTCATCAAACCCTCCACCCATCGATAAGGGTCTAAATTCTGAATAGGTCGAACCAATAATTTACCATTTTCAAGGATTGCTTCTTCATTTGGTTTTAAAGTGATTTTATTTTGACCATCTTTTGAAGAAATCTGAACCTTTCCTTGAAGTAATGCTGTTTCAAATTTACCTTTTGTAGAATACGCTTTGACATTGAATTCAGTACCCAGTACCTGTATATCAAAATCTTTAGTTTTTACAATAAATGGTATTTTGTCATTATGCTCAATGTTAAATTGGCCTTCTCCATCTAAGAAAACTATTCTTTGATCCTTATTAAAGGTTTGCGGATAATCCAATTTTGAATTTGCATTTACCCAAACCTTTGAACCATCCACTAAACTTAACTCTACTCGCTGGCCGGATGGAACATGGACAGATTGAAAGTTTTCCTTTTCGATATTATTAGTCTTTCCATTGAAAACATAATCTTTTATGTTAATAAAAAGGCTAAATCCTATAAGGAGTACTGCAGCAACCTTAAGAATTTCGTTCCAAACAGGTTTTCTTTTTATTGGAATTATTTCATCTTCAATAACTTCTGGCTCTAGATCATCTGTCCAAATAGACACAAAATACGCTTTCTGGAGAGTTTCAAATTCCTTCCGGTTATTTTGGTCCGAATTTATCCAATCCATTACTTCTTTTTTCTCAGACCGGTCAGCCGAACCACTTATATATTTTATTAATAATTCTTCCATTTATTATCAGCTAAAAAACTTAAGTAACATCCAAAGTGTCAATAAATAGTCCTTGAGGCTAACCCTCAAAGCTTTAATTGCTTTTGAAATATGATATTCTACTCCTTTTTGAGAGATTCCCAATCGCTCAGCAATTTCATGACCCTTTAAATATTCTTGACGACTCAACATAAACACTTCCCTAGTTTTACTTGGTAACATTTCTAGTGTTCTTTCAGCAATCTCGCGAATTTCCTTTGACAATATCTGCTCATCATTGATTCCATTAATCATCTCAACTCTAAAATCGATTTCTCCTTCTTCCCATTCATCTAGGGCTTCTACCACCCTTCTACGTACCTTTAAATGCTTTAGATGATCTAAAGCTTTATTTTTAATGACTCGAAATAAGAAGCTCTGAACAGATTGAATTTCTTCAGCTTTCATCTTTTCCCAGAGAATGACTAAAGATTCCATAGCAATATCTTCCGCTACATCATCAGCATGCACCAATGATTTAGCAAACAAAAACGATCGTTGATGGAAACTATGATATAGTTGCGTGAAATTCTGTTTTACAGCCTCCATAATGTGGTTAGCAGATTATCATCAAATTCTGGTTCGGAATTGTGTAATAAAAATTTGGCAAAATTTAAGAATAATATTGAGGTATGCAAAATTAAAAGTCCTACATTTGGCACAATCAATTGGAACCCTGTGTCCCTAAACTCTGCCAATGAAATATTTTTTGTCCTTCGTTTTTATTGCAACATTTTCTTACGCCTTTAGTCAAGATGAACGAAAACCCGTTGTTTCATTTGAAGACGCCTATAAAAGAGACTATCAAGCAACGAAGATAAGTGAAGCCCAACCCAAGATAGATGGCAAGCTCGATGAAGCATTATGGCAGAATGAAGGAGTCTGGTCTGAGAAATTTTCGCAAGTTATTCCATTTGAACGGGCATATACCGGGTCCTGGACAAGAATGAAAATTTTCTATGATGACAAGAACATCTATGTAGGTGTATATTGTAAGGATATACATCCGGAATCGATGAATGCATTTATAGGAAACCGTGATGATAACAGCAATGGCGACCTGATAAGTATTGCTTTTGACCCCTATCATGATTATCGTGCGGCAGTGGAATTCAATATTAATTTGGGTGGAAATAAGACAGACCTAACCGTAACGGATAAGTTATCAGTAAATCTTAGCTGGAACGCTGTTTGGGAAGGAAAAACAAGTCAGAATTTAGCAGATTCGAGTTGGACGGCTGAATTGCGTATACCTTTTAATCAGATCCGTTATAACCAAAAGAATGATGATGGCATCTGGGGGCTTCATGTCCGTAGGATAATACGGAAAAACAATGAAGTTCAAAATTGGAGCATGATTCCGATTAAGAATAATGGGCACGTATTTTCCTTTGGGACCATGCATGGTATGCAGGATCTACCCAAACCGAAGGGAATTGAGTTCTTACCTTATGCAATGACGAAATGGATCCGCGAACCAAAGATTGCCAATAGTCCCTATCAGGACGGCAGCCGTTGGAAACAGAATGCTGGTTTAGATGCAAAATTTGCCATCTCCGATTATACAATGGATCTCTCTATCAACCCGGATTATGGTCAAGTAGAACTGGATCCTTCCGTCATGAACCTTACCGCTTACGAGGTATTCTATGAGGAGAAAAGACCCTTTTTCCTTGAAGGAAAACATATATTGGAGTTTGACAATAATGAAGGTGGCATGATGTTCTACTCCCGGAGGATTGGCTCGCGACCTAGATATCAGGTTCCAAACGTTGACAATCAAAATATTTTTGCCAGCAGTACAGATTTTGTTCCTATCCTAGGTGCGATGAAACTGACCGGTACAAACCGAAAAGGGTTGACCATTGGAATATTGGAAAGCATTACAGCCAAGACCTCACAGAAAGTCAGCAATCTTGGTACAGGTGAGGAAAGAATACAGACAGAACCATTGACCAATTACACTGTTGCCCGGGTACAGAAGAATTGGGACGGGAATACCTTATTGGGAGGTATGATCACTTCCGTAAACCGGAAAATGGATGCTCCCCATTTGGAGAATTTCCTTGTAAAAGATGCTTTTTCAGCGGGAATTGACTTTACGCAATATTTTTCAAATCGCTTATATTATGTGGAAACCAAAGCGATGTACAGTACGCTTTCTGGTTCTGCCGATGCGATCACATCGACTAAAAGGAATGCAACCCATTTCTTTCAGCGGAAATCAGGAGCATCTTATCTAGATATGAAGCCGGAAGCGACATCACTTAGTGGAACGGGAGGTTATATTAAAGCAGGTAAAAAAGGAAATGCCCAATGGACTTATGCTGAAACCTTCAGTTGGTCATCTCCAGGCTTTGACCTGAACGAAGTGGGCTACCTCAAACAGACCGATTACAGGCTTAACGAAACGGAAGTCGCATTCCGGAAGACCGATCCTTGGGGTCCTTTCCGTGCGGCAGGAATTACACTAACACAACGCAACGTATGGAACTATGGCGGTCAAGCCATGGATAACAACCTTGCTGTCAGATTTCGTAGTCTTACTATCAAGCGACGCATTGAAATGGACTTAAAAGAAGCTTTCAGCTGGAATTCCGTAGACAGCCGGATGCTTCGTGGCGGATATGACCTTCGCTATAACCCGAATTTTACGAGTACATTTTCAATGAATTCGGACCGTGCAAAACGAGTGTTTTTAAAGGTTGATTATGATGGCAAACATTATCTGGATGGGGAAACTAGATATAATGAAATCAGACCTTCCCTTACATTTAGAATAGGCAATCATATACATTTGGTTACCCAATTTAACTATGCATGGAACAAGGATAATCTGCAGTATGTGGGAACAGCAGATTTACCTTCCATAAATGCTGATGAAGAATCCTATGTGATGGGAAGAATGCGACAAGAGACCTATGGATTTACCTTCAGACTTCAAGGAAACATCACTCCTGACCTATCCATTCAGTATTATGGATCTCCTTTTACTTCGATTGCTGAATACGACCGATTTAAATATGCCAGCAACACCCTATCAAAAACATATAATGAACGTTTTCAGGAGTTTAGCCCTAACCAACTGAGCTATGCAAACGGTATGTATATTATAGGAACAGGTGAACAGAGGGGACATTTTAAAGATCCTAATTTTACGTTCAATGAGTTTCGTTCCAACCTTGTTGCCCGCTGGGAATACAAGCCCGGTTCGACCTTATATTTAGTATGGGAACACAACCGATCAGGTAGAATGCCAGTTTATCAACCAGGCTGGGGAAATAATATCGACCAGATTTGGGGAATCGCTCCGACTAACACTTTTATGCTAAAGGTTAACTATTGGTTGGGCTGGTAACGGTCTTGCCTTTTTTCTTGACAATTTTGCTCACCGAATACATTAAAGCAATGGTGATAATGCTGATTACAACAACAATATAGCCCAGAGTTGTATAATGCTCAATTGGGCTATCGCTCGTTTTTTGGACAATGATTAGTCCTGCGATAATCGCACCGATTCCACCTGACATCTGCTGAAGCGAAGCACTTACACTCATAAAAGCACCACGGTCTTCCTTGTCTGGTACAGCCGAAACTAATGCCGAAGATGGAGTCACACGACTAAGTATCCCCATCATCATCAGAATGTTAAGGGTTACGACCAATAGGAATGGTGTAGGTCCTAAAGCGGTATAAATCAATACCATAATCATCATCCAGGTTGTTGCAATAGCGAAGATCTTAAATTTATCAAAACGGTCGCTTAACCATCCAACTGCCGGCATAATAACTAAAGATGCTATTCCTGATATCATAAACATCTGAGGTAGTTCTTCATGTGTTATATGTAGGTTATTGATCGCGAAAACACTTCCAAAAGGCATCATCATAAATCCTCCAACAGACAGTAATGCCGTCGCCAAGAATCCTATTCTATATTCCTTCCTGTTGAAGGTTCCCCAAAGATGCTGTATCGCAGATTGTTTTTTCTGCAATCCTATATGTTCAGTGATCGGCTTCAGCTTCATCGCTATCATAACAGCTATAAAAACAGCCAAAATTGCGATCATCAAAAAAGCACTCTGCCATCCCCAGGCATTTCCTATATATAGTCCTATAGGAATTCCCAATACCTGGCTCGCACCAAAGCCCATCTGCACAAAGCCCATCACCCTTCCCCTCTGATCTAGACTGAATACATCTGTTATTATCGCCATCGAAATGGATCCTATTACACCACCAAATAAACCAGTCACAATTCTTGCTGCTACCAACATTGTGTAGCTGGTCGAAAATCCGCAAAGGAAGGTTCCAATGATAAATCCTATGTAGAAGAATAAGAGGAGTTTTTTACGGTCAAAGCGGTCTGCAAATCCAGCTGTCAAGAGGCCTGAAATCCCTGCACTGAATGCATAG
Organism: Sphingobacterium endophyticum; assembly: GCF_009733535.1. Classification (GTDB taxonomy): domain Bacteria; phylum Bacteroidota; class Bacteroidia; order Sphingobacteriales; family Sphingobacteriaceae; genus Sphingobacterium; species Sphingobacterium endophyticum. Next base: position 35,369 of record NZ_SMMI01000009.1, on the reverse strand, counting down.
GCGGATACGGCTACTCCAAATTGTGCCGGTTTCAAATCGATTGCCTTCATCAGCATATCTCCCATCGGCGACATAATCATAAAATCCAGGACTACTGTGAATTGTGTAAATGCTAATATGAAAATAACGAGTTTTTGGTAACCTGATAAGGGGGATTTTTCGATGTTGTCCATAAAAGTGAATGTGTCCTTTGTGTGTAATTGAAGGCAAGCAAAGGTAGGTAATATATGTTACTTTTGAGGGGCAAAAGTATGTGTGTTACTTTTGAGGGCAAAAGTAACCAAAACCTTTGGCTCATTTTAAGGTGGCTTGTCGCACGAGCCTTGGGCGCGTGAAGGAAATTCCTTTTTGGCGAGGATGCCGTTCTGCAAAATCATTCCTTTTGAGGGAATGATTTTTTGAAAGCATCCAAGGCCAATCCCCCCGCACATAGGCCGCGGAATTTCCTTCACCTTTCCGCCACTGGAAAATGAGCCGGTCTTATTAATGCTTTGCTTTTGGGAGGGGTTGTGGATGGTGTGATAGCACGGGGATTTTGAAGGATGTTTTAATTGGGGTTATTTGGCGAAGGGTATTTCTCTTCGGTCCCTGAGCCTGTCGAAGGGCAGACGGATTGTATTAGGTCCTAAATAATTTATAATTAGGAAATATGTCACACCTACGGAGTTGATTTTATAATTAACAATTATACCAGACCCTACGGGTCTGGCTATAGATATGCCATCCCGATGGGATTTTGTCTTAAAAAACCCTAGGCAATCGACCTGAGCCTGTCGAAGGGTTGTCGAAGGGCAGACGAATTGTCAAAGGAATATTTTCAAGGTTAATTAATTGATTTATAAAGTTTTATATAATTTTTTCATACTTATGTTATGTTACTTTTGAGGGGCAAAAGTAACCAAAACCCTTGGCTCATTTTAAGGTGGCTTGTCGCACGGGGCTTGGGCACGTGAAGGAAATTCCTTTTGGCGAGGATGCCGTTCTGCAAAATCATTCCTTTTGAGGGAATGATTTTTTGAAAGCATCCAAGGCCAATCCCCCTACACAGGCCGCGGAATTTCCTTCACTTTTCCGCCACTGGAAAATGAGCCGATCTTATTAATGCTTTGCTTTTGGGAGGTGTTGTGGATGGAGTGATAGCACGGGGATTTTGAAGGATGTTTTAATTGGGGTTATTTGGCGAAGGGTATTTCTCTTCGGTCCCTGAGCCGTCGTCCTGAGCCTGTCGAAGGGTTGTCGAAGGGCCGACGGATTGTCGAAGTCTTGACGGATTGCCGAAGGGCTGTCAAAGTCCCGACGATATGACTAGTCGTATCCTTTCCTATCAAAGAGCATTAATCCTTGATCAAGCATTTTATCATCCTCGAAATCTAAATACTAACTACTAAATATTTTATACTAATTACTAAACCCTACCTTTACCACATGAATAACATTACAATCCGACAAGAAACACCTTCCGACTACCCTGCTGTTTTTGAGTTGATCAAATCTGCTTTTGAAAACCTAGAACACTCTGACAAGCAAGAGCAATTTCTGGTAGAAAGGTTGAGAAAATCAAAGATTTTTATTCCAGAGCTATCTTTGGTTGCTGAAGTTAATGGTGAGGTGGTTGGTTATATTTTGCTAACTGAGATCTCTATTCTAGATAACGGTCAGTTATCGGGGAATTCCTTAGCGTTGGCGCCTGTTGCTGTATTAGATGGATACCAAGGAATGGGAATCGGGGGAAAGTTAATTTTGGAGGCTCAAAAAAGAGCCAAGGATTTAGGCTATGAATCTGTGATTTTGCTTGGGCATGAAGGGTATTATCCAAAGTTTGGATATCAAAAAGCAGAGTTATTTGATATTTACCCGCCGTTTGAAGTCCCATCAGAAAACTTTATGGCAATTGAACTGTCCGAAAATACCTTAAAAAATATCAAAGGAATAGTCCAATACCCAGTAGAATTCGGGATATAAATATGAATTAAAGATATAAAACTGATTTCAAGATATAAATCAGTTTTCAGTATAAAAAATTAGTTTCAGGATTTAAATCTAAATTCTATCTAAAATCACTTATACCAATCTTTAAAACAACCTATACCATCTAAATTAGTATCCCAAACCAGATTAACATCCACCCTCGAAATCTTAATACTAACTACTAAATTCTAAATACTCCCCTCAATAAACGCATAACTAATCATATGGCAAATATGCATATGGCAATCTTCGACTCGGCCGTAATGTGTTGAATCGACTTTAATTACGATATCAGCTAATTCGGAAATCTTACCACCTGACTTTCCTGTTAAGGCGATTGAATAGATGCCATTATTATTACAGAATTCAGAGGCTTTTATTAAGTTGGGTGAATTCCCACTCACACTCATCATAAGGACTAAATCACCTTCCTTGGCATAATTTTCAAGCTGTCTCGAGAATATGTCATCATAGGAATAATCGTTACCAATAGCGGTGATCCAGGCGGAATTATCGTTAAGGGAGAGGCACCTGAACCTTCGATATAATTTGTCGGATGCGCCTTTTCCAAGGTCGGTTATAAAATGTGAAGCGCTTGCTGCACTACCTCCATTTCCGAAAACAAAGATCTGGGAGTCGGTATCTAAGGTTTCTTTGAATTTATGAATGATTCTTTCCACCTGATCTACCGGAATGGAGTCGATTGCTTTTTTATGTTCTTGAAGATAATTCTCTAAATAGGTTTTCATATCTATGAAGTCAATGCTAAGTTTATAATTTGAATAATTGAAAATTAAGTATTGATTTAAATGGCAGTCTTTGCCAGTTCTAAAGCACCAATTGGAACAACATCTTCTGCCAAGCCAGCGATTTTAATATCAGGAGCAGGTAAAAATGCTTTTAGAAGATATCCTGAAAGCTGTTTTTCAATAGGAATGCGCAGTTGTTCACCTAATAAGGAGATTCCACCACCAATAATTAAAACTTCAGGATGGAAAAGGTGGACAACATGCGAAAGAGCGAATGCTAGGTCATCGGCTATTTCAAAGAGGATTCGTTCGGCTTCCTGATCTCCAGCTTCCAATGCTGGTTTTAACAGTGTGGCTTCAGGTTCATGGTTGTGCTTGTCTAATTCGGCAAGGAAACTATCAGGATTTTGATCTATAAAAGAGCGAAGCTTTTGATTTACTGCCCATCCCGAACATTTTCCTTCAAGTGTTTCGCCATCTTTATTCATTCGGATGTGGCCGATTTCCACTTCTCCAGGAAATTTGCCATGATAAATCGTAGAATCAATAATCATCCCTCCTCCTATTCCACTTCCTATGGTCATATAGAATACAGATTTGTAGCCTTTACCCAATCCATAAATAGACTCTCCCAATGCGGCTACATTCGCATCATTGTCTATCGCTATTGGTTTTTGGGTTTGCTCCTTCAACCAATCCTTCAAATTGAAATTAGACCATCCTTCTACCTGATGGGAAACCTGTATGGTTCCGTCCTTCCAATTTACCGGTCCGCCAAAGCCTACGGCAATTGCTGAAATAGAATCCATTTCATCTTTCCAAGATTCGAGTCCATCCATAATTTGCTCTTGAATCCCTATAGCTCCCTTAATTGGATCGATGACAAAGCGTTTTCTCAACTCAATGTTCCCTTGATTATCGCCAATGACCATCTGAAGCTTTGTACCGCCAATTTCTATTCCTAAATACCTGTTCGACATTTATAAATGCTTTTATTCCTGATTGATTTGTTGTACTTGATTTTTATAGATTTCCATGATCTGCTTTAGTGCTGAAGAGTTTTTCTCGAGATCACCTTCATATTCAATTGATAGAACTCCAGAAAAGTTTGAGGCTTTTAATTCTTTGAGTAAATCCTCCGTAGGGATATTACCATCGCCCCAAACGACATCCAATCCTTCTGGTTTTTCCATTGAAACATCTTTAAAATGTAAGGCCATCAACCTAGATTCTACCTTTTTCAAACTTGCCAAGGGATCCAGGTTTGACCTTAGCCAATGGCCAACATCCGCACAAACTCCAATCATCTGACTCTTCCCTTCTAATCCAGCCATCAAGCTATCCGGATTCCAATACATCGATGGTGCTGCATGGTTGTGAATAGCCAATTTAATCTGGTTTTGTTCGGTAAGGGTAGATATTTGATCCAAGAATTTGGGATCTGGCTCTGAAACGATCAAGGGAATTTCCATTGATTTTGCAAATTGAAACAGCTTTTCCCAATCCTGTGCTATTGTTGGACTGATTACTCCGATGTCTGCAAGCTTCATATCCTTGGATTTCAATAGCTCCTTCACTTTTTGCTGAGTAGCTGAATCCATATCGATATTCATCTTTCCATTTATTCCCGCCCCAATCTCTTGACCAGGAAATATTCCGATTTCATTTATGCCTAAATCTTTCGCTTTATCGACTGCTTCAAAAAAAGTCCCTTGCCTGAAAGTATATGCGAGAATAGCAAGATCCCAATTTACTGAACCAGAAGTAGGACTTTGAGTTGTATCCTGTTGACTTTTTTGTTTGTTTGAAGAGTTTGAGTTACATGCCATAAGAACACATAGCATGAGCAAGAATGGAGAAAATAAATTTTGTACTGTTCTCATAAATTAATTTTAGATGCTCAAAAGGAATTAATTGAATTCAATCAATCTAGCGATGATATGCATATTGATTGAACAAAATAAGAAATGTCCCTTTGGCGTTTAGGTTTATAAGATTAATATATAAAAAATTGATTATCAATCCAATATTAATTTTAATTTACACAAACCCAAAATCTTAATACTAAATACCATCTACTAAATAGTATTCCTATCTTTGCAGGTATGTCTACAGGGTTAATTTCACAAGATACTATTATTGCATTGGCTACCTCTCCGGGGGCTAATGGAGCTATTGCGGTTATTCGTTTATCGGGTTCTAAAGCGATCTCATTAGTGAATGAGGTTTTTAAAGGCAAAAATCTGACTAAACAGGCTTCCCATACCGTTCATTTTGGAACAATCAGGGATGGCGAAAGCATTATCGATGAGGTATTAGTGACTTTATTTGTTGGACCGAACTCCTATACCAAAGAGGATACGGTAGAGATTTCGACGCATAATTCGGCCTATATTATTGAGCGAATAATCACCCTATTGATCAAAAGAGGAGCTCGTGCTGCACGTGCCGGAGAATTTACACTCCGTGCTTTCTTGAACGGTGGTATGGATCTTTCACAGGCAGAGGCTGTTGCCGACTTGATCGCTTCGAACTCAGCTGCTTCGCATCAAATTGCCATGCAGCAAATGCGTGGTGGATTCTCCAATCAGCTGAAAAAATTACGTGAGGATCTTGTACACTTTGCTTCTTTAATTGAATTGGAGCTGGACTTTGCCGAAGAGGATGTTGAGTTTGCAAACCGTGATCAGCTGAAAGGCTTGATTCAACAGATTCATTCCGTTATTGCGAAGCTGATCCGTTCATTTGAGCAAGGAAATGTGTTGAAAAATGGAGTTCCTGTTGTTATTGCGGGTAAACCAAATGTGGGTAAGTCTACCCTACTCAATGCTTTACTGAATGAGGAGCGCGCTATTGTTTCGGATATTGCCGGAACTACTCGCGATACCATTGAGGATGAGATCAATATCAATGGCGTGACTTTCCGTTTTATTGATACTGCCGGGATTCGTCATACGGAAGATGTTGTGGAGGCCATCGGTGTGGAAAGGACCCGTGAGAAAATGAAGCAGGCCAGGTTGATTATCTACCTCTTCGACCCTACTCAGGATGAGATTTCTGCTGTGCAGGAACAAATCGCTGAAGTTAAAGAGCTGAATATTCCTTTTGTTACCATAATTAATAAATCCGACCTTATTTCTGATTCCCAAAAACAGGAATATGCGGTTCTAAATCCTTTGTATATCTCTGCAAAGCAACAGATAGGTATCGAAGAATTAAAGGAGGAGCTTTTGAGGCAGGTAAATCTTTCGAATATTAATACGGATGATGTGATGGTGACTAATATTCGCCATGTGGAGGCTCTGCAAAATACGCAAGAGGCCTTGGAGAAGGTGTTGTATGGAATCGATAATCCAATTACATCGGATTTTCTTGCGATGGATATTCGGCAGGCATTGCATCACTTGGGGGAAATCACCGGTACAGTTACGACGGATGATTTGCTGGAGAATATTTTTAGTAAGTTTTGTGTCGGGAAGTAGAATTAGATAAATGCTGATAAAGCATAACATCTAATAATTTATAAACCGCATAAAATCAATGTTTTATGCGGTTTATAAATTTTTATTGTCTATCTTTAAATCTCAGTAATTTCATAAGTTTTGTACACTTTTTGTACACTCTTAAAAAAAGTGTACAAAAAAAGTACAGATTTGTTTCATAAATTCTTCAAAATTTTTTAACAATTAGAAACATTATGAAACATATAGAAACATATATAAACACTATGTTACACGAAAAATTTATAAAATATGTCCAGTAATATCGAGATAACACGCCTCTGCGACCATTGCGGAGTGCCCTTCATTGCCAAAACGACGGTGACAAGATTCTGCAGCAAGGGATGTAACAGCCGCTTTTACAAGCAGGAACAGAAACAGAAGAAACTGAATGCTTCAAATCAGCAAACTATGAACAAAATGAACATTCCCAGTTATACTACCGAACCTGCTTCAAATAATTTCTACTCGATAGCAGAAACGTGTAATATGCTGGGATTGAGCAGAACGACAATCTGGAGGCTTATTAAAAATAATCGGCTTAAGGTTACTAAAATAGGTTCGAGGGTAATCATTACCCAGCAAGAAATTGATAGACTCTTTAAATAATGCAACATGGTACGTGTAAAATTAAAAGGAAAGGTACTTAAGAATGGATTGACCAGTCTATATCTTGAATATTATCCTCCTATCGTCGATTCAAGGTCTGGAAAAATGGTTCGTAGGGAAAACCTTAAGCTTTACATTCAAAAAGGAACCAGGGACCCTTTTGAAAAACAGAAAAATCAGATCGTCATGGCAGCTGCCGAAAAAAGACGCATTGACAGAGAGACTAAATTATTAACCGGCGCTTTTGAAGAGGGTTCTTTCTTTGCCCAAAATGATAGTTTTCTAGATTTCTTTAAACAGGAATGCCGTAAGAGGGCGACTTCGGATGGCAACTATAACAATTGGCTCAGCACCTATAAATATCTGGAGAAGTTCAGCGGGGGCAGTATACGTTTTAAAGATGTCAACGAAAAATTCTGCGAACATTTCAAACAGTTTCTTATTGAAACGAAAAGCATTCATAACGGAACAAAGAAATTAAGTTCTAATACAAAACATTCTTATTTTAATAAGTTTAAAGCTGCAGTCAGAACGGCATATGAGGATAATCTGTTAGCTAAGAATTATACAAGAAGGATAAAATCTCCAGTTTCAGAAAATCCGTTTCGTGAATTTCTCAGTTTAGATGAGTTAAAATTACTCAGACAGACACCTTGTGAGAATCCTGTTCTTAAAATAGCAGGACTCTTCAGTGCGTTGACGGGGCTGCGCTGGTCGGATATTCACGACCTTCACTGGGGAAACCTCCTGCATTCCGCAGAAATTGGCTATTACATCCGCTTTACGCAGAAAAAGACGAAAGGTCAGGAAACTTTGCCCATTTCCACGCAGGCCTTTGAACTGCTGGGTATCCGTCAGGAAAATCATAGTCGGGTGTTTTCAGGTCTAAAATATTCTTCCTATACCAACATTATTATTGATCGGTGGGTAAGAGATGCCGGCATTCAAAAAAAAATCACCTTTCACTGTTTCCGACACAGCTATGCGACACTTTTATTAACAATGGGTATAGATATCTATACGGTATCAAAAATGCTGGGGCACCGACAGGTGAAAACTACCGAAATCTATGGAAGGATCATCAATGCGAAAAAAGTAGAGGCAGCCAATAAAATCACTATTTAAACTAAGATGATATAAATTGTCCTATTTCCCAGTATATTGTACCAAGTAGATAGCTCTTTGATCCGAGATTTTATGCGGTTGATTTTTAATAAGATACACGATAATTTAGAATTATAGACGTCAAAAGCGAGTAGTTTCAAGAGATGTAAAAAACCGATCACCGAAAAGTAACAATGACAAATAATAAAGAAAGAACGTAGGGGAATAACACCTATGGGGTATTTATCTCTTTTTCAGTAGTTTACAAACCTTCTTTTTTCAAACTCACCGAATCACTCACTGGTTTGAAGTACAATTTAGCTGCAATGCATTAAACCAAATTTAGTAAATAATAGTTAGACTGTTTAGTTATATATTAAATGAAATATGCCAAAAGTATTTTTGAAATGAATTTTAGCGATCCTAGTGGGATAATATTAATTAATTTAACATCTTCATTTTCAAGTTTTTCATCACAGTGTTTTTCTAAAGGCACCAGTTAAAACAGTAGTTTAAAAATTTGTATAAGAACGATCAGATAAAAAAAACAGGTATCAGTCAAGTTCCCGAAACCTGTTTTTTTTTGTTATTGGCAGGCTTTTTATTTTTCCAACCTAAACTATCCACCAATCAAAATTCTGATCAGGATTGAAATCAAATAAATGATCCAGTTTTCTAGCAAAATATTTCCTTAATAACTTTCCATTTTTTGTATCCTCTCGGAGATTATCTGAATACTGTTTTAGATAATCCAAAAGCCTATAATGCAGAACAGTTCTGTATATCTTTATTTTTCCACTTTCTGTTTTAAGAAACTCAGTATCAATTTTTGTTTTTACTGACAAAGGTGCAGCCGTAATGTGCCAATTTCTTTTAGTTCTCGCCTCATGCATCAATCCACATCTTACATTTTTATAAAATTCGCTAGCAATAAAAGGTTTATCCAATTCGATCTTAGAATTTTGCCCTAATTGCCAAAAATGGTCTTTAAAGATAGAAGTTGAGTGCAAAAAGTTTGTAAATAGGTTTTGGCTATCTTTATATTCGTACAATGGCGAAGCACTATTTTTTCTATGGTTAAAAATTTCACCTACTCTAAAGGCTGCAAACATTTCTATCAAAGCACACTGTACGGTTACAATGGTAAAACCTTCCCCTTTTAAAATCTTTTGATCAATAATAAGCTGTATTGGGGCGAAAAATTTGCGTAGAACCCTTTTATTAAACAAATTAATAGCCTTTTCCCATTCTCGATCATAATTGTAACTCTGATTAAGGGTTGTTCTGATTTTCGACCAGTCAGACTTTTCTTGAAGTTCTACATCCATTATATTTATAATTATTTAATAATATCTTGATATTTTAGGTGTCTTCAATTGATCAACTGATTAGTTATGGATTATTGAATACCTTATAGTCTGTCTGTATAGAACTTATGGACGCAGTGAAGATTATCCTTCAAAATGAAGCATTCTTCTTTATAATTATCACCATAAGGACATTTCTCTATTTTTAGTTGCTGAATTGTATAAAATTCTAGATTATTCACGTCTTCATCTCCTTTTTTCTCTTTTTCTGTCAAATTACGATAATTAAGAATATCTGAATTCAATTGCTTATCTCCTGTGTAAAAAAGTGAAACAACAATTATTTTTTCAACGTTATCAAAAAATGTTTTATGTCGATTACCTTTTCCAACAAGTTTTCTAATTGTTCTTCCATCATTGACAACATCAGTAATTAGAATTACTTTTTTGTAATTTCCGTCAGTATTGTCATAGTTAAGTTCTTTCTCAAAGTTATTATGATCATCCCAACGATAAGTATATGGAAGGTATGTATATGGAATGGGATACTTAATTGATGCATTACTTGAAATAATGTTTCCTTCATATCCTAATCCAATAATAATATCCGTTCCCTTGATTAATTCCATAGTTTCAAGTACATCGATAATTGAATTTTTGATAAAATAGAGATCCTCTTTATTCTCAAGTAACCGTGCTGTATCGATCCAATTATGTGCCCTTGATGTTTCACTCCAATGAAAATGACCTTGATGAAATAACTTTTTCTCTTTGATGATTTTGTAGAGCTTATTTTGAATATTAGTATTTTCGTATTTAGCAGTTATTATTCCAGATGAAGATTGTTCAATGGAATTTGACTTATTGCCTAAATCAACTGATTGACTTTCGATTTCAGGTAAACTATCTTCTTTAGCACTTACAAAATCATTAGACTTTTTCAAAACAAAAAATTCTCTCTCAAGTTCTCTAATGTCTTCATAGGCAACGCTTACCCAATTTCCATAGTTTGTTTCATTCTTTCCGTTAATTTTCCTAAGACCATAAATCGTGTTCTTGAGTTTCAAATCCTTCTCTTCATCAATAATATGATAAATTTTGAAAGAAGCATCAATAGAAGTCCTAGAGCTTAACGAACCACAATCACTAATAACAATTTCTTCTCTATTTGCTAATAATTTTGAATTAGGCGTATGTTCATTTCCATTCAAAATACATTTTATGTTATTACGTTCAAATAATGTGACCAGATTTTTTTTGTTTTCAGCATTCCATTGTCCGAAATTTGTATCTTCATGTTCTCCCTCTAGGTTATGATGAAGACACAGTATTAATTCTTTATCCGGATATTTCTCTTTCTTCGATTTTAATTCACGCTCAAATTTTACAGTATCCAAAAAGCCATGTCCGCCATTTTGATCAACTTTATAATTTGAGTTTACACCTAACAGCACTATACTATCAATTGCTATTTCATCAAAAATTAGAACTTCCGGTTTAAACTCCTCATCTTTAATTTTTTTATAAAAAGTTGTAAAATTTTTTAACTTAGACCTATTAATTAGTTCACTACTTGCACTTTTGTCGTTTCTTAATTCATGTTTAATAGTATCTCTATGCACATCATGATCGCCAGGAATAAGAAGTATATTTTTTTTGTCAATCTTTAATTCAGATACAATATATGATATTATTTTCTCAGCTTCTTCAAATTCATTTTGTTCAGCTATATTGGTAATATCTCCTGTGATAACGATATATTTGTTTTTACATTCAACTTTTTTAACTTTATCTAAGAACAAATTTATGAACTCTATATTTTGATTTTCGTTTTCAACGTTACTGGTTAAGTAACTGTCCTTATTAGGTTTTCCAAAAAGATTAGTTTGATCAGAAAAATGCAGATCCGAAATATGTATTATTATATTATTCATTCTAATAAATTATTCTTTATCCATTAAATCTGTGGTAATATAATATCCTAATTCTCGATTATTTGTTTTATCTATTGAGAATACAGCTATTGTTGCGTCCTTTTTAATTATGTCCTTCTTCTTAAGGGTCTCTGTTTTAATCAACGAAACGTTACCTAAATAATTACCGCCTAAGAATTCGATGATATTTTTCACAATTTTCACTTCTGTACCCAGACAAACTAAATCAGAAACTACTATATAATTTCTGTTTTCTATTATATTTTTATTCAATGAATTATATATCCGATTAATTGGACCAATTTTATCTAAAATTAGAATGTCAAGCTTCAAAAGATTAGACAAAATCCCTGCTATGTAGGAACTACTTAAACTTTGACATACAAGTATTGGAGGCAATAGCTCATTTATTTCACCTTCCTTATAGAAGGGAATTGGACCATTAAGACGCCATTCTTTTAATATTTTTAAAGCTAGTTTATAAATAGAGTAAATACAGAATTCCTTTTCATAGGAGATAAATTTTTTTATATTAATGTAAGTCTCTACATATACAAATGATGATGTATGTGGTTCGTGATTGTTTTCCTTATAATTTGCAAGTTTTCCTTTAAAGACTTTGTTAAATTCATCACTAATGTTAAAGCTGAAAGGAAAAAAGTCATTTGATGAGCTTTCGAAAAAATAAAACTTATAGTATCCAGGTTTATTTCTAGGCAATAACGTTCCTTTATCATAAAAAATTAAATCTTTCGAAGAATTGTTTATGTTTTCAATCAAATTAAATCCCATACTCTTTATCAATTCTTCTGATACATTTAATAGTACCAAATTATAACCATCCTTTTTTAAATCTGTAAAATAAGTGTTTACATTGGGTTGTATATTTTCGATATGTTTGAAATCTAGAGCTACATTTTTCAAACCTGAATTTTCTTTTTTTATATCTTTAGACACTCTATCAATTGTAATTGATTGAAGTCTATCACAAAAAATTCCTTGATTAATATCCTCAATAAAATTTGACGTTAATACTTCCTCACTATGAAGATTATAATAATAGAAGTTGTCTGTGTTTAGTCTTGATATTATCATAATCATTAATTTGGAATTTCAACTTCAACATGAACTCCTTTAAATTTTACATTGTAAAATCTTATAGAAGAGAATTTTGTCTCACCTGAATAATACTTTAAGGTTGACTTAATAATTTTGATAAACTCATTTTTAATAATAGCTTTCTTTTCTAAAAGTCGACTTTTAAAATCTTCAAATTCTAATTTGCCTAGCTCATTTAAATTATGAAGCATCAATATACTTTCCCTCATCTCATTTAAAGAAGCCATATACTTGAAAATTCTATTAGAAATTATTATTTGACAGTTATCATTATGTAATCGAAAATATCCATTACTTTTAATCACCACATTAATCATAAGATCAAATAAGCCTCTTCTCTCTTTCAAAGAAGAAAAATATAATATTTCAAAAATATCAATGAGATTGTCTACAAAATGTTTGTCAGTAGCTCCCAAATTTAAATTTATAGTGCTTTTAATTTCATTCTTTTCATAATAGAATGGAAAGGATGTCTTTAAACTTAAAGAATTTCTTAGTCCTATGCCATTATCTGAAATTGAAAATTTAGTGTGATATTTATCAACGAACATCATTGCGTAAGTTGTTGATTTAGAGTGTATAACACCATTTGTTATTAGCTCAGATAAAATATCAATATAAGTATTATGATTTCTTGAAGTTTTTTCATTATCAAAAAGCAATTCTTGGAAATGATTTTGGACATGATACGATGTTACAGAATTTACTTGATCCCGTAGATAAATCTCATCCTCTTGATCAAAATCGATGTTAGGAAAATCTTCTTTTCTATAAGACCTCACAATATGTTCTTTCCTAATTGTACAACCTTTAAAAGCTCCTAGATAATTCGGATCATATTGAAGAATCTTTGTTTCTTTCTTAACTTCTGAAATAGTCTTAAAAAAATTTGCTCTATATAAAAACTCAAGTGCATCTAAAGTAGCGTGATTGTTGTTAAGTAATAATTTAAGAGGCGCTCTATGATACTTACTCAATTGTTCAATTATACTTAGTAATAATGGAATTGAAATAGGATCAATTCTATAAGAAGAATTAAAAATTTCATCGTCTCCTTTTTCGAATAACCTGAAAACTATTTCTTCATTTCTATTCTCTCTGTAGAACTTCACAAGTTTGTCTAGAAAATCTGAATAAAAAAATAATGGTGTAAAGGTTTTTTTACTATCAATAATTGGAACTATGTTATTCATTTATAATTTATTATAGCCATTCTGAAATAGGTTTTATTTAGGACTAACTGGTATATTTAATCAAATGATCTCGGAGTGTATTTCATTAAACTCTTCTTTGCTAATATAAGAAAAATCAGCCATTCCAAATCATAAATTTCATATAACAAATATGTTCCGTATACTAACAATTTTATTGTTTTCCATTGATTGATAAAAGCATGTTTCTTTATTATTTGCTAAATGTCAATAGAGTAAAAATTAAAGAGTCATTTGAGCAAGCGGAAGTTGGGCATAGCCCTACTTTTTAATCCCTTATGCCTTTAAATCTTAACTGGTTCTTTTCTTTATATTGGTTTCTTGGATTTTTTCTCTTCTGCTGAAATACTCTATGAAAGAAAAATAAATTTAAACTAAATAGGATATGGAATCTTGATAAGTAGTGTTGGACGATCTCCAGATGCTCTGGATAAAAACTGGAAAATGAATAAGAAATATCACCAATTGCAAAAACTTAAGGACAAAAGCAGTCTCAAAAGGTTGTTTTTGCCTGTTCTTTAGAACAAGAAAGGATGAAATCAAGGAAATACTCAAGTAAGAAGATGGCATTAAAAAAAGAAACCGTATCTAAATTAATTGTTTCGATACGGCTTCTTGAAATATCGATATTATTTTATAACACGCTTAGGAATTCTAATAAAATTTTGGTTTTTTATTCTTTGCAAACCGATCAGCAGCGATTTCGATTTCCCTCTGAGATAAAATTTTAACAATTGGGGAAAAGGTAAAAAATAAGATCTTGCAAGTAGAGGATAGTCTTTTAGGAAAAAATATAATTCCTGATAAATTGATGCCAAATCAGTTCGGATTATATGGTCAAAATGTTTCGGCGCAATCACCATGGGGATTTTTTGATGATTATCAGTCCTTTTAGCAGAAAAAAGCGTAAGTCCCCTGAAACAGAAATCAATCAAAAGTAAACCTCAGCAGCAATAGGTGGACAGAAGATCTTCCAAAGCATGCGCTAAATACACATTCACGGGCTTTTTCATCTGCAGAATATTTATGGAAAGATCTCCAGATGAAGACACCATGGAGGAAGTACCCCTTTATCAAAAAAATGCCAAACAATTAGTTGATCTTCCCATTCTATGACTATTTTTGCCCAATCATATACTTTACTGCCATATAAACGGAGATCACTGGTTGTGATTTTTTTCCGAACTTTACGCTTTAATTAATGCTTCTGCATTTTTGACAGCTATCGTCCGAGGCAATCATGTTTTTTAGCCGGAAGCTGCTGCTTAAATAATATTTCGCATCACTAACTATTGAAAGTTTGGAGATGGCACATTCACAGGAAGGATCATGAAAGAAGAGTCAAATTTAATTTATATCAGCCCATCTACTCAGGAAATAATAGAAAGGCGGATCCAAGCATGGATAGAAAACCGTTCTTACCTGGACCATAACTGTTCCATCGATAAGCTATCAAGGGAGGTGGGATATAACAGAAAATTCACCTCCTATGTAGTAAATAGGACAAGGGGCTGTTCCTTTCCGATCTTCCTGAACTCCCTTCGACTTTCATTTCTTGAAAACTTTCTGCTCGAATATACTGAAGAGGAACCTATCAAACTCACCTATCTTGCCTACATATCTGGGTTCTCAACCTACGGAAAATTTGCTTCAGCAATTAGGGATAGGTTGGGGGTCCCCCCAAGTACATTTGTCAAGATGGTCAGGAATAGGTCACTTGGAATCTGAACATTGCAAAAATTCTGGTTTATTCTAAACGATAGCTTTCACGAATACGGAATTCATGGTCAGAGTTTTTGTACTATAGCTTTCTGATTCCCCAAAGGAGCTGTTAACGGTCCGGAACATATACGCCAATCCAATGAAATTTGCAATGAATTCCTTACATCCCTTGGCGAGCTCTATAGGGATGTCGGCTTTTTTTATGCTTTTAGGATTTGACTCTCAAAGGATAAAGGTTAGAAACAAATTGTGCTTTAATTAAAGCCTAAACATTTTTTAGAAGGCCGACTAAAATATGAATAGGTGTTGGGAAAAAACCGTAAATTGTTTCCTTTTAAACATGGCTAATAACCCATATATAATCGAAAGATCATGATCACGGATAAGAATATTTTTGTTCAGAACGAATTCTCCACCTTAAAAAAAGTTGTTTTGGCTGCTTCCGAATATGGATACCCTTTGGAAGTAAGGGCGGCAGATCTCTGTTTTTTGGACGATTCTGCAATCGAAGATTCTAATCTTAACCGTGGAAGGGATCACTCTGAAGCTCATCCAAAAATTCAGCTCCAATGGGAAGCCGAAAGGAAAAACTTCAAGCAAATGCTCGAAAGCCATGGAGTTGAGGTGCTGGTGGTCCGCAGGTTAACCGATGCAGAGAAAGGGTTTGATCCTAGGAACGGATATGCAAATTTTTTCGCTAGGGATCCGTTTTTTGTAATTGGGAACATAATGGTGGAAGGTGCAATGCGATTTCTGCACAGAAGGCACGAAATATGGCCACTCCGTGATTTGCTCTGGGCAGCGGCAGAGGGCTCGGACTGTATCTATGTGGCCGCTCCTTTTCCACAGGTTGCAGATCCGGGTGACCCTACGCTGGGAAAAGGTCCCTTTATAGAAGGCGGTGATGTGCTGGTGCTCGATTCACATGTTCTTGTAGGCAACTCTGGATTGGCATCCAACGACCGCGGTTTCCAATGGCTATCAAAATTGATTTCTCCATTGGGCTATACCGTAGAGCAGGTTCGTTTGCATCCCAAGATCCTTCACTTGGATTGCGCACTGGGTTTGGTAAGACCCAATCTCATGCTGGTCTGTGAGGAAGCTCTACCGGATGGGATACCAGAAATACTAAAGGGCTGGTCGGCAATCCATGTAACCCTAGAGGAAGCTGCCAATCTTGCGACTAATGGGCTACCCCTATCGCAGGATGTATACATAACTGACCCTGCCTTTAAACATATTGGCAAACAGCTCGAAAAGCATGGCGTGGAGGTATCCTATGTGGATTTTAAGGTCAGCAGGAGCTTTGGAGGTTCATTCCGCTGCAGCACCCAGGCATTGTTGCGTTGCGATCAGATTTAAAGCCGGACTGCCGAGAAAAAGTCATATCTGATATTTTTCCCACCGCTCGACAGAAACAGGGATCACATACTTTCGAAAAATTGTCAGGAAGTCGTGGAGCTTTTAAATCCCGAAGGATTGTAGGCTGTGAACATAGTGACAAATTAAAAGGTATGCTGGGAATTATTAAATGGTATGCTGGGAATTATTCGACAGAACGGGAATTTCGGAAATATAAAGAATATGAGGTGTAAAAGGTCCACTCAGGCATAAGGCTGGTAAGAGGTGAAATCATCTCCGATATGACCCAATACCCAACAGGACCCTTCGACCACTTATTGGGTTCAAAGAGCCTGTGGAGGAATCATTGATAACCCAAAAGTAGCCAATGGACATCAAGCATACCAATCGATTTTTTAGTCTATCCAATAATAGTCAGTTAATGTAAGCCATGCTGTTAACATGTGTCCCGTTGCGTTTTGGCTATCGTAACCGGAATTCATAGCCTATGCCTACCGAGGTGGTCCTATTTAGATACTTTGCGCCATCCTGGTTCGACATGTTGATGAATCCTGCATTGCTTCCCATATGGAAGACCAGCCCGTTGTCCATCCGATATCCCAGAAGTACACCTAATCCAAAATCGAAAGGTCTGAGCTGTTCAGGGCCGCTACCCCATTCCAAATGGATCGCATTGCGGCCGGATGTAACACGTGCATCGATACCGTAGGCAAGAAAGGGTCCTCCACCGAAGAAAAAATCGCCGGATCTGGTTCGAGCCCTTCCAAGAAAATTCACGGGAACCTGAAGATATAGAAGGCGGTCTGTAAGGCTTTCTCCGCCTATTTCCGATTTCCCTCCCTTGGCCTCAAGGGAAAGTCCGGGCTGAACGGAAAATCCGGGGGAGACCAGGACATCATAGTATACGGTCAAATGATACATTGGGGCGAGTTTGGTCGTCGCTGACTGATTGTCCAGTCGCATATATTCGCTAGATAGGTTGAGTCCGCCCCTCATTCCGAAATTGCTCTGTGCATGGCTAACCGTTACCGTTGCCACCGTTAGGAAAATTCCCGAAATTATTCTTTTCATAAATGTATTGGAATATGGTTAAATTGTTGGTCTGTTACCATCCAAACACGCCAGAAGGTATCTATATTTTTGTTTAATACAAAAATAAGGAATTGATCTGTTTTTTAATATGATCCAGATCATTTTTTGCATATATAGGTTCACGAATAAACAAAGAATAAAAGGGAAATAAAGTGCTATATAAAAAGTTTGGATTTCGGCGATCTTCGTCCTTTCAATGGGACCTAGCTGGACCTTAACTTAACTATTTTAACGCATAATGACCCTACTTTCTTGATAGAATGGGATGTTTAATGCGCCTACTAGATGCAATTTTCCCAGTAATCCAATTGGGTTATCGGAAAAGATTCCTCTCAAATTCAAAACCCCTATTCATTTCATTCTTATTTCTATGGCATCAGTGTTCATTATTTAATTATCGGCCGAAAGTCCTTAACCCTCCGTTAACTCTCTTTCAAGTGGGATTCGGTCAATGCTAACGGAACATTCAATTCTTTTGGATTCCGCTGCAATGTTAATGGACAGGTGGCAATGCGTTAAAAAACGTTTTTTATAACCCGGTCTATAAATCAGGTATTTTCTAATTAACCATCATTTCAAAGGACATCTAGTGGTAGAATCCATACTTTCAAATCCATTCCACTCTTCCCCTCCCATACCCATTTTATTTTGGTAAAATTTAAATATCGATATGCTCTTATGCTCGACAGGCCAAATTACTGAATGTACAGCTCCCCGGAAACCTCAATTTTTTTTTCGGAATTACTATCGGCCAGCACCACCTTGAGTCTACAGGGGTTATCGATGTGGCCTTCGGTGAACCCGAGCTTAACAAAGAGATCTTCCCGGGCAATATCATCAGAAGGGATTCCTTTCAGTTGAACATGACCAAGTAAGTTGGGATTGGAAAGTAAAGCCCTACCGGCTCTGTCACTCAATGCTACGGATAGTTCCGGGTAGACCTTATCCCCTACTTCCCTGAAGCCCTCAGTTCCCTCGATAATCAGAATCAATGAGTCCTTTTGGCTGAAGACACTGTCCAGCACGACCTCATTACGGGTTAAGTTCCATAAATACACTGCCCCATACTCGAGTCCACTTGAACGGACATCAAGCAGTTTGCTCTCCATTACCGTAAAGGGCATTTCATAGGAAAATGTTCCCGTTCCCTTTTTGTCCCAGATCTTGAT
Organism: Sphingobacterium endophyticum; assembly: GCF_009733535.1. Taxonomy (GTDB): domain Bacteria; phylum Bacteroidota; class Bacteroidia; order Sphingobacteriales; family Sphingobacteriaceae; genus Sphingobacterium; species Sphingobacterium endophyticum. The sequence goes on along the minus strand of NZ_SMMI01000009.1, from coordinate 16,523 downwards.
GTAGGCCTTATAGTCCTTTTTGTTCCCATAAGGCAGGACAGCCGTGAAATTGGCCTGCATCTGAAGCGGGGACAGATCCGTTCCCTCGCCAATAGCCTCAAACAGGTCTGGATAGGCCAGCAGTGTATCCTGGCCATTTTCAACGACATGTATGGATAATCCCGGAAAGACCTTACCGTTCTGTTCTGTAAATCCCCGCACGTTCTCAAATAAGATATTTACTTTTTCCCCGTAAACAAAAGCAAGCTCCTTCCCTGTTCGCCCACCTGTATCAATATGTACTTCCTCGCAACTGATGCCCTCACCCCTTGAAAAAGCACCGGTTATCAGGTCCTTTTCCACCGATTGCTGAAAGCTGCAGCCGTTCAAAAGGGCTATCACTGTAGTGGCCGAATAAATTATTGTTCTGTTCATTTTATCCATTTAGAATGTTTATACCTGGTTTTCTGTACTTAATCTTCTATTTATCAAAACCATCCTGCCCAGTCGGTCAAGACCGATAAAAAGAACCACCGGCCATTCCGAAAATGATGGCATTTAAGCCAATACTTCCTTTCATCCGGCATCCAGTCTTTTAATTTGATTGCTGTTCAGTCCTTTCCTAAATCAATCAGGCCCAGTCAATTTTTTGACAGAGTTTAAATTTCCCATAATAAGTCCCCGTCGGCATTTATCTTCCCCTTGGATGTACCCACTGGCGCAGTTGGTGCTTTTTGACGCTTAATCAATTTTTCACACGGGATATTTTTGGAAGGCATTGAAAGTCTGCTATCGAGCATTACGATCATACCTTTTTGTGGAGCATCATGTCCTTTGATTCACCCTTTCCTTAATCATTTGCTCAACGGTAAAGTTAATAAAACATCGGTCTCAAACAGGGTATAACAATCTACAGAAAACTCCTATTCCTATCTACAAATTGTCTACAAAAGGGGCTGAACTTCATTATTTCCCTATAAAAAATCGCAACCTTCTAAATGTTAACCTAATGGTTGTATGGATTAGGAAATATTAGAAGCTAAATTTCTCAGCCCATAAAGATCGATGGAAAAATAAATTGGGAATCATCCTTCCGGTATCGACTTTACCTCATCGGACGCGAGTCTCTCCCTGTGTGGGGAAGCGACATTCTGTAATGAAATTAGAAGCCAGTATTGAATTTCTGCTATTGGATGAAGTGCATTAAATACATTATGCGGCATAATTTTTTTGGATTAACCTTCTAAATATAGAATTCAATAAATCTTAAGCTTTCAGCAGCTGTTTTTTATAGAAAAAATCTAAGTCGATTATTTACGGTAAAAATATAAATCTTTTGTAGTGGAAGAGATTTACATTTTCACCAAATCAAGCTATCGTTCTAAGCTGGCTAAATTATTCTGTCGTTATAACCTGATAAAATTTCCAATGCGGTACGTAAAGGAATAAAAAATAGGCCCCTAGAGAAAGGGGCCGTTAACCAAGTGTTCATAATCCTCTAAGGAAAATGTTGGGTAAAAATAGCTTATTCAATGTTATTGGAAAAAAGTTAAATTCCAAATTATGACCGAATAGCTACAATCCCAGACCCGAATCGATTTAATATCATAAATTACGTTAAAAAGATCGTATAAAGAAACGATGATGCCTTACCTTACCATATCTTACCTTAATCAACCATTGAAACAAGCCTGCCGATTAAGAGGAGCCCAATCTTGAGATGGAGGATTCAGTAGCTCTTCCTTTCTAGAAGACATTTGCACGGAATTCCCTAAAGTCGACTGGACACCTTGGTCACAACATCTTAAAATAAATCGTAAATCCGTTTTCCGGCAATTCATTTTCCTCAGTTAGAAGAAAAAGGTTCTTCCGATACATTCAGTTTACTAATCAAATGGCAGGCAGAACCGATTTATAGGTCTCAATCTATGCCATCAAATCTACCTTACGATAATCCAAAATCAGTTTTGGTCGATTCTCAAAGTCCCGACATAAAATAAGGTCTGCCATAGGCGGAGCTGTGAAAAGAACCTAGAAGTAAATTCCCTTGACCACATTTACAGGCATTGTATATAAAATGTAGACAAAAAATAGAAATTGACAGCTAAATCATAGCTTCTTCCTGATTCCCTTCTATTAAAATATCTTTAATTTTATCACATGGACTTCATCTGCCGCCCCTAATTTAACTATGACATGAAAAGATTACCAAATCCAGCTACCCAACATTTGATTGCAATCATACTTTCGGGTATCTTCGCTTATTTCCTGACTTCCTGCAAAAAGGATCAGAATTCGAAAGAGGATCCTCTACCGGAACCCATAGAAGCCGATGTCTACGTGACAGGAATAAAAAAAGTCGATGGTGTAAACCGCCCCTTCTTCCATAAGAACGGAAATGAATACATGCTCGCCTATGACGGAAACGTTTCAGCAACCGCAAGCGATATTTTTGTTTCCCAAGGGAATGTTTATGTAGTGGGATTTATAAATTCTGATCTGACCTGGCAGTACCACCCAAAGACTGCCGTGCTTTGGAAAAATGGCAAATTACAAAAGTTGGAAACACCTACCTCTGCGATAAGGTCGGAAGCTAAGGCTGTATTCGTATCCAATTCGGATGTCTATGTTGCTGGAAGGTACATAAAGACCGGCGGGAAATGGGTAGCATGTGTCTGGAAAAACGGGAAGGCCACGGATTTGACGGACGGTAGACATACGGCCAGGCTATATGACATCCATGTGGTCGGAAATGACACCTATGTTGCCGGTTACGAAATAAATGAGGAAATAGGAACCCAGGGCAAATACTGGAAGAATGGGATACCGACCGTGCTGGAGAACAGGAACGATGAAAACCTCGTTCCCAACCAGATCACTGTCCTGGGAAGCGACATATATGTCGTCGGTTCCGGTTTTGTAGGGGACTCACAGACCGTTCAGTACTGGAAGAACGGGAAGCAGCACATACTGCCAACAAAAACATCGCCAGTCAATTATGGCCAGTCCATAACGACCGATCACAACAATGTACTGATTGGAGGAACGGTGGACAACCAGCCAATGGTCTGGAAGAATGCGAGATCGCTGGATTGGAACATCAATCCCGATCCATCGATCAATGCCGAGCTTTCGGACCTGAAAGTACTAAAGGGAAATGCCTTTGCAACCGGATGGAGAAAAAATGAAAAGAATAGACCCCTGTGGATATGGAAAAACGGACAGGAATACTTCAGTTCTGAAGGTGATACTCACTATACCCCTACCGGTCTCTTTGTCGAAGAAAGGAAACCTTAATAGGGTTTCCAAAACCAGCGCTTTAGTGCTAGGTCAGGCCCGGATTATTCCGATTCATTAAAAAAGAGAATCCAATGGATAAACACCAAATTGACCGATAAAAAGTTAAAGTGCCCGATATCCAACGGATTGTCTGCCACAGGAAGGAAATTCTAGTTTTTTTTGGTTATCATCAACAATCAGTTTATTTTCGCCCGAATAAGCATATTTATTAAAGAACATGTAATGAAGTTTCCTCTTTTAATCCTTATACTTTTTGCAGATCTGCATCTGGCAAAAGGACAATCAACACCGGACTTTTCCAAAATTTACCTGGATCAACTTTATTCAGGAAGTAGTGGGATCCAGCCTTTAATAATTGGCGATACCGATTTCAGGGACCTGGAAGATATCGGAAAATCGATCGGTGAGGCCGATATGGTCCTTCTGGGTGAACCCAGCCACGGAGATGGAGGTGCCATACAGATGAAGACCCGGTTGGTAAAATATCTTCATGAGCAAAAGGGATTCGATGTTCTCCTTTTCGAGGCAGATCTTTTTTCCATAATGTTCGGCCTTTCAGACCTCGATGATCCCAAGGAGATCGAAAGGTTCGTCCAGGAAAGTATATATACCTGTTGGTCGGAAAGTGAGGTAAGCAAAGAACTTTGGCACTATTACTCATCCGAACTCAAGGGCCCTAATCCTATCCGTATTGGTGGGTTCGACGTTCGCCATGCGGGGAAATACTCTAAGGACAGACTCGTTCCATACTTGAAAAGTCTTCTAGACACTATTGGATATACTATTGAAACGGACAGTTATAAGCGTTTCACGAAGGACCTCTCTTACATGATGAAAGAAGAATTCAGATCAAATAAGGATTCAGTAGACCCCAAGAACTTCAACCTTGAGGTCGACAGGATCGAAGAGGCTGTGCGTTATAGCGCACTGAACACCAAAGAAAGAAATCTATCCATGATCGAGATCAACAATATCAGGAATCTTTTCGCCCATCTTATCGATGGAAAAAGCAGGGATGCGATCATGGCCCTGAACTTTATTCTGCTATCCAGGTATATATTTCCGGGACAGAAGATCCTGGTCTGGTCCCACAATAACCACAACGTCCTTGATGTGAACACCTATGCTTCCTATAGTAAGGAATTTGCCGAAAACTGGTATATGAACGACACCTACCGTGGATTCACCTACTTTGGAACTGACATCTTTCGGGAATTCGGGGATAGGGTCTATTCCCTGGCAATTACTTCGGGAAGTGGAAATTATTCTCCCGCATTCTTCGGAAAGGATTATTTCCATGCGGATTTTACCAAGGTTGCAAAGATACCTGCATCAGCAAAGGAATCCCTCGAAGGATTTCTGCAGAACAAGAAGAGCGGAAATAGGTTCATTCCCCTACCCAATACACAGGGACGGCCCAGTGGGTTTCCATGGTTTTCAGGCAGATTGCTGGATCTTACCTTTGAAGCCAAAATGGACTATACCTCCTCTTTCAACGGTATAATCTATCTGGAACGAACGGTAGATCTCAATGGAAGGTAGGCCAAGCAGCTCTCTAGGTTCAATCAAAGGGTATACCTACCTAGCTCTCTTAAGGAAAGCAGATCCAGTAACCTTGAGAACCTCCAGGAGGTATTAGCCACAAAATTTACCTTACGGAATTTTATTTTAATAAACCGGAAAACAGGTAAAATCGGATCCTTAGAAATTCCCGAGAATTATCATCGGAAAAGAACCCATGGGCAGAATCAAGATAAAATGGCGTTCCAACTAATTAAGGATCAAGGTCGCTGAAAGTCTTGGAAAGATTGTGAAACCATCGCCAACCTCTAACTTCCAAAAGGTAGAAGCCCCATTTCGGGGCTTCACACGATAAACTATAATCTATTATACTAATGGGCCGTTAATCCTCAAAGATTATTTCAAAGTGACCGTCGAGGGAGATCCTGAGATCCAAATCCGTTTCTCCTGATTCTAGTTCAAGGATATAGAAGGATGCAGATGGGGTCTCCACAAATTCCACATCATCTATTCTGAAAGCTCCATACTGAGATGCCTTGAGTTTTTCAAAAAGATTTTTGGGAAATTCGTTCACAGTAACCTTGCTAGAAGTTCTTAGCCAGGTTCCAGAATTATCAAAATGGATATCCATCTTGGTGTTGTTCTCAATAAACTCTATTTCCAAAAGTCCGTCCTCGATTTCTACGTCAATCAAACGGAATCCGCGATGGTGTACCTCCATATAAGTCGAAACAACGATCGGTAATTCCTTTGGAAGGTAGTCGTTTGTGGCATCACTGTCTCGGAATGCCTTCACCAGTGTGCCGTCAGAGGTGTAGTAGAGGTCGAACTCCTCTTCACCCAGTTCAACTTCAAGTACATAGATCGGATCGTGGTCCCTACGTTGGACATAATCTATATCTTCTATTTCCCAGTTGGAATAATCCCCTTGAGCAAAGGCCTCTCCAACGGCAGAAGGCAGTAGCGTTAAGGGTATTTCCGTTTCAGTGAGTTTCCAAGATCCTGAATGATCGAACCATGCCTCTAATTCCCTGTTGCTCGAATTGAATCTAACGACCTCATGTCCACTTCGGGAAGACCACTTTATGTTGGTCGCTCCTGGGTACATTTCATCAAAATTCTTTTTGGCCGTATGGTTTTCTCCAATGCTTTCATCTTTTGAACAGCCTGAATGCGAAAGGCAGAGGGCAAAAATGCAAATATTAAAAAGTTGCCTCATATTCTTTTTGTATTGTCCCGATCAAATCTCCATTACAATTCTGGAGAAAAATTGGAATTTTGGGAATATCCGTATGCTAAAGCTCATTAGATTATGCAAACCACTGTTTAACAGTGGTTTGCATAGATTTTTTTAATAAAAGATCCTTTTCGAATTGTAACACAATATTCAAACTGCGGTTATGAACAAAATATATTCCAGATTCTATCCAGAATTGAGACATATTTTTGGCGGATAAGACTATAAGCTTACTTTATGAAGATATTGATCGTTGAGGACGAAGCCGAACTTTTGGAGGTCATGATACAAACTCTATCCAAAAACGGTTACATAGTTGACCATGCTTTAGATTATAAAATGGCATTGGACATGATCATTTCCTATGAATACGACTGCATCCTGCTGGATATCACACTCCCTGGGGGCAGCGGTATGGACCTGCTCTCGGAAATAGTTCAACGGGAAACCCGTGAGGCCGTGATCATCGTCTCGGCAAAGAATTCCGTTGGCGACAGGATTATAGGGCTCCAACAGGGCGCTGACGATTATATGTCAAAGCCATTCCACCTGGCCGAAATGGCAGCAAGGGTCGGTTCAGCAATCAGACGCAGGAACCACAACGGCATGAAGTGGCTGAAATGGAACAATATCAAGATCTATCCGGAGAAAAGGGAGGTGAGGGTTGGCAGTGAAGATCTCGCTTTGACCAAAAAGGAATTCGACATCCTGTATTATCTCATCGTCAACCAAGGAAGGGTCATCAATAAGATCTCAATTTCAGAGTACGTTTGGGGCGATATCACAGAAAAGGTGAATAATCTTGACTTCCTCTATTCCCAAATGAAAAATATTCGAAGAAAACTCTCCGAGGCAGGTGCCAGGATCGATATCCAAGCAGTATATGGTATCGGATATAAGATTACAGGCCGTGAAGAAGAGATCGATTAGAGACTATACTACTGGTTATCTAGCAATATCGCTGCTGGTCGCCATAACTGCTTGGGCCATGACTTTCTATTTCGTGATCATAGACGAAGTATATGATAACATTGACGACGGATTGAAAGACCGAATGGAAAGGATCAAGGAAAATGCAGAAAGGGAAAGTTGGCTGCTCCAGACTGATGAGTTCGGTATTTCCCAGCTTCGGATAACTCAACAACCGGAAGGAGCTATACAGGAAGGAGTATCAATTAACAACGATTTCCAATACGTCCCTATCGAGGGAGAATACGAGCCAGTGAGGATGCTTCGGTCCAGTTTTTATTCAGGCGGTAAGTTGTATCTTTTGGAAATATTCACCTCCACGCTCGAGGAGGATGAATTCCTTGAGGATCTACTGTCTTCATTAGCGATGCTCTACATTCTTTTGGTAACAATTATACTGGTGATCAAGAGAAACATTCTTGGAAAGGCACTTGAACCCTTCCAAATGATCATTCTGAATCTCCGTAATTATGAAATAGGGATCAGTCCGAAATTTCTGAGACAGGAATCCAATATCCGGGAACTTGATGAGCTTCAGGACAGTATCTTGGCCATGGCAGAAAAGAATGAAAATGTCTATGTCCGCCAGAAACAGTTCATTGAAAATGCATCCCACGAAATTCAGACGCCATTGGCCATAGCGATATCAAAATTTCAGCTGATGATGGAGGAACCAGGGATAGACGAAAACCTGATTAAGCAGATGGATCGGATCCATGCCACGCTCAACAGGATGAAGAGCCTGAACCAGTCACTACTCACCCTTTTCAGGATCGAGAACGGGCAGTTTGTACGGACTGAAGAAATCGACTTCAACAGGATCCTTTATGAAACAATCGATGATTATTCAGAAATCATAGAGTATAGCGGGATTACCTATGGAATTGAGGACTCCGGCAGTTTCATTGATCGTATGGATACCGATCTGGCACATATCCTAATAACCAACCTTCTGAAGAATGCCATCTTCCACAGCGGGCAATTTGGCTGGATAAGGATTAACGTCAATTCGGACCGATTGGTCATTTCGAATTCAGGCGAAGCCCCTCTTGACACCGGATGTATTTATGAAAGGTTCTATAAAGATTCGCAGGCAGATTCATCGACAGGACTTGGCCTTGCCATCGTCAGGTCTATCGTAGACCTTTATCCAGCAATCGACTTGGAATACAGATTTGCAGAAGGCCATGAATTCACTCTGAAGCGCATAGCCAACCTGAAAAGCTCCGGGTAGTATAAGGTCACCTGCCATCCTAAGGGAAGTGATATGAAATCCCTTTTCCGAAGAATATTGTATGAATACATTAAAAATCCAATTTCGCTACAGAATCTTTATTGAGCTTCGTAAAAAAAATGATGAAACCTCTCCACATTATATTCCTATTTTTTTTCCCAAGTTTCAGTTTGGGCCAGCTCCTTCACCTGGACCCCGGATCGATTAGGGTCGATTCATCCTCTATTCACCGTCAGGAACGGTTCGATATGGAAGACCTTACGGTTCCGATAGCTCTGATTTACTCTGGAGTGGCTATCAATGGAAACCATAGCGAATCGCTAAAGAACCAACTGATGAAAGAGAGGAACAAACATTTTCCAAAATTCAGGACCTACGTGGATGATTACCTTCAGTTCTCCCCCATTGTGGCAGCATACGGGCTGGATGCTATGGGATATCCCTCGAAAACGGATCTGGGAAACCGTACCCTAATACTGATCAAGGGCGAGATGGCGATGTTCGGCATCACCCAACTGATGAAGCGCACCCTAAGGCAGCGGCGTCCGGACGGATCCAATATGCATTCCTTTCCCTCCGGTCATACGGCACAGGCTTTTGCCGCTGCCACGTTCCTATGCCAGGAGTACCAGCATAGGTTCAGGTGGATGCCATATCTTGCCTATGGAGCAGCCTCAGGGGTTGGGGCAATGCGTATCGTGAATAATAAACATTTTATCAGCGATGTCCTGGTCGGAGCGGCAATAGGAATACTTTCGATGAAGGCAAGCTACTGGACACACCGTTACCTGACCCGGTCAAGGGCAAACTATTGAATTAAAATCAATATCAAGAAAATGTACATATGAAAACAAGATTTATTTTTGCAATCCTTTTCACCCTGACATCCTGTGTTTCATGCAGAGCGATAAAAGATCCTGCTATTCGGGATGCACTTGATAAAAGTAACTGCAATCAACAGAATCTCTACAGCTATATGGTGGCCGACTTACCTCTCCCACTACATGAAATCGAGCTCTCAGGTGAGCTGAAGGATAATCTTGACAGAAGGACGCTAAACGTCGCAAATGCCGTGGGGATACTGGATCTCATCGACAGGTACATTAAGGTGAAAAACAACGGCGACAGTACGAGCTTGGAAGCACGTATGGAACTTCTGGAGATCCGCCAGAATATGGATCACAGCATCAATTCCGCATCTATAGAAATATCGGCCGTTTCCTCAGAAATGGACTGTGAGGAGGAGCGCATCAGCCAGGTGGCCAATTATCTTTCCGGTAAGCAGGGCGAACGTGAATCCAGGTTTACCAAGGGGGCCATCGTACTGGGTGCACTGGGGACGATATTGACAGGAGGGGTTATCAAAAACGACGGTATCAGCAATACGGTAGGCATAGTAGGCGGCGTCGGAGAGGCTGCTCTGGGACTTTTAATGCTCTTCAACAGGGAGTCCGTTGATTTTCACCATGAAAGGAATGCCCTTCGGGATGTCTGGACCGATGTCCGAACATCAGAGATCTTCCCACCCATGGTTTGGTACTATCTGAACTACAGGGACCCCTCTATCGGAAAGGACAAATCCCTCAGGGATGAGATCATTGAGAAATGGACGAACCTCGGACAGATCGATCCCAAATCCAATGAATCAACGGAGCTTCTCTATTTCGGAAAGGGAGCGGAATATACCGCGGAGGAATTGGAGAACCGGGCAGATATGTACGATCAGCTGGAATCGAGCATTACTTTGATGAAACAGGATCTAAAGGCCCTTTCCTTGAAAATTGACGGGCTCTGAGCTAGGGAATTGGCACTGCCCATTCCTATGGTTGGGTATGGTCTCAATATGGCTAACATAAAGGATGCCGAGTAATGATTTAACCATACAAGTTTTTTGAAGATCAAATACGTAGTAATGGGATACACGATCCTCCCATCGGCTAGGAGAAAGCCTACCCTCAGGCTAGTTAGGGAATACTCCATCCCACCCCAGAACTCTTCGGCTAAGCAGGATTTAACCGGTATACTTTCAATAGGTATAAAACAGGACGGATTATGACAAACTTAAATCTCCGAAAAACCCTGACATTAAATATGGCCTAAAGGTAGGAAGGGTAAATATTTTTGATGGATTTTAAGGGTTAATTTCAAACAAGGAATGTCTACAACTTTATCCCTGAATGGTTTCATTCGGTCTTTAAAAGAAGAATAGCGAATACAACCATAGGGGCTGATTCGGAATAATCTTAGGGCCCAACCCTGATTCGCCTTAATGAATCGAAGAGGGAATTCTGGATATAAAGAAGAGTTGGATCACCAAACATATAATGAACTTAGCTCTGACTCAAGATAGGTCCTACCACATCGGAATTTCGAAATATTCGAAATAAATCCTAATTTATAGCAATTCGGATTCATGAGACATTAAAAAAAAATAGTCCCACAATTCTGCATTAGGGAAAAATTTACCAAGTATTTGACCTAAAGTCGGTTCAATGAAAGAATTAAATATGACAATTTTATTGCTTGCTGTTTCACTAGGGCTTTCGTACGCTCAGACAGGGGAAGGTGAACGGATCAAAAGGAACCTCCCTGAAATCAAGGACTCCATCCAACTCGTCGATGCTATGAACAGGCTGTCCATGCTGATGTACGAAAGGGATGCCGACAGCACCTTCTATTATGCCCGCACTGCCATGGAAATATCAGATCGGCTCGACTATCAAAAGGGGAAGGCCGATGCCTATAACAATTTTGGCGTATATTTTGACATCCAGGGCAATTTTCACCTGGCCCTTAAATACTACAACAAGGCCTTGGTGGATTACCAGAAGCTCAAAGATTCCTCCAATGTGGTACAGGCTACCATGAACATCGCAATGGTGTACGGTGAACTTGACAAGGACGGGGAATCCATTGAAAGATTTGAACATGCCCTGAAGTCCGCGGAACTGCTTAAAAACGACTCGATCAAGTCCCTTCTGATCTACAATTATCTACTTTCACATCCTGGAGAATTTACGGATAGCCAGTACGAAGGGTTCATTGACAAGGCGCAGGCCATAGCCCAAAGGTACGGTGACCAACGTACCCTCCTGGCAGTAAGCCAGCTCGTGGCCGACCGGCTCATCCTTAAGGGCGAAAAAGAAAAAGGAATCCGTCTGCTGGAACATGCGGTTACCTCAGCGCTGGAAAAGCAACTGTTCTATGTTTCCATGGACATGTTACTGGACCTGGCAGACCAGGTCGGGGGTGAAGATCCCAATGCCCGAACCGAATATCTGGAAAGGGGCCTAAAGATCGCCAAGGACAATGAATACCTCTTTTATAACAGGCTCTTCGCTCGCATGCTCTATGAGCATTCTGCCGAAATCGGAAACTGGGATCGCACCCTGTTCTACGCAAGGGAGTTGATCGAAGCCAACGACCTGATGGAGGAACTCGCCTCCAGGAGAAACATAGATTATATTGACTACGTACTCAAGGAAGAGCAGATAAAATCCCTTAATTCCAACTATAGATACCTCTCTGTGATTTCCGGATTGTCCATTTTGGCACTTCTGCTCTCTGGTATCTTCACGCTCCTCATCCTCAGGAGCCTAAAGAAAGGAAAGCTGAATAACAAGAATTTAAAAAATGCACTGAATGCCCTGGAGAAGAGCAATCAGACAAATACGGACATCATAGGATTCGTTGCCCATGACCTGAGGAACCCCCTCGGCGGGATCGCAACCGCACTTGAAGTTATGCAGGCTACCGGCGGTAGGAACGACCAGGACAGGACAGTCCTGCGAATGATGAAGACTTCAGTGGACAACGCACTCCAACTCGTGGACAACCTACTTCATCAGCAGTTCAGGAGCGAGGGACTACCAAAAGAACCCATTGACATCGGTGAACTCCTGACTTATTGCATCCAGATGCTCCAAGCCAAAGCGATGTCCAAGGAACAGAAAATTATCTTAGACTCCGAAAAAGGACTGTTCATTCCTGCCCAAAACGAACAGCTGTGGAGGGTTTTCAGCAACCTGATAACCAATGCCATAAAATTCGCACCTTTCGGATCAGAGGTCGAGGTCGTCGCCCGAAGGGCCGGATCGCACGTCCTTGTAACCATCAAGGATAAAGGACAGGGCATCCCCGAAGAATTTTCGGACGCTATATTCGATATGTACAAAAGAGGTACATCCGGAACCGACGGTGAGGAATCCTTTGGCATGGGGCTGGCAATTTGCAGGCTGATCGTTGAGGGCTACGGCGGTGAGATGTGGTTTAAAAACAACCGCGATAGTGGAACGACATTTTATGTTCGGTTACCAAACTATCACCTGTAGCCTCAAGCCATGGGTTTTCGTTCTGCCGAAGTTCGGTACTGAAGTGGGCTGATGTTTCGAAGGAATTTTCCTACTTGACCCTTTGCCCATCCTTCAATATAGGGATAGTCTCTCAGCGAAATCAGTAGTTTGTGCCAATTGCAAAATAGGACGGAACATGCCCTATTACAAATAGTAAATTCAAACTGTTTAAAAATTGTCTCCTGCGTGCAAAATTTGCCCGAATTTTTCATATTTGCGCCTTTGTCCAGCTTTTGGAGTAAACATCTCCGATATCCCAATAGGATACAATGCCCATCCAATTATTCTTTCCAAAACTGTACAGGGTCGGCTGGGATAAATCCATATCATTCCCGAATTTCGTCCCCTTGCACTTTCCTGAACTTTCCGCTTTTTTCTACTATGAAAGTTTCAGTTTCTATAATGGGCTCACCACTCATCCAATTGCTGGAGGTAACGACGATTTTTCTTTTATCAATTCTGCTGGTTTTCCTGAATGCCGATTCTGCCACTTCATCATAGGCTATCGTCAATCTGTCGATTATCTTGTTTTCCTTGTTCAGCGTCACCAAAGTTGTGAACAGTTCGTTTTCCCCACATTGATAGGTGATGACAATTGAAGCGAAGATTTCGGAGAAAGGAATCCTATAGTTGAATCTGAAATTTGTTGCATCTTTTCGTCTCGCGTCAAAATTGATCGTCCTCAGAAATTCACTGTTGCGCATTCCGAATCTTTCAGAATTTTCGAAATTGGTGCTGTCCTCTATCGGAAAATTCCTGAGGGGAAGCCAAATATGGAGATCCTCTGATGCAATTTTCAACCTGACGACGGTAGTATCGTCCTCTATAAAATAGAATCTTACCCGTTCTCCGGCCAGACTTCGGACAGAAGGTACCGTGTCCGAAAGATATCCTTCTTTTATAAAGACCAGATTTCCCAGCCAATCTGGACTACGCTTGAGTTTAAAATATCCGGAGCTGTCGGAATAGGTGCCCCTAATGTCCTTACTCCCTTCTTCAAATACGGACACCCCTTCAAGCGGATTGCCGTTCTGGTCTTGAACCTTCCCTTGATAATAATTATTGGCGGATTTGCAGGAAACGAAGACGAGCACTATCAGGTAATAAATAACATTTCTCACTTGCAGGAATTTATGTGTTATTGCTGTTGTTAATGTGTACTCTGTAGAACTCATATTCGTTCCCCTCCTCCGAGTACCGGGTCACCAGCCCAAAATAGAGCGTATGGTCATCGGACCAGAATTCCTTCTCTGTTACGCACAGCCATTTACCCGTCCTACTTTCAAAGGACTCGTTCAGTTCAATGGCCTTCTTAAATTTGCCGTTCTTTCCCTTCTGGATAAAATGGTAAAAGCATTCCTGCCCTTCATAGATTTTAGTCAGTCTGTACAATCCGTTGGGGGATGTGGTTGCCAGGTCCGGATTGCCTACCTCGTGGGTTTCCACTCCGGTCTCCAGATCGAAGCTGACATCCGTAGAATGTCCTCCTTCGAGCAGAAGAACGTCATCCTTTGGAAAATAGGCAACAAAGGAACACTCATCCAAAGGATATCTGCCATCTGTCGATGTCCCGTTACGAAACCTGATGCCTTCAATACCAAGGTATCCTTCCATTTTTCTGAACTCTACGACTCCCTTCAATTTCTCCCTAACCAACTCATGGTCAATAACCTTCTCTACAGGTATCCTAGCCCCTGCCTGTTGGCATGCTTCATAGAAATCCGCTTCGGCGATCCTTTCGATCTCCAGATGGATGGGGATTGGCTCCGAATGATTCCTATCCTCGATATGTTCGATGGCCGATCTGGCCTCACCTGTCCCTGGGTATCGTTCAACCGAATCCTTACCAATTTGCTGTCCGCATGAAATTATGCCTGTCGAAAGAAAGGCAATTAATGCCGTATGTATATAAACCTTCATTCCATTTTGACCGATTCCTATAGAAACTTCCCTACTACCTCCGCAATCTTTGGTTTTACCCCCAAAACATCTTTTACGGGGAAGCCACCAATGCATATAATATGCTACAAATATAACGCTTTTCAAGGGTGAAAAGTAGAAACCGTTTACAGACACTTCCTATACCCACTTACCTTAAAAATATAGACCTTAGGAAAAACAGGTAAGCAACTTACCCTGATTGAGCCAAACCGTTCAAAAAGATATTTTACCCAGTTCCATGACATATGGTGCAATACCAAGATACTCTGACCTCACCTTATTCTGCAGATATCTGAATGTATTTGGGACGAATGAATGGATCGGTAATTAGGAACCTTTCCACGATCGGCAAACAATTCGATTTTATATTTGTATTAGGAGCATGAAAAAGAAAAGGGAAACCGGCGGAAAAAAAGATAGTCAAGTATACATTAGGAAGGATGAACCGAAAAGAACCTACCTGAAACATGTGAACAATCAGGCAAGGAGAATGGAAGAATTGATGGATGAAGGACATGGTGAACAGTACATCCGGGACACCCTAAATGAATGGCCCGAGCTGATGAGATTGGCCCTGGAAAAATTCCGAAGGGAGAAAGGGAATTATTAATCCGCACGGATTGATGCGACTGTTCCTATCTCTGCTCGAAGGGGTGCTGAATGCCAGCTAAATCAGCCTCTTCGGACCTGATCAAGGACTGGAGAACAGCAACAGGAGGTTAGCGGCCTACCCCTATTGTAACAAACCGGACACCATATACCTGCTCATTTGCGATGAAAATCCTACAAGGAATTCTTGGTAATGAGGTAATATTAACACTAAATATGTTAGGAAAAGAGTATGTCTATCCAGAAAGTTTGTTAAAAATCTTTAAAACACTTTTTCAAACAAAGTGCTATTACTCAACAAAAACTCTAGAAATCATCTAATTGATGTACTTAGTCCTCAAGAGGGTGAAAGCCTTGGTTATTTCCTTTCTTTAACCTAGTACGGACAAATTTTCGATTCCTATACCTACGTTGCCGATATTATCCGAAACGGCTGGATGTACAACGCTTCAATATTATTGGCCTGTTCAGGTCTTTCCTTTCTAAACATTTCTGCAACATCATAAAAGCTCCTAACCCCATCTGCACTAGCAATGAAGCGTTCGCCCGCAGCATTGGGGTGTGCCAGAATATGAATAGCAGCCACATCCCGCACGTCGACAACACCCATTGTAAATTCGGTGCTTTTGTTTGTAGTTCCATTCAAAATTCCCGTAACGGCAATATCCAGCGAGGCAGATCTAATGCCACCCCTTACAGGTCCAAAAATTCCTACCGGATTGATTACCGTTAATTCCAAACCATTCCCTCATTTTCTATATAATCCCAGGCTGCCTTCTCTGCCCCAGTTTTAGATTTGATATAGGCGGGAAGCGGAGCGTTGGAATCAGTCCAATCGTCTTCGGTAAAAATATGGCCTTTAGGATTGATGCTGTAACCAACAGCCGCAAACGAAGAAGTAAGCACGACACTTTGTACACCGGCATTGTTTGCGGCTTTCAATACACGAAAGGCTCCGCCCCCGGCAGGAATAATGAGTTCATTTTCATCGCTAGGGTTTTGAGCCGGAAATGGAGACGCTACGTGCAATACATATTTTATACCTTGCATTGCTTCTAACCATCCGTTATCGCTGGTGAGGTCTACTTCGTAAAAGGATAAGTTACTTAGGTCGCTCAATCCACCTTCCTTCAAAGATTGTGATTACAACATTAGAGGGCTTTGTTGTAAAGTTCTATTTTAATTTGTTATGAAGGTCAGTCTTTGCTTCTAATTTGTTAATTGATGCAGCTAAGTCCGTTTTATACAATCTTTCATCAATTAGATTCGTTAAAAATTGCTGAAGATTACACTGCAGACCCCATTGTTAATACCTGCGGGTGTTGAAAAACTCCAAGATTGTAATCATTGGTTGCAAACCTGCGTTTTTACTATGGTCTTA
>NZ_SMMI01000008.1 GCF_009733535.1 Sphingobacterium endophyticum | reverse complement strand
TTTCAATGCAAAGATAAAGGCTTTCAGAAGCCAGTTTAGAGGTGTAGGTGACATCAATTTCTTCCTGTTCAGGTTAACCAAATTATTTGCTTAGTCCACAGGTTTTGAAACTGATCCCTGATTCACAACATGTTCTATAATCGAACATCTTGATGTGTTTTTGCTGCAAGGCTAATTTTGTTACACATTTTAAATGTTAAATCATGAGTACAAATTATTCCTTGCTCTTCTACTTGAAGAAACCAAAGAATTATGTAAGTGGAGCTAAGCCCATTTACATGAGAATTACAATCGATGGATCAGTATGTGAGATCTCCACAGGAAAGAATTGTGACCCAAGTCGATGGAATTCCAAAGCAAATCGATCGAAAGGCAATACCGAAGAAGTCAAGACTTTAAACAGCTATTTGGAAACATTGAATCTGAAAGTTGCCACCATCCACCTTGAAATCTTGAAAATGGGAGAAATGCCTACCATTGAACTTCTTAAATCAAAAATTACAGGAAAGACAGAAAGTCAAAGGACATTATTGTCGGTCCTAAAAGACCATAACCTTAAAATGGAATCTTTGCTGGGTAATGGATTTCGGGAGAATACTTTAAAGGGCTACAGGACGACCTATTCGCATTTAGAAAGCTATATTGGAAAGCAATTTTCAACTGCTGACATTGAACTTCATAAAATTGACCATTCTTTCGTGGTAGGTTATGAATATTATCTTCGATCTGAAAAAGGATGCTCTGATATCTCGGCTGCCAAATACATTAAGCATCTAAGAAAGATCGTTAATCTATGCTTAGCTCATGGGTGGATTACGTCCAATCCTTTCAAGTTTTATAAGATGAATGCCAAGCCCAAGGAGAAATCCTATCTGAACAAAGACGAGCTAACACGAATCGAAAACAAAAAGCTTAATATTCTAAGGCTTCAACATGTTAGGGATATTTTTGTGTTCTGCTGTTATACCGGACTTTCCTATGCAGATGTGTCAAAATTGTGCAGGGATAATATTGAGGTGGGCATTGATAATAAATTTTGGATAAAAATAAACAGACAAAAAACGAACACGTTATCCTCTATTCCGATTCTTCCAAAAGCGCTAGAAATATTAGAGGCCTATAAGGATTATCCACCTTGTGAATCTAAAGGTCTAATGCTGCCTATTTTGAGCAATCAGAAGATGAACAGCTATTTGAAAGAGATTGCAGACCTGTGTGGAATAACTAAAGAACTAACTTTCCATATTGCCAGGCATACATTTGCCACCACGGTTACACTTTCGAATGGAGTTCCGATAGAAACCGTTTCAAAAATGCTCGGGCACCTTGATATTCGCACCACCCAGCATTATGCTAAATTGTTAGATAATAGAATTAGCATGGATATGGAATGTCTTATTACAAAACTCGATAGGTCATGACCTTTAAATCATCTCAATTGGTAAGAATGGATAATTTAATTTGTAAATCTTATTTACTGAAGATCATCGTTTACAATTCCTTTTTTATTTTTATCTATTGTTTTGTTTAATTTTCCAATTCTATAGTTAAGTGTGATTCCAAAGTTTCTATAAAACACTTGGTTGGTCGTAGATTGGAGGAAATCATTCGAAAAAATATTTTCTCTAATAATTCTTTTTTTGGAAAATAAGTTCTCGGCAGTAAAAGATATATCCATATTGCCGTTAAAAAATTCCTTTGTTAAAGTTAGGTTATTTCCGACAAAACCATTAGTTCTTGTCTGTGCTCCTGAAACGCCTCCTGTATTAACAGTCAAATCGGCTATGAAACGCCATCCTGGATTTAATCGGTAATTCGCTGAAACGTTAACATAGGCCATGTTTCCTTCATTCTTGTTTTTTATAAGATTGTCCTTGACGTTAAATACAACCCTTCTTAAATCTGCATTTAGCGTCATGCCTAAGGATTTGTTCACTTGATAAGATAAATAGATGTTTGATTTTAGTACTCGACCTGATGTGAAATTTTCAAATGAGGTTACTGACACATTTCTTTCAGAGTCAAAAGTAGTAAATTCGCTTATTACGTTATCAAAAGCCATAAATCCAACTCCTATATTGAATACGATTTTTTTATTCATCAAATAACTAATTTGATAAAGATCTCTTGAAATCGGTCGTAAAGTAGGATTTCCTGATTTTTCAGTATTTAGAGAAATTCTCTCAACAAAAGGATTCATCTGATAAATTGCAGGACGTTGTACTCTTCTATTAAAATCCAAGCTTATACTATTGAAATCATTAAGTTTAAGCGTTACTGCTAAATTGGGAACAAAATTCCAATAAGACTGCCTAGTTGTCTCGAGAATTTTTGAATTATCAAAATCAATTAATGTATTTTCTAATCTCAAGCCAGCCCTAAAGTACCAACTTTTATAGTTTGATTCGTAAGAATTGTAAAACGAAACTACTTTTTGCTCGTTATTGAATATGCTTAAGTGACTATTACTTCCGATTGGTTGGTTACTCTCAGGTTGGGTTTCTGAAATTTGAAAGTTACTGTTATTACTCCTTAATATGATTTTACTTCCCAAATTTCCATTGACAATCCCAAAGGTTTGAACATAATCAATTTGAAATGAGTTTTCTGTGAGACTCTCCAGATTCTCCTGATCTAGATTTATATTCTCTTTCAAACCCTCGGTTATAATGTTTGAATTTGAAGATAGAATTCCTTTATTGTTTAGAAATCTATAAGATAAGGTCAGCAATTTACTCTTGTCATTTTTAAAGGATCTTTGATAATTTAAAGAGGCTTCTAGATTTTTAATAGTTGAATATCTATTATTTTGCATTCTATAATCCTGCAAAACTGTTAAGGAATCAACTTCTACAGAAAACAGTGATGAAATTGCTGAATTATTGTTAGCATTCCAGCTAAATTGTGACGAAAACAGATTTAATGAATCTGGCGAAAAATTTATGTCAATTCCTGCATACCCCGTCTTGTTATGGGAAGATTTATGACCCATTTGATTCAATTTGCTACCTTTTGCCAATATGGATTCCCTAGTGAGGCTTGAATAGGAAATTGGATCTTCATACCTATTAATTCCAGATATGACTGTAAATCCGAACTTTCCATATTTTATTGCGAGGTTACTACCTATTGTTGGACCACCTAATGGTTTTCTGTAACCTATATTGAGTGATCCCTGATAACCATTGAGATTCTGTCTTTTAGTGACGATATTGATTACTCCCGCTAACCCTTCTGCATCAAATTTAGCAGGTGGATTTGTAATGATTTCAATACTGTTTATTGTTGAAGATGGAATGCTCCTTAGGATATTTTTAGGATTTGACTCTATCAATCCAGAGGGCTTACCGTCGATAAAAATTCTGTAATTCCCACTTCCATTTAGCTGGATATTCTCATTTCCGTCCACGCTAAGCAAAGGAACTTTTCGCATGATTTCAAGGAGATTACTGGATTTACTATAGGGATCTGCATCGAGGTTATAAATCAATTTACCATTTGACTGACTAACGAGTGGTTTCTTTCCGATTATTTTGACTTCCTCAATATTATTTTGAATTGGACTCATTTTTATCGTTCCTAACCAAATGTTAAGACCTTTGTCTTCTTGGTTTAGAAACCTACGCTTTGTATGATAATTTACACCCTCTATTTGGACGACTTTTGTATTAGATTTTTGGAGAGGGATGTCAAATTTTCCATTTAAATCACTGGATGTTTTTAAAATAACAGAATCCTCTGAATCTATCAATGTTATCGTCAAATTGGGTAATGGCAAATTTGAGGTTGAATCTACAATAGTTCCAAAAACATTTTTATTTGTTATCTGAGCTTCTGCAATATTGATGAGCAAGAGCAATAAAAAAAATGACTGTATAAAATAACTTCTGATCCTTTCCATGATTTGTATTTTTTTCTTAAATCTCAATAAACGGTTAGGGAACAAAGAATTAAAATGATAGGATATTATTTATTGATGGCAGAAAGCATATATTTGATGATAAAATATTTGGACACCTGTAAGAATCATTCCGGCAGTCGATATAGCGAGTTGGACATTTGATTTTCTAAAATTTAAATTTTATTGACATTTTCGTTTAAAAGATAATATGGAAATAGACAGGAAAATATCAATCTTAGGAATCCAGTTAGATATGAACGGAAAATTAATTCTGACCATATTTACCATCCTTGCATCTGTTCCAATGTTTTGGGCAACCATGTTCTACCTACAGTTGGTAATGCACTCAACTCCGGGAGAAGAATTAGGCTTTGCCTTAACTCTAGTCTTCTTTCTTTTGGTCTACATGGGGTGGTTCTTTTCTTCCTTAAAGAAGAATTTAATGGACCGAAGCATAAATAATGCAATGTGGATAATGGGGGCAATGGTTGTTTTCTGTTTTGTTGGCCTATTTGTCCATGCAGATGTCCAATTTGCAGGAAAGCCCGCCCTTAACCTTTTGCTTTTTTGGATGTTGTTTATAGTACTTTGCTTATCTACAGGAGCACTTTTGAATTTCATTTCGCAAGTATTCTTTTTAAAGATTAATAGGGCAAATGCCCTTGCAATACAAAGTAAGAGTGAGCTTCAATTATTACAATCCCAACTTAGCCCTCATTTTCTGTTCAATACTCTGAACAATTTGTATGGTTTGTCAATTAATGATCCGAAAAAGGTTCCTGATTTATTGCTAAAACTTTCTGATTTATTGAGGTATTCGGTATATGAAGCCAATGAATTATTCGTTCCTCTTAAAGATGAAATTCAATACATAAAAAACTATGTAGAATTTGAAAAAATAAGGATAGGTGGAAGGTTAAGGTTGAATTGCACTCTTGATGACCAATTTGACGATAATATTGTTATAGCACCATTACTTTTGCTGGTTTTCATTGAAAACGCTTTCAAATATTCTAAGGAAAGTATTTCAAGAGAGATTAATATAAATATCGTATTGAAGGTGTGGGAAAATCAGATTATGTTCTCTTCGGAAAATAGTTTTGATGAGAATGAATCGATGATAGATAAAAGATCTTCGGGATTTGGTTTAAACAATGTTAAAAAGAGGCTTTTAGCACTTTATCCAAAAAGGCATGACTTAAAAATACTTAACGAAGATTCTAAATTTAAGGTTGTACTTCATTTAAGAGTAGACAGATGAATAAATTAAAATGTTTGATAGTTGATGATGAACCCATAGCACGACAGATCATAGAAAAATATATTGAGCAATATCCAGTATTGGAAATTGTTGGTTCCTGTGAAAATGCTATCGAAGCAAAATTATTATTGAAACAGAATCCTGTCGATGTGATGTTTTTGGATATTAATATGCCAAAATTGTCCGGAATATCATTTCTTCAGACCGTTAATAATCCCCCTCTTGTAATTTTCACGACCGCCTATAAAGAATATGCATTTGATGCTTTTGAACTCTCAGCATGTGATTATTTGATGAAACCATTTTCTTTCGAAAGGTTTATTATTTCTGTAGATAAGGCAATAGAATTAATAGGTCTAAATTTAAAAAATGCAACTTCAAAGGAAATAACAATAAATCAAAGACTAGATCCAGTATTTATCAAGAGCGAAGGTAAGATCTTTAATGTCGATTATATGAATATACATTTTTTAGAAGCCTATGGAAATTATACAAGGATCCATATGATGGATAATTTATTGATACCAATGTCTACATTATCATCATTTGAAGAAATTCTACCAAATTATTTTTTAAAGATCCATAGATCATTTATTGTCAACAAATATAAAATCAGCCATATTGAGGGTAACAGAATTTTTATTTCGGGGAAAGAGTTGCCAATTTCTTCAAGCTATAAAGACTCATTTTTGAAGTCCTGTGGTTTATAGCCAAAATTTTTTAAATTCCGCAAGAGGAGCTACTTATTTAATTACCTAAATCTCAAGACAACTAATGATGATTTAATTAGGTGCATTGCCAAATAAAACAGAATTACCTATATAATTCAGATTTAATATTCATGTTGTAGATTAAGATATTATTTCCATTATCAGTGAATAAGTTGAATCTTTTAAATAATTGCTCATCTGTATTGGAATAATAAAAACTTCATTATATGATAAGTAATTTTAGTCTTTTGAGCTCAATAACTTCTCGAGCTTATCAATCATTTCCTTTTGTTGCTGTAACATCCTTTTGTATAGTTCAATCATCTTTTCAATAAGATTGAATTGAAAATTTGGGTAGTAATTATACAACCTTGACTTGAAATTCCTGTATGAACTCTGCTCGAGCTTCTGGCAGTTTCCTGGCGGCATCTTTCCCAGGTCATCCTTCGAAGAAATCAAGCTCTTTGACAATCTGGCCGGTGCCACTACGGGCTACCAGATCGAAGATCAAAACATACAAAAGCTTGCAAATTGAACGTTTGCAGGCTTTTTTGTTTTTAAGGCAGGTCAAAATGTTCAGAAATTCACAATCTTTTAGTGAGTCATTCGGTGAGTCATCAAATTTGATTGAAGTACTCACTGAAACGTATTCAAACAACTGATTTACAACATGTTCTATAATCGAACATCTTGATGTGTTTTTGCTGCAAGGCTAATTTTGTTACACATTTTAAATGTTAGATCATGAGTACAAATTATTCCTTGCTCTTCTACTTGAAGAAACCAAAGAATTATGTAAGTGGAGCTAAGCCCATTTACATGAGAATTACGATCGATGGATCGGTATGTGAAATCTCCACAGGAAAGAATTGTGACCCCAGTCGATGGAATTCCAAAGCAAATCGATCGAAAGGTAATACCGAAGAAATCAAAACTTTAAACAGCTATTTGGAAACATTGAATCTAAAAGTTGCCGCCATCCACCTTGAAATCTTGAAAATGGGAGAAATCCCTACCATTGAAATTCTTAAATCAAAAATTACAGGGAAGGAAGAAATCCAAAGAACGTTATTATCGGTTCTAAAAGACCATAATCTTAAAATGGAATCCTTGTTGGGTAATGGGTTTCGGGAAAATACCTTAAAGGGATACAGGACGACCTATTCGCATTTAGAAAGCTATATTACAAAGCAATTTTCAACTGCAGATATTGAACTTCCCAGAATTGGCCATTCTTTTGTGGTAGGCTATGAATATTATCTTCGATCTGAAAAAGGATGCTCTGATATCTCAGCTGCCAAATACATGAAGCATCTGAGAAAGATTATTAATCTTTGCCTGGCCCATGGGTGGATTGCCAAAAATCCGTTCAAGTTTTATAAGACAAATGCCAAGCCAAAAGAGAAATCCTATCTGAACAGAGACGAACTGACAAGGATCGAAAACAAGAAACTTGATATTCTGAGGCTCCAGCATGTTAGGGATATTTTTGTGTTCTGCTGTTATACGGGATTATCATATGCGGATGTTTCAAAATTAACCAAACGAAATATTGAGGTAGGGATTGACAATAGATTTTGGATAAAGATCAACAGACAAAAGACTAATACTCTTTCTTCTATTCCGATTCTTCCAAAAGCGCTAGAAATATTAGGGGCCTATAAGGATTATCCACCTTGTGAATCTACTGGGCAATTATTGCCCATATTGAGCAATCAGAAAATGAATAGCTATCTGAAAGAAATTGCTGATCTCTGTGGAATAACAAAAGAACTGACCTTCCATATTGCTAGGCATACATTTGCAACTACCATTACACTTTCAAATGGAGTTCCGATAGAAACGGTATCAAAAATGCTTGGCCATCTTGATATTCGCACAACCCAACATTATGCAAAGCTTTTGGATAATAGGATTAGTAAGGATATGGAAGATCTTGTCACTAAACTTAACATCATTTGACTTTTGCATATTGATTTTAATAAGGATTTGATTAAAAGAAGTATCCCTGGTTGAAATTCACCAGGGATACTTTAAATAAGGTAGTTTTAATATTAGTTTTTAGAACTCAATAGTTTCTCAAGTTTATCAATCATTTCCTTTTGTTGCTGTAACATCCGTTCGTATAGTTCGATCATTTTATCAACAGGATTGAAATGAAAATTGGGATAGTAATTATATCCGTTTGATTGATCATTGAATGTATTGGAAATTATATTTACAGCCTGGTCAACATCAAAGTTTTGGATAGCCTCCGCTGGTACCTTCAAGATTTTGGCCACTTGTTCTAAAATATCCGTTTCAATCTTTTCTTTAGCTTCCAACTGTGAGACTTTCTTCTGAGTCCAGTCTTCGCCCAGTTCAAAAGCAAGAGCTTCCTGCTTCATGCCAAGCATTTCCCTGAACCTTTTGATATTTCTTCCTTCGTGGATATGTTGTGTCCTTTCCATAATTCGATGTCAATTTGTTAAAGTTCGACCTTTCGATCGACCCTAGCACGAATTTAAGGAATATTTCACGGATAACATATGCACTTTCCAGGATAATTTATGCAGATATGGAATTGCATAGTAGAGCCAGTGTGCTGAACTTCATATTTCTAAAACAACAGCCATATGAAAAGATTACGAAAAAAGTTCCTTTCCATGGAACAGGTCTGCAGTAAATACCATGAGATCGATAAACGCTACTCTTCACGCAGTAAAAAGTATTCCATTCTGGTTCATGCCAATATTAGGTACCTCTGTGCCATACTCGGTCTAACTCCTGAGAAGATCATCCAAGAATACCTGGACAGCTTTGCCTTCGGTTATAAAAGCGATGCCACAAAGAAACAGAGGGATTTGGCCGACAGGTTCTTTCTCTCTTGCCGAACGGAAAAAAGTGACTACGACAGAAAAGAGATCAAGCAGATGCTGGCAGAATTGGAAATTAACAGAGCCTACTTTTCCAGATCATTCAGCTTGGACATCGAAGCTAGCGAGAGCGATGTCTTTTATGCAGGATACCATATTTTTAACCAAAAATGGGTTCAATGGTGGTTTAATAAACACAGAAATCCTCAAAAGATCTCATTATTGGATGAGATATAAATCTACTAAAACTATGATTTCCAAAGAATTGAACAAAGATGAAAAGTTGCACGAGGTGATCCAGATCCTGACCTCTAACTTCCTGATCGAATGCATCTATCGGAGTGACTTCCATGGATCAACAGAACATATAGAGCTTGTCCTTTTGGTATCGAATAAGTATGTCAAAATAATTGGTGAAATTACCCCGAAGATGGTCACAAGTATTAAGAGCTTTCATACCTATCACATCAGATGCTTTGTCGCTTTCCAGGCCAGGGAGAAAATCAAAAAGGGGAACCTATTCCTTTTTAGCACTTGCCAGCCCGAAAACCTGGTCTATCAAAAAACCGACTCCAAATTATTTGCAATTCCAAATGACTTCGATCCAATGGAGTGCTTTGATCTCTTCCAAAAGCTCCAAGAAAGGGAAGCTCAAAAGATAGATGAATTCAGGGACGGTTATTTTCACTTCAAAGCCAGATCAAACTATGCTATGGCAGCCTTTATGATCCATCAGGTATTGGAACTGACCTATAGGAACCTGGAGATCATTCTGATGGGAAAGGACAAGACCACCCATTCCATCAGGTGCCATCAGGGCACCCTATATAAAATATATCCCTACGGCAAACCTGTATTTGATGCCGATCAATGGGATGACGATCATCTTTTAAATAACCTGGAAGATATCTACCGGGCAACTAGGTACGAAGATGATTTCCGGGTCAATCTGGAAACCCTTGAAAAGATCGAGCAGAAGATGAAAGCGCTGAGCGAATTATTTGATACCCTGACCATTAAGTTCACAACGGATTTCAGGCGTAAATACTTACTTGTTAACGAAACGGACAACATGGTTGCGATTAAAATTCCAGATCAACAGATAATGGAAGGGATCAATCCCGTACTGGAATACCTGGATCAAGAAATACAGCAGGACAAATATATCCAGATCTTCGGAGCACGGAGCCGAACCTTTGCGATGCAGGGTATTAACTTTCAAGGCTTACAAGAAACCTCCCTTTCTAGGAATCTGGATATCCTGTTGATCACCGATCAACCCATTAGGGATCGAATAGAGCAGCTGACAAGGGATATAAAGGAACGGTTTCAGATCAAAATATTGATCCTAAATTACAGCACTTCAGAGATCCAGCAGCTGCTCGACACGAACAGTCCGCTCATCCATAAAATTCTTTTTGGACTAAACCCAACAAATAAAAACAATAAGTTATTTTCCCAACTTTATATCCATCCCAAAAAAGGAACTATGTCCGAAGCTCAGAAGACAAGCTGCAAAAAAAACTGGTATCGGTGTAGGCAGAACTTCCAAACCTTTTTCAATGCAGCAAACAGTCTGGAGAATTCCGAAGAGGTCCATATCAAGATCCTGCTTTACCAACAGGCCATCGGACAGTCCTGCCTTGGGTTATTTGCATACTTTTTCGATTTTATACCCTATAACCTTGATATGAAGTTTCTTTATGAACTCTGCTCGAGCCTTTGGCAATTTCCCAATAATATCTTTCCTAGGTCCTCTCAGGAAGAAATTAAACTCTTCGATAATCTGGCCAATTCCAATACGGAAGAACGCTTGAT
The DNA here is from genome assembly GCF_009733535.1 of Sphingobacterium endophyticum. Lineage (GTDB taxonomy): Bacteria > Bacteroidota > Bacteroidia > Sphingobacteriales > Sphingobacteriaceae > Sphingobacterium > Sphingobacterium endophyticum. The sequence continues at coordinate 196,753 of NZ_SMMI01000008.1, read as the reverse complement.
GGGATGTACGGACCAGGACTGGGAGGAGGTCTATCGTTATGAAGCTAGGACAGCACAATTTCTACAGAAATGCACAGAACTGATTGATGGAAATCCGGATCTGGAATAAAACCCAAAAGACCAAAAAAAGGGCTATAAAAGCCCTTCATCCCGAAAGGAAAGATATCCTTCCCTGCCCACGATCAGGTGATCGTGCAGCTTGATGTCCAAATAATTTGCTGCCTCATGGATCTTTTGGGTCAGCTTCCTGTCCTCCGTACTGGGTTTGAGATTTCCAGATGGGTGGTTGTGAAAGACGATGATACCTGTAGCAATCGCCTTCAGCGCCGTGACCATCAATAACCTGATATCGACCACGGTTCCCGATATCCCGCCACTGGAAGCATCATAAACGCCCATCACGCGGTTGCCCGTATTCATCAGCAGTACCCTGAAGCGTTCGAAAAGCTCCAAGCTCTCACTTTGCCAGCTGTCCATGATCACGCTGTAGGCCTCGCTCGAAGAGGTTACCACGGGCATCTTTGAGCTGGGAATCCGATTGCTGTAACTCAGCTGAACCTCTGCAACCCTGTACAGAAGGTTTCTTTTTTTTCTGCTTTCCATAATGTTCTTTTTTTAGTTTCAAGAAATGATTATGGAGCACGCACCGGACCTGGCCGAGCAAGGGCAAGAAGCAACGAAATAAAGGATGGTGGCGTGGGAAGGGGATGTGTTTATGTCGGAATTTCTTGTCCCGCCCCGAAGGCCGGTGTCCGAACTTTGATCCCTATCATGGATTGAATGAATAAAAGATCTACGACCTGCCTAGTCGTTTCCCTTTGCGTCTTTTTCGCTTTCTTCGGAATAATCTTTCCATTCCCTCGGGTTGGACTGCATCACGGGAAAGCAGATTTGAAATTAGTTCCATACTAGCGGATTTACTGGAAAGCAATTCCCGAAATCGGTCAGTTCCAAGTTCATCCCCGACTTTAGAAAACTGCAAGATGTGATCAATCCGTCTGCGTTCCTGCAAACTACCATTCTTTACGCTATTGGAAAACTGGAAGGTTTCCTTCAATCCCCGGTCATAAGAAAACATCCTATCAAATATAAACTCTCCCGATTCCTTGAACGCCTTTCGGTCGAACTGTCCGAGCTTCTGGGAATGAACTTTGTTTCTTCCCCTAGAAGTATTCTGAGGACTAAGCTTGATCCTGTTGGTGATATCCTTCCTGCTGACGATGATCTGAATGTGAAACTGATGGCCTTCCTTGAGCTCACCTCGCATTTTCTCTCCTCCGATTACCGCTTTGTCCTGATGACCATAATAGCGGTTCTTCTCCCATTTGGCAAACCACAGCAGGTCAGAATGCCTATTAACCCCATCTCGCTGAAAGTTCCTGGCATAGGCATCCATCATTTTGACGGCAAACTCCTTAAGTTGGAGCTTGGCCCCCGGCTCACCAAAGCGTTCCAATAGAAAGGCGATCTCCTTTTGGCTCGGATTGATGTTGATCAGATAGAACTTACCGTCATTCCTGGACAGTTTGGCAATGTTGGCATCGATCGCCATCCTGACCTCATGCGGAAGGATCTCATCTGAATGCCCATTGAACCATTTTTCCGAATCGGAAAGGTTTTTAACGAGTTTGTTCTCCTTTTCCAGATAGTTGACCAGTGCCCCGCAGCTTCCAGTATGGCTGCCCGTCTCGGATTTAGAAATGTTAATGAACATGATTAGAGCTTATAGATATCGGAGATAAGCTTTTTATAGAGCTCATCCTTCTTGGCCGAATTCAGGCTCCAACCAATGGCATCCCTTTCTTTCAAAAAGCTGCTAACTAAATTAACAGCATTTGTAATCAATACCGATTTCTTTATTTTTTCGGAATCCAATTGTCTGTTAAGGGAATCAAGTGTTCGGTTCATACCTTTTAGTAGGATGGATAAATCGTGCAATGCTTGGGAATGCTGCGCAGATTCGCAAACCTGATTGTGCAAGAGTTTCATCACTTCGCTGGAAAGGTTGAAATTGGGCACTAGCAGGTCTTTTTCCTGCTGCTTGATGAAGGACAATATCCTATTGATCCCCTGGGACAGCTGATTTCTAAGCGCATGGTCGTTGATATCAGCTGGATCTTTCTTTGTACTGAAGAAATAGTCGATCATTTGGATCACTAGAGCCCGCTTTGTCCTTCCGAGCTTCCTTGCCAAATTATCAAGCTTTGTATCCACCTGCAGGCTGAACTTTACCGATCTGTTTTTCTCTATCTTTCCTTCCATAGTTCTAGGGTATTAAGAATCGAAAATTACTGGCCAGCAATGGATGGTAAGAGGGGACATAATCTATATATCCAAGTCTTACAAGGGTCTTTACGCACCTATGGTAGGTCGATATGGACCTTATCTTGGAGAATGCCATCAGTTTTCTCCGGCTCACCTGAAATGGGAGGCTTAGGTTGCTCGAGTGAGAATAATAATAGAGTGCCATGATCAGACCTAACTGTGAAGTCAGCAGATTATGGTCATTCATTATCCTTTCAAAAATCCCTTCAAAAGAACCTTCATTATTAGCCTGGGAACTATTAGCCATCGCTGTTGCTCCTTTCCATCATGGAGCCGATATCGTTCCTGTGATAGTAAAGACTCCCTCCGATCTTGCGATAGGGCAAAAGTCCCCTGATGCGCAGATTCTGAAGGGTTCCCGGCGATATCTTTAATAGTTGCCTGACCTCTACACTCTTTAGCCATACCCTGTCGTTGCTATTTTTTGCATTAAGGTTGAAAATTTCCTTCATCTCTTCGATCAGCTCCATCTTGAGCTGACGAAGGTCTTCCATCGTCACTACTCTGATTTCCATATCTTATTTCGTTTAAATACACAGTGCTTTATTTAAAGGGCATTCAGGAAAGGGAAAATAAAACTAAGGAAATCAGCATTAACAAAAGAACCTGTTTAGATTTTAGATAGGATTGCCTTTAAACTGTCGCAGGGAATTTCTAGGGGAATTCCGAAAAGTTGGTTTGTACGCAATGAAAACAGAAAAGCATCCCCGGAGGATGCTCAAAAGCCCAATTGCGTAGCATGAAGGCTTAAAAAGTAGGGCTTGCCCAACTTCCGCTTGCTCAATTGACTCGTCCTATTATGGGTTTACATTTACTCCTCAAAGTAGTAAGTATAAAAATTATTGTACCTTTAGTTTACGCGGTAATTAATCTAGAAACCGAAATTATTGAATATTATGTTTTTATTCTGTCGATTGACATAAAAAAGCATCCTATGCAGGACGGATCAAGCTTAGGCTGCCCTTGACGTAAATATACAGTAATGAATAGTTCAATATCAAAGATTAAATTTTCAGTGTCCTATTTAGCTAAGCTTTTTAAGGTGAATACTTCGACCGTCAAAATATGGGTACAAACTTTTTCCGAATACTTGAGCATTGAAGCAAATCCAATAAAAGGTAAGCAACGTTACTTTGAATTAGATGACATTAGGGTAATGGCTCACATTTATTATTATTGGGAAGGTCAACCAGATTTTGAGTATATTAAAATGGGGTTAAACTCTCATGATCATTTTGATGATCAGTTGATAGATGACCTAATCTTAAAAATAAGCCCATTTGTTTTCGATTACCACGATAAAATTGATGAATCGTGGAAGCACGGTGTATTGTTTGGCGGATTATCAGAGTTTAGTGATACATTTTACCTTGCAAAATCTTACAAACTAGCTGGAGATGAATTAATAGGTGCTGCTCTCAAGAATGAAGCACCATGGGATTTGTTTTGTCCAGCTGTATACAATTACCGCCATGCAACAGAGCTATACCTAAAGTCTGTGTTTGGCTCATCTAAGCAAACTCATAATCTAAAAACGCTATTTGAAAAATTTAAGAAAAGGATTAAAGAAAAATATGACCAAGACTGTCCCGACTGGTTTACAAATATTGTTATGACTTTCGATATGTTTGATCCATATGGCACAACATTTCGGTATGGCGGAGATACTAATTCAGGCGAAGTATTCATCGATTTTATACAGATGAAAACTGCCATGGGATGGATGGCGGATTCCTTTCGAAACATCCGGAGACACCAAGGGCTTCCGGATGTTTAAGTTCATAAAAATCTAACGCCTGCTGGATGCAGTTTGATTTACACTACCGCATGCTATAGATTTAGAGGTTCCAACAATTGACAATACGACTAGCTCGACCTTTATTCATTGTGAGTTTTGACTTCTGACATCTAAACTAACCTAAAAAAATATCTCCTCATACGACACTAATATTGGTTAGACCAAATAATTAGCTCTAATAGATTATTTATGAGGGATTTAATTGTGAATTCGCTAATAAAATAACTTCTATTTGGATCTTCATGGATATATTCTCCACTAGACCAGTACAATGTATTGGACAGATAGAATACCGTAGGTACTTGGTATACAGGTCTAAGTGGCATTGTAGGTGGTGTGACTCCTCCCGAAAGATGTTTCATTAGTTCATTAAACTTGATCATTCCGTTAGGCCTAAACATATTATCAGGAACCACAGCTTTATTCCTGATATTAATGGATTTGTAAATTGTTTCTTGAAAACTCCTTACATCAGCCAAAACACCCTTGAAGTTTCTAAAATTCTTTTCAATCAAACCTTCTTTCAATATTTTAAGAAGCATTTGTTCTGCGAGGTCGTTCATTTTTCCTGATTCGAAAATATCAAAAACCACGTTATATTCTCGTTTGATCTTTAATAGATCAGCATTTTGAATACAATATAAAAGTTCATATAAAAGTCTTTCTTGATCATCCGGTTTTTTAATAAACATATTTTCGTCAGCATGGTACCTTTTTAAAGAATCAAACTCGGATTCGTCACCGGTTAAAATGAATCGAGGAAAACCAGGAGTAGTGGAATTTAAGTACGTTAAAGCGCTACCAATAAAAGAGGAGTCTTCTTTCGCTTGGTCGTCCTTCAGAAGACATTTGATGTCTAAAACAACAGCTGCGTATCTATGTACATACTGGGGCAATAGTTTTTGCAATCCTTCCAGACTATTAGCAGGGGCAACGGTTATACCTTTTGCAAATGCCTGATTTGTAAAGTCCTTTATAAAATCCTGATCGTCGTCAACTATGATAATACTATTCATGAATTTTGCTATTTGGTGTTGGTAATTCTATGGTTAATGAGAAGCCTTTTTTATTTTTTTCTTCTATAATAAGCTTTCCTTTGTGTGCTTCAACAACTCTACTGATATAATTTCCTCCAATCCCTGAACCCTTACTTTTGTTTCCTTTCTCAAACGCTGTTATAAAATCTTTTTGGGTTAAATCGTAAGCATTTCCGTTGTTAGAGTACTCTATTGAAACGACGTTTCTCCTGCTTGAATAACGAACGGTAAAAATAATCTTGTTGGTTTTACTTTGGTTACTAAATGCATGTCTTTCTGCATTAATAAGTAATTGATCCAACAATTCTTTGAAAGAAGGTTTGTGTATAAGAACTGTAACTGGATCGCCTTTAACTTCTATACTATACTTAGCGTTTTGTTCAACAGCCTTTTGATTTTTATAGTCTTGTAGAAAATCTAGTATATTAGCTTCCGTGAGGTCTTCTGGCAACAATTTAAAACTCATTACCTTATCAACATTGGTGAGGATATCGTTTAAATGCTGCGTTTCTTTAGAAAGCTTGTCTATTAACTGATTTAATGTATAATTATCAGGAACAGTTATTTGTTGCTCAATTTCCGGATCAACATCCAATTCAATTTTGTCATATTCTTTTAATCGGCCAATATCTTCTCTTCTTACAATTCGTTCTATACGTTGGGTAATGCCATTTAATCCTGAAAAAGTTGGCCTTAACTGATGTGTTAGTGTTTTAATAACATCCGCCTCTGCCTGTTTGGTTTCCTCTTTATACCCTAATGCTTTAATACGATCTTCAACGCGTTTTCTCTCTTCTGATATTAGATTGGCTTTTTGGGATTGTACAAACTCATTCTGTGCATCTAAAGTCATATAGGGTATAACAGTTTCTTTCAGGCCCGCTATACTGATATAAGGCATTACCGCGCCTAACTTGCGTTTTTCGATTTGATCTTGAATGAAAGTAGAGTGAAGTTGATAATACAAGTACTCAATACTTAATTCTATTCTATTATTTGGAATAAGTACGTACACGTTGTTATGAGGTAAAATTCTCGGAGTTTCATTTGTAGGCTTAAAAATTGTTGCCTTTAAGTTGTCACCTATACGAGCTACTAATATACATTCCTCAGATACAATATTTCGTCCATATCGAATGGAATCATTTATACCGTCGATATTTTGAATATTTAGATTATTATCTAAAATATCTTTGGATAACCTCTCTACCTTAATCAATGGAATATCTCCATCCGCAGAAACAGCAGCTTTTTCGGGACTAACACCAGCTTTTACATCCACCAGATCAGTCAAAAACTTTGCTTTCCCTTCTTTAAGCATTGAATTGGCTAGTAAAAACTGTGTGTCATAAGATTCTGCCAGTAAATTTGCATCTGGTCTTAGATCCTCAAGATCTACTAACTGCCCATTCTTATCAAAAGTTTCTTTTTCAAGATATAAGCGAATAATTTCGTCATTATCCAAAATCACAGATTTTGTGGTCTGATCGCTAATATTGGCTGTTATAAAGTGGATACGATTACGTAGTTGTCCAGCCTTGTTTTTGTTAAGGATAAGTATTGAAGACTTAGAATCAGTGTAGGGGCGCAACGTACCATACGGAAGGCTAATCACTGTTTCTATAACATCGTTTTCGATTAATAATTCTCTTATTCTTTGTTCTATCCCTTTTTTTACTAGAAATCCATCAGATACTGTTAACACTGCTTTACCAGTACCTTTCAATTTAGACAAAGCAAATAACACCATTGCCCCAAAACTTTTTCCTGATTTAGGAGCAGGAAGATTATATTGGCTATAAAGTTCAAAGTACTCCAAAGAATTTGTAATACCGTTTGCGGGTAAGTCAGCTATGATATAATCGAATTCTTTTTGGTTATTTATTTGACCGAAACAATCTTCAGCCTCAATGCGCACATTTAAACCGTGCATTGCAAGATTCATATTGCCCAGTTGAGCTATACGTCTGTTAATTTCTGATCCATAAGCATAAAAACCATCATATGCTTTAAGTGAGGCTTCAATAAGTAGGCCGCCTATTCCAGCTACAGGATCATATAGTGATGCCCCATTTTTTACATCTAACAACTCGACCATTAATTCTCGCAAACTATACGGCGTATGGTTGAGAGATGATTTATTACCATCTAAAGATACTATAGTGATTAAATATTCATATATGTTACCGAACTCATCATCACTTAAATGTTTTGTATCTATTTGGCTGACCACAGACCATATTTCTTGAATTTTTGATTTGTCAAGTTTTGAAAGCAAACGAGAACATTCCTCGAAGACTCCTTCGGGCGCAATGCGATAATCTTCCAAAGAATGAAGCCCATTTATTAGTGATCGACCACCATCGATGAGCCCGTCTAAAGAATTTAATAAGTGCTTGTCAAAGGCCAATGGATAATTACGGCCCGAACGGTGATTAATATCTACCAACCTTTTGTAATAAAACAAGACAGCAATAATAAACTGTACGTCAGCTTGAATAAATATACCCCTTAGGACATGAGTTAGGTAATCATAGCTTGTCAATATATTTTTCCAAGAGTAATCATGCACGAGGACAATATGTCCATTTACATTCTGGAAAAGAGATGGGTAATTTTTTACACGAGCGTATATTTGATTAACCTTTAGGGGCTCTCTATCACCACGCAAATAATATCCATTGCTATTTATTGCTGAAGCAATTTCTTTCGCCCGCATAGGACGATTATTTTCGTTTAATACTGTTTGTATCGCTTCGTGTAAAGTCATTATATTTATTTTGTATTTTTAGCTTTCTTTATCAAATTTCCAAACCCTTTTGGCTCCAAATTATTATCTCTTAACCAGTTTAACCCAACCAATATTTGATCTTTAGTATATTGCTGTTTCCGATCGCTCCACTGATAAAAGTCTTCAATCAATTCATTATCAGTTATTGACGTTCCTTGAATAATTCTGTTGTTCCACACGGCATACATGGTTGCGATTATCTCTGCTTCTGCTTCTGTTGTTCGATAAAGCAAATTAAATAATCTATCCAATCGATCCTGTCCCCGTGCAAAATAACCTTGATAATATCCCTCGATTTTCTCCTCTTTTGTCAAAGTTACGAAGCGTTGATTTTGCGAGTCAAACCATTTCTGTGTTTTGAAATGTCCGTTTATCGATTTCATAAAAGCGTTATCATACGGACCTGCAGCCTGGTAGTAATAATTCTGGTTCAAGTCTGCCTCGATGATATGTTCAGCCAAGAACTGGACTTTTTGAAATTTGATATTGGAAAAATTTGGATCATCCTTAAATACTGACACGACTTTTCCAGCCAAAACTTGCCGTGCAAATCCTTTTTTGTTGGTAGGGATATCTAATGGCTCAGTGCTACCATAACTTACGTCTGGTTCTGCAGCAATTGAAACAGCATCACTTTCTATATTGTAATTGTCACCAACTTTCACCTGACCATTCATGAGCATAGGCAATAACCAATCCCGGAGCTGAGCAAGTTCTTGATTTTGCTGCTCCAGATTATTTTGATTGTCAAAAATTGGTTTGATAACTTTAATAAACATCTCTACAATTTGATGATTCGGCTTTAAAATATTGATTGATTTAAAAACAGATGCCGATATCTCTTTAAAAGTAGAACCTGTAGCATTTGCTTCAATAACTGGCATATACCTATTTAAAACATAATACACATATTCGCACGAATACGTTTTATCGCAAACTATCGATTTAAAACCCTGATTAGTAGTACAGTCAACTCTATTTATGGAAAGGTAACCCACTGGAGCTCTTGAAGACATTAATACTGAACCAGCAGGTAGTATTTTTAAAGAAGCTTCTTTCATCCCCAATTCCGTGACATCTATTTCACCTCTCGTGATAAATTTCTTACCAATATTTACCGATAAATCTTTTGGGGTAATCCAGGGCATCCCTTTGGGCGCGAAATTACTCTTTGTCAATTTTGAGGGCGTACTGCCTCCTATTATTGTACCTAAATCTGCTATCTTTTCGTGATCCCACCCCTCTGGGATCTCCCTTTTCAAGACATTGTTATATACCATTTTACCGCCTGAAGATTTATAAGGTTTACCGGCCTCATTCGGAAAATCAAATTGTACAAACCAATAATCATACAGAGTTTTACTCATTTGCTCTAACTCTGTATTTATTCTATTGTTAAGCTCAATCTTATCGTCTAATGCGGAAAGAACAGATGCTATTTTTTTTTGGGTTAATACGTTTGGAACTAAAATTTCCTGTCTTTTTAGAGCACCCTCGTTTACCCTTTTTCTTCCAGAAGTTCCTTCCATACAACTTATAGCACGTTCTCTAAATAGAGGACTTCTTGCTAAGTAGTATATAAATTTAGAGTCAGATTTCTCATTTTCTCGTAATACTATAAATTCGGATGAGCCAAAAGCTATTTCGCCTTCATTTAAAATATCGACGTACGCGGTTTTTCCATTTTCCAAACAAGGTGTAATTTTCGCCACCAATGTATCCCCATTTTTAAATTTTGGTCCAGAGTTGTAAGGAGATAATTCGAAACCTTTTATTTTTCTCTCAAAAGTGCCCAATCTTTCCATTGGGACTTTTTTTGCTTCCACACCTTTAGGTAAACTTTCAGAAGGGTTAAAATTTATAAATTCTCCGATTGAAGTTTGGTTCCAATTAATCATATTTTAAGCCTCCCAGTTGCTTTTTAATTTCCTTTTCCAAAAGGGCAGATTCAGAAAATAATCGGTCTAAATTTTTTGTAAAGCCGTTCATCTTAAGCTGAAATTGCTCTGGCGTGATATCTACATACTCAATCTTTACTTCAAAATATTGGCCAGCTGAGAAGCTATAGTTTTTCCCCTTGATCTCATCGGCATTGACAATCACGCTTAGATCTTCTATTGCATTTTTATTATGAAAAGTGTTGACTATGTTTGTCTCTTCTTCCGGGGCAAGTACTGTACGTTGATTCTTTCCTTCTTTTATCGTCTCGCCCAATTTACTCGCATCCATTAACACGATCTGTTCTTTGCCGGCTTGCTTATCGATAAACAAAACCGACACATTGGTACCGGTACTGGCAAAGATATTGCTTGGCATACTGATCACACCGAGTAACCAACCTTTGTCAATCAATCTTTCACGTATTTTCTTTTCAATCCCACTTTGTGCTGTAATAAATCCTGTGGGTACAACAATGGCTGCCTTACCGACATCATTCAAACTGTACATAATATGTTGGATAAATAGCAAATAGATTTCCATCTTTTTAGGATCTTTCGGTTTTACCTTCGGAATACCCGCAAAAAAACGTTCTTTGAAACGATCTGTGTCTAAATTTTCTCTAAAATCTGAGAAATCCAATTTAAAGGGTGGGTTAGAAACAATATAGTCAAATTTTTGCTTTTCCAGATAGTAAGGTTCTGCCATAGTATTAGTCCTAATGACATTCGGAATGCTATGCGTCAAATTATTTAAAATCAAATTCAAACGCATCAACGTACTCGACTTCTGCGAGATGTCTTCCGAATAAATGGTGCATCGGTCTTCGCCAATGTTGTGAGCTAAGGACATCAATAAAGACCCCGATCCCACACTAGGATCATAACAGCGGGCTTTTTTCACATCACCTTTTACTAATATGTTAGCAATGATACGCGCTACGGCGTTGGGTGTATAGTATTCAGCATATACACTACCAGAATCTGAGTTGTAATCTTTAATAAGATACTCGAAAATATCTTTAAAAAAATCGTACTTTTCTGTAAAATAATCTTCAAAACTTTCTTCAAAACTGAATTCAAACAATTTGTTGATCAATGCCTTACAAAAGACATCCCTTTGGGACGAGTCTTCGATGTAGTTGCTCAGATCGTTAAATAGTTTATCTTTTGCTCCCGAAAACGATTTGATAGAAAATACATCGGCATTCTCTATACTGATATCCCGTAATGTATCATCAAATGTTTTGGCAAAGTCTTCGGAGTTTTGGATGTTGTACAAATGTGAGATGAGTTGATGGGGTTTCATACGAGGTACATTTTCATCCAATAAATCCATCAATAGCTCATACTGATCACTTTGTGTATCGTATAGGTTTTTAAGGTTCTGATAAAACTCTTTGTGTTCGGCCAGTTCGGGTCTAAGTCTTTTAACTTCGAACCGGAATTTATCGTTTAAGAACTTATAAAGAAAGACTTGTGTTATAATTTTAAACTCATTACCATCGTTGCCCAAACCGTAATTGGCACATACGCTTTTCAGACTGTCAATCAGCTGTTTGGTTTTTGTGGTATAGGTAATATCGTGTGTCATGTTTTATATATTTCCGCGTAATTGGTAATATTCTTTTCCAATTAGATTACTGATGTTTTGACGCGTTGTAGCGTCCAGTTCCATTTTTTCTTTCACTACAAACTGTTGAGCAACTAACTTGACAACATAACGGTCAAACCATGCTTGGTTTTCCAGGATGTCTTCTTGCCCTTCCAGTTTTTCATCCACTTCGAGCTTCACTTGTATCAGGGCACGGTGCAGTTGCATTTCTTTAGCCGTTAAGCTTCCTTTTTCAATTAAACGTTTATGGATACGTGCATATTTTTCATCGTGGTCATACTTCGCTCGTAGCAAGGCATTTTTACGGTTTAACTCCTTTGCCTGATCATAAATTTGACGGAGTAACTGCATATTTTCCACCATGTCTTCCTGATTTGTTTCAGAAAGATTCTTTTTCCGAAAGATGCGTTCCAGTTCTTCTTTTAAACTGATAAAAGCTGGATCGCCAGTATCAAAATTCTGCTGTAGGGCTTCTCTTGTTTTACGAAGTTGGTCTTTGTACTCATCAGCTAAACGCAATTCTTCTTCCCCAACTTTAATAAATTGGAAAACGATATCTTCCAGTGCGGCGTCTAGCAGGTTACGGGTTTCATCACTACTCTCGAGGCTTTCTACAAAGTTTAGATTATCCAATCTGCTTTGTGCTTCCAAGAGTAAACGGTTCAGCACGGCAAAGTTCACTAACTCTCCAAGACCTTCGTATCCATTTATCGCAATAATATTTTTCAGCTCCTTGGCCGTACGTAGTGCTTTGACCAATCGTATCAATTCATGCTTATCGTGTATCGCTGCTATTTGCTGGGAGAAAATTTCTTGGTTCTGTGTGTCGTAATGAAATAATGTTTCCTGAATTTCATTTATTTCAGTGCGGATTTCGGCCTCGGATTTAAATAAATGTGAATACATTTCCATCTCATCGCCTAATTGCTCCTGTAACTCCTGAAAATACAACTGGTTTGTTCGGTCGAAGGCTTTTGATATATCTGCAAAATCTACAACATAGCCATATTGATAGTTTTTATAGGGACGGTTCACCCGCGTCAATGTCTGCAATAAATTGTGGTCCTGGATAACCCGAGCCAAATACAGCTTTTTCAATCGTTTGGCGTCAAACCCAGTCAACAGCATATTGTAAACGAATAGAATGTCAATCTTTCTGCTTTTGAAGGCTTCGATCAAATCTTTGCGGATTTGCTTATCATTCTCATCATGTAATATCAAAGCTGCAGTCAGCTTTTCTTTTCGTCTATCGCCATAGGGAACTCCGGGGTCAGCAGCTATCGATAAATTTTGTACATTTATCTCTTGTTGGCCATACCTTTCTTCAAATAACTGGAAGAGCATCTTAGCCTGCTTGGACGAATCACAAACCACCATTCCGCCGAGCGCTTCATCCCTCCAAAAATCTCTAAAATCCTCAATGTCTTTGGCGATATAATCTAACAGTCCTTGTGCAAATCTCCGGTCAGCATAGACATCAGATGTCTTGATATCACCTCTGAGCACTTTAATTTGCTCCATGACTTCTTTCATCTCCATCTTGAAACTGCCTTCAATTTCTTCACGAATCAGTCTTAGGGTATACCCATCAGCAATGGAACGGTTGTAATAGTACTTATGGATATAATTTCCAAAGAGTAGCTTTGAATCATACTCTTTCGCCACTTCTTTTAAGAGTGGTGTACCGGTTAGCGCAATTTTCACCGCATTTTTATCGGAATTAATCAGATTGGCTAAATAGTTGCCCTTTGGATTGTAGCTTCTGTGCGCCTCGTCTAAAAAGAAAATGCGCTGCGTATTGATATCGTACCCGATATCTTCGGGAACGGTGGAGTCTTCGCTGAATTTTTGAATATTAACAACCGTGATTTCAGCCTGTCCGCTATCGTTATGAATGGCACCAACCACCTGTAAATCTTCAACAAACTCTTGCCGGGAATTAACTTTATTGACTTTCAACCCACGTTTAGCAAATTCATTGGAGGCTTGGATCAATAAATCCAAGCGGTCTACAATAAAGTAAAACTTGGGAATGATGTGTTTCTTTTGGTAATAGTCGGTAAGATGCTTTACATTATAGAATGCCAAAGCTGTTTTTCCCGAACCCTGCGTGTGCCAAATGATGCCCTTCGTTTTTCCTTCTTCTAATTTTGCAGCAATCGCCATGGTTGCAAATACCTGAGGGTACCGCATGATATGCTTTTGCAGTCCGTTTTCTTCGCGAACATAGGCAATAGAATAACGCAACAGGAAAGCCAACCGCTCTCTACTAAACAAAGATGTGAGCATACGGTGCGTAGGTGTATACGCCTCCTTGTTGGTTTTGAACTCCGGGCTATGTTTGATGACCAGTAGATTATTATCTTTCAAAACAAAATTTTCCAGCTCATCAGACAGTACTAAAAATTCTTGTTTTACCGGATAATCGGCATCTTCACGAAAATAATTGAAATTCAAATCAACATAGGCTGAAGTAGCATAGAAAGTTCCAAAAACGGGCTCTACAATACCATCTTCATATTCCATATTATTGGAAAACACCATCAATTGTGTCGCATTGGCAAACTTTCTAAAATGCTTCTGTTTGAAACGCGTGTTGATACGGCGTCTTTCTGCCAAGACGCCTTCTTTATTATGTGGTTTCTTTACCTCTACAAATGCGAGTGGCATTCCGTTGATGAGCAAGGTGATGTCTGGTCTAAATTCTTCATCTCCATTCTTGCAGATCAATTCAGTGGTGACGTGAAAATTATTGTTATTGAAATTTTTAAAATCAATCATCTTAATGCCGGAAGTAGCCGTTAATCGTTGATAAAATTTCTCACCAATATCTTCATAATCGAGTTCCAAGCTAACTTCATCCAACACTCTCTTTAACTCATCTAGTTGAGCGTTCGGGTTGATTTTCTGCAGGCTTTCTAAAAATATCGACTCGAAAATATTGGTATCTTCTCTTCGGACTTGTTCTCTTAAGGGAATATAGGTGTAACCCAGCTTCATTAAGTGGAGGAGGGCAGGAATCTTTACTCGTGAGTTTTCATTAAATGCCATTATCTCGTTTCGAAGATTTCATTAAACAATAATTCCAAGTCCTTTTTAACTTCATCAAAAGCCGGTAGCTTTCTACTTGCGATCTGATGCCCTAAACTATTTTTCCATGCTCGTTTCACCGTGTTTTCAATTTTAGCATTCAGAAGCTGATCTACACCCGTAAACTCGAGTCCTTTAAATGCCATTTTCTCTAAAAAAGCCTGTTTAATTTCTGACCAAGGCAGATTGTCAACATATTTCGACAAATACCAAATATCATAATAGTCTCGAGGTGCTGTATAGGAGCGTTGAATCAGAGCTCTTAACTTTTCAGATAACACTTCTCTTATATCGTAACAGACAATTTCATTGACTGCAGAACTCAGCTGATCAGAATAGTCATGGTACACTGTTTTCATACTAGGTTCAAACAGCATCTTCTCGTACAAAATAATTTCAATCTTAATCGAAGTCGTCCAACGGGAAGGATCTGGCGGAATTTGGTCCTTCGAATGATCGGCTCCCCAAAACTTTACAATCGCAGCGTAGCCAGTTGGCATATCGTTATGTCGAAGATCGGTGAGCTTTTCTAAATGTAATTGCATACCAGTACGTTCTTGTACTATTGATATGATTTGTCGCAATAAATCTTCATCCAATTGAAAATCAGGACTGATGGATGTGAAATCTAAGTCTTCTGAAAAACGATAATCCGGGATATAACATTTTCGTAAACATGTTCCTCCTTTGAATATTAACGCTTCTCTACAGGAATCTATCGAAAATATAGCATCGACAAAATGACCTAATACCCAATCCTTGTCAATGGTACTTCTGGACACTTCGTGTTCCAACGCTTTTTTTTCTATTTCCTTTTTCAGTATCATTTAGTATTGTTTATTGGATATGTCTAACAATTCTTCCCGGCTGATATTTAACCTTAATCGCCATTCCGAAACAAATTCACCTTCTTCCAATCCCTGGGGATCAAACAAGTTGTATCTATTATTTACCTGTTTCTTGGCAAAATCTATAAAAGGTTCCATACCTATGATTTGGAGAAGTTCGACCAAGTAGCCAATTCGTTTGGTAACCGCTATATTATTAATAGCCTGGCAATATTCGACTAATTTATTTGATTGCAATTTCGCTTGTCCGACGGCTCTGATCAGTTCCGCGTAGCCCCCGGAATGTTGAGGTAAATCAAAGCAATCTACTATTGTTTTTTCTATATCAGTGATCGGGTACTGAAGATTACCATAACCATTGTGTATGATACCCAGTTTTTTATTGGGCGCAATCTTGACGAATTTATAAGAAGTACCTAGAATTGATTTGTCATATTTTTTATGTGTAGTTTGAATAAAGACAGTATTAGAAAACTGTTCCGTCAACCCATGTAAATTGAGTGCAGACCAATACCCAACAGCACTGTTGTCTGCGATGAAAGTCCCTATGACATATTCATCCCTAAAACCTTGTTTGCAAAATTTGCCCTTCTCAATCCGTACAAGCAGTTCCTTGTCTACCAGATTTTCTAGGATTTCACTTAAGTTGTCAAACTTTTGCCCCAATAACTGTTCGATTTCGGTAAATTTGAATAGCTGAATTTCATAGTCATCCAGCAACTTCAAGAACTCGAGTTGGGGTTTAGTGAGGTTTTCTGATATATAAACGCTGTCTGCCATATTACCTTTTGTGGAACGATAAGACCTAAAAATTGGGTCTTATCGTTCCACGATTGGTAAAGATAAGTAACAATTCTTCAAAAAGCAACGTTTAATAACAAATCTCAACAGACCTCTGAAAGAAACTAAAGCGTACCAGTTTATTAATATTTTTAAGATGTATATTCCAATTCGTTATCTTAATACCAAAATAAAAACAAGTGGAGTTCACTAACGACGACATAAGCTATCTTCTCAACCTTTTTAAAGGTCGCGAAGACGTATTTGCTTTACGCTGGGAGAAGGGAAATAAAAGCGGGTATATGCCGGCCTATAGCTATGATCCATACCATTATCGACTACATAAAGCTAATGGTGGTACTTTTCAAAGCTATGCACACAAAACTTACCTGCCATTGTCAGAAATGGAAGTTGCTGAACATCTTAAAGGCCTTCAACAGGTCGGAATTTATCCGCTATTGCAAGACAATACCTCTTGGTTTTTAGTAGCTGATTTCGATAAATCCGACTGGAAAGAACAGGCATTGAAATTTTTAGAAGCGTGTACTGCTAAAAACGTTCCCGCTTATCTTGAACGGTCCCGTTCCGGCAATGGCGCACACATCTGGATTTTCTTTGAGAGCCCTTATCCAGCAAGCAAGAGCCGTAAGCTATTTATAAATATTTTGGAACAATGCGGTGCATTCTCGCCATTTGATAAGAGTTCCAGCTTTGACCGTCTGTTTCCAAATCAAGATCGCCTGTCAGGGAAAGGTTTAGGAAACCTAATTGCGCTGCCCTTATATTTGCCGGCTGTACAGAAGGGCAACAGTTCCTTTGTCGATCCTAAAACAATGGATCCATTTCCTGATCAAATCGCATATCTAAAAGAAGTAAAAAGAGTAAGTTTAAATTTACTTGAGGAATTATATAACGATACTGGGGCTACTAGTGCAGATAGCTATATCCCAGCTATTGACGAAAAACTTAAGATTACCCTAAGCAATACGATCCGTCTAAATAGTCACGCTATACCTTTTGTACTCATCAATTTTTTGAAGGAGCAACTTAATTTTGCCAATTCAGCCTTTATTATCAAGAAAAAGTCAGGGAGAAGCACTTTCGAAACGCCAAGATTTTTTAAATTAATTGAAGAAACGGAAAATGAAATCCTCATCCCAAGAGGATTTATTGGGAAATTGCTACGATTCTGTAGAGAAGCACATTTAGCACATGACTTTGTCGACAATAGGCGTGAACTCCCGACAATCCAATTCTCTTTTAATGCCGCGTTGCGAAAACATCAAACCACTGCTGTAGGCGCAGTACGAAAAAAAGATTTCGGGGTAATCGTCGCACCACCAGGAACGGGAAAAACTGTTATTGGCTTGAAGATAATTTCAGTCAAACAACAACCTGCACTTATTGTCGTGCACCGTAAACAGTTGTTAGATCAATGGGTAGAACGTATAGAATCATTCTTGGGGATACCAAAAGCAGATATCGGAATTATAGGGCAGGGAAAAGTAAAATTGGGTACTGGTAAAATAACCGTTGCAACGATACAAAGTCTTCCAAAACATATCGAAATTATTCAGGACAAATTTGGCACAATTCTAATCGACGAATGCCATCATGTTCCGGCGGAATCTTACCGTACTACCGTCGGAAAACTGAACAGTGTTTATTGCTACAGTCTCACAGCGACTCCTTTTCGGAAATATAATGATGATAAATTGATCTTTACTTATCTCGGTGATATCATTATGGAAATCCAACCAGAAGAAATTGAAGATTACAAAAGGGCAAATATCATCGTCCGGAATACCAAACTCCATATTCCCTATAATTCTAAAAGCGACAGTTTCGAAACACTTTCCCAAATTCTAATTCATGATACAGCAAGAAACAGATTAATAGTAGACGATGTATCCGCAGAGCTAAATCAAGGGAAAAAGGCGGTTATAATTACCGAAAGAAAAGAACATATCGAGACGCTTAATCTATTGCTAAAATCAAATTATGAAACCATAACGCTCAGCGGAGATGATTCAGACAGCAGCAAGAAAGCGAAATGGAAAACATTGTCAGAAGGGAATTTTCAAGTACTTATTACGACAGGTCAGTATTTTGGCGAAGGTTCGGATATTCAGCATATCAGCACACTTCTTTTGGCCTATCCCTTTGCTTTCCATGGTAAATTGATTCAATACATCGGTCGGGTGCAGCGATCCGAGATCAATCCAACGATATACGACTATCGGGATGTACAGATCGATTACCTAGACAAAATGTTTCTCAAACGAAATATATATTACCGTAAAATAACCAAACAGGCAACGCTTTTTGACGAACCTACAATGGATTACCAACCTCAAACCGGTCACCTATTTACTTTAGAAAAGAGTGCCAAAATAGCCGTTGAGGATCTATCGTTCCATTATGGCTATGTAGCCTTTACTTACAAGGTTCAAGAGATGCATACAGTTTTAGAATTTCATATCGAAAATTTGGAGATTAGGCCTGAGTTTGAGGTATTAAAACCTTACTTTATCAAGATACTGAAAACTAAAAACATCAAAGTTCAGTTAAACGCAGAATTTGAGTATGGAAAACTGGTTGCACAGATTGCCACATCAGAAGATATTGAACGGATAAATAAAGAAATTGTGGAAGGGGTAAAATTTCAGTTTCTGAACAAGGGGGTATTAAGCAAGCTGCCTTTTCAAAAGCAAAATATTTTGACTTCGGACCAGTTACAGGATGGTGAGACTGTATATGCAAACGAAGAGGAATTATTATCTGAAATCCTTAAACTACGAAAATACAAACACTCTAGGCAAGTTCAATTTTTAGCAGATCACCACCAAAGTAATATAATGAAGATTAGGTTTGTTCTCAGTCCATTCGCGTTTGTATTTCTTCTGTCGGGTGATCAGAAGTACCACGTAATTCTTGAAACCCTAGATACCGAGGAGGCAACATATATCTGGCACATAGAAAAAGATAGGACTACTCTGAAAGAAGCCATTGTGACGATAGATAAAGATCTGCAGATTATTCGTGAAAAAGGTAGACAAAGATTCTTGGAAAATAATCTCCCTGCGAACTTCAACCGTATTTTACATGATTATAGCGATCCGGATAGAGGTTTTATTCTCTGGAAAGCATGCTTGGAAGAAATCCTTCATTGAGAAAGATAAGTTTAAGGTTGAAGTTAAAACCGTGTCATACTGGGAAATATAAAAAATAATGTAACAAGCCCCGACTTTCTCCAGCTTTAGGGATTCTATCCGAAAAAGAAAAAACCAGCTGATTATCAGTAGTTTTTATCAAAACGACAGCATTCGAATCACTGAAGTTAATAAAAAAATAAATTTTACAATTAAATAATATTAACAAAAATTACTAAATTTATTTAATAGCAAATTGCAGCAAAAAAATATATCAAATCAGTGAGTAATTCGGTGAGTCGAGATACATAATATTTGTAAAATACTGACAAAGAGATTATTGCCTAATGGGTTCGATTCCCCTACGGGCTACGGAAAATGCTCAGCGAAGGCTGAGCATTTTTAGTATATAGTAGTTTTTTAAAATCTTCCTCTTTCTTCTGCCTGTTTTACAGACTTCCCATTTTTCAATGTTTGATTTCCGAAGGAATATTTAAGGGTTCCTACAATTCTTTGTGCATCAGCATAATCTAAAAAGTAATTGTTTTGGTCCGCATAACGCGTTCTGATTGTAGTCCCTTCATCTTTAAAAATATCAAGAAAGGAAAGACTGAGCTCTAACCGTTCTTTGAAGAATTTTCTTGAAGTAGTTAAATAGGTGCTGGAAAAAGAGGAGATTGTGAATGGGCCTTGGATAGAAGGTGAATAGAAGTTATAGCCAACCTCTAAGTTCCACTTAGATTTCGGGTCAATAACCAGACTAGTATTAATTCGACTGTTAAAAGAGAATACATTATTTAAGTATAATTGTTGATCCATTCCCATGAATTGGTTTTCATGAAAATAACCAGTTAGATCTGTCTGAAGTTGCCAAGTTTTGTAGAGTACAAAATTCTTGTTTATACTCAGTCCCCCCAACTCTCTTTTTCGGATATTTGTATATCTATATACCAGCTCATTTGTCTCATTATTTTGAAATGAAATTTCCATATTTGGCCATTTTTCATATTGATAGAAAAGGTCGATATTCCAATTCTTTATGGTGTAATTCAAGTTGAGATTATGGCTAATGGTTGCGCGAAGTCTGGGGTCTCCTTGAAAATAGGAGAAAAGGTTGTAAAATGACTTTGCAGGGTTCAACCAAGTGTATGAAGGTCTGCGAATCCGCTTTCCATATGAAAATCCTATCTGACCGGCTTTTTCAAAATCATATTGTGTGTAGAAAGTAGGAAAAAATTCTAGATAATTTTGTTTGTTAAAATCCAGGCTTGGTTCAACAGTGCCATTTAATAACGTTTGTTCAGCTCGCAATCCTGCCTTCCATTGCCATTTTTTATAAGAATAACTGCCCGATAAATAAGCCGCTATATTATGTTCTTTATAATTGAAGAGATTACTTTTTTCAGGGATATGTTGCATTGTTCCATTCACCATTTCTTGAAACAGTAAATCACTTTGGGTCTTAACAAAGCTGTATTTCGCACCATACTCCAAACCAACACCTTTCCATGAATTAGTTAGGTCCAATTGGCTGGCATACATCTGGATTTTATTTATATTATCAGTACTAAAATGAGATGTATCCGTAGGCTGATTTACAAAGTTGAGATGGGTTTGTATATCTTGCCAATGAGTACTGTTGCTGAATGAAGCATAGTTTGTCCAATCTAGCTTTTTGTTTTCTGACCATACCTTGCTCAATTGGGTATAAAAGTTATTATTCTTATTTGTTCGGATATGGTCATTGAGGGTTTGATATCTTGAAATCACAGTTCCACTATTGTTTGAAATACTAGTTGGTACATTATAATATCCATATGTCTTGGGATCATAATATCCATCGATTCCAACAGAAAGAGTTAATGTACTATCGATTAAGTAGTCTGCTCCAATTGAATAGCTGCTTTGTTTCTTTGCATGATCAACCCGATTTAATTCTGTTTTCCATTCCGTTTCGTCCTTTGGATAATAAATAAAATCGGTCCCATATCGGGCATAAGTTCCACTGATGAAATTATAGGTAGCCTTGATATTCCATTTTTCAGACCTAAAGAAATTACTGATCCCAAGTAGTTCTTTTGCATAGTCGCTTTGCGTGTGTCTTGCTGTGAGAACACCTTTATAGCCAAATAAATTGGTCTTTTTCATTTTAATATTAATGACTGAAGATCCGGATGCTTCATATTTTGCAGGCGGATTTGTAATAACCTCAATGCTTTCGATATCAGATCCATTGTTACTTTCCAATAGTGCTTTTAACTCTTCACCACTTAGCATCACGGGTTTTTCATTAATTAATATTTTGATACTGGAATTGCCCCTTACACTTATAGTTGAACCTTGAACACTGACCAATGGAGTTTTCTTAAGGATTTCCCAGCTGTTAAGTGAAGTAATATTGCTATTTTCGACATTATAGACCAATCGATCAATCTTGCGAGTTATTAAAGGTTTTTTGCCGATTACAGAGACCTCTTCTAACTGATTACCTTTGGCATAGAGTTGAATCAACAAGCTGTCAATAGAATTGGGGAAAAGGACTTCAGAATAGGTTACATAGCTTAAATGCGAAACTTCCAATATCAAACTGTCCTGAGCTTTGAAAGTTGCTTTAAAGGTTCCATCATTGTTAGAAACCGCAGATGTTAGGGGTTGCTTTGTTTGGAAATCTTTAAAAGTGATAGTAGCCGAATTGACCGGCTTTTGTAGTTCAGAAAATACACGACCATTTAGGGTTATTTCCTGAGCACACAGTGACAGGGGAAATAATAGAAGCATTAAAACGAATTTCATCATTATTTTTTTTTCAAAATTGATCATTGAGTTTTGAAAGGATGGTTAACGAACGGTTAATGAGGGGTTAATGTGCATTAATGTTGAAATCCTTAATTTATATTTGTGATATGAACAATAGACCGATTACATATATTCTGTCGTTTTTGCTACTCTTTACTGTATTAGTCGGTATGCAGGTTTATTTTCTGGTCAATAGTTATGCATTGAGGCAAAAGGAGATAGTTGAAACTGTTCGCTTAAAATTAAAGGACCTAGAAGATGATGTAGATAGATTCGATGATTCTTATTACATGAAGAACAAAACCTATCTTGAATTATTTGTTGCATTAGATGATAATAAAATCAATGAAGATAGTGTTCGGAGATTCTACAATGATCGATCAGATACGGTTTCTAGGAAATTAAAGAAATATGTAGATAGCTTATTCATGGACCTTGGCTATCAAGTCGCGGTGAAAAAAGAATTAACCTCAATTTATTCTCATACTAAAAACCGTGATCTTCTTACTAAGAATATCACTATATATGAGTCTTCAGGGGATAAGGGGAAGGAAAATTCTCTTACAAGTGGAACCTGGGAAATGTCCTATTCCAAGTCAACTTCAGAAAAAGAAAAGATAAATGAACAAGTTAAAGAAGATGAAAAAATCATAAGCTATAGCTTTTTGGTTTCAAGAAAAACTACTTTTATTATTGCAAATCTTTATTGGATTATATTCAAAGAATTATTGTTGTTTGTGGTAGCTTCCCTACTTATCTTAATTGCCATTCTATATATATTCTATATTACTTATAAAAATCTTCTTAAACAGAAGAAACAGGTTTTGGTTCTTCATGATATGGTAGATAATGTCTCACATGAAATGAGAACACCTATATCTACGATGAAATTAGCTTCAGTTAATTTGCAGAAAAAGCACAATGATTGTAATTTCTCAGTTTTAGATCGTCAGATACTTCGGTTGGAGAAATTATTGCAGCCACTTACCGATCCTGCTGTTACAACCGAAACAAGTGAATATGATTTAAGAGATATTAACCATTTATTATTTGATTTACAGACAGCTGATATAAATGGGCAGGTCAATTTATTATCTTTTCCTAAAGAGTCAATTCGTGTTAATAAGGTTTTATTTGAAACCATCATTAGCAATTTGATAACAAACAGTTTCAAATATGGGGCGATTGAGGTAAGTCTTTCTGTAAATTTAATTGATGATATGTTGCATATTAAAGTTCTTGATAATGGACAGGGGATTGATGAAAATGAAATACCATATATTTTTGAGAAATTTTATCGTGTACAAAAGGACAATATTCATAATACTAAGGGTCTTGGATTAGGGCTCTACATTGTGAAAAAGGTGGTAGATCAGTTTAATGGAAATATCAATGTAAAGAGCCAAATAAACAAAGGGTCAGAATTCTTAATTGTTTTGCCGTATGGAAAATAAAGTCTTATTAGTTGAGGATGATAACGACTTCGGAGCAATGTTGCAGCAATACCTGGAATATTCCAATATGCAAGTGGAATGGATAGATGATCCTCGTAAAATGTTAGATAGGCTTGATTCCCTTTCTTTATATGATATTGCTATTTTGGATGTAATGTTGCCTCATATGAATGGGTTTAAGCTTGCCGAATTATTAATTTCTATACGTCCTAAACTGCCTATCCTATTTCTAACTGCCAAAGACCAAAAAATTGATAAATTGACAGGCCTAAAGATCGGAGCCGATGATTATATGACCAAACCATGCGATCCTGAAGAGCTGACATTACGTCTTCACAATATTATAAAAAGAACAAAAACTCAACCAGCTTTACAACAGGTCATACCATTAGGGACATATACATTTGATCAAGAGAAAATGCTACTATTACATCCTCAAAGTGGTTCGGTGCAACTAACTGAAAGGGAATCTAAATTACTTTCTTATCTTATTCAGCACAAACACCAACTGATTGCAAGAGAAGATGTTTTAATGGAAGTATGGCAAAGCAATGATTTCTTTGCAGGTCGAAGCATGGATGTATTTATTTCTCGACTGAGGAAGTATTTGCAGCAAGATAAAAATTTAAGTATTCAGTCTTTAAGAGGTATCGGCTTTAAAGTTGATTTATGATCTCAAAAAAAAGAATAGTTATATAGAGTTTGGCGTATAATAAATCACCTTTCTATTCTAGATTTCTTAATTGAATTGATTTCAAGGTTTTGGAATTTTTGGATTGGTTCTATTCGAGATTAGTGATGTACAATAATGAACATTTTATGTTCGAAATTGAACAGAATCCAAAGAGTGGATAAGTTAAAGTTCTGTTTATCAATATAGTTATTAAATTGGCAGGTGAATTGGACTAATTGAAAATAGTACTGTAATTATTAACTTATTCACCAATATTCTATGTTCAGGTTTTTGCTCAAAAACAGTTTAAGACATCTAAAAAGAAATCCACTCTTTACTTTTCTTAATGTTCTGGGATTGACCATAGGTATCAGTTCATGTTGGGTTATCTATAAATACGTGAGCTATGAACTTAGCTTTGAGAAGGGGCTTCCATTTCTGGTATAGCGGCCATGCTTACAAAAGATTTTGTTAAGATGGTCATTATAGCTGTCCTAATAGCCTCTCCACTTGCTTGGTGGGCCTCTCATGAATGGCTGAAGGATTTTGTCTATCGCATAGACATTTCATGGAGACCATTTTTTTGGGGAAGTTTGTTGACTATAGCATCAGCATTGTTAACAGTAGGTTATCAGTCTGTAAGAGCAGCAAAATCAAATCCCATAGATAGTTTGAAGGATGAATAACTGCATTTTTAGTATATAGTTGTTAGTATTTAGTAGAGAGACCTATGGCGGAAGCAGGGTTGGTAAAGATGTAAAGTTTCTCCTATAGCCATCCATGGCCCTGAGAGCATACTCCTAAGCCGGAACTCGGCTCCCTGCTCGTCGAAGGGTTCTAGTTGAGATTCGATAATCTCATGTTTAATAGTTAAACATGATTCATTAACTTGTAGTCTGAAACCAATTATAAAACAACATTTTACTACAATAAAACACAATAATTTATGAAAAGGATCACCATTAGTTCAATTGTGTTAATATATACTTTAGTAAGTTTTCATTCCAATGCCCAAATAAAAAATCGCAATAATTATGATTTTTTTGATTCTGTTGTAAATAACCATAATCAAATTTTTCCAGCTTCTGGTATTCCTTCTGCTGTTGAAATGATTCTTAAATATTGCAAGGTTGTTGATTTTAACTATTATGACCTACAAAACAAATGGAAAAATAAATCAGATGGTTCATTTCGAGACTTTGACAAAAAAGAATTGAACGGGGTTACTTTTTTTCAGAAATTTAATTTGCCTAGGGATGAAAATTTTCCGATAGATAGTCTGTTTAACACAATAGATTATGAACTGAAATCTGGGAAAAAGGTAATCATTGCATTACAAGTTGAAATGGGTTGGCCTATTTTTGTAGTATATAAAAAAACTAAGGATGGAGAATTTGTTTCATACAGCAAGCATGAAGGTCATACGTTAATTTTTAGAAATACAAAAGAAATTGTGAGAAGGTCTAATGGTACTGAAATTATGACCTATAGTAAATCTCCAAGCTTTTAGAGGGTAATCGCTTTAATGAATCATGATAGAGGTTCATATTCATTATATTCTTTAGGACTGATTGTAAACAATAATTAATTAAATTGTGAAAAAGATACTATTTAGTTTAGTAGTTATAATATTAACATCCATTAGCCTTAATTCGAAGGCGCAATCACAAAAAACTTTTAATCCTGGTTATTTAGATTTTGTGGTAAATAATCACAATCAACTCTTTGAATTGTCTTGTATACCTTCAACGGTAGAAATGATACTGAAGTATTATAATGTAGTTGATTTTGACTTTTATGACTTACAATATGAATGGAAAAACAAAAGTGATGGTTCCTTTCGTAACTTTGACCAAAAAGAATTATTTGGGATTACTTTTTCGCAAAAATTCGCATTGCCGCGAGATGAAAATTTTCCGATAGATAGTCTTTTCAGAACTATAGAAAATGAACTTAAGGCTGAAAGAATGGTAATTATCTCACTTCCATCCGACCCAGGCTGGCATATGTTTGTAATTTGCAAACAAACACCAGAAGGAGATTTTGTTTCGTACAGCAAACTTGGAACTCACACATTAATTCTTAGAAATACAAAAGAAATTGTGAGAAAATCTAAGGGTACCGAAATCATGACCTATAGACTTTCAAAAGCAGTTCAGTCCAACTAACTGGAAAGGTACTATCCACTTACATATTTACCGTAAGGAATTTTTCTAATGATCAAGGTGATTAGGACAGAGGCAATGACTGTGCTTATAGTTGCCAACGGAATTACCCATGCTGTACTGAGGTATTTAGAAATAAGCGGGTGCAGGTAATTTAAAGGGATGATATGGCTTAAATATATCCCGAAGCTGTATTTGTCAATGATCAAAATCCAGTTTGGAACTTTTGCCTGCTTTACAGATTCTTTGACCCAAAGAAAAAGGGAGGCTGCTGCAATAGCTGTTGTGACAAAAACATAGTTATAGAAAAATGTATTTAGCTTATTTGCGCCTTGATTGAGGATGTTTGTCCCTATAGCCCCAATTACAACCATAAGTATATATGTTATGGCAAAAACCCAAGTCCTGTTTTTAAATTTAAAATCTTGAATGCTGAGATAATAACCCAACACCAAATAGCCGACATACCCAGAAAAGAAGGTCAAATCGAATTTAGGCATTACTGAATAAAGGGGTTTGCTTGTGAAGCACATCGACAGCATCCAGAAAAATAAAAAGATTTCAATTTCCCTTTTTGTTGATTGCTGCATAATCTTTCTTAAGAATGGTATAGCTAAGTAAAGGCCAATGATCATATATAGATACCACAAATGTGCATTGGCACCATGCAATATCTTATCAAGTATGATTGAGCCTATCTTTTCTGAAGAAAGTGATTCGAAGTTGGTATATCGATAGAAATAATAAACAAGGTAAATTAAAGTCCAGAACGCAAAAGGATAGAACAGTTTAGGAATACGTTTTTTATAAAATAACCAGGTGTTCTCATCTTTATGTAGCAACAAGTATCCTGAGATAATTACAAATATGGGCACAGAACATCTTGTTGCTGCATTTATCCAGTTAGCATAACTCCAATCAAAAGCCCCGGTGTCGATGCGGTAAAGGAAGCCGGTTGAGGCATGAATCATGACCACAAAAAATGTTGCAATGACACGTAGATAAATGATGTAAGAGTTTTTCTCAGCCATATTGTAAAAATATGGATAATTGGATAAATCAATCTGAAATTACAATCTTTAATCTGTGGATATTTTTAGGACTTGAAAAAAGCGAATCATTTGATTCGCTTTTTATATTTTTTAGAATTTAATTTTCATCAGGCCATTTGATAGCATTCCCCGATGTTTTTGAAATAGGCCTTTGAGCATTTACTTTTCTTAAATAATTCCCTAAATCCTTAGATAATGAGTTTGTTATTTTAGGATTTAATTCAGCCAAGTCTTTCAATTCTCCAATATCCTCTTGAAGATTGAATAATTCCTTTCTTTGGTCTGAGTAATAGTAAATTAATTTCCAATTTCCTTTACGAATAGTTGCGGATGGACCAATTCCAGGTCCAGTTGGTCCCCAATTATTGGGAAAGTTCCAATAGAGGGACCTTTGCGAATTATGTTTCTTGTTTGGATTGGATATGAATATTGCAAAGCTTTTTCCATCTATAATTTGAGGCGTTTTTGGGGTGTTTACAGCAGCCATTTCTAGAATCGTAGGAAAGAAGTCTTCCACAATGACATATTGATCACAGACGGACATTGGTTTGGATTTACCTGGCCAATAAACAATCATTGGAACTCTTATTCCTCCTTCATAGGCAGACCCTTTACCGCTGTTTAATGGTTTGTTGTGTTTATGCATTTCACCACCTAATGCATTTGAGGCACTCAAGCCTCCATTATCTGACATAAAAAGAATGATAGTATTTTCTTCTAGGTTATTTGATTGTAGGTAATCCATTACATCCCCAAGGCTTTTGTCCATCCCTTCAACCATGGCTGCATAGGTCGCTTCTTTTTCGCCTAAACCTTGATCAATATATTTTTGATAAAATCTCTTATCCTTTGCGATTGGTACATGGACCGCATAGTGAGAAAGATATAAAAAGAAAGGCTTGTTAGAATCTCTTTTATCCAATGCATTTAACGCTTCAATAGTTAATGCTTCGGTCAAATAGGTTTGCGTACCGTGATATTTATCTAATCCAGGAACTCCCCAAACACTTTTTTCACCATTGAATATTTTATTTCCATAATTCTCTTCACCTAGAAATGATCCCGGACCTCCTGCAGCATGGCCAGCAATGTTAATTTGAAATCCTATATTAATAGGATTTTCAGCGGGAGTTCCAATTGCACCAAAATGAGCTTTTCCTGTATGTATGGTTTGATACCCCGCATTTTTTAAGATCTGAGCAAGTGATTGTGCGTGAAATGTTTTTTCAATGCCAGGCTCAGGAGACATGCCATTCACATTCCATTCAGGAAAGTTTAAAATAGGATGCTTTTCATCAACTTTTTGATTTTTATGCAAAGTCCAATTCGTAACACGATGCCTTGCGGCATTTGATCCAGTAAATAAGCTGATTCTACTTGGGGAACAGACGCTACTTGCATAAGCAGAAGTAAATTTTACGCCCTTTGCTGCAAGCTTTTCCATATTTGGCGTTCTGAATTTTCTATTGTTATCGGTGATTTCCTTTGCAAATGGAACCGAAGTGTCTTGCCATCCCATATCATCTACTAAAAATAGTACAATGTTGGGGGCTTTAGTTTGCGCAGATATCGAATTAGAAAAGAGAAATATGACAAGGAAAACAAGTCGTTTTAGTTTTTTCATTGATTTACAATTGGCCGTTTAGCAATAAACTAATGATTTTTATTTTGTTTAAATCTGTTCAATTCCTACTTTTTAAAGAAGCTAGTAATAGCCTTTCCTCTCCAAACATCTTCGGGTTTAATTCCTAATGCCCAGGCTACCGTTGGTGCGAGGTCGTAAACAATGATGGGTTCTTTTACTTCTTTACCCTTGATCACGCCTGGCCCTGTCATTACCCAAGGAACTTCAATTTCCATTAATGATTTGCCGCCATGCCCTTTTTCTATTCCACCATGATCAGACAAAACAATTAGCAAAGTTTCTTTTTCTATTCCTGCATCTTGAATCGCTTTCTGAATTGCTCCAATTCTCTTATCTACATTTTTAAGCTCTTCATAATAAGCAGGACTGTCGTGTCCAGCATTATGTCCAATCCCATCAGGTTGGTCGAAGTGAATAAACAAAAAGCTTGGTTTTTCATTCTTGATCAACTCAACAGCTTTATTCTGAGTTTCCAATTCATTTCCTTCGGTTGGAAGATCAAAGTTTAGGATCGGTTTTTCTAATAAATATCCAATACCTCCCCAGCTGTATACCGATCCGATTTTAGCATGAGGTTTTTGTTTTTTAATTGCAGTAAAAATAGAGGGGAATCTGTTGTTTTGGGTTACAGTTGCTGAAGGGATTTCAGGCGTCTGACTCCCCCAGTCTGTATATCCATGCATGGTAGGTCCAGTTCCCATAAGCATAGATGCCCAGTTAACTGCACTCGAGGACGGCAAAACAGTTCTTACATGTGTATTATAGGCACCTTCCTGCATCATTTTTTTAAGATTTGGCATATCAGCTTTTTCAACTGCATAGGCCCCCAATCCGTCAAATCCAACAACAATGACATGCTTTGCTTTCTTTTGCCCTAATGTGTTAAAGGAAATCAATGATAAAGAAAGAATGATTACGTATGCTATAAATTTCATGAGATAATAGAGGTTATTTTAATTATGTTATTCTGTATTTACTGGCTCGAATGTTCTGGAAATAAAGTTCTAATTTGTTATTATCGTTGTTTTAAGATCAGTAGAAATTTCTTTTTTATTTGAATTGCTTAATTCAATATAGATATCTGACTTATTGGACTGGTTATCTTTAATTATAACATCCTTAACATCATTGAGTACTATGAATTTCCCAGAGTTATTCCGAAAAGCTTCAAATGCAGGTTTATTTTCGTCGATATTAATTTTGTTCTTGATAAATTTTAGACCTTGTGTACTGTTCGCAATTAAAATGTTGGGAGAGAAGGTCTCAAATGAATTATTTTCAATACTGATATTTCTATGTACAAAATGTCCATTTACAATTTTTTTGTTTTCTGGTAAAATGGCAATCGCATAATTGTTTGACGAGAGGTTATATCCACAGTCTATAAACCTATTATCCCTTATTGTAACATCCGATACAGCACCAGATTCAAACCAGCTATTTACATCCGCAGCGATTAAAATTGCATGCATACCTGTTCGAAAGAATGTATTGTTTTCAATAATCACCTTTTTAGGTGTAGTTACGAGCATTCCTCTAGTATTAGTACCCTCGAATCTGGAATTCTTCACAATAACTTCAGGGGTCCAGGTTAGATTTTCTACGGCATCTCCAATTTTTACCTTCGAATTTAGTTTGCCTTGAAAAGTGATTTTAATCTTACGTGGGGAAATGGTTTCAACCTTTTCAACAATCAGTTTACCCAGCGGCTGAATTGCCTCTTGAGAAACTACCCCAATTGTATCTCCAGGGAGAAAAGCGTCGAATCCAAAGCTTTGGTGATGTTTAAATTCTAACAAAAGTTCCTTGTCATTTATCTTTTCCACAATTTGGAGATAAGTTCCATGGATATTTACTGGATCGTCATGTAATCCCTTGTAATGACAATTTTCAATAAGTATTTTTCCTTTGCAGCCTGAAAAATGCATGCCATCTGCAAAAGATGTAATTGCCCGACCTTTAGATGGTGTAATATTGATGTTTTTGTAAGTCAGATTTTCAGAAAATTGAGAGGTAATTCCCAGCCCATGCATGTAATGTATATTCAAATCCGATAATTCAATATTCTTAGATCTATATACAAAACCTCCAACTTCATCCCTAATCGTATTTCGCATGCTTAAGATTCCACCGACAGGATATTTTTGGGGATCAAACTTACCGGTAAACCGCAATCGATTAACTCCCAATTCTTCTGCATTTGCCTCCTGAAAAGGTTTGAAAGAACTATATTGATTTATTCCCTGAACAGTATCAGAAAGTATAGTGTGTAATTCTGGGGTATTATACCAACCCTCGCCGTACCAAAGTACTTTTCCATTTTGGATGGAATATTTAGAAGATGGATGTACATTGGCTATTATTTCAGAATCTGAACTGCTTAGGATCTGCAATTCCGACATGGTGGGTCTCTCAAAATTGGTATTAATACCTTCAATTCTGATATTTGATGATCTGATTATCGCGAAAGGCGTCATCTTTCCATGAAAGACAAATTCTGATTGGTTTCCCTTAATCGTTAAATTGTTTTGATCTTCAATCAATAGTCCAATATGTTTCGTTTTATCTGGCCATTCAACCTCAGATGCGGTATTGCTGATAAATAGAATTCTTTTTGATGCTGAAATTGGAAAGAAATCATATCGTCCCTTCTCTAAGATTAGTTTTTTAGCAGATGACTTCTTGCATGCCTCCAAAGCTTTTTGCATGTTTTCGGATTGGTCGACAAAGCTGTTTGGAATCAATCCATAATCTTTAGCAAAGATGGTTTCCTGGCTGAAAGAGGCTTGTGTTGATAGGAGAAAGAAGAAAAAGAATAAGGTATATAGTTTAGGTGATGACATAAATTAGTGAATTGATGCTCTTGCAAGGTTAATTTGATATGAAGATACATTATTTATTTAATGAACCTATATGGTTTTGTTAACATTGTTTAATTAGAGTAAACAATGTTTGTTTTTATGCACTCATCTAAGGTTTATAATGTACTTGTTAAACAAGAATGGAGAAACATTGCCTGATTCTCCATCCTTATTTTGATATCTATTTTAATGTGATTTTCTCTGGATTTTTTCTCACAGAATAACGTACAATCACTTCTGGCACGCCGTCTCCGTTGCTATCACATGAAAAAGCGATTGCAGAAGATCCATTTTTAAGTTCTGGCTTGCCTTCAATGATTAGGTCTGAAATGTATTTGAAGTTTTTGTCTGTTAAAGTAGCTTTTCCATGATGGTCAAGTATTACGTATTGACCAGCCTCTATGGTGCCATTAATTTTTAGGACATTTGAACTTGTTCTAAAAGTAGGGTTGGAGATTGCTCCATCGCCTTCTACTTTAATTTTCAACGCATAGGTACCATCAACTGGACTGCTCCAGCTCCAATCTGCCCCTCCCGGTTGTCCGGGTTGCATTTCGCTGAGGTCACATCTAAAACGTTCTGATATATATAAAGGGTATAAATTAAAATTCTTTTCATCCATTTTTTCCAAGTGCCATTCTGTCTTTGGATCTTTTAGCTTTTCTTTCTGAGACTCACTAAATGCATTCGCCAGCCTTAATTTATCCCAGTTTTTCATAGCCTCTAATAAAAGGTCTATTTGGCCATGATTCTTTAAGGTTCTCATGTCTATACTCATTGCATAACCGGCATCAAACCCTGCTGATTCTGAAAGCGCCCATTCTAAATCCTCTAATGATGTCGTCTCAAATTTTCTGTCTGCTAGCCTCACTAAAAACCAACCCAACATTCTTGGAAATAAATTCCTTTTAAAGAATGCCTGGTTTTTAATTCTATTTTCAACTTGTCCCTCTCTCATTTCTTCTCCCCAAGGCTCTCCCCAATTCATTCTTGTGTGGATGTGCCATAGATAATGTTCTAATCGACTTGCATCATTAATTAGATTTGTCTTGTCAGTTAGCTTTTCGTAGAAATTATTGACGAATTTTCCTGTAGCATAATAATCTTGACCCGTATAAGCACAACCCTCTAGTCCATCGAATGATATTTGTTTCAACCCCGTATTATTGAAGATTTCTGCTAATCGTAATGACATTTCATCCTGTAACTCTATATCTGGGAATAGCGTTTTATATGGGTAGTCCCAAAGTTTAGCAAGTTTTACTTCTTTATTATGTGAAGATGCTTTTGTTCCAAAAGCTCCCCTAATACAGTTTTTAAGAATGATTTGATCTGCTTGTTTCTCAATGGATCCGAATGTCAATATTTCTTCAGCAATTCGAATCGCATTTAGAGTTAAGGGAACATCAAATAATTTGCTATTTGATATAGTAATTTCAGTTTGCTCAGCGCTGATGTTTTCTGTTAATGATAGTTCTCCTTGTGACAGTAACTTTGGATTTGGATTGGCAGTTACAAATTCATCGTTCGTCGTAATAAAATTGGAAAGAGTATGAACACCTATATCTATACCTTCTTTTTTTGCCTGCTCAACTAGACTTTTAATGCCTGCGTCCCCAGTGCTTGACAAGGAAGGTTTCCATTTAAAGTGCCCCCAGGTTTCAAAGGGATCTGTATGATAGATGTTTTTAAAGCCTGCCTTTTTTGACTTATCTATAATAAACGCTAAATCATCTTTCGAGAAGTTGGAAATTAAGTAGGAACGCATAGATTCTCTGCTTTTTTTGCTCCATTCTCCGTTAATTAATGGATGCGGTAATCCAAATTCTTTTTCAATTGCTCCTATTCTGCTGAGAACATCTACTCGTTTTTCCCCAAATAAAGCAATTTTTGCTCCCGTAATATCTGCGTCCGGACCTTTAACCGGCATAGTAAGGGATGAGTCCAATTGTTGAACCTTTCTATATTCAGTATTTTTTCTGTTTCTAACAGAAAATTGAAAAACAGCCCCATCTTCAACTTGGGTTGCAGCAAATTTGTTGTAGCCAATACTCTCAACAGATAAATCTGTGCTTAATCCCTTATAATTAAACTTGCTGCTTACTTCAGCAGCGATTTCTTGTGGTAAGCCTGCATTAGTCTTTACATTTAAAGCTTGGATTCCAAAAGCAATATCTCCATCTTGGACAACCCCTATTACTTCACCGACCACTTCTCTTGATGTAATTTTAATTGGCCCAAAAATCAAACTATTATAAGAAGGATTGACCTTGATCACCTCATAAGTGATGGCTTCTGGTTTCTGCTCAATTTTTAATTCAATCTCTTCGCCATCTTCCATCTTCAATGTGTACTTATTCTGTGTAACAGTAAGTTTTATAGGCAAAATAATTTTATTGGATTTAACTGCTGAAATCATGGGATATTCACCATTTCCTAGAATTTCCTGATTATCGACTTTTATCGAACGGTAAAAACCCTTTTCATTGACAGAAATGATTGTTGAATTTGACTTTAGTTCTTGGGCCTTTAAAGAAATAGCACCCAATACTGAAATAATAAGGCAAATAGCTTTTATTCCCCCTTTTTTTAGATTATTCATATGATCTTTAGATTAATTCATAAAAAATTTTCAAAAAGTTATATTCTTAACTTTTTCATCAAGTAAATCTGATTGGAACTTCTTCTGAGGGGATTTTTTAGGTTGAATTTAGTTCCTTTTGTTAAAATAACAAAAGTTATACTTTCAAACAAATTTAACTGTTGTATTGAACAGTTTTCTACTTTTAACTGTTGTACCAATGATACTAAAATTTAAAAAAATAAGCCATGAAATATCAGATTTTACTGTATTCATCCATAGTTACAATAGCAATATATAGTTGTAATAACCCTGAAACAGCAAAAGAATCCTCTAATTCTGCGGATTCAATTATCGAGTCTATCGAACCAGATGTTTTTGACCCCATACCTTCCAAGGCCATAGAATTAAAATCAGAATGGGACTCTATCAAACTTCATAAAATTGGAAAGGAATCGGATACAATTACTTTTAATCCTGGAGCGTATAAAAACCTCAATGCCGAGGTCAATGGCGTTCCTGCTGGAAATATTAGGTTTAACCAAATTATTATGCCAGATAAAAGCAGTGATGGGCCCTTTGGAAAGGATCTGAACTACTTACTGGATCAATCAGGAGAGTATAAATTAATTATAGGTGAAAGCCTAATGCAAGGAGATCCTTTTGAAGGAGATTACATCTTGAAATTTAAGGGGTACTAAAAAAAGAACCTAGCCGTGGGGTTTGGCTAGGCTCAAACGATAACCTATTTATTATTAGAAACTATTCAAATTATATCTAATTGTAAGACCATAAGTTCTAGGATCTGCAATTATTCCAGCATATTGCCCATAGCTACCAGGAGCGGCAAGTAATTGTTCATAGTAGTTTTTATTTGTTAGATTTCTGCTCCATACCGAAACGGTAATTCCATTATCGGCTTTAAAACCTAATCTTGCATTCAATAATGCATAGCCATCTATATTAAGATATTTTGAAGGGGATGGACTGGATGAAAATTCAGATCGATAAAATAAATCGGTACCCAAGAAAAATGCTCCTTCCAAACCGATAAGTTTTCCTTTCTGCGATAATTCAGCTCCAATGGATGACGACCATTTTGAAATACCAGGTAGCCTACCGCCAGATATGTCTTTGAATGCCTCAGCACCACCGACTTCTTCCAATGGAACTGGCGCATTCGTGAATTTTACATATTTTCCATCAGTATAGGCAGCGGCAGCATTAAGCCTAAGATAATTTCCTACGCGCAATGAACCGTCAAGCTCAATTCCTTTGACACTGACTTTTTCTGCATTTGCCAGATAGCCTCTGTTTACACCAGGCTCGGGTGTCTGTACCAAAGTTTGATAATCTTTAATGTCAGTTTGGTAAACCGTAATATTCAAGATAGAATTCTTACTAGGGCTGGATTTTAATCCTACCTCCTTATGGTTAACAGATTCGGGTTTTACTCTTGCTAGGTCTAATAGGACCTCGCCTTTTGACGTTGGAAGACCACCAACATTAATACCGACGGGTTTGTAGCTTAATGCATAAGTAGCAAATGCGTTTAAATTTCTTTTAAATCTATATTGTGCTGATATCTGTCCGGAGAAATTACCAGCAGAAGCATCCGTATTAAAAGATTGATTTGTATAAACGGAGTTCTTTAGAGCTACTAATGCAGGATCTTCCGTTTGTAATCCCCCGTATGTTTGCCTATCATAGTTTGCTTCTTTTTTATCATAATTGTATCGGATTCCAGGAAGTAGATGTAGTTTTTCGGTAATCGCCCAATCAATTTGCGAATATGCCGCTATGCTGCTGGTTTTTATCCCATACTTTGTTCTAATGCCAAAGCTGTCGAATAATCCGGGAGTCTTCCATAATTCGCTTGTTGAATTTTGAGCAAACCTCCATAGGGACGAACCAGCCTCTTCTGTGTGAACAGGATCTGTTCTTAGGTCCTGATAAATTCCGAATAACCCAACAACCAAATCAACATTGTCATTTAATTTTCCAGAATATCTAAATTCTTGAGAATACTGATCATGTTTTGAATTGCCGGCTGAAATTGTAAATACCGGTAATCCTAAATAATCTCTATCGTTAAGTGGCACCCATTTCCAATAACGCCAAGCCGTCGTTGAGGTCAATGTCCCATTCCCAATTTTAAAATCAGCATTTACAGATACCCCTCCTAATTCATTGTCGGCTTTTGATTGGGTATTTAAATCAACTTTTCTGTCGAACGCATCCTGATAGGGAAGTTCATAGCCTAGGTCCTTAATAATATTGTTGAATTGTCTGTAGTCTGCCCTTTGGGTTTGAACAATGCCAGCAACTCCCCAACCATATCCATCTGGTTTTTGTATGCTCTTATCTGCAGCAACCTTAATGTGAATGTTTTCATTAGGTTTATAGAGCAATTGAGCTCTTAAACCTAAGTTGTTCATGTTATTGATTGCTCGATTGGTATTTGTATTGAATAGTGTGCCGTTTCTTTGTGTTCCTGAGAATGAAATTCGCGCCGCTAGCTTTTTGCTAATTGGACCGGTGATGGAGGCCTTTCCTTGTAAAAATCCATAATTACCGTAGCTTAATTCGAAATTTGCTGAAGGTGTAAATTCTGCTGTTCTTGATGTTACATTAAATGCTCCTGACGTGCTATTCATACCGAATAATGTTCCTTGAGGACCTCTCAATACTTCAACTTGCTCTATATCTATGAAGTCTAACCAAGTCGCTGCTGGCCTTGCCAAATAAACGCCATCCAAATAAAAACCTACCCCAGGATCAATTCCATCGTTGGTTAAGCCATATGTTGAACCCAAGCCACGAATATTTAACGTCGTATTTCTAGCGTTGGATGAATAGAGCTGAACGGTA
Source organism: Sphingobacterium endophyticum (assembly GCF_009733535.1). Taxonomy (GTDB): domain Bacteria; phylum Bacteroidota; class Bacteroidia; order Sphingobacteriales; family Sphingobacteriaceae; genus Sphingobacterium; species Sphingobacterium endophyticum. The sequence continues at coordinate 159,282 of NZ_SMMI01000008.1, read as the reverse complement.
GGTGCTAATTCCTTAATGCGATTTACATTGAACGCCCCGGCATCATCTATCGTTGCGGCATTGATGGTGGTGATTGGAATCGGGACATCCTGCAGCTGCTCCTTTCTTCTTCTTGAGGTGACTACGATTTGATCAATGGATTCAGAAGAAGGTTGTAAGCTAATAACGGTGGGTGATTCATCAATGACAATTCTCTTTTTTTGATAACCAATTCGGCTAATGATGAGGTTAAATGGCAGCTTCTGGCCAGTGACAAAATTAAATTCACCATTTCGGTCTGTTTTGACTTGGTGCGTAACGCCTTCCAATTGAAGTGTTACCCCGGGTATAGGTTCGTTGGTTAATGAATCCAAGACTTTTCCAGTTAATGTTGCGTTTATAATGGCTTTCGGTTGATCTTGCGCTTTAGCAATTAGACCAAGGAAAATAAAGGCAATAGAGAGGTATAGAAATCTAAAAGCTTTCTTTGTGTTCATTTAAGTAAGATTAGTGATAAAAAAATGAGCCCTGATTGAACTCGATTTAAGAATGGATAGGCGGGAACTCAACTGAATTCCCGCAATATCCTATTTGGGGAAGATAGTTTCGGTACACATTCGACAGAAGCAAACTTCATGTGTGTTTATGTTGTTTGTTTGTCGCTTCGACTGATTAAATCTAATTGTTGTTCTTAGTCTTTTCATTTGATTAGTTTAGCCTGTTTGTTAAGACAAATGTAATGAGTATTATTTTAAATAATCTACTAATTCTATAGACTTTATTTAAAAATAATGTAATTAATTGATATACAGTAAAATAAAATTATTATTTAATACAATTTGAATTGATAATTGTATTCTTTTTGGAAGGAAGTTTTACAAAAATAATAGTTCCGAAGGAGAAATTCAGGCAAATTTTATACAGTAAAATTTGCGTGAAAATAACGTAATTTTTTGTTTTGCTTAAAAACTCTTTTGCTATTCAGCGAATATAAAGTAAATTACAATCTGCTACAGAGAAATTATATAACAGCGAGCCAATACTAATAAAGTGAGAAGTAACCTTGTAAATTATTTTACTGCGATTTATGCTATTCTAATAGTTTTTTCTTTCAAGATCAGCTATGCACAATACGGATTGGAGTTTTCAAGTCATGAAAATGAATTGGATAAGAGAACAAGTTTATCAATTGCTGAGGACAAATCTATCAAGCTTGAAAATCAAACTGAATTTTCTTTTGACCTACAATTTAAGCCTTACCAACAGGATTACTTCGGATATATTTTTAGACTAATTCTTGATGAAAAACTAAATATTGATCTAATCTATGATAGAAGGCAAGATAATGGTCGGCATTTTAAATTAGTAGTTGGAGATAAATTTACGGACATAAATTTTGATATCCCTAAGTCAAAATTATTTTATAAATGGAATCCTATCAAGCTTCACCTGGATATTGAAAAAGGCGTTCTGACACTGTCAACCTCTCAATCAACATTTACCCATAAAATGGATCTTAAGGGAAAATCAGCTTACAAGCTGTTTTTTGGTTTTAACGATTTTAGCACTTTCCAAAGCTCTGATCTGCCTCCTATGCGGATTAAGGATGTCATTATTAAAGGCAATGACAAGGTCTGTCACCACTGGAAACTTGATGAAACCTCCGGTTTAACAGCTTCTGATAGCAAAGGTTCATTAAAAGCTAAATCCAAGAACCCATCTTGGATAAAGAGGCAACGACAGGAATGGAGCTTGGAAAATGAATATTATGTTTCCGGTCAGGCTAGCGTCACTTTTGATCAAAAACGAGAATGTGTCTATATTATCTCTGAAGATTCACTGGTCCGTACGTATTTAGGAGCAACCGTAAGTACTTCGTGGCCTTATGCAAATGGTCCTCTCTACATGGCTAATGGAAGTCAATCAATGCTTGATCCTTTATCGGGCAACCTATTAAATATATCCATTGATCAAAAGGTAGTCTCTAGTTTTGATACGCTAACAAGAAATTGGTCGAAAAACTTCTTCCATCCTTCCCATGGTACACATTATTTGGATTTTAATAAGTTTTATTCTCCAAAGGACTCTAGTATTTATATGGTTTCCGGCTATGGACATTTCTTATACAAAAACTCGGTTCACAAATATCATCTTCCCACTCAATCTTGGGATAGTTTAACTTTTACTGGGGATCATTTATTCCCGCATTATTTAGGAGCATTGGGAGTGGGTGAAAAAGGGGTTTATCTCTTAGGTGGATATGGGAGTTCAACCGGTGATCAAATGTTAAACCCTAAAATTTCCAATGATTTTGTAAAAATGGACATCCATTCAAAGTCTTTTAAAACTTTGTATGAAATCAAGTTTCCATTCCCAGAAGCGGTTTGGGCAAACTCATTGGTGGTAGATGATCAAGCAAATGTTATCTACGGATTGATGTTTCCTCGCAATAAATTTAAGTCTTTCCTTCAGCTCGTTTCCATCTCTGCTGATGGACAAAATTTACAGGAATTAGGTAGCACCATCCCATTTGATTTTCATGATATCAAATCCTTCTCGGATTTTTTCTATTCTAAAGAATCCAACCGTTTTGTCGCTGTCACGCTGTTTTACGATAGTGCACTGAGCCAAAGCCGTGTTAGAGTTTATAGCTTGTTGGCTCCAGCTCTACCTTATGAACTAAATGAGGGAGAAAAGGATAGCTCAAAATCTTATTTACCTTGGATTATTTTGTCTGGGATAGTGTTAAGCTTCTCAGCAATTTTATTTGTTCTGTTATCTAAGAAAAAAAACAAAAGCAAGTCTGTTGTACAGGGTCAAGAATTAATAAACAGCGAATCTATACAACCAAATATTACCCAAAATAAACAAGTAGCTCAAACTCCAAAAAAGATAACCGGACCCAACTTACTCTTGTTTCGTGGGGATATGCAAATAATTGATAGAGAAGGTAATGAAATCACGAAACAATTCTCTCCATTGCTAAAGGAGTTGTTGACCATGTTTGTGGTATTAACTTTATATCGGGGTAGAGGGGTTAGCTCAGAAAAATTAGTAGAATTATTCTGGTCCGATAAGTCTAATGCTAGCGCTACTAACAATAGATCAGTAAACATTGCAAAAATCAATAGCCTTTTAGAGCAGCTTGGAGATGTTAAAATATCGAAGAAGAGTGGTTATTGGGGATTAGAAAATGTTGAAAGTATCAAGGTAGATCTGTCTGAATTTATGGATCTCCTCAATAAAGCCAACGATATCAGCTCTGACGAGATAAACAAGTTATTGCTTCTCCTTGAAAAAGGTGGATTTATGTTTGATACGGATTATGAATGGTTAGATGGAATTAAAGATGAAATATCGATACATGCCATCGGTCTCTTATCTGGAATATTGCATCAACTGAAATTGGAAGTGGACTCTGAGACGATTGTTGAAATTGCTAATCGTATTTTTCATTTTGATTCGGTCAATGAAGAAGCGATGGTTTATAAATGTAAAGCTTTAGTTTTTCTAGGTTACCATAGCCTGGCACATCAATGTTTTGAGAATTTTTCCCAAGTATATAAACAATTATATGGTGAATCTTACACTAAAACCTATAGGGATATTGTTTAATTAAAAAAAATATTAAAAATTATAATACTGATAATCAGATATTTAAAATAATATTTATCTGTATTAATGTTTTATTAATACTTTGTTATGCCCTCCAATTTAATCTTGTTTCGTAATCAATTTATAAGCTATGATACGAAAGCAAGAAACCTTTTTCATGCCTGATACATAATCCTGAAAAGGAGCTTTTGGTTTGTAAGACCAGGAGCGTTATCAGCACCTATTTTATTGCTTGATGGCAGCATCAAGATTAACAACCAATTTTATACAAACTAAATTATGGGATTTAAAATTATCAATTCCTGCACCTCTTTTTGGGGCAGGCAAGCTAAGAGACTGTCCTGGCGTTTGGCAATCCTGCCAATACTGACACTTTCCTTAGGAACAGCATTTGGTCAACAACGAAATGTAAGTGGTACTGTAAAATCCACAGATGCCAAGCCGCTTGCTGGAGCGACTATCAAAAACACCAAAACTGGAATCAGCACAACATCAGATTCAAAAGGACTATTTTCTATTTCTGTATCTCCGGGTGATCGATTGGTGATTTCTTATGTAGGATACCAAGGTCAGGAGGTCGTTGTAGAAAACAACGGCAATATTCAGGTAGAATTGCCTACTGACAACACAACATTGGAAGATGTTGTAGTGGTAGGTTATGGAACGCAAAAGAAGGCAACTTTAACTGGTGCGGTTTCTTCAGTAACGAACAAGGAAATCACCATTACCAAAAATGAGAACGTGGTAAACATGCTAACAGGGAAACTTCCTGGAGTACGCATTACCCAACAAACTGGGCAGCCTGGAGCATTTGAGTCCAATATTGATATCCGCGGAATGGGCGAACCTTTAATCGTTGTGGATGGAATTCCAAGGGATAAAGATTTCCTTTCCAGAATGGACGCGAATGAAATCGAAAGCATTTCGGTATTGAAAGATGCTTCCGCTGCGGTTTATGGAGTTCGTTCTGCAAATGGGGTATTATTAGTGACCACCCGAAGAGGAGCAAGTGGAGATCAAGGCTTTGAAATTGGATATGCTTTTAATCAAGGATTTCAACAATTTCTATACGTGCCTAATACAGTGGGTGCCGCAGATTATAGAAAGTTGAGAAACGAAGAACTTTGGAGAAATTTTAACAATAACTATCCAAATAGACTGCCTGCAACTTGGGACGAAGCTAGTATCAAAGAATATGAAGACGGTACGAAACAGTCTTCGAATTATTTAGATGCTGCATTTGATAAGACAAGCCCTCAGCAACAGCATAACCTAACCGTTAATGGTGGCTCTGAAAAAGTAAATTACTTCTTCAACTTAGGTTATATGGATCAAATGGGTTCATATAAAAGTAAGAGCTTAAATTATAATCGTTATAACTTGAGGTCAAATGTTGATGTTAAGATAACAGACCGTCTGAAGGCTTCATTGGATTTGGGTGGATATGCTGATGAGACCAATCAGCCAAGGACAGATATTTGGGCAGTCTATAAGCAAGCCTGGCGTCAAAGACCCGATATTCCAATTTACTTGAATAATAACCCGCTATATCCAAACTTTGATATGATTGACAATGAGCATCCTGTTTCCGTAACAGATGCTAATCAAACCGGATATCGTAAGTTTTTAAGAAAACAGTTCAATGGAATTCTTTCCTTAGAATACAAGATTCCTTATATCGAAGGATTGACCGCTAAAGGAACGTATAACTATGATTTTAAATATACAGACAACACAGATTTTAAGAAATCGTATTCTTTATATAGTTACACCCCACCGGTTTTAGGACCCAATGGAGAAGTCGTAACTCCTGAAAAATATAATGCCCATGAGAAGAATGCGCCATCATCTGTTCGCAGGTCATCTTATCCAGATTCTCACAATTTAATGCAGTTCTCTTTGAACTATAATAAATCTTTTGGAATAGGTCATAATGTCTCGGGTTTGCTATTATTTGTTGAAGAATATAACAAATGGGATAGCTTTTATGCACAGAGAGAAATAAAGGTTAATTCGGAATACCTGTTTGCTGGGGAAGCAAAGAATCAATTGGCTGATATGGAAGGGATCGGTGAGCGTACTGCTCGTGGTTTCGTGGGTAAATTCAATTACGATTTCAAAGGGAAATATCTAGCAGAATTCAGTTTCCGTTATGATGGTTCCTCAAAATTTCCTAAAAACGAACGTTGGGGTTTCTTCCCGGGAGCATCAGTTGGTTGGAGAATTAGTGAAGAGAATTTCATTAAAGACAACCTGACCTTCATTGATAACTTAAAAATTAGAGGTTCTTATGGTGTCTTAGGGGATGACCGTTCGGCAGGTAACTATCCTTCAACTTTTGTTGGATTCGCATTAGATCCTAATAATTTAGGTTGGATCTTTGGCGAAGACTTAGTGAGCGGCGCATTACCGACAGCAATTCCAAATCCGAATTTAACCTGGTACACGTCGAAAACTGCAGATATCGGTTTGGATGTGGATCTATGGAATGGAAAATTTGGAATGACATTCGATTATTTTAACCGATATAGAGACGGGTTATTGGCAACAAGACTGGATCTGATTCCGGGAACTGTTGGAGCCAACCTTCCTCAAGAAAATTTAGAAAGTGATAGAACATTTGGTTACGAAATCTCTGTAACACATCGCAATCACATCAATGACCTTAATTACTTTATTTCTGGCCAAGTTTCAACGACAAAAAGTCAATTTCAAAATCGAATAGAGTCGCCGGCAGGAAACTCCTACGATCATTGGAGAAACCGCTATGCTGATCGATATAAAGACATCTGGTGGGGCAAGGAATATGATGGACAATTTACTTCATATGACCAAATCTACAATCACCCTACCCAAATAGGTAGTGGAACTCTTCCTGGGGATTATTACTACAAGGACTGGAATGGTGACGGATTTATTAATGGAAATGACGATCATCCAATTGCAACCTTTAATATGCCATTGATCAATTATGGATTCAATATCGGTGCATCGTGGAAAGGCGTTGACCTATCTATGAATTTCCAAGGAGCAAACAAAGTATATACCCGATATATAGAGGTATTGGCTGCGCCATTGCAATTCCAGGGTGGTGCATTAACCCAATTCTTGGACAGATGGAGACCGGTTGATCCAAATGCGGATTTATTCAACCCGAATACACAGTGGATCTCAGGATATTATCCTTCAACAGGTTCACCTATGGCAGAGGGCACTAGAGCAATTGAAAATGCTTCGTATTTAAGGTTAAAGACACTTGAATTGGGTTATACTTTCCCAAGTCAATGGTTAGAGTCTATTAAAGTGAAAAGCTTTAGGCTGTATGTGAGTGGTTATAATCTAATGACTTGGACCGGGATGAAATATTCTGACCCTGAGCATCCAGGATCTGAAGGCGGTTCATCGTCCCACATGGTCGATACCTACAAGTATCCATTGAATAAAACCTATAATATTGGTGCATCAATTAAATTCTAAGTTTAATGAACATTATGAAAACTAATTTATCAAAAATATTGGCTGTCCTTCTCCTAGTTTTAGTAGGATCCTGTCGAAAAATGGATTTAGAACCATTAGGCGTATTGGACGAGAAGGCCTTATATGGAAATGAAGATGGCGCAAGAAAATTTGTTGCAGGTATCTATAGCCATCTTCCTATCGAAGATTTCGTCTATCATCCGGAAAGAGGATTCAGATGGGATAATTACTGGGTTAACTTTGAAAACATGGCTTCAATGTCCGGAGAAATGACAGGGCAGTTTTGGGGTGTTGCCGGAGCACAGGGATTTGGGTATTGGCCATATGACCGCATCAGAAATATCAATGGATTTATTGGCGGTCTGCCTAATTACAAGGAAAACTTTACAGAAGATGGATATAACAATATCCTGGGTGAGGCTCATTTCTTGAGAGCATTTTTTTACTTCTCCCTGGTGAAGCGATATGGTGGTATTCCAATCATCAAAGAGGTTCAGGATCCACAAGCTGAAAAGGAAACTTTATTGGTTTCAAGGGATAAGGAATCGGATGTCTATAAATTTATTCAGGAAGACTTGCAGTTTGCTGTAGATAATATGTCTCCTACATCGGAAAAAGGACGTGCAAACAAATACGTGGCAGCAGCATTGCTTTCTCGTGCAATGTTATATGCTGGAAGTATTGCGAAATATGGGTTTTATTCCAATTTGCAGGGGGATGCTGCGACAAAAGGCTATGCAGGAATTCCTAGACAGGAAGCAGAATGGTTCTTTCAAAAGGCCTATGATGCAGCAACCGTCGTGATCAACGGTCCGTATTCATTATACAATAAAAAACCAGAAGATAAAGAGCTGAACTATGTTGACCTTTTCTTGGACGAAAATAGCCCTGAGGATATCCTCATCAAGCAATATGATATCACAGCACCATATGGAACTCGTCTAAAACATAGTTACGATGCTACCTTATTGCCAAATCCAACATTTTCTAGTGACAGTGAATCTGGAGCATACCCAGTTTACAATGTTGTTGAACTATTTGGTGAACTTCCATTGAATGATGCAACAGGTACTCCAATCCGTTATACAGACCGCAAAGAGTTATATGCAGATGCAGAACCCCGCCTTCGCGGTTCAGTCTACTTCTCTGGTATGGAACTCCGAGATGGAGCAGAAAAAAGAGCTTTCGATATGTTGAGAGGATTGTACCTAAGCTATCCTGGTAAAGCTAGTGATGCTCAGATGGGGTCAACATCCGCTCCGATCAATAGAGAGTCCAACCGTATTCTTGCAGGACCTAAAAATACTCAGTACGATTATAAAGGTACCAAAATTGGAATTACTGGCGAACACGGTATGTGGAAAGATGGTCATGCGAACAATACAAGAACTGGTTTCTTCGTGCGTAAATACATCAATTATAAAATATCAACGAAAGAGGTAAAATTATATAACAGCACACAACCATGGAAGGTTATCCGTCTTGCAGAAATCCTTCTGAACAAAGCGGAAGCCGCTTATGAGTTAGGATTGTTGAAATCTAACGAATCTCTAAAAACAGAAGCTTTCACTTATATCGCTAAGGTTCGCGACCGTGCCGGTGCTAAGACTTATGTGTATAATCCAACTGCAGCAAACATTACAAAATATGGATATCCTATCGATGGAAACCTACAGTTTATTCGTGAGGAAAGAGAAAGAGAACTATGTTTTGAAAACCATCATTGGTGGGATATCAGAAGATGGAGAACTGCGGATGTGGAATTGAATAACTTCGTTCCAAACTCCCTGATGCCTTATTTGGTCCTTGATGAAATCAAGTATAAACCAAATGGTGAACGTATTAACTCTTATATATTCATTTGTGAAAGAGAGCCTTGGAACAAGACTTTTAATTTTGAGAAGAAATGGTATTACGAACCTCTTCCAGGCGGAGAATTGAATAAGAATCCAAATCTATATCCTCAAAACCCAATTTATTAATCTAATAAACTGAAAATGAAAAAGATATTTATATTATTTGCCTTGATACCAACTATCTGGTTAAGCTCATGTGCCGATATAGACAATTTTGATGCTCCTGATGCTACACTATCTGGAAATGTGATAGACAAGACCTCGAATAGTCCATTTCTAACTGGACCTGGGGAATTTGCGATCCGCCTACTTGAGACCAGCTATGGTGAAAATCCAGCTCCTCAAGACTTACCAGTGAAACAAGATGGATCATTCATCAATAATAAGCTGTTCTCAGCGACATTTTCCCTACAGCCTTATGCAGGTGCATTTTGGCCAGCAGATATTGTAACTGACTTTAAATTGAACGGATCTGGAACACAGGATTTTCAGGTAACTCCTTACCTTAAAATTAAAAACGCAAAGTTTGTGCTTAAAGAAGGCGCTAAAATGGATGTTTCCTGTACACTGGAAGCTCCCATTACCCAAGGCATCCTCAAGTTATTGAGGTCAGACCTTTCTTAAGCCTTACGCCGTATTGTGGCGCCGGAAATAGAATTGATGCTTACTATAAAGATGAGTTTAGGGTATTGATCAATAAGAATTGGGATGAAATTGGCAATATGAATACTGGAATTGGAAATGAAACGTATATTATTAAGGATCTTCAACTTAAATCCGGATATACCTATTATTTCAGAATGGGAGCCAAAGTCAGAGATACTTTTGAAAAATTTAATTATTCTGAAGTAGTTGAAATCAAAGTGCCGTAATAATTAAAAAAGTAAGCTAACATATTTATAAACTTTAACTATGATTTTAGACATGAAACGAATTCATTTAATTGTACTATCCTTAATGCTGGGCTTACTTACAGCATGTTCAAAAACAACTGGAAATCAAGACAATGGCAAGACTGATGAGCCCGACCCTGTTGAGAATCCCGATGGATATGATACTTCTGGCTTAGTCTATCCTAAATATGAGGGTCTTGTGATGGCGGGCTACCAAGGATGGTTCAACGCCGAAGGAGATGGCGCAAATAGAGGTTGGTACCATTATCAAGGGGCTAACAATAGATTTGAACCAGGTTATACCAAGGTGGACTTTTGGCCGGATATGACCGAATACAGCAAGAAATACAAGTCTCCATTTAAATTTGCCGATGGTTCAGATGCCTACCTTTTCAGTTCCTATGATGAAGAAACCATTGACCGTCATTTTAAATGGATGAAGGAATATGGAATTGATGGAGTCCACATGCAGCGATTTTTAGGGGAGGTTAAACCAAGCAATCCTTCCGGAAAAGCTCATTTCAACAAAGTGCTAACCAGCGCTTTAAAAGCAGCTAAAAAATATGGCCGGGCTATAAGTATCATGTATGACCTTAGTGGTTCTTCACCGGAGGACTTTGCTGCATTGGAACAGGATTGGAAGGAACTTGTTGAAACGCATAAACTGTATGATAAGGCCGCAAATCCTACATATTTATGGCATAATGGAAAGCCGCTGATGACCCTTTGGGGAGTGGGTTTTGATGATGGCAGAAAATATAAGACTCAAGATGTTGATAAATTGGTGGATAAATTGAAATCGGGTGATAAAAAAGTATCTATAATGCTAGGTATTCCATACTATTGGAGGACCCTGGATAGAGATACCGAGAATAATACGGCATTACATACTTTAATCAAAAAGGTGGATATTATTATGCCTTGGGCTGTTGGAAGGTACAATATCAATGATTTTAACCCCAATATAGTTAGGGAGGACATGCAGTGGGCATCACAGAATAAAGTGGATTATGTTCCTTTGGTATTTCCTGGATTCAGCTGGGGAAATCTCCAAAATAACCCTGAAATCTACCATGCTATTCCACGGCTAAAAGGCGATTTTATCTGGAAGCAGATGTCCAATGCCATTAGCGCTGGCGCTATGTCCTTATACGTTGCTATGTTCGACGAAATTGATGAAGGTACCGCAATTTTTAAAAGTGCAAGAGAAAAAGATACCCCTTTAAATGGTGACCGTTTAAAGTTTGTCGGTATTGAAAATGATCTTCCGACCGATCATTACTTATGGCTTTGTGGTGAATCTGCAAAGTGGATCAAAGGGGGAACTGGGTATACAAGTCAAAGACCTGTAAGACCTTAATTTTTGTGTATGGCTGATTTGTTTTAGTTATATTATAGTGGTTGGAAAGCGAGCTTTATGCTCGCTTTTCTTTTTATCCCTTTTTCCCAAAATCATTCTATTTATCAACAAATATGTATCTGGAGTATATTATTTTATCCTTTATTAAAAAATTGTGCAAACGTTTGCCTGAAAATTGCGCAATCGGTTGAATTGTGCATTTAGTTAAGAAATGTTAAATTTAGGCTAAGTGGATGCATATGCAACCTTTTTGTTTGAGGATTCCTTCTCAATATATTTGCTTCAATATAAAACCAAATTTCCCTTTATTATGATGAGACATCTACTGACTATTATTGGGTTCGTATTCTTCACTTCAAGTGTGTTTGCACAAACAAATACAATCACAGGAAAAGTGACGAAAGATGATGGTACTCCTCTTCAAAGTATGACAATTACAGAGAAAGGTACTGACAATAGAACTCAGACAGATTCGCAAGGAAGTTTTACTCTAAATCTTAGAAGTTTACCCTCAGCGATTGTCACAACAGGTATCGGTTATAAGAGAACCGAAACTCCAATCCAAAACTTAAACCCAGTTACCATCAGCATGCAAGAAGACGGTGCCGTCGTTGATGAGGTAATCGTGGTTGGTTATCAAAAACAATCTCAGAAAAAAACTACTAGTGCCGTGCAGGTGATTTCTGGAAAGGAAATCGAGAATATGGCTGCGCCAAGTTTTGAGAGTTTATTGCAGGGTCGTGTATCTGGGGTAAACATCCAAAACTTTACGGGTGAACCCGGTGCTAGAAATACGTTTACCATTCGTGGTAACTCCACCATTTCTCCCGACTTAAATGCGGAAATTGACTTGGCAAATACCATGAGTACGCCATTGTATATTATTGACGGTATGCCTATGTCAGTGACAGATTTAGCTTCTTCATCTGCTACGGGTACGAACTACATTGCCGGAATCAACATCAATGACATCGAAAGCATCGTCGTGCAAAAAGATGCTTCTGCGACCGCAGTATGGGGTTCCCGTGGTGCTAATGGTGTAGTAACAATCACTACAAAAACAGGTAAATCTGGTAAACCGCAAATTCGCGTTTCCTACTACAAAGGATTGACTCAACGTCCCGAACTTCAAAACACGCTCCTTGGTGCAACTGAAAGAAGAACTAAATTGGATATCCTACAACAATATGCAAACCACAATCAGTGGGCAACTCTTCCTCAGGCACTAACAGACAGTTTGAACAATAGCTATAACAATGCTACCGATTGGCAGGATTTATTCTATCAAGCTGGTAATATTGACAATATGGACGGAAGTATTGCCGGTGGTACCGATATTGTAAATTACAGACTTTCATTGGGCTATTACAATGAAGATGGTATCGTTCGCCAAACCGGATTCAAAAGGTATTCACTACGTGGAAACTTTAGTTTCAACCTTGCTAAATTCCTGAAATCTGACTTCACTTTTTCTGCCTCAAGAATGGATAGAAAAAGAGGCCTGGGCAAAGGAATTAACAACGTGGTGCCTATCGATGCGGGTAGCATGCCCTCATCATTTGTAGCCCTTTCCGATTTGGATTATGAATTCTATATGGGACAGTATGACAAGATTATGGACGATAACCAAACCGATATCTTGAATATGTTCTCTAAAACCTATGTGGATATCCTACCTGGACTGCAATATTCCCTAGAAGCTTCAGTACAGGCCAATTTTGATACCAGAGATCAGTTTCAGCCAAGAGAAATTACCAGAGGATGGAACTTTGCGCAATCCAATAAAAACAATGCCTATATCTATAATATCGCAAACGTTTTGAACTATAATAAAAAGTTCAATGATGCGCATGGTATTACGGTAACTGCAATGCAATCATTCCAATACGATGATTATAGATCAACTTATTTATATGGTGAAAACCTACCTACGGATGATATTCACGTAGTTCAAGGTGTGAATCAAAAAAATCTCTATGGAAACAGCAATATCAGAAAGTCTGGGCTGGTATCTTATTTAGGTCAATTCTCATATGACTATAAAGAGAAATATATCTTTAATGCATCATTTAGAGCAGATGCATCATCACGCTTTGGTAAAAACACCAAATGGGGTAATTTCCCGGCACTTTCCCTTGCATGGGTTGCTTCCGATGAAAATTTCCTTAAAGAAGTTTCTTGGTTAAATTTCTTGAAATTCAGAGGTAGCTGGGGTCTTTCAGGTACTCTCCCACAAGATTTCTACGCACCTTTCAATGTTTGGGACCTACCTACTATTACTTATGATGGTGAAGGAGGGGCAACCCCATCTTATACAAAGCCATTAACCTTGCCAAACTTAACATGGAATAAATCTGAACAAACCAATATTGGTTTTGATTTAAGAATGTTCAACGATAGAATTACTTTGACAGTGGATGGATATAGAAAAATTACCAGAGATCCGATTATGTCATTCCCATTCCAATTCTATACAGGTTATACAAGACTCTCATATAACGTTCCAATGACCATTTACAATGAAGGTGTGGATATTACCCTTGCTACAAGAAACATGGGTAAGTCAAATCCTTTCCAATGGAATTCGAACCTGAATTTAACATTCAATAAAAATAGAATCGGATCATTACCATTCGGTAATAAAGCATTCTATTCTAGTTCATATAACTATAATCAACAAATGCTTTATAAGGTTGGAAGCCCAATCTACCGTTGGGGACAGATAATTAACCAAGGAGTATATAACCATCAGGATGCAATCCCAGTAGATCCAATTACTGGAAAGGTATTAACCTATTTCAAAGGCAATACAGTTGTTAAACCTGGTTTTCCACAATGGCTGGATGTAAATGCAGATGGGGATGTATGGGATAATTCTGACAGAGGTGCTGCAGATGGTGACTTGGTGCCAACTGGAGATCCTAATCCATTTTTGACTGGTGGTTTCTACAATGAGTTCAGTTATAAGAACTTCACTTTAGGTGTGTTAAGCACTTTTGTTTTCGGAAGAGATATTATCAATAACTTGAAAAGTGGCCAATACAATGGAATTATGGGTAATGCCTATAAATTTGCTAATACAAGACTACCAGACTTGGAAGGTGTTGATTACTGGACTCCAGAAAAAGCGCAGGATCCAAATTACCAAGCTGGTTTTCCTTCCATTAATCCTTATCAATCGTATTACTATCAGTTCTTGCCTTTCAGTACAATGTTTAATGAGAACGGTAACTTCTTTAAAATTAAAACAATTACGGTTGGATATAATCTACCTCAGGAGTTTATCAATAGCTTCAGACTAGGCCTTAAAAACGTAAGGTTCTATGGAATGCTTGATAACATCTTCACTGTTCAGGCTTCTACTGTGCCAGACGCAGAGCTAGTTACCCCTCAGGGTGAATACAATGGTGGAGCTTATCCATTACCTAAGAAATATACATTGGGTGTAGAAATTAATTTTTAATACAGAGCACAATGAAATTAAATTATATAAAAAGAGCTTGTTGCTACCTATTGGTATTGGCCAGCTTAAGTTCATGTCAAAAATATATCAATCTTGAACCAGAAAACAGCACCTATGATGAAGTTTTTTGGAAAGATGCCAACAATATTTCCAAGGCTACAACTGGAGGCTATCTTTTGCTTAGGAATGCCCTAAGAAATGAACGTTCCTATTTTATCTTTGGTGATGTTGCCGCTGGAAATTTCGCGGTTGGTCCTGACCATTGGAATATGACAGATTTTAGTAAGGCTGGAAACTTTTATTTCAATTACGCGGCCTATTTAGAAGGAGCTCTTTGGAACTGGACCAGGTTCTATGAAATCATCAACCAAGCAAATAGAATCATTGAAAATACTCCATTAATTCCAGCTGAGAATTTTGAAGATGGAGAGGCACAAAAAAACTCATTAATTGCGGAAGCTCGCTTTACACGTGCATTTGTAAATTTCTATATGCAGCGAGTTTGGGGTGATATCCTTTTAGTGAAACAGAGTTATAACGACCCGCAGAATATTCCGCCAATTGCTAGATCTCCACAAAAAGAAACCATTGACTTCTGTATTGAAGATTTAGAATTTGCAATTGATCATTTAATCACAACTAAAAAGACTATTGCAAATAAAGGCGCTGCCCAGGCTCTTTTAGCACATGTATATGCTTGGTCTCACGATTATGTGAATGCTGAAAAATATGCAAATGAGGTAATTAATGCAGGATATAGTTTAGAATCCACTGCTGATTATCGTAAAATCTGGCTAGGCAACTCTAAAGAATCCATCTTTGAAATCTATATGCAATTTGATACAAAAGATGGCGAAAATGATGCTAATTTTTATAACATCTTCTTGGCGGATCCTGTTGTTAAAGGTAAAGGTGTAAATAGTGCTTGGAGGTTAGACCAACAGGTTTTAGAGGAATACTTTAATGAAGATGAAGCTCGTTTTGATTCGGTCTTCAGAAAGGGAGATGGTTCTAATCTATTTTTCTTAAGAAAATATGATAACGTTAATTATTACCAACTACCAACAACAAATTATACAATCAACAATAATTTGGTGATTTTCAGACTGGCTGATATGTACCTGTTAAGAGCCGAAGCATACTATAAAAATGGTAAAACACAATTGGCGTTGGATGATTTAAACCGTATTCGTGAAAGAGCTGGGTTGGAAAAATTAAATGCTTCTGGTGATAATTTATTTACTGAAATCTTTAAAGAAAGAAGAAGAGAATTAATTGGGGAGGGTTCTACTCAATTTGATGTGATTCGAATGGGTTTCCTGAACAAATTGGAATTCTCAGATTATTATACCGAATCTAGAATTGAAAAACAAGGTTATTATTGGCCTTTGGATATGCGTGCTTTATTGCCTCAGGATGAATTATTAACTCAAAACCCTTGGTGGAAAAACAATTAAGATTATGAAATTTCAAAAAATATTTATCGGAATCTTGGGTTTAATTTTAACCACTTCTATCTTCTCCTGTAAAAATGATGACTATAGAATTGGTGGTGAACTCCACGACCCAAATGTGAAAATGTCTACCTATGACTTCTTGAAAAGTAATAAGTATGGCACATTTGATACTTTGATTTTGCTTATCGATAAAGCAGGACTTAAAGAAAAACTGAACCAGTCCAATCAAACTTTCTTTGCTCCAACGGACTATGCTATCAATAATTATATCCTAGCAAGAACACTAAAAATTCAAAGAGTAGATCCTTTTAAAAAATGGACATTGGATTCTATCTTGAAGTATGATATGGCAAGGTTTGCAGATTCATTGAATATTTACTTTGTAAATAAAAACATAGTAAATGATGATTTGAATAAGAACGGTACCATCTTTAAAAACTTAAAAAATAACGAGGTTGTAGTTTCCTATGAAGAAACAGAGAACACGGATATGGGTAATAACTCAAACTCTTCCTTGCGACCTAAGGTGGTATATTTTACGTATCTATATCAAAAATTAGATCCAAACTTTGATGTAACTCAAATTCAATATCCTGTTGGGATTAGAACTTTGGTTCAAACCTCTAATGTTCGTACAACAACTGGAGCTGTGCAAGTTCTAAATAATAACCACACATTATTTTACTTCAGATAATTATGAAAAAGACTCTTTTATATAGTTTGGGATTTATTCTTGCATTAGGTTTTGCCGGATGTAAAAAAATCCCTGACGGAAACTTAAGTAACATTATTCGTTATGAGGAGCTGCCTATTGAAATTCCTCAAGGTAGAGATTTTGTCTCTACTGCGATTAATCCTGAAGGTTCTACAAAACCTTTAAAAATTAAATTGTTAAATGTTTATGATAGAGAAACGGGTAAAGATGTTACCGATCTTTTTACTAAAACATATAAACATAAGGTTTGGACAGCACTGTATGATCCTAAGGTAGATACAACGATCGCTTTAATTGAAGCAAAACGTAAAGAGGTTGATATTACTCCTATTTCAATCAATCCTGCTTCTGGACAGATTGAAGCTAATTACACAACTGTTAATTTACCCCTTGGTAAATATAAGTTTGATTTAGAGATCGGTAACGCTGTTGAAACGAGAGTTTATAAGGGTGTTGGTGAGTTTGACCTTATTGATGCTCCATTCTTTGTGGTTGATGCGGTAAGATCAACGGTGGCAATGAAAGTTGGTGAGGAAACAAAAACGAAAACCATTCCTAGCAATGCCTCTCACCAGGTTACCAAGAGAATCTCAGAAACCGGTAATAAAATTATTGTAAGGTTCTTGGATCAGAACGGTAAACCGTTTAATCCTAAAGCGGGTGAACTGGCGAGAAGACCTAACTCAGGTAACCAAGGTGGATTTTTGCAAACAATGCAAGATTATGCTTTAGATACACATCTGTTTGATGATCGAATGGAATTTGATTTTGGTGTGGTTCCTTTCCCATTAAATTCTTTAGGGAATGGGTTTAACTACTATTATCGTATTCCTGCTCCCTATGTGGAGTTCGACCCTAGCCTAGAGCTTCCTTACAATACCTACTCTTGTAATGCAAGATTTAATGTAAGAGTGTTTGCTCCAGGTACTTACCAAGTGGATGTTATAGTCCCTTTAGTAACAAGAGTTCCAAAAAAGTAAATGGTAATTAGATAAATAAAAACAGAGTTTTAAGGCGGTCAATTCTTTTGACCGCCTTTTTTCTTGTTTATAACCCTTGATTTTAATAAAAACAAATTCTTTAACAGGTCAATTATTTTATAACCATTTGCTTTACACCTTTTTAGTTGATGTTTAAACATTCAAACTGATTGTCAACTGATATTTAAATTATCTAATAATTAATATTTTATCTATGACAAAGCAATCGTTTGCATAATCTACGCAATCGATTTCGTTTTATTAACATTCGCGCAACATTAATTTAATAATTATTTTAAACGAATCTAATCCATTAAACAATAGATAATTTATAATGAAAAAAAGGTTTACTAAGCAATTATTAGTAAACAAAACTTACCCATTAGCTGCAGCTCTTATGCTTGGAATTACTCTGCCAAGTTTCAGCTTTGCGAATACCGCTAAAACGAATGTAAGTTCTTTGTTTGCTCAAAACCAGGAAACGGTCACTGGAACTGTGTCTGATGAAAATGGACCTCTTCCTGGAGCTACTGTTTCTGTTAAAGGCAATTCAAAAGTAGCTACCTCTACTGATGAAAATGGCCGTTTTTCCATCCAAGTACCATTAGGTGAAACATTGGTTTTCACCGCTATCGGTTACGCTTCTCAAGAAAAGGTTGTAGAATCTAACACCTTAAATGTTAGTCTTTCCTCTTCCAATCAAGATATTGATGAAGTGGTAGTCGTTGCCTTCGGTACACAAAAGAAAGTGAATTTAACAGGATCCGTTGCATCTATTACGCCGAAACAATTAGCAGAGAGACCTGTTACATCCTTACAAAATGCTTTGCAAGGGGTTTCACCCGGAATTACCGTAATTAGTAGACCGGTTGCTCCTAAAAAGGGAAACAATGCCACAATTACTGTGCGTGGTCGTTCTAACTTAGGATCTCCAAGTCCAATGTATATTATTGATGGTATACCAGCCTCAGGTGCAGAATTTGCAGCAATCAGCCCTGCTGATATCAGCAGTATGTCTGTCCTGAAAGATGCTGCCTCAGCATCACTTTATGGTTCTAGAGCAGCGAATGGTGTCATATTAGTTACGACCAAAAGAGGTGGAGGTGACCGTGCAATTATCGGTTTCTCAGCAAATCAAGGCTGGCAAAGCACAACTTTCCTCCCTAATTTCGCAAACTCTCTGGAGTATATCGAGCTTTACAACCGTGCAATGAAAAATGCCGGAAAGCAAACTACTTTTACCGAAGATATCATTGAAAAATATAGGTCAGGTTCGGATTTGGATAGGTATCCCAATACAAATTGGTTCGATGAAATCATCGATCAAGCTGCCCCGCAAAGAGACATTAGCTTAAATGTAAATGCTCCGGGAAAACTTGCCAATTATTACTTAGGACTTAATTACTTCGATCAGAACTCTATCGTTCCGGGAATGAAACAAGATCGTATCAATATTAAATTGAATACGCAAAGCGATGTGATTGAAAACCTCTTGAAAATTGGAACAAACATCTCCTTCTTAAAACAAGATTATGATCGTACAGGTGGCGAGATCAGTTGGGTAGAAATGGGAAGGGCATTGCCTCTAACGGTCATGAGACAATCGAATGGTGATTATGGGACAATCTCTAATGGATCCACAAACGCTACCATTGCAAAAAACAATCAATTAAGAAATATTAATGAAGCTGGTCAGGGAAGAAATAGAGACAACTATTTGCAATTGGCTGGTAATGCTTCATTGACTCCTTTTGAAGGATTCTCACTAGATGGGTTAGTCTCTTTGAAATATACAAATACCAACAGCTGGGATTTCATCAATAGATTGGACCCGTTGAATGATTTCTTAACCGGCCAACCGTTGGCTTCTACCGCTGTTCCCATCAATGAATTGAAGGAATATTGGGGTAAGCGCGAAGAGTTGTTGTTGCAGGCAACAGCAAACTATGAACGTAGATTTGATGATCATTATGGAAAGATTACTGCCGGTGTTACACAGGAATCCAATACTTATCGTGAAGCTTTCTTAGGACGTAAAAACTTCGTGAATAACGATTTGGAAACTATCATCAACGGTTCATCTGCTCAAACTGATGTAAGCAGCGATGGAACAGGATTGGCAAATAGAACAATCCAAGATGAATGGGCTATCCGTTCATTCTTCGGACGCTTTAACTATAATTATAAGGAGAAATATCTATTCGAAGCGAATATGCGTATGGATTATTCCTCTCGTTTTGCCCCTGAAGTTCGTAGAGCGATTTTCCCTTCAATATCTGCTGGTTGGAGTATAGATAAAGAAGATTTCATGCAAAATGTAAATTGGATTGATGCCTTAAAACTTAGAGGATCTTGGGGTGCTTTGGGTAATCAGGATGCGGTTGCTATCGGAAATTACTTCAACTTAATCCGAATCAGTTCACTTTATAGCTTTGAAGGTGTACCTGTGGACGGTGCTTTGCAGACCGCTGCTGTAAATAGAGCGGCTCTTTGGGAAAAAGTTTATCAGTCAAACGTAGGTTTGGATGCAACCCTTTTCAATGGTAAAGTGAATTTAACTGCTGAATACTATATCAAGAATACGAAGGGAATCTTATTGCAACCAACTTTCTTGGCAACATCTGGCTGGGAAACTGCTGCGTACTTTAATCAAGGTGAAACTAAGAACAAGGGTATTGAAATCATGGCAACTTACAATGGAAATGTTGGCGATGAATTCAAATATTCAATCTCTGGAAATATCTCTAAAATCAATAATGAAATCATTAACCTGGGAACTGGAAGAAATGAAATCGTGAGTGGATATTACATTAACAGAGTAGGTGGTTCTGTAGGAGATTATTATGGATATAAATCAGATGGTTTGTTTACTTCTCAAGAAGAAATCGATAATCACCCTAGTCAGAAAAGTATCGCCGGAAATTCTAAAGTTGGGGATATTAAATATGTCGATGTAAATGGCGATGGAGTATTAGACCCTCAAGATAGAACGATTCTTGGAAATGATGTGCCTTGGTTTAACTATGGTTTTGCAGTGAATGCTTCATATAAAGGATTTGACCTAAACGTATTGACTTACGGTGTTGGAGGCGTTAAAACCTATTTCGAACAAGAAGCAGCGCATCCATTCTTCAATGGTGGTAATATCAAAAAAGAATGGCTAGAAGGTTGGACAGAAGAAAACAACAGTGCCAATGCTCCTTTCCCTCGTATTACATTAACAGGTGATGCTCAACAAAACTACATTACTTCTGATTTCTGGTTGTTCAGCGGTAACTATTTCCGTATTAGAGCAATTACATTAGGATATACTTTTGACAAGCAACTTATCGAAAAAGTGAAAATGTCTAATCTAAGAGTATTCGCTTCTTCAAATAATCCTTTCACTTTTATGGCTGATAAGAGATTATCTGATTATGATCCAGAAACTGGATCTGGAAGAGCTAGCTTCTTAGGAGTTAAGACTTTCTCGATCGGTATCAACGCTAATTTTTAACGAGCAATTATTAAAGTAAAAATGAAAAAATTATTATATATCGGTCTTTTTGCTGCTGTATCCCTTACCTCATGTAAGGACGAGTTCTTGGATAGAATTCCATTGAACTCGGTATCGGAAGAGACCTTTTGGAAAACTGAAAATGATGTCTACCTAGCCGTAAATGGTATCTATGCAACACTTCCGGGTGAAGGGATTATTTATGAGGATGGTGCATCTGACATTTCTTTTGCGCAATATCCTTGGGAAAGTACGGCAACGGCCGTTTCTTCTGGAATTGTTAGTACTTCTTTAAATGCTGGGTGGAATTATGAAACCATTCGCAAAACCAACTATTTCTTAGAAAACGTCGATAAGGCAAATATGGACGATGCACTGAAAAATAGATTCAAAGCCGAAGTTCGTTTTATGCGTGCTTACCAGTATTTTACAATGGCTAATAAATTTGCTGGCGTTCCCTTGATTACCAAAGTCCTTGGCTTTACAGAAGAAGAATTAAATGTACCCCGTTCTTCGAAAGAAGATATTTTGAATTTTGTCCTGAAAGAATTGGATGAGATTTCTAAAATCCTCCCGAATTCTTATGCTGGTGGTAAATCAAATGAAAAAGGTAGAATTACCAAAGGGGCTGCTTTAGCTCTAAAAGCTAGATTGCTCTTGTTTGAAGGAAAATATGCCGAGTCTGCAGCAGCAGCTCAGGAAGTTATGGGGCTTGGATATAAATTGTTCCAAACGACACAAGAGTCTGAAATTGATGCTAAAGATGACTATGCTAAATTCGTAGATTTTAAAGATGCTGCCGAACAGGCTAAATTTAGATCTGCATTAAGAAGCTATGAAGGGATTTTCCATCAAGCTAACGAAGGAAATGCAGAAGTGATTCTAGAAAGACAATATGTTGAGCAGGCGCAGCCAAATTACCTGAATACTTATCTATTAGAAGGTGCTGTTGGTGGATGGAGTTCTGTTACCCCTACACAAGATTTAGTGGATAGTTATCAAAGCTTTAAAAGCGGCGAAAAGGTTGCTGTGCCAACTCCTCAGGAAAGAGCCAAAAGATATGCAGAAGCTGATAAGTCTAGTTTTGTCCAAGAGTTCAAAAACAGAGATCCTAGATTCTATGCTTCCATTTTATTTGAAACTGCTCCTTGGAATGCCTTGACAATTGATGGTGGCTATAAATTTAAATGGGTTGACGGCGCTAGTAATATGTCTAAGGTAGGATATAACTTTAGAAAAATGGTGGATCCAAAAGCTAACCGTGATAATATTGACAACCATAGTAACATCATCCTTATCCGTTATGCAGAAGTGCTTTTAACCTATGCGGAAGCGAAAAATGAAGCTACTGGACCTGATGCAACAATCTATGCGGCATTGGATGAAATCCGTGAAAGAGCTGGAATGCCTAAATTAGATCGTAGTAAATATGCTTCTAAGGAAACATTACGTCAGGCAATCCGTCAGGAGCGTAAAGTAGAACTTGCTTTAGAAGGTGTGAGGTATATGGATATCCGTCGCTGGAAAACTGCACCAGAAGTCATGAAAAGCATCCAAAACGTCAAAGGATCTTTGGCTCAGGAACGTTTATGGGATAATAAATTATATTTAATGCCTGTTCCGCAAGCTCAAATTGATTTGGCTTATGGAGTGTTGACTCAAAATCCAGGTTATTAATAAAAATAAAATTTCAGTTTATAGCAGGCAATTTCATTGCCTGCTTTTTTTGTTTCCGTCCCATTCAATTTTGTTATTATTTCTATAAAATGATGAATCAAATCCTACTTAAAAGATAGAAATATGTCCAAACATCTATTCTTATAAAGATAGGTTACTAAACTTAGAAAAGATCTTTAAAATTCTTACGTTAATCAAGGCTCATAATTGTTGAATCTCAATAAAATTGAGGTATTTTTTATATTTTTTAATTGTCCTCTAATCTTTTCCGATTAGTGAAAAATATATCTTCATTAAAAAAATATAAAATTATTTTTTATCTTTTTTTAATCAATAATTTCTCTCCCAATTGTATAGTAACTCTTCGGATACCGCATTTTTTAATCATTTTATGAATATTTTTCAATGTCGAAACACCTTTAATAATTTTCACTAGGGGTGTTTTTGGTAAGATTCTTGTGACAAGAGAAACCGACGTTTTTTTACGACTTAATAAATTTGAGCCTATTATTTTATTGAACTTACAATAAAAGGGCTCAGAATTCGTCTAAATAATAATGTATTGTATGCTAACAAGAATTCTTAATATGAAAAAAACTATTTTTTCTTTACTATTATTTGCTGTTTGTGGTTTTAAATCAGCACAAGCTCAATTTTCACGTCCGCTTAGTGTTGGTGTAGGTGGAGGACCTACAATAAATCTGACCGATTTGGCTAATGTTGAAGCCAAATTTGCTGGTCATATTGATGTTGATGGATTAATTACTCCTTTCTTATCAGCCGGAATACATGCAGAGAAAGGTAGGCTGAGCGGGAATGGTTATGCCAGTACCTTTAAGAATGATTATTACGCATTTAATGCGAATGCGAAAGTGCGATTAGGCCAATTTATGAACCTTCCTGACAACTATAGCTATTATAATCTCCAATCTAGTACTTTCCATAAAATCCTTGCAAACGTCTATGTTGGTGCTGGTGCTGGTGTTATGAAAAACGACATCGAAAGCAGCGTGTCTACTAATTATGCTGATGCGGTCATTGCCAGTGGAGGTGAGATATCCACAGATTTAGATGGATGGCATTTTGTAGTGCCTATCAATGTTGGTGTTGATGTCCCTTTTGGAAGAGGATTATATGGACCGCAATGGGCAATCAATCTTAATTATCAACATACAATTACCACGAATGATAATCTAGATGCAGTGATTAACAGTAAAAAAGATCACTATGGATATATTTCACTTGGTGTTAAATATGCCTTGTTTCAAAGAAATTAATGCCTAAATCAATCATTACATATTCTATACTATAAAATTAAACAACGAAAAGTATGAAAAGAGTATTCCTAAATCGAATATATATTGCAGCATGCTTACTGTTCGCTTTGGCAATAGCAAGCTGTAACTCTTCCAATAATTTCTATAATGCTCCAAAAGTATCAGCCTTTAAAGGAGGGAAACTTCCAGCGCCCCCAGGAATGGTATATATTCCTTCTGGAACTATTTTATTCAAAGGTTCACTAGATAGTGGAAATGTTGGTAAGAACATCAGTTTGAGTGCTTTCTTTATCGACGAAACGGAAGTCACTAACAAGCAGTATCGTCAATTTGTCAATTGGGTTGCGGATTCTATTGCCGTAACTGATTACCTTCAGGACGATCAGTACTTTTTAGATATCGCTAGTGAAGATGGGGAAGGAAAAAGAATTAATTGGAAAAAAGTAAAAAGTGTATCGCCAATTTGGCGCAGTACCGATCCTTCAATTGCTGAGCGAATCGCTCCAATGATTGAAATGAAAGGATCTACGCGTGGTCTAAATCCAGAAGTTGTTAAATACAGATTTTCATACCTAAAGACCAAAGGTAATTTGAAAAAAGAATATGTTACCGATACGGTATCTGTATTGACAGCTGAAGATATCTGGTCCAAAGATTTCCCGAATGCACAATTGACATCATTGGATGCTAACTATTTTACGCATCAATCTTTCGACTATTATCCGGTAGTGGGAGTTTCATGGAGACAGGCTCGGGCATATTCTGATTGGAGAGGAAAGGAAATGATGGCCAACTTAATGAAGAATTCATATTTAAGCGGATATCAGTTAACCTTTAGTTTACCAACTGAAGCTCAGTGGCAATATGCTGCCGAAGGTAAAATAGATCCACGTGATACTATTGCAGGAACTAAATTGACCATAGATGGACAAGATGGCAAAGAAAAACTTGCCGTCAACTATAAACAAGGGGAAGGTACTTATTCTCGTGATGGTGCAACATTCACATTGCCTGTAAAATCATATACGCCTAATAAATTTGGTGTGTATAATATGGCTGGTAATGTTTCTGAATGGACTTTAGACGCTTATAGCCCTTCAGCTGTTGCCTTTGTCAATGACTTAAATCCAGTTTTATTATATGATGCGGATGTGAAAGACGCTGACGCGTTGAAAAGAAAAGTGGTACGTGGTGGGTCCTGGAAAGATAATGGTGAACAACTAAATAGTGAAACCAGAAATTATTCCGTGGACTATGAACCACATTCATATATAGGGTTCCGTTGTGTAATGTCAGCATTTGAATTGCCAACTATACAAAGTAAGACCCGAAAATATTAACAAGGATTTGTTTACGAACTAAAGATTTTAAAAATGAAAAATTGGATGATGGTAATCGCTTTGGCATTGGGAATTTCCCCAACCTTAGCGCAAAGTATCGATACGATACCAGACAGCACCGTTATGACTCAGACTATTATTCAGCCTATCAATGACTCCAATGTAGTTGTGCAAGGAGAAATTTTAGCTGACACCATACCTACGACTGACGGGTTCTATCAAGTTAATAACCTTGAGGATGCCGTTCCTTTCGCTTATCCTGAAGTAAACTTGAAAAATATTCGTTTCTACAAAAGGGTATGGAGAGATATTGATTTAAAGGACGAACGTAATTACATTTATGCAATTCCTGGTAATTCCCTAATGGAGGTAATTATGAAAGGAATCGAAACGGGTAAGTTAACACCTTATAACCCCGAAGATGATTCCTTTAAAGGAAAGCTCTCAGCTACCGAGGGAATTGCCCGTTTTGCCGACTCTGTATTGGTACCCATCTTTGACGATGAGGGTAACCAGATCGATTCCAAAATGGCATTAAATGAATTCAACCCTGAGCGTGTTACGAAGTTTAGAATTAAAGAAGACATTTTCTTTGATAAACAAAGAGGACGCTTGGAAACTAGGATTATTGGTGTGGCGCCTTTAATGGATATTACCACTTCTTCAGAACTGGCAACTTCCGTAGGATCGACTCCAGCATTCTGGTTATATTTTCCACAACTTAGATATAGCCTTGTAAAAGTGGATATTTCTGATCCAGACCGTGGCCTTTATGATATGACCATGGATGATCTCTTTGTCCAGAGAAAATTTGCGAGTAAAATTATCCGTGAATCTTCACCTGGCATGTTGCAGCAAGCAACTTATGCTGGAACAGATAGTACCCAGACAGACAACTCAGCAAATTTAGAAGACAAACTAGAAAGTTATAAAAAGAAATTATGGACAACTCCTAAAGGTGTAAAAGCTGAAAAATTAGAAGGCCATGAACAAGATCTGAAGATTCAGGAAGAAGAAAAGAGACAAAAGGAATTGATGGAACAACAGCATCAAACCAGACAATCTCAACAACAACAGCAAAGTGAACAACAGCTGGAAGAGTTGTTAAAACAAAGCGGACAGAATCAGGAAGAAACGGAGAGTGGTACTGAAGAAGGAACCACCGAAGAAGGTTCGGGTAATTTAGAAGAAAATTTAAACTAAGAACATCCATTTTATAACCCATAAAAACCCAATAAGACAGGGCATTCAAAATTTATATTATGAGTAAAAAGAAAGACAATTCCAGATGGCTACATGTTGCCATTTCTTGGGGAGCAAGTATCGTAATTATCGGTGTATTGTTTAAAATCCTACATATTGGAGGATCGATGGCAAACTACATGATTGGATTAGGGCTTGCCGTAGAGGCCATCCTATTCTTCTTAATGGGTTTCAACCCTCCTCCAGAAGAGCCTGATTGGACAAGGGTTTATCCTGAGTTAGATGAAAAGTTCCAAGGTGAACTGCCTACTAGAACTGCTCAGGTTGTGGCTAGTCCCCAAGGACCTTCGGCAACTGCTGCACTAGATAAAATGTTTGCTGATGCTAACATAGAGCCCGCAACTATTGAAAACCTTGGAAGAGGACTAAGGGATTTCGGTGAAAAGGTATCTGCAATCAATAGAATTTCTGATGTCTCTTTGGCAACCGACGAGTTTACGCAAAAACTACGTTCTGCTACCTCAAAATTCGATAATCTAGGCCTTGCTTTTGAAAAAGCTTCAGCGAACCTTGTAGCGATGTCAAATACAAATACAGACACTACAGGATATCATGAACAAGTTCAAATCCTTACATCTAATCTGCGTCAACTGAATGGAATGTACGAAAAAGAACTTAGAGACTCTGCATCTCACCTACAGTCTATGAATTCTTTCTATGAGAATTTGAAATTTACGATGAATAACTTCAATGAATCGTTGGATGATTCCAAAGCGTTCAAAGAGGAGGTAAATAAATTGGCGAAAAACTTAAATGCATTGAATGCCGTATATGGCAACATGCTAAGCGCAATGAACCAACCTCGAGTATAATTCATCCAAGTAAAATTTTAAACGAAAAATATGGCATTAGGAAGAGAGACGCCAAGGCAGCGGATGATAAACATCTTGTATCTCGTGTTGCTTGCCTTGCTCGCATTAAATGTACCCGATTCAATATTGGATGCCTTTAAAAATATCAACAACAGTTTGGAAACATCCAAAACAAATGTAAATAATTCCGTTCAACAACTGTTTTCAGCTTTTGAAAGCACCAAACTTAAAGATGAGCCCGGAAGAGCTAAGCCAATCTATGATAAAGCTAAAAATGCTCAGGCTATTATAAATGACCTCAATCAATATATAAATGGGATAAAAGAGGAATTTGTAGATCAGGGCGGTGGTTATGATGAAAAAACCGGAGACCTTAAAATGCGTGAAAACGAAGATATTGCTCCAAACATCATGATCAACGGTAAAAAAGGTGTTGAACTTAAAGAAAAAATAAATAGTACCAGGTCAAAATTATTGGCGCTATTAACACCTGAGGAAAAAAAATCGGTTTCTTTTTCGCTTGAAGCGAATGATCCTGAAAAGGCCGTAAATGGTAAGCGTAAATGGGAAGAGATTAATTTTGGGAGTGGTACTCCACTGACTGCAGCGATGACTATTCTTACCAAGATCCAAACAGATGCTCAGAACGCAGAATCTGATGTCGTAAAATTGATTCTTGGAAAGATGGATCAAGCGGTGGTTAATCTTGATAAGTTCGCTGCAGTTGCGGTAGCACCAACCTCCTACCTAGTACAGGGACAGCCTTATGCGGCAGAAGTATTTCTTACGGCTTCGGATTCTAAGTCACAACCTTCAATCAGTGTAAATGGTGCTAACCTTAACGTGGTCGATGGTAAAGGGGTATATAGTGTACCAACTAACAGAGAGGGTATTTTTACTTGGTCGGGTGTTATTAAAGTAAAACAGACCGATGGTTCAATTAAGGAATATCGTACTCCTGTTCAAACTTATCAAGTTGCAAGGCCATCTGCCGTTGTATCTCCTGATAAGATGAACGTACTTTATATTGGTGTTAATAATCCAATTTCAGTTTCTGCACCGGGTACTCCAACAGATAAGGTGAAAGTAAGCATGAGCGGCGGTAGCATTAGTGGTTCTGCTGGAAAATATAATGTTAAAGTTAGCTCTCCGGGAACAGCAAGAATTTCTGTTTCTGCTGAGATCGCTCCAGGTAAGACTCAAACCTTGAGTACTACAGAATTCC
Organism: Sphingobacterium endophyticum; assembly: GCF_009733535.1. GTDB lineage: Bacteria > Bacteroidota > Bacteroidia > Sphingobacteriales > Sphingobacteriaceae > Sphingobacterium > Sphingobacterium endophyticum. The sequence goes on along the minus strand of NZ_SMMI01000008.1, from coordinate 130,397 downwards.
GTGTGAAAAGAATTCCTGATCCAATTGCGCAATTTGCCGGTAAAACTGGTGGCGCAATGGCAACAGTGGCAATTAAAGCACAAAACGCAATCTTTGCTAAACTGGACAACTTTGATTTCGATGCATCATTTAAGGTGACAAAATTCTCCTTGATTATTGCAAAGCCTAGAGCTGATGCAGTCGTGTTGTCAACTTCTGGCAACCAATTGAGTTCTGCAATGAAATCCGCAATGAATGGAATTACTCCAGGATCTAGGGTGATATTTGATAATATTATCGCCGTTGGTCCCGATGGAACCCCAAGACAGTTGAATGCAGTTGCCTTAACCGCAAATTAATAAAATAAGGAAGCCCGATTTAATCGGGCTTCCTTATTTCTATTTCCATTAGTTATTCCTAAACTCGTTTGGACTACTGCCTACTAACTTTTTAAAAAACCGAGAAAAATGCTGAGGATATTTAAATCCTAATTCATAGGCAACTTCGTTAATGCTCCTGTCCTTATCGAACAACATATCCTTTGCTTTATTGACCAATTTACTTTGAATATACTCTTGTGGAGACTTTCCTGTTTCTTTCTTTATCAAATCGCCGAAGTAGTTAGAAGATAGATGTAATTGATCGGCGCAATAAGATACGGTAGGAATTCCCAATGTGCTTGGATAGTCAGAGTTGAAGTATTCGTCCAATAGTTCCTCAAACCTTAATAAAATCCCTTTGTTGACATGATCCCTAGTAATAAATTGTCGATCATAAAATCGTTCGCAATAATTTAAAAAGAGTTCAATATTGGATACGATAAGCTGTTTGCTGTGTTTGTCGATGTTTTGTTCTAGCTCATATTCAATCTTTTGAAAACAGTCTAGAATTATCTTCCTTTCCTTATCAGAAAGATGGAGAGCCTCATTGACAGCATAGCTAAAAAAATGATAATCCTTGATTTTCTTTGAAAGAGCAGAGCCACTTAATAGATCTGGATGAAATGCCAAGGCAGTTCCTTGGGGTTTATAAGATTCCGTGCCATTCTCGCCAATGACCTGACCTGGTGATAGGAATATTAATGTGCCTTCCTCATAATCGTAATTATTTAATCCGTATCGAAGATCTCCACATTTAATTTTTTTTAAGAAAACTAAATAAAAATCATATCGCATCTTACGTAAGGTTCTTTCGTTCGCCTTGTCAAGATTTACAATTGAAATTAATGGATGTAATGTTTCATTATTATTGAAAGCATTATACTCACTTATATGATCAAAAATTAAGATATCTTCCATCTGAATTGGATTAATTATTCTAAAATAGAAATAGAAAATCTTTATTCTACATTGTACAGTCACATTTCAGTAATAATGGTTGTAAAAACAGTAAAATGTTTAATTCTTTAGGCTTTTTAAACGGATATTTTTTTTCATTGTTTCATGAGGTTATGGCTGTTAAATCTGGGATGGCCTTTTTTACGCCATTGATTTGAATAGCTAAATTTTCTCCATTTCTCCTTTCAACCTATTCTGCTACCATAAACCTGAGAAATTAACCTAGGTCGTTGGCTAAAATAATTCTAACTGCTTTTTCGATTATCAAAAATCATTAAATTTTTTCATAAATATGACAATCGTGGTTAAAAAATAGTCCTAATAAGAATTAGTATATTTAAATAATAAAATATTAATTCTCTGTTTATTAACTATTTAGACTAAAATCTATAAAAATTAATTAGAAAACACTTTACAGCTATTAAAAGTTTAAATCTAAAGTGTTTATATTTGCATATATAGAACCAATTGTTGCTAAAGCGCCATTTTTGTATAGTACCGCATTCCCAATCATACATTCAGGTTTTTATTATTAATTTTTAATTTAATAAATAGTAAAATAGGATAAAATATGTTTAGGCCGTCCATAAATCTCAATGGAAGGCTGTGCCGCTTAATCTATCATTTTCATCATGTATTAAGAACGTTAAAATCGACGGCTATGGAAAACAAAAAGAAAAAATATGTTGCACCTAAAGTTGAATGTATCCCAGTGCAATTGGAACAGGGATTGGCAATTTCTTCCGCAACCATTTCGGGCGGAGTAAATGGATCGGAATTTACTCCCGACGTCGAAGAATGGGGAGCAGAAGAAAATGGAGGATATTCCAGAGGTGATCTCTAGTTTATAAATTAATCTTTATTAGCGGGCCTTATGAAAGTTAATAATTTATCTCTATGGAAAGCCATGTTTCTATGTTTGGTGGCATTGCTATTCCAATATACCTTTGTTTCCTGTTCTCAGGATTCAACGGAAACACAAAATCAGGAATTAACCAAATTAAATGTCAATATTATTGGGGTAGCCGATTTGGTTGATGGTACCCAAGCAACTTTGAAATCATCCATTGCAATGAATCGATCCGCTGCGACTACAGTCCCTAAAATTGAATCGCATAACGGATTTGATGCCATTGTCGGATTAAAAAATGATGATTATAAAATTCCTAAAAGCAGGATTGTCAGTAATGCGCAAGTGAATAAAGGAAATGCTGCTGCAAAAGCCTTGGCAATGACTCCTGGAAAACAATTCCGAATGTTAATTTATAAAATGGACGGCACGCTATATGCCAATCAACTGGCTATCGCGGGAACTCCTTTAACCATTGATGTCGTAAAAGGGGATACCTACAGATGGATTGCCTATTCCTATAATGAAGATCCTACTATTACTTTACCTGACATTTCCGACCGGGTGAATCCAAGCGTTTCTACAGGAGAAGGATTTGATGTGCTGTATGCTTCAGATAATATTACAATCGCAAATTCCGGAAATACTCCGCTGGGCATTACTTTTAATCATGTACTGAATAGAATTGCCGTTGAATTAAATACAATGGGAATGTTTGCGGATCTAATTTCAGCAAGCATATCCTTTCCTGGAAATTATTTTAATAAAGGACGATTAAACCTTAATGATGGTGCCGTCTCCGATGAAGGAAGCTATTCAACATCTCCTATAAGTTCCAATTTTGTTCAAGTTCCTGGTTATGCCTACGGAGATCGAAATGTAGCTTATTTCTATACAGCTAATCCTGATGCAATTAGTTCCTTTCAGGTGAATCTTAATGCCTTAACCATCAAATTAGATGATAATACGAATCGAACTTTTACCACAACCACAACCTTTAATGTTGCATCAGGAATCCCAGCTTCTTCTTTAGGGAAAAGCCGGACAGTTAACATTGATCTAATTGAATCTCCTTTAACTGTTGACGGAATTGCCTGGGGCCGCGCCAATCTATATTATCAGGCTGGTCATAACCCTTACCGTTTCCACCATACCTATGCACATAAAAATCAACGTAATTCATATTTTGCATTCAAATCTCATCTTCCGGAGAACTTCTCTGTGGTAAATGAAAATATCGACCCATGCCATGAAGTTTATCCAATAGGTGTTTGGAGGCATGCAACCGCCGCCGATTATTCAAATCTTGTTTTAAAATCTAGAACGACCGGTTCTGTTGGAGGTCTGGGCTATGTTGAATATACTGCAACGGGAACAGCCGCGCCATATCCAAGCAATCGATTAAGAATCAATTTCAATGGACAGGGTGTTGCTATTGATGTGCTCAATTTAATAGGCCTCAACTTTGGAACTACTTACGGTAATTCCGCCCATTTGTGGAGCAACACTGAGGGGGCAAATGTTTTGATTTCCCTCGGTGGATGGTATTATTTTGGTAATTCCATCGCTAGCTCGGTTAACCTTGAACTGTTGAACGTGGGTTTGTTGGGAACTTTAAATGTCATACAAACTCCCTTTAAGAACATAAGATGCGTAAGAAACTAAGTGCAGACTAATCATTTCTTTTGCGTCCCCATTATTGGGGACGTTTTTTTATCTTAAATCTTTAGGGACTATTGTTTAATATATTAGAGAATAAATCTATTTTTAGTTATTGAATGATTGATGATGGTAAAAACGAGATATGATTTATTGAGTAAAGCCTTAACCCTATTCTTTTCCTTGATATGGATGGTAAATGGTTTATTCTGTAAAATTCTAAATCTCGTACCAAGGCATCAAGAAATTGTTGCTCAGATTCTGGGAAAAACGTATTCAAGAGAATTAACCATTTTGATTGGGATTGCAGAAATATTCATGACAATTTGGATTCTGTCCCGAAGATTTAGTCGCTTATGCGCAATAATTCAAATTGTAGTGATTGGAACGATGAATATTTTGGAATTTTTCCTCGTTCCCGACCTTTTATTATGGGGAAAAATGAACCTAATATTTGCCTTGGGTTTAATGTTGTTGATTTATTATCAAGCATTTATTTTAGAAGCTGCTATTAAAATTCGTTAACATGGCCAATCCCTTAAAAAATCATCCTTTTGCAGTTTCAGCTCACTTTGATTCCTCGATAATTCTAACTTTTTCTGTCGACAAGAATGAACTCATCGACCTGATTCCAAAGCCATTAATTTTAGACCTATACCTAGATAAATGGGCTTTTATCACCGTTGCTATGGTGGATACCAAAAACTTAAGGCCTAAAGCATTCCCTAAGATTTTCGGAAATGATTTTTTCTTAATTGGGTATAGAATATTTGTGCGGTATAAAACCTCAACTGGAAGAAATTTAAGAGGATTATATATTCTGAAGTCTGAGACAAATAAAAAGAAAATGGAAATCCTTGGAAATATTTTTACGAATTATAATTATCAAACAATAGATCTCACTCAGAAGGACCATAATAACCAAATTGAAATCAGCTCAAAGAAGTCAAATTTTAATATCGTATTTAATAGGATTGATGAAGAATTAATTTCGCTTCCTGAAGGATCCATTTTTCCTAACTGGAAGGAGGCAAGAAAGTTTGTAGGACCAATGCCCTTTACTTTTCAAGTTAACCAGGAACAAAAGAAGGTTCTAATTATCGAAGGATTAAGAGATAATTGGAAGTCAAACCCTATTCAAGTCCAGTCCAGTTACGTAGATTTTATTAATCGATTTGGTTTTAAATCCATAAAGCTTGCCAATGCTTTTGAAATAATTGATGTTGACTATGATTGGAAGAAAGGGGTATTGGATACATGGTAAATAAACGCAAAAGATTTCAAGGTGTCTCCAATATAATTCTTTTCAATTGGCATAAATATGTAATTGCCTTAATCTTTTGTATAATTCTAACTATCCTAGCAAGTTTTCTAGCTCCTGAACATCGAAGTATGATTTTTTGTTTAATCGGACTAGCAATTGTTGGAATGTTAGTTTCCCTATTTATTTCTTTTTATGTGTATGATCTTTCAAATTTATATGAGTTTCATCCTTTAGGTAATCTTAATCAGAAGAAAGTACTAAATATCAATGCCGGCTTTGATGAAGTTAGTCAAATATTGACTGAAAAATTTTCAATGATTGATCTGAAGATTTGTGACTTTTACGACCCTAACGAACATACGGAAGTCTCAATAAAAAGGGCTAGACAAAAATATCCAGCTATGCCGGGAACCATTCTTGCGAAGACCAATAATATTCCATTCCCCGATCAAACATTTGATAAGGTCATTTGCATCTTTTCTGCTCATGAAATCCGAAATATGAATCAGAGAATCGAATTTCTGAATGAATTAAAGCGGGTTATTCGTATATCTGGAGAAGTTATTATAACAGAACATTTAAGGGATATCCCCAATTTTTTAGCCTATAATATAGGATTCCTTCACTTTTATTCTAAGAATAGTTGGTTTAACTGTTTTCATAAAGCAGGTTTATTTTTAGAAAGAGAAGTAAAAGTTAATCCATTTATTTCAACATTTATTCTTCGATCGAATGGAAAGTAATTTCAAGATTATTGGATTCCTTTTAATGCTCCTGGCAATGGTTCATATCATATTTCCAAAATATTTTAATTGGAAGGTGGATTTGCAGCCACTTCAACTGATCAACAGATCGATGTTAAAGGTTCACACCTTCTTTATTGCTCTAACGGTATTCCTAATGGGCATACTTTGTTTTACTTCTTCTGAAGCTTTGTTACATTCCGAGTTGGGAAAAAGAATCTGTTTTGGCCTGGGAATCTTTTGGTTAATCAGGCTTTTCTTCCAATTTTTTGTCTATCCTAAAGAATTATGGAAAGGGAAAAAATTTGAATTGACCATGCACATTTTGGCAAGTATTTTTTGGACTTATCTAGCTTTTTCATTCTTTTGGGCAACTTTTTCCTAAGATTCAATCGATCTCCTTTTCATTAATTTTTTAAATAAAATTCACGTTTTTCTGTAAAAAAATAGATGATATTATAGATGTTACAACAAATTTTTAAAAAATATTAGGTGGATATTCACAACTTTTGTAAATTTGTAGCTACAAAATCGGAAGATTTAGCTAAATTTAACATTACGTTCATTGTTTAATTATCAGCAGTTAACAAAAGGGCATTATGGAAAGCAACAGATACACAGATATTACATTAAAGGAATTGACCTTACAACGTAAGGTTTCAGTTGCAATTATTTTTGGCGGAGCTTTTTTAATGTCCGCGCTTATGACAGTTGTTGGCCTTTTCGTAAAACAAGATACCGATATAATTATGCTCGTGCTTTCTTCTGCTACGGTCTTAAGTATTCTTCCTTCTATCTTAAGATTTATTAAATTAAATTCTTTATTAAGATCTAAAACCGCTGAGGTAGTTTACTCAAGGTCTTAAAATTCTTTTTCTGATTATTTTCCTGTTAATATTCCTCTTCTGGCATAGTAGAAAAATATAATACATGTTGTGCGTCCTTTATTTTTCCTTCATTATCTGAAGGTGTTAAGGTAATCGTGTTATTAAGTTCATCCGCACTAAAAATAAAGTATTGCTCCCCCTGGCTTAAGGCAGATGATTTTGGAAAATTCTCAGTGATTTTGATCATCAACATATCATTATCCATAAACCTAACGTCAACCTCATGCTCTTGGTTAAGTAAAGCAAAATCCTGATCTTCTGAAAAGAATATTGATAATCCGTCTTGGGTATAATTAGGCTTAGAACCTAAGGTCGGCAAATTGTCTACCTGTTTTAATCCCTTTCCTCTCACTACATCCGACTTTCTCCTCACTAAGGGTTGATTGATATAAGCAGGGTTGAATTTTGCTTGATCTGAATCCTGGTCTAACCAGTCATCAAATATGCTGACAGAATACGAAAATGCCTCATCATCTTTGAATAAAACGTATGGTGCTGAAATGCTTGATTTTCCCGAAATTACTTCTAATTTTTCCTCTTGGAAAACAGCATATTGCCCATCAGAATGACCAATACTTAAAGAATTTAAGTCTTTGGGATCTGAGTATGAAAAATGAATAAAAATTGAAATTTGACCATTATTCTCTTTTATTTCATAACTCTTGTTGCTAAATGATTCCAATTCTTTTACCCAATGCAATTTTTGATTCTTTAATTTCAAAAATTCCTCTGTTTTGGCAACATCCTCGATTTCAGTTGTGGATAGTAGATTCTTCTGTTCTATGGAAATAGTTTTTTGAATTGGGTCGACATGGATAATGGCCTTTTCTGCAACCAGTGATGGCTGTTCCCGCATAAATAATGTCCCAATAATGATAAAGAAAATTTTGATCTCGTCCATGGATATTAATTTGATTCAAAGCTATTCATAAATTCTTCAAATTTTTTATTCGCCTCGTTCAAAAGTTTGGGCTCTATCTGTGCCGTCGTGTTAATGTTCTTTAATAAGGCTTTCCTATTTTCGATCTGTAGATAGGCCATGACCGTATTGTCCCCCCATAAATAATCATAAATAAAGGCAAATCCCTTATCATCATTTTCAAGATAGCTGGCCAAATCCTTTATCCAAGATATTATCGGTAATATTTCATTGTAATTCTCTGAATATTGCAATGCCAATAAGTACCAGATTTCCTCTGAATCATTATATTCTTGCTTCGCAATTATATATTTGTCCTTCAATATATCTTCCAAAATACTACGGTTACTCTCTGAATTAAAGGTTTGAATGTTCTTAAGCTCAGTTTTGGAATACATATCTCTAGATTCCCACCATGACAACCAATTGCTATCTAATACACTTCCTACAGGTCGGGAGTCTAAGAAATTATTTAATTTATCCTTCTTAATATTAATTTTTATAAATAATGAACTTTGTTCTGACATATCATGAATTTTTATATTGATCAATAAAATTAAACTTATCCTTAAAATACTTTCCAATGATAGGTAAAGGTTTTTCAACACGATTTGTAGCATGAAGTATTCCGACAACCATGAGAATAACAATCATTTGGCTCAGTAAGTTAACAATGAATGCTAGGGTAGGAGCAACAAACATTAATAATCCTAAAATAAGATAGAATATTACAGTAGAGACAAATAATCCTAATCCTTGTTTTAGATGATACACACTAAAGTGATCCCTTTTTTCCCTGCCTGCGAAAAATGCAATGAACCAGAATATTCCTAAATAGCTTAATATAGATTGAATTTTGGAACTCATATCGTCTCGATTTTTGTTTTATTAAAGTTCAGATTCTTCCGCTTGTTTTACTCTTAATTTAACCTACAATCCATTAACATGCTTAGAATTCAGTATATACAAAGTATATACACGAAATATAAATAATTGATAATCAGGAATATTTATGTGTTGGCGGGGTTTTTGATATGTTATTTTATATCTTTTACTAGCAAAATAATTTATAGATTGCCCAGACTATTTTTCTTGCCTTATAGTTTTATGAGAATCATTTTATGTATCCTATTTGTACTTTCGGTTTTTCCTGTACTTAGTCAAAGTACCTTGCAGGGGACTCAATCTGTAATTGATCAAGTCGAGCAAATGGGACTTAAGAATCAAGATAAGGAAGCCATTGAACTTATTGACCAAGCTTTAAAAAATCCAGCAAACGGACCTGATGATTTGATCTACTTATATTCTTATAAAAGTGGGATTGCCCTTGAAAATGATAGTTTGAAATTAGGAAATGAATTGGTCGATTTATGTTTAGATTATGCAAAACAAACTTCGAAACCTCTTTCTAAGGTTATGGCCCTAAGGGCAAAAGCTTATCTAAATAGCTATCTAAACCTAACGGATCAGGTTATTAAAGACTCTAAGGATGCTCTCAAAATCCTAGACGAGGAAAAAGAGGCATATAACTTAAAATATTATTTTAACTACCTAATCTATGCAACCTATAGTGGATGGGATGAGTCGGATAAAATGTTGCATTATATAAAAGAATGTGAAAAATTTGCTAAGCTATCGAAGAATCCTAATAATATTGCCAAAGTTCATTTAGGATATGCTAGTGTTTATTTAAATCAGTATAGAAAAAATAATCAGAAAAATGATTTGGATAGCAATTTCTATCATTTAAACAAGGCCTATCAAATCTTTGAACAATATCCCTCTGAAGTAAGCAGCAACACTTTTGTCGTTGCCTGTATAAACCTTGCCAACTATCAACTGGAATTTGCAAATGCACCAATACAGGATCGTAAAGCAATTGCTTTTAAATTCTTGGATAGTGCTGAAGTTGAATTAAAAAATGATAGAGCAAGATTTAGTAGATGGATTAATATATATGGAATACGCAGTGACTTTGCCTTAAAGGAAGGGAATGTTCAGCTGGCTGAACAATATTTAATTGAAGCAATCAGCAGGTTGGACTCCAGAAAGGATAATAGTCTTTTGCGCCTTGAATTTTCATTGTATAAACATCTTGCTGACCTTTCAGAGAAAAAAGGAGATATAAACTCTGCATTGAATTACCAAAAGAAAGCTGAGGCGGTGCTGAAACAAAATTTCGATCAACAGCAAATCACGAATGCGCAAAAGTTGGAAATTCAATATGAAACCGAAAAAAAAGATCAACAGCTTAAACTTTTGGGAGAAACAGCGGAATTGAGAAAAAATCAGAATTACCTCTATGGTGGCTTAGCGGTTCTGGCTATGTTGGGATTAGCTTTTATGTTTAGGGCTTACCACTTTAAATTGAGGTATTCGATTGAAAGAGAGAAAAAATTAGCTAAAGAAAAAGAAGATGCTGAACTGAATGCTGAAATGCGTCTAAAACTTGAAATAGAGGAACAAGCAAGACTTAAAGCTGAACAGGAATTATTGGAACTGAAACATCAGCAGCTTCAAAAGGAAGCATTGGCGAACTCCTTAATTATTGAGCATAAAAATGATATGCTCAAACAAATTCAATCTAAATTGAAAGATGGAGATCCTCGAGATATTCAAAAACTATTGAAAGAGGAAACGCTTTTAAATGCAGATTTTGAAGATATCAAATGGCAATTACAACAATTACATCCGAACTTCTTTTCCCAATTGATTGAAAAATCAAATCAAAAACTAACAGCTTTAGACTTAAAATATTGTGCATACATCTACTTGCAGATGTCTACAAAACAAATTGCTCAGGTATTACATGTCGAAGCTCAATCGGTTAGGATGTTTAAGTATCGACTAAAGCAAAAATTTGGATTATCTAAAGAAAGTGACCTAGAATCATTTCTTCAAGAAGTAGGGTCGTAAAAAATAAACAAGCCGCATCAAATTTTGAGTTTTTGATGCGGCTTGTTCTTACTATGTTATCTTCAACTGAAATTAATAACCGGGATTTTGAGTTAGGCCCCCACCTAATGAAATCTGGGCAGTAGGTATAGGATATATCATATACTCTGCTTTTGTTAATGTCTTATATTTTTTCAGTGCTAATTTCGTTCTAACAAAATCAAACCAGGTTTCCCCCTCAAACATAAGCTCTCTTTCTTTCTCTTCTTGAACCGCAGTAATGAATGACGCTAGCCCATTGTATGTACTGATGGGTTTTGTAATTCCGGCGCGGTCCTGAACCATTTTTAGGGAAGCATATGCAGCTTGACTAACTCTATTATCAACCCTTGCTTTTGCTTCTGCATGTATAAGATAAAGTTCTGCTAAACGAATAACTGAAACGTTTTGACTTGCCGGAGAAAAGTTTGGAAATTTTCCCATAAAGTAATTATCGTTACTACCTTTTTTAATGGTAAAGTTCTTTCTCTTATCCGCATTTTCATAGAGATCTAAAACCGTAGAGTCCTTCGCAAAAAATAACACGGAAGGATTATCGTTGGCAACCGACGCTAAAGGGTTTGTGGCCTGATCATCAAATTGAAGTTCAAAAATAGATTCGTTGGTATTTTGTGTAGTCCAAATTGTACTGAAGTCCGAAACCAAACTATAACCTCCTGCTTGAATCACCTCGTTTGCTAAGTCGGCCGCTTTCTTATAGTCATTTGTAAATGAAGCTTGGTATAGATAAACTTTTGCTAACAATGCTTTAGCTCCCCAGTTAGATGCCCTGCCTCGGCTTTCATCACCCGTGTAAGGATTCTCGGTAGGGAGTAATGCTATTGATTCCGTCAGATCCTTAATAATTTGGCTGTATGTTTCTTCCTTCGTTGCTTGTGGAGTATTTAAATCGTCACCTTCCTTTGTGGCTTTTAACTTCAAAGGAACACGTTCAAATGCTCGTACCAGGAAAAAGTATTGGAGTGCTCGAATGAATTTGGCTTCACCTATGAAATAATCCTTTCTCTCTGCTGAAATCATGCTGTCATCCATGTTTGGAACTTCATCAATAATATTGTTCGCCGCATTGATGGTCGCATAAAGGGCCTGCCACATATTCGATGTCCACGGATTGATTGCCTGAACTTCATGGCTCGCGAAAGTTTCATATTCTGGATACACCGCTGAATGTCGAACATGTACTGCCGAAAATTCAGGTACAATAATCGTGGACTGTCCATATGAAAATGAATTCATCATGGATCGATAAGCGCCCATTACTGCCGCATTTGCATTGGTCTCCGAATTAAAAAATTCATCTTCTGTAATCTGCCCTAATGGGTCTTTGTCTAAAAACTTGTTACATGACGTCTGTGTTATTGCCATCATCGTAACGAAACATATGGATAAAATTTTATTTGTTATTTTCATTGTGAAGATGTTAGAACGTTAAATTAATACCTGTCGTGAATATTCTTGGTTGAGGATAACTTCCGTAATCATAACCGTAAATTAATCCTGTATTCGCACCGCCATGGCTTGAGCTTACTTCTGGATCATATCCTCTGTATTTCGTAAAAACATAGGCGTTTTGAACTGTTACGTAGAAACGTAATCTTTTCATTTTTATACGTTCTGCAACCTCTGTGGGTAGGGAGTATCCTAAAGTAATATTTCTTAATCTGAAGAATGAACCATCTTCAACAAATCTTGATGAAACCGCACCATTGTCTAAACTGCCCGGTGCCGGTCTAGGTACGTTGCTGATGTCTCCAGGCTGACGCCACCTGTCAACAAAGTCCACAAATTGATTCGAACTTGGATTGAATCCTTCTAATCCTGAAGCTAAATTATAATTGAAAATATCATTGCCATAAGAAAACTGACCAAGGATACTTAAATCAAAATTCTTGTATTCAAAATTATTGGTAATACCTCCGAAAAATTGTGGATTCGGATCTCCAATCATAACATGATCCTCATAGTTTGTTGGAGTAACAGCACTTCCATCTTTCCCTAAATAGTCAATCATCCCCGTTTCTGGATTTACACCCAATGCTTTCCAGCCATAAAATACTCCTAATGGCTGACCCGGGATCGCTCGGTTAAGATCACCAACTCCGCCACGCATTTCTGTTAATCCTTCTGGTAATGCAAGGACTTTATTCCGATTGAAAGTCATGTTAAGGGAAGTGCTCCATTTAAAGTCACCAACTAAGTTCTTGCTACTCAACTCAAACTCAAATCCTTTGTTTTCTATGTCTCCGGAATTTGTAAATCTGTTCATGTACCCGGAGCTTGTTAGGATAGGTAGGCCTATTAAGAGGTCAGATGTCTTTTTGTAATAGTAATCAGCTAACAATGATATTCTATCATTGAAAAAACCGGCATCAACCCCAACATTCCATTGCCTAGTTGTTTCCCATTTCAAGCCTTTATCTCCCAATACATTCGGAACAAATCCCGCTATACCCATATAATTGTTGCCAGCTGTATAAAGTGATCTACTCGCATAATTTCCAATATTTTGATTTCCAGTAATACCCCAACTTGCCCTTAATTTTAAATCACTGATTGTACTGTTGCCTTTTAGAAACTCCTCTTCCGAAAGTCGCCAAGCTCCTGCCAGTGAAGGGAAAATTGCCCAACGGTTATCTGCTCCGAATCGTGAGGAACCATCCATACGAACATTCGCATTTAAAATATATTTATCCTTGTAGATGTAGGTAGCACGTGCAAATCCTGAGGCAATTGCCCATTCTTCAGGATAGGCATTTGCTCCCGTGATTACTCCGCCGGCAGTGACATAAGGAATATCATTGTTTGGAAACCCTGACCTTTGCGCATGCGTGAATTCTAGCCTTGATCCTTGAACCGAAAACCCCGCCAATGCATTTATACTATGATCTCCAAACCCCTTGTCGTAGGTTAATGTTGTTTCATTGATCCATAACTGATCTCTTGTACTCCGACTGGCTCCAATACCTCCTTGACTAGCATAGGAACGTAGTCCTGTCGGAGGCATAAAGAATGTCTCGTCTATAAAGCTTAGGTCGGTCCCAAAACTTGTCTTTAACAATAATTCCGGAATGATGTTGTATTCAGCACTTGCATTGGCTAAAATACGGTAGGTGTTTGCTTTGTTGGTTGGTAGCTCCAACATGGCTACCGGATTCTCTCTGGTTAGACGAACCTGATCATAAAAATAATTCCCCTGGCCGTCATAGACCGGAATATTCGGAGGAGAGAAAATCCCTGATTTTGTCGCCCCTTCTTTTGAATTTTCTTCTTGAACCCGCTGATTCGTTGCTTTGGTTAAATTGATTGAGGTCGAAAACCTTAATTTTTCGCTATGTTGATGGTTCAGGTTGATTCGACCGCTCAACCGGTCAAAATTAGAATATAATAAGACACCACCTTGCTTCATATATCCAACCGATGTATAGTATTGCGTCTTTTCATTACCTCCGCTTGCTGATAACTCATAATTCCTGGTTGGCGATGTTCTAAAAATAGCATCTTGCCAATTGGTATTGATACCTGGATTTGAAAAGATCTGATCAGGAATTGACTTTGATGGATCTTCCTCCATTGCTATTCTATAATAATCCTTCATGTAATCCTGGTATTGTTCCGTATTCATGAAATCATAATATCTTTCCTTCGGTACCTGAGAAAACCCTTCATACATGTTGAAGTTAAATTGGCTCTGGCCAACAGCTCCCTTTTTGGTTGTAATAAGGACAACACCATTGGCAGCTCTTGATCCGTATATTGATGAAGATGCCGCATCTTTTAACACTTCAATGGATTGAACATCCGAAGGATTGATAGAGGAAAGAACATTGATCCCTTGGGTTCCGCCACCAAAATCAAATGTGGATCCTCCGGTAAAGTTTGTCGTACTGTTGACAGGAATTCCATCCACTACATATAAGGGGTCTGAGCTTGCGTTAATAGATGTCGTACCACGTACACGAATGCTAATCCCGCCTCCCGGTGATCCCGATTTCTGAGTAACTTGAACACCGCCAGCCTTACCTTGGATGGCTTGCGTAACACTGGGTAAGACTTCATCTTCAATTTCATTTGCTCCAATACTTGAAACGGCTGTTGGAAGGGTTGCCCTTTTCATGGTACCATATCCTACTGCTACAACCTGAACGGATTCAATGGTATTGGTCTCTGTGGCTAAGACAACTTGAATGTCTTGTCGATTGCCCACCGTTTGAGTTACCGTCTTGTAGCCTACAGATGAGAAACGAATCTTGCTATTTGCGTCTGCGGCAATCTGAAACTTCCCGTTTTCATCCGTGCTCGAGGTTAGCTCAGTTCCTACAACTTTTACTGTAATTCCCGGTAATGGTCCTGTAGGACCTGTTACTGTACCGGTTACAATATTTTGGCCAGTAGGCGCTGCCGCAGTTGCGCTTTGCGTTGAACTACTGTCTGAATTGACAACTGTTGAATCTACTTGAGTACCGCTACTGTCTTGCGCTGTAGTATCCACAGCATTGCCCCCTTCAATCTCTAATTTTTCAGTTTCTTCTGTAGCTGTTGTCAACTTAACATCTAGTTGTTTCTGATTATTCACATGCAATTCTTGTGTGGCATATCCAGACTTTAAAAAGGTAATTATTCCATTTGGATTGGCAGAAATTTTATATTCGCCGTTCTGGTCGGATAAGGTACTATTGCTGGTCCCTTTTTCTGTAATTACTACCCCTTCAACTGCGGTTCCTGTTGAATCAGTAATTTTCCCAATGATATCGAGGGAATCCAAGGACTTATTCTTGATAAGATTTAAGTAATCTGCGTTTCGATTGTTGTACTTTTCAATAGTACTTGCCCGTCCTTGATGGCAAAAGAGCATGAGAGTACATGCTATGAAAAGCGAACGGTAAAGGTAGTGCATCATATATTAATTATTTACAGGGTAATTTTATCTCAAAATTTCGCTTGTAAGTGTTTTTTATAGCCTAATTTGGGAACCCAATTAGAAGGCTTAACGACGAGCATTATATCAAGTTTGTTACATAGATATACATGTACTAAACGGCAACAAACCTATTTTGTTGTTAAAAAAAGTAAAATAATTAATTTGATTACATTTTAAGACTATGTACAAGAGCCCTAATAGCCTGAAAACGATTCTTAATGGAAGATTAATTTGGCTAATATTTTGACTTGTTTCTTAAGAGACAGTAGACAGTAGACAGTAGACATAAGACACAAGACCCGTTTTACGCCGTAGGTGTGACATATTTCCAAACTCCATATGCCAACGTCAATAAATTAACGTTAAAATGGTTTCTCGAGCTAAAGCTCGTGAATGACAGAGGTTTTTTACATAAAAAAAGGCTGTCTCCAATAAGAAACAGCCCTTTTTCTATTTTCAAATATTCTAATCAACAACTACGATATACCCAATACCTCTTTGTTGAAATTCTCATCGGTACCGGTCGCCGCAAAATCATCGAATGCCTTATCCGTCACTTTGATAATGTGATTTTTAATAAATTCTGCACCTTCGGTTGCTCCGTCCACAGAATTTTTCAATGCACATTCCCATTCCATGACAGCCCATCCATCAAAATCATAAGCCGCCAGTTTACTGAAAATACCCTTGAAATCAACCTGTCCATCTCCTAATGAGCGGAATCTACCTGCTCTTTCAACCCAACCTGAATAACCTCCATACACACCTTGTTTTCCCGTAGGATTAAACTCAGCATCTTTCACATGGAACATCTTGATGCGGTCATGATAATGATCGATATAACTTAAATAATCCATCCCCTGCAATAATAGGTGCGACGGATCATATAATAAACATGCTCTCGGGTGGTTGTTTGCAGCCTCCAAAAACCGCTCATAACTTACGCCATCATGTAGGTCCTCTCCAGGATGGATTTCATAACAAACATCGACACCATGCTTATCAAATTCATCTAAAATAGGCAACCATCTTTTCGCCAATTCCTTGAATCCCGTTTCAACAACTCCCGCAGGACGCTGTGGCCATGGATAGACCATATGCCATAACAATGCTCCACTAAAAGTAGCATGTGCATTAAGACCTAAATTTGCAGATGCTTTTGCCGCTAATTTTAACTGATCTATTGCCCATTCTGTTCTTGCTTTTGGATTATTCCTTAACTTCTCAGGTGCGAACCCATCAAAAAGCTGGTCATAGGCTGGATGTACCGCAACTAATTGACCTTGTAAATGGGTAGAAAGTTCAGTAATCTCCACGCCCTGCTCTTTTAATTTCCCTTTAATCTCATCTGCATAAGTCTTGCTTTCTGCAACCTTTTGCATATCAAAGAAATTAGGATCATTTGTCGGAATCTGAACTCCTTTAAATCCCAATGAACTTGCCCATTTACTAATGGTTTCTAAATTATTATATGGTGCTTCTTCAGCTATAAACTGGGCAAGAAAGATACCCGGACCTTTTAATGTTTTCATAAAATAATAGTTTTACTAAATATAATAAATCATTCCGTTAAACCGTGTATTTTGAACACTAATTTCCACTTTAACAGCTTATTTTTACTTTTTTTCACATATTGGCATAATGATTGGAAGTAAGCACCTGAGTTAATGAAATTATAAAGGAAACTAGAATAAAGCATTATGAAAAAGTTATTGATCTTGGGTTTAGTGGCTATTGGATTCTCTTCTTGTAGCAAAGAAACTTTAGATAGCGCTGGAAGGGACGTTGCCCAGAATGTTATCAGATCTTTTGAGTGGACAAACGTAGTTAAGGTAGAAAAAGTAGGTGGCGAAGAAGTCTTAAGAGATACAATTGCTGCAGAATCTAAAGGAACTTATCTAGATTTTGATAAGGATGGCTTCGCTTATGTATTTGACGGTAAAGGTGGGTCAAAATCATTTTCTTATGATATGCCTACAAGCAAGTCAATGAATTTTGATAAAGTGTCTTATACCATCAAAGAAAATATTATTCAATCAACGATAAAGTTTACCCTTGAGAATACGAATCAAACTAAAACAACTACAATCGAGTTTAAAAGAAAATAGTTTTTTAAACTTAATTTTGAGAATTAGCGCATGCGTTTTTACGTTTGCGCTTTTTTATTCTTCTCTTCAATCCATTGAGATAGATATTTTGTGGATAGGAATTGACTAGACCATAAAATTTGACCCACCATGTTCTTAGAGCGATGTTTTGATAGATCGTCTTCTATTTCAACAATTTGTTTCATCAGGTTTTGACCCCAATTCATTCCGTCAAACTGCCTTAGGATCTCTAAGGATTTTTGCCTCGAGATTTCCCATTCTTCTTTATCCTCATGGAGTAAAATAGCTTTCTCAATCAACTCAGCAGTTGTATCTGCTATATACCCCGGCCATGCTAAACCTTGAAACATACCTTCAGCACCTACTAAGCTACTTACCGATGCGGTACCGGCATAAAGCGCATCAATAAATTTACCCTTTTGCCCAGCTCCAAACGGTATTGGTGCTAATAATACTCGATAATTTTTCATCGTCTCCACAGCATCTTCTGCTCGACCTTTGATAAAAAATCCTTGTGCCTCATTGTGGAGTTGGTTAACCTTTTCACTTGGATATGCTCCATAGATATGAACCTCGGCCTTAGGAAGTCTCTTTCGGATTATTGGCCATATTTCTTTAATAACTTGCACGGTCTTCCAATTTGGTTCATGGATGAAATTGCCAATAAACATAAAATTCGACCTCTCCTCAAAGCTTGGTACCTCAATCTTGTTTCTTGATTCTAATCGAAAGGGTAGATAACTAATCAAAGCCGGATCTATCCTAAATTCATCCTTCAGTAAGTTAATTTCAAATTCTGAAATCAATATACTTAAATCCGAACGATATATGGATGCCAGCTCCCGTTTCGCAAGATCGGAATAGTACATTGATTTTTCCTCTTCTAATCCTTTTTTATAGGCTTCCTGCCTTGCATTGCGAACAAAATGCAAATCTTCAGTATCCAATATTCGGACCGCAGTCGGACAGGATTGTGATATTCGCCAACTGTATTGCTCTTCAACCATAAATCGATCAAATAGTACATAATCCGGCTCTAGATCCTGTATCCATTGATCAAATGTGGAATCGTTTAAAGCAATCTCTTGCTCTACTATCCCTTTATCTTGCAATGGGTATGAAAATTCTGATTTACTTGCTGCAGATGCGAATGTAACCTCAAAACCATTTGATATAAATAAGTCAATGATCTGAAGTATTCTCCAGCCGGCAGCTGAAGATGTAGGTTCTGGCCATACCAATCCAATGACAAGCATCTTTTTTCGCATGTCGCAAATTACCATTATTTCATGTATTTAGGGGGATGATTTTGTTTTCACTACCTTTGTGGATATTTTCTTGTTATGTTAGGACTAAAACTTTTGACGGACCCTAGATGGGCAAATATTGCAGAATCAAATCTTGAAGAGATTCTTACTGATCACGCTTGGTGCGAACAGAAAGCCGCTTCCAATGCTATCTCTCTGATTACGCAAAACTCGGAACTGGAAGATTTAGTACATGAATTAACTGCCATTGCTATTGAAGAAATGGAACATTTCAAAATGGTAATCGATATCATCAAAGAAAAAGGTTATGAATTAGGTCGGGAAAGAAAAGATGATTATGTGGGACAGCTGATGAAATTTTCCAAAAAAGACGGTTCTCGTAATCAAGCTTTTATCGATAGGTTATTGTTTGCCGCTATGATTGAGGCTAGAAGCTGCGAACGTTTTAGAGTGCTATCTAAAAATATTGAAGACCAGGAATTGGCTAAATTCTATCATGACCTCATGGTATCTGAAGCAAATCACTATACTACTTTCCTCAATTTTGCAAAAAAATATACCATTGATGTCAATGTTGAAAAGAGATGGCAAGAATGGTTGGAATTTGAAGGAAAGCTTATCCAATCCTATGGCAAAAAAGAACAGATACACGGATAAAAAAACATAGGGTTGAAATTTTCAACCCTATGTTTTTTTATATTTTTTGAACTAGTTTACCTGGTCAGCTTCTTTTTCCTTAATGGCCAATTGTCCACATGCCGCATCAATATCCTTTCCTCTACTTCTTCTGACATTGGTAATAATCCCTTGACTCTTTAAATAATTCGCGAATTCCTCAATCTTATCGGCCTCAGCATTCACAAAATCTGCTAATGCTATCGGATTATATTCAATGATATTTACTTTACAAGGAACATTCTTGCAAAATTTTGCCAACTCTTTGGCATCTTGAATCTCATCGTTGAAATTGTGGAAAACAATGTATTCAAAAGTGATGGGGTTCTTTGTCTTCGCGTAAAAATATTTTAATGCTTCAGCTAATGCAGCCAATGAGTTCTGCTCATTGATAGGCATAATTTCATTTCTCTTTTTATCGTTGGCAGCGTGAAGTGATAGTGCCAAGTTAAACCGAACTTCATCATCTCCTAACTTTTTAATCATTTTGGCAATACCTGCTGTGGAAACGGTAATACGTTTTGCAGCCATATTCAATCCATCTGCTGAGGTAATTCGCTCTACCGATTTCATCATATTGCTGTAGTTCAGTAGGGGTTCGCCCATTCCCATGTAAACGATATTCGTAAGCGGATGACCATATTTCTCCTCGGCCTGCTTGGCTATCAATACGACCTGATCATAAATCTCATCTGCATTTAAATTCCGCTTTCTATCCATATATCCCGTAGCACAGAATTTACAGGTCAAACTACATCCAACCTGAGAACTTACACATGCCGTCATACGATCGTCGGCAGGTATTAAAACCCCTTCAATGATATTATTGTCATATAGACTAAAACTGCTTTTTATGGTCTTGTCAGAACTTATTTGAGATTGTTTTACTTTAACCGCATTGATCGTGAAGTGTGCTTTTAAATTCTCCCGAAGTGACTTACTTAAGTTGCTCATCTCATCAAAATCAGTACAGGATTTTTGCCATAACCATTCATAGATCTGCTTGGCTCTAAAACCCTGCTCTCCCATGCTGACTAATGAATCCTTTAATTGAGCCAAACTCAAACTCCTGATATCTACCAATTTTACTGCTTTTTCCACGGTACAAAGATACATCAAAAATTATAAGCTAGAAGTAATAATAATTCCTAATCCGCTTTACCCATTCTTCTTTTCTTTCTGAAATTACGAATAATAATAATGATCAAGCCGACCACTATCCAAACTGGCCAAATCCCAATAATTCCCAAGGCAATGTTTTGAATCAGGTTCCAGCCAAATTCTAAGGATGTTTTTACCTTAGCAAAAAAGGACTTACTTCCCATCGGAAGATTGGCTTGATACTCAAATAAATCAACGGTCAATGTGCTGTAATTTACCTGATTCGTCAGATTTCTTAGCACTGCTTCCTTACTGTCAATTTCTTCCTGCAGTTGTCGAATCTGTTCTTGAATCTCTAAAAGATCTTTTACATTTTTGGCGCTAGAAACCATTTCCTGATAACGTAAAAGATAGGCTCTTTTACTCTTTAATCGGGATTCAACATCATGATAGGTAATACTTACATCCTCAGCACTAATTTTCTTGTCCGTAATTTTGTCTTCACCATTTTCCATCGCTATCAGGAAGTTATCAAACGAGCTGGTTGGAATTCGAATCGTTAAATTATAACTTGTGAAATTATTGTTATTGTTTGATGACTCTTGCTCATAATAAGCATTAAATTTCTTCAGAAGGGCATCTATATTTTTTTTACTGGCTTCAATTTTTTTGGACTCAAGTGAAATATTACCGCTTCTTATTATTTTGATATTGGAAGTTGATTGTTGTGCAACATCATCTGTTCCCAGAGGCATACTTTCTTTTAATGTCATTTCAGGAGAAACCAATGGAGAGATCCCCGCGTCTTGAGATGTTGCTGCTGCTGTTTCATTAAAATCTTTTGAACTCATTTCTTCTGAATTCTGCTCTGCAAATTTATTTCCACATGATCCCATGCTGATAAGCAACAGCAGGACCCATAAATTATTTCTTTTCATATCTATAATTTATTAGGGGATGCAGTAGATTACCGAATTCCATAAAAAAAAGGGCCTAAGCCCTTTTTTTTATTTTATCGCATCTTTCACTTTCGGAATAATCTGATTTCCATAAAGCTCAATTGCTTTCATCATTTTACTATGATCAGGACTTCCTACATCCATATGGGCAGAAAATCTAGTTAAACCGAAGGTTTCTTGCAATTGAAGGATCTTATCAACAGATTCATTGACATCTGCGACAATTAAATGTCCATGGTTTGAACGGCCATAATCATACTGTGTTTTTTGATATGGAGGCCATCCTCGTGATGCTCCGATCCTATTCATCTGCGCTGAATAATAAGGATAGTACCAATCCGCAATTTCTTTTGAATTTTCTCCAAAGAACGAATGCATATGTACCCCGACTTGATATTTACTCATATCATGGCCATTGTCTTGATAAGCCTGTTCATAAACTTCGAACAAGGGCTTGAAATTTATCGGCGAACCTCCAATGATGGCAAACATTACTGGCAAGCCCAATCTCCCCGCACGAATAACAGATTCCGTCGTTCCGCCAACTGCTATCCAAATCGGAAGTTTGTCATTCACAGGTCTCGGGTAAATGCTTTGATTAATTAAACTCGCGCGGTGCTTTCCGGTCCAGTTCACAGTCTGAGAATTATTTATTCTCAATAAAAGATCAAGTTTCTCTTCAAATAAGGAACTGTAGTCCTTCAAATCGTATCCAAAAAGTGGAAATGATTCGATAAATGACCCTCTTCCTGCCATAATCTCTGCCCGACCATTTGAAATCAAATCAACGGTTGCAAAATCCTGATAGAGCTTAACCGGATCGGAGGAACTTAAGACAGATACTGCTGAACCTAATTTTATCCGATTGGTAACCGTTACGGCTGCAGCCAAAATAATTTCGGGTGCTGCTACTGCATAGTCTGCTCTATGGTGTTCTCCCATTCCAAAGAAATCAACACCAACTTCATCCATTAATTTAATTTCCTCGATTATTTCATGTAGCCTTTGTTGGGGCGCCTGTATTTTTCCTGTTTGGGAATCAATTTGCAAGTCTCCAAACATGCCTATTCCTAATTCCATCATATTATCTTTCTTTTTTAATACTACAAAGGTAATAGGTCCATTGTTTATGATTATTGATATATGATAAGAAACACTAAATTTTATTTTTTGATAACCCTATAGCAATGTTTTATTGATAGATCCTGATTATTTTTAGGAATAAAATAAACCATGATTCAAAAGTATTTAAATGCAATCATCCATTTATTCTATCCTGAACTGTGTATGGGATGCAATCAATCCCTACTGGATCAAGAAGAAATAATTTGTACTTCCTGTCTTTTTCATTTACCCCTTACAAAATTTCATTTAGATGCTAATAATGAAGCAGTTCAGCTGTTTAAAGGAAAGGTCCCTTTTGCCTTTGCCTGCTCCATGCTGTATTTAAAACCTGACTCTATCTCTGAAAGTTTGATCTATAATTTAAAATATAACAACCATCCTCAAGTTGGACTTTTCTTAGGTAGGCGATATGGAGAGGATCTGCTCAGTTCACCTGTTTTTGAAGACATCGATCTGATTGTACCGATTCCATTACATAAAAAAAGAAGGCGGAAAAGAGGGTATAATCAAAGTGAATATTTTGCAAAAGGGCTGTCAGAATCCTTATTGAAACCAGTGAATTTTTCTCTTTTGAAGCGAAATAAATATCAGAGTAGCCAAACAAAAATGGCATCGTCCGATCGATATCAGAATGTTAAAGGAGCATTTTCTTGTATTTCACCTGAGAAAGCTAAGGGGAAATGTATTTTATTGGTCGATGATGTGCTTACCACAGGTGCAACCCTCAGCTCTGCTGCTGAGGAGATCCTTCAGTCTATACCCGATTGCAAAATTTATATCGCAACAATGGCTATAGCTTAATTGAATAACCCATTATACAGTTATGAATACTGGAATTTACGGTTGTAAAGAAGTAAATAACTAAATAGAGCCATACCAATTCCGACATAATCTGCAAAGATGTCCCACCAATCTGCAGATCTGCTGCTCGTAAAATACATTTGCGCAGCTTCTGTAAAGAATGCAAATAAGGATGATACTAAGAAGACGACGATAAAAGTCTTCACTTTTGTGGCCCGTCTTTTCGTGTCAACAATGCGACCAAATAAGATTAAAGTCGTTAATAAATAAAAACTACCGGTATGTACTAATTTGTCAAAGCCTTGAAAAAATCCTTCTGTAGGAAAGTCATTGGCGGGTAACAATAATAGGAGCGTCATAATTATTGCCCATAAAATTGCCCATGCATAATTTATTATCCAATTCATTGTTGTTAAAAATCGTATTTAAAACTCAAATTAAAAAGCTTTTATCTGTTTTTTTTGAAACATTTTAAGTCCTGTAAAAATTTATTTAAAAATTATTCGTTTGAATATCAGATGTTTATAACTTTTATTCATAAAAATATAGTACTATGTATTGCAAAGTACCATCCAAAGGATATATCTTTGTATTGTTATGATAGCTGAAAATACACAAACCCAAATGAGGAAAGGAATACTGGAATACTGTATTCTTTCAATTATTTCTCGGGGAGAAATATATGCCTCAGACATAATCAGCGAATTGAAGAAAGCTGAATTGTTGGTGGTTGAAGGCACACTATATCCACTGCTTACGAGATTGAAGAACAATGGTCTTTTGAGCTATATCTGGAAGGAGTCAACTTCTGGTCCACCTCGAAAATATTATCAAATCACTTCCGAGGGGATGGAAGTGTTAAAACGATTGGATGTCACCTGGAAAGAATTAGTATTCGCCGTTGAAATATCCTTACAAAACCGAGAAATTTAACTATACCATTAACTAAATACAGCCATGAACAAGACTATAATTATCAATATAAACAGTATCGTCTTCCACATTGAGGAGGATGCCTATGAGACCCTGCGGTCATACATGATCGAGATTAAAAGGCACTTTGGGAATTCTGAAGATAGCCGTGAAATCCTAGAGGATATCGAAAATCGTATTGCGGAAATGTTTTCTGAACGCATCCAAACGGGTCGTAAGGAAGTTATTAATCGTGAAGATGTCGATCAGGTTATTGCTCAAATGGGGAGAGTTAGCGATTTCGATGTTGAAATTGATGACGAACCACGTGCTGAAGCAGAACCTAAAGCGGCTTTTGCGGATCAAGCTGAACAAGCAGAACCTCAACAAGAGGAAAGCAAAGAAAATAAAGAACAGAATGCCGATTTCGGTTTTACAGAGTACTTGACATCTAAGAAATTGATGCGTGATATGGACGATAAAGTCCTTAGCGGAGTATGTAGTGGATTAGGTCACTACTTTAACATTGAAGCGAAATGGGTGAGAATTATCTTCGTACTCTTCTTCCTATTTGGTGGTTCAGGTGTATTGTTGTACTTCGTTTTATGGGCAGTAATGCCGAAAGCTACTACTCGTGCCGATAAATTGGCTATGCGTGGCGAACAAGCTAACCTCCACAACTTCAAGAAATCTTTTGACGAAGAAATGAAAGGTGTCCGTGAAAATTTTTCCGGAGCCGGCGAGCATATTAGTCGAGGAGCTCGTTCGGTTGGAAACTCTTTAGGGTCTTTTTTCTCGGTAATCGGTAAAATTTT
Organism: Sphingobacterium endophyticum; assembly: GCF_009733535.1. Classification (GTDB taxonomy): domain Bacteria; phylum Bacteroidota; class Bacteroidia; order Sphingobacteriales; family Sphingobacteriaceae; genus Sphingobacterium; species Sphingobacterium endophyticum. The sequence continues at coordinate 105,122 of NZ_SMMI01000008.1, read as the reverse complement.
AGGCGTTTTAGTCCTTATTTGGGCCGGACTTAGTATCATCGGTATGTTTATATTCTTTGTATTCAACGTTCTGAATATTATGGGATACACGAACGATCTCTTCTTCGATCCTTTAGAAGTTCTGGATCCTACTTCAGCATTCTTTGCCATCCTTGCCGGTTGTGCCGCGATCATTATTCCTTTATTGGCGATTTTCTTTATCATGCTTCGCGTGGTATTTAAAACTAGGCCAATGAATAATTATGCGAGCATGTCACTATTGGCGGCTTGGATTGTATCGATTGTCATGATTCTTTATTTTGTTGTCGTTACGAATCAAGACACCAATCAAGAAAGTACAATCTCTGTAGAGAAGACAATTGAGCCTAAGGATACCTATATTCTTTCTGAGAACGACATTCGGGTGATTAAAACAACGGATGAAGATTTTAATAACAATAGAGAAAATGGATTCAAAGTTGGATCATTGGTCGGCAATTATTTGCGCAAAGATATATCCTTAAATATTGAACCATTGGATTCATTAAAAGCCCCTTATCTACAGTACAATTATTTTGCAAAAGGAGGATCATATGCAGATGCTTCCAATAGAGCCGGTAAAATAAACTATTCGGTTAAACAAGAAGATAATAACATTTATTTCAATAGCCATTTTACATTACAGGAGAAACAGCTGATCCGTGCTCAACATGTACATGTGAATCTTTTCCTTCCTGTTGGAACGAAAGTTATAATAGATGAAAACCTTCAAAATAAACTTAGGGAAATTGAAACCTGGAATTGCAAAGCTGAAGGAAATTCAAAGACTTCAGAATGGATTATGACTAAAAGTGGTTTGAAATGTATTTTGAAATTGGAGGAAGAAAAAGCTAAAGCGGAAGAAGAACGCCTTGAGGAACTGAAGGAACAAAAGAAAGAAAAAGAAAAGAAAGCCAAGGAAGAAGCTGACGAAACGAAAAAAGATAAAACAGAAGCAACCTCTGAAGACAAGGAGTCGTCTACAGTAGACAGCAATGCTTAAAATACATATTTTACCAAACCAACTATTAAAAATTAAACATACTAGCCAATATTAAAAATGGGACGAATAATTACAATCATTATCCTCTTTATCGCTGCAGTTGCCAGCAAAGCCCTAGCCGGACCTGCTGTTCAGGATACAGATATAAAAGGAAAGGTGCTCAATCAGGATAACCAACCTGTAGCATCTGCCTCAATCTACCTGATGTCCTCTTCAGCAAATGTTTTAATAAAAAGTGCAGTGACAGATGAAAATGGAGCTTATACCATTCTCAAAGCACCGAAAGGAACTTACTATATCGAAGTTACCTCAGTAGGATTCAGCAAGGGCAAATCAGCTGTGTTCGAATTGGGTGATAAAACTTTCGAAGTTCCTGATATTATTATCAGCTCGAATAGCCAAGCTATTGAAGCCGTGACTGTTCAGCGCCAAGTACCAATGGTACAAAATGTGAATGGTAAGCTGGTCCTTAATGTGGAGAATTCAACTTTAGCTGCTGGAAACAATGCCCTTGAAGTTGTGAAACGTGCGCCTGGGGTAAGTGTGGATAAAGATGATAATCTTCAATTGATGGGGCAACAAGGAGTTAACGTAACAATTGATGGCAGACAAACATTTATGTCTGGCGAACAATTGGCAACATTCTTAAAATCTACCGATGCAGGTCAGATCAAAAGTGTGGAAGTTACGACCACCAGATCAGCTAAAGATGATGCTGAAGGTGCCGTAGGAACGATTAACATCGTACTGAAGAAAAATAGAACCGAAGGATATAATGGTACTTTCGTGGCTTCTGCTGCTCACGGTAGACATATGCGTGGTAACAGCTCGCTGAACCTGAATTATAAAAAGAACAATACTACTTTATTTGGGTCTTATGCTTATACCAACAATAAAGAGGAGATGGATATTAATATTTTCCGTGAAATCCCTGATGGTTCTAAATCTACATTTTTTGACCAAAATGCAGCTTTAATCGAGAAAAATAATAGTCATAACTATCGTGTTGGTATCGAACAGAAAACATCTGAAATGAATACCATGATGTTCCAAGTGTCGGGGAATTCCTATGCTGAAAATGCAACAAATAATTCTCAAACCGATATTGGCTTTGGATTGAACTCCATCGATACGATTTTGATGTCTCCATCTAGAAATAAAATGAGCTTGGATCGCATGTCATTTAATTTCAATAACGAATATAAAATGGATACCCTTGGTCAAAAGTTGACTTTGGATTTAGACTGGAGTACTTTCAAAAATCGTTCAAACATGAACTATACCTACAGAACGGAAAGACCTAATGGCGATCTTTTTAAACCTGAAGAGCATGAAAGAAGTAATATGCCTACCGATATCGATATCTATGTAGGTAAATTAGACTATGTGAAACCATTAAAAAACGGAGGACTGGAAGCTGGTTTGAAATACAGTAAGGTGAAATCTGATAACAATATGGTCTTCGACAAATTGATTGGTGACACCTGGCAAAATGTGATAAGCAAATCCAATTTATTTATTTATGATGAACAGATCGCTGCAGCCTACTTAGATTATAACCGTGTATTCGGAAAATGGACGGCAAAAGCAGGTTTAAGAGCTGAATATACCATCTCCGACGGTAATTCTATTACCAATAGCACAAGGGTAAAACGTGATTATTTAGACCTTTTCCCTTCTGCTAATATTGGATATAACATGAGCGAAAACCATATTTTCTCTTTGGGATATGCCAAGAAAGTAACTCGTCCGAACTATAGGTTTTTAAATCCATTTAGATATTATATTGATAAATTGACCTATCAAGAAGGTAATCCTTATGTAAATCCTCAATATACGCATGGCTTTACATTAAACTACACCTTAATGAAGATGTTCAATTTCACATTGGGTAGTGATTTCACAAACGATGCGATTGTAGAAAGCATGGGGCAGGATACCACGACCAATACGACTTGGGTTACTCGTGAAAACTTAGGTAAATCCACAACTTCCTACTTAAATATGAACATTCCTTTCAAAGTGGGTAAGATCTGGACCATGAACAATAATATTACCGGAATCTATATGCACTTCAAGGGTCCTATTGCGGGATACCATGTAGACCAAGGTTCATTCTTTGTTCAGGTAAACAGTTTCCATAGTTTCAAAATCCATCCGCAATGGTCTTTAGAGGCTTCTTTGAACGGCAATACGCCTTTCATCTATAACACCTTTAAAATCCACGGAAGGTTCAATGCTGATCTTGGTGCAAACTATAACTTTAAAGACCAGAAAAGCTCCTTGAAACTTGCCGTAACCGATGTGTTCAGAACAAACAGAAATAACTTGTCAACGGATTTCTTCGAATACCAATCGAAAATTCGACAATACAATGATTCGCAGGCAGTCCGTTTAACATTCACCTATAAATTCGGTAACCTGAAACAACAGATCCGAAAAAGTGACTCCAAAAACGAAGAAAAAGACCGCGCGTCATCAAACTAATAAAAATCTTTGTTTCAATGTTTAGTTAATTAAGGTCCCAGATTTCCTACACTGGGGCCTTTTGGTTAGTATTTAGTATAAAGTATTTAGTAGTTAGACGAAAGACAAAAGGCAAAAGACATAAGAGCCTATAAAACTTACTAATTAGTAACCATGCATTCAATCTAACTACTAACTACTATCCAACCATGCATTCATCTAACTACTAACTACTAACTACTTTTAACTATCTTTATCCATGAAACTTAAAAAAATCGTTGTATTCTGTGCGTCGAGTCCTGGTCATGGCTCTGAGTTTATTGAGGCAGCTCAAGAGGTTGGGAAGGTTTTTGCGGATAAAGGAATTACTTTGGTGTATGGTGGTGGGAGAGTTGGTTTAATGGGTGCTGTTGCTGATGCGGCTATGGAAAATCATGGTCAGGTGATTGGGGTTATACCACAATTCTTAAATAGCAAAGAGATTGGTCACAGTGGGATTACCCAATTGATTGAGGTTGATACGATGCATGAGCGCAAGGCTAAAATGAATGCATTATGTGATGGGGTAATTGCTTTGCCCGGTGGATTTGGAACGATGGAAGAACTATTTGAAATGACCACTTGGGGACAGCTTGGCCTGCACAAAAAACCTATCGGTATTCTGAATGTCAATGGTTTTTATGATCATTTAATTGCCTTTATACAGCATATGGTGGATTCCGGACTGTTAAAGGAGGAAAATCAAAAAATGATTTTATATTCCGATAATATTGAAGATTTATTGGAACAAATGGAGGCTTATGAAGCTCCACCTGTTCCAAAATGGCTGAATATACAACGGTCTTAATGGACTATTTCTTGAATGGAAAATATCCTTTGGCATTGTAATAACAGATGTCCTGAATGATTTTTCCAATCCATTTGATGTCATGTGGAAGTTCGCCGTTGACGATATCTTCTGCAAAAATATTGCAAAGAAGTCTTCTAAAGTATTCGTGGCGAGGGAAGGATAAAAAGCTCCTTGAGTCGGTCAACATACCTACAAATCGACTGATCAACCCAATGTTGGATAGACTATTTATCTGTTTGGTCATGCCATCTTTTTGGTCATGGTACCACCAGGCAGATCCATATTGGATTTTACCAGCGATTGAACCATCATTAAAATTGCCGCACATCGCTGCAAATAAATCGTTGTCCGAAGCGTTCAAATTATATAAAATCGTTTTGCCCAACTGACCTTTTTCCGATAGCTTCCCCAAAAACTTAACAAGACCCAAGCCTTGGCTATAATCTCCGATGCTATCAAAACCAGTATCCGGGCCTAATTTTTTCAGCGCCGCAGCATTTGTATTTCTAAATGCACCAACATGAAATTGTTGAACCCAATTCTTTTCATTATCCCATTCTGCAAAATACATCAACAATGCTGATTTAAACTTATTTGTTTCTTCATTATTTAATGCGTTCCCCGTCCTAACCTTTTGGAAGATCGTAATAATTTCTGATTCGGTATAGTCATCTGCGTAAAGGTGACTTAGGCCGTGGTCAGAAACACAGCAGCCATTTTCGGCAAAGTAATCATGCCTCGATTTTAATGCCTCGATATAACTTTGGAAATCCTGAATTTCTGTATTGCAAACCTCCGCCAATTTGTCGACGTATTGGTTGAATGCCTCCGTATTTTCGGGACTCATCGCTTTATCCGGCCTGAATGCTGGAAACATGTCAAATCCTCCCGGTTTCTGAGCATATACTTGATGGAATTCCAAGGAATCTATAGGGTCGTCGGTAGTACAAATGGTTTCGACTTTCATTTGTTGCAATAACCCATGCACCGACATATCCGGTTTGCCCAAGTCCTGGCTCGTCTTTTCATAGATAGCATCGGCATTTTCTCCTGATAGAAGATCGTGTATCCCAAAATAGCGCTGTAGCTCTAAATGAGTCCAATGATAGAGGGGATTTCTAAGGGTGTAAGGTACTGTTTCTGCCCATTTCTTAAATTTCTCTTGATCAGTTCCCGAGCCGGTAATAAATTTTTCATCAATTCCATTTGCACGCATTGCTCTCCACTTATAATGGTCTCCATGTAGCCAAATTTCCGTAATGTTTGAAAATTGTTTATTGGCAGCGACCTCATTTGGAGGTAAGTGATTATGGTAGTCGATGATGGGTAGGTCCTTTGCAAAGTCGTGGTAGAGCTCTTCAGCAACCCGGCTCTGCAGGAGAAAATTTTCGTCCAAAAATGGTTTCATATCCTTTCGATGTATTTTTTAAGTTTAGAATTGAGAGTCACTGAAAATAAGGATTTCTCATCTAAAACCTAACAAAAACCTTTAAAAAATGTTATATTTAAAAGTATTAGATTAAAAATTAACCCGACTATCATGAAAACTACCATTTTATTCGCGCTATTATTCATCTGTTCACAAGTTGGATTTAGTCAAAAAAAATTAACCCAGCTTTGGGAATCAAAAGATCAGTTGCCTACCCCTGAATCAGTGCTCTATGCTCCTGAGAAATCCGCATTATATGTTTCATTAATCGATGGCGATGGTTCTGCCAAAGATGGAATGGGTGGCATTGCTATCCTAAACATGGATGGTAGCTTGAAAGATGCAACATGGGTACAGGGATTAAATGCCCCTAAAGGTTTGGCCATGTACAAGGACTTGTTATATGTTGCAGATATTGACGAGGTCGTTGTCATTGATATGATTACGGGTAATGTAATTAATCAAATTAAAGTTCCTGGGGCTCAATTTCTAAATGATGTTGCGACCGACAGCAATGGTAAAGTGTACGTATCAGATACTAGAAAAGGAGAAATCTATTTGATCCATAATAATAAGCCTACCTTATTTATGAAGGATGTAAAAGACGTAAACGGTTTAAGAGTTATTGATGGTTCGCTTTATGCTATGGCTGGTCCTGAGTTGTGGAAAATTGATGCCAACAAAAACTATACAGTTCTTGCGAAAGGATTACAATTAGGTGGTGATGGATTAGAGCCGGTAGGTGATGGAAGTTTCCTGGTTACTTGTTGGGGAGGATTAATCTACCATATTGGAGCAAACGGTACTGTAACCGAACTTTTAGATGTTCGTGATAAAATGAAAACAGCAGATTTAGGATATAATCAAAAGGATAAAATTCTGTATGTACCCACCTTTTTAAACAATAGCGTAGTTGCTTACCAACTGAATTAAGTTTAAGCTTTTTACAAACATAATTTTCATGGATTCTAAGGAGACTTAGGGTCCATGTTTTTTTATAAGACATTTTACATGCTAAGGGAGGTTGGGCAGGCCCAGCTTTGGTATTACTCGTGTTTTGTTCGTGTTTTGCTCGTGTCTCATCCACAGCTTGTCCAAAACTCATCCGGAGCTCGTCCGCTCACAAGCGGACGAGCTGTGGACAATGTCAAACCAAGGTGTGGACAAGTCTCGACCAAAACACGACTGAAACACGAAGCAAGGAGGAAATAGAGGATTGTATAAATCCTATGAGGATAATCTACATAAAGTGGTTTTTAAGGGATAAAAAAAGCCATTTCATAAGTTGAAACGGCTGATATGTTTTTCGGTAGTATTTTTTATTTGAGGATTTCCCTAAGTTTATTGTTAAGGTCATCACCATGAAGGTTTCTAGCAATAACTTTTCCTTCGGGATCGACAAGGATATTTTGGGGGATCGCCTTTACTCCATAAGACTGACCGGCAGAGCTATTCCATCCCTGAAGGTCCGAGACATGTTTCCAGGTTAGGTTATCATCCTTAACGGCCTTTGCCCATGCATTAAATTCCCGGTCAAAAGAGACTCCTAATATTTCGAAATTCTTATCCTTGAATTCCGCATAAGTTTTGACAAGTTTGGGGTTCTCTTCGCGGCAGGGAGGACACCAAGATGCCCAAAAATCTACCAGGACATATTTTCCTTTTAGATCCGATAATGCATAAGGTTCACCGTTTAAGTCCAATTGGGTAATGCTTGGAGCTTTTTTGCCAGGCATGGTATTTTTCAAAGCATCTAAATAACGTTCGAAGATTTTTCCGTCATTGGTTTTTCTGACTTTTTTGTCCAACGTTTTAAATAAATCTGCTAATTCTTGATATTCGGGATAATATCCGCCAACTTTTTGAATCAATCGAATGGAGTTTACATCCTTAGGATTTGCTTTGACCTGAGCAATTAACTCCTCTTTTGTTTGGGCAAATAGGATACTGGGTATAATCGCTAATAAAAATATTAATTTCTTCATGATCTATATTTATGGTTTCAAATTTAGAAATAAACTACTAAACTAGTAGAGTTTATTTTGTAAAATTATCATTGCTAAAAACAAACTTTGTTGATTTTCTTAATAAATAATTAAATAAGAATAGTGTAATTAATGGTTAAAAATATTGTATGCGGTATGATTTTCTAAGGAATTATCCACAAAATCAAAAAGATTTGTATTTTATATACTTATAGCCTTATAAATTGTTAAATTTGAGGCTCACTAAGGTATTTTTCAATTTAAATGGCAAGATTAAATTTATTAGAGGAAACCCGCTTTGAGAAAGTTCCGGTTACGGTATATCCCTCTCAAGACGAAGCTTCTGTAAAAGTTGCTGAGCGCATCGCTGCTATCATTAAAGATAAGCAAGCAAAAGGGGAAAAGGCTGTTCTAGGTTTAGCCACCGGTGCAACGCCAATAAAAGTCTACAAAGAACTTGTTAGATTGCACAAGGAAGAAGGGTTGAGTTTCAACAATGTTGTAACGTTCAACTTGGATGAGTATTATCCGATGCTTCCAACGGCAGAGCAAAGCTATGTAGCTTTTATGAACAAGCAATTGTTCAACCTTGTTGATATTCCAAAGGAAAACATCAACATCCCTGATGGTACATTAGCACCAGAAGATGTTCAAGCTTTTTGTGAAGCATATGAACAAAAGATCTCCAATTATGGAGGGTTAGATATCCAGATTTTGGGTATCGGTCGTACAGGACACATCGGTTTCAATGAACCTGGTTCTGCGCCAAACTCAGGTACTCGCTTGGTAACCTTAGATGACCTTACACGTAGAGACGCTTCACGCGATTTCGGGGGTAAGGAAAACGTACCAACAAAAGCGATTACAATGGGTGTAGGTACAATTTTCAAGGCTAAGGAAATTGTATTGATGGCATGGAATGAGAAGAAAGCAGAGATCGTTAAGAAAGCAGTGGAAGGTGAGATTTCTTCGGATATCCCGGCGACCTACTTACAGATGTCTGACCATGTTGAGTTTGTTCTGGATCAAGATGCAGCTTCTGCATTGACACGTTTTAACCTACCATGGTTGGCACATGACGTGATCTGGACAGATAAATTAGTTAAGAAAGCGGTAGTATGGTTATCTAGACACTTAGATAAGGCTATCCTGAAATTGACTGATGATGATTATAACAATAACGGTATGGCTCAGTTGATTACGGAGCAAGGTACCGCTTATAGCATCAACATCCGTATTTTCAACGAGCTTCAACGTACTATTACGGGATGGCCAGGAGGAAAGCCTGGGGTTGATGATTCAAGCCGTCCAGAAAGAGCTGAACCGGCTCATAAAAATGTTATCTTATTCTCACCACATCCGGATGATGACGTGATTTCCATGGGAGGTACGTTTATCCGTTTGGCTGATCAGGGACATAATGTACATGTAGCGTATCAAACTTCGGGTAATACGGCTGTATGGGATGACGATGTATTGCGTTATTTAGAGTTTGTTCAGGATTTTGCAGTAGCAGTTGAAGATGATAATGGGGTAACCCGCAAGATCTATGATGAGGCGCGTGAGTTCTTTAAGATTAAAAAACCTAATCAGGTTGATCCTGAAATCATCCGTACCATTAAAGGATTAATACGTAAAGGCGAAGCGATTGCAGGTGCACGTTTTGTAGGCTTGCCTGATCAGAACATACATTTCATGGACCTTCCGTTCTACGATCGTGGAAAATTCTCAAAAGAAATTGATTTTGAGGATGATATTCAACAGACGATGGAATTATTGCGTCAGGTAAAACCACAGCAAGTTTTTGCAGCGGGTGACTTTGCGGATCCACATGGTACGCATAAAGTATGTTTCGATATTATTCTTGAGGCATTATTACGTCTAAGAGAAACTGACGAGTGGACGAAAGATTGTTGGTTATGGTTATATCGTGGTGCATGGCATGAATATCCAATTCATGATATTGAAATGGCAGTTCCACTTTCGCCGCAGGAGGTTAAGCGCAAGCGTTTGGCAATCTTTAAACACCAATCACAAAAGGACTTACCTGTATTTCCTGGGGATGATCCAAGAGAATTCTGGGTACGTGCGGAGGATAGGACGAGCGAAACAGCAGGCTTATACCACCAACTTGGTCTAGCAAATTACGAAGCAATTGAGGCTTTCGTACGTTGGAAATTTGACTAATATGAATTAGCATATTGGAAGCCCCACCGATCACGGTGGGGCTTTTTTATGTCAAAAATTTCGGATTATGAATGTTTTTGTCTGATTGTTTATTTTTTGGTTGTGGTCTAGGGCTTACTTTTGCAACACTATTTAGAATTAGTACAAATAAAAAGAAATGAAATTATCACACCTATTCGTACTTCTTGGGACGACATCATTCTATACAGCCGCAAATGCACAGACAACGATAAAAGGCCAAGTCAGCAGCAATAATAATGAATCCATATCGGGATTAACTGTTAAGGTTAAAGATAAGGTGACCATGACAGACAGTGGCGGGCACTTTGAACTGTACGTTCCATTTCCCGGATCCTTTAATGTTGAGGTTACCGGAGTTGGTTATCAACGAGAAACGATCTTGGTAAATCCAAAAGAAGACCAGACCCTATTAGGTACCATCGTCGTTAGACACAGCAACCAACATATTGAGGAAGTAGAAGTAACCGGCTATAATTCTTTAAATGATAAAGTCCTGAACATTGGGAAAGCTGGGATATTGGATCGCGATTTACCACAGGCCGTACAGATTATAAATGCCCAAGTCATCAAAGATCAGCAAGTCAACAGACTTAGTGATGCATTAAAGAATGCGAATGGTATTGCAATGGGAGCAAATCGAGGAGGTGTTAACGAGAATTTTTATGCCCGTGGATATAGCCTTGGTGCGAACAACATCTTTAAGAATGGTGCAAGGACGAATAATGGAGGATCCATTGAAGCGAGTACCTTAGAATCTGTAGAAATCCTAAAAGGAAGTGCGGCGATACTATACGGAGGCGTAACTGGAGGTGCTGTTGTCAATTTGGTGACGAAGAAGCCCAAGTTTGAATATGGAGGCGAAGTCTCTATGCGGGTTGGAAGTTACAATCAATATAAGCCGATCGTAGATGTGTACGGTCCTCTTTCCAAAAAACTCGCTTTTCGCGTAGTGGGAACAGGAGAATATGCAGAAAGCTATAGAGATTATGTCGAAAGTAAGCGAGTTTATATAAACCCTTCCCTTTTATACCAAATTTCAGAAAAATCAAGTTTGAATTTTATGTTTGATTATTTAAAATCAGACTATACACCAGACTTTGGGATTGGATCGGTTGATGGAAAGATTAATAAAGAAGTCGGTAGAAATACCTTCATAAATACACCATGGGCTTATAATAAGACAAATTCTTCAAATGGTCAGATTAACTTTGAGCATAAATTTTCATCAAATTGGGATTTACAAGCCATTGCGAGCTACCAACAATATGGAAGAGACTATTATGGTTCGGAACGTATTCAAGCGAAGGCCGATGGACTAGCTCCTAGAGCATTGAACCGAACAGAATCAGATGAACTATCTTTCAATCAGCAATTGAATTTGAGAGGTACGGTTATGACAGGTACCATCAAGCACCAAATCTTGGTAGGAGCAGATGCCGATCAGTCCAACACGAAGAACTATGCATTCAATATTTATGGAATTGCATCCCTACCGGATTCTGTAACAACCGCCTATGATGTGATCAATGTATTTAATCCTTATCAGTCTGGGATGCGTACGGATATTCCAAATGCGGATTTGAAAACTAGGACAACAACAGATATTTATCGCTATGGAGGATTTGTTCAGGATTTAATCTCATTAACAGACCAATTCAAGGTATTGGCAGGAATTAGATATACCTATCAAAAGACGAATAATGCTTCGGTCTATGACTATGCAAAAGGGGAAACGAGCATTACGCCAAATAAAGGAAAAGATGGAGTCGATATGGGAAGCAAAGTTGATAAGGCCTGGTCTCCAAAATTAGCTTTGATCTATCAACCGATCCCAACGATGAGCCTCTATGTAAGCTATGCAAATAACTTTACTTCCAATGCGGGTTATGATGTCAATTACCAACCCATGGGTCCGTCTTTGATCGACCAGTATGAGGCGGGTGTTAAAAATGATTTCTTTCAGGGCCGATTAACAGCAAATTTAACATGGTACAGAATCCAGAACAATAAGTTTGCGCAGACCATTATTGATGCTGACGGAAAAGTAAAGGATTCGAACATGAAAGAATTTACAGGAAAGACGGCTTCAGATGGCGTAGAGCTAGATGTAACCGGAAGAATTACAGATGGGCTGAATATTATTGCTGGTTATAGCTATAACTTTATGCGTTATCTGGAGACGAATGAAAATGGAAATGTGGAGGGAGTTCGATTGGTAGGAACTACAGCACATTCAGCCAATGGAACCGTTTTCTACACCTTACAGCATGGAAATTTAAAGGGTCTTAAGTTAGGGTTTTCTACATTCTATACTGGAAAGCGTAATGCGGGATGGAATAATACCAAGGTGAATGAAAAGGAAGGTGTTGATCGTTTGATAGCAGTAGATCCATTTACGACATTTGATTTCTCCGCTGGTTATTCTTACAGAAACTGGAGTATTTTGGGGAAGGTAAGTAATATTGGAAATGCTTTCAATTATTATGTTCATGAGAATTACAGCGTAAACCCAATACCTCCAAGGAGCTTTACAGGAACGCTGAGCTATAAATTTTAAGTGTATTAGTAATCAATTGTATAATAATGCCGTATCGAATTTTATTTTGGTACGGCTTTTTTATTGGGCAAGAAAGATTGGGCTGTGGAAAAGGCTAGCTGAAATAATGCTAAAATAAGGTGATTGAGCTAAGAATTTCAGGTATTGCCTGTACACCTTCGTGAGCGATCAGAAAAGTATATCTTAAAGAATTCGGAATAATGCCGAAATACTTTTTAAAAGCGGTTGTAAAATGAGTAGGATGTTTATAACCCGTTAATCTAGCTACATCGGATATGCGGTGATTTCCAATTAAAATAAGCTTTTTCGCGTGCTCCATTTTCATTTCGGTAATATAGTTCATTACCGTTTTGCCATAATACTGTTTAAAATGTTTCTTAAGGTACTGTTCGTTGGTACCGACAGCCTTTGCAAGCTCAGAAATGCTGTGGTTTTTCGATAGATCCTCATCAATCATTTTTTTAACCAGCTGAATCTTTTCAAAATGGTTTTTATTGGAAATGATCTCCTTGTTTTCGTTTTCTACGTAAAGGCTTTCCACCTGATGTATGATTACTTCCAATAAATGAGATTGGATTTTCAATTGATTGATGAAGGAATCACCTTCATAGAGTTCAAATATTTGCTGTAAAGCTAGGGAAATCCTTCCATCCGCCTTTGTCAACAGTCCATGCAGGAATCTTTCTTGATCCGCACGATACTTTTCATGGAATGCGACGAATTTATCACTTGGAATAAGGATCAACAGGATCCTATTGTCAGAACATATGCTTTTAAGGTCGAAATGATCGCCTTTATTCATATGGATAAGGATGTTTTCGCCGGAATGTAAGAGGTAATTATTCTGTTGAATTTGGAGATTGCAGTTAGCAGAATCCTCGAGGACTAATAAGTTAAGATAACCTTCAATCGGAGAAATAAAGTTAAAGCGTTGTCTCCCTTTGAGCACAGTAAAGTACATCAACGTACCTAATTCGAGCATATTAGGAGATAAACCCATATTGTCATCGGTTAAATTTTCCGATTGTATAGCTTTTTTTTCCGATTGCGTCATTTTGTTATTTAGAATAATTCTACATTTGCAGCAGTATTTATTTAGACTTGTTCTAAAGAAAGTCGAAGTTAGTATATTAATCTTTAATAATGAAACATTTTTACCTTACCAATTTATTTTTCTTGCTGTGCAGTGTTGTATTGGCGCAGACTTCAACCATAACGGGTAAGGTACATTTACTGGACGGAACAGCGGTTGCCAATGCTACCGTACGTATTGAAGGATCAACGATTGTATCAGTTTCCAATGAACAGGGTTTATATAGATTAGAGGGAGTTCCTTATGGAAAGCAAACCATCTTGGTTACTTCGGTAGAGATCAAATCCAAAAAACTTCCTATTGAGGTTAATAAGCCAAGCTATGATTTGCATATCCACATTGACCCAAGAGGAGATATTAGTTTGGATGAGGTTCGGGTACAAGGAAATTCAGTTAAAAGAGAGATAGAGACCAAAGGCTTTGCAGTCAATGTTATAGAGACAAAAGAAGCATCTACACGTAATATACAGACAAATGAGTTATTGGACCGTACTGTCGGTGTGCGGGTTAGACAGAGTGGAGGATTGGGTTCGGAAGTTCAATATAATTTAAATGGGATGACCGGCCGTTCGGTAGGGATCTTTATCGATGGAATCGAAATCTCGACCTATGGTTCATCATTCAATTTGAACAATATTCCGCCAGCGATGATTGAACGGATTGAAGTCTACAAAGGAGTTCTTCCGGCGCATTTAACTGGAGATTTATTAGGAGGTGCGATTAATATTGTACTTAAGAAGGGTACTTCAACAAACAATCTTTCCGCTTCCCTTTCCTACGGGTCATTCAATACCACTCAAGCGGATGTTAGTGGATTGTATAGGAACCCAAAAAATGGTTTTACCACTCGGGTATCTGGCAGCTATTTAAATTCAGATAACGATTACGAAATTTGGGGCAAATTTTCAAAATATATAGAACCCAATGGTGTTGTTCAGCGCAATTACCGGACTAAGAGGTTTTTTGATGGTTACAGGGCATTATCTGGAAGATTTGAATTTGGTTTCACGGATGTCAAATGGGCCGATGCATTTTTCTTAGGGTATAATATTTCTGATTCTCACAAAGAAATTCAGCACGGACAAACCATGGGCACACCCTATATGGGAAGAACTTCCGACGCATCTGCTAATGTGCTCAGCCTTACCTACAACAAGAAGGATCTTTTTATTCCAGGATTAAATTTATCTACGAATGCGGTTCACAGTTTTCGAAACACCGCTATATTGGATACAGTGCCTTGGGCCTATAATTGGGATGGGCAGATTCGCCATGACCTCAATGGTAATCCTATCCGTCGACCAGATGGAGCACAGCAGGGAAAGCCTGCCATGACGGATATAGACCGTCAAGTCACTAATATCCGTACGAACCTAAGCTACGATATATTTTCAGGACATAGACTTTCGGTCAATCATGTTTTCTATACGGTAGACCGAAAAGATAAGAACCTATTGATCAAGGACGGCAATGCTGGCATAAATAGTTCCAATGATTTGGCAAAAAACGTAGTTTCTTTTAACTATGAAGCACAGACCTTTGGAAATCGACTGACCACGAATTTGTTCTACAAGCTCTATCAGCAATCTATTGGTAGTACAAGTTATACAGGGGTTGTAGAGAACGGTGAGACTAAGATTGTAAAGAATGAGAGTCAGGATAGCAGAACTAATTCCGGGTACGGATTGGCGGCCTCGTTTAAGGTTTTCAATCGATTAATACTATTGGCATCTGCAGAACGTGCGGTTCGTATGCCTGTGGATATGGAAACCTTTGGAAGTCCTGAAGAAAATGTGTTGGCAAACCCGGGCATCTCTCCGGAAATAAGTGATAACTACAATGCAGGATTTAGGTTGGGCACTTATCAGTTTAATGATCATAAGGTTTCACTAGGTACCAATGTATTCTGGAGAAATACCAAGGATCGAATTATGCCAAGGGCTAATGAATTGATCAACAATCAAGAGATCGAATTAACCCAATATATCAATTTAGGTTTATCACAATCATTAGGCTTTGAGGGGGAGTTAACCTATGCCCATAAGGATAACTTAACGGTAATGTTCAATTTCTCGAAGTTCAATTCCTTGTTCAAACAGGAGTTTGATCCGGCATCAGGTCAGAAGATGACTTATTATAACAAGCAGATTCCCAATGAACCCTTCTATACCATGAATGGGAATATTCACTATCGTCTGGATAATATGATCCAGAAGGCATCCCAGTTGAATTTGTTCTACAATATAGGATATGTGGCTCCATTCAGTACAGTTTGGCCAGATTCAGATTGGTTTGTAACACCAGCACAATATGCACAAAACCTGGGGATGAGCTATGTATTTCCTAGCAAGAAGTTTATTCTAGCGTTGGATGTGAAGAACATTTTTAATGCGGAGATCTACGACAATTTTGGTGTTCAAAAGCCAGGTCGCGGTTTCTATTTGAAGTTGAATTACTCAATAAACAATATATAATTACTCTTTTAAAAATAAAATAATGAAAGCAAACCTACTCAAATTAGCCTTACTAGGAGCTGTTGTTTCTACGATCAGCTTTACAAGCTGTACGAAAGAAAGTGGTTCAGAAATAGATAATGAGGACAATATTCGTTGGATCACTGTTTCAGGAGCATTAATGGATACAGAGCCAGGAGATGGTAATGCTGGTACGATGGTATTCAGTTTGAAACCTGAGGAGGCAAAAAATCCTGCTTATGAGATTAATGTATTTGACAAAGGACAGCACGTAAAATCTTCAAGAACGGCGCGTCTTCAAGCATCTCAAGATGGGAAATATCTTTACAATATTCAGTATACAGGAGATGATGGGGGTATTTTCAACAAATACAGAGTTCGCGGCGGAAAGAACTTAATTCCTGAAGGGCCTGAGGTTGAAACAGCAACCTATGTAAGTGCATCACCGCGTTGGCTAAAAGCTGCAGAAGGAGTTGGAGTTGCGGTAAGGGCAACGGCAAAAGATGCGGTCTATACAGGCACAGCCCCAAATTTTGTGTACCAAGAAAGAACTGCAAAAACTGACGTCATTACATTGGATTTGAACAATCCGAAAATTACCAAGACTACAAGTTTTGATCTGAAATTAACAGCAGAAGAGATTGCAGCAGGGTACTATGTAAGTCGTATTGATGTGCCAGTAATTAATAAAGCAGGTGATAAAGTCTTTATTGGAGCAGCAGTTTCCAAACATCTTACAAATTCATTTACATTGGGTACTGATGGCAAGCCTACATGGGATTCCGACAGTAAGGGTGAAAAAAGCTGGGCAAAAACTTTGGTATTAGATTATCCATCCTTAGCGAATCCTAAAATTTTAACATCCAATAAAACAAGAGGAAATACCAATGGATACCGCAGTACATTACAGTATGTTGGAACAGATGGACATGTTTACCAAGCAACATCTGGCGAAGCAAAAGGTACCGGAGGTTCAAAAATCTTAAGAATTAACTCCAATACCAATGAATATGATGCATCTTATGCATTCAGCTTAGACCAAGCGTTAGGAGTTAAAGATTCGTACATCGAAACATGGAAATATGTGGGCGACGGAATAGGTTATGTCGTTTACAATGTTGGAGGAAATGGCGGTTATATTGCCAGAATTGATTTAAACAACAATACGGCTAAGAAGTACAGCATTCCAAATGAAGCGGAGTTGAAATTCCGTCAGATCCAAAATATTACACTTGAAGGAGACGATGTATTTATTGCTGTTGCACCTATAGGAAAAGATGGAAATATCTATGTTTTCAATAGAAAAACAGGGGATATGTCTGTAGGGGCAAAACTTAAGAATAAAACAGGTAATCAATATATCGGAGTTTATTAATACCTCAAATAATTATTGTTATCAGGTGGGCATCATATGCTCACCTGATTTTTGATTTCAAATAGTATAAAGAGAAAAATGAGTAAGCGAGTACAAAAGTCAACAACATGGATGAAGGTTAGAAAGTTTTTTAACGATATCCATTTATGGGGCGGGTTGATTTCAGGCATTGTTGTATTTATAGTTTGTTTTACAGGAACAATCTATACCTACAATACGGAACTCCGTGCTTGGGCGATGCCTGAGTTTAACAAGGTTAAGGTTGATGGAGAAAAGAAGAATAATGATGAACTCTTAGCCATGGTAAAGCCCGAAGTAAAAGGGCAGATTGTAGGAGTAAAAGTTCCGTATGCTGAAAATGCAACAACATTATTCATGTACAATAAGAAGGAAAAAGAGGCAAAAGAGGGAAAAGAAGGAGAAGGAAGGGGATCAGGAGAAGGGAATGGGAGACGTGCTGAAGGCGGCAAATCTGAAAACAAAGAAGCATCAGCTCAAGTGGAGCAGGTTCAGGGCGAAAGGAAGTCAGAAATACCGAATCCTAGTACAGGAGAAGATAAAAAAGCTAAATCAGATCAATCTTTAGAGAAAAACCCTTCAGCAGAACTAAAGAATCCTGAGAAAAAGGGGGCACAAGGAGCTGGACCAGGTGGGCCAGGGGCTGGACGTGGACCACGATCCAACCAATTAGCAGTGAATCCCTATAGCGGTCAGGTTATTGGGGATCCGGCAGAGGTAAAAACCAAGACTGCAGAATTTATGCAGAAAATGTTTGGTTTACATCGTTGGTTATTATTGAATGAAATTGAAGAACCCTTAATTGAAGGCGTTGAAAATAGAAAACTTGGTTCTTGGATAACAGGAACAGCGACCTTATTATTCCTTTTTGGGGTGATAACGGGATTTATTATTTGGTTTCCGAATAAGATGAGGTCATGGAAAAACGGTTTGAACATCCGTTGGACTGCAAATTGGAAGCGATTAAACCATGATTTACATAACACTTTAGGTTTCTATAGCTGCATCCTTTTGTTTCTGATGTCCGTTACGGGTCCGTTTTGGTCTTTTGAATGGTATCGCGCGGGATGGCAAAAAACATGGGGAACCTATAAATCTCCAGATGCCCCTAAGGAAGAGAAAGTACCGGTTCTTTCTACAATACCTGCAGATGGGAAAAAACCGTTGAATATTGAAGAAACGATATTGGCAGTCAATAAGATTCTTCCATATGATGGAGATGTAACCATAACGTTTGCAAAAGACAGTACAGGAACTGTTGCGGTGAGTAAAAACAGGGTTGGATTTTTTGCTCCATCAGCAGGAGATAAATTGACCTTGGATCAATATAGTGGAGAAGCATTGGAGAAAGATATCTTTAGAGAAAAACCATTCAATGAAAGAGCATCTGCATCCATTAAGGCCTTACATATAGGTGATATTTATGGTCCGTTTACAAAATTGCTTTACTTTATTTCCTGTTTAATTGCCACCTCATTACCAGTTACCGGTGTTATGATCTGGATTAATAAGATGAAGAAAACAAAAAAATAGAATTAAAATCTCTCTCTTTATACGGATGGGCTTGACTGTCATGGTTGAGTCCATTTTTTATTGAATAAAACAAGAAAGCCCTCGCAATATGTGAGGGCTTTCCTTTGTGTTTTAAAATAGTGGTTTTTTGGGATTTATTATTTTTTATCAGTTCCCATTCTTCCGATAATCATTTCGATAATTGCAACGATGATTGCGAAGAATACTGCTGGCCAAAAACCAGCGACATCAAATTTTGAACCCATAATCTTATCGGATAACATAATCATCAAAACAGTAATGATAAATGATACCAAACCGAAGGTTAACCAATTTAATGGGAAAGTAAATAATCGTAGAATTCCTCCTACAATAGCATTCACGAATCCAATAACCAATCCGGTTAGGATAGCCCATCCAAATCCTGCAACAGTTACCCCTGGGATGATCCATGATGCGATTGCAACTACTAAACCTGTAACTAAGAGACTAATAATGAACCTCATAACTTTAATAATTTGTGTAGATAATAATTGTTCAAAATTAATGCCATAAAGTTGATTAAATAGGTAGAATTATAGGGGTAACAAAAATATTATTATGCTAACATAGAAAAATATATGTATATTCAACCTACAATTTTAAACATAAAGGTTATGAGACAAATAGTTGCAACATTCTGTGCTCTTATATTTTCTATTGCATTATTTGCGCAAGAAAGTGATCCCATTTTAGGGAAATGGGAAAATCCAAGTGGAGAGGGCCGCATTGAAATCTACAAGAAGAACAACAAATTTTATGGTAAACTGTACTGGATAAAGGATTCGGCGAAGAAAGATGCTAAGAATCCGGATCCAAAACTGCGTTCCAGGAACATTCAGGGGACTGAGATTTTGACCAACTTTAGCAAGAATAGTAAGACCTATGAGGGGGGAGAGATTTACGATCCCAAATCGGGAAAGACCTATAGCTGTAAGATGACATTAAAAGGGAATGATCAGCTGGACATTCGCGGGTATATGGGGATCAGCCTGATTGGCCGAACAGAAACATGGAAACGGATTAAATAATGAAAAAATTAGAAAGGGCTTTAGAAGCCCTTTTTTTATGGGTTCATTTTAGAAATCTGTAAATGAGTATTTAATAAAATTTGGGCAAACGTTTTCGTAAATAGGTGATGCAAAAAAAGGTTATCTTTATGCGGATAAATTGAAATACTATGTATAAGACTCTAAAACCAGCCCTTGAAAAGGAACTTGCAGAGATAAAAGATGCAGGATTATATAAAGAAGAACGTATAATTGTTACTCCACAGGGCGCAGACATTAAGATTAGTACTGGACAGGAAGTAATTAATTTTTGTGCGAACAATTATTTGGGTTTATCATCACATCCAAAAGTAGTTGCGGCTGCAAAAGCAGCGATCGATAGCCATGGATATGGTATGTCCTCGGTTCGTTTTATCTGTGGTACACAAGATGTTCATAAAGAGTTGGAGGCAAAGATCTCTAAGTTTTTAGGTACAGAGGACACCATTTTATATGCGGCTGCGTTTGACGCGAATGGTGGAGTTTTTGAGCCCTTATTAGGAGCTGAAGATGCGATCATTTCCGATGAGTTGAATCATGCATCCATTATTGATGGAGTTCGTTTGTGTAAGGCACAGCGTTTCCGTTATAAGAATGCTAATATGGAAGATTTAGAGGCACAGTTGCAAGCCGCATCTGGCGCCAGACATAAAATCATTGTTACCGATGGTGCATTTTCCATGGATGGTTCAGTAGCTCCATTGGATAAGATCTGTGACCTAGCGGATAAATACGAAGCATTGGTTATGATTGATGAATCGCACTGTTCAGGATTTATCGGGAAAACAGGACGTGGGACACATGAATTATTTAATGTCATGGATCGTGTAGATATTATTACAGGGACCTTAGGAAAAGCTCTTGGAGGAGCATCTGGAGGTTTTACTTCAGGACGTAAAGAGATTATTGACATGTTACGCCAGCGTTCACGTCCATATCTATTTTCAAATACTTTGGCACCAGCTATTGCAGGCGCTTCAGTAGCCGTATTGGATATGTTGAGCGAAACAACTGAGTTGCGAGATAAGTTAGAAGAGAACACAAAATATTTCCGTGAAAAAATGACGGAAGCAGGTTTCGATATCAAACCAGGATTCCATCCAATTGTTCCGGTCATGCTTTACGACGCAAAACTAGCGCAGGAGTTTGCATCCAAAATGTTAGATGAGGGCATTTACGTTATCGGTTTCTATTATCCAGTTGTTCCTAAGGATTTGGCGCGCATCCGTGTACAGATATCTGCGGGACATGAAAGAGCACATTTAGATAAAGCTATAGCAGCATTTACTAAAGTTGGGAAAGAGTTGGGGGTGATTAAATAGAAGGAGTTTCTATATAATATGCCAACTTAATAAACTTTAATGGTATTTAAATGCGGTTTTTTCGACAAGTAATTGAGAATTAATCATAAATAAATAAGAATCTAATAAAATATTAACAGTAATATGTTAAAAATGAGGTGCAAAATATATATCTTTGCACCTCTTATTTTTTATAACACATTATTGCTCAATGCAGAATATCAGAAACATAGCGATTATCGCGCACGTTGACCACGGTAAAACTACCCTAGTTGACAAGATCTTACATTACACCAACCAATTCAGGGACAACGAGAATTCAGGAGAGTTAATCTTGGATAACAATGACTTGGAACGTGAGCGTGGTATTACAATCGTATCAAAGAACGTATCTGTAAAATATAAAGACACAAAAATTAACATTATTGATACCCCAGGTCACGCCGATTTCGGTGGTGAGGTTGAGCGAGTATTGAAGATGGCGGATGGTGTTGTTCTTTTAGTAGATGCATTTGAAGGCCCAATGCCTCAAACGAGATTTGTTACAGGTAAAGCTTTAGCATTAGGCATTAAGCCTATTGTTGTTGTAAACAAAGTGGATAAAGAAAACTGTCGTCCAGAAGAAGTTTACGAGAATGTATTCGATTTATTCTTCAACTTAGGCGCAACAGAAGATCAATTAGATTTCCCTGTATTATACGGTTCATCAAAACAAGGATGGATGTCAACTGATTGGACTAAACCAACGACTGACTTCACTGAATTATTAGATGCAATCATCAGCCATATTCCTGCACCAAAAGTATCAGAAGGTACATTACAGATGCAGGTAACTTCATTAGACTATTCTACTTTCGTAGGTCGTATTGCAATTGGTCGTGTTGTAAGAGGAACTATCCGTGAAAACCAACCTGTATCTTTAGTAAAACGTGATGGCAAGATTGTTAAATCACGTGTTAAAGATCTTCAATTATTTGAAGGATTAGGTCGTGTTAAAGTAACGGAAGTACAAGCAGGAGATATCGTTGCGGTAGTAGGTATTGACGGTTTTGAAATTGGTGATACAATCGCTGATTTTGAAAATCCAGAGCAATTGGAAGTTATGCACATCGATGAGCCAACAATGAACATGTTGTTCACGATCAATAACTCGCCATTCTTTGGTAAAGAGGGTAAATTCGTGACTTCACGTCACATTTATGACCGTCTTCAAAAAGAATTAGAAAAGAACTTAGCATTACGTGTTGTTCCTACGGAATCACCGGATGCATGGTTGGTATATGGTCGTGGTATTCTTCACTTATCCGTATTGATCGAGACGATGCGTCGCGAGGGATACGAATTACAAGTGGGTCAACCACAAGTAATCGTTAAAGAAATCAACGGAGTAAAAAGCGAGCCGATTGAAGAATTGGTAGTTGATGTTCCTGCAGAGGTTTCTGGAAAAGTAATCGAGTTAGTAACTCAGCGTAAAGGTGAGTTATTGATTATGGAGTCAAAAGGTGAAATGCAGCACTTGGAATTCTCTATTCCATCACGTGGTATCATCGGATTACGTAACAACGTATTGACTGCTACAGCTGGTGAAGCTGTAATGGCTCATCGTTTGAAAGGATACGAGCCTTGGAAAGGTACAATCCCTGGCCGTATGGCAGGAGTATTGATTTCTTTGGATACAGGATCTACTACAGCATATTCAATTGACAAGTTACAAGACCGTGGTCGTTTCTTCGTTGATCCAGGAGTGGATATCTATGAAGGACAGGTTCTAGGAGAGCACATCCGTGACAATGACTTAACGATCAACGTGACTAAAGGAAAACAATTGACCAACATGCGTGCATCAGGTTCTGATGATAATACTCGTATTGCACCGGCAATTAAATTCTCTTTAGAAGAATGTATGGAATACATCCAAGCTGATGAGTACATTGAGGTTACACCACAAAGTATTCGTTTGCGTAAGATTTATCTAACAGAAAACGAGCGTAAAGTAAACGCTAAGAGATTCGTTTAAGAATTAAATAAACTAAGATATAAGAGGCTAGCCAATGGATAGCCTCTTTTTTTATTTTCTAATGTTTAAATTGCCTAAAAATAACGATATATGGAGATGGAGCATTTTGAAGATGATGAACTCGTATGGCATAAAGTTCCGGTGAAGATAGATGAAAGTCGCAATTATGTAAAGGCCTTGCATATTGCGGGAAAGAAGCTGTGTCTAATAAAGGAAGGCGATGTCTTGTCGGTAACTTCAAGCCGCTGTCCGCATGCGGGAGCCGACCTAACGAATGGATGGTGCGAGGAAGGCAAGCTGGTCTGTCCTTTCCATAGACATAAATTCAATATCGAAAGCGGCAAAGGTGATGAACCTCAGCATAATTTTATCCGTATCTATCCGCTAAAGAAAGAAGACGGCGACTTTTATGTTGGGATTAAAAAGAGTTTATGGAATAAGATCTTCGGTTAGACGATCTTTCTAATCCATTGGAGCATCTTATTGGTTTTTTCTGTATATGGAAACCAAAACATTGATGATATTGGAGTTATTTTCACATTTGCTACGGCTCTTTCATGAGAAAAAGAAATAAAACCATATCGACCAGTTGATTGACCTATTCCAGAATTATTTACTCCACTGAATGGTAGGTTTGGATGCATGATTTGGATCATGGCATCGTTTATACAGGTAGATCCAGCACTAGTATATCGAATAATATGTTTGTTAAAGTTGTCATCTTTACTAAAGACATATAGGGCCAATGGTTTTTCCTTTTGATTGACAAAATCAATAGCTTCTTGAATTTGTGAATAATAAACGATCGGTAAGATTGGTCCAAAAATCTCATCCGTCATTAAGGGATTGGTTGATGCCACGTTAGTAATGACGGTTGGCTCTATATAGTTTGTTTTAGAATCTGAATTTCCGCCACTAATTATTACTGCGCCTAAATTTTTCGCATCATTCAAATTGTCTTGAAGTCTTTGGAATTGTTTTTCATTAATGATTCTGGCATAATCAGGTGAGTTGAATGCATCATTTCCGAATGCTTCAACTAATTCTTTGCGAAATAGCTCTTCGATTTGATGTTTCTGATGTCTATGCGCCAATATATAGTCTGGAGCGATGCAAGTTTGTCCAGCATTGACGAATTTAGCCCAGATTAAGTTTTTAACGACCTTTTTAAGGTTCACATTTTTATCAATGATGGCAGGAGATTTACCCCCAAGCTCCAAAGTAATATCCGTTAGGTTTTTACTGGCGGCCTCCATTACTATTTTTCCGACTTTTGGCGATCCGGTAAAATGGATGTGGTCAAATCTCAAGTCTAATAGGTGTGTTGTTTCTTCCACTGCACCCTCCACAACGGCAATATGATCTTCTGAAAATAGATTTGATATAATATTCTTAACCAGCTTATTGGTATTGGGAGAGAACTCAGAGAGTTTCACAATTGCTGTATTTCCAGCAGCGATACAGGATGCTAAATGAACGATGGGTAGTTGGAATGGGTAGTTCCAAGGGGTGATAATTAAAGCATTTCCCTTCGGCTCGTAATGTAAATAGGCATTAACGTTAGGCATCATTAAAGATCGGCGGACCGATTTGTCTTTCATCCATCCTCGTAAATTCTTGATGATATGCTTTAATTCAACCTGGACAGCAAGGATTTCAGTAATTGCGGTTTCAATACCGGATTTATGAAAATCTAGATAGAGCGCCTTTTCAATAGCTTTCTCTTCGGCAATAATACTTGAAAGAAGCTTTTTTAACCAAGAAATTCTTTTTTCTGCGGTGCTATGCTTGATTTCAGCTTTGTTTTTTAGCTGTGCGGAATAAATTTTATCAATTTCTGAAACTGTTGTAAATGCCATAGAGGAATTGTGAAGCCTAAATTTAATCAATAAAATAAAAACCCAGGTCATATTCATGTCTGGGTTTTTAAGCTTCTTTCAATATGCTGAATTATTGTTTGCTGGGTTTAGCTTCTAATGCTTGGTAGATGTCGTCGCCAGCTGTAAATATTTTGTATTGAACATCATATTCTTCAGGGACATAGATTACAATCGGCATTTTGCCATTATATCTAACTGTGTTTGGTTGGGCAGAGACGAAAAGATGTCTTTTAGGGGCATCTGGACAGCCCATTTGTGTGGAAATAACCTGACCATCCGTTTCGAATTCAAAGTATTGGTATCCCCAACCTTCCAAGTCTTTTGTAGCCAATGATCCATTCAACCCATAATGATTACAGCCATCCACTTCCATCATTTTTCCTACAGAGAATTCTATTTTTTTCTGGTCATCATTCTGAGATAATGGAACTTCGATTACCATTTTCTTGAAACCCTCTTTAGGTTTAGGAAAGATGTCTGTATTTACTTTTAAGTAAGTTGCTTGGGCATTGCTTGCGTTAGGGCTTAAGAATAATCCCAACATTAAAACGATAAGGGTTGGTACTGCATTTAATTTCATGTTTTTCAATTTTGTGTTTAATTCTTAAACGATAAAACGGCTTATTCTGCTACAGGAATAAGTTTTGACGGGTTAATGGCCTCAATTAGAGCTCTTGCCAATATCCGGTTAGGGTCAATGACCGGGAGACCATAGTAAGATTTTTCTCGTAGTGCCAAAGGTAATTCCGTACAACCTAAGATAATGACTTGTGCAGATTTTGATTTTAGTTCCTGAATAGCAGCAAGTAATTCATCATGTGCCCTATTTGTTACAGGAGAGGAGAAAGCTTTTATACCATAACCTTCATCATAAATTGCCGCATGCACTTTGTTTTGTAATGCATCATTAGGTTCGATACATTTTAAACCATGTTTTTCAAGTACCTGTTTATATAATCCTGTATTTCTAGTTCCATTGGTTGAAAGTACCCCGACAGTTGCATCTGGGTAATTTGCTTGAATAAACTTTGCCGTCTCGTCAACCATGTGTAGAACATTCACTTTTGAGTTGTTTTTTAGCAATTCTTCTTGAATTACCTCGAATATCCGAGGCGAATGGGCAGTGTTACAAGGGATTCCGAGTACGGTGGCACCGGCTTTCTCTAATTCCAATGCTATTTCGGATATTGCTATTCCTGGGTTGATGGGTTCTTTTCCCAAGAGATAGTCTGTTCTATCGGCAATTCTATGCGCCTGTGAAGAAAGAAGCACAGGTAGATGATCTTGATCGCGCCTTGCATTCGTTTCTTCTATAATTTTTTTTACGATGTCGACACCTGCTAATGGTCCGACACCTCCAACAATTCCAATCATGATTATGTCTTATATTAGTCCAATTCACCCTGGCGCCATTTATACATCCAGAATGTCTGATTATTATTCAAAAATAACGCCAATAAATGAGGAATTGTTACAAAACCGTTATCTGAATTGCTGAACGCAACCAATATTTCCTTTGTTTTTGGATAGGCTAAAAAGAAGCATCGAAAACCGGGGTTTGAGCCGGTATGCCAATAAGCTGTGCCTAATTCATTGATCTGCATACGCATCCCTAATGCGCAGGGGACATGCTGATCATCAGGACTTTTATGAGAGGCTTTCTTTGCTTCAGATAAACGGGATAAAGCGAATTTGTGGGTCTTTTTCTTAAGTCCTGTTCCATTGATTACATAGCTGTTCAGAAAAATACTGTAATCCTTTGCTGTGGTATATAAAGTGTATGCAGCATTACTGTTTCGGTACATACCCATTTTTCTAGCCTTACCGTTTTCATAATGTCCATATGCAGCATTGTGAATCAATTCATCATTCCAGACAATGGCTGAATTTTTCATCCCGAGTGGAATAAGCACTTCCTCTTCTACTAACTGTTGGAAGGACTTTCCGGTTATTTGCTCCATTGTTTCCTGGAGAAAATAAAATCCTTCACCGGAATACATGTAATCAGTTCCAGGCTCAAATTGAGACGTTAGAGGCGTTTTTTTCCATGATGCTGTACCAACATCACCTTCCCAATTTAATAAGCCTGTGCGATGGGTTAGGACCATTCTCGCAGTGATCTTATCCTTATTCGGATTGTTGGTCAGGCGTGGGTAATGGTAATATTCCCATAAAGGTTTGTCCAATTCTATCAAACCTTTGTCCATTAACCTAAGAAAGGCATAGGTTGCAATGACTTTGGTTAAGGATGCAGCTTGAAATACCGTATTTTGGTCGATTGAATCCTTGCTATCCACATTTTTGACACCATAGTTGTAAAAATGCTCTTTACCATTTTTCAGATAGTTTAATTGAATTGCGGGAATATCAAATTTTTTGACAATTTCTTGAAACCCCTGCGTCTTATCTTGAGGAAAAACCTTTCCTAAAGAGAGCAAACTGATTACAACGAATATAATTAGCGAAGTTGAATTATTTATTAACAGCCTTAGGTAATTTATCATAATCCAATGCATTATATTTTTTCATGATTTTCAAGGTTTCTTGGATTGGTAATGCCTTAACGGTACGACCATTTATGCCTTTCATATCTTCCGCCATAAACATGGAGTTTAATATTGCTTCTTCAGTTGCTTCCCAAACAGCCATAAAGAGGGGCGACATATAGTCGTTTCCAACTTCTTGAGTTTGTAGTTCAATATTTTTGGATTCATGGGGAATAAAATTGGCTGGGTTTGTTGAGAAAGCGATGGAATAATCACCGCTACCATTCGATGAGAAGGAGCCAACATTGCCAAAAGCGATATAAGATCTCTTTGCCAGTCTTTCAAGGTTTCGGGAAGATAATGGGGCATCCGTAGCAATAATAATCATACATGACCCATCCACTTTATGGGCTTCCTTAGGCTCCTGCATATAGAAGTTATGCAATTCACGGCCTACCGGAGCACCATTGATGTTTAGTACTCCACCAAAATTGGTTTGCACTAAGACACCTACTGTATATCCACCTCTAGATTTTGGAAGTTTTCGAGATGCGGTTCCAATTCCACCTTTATAGCCAAGGCATTCCGTGCCTGTTCCAGCACCGACATTGCCTTCTTCCACTTTTCCTGGCTTTGCATTTTTTAATGCTTCTAAAACATCCTTTGATTCAACATGTCTGCCCCGGATGTCGTTTAGTCCACCATCATTGGTTTCGCCAACTACGGAGTTAACGGATCTAACATTTTCATTTCCTGGAAGAGCCAGCATATAGTCAATCAATCCATTAGCAACTTTTGAGGCGTTTAATGTATTGGTCAACAAAATTGGGGTTTCAATATTTCCGAGTTCTTCGATTTGAGAAATACCCATCATTTTTCCAAAGCCATTTCCAACATATACTGCAGCGGGCACCTTCTGTTGAAACATATTACCTTGGTGGGGAATGATGGCGGTTACACCGGTGCGAACAGAGTCTCCTTGTATGATGGTTTTTTGTCCGACCGTTACACCAGAAACATCTGTAATAGCGTTATTTGTTCCAGTAGGGAGAATACCTATTTGGATTCCAAAATCACGAATTCTACCACGTTTTTCCTGTGCATGGCTCATATTGAATGCAGCAATAATTGCCAGCGCAGAAAGAATGTATCGCTTGCTCATATAATCTAGATTAATTTGAGCAAGTATACAGATTTCTTTACAGAGGCAAATTATTCGTCCGCAAATTCTTTTTGAAGTTTGTCCATCCGCCTTTTGATGGAAGCATCGATTCTGTAATCGTCAATTTTATCTATTGCCGTCTTTTCTACAGTAACTCCTGTGTTTGATTCGTAGTTGTGTACTTCTTTTTGATTTTTTAATGCATTGTCATAGGCGTCCCTTCCACTCATTAATTTGACAAATACTGGAAGGCATTCAAAGAAAATGAATAGCAAAGCAATGAATATAACAGCGTATTCTGTTGATTTATTGATTGTACCATCAGGTTTCTTGTGCAGATTGCTCAAGGCCGCATTTCGATCTGCAAATCCAGCCACATTAATTGCACTGTCCAATGATTTGTCAGATAAGATTCTTTGATTCATTAAACCTTCAGAAGTTTTTCGTTGCAATAGCTCGGATTCTTTGCCATTAATCCTTGCTCTCAAACTATCCAAATAACCTTGTTGTTTGTTTAAATCGGCTTCTTTCATTTTCGCATAAGGCCCATAACCCATTACTCCAGATGTCTCCTGGGTTTTTGTGCCGAAGATTTCATGATTTAACTGCTGTCTTGAGGTCTTGATAGATGATTCTAAAGAATCTGCATGAGCTGTTAAAGTTTTTAATTGCCCATATTCCACACGGTATTTATTTTCAAAGGTTTTATTTAAGGTATCGATTTTGGCATTTTGCTGAACCAAATATTCCGCTCTTAAATATTCTTTAATCTCCTTATCGAATATTTTGAGTTCCAAAGGTCTGGAAATAATCAAACCAATCAGGATTGCCAATAAAATTCGGGGAAGAGCCTGTAGGAGTTGCATCCAGCCACTTCGGCTTTTGTCAATACTCAAAACAATATATCGGTCCAAGTTAAAGATGGCGAGTCCCCATATAATTCCAAAGAGGAGAGCATAAAACAGTGCAAATGAACTACCGCTAAAAACAAAATATAAGGCATAACCACCAGCAATGGAAGCAAATAAACCCGTAAAAAATATAGTTGCGCCTATGCTAATATATTTATTCTGTTCTTCAGGAAAC
Source organism: Sphingobacterium endophyticum (assembly GCF_009733535.1). Lineage (GTDB taxonomy): Bacteria > Bacteroidota > Bacteroidia > Sphingobacteriales > Sphingobacteriaceae > Sphingobacterium > Sphingobacterium endophyticum. The sequence goes on along the minus strand of NZ_SMMI01000008.1, from coordinate 75,114 downwards.
CGGTCTAAAGTATCCTTGTGAACCCCTGCACACCAGAAAAAGAATTCTTTCATGTTATAAAGCTTTAGTAATTAGACGTTAGCGCGTCAACTTTGTTACAGCTAATTAAGTAAAAATTTTAGAAAATGTTAGTAGTTTGTAAGCCACAAAGAAATCGATTGTTAGGCAAAGAATTACTACCTTTGCACAAAAATTGAAACAAACTAAAAAAGAATGAATAAAAAAGGGTTTTTACCTTACTGCGTGGTGATTGCCAGCATGTTAGTAGGGTGTAACAACGAAACTAAAAAAGAGGAAACAGTAGATTTGAAAAATCCATTATTAGCCAAGTACGAAACTAACTTTGAAGTTCCGCCGTTTGATCTGATCAAGGACGAGCACTTCAGACCTGCTTTTAAAGAAGCATTAAGAGTACATGATGCGGAGATTGATTCAATTTTAAAAATCGAGGATCCCGCTACCTTTGCTAACACAATTTTAGGTTTAGAGAATGCAGGACAATTATTGTCTAGAGTATCTACGGTGTTCTCCAACTTGAACAGTGCCAATACGAATGACACTATTCAAGCTATAGCGAAGGATTTAGCACCTGTTTTTTCAGCGCATAGAGATGAGATCAATTTGAACCCTGAGTTATTTAAACGTGTTAAAGCGGTTTATGACCAAAGAGCAAATGCTGGTTTAGATGCTGAAGATTTAAAATTGTTAGAAGAGACTTACAAGGGCTTTGTCCGTTCTGGTGCGAATTTAAATGATGCCGACAAGGAAAAGCTTAAGAAAATCAATTCTGAGCTTTCCGTTCTATCCACACAATATGGGCAGAATTTATTGGCAGAGACAAATGCCTTCGAGATGGTTGTTGATAAGGAAGAAGATCTTGCGGGTTTACCAAGTGGATTAAAAGAGGCCGCTGCTGCAGAAGCTAAGAGCAGAGGTAAAGAAGGAAAATGGGTATTTACATTACAAAACCCGTCAGTAATGCCTTTCTTGCAATATGCTGATAATCGCGATTTACGTAAAAAGATTTGGGAAGCCTATCAATTGCGTGGAAATAATGACAATACTGCAGATACAAAAGAAATCTTGATTAAGATTGCAAACCTACGTTTAGCGAAAGCAAAATTATTAGGTTATTCTTCACATGCGGCATATGTTCTTGAAGAGTCAATGGCAGAGAATCCTGCAAATGTTAATGCATTGTTGAATAAAATCTGGACACCGGCATTAGCAAAAGCAAAAGTTGAAGCGGCAGATATCCAAAAAGAAATTGAAGCAGCTAAAGATACATTCAAGGTAGCTCCATATGACTGGCGTTATTATCAAGAGAAAATCCGCCAAAAGCGTTTCGCATTAAATGAGGAAGAAATCAAACCTTATTTCAGTTTAACGGATGTTCGTGAAGGAGCTTTTGCAACAGCAAATAAATTATGGGGTATATCGTTTGTAGCATTGAATAATGTTCCGGTATATCACCCGGAAGTTGAAGTTTATGAAGTTCGTGATAAAGATGGTTCACATTTAGGCTTGTTATACGCTGACTTTTTCCCGCGTGCATCAAAGCGTTCAGGAGCATGGATGACCTCATACAGAAGCCAAGATAGAGTGAATGGCAAGCGTGTTGCTCCGGTAATCTCTATCGTTTGTAACTTCACTAAACCGGTAGGCGACAAGCCAGCATTATTGACCTTTGATGAAGCATCTACATTGTTCCATGAATTTGGTCATGCTCTACACGGTTTATTCTCAAATGTAAAATATAGAAGCTTAGCAGGTACTTCCGTTCCTCGTGATTTCGTTGAGCTTCCTTCTCAGATCATGGAGAACTGGGCTTCTGATCCAGAAGTTTTGAAAACATATGCGAAGCATTTCCAAACCAAAGAAGCAATCCCTGATGCATTAATCGAAAAAATGCAGAAGGCAGGTACTTTTGACCAAGGATTTGCTACTGTTGAATATTTAGCAGCTTCTATGTTAGACATGAATTACCATAGCGCGACAGCTCCTATCCAGGTAAAAGCTAATGAATTTGAGAAATCTGCTATGGATAAAATCGGTTTGATCGATGCGATTATTCCACGTTATAGAAGTTCTTATTTCCAACATATCTTTAGTGGTGGTTATTCAGCAGGCTATTACAGCTATATCTGGTCGGAAGTTTTAGATTCAGACGCTTTTGCTGCATTTAAAGAAAAAGGCCTGTATGATCAAAATACAGCTGCTTCTTTCCGTAGTAATATTCTGGAAAGAGGTGGTACAGGAAATCCTGCGGAAATGTATCGTAAATTCCGTGGCGCAGATCCTGATCCAATTCACTTGATGAAGAAAAGAGGATTGAATTAATCTAATAATAAAGGGCGGGAAATAATTCCTGCCCTTTATTATTAGATTATTCTTTTAAAGAGTTTCGGATAGTTTATGACGAATCCAAATTTGTCTACTTTAATATCAGCACTAAAGGTGTTTGGGATATTTTGGTAACTGTAAATTCTATTTCTTTTTCTGCTGTACTTTTGCTTCCTTGGTTCGACCTTCCCTTCAAGGATATTAATATAGATAACTTGTATTTCATATGAATCCGAGATGCCCATCTTTAAATGATTGATTGGAAGTGTGTTTGTAAAGGGGCTGAGTGAAATATCAATGAATTTATAATTTTTAAATTCTTTTCTTTCGACATTATTGATAGACCAGACACCTTGTTCTACCTTTCCGGTAAGGGTTGATATTTCTCCGTTTAGATCAATGGATAATTCAAAAGAATTTATCTGCCAATTTTCATTGGTTTGAACTATGTAATCTACATACCAAAACTGTGCATCTAAGCATCCAATAATTTTTGATTGGATGATGTTCTGTTTAGAATCAGCATAATACTTTAAGTATTCTAATGAATTATAGTAGACTCCTTTCCAAATTATATTTATCATAGTACAAGAATTAGTACAGAATAAATACTATTGAAGGTGATATTGTTTGCTTAAAAAGAGATTCTAGATTCCTGCGGAATTAAATTGTAGATCGTAAAGATTTCGATAATAGCCTTCCAATTCCAGCAATTCGTGGTGAGTTCCGATCTCCTTGATTTCTCCCTTGTCCAAGACAATGATTTTATCGGCTTTTTGAATAGTTGATAAACGGTGTGCAATGACAATGGATGTACGTCCTTCCATTAGGTTTTCGATCGCATGCTGGATTAATTCTTCAGTTTCGGTATCGATTGATGATGTTGCTTCATCAAGGATTAAGATTTTAGGGTTGTGAACTAAAGCTCGGATAAAAGAAATTAACTGCGCTTGCCCTGCAGATAAAGTGGAACCTCTTTCTTGAACCTGATAATTGAAGTTTCCGGGAAGACGCATGATAAAATCATAAGCTCCTACTTTTTTTGCTGCATCCTCAATGGATTCAAAGCTAATATCCGGATTATGCAAGTTGATGTTGTTCAAAACGGTATCCGAAAACAGAAATACATCTTGCAGCACCGTCGCAATAGTTTGGCGGAGAAAAGTCAGGTCATATTCCCTGATATCGACACCGTCTAAAAGAATTTCACCTTTCTGTATTTCATAGAATCGGCTTAGGATATTGATAATTGAAGATTTGCCAGCTCCAGTGGCACCTACTAAAGCGAGTGTTTCACCAGGCTTAACATGGAAGCTTACATCTTTTAATACCCATTTCTCATCATTATATGCAAACCATACATTTTTAAAGGAGATTTCTCCATTTACATGTTCTGGTTTATAGGTTCCTTTATTTGGCGTGAATTCATCGGTATCTAGTACATCAAAAATACGTTCTGCAGATACCATCCCCATTTGGAGGGTATTGAATTTATCGATTAGCTCGCGGATTGGTCTAAAGATCATGTTGATATACATGATAAAAGCGACCACTACCCCTGGAGAAATTACGTCTGCTAGAATTTGTTTGGAACCATACCAAACCAACAAACCGGTGGCAATAGCAACAATAACCTCTAAAACCGGGAAAAAGATTGAAAAATACCAGTTCGCACGGATATGGGCATTTCTATGCTCGGCATTGATGGATTTGAATTTCCTCATTTCCTGATCTTCACGAGCAAAGTATTGGATAACATTCATTCCCGTAATATGCTCCTGCAGGAATGTATTTAAGTTTGACACCCAAAGCCTAACGCTTTGAAATGCCGACTTCATAGCCTCCTTAAAAATATAGGTTGCTGCAATCATCAAAGGCATTGGAATCAGGACTACGAGCGTTAATCTCCAGTCCGTGTAAAACATGACCCCTAATATGACGACTAATTGAAGAAGGTCGCCGATAATTTGAATTAACCCTTCTGAAAAAATGTTTGCAATGGTTTCAAGATCGGAAATAGTCCTGGTTATGAGTCTTCCTATCGGCGTGTTGTCAAAATATTTGAGTCTTAGGTTGGTAATATGATTAAAAACTTGAATCCTAATATCACGAATGACAGACTGACCCAGTGTATTGGTCATCAAGGTGTGGAAATATCGAATGATTGTTTGCGCAATCAATAAAGCAAACATGAGGATTAACATATTGGTCAGACCTTCCCCTTTACCCGAAAGGATATAATGGTCTAAGGTATATTCTACCAATAACGGTAGCGCCGGAGCAACGGCAGCTAGAAGGATAGTCAGGAAAACAGATACCCAAAAAACAGTTTTATAGGGTTGGATATATTTAGCCAGCCTCCCTAGTAATTTACTGTCATATGCGTTTCCTGAAATTTTATCTTTTTCCAAAGTTTCTTTATTAATCAATATAAGGATAGGCAACCTCTGTTAGATATAATCCACAGGCAGGAACGGATATTCCAGCTTTAGATCGATCCATACTTCTAATTACCTCTTTTATATGTTCCACAGGCTTTTTTCCTAAGCCGATTTCCATTAGTGTTCCGACAATAGCTCTAACCATATTTCGCAAAAAACGATCTGCAGTGATATGGAATATAAGTCTGTCTCCTTCCCAAACCCATTCAGCCCGTTTAATATCGCAATTATTAGTGAATACTTGGGTGTTGGATTTGCTGAAACAGGAAAAATCTTGTTTTCCTAACAAATCTTGCGCTGCAATGTTCATTTTTTCTACATCTGGCATATCCCTCAGTTGCCAAGAGAACAGGTGTAGAAAAGGATCTTTTTGAAAATGTACATGATATTCATAACTACGTTGAGTAGCATCAAACCTTGCATGCGCATCATTAGAGACTACAAGTAATCGCTTTGCAGAAATATCGAAAGGTAATAGGGCATTTAAGGAATGGATAAATTTATCAGAGTTTTTCAAAATCTGACTCGCATTTGAAAAGTGAACATAGAGCTGTTTTGCATGTACTCCGGCATCAGTTCGACCTGCACCAATTGTTTCCACCTCTTCCCGCAGAAGAATAGCTAAAGCAGCATTCAGTTTCTCTTGAATGGAGACCGCGTTTTCTTGAATTTGCCAGCCATGATATGCCGTTCCATTATACGCAATTTCCAAAAAGTATTTAGGTGTCTGTTCTTCCACTTTGCAAAGGTAATTAATATAGAATTAGCTCTTATCAGCATTTGGTAAGTAACACGTAAAAAATCTGAAATATGAGAATTTACCTGTTTATTATTAAAGAGTTGTACAAGTTTTCATGTACAAAAATTACCACTGAAGTAGGTATATAAAAAGGGGCTGATACCGACTAATTTAGTGTTGTATTTAATGTATTGATTATGAAAAAGATAGTAGCAATATTAACATTGATTTTAGGCTGCACATTTGCAGCAAGCGCCCAGGGATTTTTGGATAAAATAGACAGGGCATTGAACAAGGTAGAGAATACCACAAATAAAGTAGATAACGCTTCGGGAAAAGCGGGAAGAATTGGTGGGAAATTAAACGGCTTAATCGGTAAAAAGGGTGATAAGGAAGCAGAAGGGGTAGCTTTGACAGTTCTGATAGAAGGAGTTTCATTGGCCGATTTGAAAAAAATATCCACAGGGTTAGAATCAAATAAAAAGGTTTCTGAGGTAAAGATGAAATACAAAGCTACAGGCTCGTCTTTAACGGTACTTTTTAGCGGAGATTCCGAAGAATTGTTTGAAGCACTTAAGAAAACATCGCTTATGATTACGGATGAAACCGTACAGGCAATTGAGGATGATGGTATTGCTATTAAAATAGAAAAATAGTTTATCTTTATACTTATCATGCATAGGCAGTGAAAATCACTGCCTATTTCTATTTAATAAAAGACCATAGATTAACATTGAATATGAATGCTAGGCGTATATTTTATACGGTATTTCTGCTCTTGATAGCAGGTAGTTTTTCTGCTTACGCCCAGCAGGTTTCCTTTCCCTATGAGAAAGAAATAGACAGTCTGACCCTAACTTTGAATGATAATTTGAAGGTTGAAGACAAGGCTGTTGCTTTATTTGAGCTTTCTTATTATTATTCCTTTTCAGATTCTACAAAAGCTCATCAGTACCTGAATCAAGGTTTGGCGATGAAGGATAAAGCTCCCATTATTGGAAGTATGGGAAAGTTCTATGAAGGCATGTTCTACATGGATTATGATCTAAATAAAGCCATTGGTTTAATGGAAATTGCTGAAGTAGAACTTTCCAAGATCAACTCCATACAAGCAAAGCGTCTGCGTGCAAGAACACTTAATAATATAGCTACCGCCTATCAATGGCAGGATAAGCATGTAAAAATGCTGGATATATTAATTAATAAGGCTTTACCAGTTGCTTTAGAAGCTAAGGATGATGTGATCACTGGAAACATCCATTATAAAATTGGAATAAATTTTTGGAACAACCTCCAATATGCTGAGGCGAATAGATATTTTAGCGATGCATTAGCCTACCTAAAAAAGGGAAATTATGATCCCTTGACCTTAAATGAAGTCTATAAACTCTTAATTGTATCCCTTCATGCGATGAAAGAAAAGGACAAAGCGAAAGCTTTGATGGCTGATTTTGAAAGGTTTTCTAAAAAACATAAAGGGGAAATACCATTAAAAGACTATTATTTTGTTCATGCCGTTCATGATCGGTTTGAGAAAAATTTTGATCAATCCTTAAAATACATGGACCTGGCTATTGAAGAATTTAAAAAGATGGGTAATACACACCCACGTTCCATCGGGGAGCTGTATTATCAAAGAACACTTATTAACATCAGCAAAGGTGATTTTGTCGCGGCATATCATGACCTGCATAACCATGTAGAAAATCAACTAAATAGCAAAGGTGCTTTTTTTCAAGATAGCCTGAATGTTGCGCTTTCCTATGTAAAAGTATATGAAGGTTTAGGTGACTATAAAAATGCACTAGCCTGGGTAAAAAAGAAGGATGTTCTTCAGGATACGATGTATAATCGTAGAATTAGAGAGTCTATCCTTGGTTATGAAGTAAAGTATCAAACCTTAGAAAAGGAAAGTGAGATTCTGTCTTTAAAGGCTGAAAAAGAAAGAACGGAAAGCGATATTAGAAATACCCGTATTATTATAGCCTTAATAGCTTTAATCTTAATATTGATTGGCTACTTTTTATTCAAGAATCATCAGAAAAATAAAAGGCTATTGCATCAACAGGAGATTAATAATCAACAGAAATTACTGGAAGAAAAGCAGAAGCAAAAGCTGATGTCCTTAGATGCGATGCTGCAAGGTGAGGAAAAGGAGCGAAACCGTTTGTCAAGGGATTTACATGATGGACTGGGCAGTATCTTAGCATCCATCAAATACAAAGTACTTGACCTTCAACTCTCCAATCCCAATGACAAGGTGAATTCCGTATTAATCGATATGGACTATGCAATCACGGAAATGCGTCGTATATCGCATAATCTGATGCCTGAATCTCTGCGGAGGTTTGGACTTGAGATTTCTTTGGGCGATTTATGTAAGAGCTTGCAGAATAGCCAAACTAAGATAGAACTACAACTATATGGCTCCTTTGTAGATCTTTCTATGGAGCAGCAAACCCATATCTACAGAATTATACAGGAGTTACTGTATAATTCATTAAAACATTCGGATGCAAAACATATTTTGGTTCAATGCAGTATGGAGGATAATGTGGTATTTATTACGGTAGAGGATGATGGGGTAGGTTTTCAAGCGAACGGAATTAATGAAGGAGTCAAGGCTGGAGTTGGATTAAAAAATGTCAAGATTAGAGTGAATTATCTTCATGGTAAGCTCGATATTCGTTCTGAAATAGGAAAGGGAACAAGTATAGATATTGAACTTTTTGTCTAGAAGAAAACTTAAAAATAGCCAAAGCTTTAACACTCCCCATTAGAAACCAAATTCTATTTAAGTTGTTTGTATTATATTTGCGTAATTAACAATCTTTAGATATGATACAACGAATTCAAACCATCTGGTTATTGCTTTCTAGCCTAGTTCTTTTAGGACTCTTTATTTTTCCATTTGTTGGTTACATTGATTTAGTAGGGCTGGGTAAGAACATTTATGTAACCGGTGTTTATTCATCAGCAAATAATGTAACAACCAAAGAGAGCAGCTTCTTGTTAATGAGCATTGCTACCGTTGTTTTAGCATTGATTCCCATCTTTATTATATTCCAGTTTAAAAACAGAAAATTGCAATTGACCTTAATTCTGGTTCAAGTAATTTTAATCTGTCTATTTGCGGTATGGATGTTTGTCTCAGCGAACAATATTCTAGGATTAATCAATCAAAGCATAGGTGCAAGTAACATTGGTATTGGGTTCTTTTTATTGCCAGTTTCCATCCTTTGTTTAGCCTTTGCAATTCGTGGCATAAGAAATGATAATAAGTTAATTAAATCAGCCGATAGGCTTCGTTAATTAATAGCTATGAAACAATTTATTATTTTTCTTGGGGTCATGTTTGTATTGGCATTACCAAAACTTACATTTGCTCAAGAAGATTCCAGTTTAAATATCGTAGACGATATTCAGTTCGACTTAAGGTCAATTACAGCATCAGGAGACACATTGGTTGTCGACCTATTTGCTATTTCGTATGAAAAGAATCCGCGTGAGTTCAGATTAAATGTTTTTGCTTCGGCAATTATCGATTCAGAAGACCAATCGCATATGCTTACTTCGGTTCAAATCGATAGGGTAATCGTTCAATTAGCTGATAGGGAGAATTACTTGAACTACCTGTTGCATCAAGATAAACCAGTCAATATTAAGTTGAAATTATCGCCCCTAACGGAAGAGGTTAAAAATGCAAAGTTGGTGAAAATCGTCTTTAACGCTTTAGATGATGAGGGCCAGTTTTTGGAGGCATTCATTGATTTAAATAAAGAAGAGGAGCTTTAGGCCCCTCTTCTTTATTTAAATATTAATTGCATTTTCTTCTTGATCCAATTTAACCAGATCTTCATAATTCTGGTCTAATTTCTTAACAAGTCGGATATAAATCACTCGGTAATATAGCTTGATCAGCGAAATGGTCAACCAGCCTACAAGAAACATCACAATACAGAGAAGGGTAAAAAACATGATGTTGTGACCAACTGATTTATTGATGATATCCTCTTCCCAAACCAATTGTACGGTGGAAATTCCGATCGAAAAGATAATCATGTAGATATTAAACTTGATGTAATTTCCGACAGTCTTTCTCGTAAATAGGATGTCCGAAAGCAGGTCTTTGGTGTTGTTTGTGGTTTTGATCTTTTTATAGGATGTGAAAAAAGCATAAATAAAATAAAAGATCACCAAATAGGATATGACATCAATGATATTGGTGAATATTTCAAAAGGATTGTTCTCCTCTTTTTCAAAAATATCATATTTATAAGCCAAAAAGTTGATAAGTAATCCCACAAACAGTTCAATAACTGATATAATAAAGATCCATTTCACTAATGAAGAGGAGCTTTTATAAAGCATACGACGAATTTCTTCCTTATTTACTTTAGGGAAGTTTTGGTCTTTTTTCCAGTGTTGTTTTAGAATGTCCAATTCATCCATTATACCACTCCTTTCTTTGCTAGCATTTGTTTCAATTTGCTTTTAATTCGGTTCATTTTTACCCGGGCATTTACTTCGCTGATACCCAAGGTTTCAGCGATTTCTGTGTAATCTTTATCCTCAAGATACATGTAAACCAATGCCTTGTCGATGTCATTTAACTGGCGGACAGCATCATAGAGATGCTTTAGGTTGTCTTCGGTTTCGGAGTTGTACTCTTCATAACGAATATTGGCCAATGAGTAGTCCCAGTCTACGGTTTCAATTTTAGTTTTTTTTCCTCGGTAGAGAGAAATGGCGGTATTTAATGATACGCGATATGCCCAAGTTGAGAATTTTGAATCTCCTTTAAACTTAGGATATGATTTCCAGAGCTGTATTACCATTTCTTGGAACAAGTCCTGATGTGATGCTAGATCAACGGTATAGAGCTTGCATATCTTATGCAGGATATTTTGATTATCCTCCAAAAGATTGACAAATTCTTGCTCCAGGTTCTTGTTCATTTATTGGTATTTGTCGACAATAGTAAGGTATTGTTACAACATGTAGATACATTTTTTTAAATTCGCTCAATGGCTAAAACAAAATCAGCATATTTCTGTCAATCATGTGGCTATGAATCACCTAAGTGGTTAGGCCAATGTCCTTCCTGTAAACAATGGAATACGTTTGTTGAAGAGGTTGTGGAAAAAGCATCCAGCAGAGTGCCGGAGTGGAGAAGTACAACGGTCACTCCTGGAGTGCAAAAACGTACGAATAAAGCCGCTGTCATCCATGAGATAGTATATTCTGAGGAGCAAAGGATTCTTTCTCCTGATAAGGAATTCAATAGGGTTTTAGGAGGAGGCATTGTGCCGGGGTCACTGGTGTTAATTGGTGGTGAGCCTGGTATCGGAAAATCTACTTTGATGCTTCAATTGGCCTTGTCAATTCCAAAAATAAAGACACTCTATATCTCTGGTGAAGAGAGCGAGCAACAGATCAAGATGCGTGCGGAGCGCTTATCTCAAAGTTCTAACGCAAACTGTTATATCTTGACGGAAACATCCATGCAGAATATTTTTAAGCAGATCGATCAGGTTGAGCCCAATGTGGTGGTAATCGACTCTATACAGACTCTTCATTCTGCCCAGATTGAGTCAGCGCCAGGGTCGGTTTCTCAAGTGCGGGAATGCACGGCCGAGCTATTAAGATTTGCAAAAGAAACGAACACCCCGGTATTTATTGTTGGGCATATTACCAAGGATGGTTCCATTGCAGGCCCAAAGGTTTTGGAACACATGGTAGATACGGTTCTCCAATTTGAAGGCGATAGAAACCATGTTTATCGAATTTTGAGGGCGGTAAAGAACCGTTTTGGATCATCTTCGGAGCTTGGGATTTATGAAATGCAAGGCTCAGGATTGAGGGAGGTTTCCAATCCATCTGAAATCATGCTTTCGCAGCGCGAGGAACAGGTGAGTGGAATTGCCGTAGCCGCAATGTTAGAGGGGATGAGGCCGTTGATGATCGAGGTGCAAGCCTTGGTGTCCAACTCGGCTTATGGAACGCCGCAAAGGAGCTCTACGGGCTTTGATACCAAAAGATTGAACATGTTGCTGGCCGTTCTGGAGAAAAGGTTTGGATTTAGATTAAGTGCTCAAGATGTGTTCTTAAATATTGCCGGTGGATTACGGGTGGAAGATCCTGCAATAGATCTGGCTGTTATCGCCGCTTTGATATCTTCACAGCAGGATATAGCACTGCCATCTAACATAACATTTGCGGGCGAAGTAGGGCTTTCCGGAGAAATACGTGCCGTCAATCGCATCGAACAAAGAATTCAAGAAGCTGAGAAACTTGGTTTTGAACAGATATTTATTTCTAAGTACAATACCAAAGGATTGGATGTTAAAAGATACCAAATTCTGGTACGTCCAGTCGCAACCTTAGAAGATGTATTTAGAATACTTTTTGGATAAAAAAGTGGTTAAATAAAAAAGCGAGCTTAGGGTATCCTTAGCTCGCTTTTTTATTTTGTAGTAGATTGTTATCTATTTAATGACCTCAGCCAATTTAGCTTCTAGTGCTGGGCCACGTAGGTTTGTCGCAATGATCTTACCTTCTGGATCCAAAAGGAAATTCTGTGGAATTCCTTCAATACCATATAGCTCAACAACCTCAGATTGCCAGAACTTTAGGTCGGATACTTGAGGCCATGCAGATAGATTATCATCTTTAATCGCTTGTAACCAGTCTGCTTTACCGCTTTCGCGGTCTAAAGAAACTCCAAATACGGTAAAGTTTTTGTCTTTGAACTTATTGAATGCAGCAACAACAGTAGGGTTTTCATGTCTACAAGGTCCGCACCAGCTTGCCCAGAAATCAATCAATACGTATTTTCCGCGTAATGAAGATAATTTAACTACTTTCCCTGTTGTATCAGGTAATGCAATTTCAGGAGCAACTGAACCGATTGCTACTTTTTTAAGTTTATCGATTTTTGCCGCCAATGCTTTTCCGCGAGTTGTGTTTTTTAGTGCTGCAGATAGCTTCTCATAACCAGGTGCTACCGTGCTGTTCACATTCTCTGCGTTAATCATCTCATCCAACAAACCTAAGGTTACATAGCTGCTAGGATTTGCTTTAACGTATTCCTCGTTGATCTTTACCTGTTGGTCAAAAAGCCCTTGTGCTTTTTCCTGTAGTTTTCCTACGAAAGCATCATCTTCCTGTTGTTCAGGGGTTGCAGCTTGGAACTCTTTATTCAACTCTGCAAATTGATCGGTTATTCCTTTAATAGAAGCTTTATATTTCGAAAAATCCTTATTGATATCATTTCCTGAAACTTCGGCAGCTGCTAAGGTTTCCCCGTTAATGTTGATTACCCCTTTTGAAAGGTAAAGCATAGTCATATCTGGATTGCTTAACTCTCGTAATGATTTACCATCATTAGAAAGAATTAATTGCGCCTGAGTAGGTTCGGAGACAATACCATTATAAGTGAATTGTCCTTTGTCAACATTAGCAGAATCAATATGGCGTTGGCCGGCATCTACATACATCAAATACACTTTAGCTGGAGCATTTACATTCTTCAGATTGCCTTTGATCGAAAAATCTTCTTGGGCAAAAAGTAAAGAAGGTACTGCTGCCAGTACAGCTAACATTGTTTTTTTCATATCTCTTATTTTATTTTTTATTATCTAATACACATATCATTCCAATTACCATCTTCCGCTGGCACCACCGCCACCGAATCCACCACCGCCGAAGCCGCCGAAACCTCCGCCTCCGCCGCCGCCAAAGCCGCCACCAAAGCCTCCGCCATCGTTGTCACCTCCGCCGCGACCCAATGAATTCAATAGGGTCCACCAAAATAAGTCTGAAGAACCTCTACCGCCCATCACTCGTCCACCACCGTTTTTGCCGCCTCCTCCAGATTTCGAGATCACAGAAATAACAATGATGATCACTATGACAATAAAAATAATTGGAATTCCACCACCACCTTCTGTGGAGTAGCTTTCTTTAGGATCCGCTTTATATTCACCTTTGCTGTAAGAAATCAATGCGTTCGTTCCTGCATCGATCCCTTGAAAATAGTCGCCTTGGCGAAATGCAGGCTTGACCTCGTTTTCAATAATTCGATAAGCAATCACATCGGGGACCGCTCCTTCCACCCCATAACCAGTACGAATCGTCACTGCCCGGTCGCCTAATGCAACTAGGAATAAGATACCATTATTGAATTTCTTGTTTCCTACGCCCCAATTCTTAGCAAGACGATCTCCATAGTCCGCAATATCGTAATCACCTGTGGAATTCATCACGACAACTGCAATCTGAATGGTCGTAGAGTCCTCAAAGGCAAGTAGTTTGTTTTCTAATTGCTGCTTCTGTCCAGCTGTCAAGGTGTTGGTATAATCTGTAACCAGCGCAGTAGCAACAGGAGGAAAATCCTGAGCAATTGCTTGCAAATGGAAGACTAAGCCAATTAAAAAACTAAAGAATATCTTTGTTGAAAATTTCACGATTTGTGATGTTTTCTGCATAAAAATTAAGATTTGCCGAAATAAATATCATTCGGAAGTTCATTCACATCATCCGCTCTCCTAGGGAAATAGGTGGCTAGTTGCTCACCTGCTTTTTCGATTCCTGCAATTAATCCAACAGCAAAATCTCCCTTTTTAAAATATCCAAGCATCAACTCTTTTGTCGATTCCCAAAAATCTTCAGGAACCTTTTTATCGATGCCTGAATCACCAATGATGGCAAACTGATGGTCATCGGTAGCTAAATAAATCAAAACCCCATTACGTAATGTTGTCTGATGCATCTTTAGCTTTTCAAAATAGTATTTTGCTTGGTCAATAGCATCCATATCATGCACCTTGCGCTCTACAACCAATCGGATCTCTCCGGAAGTCATGTTTTCTGCTAAGCTGATGGCATGGACCACTTTTTCTTGTTCTTCTTGATTAAAAATTTCCATAGGGCCTTAAAATAGAAAAGATGAATGCAGAAGTGAAAGCCCCCAACATTCATCTTTACGTTATGTTAACAACAATAGAAAATCATTAAAACTGAACTGTAGGCGCTTTGTCTGACCCTTCAGTTGCTTTAAATGTTCCTTTAGCTTTAAATCCGAAGATTCCTGCCATAATGTTGTTAGGGAAGCTACGTACAGTGGTGTTGTAGTCTTGAACAGCTTCATTATAGGCTCTACGCTCTACAGAGATGCGGTTTTCTGTTCCTTCCAACTGTGCCTGTAACTCTTGAAAGTTCGCATTAGCTTTTAAGTCTGGATATGATTCAACACTTACCAATAATCTACCGATTGCTTGTGACAATCCATCTTGTGATTGTTGGAAGTTAGCAATGGATTCTTCACTTAAGTTGTTGGGATCTACTTGTACAGAAGTAGCTTTTGCACGAGCCTCTGTAACTGCAGTTAAAGTCCCTTCTTCATGCTGTGCTGCTCCTTTTACAGTGTTTACTAAGTTCGGGATCAAGTCCGCTCTACGTTGGTAGGCATTCTCAACCTGTGCCCATTTTCCTTTTACGTTTTCATCCTTGGATACCATCGTGTTGTACCCGCAAGAACTAAAGGAAAGTGCAGTTAATAAACCAACAAATACGATTAATAATCTTTTCATGTGTAATGTTTTAACAAGTAATATTTAAAAGTAAGAATTTGTTTTCACAAAAAAGCAATATCAAATGATATACCAAACCGCTAACAAAACGAAATTATGTCAGCTTTTTGGTATCTTTGCTTAGATTTTTTGGGATAAAACCCCAACACTATTATGCAAAAAGAAATTGAAATTGCCCTGAGTCCTGAGTTTTTAGAGGACGAAAAAAGAATCTTATCCGAAGGCTCTAAGAAGCTAAGAATTCCATTAAATAAAATTTCCGGTTATCATATTCGTAAAAGATCCATCGACGCACGTGGTAAACAGGTGCTGTTTAGAATGCGTGTTGTTTATTTTATCGATGAACCTGTGCAGCTTCCGGACTATCATACTCAACTGAAGAACGTTAAAGATGGAAAGCCGGTAATTATTATCGGTGCTGGTCCAGCTGGTTTGTTTGCTGCCTATCGTTGCTTGGAATTGGGATTGAAACCCATCGTGTTGGAAAGAGGAAAAAAGGTACAGGATAGAAGAAGGGACCTTGCCAAGATTAACAGAGAAGGGTTTGTAAATCCTGAATCAAATTATTGTTTCGGAGAAGGTGGTGCAGGAACTTATTCGGATGGAAAACTCTATACAAGGTCAAATAAACGTGGTGATGTTCAGCAGGTATTGTCAATTTTTGTAGAACATGGTGCAACTGAAGATATTTTGGTTGATGCCCGCCCACATATTGGTACGAATAAGCTTCCCCATATCATTGAAAGCATCAGGGAAAGGATAATTGAAATGGGCGGAGAGATTCATTTTGATTGTAAAGTGACGGATATTTTTGAACAGTTTGGGAAAGTAGAGGGGGTGAATACCGAATCTGCTGGAATCATTCGTGCTAATCATGTTATTGTTGCAACTGGACATTCCGCTCGAGATATATTTGAATTATTTAGATCCAAAAATTGGTTGCTGGAAGCAAAACCATTTGCCCTAGGAGTTCGGATAGAGCATCCCCAGGAAGTAATTGATTCTGCGCAATACCATTGTTCTGTTCGTCCTGAGAACCTTCCGCCAGCATACTATAGCTTGGTAGAACAGGTAGATAGTCGTGGTGTGTTTTCATTTTGTATGTGTCCTGGAGGAATAATTGCACCTTGTGCAACTGAACAGAATGAAATAGTGGTCAATGGATGGTCGCCTTCAAAGAGAAATAATCCACATGCTAATTCTGGAACTGTAATACAGATCAATCTTGAAGATGTAATTGGATCTGATAAAGACCCATTTGCCCTACTTGATTTTCAAAGGCAGATCGAGCAACAGGCTTTTAAAGTTGGTGGGGGAAATTTAGTAGCTCCCGCACAGCGAATGGTTGACTTCGTCGAAAATAGAGTTTCCTTGGATCTACCGGAGAATTCCTATAAACCTGGAACACGGTCAGCGGACTTGAGGGAAGTGCTGCCTAAGTTTGTATATTCAGCCTTGCAAGGAGCTTTGCCGATCTTTGGTCGTAAAATGAAAGGATATTATAGCAATGAAGCTATATTGGTTGGAGTAGAATCGAGAACATCATCACCAATAAGGGTTCCGAGGGACAAAGAAACACTACAACATCCACAAGTGGCTGGTTTATATCCATGTGCTGAAGGTGCTGGTTATGCCGGCGGAATTGTATCTGCAGCAATTGATGGAATGAATTGCGTAGATGCAATTAAAGCGTCCTTGTAGGTCCGTTAATTTTATAAAATATTCAATTGATGTTGGCATAAATCAAGTTTTATTGTATTTTTGTACCACTTCAAGCGAAAGTAGCTCAGTTGGTAGAGCACAACCTTGCCAAGGTTGGGGTCGCGAGTTCGAATCTCGTCTTTCGCTCCAAAAAGCTTCCTTATATGGGAAGCTTTCTTTATTTTAGGCTATGCCAATCTTCCAAGCCAAATCTAAGTGGGACACCTATAATTTCTTGCTAATTTATGCAATCCTCATTCCTGTACTTTTCATTATGATGCTTTTAACTAAAGCGCCATTGAGAGATCAGTTAATTGTAATACCTAGCATCTTAGGAGTAATGACCTTATTGTTTTTGACCATTTATCTCACAATAATCTATAAAATAGACGATGAATACTTAAGGTATCGATTGTTGTTTATTTTTTATGGTAAGATTAAGATTGAAAAGATCCATAAAATTGATGTTGGAAAAACCTTGTATGTAGGTATGCGACCCGCATTTGCCAGAAATGGGTTAATAATTCATTACAATAAATATGAAGAAATCTACATTTCTCCATTAAATAACGAAGAATTTGTTCAAGAACTTCTAAAAAGGAAACCGGATATCGAAATCATAAGACGGGAATCTAAATAATAGTTTATTTGATTTCTTTGAGCCCAATTCGCATCAAACTATGGGTCATAAATGATATGACTCCCAAAACGATACACAGCATTCCTGCAATGATAAAAGCATTGGCTACGCCAATATTATCTGCAATATGCCCGGCAAACAATAGCCCTATTAAACTTGGAATGATCGCAAAACTGAAATACAAAGAAAAAACACGCCCTAACATCTCTGGAGCTATTTCCTCTTGAATAATAGTCATGAAAGCAGCATTATAGATTGACATGGCAGCCCCACCAATTGCGGTTAAGACTACAAATACAATAAAAAACGTTGGTGGTAAGACCCCAGAAAAGACAAAGGTCAGCCCTAGCAGAATATGCATGCTATTGATCATAATCACCTTCCTGAATGGGATTTTGAAAGCACTTAGTGCAGATCCGCCGACCAACATGCCTACCCCCCAAATAACCTCAATGACACTCATTTCGAACTTATCCCCACCAAAATGATTAATGGTTAATAGCGGAAACATAATGGCAACGGGCATTATCCCTACAGTTGCTAATATGGAATACATAAACATTCTGTTAAGACCGGTATTTTGATGAATAGCTAAAAAGCCTAATTTAAGATCACGCCACACCTGAATTAAGGACGCTTTAGTTTCTATTTTAATAGATGGAATACTGATAAACAGAAGACTTGTGATGGCAACAGCTGCTCCTAAGACGTCAAGAAACAAGACTTGATTGATAGGGAGATAGGCGATTGCCAAGGTACCTAAAGCAGGCCCAGCAATTGAACTGATTGAATGCAGGATTTGATTTATCCCAGAGACTCTTAATAGTTGGTCTTCCGGAACAATCAAAGGAGCGATAGCTTGCATTGCAGGCTGATGGAATGCAGATCCCAATGATCTACTTGCCATTAATAAGTACATTAAATTCAACTGTACCTGACCATCACGTAAAGCTATAGTCATCAATATTGTGCAGGTAGCAATGAATGCATCTGCGAAAATCATCACTTTTTTCCTGTTCCAACGGTCAATATAAACCCCTGCGAATGGACCAATAATCGCTTGTGGCAATAGAGCTGCTATGGCAGCATAGCCAAGAACTTCGGCAGATTTAAATTCTAAACTCAACCAAATAATGATTGCAAAGTTGACGGCAGAGCTACTAATTAAAGAGATGAATTGCCCTACCCATATATAGATATAGGTTTTAAACCAATGTTTCTTTTCCATGAAAAAATATTGAAAATGTGAATACTACAGCCAGTTGTAAAGACAACGGATAGATAATGAGTTTGTTAAAATATTTACGAACTCAGTAAAGCAAAGGGCTTTTGATTAATGCTGTATATTGGTTAGTGCTCATATGGTAAAGGTAATGAAACTCATTGAAATCCAAATACTTTACCGATTAATTTTTTTATGATTAAGTTTAAAAGTTTAGGATATTAAATAGATTAGCTTTTATAACCTTGGAATTCATTCATAAAAAAAAGCGTTTTAACTTTCGCCAAAACGCTTTTATACTAAAACTACACTACTATTTATTTTCTTTCTAAACCTTTGGCAACAAGGTCTTCAACAAAATTCCTTACGTTTTCGTCAGAAAATCTTGAAGTAACATCGAAAGCAAAAGCATGTACCAATAAAATACGTGCGCTTTCCTCGCCAATACCACGTGCACGAAGGTAGAACAATGCTTCGTCGTCAAATTGTCCCATCGTACAACCATGAGAACACTTTACGTCGTCTGCAAATATTTCTAACTGGGGTTTTGTATAAATCGTCGCTTTATCTCCAATCAACATATTGTTGTTCTGTTGAAAAGCATTCGTTTTTTGTGCATCCTCACGAACAAATATCTTACCGTTGAATACAGCAGTCGATTCATCCTGTGGGATATTCTTATACCATTCGTAAGATTCACAATGAGGTTTCATGTGATCTACAACTGTATGGTTGTCCACAAATTGTTTATCAGCCAATAAATTGATCCCGTAAAGATGAGACTCAACTTCTTCTGCATCCAAGCGCACATTTAAATCGTTGCGAACAAAAGCAACACCCGGAAAATTACAGTTGTAATTGTTATACAAACTATGTTTAGTTTGATAAACTTCAGTATGGTTGATGTAATGGCTATTGTTTGATGCTAACTGCAAATAATAGTGCTGCAGCTTAGCATTTTCTTCCACTACGATTTCTGTAACCTTGTTGTTCAAGTTAAAAGCCGAGCCATCTAATGTGATAAAAGATTCGATGATTTCTGCTTCTGCATTCTGTTCAAGGATATATAAATTACGAGTTTGTGCAAAAAAATCCTGACTACCAGTAGCAACATGTATAATCTGAATAGGTTTTGAAACAACCTTATTTCTGTTTACTTGCAAAAATATACCGGACGTATGAAATGCCGTATTTAATGCAACTGTTGTACTTCCCGTCTGATCAGCATGTTTTGCAAAATGCTGTTGGAATTTCACCTCATGCTGTGCTTCTTCAATCGGTTTAACGATTAGACCAATTTCATCTTCTAATGAAGAGAAAGCCAATATATATTGACCGTTGATCAACACGATGCGGTGAGCGTCCAATCCTGGGATATCAGCGACACTCAGATCTAAATCAGAAACATCCACATCCTCATTTAAAAGGTAGTTTCTGTTTACTAATCCATGGATATTTGTATATTTCCAATCCTCATTCTTAACGGTAGGAAAACCAAGATCTTGAAAACGCGTAAAAGCTTCCTCGCGAAGTGCCTTCACCGCTGGCGTATCATTGCTCGTTTCCAATTCCTGAAATGTTGATGTCAACTGTTGGAATAAGGAGTTTGCTACTATTGTACTCATGTTATTTGTTGTCAATCCGCTCATTACCTCGATTCTAAATTCAACTGATTAGGCGTTTTGCGTATCTAATTCTTTTAACCAGTCGTAACCTTTTTCTTCTAATTCTAATGCCAATTCTTTCGTTCCAGATTTTACAATGCGACCATTGTGTAATACGTGAACAAAATCAGGCACAATATAATCTAACAAACGTTGGTAGTGTGTAATCACGATAAACGCATTGTCTTTGGAACGCAAATGGTTTACACCGTTTGCCACAATTCTCAATGCATCAATGTCCAAGCCTGAATCCGTCTCATCCAAGATGGATAATTTTGGATTCAACATAGCTAACTGGAAGATTTCATTACGCTTTTTCTCGCCACCTGAAAAACCTTCATTTAATGAACGGTTTGCCAGGTTTGCTGAAAATTCAACCAATTGTTGTTTCTCTTTTACCATCTTTAAGAAGTCTTTTGCTTCCATTGGAGGTAATCCCTTATATTCACGGATGTCATTAACAGCCGTTTTCAAAAAGTTGATATTTGATACTCCAGGGATTTCAACAGGATATTGAAATGCTAAGAATAGTCCTTCACGAGCGCGGTCTTCTGGAGATAATTCCAATAAGTCAACACCATCTAGGATAGCCTCCCCATCAGTAACTTCATATGAGTCACGACCAGCAAGTACATTTCCTAATGTACTCTTTCCTGCACCGTTAGGGCCCATGATCGCATGAACTTCTCCGGCCTTAACTTCTAAATTCAGTCCTTTTAATATTTGTTTGTCGTCAATCGACGCATGCAAATTCTTAATGCTTAACATATTCTATTCTATATTTCTATCCTACCGATCCTTCTAATGAGATCGCTAATAATTTTTGTGCCTCAACGGCAAATTCCATTGGTAATTGATTCAATACTTCTTTCGCATAACCGTTGACAATTAGACCAACCGCTTTCTCTGAATCGATACCACGTTGATTCAAGTAAAAAACTTGGTCTTCACCAATTTTTGAAGTTGTTGCTTCGTGCTCTAAAGTCGCCGTTTTATTTTTGCTCTCGATATATGGGAATGTATGTGCTCCACAACGGTCGCCAATCAATAAACTATCACATTGCGTAAAGTTTCTTGAATTGTCTGCATTAGGGCCAATCTTAACTAAGCCACGGTAGCTGTTGTGACTCTTTCCAGCAGAAATACCTTTGGAAATAATCTTTGAACGAGTATTTTTTCCTAAATGGATCATTTTAGTCCCAGTATCCGCTAACTGCATATTACGGGTCATCGCGACAGAGTAAAACTCTCCCACTGAATGATCTCCTTTCAGGATAACTCCTGGGTATTTCCATGTAATTGCTGAACCTGTCTCTACCTGAGTCCAAGATATTTTTGAATGGTCGCCTTTGCAGATACCACGTTTAGTTACAAAGTTATAGATACCACCTTTACCGTCTTTGTCTCCTGGATACCAGTTCTGAACAGTTGAATACTTGATCTCAGCGTTTTTCATCGCGATCAATTCTACAACAGCAGCGTGCAATTGATTCTCGTCACGCATCGGAGCTGTACAGCCCTCTAGGTAAGAAACGTAAGAATCATCATCCGCAATAATTAAGGTACGTTCAAATTGCCCAGTGTTTTGAGCATTGATACGGAAATAGGTAGAAAGTTCCATCGGGCAACGAACGCCTTTAGGAATATATACGAATGATCCATCAGAAAATACAGCTGAATTTAATGCTGCATAGATGTTATCAGTCTGTGGAACTACTGTTCCCAAATATTGTTTAACTAATTCTGGATGTTCTTGAACCGCTTCACCAAATGAACAGAAAATAACCCCTTGTTCCTTCAGTTTTTCACGAAAAGTTGTCTTTACAGATACCGAGTCGAACACGGCATCCACGGCAACAACTCCGGCAAGGATTTTTTGCTCATCCAAGGGAATTCCTAGTTTTGCAAAGGTTGCCAATAATTCAGGATCCACTTCATCCATGCTCTCCAATTGCTTTTTCGGCTTAGGTGCAGCGTAATAAGATAAATCTTGGAAATCAACTTCTGGATTCTTGAAGTTTTGCCAGGTTGGCATGCTCATCTTTAAAAAATGTTGATAAGCCTTTAAACGCCATTCCAATAGCCATTCAGGTTCGTTTTTCTTCTTTGAAATTAAACGAATTGTATCTTCATTTAGCCCTTTCGGAGCAATCTCCATCTCGATGTCGGTCGTAAAACCGTACTTATATTCTTCGAGCTCTAACTCTTTTAATAAATCGTCGTCTTTGGTGCTCATATCTCTTTCACTTTATTAATGGGATTTCCCCCACTGTTTTGATTTGCAAAGTTACGACTTAAAAAGCATAAAATAGCCTGTTTTGTGTTCTACTTACACCAGTTTTGATTAAAAAAATGACAAAAGTCATTTCTTGTGCATTTAAGGCTATTTAGAATCGTTTTATTATGACAATTTAATGATTGTTATAATAAAAATTGATTTGACACCATGAACTATATAGAGGGTATTTATATCGTTCCCTGCCAACAAATTGGAAATTGACATTGGTAAAAACCAAATATTATTTTGTATATTTATCG
This sequence comes from Sphingobacterium endophyticum, assembly GCF_009733535.1. Taxonomy (GTDB): domain Bacteria; phylum Bacteroidota; class Bacteroidia; order Sphingobacteriales; family Sphingobacteriaceae; genus Sphingobacterium; species Sphingobacterium endophyticum. Next base: position 52,233 of record NZ_SMMI01000008.1, on the reverse strand, counting down.
TTCTTTAATTTTATTGAAAAGCCTATGTCTTACCAGCCAGATAAAACGGACTTAAAAATTTTGAAGCTCCTTCAAGAGAACGGACGTATTACAAATTTGCAGTTGGCGACCAATATTGGTCTCTCGCCAGCTCCAACATTGGAAAGAGTACGCAAATTAGAAAACTCTGGATTTATCAAAAGTTATCATGCTTTTGTAGATGAAGAAAAACTAGGACTAGGAATAAAATCTTTTATCCAGATTTCCCTGGATTTTCACACCCATAACGCAATTCCTGAATTTGTTGAGGCTGTCCGTGCAATTCCGGAAGTGACCGAGTGCCACCACGTAACCGGTAATTGTGACTTCATGCTGAAGGTGTATGTGAAAGATATCAAAGCATACGAAGCAGTTATTATGGAAAAAATCTCCAAAATTCCTTTTGTGAAGACTTTTCAGACCATGATGATCATGTCAACTAGTAAAAAAGAACCTATTGTACCTTTAGAATATTAAACTGATCCTATGGCATTTCAAGATTTCGCAATCATATTGACATGGCCTGACGCTACGATTCGTGGCGATGAAAAATGGATGATGTTTTTCAAAAAGATTGGTGTTGTTAAAAACTTAAATTTTAAAGTGGGACATACCGGTGTTGTATTGGTAGACCATAAATCCGGAGAAATGTTCTTCTACGACTTTGGCAGATATATAACTCCAAGAGGTTACGGACGTGCAAGATCCAAGGATTCCGATCCTATGCTGAAAATTGACATAAAAGCAAAAATATCAAAGGGAAATATTCAGAATCTGGATGAAATTGTCGCTTACTTCGAGGGATTAAAAGCTGCGATGTATGGGGAAGGCAGACTGTTTTTTAGTGTTGCTAAAGAAATTGATTTTGAGATTGCAAAAACCTATGGTGATCAGTGCGTCGAAGCAGGTACCTACCCTTATGGTGCCGTGGCGAAAAATAACAACAATTGCTCTCGATTCATCACCAGAATGCTGATGAAATCCTCCCCAAAATATCATTTCTGGCATGGAATCAATCTTCCTGAAACAATCAAAGCAAGTCCTATTAGCAATATCGTTAACGTATGCGATAGTAGAATGGTCAGTAGTTATACCCCTGATGAAGGGGTTAGAACATTTAAAATGAATCGTTGGAAGTCCTTTTGTTTCTTGGTTAAACAATTAGGGGATAATGTTTTTCGAAATAAAGCAAGTCTTTTGCCTAATGACCTCATTATTGGCGCAGTAAACTTTGGGTCAAAACCTATCACCGTTCCTAAGCATGCAAAATATTTAGGAGGCGTAGGCGATGGAGCATGGTATTACTTGGTGGAAAGGCCGGATTCCCACATTGAAATCAGTCGATATACAACACAAGGTAACCTGGAATATGTCGTATTAGGGGAGGCCATGCAGGCAATCGATTTTCATAGTGAATGGGAAATTACCTATGATAGCCATTTAATGTTTACTCATATCTTACAGCACAATCAAAAAATAAGAATCAATCATATTGAAGTGCTATCCACAGAAGATTATAAGTTTAAAAATCTTATTGAACGCTACGCTTAATTGGATTGCTTGAAAGCAAGCTAAACCTGCCAATCAATCGGCATTTTTTGATGTCTTCCTAAATATTCATTGGCTTTTGAAAAATGTGAACAGCCAAAAAATCCTCGATATACAGAAAGTGGCGAAGGGTGAACTGCCGTCAATATAAGGTGCTTATTGCTGTCTATCAAAGCAGATTTCTTTATTGCATAACTGCCCCATAAGAGGAAGACAACATGTTCTGTTTGATCTGAAATTCCTTTAATAATTTCGTCGGTAAAGTTTTCCCAACCTTTCTTTTGGTGAGATCCTGCCTCATGAGCACGTACTGTTAAGGTTGCATTTAATAATAACACACCTTGTTGAGCCCATTTCGTTAAATTGCCATGATTGGGATATCTAAAGCCCGGAATGTCGGTTACTAGCTCAGTGTAAATATTTCGAAGACTCGGAGGAATAGCTATTCCTTCAGGAACCGAAAAAGAAAGCCCATGCGCCTGACCATCATTATGATAGGGGTCCTGTCCTAATATGACAACCTTAAGATTAGTAAAAGGGGTTAGTTTAAATGCATTGAATACCAAATCCTTCGCTGGAAATACTTTATATAATGATCTTTCTTGTCCTACAAATTCCGATAAACCTTTCATTTTTTCAGTTTGAAACAGTGGTTTTATCAGGGAGTCCCATGAAGTGTCGTAACGTTCTGACATATGCTTATATAAAATTTTACATTATTTTGCTGTAAACAAGTTGTATACTACAGCAATAAAACGGATATTTGCAAACTTACAGTATTAAGCATTATTATGTCAAATATAGTTCGAATTATAATTTGTAGTTTGTTGGTAATCGGCACGGTTGCGTTGTTTTGGATTGGCCAATGGGGATGGGGAATTTTAGCAATTCTGATTACTATTTTAGCTTGGGTTACCGTTTTCTTTAATGAGAAAATGTTAATCGCTCAATGGTTCCTACGTAAAGAACGTATGGACAAAGCAGAAGTATGGCTTAATAAGATTAAAAATTACGAAAAGGAATTGATCGTTGCTCAACACGGTTACTACCATATGCTATTGGGGTTAATTGAATCTCAACGCGCTCCTCTTCAATCCGAAAAATATTTCAAGAAAGCATTGACAATGGGCCTTCATATGGACCATAACGTTGCTCTTGCAAAATTAAGCTTGGCAGGTATTGCAATGGCAAAAAGAAATAAACGTGAAGCAGAAAAATTACTTGCTGAAGCTAAAAAAGCCGATAAGAATAAACTTTTAGAAGAGCAGATCAAAATGATGAAAGCTCAGATGGGTATGATGGACAAACAGCAGTTTAGATACTCGAGGTAGACATAAGACAATAGACATAAGACATAAGAGTCTAGATAGTTTTAAAAGGTCAAGGTGAATGAGTTCTCCTTGACCTTTTTTGTTTTTTATATTGGCATAAGGAAACATGACGCTATCGGTGGATGAGGTGTTGGTCCCTTTCGGTGACTGAGCCTGTCGAAGTCCCGAGCTGTTATCGGTGACTGAGCCTGTCGAAGTCCCGATAAGGTGCATTGCGATGAAACGTTTTCAAAGCCCCTTCTTATTTGGCTATAAACATGCCACGCCTACGGCGTTTGTGTGTTTTATTTCTATTTTTTCTATAGATATGTCATGCCTCTGGCATTGAAAAAACAACCAAAACATTTATCCCGCCAGAAAAATCTTATGTCTACTGTCTACTGTCTATTGTCTCCCTCATTCTCCTTCAATAACCTTAAAAAATTCAGCCCCATAATTTTGGCGATATCTTCCTTGCTATAGCCTCTTTCGAGCAGAGCTTTGGTCAGAGTAGGGAATTTAGACACATCTTCTAATTCTTGAGGAGGAGATTCAATACCGTCGAAATCCGAACCAATAGCGACATGATCAATTCCGACTTTACTTACCAGGTAGTCGATATGTTTCAGTACTCTTTCAAGAGGTGCATTCGCGAGGTTTTTCTGTTTTGCAGATAGTCCAGAATACATTTTCCCGATTGAATAATTCCTATTCGTACTATCTTTCTTGTGCGATTTAAAATAAAGATTTCTAACTCTTTTTGGATAATCAGAGTCTAGAAATTCTGAATAAAAATTCACACCGATTACGCCGCCATTTTTCTTTAGAGCTTCCAATTGGGCATCTTTCAGATTACGGTAGTGTGGAGTCAATGCCGCGGCATTGCTGTGCGACACTAATATCGGTTTCGTAGTGACGCTCAATACATCATAAAAAGTCTGTTCACCACCATGGGAAAGGTCGACCATCATGCCAAGCTCATTCATCTTGCGGATTATGGATTTACCCTTTTCTGTTAATCCTTTACCTTTTTTATCTTTCGTCTTCACCTCTTCAGCTGCAGCGGTAACCCATGGAAGATTATAGTTCCATGTTAGTGTGAGGTATCTTGCGCCACGATTGTAAAGCGCTTCCAGATTATCCTCACTACCTTCGATCATATTTCCACCTTCAATTCCTATTACTGCTGCAATCTTGCCCGATTTATTTATTCGTTCAATGTCGGCATAACTTTTTGCCAGCTCAATCTTGTCAGGGTTATTATTGATTTGCTTTTCTAACGCGTCAATTTGATCATTTGCATGCTTAAAGGCATTCTTCTTCCACTTTTTATCATCAGACCATACAGCAAATACCTGAACGTCTACCCCACCTTCCTTTAACCTAGGCAAATCCGTATGTCCAGTCTTCAATCTTTTCCCGATGTCCTTTCCCGGCAAAATGCTCGTAATAATGACATCGTTATGCCCATCAACGACAATCATGTCCTCATGGATCTTTTTATAGTCTTGAGCTTTACTGCTGATAACCATTCCGCCGATTAGGCAAGTCAATATGAAAAGCTTTTTCATTATTTAGCGTTAAAGATAGTCTCGTAAATAACGTCCTGAATCCTACTTCTAACATTCAAATCGTAAATTTTTGTGGAAACCTGAGGATGCACCCTGTTTGAAAGGAAGATGTAAATAAATTGATTGCTTGGATCAATCCAGATACATGTTCCAGTATAGCCGGTATGCCCGTAAACAGATGGGTTCGCCAGTTTAGAGGGATAATCAGCACCTTTCTTTGGATCATATCTATCAAAACCCAATCCCCTTCTGCTAGTTTTCGATTGCTTCGAAGTAAACATATCAATGGTTTCAGGGTTATAGTATCTGGCACCACCATACTCCCCTCTGTTTAATAGCATCTGTCCATAGATAGCAAGGTCATTTGCAGAAGCAAATAAACCTGCATGGCCCGCTACACCTCCTGCCATGGCAGCTCCTTCATCATGTACATAGCCCTGCAGCAATACCTTACGGAAAGCCGTGTCATTTTGGGTAGGTACGATCTGATCTTTGTAGAATCGATCTCTCGGTAGATATCCCGCGGTTTTCATTCCTATTGGTCTATACAATAACTGCTGAACATAATCCTGCATAGGGGTTGATGTTTCATGTTCTGAAACCTCTTTCATGACGTACATGCTGATGTCAGAATATACATAATTTCCAATGGGCTTTACATCAGATTTTAGCATCTCTGGCCACATGACATCTCTGTAGTAATTAGTTTTTAAATAGGCATTATCGGCAACTTTAACCTGATGCTCATTATCCAGCGTTCTACTGATATCCCCTGGTTTAAGGCTTCTATAAAATGGAATAAAAGGTGTAAATCCTGCCTCATGAAGTAATACGGTCCTTAAAGTAATGTTTGCTTTATTTGTATTTTTCGCTTGCCAAAGGTAATGCCCCATGGTGCTATCCAAATTGATAATGTTCTTTTCCTGCAAATGCATTACGACCGGAGTTGTGCCTGCAATCTTACTGATAGAGGCAAGGTCATAGATGTCGTGAATATTATTCGCTACTTTTTTGTCGTAAGTATGGTAGCCATAGGCTTTTTCGAAAATCACCTGACCATCTTTGATTGCCATGACCATCATGCCGGGCGTTGCATGTTGCTCAATCGCATCTTTTGCTATTGCATCAATTTGATTGGTCATTTTGGCAATATCCAATCCCGATTGTTTACCCCTTGAATATTGAAGACGGGTTTGTGCAGTTTTAATATTGCCTTCTGTAATACCTAGACCTCCAAAAATGGACATTGCGGCATTTTCCTGACCTTGTTCATCCAGATTTCCCGCACTAAGGATACTTGCAAAACGACTCAAGTTCGCTGCAGATAAGCCTATATTCAGATAATTCGTTTGCTTCCCAAATCTGCATAAGATTACATCTTTACGATTTACTGCCGATTGCAAAACCATTGCCAAATAATCAGGTCTTAACTCTTCCTCACTACCTGCTACTATGATCGTATTATAGTATTTGGTGTGCTCATCATATTGATTGAACCCAAAACTTTGGACTTCCGCATACCTTTGCAAAGTTTGAATGAATGGAGCATATTTTACACTGTCTGAGGTGATCACTGCTATCCTGCGATTATCCAAGCGCGCAAATGGAATTATGTTGCCATTGTTGTTTAATAATACGGTTTCATTCTTGAGCACTTGTTTATATTGAGCCTGAACAGAAGATAAGCCGCAAATAAGGCATAAGGCTAGAAAGTTTAATAAACGAATCATAATTGTTTTAGGATTTCTTACAGTAAATGTACTAATAAAACGCACAAACACGCATGATGAGCGTGTAATAATTCTGTATATTTGAACTATGCCTGAATTAGTGGACGACAAAACTGTATTTACCTTATCGGAAGTATCTCGAAGCATTCAAAAGACGATTGCAGAGCGATATAAAAGCCTTTATTGGATAAAAGCAGAGATGAATAAACTCAATCATTACTCCCATTCTGGTCACTGCTATCCCGAATTGCTTGAGAAAAAAGAAGGAAAGGTCGTTGCTGAAATGCGTTCCATTTTGTGGAAAATGGATTATCAGCGCATAAACAGGCAATTCAAAGAGGTCCTGGGCGAACCCCTTCGCGAAGGGATCACCATGTTGTTTCAAGCGGCAATTTCCTATGACCCGCTTTACGGGTTCAGCCTCAAGATCGTCGATATCGATCCAACATTTGTTCTAGGAGAATTGGAAAAAGAAAAGCGAGAAAGCATCAAAAAATTAACTGAGGAAGGTATATTTGATGCGAATAAGCAGCTTCCTTTCCCATTAATTCCCAAAAGGTTGGCTATAATATCTGTAGAAACCAGCAAGGGGCTTTCGGATTTCTTTAAGATTATCAATGGAAATCCATGGGGCTATAAAATAGAATGTACCTTATTTCCTGCTTTGCTACAGGGGGACAAATCGATTACATCGATCATTAATCAATTGGAGGTCATTGCGGGTAAATTAGAGGAGTTTGATGCGGTTGCAATTATTCGTGGTGGTGGCGGGGATGTTGGACTCAGTTCCTACAACAATTATTTCTTATCCAAAGCCATTGCTATTTTTCCTATTCCGGTTCTTACCGGGATTGGACATTCCACCAATGAAACTGTAAGTGAAATGGTGGCTTATAAAAATGCCATTACGCCTAGTGAATTGGCTGATTTCCTCCTTCAGAAATTCCATAATTTTGCAATCCCATTAGATTTGGCTCAAGAGCGCATCCTGAGAGCCGTACGCCGTAATTTTGAAGAAGAAAGTGCGAAGCTAAAACATATGGTCTCTGCTATTTCCTGGAATAGCAAAACGCTTCTATTAAAAGATAAAGCGGATATTAACAATCTTCAATTGCACTTGTTAAGGTTCAGCAGGCAAACGATAAGGGAAAGTCAGGCGCAAATTCATCATCTAGAACGAATATTAGGAATAGTCAATCCTATCCACCTCATCAAAAGAGGTTTCAGCATTGTCCGGATTAACGGTAAATCAGTACATAAATTAAATCAAGTAGAGATTGGTTCGCATTTGGAGATCCAATTGGAGGATGGAAAAATCATCTCTGAAGTGATTAAAAAAGAGGAAGAACATGGAAAATAACTACACTTATAAGGAAGCATTCGAAGAATTGCAGGAAATCGTTTCAGATATCGAATCCGGTGAAATAGCCGTCGATGAATTAACTGAAAAAATTAATCGGGCTTCTAAATTGTTGACCATTTGTAAAGCCAAATTAACAGCATCGGAAGCTGAAGTGGAAAAACTCCTGCAGAAACTTGAATCAGAAAATCAAGAAGAAGATTAAGCATAAATTCTTATTGTTGCTTTTTTTAAGTTGTTTAAACTTAATTGTTTATAAACGGCTTAAAACCAAGTATTGTACCTAATAATTTGAAAATCGGTTTTAGAGTCTAATTTTTTTTGCGTTATTTTGCGTAGTTTAGAATTAGTCTTAATTACTCTTTGTTGAAAAGTTTATATATATTACTCATTACTGTATTCGCACCTCTATACAGCCTTGCCCAGTTATATTCTATTTCTGGGTCAGTAAAGGATAATAAAGGTGAACCCTTGAACAGTGTATCCATTGAGGTCAAAGAGCATCCAAGCTTCAATACCTTAACTGATGAGCAAGGCCTTTTCATCATTGATAATCTCCCCAAAGGAACCTATCAATTGCAATTTTCCCATATAGGTTTTAAACCGATTACACGTTCATTCCAAATTGACGCTAATCGTGAAACCCATGTAGTTTTTAATCAAAATGAAATCAATATCGATGCGGTTCATGTCACTGCCATCGAGTCAAAGAACATCAGTACCAGCTCTATCATTACGCGAGATGCCATGCAGCACCTTCAGCCTTCAAGTTTTGCAGATCTTATGGAGCTGCTTCCTGGTGGTCGAACAGGTTCTCAAAGCCTTGAAAATGTTAGAGGAATTAATTTAAGAACTCCTTTTGGGGCTGCTATGTCTGGTTATTCCACCAATTCATTAGGAACCATGTTTTCAGTCGATGGCATGACGTTAAACTCGCAGTCTATGATCGATCCGACGGTAGGATTGGGAATCGGAAATGTGAATGACGGTAGGAATGCCTCCAATATTGGTATTGATACGCGTACGATTGCCACGGATAATATCGAAAAAATTGAGATCATCAGAGGAATTCCATCTGTTGAACATGGAAATCTCACCAGTGGCGTTGTGAAGATTGAACGGATAAAAGGATATGAACCATGGTCGGCAAGATTAAAAGCGGATGGTCATGGTAAACTGTTCAGCATTGCTAAAGGGTTTGAAATTAAAAAGAATTATAAACTGAACTTTGATGCGGGTTATCTCACTTCAAATCAAGATGTCACCAACATATTTAATAATTTTAAAAGGATTAATGGTTCTGCAAGAGGAGAGAAAGCATGGAACCTTGAGAAATATCGCCTTACCTGGAATCATAACATCGACTTTAATACAACCATTGATAACGAAAGGTTCGACCCTGACAATGACTACGCCAATACAGATCGATACAGCAATGCTATCAGACGGATTAGCGTAGGTAATAGCTTGAAATTATTTTCCTCGAAGCCAAAACAAGCCTTTCGAAATGCGACCTTAAGCTTGAATGTTAATCATGCTTCAAATCAGATTGACGTAACGAAATTAGTCCAACCGCTATCCGTAAATATCTTAATGAACTCGCTGGTTGCTGGAAGCCGTGAAATGTCATTTTTAACGTCCAGTTACATTGCAGAAATGCAAACAGATAGCCGTCCCTTAGATATTAATTTCAAAGGAATTAGCAATTGGAGCTTGAATGCATTCGTGAAGCATCAAATAAAAGCTGGTTTTGAATATGGCTATGCTAAGAATTTGGGAAAAGGACAACAATATGATTTGAATAAACCATTAAGTAGTGTTATTTCTGCTAGACCTAGAAACTTGAGTGAAATACCAGCAATGAGCAGCCTGGCATTATTTGCCGAAGATAGGTTCTTTATTATTTTGGGTAATGTATTGTTCGAAAACAATTTGGGTATCCGGGCTTTCACCCAATTGAATTTAGATCAGCAATATGATATTGCAGGTAAAGTATTTGCAGAGCCTCGCTATAATGGAAAGTTTCATCTGCCACAAGTGTTGATCTTTGGAAAGCCATTGAAATCAAATGTCTTTGCAGGAGTTGGGATCCAAACATTAATGCCAACTCAAAATTTGTTATATCCAACCCTACGTTATAATGATATAGCTGAACTTGCCTATTATCCAAACAACCCTGATCATAGACTTGCTTGGGGAATAACAAATATTTATGACCCAACAAATTTTAACCTAAAACCCGCAACGAACAAAAAATGGGAAGTAGGAACTCAATTAGATCTTGGAGGGAATACCCTGTCTGTTAATTATTTTAACGAGAAAATGAACAATGGATTTAGGGAGGTTATTCTATTTAATAGAATTGCATTAAGAAAATATGATGTTACATCGGTTGATCCTGCAACATTCACGAATAAACCATCCATTGAAGATTTTACCTATGTTGATCAATCAGAATATCATGGTTATACAAAAAATGAGAATGGTAGTCTGACGGAAAAGAGCGGTATTGAATATCAATTTAGTTCAAAACGAATCCCGGGAATCAACACCCGATTTACTATTAATGGAGCATGGCTTAAAATTTTCAATAAAAATACTCAGCCTGTTTATTCGGTTATCAGTCCAAACTTAGTGACGGATGGCAAAGTAAGGCAATTCGTTGCTCTATATGAAAATGGTACAAATGGTGGGGAATATGAAGCTTTTAATACCAACTTAACCGCCGACTCCTATTTGCCAAAATTAGGATTTAATCTTTCCGTGTCCTTTCAAAGTAGTTGGTATAATACTAGCCAAAGACTATTCAGAGACGATCTGCCTATCGGATATTACGATATTGACCAAAACTATCATACGTATACGGAAGCGGATCGCAACGATCCAATATTGAGAAGTTTTGATCTGAAAACAGATCCCTATTTATATAATAAATTCACAGAGCCTATCGATCTTTTGGTCAATGTCAAAGCGACCAAGGTAATTAAGGAAAAAATTAGGATTGCCATGTTTGTCAATAGATTATTTATCTATAAACCTAATTACACGCAATATGGCAATTCTTTTATAAGAAGAAATAATGCTGCCGATAATCCATATTTCGGCATGGAAATAAATATTAAAATTTAGTAACTCAACAAGAATGAAAAATCAATCACTTTTAAACTGGCTTTACTTTGGTCTTATGCTGTTTTCGCTCAGCTCATGTATGAAGGACGAATTCCTAGAATCGAGATCGAATGTTTTAATAAAGGTAGATAACTCCAAACTGGTTGGAGAATATACTATAGAAAATGTAACGGTTCAAATGCAGGAGATTAACACCCAAGTTATCACTTCCTCATCGCTTGGTACGGGAAAAGATACCGTTAAAGCAAATCTGACCTATGGTACCTATACCGCTTCTTTGGAAGGGGACATCACTTTGAAAGTGAATGGTAATGATAAGAAAATGAAAATTAAGGCAAGAAAATCAAATCTTGTTGTCAATTCAGAAACAACTAATATCTCCTTGGAGACTTTCCTTTCTGATCCTTCTGCAAACTTTGTGTTCAAGGAAATTTTCTTTACCGGAACCATGACCCCTGAGGGAAAACAATATAACGGAGATAAGTATTTCTTAATCCATAATAACTCCTCAGATACCTTGTATGCAGACGGTTTATTTTTTGCTCAGTCTGATTTCTTAACGATTACCAAAAGGGATTATTCTCCGGATATCATGAAAGATGCGGTGACTTCTGATGGTATTTTCATGCTTCCAGGTACAGGAAAGCAATATCCTATTGCTCCGGGAGGTGATTTTGTTATCGCAAATAATGCTATAAATCACAAAGAGGCAAACCCGAACTCTATTGATTTAAGCAATGCGAATTTTGAAATCGAATTAATCGGAACGATCAATATCGATAACCCACAAGTTCCAAATGCCATCAATATTTCTGGAAATATGCTAATGCACAACCAAGGATATACAGCATATGTTATGGGTCGATTGCCTGAAGGAATGAGCCCAGAAAAGTTCAAATCTGACAATGCATATACTTATAGCTATGTAGCAGCAAATGGCAGGACCATGAATTTTGATTCTTATAAAGTGCCTAACAATTATATTATTGATGCTGTTAATCTTTCCGTAAAAACTGGATTTGAATGGTTAGTCACAGCACCAACATTAGATATGGGCTGGTCTTATGCCGGTTTGGTGAAAGCAGATAAGGAAAGATATGGCAAGGCAGTAACGCGTAAGCCTTTAGGAACATTGGTTGATGGTAAACAATTTCTTCAAGATACGAACAACTCTACGGTAGACTTTAATCCAGCTACTACACCTTCAATTAAATAAGGGAATGATAAGATTGCTATCCATAGTTGTTTTTGTTTGTTTATCATTTGCTGTGGTAAAAGCTCAGGATTCCCTGCAGATTCATTTACAGGGAATTCAGGAAAGGACTGACCAGGCTGCTGCTATTAGAAATAATCTTTATAAAAGTCCGGCCTTGAGACCGTTTCAATATAAACAATCAATGACTCCTGTGGATATCTCTTATATTTCCGAAAATAAAGAACGCTATAATTATCAATTAGGCTCCGGTGATAAGGGTATTAAAATAGCCACGGATTCTTATATGAAGGATGCATTCCCGAATATGACACTTTGGGGAAATGCTAAATATGAAAATGTTAAGGTTCAGAACCTAAAATTCAATGAAACTTCGGATTTTGAACTTGTATTTCCTTATGTCATTGCTGACTCTGTTGGTGGAAATTTAAATATGGAAACCTATCAATTTTCAGGAGGTATAGCAAAGGAGTATGGAGATTGGGTTTTTGCAGGAGAAGCTGGCTACAAGGCCAATCTATCCCATCGAAAAATAGATCCACGGCCGAATAATAATTCCTCAGATATTTATGCAAACCTTGGTTTAGGATATTCCATTACTTCTAATTCTGTTTTATCCGTAAATTTTGGTGCCAGGTCCTACAAACAGCGAAATACCTTAGCCTTTGTAGCAGAAATTGGAAGGCCAAGTATATATCATTTCAATGGCTTAGCCTCATATAATGCGCTTCTATCCGGGTCTTCAGAATCTTCCGGGGCAAACCTTTATGCTGTAAACGGTTTCAATGCAAAATTTTCCCTTGCCCCAAAAAATCAGAATGGCCTATTTGCAGAAGCGGCTATAGTACAAAATACTGGTGAAAGGACACTCCCCTTATCTTCTGCAAGTGCGAATAACTGGACAGATCAGATAATTTCCGGAAAATTAGGGTATTTCAATGAGATTGCTGATTTAAGATACGGAGCTTTGGCAACTATTGACCTTCAAACCAGAAAAGGTTCCGAAGGATTATTTAATAACGATGGCGCGAATACCGGTGGATATACCAAAATATCTGAAATTTCTTCCTATCGATATTATAACTTCAATTATAACCTAGAAGCTTATTTTGGGAAGAAAGATTGGAGTATCAAACCCTATGCAAATTATTCCCAGTTGAAAGAACAATATATCAATCCATTTCGTGAGCAAGTCGCTGATATTGTAAAAGTTGGAGTACAGGGCCAGTATTTGTTTGAATTAAACGAGGGATTATTTGGAATTAGTTTAAATTTGCAGAAGCAAAAGGTTATTGATAAAAAATCGACTTTCAATATTTCGCAAGGAATAGCTTTAGCTGATTTATTAAATCATAATTATGCTTATCTCACTTCCGAACCATTTCAAATTGCTGCTGAAGCGCGATATGATTTTGTGTTAAGTAAACAGATAAAACCTTTTGTAAAGGCGCATGCCCAAACATCTACTGAAATAAAACAAAAATATTATTCATTATCCCTTGGGCTAATGTTTTAGAAGTTAAAATGAAGAGAATATTAATTATAGGTTTGGTTTTAGGAATTACTGTAATAAGTACTGCTTTCCTAAATGACAAAGGTTTTCAAGATCTAAGGGGTTTATATAGCAAACCAATTAGTGAATGGCCTAAACCTACTATTGATTCTGCTGTAGTGTACGAGGAGTTCAAATCATTACCAAAGCTAGATACCAGCTATTTTTCTTTAATGGAGCAGCCTAAGGTAAAACTGGGCAAGTTCCTGTTTTTTGATCCTATACTTTCGGGTTCTAACCAGATATCCTGCAGTTCTTGCCATAATCCTCAAACCTCTTGGGGCGATCATTCTACAGTACCGGTAGGGCATGATCATTTGGTAGGAAATAGAAATACAATTTCTTTATTGAATGTTGCTGCTAGAAAAAGCATGTTCTGGGATGGAAGAGCAAATTCCCTCGAAGAACAGGCATTAAGTCCAATCGAAGCTCATAATGAAATGGCTATGGATTTAACCAAATTGGTCCCGAAACTAAAAGCGATCCCAGAATACAAAAGACTTTTTAAAGAAGCATTTGGTGATGAAGATTTCTCTATGCCGGAAATAATGAGTGCACTTGCCTCCTTTCAACGCACATTAACTTCTAAAAGAAGCCGTTTTGATGAATTCTTAGATGGTAAATATGAAGCGTTGAATGATGATGAAATCGCCGGTTTACATCTCTTCAGAACCAAAGCTCGATGCATGAACTGCCATAATGGTCAGTATTTTACTGATGAAGATTTTCACAATATTGGACTAACCTATTACAAACGTAAATATGAGGATTTAGGGCGTTATAACGTGACGAAAGACCCTAAAGATGTTGGGAAATTTAGGACCGCTTCATTAAGGGATGTCATGAATACAAATCCATGGATGCATAATGGTCTATTTGATAATATCATTGGTGTCATTAACATGTATAATTCCGGCATGGCGATGAATAACCCTAAAAATGCTGAACAAGAAGCCGACCCTATGCACCCTCGTATTGATCCATTGATGAAAAAATTGGATCTAACTAGAGATGAAATCAGGCAGGTTGCAGCTTTCCTTGAAGCTATCACAGCGACGAAATACCGTATGCCAAGACCCGAAAAACTACCTCGGTAATTTTGTAACTATGTTGTAAACTAATTCTTTTTGTTTAGTTTACCGGGGCGTCTTTTCATCTGTTTTGCCTAACTTTGAAAGTTATGCAAAAAAATGCTACTCATACTCCAAAATCCCATATTCAGATAAAAGGCGCACGTGTCAACAACCTCAAAAATATTGATGTTGAAATTCCTAAGAATCAACTGGTTGTTGTGACTGGAATGTCTGGCTCCGGAAAATCATCCCTTGCCTTTGACACCCTATATGCTGAAGGTCAACGCAGATATGTAGAAAGTTTATCCTCTTACGCTAGGCAATTCATGGGACGCATGAATAAACCTGACGTAGATTATATAAAGGGAATTGCTCCTGCAATTGCCATCGAACAGAAGGTCATCTCCAGTAATCCGAGATCAACCGTAGGGACTTCAACTGAAATTTATGATTACCTGAAACTCCTATTTGCGAGGGTTGGTAAAACAATCTCCCCAATTTCTGGCGAAGTCGTAAGTAAGGATACCGTAACATCTATTGTTGATAAGATATTGTCATATCCTGAGGATGCTACCATTACCATTTACAGCCCTTTAATTCCAAGTAATAATAGAAAGTTAAAAGAAGAACTTTCATTGCTCCTTCAAAAAGGATTCGTGAGGGTGAAGCTCCATGATGAAATTCAAAAAATCGAAACGATTATCGAAGATAAGTCAATCGCCAACTCTTCCGTTAAAGCAGATGATGTCCATATTGTTATTGACCGTGTCAGATTGGAGCATAATGATGATACCATCAATAGGCTTGCAGATTCGGTACAAACTGCTTATTTCGAAGGGAAAGGTGAATGTGAGGTTCAGATTGATGATGAAATTTTCAAATTCTCGGACAAGTTTGAGTTGGATGGAATTACTTTCGAAGAGCCTACGGCAAACTTTTTCAGTTTTAATAACCCGTATGGCGCATGTAAAAGATGCGAAGGCTACGGTAAAATTATAGGGATTGATCCTGATTTGGTCATTCCCGACAAAAGCAGGTCCGTATTTGATGGTGCTATCGCCCCTTGGAGAGGCGAGAAAATGGGGACTTGGTTAGATAAACTCGTTAGATCTGCTCTTAAATTTGATTTTCCAATTCATCGATCTTATGCCGATTTAACCAAAGAACAGCAGGAATTAATCTGGACAGGTAATAAATATTTTCGCGGATTAAATGACTTTTTTGCAGAACTGGAAGAACAGACCTACAAAATTCAATATAGGGTAATGCTTTCTAGGTACAGAGGTAAAACGGATTGTCCTGAATGCAAAGGAACTAGGCTTCGCAAGGATGCTTCCTATGTGAAGATCAACGGTCATTCCATCACGGATGTGGTATTGCTCCCATTGGAACAAGCATTGGATTTATTTAAAAATCTAAAGCTTACTGAAAATGAAGCGATTATTGCAAAACGCTTGTTAGCAGAAATTGTAAATAGGCTTCAGTTTCTTTGTGATGTAGGATTGAGTTATCTAACGCTTAACCGTCTGAGTAATAGTCTTTCGGGTGGTGAATCCCAGCGGATCAATCTGGCGACTTCATTGGGTTCTTCCTTAGTTGGATCTATCTACGTGTTAGATGAACCTAGTATTGGTCTCCATCCTCGGGATACACAAAAACTTATCGGAGTCCTGAAATCCTTACGTGATGCAGGAAATACGGTTATCGTCGTGGAGCATGAACAAGAAATGATGGAGGCTGCAGATTACCTCATTGACATCGGCCCGGAGGCCGGAATTAATGGGGGCGAACTTGTTTTTGCAGGAACCTATAAAGAGATATTAAAAGATAAAAATAGCCTAACCGGAAAATATCTTGATGGAGAAAATGCTATTGAAGTTCCTGCCAAGCGCAAAAAGTGGAATGAAAGCATACGCATCAATGGCGCAAGAGAGAATAACCTTCAAGGCATCAATGTAGACTTTCCTTTGAACGTCTTTACGGTAGTAACCGGTGTTTCCGGATCAGGGAAAACATCATTGGTTAAGCGAATTTTATATCCGGCCTTACAAAAGGCAATCGGATCCTATTCGGGTGAACAAACTGGTTTGTACGATGGAATTGAAGGAGCTATCGATCAGGTTGAACAGATTGAGATGGTTGACCAAAATCCTATCGGGCGTTCTTCCCGTTCCAATCCGGTAACTTATGTAAAAGCTTGGGATGAAATTCGATCCCTCTATTCTTCTTTGCCAGCGGCGAAAGCGAATGGATTAAAACCTTCCGCCTTCTCTTTCAATGTGGAAGGGGGACGATGTGAGGTTTGTCAAGGAGAAGGTGTCGTGAAGATTGAAATGCAATTTATGGCAGATATTATTTTGCCATGCGAAGCTTGTGGAGGTAAGCGTTTCAAACAACATGTCCTGGATGTGCAATATAAAGAGAAGTCAGTATCAGATATCTTAGAGTTAAGTGTCGATGAGGCAATTGAGTTCTTTGCAGATCAACCGAAGATCCTCAATAAATTAATTCCTTTGCAAGAAGTGGGATTAGGATATGTTAAGTTGGGTCAGTCTTCGAGTACCTTATCCGGCGGGGAAGCACAAAGGATTAAACTGGCGTCTTTCTTAATCAAAGGGAATAACCAAAAGAAAACTTTGTTCATCTTTGATGAACCGACGACCGGACTCCACTTTCATGATATCAGCAAACTATTAAAGGCCTTCAATGCCTTGATAGCCTTAGGAAATACTGTTTTAGTAATCGAACATAATTTAGATATGATTAAATCCGCTGACTGGGTCATTGACATTGGTCCGGAAGGAGGCGATAAAGGTGGTAAAATTGTATTTACTGGAACACCGGAGGATTTAATTCAATGTAAAGACTCTTATACGGGTGATTTCTTAAAACGTCACCTAAATTTTAAACCCTAAATTTTTAAATAATGTATAGAAAGTTAAGTATTTCTATGTTGTTCTTATGCTTCTGTACCCTGCTTTCAGCACAGGTAGAGCGGCCAAAGTTAGTCGTTGGATTAATGGTAGACCAAATGCGTTGGGATTACCTTTACAGATTTGCGGACCGTTACGGGAATGATGGATTTAAGCGCTTGTTGCGTGAAGGTTTCTCCTGTGAAAACACGGTGATCAATTATGTTCCAACTTTTACGGCTATTGGTCATAGCTCTGTGTACACAGGTAGTGTTCCTTCTATCCATGGCATTGCGGGAAATGACTGGATCGAACAGCAAACTGGAACCTCGATGTATTGTACTCAAGATGATGCGGTCGCAGGTGTAGGTACAACAGAAAAAGAAGGTAAACAGTCCCCAAGAAACCTTTTGGCTTCAACAGTGACTGACCAACTGAAATTGGCAACAAACTTCAATTCAAAAGTTGTTGGTATTGCGATCAAAGATAGGGGCGGAATCCTACCTGCTGGTCACTTTGCCAATGCTGCTTATTGGTTCGAAGCAAAATCTGGAGATTGGATTAGCAGTACCTATTACATGGAAAACCTTCCTGATTGGGTAAACGGATTTAATAAACAAAAACTTGCTGATAAATACTTAAAACAAGATTGGAATACACTTTATCCAATCGATACCTATAAAACGAATAGTATTGATGACGATAATGTTTATGAAGGAAAATGGGCCGGTGAAGAAACAGCTGCCTTCCCTCGTAAAACTTCTTTATTGATGAAGGATGCCGGCTATGAATTAATCAAGTCTACTCCTTATGGCAATACCTTAACCTTAGATTTTGCAAAAGAAGCTATCAAGAATGAAAAGTTAGGTAATAACCCTAAAAAAGCAACCGATTTTCTTTGTGTAAGTCTTTCAGCAACAGATTATGTGGGGCACCGCTATTCTTTGTCTTCGGTTGAAATTGAAGATATCTATCTTCGCCTAGATCAAGAACTTGCAGCATTCTTTAAATATCTTGACGAATCGGTGGGTAAAGGTAACTATACCTTTTTCTTGACTGCAGACCACGCCGCTTCTTATAACTCACGTTATTTTATGGATATGCGCGGAAACGGAGGGTATTTCTTCTCAAGACAATTGCAGAGAAATATTAACGACAAATTGAAAGAAGAATTTGGTACAGATAACCTAGTTATTAGTTTGATGAACTACCAAGTTCACTTGAACTATGCCGCAATTGACAAGGCAAAATTGGATGAGGAAAAAATTAAGAAATCCATTATCAAAATGCTGAGACATGAAGATGGGGTTTCTTATGTTGTGGATATGGAAGGCGGCGAGAACATGATGGTTCCAGCTGAAATCCGTGAAAAGATAATAAACGGCTATAACCGTAAACGCAGCGGCGCCATTCAAATTATTACCGAACCTCAGTGGTATGACGGTACTCCAAGATCTACTGGTACTACGCATGGTACATGGACACCTTATGATTCTCATATTCCACTGGTGTTTATGGGATGGGGTATAAAACATGGTACTTCCAACAGAACAGTGGGTATAACGGATATCGCGCCAACAATTTCGGCATTATTGCATGTTATGGAACCAAATGGTTCTATAGGCAATCCGATTGTTGAGGTATTGCAGAAATAAGCTTTATTTTTTATACTTTTGAAGATTAAGAACCAGAGAGGTTTGATATGCTGTCGAAAAAAACGAAATACGCGATAAAAGCCCTAATGGTATTGGGTAGAAATTATGGTAAAGAACCTATGCAGATCGGCAAGATTGCAGAGGAAGAACGAATTCCAAAGAAATTCTTGGAGCAAATCCTGCTTGAAATGCGTAATGCCGGAATTCTTTATTCTAAAAAAGGTGCTGGTGGCGGATATAGCTTGAATAAAGCTCCTGAAGACATCTACTTGTCTCAGGTGATGCGTCTTATTGATGGACCAATTGCCCTTTTACCATGTGTCAGCTTAAATTTTTACCGCTCTTGCGAGGAATGTGTAGAAGAACATGCTTGCGGTATCAGAGATACTTTTGTCGAAGTTAGAAATGCAATGCTGCAGATCTTAAACGATACCAGTATTTCGAATCTAATTAATAAAGAAAAGGAACTTAACCTAGAGGTAGGTAAGGACTAAATTTCATAAAGTTCTAATGGAAGCCCATCGGGGTCGGTGAAAAAAGTAAATCTTTTATTACTTGTTTCATCAACACGGATGGGCTCTGTTTTTATACCAAAATCAGTCAAGATCTTAACCTGTTTCTCGATATCAACTACCTGAAAAGCAAGATGTCTTAATCCGCTTGCTTCTGGATAACTCGGTCTTTCTGCGGGGTTTGGAAAGGAAAACAATTCGATGATATAGTTGCCATGCAATGCTAAATCAAGCTTGTAGGAATCCCTTTGTTCCCTATAAATTTCTTGAATAACCTCGAATCCTAAAATTTCAGTATAAAAGGTTTTTGATTTTTTATAGTCCGAACAGATAATGGCTATATGGTGTACTCCCTTTAGGTCTAACATTATAATACCTCCATTAATCTCTCAAAGGCCATGCCTCGAGAAGCCTTCAGAAGGATCATATAGTCTTCCAACGGAGTTTCCAGCAGTGCATTTTTTAAATCTTCTGTGCTCTCATAATAAGTCGCTTCCTCATCTCTCAAGGCATAGAATGCTTTTCCCACAAATATCAATCGATCAAGCTTTAGACTTTTAGCCTGCTCAATGACTTTCTTATGCTCCAACTCGCTTTGATCGCCCATCTCAAACATGTCGCCAAGAATCGCAACCTTTCTGTCAGCTTGGATTACAGCAAGATTGCCCAAAGCTGCAGCCATACTGCTAGCATTTGCATTGTAATAGTCGTCGATAATCGTGTTTTTTTCAGTTTTCGTAATTTGAGATCTATTGTTTTGAGGAACATACTCACCTAAACCTTGATTAATCTCCTCTGTATTCAATCCAAATGTTTTCCCTAATGCCACAGCCGCCAACATGTTTTCGATGTTGTATGCACCTGTTAAATTTGTTTTGACTTCATTTCTCAGTTCCGCACCCTTGCTGTTCCAAAAAATTGTCAAATTGGGATCTGCAACCACTAAACCGCCCTGAATATCATTTCTATCAGAATAACCATAATAGATTACCTGATTAAGTCCTCTATCATGAGCCATCTGCATCAAATATTCATTATCTCCTTGAATATAGATTTGACCATTATTCTCCTTTAAATAATCGTAAAGTTCGCCCTTAGCTTTCATCACACCTTCGAATGATCCAAACCCTTCCAAATGTGCTTTGCCCACATTCGTAATAAAGCCGTGCGTTGGTTGAGAAATTCCACAGAGAAATCCAATTTCATGCACATGATTTGCGCCCATTTCAACTATGGCTATCTCTATATCTTCAGTTAATGCAAGGATGGTCAAAGGAACCCCGATATGGTTATTGAGATTGCCTTTGGTGGCATAAGTCTTAAATTTTTGAGAGAGGACGCTATTTAATAATTCCTTACTTGTTGTTTTTCCGTTGGTGCCGGTTATGCCAACAAAAGGAATCGATAAATGTTTCCTGTGGAACCTTGCTAATTCCTGTAAAGCACCCAAAACATCATCCACCAAAATATATGCTGGATCCTCTTTATAGAAGTTTCTGTCATCTACAATAACATATTTTGCTCCAGCTTCCAATGCTTTTTCAGCAAAACTATTGCCATTGAAATTATCTCCTTTTAAGGCGAAGAACAGGCAGTCTTTACTGATTTGACGTGTGTCTGTACATACTTTTGGAAATTCTTTATAAATCTGGTAGAGTTGGGCTATCTGCATTGCAATTAATTTTAAACAAAGGTAAACATGCTTATCTAAAATTAACTAAAGAATTCAAAATAAGGCTAACCCATAACGGTGTTTTCCTTGGGTTTGGCTTTGGTCTTGCTCGTGTTTCGCTCGTGTCTCATCCGCAGCTTGTCCAAAACTTATCCGGAGCTCGTCCGCTCACAAGCGGACGAGCTGTGGACAATATCCTTGCAAGGTGCGGACCAGACACGAGCAAAACCCGAGCGATACCCGACCGGAACCAATACAGAGCCCAGCTATCCACTGGAAAATAGGAGCAATTCAATGGAAAACTTAAGAGGTCCAGGTTTTGAATCCAATGGTAGAAATTTTAGATAACAAAAAAAGGGGAACCCAACTGGATTCCCCTTTTAAAAAAAGTCTTGTTTCTTTATTATAATGATAAGATCTCCACGATTCGTGTTAGATTTTCATTTAATTTATCGATATGTTTAATTGCTTTGTTGAAAGGCGTAAATTGTACATTTCCACAGATTAAACCTGCCATTTCACCTTTGCGGCCTTCGATCAATCCTTCAACAGCAGCTACACCAAGGCGGCTAGCTAGAACGCGGTCCATACAAGTTGGTGAACCACCACGTTGAATATGGCCTAGAATGGATAGACGTACGTCATATGCTGGGAAATTCGCTTGAATTTTTTCTGCTACAACCATTCCACCCTCTTTATCTCCTTCAGCAACAATGATAATACGTGATGATTTATTCTTCCTTGTTTTGTCCAAACGCTTCATGATGGCGTCGTAATCCACTTCTAATTCTGGGATTAAAACAGCCTCAGCACCCGTGCTGATTCCTGAACGTAATGCGATCAATCCCGAGTCCCTACCCATCACTTCAACAACAAATAGGCGGTCATGGGATTCAGCTGTGTCTCGAATCTTATCAACAGCTTCAACGACGGTGTTAATAGCCGTGTCATATCCAATGGTGAAATCAGTACCATTCAGGTCGTTGTCGATTGTTCCGGGCATTCCGATGATTGGAATATCAAATTCTTCTATGAATTTGGATGCACCTGTGAATGTTCCGTCACCACCAATAACAACTAATGCATCAATATTAAGTTTCTTTAAATTTTCGTAAGCTTTCTGTCTGCCCTCTAAGGTGCGGAACTCATCGCTTCTTGCAGTTTTTAGAATGGTACCACCGCGTTGAATAATGTTTGCTACGGATTTAGCGTCCATCGGAGTAATGTCTCCTTGAACCAATCCATCATATCCTCTACGGATACCAAACATATTTTTACCATGATAAATTCCTGTTCTGATTACTGCACGAATACCTGCATTCATGCCTGGGGAATCGCCCCCCGACGTTAATACTGCGATGTTATTAATGTTGCTCATACGTCAAATATACCTAAATACTTATTTTTTAATGTACAAAAATATAATAAAGCCTATTTCTTAGCTTTATAGGCATCGATAGCAGATTGCAAGTATGCTCTATAGCTTTCAATGTTATAATTTGCACCACTTGTTGGGACCAAAAGATTCTCGTCATTGTCCAACAATGCGTAAAGAGGTTGTGAGTTACTGTTGAATTTAGAAATTTGAAAATCAGTATTTTTTCTACCTACCGAGTTTATTTTTTTTCCGGTTGTTTTTGAAATATATTGTTCAGATTCCGGAAGCTTTAAAACGTAATCATCCACATATAATTCTGCGAGGATAAAGTTTTCATTGATCATTTGCTTAATACCTGGGTCAGACCAGACTTTGGCTTCCATGGATCGACAGTTGACGCAATTCCAGCCAGTGAAATCCACCAATAGTGGTTTATTCTGTGCTCTAGCTGCGGCTAATGCTTCGTCATAATCGTAATAAGGATCCATTCCTTTGATCGTTGCACGATCGTGGAAGTGATTAAAGTATTTTCTGCTGTTTGCATCAGTTGAGGTCGCATGTCCCACAGCGGAACTTACGCCAGCGGAAATGTCAAAGTCTTGAGTTCCGATTGGAGGTAAGAAAGCAGAAATGGATTTCAATGGTGCTCCCCACATACCTGGGAGCATATAGATGACGAAGGAAAATACAAAGATAGAAATGATGGTTCTGGGAACTGATAGGAATTTCAGGTCGCTGTCATGAGCAAATTTGATTTTTCCAATAAGGTAAAGTCCCATTAAGCCAAAAATAGCTATCCATAATGCCAAGAATACTTCACGGTCAAGGATTTGCCAATTATAGGCTAAGTCGACGTTGGATAAGAATTTCATGGCTAATGCAAGTTCCAGAAATCCTAGGACTACTTTAACGCTGTTCAACCAACCGCCAGATTTAGGCATTGATTTCAATAAAGCTGGGAACATGGCAAAAAGTACAAATGGAATTGCCAATGCGAATGAGAATCCAAACATGGCAATAGCAGGACCTAAACGGTCGCCTTTGACAGCGGCGTTTACAAGTACGGTACCAATAATAGGACCGGTACATGAGAAGGAAACCACCGCTAAGCTAGCTGCCATAAAGAAATATCCCAGCAAACCACCTTTGTCGGATTTTGAATCGATCTTATTGACAAATGAACTTGGCAGAGTAATTTCAAAAGCTCCGAAAAAGGAAGCAGCGAAAAATACCAGCATCAGGAAGAAGAAGAAGTTGAAAATGCCATTTGTAGAAAGGGCGTTCAAAGCTTCAGGGCCAAATGCTAAGGTAATCAGCATTCCTAAAGCCACATAGATGACGATAATAAAAAGTCCGTAAGTCAATGCTTGGGAAACAGCCTGTAATTTAGAGGCTGATTTTTTAGTAAAAAAACTTACGGTTAAAGGTACCATCGGGAATATACAAGGCATCAGAAAAGCCAAAAATCCGCCGAGAAGACCTTCAATAAAAATGCCCCAAAGGGATGTATTTTCCGAACTATTTTCTGAAGAGATAACGGTAGGAGCAACGTTGTTTGAGGAGTCTTGACTGGAAGTATCTGCTCCATCGGAGAAAGTAACTCCTTCAAGATCGGTAATCAGCGTGTCGGCTGTAGAAGCCTCTTCTTGGCCTGAACTAAACTCTACGTCATCAAAATTTATGAGGGTATCTTGGGAAATTCCTTTTAATGGAGTAATTGCTATTAAAAAAAGCCAGCTAAAGGCTATTAAAGCATTTTTAAAACTAAACATAAACGATTGTTAATAGGGAAACTAAGAAAAAGGCAGGGTCAACCTGCCTTTTGGTATTTCTCGAGAATATCAATTACTTGATTGTAACTGCAAATTCGTATTCATCTGGTGGTAAACAACGTTCTTTATCACAAGCCATAAAGGTTGCAACACCTTTAACAGTCGTTGGTTTGTTGTTTGCCAACGTTACTTTTTGTTGGAATACAACTTCACCATTGTAATAAGGGACATTCATTTTGAACACATCTTCAAATTTAGTCTTAGGTTCTTTGGCAGCTGGTTTTCCAGTTACTTTAGCGCCATTTGCGGGGGTAAAAGTAAATGAAGTTGAAATCGGACCACCTGAAGGAACATTCAATCCATAGATATGCCATCCTTGTTCAACATTCGCTTTTAATAAGATTACAGCTTCAGTGTTAGAAACCTTCTTAAATCCCACAGACCATTTAACAGGGTTTTCCACTTGCGCAAAAACACTAGATACGGCAAAGACTAAAAAAGCAATTAATAGATTTATTTTTTTCATAAAAAACCGTTTTATTCTATATTATGACTTATATGTCAGTATAAAGTTTAATTCAAAGTTAGTATTACTATATTAATAAATGAAGTTGTAATCATTTTATTGCATTATAAATACAACTTCTTTAAAATAATAGGTAATTTCTTCATTGTCCTTTAACAGGTATAACTTACCGTTCTCGTCTACCTTCATTAATATTGCTTCGAAGGTTAAATCATTAGAGGAATATAGACCGGGAATATTCTTCCTATACAGATTTTCATTGTATTCTTTCAGCAAGTCGCTGTTATTCAGCTTTTTGTTTTTGTGGTTTTCGTATCTGGTATAAATAAAAGATAATAAATTCAGACAGGCTTCTTCTAGATTGTCGATTGAATATCCTGTTTCATTGAGGATCGAACTTGCGGATTTTGATAAATCCTGTGAGAACTCTTTTTGATTGACATTCACACCGATGCCGATAATAGATTGTTTAATTTCTTTGCTGTTACTTGTGTTTTCGATAAGAATACCAGCAATTTTTTTGTTTCCAATTAAGATGTCGTTGGGCCATTTAATGGATGCTGGGACTTTGATGGACTTCAACCAATCTAGTATTCCTAAGCTGATCAGCATGTTTAAGGTAAAGTGTTCTTGAAGGGCTAGATGCTTAGGGAATATTAAGAAACTAAAGGTGATATTGGAGTTAGGTTCTGAGGTCCAGGAGTTTTGCCTTTGTCCGCGGCCATGCGTTTGATTTTTTGCCATAATGGCAGACCACTCTTGAAGTGGCTTGAAATTTGACAATTGAGATTTTAAATAATCATTGGTTGATGTGATTTCGTCCAAAACAATTAATGTTTGGCGTAGTGAATGTCCCGAAAATGTGTTATTTTGCAAGAGGTATTGTATTTAAAACAGTTTGAAAACAATTTATTAGTCAAAAGTATAACAAATCTTAATGAGTAAAAACAAAAAAACTTCGTTGTCGGAGAAGTTAGCAGACGTGATCATTCACGGGATGCAGGAGAAAAAAGGCAACGAAATCGTGAGGATGGATATGCGAGAGGTGAACGGAGCCTTGTCTGACTATTTTGTAATCTGCCATGCCGATTCTAATGTTCAAGTAAACGCTATTGCAAAAAGCGTTGAGGATGAAGTTTATAAAGCATTTGGTCAGGATCCTTGGCATAAAGAGGGTCAGGGGAATGGCGAATGGATCTTACTTGATTTTGTCGATGTGGTTGTCCATATCTTTAAGACGGATAAAAGGGAACATTATAGGATAGAAGACCTTTGGGGTGACGCTGCAATGAGCAAGTACCAAAGCGCGTAATAATTGATGTGAAACGTAGTATAAGAGTTATAAATGAAGAAAGTTCCGAGTAAGAAGATTACGCCAATGCCACCGAAATTTAACATGATCTGGCTTTGGATTGCGATGATCGTAGGGTTTTTTGGGCTTCAATACTTATTTAGTGGAGAGACGTCTAAGAAAATTACCTACAAGGATTTTGAACAAAAAATGCTTATTCCTGGAGATGTTGATAAGTTAATTGCGTATAAGAGCAATGATTTAATTGATGTCGAAGTTTATATTAAGAAGGATAGATTGGACCAAGAGAAATACAAAGATATTTCTACAAACCCAAATAGTTTATCTTTTTCAAATTCAACAGGTCCTCAGTATCAGTTTACTGAGCCGTCAGCAGAGATCTTGGAGCAGAAGCTGAAGGCTTCTCAAGACAGTTTGGCAGTTGGGCAGCCTAAAGTTGGTGTGTCCTATGAAGATCGAACCAATCCATGGGCTGGATGGTTTATTTCCTTTATGTTGCCATTGCTGATCATTGTTGTGATTTGGATCTTCTTGATGCGCCGTATGAACGGTGGAGCAGGCGGTGGAGGTGGTGCCATATTTAATATTGGCAAATCGAAAGCGCAGTTGTTTGATAAAGAATCTCAAATCAACATCACATTTAATGATGTTGCAGGCTTAGAAGAAGCCAAACAAGAAGTTATGGAGATCGTAGACTTCTTGAAAAACCCTAAGAAATATACCGATTTAGGCGGTAAGATACCAAAAGGAGCCTTATTGGTAGGTCCTCCGGGAACTGGTAAAACCTTATTGGCGAAGGCGGTTGCAGGTGAAGCTCAAGTTCCATTTTTCTCTTTGTCTGGTTCTGACTTTGTGGAAATGTTTGTTGGAGTAGGAGCGTCACGTGTACGCGACTTGTTTAAACAGGCAAAAGAAAAAGCACCATGTATCATTTTCATCGATGAGATTGATGCTATTGGACGTGCCCGTGGCAAGAATTCCATCATGGGAGGTAATGACGAACGTGAGAATACCTTAAACCAATTATTGGTTGAGATGGACGGTTTTGGTACCAACGTAGGGGTTATTATCCTTGCTGCGACTAACCGTTTAGATGTTCTTGACTCGGCGTTATTGCGTCCAGGACGTTTTGATAGGCAGATTTCCATTGATAAACCTGATTTAATCGGTCGTGAACAGATTTTTAATGTTCACTTGAAACCATTAAAATTAGCAGAAGAAGTTGATGCCAAGAAATTATCTGCACAAACACCGGGATTTGCCGGTGCTGAGATTGCCAACGTATGTAATGAGGCTGCCTTAATTGCTGCCCGTAAGAATAAAAAGGCAATCGAAATGCAGGATTTCCAAGATGCTATTGACCGTGTGATTGGTGGTCTTGAGAAAAAGAATAAGATAATCTCTCCAGAAGAGAAGAAAATTGTTGCTTATCATGAGGCTGGGCACGCAATTGCAGGCTGGTTCTTAGAACATGCTGACCCATTGGTTAAAGTATCTATCGTTCCTCGTGGCGTTGCTGCATTAGGTTATGCACAATATTTGCCAAAAGAGCAGTTTTTATATACTACTGAGCAATTGATTGATAGTATGTGTATGACGATGGGTGGCCGTGTTGCTGAAGATATCACATTTGGAAGAATTAGTACCGGTGCACAGAATGACCTTGAACGTATAACGAAGTTAGCGTATGCAATGACTGCCGTATATGGTATGAATCATAAAGTTGGTAATGTATCATTCAGAGATAGTTCTGGAGATAGCCAATTCCAAAAGCCATATTCGGATCAAACAGCTGAGTTAATAGATGATGAAGTTAGAGTATTAATTTCAGAGGTGTATGAAAGAACCAAGAACCTATTGATGGAAAAGCAAGAGGGCTTGATCAAGATTGCCGAGAAATTATTAGAGAAGGAAATTCTTTTCCAAGCTGATTTGGAAGAAATTTTAGGGAAGCGTCCATTTTCAAATAAAACGACTTATGATGAGTTTGTAAATGGAGGAGCAGACGGTGGAGGAGTACCTCAGACAGATCTGCCAATTCCTAATACCGACAGAGAGGATGTTCAGTCTTCTCCAGAGGAACCGAAGAAATTAGATTCAGAATAATTTAAAAAAATATAACAGACAGGACTAAGCGGTCCTGTCTGTTTTTATGATATGAATATCAGGAATACAACAGCTAAAGAGAAGATGCTGAAGAAAATTCGGCAGGCCTTGCTTCAGAAACGGGATAATCCACATCCTATGTTTGAAGAAAGTCCTCTTTACCGTGATGAGGAAGAATCATTGGATGTGACATTTGCTAGAGAGTTTACTCAAATGTCAGGTAAATTCATTTATTGCGATGGTGAGATCAATCTGATTGAAAACCTGATTATCCTGATAGAAAAAATCAATATTAGTAAAATTTATATTTGGGAGAAGCCAATCCAGCAGATGATGGATCAGTATGGGTTTCCATATCGCAAATCCCAGCAAGCCTTGGAAGAGATCGAAGCCAGTATAACAGGTTGTGAAGCGTTGATTGCCAGAAATGGTTCCATTATGATCTCTAATGCTTCAGAGTCTGGACGAAGGCTAAGTGTCTATCCTCCCGTTCATATCGTTATTGCCAGAGCTTCGCAATTGGTTATGGATGTAAAGCATGCCATGGCTCAAATCAAGGAACGTTATGGCGAAGAGCTGCCTACCATGATTACGACCATTACCGGACCAAGCAGAACCGCTGATATCGAAAAACGATTGGTATTAGGTGCGCATGGACCTAAAGAACTTTATTTATTCCTATTAGAAGACCGTTTTTAATGATTCAATATTATCTTTCCGCTACTCCCGTTGCAAGCCTTATTTTTGCACTGACCATAGGTTTAAGTATTTATGTCTTTTCAAATCCCCAATTGTATGGGAAGTTGATGTTGCACCCGTATACTGTTTACAGAGATAAAAGTAAATGGTATCTGATGCTCAGCAGTGGTTTGATCCATAAAGATTGGATGCATCTGATCTTTAATATGATCACCTTCTATTATTTTGGGTTTGGTCTAGAACAAATTTTTGTTCAAATATATGGATCTCTAGGTCATTTATTGTTTGCGTTACTTTATATTATATCTCTTATTTTGAGTGATATCCCAACAATTATTCAACAGAAGAATAATTATAATTATCATAGTTTGGGAGCATCGGGTGCCATCAGTGCGGTGCTTTTCAGCTATATCCTCTTCAATCCCAAAATGATGTTGGGAATCTTTATGATTATCCCAATGCCAGCCTATATTTTTGCTTTTGTTTATCTGGCTTACTGTGTTTGGGCATCTAAGAACGCTCGGGATGGAATTAACCATGATGCCCATTTGTTTGGTGCATTGACGGGGTTAATATTTACCATCCTTATGTACCCGGGGGTAATTAAGCATTTTATAGCTCAGTTTTAGGGATTATCCATATTTCTTGTCTTATGTCAAGTGTTTTAAAAATAAACGGAGTTAGTTTTATTTTTAAATTTCAATCTTATGAAAAATCCACTTGAAGCCTCTGTACAAATTGATGCTGATCTGGCGAGTGTCTGGAATGCCTGGACTGATTCAGAGTGTATCAAAATATGGAATGTTCCCTTTTCCGATTGGCATTGTCCCTATGTTTTAAATAATATAAAAACCGACGGAGAGTTTCATTTTCGAATGGAGAAACTGGATGGTTCCGAAGGTTTCGATTATAAAGGAATTTATCTTCATGTAGATCCACTTTCAAGGATCTTGATTTTACAAGATGATGGACGAAAAACCGAAGTAACCTTTGAAAATAATGGTAATCATGTTGTTATTACTGAACGATTCGAGCCCGAGGAGACAACTGATTTGGAACTTCAGCTGGAATTCTGTCAATCTGTATTAAATAAGTTTAAAAGTTTTGTAGAGGAAGGGAGGTAGGTTTTATCCCGACCAAGCGAATAGTAATTCAATCGTTAGAATTCGATACCTTTATTCTCTTCAGTCATTATAAATTTTTTCCAACAACTCTGTTTTTACAAATTCGTCACCTTTAGTAATATTCATCCGAGATTGATTCAAGGTCTATATATGAACAATATAAAAGAGGGCTGGAAATCTTATATTTACGAGGGTATTCTATTATACCAAAAGGGAAACGATAATGGATGTAATAATTTTAGGAGTATACAGCAAAGATGATATTTGCTTAATTGAAGAAGTTGCTAACATTAATGGTCTGAAAATAGAGTGGAACTATGAAGAGTATAGGATTGAGGCGGAAAAAGGAGTTGTTGAGTTAAAAAAATATTACAACCTGTATCAAGCAGGAATTCTTATTGAGGACAGCTTAGAAAAAGGGGATACTTTCTATTCGGGTCCACTTATAAATGAAATTTCTGATTATTATATATCCACTGAATGGGATAAGAAAATTTGTGATCAACCAAAATTGTTTAATTTTTTTGATTCTTTAAGCAGTAGCAGCCTTCAGAAAATAATAATTGCATTTGCTGATGAGTGGGATGAAAATGTAACAGTAAAAATTGAAAAGTTGAATTATCGCGAATTGAAAAGCAGATTATATAGTCCTTTTGTATGGTGTTTTGGGTATAGGGATCTTAAGACAAATTCTGAAATTAGAGATGAATACCATCCATTGGTATTAGAGTCGGAAAATGTAAGTGAATATTAAAAATCACCAGTGTCAAGGAAAGAATAAAAATGGTTGGGTAGGATCAGGGAGATACCCGTGATGCCCGAAGATGACAAAGGACAGGTGTTCCTGGTTCTTGATGGGCTTATAAAGGATTATAAGGCGAAGAAAATATATGCGCAATGACAACGAATCCCAATACGATAAAGATTAGGCCCGGTAGTATTTAGATTCATTTATAATAACATCAACGTATATAGAACTCATCAAATTTTAAACAGTCTACTTCTATCTTCCCTCTATTCAATATAGCTCTTGAGGCGAAAATTGTAAGTGGAGATGTCATTGTAGAATTTTCAGACTCGTATTTGCGTAAGCTATTGACATCCCAAGTATTCACCAATTTTAATGTCTCAGCATCAAAAAAAGATATGATCCTAAAGGTAAAACCATCCTTAAAGTACTCATATGAAATAGCCTTTCTACTATTCCAAATCCTACCGTACGAAATACCAGTTTCTAAATCGTATGTTTCAAGAAAAAAAAACGGTATCGCATACGCCGATAAAATTCAAGCTATCCTGAGCAATTAACTTGTTGCGAATATCCTCATAAAAAGCTTTGCCATTTCTTCTTTCAATTAGCTTTTTCTTCAGTTGTATCTTCGTGATTTTTGAAGAGATTTCAGAGATACAACTGGTCTGTCCGAATGTAGTATTAGTAGAAAACAACATAACCAATATAACTAACAGAAATGTTTTAATCATATTCATATTCAACACTTTTTTTAGTATGTGAAAGGTGAAACTTCCTGTTTTGGAAAGATAAAACCTTTATAGTTTTTCCCTTTCACAAATTCAGCCTTTTGTGCAAACACAACTACTTATCAGAAGTAGCATAATCATGGTTAATATCCTATTTTTCATTTTAACATTAATTTATACAAATTGCATTATAAAAAGGAATTCAAGGGATAAGAAAATAAATACTAAATCAGTATTTAACTCAACCCCAGGAATTAATAGATTCAATTTATTATTCCCGATAAGATGAAAACATATTTAACCGGCTGTCTTTTACTTATTTGTTGCCTATGCAATGCTCAGCCATCAGTAAAAAAAATTATTAGAGAAGATGGGAAAGCTAACATACACGTTTTTTTTATTAGGGATAATGATACGATAACCATAAACCTTTTTTATCACTTTGAAAACCCACAGGAAGAAAAAAACAAAAAAATTAATACAGTTGACTCAAGATGACAAAGTTAGAAAAGGAAGAAATTTTATTAAAAGGAGAGATAACTAATCACTTAAATTCAATTGAGTACAATGATGTGAGTAATCGAATATTTTCTCTTATAAAAAATTATTTAATAGAAGTAAAAGTTGATTCTAGTGGTTGGAATAGATTATTTATAGACCCAAAAGATGGGAGATATTGGGAACTTTTTTATTCTAATAGTGAATTGCAAGGTGGAGGTGCTCCGACTTTAAAATATTTGTTAAGAGAAGAAGCCATAATTAAATATGACTTAATTTAAATCCAGTTGTCTACTAAGTAAAACTAAAGCACAAAATCTTTGGAGTAAGCAAATCATCTTACCATTGTTATTGTTCTCATAGTTACCCTTTTTATTATATCATTGTTATTTTGGGCTGCGGATTGTAGAAGGTCAATTTTTTCTGAATTAAAATAAAAATTAAAAGTTCTAGCATTCCTTCGGCAAGACCAATGCTATTTTTAACTGGCGGCTCGGTCTAAGCTTCTGAAATGAATTGCTTCGGCAAGATGTTGATTTATTCTACAACTAACAATAAATATCAAAGTCAAATTCAATTCCTAAATTTGCATTAACTCGATTAAACCTTGGTCCGAGATGAACCCATGGAACACTTTCCTCTGGGTTATTTATGAAAATAGCACACGAAAATTCACAATAATATCTCTTACAAATAAATTCAAAATTCTCTAATTGCTTTTCAATTACATCTAGAATAAAATTTATTTGAGTTTCAAAGTCTTCTTTATCACTTTGAAATGCATCTAAAAACCATCCATTTTTTTTTGCCAGCCGATCGACTTTTGGGTTTATTTTCAAACCTTTTGTATGGACTTTTGAAGGCTGTATTCCAAGAAGATTAGAAATCTCCTGATGTGAAACATCATCAAATCCAAAAATACAAAGACTTAGTAATATCTGATTCTTCTCTACCATATTTATTTGTTGTTAATGAGCTGTGTTTTATATTGTTGCTGATTACCTGTTACGTAGTCTGTACTTATGCTATCTTTTAAGATTTTTTCCGCTCTCACAATATCTTCTGCACTTGGCGCATATCGGCCACTTTCTGGAGGGAAGCCCCTAATAGGATGCTCTTTTGGAAAGATAAAACCTTTATAGTTTTTCCCTTTTACAAATTCAGCCTTTTGTGCAAACACAACTACTTATCAGAAGTAGCATAAACATGGTTAATATCCTATTTTTCATTTTAACATTAATTTATACAAATTGCATTATAAAAAGGAATTCAAGAGATAAGAAAATAAATTATATATCCGTGATGCCCGAAAGACGATCAGAAACAGATTTTTCTTCTCCTTGATGCGCTTATAAGGGATTACAAGGCGAGGAAAGCATAAGCGCAATAAACAATATGGCCCAATCCGGTGAAAGATTGGGCTTTAAATATAAGCTAAACTGCTGAATTTTCACTGAGAAAGCCTTAAATCCCTAAGACGGAAACCTGTATAATCACAATTCCAATCATCGGATCCGTACACAAAAATCTCAATATTAATTAATTTACCATCATTGGCATTCCCAACAAAACCTAAACCGACCTCAAGTCCCTCTATTTCAATCAACTTATCATTAGACAAAATATTTTCAGAAAACAACAAAAGATCATTCTCATTATTATATTTCAAAAAAATATACTGTCCAACACCAGTGCATTCTCTTTCAACAACACGCAATTTATCTATATGAGTATACAAACTTGGGCAATTCTCCGCCAATGCAAAAAGAAGTGCTAATTCAAAAACATTTAACTGATCCATTATAATCCTTTTCTACTAAAAGATGATATTTCTATTTGATTTCCATTTATTACTCGCCCTCTAATTAACCTAACATCCATTCCGCCTACCTTAATTATATTACCACTATTGCCGCTTGGAAGAATCCCATTAGAAAAGACATCTAATTTACCTTCTTTCAATGCTTTATTAGCAGCTGCTTCGACTGCCTCAAATGCTTTTTCTTGGCTACCAAACGTCTCAACCAAACTTTCCAACGCATGCCCATTCTTGCTGTTAAATATATGATGTAATTTTTGAACTTTCTTTGCTTCGGTCATAAAAGGTAATAAGCCAGCAAATCGCCATATTGGCGAAAGTTGTTGTCCACTCATATCTTCTCCAGATATAGCTGCTTTGATATCAAAGACAGTACCTATGGGCGTGAATGAGAGATGAATGGTTAGGAAAAGTGGATCCCTCTAGCGTAGGGACTGACTGTAATTGCCATGGTTTATCATTAGCTGGAGGAAATATTATAATCGAGGATATCTCCGAGAATGCTGATGCCATTACCGCCATACTTAATGACGATGGATATATAGTATCTGATTATTCTAATGCAAGTTTAATTGTAGTTATAGACGATGATAATCGCCCTGTACATAGTGTCTTAAAATATAGCGTTTCAAATTTTTCAGCGGATCATGGTGAAGGACTTCCAACATTAAATGTAAACTATGAAACGGCAATGGCAGGAAGTATTATTATGAACAATTTGTATTTTCGAAGAAAATCAAAAGATAAGAAAATAAATACTAAATCAGGTCAGACCTCAAAGGGGGTAAGGACAATGAATAACAAGAAATTAAAAAAAATTATGGAGGATACTGGATTGGAATAAACCCAAGAATTAATAGATTCAATTTATTATTTGCGATAAGATGAAAACATATTTAACCGGCTGTCTTTTACTTATTTGTTGCCTAAGCAATGCTCAGCCATCTGTAAAAAAAATTATTAGAGAAGATGGAAAAGTTAACATACACGTTTTTTTTATTAGGGATAATGATACGATAAACATAAACCTTTATGAACAATTTGAAAAAGAGCTAAGAGATCATGAAAAACTTCAATTAATTGAATGTCTTTTGAAATTTCAAGGGGATACTACAAGACATGTTGGCATGGTACATCCTGTTTATTATGAACCTAATGCAAGGTCACTAAGATTTTCTCCCAAATCTACGTTTACGACCTTAGAAATTAAAGCGTTGCGTTTTATCGATAAAATAGCTTATGGGCGAGGTACTGAGGACTATTCCCCAGCGCCGGTCCTGTATGATACTCTTGAAAACATAGAAATCAATAACTGCCCCAAAAAGGTTAAAATTGTTTTTGATTCCTATCGAAAATGGTTTGAGCAATGCATTAAAGATGGAAAGATACCAAAATACTATCCTTTTAATGATGGAAGATATGTATGGTTGTATGGAAGAAAATCTTATTATTCAAAAGACGGAACTCGATTGATCAAGAAACGTGTTTTTTTTCAGAAAAGGAAATGAAAAAAGGGACGTATGTGTTCCTCCTCGAATCACATTCTGTAGCTTTTGTCCATTTGAAAGATAACGATTCTCATAGTAAACTTAACTGGAATTCGCATTGTGCTTGGAACTTAGATATGAAATGCATCCAAGGAACGATTTTCCCTGGGTTATTTAAAAATATAGCTAACGAAAATTCACGATAATAGCTCTTACAAATGAATTAAAAATTCTCTAATTTCATCTATAATAAAGGTCATTTGCATTTCAAAGTCTTCTTTATCACTTTGAAACCCCACAGTAAGAAAAAGACATAAAAATAATCCAGTTGATTCAAGATGACAAAGTTAGAAAAGGAAGAAATTTTATTAAAAGGAGAGATAACTAATCAATTAAATTCAATTGAGTACGATGATGTGAGTAATCGAATATTTTCTCTTATAAAAAATTATTTAATTGAGGTAAAAGTTGATTCTAGTGGTTGGAATAGATTATTTATAGACCCAAAAGATGGGAGATATTGGGAACTTTTTTATTCTAATAGTGAATTGCAAGGTGGAGGTGCTCCGACTTTAAAATATTTGTTAAGAGAAGAGGCCGTAATTAAATATAACTTAATTTAAATCCAGTAGTCTACTAAGTAAAAATTAAAGCACAAAATCTTTGGAGTAAGTAAATATTAATTTATACAAATTGCATTATAAAAGGAATTCAAGGGATAAGAAAAAAAATACTAAATCAGGTCAGACCTCAAAGGGGGTAAGGACAATGAATAAGAAGAAATTAAAAAAATTATAGAGGAAACCGGAATCAACCCAGGAATTAATAGATTCAATTTATTATTCGCGATAAGATGAAAACATATTTAACCTGCTGTCTTTTAGTTGTTTTTTGCATATGCAATGCTCAACCATCTGTAAAAAAAATTATTAGAGAAGATGGAAAAGCTTCCATACATATTTTTTTTTATTAGGGATAATGATACGATAAACATAAACCTTTATGAACAATTTGAAAAAGAGCTAAGAGATCATGAAAAACTCCATTGTTCAAGGAACCATTCTATTACAGCAATGGGAAATGGAAAAAGAAACGCAAGTTTCCTCCCCCAATATTACAACCTGTATCTAGAGGAAAGGATTTTTATCCCGACCAATTCTCTCGGTCTAAACTTCTAAAATGAATTGCTTCGGCAAGATGTTGATTTAGTATTTCTACAGAACCTTCTAAATCGGCTATAGTTCGGGCAACTTTGAGGATTCGATCATATGCTCTGGCGGAAAGGTTGAGCCTTTCCATGGCTTTTTTTAAAAGATTTCTTCCATTTTCATCGATAATGCAGATTTCCTGGATATTTCTTGACCGCATTTGAGCATTGCTGTGAATGTTGGGATATTTTTTAAACCGTTGTTCCTGAATTTTCCGAGCTTTTATTACCCTTTTCCTTACTACTTCGCTTTTTTCGGAAGGCCTGCTTTCTGTCAATTCATTAAATTCGACGGGAGTAACTTCGATATGTATATCAATCCGATCCAATAAGGGGCCAGATATTTTACTGATGTATTTTTGGACTACATGTTGTTTACAGATGCAGCGGCGTATAGGGTGGTTGTAGTATCCGCATGGACATGGGTTCATGGCGGCAATGAGCATAAAGCTTGCGGGATAATCTACGGAAAACCGAGATCTGGATATGGTTATTGATCTGGCTTCAAGGGGCTGTCGCATAACTTCAAGAACAGAACGTTTAAATTCAGGTAACTCATCGAGGAATAAGACGCCATTGTGGGCAAGCGATATTTCCCCGGGCTGAGGGTTCGCTCCACCACCCACGAGAGCTACATCGGAAACGGTATGGTGGGGTGATCGGAAAGGGCGTATGGTGAGTAAGGAGGTTGAACTGGGCAATTTTCCGGAGACGGAATGTATTTTTGTGGTTTCTAAAGATTCATCAATTGTTAATGGGGGGAGTATCGTGGGTAATCTTTTCGCCAACATGGTCTTTCCAGCACCGGGAGGACCTATTAAGATGACATTATGTCCACCTGCAGCTGCAATTTCTAATGCCCTTTTGATGTTTTCCTGACCCCTCACCTCAGCGAAATCCAACTCATAGCTATTAAGCAGCTGTTCAAATTTTTCTGCGATATTAATTTGAGTGGCTTCAATTTGGAGTTTGCCTTTGATAAAACGAATGACTTCATCCAATGTACGAATTCCATAGACCTTTATTCCACTTACAATTGCAGCTTCTTCCGCATTTACTGCAGGAAGGATCATTCCATTAAAGCCGTCTGTTTTCGATTGAGTCGCTATAGGAAGTGCACCTTTAATGGGATGAACCTTTCCGTCTAAAGATAATTCGCCTAAAAAAATATATTGCTGTATCGTTTCTATAGGTAGTTGATTGGAGGCAGCCAATATCCCAATAGCAATAGCCAGGTCATAGGAGGACCCTTCCTTTCTAATATCTGCGGGGGCAAGGTTAATGATGATCTTTTGTCTTGGCATATGGTAACCTGTTGAAATAATGGCGCTTTCAACCCTTTGGATGCTTTCTTTTATGGCATTATCAGGTAGGCCAACGATAAAATATTGGATTCCTGGCGAAACACTTACTTCAACGGTAATGCTGGTTGCATTTATTCCAGAAACGGCACTACAAAATGTTAACTAACATTTTAACTTATTTTTATTTCTCATAAATTAAATAAAAATATCCAAAAGAAATATAATCATTGATAATAATCTATGAGATATATTCTTGAAAATGAATTTACTTGTCCTATGGAAAGTTTATTTGTTTAAAGTCTCGTTAGATTTGATTAGAAATTAGAATAAACAAATAACATATAACGATATGGCAAAGCAAGTATTTATTAATTTGGCTGTTAAAGACCTTGCAAAGGCTGAAGCATTTTATTCAGCTTTGGGGTTTAGCAATAACCCACAGTTTTCCGACGATACTGGTAATTGTATGGTTTGGAGCGATTCAATTTATGTCATGATTTTAAACCATGAGAAGTTTTTATCTTTTACCAACAAGCCTCTAGCGGATACCAAGACTAGTATTGCAGGGATATATACGATTTCAGTTGATTCGGTAGCGGAGATGAACAAGATAATTGAATCCGGCTTAGGGGCAGGAGGAAAAGAGCCCAATGAAATTAGGGATTATGGTTTTATGCAGCAGCGTACCATTGAAGATCCAGATGGAAATACCTGGGAGTTTTTTTATATGGATGAGTCAAAATTTCCTACAGAATAATCATAACTGATAGTAGAACCCATCAAGATGATTTACTGTTGAAATGTCACCTCGAAAGGGTGGCATTTTTTTATGTGTTTTAAAGGTAAAAAAATGATCAAGATTTAATTTATATGGAGTAATTGCTATAAAATCCTTATATTTTACTGAATTACAATAAAATGTTGTGGTTTTATATTGACAGGAAAGACCAAAATTTAAAAAAGGAAAACGATTCGGTCTATTTTTTGTTATTAAATAAGTATTAGATGAAATTGGTTTAACAACTAAATTGCAGTAAAAGATGAAGGATAACGGTAAAATTGTTACAGCGCTGTTGGCTGGGTTAGCCGCAGGTGCAGTTTTGGGTATTATTTTCGCGCCTGAAAAGGGTAGTGAAACCAGAGAGAAATTAAATGAGTCATTAGCTGATTTAGGCGATGCGATTAAAGAACGTGCTGAGGAGCAATTCGATCAGTTAAGTGACTTTAAAGATAAAATCGTTGCGGCGGTAAAATCTAAACTTGGTAGAGCTGAGGATATGGTCGATGAAGAAATC
Organism: Sphingobacterium endophyticum; assembly: GCF_009733535.1. GTDB lineage: Bacteria > Bacteroidota > Bacteroidia > Sphingobacteriales > Sphingobacteriaceae > Sphingobacterium > Sphingobacterium endophyticum. The sequence goes on along the minus strand of NZ_SMMI01000008.1, from coordinate 12,972 downwards.
GAAGAACATGCTTAAGCGATAAGTCAAGCCAAAGATTATTAATGAGTTTTTAAATAATAGATTCATGGCTATTACCTGATAGCCATGGATTCTATGATATGGAATTACGTGCATGGAAGAACAAAAATTTTCTTTTTCTGAAGTATTTGAAAAGTCTAAAGAATACCTAGAAACCCAGATTGAATTGGCAAAATTGAAGGCTTTATCCAGGTCTTCACGAATAGTGGGTTCATTAATTGTAGACGGGAGTAAAGTATTGTTGACTTTGCTGATTGTGTTTTTTGTGTCACTGGCATTAGGATTTTATTTGGGGGAATTATTGGGGAGTTATTCCTTAGGATTTTTAGCGACAGGTGGAATCTTTTTTGTATTCCTTCTATTGATTAGGGCATTTGAACCAAAATTAGAAGAGAAGTTCATGAACATTTCCATAAAAAGAATTATGTCTAAATGGCATGTTGATGATGACGATGAATTAGACGAAGAAGAAATCAAGGAAAAAGTGCGTGAAGCAGTGGAAGAAGTAGAGGAAGAAATTAAAGAAGAAAAAGAACGAGTTTAAGGCTATGAGGACAAAGGTTACGAATTTTGATGAATTGAGTTCAGAGATTGCTCGCTTAAAGGTTCAGAAGAAAGAGCAAGAAGCATTTTTATTAAATCAATACGAATTATTAAAGCATAAAGTTGAGGCTCCTGCTCGTATTGCTAATATGATATTTAACCGTGTTCCGGGCGTTTCTACAATTAAGGGTTTAGTTTCGGGTATCGGTCAAGTGACCAATAAAAATAATAAGGCCGATTGGTTGACTAAAACCTTACAATTGGGACTACCACTAGTTCTAAATCGTACGTTGCTGAAAAATGCAGGCTGGTTAAAGAAAGGTTTAGTGCTTTTGGGCTCAGAAACTGTTGCAAGCAATGTAAATCAAAGTAAGGTAACTGCAGTGATAGACAAACTTGCCTCGATCATAAAACCCAAAAAGAAGAAAAAGAAAAAAGCGGAGGTAGAAGCTGTCGTTGAAGCTACACCGATTCCTCCCAATCATCCTCCAATGATTACGGCAGAGGAAAGTGTTCAAGACAATGCCTATGGTATCCCTAAGGATAGTGAAGCATATTAGGCTCTAAATCCTAATCATTAATCTATATTATTCTTAAGGAAATCTTCGTACGCTAATTTAATTCCATCCTTTAGTTTGGTTTTAGCCTTCCAACCTAGAGCGTTGAGTTTACTTACGTCCATCAATTTTCTTGGAGTTCCATCTGGTTTACTGCTGTCAAATTCCAATTGACCTTCATAACCTACAACTTCTTGAATTAATTCGGCCAGATCGCGGATACTTACATCCTCACCTACCCCAATATTGACAAATTGCAGGTCATTATAGTTTTCCATCAGGAAGACACATGCATCTGCAAGGTCATCGGCAAACATAAATTCACGTAAGGGCTTACCTGATCCCCAAACATTAACCGTAGGATTGTTATTTACTTTTGCTTCATGGAATTTACGGATTAGAGCCGGCAGAACATGAGAATTTTCCGGGTGATAATTATCATTTATACCATAAAGATTTGTTGGCATGACAGAAATATAATTGTCATTGTATTGCAGACGATATGATTCAGCCATTTTTATTCCTGCAATTTTTGCAATCGCGTAGGGTTCATTGGTTGGCTCTAAGGTTCCAGTAAGTAAATAATCTTCTTTCAAGGGTTGAGGAGCCATTTTTGGATAAATACAGCTAGAGCCCAAGAACATTAATTTTTTAACCTGATTCTCATGAGAAAAATGGAAAACATTATTTTGGATTGCCAGGTTTTCATAGAGGAAATCGGCGCGATAGATATTGTTTGCCATGATGCCACCAACTTTTGCTGCGGCAAGAAATACATATTCAGGTTTTTCAGTTTCAAAGAATTCTTTAACGGCTTGTTGGTCACGAAGGTCAAGTTCTTTGGACGTTCTAACCACAATATTCGTATAGCCTTCTTCTTTTAATCTACGATAAATGGCCGATCCAACCATTCCACGATGTCCTGCTACGTAAATTTTCGCTTGTTTTTCCACCTGAATATATTATTTATACAAATATAAGGTTAATTTTGCGACTTAATTATCAGCTATGGGTAAGGATAAACTAAGAAAATTCGCAGAGGTTTCTACCTTTAAGAATGTTGTACAATTGGATGCAGGGAAAGAATATAAAGGGAAATGGGCTAAGGAATTTTTTAAAAACGATAATCCATTAATCTTAGAATTGGCCTGTGGAAAAGGAGAATATACCGTGAATCTGGCCAAGTTATTTCCTGAGAAGAATTTCATTGGTATTGACTATAAGGGTAACCGGATTTGGAGAGGGGCAAAAACAGCCTTAGAGGATGGGATTGATAATGTTGGGTTTCTGAGAATTCAAATTGAAACGATTTTAGAGCATTTTAATCCAGGAGAGATTGCTGAGATTTGGATTACATTTCCAGACCCTCAACCTCAGGATAGTAGAGAGAAAAAACGTCTAACCAATCCAGTATTCTTGGAAAGGTATAAAACAATCCTGGTTCCAGAAGGGATAATGCACCTGAAAACAGATAATGATGGCTTCTATGCCTATACATTGGAGCAGATAGAGATTCAAGACTTACCTAAGTTGAAGGAAACGACAGATCTTTACCATTCTGATTTAGTTGATGAAGTCCTATCCATCAAAACCTATTACGAAAAGAAGTATTTGGCAGAGGACAAAAATATTAATTACGTACAGTGGAAATTCGTTAAAGCATAAGGAATTAAGAAGGATTTCGTAAATTCATTTATTATGAAAAGAATTTACCTAATCTGCCTATTATTAAGTTGTCATTTTGCCCAAGCACAAGATGATTTAAAAAGTACCTTCCAAAGGATTTACGAGGATATCAATACGAATTCGGAAGCTTATGAACGGTTAAAATACAGCACAGAACATCTTGGTCACCGTCTCACGGGTTCAGAGCAGGGTAAGAAAGCTGAGGAGCATGTTTATAATCTTCTGAAATCATATGGATATGATGTTAAATATCAGCCATTTTCGGCACAAAGCTGGGCAAGGGAATCACTAAGCTTAACTTTAAATAAAACTACAGTACCATCGGTTTCATTGGCTCATTCGCCGGTTAAAGTGGATCTGCAGGCTGATTTAGTCGATTTGGGAAATGGACTGGAAACAGACTATGAAAAAATTGGCAGTAAAATTAAAGGCAAAATAGCTTTGGTTTTCCTGCATATCCTACCTAATTCTGGTGAAAACCTAAAAAATCTACATCGTTCAGAAAAAACTGCTCTTGCAAGTAAATACGGTGCAAAAGGAATTGTATTCATCAATAGTGTCAAAGGAAATGTATTATTAACTGGAACGGCCTCCATTACAGGGAAGTTAATCGAAATTCCTGCTATATGTATTGGTTTTGAAGATGGGATGAAGTGGAAGGAAAAACTAGCCAAAGAAAAGGTTGTTGCGGACATTAAGATGCACAATAAATCGGATGAGGCTACTGCAAGAAATGTAATTGTATCGATTGTAGGTTCAGAATATCCTGAGGAGAAAATTGTGATTGGAGGCCATTTGGATAGTTGGGATTTAGCGACCGGAGCGATTGATAATGGATTAGGTTCCTATGCCATTATTGATATGGCGAGATCATTCAAGAAATTGGGATTGAAACCTAAAAGATCTATTGATTTTGTTTTATTTATGGGTGAAGAACAGGGGTTGCTAGGATCTAAAGCTTATGTTCAAGAGGCTATCAAGAGCGGGACTTTAGGTCAGGTAAAATATATGTTGAATTTTGATATGGTCAATGCTCCAATAGGATTTTCAACCAGTCGTGACGAGATGATTCCTTTGTTGGATTCGATTGGTTTGCTGTATTCAAGCATTGATTCGGACTTTAAAAATAAGAATAGCTCGGGTGCTGGGCTTCATAGTGACCATCAGCCTTTTATGCTACAGGGAATTCCGAGCGGATCAGGAACAGGAGGGCAATTGCCTAATGATGCAGGATTATATTATCATTCTGACAATGATGTTTTCAAATTAGTTGATAAACGAGGATTGGAACAGACAGTCCGAGTAGGTGCAGCATATCTGTACGGATTGTCGAGCGTCAAAGATATTCCAGCACAGCGTTTTTCAGATGCGGAAATTGTTAAGTTTTTAGATTCGAAAGGACTTAAAGAACCTTTGATGATTTCCGGAGAATGGCGCTGGGGGAAATAATGATTAGATTAATGTTCCACCAGCCTGGATAAAGGTGTTTTTCTTTTCCATGAATTCACCTTTATCTATTGCTTTTGTTGCTTTGGAAATAATACTGGTTTTAAATCCTTCAGCTATTGAATCCATTGCTGTAAAATAAACGCAGAAATCTGCTGCCAAACCACATACATGGACTTCATCTATTTTCCTGGCTTTAAGATATCCAGATAGTCCTGTATCTTTTCTTTTTCCATTATCATAGAAACCACTATAACTATCGATATTCGGATCCATTCCTTTTCTGAAAATAGCCTCAATTCGGGAAGTGTTTAATTCTTCAGATATTTCTGAGCCGTAACTTTCTTGGATACAATGGTCCGGCCATAAAATTTGGTCAAGTCCATCCAAATCAATTTGTTCGAAGGGTAATTTGCCTTCATGCTGGCTAGCGAAGCTCAAGTGGTTAGCGGGATGCCAGTCTTGGGTTGCTACCACTAAATCGTAATCTTTTTGAATATTATTAATAATTGGGATTATTTCATCGCCTCGAGGAACTTCTAATGAGCCTCCCGGGAGAAAATCATATTGTACATCTACAATAATTAATGCTTTCATTTTTCTTTCGTGTTTAATCTACGGATAACATATAGCCCACACCACGAATATTTGTGATTTTAATTCTTTCGTCCTGTGCTAAGTATTTTCTGATTCTACTGATAAAAACATCCAGACTTCTACCTGTAAAATAGGTGTCGTTGCTCCAATAGGTTCGGATTATTTCGTCTCGAGGAACAACCTTGTCTTTGTTTTCAATGAGTCGCTTGAGTAATTCTGATTCCCGGTAAGATAGTTTTTCAGAGCTGTCTCCAAATGACAATATGCTCTTCGCACTATCCAGCGTGTAATTGCCGAGGATAAGTTTGCTTGGAGACATACTTTGTCCGATCTTTTTCAATGCTGCTTCAATCCTTACAATAAGCTCTTCGATTTTGAATGGTTTTCGGATATAATCATTTGCGCCAAGTTTAAATCCTTTCACCACATCTTCAGTTTGTGTCATAGCTGTCAAAAAGATAATGGGCGTCAGGAGATCTGTCTTTCGGATTTCCTTTGCAGTGGTAAAACCATCCATAATGGGCATCATAACATCCATCACAATAATATCCGGTTTATATTTATTGTGAAAAACCAAAGCTTGTTGGCCATTAAGTACATGACGAACCATAAAGCCATGAGCTTCCAGGCTGTCTGAAACTATCATCGCTAAGCTTTCTTCGTCTTCAACATAGAGAATGTTCGTCATTTCACCTCTTTTGGTAATTCTATTACAAAAGTACTGCCAACCGATTCTTCACTCGTTAAATTAATGCTTCCCTGGTGTTGGAGAACAATTTGCTTCACATAGGCTAGGCCTAATCCGAATCCCTTTACGTTATGGATGTTTCCAGAAGGCACCCTGAAAAATAAATCAAATACACCTTTTTGGTATGCCTTAGGGATTCCGATTCCGTTATCGGTTATTGATAATACTAAATTGTTTTGATTTTCTTTCAAATTGATTGAAATTTTAACAGGACCATCGGCATATTTAATCGCATTATCTAATAAATTGCTGATTACATTTTTTATATGAGCTTGGTCAGCAAATAAATTAAAGGACCTCCCAGAGCTGTTTTTTTGAATTTCAACCTCTTTTTTTGCAAATATTTTTGCGTTTTCAATACATTCTTCTGTTAGGCTATTCAAGTCAAACCAAGATTTATCAAGCTGAACTCCATTTGTTTCAGCGACATCAACTTGTAACACTCTTTCAATCATATCAGAAAGATGTTCTAATTCCTGACGAGAGATGGATAGGTATTTATTCATTCTTTCCTTATCGTCTTTCGCTCCGAATCGTTGTATGGATTCAATAGCTGCCATGACTGTTGATACCGGTGTTTTCAGTTCATGCGTCATGTTGTTGACGAATGCCTTACGCATTTTTGCTAATTGATTTTGTTTCTTAATTGTAGTTAAAAGAGCTAAGAAGGTTCCTATTAAGGCAATAGTTAAGACGATTGAGAAAATAAGCTGCCAGGCAATTTTAGAGATTAGGTAAGCAGTAGGGTTGATATAGTCTACTTCCAAATACAGATTTTCACCCTGATCTACAAGGATTGGCTTTGATTTGCTGTCTTGATATCTTTGATGATAGAATTGTTTATTTCTATGTTCTTCATCAGGAAGGACAGAAAGGCGTAAATCAAATGGTGAATACATGCCTTTATCTTTAAGGGAGGTCGTCAAACGAACTTTTAAAGAATCTAATGTTGTATCATTCCAATTGATTGTTCGGACTACATAAGATGATATATACTGCCTTGACATGGACTTTTTACTATTGTCAGTGGAGTCTGGATTTCCTGTTTTGTCATTCGCATTGGAGCTTCTACGGCCAAAATTTTGGTTTTCAATAATGTTTTTGACGGTATCGACATTGATTTCAGGGTATTTTTCCTTAAAAGCAGCAGATAGTCTTTCAATCCTTAAGGTCCTTTGGTTTTGATTTTCTTTCTGAATCTGTTCTTCATTTTCATTATAAAAGTTTTGAACTGCATCAAAAAGTTCATGTTCGGTCATTCCTAGGTAGAACTGTTTATGTCCGAAATAACTTCCAAATAGCCAAAACCCCAATACGACGATTATTCCGGCGATTGTTAAGACAATGGAAGCTAACAATATTTTATACTTTTTTAACATAATTAAAACAAATTTAAATTAGTAGATTTGCTCCGCATAAATATTGGATGGGTTTTAACAAATTATAACACTGATTAACAAAGTGTAGGGTTAAATTGTCGCATTTTAAGATATTTTTACGTTAATTGCTCAAAAGGTTTATGCTGCTTACAAAAGATTTTCGATTGCATGAATAGAAAATCAGTGGTTTGTATGTTAAAAATACAGAGTTTTAACATATAATAACAAATGATATCTAATTGCAATCCATACTTTTGCTAGACTAATTGATTTTATGATTAAATATTTACGAGTTATTCTTTTTGCTACCCTTGGTTTAAGTGCTGCATTATTTACGGTTAGTTGCGATAAGGACATGTCTGTTTCGTTGGACAACGATAATCTAGACAACCTGAACGTGACTTCAGATGATACACTGACGGCTACGGTCTCCACAGTTCAAATGGCTAATATTCCTACTTCAGGGACAGGTATCATGCAGAATGGAAGTGGTGTACCATTTATGGTCTTGGTTGGTAAAATTAACCATCCAGTAACAGGTAGTTTAAAGTCAACTTCATATTTCCGTTTAAATCCAACAGGAATTACGAATGACATTCCTACAAATGCAATTTTCGATTCATTAAATTTAGTGTTGATCCCAAGTGCAAGAAAAATTGTCTACGGAGATACAACCAAATACCAAACAATCTCAGCACATCGTTTAAGCCAATCTTTAGAAGTTAAGACAATTGATAATTCATTAACAGGATTACCAGTTCCAGTTTATGTAACTGGGCCTGCAATGTTCGGTGATATGAAGTTCAATTATGCAACGGAGGCTATAGGATCTGTAAAGTTCCTTCCTAAAGTGAATAGGAAAGATTCGGTGAAAATGAGGTTGAATGATGCATTAGGAAAAGAATTCTTTAGTAAAATTAAGGCATCAGATATTGCATTTAATTCTCCATCTAACTTTCAAGAATATTTTAAAGGTTTGAGTTTGGTTTCCGCAGAGACCAATACAGCTATGATGGCCTTTTCAGATACGGTTCAAGTACGGGTAAATTATTCTTATATTGGATCTGATGGATTTAAAAAGGTAGGGGCGAAAGTGTTGAATTTGGGGGATAGAAACTTATTATACAGTCAATTTGAGAAAAATGTTGCTGGAACTGCTTTTGCGGGATTAAGTACGAGCAAGTCAATTCCAAGCACAAGTACAAATGGGGTGACTTATGTACAAGCAGGATCGGGTGTAGTTACTGAGATAAAATTCCCGGCATTGAAGGAATTCTTATCGCAGCCAGGAGTTGCCATTAATAAGGCGGAATTGGAGATTGAATTGGAAACACCACATACAGGTATGTTCCCAGCATTTCCATATCCTGTATTAATGATTGCAGAGGCAGGCGTTCCTGTATCTTATGTTACCGCACCATTTTTAGGGGGAGCGCAAGTAGGGAGTTATGTAGTGGGGAATAATACGGGTAAAAAGGGTAGATACCTTTTTGACCTCATACAATATATTAAATCAGCTACAGAAGCGAATTCAGAGGATAAATCATTATTCTTAACTTTGCAGCGTGATGCCGGATTAGGGTTTACACCTTATACCACTGTCTTAGCGACAGAAAACAATAAACCGAAAGTTAAATTAAATATCGTATATACAAAATTTAAATAGTTTATGAATAAGAGAAATTGGCTTGTACTACTTTTGATAGGAGCCTTCGCAATTACTACTTTTAACTCGTGTAAGAAAGAGGAAGAAACAGAAACTGATTCTGGTCCGACTGAATGGGAGAAATCTATCGTTTTTACTGGTAAACCAAGAAATGGTGCTGCTAGTTTTACTATAAATGATGTAGCTTATTTAGTAGGTGGTCAGATGAAAACTACAGAGATATTAAGTGATTCTTATTCATTTGATGGAACTGCATGGACTAAGAAAGCTGATTTTTCAGGTCCTAAAAGACATAGTGCTGTAGGTTTTTCCGTAGCAGGTAAAGGATATGTAGGATTAGGTTATGGTACTGATGGAGAAACAACAGGTGCGTTAAAAGATTTTTATCAATTTGATCCAGCGGCTAACACATGGAAGAAAATCGCTGATTTTCCAGGTGAAGCTCGTCATTCGGCTGTTGCATTTACTTTAGGTAATGCTGCATATGTTGGATTAGGCAGAATTGATGCTACTGATGAGACATTCTCAGATTTTTATAAATATGATCCAGCAGCTGATAAATGGACAGAGATTAAAACTTCATTTAGCAACAAAAAAGGCGATGCATATGCATTCGTGATCAATAATGTTGCTTATGTAGGTGGTGGATACTCAAACGGAATTCCTACAGAAGATTTCTATGCATTTGACGGTACAAACTGGACTAAGAAAAAAGCTCTTAACGAAGACAACAAAGATGCTAGACGTTTTAGAGCAGGAGCATTTGCAATCGGTAACAATGGTTATGTTGTAAGTGGTCGTTCTCAGTCAGGTGTTGTTTCTACAGTTTGGAAATACAATCCATCTGATGATTCATGGACTGATGGTAGTCAAGCATTGCCTTCACCACGTGAGAAAGCTGTTTCATTCGCTATTAAAGGTAAAGGTTATATCACTACTGGAAATAACGGAACTTCATTCTTCGATGACACATACGTGTTCACTCCAGTTAGATAATAATTTTATATAACGATAGAAAAGGGATTTCCATTAGGAGATCCCTTTTTTTATGGTTGTAAAACTTATTTAGCAAACTCATAAAAAAATAGCCTGCTCAATTAATTGAACAGGCTATTGTATTCAGAAAAGATTAATTCTTAGATTAATCCTTTTGCGTTTAAAAGTTCGGCTACTTGAACAGCATTTGTAGCAGCACCCTTACGAAGGTTGTCTGCAACCACCCAAAGGTTAAGTGTTTTAGGCTGGGTTTCGTCCCTGCGGATACGACCTACAAAGACTTCATCTTTACCATGAGCATCTTTAGGCATCGGGTATTCTAAGTTTGCTGGATTGTCAACTACAATAACGCCATCTTGAGCTTCTAAAGCTGCACGAACATCTGCAAGTTCAAATTCGTTTTCGAACTCAATATTCACAGATTCAGAGTGTCCGCCAATAACAGGAATACGCACCGTTGTTGCGGTAACTTTGATAGAGTCATCACCCATAATCTTATTCGTTTCAAGAATCATCTTCATTTCCTCTTTGGTATATCCATTTTCTTGGAACACATCAATATGAGGGATGACATTTAGGTCAATTTGATAAGGATAAGCTTTTTCTCCTTCGACTCCTTGACGCTCATTCATTAATTGATCTACTGCTTTAACACCTGTACCGGTTACAGATTGGTAAGTAGAAACAACAACACGTTTGATTTTATATTTCTCGTGAAGAGGTTTTAACACTACTACCATTTGGATGGTAGAACAGTTTGGGTTTGCAATAATTTTATCATCTGCAGTCAATACATCGCCGTTTACCTCTGGAACTACTAATTTTTTAGTAGGGTCCATTCGCCAAGCGGATGAATTATCGATTACAGTGATTCCAGCCTCAGCAAATAATGGGGCATATTCAGTAGAAGTGCTTCCGCCTGCTGAAAATAGAGCAACATCCGGTTTAAGTGCAATAGCTTCAGAAGGAGTAACAACCTTATACTTATTTCCCTTGAATTCGATTTCTTTACCTTTACTTCTTTCAGAAGCAACAGGAATCAATTCTGTAACTGGGAAATTACGCTCCGCTAAAACTGCTAACATTTCTGACCCGACAAGACCTGTCGCGCCTACTACTGCAACTTTCATAAATTTTATTTGCTTTAAATTTTAATTATTATAGATTTTCTTAAGGTAACAAACATACTAAATAAAACTCAACATTTTTGGAATATTTTAGCTTTTAATAATTGATTATCACAATGATAGAATAAAATTCAACAAGTTGGATAATTTGATGTGATTCGTTCAGTTAAAGAAGTGTTTCGTTGACAATATGTCATTGAAAAAATGCTTTTGGAGAGGATAATATTGCTTTAGCTTTTTGATTGTAAAAAATTAAATCATACGTTTGCGCAAAATGTTGGGAAGCATCATATTCAGGCATTTAATTGGTAATTTCGCCATATTATTTTAGAAGTTATTGAAATAACTAAATTTATAAAACTATCATTGCCATAATGAAAGAAGTCATTTTGATGATCGGAGCCAATGGTCAAATTGGTTCTGAATTAGCCGCAGCATTGCGTATTAAGTTCGGGAACGAAAATGTGATAACCTCAGATATTAGAGCTCCAAAGGAAATCGCTGAAGGAGAGATCTTTGAAACATTGAACGTCCTAGATAAGGAAGCTATCAAAGCTTTAATCTTAAAATATAAACCTACACAGATTTATTTATTGGCAGCGATGCTGTCAGCAACAGGTGAACAATATCCACAAAAGGCATGGGACTTAAATATGAACGGTCTTTTGAATGTTTTGGATTTAGCGGTTGAATTGGGAATCAAGAAAATCTTCTGGCCCAGTTCCATTGCAGTATTTGGGCCTCACTCTCCGAAAATCGATACTCCGCAATATTGTGTTATGGATCCAAATAGTATTTACGGGATCAGCAAGTTGGCTGGAGAGCGTTTGTGTGAATACTATCACAACAAATATGGCTTAGATATCCGTAGTGTTCGTTATCCTGGAATTATTTCTTGGCGAACAGAACCGGGAGGTGGTACCACTGATTATGCAGTTCACATTTTCTTTGAAGCGATTAGGCAAGGGAAATATACCTCCTTCCTATCCAAAATGACTGAGTTACCGATGTTGTATATGGATGATGCAGTAAGAGGAACCATTGAGCTAATGGACGCTCCATCAGAGGCTTTGACAATTCGTTCAAGCTACAATTTGGCAGGAGTTAGTTTTACTCCTACACAAATTGCTGAAGAAATTAAAAAAATTCTCCCTAATTTTGAAATCTCCTATTCAGACAATGATCCGCGTCAAGCAATTGCTGATTCATGGCCAAAAAGCATCAACGATGATGAGGCAAGAGCAGACTGGGGCTGGCAGCCAACATTTGATCTGGCAGGGATGGCAAAAGACATGCTGGAGAATCTTAAAACAAAACTAAAATAAAATGGGTAGAGCTTTCGAATTTAGAAAAGAAAGAAAATTTAAACGCTGGGCCAAGATGGCCGTTCAATTTACGCGTCTTGGAAAAGAGATTGCAATCGCAGTAAAAGAAGGCGGTCCTCACCCGGAGGGTAACTCCCGATTACGTACGGCTATTCAAAACGCCAAAGCTGTAAACATGCCGAAAGACCGTGTTGAAGCTGCTATAAAAAGAGCCTCTGAAAAGGATTCTAAAGGATACGAAGAATTTGTATATGAAGGGTATGGCCCGCACGGTGTTCCTGTGTTAATTGAAACTGCAACCGATAATACCAATAGAACGGTCGCTAATATCAGAAGTTACTTTACTAAATCTGGTGGTTCTTTAGGGAAAACCGGATCTCTTGACTTTATCTTCCAAAGAAAATCTATATTCCGTTTTCCTGCGAGTGAAGAATTGGATGTTGAAGAATTAGAGTTGGAATTGATTGATGGTGGTTTAGAGGAATTATATGTGGAGTCTGATGAAGAGGGTAATGATATCGTTGTGGTTCAAACGTCTTTTGAAGACTTTGGAAACATGCAAAAACTTTTAGAAGAGAAAGGTATTGAGGTTTCTTCTGCGAAATTAGAGCGTATTGCCCTATCTCATTCTACTCTTAATGAAGAACAAGCTGCTGATGTTCTTAAATTAATTGATAAAATTGAAGAGGATGATGATGTGCAAGCAGTTTATCATAATATGGACTAAGGATTGATCCATAAAAAATATTAAAAGAGGGTGTTAAGCTAGTCATGGTCGGAAGAAATTCCGACCATTTTTTATGTTTTAAAAACTTTACCTGGGTCGCCTCCTGCAAATATGATTAGAATAGCAGTTATCATATCCCGGAGCTCCATGGCTATTC
>NZ_SMMI01000007.1 GCF_009733535.1 Sphingobacterium endophyticum | reverse complement strand
TTTTTCCTGCTTTTTACCTCATTACCAAAAAATCAAAAAACGATTGTAAAGCCTTTATTTACAACCGTTTTCCCTGTTATTAATCTTTGATGTATTTTTACTGAAACTTTATTTTAAATAAACATCTAAATCTCTATTTCCAGCAAAGCCACCTTCGAATTTCGAAGGACTAGTTGTCTGCATTTTTTTTACGGCTTCGAAAGCTTTTTCGACATTATAATCACGGATCCCCATCTGATAGGCTGATACAATCAACGGAATTTCATGTTCAGCAACCATAACAGGAATATATTCCATCCCTGCTGGACCTTTTGCAAGCCAACCATCAGCATCGTACATCGCCAATTGAGATTTCACCCATTTACTGGACCATTCCGGAGTTACTAAATTCCAAAATTGGTTAAGATTCCAGAAGGTATTCCAAAAAGCATCACAGCCCAAGGCTAAGTCGTTCGGATCCGAAAATTTGTGAATTTTCTCCTGGGAATCTCGCCATTCTCCATTTACATCGCTGAATGTATTACGGCTAAGCGATCGATACATATTGGAATAGAATTTCTCTTTCTCTAAATAATCGTCTGATTTTACCTCCAAACGGTGCAATAACTCATCCCAGGTTTGCAATTGGTTTGATCGAACTTTTTCAAAAGACCATCCAAAGGGCTCAGAAATTTCCTTTCTAAGATTCTCTTCAGCATTCTTGACACTAACATATGAGATTCCAGTACGCAATTGAACAGAATTATTCTTTTTGGTATCAAATTCAACATACATGCCCGCTCCAGTGACATCCTTTCCTTCTGCATCCTGATCCTTTTTAACTTGATCACCTTCCCAAGTCCCAAAATTCTTAATAGGTTGGTCAAATTCAATCACAAAATGTACAATATAATCCTGCTTGGCATCGGTTGACCAAACATTTTCCGAAAGCTGATCTGAATATCCAATAATTTTATTGTCGGAAACTTTCTTCAATTGGTAATTCAAAATCCTATATGGATACTCGGCATTTACTTTTAAATCAATCAATACTCTTCCAATGTCTGAGGATTTGAAAGTATACCGTTGAAAGCTCGCCCTTGTTGTTTGTGTTAAGTCGACATCAATGTTATAATCCGTTAGATGCACATGATAGGAACCAAGTGGAGCTCTTTCTGTTGTTTTATCAATCCTGGAGCGATATCCAGAATCAGGATCATACTGATCTCCAACAACTGTTTTTAAAGGTCCAGTGGTAGGAAATGTTCCCAATCCAGCCATTGTCCACTCATGGATATGACTAAATGTTCCAATGGATTCGATTGAGGGTTCATAGCCCGCTTGCCAACCCGTATTCTGGTTGTCAGGACTGATTTTCACCATGCTAAATGGCATCCATGGTCCTGGTGCGATCATCCAACGAGAATGAGCCGCACCAATCATGGTATTTACATAGGTAGATGCTGAGCCTAATGGTTTTGGTCCTCGAACAACCTCAGATTTCTTTACTAAGGTATTGTTTACGAAAATTTCAACTTCGCTTTTAGTATCCTTTTTAACGGCTTGAACTGGAACTTCAATTTTGGAGAGCCCTTTATTCAGCCTTTTTTGATATGCCCTTTTACCATCAACCAAAATCTTAATATCTTGATGGTTTTGAAGCCTTAATAACTCAACCAAAATATGTTGATTTTTGCCAGCCTCGCTTTGATATTCAAAATCTGAAGGTTTTATTTCTTTTACAATCGAAGTGTAATCAGTCTTTAATTTTGTTTTTGGAGAGCCCAATAATTTAAAGGAGTCAAACTCGACCCAACCTCCTTTTAAGCTGGTTATAGTAATCTGATTAAAACCATTTCTTAACAGTTCAGCATCAATTGGAATGATAACATTTTCCTTAGCAACCTGACCTGCTTTAGGTTCTGATAACCCTGTCCCCTTAACCAAATCATAATTAAATAATTTACCATTTATTCCAATCTGAATCAGGGGTCGAGCTTTAGATTCTGAATTCACGAAATCTAGTTCTAAGGAATATTTCCCATTTTTATCAATCTCTGAAAGTTGGTAGTACAGATTCAGAAAATGTGTTCTTATACCTGATGTTCCACCTGTTCCACCCCAACCATTAGCTGGTCCTGGAAGGATATATGGAAACTCTTGCTTCAGATTATTTTGGCCAATGATGAAATAATTATCTTCATATCCAAAATCATGGGCGAGGAAATCCTTATATCCAGAAGGGCTCAAAAAGAATTCCTCACTTGAACCATTAGGTTTGCCCAATTCCCAAATTACAGCATCCTGTGCTGATGCCAATTGTTGACATCCAAAGAGTAATGCACTTGAAAAGAGAAGATAAAGTGTACTTTTCATAATTATTAGAATTGGTTTATCCTTATTTCAAATATGAGACAATTACTCTTGCAGTTTCTTTTCCTAGATTTCTAATGCTGTAGCCTTCCGCTGCAGCAGGAATAATAAATGTCTCAGCATAATGAAAAATCTGTTTAATTCCTTGGTTATCCTTTACTTCAATTAACGAACCTTCCACAAGCATCAAAACATGAGCTTGATTATTAGTTTTGACCTGAATGATTGATTCAATATCAAAACGATGAATGTCATAATAATGGATTTCATGTGTTGGATAATGAATAATCTCAGCTCCATCCAACTTCTCAGAAACATAAGGTTTAGAAATAAACTCCTTTTGCACCCGTGACCCTTGCCTTGAGAAATCAAGATTATTAAACCCATGCTCAATATTGATAGGCCTCGGCTTACCATTTTGATCACGTTGTAACCAATCATACATCTTAAAAGTAAAAATATAGGGGGTGGCAGAAATCTCTAAAACAAAGTTATTCTTACCTGAACTATGGACAGTTTGATTAGGGATTAAAAAAAGCTTATGTTTTTCACTATCCCATTCTTGAACAAAATCCGTTATTTCAATCTCTTGTTCATTTTTAACACTTTCAACAAGTGCTTTTCTGAATTCCTGAGGTTGTACGCCTTCCTGAAATCCAAGATAGACCTTGGCATCTTCCTTACAGTCCATGATATAATAGGTTTCATCTTGCGTAAACTTCTCTCCGAATTTTTCTTGGATATAATTTAATGATGGATGGCACTGTACAGAGAGGTTTCCTCCATCAAAAGTGTCTAGAAAATCAAATCGAATCGGAAAATAATCTTCAAAACGATCATATCCTTTTCCCAATACATTCTTAGATTCAAGGAACATCAAGGTATCAAAAGTGATTTCCAGCAGGAAACCGTTACTTTCTAATACAATTCCGTTTTCAGGCGCTATAATCTCAAATGACCACGCGTAATTTATTTCATCCTGTGCCAATTCTTGGAAATGTTCTTTCATTAGCTGTCCTCCCCAAACTCCTGGGTCAAACCATGGTCTTGGACGAAAAGTGGATTTACTCAATCTAGCTAGGGCAATACGTAAATCATCCCCCGAAATCCAATTTATTGTATTTGTCCATTGTGAATCTGCAAATAAATCTATATCAGGTAATAATTCCTTTTTACGCTTATTTAGAACAATCCAATCAACGAAATATAATCGTTTATAGGTTGTCATTACATTTAACGATTGACTGGAACCAAGATTAAAGACTGATCCTCCTCTTACCCTAAATAAAAGTTCATTTTTCGGAATATCAATATATATTGTAGACTTAATCCCCTTAACATATCCTGCCCCTACCCCCCAAACAATATTTATCTCTGAGTTTTCATCAGCTAAAACAGTTTCAAGATCTTCAATTCGATAAAAATCTCTAAGCGATAAATCACAAACTTTCCCCCAAACAGAATCATCGGAACCCATAAATGGCGATACCATTGAATTAATTTCAACTTCCGATTTTAAAAATTGATCCGTGTCTATCCAATTTACTTGAATTGAACGTTTCTCGAACTCTTCAACTAATTCAGCTTTTATGCCATCCCAATTTACGCCCAGATAGCCATCTACATTGACTGTTTTATTTGCTACTATCCATTCTACGAGTGAAGAATATCCCCCATGAATCAATCCTGATTCTATTTGGAAGAATGGGTAAATACTATATCCATCTCTTTGGGTTACACTAATTTTCGAAGGCATTTCCGGTTGCTTCGTTCCCCTTTTTATTGAAGTGCTTCCCATAGCATTTGAAATTTCGAACATATCTTTCTGTTGAACCTTTTAAATATTGATTGACTGGTTTACAACACAATAATAACTTATTGTATCTACATATCAAAGAGTAAATTTCAATATGTTTATACATATGTATTTTCACTATACTATTATGCCATTATAAAATGGGTTTTTAATAATGCTTATTCTTGAGAAATTTGAGCTATTATATATTTGGAAGCATCCTGAATAATACCAACATCTACAGAGAATGAGATATAATCAATGCCCAAGGATTTCCATCTTTTCGCATCGGGTAAATTATCTGTAAATATTCCAGTTTTCTTTCCCTTTGCTTTGCATTTGGAAACTATATATTCAATCTTTTCGATTACAGAAGGGTGATTGATTTGTCCAGGAACTCCCATAGCCTGAGAGAGATCATATGGACCTAAGAAGATAATATTAACATGGTCAACATCAATAATTTCCTCCAAATTATTAATTGCTTCAACCCCTTCTAATTGAAGGATTAGGAAACTTTGATTAGCATCAGCAAAATATTCAAAGCGGTCTTTGTTAGAGAATTCGGCAGCACGTACAAATCGACACACTCCCCTCATACCTATAGGTCCAAACTTAGCATATTCAACAGCAAGTCTTGCCTCCTCAGCATTGGTAATCTGAGGAACTTGAACGCCGAGAGCTCCAATATCCAATGCCTTACCGATATGTGTTGCTCCATTTTCAGCCACTCTAATAATAGGGAAAGCACCAGCAATCTGAGCCGCTCTCACTAAGTTTTGAGCATTTAATATGCTATTAGGACCATGTTCAAGGTCTATAATAATAAAATCAAATCCCGCAAATCCCATCGCTTCAATCATAGAAGGATCAGAGGTTTTTGAAAATGGACCAATTACACTTTGGCCGGCATTTAATTTTTCAATAAATCTTATCATATTTCATTTACCATTCTGCAATTGAACCATCATTGTGTCTCCATATTGGGTTATGCCAATTATGACCAATTTTGCTCATTTCGATAACATATTCTTCATTTACGTCAATGCCTAAACCTGGCCCTTCAGGAATACTCACCAACCCATTTGAATAATTAAAAATTTCAGGATTTTTGATATAGTCTAACAGATCATTTGATTTATTATAATGAATCCCTAAACTTTGTTCCTGCAACACGCAATTATAAGAAATGGCATCAACCTGTAAACATGCAGCCAATGCGATTGGTCCTAGTGGGCAATGTGGCGCAACTGTAATATCGTAGGCTTCTGCCATTGCTGCAATTTTTTTGCATTCTGTAATTCCCCCAGCATGAGATAAGTCTGGTTGTATAATATCTGCAGCTCTACTCTCAAAAACCTTTTTAAAATCCCATCTGGAATATAAACGTTCTCCTAATGCAATAGGAATAGAAGAATTCCTCCCCAACTCAGCAATACCCTCCATATTTTCCGACAATAAAGGTTCCTCAACAAATAACGGGTTATATTCTTCGAGTTTTTTGAGTAGAATTTTAGCCATTGGCTTGTGAACACGACCATGAAAATCAATTCCTATGCGTAAAGAAGAACCAAAATTAGATTTCAATAAATCCATCCGTTCTAGCAGATTGTCTACTTCTTTAAATGAGTCAAGATACTTTAATCTGCCTGTTCCGTTAATTTTAATCGTATGAAAGCCTTTCTCAACTACTTTATTGACCTCCTCGATCAATATTTTTGGTTCATCTCCGCCTACCCAAGAATAGACATCAATACTGTCGCGACATTTACCGCCTAGAAGGGAATGGATAGGTTGATTTAAACTTTTGCCTTTAATATCCCATAATGCTTGGTCTATTCCCGAAATTGCACTCATCAATATCGGTCCTCCACGATAAAACCCAGAACGATACATCATATTCCAATGGTCTTCTATTCTTGCAGAATCTTTTCCGATCAAATTTTCCATGAGTTCAGTAACAGCCGCTGAAACTGTATCTGCCCTACCCTCTATTACAGGTTCTCCCCATCCAAAAATACCTTCATCGGTTTCTATTTTTAAGAACAACCATCTTGGTGGAACTTTGTAGAGTTTAAAATTGACAATTTTCATATTAGAATTTATCTGAATGATACAATCTAGCTGTTAGCCCCGCATCAATCAAATGATCTGATGCTGTAATATTTCTTGCTTGATCGCTGGCCAAGAAACAAACGAGATTAGCAATGTCCTCGGGGGTACTAATCGTCCCAGTAGCATGTAATGCATAAACATCTTTCTCCACCTGAGCCGGATCCTCCTTAGCCATAAGCCATTTTTGATAATGGTGGGTATCAGTAAAACCCGGAGAAACAGTATTCACCCGAATACCGTACCTTCCTAAACTGTGTGCCATACTCCTACTCATTGAAATGACTGCGCCTTTTGCTGCGGCATACATTTCTGTATCTGGTAATGTACGATAGGCATGATTTGAGGAGATGCTAATTATTGACCCTGAATTTTCATTCGCGATCATTTTCTTGGCAACATATTTTGAACAGAAAAAAACACCTTTTAAATCCGTATCTATTACAAGATCCCAATCTTCAGAACTCACATCAACCATGGGTTTAAAAATCGTAACACCCGCGTTATTAATTAACACATCTATTCTTTTAAAAGTATTGAAGGTTTCATCGACCATGTTTGATATACTCTCTTCACTACGTACATCGGTTTGAATATATTTGGCTTTAAGCCCTTTATCTATAAATTCCTTTTCAACTTGTAATCCTTCAGAATCTAGGTAAGTGGCTAGAACAACCTGAGCACCTCGTCTTGCAAATTGTTCTGAGATTCCTTTTCCTATACCGTTTCCCGCACCTGTTACAATTACGATTTTATCTTTAAAATCTTCCATAGTATTAAACAAATCATTTTTTGGTTAAAGTTTATTATGTTTTGTTTCCTTCACCACAACGAACAGGAAAACAAAAAATATAGCACAAAGAATAGAAAACGTTAAAAAGGTTTGAAAAGTACTCAGTTCTTCAAGCATGACTGGAAATATATATGTAATTCCAAAACAAGCAATCCAAAGCATTGCTGAGGCAATCGCCATTCCTTTTTCTCGAATCTGGAATGGAAATATCTCAGAAATAATGACCCAGGTAACTGGTGCTAAGGTTGCAGCATATGTTCCAATAAAAAGCAATACGAGCAAACTTAACAGTCCTTGAGGGATTAAAGCCCCTTCGAAAGAAAATCCAATTAAAAAGAGAAGGATTGACATCACAGCTGCTCCGATGAGCATTAATTTCTTTCTTCCAACTTGATCAACAAGTCGGATAGCTACAAGCGTAAAAATCAAATTAACCGAACCAATCAATATTTGAATGAATAAT
Source organism: Sphingobacterium endophyticum (assembly GCF_009733535.1). Taxonomy (GTDB): domain Bacteria; phylum Bacteroidota; class Bacteroidia; order Sphingobacteriales; family Sphingobacteriaceae; genus Sphingobacterium; species Sphingobacterium endophyticum. Next base: position 223,997 of record NZ_SMMI01000007.1, on the reverse strand, counting down.
TGGCTCTCGACATTCATTCCAACCTTTTCAAAAATTATTGGAGCATAAAAAAGTACAGCGTTTGCTCCAGAAATTTGTTGGAATACGGCTATTACAATTGCAATGATAATGAGTATAAAATAATTTTGATTTGAAAAAATAGATGCCCATGTCACTTTGGAATTATTCTCAAGTTCTTTTTTCCGTGAAATAATATCTTGTTGTTCTAATATTGCATCTTCCGGACCAAGGATCTTAATCAATGATTGCAATCCATTTTCTAATTCACCTTTATAAATCAACCATTTAGGACTTTCCGGCAATAACCATCCAAAAATTATAAACAATCCTGCAGGTAAACATCCACTCATGAACATCAGACGCCAATTACTCTCTAAATGAGCTAAAAAATAATTGGTCATGTAAGCTAAAAGAATTCCGATAACAATTGCTAATTGATTGATGGAAACCATTTTTCCTCGAATTTGAAGAGGACTAATTTCTGCTATATATAAAGGTGATAATATAGATGCTCCTCCAACACTAAAACCAGCTACTATTCTCCAAAACACAAGTTGATTTGATGTATTTGCGAGTCCCATTAATATTGAGGAAATAATGAAAATTATGGAAACTAGAAGGAGAGATTTTTTTCTTCCTAATAATTCCGTAATCTTTCCAAACAAAATTGCGCCAATCATACATCCGACGTATAAACTGCTTGCAATCCAACCTAATTCAGAAGGATTTAGATTAAACAATGGTGTAATAAATGGGATTGTACCTGAAAATATTGCGATATCAAATCCAAATAGCAATCCTCCCAATGATGCTATTAGGCTGTAAAGAAATACTTTTCTATGTTTGTTGCTTATCATAAATTTGGTTTTACATAAGCTAAGATACCTGCAATTCTTATTTTAGGAATGTACTATAAAAGGGTAATAATGGATTTTTTTCTTATGACTCACTGAGGCTTGAACGATAAAGGCTAGGTGATATTCCCATATGATCTTTAAATAAACGTGAGAAATAATATTGATCCTCTACTCCCAATTCGAATGAAATATCTGAAATGCGCCTATCAGTAAATTGCAGTAAATAACAAGCTCTTTGAATCTTTAAATGATTTAAGTATTCGATTGGGGTATATCCAGTTCTATTTTTAAAAAGTTTGCTAAAATGAGATATAGAAAGATTTACATAATTTGCAATATCCGCCAATACAATCTTATTGTGAAGTTGACTTTTTAGATAATTGATGGATTTTTCAATGACATCTTCGTCATTTTTTTCTTTTCCTTCAAACAAATTGGGATAAAGATACCCACTAAAGAAATGAGAAAGATTTAGAGATATATAATCCAAAATCTCCCGACTATATCCCTTAAGCAAGAGTTTACAGAACCTGTTAAAGTTTTCACTTAAGACTCCATTAAAAGAAACCACATTTTGACTGCTCAAAACCCTCTTCATTAATTCATCGACAATCAAATTACTTTGAGAACCAGAAAAATGCATCCAATAAATAGTCCAGGGATTCAGTGCATCAGCATGATAAAGGTGGGAAGTGTTTGCTGGTATAACAACATACTGATTTGCCTCCAAATTTATTACTTCCTCATCAATCAATAAGACACCTTTTCCAGCTACACAATGGATTAAAATATGTTCCGCACAACCTGATGGGCGTTTGCAAAAATGATTTTTAGCTTTTGGATAATATCCTATATCCGTAAGGTAGAATAAATCAAAAAACTTAGAATGTGAATTATCCTTAATAATAATTGGAGGAACTACAATTCTAATTTCTCCTTCAAATCCTTCAAGTTTTGTTTTAGTGTCCATTGGCAACTGCTATTATAAGAAAATAATCCATCTAAATGGAGAATAACTCTATCATAATTAGTTTTTATTGTCGGTAAATTTGAAAAAAACAGGTAAACTCCTCATCTTAAGTCTATCTAAATTATAAACAAAAATTTCAAAAAAACTATATTTTTTTATGAATGAAAAGCTTTCTATTAAAAAATAAGTCAAATACGCAAGTAAAGGTATTAGATTATGGATGCCGAATCATCAGTATTTTGGTCCCATCATCAACGGGAGAGCTTATTGAGTCAGTTCTGCACTATCCAGAATTGAATGATTATTTGAATGATAAAAATTATTTAGGTTGTACGATTGGAAGGTATGCCAATCGAATTTCAGAGGCTTCATTTCAGATCAAACAAGAAAAGGTACAGCTTAGCAAAAATGAAAATGGAATTAATCATTTGCATGGTGGCTTTGAAGGATTAGATAAGAAAATGTGGATCTTGGAAAACCAAACGGATACAAGGATTGAATTTTCTTATTTAAGTAAGGATGGAGAAGAGGGTTACCCTGGAAACATTAATATTCATGTAATTTATGAATTAGACGACTACAAAACTTTAAAAATAACCTATCTTGCAAATACGGACCGTGAAACAATCTTAAACTTAACCAATCACAGTTATTTCAATTTATCGGACAATAGAAAGAGCATAGATAGTCATTTTATTCAAATATTGACAGATCGATACAGTCCAATGGATGAAAACCATATTCCGATTATGCCATTTGATAAACTTGTTCATAGAGAAGTTTATGATTTGAGTAAAGGGGCTAAGGTTGCAGAAAAAAAAGAGCAGATTATTAATGCAAATTATATATTTCAACCTGATCATAAATTTAAGGAACAGGCAATATTGACAGATTTAAACACAGGAAGAAAATTAAAAATTAGTTCAGACTATCCGAGTTTACAAGTATATTTTGGAAAATTTTTAGAGGGAGGCTTAATACCCTGTTCAGGAATCTGCTGTGAGCCTCATTATGCTCCAAACAGTCCGAACATTGATATTTTCCCTTCAGTAGTACTGAAGCCTGGAGATCAATATATTCATAATATTACTTATGAATTTGAGAATTACTAATTCATTTTATTCAACCAATTTAAGAACTACATGAGAAAATTAACTTTAAGCTTCATTCTAATTATCATTGGCGCTTCTTCATTTTGTCAACAGAAACAATTGGAACTTCAAACAATGCAAGAGATTATCCTTGAAATGAAGAATACGGCATTGGTTCTGAGTATTGAAGAAAATAAAGATGTGAATATGATTTATTTTGGGAATAAATTAAGTAATCCATCTGAATATAAGGCAATGAGCAAACAATATAATCAAGGCCATGATTATACGAATATGTATCAATCAGCCTTCACAGCATCAGGAACACGAAACCTTTTAGAACCTGCAATAAGTGTTATTCATTCAGACGGCAATCAATCCCTTGATTTGAAGTATCAAGCTCACGAAACAAAACAGATAAATGCCAATCAAAAGGAGACAATTGTTAAGTTAAAAGACCAAATTTATCCTTTTGAAGTAGAATTACATTATTTAATAAGCATAGAGGAAAATTTGATTGAACAATGGTCAGTTATACGTCATAAGGAAAAAAACGTTGTCAAATTGAGTAAATTTGCCTCCGCTAATTTAAGCTTAAAAAGCCCTCAGTTTTATTTAAGAAGTTTTCATGGTGACTGGTTTCAAGAAATGCAACCTTCAAATGAAAAACTTACCCATGGAATAAAGGTATTGGACAGCAAATTAGGTACAAGGACCAATTTATTTCAGTCATCATATTTTGCTCTAGGATTGAATAACGAAATTGAAGAAAACAAGGGAACGGTACTTTTGGGGGGATTAGACTATAGTGGAAACTTCAAGGTTGAATTTGAAAAAGATCCTCAGCAAAACCTTAGAATAATTGCAGGAATAAACAATTATGCTTCGGAATACTTTTTAAAACCAAATGAAGATTTTATAACACCAAAATTCTCATTTACTATATCCTTCCATGGATTAGGAGATGCAAGCCGCAATTATCACAATTGGGCTAGGAAATACAGAATAGTTAATGGTATGGGGGAAAGATATACCCTATTAAATAATTGGGAAAGTACCTATTTCAATTTTGATGAAAAGAAGATTCATCAATTATTGGAAAACACTAAAGAATTAGGAGTTGATCTCTTTTTGTTAGATGATGGATGGTTTGGGAATAAATATCCTCGAAATGCTGACACTTCTGCACTTGGAGACTGGGAAGAGAACAAATTGAAATTACCAAACGGCATCATTTCCATTGTTAAAGATGCTAAGGATGTAGGTGTAAAATTTGGAATTTGGGTTGAGCCAGAGATGGTGAGTCCCAAGAGTGAACTCTATGAAAAACATCCAAAATGGGTTGTAAAACAACCAAATCGAGATGAATATTATTTTAGGAATCAATTAATTTTAGATTTAACAAATCCTGATGTTCAAGAATATGTATATTCAATTTTGGACAATTTACTTTCCAAAAACCCAGGATTAGCCTATATCAAATGGGATTGTAATGCTGTAATCTACAATGCTCATTCACAAACTTTGAACCATCAAGGCAACTTTTATGTAGAATATACAAAAGGACTCTATAAGGTGTTAGATCGATTCAGGGCAAAATATCCTGATTTACCAATGATGTTGTGCTCTGGAGGCGGAGGACGTATAGACTATGGCGCCTTGCCTTATTTTACGGAATATTGGCCAAGTGATAATACGGATCCTTTGGACAGAATATTTATGCAATATGAAAACTCCCTGTTTTTTCCTGCCATAGGATCAGCAAATCATGTAACAACCGTTGGAAAACAAGATTTAAAATTTAAAATTGATGTTGCTGCAATGGGTAAAATGGGTTTTGATTTAAATCTTGAAGAATTAAATCAAAAAGAAGTTAATTATGCAAAGTCTGCTGTCCAAGAATATAATTTGATAAAGGATATTGTATGGCATGGTGATCAATATCGACTCGCTAATCCAAGGGAACTTAATCATGCCTGTATAGCTTATATCTCAAAAGATAAATCACAGGCAGTCATGTTTAACTATTTAACAGAATATAGTCAAGTATCAAATACTCCTAACCCAATTAAATGGTTTGGCCTAGATCCAAACAAAAATTACCAAGTTGGTGAAATTTTTATTAAAGAATTAAGAAATCCAATCTATGAGAATCTAATTCTTTCCGGAGATTTCTTGATGAAAATAGGTTTGAATCCAATGCTGTATAATGGAAGAAGAAGTGTGGTACTTCAATTAAAAGCAATTAACTAAATTATTATTCATGGAACTGAAAATATTGTATGATAAATCCCTTAATCTAGGAGAAGGACCGATCTGGGATCCAAGGGTTAGTATTTTATATTTTGTTGATATATTGAGCAAATCATTGTTCTGTCATCAATATGAAAATAATAAAATTGATGTTTTTTATTTTGATGAATTTATAAGTTGCGTTGCTTTGACAGGAACTATAAATAATCTTCTAATAGCTTTAGAAAGTGGAATATATAGATTTGATGTTAGCACTGGAAAGAAAACTTTCATTATTCAACCTGAGAAATCTGAAAATTTCAGGTTCAACGATGGTGCGGTAACACCTTGGGGTACTTGGCTATTAGGAAGTATGAACAATCTAAATAATGGTGACAATGCTCCCCTATTGCCTGATGCGTGTTTATATGAAATTTCAGAATATGGAGCTTATCCAATTTTAGAATCAGTAACAATTCCAAATGGGATTGTATTCGAAGATAATTCTGTTTATTTTATTGATTCCAAGGTAAACTCTGTTAGGAAATTTCAATATAAGGACAATTCGTTTATCGATGAAAAGATTATTTTTCAGTTTGATGGACCTGGATCACTTGATGGAATGTGTATATCTAAAAGCAGAAAATTATACATTGCAAATTGGGGTGGAAGTCAGATCCTAGTCTTTGATTTGAATATTGGCAAAATCATTGAAAGTATATCTGTTCCTGCTATCAACCCTACTTCATGTACTTTTGGCGGCCCGCAGATGAATGAATTATTTATTACGACTTCGAATCGTGATGAAAAAAATCCCAATAAAATAGCTGGAGTTTACCATATTCAACTTCCAGATATTGGCTATGAAGAACCTATGTTAAATTGGTAAAATGCAAATCATGAAGTTTACACTACCTTATTTTATTATTCTGTTTATTTTTTCTCCGATTGCTTCTATTGCAAAGGATCCTAACTTGATATTGTGGTATCAATCTGCTGCAAAACAATGGGAGGAGCATATTCCTTTGGGAAATGGAAAAATTGGTATGATGCCTTCCTCTGGAGTAGATTTGGATGAAATAACATTGAATGACATTACCTTATGGTCAGGATCAGTTCAAGATGCCAATAATTATGAGGCCAACAAATACCTTGGAGAGATCCGAAAATTAATATTGGAGGGAAAAAATGAAATTGCTCAAGAGCTAATCAATCAACATTTTATTTGTAAGGGCCCAGGTTCTGGCGGGCCTCAATGGGGTTGTTATCAGACCATGGGCAATTTGTTAATCAAGCAGTTTTATGGTCCAAATCAGAAAATAAGCGAATATAGAAGAGAATTAGATTTAAACAATGCTATTTCTAAAGTTCAATTTACAAAAGGAAATATAACCTATAAAAGAGAATATTTCACCTCATTTCATCATGATGCTGGATTTATTAAGCTGAGTGCCAGTAAAAAAAAGAGTATTTCTTTGGAACTGACCTTAACTAGAGAAGAAAAAGCACATATCAGTTTGGAAAACAATGTCCTCATTATGGAAGGCCAATTAGAAAACGGAATAGATGGGAAAGGAATGAAGTTTATCAGTAGGTTGGCCGTTAATACAAAGGATGGAAAGATTGAATATACAGAAAACAGTATCAAGATTTTAAATGCAAGCGAGGTTAACATATACCTTACAACAGGCACTAATTTTAAGGATGCTGATTACTTAAAGACAAGTAAAGAAGAGTTAAATAATGCAATTCAATCTAATTGGAATAAAGAAATAGCGAATCATATCAAAAATTATAGATCATTATTTGGTAGATTGGATTTACAAATTGGAAACCAGCAAAATCATAAAGTACCAACAGATATTAGGTTGGAAAAGTTTCAGCAGGATCCTGGATTAGACCCTGGTATGGCAAGCTTATTTTTTCAATTTGGCCGATATTTAAGTATTTCAAGCACTAGAATCGGACTATTACCGCCAAATCTTCAAGGACTCTGGGCTAATCAAATTCAGACAGCTTGGAATGGAGATTACCACTTGGATGTAAATGTGCAGATGAACCATTGGCATTTAGGGGCAGCTAATTTAAGTGAACTTGAACTTCCTTTAGTGGAACTTGTTGAAGGACTTCAGATTCCTGGATCAAAAACAGCAAAAGCTTATTATAATGCACCAGGTTGGGTAGCCCATGTCATTACCAATATTTGGGGCTTTACAGAACCTGGAGAAGCAGCGTCTTGGGGAATTGCAAATGCTGGATCAGGTTGGCTATGCAATAACTTATGGTCCCATTTTGAGTATACGCAAGATATTGAATACCTTAAAAGAATCTATCCAATATTGAAAGGAGCTGCTCAATTCTACAATTCATCATTATTTATGCACCCAAAAAAGAAATGGTTGCTAACTAGTCCATCCGTATCTCCAGAAAATGCATTTTACCTTCCAAATGGAACACATGCTAATGTTAGTATGGGGCCAACTATGGATAATCAAATTATTAGAGAATTATTTGTGAATGTAATCTTTGCAAATAAAATATTAGATTTAGAAGATTCATTTGCAGATACCTTATCCAACAAAATCAAGAACTTACCTCCTATTGCTCAGATTGGATCTGATGGAAGAGTTTTAGAATGGTTAGAGGAATATAAAGAAGTTGACCCTCAACATAGGCATATTTCTCATTTATATGGCCTATATCCTGCGAATCTAATTAGCGTTATGGGAACTCCAGAAATAGCTGAAGCATCTAAAAAGACTTTAAATGTTCGTGGAGATGATGGGCCAAGCTGGGCAATTGCTTACAAAATGATATTTTGGGCTAAATTACATGATTCAGAGCGAGCCTATAAATTATTCAAGCAATTGTTAACTCCACGCAAAGATACTCATATCAATTATGGTGCTGGTGGTGGTACCTATCCCAACATGTTTACTGCTGGCCCTCCATTCCAGATTGATGGAAATTTTGGCGGTGCAGCAGCAATTGCCGAAATGTTAGTGCAGAATAATCCAGACAACATTGAACTTCTTCCAGCTATCCCGCAGGATTGGAAAATATATGGAAAGGTCAAAGGATTAAAAGCAAAAGGAAATATCTCAATTGATATGGAATGGAAAAACGGGAAAATAATAAGCTACAAATTATACTGTCCTTCAAAAAAGTATATGAAGGTGATGGTAAATGGATCCCTAGAACAAGTAAAAATTAAATAATCCATCTATAACCCAATATCCTCTATTTATAAAAACTGTAAGCATAGTAGATTGCTTACAGTTTTTTTTATAACCAATAGTAAACCATTCACGGAATGAAAAAGCAGAATCTATTTAATTTTAGAGTAGCAATTTATGTTTTAGTCTCCCATATTTTTTTATTGGGATTTTACTTGAAAACACAGGCTCAACAGAACAACAATGCTACAATCACAGGGATTGTCTATGATGAGGACAGGATCCCTGTAGAAAATGTAACTGTTAAAGTGCTTAATGGAAACCAAGCAACCAAAACAGATTCAGAGGGGAAATTCAATTTACAGGCTGGTACTCATGAGACTTTAATTTTCAGCAAATTGGGATTTACAACAGTTCGCCGCCCCTTGAACGGTAACAGTAGTGTAGATATTACAATAAAGGTTGACGATTCAGAGATTGAAGAAATTGTCGTTGTAGGAGCGGCATTGAAAAAAGGAGATTTGACTGGTGCCGTAGTTTCCCTGGATGAATCTAAGTTAAAGGATAGGCCAGTAACAAATATCAATGATGCCCTTCAGGGTAAAGCTGCTGGTGTGTTTATCCAGACGAATCCTCAACCAGGCGGAGATGCCTCCATTAAAATCCGAGGTAATAACTCAATGCAATTTGGAGGTTCTCCAATTTATGTCGTTGACGGAGTAGTTATGGAGTCTGATTTCAATATGGTTAATCTTAATGATATTACCTCTATTACCGTTTTAAAAGATGCTTCTTCAACTGCTCTTTACGGTTCTAGAGGTGCACAAGGTGTTGTCGTAATTACAACAAAGAAAGGACAGAGTGGTGAAGGCCAAATCAATTATGACGGCTGGGTTGGTTTCCAGCAATTTGCAAATACAGACCTAACCCTTAGGGCTAAGGATATGTATGAATTAAGGATCGATGCCTTGGAAAACTCTGAAACAGTAGGGAAAAAGTTTTTCGATGCTAATCCTGGAGCTTCAAGAGAGGATTTTATTAATCAAGAACTTTTTGGTCCTGGGAAATTATGGTTTGCTCCGTATGAAAATGAAACTTATAAAAATGGAAACAGTTATAATTGGCTAGATGCAGTTACTAGAAAGGCTCTTGAACACAACCACTCATTATCATTTTCTGGTGGTGATGAGAAAACAAATTATTATTTGAGCTTTGCCATTAATGACAAACAAGGTTTGATTAAAACCTCCAATTATAAACGTTATTCAGGAAGAATAAATGCTGAAAGACAGGTAAAATCCTGGTTAAAAGTTGGGACTAATTCATCATATACATCTACAAAGGACGATTATGTTGATGGAAAAGTCTTTTCAGTAGCACAAGGTGCAAATCCATTATTACCAATTAGTGCAGATTCTTTGTATTTAGCTTGGGGCAATAATTGGGATGTGAATCTTGAAAACCCATTGAATAGTATGCGTATTAATAAGGATAGGTTTAGAAATAAGCTCCTTTCAGCTAATTATATCAATATCAATCCTATTGAAGGATTAAATTTCAGATCAACATTTTCTGTAGACCTAGTTCAAGGTAAATATTACGAATATATCCCAAGTGACATTCAGCAAGCAAAACGTGATTCATATAAAGGCAAAGCAAGTCATAATTTTGACACTTATAATAATATTCAATGGGACAATTCCTTGACGTATAATAAATCAATAGGATTGCATAATTTCGACGGATTGGCAGCGATTAATTATTCAAGATATTCCAATAATTACACAAATGTTACTGCGAGGGATTTTCCAATAGATGATTTTGGGTATTATAATTTGGGCGCTGCCTACGATAAGTTAAATTTTGCATTGGGTTCAGATTTTGCAAATTCTCAAATCCTTTCCTATTTAGCTAGAGCAAACTACAATTATAACAGTAAATATTTTGCAACTATTACTGCAAGGGCAGATGGATCGTCAAAGTTTGCAACTGGAAATAGATGGGGGATTTTTCCTTCCATCGCCTTAGCCTGGGATGCCTCAAAAGAAGATTTTCTAAAAGATGTGCAAAATATTGATCTCCTGAAATTTAGGGTCGGTTATGGACAAGTGGGTAATCAGAGAATACCTAATTATGCTTTTTATAGTTTGTATTCACCAGCTTATACGTCGGGAAATGTAGTTTTCAATTCTACTGGTACTAGAGGAACTCCAGACCTAACCTGGGAAAAACAAAAACAGTTAAATATTGGGGTAGACTTTGCTGCATTCAACAATAGGTTAAGTATTACTGCTGAATACTTCGATATTGTTAACTCGAATTTATTGATGCGCCGAACTCTTTCAACATTAACAGGTTATAGAAATGCGATTGTAAATATTGGAGAAATGTCTAATCGCGGAGTTGAATTAACTGTCAATGCAAAACTAATAGAAAACAATGATTTCAATTGGAATTTAGGCGCAAACTTTTCGATGGACAAAAATAAGATCACAAAACTATTCGGGGATGTTGATGCCGTTTATAACTTTGGAGGATTTACGGGAACTGATATTCAAAGAGAAGGCAACTATTTTATTGGAGAATCCTTAAACACAATTTACATGTGGGAATATGACCGTATTATTCAACAATCTGACATGGATTATGTGAATAATTTAGTTTTGCCAGGTAAGAAACTTCAACCAGGTGATATCCTCCCAAAAGATCAACAAAAAGAAGGTGAAGATGGATTTGGAGTCATTGATGAGAATGACCGTATCATCATTGGTAAAAAAGATCCAAAATTCTACGGTGGATTTAATACGAACCTAAATTATAAAAATGTGTCATTAAGTGCGGTATTCATATACAGTTATGGTGGAAAAGCGTTAAGCGGATTTTATGAAGGACTAATGTCGGGTACAGGCTATGGTCCAGCGCATAAAGATATGTTAAACCGATGGACAATAGAAAACCCAAGTACAGATTTCCCAAGAGCAACTTATGATAATGCTCAGCGATTCTCTTCTGGAGAAACTTCATGGGGGGTTCAAAACTCATCATTTCTAAGGTTGGCAACTTTATCATTAGGTTATCAATTACCTCAAAATACAATTGAAACTTTAGGATTGAAAAGTTTAAGATTTAATATTTCAGGAAATAACCTATTTAACATTACAAAATATAAGGGATATGATCCTGAGAATGGGGATTGGTATCCTACAGCTAGGACATTTGTCTTTGGATTAAACATAGGACTATAAACCATTTAATAAGATACAATCATGAAAAAACCATTATATAAATCAGCAATTTGCTTAGCATTATTACTATCACTAAATGCTTGTTCATTAGATGAGTTGCCAAAGACCATGTTAACAGAAGAACAAGTATATGATGACGAGGAAAATATTAAGTTATTAATCTCAGGTTTGTACACTCAATGGAGGAATACAAAACAAGATCGTGGCGGTTTTATGTTTACTTTAGGAACCGATGAAGCAAAACAAGGTGGGCAGCAAATAGTTGAGAACAATGTTCAAGGATCATTAGACACTTATAGTAACGCGTTAAATGCAAGTAATACATCCTTAGCAGAACAATGGAGTAAGCGTTGGCCAGTTATCACTGCCGCTGCGAAGGCAGCATATTATGCAAAAACTCCAGGTTTGCAAGCACAAGCAAGATTTATCCGTGCAACTCTAAATTTTGAGCTTGTTATGTTATGGGGACCAATTCCAATAATTGACCAGTCAAATATGCGGGAGGCAAGACAGCCTGAAAAAGATGTATTTGAATTAGTTATACAAGATTTGGAATATGCAGCTGAACATCTTGAAGATTCACCAACAGATAAAAAAGTACCTTCACGTGGAGCAGCTTTGGCTTTGTTGGGGAAAGTCTATCTATATGCCCCAGCTGCAACCGGTATTAGAAATTATGAAAAAGCAATAACCTATTTTGATCAAGTAATTCCGAAATACAAATTACTTGATAATTATGCGGATTTATTTAATACAACATTAAATCAGAATAGTACAGAATCCATTTATGCATTTCAATTTATAAACCTAAGTCCTGATAATAATATGGCGCAACACCATGCTGGATCTCGTGCAGTAGCGGATTTAGACGGAAACACATATTTTGGTGGATATGACCTTATAATGCCTACAGATTATTATGCAAATGATATTGATAAAGGTGGAGTTTGGGAACCCGGAGATAGCCGCAAATTAGCTAGTATTCGCTATGATTTCACATTGCCTGATGGAAGAAAACCTAAAGTAACATGGACCGGACAACAGGATGAATTAGGTCCTCACACCAAAAAATTTGAAGATATTAGAACTCAAGGAAAACAGAATTTTTGGTATTCTGGAGGTCTAATTTATTATTTAAGATTATCCGATATCATTTTATCTAAAGCCGAATGTTTGAATGAATTGAATAGAACCGCTGAAGCAATAACCCTGTTAAATACAACCGTAAGAAAAAGAGCTTTCAACAACCAAATACCAACGGGATATACATGGGTAGGATCATCCCAATCCCAATTAAGAGAACGAATAATGGATGAAAGGATACGAGAATTAGGATTTGAAGGCTGGAGACGAATGGATTTAATACGTACTGGAAATTTGCTGAAGTATGTCTCTCAAAGAAACCCTTGGGCAAAAGCTTCTGGAAATATAAAAGAGTTTCATAATCGTTACCCAATCCCAGAATCTGAAATAAAACAAAATGACGCTATCAACGAAAGCGACCAGAATCCAGGATATTAATATATTTAGAAAAGAGGAAAACATTAATTTCCTCTTTTCTATTTTACCTCTAAAAGAACAGATTCTCCTCCAGAAATTTTAATTTTAAATATTTTATCCATTTTATTGATTTTCGCAACCTCTTCTCCTGTGAAACAATCAATAACCGTTAAGTCTTTTCCAAAAACACCTAATTCTTTTAAATCAAAAGATGCTTCAAACTCATTATTGTCATGAAAGTTCAATGCAGCTAACAATAGTTTTTCACCTGACCTATAGAAGGTCAATTGTTGGTCCATACTTATCCCTTCTGATAACTTTAGTGGCACAAATGCGCGAGGATTTTTAAAAAAATCTGTTATCCTTTCATTATTTAAATATTTTATAGCTCTTTCATTGGAAAGCTGATCCCTAAAATCTGTTCCATCGCCTAAAATACTACCTAGAGTTATAAGCGAAATTATTCTTGCTTTTATTTCAGATTCCTTAAGGTCTAAATTTTTTTGAAATCTTCGCATAACTATGGCATCCATATTCGTATATGGCCATAAAGTTCCCTGAATCCAACCCATATGCGAAGCAGTAATCATAGACGATGCTGTACTTCCATAATGCGTAAAACCCGGCTGACTATTTCTTAGGTGAGAATGAACATCCGTAGATACGAATCGTGTATGTGCATATTGATGGGGGAACATTGGAGAAATTGCTAGGGTTAAAAAAACATCATCACCCATAATTGAATCGACTAAATTCTTAAATAGTTTCATCCCATAATCATAGGCATGCATACCTGATCTTACTTCAGGGTTGTACCAAGATGAAGATTCTAACGAGCCAGCTGTTACAAAATCTACTTTAATAAGTTTTGCACCTATTGCTTTAGCTTTCATAATTTGAGATATCATGGACTGTTTTGTCGCAGGATGAGTAGGGTCCAATGGAAATGCACCCCAATCTCCTTTTTTAAATGGAATAGGTTTTCCTCCATGATCTCTAAGGATAACTTCTTTTAATGGAACATCGGTACCTAATAATTTAGCAGTTTGAATTTGATTGGACCAGGTCCACAAGGAAAATGGAGTTACATAAAAACCTAATTCTTGCCCATTTTTCCTTACATAATCGCCTATTCTCTTTAATACCTCAGTGGAATAAATGTTTTGATCATATGAGTCTATACTTAAATAGGTCTGTCCAATTTTATTCAAATTTTTAAATTTTTTAAGACTATCTACAATTGCATAAACATCTTTTGGCATCATAATGCTTTCATGTCCCAACACCGATTCTATTGGGAAACTATTCCAATAAAAAGGTGTTGAATGATGCCATTTTAAAATTCCAACATGTTTACTTTGAGTCTTTCCAAATAGCTGGGCAGATTTTCTAAAATCGCTCGATGCATCGATAAAAATTAATGCAGATTTTAAAACCCTGGATTTCATTTTACCATGTGCAATTAGGTCATGGGTGCCATCCAAACCACCGAAATTAGGAGGTAGATTAGGATTATCAGGTCTCGAAGCTCCTGAATAAACAATAAATTCATTTAACTCGCCTTTTTTAAAATCAGTTTTGTATTGTATACCCGTTTTCCAAAAGTCATGTTCTAGACTTCCTAAAACAAACCCCTTCATACTATTTTGATCATAGATCATAAAAATTTCGTGGCTAACACCATAAATTGGATTTTCATGGTCTTTTGGCCACGGTAATGCAAGTAATTCTAACCAATTATCATTATCAAATGGAAAATCGACAAGAATAGGCTTTTCAGATCCAAATTGAATCTTACTGTTAGGAAAGGTTTTACTGCTTAATGGACTTAAATAATTCGATTCTAAAACCTCGTTTTTAATGTGGCTAACTTCTAATTGAATCATTATGAAATTTTCATTCTTGTATTGAATGAAATTATTTTTTAAAATCAACCCGTTATCATCTTCATGCTGATAAGTAATAATTTTCCCTTCACCCATTTTGTCGGAATAATCTTTTACTTGTACAAAGTGCTTATTAAATTGCATAGAGTTTAACGTGTCGTATTGATCTAAAACAATAGTCGCACATAGATCTTTCATTGTTAAGCCATTTCCGAAACCGAGAGAATAAGTACCTTCCTCTAAATTAAAATCCAACCTAGTGTTAGTTAGGTAAAAAGTTTCTTGTTTATTCTGACCATATATTTGAATACTTGAAATTAGAAACAACGATAAGGCAATCAGTTCTCGAATCATAATTAAAGATTATTAAGGGTTTAGTGCTGTCCTTTCATAAAAATAGTACGTAAAAGACAATTTTAAATGAACAATAATATTTTAATGATGGATTAAATTACATAAATAAGAAGTGCTCCTTCGAGCACTCCTTCCAATTTAGATTTTCTCCTTAAACTTTTCACCGACAAAAATCAACGTTGGGTTGCCTCGATCAATATGAACCAGTTCCGTCCAATTATTTTTTCGATATTTTGATTTTTCTTTTTCAAATTCTCCCAATAATTGATGCTTTAACCTTTGTAGTGCAATTTGTTTATTTTGGAGTTGAGATCTGCTATCCATCACTTGTACAGTTAACCCTGTTGGTTTATGGATCGCTCTCACTGCTGAACTGACCTTATTAACATGTTGCCCCCCTGCCCCACTACTTCTCATGGTTTGAAACTCCACATCTAATTCTGATAATTCCACTTGATGAGGAGAATTATCTAAATATTGCACAGCTACAAACCAATTTTTCCTTGGATGTTTTGGTCTAAACGGGCTGGAACATATCCATTGTATTGTTCCATACCATCTATTTCGGATTGAACATAAATTATCTCCTTCTAATTTTAAAAGTATTGAAGTTGGTAAATCACCTGTCATTTCCTGTTTTAATACCAAAACTCTTATTCCATTATCCATACATTCGGATGTCAATGTATTGAATACATGCTGTAGGGCTAAACAACATTCTTTTGGTCCTCTCCCTGTACTTAATTGTAAATTCTGTTCCATATTAATTATTTATCCATCCTTACAATTTTTGGTGTAAAGGTTCCCAAAACACGGACTAATTCAGCCTGTAATCCGATTATTTTCTCGATGTTCTTGTATGCCATGGGTGCTTCATCGACAGAGCCTCCAATTAATTCAACATGGTTGTTCTCTAAAATCTGAGTCATCTCACTTCTAGTGATGTTATTTTTGCAAGCGCCTCGAGACATGATTCTACCGGCACCATGGGATGCTGAATTCAGACTCTCTGCATTTCCTTTTCCTTCAACAATATAACCCATAGCGGTCATTGATCCAGGAATAATACCTAAAACACCCTTCGAAGCTGGCGTTGCACCTTTGCGGTGAACAATGCACTCCCTTCCATTCATTATTTCCTTCCATGCGAAATTATGATGATTCTCAATAGTGATCTTTGGCCGCTTTCCTAAAGCTTTCGCCAATCTCTGATGAATATTGTCATGACAGGCTTTGGCATAATCACCAGCTAAATTCATGGCCAACCAATATTCTTGACCGTCATGGGTATCCAAATCCAGCCAAGCTAGATGCTGTACGTGTTTTGGTAATGGACACTGCTTTGTTGCTAAATAACTATAATGTTTGGCAATATTAGCACCGAATCCTCTAGAACCAGAATGTGAAAGGATTGCCAAATAGGATCCTTTACCTAATCCCCAGTCCTCTCTAGTTTCAGACAATTCAACAATTCCAAATTCGACAAAATGATTACCTCCACCAGAGGAACCCAATTGTTTATAGGCTTTGTCCTTTAGAGATTTCAAAATAGGTATATCTTGAAATTCAGATCTTGAAAACACCTCATGGTCAACTCTGGATTTTTGTGTTTCGTTCAATCCAAAAGCTGTATTTTCCTTAAGGATATTTTTCAGTTGAAAACTACGCCCCACGATATAACTTGCTGGCAAGTCAAAAATAGACAGGCTCATTCTACATCCAATATCAACACCAACAGCATACGGTATAACAGCATTTTCAGTAGCCAAGACTCCTCCAATTGGTAAACCATATCCTGCATGAGCATCTGGCATAAGTGCACCTTGATAGGAAATGGGTAACTTTAAAGCATCATAAAGTTGTCTTTTTGCCAATTCATCAATTTCATTTTCTCCAAAAATCGTAAATGGAGCCCTATGAATTTTCAATTGTTGCATCCTAACATCGACAGGTTTTACCAACCCCTCTGCAACTTTTCCCCATGTACCATGACCTAAAAATTTTTGAGGATCTAATAACACCTCTTTTGCTTCAATTAAAATATGATCTTTTTTCTCACGTTTTCTATAGCGTGTTATCTGTCCAAGAGCAATATTAATTGCATTTGTTTTTGGAAATCCCAATTTAATAAGGTCTTTCCCAGAAAGTTTACTTCCCATTATTATCAATTTTGTTTAAAAAAAACTGCATGTTTTGCAGCATTAGTTTTTGACAATTCGGGCAAGATTAAATCATGAAATTGAGGTTAGAAATCGCAAGGATTTCCCAATTTTGCGAAAATAAAAAAGCCCGAATTTCTTCGGGCTTTTATCATATATTTTAGAAAATATTATTGCAAAGATAAAGCACGAAGAGAAGCTTCAGCAAATCCATTTGCTGTTAAAGCTAGTTCTGATGTATATTTCACAAACATATCTTCGTTCTTTTAAGGGTAAAAAATTATTTATCGCCACAAAACTATGTAAATTATTCCCATTTATACAAATTATTTTCTAGATCTTTTTATTACTAATCATGACTACCTGAAAAATGAAAGACTTTTATATGGACTTCCAAATATAGATTTTCAACCTCCATATTGGGGAGTACACTAGCAAATCAAATATTAATATAAAACATAAATGATTTAATATTTAATTAAAATTTTACATTAAATAATTTTTGCCTTTCATATTTTTAAGTAAATTGTATCATAATTAAACAATTTAAAGAACCAAACTAATTCTTGATAGGATGAATGCTTTAGTCTCGCATTTATTTGAAATTTCCAGGAGTATTCAACATGGTGAGTATACTGTTCCTGATTTAGGGCATATATTACCTGCTAGTTTGATGATGCATGACCTCGTGGAGTTGAAACCTGTTGCATGTAGTTATATGAATAATTGGGGAACCAATTATTTAGGTACCTGTCCAGAAGAGATTATTGAAATGGGTTCTTCTTATTATGACAAATTCTTCATTAAAGAAGAAATAGACAACTTTACCAATGGTTTAATCCATTTTATCGTTGCAGGAGATTACGATAAAACCTACAGTTTTTTCCAACGTGTTCACAATTATTCCACTCAATCTTTTGTATGGTGTTTAACTACCTGCAAATTATTAGAATTCTCCAATGACAATAAGTTAATTGTTTTGTCAACCCCCGTAGATGGCATGGATTTTTTAATGCAAAGAGTTAATAAAACCCTTGAAGTCAACGAGTATCTAAAAATTAATTACAAAAAATATGCATTATTGACCAATCGGGAAAAAGAGATTATAAAAATGCTCACGCATGGATTATCAACCATGGAGATATCTGATCAACTATATATTTCGAGTCATACTGTTGCTACTCATAGAAAAAACATCAGTAAAAAAATCGCCTGTAAGTCTTTCGCCGAATTATTAAAATTTGCTATCAATTTTGAATTGACATAAAATAAAAAACCTGAGCTGGGGAAGCTCAGGTTTTTCTAACTAACCAATTATTAACCTAAATTATGAAATTATTTACTCATTACTCTTTTACTCTGTTTGTACTCTTATAAACGCAAAGCTAGTGCCGAACGTATGTAACCCTATCTGGATTAACATTTTTTAACAAGAGTTCAAGCAATTGTACAGATAAATCAATTTATTTATCAATTTAAAGGAAATAAAGAAGCCGTAACAAAATTAGATTTTGGGACGGCTCTCTCTTTATTATTGGTTAATCTGATTTGGCATCACCTAATGATGAACAAAAATAAATTAAAGTTCAAACAAGTTTTTACGGTTTCCCTTTTATTCGGATTTTATTTTAAATCAATCCCTTCTCTTTACAATACAGAACTAACTGCTCATTTTTTGTAAAGCCCAGGACCTCTTTCATCAAATTCAATCTTTTTTCTATACTACTTAGACCTGAAGGTCGGATGTTCTTTTCTTGCAGGATCTGAGGAATGTTTTTTTGAAGGATACCATTAGACAATGAAAGAATAATTTGAATATCCATATTAGTGAATTCATGCGAGTTTTTAGACCTCATAGCTAATCTGATATCTGGAGATTGGTAAATTTTATTGCTAGCTACAGCTCGAACTGCATCTCTAAAATGCTGACCATCATGCCGTGCTTTTCGTACGTATGCATCAATCTGAAGGTTTCTAAAAAGATCTTCAATGAGATTTATCCTATCGATGGAAGAAAATACGATTACCTTAAGATCAGGTTGAATTTCTTTAGCTGCTTTAATTAAATCTTTCCCATGATTTATTTGTTGAGGAATGGTATCCATCTCAAAAACTAAATCTGTAACCAAAAGATCGTAAGGTTCCCCCTCACGTAGTGCTTTTTGAATCAAGTTCAAGGCATCATCACAGTAATACACATATTTAGTTTCTAAAACCCCTAGCTCCGTAACAGTTTTGTTGACAGAAAGATTTGCAACTTCATGATCTTCAGCTATTAATACTTTTTTAAACATAAAAGTCTATTTAATAATGGGTATGGAAACCCTTATTTCCAATCCCCTTTCTAAATGATGTTCAAAAGTAATTTTACCTTTTAGATTATTTATACGGGTTTCCGTATTATTTAAACCGTTACCAATTTTAGAATCTTCTTTGATACCTATTCCGTTATCTTTATAATTGATTAAAAGATCTGAACTATCATATTCAAATTTGACAATTACTTCATTTGCAAAACTATGTTTCTGCATATTGACCATCAATTCTTGTAGGATTTTTTCAATTTCAGATTTCTGATTATTACTTAATAATTTCCACATTTCCTCTTCGTTTCCAGCAATCAAAACTGTTCGATGATCATTGGCGAAAGATTTTAATAATTCAGAAATTTGTAAATAAAAACCTACCCTATTATCGATATTGTCTTCAGCTTCATATGAAATATCACGCGACTTATCGTACATTAATTCAAGCCGATCAAGTATCTCTTCCCTATCAATACTTTCTCTATTTTCAAGTTCTGCCATCACTCTATAAATTCCATTTGCAACAACATCATGTACTTTCCTAGATGTCTTCAGCTGGCTTTCCTTAATCCTATTATCTGCTTCTAATTCAATCCTTTGTTTTTTCCTTTTATGCCAATTCCAAGCATAGTATGATGTCAAACCTATTATAATGAATAGAGCGACAATGCCAATTCTCTGTAGGTTTATATTGTATTGCTTTTTAACTATTTCATTTTTCAGTTGAATATTTTGCAACTTATTCTTTTCAGTCTCGAACCGAATTAATGCAAAATGATTTCTGGAAGAAAGTCGTGCCAATTGAACACTGTCATCTAACTTATAGAACTCTTTAAATAAATCTTTGTCTTTTGAATTAATTCGAAGTGATAGAATTCGTTGTAATGAAGCTATTTGTGCTTCAGGATTTTTTATTTTTTTGCTTATTTCATATTGTTTATTTGAGTAGTTTAAAGCTGAATCTTGATCAACTTTCATGTAATAATTAGCAATATTTGAATAGCTGGAATTCAGTCCCCAATAATCATCTTGATCAAATCGAATTTTCAAGGCTTTTTTCATTAATGGCAATGGGTTAAAATTAGAGTCTATTCGATTCCTAATTCTTGCATAATTCGTAATGAATCTCGCATAATCCGTGCTGTTTGAATCCGTTGTAGCAATAATTTCCTCATACAATTGAATTGATTTATCATATTCCTTACGATCCGCGTAGTTATTCGCTAAATTATTCTTATAAACTTTAATATTCCTTGGATCCTTAGCATAGTCAATTGCTAATTGTATATATTCTATTGATTTTTCAGGTTGTTTTAAATAATCTGACGCATTACTTAAATTATTATAAAGCATACTTAAATAAGAATGATCGGCAGTATCTTGCTCGTTCAGATATTCCAATGCTTTAGTCGATGTTTCCTGGGAAGTATAATGATCACCAAATTCAGCTTGGGTTATTGCCATATTGATTAAGCTCGCTACAATTGTAGCCGTATCATTCTGTTCTATAGCAGATATCCTCGCTTTATCAAAATAGAGATAAGCACTATCAGACTCATTATTGTCTAAAAAGCCGTACGCTTTTTCCAGATGTTCACTTTCAATGGGATTTAATTCTTTAACTACAGTTTTATTGCAGGATATTAAAATTAATATCCATACAAAGATTAACATTGGTCTCACAGGTAACTATTTATTTTTCTAAAATAATCATTTATGGATAGATTATTAATAAATTTTATGCTAAAAATGACACTCATGAAAAAAAATGTCTGATTGAGAAACAATCCATGCTAACATATTCAAAAATAGATACTTATTTAGAAAATATTTAAAACAACATTATCAATGTTTTATACAGAGTAAAACAAATCAAATATTAAGTTTATTTATATTCACTATTATTAAATTGAATTGAAATATTGAAGCTTTAATTTAACAAAAACTATACTTAATCACAGGTATTAAATTTTAGTATTTAAATATATTATTTAGATTAATTTATATTGATTTTGGTCGATATAGACTTTCGTCTACAAACAGTAGATATAACACTACGAAAAATGAATTTCTTTAATCAATACTCAAGTCTTTCTATGGATTTCCCACATCCTTTCTTAACTTAAATTCATAAAAGCAACATACAAAATTTATTATGGGATTTTTAAATAGATTATTTGGAAAATCTACACCTAAAAAAGAAAAAGAAGAACACCAAACCATTGAAGATACTCCGAAGTTCGAACCCATTAAAACCGAAATAGAATTGTTAGAACGTTACGTTGCTATGGGCTTTGAGAAACAAGTGGACTTCTCTGAATTAACAAATGAAAAGAGTTGGGATGCTGATTTGACAAAAGGGACGATTACATTTGGAGATGACTTAGAATTTCCGCTTCAGATAATTGGTAGCTTCTCTTATTCTGTCAATACTTGGCTATGGGCTTGGGCAAATACGCAATCAAATCTACCTGATGAATTAATTAAAGACGCAAAGGAATTAAAATCCTATGGCAATAAATTTAAGATCGATGAGCTTAGAAAAGCAGAATATTCATTTGATCAGGAAAACCTTCATCGACTTGGTCTTATAGCAGTAGGAATGTTTAATGCTGACGGCTATTACTTGGCGGATTATGGGAGTGGAATCATGTTAATGACCGTAAAATCAGATCGAATTAAGCAAAATAGAAATAATGTTCATTATCGAATTTTTACTACTTTCCCCCAAGTGATCTCAAATTTTGAGGTTGACCATAAAAACACTTTAATATCTTATCTTAGAGATAAAGGATATAAGATTGAAGAAAAAGGTGATCAGATAATCGGAACAAAAGAAAATAATGTTTGTACAGCAACATTGGATTCGTCCAATCGTGTTATCAATCTAGAAGGTTAAAGGGGTATCAATTACCCCTAATTGCATTTATCAATTGTTCCTTCGTCATTTTATGTCTGTTTTTTATTCCAATTTTTTTTGCTTCAGTTAAGAGTTCAATTTTAGAACGTTTTTCTAATCTTTTTGAGTTATGATCTATGGTACCAGCAGCTTGGGCATTTGAAATTCTTGCAGCTTTTTCCTTACTCATACCCTCTTCTACCAAGGCTTCATAAGTGTCAGGTTTTTTTAACTGCGGAGTCTTATTTTTCGGCATAATACAACATTTGTTTCTATCAATACAACAAGTTGAATTGAAAAAAGTTGAAAATGATTTTAATTTCTTACTCTTAAACTGCCTTATTTGACTTATTATTGAACACAGTTGTACCTATACTTGCTAATACTACACAGAAAACCGAAAGCCACTGAGAAAAGCTCAAAAACTCACCTAGGATCAATAATCCAGATATGGCTCCAAATGCTGGCTGAAGGCTTGCAAGCACACTGAACGTTTTTGCTGGCATTTTACCCAAGGCAAACATATCCAATGAAAATGGCAATGCCGATGACAGGATAGCAACTAATAACCCTTTCCCAAATAATCCTAAGTTTAAATTCATTATTGATCCATCCCAAAATGCAAATGGAAGAATAAAAACCGTTGCGATAATCATACCTGTAGTAACAGCCTGCCTTCCATCCATAATTTTCGATAGTTTTGCACCCATCAGAATATAAACTGCCCAAAATGCCCCTGCCAATAATGCTAATCCTAGACCTAGCAAATCTATCCCATTACTTTGCCATGGAACTATTAATAATATTCCTGTCAAAGCTAAGGAGGCCCAAAGGATATCCAGCCATTTTCGGGAAAGTGCAAAGGCCAAAAACAACGGCCCAACGAATTCAATCGTTACCCCTAATCCCAATGGAATTCGCTGAATAGCCATATAGAATATTAAGTTCATTACGGCAATTCCAACACCATAAATCCCACAATACAACCATTGCTGTTTGTTAAACGTAAATATCTTTGGCCTATTAATCAGATACAAAAGAATTGCCGCTAATCCTATACGAAGCGTGGTAGTTGCAATTGGACCAATAACTGGAAATAGTTGTTTGGCAAATGATGCCCCGCCCTGAACACAAATCATGGAAAGAATAGCCGCAAATACAGCAATATTTGAATTTCGAATCATCAGATATTTCGCAGGTTAACGGTTTCAAAGATAGGTCAAATATTAAACTATTCAAGGATTTTAATATTATGTTTATCACCCTATTTCATAATATGAAAAGAAACAAAAAAAGAGTTTAACTTTTTCAAAACGAAATAAATGTTAAATAAGATTAAAGCAAAAAAATTACTCCAATAAAACTTGTAATTTACAGCTAATTATTAGCACATTAATTTTGTTGGTTATGAATTTCAGCAAAAGCATTCTAGATATTATTTTCAAAAAGAAATTCCTCTTAAGATATTTTATTTTACTTTCTATCCTATCAACTTTCACCTTCTCATTCGCACAAACCCAATATCAATATTCCGGAACCATTTATTCCAGTGATAGTACATTACTTTTAAAAAATGTCCAAATTATTAATCAGCGAACTAAGCAAACCTTATATTCTGACAATTTTGGTTTATTTACGATTGATGCTCATCCTTACGATAGTATCATGTTTGTGCATCCACATTGGAACAGCATAAAAATTGAAGCATATTACCTCCCAGATCAAATCTTTCTACAAAAGAAACCAATAGTACTTGAAGAGATTGTGATTATGGGAAATACCAAAGCGGGAAAAATCAGGGAACTGGAAAATATGAAACGTGATTATGATGTTAAAGGTGGAATATTTTATAATGGGAAACCTCCATTATATTTGCTTAACCCATTTGGTGGTTCTCCAATCACCTATTTCTATGAAAAATTCAGTAAGGCAGGCAAAAATGCTCGTCGATTTAATGATTTCATGGATAAAGAATTAGAAAACATGGAGATAGATCAGATCTTCAATAAGGTCAGCATATATGATATTATACCTATGGATAACGATGAATTAGAGCGTTTTATGGTTGCATATCGCCCAGAATTCGAAGTTGCCAAAACTTGGACATCCTATGATCTACATGTATATGTTAAAAAATCCTATAAAGAATTCAAGGATAATGGATCTGGAAATCAATTTATCCTGAAATAATATATTTCTGCAAACATCTTATAAAAAAATTGCCCGCCAATTCAACTATATTTTCTGTTGACTATTTATGTTTTGAATTCCAAGAATATACAGTTTTGATATTGGGATTTTTCGCTAATATATTTAAAGATTTTTCTGTAATATTTGTTTCATTTAGATTAACAGCATTCAACTTTTTTAATCCAACAAGAAATTCACTAGCCTGATCAGTAATGGGATTTTTGTCAAGCCGAATTTTTTCAAGATTATGGAATTCCTTTAATATGTTCAAATCTGTATCTGCAATTTCATTTTCTGAGAGGTTGAGCCAGATGATGTTTTTTGAAACTTTTAAAAGAACCGGACTGATTTCAGGAAGTTTTATTCCGGAATTTGATCTTAAAGTTACATCTAGCATCAGAGGTTTATTCAGCATTATTCGAACTTTCAACCCCTTTTCTCTCAAAGCGTTAATGTCTGCCATGTTAATATCAGTTGGAATATCAGGATTTAATAAGCTAGAATCAGAAGGAATCGCCTCCAGTTTATTTGAGGAAGAAGATAACCCTACATAACTTTCTATTACAGGTCTAATTCTCTGATGATCTTTCATCGAAATAAATTGCACATTATCTCCTGAGGCACCGGCATTAATCCAGAATTTTACAATTTCCACTTCATCCTTCGTTAGTGCTGGTTTCCCATCACTTGGCATAAATTCTTTATGGTCTGAATCAAGAGTAACCCGTCGAAACAACTCACTTTTTTCAAGATTACCTGCTACCACAGCATGGCCAGATTTACCACCTTTACCTACCTCAGAAAAAGACTCTAAATTAAGATCTCCTTTCATCTTATCAGCACGGTGGCATTGAACGCATTTACTTTTTAAAATTGGCCCAACTAGATCCTCATAAATTAAGACTTCATTAATTGTCTTCGGTTTATTCCGGGATTTATAAGTTAATACTTTAAAACTTAAATATTCCTGACCATGGGTAAGGCTTGCTCCCTGATGTCCTGTAAAAGCCAATAACACACCTAGGCCTATTAAAAGAACTGAATTTAACCGATTACCCATTTTCGACCTTAAATTAAAAGTATCTATGCTGACTAACCAATAAATTCCTGTCAATAAAGCGAATAAGATTCCGGAAAATTTATGGGATTCTAATATGTTAAGGTCATATTCTCCTGTTAATGATAGCAAATAGCCAAATACAGATGCCAAAATAGCTGCGATAAAACTTAAGAAAAGAGTAATTGAAACAGCTGGTTTTAAATTTTGATATTTGGGAATATAGCTTAAAATATCAAAAACAATTGCTATGATCAAAAATCCAATAGGAAGATGAACGATTAGTGGATGTAATCGACCAGAGAAAGTAAAAATATCTAAAAGCATCATGTTAGAATCTCTTTTACAACTTTTCCTTCAACATCCGTTAATCGAAATCTTCTACCTTGAAATTTGTAGGTTAAACGTTCATGGTCAATACCTGTAAGGTGAAGCAAGGTAGCTTGAAAATCATGTACATGAACTGGATCTTTCACTATATTATAGCTAAAATCATCTGTTTCTCCGAAACTAATACCGGGTTTCACCCCTGCACCTGCTAACCACATCGTAAAGCAGCGAGGGTGATGATCCCTTCCATAATCATTAGCAGTTAGCTTACCTTGAGAATAAACAGTCCGTCCAAATTCTCCTCCCCAAATAACTAAAGTATCCTCTAATAGTCCTCTTCTTTTGAGATCCATTATCAAAGCTGCTGTAGGCTGGTCTGTAGCTTTGCATTGCTGGGCAATTCCTGAAGGTAAGCTGTTATGTTGATCCCAGCCCTGATGGTATAGCTGCACGAATTTAACATCCTTTTCTAAGAGTTTTCTCGCCAAAAGGCAATTAGCTGCATAAGTCCCAGGATCTTTACTATCTGGTCCATAAAGCTCAAACACCTCTTCAGGTTCATCTGATACATCCATCACTTCGGGTACAGAAGTTTGCATCCTGTAGGCCATTTCATATTGTGAGATTCTGGTGTCGATTTCTGGATCTCCATAGGCACTCTCTTGCATTTCATTCAATTTTGAAAGATAATCAAGCATTTCCTGACGATCCTCACCATCATAACCTTCTGGATTATTTAAAAAAAGTACCGGGTCTTTACCTGAGCCAAATTGAACTCCCTGATGTTTGGAAGGTAAAAAACCATTCCCCCATAATCGAGCATATAAAGGTTGATCCTTAGGTGCATTTTTTGAAACAAGGACAATAAATGTTGGTAGATTCTCATTGTCAGAACCCAATCCATAACTTAGCCATGAACCAATTGAAGGACGTCCTGGTAGCTGATTCCCTGTTTGAAAAAAAGTAATCGCGGGATCATGATTTATTGCTTCAGAATGGACAGATTTTACCAAGCAAATATCATCCACTATTTTTGAAGTAAAAGGCAATAAGTCACTCACCCAAGTTTGACTTTTTCCATGCTGGTGGAACTTGCAAAAAGAAGGAACCATAGGAAGTGTGCTTTGGTTGGCACTCATTCCTGTTAGCCTTTGACCTTGTCTGACTGAGTCCGGAAGATCTTGACCCAACAGATTTACTAGTTTAGGTTTATAATCAAATGTTTCTAATTGGGAAGGCCCTCCACTCATGAAAAGATAAACAACCCGTTTTGCTTTAGGGGCTATATGAGGTAACGCACGCAGAATTTCATTTTCCAAATCAGAAGTTGCAGCAGATACCGCAGGTCGATTTTTTGCGAAAAACTTATTCCCAAATAAGGACCCGAGAGCTAAGGCTCCAATTCCCATTGAAGTTTTTATAAAGAAGTCTCTCCTATCCATTTTATTGTTTAATGGATCAAACTCTTCACCATGCAACCTAAAATCCTTTTCGTGATGATGTCCCATAAGTTTATCTTTTAGTAATTGAGGCGTCAGAATTAATAATCGTACTGGCAACTACAGCATTCGCAGCTATAACTACTGAATCCAACGAGGGGTCAATAAGATATTGCCCTGTATGTATCCATCCTTTTATTTTTTGAGGGTTATGCTTAAACTTCTTCCATTCATTTTCTTGCAACCTCCTTAATAAGTCCAATTCTTTTACCGAGGGATTTCTTCCCGTTAGCTTTCTAAAGGTATCTTGAATGGCTTGATTGATATCTTTCTTTTTAGCCATATCCTCACCCAATACCTTAGCTGCCTCTAAATAGGTTGGATCGTTCAATGTTACCAATGCCTGCAATGGTGTATTAGTTTTCTGCCTTCTTACTACACAATAACTCCTGGATGTAGCATCGAAGGTTGAAAGAGTTGGATTTGGAACTGACCTCTTGACTATGACATACAAACTTCGCCTATAAATATCTTGACCCTTGTCTTGTTGGTAGGTAGTATTATTTATTTCCCATAAACCCTCCGGTTGATACGGTTTACTGCTTTTACCTCCAATCTTATTATTCATCAAACCACTGGCAAACAAAGCATTATCACGAATCATTTCTGCAGTCAATCTATTGGTTGGTCCACATGACAATAATCTATTTTCCACATCAATTTGTCGAGCCTGATCACTCATCTTGGAGTCTTGCCTGTATGTTGCCGACATGACAATCTTCTTATTTATTGCCTTTATATCCCAGCCTGATTCCATAAATTTTACCGCAAGCCAATCCAGCAATTCTAAATGACTAGGCATTTCTCCCTGATTACCAAAATCTTCAGATGTTTTTACAAGTCCAACCCCAAAGAAGTTTTGCCATAACCTATTGACTGCAACCCTTGCAGTTAATGGATTTTCCAGATCAGTTAACCATTGTGCCAATCCAAATCTATTTTTTGGTAAATCCTTGGAAAAGGACAAAATACTTTCGGGAGTATTGGGGAATACTTCCTCTCCCAACATATCATAATTTCCTCTTTTCAGAAGATATGCTTTCTTTGGTTTGTCCATCTCCTCCATCACCATAAGCTCTTGAACTGGTTCAATGTTCTTTGTTAGTTCTGCTTTATAATGCTGAAGAATAGACCTTTCAATTTTGGATTCACGGTCAATGGTTTCGAAATAAAATTGTCTAAAAGAGTTTCTTTCTATATCTGACAGGTCATTGCCAACTAAGTTAGCCTTGGATTTACCTATTCCCGCTATCCATTCAATTTCTATTGGACTTAAATTTCGGCTATATACTTTTACCTCATCAATTTGTCCATCTGTAAACCCTTTTCCTCTAGCCCATGCTCCTAACTGCAATGCCGGCTGCCAACCTGGAAACAAAATGTCTTTAACAAGTCGGTCTGTTACAGTTTCCATTTTAGATTCTATACCATCCACATACAACCTCAATCCTGATGCTTTGGAAGTCCCATTGTACGTCATGGTCAAGTTTATCCATTTATCCCGAGGTGCTACATCAATACTCAATTTTGTAATTGCATCTGCAGGGTAGGCATGTGAAAGGTTGATTTCCAATTTATTGTCCTTAAGCAATAAATGGTAACCTTTAAAATTATAAAGTCTCTCAGCATTACTTTTATGGAAAATTACTCCCTCTTTTAACGATTTCGGAATATTAACCCATATACTGATACTGAATGGATCATCTTTAGCAAAAATACCTGTAGGATTTAAATCTAACCATCCGTCACCATTCAACTTAAGCCCTGCTCCAGAATGCGCTGATACATAATTTGGCGCATCACCAGGACCCCCATCTCGTTTCAATTCGGCAGAATTTCTACTATCTACTGCATCCTTCAAATGATGGTCAAATGAATAGGATGCCTGAAGGCCGTGTGCCAAGAAATTCTCTTGAGTCAATGATGCAAATTGACTACTTTCAAGCCATCTTTTGAATTCAGATTCTTTCTTTTTTTCTACAGTATTAATTTTTAAATCCTGTTCTTGAATCATTTGATTCAAGGTTTTAATGATTATCTCTTGTTTTTTGGATGGCAATAACATGGTTGGTGCAGGCATAGTATCATCAAATGATATTTGCCCCGCCTCCTTTACATTGTTAAAGAAACTATACAATTCATAATAGTTTTTTTGTGAGATAGGATCATATTTATGGTCATGACACTTTGCACAACTCACTGTTATCCCAAGCATTGCATCACCAAAGGTATTTGTCCGATCTACAACATATTCGGTTTGAAATTCCTCCTCAATGATACCGCCTTCCATATTTTGCTGGTGATTCCTATTAAAAGCAGTTGCAATCCTCATTTCCTTACTGGGGTTGGGCATGAGATCGCCTGCAAGTTGCCATTGCAAGAATCTATCATAGTTCATGTTAGTATTAAAGGCATTAATCACCCAATCTCTATAGGGGGACATATCTCTAATTCTATCAACAGTATAACCATGAGAATCCGCAAACCGAGCCACATCCAACCAGTCAGTAGCCATCTTTTCACCATAATGAGGGGAATTCAATAAACGGTCTACCTGCTTTTCATATGCATTGGATGAATTATCATTTAAAAAATCATCTATTTCCTGGATAGTCGGAGGTAATCCTGTAAGATCCAACGAGAGTCGCCTTAATAATAATTCTTTATCTGCTTCTTTAGATTGGGTTAATTTTTTATCAACAATTTTTGCGACAATAAAATTATCAATCTCATTACTTACTCTGAAGTCCTTATCTACTGAAGGAACCTTACTTTTAGTTGGCTTAACAAATGCCCAATGTGGTTTATATTCTGCACCTTCTTCAATCCATTTAATTAAGATCGCTTTTTCCTTGGCAGAAAGGGAAAGGTTTGAATTTGCCGAAGGCATTATGTACATCGGATCATCTGAAAGAATTCGATGCGACAATTCGCTTTTTCCAGAATTACCCGGTTTAACGGCATATTTCCCTTTATTTTCAGGGAGTTCAGCATACGCAGATGCTGCAACATCCAATCTAAGTCCGGCTTCCAGTCTGGCCACATCTGGCCCATGGCATGCAAAACATTTATCCGATAGAATCGGTTTAACATCCACATTGTAATCCAGTTTTTTTGGCAAGGTGCTATACGCTTCTTCAACGTCTTCAGGTAGCTCTATTTTTTCAGAGCCAAAGAAAAATGTGATCACATAAATAAGTGCTACTATAGAAATAAATATGAATGCTATTTTCTTCATGTACACGTTTATTTTTTACTATTTTATTCCTAAAGTTCTAATCTCAAAAATTTTATTTTGCGCAATCATCTATATAAATAGAACAGATCAAAAGATTTAGATTTATCATAATTAATACAGTCAAAGCCGAATTCTTCTTTAAAAATTAATTTAGGTTTTTGCCCTAGAATTGACTGTCTAATTTATTTAATTCTAAATAATCTTCGAATCAGAAATATATACAAGTTAAAATGTACACACATTAATTCTTCTTATTGAAAATTATAGAATTTAAGTTTATAAATTGATAAATAATGAGATAAATGAGGGTATCTACGTTTTAAGGTAAATAATATATTTGAAATATCCAAACATAGAACCAGTAAAGCATACATGTACATACATTAAATTCAAAAATCACAAAAATTTCTTTTAGTTAATCATATTCATTAACTTGCCCCTGCTTTAGGGGTGTCTGCAATTGTTGCAGGCTGAGATTTTACCCTTACAACCTGATCTAGATCATACTAGCGTAGGGAAAAGTAAAATGTCTTCATGGGTGTTCTGTACCTATTGTCGCCATTCCTAAAGCTTCTTTGCTTAAACTAATTTGGAATGGTACTTAAAATCAATCAACAATTAATAAACTTTGCATTTCCACCGAAAAACTTAGCGGAACTTATTCTATTGGAGCTGAAAGGCAAAACCAAAGGAATTGCTATTGCCCTTAACAATCAAGTTATCCCTCAGGATAGTTGGTCAACTACCCTACTCTCAGAAAATGATTCTATTTTAATAATTACAGCTACCCCAGGTGGATAACAGAAAATATTTAAAGACATGACAGACCAAAAAATCACAACAAACCCCTTCCCAAATTCCAGGAAAGTTTTTATCCCCGGAAATATCCATCCCATTCAAGTAGCAATGAGGGAAATAACCTTAAGCCCTACCAAGCTGAGCAATGGAGGTTTTGAGATAAATCCTCCCATCACAATATATGACACTTCAGGGCCATATACGGATGAAACCTCAGATATTGATATTCGTAATGGAATAGATAGAATTAGAGATCAGTGGATTTTGGACCGAGAAGATGTGGACGTTTTGGAGGAAATAAGTTCATCCTATGGCCTACAAAGATTAAAAGACAGCAGCTTGGACAAACTCAGGTTTTCATATAACCACAAGCCTAAAAGAGCCAAGTTAGGTAACATCGTTACTCAATTACACTATGCTAAAAATGGGATTATTACTCCTGAAATGGAGTATGTAGCAATCCGTGAGAATCAGAAGAATGATCAGTTAGCACATGCTACAAAAGGAATGGCACAACAACATGCTGGAGAAAGTTTTGGTGCCAATACTCCTAAATACATTAGTCCAGAATTTGTCCGTCAAGAAATTGCAGCTGGCCGTGCAATCATTCCAAACAACATTAATCACCCTGAAAGTGAACCCATGATTATAGGCCGTAATTTTTTGGTTAAGATAAATGCGAACATTGGAAATAGTGCCGTAAGCTCCAGCATTGAGGAAGAGGTTGAAAAGGCCGTCTGGGCATGCCGATGGGGAGCTGATACAATTATGGACCTTTCCACTGGAAAAAACATTCATGAAACTAGAGAATGGATCATTCGAAATTCTCCTGTTCCAATTGGAACTGTCCCTATTTATCAGGCATTGGAAAAAGTAAAAGGCGTACCTGAGGACCTTACTTGGGAGATATTTAAAGATACTTTAATTGAACAGGCAGAACAAGGCGTTTCTTATTTTACAATCCATGCAGGGGTATTATTAAGATACAATCACCTGACTGCCAAGAGAGTTACCGGGATAGTTTCTCGCGGGGGTTCTATCATGGCTAAATGGTGTTTATATCATCATAAGGAAAACTTTTTATACACGCACTTCGAAGACATCTGCCAAATCATGAAACAATATGATGTTGCTTTCTCATTAGGTGATGGGTTAAGACCCGGTTCCATTGCGGACGCCAATGATGAGGCACAATTTGCAGAATTGGAGACCCTAGGTGAGTTAACAAAAATAGCATGGAAACATGATGTTCAAGTTATGATAGAAGGCCCTGGACATGTTCCAATGCACATGATTAAAGAAAACATGGAAAAGCAGTTGAAAGAATGTGATGAGGCTCCCTTTTATACTTTAGGACCACTTACTACTGATATTGCTCCAGGATATGACCACATTACTTCTGCCATAGGTGCAGCAATGATAGGTTGGTATGGATGTGCCATGCTATGTTATGTTACACCAAAAGAACACCTTGGACTTCCCAATAAAAAAGATGTAAAGGATGGGGTAATTACCTATAAGTTGGCAGCTCACGCAGCTGATTTGGCAAAAGGCCACCCTGGAGCACAATATAGAGACAATGCCCTCAGCAAAGCTCGCTTCGAATTTAGATGGGAAGACCAATTCAATTTATCCCTTGACCCAGATACCGCTAGATCGTTCCATGATGAAACCCTGCCTGCTGATGCTGCCAAAGTTGCTCACTTTTGCTCCATGTGTGGACCCAAATTTTGTTCAATGAAAATTACCCAGGAAATCAGGGACGCAACAGAAGAAGGAATGTTAGAAAAATCAAAAGAATTTATTGAAAAAGGGAAAGAAATTTACTTATGATCATAGTCATTTCCCCTGAAAAAACTATTAAGAATGAAATAAATCATGTAAAAACCATGTTAGATCATGGTCTTGATTTATTTCATTTTAGAAAATATGGAATGGAAAAAGATGATGCAATAAACTACCTCGCTCAATTTAACCTACATTATTTTGACCGAATAGTCCTTCATACCCATCATTATTTAATTGAGCATTTTAGTATTAATAGGCTTCATTTTAATTCAATGGCCAGAGTAAACAATGAATACAAAGGACACATTGAACAATATGCTCTTTCAACCTCCACACATAGTATATCAGAATTTAATAATATGGGATCAGAATGGGATTATGCATTTATTAGCCCATTGTTTCCCAGCATTTCTAAACCCGGATATGGAAATCAAAGCCATTTGATGGAACAATTAATTTCCATCAGTAATAAAGATGTTCGTGCCGTAGGTTTAGGTGGGATTCATAAAGATAACATAGCTACAGTATTACAAAACAATCTTTCTGTTGCTTTAATGGGTTCAATTTGGAGTCAATCGAATCCATCTGA
The DNA here is from genome assembly GCF_009733535.1 of Sphingobacterium endophyticum. GTDB lineage: Bacteria > Bacteroidota > Bacteroidia > Sphingobacteriales > Sphingobacteriaceae > Sphingobacterium > Sphingobacterium endophyticum. The sequence goes on along the minus strand of NZ_SMMI01000007.1, from coordinate 189,833 downwards.
CTACTTTTTATCATGTAAAAAATCTGCCGACTGCCTTTATAAAATATGAAAGAGCTAACACGAATACAATATATATCCAGTGGAAAAAGCCTGACTGAACAGGAAAAAAATATTAAAACAGCGTTGGATGCTGGAGTTTCTTGGGTTCAATTACGATGGAAAAATTTCAGTAGCTATAAAGAGCTATTAAAATTGGCCTCTCTAACTAAAGATCTCTGTAAATCCTACAAATCGACCTATATTATTAATGATCATATAGACTTAGCTAAAGATCTCGATTCGGATGGGGTCCATTTAGGATTAAAAGACGAATCTGTTTTCCAAGCTAGGTTGACATTAGGAACAGAAAAAATTATTGGAGGAACAGCAAATTCCTATCCCGATATTTTACAGCGGAATCGCGAGGGATGCAACTACATAGGACTTGGACCATTGCGTTTTACAACAAATAAAGAAAACTTAAGTCCAATTTTGGGACTTGAGGGCTACCAAAATATGACATCCATACTACGCGAAGATAGAATCAAATCCGTTCCAATATTTGCAATTGGAGGTGTTAACAAAAACGATATTCCAGCTTTAATTGAAGCTGATATTTATGGTGTTGCTATTTCTAGCAGCATTAATAATCATCCAAGTTCTATATCCATTATGAAAAATTATTATGAAGAATCTACTCAAAATAGCAGATAAGACCTTTCAGTCAAGATTGTTTTTAGGTACGGGAAAATTTGGAGACTTGGAACAGATGTCAAAATCCATACAGGTCTCTGGCAGTGAGTTGGTAACATTGGCATTAAAACGAATAGACCATCAGTCCGGCCACGATCTTTTACTTGATTCAATAAGCTTAGAAAATATTAATCTACTACCCAACACTTCAGGTGCAAGAAATGCCAAGGAAGCTATTTTAGCAGCTCAGCTTTCTCGGGAAGCTTTTGAAACAAATTGGGTAAAACTGGAGATCCATCCAGACCCAAGGTATTTACTTCCAGACCCAATTGAAACCTTAGTTGCTACAGAAGAATTGGCTAAACTTGGCTTCGTTGTTTTGCCATATATTCATGCAGACCCTGTATTATGCAAAAAATTGGAAGAAGCAGGCACTGCAGCTGTGATGCCACTAGCCTCTCCTATAGGCAGTAATAAAGGATTGAAAACAATTGATTTTCTGGAAATTATCATAGATCAGGCTAAGGTTCCGGTTGTGGTTGATGCGGGTATTGGCAGTCCATCGGATGCTGCAAAAGCGATGGAAATTGGCGCCGATGCTGTACTTGTTAATACTGCTATTGCTACCGCAACAAACCCAATAAAAATGGCTGAAGCATTTAAACTTGCTGTAATTTCCGGAAGAATAGCATTTGAATCGGGGCTCTCTATTCAAAACCAACATGCTATTGCTTCTTCTCCCCTAACCTCATTTTTACTGGATTAATTTATGGACATTAAGACTTATTTAAATCAGATTAGTTGGTCTGAAGTTCAAGAAAAAATTAAGAACTGTACAGCATTTGATGTTGAAGTATCCTTAAAACGAACTAAAAAAAATACTTATGATTTTTTGAATCTGATTTCTCCGGCCGCCGAAAACTTCCTTGAAGAAATGGCTACCCTAAGCCAGAAATTAACCCAGCAGCGGTTCGGAAAAACCATTCAATTATTTGCACCAATGTACTTGAGCAATGAATGTCAAAACATTTGTACTTATTGCGGCTTCAGTATGGACAATAAAATCAAAAGAAAGACCCTTAGTAATACGGAAATTATTATTGAAGCTATGACATTAAAAGATATGGGTGTAAATCATATTTTACTGGTTTCTGGTGAAGCTAATAAAATCGTAGACACCCCGTATTTTCTTAATGCAATTCAACTTCTGAAACCCTATTTTGCCAACATTTCAATCGAAGTTCAGCCCTTATCAGAAGAGGACTATCGGCTATTACATATAGCAGGGGTACATTCGGTATTAGTTTATCAAGAAACCTATCATGAGGAAGTTTACAAATCCTATCATCCAAAGGGGAAAAAATCAAATTTCAATTACAGGTTAGATACGCCAGAAAGAATTGGAAATGCAGGAATACACAAGATTGGAATGGGTGTCTTATTAGGCTTGGAAGACTGGCGGATTGATAGTTTCTATAATGCAATGCATCTAGAATATATGCATCGCACCTATTGGCAGACCAAATATTCTGTTTCATTCCCCCGATTAAGGCCAGCGGAAGGATTTGTTGAGTCAAATTTTATAATGGAGGACAAGCATCTTCTTCAGTTAATTTGTGCTTATAGAATCTGGAATCCAGATCTGGAAATTTCCATATCAACGCGTGAGAATGAAAACTTCCGAAATCACATCATAGGATTGGGTGCTACAACAATGAGCGCGGCATCTAAAACGAATCCTGGAGGATATGCCGTTGACCCCCAATCTTTAGAGCAGTTTGAAATTTCGGATGAAAGATCAATGGACGAGATCAAAAAGAGGATCATCTCTCATGGATATGACCCAATCATGAAAGATTGGGATATATGTTTTTCGTCAACTCAATAAATTTTACAACTTTTGGGTATGGACTTTAAGCGTTATAGCAGACAAATATTTATGGAAGAAGTCTCCATTGAAGGACAACGTAAAATAAATACCGCAAAGGTGCTAATTATAGGGGCGGGTGGCTTAGGATCTCCTGTAATTCAATATTTAGCCGCTGCGGGAGTGGGAAAGTTGGGGGTTGTTGACTTTGACGACTTAGAAATCCATAACCTCAATAGGCAGGTAATTCACCAAGAGAAGTTTATTGGACAGCCAAAAGTTGAGAGCGCCAGGAATTTCATAGACGAATTTAATTCCAGCATTGAATTTATTCCAATCCATGAAAAATTGGTTGCAACGAATATCCAAGATCTTTTTGAAGGATATGATCTTATTGTGGATTGTTCAGATAATTTTGACACCCGCTATTTAATCAATGACTTTTGTGTCAAATTAAAAATACCCCTAGTTTACGGAAGTATATTTTCTTTTGAAGGTCAGGTAGCAATATTCAATTATAAAGGAAGTAAATCCCTAAGAGATCTATTTCCTGAAGCTCCAAAAGATGAGGATATACAAAATTGTGACCAATTCGGTGTGCTTGGTGCATTACCCGGAATCGTTGGAAGCATGATGGCTATGTTAGCTTTAAAAGTTATCATCGAACTTCCAGTGCAAAGCAACCTATTGACAATAATAGATTGCTATGAATGGAAATTCACTCAAATAAAATTTTAAAGGTAGATTTTAATGTGACCAATTACTTAATCTTCTTTTGAACCATCATCCGCCATTCTTACGATTTTTGGATGAAAACTAGCCACGACGTCTACAAGGTCGGTTTGAGCCTTCATTACAGTGTGAATATCTTTATATGCCATTGGAGCTTCATCCAAGTCAGCACCAATTAACGTAATACCCAAATCTTCCAATTGTTTATTTACATCATTCCTAGAAAGGGTTTTTATTGCCATTGTTCTGCTCATTAATCTACCTGCCCCATGTGATGCCGAATTAATAGCTTTGGCCTGACCTTTACCTCTCACCAAGAAACCGGCAGTAGCCATTGATCCCGGAATGATACCCATTACACCTTCTGCTGCCGGTGTCGCTCCTTTCCGATGGACTATAACTTCTTCTCCTTTCCAAAATTCTTTCCACGCAAAATTATGATGGTTCTCAATTTTTGCCAATCGTTCTGCGCCAAGCTCTGTCAAAACTTTTTCATGAATCACCTCATGGCAAGCTGAAGCATAATCTCCTGCCAAATTCATTGCTAACCAATATTCTTGCCCTTCCGCTGAATCCAAATCAAAGTAGGCTAAATGCTTCGCTTCGTAAGGAAGCTTACACATTTCCATCGCAATCTTGGTATATTTACCTGCAATAGTAGCTCCCAAACCTCTCGATCCAGAATGAGTCAATAGTGCCAAATAACTCCCTTTTGCTATTCCTAATTCAACATCATTTTCCTTGAATTCCATCATTCCAAACTCAACAAAATGATTACCTCCTCCAGATGAACCTAGTTGAGTCCAAGCTTTATCCTTCAATGATTTTACCAGATCATTCTCCTGAAAAAGTGAATTTTCTAAAACTTCATGATCCAAACGCTCATGTTTTAAAAATCCATTTCCCGCTCCAAATCGGGTTGTTTTTAAAACTATCCTTTTCAGCTCCTCCCGATTAGTTTCGATATAGGATGAAGGTAAGTCGAAAATAGATAATGCCATTCGACATCCAATATCAACCCCAACTGCATATGGAATAATGGAATTATTTGTCGCCAAAACTCCGCCGATAGGAAGACCATAGCCTTGATGCGCATCTGGCATCAATGCTCCTCCAACGGTTATTGGCAATTTCATCGCGGTATTCATCTGTTTCCTGGCTCCTTCCTCGATATGCTCCTCCCCATAAATCTGATAAGGCTCTATCTCCGTTTTTAGCTTAATATATTCTTTTTCCAATCGAGTAACATTTAACAACATTTTGGATAGCGATGCAAAATTTTTATCTTCTAAATACCCCTCTGGATTCTCTAAGACTTCCTTAAATTTTTGAAGCATTTCTTCCCGATTAAATCCTAATCTTTTTTTATTGATCTGTAAGGCAACACCTAATGCTTCATTCTCTTTATATCCTATGGCAATTAAATCATTACCATTAATCCTTCTGTTTTCCATTTCTAATTAATTTATTAAAATTTTCTCAAATCTGATTTCTTAATAATAGCAGCAGAACCATTTTATTCTGCTGCACATCTTTTTTATTTATGTAAAAACAATTGTTTCAATTGATCCACAATCTGACCATTCCCTGAAACTGAAATGTTATTGATTTTTTCAGCAATCTTCTCAACGTACTCCATCTCTTTCAGTCTGAAAAGCATAGCATTTTCTTCCAATAACTTGGCTGTATTCATTAAACTTCTAGTGGAAGCCGTCTCTTCCCTTCGAGTTATGATATTGGCTTGCGCCCTCTTTTCAGCAACCAAAACCTGATTCATGATATCTCTTATCTCTCCCGGCAGGATTATATCTTTTACACCTGCTGAAATTAAGTTCAACCCTAATCTTTCAGCTTTTTCTACATTATCGTTCAATATATATTCGGAAAGGCTATCCTTATTTTCTAACAAATTATCTAGGGTATAATTTCCAACATAAGATCTTATAGCCATTTGCATCAAACAATACAACTGATTTATATATTCAACATTTTCTATTAATGCTATTCTAATATCAACCACCTTGAACTGAAGATTAAAGTTTAACCTGACCTGAACTTTATCTTTCGTTAAGATTTCTTGACCTTGGATTTCCATCTGTTGTATTCTGCTGTCAATCGTTCTTACATTAATAGAATTGAACATGTTCCAAAAAAAGTATTCACCAGTTTTTAATTCTTTGACGAATTCTCCATTTACAAAAAGCAATGCGTTTTGATAAACTTCAACTTGAAAATTGGATAAAAACTTCTTGAAAACATTTGCCTTCAAATACGCTTTGCTGATTGTTTCTGGAACTTCATAATGCTCCATGTTTTCAATTTGAAAGCGATATTCATTCATTCCCTTCCAGAAAACATGCCTTCCTGCCTCTAATAAGAATTTGAAATGATTATTGACAAATACTAAACAAACCTCAGTATCCATTACTTCTACAACTTCCACAAGTGCTTTGAATTCTGGAATAGTTAACAAAACATCAATGTCATGATTCACGTTGAAAGATTCTGCCATATCATAGATTTTCAAGGTTTCTCTAAATCCTAACCAATAGGACCCTTCAGTCAACACACGTTTTACAACGTTGTTCTTAACTACCATACCTGCTTCATTTTTGTTAATTACTATCCTTTTCATAGCTATTATTTATTTTATCATTATTGAATTATACAATCAAAAAGCATTTGTTCCATATTCATCAGTTCAGATCGGAATCTTAAGGTAGTTCTAAAACATTTGGAAAATTTTTTCTAATTCATTGGCTCTTCATTTTTGATCAATGGGGATTAGAAAATGGTTTTCCTTTGTTTTAGGTCTAGCAAAAAACTACAAAGATTGTCACCAATTGCCTCTGGTTAATTTTACCTAGACCGAATACGGAACGAATTGCTTCTGATCTTTTTAGAGAAGATCAAACTCTAATTAGGACGTATAAAACGTCGGTCAACAGAAAAATGTTGAGAGGAATACTCCTCGGATTTGTTATTCAGCCATTGAATTACACTGAAGAATCAGTGACAGGATTCGAACCTGCAACACACAAATTATGATCTATAAAATTTCATTCCTATCAGGATACTTTTGCTATTTAAGCAAAGCACTACCCTGCTATACAGAAACAGGTGACTTGAATAGTAAATCCATATTATAGAACATATATCCATACGGATATATATCGTTATAAAAAGCTTTCGCTTGATTAATCAAAGAACAATGTCATTTCCGACAACACAAAGATGCAAGCGACCCTACGCAATCATAATGCGCAATAAAAAAATAAATAAAAATATTTTTTAAATTCATCATAAACACTTAATAATAAGAGAAATATTTTTATTTTATTTTTATAAATATGTTTTAAATAATGCTATCTACGCAGATTAATTGCGCAGTTGTTTTCATTTAATTAAATTTGAAATATCAATTCATTAGAAATACGAATATGTCCGCAAATAAGCTCGCTTTAATTAGATATAAAATCATCGACCAATGCTTAAGACAAAAGCATAGGAAATGGACTTTAGAAGATTTGATTGAAAAGGTATCTCAAGGACTCTATGAACTTGAGGGAATTAATAATGGAATCAGCAAAAGGACAATACAAGGAGACATTCAACTCATGCGAAGTAATAAGTTAGGGTATAATGCTCCCATTGTTGTCAGAGAGCGACGATATTATTCTTATGAGGACCCGAAATACAGCATCAGCAATTCTCCAATTTCTATTGTTGATATGGAAAAGATGAAAGATGCTGTGGATGTACTTAAACACTTGAATGGTTTTTCTTTTTTTGATGAAATGAGTGATATGATAGTCCGTTTGGAAAGTCACCTATTTTCCAGTTCAACTAATGGAAAGTCGATTGTTCAGATGGAGGGAAATCCATTATTGAAAGGCCTGAAATGGATCAGTCCGATTTATCATGCAATTAAAGAAGAGATTCCTTTATTAATAAAGTATAAATCCTTTAGGTCGCAACAAGCTATTGAAAAGATATATTACCCTTACCTTTTGAAGGAATTCAGGAACCGATGGTTCTTGATCAGCAAACAAAAAAATGGAAGTACAATTATCACACTTGCTTTAGACCGAATCGAAGAAATTGATGAAATGTCAAAAAGTGGTTTTATGCCCCATGTTGGAGTTAGTCTAGATAAATATTTTGAAGATGTCATTGGAGTAACAAAGTCTGAAAGGGACCGCGCTAATAAAGTTTTGTTACAAATAGACAAATCCAATGCACCCTATGTCGAAACAAAACCTTTGCATTCATCACAGCAAATCCTAAATAAAAATGAGGATGGCAGCATAATTATTAGAATTGATGTAATCCTGAATTTGGAATTGGAACGAGAAATACTTGGTTTTGGAGAATGTATTAAGGTTTTAGCTCCATTATCATTACAGAAGCGAATCCAATACAGGCATTTCAAAGCGCTTAATAAATATGTAGAAATAGCATATAAAAAAGTCGAAAAAAAAGATGACAAGAATTAGAATTCTCTCATCTTTCTCTCTAGGGTGTGACTTAATGCGTACATTTAATCATCTATTTTTAAAACAAGAATGAAAAAAATCTACCCTTCGGAAGAGAAATCCAGAAAAGTCACCTCTGGACCTGTTCGTGAAAAGGCCAGAACGATGAATAAAATCATCAATGCTGTTGGAAAAGTATTAAAAAAGCAAGGATATCCAGGTCTTACTATTGCGAATATAGCGTCTGAAGCAAAAGTTGATAGAAAACTGATTTACACCTACTTTGACAATTTAGATAATCTCGTAGAAATTTACATCCAAAAACGTGATTACTGGAAAACAAAGGCAAAAACAACGATTTCTTCCCTGCTGGCAAAAGAAACAATTAGTGAAGAAGAAATGCAGGCATTGCTGATCGGACAATTTGATACGGTTATGAATGATACAATCTTACAGCGGATCCTTCAGTGGGAATTATCCGAAGATAAAGAAATCCTTAGAAAATTAGCTGACCAGCGGGAAGAGATTGGAGAACAATTAATTCAGAAATACGAAAAGGGAAAACCAGGAAATCAGCAGACCGATATCCGAGCGACTTTGGCATTACAGACAGCTGGCCTATATTATCTTGCTATGCATGCCCAGACTAATGGAAGTACATTCTGTGGATTAGACTTAAGTACAGAATCCGATCGGCAGAGAATTGTTCTGGCTTTGAAAAATATTTTGAGCAAAGACCATTCATGAAAAGGATTATTACCATAGCACCTGATTTAACCCTTAAGGCTATTGTTGAAAGTGATGCCATCCGAATGTATAACATCATCGATTCTGAACGTGAATACTTAGGTGAATGGTTACCATTTGTACAATTCACAAATAAAGTAGAGGACAGCAAAGGTTTCGTCGAAATGGCCGTCTTAAATAGAAAATTAAAGAAGGATTATGTGTACAAAATTTGCTTAAATGACCGAATGATAGGATTAATTGGAACTAAGGAAGTTGATCTAATAAATAAAAGTACGGAGATTGGTTATTGGCTTTCCAAAGACTACCAGCAAAAAGGCATTATGACTCGCGCTGTAGATATTTTAATAAATGAACTTTATGATAATCTAAATCTGGAACGTATTCAAATTTGCTGTGCAATAGGTAATGAGAAAAGCATAAATATACCAAAGCGTTTGGGCTTTAAGTTGGAAGGAACCAAAAGAAATGGCGAATGGATTGGCAATTATCAATTTCGAGATCTATTGGTATTCAGTAAATTGAAATCCGAAACGGAATAATAAAACCGATCCTTAAAAAGAATCGGTTTTTTATTTTAATTAACAATTAATTATTGTTTTGATTTCTAGCCTCCTTCATAGGGTTGCTTTCTGCAGATTGTCCACGTACAGCCCTCCCATTTTGTTGGTAAAGCTCAAACCTGGATGGTTGTGATGTCCTTGGCCATGCATTGTTGGATTCATCAATATCAGCTGTTTCTCTCAATGGATCTAACTGAACTGATGCCACCTGTTTATCCTTTGCAAATACTTTAGTAACTTCCTTTTCATTTAATCTCCAAATATATGCAGGAATTCTATCGATTTCTTTGCTCCCATCTGTAAATGTCCACTCTATTATCAATGGCATAACTAACCCACCATTATTTTTAAAGTTAAGCTCATAGAAGGATGTCTTACCGTTAAATATATCCTTCTCTTGATCATTCAGCGTATTATAGAATTGTTGATAACTTACTTCATCAGAAGGCTTTACAGCAAAACGATCCCATTTGTTATAAAAGTCCAATAATGAAGTATCTTTTTCTACAAGAAATGCCATGTTTTCGGCCATATTTCGTTGGCGGGTAATACTGTTCAAATCTTTATCAAAGGCCTCTTTTCTTTGCTTCTGTGTACTTTTAGGTTCAGCACCCGTCATTCTATACTGCGTTACGTTTTCCAAAGAAATTTCTACAGGATCTGTCGTAAAGAACCAACCTCTCCAAAACCAATCTAAATCAACAGCTGATGCGTCTTCCATCGTTCGGAAAAAATCTGCAGGTGTTGGATGCTTAAATTCCCATCGTTTTGCATATTCTTTAAAAGCATAATCAAATAACTCCCTGCCCATGATGGTTTCCCTTAAAATATTTAATGCTGTTGCAGGTTTTGCATATGCATTTGGTCCAAATTGGACAATATTTTCTGAGTTCGTCATAATTGGTTCCAACTGATCTTTCGGCAATCTCATATAATCTGTAATTTTATATGCTGGACCTCGACGAGAAGGAAAATCCTTATCCCACTCCTGTTCTGTTAGATACTGTAGAAATGTATTCAATCCTTCATCCATCCATGTCCACTGCCGTTCATCTGAATTGACAATCATCGGGAAAAAGTTATGGCCAACTTCGTGGATAATTACGCCGATCATACCATATTTAACCGCTTCTGTGTAGGTCCCATCTTCATCCGCACGACCGTAGTTAAAACAAATCATGGGATATTCCATTCCGTTTGCTGCTTCAACTGAAATGGCAACTGGATATGGGTAAGGAACTGAATACTTTGAATAGGTCTTTAATGTATGTGCAACTGCCTTGGTTGAATATTTACGATATAAGGGATAGGCTTCTGGTCCATAATAGGACATAGCTAATGGCTGATTCCCTTCAATACCTTCGTTTACTTTCAATGCGTCCCAAATCAAACGACGGGATGTAACAAAAGCAAAATCTCTTACATTCTTTGCTTCATAAACCCAAGTTTTCTTTGTTGTTGCTTTTTGTTGAATTGCTTTTTTAGCATCATCTAGAGTCACTATTTCAATGGGTTCTTTGGAGTTTTGGGCTTGCTTCCAACGTGCAAGTTGCGTAGAATTCAATACTTGATTGTAATTGATACATTCACCTGTCGCTCCCACAATGTGGTCAGATGGAACTGTAATATTTACTTTATAATCTCCAAAGACTAAGGCAAATTCTCCTCTACCGGTGAATTGCTTATTTTGCCAGCCCTGGAAATCAGAATATACGGCCATGCGAGGAAACCATTGTGCGATGGTATATAAATAATTATTATCCTTTGCAAAATGTTCGTAACCTCCTCGTCCGTGTTCAACCATTCGGTCCGATATCTTATAGTCCCAATCTATTTTGAGTACGATCTTTGCTCCCGGTTTTAAAGGTGTTGGCAAATCTACACGCATCATCGTGTAATTGATTGTATAATCCAATGCTTTATTCGCACCATCCGTTATCTTATGGATATTGACCCCATAGCCTTTCTTTTGTGGGACCATCTCTTTTAGCTCATCCAAAGACATTCTCTCTTGGAGGCTACTCTGATCAAATCTTTTACTCTCAGCTTGGTCAGCATGCTCGTTCTCATCTAGCTGTAACCAAAGATAGCTGAGCGGATCAGGAGAATTATTTGTATAAGTTATGGTTTCAGAGCCTTTTAAGGTTTGATTTTGATCATCAACCTCAACATCGATGACGTAATCAGCTTTTTGCTGCCAATACATGGATCCAGGAGCTCCCGAGGCTGTCCTGAAAATATTCGGATCAGAAAGTAGGTTGCCCAATTGTTCAAACTTATTCCCATGGTTTGAACCAGGGTTATGCTGCATTTGAGCATGTGAAGACTGTAGGCTTACTGATCCTAGCAATGCCAAACAAAGTGATTTGATTAATTGACTATTTGGTTTCATAGTGGAATACGTTCAAGGGCCATAATAAATGAAATACCGATCACAGCAGAAGATAAAAAGAAACTCCAATCTCGATTTGAAACTGCAAAAATCTTAAGCATAAGTTCGGATAATAGAATTACAAAAAAGACAATGATTAACTGTCCGAATTCTAATCCTATATTGAAAGACAGTAATGGCAATACAACATTGGCCTCCTGTCCTAGTAAGGATTGTAAATAATTTGAAAAACCTAATCCATGAATAAGTCCAAAGCAAAGGGTCATCACATATAAAATGTATGGATTGCGTTGCTTCCGCTTTTTTGGTAGGTTATATAATGCTGTAATTAAAATCGTGATTGGAATTAAAAATTCTATCCAACTCGTATCTATTCGAACAATTTTGAATGCAGCTAAAGCCAATGTAATGGAATGTCCTACTGTAAAAGCTGTTACCAACCATAATAGCCGTCTCCAATCTTTTAAGGTATAACTACAACATAGGACTAGTACGAAAAGAATATGATCATAACCAGTTAGGTCTAGAATATGTTGCCAACCAAGTTGAAAATAGATGGAAAAATCACTCATTATTTAGGTTCTTGTAATAAAAACATAACAAAATTAATATTATTTTAATATTGACAAATGCATTTAAAGATTTTAAATAATTTAGCACATAATTGTTGCATAAAAACAGGAAAATGAAATTGAATAAAATAAAAATAGGATTAATATCATTATGTCTATGCATTACATTTTTGGCTTATGCACACCCATTTTATGTTAGTATAACTGCTATAGACTTTAATCCGAGTAAAAAACGAGTAGAAATTTCCTGCCGCCTATTTTATGACGATCTTGAAGTGGCACTTAAAAAACATTCAGGTAAAAAAATAGAGATTATAAACCCAAAAAATAAATCAGTAACTGACTCTGCTATAGCTAGGTACATTCGACAGAACCTTAAGTTAGCTTTAGACAATAAGGATCGAAACTTAAAGTATGTTGGTTATGAAATAGAAGAAGATGTGGCCTGGTGTTATTTCGAGGTTTCAGACATACAGAATATCCATAAGATGGATATAATAAATCAATTGCTTTATAAGGATTTTAAATCCCAATCCAACATCATGCATATCAACGTAAATAACGTTAAGAAAAGTACAAAACTTGATAACCCCAAGAGAATTGCCTCTTTTATTTTTTAAGACTGCATTAAAATATGAAGGGAAAATTGAGTTAGTTGAAAGCGAACTCATTAGAAACACAAAATGCTTTTATCTCAAAAAGCACATCTAATTTTAATTTGGTTTGTTTGTAAGAAGAGTTAACTCTTTTTGTTAACACTTCTATTTTGTGGACTTGGTTGGTTTCCAATAAACCCGACATTCGTTACATAAAATGAAAATGGGTTCTGGATTAATTTTTCTCTTTTTGTTCTTTCTTTTTTAATCATATTATTAACCTTTCTTTTATTGTTTGCTAATAATATAACAAATTCTAAGCCAAAAAACAAATTTTGTTGCTAATAAACAGAATGTTAGACTTTGTCTAGTCATTAATTCCAATCCTATGCCAAATTAACAGCATGTCTATGTAAGAATTCTGACGGAGAGCTATGTAAAATATGTTTAAAAACCCTATTGAAATGAACAACTGTATTAAATCCACATTGGTAAGCAACTTCTGAAATATTCTCCGTGGATTTATTGATCAATAATTGACAGGCTTTTTCAATCCTAATTTCATTTAAAAAAGTAACATACGTTTTCATAGTATGCTTTTTAAAGTATTTACAAAAGGCTGAAGGTGTCATATGAATTAACTTTGCAACCGCATCAATACTGATTTCCTTATTATAATTTTCTAAGGAATATCTTAATACCTCATTAATCCGTACACCGACCTTATCATTGAAATTAGATTCCGGTAGTCCTGAATATAAAGAAATCATCTCTTTTTCATTCGCTATTAAATAATCGAATATTTCTAGAACGCGCATTAATTTCGGCAGGCCGTCTTCTCGTAATAAGGATTGAAAGATTGATCGGATTGGAAGACTGTATTTTTGGAGGAGCTTCTTACTTGAATCTAATAATTTAAAAATATCCCTGATTCTATGTAGCTCCTGCATATTGAAAAATGCTTGCATTTTATCAAAAGCAACAAATATATGCACGACATGTATCTGTTCATCATCCGGTGTCTCCTTAATAAAAATATGGGGATCATTGGCTTTCAGGATATAAATTTCATTTTCAAAGAATGGTTGAATCAAGTTGCCAATAACAACAGAACCGCGACCTTTTAAAATATAGGATATTTGGATTTCTTTGTGCCTATGGTAGTGACTGTAGAATTCATTCCTTAGGTCCTCTTGAATATAAAATGATCCGGCACCAAAGGCAGGCACAGTAAATTCAATCGGATATCTCGATTCCATGGTCTTTAACGCTTCCATACATTCCAATTTTTTTCCCCATTTCGTTGGTTAGACGAACTGAAGAATATGATATTCATAATTTAGTTAAAACAAAAATATCAATTTTTTGGAAATGCATACTATAATTTGAAAATATTATATACTTAAAACTAAACATCCCAAGTATTTCAAGAAATATATTTAATAATTGAAAATTTAAACATCAGAAAATCAAATTCTTATCAAATAAAAAAATATACTCCCAGCCTAAATACGAAATACAATTAAAAATTAGACCATAACTCTTGTTTTGGTTATTAATTCAGAATTTAATACCAGCTGTTGAAGATGTTCTTCTTTCATTTGGTTAAACAAAATGGTAACACTTTCTTTTGCCAATTGCTCAATAGGTTGTTTTACATGAATTATTGGATGGTAGAAGAAATCATATACCTCGCTAAAATCAAAACACATCACATTAAGATCTTGAGGTATTTTAACTTTATGTTGAGTTAAATATTTTAACCCTGCAACTGAAAGGGTATTGGTAGCAAAAACAATAGCATCAGCTTTCTGCTCATTTAAAATAACTTCAATTGTTGAGGCTAGCTCATCATGCTGTTTGCTGAAATTGATTTTATAAACTTGGGAATATATTTCTGATGTAGCATCCAAAAAACCTTGCTCTCGATCTTTCATATGTTGCAGTGTACTATTATATGCTATAAAAGCAAGATTCTTATAGCCCATTCCTAATAAATGGCTTACAGCTTTCTGCATGGATTCTTTATTATCTGTAACTACATAACTTGATTTTACGTGGTCAAAATGTCTATCAATTAAACATATAGGAATTCCCAAAGAAATTATGTACTCTATAGTCTCTTCTGAATGGTCTGGCGGTGAAATGATAAATCCATCTACCTGTCTTTTGATGAAAACTTCGACCAGGTTTTTTAATTTTTCAGGACTCTCATCCGAACTTCCAATAATGGTGGTCAAACCATATTTCCCTGATTCATCCTCAACAGCTCTTGCTATAGACGCAAAAAATGGATTGGAAATATCGGCAACTATAAGTCCGATTGTATTGGTCTTCCCAGTTTTTAAGCTTTTGGCGATGTGGTTGGGTTGGTAATTTAATTCTTTGGCAACTTGTCTTATTTTTTCTGCGGTTTCTTTCCCCACTCTACCCTTTTCTTCATTGCCACTCAATACGTAAGATACCAATGCCGTAGAGACTCCAATCTTCAGCGCAATATCCTTTAATGACACTTTTTTCACCATCTTGTAAATATATTATTTATAGTTTATTAATTTATACTGATTACCTCTTAATAAGCACACTTTCTCCCCAATGATCAATTATTCGATTATAAGCTTCTGCCGCAGCCCCGCTACCCCAATCATAAATGCTGAACTCTCCGATCCCAATCCCATTCGAATCCGTAAAACCATCGTGACCATAGTTTTCCATCATAAATCCGTAATCTTCAACTCCTAAAAACGGCCAGCGCTGTTGCCATTGCTCCTTTGTCTCTTTATTTTCGGGAGTATACATCATCACAAATGATGCTTCTAATGCTGCAATGCCTCTTTCAAGGTAATCCTTACGATCAAGCTTCAACCCATATTCCATAATTAATTCAGCAAATAGGCTTTGCCTAGAATCATTCCATTCTGCATCGCCATTCATAACCCCAAAACCTCCTAAAGCATGGATATAAATAAATAATGGTTGCCACACTGATTGCCACATCAATAATTCGTCTAAAACCCTTTGACCAACTTTTAGATGATGTCTATCTCCTGTCAATTTGAATGCCTCCATCTCTGCTTGAGCAGTATAGAAAATACTCAAAGTGTTCTGCTTATACATATTATTGCGTTTAACCTTTTGGTCTACTAGCGAATCATGACCAAAGCGACTACAAGACCAATAAGTTTCAAAATCCTCCCATTTTCCTGCAGGTATGATTTCTTTTTCGATTATCTGTAATGCTTTGAGAGCCGCAATTTTATATTGTGCTTTTTTTGTAATTTGAAATAGCCTTAATAAAAAGGTTACTGAAAGTGCTGATTCGGGAGATTTGCTCAAAACCTCCATATCTGTTTGTGTGTTCAGATCCAACCATGCTGGAAAATATCCATCCTCACGCTGTACCTTTACTAAGGCATCTGCATAATTCTTCGCGTAATCTAACAACCGCTGATCCTGTTCCAGTTCAGTATACCAATCCAGCATCAGTAGAACCGTATAACTCATGTCCAAGACATGATATGGTGCATGCTTAGCATCCCAAGTAAATGGATTACGGTTGGAATTGCCAAAATACTTTGTCTCCCAACCTGCGGATCGTCTATATTTCTTGCCAGCAACTTCTACATCTACCATTTCAGTCGCAATCAATCCGGGGAAGAATCCATTTTTTTGTGGAAAAGATAAGGCCAATTCCTTTGTCGTTTCAGCATAACGTTTGAGGGAATCTATATTTTTTCGCCTAGCATATCGATACAACCCAGATGCTGACCTAAAAGAGTTAAACCATGCTTGGTTCCAAATTGATCGAAACTCTCTTTCATTGACCTCATTAGGATAGTTTGGACTTTGAGTGACATTCACAATAAATGTAGGAGCTCCCACTTCTATTCCATTGATCTCGAACTGTTGCCATACAGCACCGCGCCAATATTTAAAAGCCCAAGCATAAGTGTTTTCTATATAGGGTTCTAAGTTATTGTTCCTGATTGGCTCTCCTTTTTCAAACAATTTAGATCCCCAATTTTTCCACATAAAACTGTTTATGCGAGCAAATGGATTTTCAAAATCTTCTTCTGCCCTTGATATCATTACATAAAAGGCTAATCGATAAATACCTTTCGAAAATGATGTTATATCTTCTTTTTCATAAAGGACATGTTCAGTAATCTTAGACTTTGAAAATCCCAATGTCAATTTGTTATTGACAGCATCTAAATCCAGATACCAAGGTATTGCCGGCTTCGTTTCTAAAAGTGTCAGATCCGGGACAATTCCTAAATAATATTCCGAATTACTCACTATCAACGCAGGTGACCGAAAAACATGCTGCGCAATAATATGATTTTCTGTAGGTGTTAAATGTGGTGCCCAATGATAAATTGGCTTGAAATCTGGAAATATATTTAAACTTAAATTTTTTAATGGCAAGTCCTTCTTAATATTCCAAATTACCTCAAACCTATACAGATTTGAATCCATTTTTTGGATTTCAATGGTTGGTTTTTTCCCTTCTATTGAGCTGAAGTCAATGCTGGATATAAAGGGATCTAAACTTGTTGGCAGTTTTTGCCCAAGTAATTGGAAGGACCACAAGAGCATCCCAATCCATATTCCCAACATGATACTTTTACTTAAACAGCTCATTTTTAAATTAAATCTTTGCAATAGCACTCCCTAAATCTTGATATTTTTTAAAGCGCAAGTCATATAGTTCTTTTTTTTCTAAACAAGGGGAATACATCTTTTCAAAACCTGACCCCATTTTATCCATGGCTTCCTCGAGGTTATCATAAATCCCTGACGCAGTTGCAGCAAGCATACTCGCTCCCATCGCACATGTTTCTTCTGATCGATGC
Source organism: Sphingobacterium endophyticum (assembly GCF_009733535.1). GTDB lineage: Bacteria > Bacteroidota > Bacteroidia > Sphingobacteriales > Sphingobacteriaceae > Sphingobacterium > Sphingobacterium endophyticum. Next base: position 172,361 of record NZ_SMMI01000007.1, on the reverse strand, counting down.
ACTTTAATAGGCCTTTGCAGAATATCAGCTAAAGTCTGCATTACGTAATCCGATTTTTTAGCAATCCCACCGATACCAATTACCCCTTCAATAACCACTCCCTGTGCTTCAACATGTTCCACAATTGCTCTAGACCCAAAGCAGGTAGCCTCTACCAAGGCTTGAAAGATTTGAACTGGTCCTGTGGCAAGTTTTAAATTAATCAAGCCTGCTGTTACTATTGGATCTACATTTGGAGTTCGTCTTCCGTTAAACCAATCCAATGCTAGTTCGGAATCAATTCCTACAGGCTGTTGCTTCGCCAATTCGGAAAGATTTGAAAGTAAATTTTGCTCAAGCTCTTCTTTTAGTTCAAGAACGGCCTGACTACCCGATGATGCAATACCTTTCATGTTATTCCCAATTGGCCACAACAGCAAGTTCTTCAACCAATTATAGACATCTCCAAAAGCAGATTGTCCAGCCTCCAAACCAATGAATTCGGGAACAATAGACCCTTGAACCTGTCCACAAATTCCTTGAATCAATTTATCGCCAAGCATTTTTCTATCGATCACCATCATATCACAAGTGGAGGTACCCATAACTTTACACATATAACCAGGTTGAATTTGAGCGCCTATTGCTCCTACATGCGCATCAATAGCTCCAACTCCAATTAACACCTCCTGAGGAAGTCCTAATACCTCTCTCCATTCCTTGCTTAACTGTCCTACAATTTGGTCTGCAGTATAGACCTCCTTCGATATAGTCTGATAAATTCGATCCAATTTTGGATCTAAATGCATAAAGAATTCAGAAGGCGGATAGCCGCCTAATTCTTGCGACCATAACGCTTTGTGACCAGCGGCACAAACGTTGCGTTTAATTTGGTCCGCATCTTCCATACCTGTCAATAAATAAGGTAACCAATCGCTCTGCTCAATCCAAGAATATGATTCTTGAAAAACTTCATGATCATTCCTCACCAAATAAAGCAACTTTGACCAAAACCATTCTGACGAATAGGCTCCCCCGCAATAACTGAGATAGTTAATCTCAAAATCCAATGCTTTCTCATTAATTTCCTCTACCTCCTTCACTGAACTATGGTCTTTCCATAGGAAAAACATCGCATTTGGATTTTCTGAAAAACGAGCTGTTAGAGCTAATGGTCTACCCTTTTTATCAATAGCTACTGGCGTTGAACCCGTAGAATCAATGGATATTGCTCGAACTCTTAATCTTTTTTCTTCACTAATATTCTTTAAACTCTCCTTTAAACAATCCTCTAGACTTTCTATATAATCTAATGGATGCTGTCGGAATATATTTTGTTTCGGATTACAATATTTACCTTCCTTCCAGCGCTTGAAATAAGATACTGCAGAACTAATTAAGTCCCCATTTTTCGTGTCAACTATAATCGCCCTAGCAGAATCTGTCCCAAAATCTACGCCTATTACATACTCTTGTTCCATGAATTCTTATTTTTTAGTGTACAGGATTTGACATATCGAGATTCCCCTCAACTTTTCCAACTCCCCATATAGCAAATACAGCAATGACAACATAACAAAGAACAGGGATTATAAATCCAGTTGCCATTGAACTATGGTCTGCAATTAACCCCATCAATGGAGGGCAAAATGCTCCTCCTGCAACAGCCATGACTAAAAAGGAAGATCCCTTTTTAGTCAATGTACCAAGATTGTTAATTCCCAGTGCAAAAATGGTAGGAAACATAATCGACATAAAGAAATACGAGAAAAACAAAGCGAAGACAGATATCCAGCCCAAATTCATGAAAACCAAAATGTTTAATATAACATTCATGATAGCATAAAAACCTAAAAGTTTATGCGGAGCAATAAATTTCATGAGGTATGAACCCGTCAATCGACCGATCCAAAATGCCCCCATACCTCCAATTGCTAAAATAAGTGAAGCAGCTTGTTCGTCATTTTTAGGCATAAAAAACTCCCCGAACGTCCCCAAATTACTCATGATGTTGGAAATTGGAGTCTTTAAGTCATGAATAGCGTCAATTACATAGTTTATAAAAAAGGAATTTGTTCCTGTCTGAGCGGCCACATATAGAAATTGTGCAATTACCGCAAAAATAAATACAGGATGTTTTAACAAATTACGCATTGGTGGATTCTCATCATTCTCTCCAGCTTCTTTTTTTTCCTTAATTTCTGGAAGCTTTATGATTAAAAAAACTATGATTACCAATATAACCACACACCCAATTCCAATGTATGGCTTTACCAATGAATCAAATTTATCATGCTCACCTTCGGCTTGTGTCCCGAAAATCATTAATCCACCAATCAAAGGTCCTAATATCCATCCCAATCCATTAAATGATTGCGAAATATTAATTCTTCTTGCAGCTCCCTCTTTTGAACCTAGTACAATGGAGTATGGGTTTGCAGCGGTTTCTAGAAAAGCTAAACCACAGGCAATAACAAAGAGGGCTGTTAAGAAAGGAATGAATGAAGCCAATTTTGCCGCCGGATAGAACATAAATGCTCCTGCTGCAAATAAGGTCAACCCTAAAACAATGCCTTTCTGATAGCCATGTTTTTTAATAAATAGGCCGGCAGGAATGGCCATCGCCAAATATCCAATATAAAGTGAAAACTGAACAAATCCGGATTGTGCTTTGGATACATGCAACAGATCTTGAAAATGCTTATCGAGCACATCCAAAAAGCCATGTGCAAAACCCCATAGTAAAAACAGGCTACAGATAAATAAGAATGGAACTAATAGATAATTTCCTTCATCGTCGCGAAAAAGCGATTTCTTCTTTGTGTCCATAAGCTTACTTATAAAGTGGTCCGAAAACTTCACATGCTCTGTAATCCGATCCTTCAGGATTCATCCCAAATGCTGCCCAAGTGGCCGGTCTGAATACTCGATCACTGGATACATTATGCATACAAACTGGAATACGCAGCATGGATGCCATGGTAATCAGGTCGTGGCCTATATGTCCATAGCTAATAGCACCATGGTTTGAACCCCAATTTGACATTACAGAATAGACATCCTTGAATGCCCCCTCACCTGTTAAAACCGGAACAAACCATGTAGTAGGCCATGTTTTATCAGTCCGATCATCTAATACCTTATGAACTTTCTCAGGAATATCAACTGTATAACCTTCAGCAATTTGAAGGACCGGACCTAAACCTTTTATCAAATTAATACGACACATCGTAACGGCCATCCCTCCCTTTGTTAAAAAGTTTGATGAATAGCCCCCTCCTCTGAAGTAATCCCTATTAGCCGGATACCAGGTCGTAGCTTTCAGACAAGCCTCCGATTCTTTTTTTGTTATCTCCCAAAATGGCTTCATAACCGGCTTCCCTTGATCCGATTGCTGCCCTGTGCCATCCAATGTCGCCGAACCTGAATTAATTAAATGAATAAAGCCATTCTTTGCCTCACCTGTCGGTTTCCACCCACTTACCCTTTTTACCGCTTCTGCTGACCAATATGTCCTCACATCAGCAAAAATCTGCGCAGTATTGGTCAAAAGATAATTGAAGGCCATGGAAATACCATTTAAGGAGTCGTTTTCAGTCGCTACCATGTAGGGTTTTCGTATACCATTCCAATCAAAGGATGAATTTAAAATAGCCTCTGAAAAATCACCATTCGGTAAAAAATCCGTCCACTGTCTTTGCCCCTGAAATCCAGAAATAAAGGCATGATGCCCCATAGCTTCTTCTGCAAACCCCATCTCTTTTAATTTCGGATTTCCAACCATAAGATCCCGAATAATAATCGTCATCTTTACAACGAACTCCCAGTCTTCATCCTTCTCTTTTCTACTCTTGATCTTATGCTCCTGATTATAATCTGCCCCTTCTTTACAATATTTTTTCGTCCATTTTAATGCCCTCTGAAACTCTTCTTCATCAAAAATCCCTAACTGAATTCTTCGAAGTACTTCTGATGAATCAACATATTCATTTCGCATACCCAAATATTCCTGGAAAAACTCAGCATTCACTATGGAACCTACAATCCCCATAGATACTGAACCTATTGCCAAATAACTCTTTCCATGAAGGATCGACACAGCCAAGCCTGCTCTCCCAAAGGACAGCAACTTATCCTTTACATCATTTGGTACTTGTGGATCGCCCATATCTTGAACATCATGCCCATATATACTAAAGACAGGCAGACCCTTTTGATTATGTGCCGCAACTGTTGCAGCTAAATAAACAGCTCCTGGCCTTTCAGTACCATTAAATCCCCAAATAGCTTTTGGTCTTTTAGTATCCATATCCATTGTTTCAGAACCATAACACCAGCATGGTGTCACCGATAACGAAACACCAACATTTTCCAAATCAAATTTCTCTTGGCAATCTGCCGCTTCTACAACCCCTCCAATACAACTGTCAGCTATTACACATTGAACAGAACTTCCATCTGGATACTTTAGTTCTGATTCATATAATCTGGCAACTGCCCTTGCCATATTCATGGTCGTGTCTTCCAATGATTCCCTGATGCCGCCCCAGCGGCCATCAATGATGGGTCTAATACCGATTTTTGGATATTTGCTCATGTTGATAGGTTTTAAAATGCGGATTGAATATCTTGAACTGTTATGTTAAATAACTTATTTAACAACAAGGATACCTGTTCTTTATCTCCAATGAAATGGTAAACTTGATGGGAATGCTCTAATTTCTCTGTAGGCTTCAAGAAGGCCGCTGGAGAAACACTCTCAATTTCATAAAATGGCCCCATCTGCCCTCCGTCGGTTAATGGCCCATCATTATAGGCATTGACCGCATCACCTGTAAAAGGATCCTTTTTAGTGGTCCATTCCTGATTCAGATAAGTCTTGCTGGAATCTACTTCGAATTTAGTCACTGTCAAAATTCCATTTGACAGATCATAACTTCCTGCTATCGTTTTTGCCCGAAATGGCGACAAACCAAGTTTTCCCCTTGACTTTCCGTCAGCTTTAAAATAAAGTACACCATCCTTCATACTAATGCGGCTTTTGTCGATCTCTCCAAAATAATCTGTGGTCGCTATTTTACCCTTTGCAGATTGATCATAGGGAACTAATATTACCGTGCTATCTGAGGGCATGAACATATCCAAACTCCATAAGCATGGAGCACCTGTTTCCTTTGTCCAAGCATCCTTTCCAATGTTTATAATGATGTTATTGGTGCTAAACCCGACAGTTTTTATGCTCTCGTTTAATTCTATGCCTAAATCCGATTCAATTTGACTGTTACTTAACATCTTAATATCTCGGTTCAGTTTTATGTGAAGCACCGTTCCTGCATAGTTTTTTAATTCTGTAATCTTTTCCATTTTGGCTGAACTACCATCCGCTGAAACCAGGTTCCAAGATTCGGTATCGATAGCCTCAGGCGTCTTCCAATTATCATAAACCATTTCCTTTCCATTTTCGAAATAGAGTGAAAAGGGGCCGCCTTCTGGTCCTAACCACAATCTATCCTCTCCTCCATAGGCATTCATATGTGGATCCGTAGGCGCATTAAATGCTTTGTAATTTACCCAACCAAAACTTTTGCCATCGGGGCCATCTGCAGTAGAGGTAAATACTTTACCCTGATATTTTGCTGAGACTAAAATTTGTCCCAAACCACTCTCATTACTCAGGATTAAAACACTATCGTACTTCTGAAGGAACTGTAGATCATAACCAAATTGTCCTTCCTTATAATTTGTATTCACTGTATCTTGGTTTGAGTTCCCCATTTTCTTGGATTCTTGACAGGATGTTACCAATAATGCTATTGAACCAACCATTAATCCATATGCTAATTGTCTTTTCATAAAATTTAGTTTACTTCTAAATCGTTCTTAGAGGGTAAATTTGGAAACTTATTATGTGGTTCTGCTTGATACCAATAGGCAACTGAAATCATATCTGATTTCTGAGGTAGATAACGACCTTCCGATCTCCAGCCTAAATCTTGAATGGTGACTTTCAAATCCCCCTCAAACCTTACTGGATCCATGATATGCCACCTGTACATTCCAAATCGAGCTTGTGACTCATAAACACCATCTGGTCTTAAGACTTGGTGTAATCCTGCATAAGGTGTGGAATATTCTTGATATTGTCTCGTTGCTTTATTCTCAAAATTATAAGAACCGCAAAAATAATCCTCAAGTCCAGTCCCAACAATCGTAGCATAATCCTTATCCCCATCCATAAAGAATTTAATCTCACCTTCTCCCCACCAACCAATGTTGTTTACACCGACAGCTAAATAGGTTCCTACATACTGCCCTTTTCCTTTAATTCCATCAATAATAGTATGTAATGACCCTTGGGTAGGATTTGATCTCCGATATTGTGCATGAAAATAGGCTTCATCCTCCGGAACATCCGTAACCGCGTAATCTATTTGATAATATAGATTCATTGGTTCTCCCGAAATATTTTCCATGGTGATTTTACAGCTTTTTCGAAATGGCATTTTCCAATAAGAATTAAATGCACTACCAGGATTTACTGTCATCGCTAATGAATTCATTGGGGCAAACCTATTCCAAGCCATTCCAAAAAATGGACCTACAGGTGATTCCACAGAGGCTGTCGATTCACCATCCCAATAAATCCTGAAAATCGTATGGTTCCAATTTCCTGTTGGAGTCATCCACATATGTTGAATTACACCGGATTCATTTATTTCTGCCATCGTGAAAGTCTCACCTGGAGCTATGATAATATATGGATTAACTTTCCAACCAACTCCTAATTCTCGTGAGGCATGATGAGCATTGGCAACATTCTTCTGCCCGGCCTGCTTTGCAGGATCTGCCATTCCTCCTTTACCCTTTTCTCCAGTAAAATTCTCCGGGCTAATGGATCTCGTCTTCGCATTTGAAAGCTTCGACAGGTTCCCCAAATTCATATCAATACCATTAAATTGAGGCTTCTGCTGGGCAATACTGCTGCTACAGAGCAATAGGGAGGCTAATAATAATTTTATTTTCATGATTTATTGATTAGTTGATTATTCAAAGAGTTTCTTTTCGAATTAAATATTCGTCAAAACCTATTTCTAACACGCAAATTAAATTTGCTTTAATCGATTAAGCTAATTGTTTTGAAACAATTACTGGTAAATTTCGATTTAAAAAAATTGCTCTGACTTTTAAGTTTATAATGACACAATTTTAATGCTTAATCGTTTAATATCAAAATTAATCAGTATTATTTTTAAGAAAATTATTGTAATTCAATCTAAAAAATGGGCAGACCGAGAAAATGAGGTTATTCACTAGCAAACAACGATCAACAAGATTATTTTTTGTTTTGTAACAAATCATGAATAAAAAAAAGCTGCTTAATTAAAAGCAGCTTTTTGAATTTACTAAAGGTTGATTACAAATAATTTCTAGTCATTAATTAAAGCTCGATCTAAATGAACATACCCCCCATCCACATGGATCAACTGACCGGTGGTGTGGCTTGATCGATCCGATAGTAAGAAAACTGCCATATTAGCAATCTCTTCTACCGATGTCATTCTATTTTCCAATGGAATTCTGCTGGTAATTTTCTTCAAAGTGTCTTCAGGGTTGGCAATAGTTTGAATCCAAGATTCATATTGCGGGGTCATGCTTTCGGCTACGACAATAGCATTAACTCGAATGCTGTATGGCAATAGCTCAACAGCCCATTCTCTCGTCAAAGCATTTCTTCCACCGTTCGATGCGGCATAACCTGATGTCCCACCCTGACCTGTTTCAGCTGTTTTAGAGGTAATATTCAATATGTTCCCCTTATTCTTTTTCAATTCCGGTAAACAATAATGTGCCATCAGGTAGTAATGGATCAAACTATTGTGTAAGGATTTAACAAAAGCATCGTAATTACCACTTTCCAAGCTAACCCCATCATTTAGACCAGCATTATTTACTAATGCGTCAATCCTTCCCAACTTTGCCAATACCTCATCTACCGCTTTTTTACAATCCTCAGGATTGGTTAATTCCGCTTGAACAGCAATGGATTTTAAACCCTTTGCGTTCAATTCTTCTTCCACAACCACATTGTCATGTTGTTTTCGACCGATAATTACCGGAATAGCTCCTTCTGTTGCTAGCAATTCCACAATACCTCTTCCTATACCCTTGGCACCACCAGTAACCAAAACAACTTTATCTTTTAAATTTAGATTCATAAAAACTATTTTAAGCCATAGAATTTCACGGCATTATTCCCCCAAAATCCTTTAAGTTCATCCTCATTAAAATCTCCTAAACGATGCTCTACGATCTTTAATGCATCTTCATAGCTCCCCGCCAATAAACAAACTGGCCAATCTGAACCAAACATCAATCTATCCTTACCAAAACAAGCTATAACATGATCTAGATACTCGGTAAAGTGATCCAGCTTCCAATGTTTCCAATCCGCTTCCGTTCCTAATCCAGAAATTTTACAATGTACATTGGAATAGGATGACAGATCCTCAATAAATTTTGCCCATTCAGAAAATTCCTGTGTTTTAATCGGCGGTTTTGCAATATGATCCAAAACAAAAGCTTGCTTCGGATTGGCTTCAACACATTTCAGCGTACTGGCATAATGTCTAGGACGGATTAATAAATCATAGGTATACTTATGCTTCGTTAAGGAAGCAATTCCCCTTAAAAATTCATCTCTATAAAGAAAATCAGGATCATCCTCTCCTTCAATTACATGTCTAAATCCTTTAATGACGGCATGCTTGGAATAATCGTCGAGATACTCATCAATATGTTCTGATCTTAAATCAACCCACCCTACTATTCCTTTTATCATAGCGTAGGCTTGAGATAGTTCAAGCAAAAACTGGGTTTCTTGGGGAGATTGGTCTGCTTGAACAGCAACAACTCCATCAAATCCCTGTTGTTTCAATGTCCATGAAATATCATTAGGTAAAAAATTACGCTGAATTGCCGACATTTCATCCGTAATCCAGGCATCTTTCACTGGATTATATAACCAAAAATGCTGATGAGTATCTATTCTCATAGTGAGTAATTATCCTTTTTTGAATGCAACAACCTCTTGGCGTTGCTCACCTAAATAATCTGCTCCCAACTCAATTACATCCCCCGCTTGCAGATAAATTGGAGGATTGAAGCCTAATCCAACTCCTGCAGGTGTTCCTGTAGAAATTACATCTCCAGGTAGTAATGTCATAAACTGAGAAACATAAGATACTACAAATGGAACATTGAAAATTAAATTGGAAGTATTCCCGTTTTGGTATTCTTTTCCATTAACTTTCAGCCAAAGTTTTACATTATTGATATCAGGTATTTCATCAGCTGTGGTCATGTATGGCCCCATCGGCGCGAAGGTATCACAACCCTTTCCCTTATCCCAGGTACCACCTCGCTCAATTTGGAACTCTCGCTCGGATACATCATTGTGCAAAACATACCCAGCAACATAATCCAAAGCATCAGATTCTTCTACATAACTTGCTTTTTTGCCAATAACAATGCAAAATTCTACCTCCCAATCGGTCTTTACCGAATTTCTTGGAATCATGACTTCATCATTCGGACCAATTAATGCTGTTGTAGATTTCATAAAAATTATGGGCTCAGCTGGAATCTGTGCTCCAGTTTCCGCAGCATGGTCTTTATAATTTAAACCAATACAAACAATCTTTGATGGTCTTGTAAATGGAGCTCCTAACCGTGTACCATTTGGCACTTCGATCAGTTTACCATCATTTGCCTTTACAAATTCCTCTAAACGCTCCAAGCCGTTATCAGCAAAAAACTCCTCATTATAGTCACCACCAAATGCTGAAACATCATAATTTGTCCCATCGATATTTACACCGATCTTCTCTTGCCCTGATTCTCCGTATCTAATTAATTTCATTTTATTTATTTTTTATGTCGAAAGACAAAAAAGTCTAATGTCTTATGTCTAACGTCTAATGTCTAATGTCTAATGTCTAATGTCTAATGTCTAACGTCTAACGTCTACCTCAATTATTCAACTTTACAAAACCTCCATCTATAGGATAGTCATTACCAGTAATAAAGCTAGCGTCATCTGAACAAAGGAATAATGCCAACTTAGCAATTTCTTCTGGTTGAGCCATACGACCGATAGGTTGTGAATGTGATAATTTATCAAACATTTCAGCCTCTTTTCCAGGATAGTTTTTAGCTATAAAACCATCGACGAAAGGCGTATGAACACGAGCAGGAGAAATTGAATTAGAACGAATATTATCCTTCATATAGTCTCTAGCAATTGACAAACTCATCGCGTAGATTGCACCCTTACTCATAGAATATGCAAAACGATCGGCGATACCAACTAATGTAGCGATAGATGCTAAATTTAAAATAGCACCACCAGCATTTGCTTTCATTACAGGAACGACCGCATATAAAGCGTTATAAGCGCCTTTCACGTTCACTTGATAGATTCTATCGAAATCCTCAGCAGAACAGCCTTCAAGGTTTCCTACATGAGCAATTCCAGCATTATTTACCAATATATCAACTTTCCCTATTTTCGAAACTGCCGACAGCACCTCATTCTGATTGCTTACATTCAAAGTATGCACTTCGCATTTTCCTCCCGCAGATTCTATTTCTCTCTTCGTATCCTCTCCTCCCGCAGGGTTCAAATCAAAAATATGAACAGTAGCACCTTCCTTAGCGAACAAGGTTGAAATTGCTCTTCCAATCCCACTTCCACCTCCAGTTACAATCGCTACTTTAGCATTTAATTTTGACATAATATAATGAATTTTAAATATTTAAAATATTTTTATTAAAGTGAAACTCCACGTCTCCATGGAATAAAATCATCCTGCCCTAATTTAACAGCCTTCGCAATGGTTTCCCCACTTGCCACCGAAATGACATAGTTCAAAATGCGATGGGCTGCCTGCTCAATCGTTTCCTCTCCATCGATAATCGTCCCACAATTTAAATCAATGGCATCATTCATCTTATTAAATACTTTCGTATTGGACGCTACTTTGATAACTGGTGCGATAGGATTTCCTGTCGGAGTACCCAATCCAGTAGTGAATAGCACAATGTTCGCCCCTGCCGCTACTTCTGCAGTGGTACTTTCAACATCATTGCCGGGTGTACACAATAGATTTAATCCAGGATCATTAGCCACTTCAGGGTAATCAACCACCGCTGCAACTGGAGAGGTACCTCCCTTTTTTGCAGCTCCAGCCGATTTAATCGCATCCGTGATCAAGCCGTCCCTAATATTCCCTGGTGATGGATTCATATAAAATCCAGACCCGTCTGCTTCTGCTTTCGCATTGTAGGTGCGCATAAGATGTATGAATTTCTCTGCTGTTGGCTCATCAACACAGCGATCGCTTAGTTCCTGCTCCACCCCACATAATTCTGGAAATTCTGATAATATAACAGAACCTCCCATACTAACCATCATGTCTGAAAGATAGCCTAAAGTAGGATTTGCGGATATTCCAGAAAATCCATCTGACCCACCACATTCCAAACCTATACATAGCTTATCCAGTCCTGCTTCTTGACGCTCCAGCTTATTCGCCTCTACCAATCCTGTAAAGGTCGATTTTATCGCTTTCTGCATCAATTCTTGCTCCGTACCTTCAAACTGCTGCTCAAATACAAATAATGGTTTATTGAAATGTGGATCACGCTTTGCAATTTCAGCTTTTAGGATCGATGCCTGGGCATGTTGACAGCCTAAACTTAAAACCGTCGCTCCTGCAACATTTGGGTGCGTAATGTAACCAGCCAATAAACCACAGAGTGCATCAGAATCCATTCTTGTTCCACCACAACCCATATCATGGTTTAAAAACTTGACTCCATCAACATTTGGAAATAATCTTTTCTTTCCTTTATCTGCCCGTGCTGAACTTAAGTCTACAGACATCAAATCATCGATACTAGCACCACTTTTGTATCTGTTAATCAGCTCATCAACCTCATCTGAATAATCTTTTGATTCAACTTGATAACCTAACTTTTCTTCTAATGCAGACTTCAGGGTAAGTACATTTCTATTCTCGCAGAACACTAATGGTATTACCAACCAATAGTTCGCTGTACCTACTGTTCCATTGCTACGGTGGAATCCTTTAAATGTTCGCTTATTAAATGCAGAAACATCCGGCTGAACCCAATCCAACTTACGATCCCCAAGTTTAAAATCCTCAGCAGCATGTCTAAGGTTGTCTACATCCAATAATTCTCCGCTATCTAAATCTTCGTTCACCTTGCCAACTAAAACACCGTACATGTAGATTTCCGCATCTTTCTGCAATGCATCTATGCTAAACTTATGCTTGGCATTAACCGCTCTTTTCAGAATGATCTCTTTCCCTTGAAAATTCAATTTATAGCCTGCTGGTAAATCCCGCAAGGCCACCAACACATTATCTTTGGGATGGATTTGTAAAAATTCCAGTCTCTCTTTTTCCATTTGATATTATAATTCAAATATTTGATCCATCATGACCCATTTTTCACCAGGTTTAGATCCTGGAATAGACTGCTGATACTTCCACATCAATTGTTCCCATACTTGAACTGCAGGGTTCTCAGCATCCATTTTATCTTTTCGTTCGAATGTAAAGCTTTCATCAACCTCCATTATCATAAATAACCGATTCCCAAATCGGTAAATATCCATTACCGTCACGCCTGCATCCGTTATCGACTTCTTAATTTCTGCTGACACACGCCTGTGATGATCTTCGTACTCTGCAATCATCGTAGGATCATCAACCAGATCCAGTGCCATAGCATATCTTTTAAAACTCATTTTCTAATTCTAGTGTCCTTGTTTAACAGTTATGTTGTTGCTCTTGTTTTTGCTCGCAAAAAGCAAAACAACTAAGAAACAAACTAATACAACAAAATAACCATATTGCATATTTCCTGTCAAGTCCGAAATGTAACCTAGAACCGGTGGCAATAAGGCTCCCCCAACAATTGACATAATTATCAAACTCGACGCTGGCTTAGTATCTGCCCCTATTCCCTCTACCCCAATGGCAAAAATTGTCGGAAACATAATAGACATAAAAAATGCTATGGCAACCATGCTGTACAAGGTTAGCGCCCCACTTCCAAAAATACAAACTAAGGTAAGCACAACCGATATTAATGAATAATAAAGCAACAGCTTGGTAGGCTCTATATAGCGCATAAAGAACGTCCCTACGAAACGTCCCAACATGAATAATAAACCGGCAACACCAGCATAATATTTAGCATCCTTCGCTTCAATACCAGAAACCTCAACTGCATATACAATTAAGAAGCTCAATACACAAACCTGCGCTCCTACGTAAAAAAACTGAGCTAAAACTGCCCAGGCAACATTTTTATGCCTGAATGCCTTTAAAAATCCAGAACCTTTCTCCTCCTCATCCTTTACTTCCGGTAATCTAATGAAATAGAAAATAACCGCAACCACTAAAATGATGACTCCTAGGATAACATATGGACCTTTAACAACCGCTGTTTCTGCTTGAATATAGGCTAACCTATCGGCATCTGATAGGGCCGCAACCTGATCTACGGATAATGGATCTTCAGTTAAAATAAACTTTCCTCCAACGATAGGCGCTACAAATGCTGCCAATCCATTGAACGATTGGGCAAAATTTAATCGTTGGGTAGCGGTATTTGGATCACCTAAAACCGTCATATATGGATTTGCCGCTGTTTCTAAAATCGTAATCCCACAGGCAACTATGAATAAGGCCGAAAGAAAGAATGCATAACTCATCGTATTTGCTGCTGGAACAAATAAGAAACATCCCGCCGCAAACAAAACCAATCCTACCAATATCCCAACCTTATAACCATATTTACTCATGATTAATCCCGCAGGAATCCCCATAACCAAATAGGCAATGAAAACAGCTGAATCCACAAGTGAGGCTTGAAAATGTGTCAAGCTAAAAGCACTCCGCAAATGCGCAATCAGAATGGGATCTAGATTATGGATAAAACCCCAGAAGAAAAAAAGGGATGTGATTAAAACGATAGCTACGGTGTTGCTCCTGTTATTCATTTGTTGGATTATAATTGAAAATCTAAATACGAGATATTTCCCAACAAATTATTGAACGATATTACCTATTTAATAAACTATTTTAACATCATTAACCTTAATTAGTCAATAATTATGAATAAATTCGATAACTATGATAATCAAGCAACTTGCCGTACCCATTTCTAGCAATCAGAGCTTCCAAATGCGAAGGGATTACTTCCCAAAACATCAGTCCATCTGGCTTTATCATGAAGAATTAGAATTGGTTTATGTTAAAAAAGGATCTGGAACATTGTTTATTGGTGATCGAATCATGAATTTTCATCCCGGAATATTAGTGTTAATTCCATCCCAAATACCTCATTATTGGCTGTTTGACGAAATTAATCAGAAAGATGAAATGGAAGACCCTATTGATTGTGTCGTCGTACATTTTAAAAAAGACTTCGGAATTGAAAACTTCTTGAATGCTCCTGAATTGTCAAATATAAAAGCATTATTGGAAAATTCTTTCCGAGGTCGATATCTCGATGATTACCTTGCAATACCAGCCCAAAACATTATAGAAGAGTGCCTCCATGCTCAGGGCTTGATGAAATTGTTTAAATTATTGGAAATACTTAGTTGCATACATGAGGCAAATGCTGAAGATTTAATTGGCGAAAACTACTCCATACTCAATCAATCAGAAGATCAATATAGAATGAACAATCTGATGAATTACCTGCGGGAAAACTACAAACATAAAATTATGCTTCAAGATCTAGCAAAAGTTGCAGGTATGACCGAAAACTCTTTCTGCCGATATTTTAAACAGAAAACGGGAAAAACTCCTGTACAATTTATTAATGAATTAAGAATTTCCCATGCCTGTTTCCAGTTAAAGAATAACAAAATGAGCTTGAAGGAAATCTGTTATGATTCTGGATTTAACAATTTTGTCAGCTTCCATAAATCCTTCAAAGCAACTACAGGAATGACTCCAAATCAATTTAGAAATTAATTGTATACTTTTTTGCTATTCAAGGCAAAATAACCAATGATCCCTGCTAACAGGGAAGTTATTAAGATAGAAAGTTTTGCTTCAGAAATATGAAGCGGATCTTTAAAGGAAAGAATCGCAATAAAAATAGACATGGTGAAACCAATCCCCGCAAGGAGCCCCACTCCGATTATATGCTTCCAATTACTTCCTTCGGGCAATGTGCTTAACTTTAATTTTGTACAAATAAATGAGGTTAATAGTATACCGATTGGCTTACCTAATAACAGACCAAGTGTGATTCCCAATCCTAAAGAAGAGGTTAATCCACCCATCATTTCACTTTCTAATGTAATATTGGTATTCGCAAATGCAAAAATTGGGATTATCAGGAAATTCACAGGTTTTGTCAAGGCATGCTCTAAGCGCTCCAATGGCGATTCAATTGCCGTATCATTAGTTGGAATAGTCATTGCGACCAATACACCTGCAATCGTTGCATGAATCCCAGAATGGTGGACAAAATACCAGATAAAAGCTCCTGGAATTAAATATAGATAGGGATTCAAAACATTGAACCGATTCATAAGTATTAATATGACCATTCCGGCTAATGCATAGAGCAAGTAGCTTACTTCAATACCGGATGAATAGAAAAATGCAATAACCAAAATGGCAATCAAATCATCGACAATTGCCAATGCGGCTAAAAAGATTTTTAAACTTGAAGGAATTCTATTTCCTAATAAATTGATTACGGCGAGCGCAAAGGCAATATCTGTTGCCATTGGTATCCCCCAGCCTCCAGCGGTTTCTTTTCCTGCATTAAAGGATAGATAGATGATTGCTGGCACCACAGCTCCACCTATTGCACATAGAATAGGCAATGAGGCTTTTTTGGGAGATGATAACTCGCCTTCTACAATTTCTCTTTTTATCTCTAATCCTACCAATAGGAAAAAAATGGCCATTAACCCATCATTGATCCATAACAAAACAGAATATTTAAGGTGAACAGAACCCGTTTCAAATCCTAAGGGAAGATCCAATAAATTCTGCAATGCACTTGCTAAAGGACTGTTTGCAATAATCATGGAGAGGATAACGCATAGAAATAGCATAATACCGCCAGCATTACTTGAAGCAAAAAAATCCTTAAAAACGTTTAAATTAATTAGTTTAGCCATAGATAAATATTGAATCAAACTTTAGATGAACTGCTAAAATATAGAATTCTTCTATAGGAGGATTGAATTATTGCATAGATAATCTCTATAAAAAACTGGGTTATAATAGAGATAATCGACTCAATTTTTCGGTAAAAATTAAATAAGTTTTATAGGCAGAAAGCTAAAAAGCACCTTAATCCGATTTAACGATGGTTCAAGGTGCTTTTACATTTCAGAATTTATACTATTTAGATTTCTTTTCTGAGTTTTTTACGTCAGATTTATGTTTCCAGGGATCTCGAGGTCTTTTCTTTCCATACGATCCCATAATGATTTTACCTTTTCTACTTTTTTTATCTCCTTTTCCCATAAGCTCTATGTAATTGTTAAATAAAAAATACGTTTCGGACTCTCAAGTTATTAAAAATCAATGGAATTACAAAATAAAAGAAGCCGTATCAAAATCATTTTTTTGATACGGCTTCTCAATACCCCAAGAAGGATAAGCTTATCCCCTGCTATTATAGTTTGGCGCTTCCTTGGTAATTTGAATATTATGAGGATGTGACTCACGTAATCCAGCACCAGTAATACGTACAAATTTAGCTTCTTGTAATTTTTCAATCGTCGCTGCACCACAGTAACCCATCGATGCACGCAATCCGCCAATATATTGGTAAACTACCTCAGCCAATGTTCCTTTATAAGGTACTCGACCTACAATTCCTTCTGGAACTAATTTTTTAATATCATCTTCTACATCTTGGAAGTAACGATCTTTTGATCCTTTTTCCATCGCCTCCACAGAACCCATACCGCGGTATGATTTGAATTTTCTACCTTCCAATAGGATAGTTTCTCCTGGTGCTTCTTCAACACCGGCGAAAAGCGATCCTGCCATGATGGTATTTGCTCCTGCGGCTATTGCCTTGGCAATATCACCAGTCTGCTTAATCCCACCATCTGCGATTAATGGAACTCCAGTACCTTTTAATGCTTTAGCTACCTCATAAACTGCATATAGCTGAGGAACACCAACACCAGCAATAATACGGGTTGTACAGATTGAACCTGGACCTATACCTACTTTGACAGCATCTGCTCCCGCATCTGCTAACATCTTAGCCGCATCACCGGTTGCAATATTACCAACGATAACTTGTAAATTAGGGTAGGCCGCTTTTACCTCCTTTAATTTGTTGATGACACCTAAGGAATGACCATGTGCAGTATCAATTGTAACCACGTCCACCCCAGCCTTTACTAAGGCTTCAACACGCTCTAAGGTATCTGCCGTAACACCAACTGCTGCACCAACCAACAAACGTCCATGTTCATCTTTTGCTGCATTTGGATAATGTTTATATTTTTGAATGTCTTTAAAAGTAATCAGTCCCTTTAAAACACCATTCTGATCAACTACAGGAAGTTTCTCAATTTTATGGTTTTGTAGGATTTCTTCAGCTTTGATTAAATCTGTACCCTCTGGAGCTACAACTAAATTCACTTTAGTCATCAATTCACTGATTGGACGATTCATGTCCTTTTGAAAACGAAGATCACGGTTTGTAACAATTCCAACTAATTTACTTTCTAAATTAATCACTGGAATACCACCAATCTTATGGTCTTTCATAATCTGAAACGCATCACCTACTGTAGCGTTCTCTAATAAAGTTACCGGATCTTGGATCATTCCACTTTCCGAGCGCTTTACTTTGCGAACTTCTGCAGCTTGTTCTGCAATTGTCATATTCTTATGTAACATACCAATCCCTCCCGCCTGAGCGATTGCGATAGCTAGGTCAGCACCTGTAACGGTGTCCATTGCGGCAGATACTAAAGGAATATTTAATTTGATTTTCTTAGTTAAGAATGTACTTGTATCTACATCACGAGGCAATATTTCTGAATAAGCAGGGATTAATAATACATCGTCGTAGGTAAGTCCTTCTTGTACGAATTTTTGTGGATCTAATTGCATAGCAAATATTATATGGGGTTCCTATTTGCAGGGCAAATTTACGAAAAATTATAAAATAATAAAACTCCTGCTTACTATTTACATAAAATCGACAATATGATTACCCTACCCGAAAACAGGTAATACATGAAATAGTTAACAGAACGTTAAATTTTGGCAAGCTAATTGCTCATTGAACATAAATTAAAGTTTAATTAACACAATATTTATGAAAAAGACATTACTATCATTAGCAGCTGCAGCAGCATTAGTTTTTGGCTTTAACGAAGCTAAAGCTCAAACTCCTTATAAAACAGCAATCGGTCTAGGTATTGACTTAGGTGATGGAGCAACATTATTCGGTCCACAAGTGAAACATTCATTTGGTGGTGCAAATGCTGGTCAAGCACAAGTATTATTCGGTGACCACGTAACAGTTGTTGGAGTTGATTATAGCTACAACCGTCCATTCGCTGGTGCTGGTGGTTTGGGTTGGTATTTAGGTGTTGGTCCTCAAATCGCTTTCAATGATAACAATTCTTCATTTGCGATCCGTCCAGCAGCTGGTTTAGAATACAAAATCCCTTCTACTCCACTTGGAATTCACTTCGATTGGAAACCTTGGTGGAACCTTTCGAACGAATCAAACTTTGAAGCAGGACGTTTCAGCTTAGGATTTAAATTTGTCTTAAGATAAGTTTAATCTTTAAAAACATAAAAAGGCATTCCTTTATTAGGGATGCCTTTTTTATTAACTTTTTGTATGTCCTTACCTCTCTTCAATTCGTATTCTTAATACATATACCAGTTTTGGCTTTCAATTCTCATGCCTTAACAACATCGCTCAAAATCTAATTTTATTGCATTATGCACATCAATTTCACTTGAAAATGAAGCAAATATTTAAAAACAATTTTTTCCGTATTAAGTTTGATATACTATTTTCATTATGTAATTTTTTTATACCTTTGCGAATCTTGGTAAAATATTATTAAGCTTAAAAATTACATAAAAAACCATAATTTATTACGATTAGACAATGAGTAAAGGGCTGATTAAATTTTTGGTGATAGTGGTTTCCTTAGCGTGCCTCTATTCCTTATCATTCACTTTTGTAACACGTAAAGTTGAAAAAGACGCAGCGGAATACGCCAATGGCGACATGGCTAAAGAAAAAGCCTACTTGGATTCCATTGCTGGTGAGGAAGTATATAATATAGGTATTGCTAAATTCACCTATCGCGAAGCTAAAGCAAATGAACTTGCTCTTGGTTTGGACTTAAAAGGGGGTATGAACGTTACAATGGAAATCTCATTGAACGAACTTATCGCCAACTTAGCGGACAACCCGAAAGATGCAAACTTCAACAAAGCATTGGAAAATGCTGTGAAAAAAAGTAAGACTACCAACACTTCGTTGATTGAGTTATTCTTAAATGAGTATAAAGCTACAGGTGCTACTGCCCCTATTGCGTCTTTCTTCGCAACTAAGGATAATGCAGCAGTAATCACTGGATCAAGCTCAGAGTCTGATGTCCGTAATTTCTTGAATAAAGAAGCTGACAACGCTATTCAAAATTCATACAAAGTACTTCGTACTCGTATTGACAAATTCGGTGTTGCTTCCCCTAACATTCAAATCCAACAAGGAACCAACCGTATCTTAATCGAACTTCCTGGTGTTAATGATGAAGAACGTGTTCGTAAGCTTTTACAAGGTTCTGCTAAATTGGAATTCTATGATACTTATCAAAATCCTCAAGTATATTCTTTATTAGAAAATATTAACAGAACGCTTGCTACAACAATTAAAGCTGACAAACCAGCAGCTAAAGTGGTAAGTGATTCAACAGCAGCGAATACTGCAGATACCACTAAAAAAGAAGAAAACTTATTAGCTAAGCTAGGCGCTAACCAAAAAGCAACTGATTCTGCATCTGCAGATTCTTCAGCTCAACCGGATGCTGCTGCGCTAGCTAACAACCCATTATTCGCTGTGCTTTCACCTGCTACTTTCCCAGGTCAGAATGGTCAACAACAATTGGCTCCTGGTGCTGTGGTTGGTTATGCAAACTTAAAAGACACGGCGAAGGTGAATGCTTTACTTGCTCGTCCTGAGGTAAAATCAATTATCCCTGCGAACTTAAAGCTTTTATGGGCTGTAAAACCTGAAAACAACGCAAAAGATTTCCTTTCTTTATATGCAATCAAAGCTACAGGTGCTGAGAATGGCCCTGTAATGACTGGTGATGTAATCACGGACGCTCGTGATGGTTTTGACCAACAGAATAGTCCGATCGTTTCAATGGAAATGAATGCAGATGGCGCTCGCCAATGGAAACGTATCACAGCTCAAGCTGCTCAAAATAGAGACGCAATTGCTATCGTATTGGATGGTGTTGTGTATTCAGCTCCAGGTGTAAATGAGGAAATCCCTAATGGTAACTCCCAGATCTCCGGTAACTTTACTATCGAAGATACTAAAGACTTAGCAAACGTTTTGAAAGCTGGTAGGCTTCCTACAACAGCTAAGATTGTTGAAGAAGCTATCGTTGGTCCTTCATTAGGACAAGCAGCAATTGACTCTGGTGTTAACTCGGCTGTTGTTGGTATCATCGTCGTTATGGCGTTTATGATCGCCTATTACAACCGTGCCGGTATTGCAGCTAACATCGCAGTTATTTTCAACGTATTCTTCTTGATGGGTGTGCTTGCATCATTAAACGCTGTTCTTACCCTTCCTGGTATTGCAGGTATCGTATTAACGATGGGTACTGCGGTCGATGCGAACGTCTTGATCTACGAACGTATGCGTGAAGAGGAAGCATTAGGTAAGTCACCTCGTCAAATTGTTGCCGACGGTTACAAACATGCCATGCCTTCTATCCTTGACTCCCAAATTACTACATTCTTGGTAGGTTTAATCCTATTCTTCACAGGTAGTGGACCAATTCAAGGTTTTGCAACGACGTTAATGATCGGTATTATTACTTCATTGTTCACTGCAATCTTCATTACTCGTTTAATTTTCGAATTTATGTTGAGCAGAGACATGAAGATCACAACTTCATTCCCTTGGTCGAACCATACTTTGAAAAATGCAAACTTCCAATTCATCAAGAAAAGAAAGGTTGCTTATTTGATTTCATTGGTTGCTATTGTTATTTCAATCGGTGCTATCTTAACAAAAGGATTTTCATACGGAGTTGACTTCCAAGGTGGACGTACTTACACTGTTCGTTATGATCAAAATGTTAGCCCTGAAACTGTTCGTGAAAACTTGGACAATGTCTTCGGAACTACGACTGAGGTTAAAACTTTTGGAAATGAAAGCCAATTGCGCGTAACTACTTCTTATCATATCGAAGAGACTAGTGACGAAGCTGATAAAGAAGTATTATCTAAATTAAACGAAGGTCTATCTAAAATTCAAGGCAATAAATACGAGATCCTATCCCAACAAAAAGTAGGACCTACGATTGCAAGTGATATTCGCGATAGAGCAATTTATGCTGCAATCTTATCCATCATTGTTATTGCGGCTTATATCTTAATCCGTTTCCACAAATGGCAATATTCCGCTGGTGCAGCTATTGCAACTGTTCACGATGCCATTATCCTATTAGGTCTATTCTCCATATTAGATGGTATTGTTCCATTTTCATTGGATATTGACCAACATTTCGTGGCTGCTATCCTAACAGTGTTGGGTTATTCAGTGAACGACACGGTGGTTGTATTTGACCGTCTACGTGAATATTTGAAGAAACCTAATGCGCACCAACAAGAGCTTGGAACAACGATTAATAATGCGATCAACTCTACATTAAGCCGTACGGTGATTACTTCATTAACAGTAATCTTCGTATTAGCCGTATTGTTCGTATTTGGTGGTGAGGTTATTCGTGGTTTCTCATTCGCTATCTTAATTGGTATCGTTGTAGCAACCTATTCTTCTATCTTTTTGGCTGCCCCTGCTATCTTCGACTTAAGTCGTGGTAAACATTTGGCAGATTCTGCAAAAGAAAAAGAAAGTAAAGCTAAAGTAGTTACTCCATAATTTTTTGGAATAATCATAAAACATCTAAGGCCCTGAAAAATCAGGGCCTTTTTTGTCAAAATACTGTTTATTCTAACCCTTTCACAGAACTTACTCTATATTTTTTATTAGTTTTGAATCTTAATCACAAGACATGAGAAATAAATTTATCCTATCCTCTCTTTGCCTTTCTTTAGGTGTTCTAGCTGTAGGATGTAATAATCAGAAAAAAGCTGAAACTACAGAAACACATGATGATCATGCTGGACATGATCATAGTGCACATGACCACAGCGCTCACGAGCATTCAACTCAACAAACAAACCCTGCCCCTGCTGCTCCCCAGACATCTGCAGCTGCCGCATTGAGCATTCCTGAGTTTACATTCTACAAAGTGAAATCAGGTATCAAATACACAAAAGCTGATATCCCTGCAGGCAAAAACACTGTTTTCGTGCTGTTCGATCCAGGATGTAGCCACTGTCAAAATGAAGCAGGTGGACTATCGAAAAACTATGAGAAAATCAAGGATATTAATGTCGTATATGTCTCTATGAACGACCCGGCTTTGATGTCTCAGTTCTTTACAACTTTTGGAAAAGAATTAGACGGTAAGGAAAATGTACAGATGCTTTGGGACAGGAACCAAGAATTTATCCAGAAATTCCATATTCCTAATATGTTCCCTGCAAACTATGTGTACGGACCAGATGGTCAATTGAAAACCTACTGGGAAGGTGAGAAAAATATTAATGAAGTAATTGCTGAATTTCACAAATAATGAAAGTTGCCATCAATGGTTTCGGCCGAATCGGTCGTCATACGTTAAGAAATTTATTGAACAGAAATCTTGAAACTATTGAGGTCGTTGCTATCAATGATCTTGCCGATTCTAAAACACTGGCTCATTTATTCAAATACGATTCTGTACATGGTCCATTAAACCGAAAGGTAGATCATGATCAAGATCATCTTTACATTGATGGCAAATCAATATTAATAATAAACAAAAAGAATCCTGAAGACCTACCCTGGAAAGAATTGGAAATCGATGTGGTAGTGGAATCAACAGGCTTCTTTGTAAATAAGGATCTTGCATCGAAACACTTGCTGGCCGGTGCAAAACAAGTAATTATCTCGGCACCGTCTCCTGACAAGGAAATTCCAACAGTCGTTTTGGGAATAAACGATCATGAATTTGATTGGAACACTCCGATATTCTCGAATGCGTCTTGTACAACCAACAATGTAGCACCATTGATCAAAATATTGGATGAAAATTGGCAAATCGTTGACGGTTATATTACTACGGTTCATTCCATGACTGGTGATCAGAACCTTCATGATGCTCCACACCGAGACCTTCGAAGATCTAGAGCTGCCTCGGCTTCCATTATCCCGACCACAACTGGCGCTGCAAAAGCGATCACCAATGTTTTCAAACATCTTGACGGTAAACTTGGGGGTGCCGGAATCCGTGTGCCCGTATTGAATGGTTCTTTAACCGATTTTACTTGCAACCTCGCTAAAAATACCACAGTAGAAGAAATCAACAGAAAGTTTAAAGAAGCTTCTGAAAACGAATTGAAGGATGTACTTTTTTATACTGAAGACCCTATTGTCTCTGTAGATATCATTAACAACCCTTATTCCTGTGTATTTGATTCTGAATTAACGAGTATTGTTGGCGGATTGGTAAAAGTTGTCGGATGGTATGATAATGAGTTCGGATATTCCAACAGAATGGTCGATATTTTAACAATCCTTTCCAAAAGATGATCAGATTTATCAAGGTTGAAGAGGCACTCCCATTGCGAAGCGCTGTCCTGCAGAAAGGTAAGGATCTGAACCTTTGTGTCAATCCCGAGGATTTAATGCCTGACAGCTTCCATTTAGGCCTTTTCGACGAGGATAATATTCTTCAATGTGTACTGACCGTCCACAAAACAAACCATCCTAAATTGCCACATGAAGGATATAGGCTACGTGGAATGGCAACCCAACCTCTTGCTAGAAGAAAAGGATATGCTCGCGAACTTCTAAACGCTGCTATTGAACATATTAAATCTCAACTCCATGGAGATTATTTATGGTGCATCGCTCGAGAGGCTGCATACCCATTTTATGAAAGTATGGGATTTGAATTTATGTCGGATGAATTCCAGTACAAGGATGCAGGTAAACATAAAGAAATGTTTATTCCTTTCTACTAAATCTTATTTTACAATTCTCCCGCAACACCTAAACCAAATAAAGCAAAATCATATTTTACAGGATCATTGGGATCCAGTTCCCTTAAATTACCGGTCAATTCTAATGCAGTCTTCCAATTGACTTTATCCAACTGGATCAATCCAAACTTCCGAGCTACCCTTTCAACATGTACATCACATGGACAGATTAAATCTTTGGGTTTAATCTGATGCCAAACGCCAAAATCAACGCCTCGATCATCCTGCCTTACCATCCACCTCAGAAACATATTCAATCGTTTGCAAGTTGACTTCTGCAATGGCGAACTGACATGTTTTCGGGTTCTGTAGGGATAGTCG
Organism: Sphingobacterium endophyticum; assembly: GCF_009733535.1. Lineage (GTDB taxonomy): Bacteria > Bacteroidota > Bacteroidia > Sphingobacteriales > Sphingobacteriaceae > Sphingobacterium > Sphingobacterium endophyticum. The sequence continues at coordinate 147,600 of NZ_SMMI01000007.1, read as the reverse complement.
GGTAAGGAAAAGAAATAGGATTTAAATGCATTTAAGGACTCTTCAATGCTAAAAGGTTCTGATGCCCCCAATTGCAGAAACGCGTCTTCTAAACTTGCAAAATGGGTATAATGGCACTTAAAGAAGCTTACAAAATATAGGAGATCGGTGTCATTGAACGTCCGATGCTTAAAACCTAATAGGTTCTTTAGATCCTGATCCTGGTGATTTAGGATAAAATCGAATGGACTTCCATCCATACGTTCGATCAGCTCATTACATTTGTTAATGATCGTTTTTCGCTGTCCCCACGCTAAAATACTGGCGAAGAAACCCATGATTTCAATATCCTGTTTTAGGTCGAACTGATGTGGAATGCAGATCGGATCATTTGGAATAAAATCAGGTTGATTAAACTCTTCAACTTTACGGTCCAAAAACTCTTTTAGAGATAAATCCATTGCTGCAAAAATAGAAAATATAAATTGCCTAAAATAAAAAAAGCAACTTACGTTGCTTTCCTATTATTGATTGATTTCTTTCCAGATGAGATCTTTCAGTTGAGGAATATTTTTTCCCGTCACTGAGGATATAAATAAATGAGGTAATCCTTTAGGAACCTGTGCTGACATTTCCCTTTCTAATTCCTCGTCCAACATATCCGACTTACTGATAGCCAGAATCTTTGGCTTGTCTAATAATTCGGGATTATATGCGGTTAATTCACCTAATAAAATATTATATTCTTCTTCGATTGTCCGATCAGTATCTGCCGGAACTAAGAATAATAACACTGAATTTCGTTCGATATGACGTAAGAAACGATGCCCTAACCCTTTTCCTTCCGAAGCGCCTTCAATGATTCCCGGAATGTCTGCCATAACAAATGATTTACCATCTCTATAGCTAACAATCCCCAAGTTAGGAACTATGGTCGTAAACGGGTAATCAGCAATTTCAGGTTTTGCAGCTGAAACGACCGAGAGCAAAGTTGATTTACCAGCATTTGGGAATCCAACTAATCCTACATCCGCTAGAACCTTCAATTCCAAAACGATCCATTCCTCTTTTCCTGGCAACCCTGGCTGCGCAAATCGAGGGGTTTGAACGGTCGAAGATTTAAAATGCCAGTTTCCTAAACCACCACGTCCACCAGGTGTTAATATTTTTGTTTCACCGTCTTCGGTAATTTCAAATAGAACTTCTCCAGTTTCAGCATTCTTGGCAACAGTACCTAGAGGCACTTCCAAAATCTCATCCCTTCCGTTTGCTCCTGAACGTAATGCACTGCCCCCTGCCTCTCCGGGATCGGCAATTATATGCTTCCTGAACTTCAGGTGCAACAAGGTCCAGTGTTGATGCGATCCTTTCAAGATAATATGTCCACCGCGACCACCATCACCTCCATCAGGTCCACCTTTAGCCGTGTGCTTATCACGGTGCAAATGGGCAGATCCAGCTCCCCCATGTCCCGAGCGGCAACATACCTTTACATAATCAACAAAATTTGACCCCTGAGCCATAAAATTCCCTATTCAGATTGTATTAATAATTATCGATTACCTGAGTAAGATCGTTGAAGATTGTTTCAATCTCTCCGATTCCATTCACTTTGCTAAGCTTACCTTGCTGTTCATAATAAGGCAATACATGAATGGTCTTACCAAAATATTCTTCGATACGTTTTTGCAATTTATCTGCAGCATCGTCCGCACGTCCAGAAATTTCCTGACGCTTAGCGATACGCTGCGTTAATTCATTCTCATCTACATCCAATGCAATAACTCCTGTGATCGAAGTATTGTTTGCCTCCAAAAACTTATCCAATGCCTCAGCCTGTGCAACTGTACGTGGGAATCCATCAAATATAAATCCTTTCGCATCAGGATTGTTTTTCAACTCCTCCTCTAACATAGAGATCGTGATCGAATCCGGAACCAAATTACCGTCAGCAATGATCTGACTCACCTCTTTACCAAGTGGAGTTTGATTCTTGATGTGTCCTCTAAACATATCTCCAGTTGAAATATGGTGAAGGGAATATTTATCGATTAATTTGGACGATTGAGTCCCTTTACCTGCTCCTGGAGGCCCGAATAAAACTAGGTTTAGCATAATGTGATGTTTATTTTAGATGTAAAAAAAACAAAAGCCTAATCCCGTATAAGAATTAGGCTCTTTCCAAGTGCGCTCAAAGGGAGTCGAACCCCTAACCTTCTGATCCGTAGTCAGATGCTCTATCCAATTAAGCTATGAGCGCGGCAACCAATACTATACGACTGACGCCCTTTCTGTTTTGGTGATGCAAATATAAGGAAATAATAGTCCCAGCAAAAATTTTTTTCATTTTCTTAAACCAGTTTCTTCAATATTATTGCTAACTACTTAGGCTATAGACATAAGAGTCGATAGTAGTTAGTAGTTAGACTGATGTCCAATGAATCCCGTAGGGATGCAATTTCTATAGAAATTTATTTTACATCACAGAATTCAACGCCGTAGGTGTGGCATATTTCTAAAACTTCTAGCTAACATGTCACTCCTACGGAGTTGTTTTGAAATTAACGCTTATTCCAGACCCTGCGGGTCTGGCTATAGATATGCCATCCCGATGGGATTTTTAAGAAGAGACAAGGAAATATTAGACATAAGAAACTAGTTTGTTTACATAAGAACCGAATTAGTTAACTGCCCAATATTTTATCCCCTCCGCAACTTTTGTAAATGATCCCAATATTAATCCTTTTAAATACAAAAAGACTTTAGCTCAACACTAAAGTCTTTTTCTTTATTTCTTTTCAACTATATAAACACCCTGCACTGTCTTATGTCTTATGTCTTGTGTCTAAAAAGTGCGCTCAAAGGGAGTCGAACCCCTAACCTTCTGATCCGTAGTCAGATGCTCTATCCAATTAAGCTATGAGCGCATTTTGAAAGGACTAATTGTCCTTTGAGGTGGCGCAAATATCGTTACTTTTTTATACTTTCCAAATGGTTTTTCCGTTTTTTAATCATTTTCAAACTATATTTTGCATATCGTGTTGATATTTATATATTTAAAATTATGGCGGAACGTATTATAAAAAGCAACAAGATCCGGATTGGGGATATAAGTATCTCCTATTACATCAAAAAGGCTACTGAACAACCTGAGAAGACGATTATTTTCCTGCATGGATTTCCATTTAATAAAAAAATGTGGCGCGAGCAACTGGAAAGTTTAGAAGATAACATAACTGGAATTGCCATCGACATACGGGGGCATGGTAATACCACCAAAGGTCATGGATTCTTTTCAATCGATGTATTCGCTAAAGATCTAGGGGTTTTTATGCGTAAACTGGAAATCGAAAAAGCAGTGCTATGCGGAGTTTCTATGGGCGGATATATTGCCTTGAGGGCATACCAATTATTCCCAGAGCGTATCTCTGGATTGATCCTTTCCGACACACACAGCAAACCTGATGATAATGCTGGAAAACAAAAACGCTTTGACGCTATTCAAGCCGTTCTGCAATACGGTCGCAGGCCTTATGCCATTGGCTTCATTGCTAATGTATTTTCTAAGAAAAGCATTGAAAACAACCCTGATGCTGTTGAACTTATTAAAAGTAGTATCCGGAGGAATAGCATTGAATCCATCTGTGCAACTCTATTGGCCTTAGCTGCAAGGACAGATACAACCGAAGTATTAAAGGCAATTAATGTACCTACATTGGTGGTTCGTGGGAAGGAAGATAAAATTACACCTGCTGATTTAATGGAAGAATTATCAAAAGACATTAAGGGATCGAAATACATTCAGATGGAAGAATGTGGACATTTACCTAATCTTGAACATCCAGAAGAATTTAATCTTTACATGAATAAATTATTGCAAGAGGTCGTTTAAACGGCCTCTTTTTTCTTTAATTCTTCCCCTTTCAATATGATTTTAGCGGGAATCTTTTTTTTCTTTATAGGTGCATCTGGTACAACCTTTTCGGTCAGCTCTATCCCTTTTTCAATCATAAATGACGCTTTATCATAATCCCAAATCCCTGCAATATTATGGGGAATATTGATGACATAATCTGGCTTATAGAGCTCAACAGATAGTTGGCTCAACCTTCTGCGCATTAAAAAATACGACTCCTGCAACATAGAAATCGCATTTAATCCTTTAGCCCCATTATAAGGCCCATAGGCTGCATCAGGTTTACCGTCCAGGTTGACGGCAATAATAATATTTCTTCTTTTCCGACGCACATAGTTTATAGGCAATGGATTGATAACACCTCCATCGACTAAATTCCAATCTTCACTTTCGATGCTTGTAAATACCGCAGGAATTGCAATTGATGCCCTGATGGCCTTATAAACACTCCCCTTATCAAAAATAACTTCTTTCTCACTGATCATATCCGTAGCGATTGCACGAAAAGGGATCTTCATATCTTCAATATTTACATCGGGTAGAATCTCCTTCAAGGATTCAAATACCCGCTCTCCTTTCAACAGACCAAACTTCGGATTGGTAAAGTCCATCAACTTAAAAACTTTTCTCCGCGTAATTACTCGCATCCATTCCTCTAAATTCGACAATTTACCTTCCACATAGGCCGCCCCAATTAACGAACCTATTGAACAGCCGACAACTTCATCAATTTCATAACCCTTTTCTTCCAAACTGCGGATAACGCCAATCTGGACCAATCCACGAGCACCACCACTCCCTAATACTAAGGATACTTTACGTTTACTTTTAAAAAAGTTCATGCTTAAAGTTAAGACAAATTTGCCATTTTCAATAAACATAGTATCCCTCGAAATAAAGGTCGGATCAAAGGCTGCTTGGCGTATTGTCATCTGTTTGTTTAATTTTTTAAAAAATGTTTCAACATTCAACTATCATTGTTACTTTTACTAACACTGTTAACAAAAATAACAATGGGATTATCTGAAAGAAAATTAAGGCAACAGCAAGAATTAAAAGATCAAATCATCACCTGCTCTCGCGAGATCGTGGAGAATGAGGGTTGGGCAGCTCTATCTATTCGAAAAATCGCCGATGCTATCGAGTATTCTGTCCCGGTTATTTATAAGCATTTTGAGAATAAGGACGCAATATCAAGTTATTTCGTCGAAGAGGGTTTTGACAAACTTTTAATGGAATTGAATCAACATATTGAACCTTCCAAGGAAGTTTCAATAAAGTTGCGACAATTAGCTAAAGGGTATTGGCTATTTGCTGTAAATCATCCTAAACACTATGAAATCATGTTTGGCTTGGGGATACCATCTTGTGATCGAATTAACGAATACGAGAATATCAAAAAAGTATCCGAAAAAATGCTGAACCTTATCGATGAAGCAATCCTTGCTAGCGGAAAGGAACATGTGGACAGATACCTGAAATTAAAGACCCTATGGTCCATTTTGCATGGAATAGTAGCAATAGAATTGCTTTCCCTCAATACAAGAGAAAATATTTGTCCATCGGCGGTATTGGAAGATGCCATAGACGGATATATCAAATCAATATTAGTTTAGAATAACATAAAAGAATAATTAAATACAAGAATGAGCTTATTAGAAGATTTAAAATGGAGATACGCCACTAAGAAAATGACTGGCGCTTCGGTAGAACAAGAAAAAATCGATTACATTACAGAGGCTGCTCGCCTTGCTCCTACTTCATCGGGTCTGCACCCATTCAAAATTATTGAAATCAGCAACCAAGAACTAAAAGAACAAATCCAACCTTTAGCATATAATCAATCACAAATCGTTGATGCATCACACCTATTGATCTTTGCAGCATACGATGAGTATACTCAAGACCGTGTTGATTCGGTGTTTTTGCAGCAGGAAGTAGAACGTGGATTACCTGCAGGTTTTGCTAATGAATATAAAAATGGTTTGATGGCGCGATTTAACACGCAATCGAAAGATCAACATTTTGATCATGCTGCCCGTCAGGCCTATATTGGATTCGGAATTGCAATTGCTGCCGCAGCTGAACAACGTGTCGATGCAACGCCTATGGAAGGTTTTGACAACGCCGCTCTTGACCAGTTCTTAGGATTGAATGAGCTTGGCTTGAAATCAGTGACAATTCTAGCATTAGGATACCGCGATATCGATAATGATTGGTTGGTAAACTTGAAAAAAGTTAGGATTGATAAAAAAGATTTTGTAATCAGCAAAAACTAAACTTCTCCGCATAGAACTAAAGCCGCCCATTTTGGGTGGCTTTTTTTTGTTTTTTCGACCTCCGATTAGACCAGAATTCATATAGTAAAAAAAAGACAGATTGATATTTAGCCGTGTTTTGCTCGTGTTTTGCTCGTGTCTCGTCCACACCTCGTCCAAAACTCATCCACAGCTCGTCCGCTTGTGAGCGGACGAGCTGTGGACAATGTCCAACCAAGCTGCGGACCATTCACGACCAAAACACGACCAAAACCAAAGTGAAACCTGTATTAAAATCTTTTTTGATTCCAAAAACTATGAAACGCAAAATTTTGTTATTCCAATGCCAAAAACTTTATAAGGAATTATAAACTGATGTAGCTTATCTTAAAGAAGTTAATAGAGTTTTAAATGTTGATGGTAATTTTATATTAGAAATTGTTTAAATTATTAATCTCAAATAACTATAAAATAATAAAACAATATGGCGAAAACCTCCAAAGAGAAAATGATAGCAGGTGAACCTTACATAGCAAGTGGGGATGAGTTATTTAAGGAAAGACAACATGCCAAGGTTGAATTACAAAAATTCAATCTGATGGATCCAAACAAAATTAAAGCTAGAAATCAGATTATTAAAAAGTTATTTGGAAAGACCAAAGAACGATTTTATATAGAACCACCTTTTTATTGCGATTATGGTTATAACATTGAGGTTGGTGAATATTTTTATTCCAATTATAACCTGACCATATTGGATTGTGCCAAAGTTAGCATTGGTGACAATGTTATGATTGCTCCAAACGTCAGTATCTTTACAGCAGGCCATCCTGTAGATCCTGTATTGAGGGTTGAAGGATGGGAATTTGCCCAGCCAGTAGAAATTGGTGACAACGTATGGATTGGTGGAAATACAGTAATCAATCCAGGAGTAAAAATAGGATCTAATACGGTAATTGGTTCGGGTTCTGTGGTTACTAAAGATATTCCTGAGAATGTAGTTGCAGCAGGAAACCCCTGTAAAGTTATCAGGGAGATAAATATTCGGGATAAAGTATATTACTTTAAGGATTTGAAATATAATTTCGAGGAAGAATAAAATAAAAATACCTGAGGTGGGGAACCCCAGGTATTTTTCCAAACCAATTATTAACCTAAATTATGAAATTATGAATTTTACTATCTTAAACGGTTACTAAAACGCTTTATTATAGATGCAGTATTTTTTTTTTGATTTTTTTTAGAAAAGCTCTGTAAAGAAATTTTTCATTGTCTTTATTGTGATTCAAAATAAATCCCTGTTAGCAAATCAGACTTTGAATTGATGATATCGAATAAATTAATAAAAGGCTTAAAAACAAAAATACCCGGAGCGGAGAACTCCAGGTATTTTACCAAACCAATTATTAACCTAAATATTTTCTATTTATCTAGATAGTGTAATAACGACATATATCAGGCCATATTGTATTTTTTATCAAAAAAATACATCATTTTTTTTAAAAAAATTATAATTATTTGATTTTCAGTTAGATATATTTCAATTATTTTGAGATAACTTCAACAACTTTATCACTTAATTTAGTAATGTCAGATTTTAAACCGACCATTATTGAGAGCACATGCACCGGATTACCTTGGATTTTTCTAAAATTGTGCATGTAGCCGGCTTCCATACCAAGAAAAAATCCCTTGAATTTATAATCAGACCCTATACCAAACTTAAAAGCTGGAGAAATACTATATTCATAGGATAGATTTACAGTGGAATTGGCAGCATCGTCCTGTGCTCGAGGCTCAACATTTAATGCACCAGCTGGACCTATATAGGCATAAGTATTCAATCGCTGCAATTGCTTTCTTATCCCACCTGCCAAACTTAATATGTACATCGTAGACCGAGCATTTTTCAAAATCCTATTGTATTCGGTATCTTCTTCAAGCTGATTATATCCAAAACTCATCATATAAAGAGTTGGCTGAAGGTAGTATTTAGGATTTTTCAGGGAAATATCTAAACCCATGCTCCCTGTAAAAGGTTTTGTAGTTAACGCATCTTTTGTTTTGCCCAATGGAAAGGAAAGTCCAGTTCCGCCGAAATAATAAACTTTGCGGTAATGGATCGTATCAACACCTGTTTGTGCAAATGAACTCATCGACATCAATATGATGATGCAAATAAATACAAGTTTCTTCATGAAATATTGAGTTTAAAAAGAGAACATTAAACTTAAACAAAATGTTTCAGCAAGAAAATAAAAACTTCTTAGAAAAAGTTTTTCGACTGAGGCCCCTGACTGAATAATAGATCGATTATGCTGAGGTTAGGTATAAACCCAGTTTTCTCTTCAAAAACCTGGTAATATGGTTTTTGGTTTGTAATCAAACTAGGCTTTTTAGGATGAATTTCAGACCTATAATCCAATTCATCTGAAGGTACAGCCTCATACTTTTCAGTAAAAGAAATTTCTCTATTTAATTTCAATAATTTTAAGATAAGCTTAAGCTGATCCACATGATAATCCAATAAAAGATTATATTCCTTTTCATAAAACAGTTTGAAATCATCTTCATAATATTCAAAATAAGGAGAGCTTCTGTAGGCAGTTTGTAAACTTAACCAATGCAATCTCTGCCAAGGATGGTCATAATTAATTTTGATGTCTTTCATGACTACACGCTCTTTTCTTCCGTGTACAATGGGTACATACAGGTTAAGAATACCGTTAGCGGTTGCAATTTCCGTTCTGGTACGGTAAGTTTGTTTAGGGAAATTCTCGAATTGTTCGATCAAGATCGGACCTTCGTTATTTTTAATTGCTTGTAAATAACTGATATTCGGTAGATAGAGTGCTGGTAATAATAATCCTTTAGACATAAACTAATATTCACTTCAAATTGTCCGCAAAAATAACTTTATTTGGGGATATTTATAAAGTACTTTAAAATAGGCATGAAGAAAAAACTCATTTACGGAACATTGTATTTAATTTCTCTCCTGCCCTTTTGGTGTCTTTACCTCATCTCAGATTTCCTTTTCATCCTAATTTATTATGTATTTGGGTATCGCAAAAAAGTGGTATTTGAAAACCTGAGAAATGCTTTTCCTGAAAAATCGGAAGCGGAGATTAAAAATATTGCCTATAAGTTCTACCGATATTTTCCCGATCTCCTTGTGGAGTCGGTCAAGATGGCAAGCATCAAACCTGAAGAGGTTATCAAAAGGATAGAATTATTGAATCCTGAAGAGGTTTATCAATATACGGATCAAGGAAAGGGAGTAATTGGAGTAACATCACATTATGGAAATTGGGAGCTTTCGATCCATCGGTTGTCATTAATGATGGATGTTCCGGAATTGATCGTCTATAAGCCTTTGAACAATAAAGTCTTCAACAAGATTCATAACGGAATCCGATCTAGGTTTGGTGCCGAAATGGTTCCTATGAAACAGATCTTAAGACATATTATTAAGTTGAAAAATGTTCCACATATTAGTATGTTTGTAGCAGACCAGACACCTACTTACCAGGATTCTGATTATTTCATGGAATTCTTGAATCAAGATACGTTGGTTTACACTGGTGCTGAACGCATTGCGAGGTTGACGAAATTTCCGGTTGTTTTCTGCGAAGTCAGAAGAAAGGAAAAACGTGGATATTATTCCTGCAAGTTTAGCACATTGATAAAAAATCCCGATGATTATCCGGAACATGAGATTACTCATATCCATAATCGATTTACGGAAGAGATAATAAAAGAAGAACCAGCATATTGGTTATGGTCCCATCGTAGATGGAAGCGTAAAAGAAGAAATTAAATGTCAAATTACCCGAAAGTTGCCGTTGTGATATTAAATTGGAACGGGAAGTATTTCTTGGAGAAATTCCTTCCTTCGGTATTTAATAGCACTTACCCAAATATTGAGTTTATCATTGGAGATAATGGATCCACCGATGATTCGGTGAGCTATGTTGAGGAGAATTTCCCGATGTTCAAAATCCTTCGTAATACGGAGAATTTAGGATTTTCTGGAGGATATAATGAGATCCTAAAGCGAGTTGAAGCCGAATATTATGTATTATTGAATTCAGATGTAGAGGTTTCAGAAGGCTGGGTAGAACCAGTCATAGCGCAGATGGAAAAAGACCCTTTATTGGCGGCTTGCCAGCCGAAGGTTCAATCGTATCACAACAAAGGTGAGTTTGAACATGCAGGAGCGGCAGGAGGATATCTGGATTATTTTGGTTTCCCTTTCTGTCGAGGAAGGATATTGGATAAGGTAGAGCAGGATCATGGTCAGTACAATGACGCTCGTGAAGTATTTTGGGCAACGGGAGCAGCACTATTCATTAAAGCAAAAGCCTGGCAAGATGCGGAAGGTTTCGACTCTGATTTTTTTGCTCACTTTGAAGAAATTGATTTATGTTGGCGATTGAAGAAAATGGGCTATAAGGTAGGCTACTGTCCAAATTCCTTGGTCTATCATGTTGGCGGCGGAACGCTAAAAACAAGTAACCCACAGAAGACCTATCTGAATTTCAGGAACAACCTGTTGATGATGCAAAAGAACCTTTCGGTACCTGCAGCAATTTGGAAAATTTCATTGCGCCTATGGTTGGATTTCTTTGCCCTAATTAAGTTTTTAGTGGATGGAAAATCAGCAGATGCATGGGCAGTTAGCCGAGGACACCAGTATTTCTTCAAGAATTTTTTTAAAACGGCAAAAAAGAGAAAGAAATATTCTGCCCAAGAAAACAAAAAAGGACAATATAAAAATTCAATAATCTGGGATTATTACATGAATAATATCCATAAATTCTCCCAGCTCAAAGACAAAAATTTTCATTAACAACAAAAGTTCTGAATTATGTTTCCTTATGGGATTTGCATGATTTTGCAACACTTGAAGCAATTATTTAAATAGTTGTTTTAAATTATTTTACCCTTAATATATTTCGTATTTTCGTGGTCTATGTCATTAGATATTCAAGCGAAAATAGAAGAGCTTACGAGAGAGCTGAACGACTATAATTATCAATATTATGTTTTAGCTCAACCCTCGATTTCAGATTACGACTTTGACCATAAACTCAAGGAATTGGAAGCGTTGGAGCTTCAATATCCTGAATATAGGGATCCTAACTCACCTACTTTAAAAGTAGGTGGAGATATCACACAACGCTTTAAAACTATTCGTCACAAATGGCCTATGATGTCATTGGGCAATACGTATAATGAGCAAGAGTTAAAGGATTTCGACACAAGGGTTCGAAAAGTTGTGGGTGATCAAGTTCAATATGTTGCGGAATTAAAATTTGACGGACTTTCTATTTCCATATCTTATGAAAATGGAAAATTAGTACAGGCGGTTACTCGAGGGGATGGAACTCAAGGTGATGAAGTGACAAATAATGTAAAAACCATCCGCAGTATCCCCCACCAGTTGAAGAAAGGAAATTATCCGGAATCATTTGATATTCGCGGGGAAATCTTTATGCATAAATCCGCGTTTTTGAGATTAAATAAAGAACGGGAAGAAAATGAAGAACAGACCTATGCCAATCCGCGGAATTTTGCATCAGGAACGATCAAGCTTCAGGATTCTGCTGAGGTAGCGAAACGTCCTTTAGACTGTTTTCTGTACTTTTTATACTGTGATAACAGAAATAAAATATTCCATGACCATTGGCACAGCATAGAGGAGGTCAAATCCTGGGGATTTCCTGTTTGTGAGCATAGTAAACTTTGTAATTCGATTGATGAAGTATTGGAATTTATCCATTATTGGGATGATGCCAGGCATAAATTATCCTATGAAATTGATGGGATTGTAATTAAAGTAAATGATTACGGGCAGCAGGAAGAATTAGGGTTTACGGCAAAATCACCACGCTGGGCGATCTCCTATAAATTCAAGGCTGAGCGTGTAGAGACGATATTGAATAGTATCAGCTATCAGGTAGGTCGAACAGGCGCTGTGACGCCGGTTGCGAATTTGAAACCTGTTCTATTGGCTGGAACCACAGTTAAACGTGCATCATTACACAATGCGAATGAAATAGAGCGTTTGGGATTGCACGAGCATGATACCGTTTTTGTAGAAAAAGGCGGAGAAATTATTCCAAAAATAATCGGGGCCAATGTTGAAAAACGTCCTTCTGGAGCAAAACCATTTGAATATCCGAAGAATTGTCCTGAGTGCGGAACTGCATTGGTACGAGAGGAAGGCGAAGCGGTTCATTATTGTCCAAATGAAGATGGTTGTAAGCCTCAAATTGTTGGTAAACTGCAGCATTTCATAGGGCGAAAGATGATGGATATTCAAGGATTAGGAGATGAAACAGTAGAAACATTTTTCAAGTTGGGATTAATTCGTCGCATTTCCGATATCTATACGTTAAAGGAAAGAGCAAATGAATTGGTTGGGATCGAGCGATTTGGTCAAAAATCCATTGACAACATGATCAATGGAATTGAGCAATCGAAGAGTAAGCCTTTTGAAAAGGTTTTATTTGCCTTAGGGATCCGACATATCGGGGAAACCGTAGCTAAAAAACTGGCTCAGCATTTTAAGAATATAGATGCAATTCGTTCTGCCAACGTGGAGGAGATTCTTTCGGTGCAGGATATAGGCCTTCGGATAGCAGATAGCATCAATGCCTTTTTAAGTAATCCGGAGCATTGGGAGGAAATCGAAAGGTTGAAAGCATCAGGACTACAATTTGAGACGGAAGAGAAGGAAGTGATCTTAGCAGGTGATGAATTAGCAGGAAAGACCTTTTTAATTTCAGGGGTGTTTGCAGATTATTCACGAGAAGAATTGACTGAATTAATAGAGGCCCATGGGGGTAAGATGTTGAGCAGCATCTCTTCTAAATTGAATTTCTTGGTTGCAGGAGATAAAATGGGTCCGTCAAAATTGGCAAAGGCGGAGAAGCTTCAGATTCCAATGATTACAGAGACGGAATTGTTGGAGATGATCAACAAATAAGATAAAATAAAAATAATAATATAGAAAAACGATGAACGAGCTTCAAGGTGCGGGAGTAGCATTGGTAACACCATTCCATGCGGACGGCACAGTAGATTACGACACTTTAGGGAATTTGATAGATTATCAAATTCAAGGAGGAATTGATTATTTGGTATCCTTGGGTACAACTGGCGAGACAGCTACCCTTACTCCAGATGAGCGAAAGAAGGTGTGGGCATTTACTTCCAAGCATGTGAACAAGCGTATTCCTCTTGTTGCTGGAATCGGGGGCAACCATACACAAGAGATTGTTGAACAAGTCAAGAATTTTGAGCTGTTGGATTATGTTGCCATCCTTTCTGTATCGCCATATTATAACAAACCGACGCAAGAAGGTATCTACCAACATTACAAGGCTATTGCTGAAGCATCTAAGCTTCCAATCATACTTTATAACGTTCCTGGCAGAACGGGTTCCAATATTTTGCCTGCTACCACGGTGAGGCTTGCAAGGGATTTTAAAAATATCGTTGCCACAAAAGAGGCATCCGGTAATTTTGCTCAATTCAGTGAGATATTAAGAGATAAGCCTAAAGATTTTCTTTTAATCTCAGGCGATGATCCTATCACTTTACCAATGATGGCAATGGGTGCTTCGGGAATAATTTCTGTAGTTGGCAACGCCTACCCTACAAAAGTTGCAGCAATGGCACATCTATGCCGCGAAGGAAACTATAATGAAGCTAGGGCAATCCATTTAGAATTGTTGAAGATCATCGATCTTTGCTTTATAGAAGGTAATCCTGCTGGCGTTAAATACATTTTAGAGAAAAAAGGAATAGGTCAAGATCATGTGAGGCTTCCAATCGTTCCTGTAAGCTCCAAAACTAAAGAGGCGATCGATGCAGAGATGCAGCTACTAGGATAAAAAAATAACGAGGTTGGCTATATTAAATGGCCAACCTTTTTTAATTTTAGGTATTCTTTTTGTTAACGATATTGAAATTGAATTAAGAAAAATGGAAACTAACCAAAAGCCCAGCAACAGAACCTCAGGATTCAAGAAATTCATTAGTTGGTTTTTACTGATTATATTTCTAGCGTTTGCTGGATTCGTTTACTGGAAATATTATTTTGTATTTGGAGAAGGTGTAAAATCAGGCACTTTGAATTATGCAGTAAAAAAAGGAAATCTCTTCAAAACCTATGAGGGTAAGTTAATTCAGGAAGGGATACGTTCGCAGAAAACGGGAACCGGTCTATCGAGCAATGAGTTTGAGTTTTCTATAGAAAGTGATTCTGTATTCCATATTCTAGAGCTAAATAGCGGAAAGGCATTCGATTTGCATTATAAGGAATTTCACGGTGTATTACCTTGGCGAGGCAACACACGATATGTTGTTGATAAAATTATACAGATGCATGATATAAAGTCAAGCAGTTTTTAAAAATTCTGTACCCAATCGATGAACTTCAATCTCTAGTTCGTGTGAAAACGAAAAAGGATTGAAGTTTTTTATGTTAATTTAGTCTCCTATACAAGGTTTTTCAGAAAAAGATTGCAAAATTAAATTTCGTAGACTATATTTGCGGAGTACTTCGATAGTGGTACACTAATCATTACCCTTCTAAAAGAATGGTCTTGATTTATAAAGAAGTGGCGAGAGACTGGCTCTATGACCCACTGGCAACCTTCAATAGGATTGAAAAGGTGCCAATTCCTGTCCGAGGCAATAAAGCCCAGGAGCATATAAATAAAATAGACTATGACTTCAAAATTTTCAAAATCGGAATTATTGTATCTTGTTGGTAAACCAACAAAGAATTCATCCAATCTATTTATTTCTAACTGTTGTATTTGTATTTCACGAATGCGATAGTCGTCCATGGCCTCTTAATTTCTGTGATATTTAGAAATTAGGGTCCAAAAAAAGACGACCAAAAACAATAGCTATAGGATAAAAAAATACTCATTTTACTAAAATCAATTAACATTATAAAAAATGGCAGATAATAAAAACCTTAAATTCGAAACATTACAAGTACATGCTGGACAAGAAGTAGATCCTACGACTGGTTCAAGAGCATTACCTATATATCAAACGTCATCATACGTATTTGAAAATGCAGAGCACGGTGCAAATCTTTTTGCATTAAAGCAATTTGGGAATATCTATACCCGAATTATGAATCCTACAACGGATGTATTTGAAAAACGTATAGCAGCCTTAGAGGGCGGTGTTGCAGCAGTTGCTGTTGCCTCAGGGCAGGCAGCGCAGTTTATTGCCTTAACAAACATTCTTGAAGCGGGTGAAAACTTCGTTTCTGGATCCAATTTATACGGTGGTACCTACAATCAATTCAAGGTGTCCTTTAAGAGATTGGGTATTGAAGCAAGATTTGCAGAAGATACAGATGCCGATAAAATCGAAGCATTGATTGACGATAAAACTAAAGCAATCTATGTTGAAACAATCGGTAATCCTAGCTACAACATTCCTGATTTTGAGCGTATCGCATCAGTTGCAAAAAAACATGACCTTCCATTAATCGTTGATAATACTTTCGGTGCAGGCGGATATCTATTCAAGCCTTTGGAGCATGGAGCCAATGTGGTTGTTGAATCGGCGACGAAATGGATCGGTGGACACGGAACTAGTATTGGTGGTGTAATTATCGACGGTGGTAACTACAATTGGGGCAATGGTAAATTTAAACAATTCTCAGAACCTTCTGAAGGATACCATGGATTAGTATTCTCGGATGTCTTTGGCGAAGGAGGACCTTTTGGAAACATACAGTTTGCTATCCGTGCAAGAGTTGAAGGATTAAGAGATTTCGGCCCTGCCCTATCTCCGTTTAACTCCTTCCTATTAGTTCAAGGATTAGAGACTTTATCATTGCGCGTTCAGCGTCATGTTGACAATACATTAGAAATAGCACAATGGTTGGATGCACATCCACAAGTTGAACATGTGAGCTATCCAGGACTTAAAAACCATCCGTATCACCAAAATGCACAGAAATATCTTAAAAATGGATACGGTGCAGTGTTGTCATTTACAGTTAAAGGTGGTGTTGAGAAAGCAAATGAGTTTATAGATTCATTAGAATTGATTAGCCATTTAGCGAATGTCGGTGATGCGAAATCATTGATTATTCATCCTGCTGCAACTACGCATCAACAATTGAGCGATGCAGATCAGAAAAAAGCAGGTGTTGCACCTGGACAGTTAAGATTATCGGTAGGTATTGAGCATATAGACGATATTAAAGCAGATTTAGCACAAGCATTTGACAAGATCAAGTAAGGGTGGGACCTTATTTGATTTTTATGGAGGAAGATAATTTAAAAGAATGAGTGTAAAGACTTTCGGATATAGCCAAGATTTCGAATTAGAGAGTGGTAAAAAATTGGCAAATCTACAGATTGCTTACCATAGTTATGGGGAGTTGAATGCAGATAAATCCAATGTGGTATGGGTATGCCATGCACTGACCGCCAATTCAGATGTATTTGACTGGTGGCCGGGCTTATTTGGTGAAAACGAACTATTTAACGATAAGGATTATTTTATTATTTGCGCTAATGTTCTGGGTTCCCATTATGGCACGACCAATCCCCTATCCGTCAACCCTGAAACGAATTTGCCCTATTATTCCGAATTTCCACAATTCACGATCAGGGACATTGTAAAAGCGCATCAATTGTTGGCAGATCATTTAGGAATTTCTGAGATCAACACGTTGATTGGGGGATCATTGGGGGGACAGCAAGCTTTGGAATGGACCGTTTCTAAAACCATCAAAATCCATAATTTAATTGCTATCGGCACGAATGCATTCTTTTCACCATGGGGTATCGCATTCAATGAGAGCCAACGATTAGCTATTGAAGCAGATTCAACATTCGGAGAGCAAAAGCCTGATGCTGGCTTAAATGGTCTGAAGGCGGCTCGAAGTATGGCTTTATTATCCTATAGAACTTATAATGCTTACGGAACGACACAAGTAGAATCAGATCATGACAAGACAGATTCCTATAAAGCGTCGTCCTATCAGGCATATCAAGGAGATAAATTAGTACGCAGGTTTAATGCATTCTCCTATTGGTATCTTACCAAAGCTATGGATAGCCATCATTTAGGTCGGGGACGTGGACAGGTTGAGCAAGTATTAGGATCTATCGAGGGTGTCAATTCCTTGATTATAGGGATTCCATCTGATGTTTTATTCCCACCTTCAGAGCAAGAATTCATAGCTAATAACATCCCAAATGCAGAATATTATGAGTTACATTCATTTTTTGGGCATGACGGATTTTTAATTGAAACTAAAACACTTACTCAAGTCATCAGTAACTTTCTTGAGAAACATAATACAAAAGCGGAAAATCACTTAAATTTAATTAAAGAATAATGAGTAAGAAACTTACCATCGGGATGTTTGGATTTGGTGTGGTGGGACAAGGTTTATACGATATCATAAAAACAAAAAACCTAAATTTAGAAATCAAGAAATTCGTAATCAAAAATGCAGATAAGAAAAGGACACTTCCTGCAGAATTGTTTACAACTGATGCCAATGCGATTTTAGAAGATCCTGAGATCAATACTGTAGTTGAATTAATTGATGATGCAGATGCTGCATTTGAGATTACCAAAAGAGCCTTAACATCAGGAAAGAACGTTGTTTCGGCAAATAAAAAAATGATTGCCACACATCTTGAGGAGTTGACAGAAATACAGAATCAGCATGGCACATCATTATTGTATGAAGGTGCTGTTTGTGGAAGTATTCCAATTATCAGGAATTTGGAAGAATATTATGATAACGAATTGCTTCATTCTATCAGCGGTATCTTTAACGGTTCTTCAAACTATATTCTATCGAAGATTTTTAATGAGAACCAAAGTTATGACTCGGCATTGAAAAAAGCTCAGGAATTAGGCTTTGCGGAAACGGATCCAACCCTGGATGTCGGTGGTTATGATCCTAAATATAAACTTGCTATAGTTGCATCGCATGCATACGGATTATATATCAATCCGGATGAGATTCTGAATTTGGGTATTGACACTTTAGGCAATGCAGATATCCGTTATGCTAGAGAAAAGAACTATAAGATTAAGTTAATTCCATTGGCAAAAGAAATTGATAATCATCGTGTAGTACTTTATGTTTTACCAAAATTCATTTCCAAGGATAATATTCTTCAGAATGTTGAAAATGAATACAATGGTGTATTAGTAAAGGCTGCATTTGCAGATGAGCAATTCTTTTATGGAAAAGGTGCTGGTGGCCATCCTACAGGATCTGCAGTTCTATCGGATATAGCAGCTTTGAGATACGATTATAAGTATGAGTACAAGAAGCATTTGGAGAGTCAGGAATTGACTTATTCTACGGATTATACGTTTAAAGTTTACTTCCGTTATGAAGATGAGGATGTTTTAGAGAACATTACTTTTGCTAATATTTCTGAACGCTTCTATAGCGATGATCATAAATATGTTATCGGTACCATAAATCTTCAAGAAATTATTGAGAAAAGAGACCTTATTCATCAACAAGGGAATTTTCTAGCTGAAATATTGTAATGCTAGAAACGAGTGTCTTTTCGAGGTTTCCACTCTCATTTCACCACACAGTCATTCCAGATCTAAAGTTCTGGAAACCATCTCTTAGTGCAAATACTAAAAGCTAAATCTGCCGCAGGGCATGGCTTCTAGAGCGTGAAATTTGGGCTTGAAATGGTTTCCATGCCTTACGGCATGGAATGACAGCGTCCTTGGGGGGAGGAAGGGGTAAAATGGATAAAATGGTCCCTTCAAAAGGGGACCATTTTATCCATTTTACCGTCTAACCAACAAAAAAAATTGTCATTCCAGAGCTTTAGCTCTGGAAACTATTTCTTAGCGACTATATAGATCCTAAACCTTTAAACTAGTCGGTTTCGATGCTAAGGTGTATTAAATTGGTATTCATGTCTTAAGACATGGAATTACCAAATTTCCTGAGGAGATTAAGCTTCATGCTCAAAAAAGCTTTGTTTTATAGTAAAATTTATGTTACAGTAATGATTTATGGCATTTAATAGGTTAAATAATCGTTAAAACATTTGCTTTGTCATGATTTTTGCATTATATTATCCGTATTAATAAAATAAACTTAAAAATCTATTTGATCATGAGAAAGTGGAATGTGTTAGTGCTACTAAATGCAGTATCTATTGGTTTGTTTGCACAGGACAGCACCAAAGCTAGCACTGGTGAGGGATCTGCATTAGGGTACATCATAATCGGTATTGTAGTTTTGACTGTAGCTATTTATATGTTATATAGCCGTCAGAAAAGAAAATACAACGATTAAAAAATTAAAAGTAGTATAACTAATAAAAAGAAAGGCCTGATGAACATCAGGCCTTTATAATTTTAGTCTCTTTTCAAACCGAATTTTTCGATTTTACTGTATAAATGACTTCGTTGAATATCTAGATCATCTGCAGTCTTCGATACGTTCCAATTGTTTCTTTCAAGTTTATATTTAATGAATTCACATTCAGAGAAGTCTTTAAAATCTTGGAAAGAAGTAAACTGTTCCATATCGAAACCATTTGAGGCAGGAGCACTTCCATTATGAATAACAGGCGCCGGACCACCAGGGTTTGCAAATTTCAAAACGTCTTCCTCAGTTATTTTCTTATCACAAAGAATAATCAAACGTTCGATCATGTTTCTTAGTTCACGGATATTTCCAGTCCAAGGCAATGATTGTAAAGCTTTCATAGCGTCTGGCGTAAATGCTTTGACAGGCATGCTGTACTCAGCACAGATTTCTTCACAGAAAGCATTCGCTAAAGTTGGGATATCGTCTTTTCTGTCTGCTAAAGAAGGAACGTGAATCAAAATCACACTTAATCGATGGTATAAGTCCATACGGAAATTGCCGTCTTCGATTTCCTTTAGAAGATCTTTATTTGTTGCGGCAATTACACGCACATTAACATCGATTTCCTTCTCGCCCCCTACTCTAGTGATTTTATTTTCTTGCAAAGCACGTAAAACCTTTGCTTGAGCAGAAAGGCTCATATCTCCAATCTCATCAAGGAATAATGTTCCGTTGTTAGCTTGTTCAAATTTACCGATACGTTGTTTGACAGCAGAGGTAAATGAACCTTTTTCGTGTCCAAATAATTCAGACTCGATTAATTCCGATGGGATTGCCGCACAGTTGACCTCTACTAAAGTGGAGCTTGAACGTCCAGATTTTTCGTGCAACCAACGAGCAACAAGTTCCTTACCAGCACCATTCGCACCTGTAATAAGTACGCGTGCTTCAGTTGGCGCAACTTTATCAATGGTATCTTTAATTAAATTTATACCAGAAGATTCACCTAAAATCTCTTTGGTTTTGGAGATTTTACGTTTAAGGACCTTTGTTTCTTTCACTAAAGACCCTCTTTCAAGGGCATTTCTTACAGTGATTAGTAGACGATTAAGGTCTAGCGGTTTTTCAAGGAAATCAAAGGCTCCTTTTCTAGCTGCTTCAACAGCAGTTTCAATTGTACCATGACCCGATATCATGATAAAAGGGATATCGGAAAATTCCTTTGCGGCGGTCAGGACTTCCATACCGTCCATTTTATTCATCTTGATATCACATAATACCAAGTCAATTTTCTCTTTTTGAAGGATTTTTAGACCGTCTTCACCGTTGTCCACATCAAGGACTTTGTAGTCCTCATATTCTAAGATATCTCTTAGTGAGCTACGGATTGGGCGCTCATCATCAATAATTAATACTGTCGTCATAACTTACCAAAATATTTATAGGTACAGAACATGTTCTAATATAAAAAGAAGCAAACCTTGTAAGCCGGGTTCTGTATTCTAAAATAAGAATTTCTATCATTTATCTAGGTTTGCATTCACATGCAAACTCAATCAACCTACCCATTGCAATTACCCGAAGGTAGAAAACGGGTCGCTTTCTGATCTTGCAACCTATTTGGTCTTTCAACATACGAGGTTTACCGAGATATATGTTACCATATAAATCCGTGAGCTCTTACCTCACGTTTTCACCCTTACCCCGAAAGGCGGTATATTTTCTGTGGCACTTGCTGTCTAATCCTAAAATTAGCCTTCCCGTTAGGAAGCGTATTACCCTATGTTGCCCGGACTTTCCTCTCCATATCAAATGCAGCGATAGAACCAGTTTGCTTCGATGTGCAAAACTACGAAAAATTCAATGGAATAAGCTATTCTATACCCCCTCAACAGCCTCGAAACATAAATAAATAATATTTAAATATTTTTCAATATTACTTGTAGCGTAATTAATTTTTCCTCCGTTATAGGATAAAACATAAGTCGACTAGATGTTATTTTAACTTAATATTAATTTTATTTATTTTTCAAAATGAAAACTACTACATTTTTAAGAACATTATTAGCAATTACCACACTTAGCGCTGCATTAACATCGATGTCATGTACTGATGATAAGGAAAAAGAAAAGGTAAAACCTAAATCGATCGAAATTTCTTATAAAATCACTACAAAAGAAAAAGATCCTAAATTAGTTAAGCTTTCGGTATCTAATACCAAGGGCATCGATTCAGCCATTACAAAAGGATTGAAAATTCCAATGGAAGTGAAAGTAAGAAGAGCAACCCCTTCAAAAAATTCAGCAATAAAATGAAAGCAGAATTTGAAAAGCCAGGTAAGTATCAATTCGAAATTCTTGTAAACAATAAATCAGCAAAGAAAAATGAAATAACTGTAACTGATGTTAAAAAAGAATCTGTATTGGAACATAAATTTTAAGCTTTTCCGAAATTATATTTAGACTACTCCTTACCCAATACAATTACCAGGCTGTACTTTATGTACGGCCTTTTTTAATGAATTAAAATTGATTGAATAATTATAAATCTTGTGCAATTGCATAGCCTGCAGCCCATGCCCATTGGAAATTATAGCCCCCAAGCCAACCGGTAATATCAACGGCTTCTCCACCAAAATACATTCCTTTACATTTCTTGCTTTCTAAGGTTTTGGGATTTAACTCATCAGTGGCAATACCCCCACGCATTACTTCAGCTTTATCATAGCCTTTATCACCTGCTGGCTTAACCTTAAACTTATGTATAAAATCAATGATCTGTTTGGCATCAGCTTTACTTAAGGATGCAATTTTTAAATGTATTGGCAGGAATTGACCTAATGCTTCGACCATTTTTTTGGTAAAATAATCATTCAGCAACTGTCCGACGGTTCTTTTCCCTCCAAGATTACGTTCCTCTTTGATTAGGTTTTCGAGTTTAAATTTTGGCAACAGATCTATCGTAAAATCTTGCCCTGGTTTCCAATAAGAAGAAATCTGAAGAATGGCAGGACCACTCAGTCCCCAATGTGTAAAAAGAATATTCTCTTCGAAGCTTATTTTATCATTGTAAACTCGGGAAAAAACAGAGTTTCCCGCCAATGAAGCATACCAATCCGCGTCTTTACCTGTTATGGTTAATGGTACTAATGCAGGAGCAGTTTCAACAATCCTTAAGTCATACTTTTTAGCAATCCGAAGAGCGAAATCCGAAGCTCCTAATTTGGCTACGGGAAGTCCTCCTGTAGCAAGGACGACTTTTTTTGCGGAAATTAAAGACTCTTTCCCGTCCTTTTCGAGCTTAACAATATAACCATCATCGGATTTATCAAGAGCTTTAACTAAGGTATTCAGCATAAGATCTTGTCCGGTATCAAACATGAGCTTAGTAAATACCGCTACAACATCTTTTGCCTTATTGCTTGTCGGAAAAAGTTGGCCTAGAGTTTTTTCCTGGCCACTTATGTTTCCAAAGTTTTCAAAGAAATTTATAGTATCATCCACGGTCCATTGAGCGAAAACCGCATTTAAGAATTTAGGATTTTCAGAAACAAAGTTGTCAGTAGACGTATAGATATTTGTAAAATTACAACGCCCACCACCGGAGATTAATATTTTGGCACCAGGCTTATCATTTCTTTCTATCAAAAGCGTGCGCTTACCCAATAGCCCCGCCTGCACGGAACACATCAGTCCACATGCACCAGCACCTATAATAACCGCATCAAATTCTTTCATTAGGAGATCAATTCGCCTTCCAAAGATATAGTCCTTTGCTCTGCCCAAGACTTTTCGGCAAGTTCAAGGATACGGATTACATCCCTAGCTTGTTCGGGTTTAATAAATAAGTCTTCCTCCCCTTTTATGGCAGAAACAATATTTTTATAAAAATCCTGTCCGGAACCTGTTTCACTTTCAATTTTCTCTTCCACATCTTTCCCATCTTCCAGGATAGCAATTGTTCCCTGGAAGGCAGGGTCTTCTTTTCCCCAATTTGGAACAGATGATGGGGATATCCCATCTCTCAACAGGGCTTCTTGCGGATCGACCCCCCATTTTACGAAACAACCATTCATACCATAAACGGCATATCTAGCGGTAGAAATCTTCGCTAACATTTGCCCTTTTAAAGACACTTTAATTCCAGGGTAGGAAAGGATAAATTCAAAATCATCAATAGCTTTTGCACCGTCACGTTGAACCCTTAGGTCAGCAAAGATGGCATTCGGTTTCCCAAATACAAGTAAGGCTTGATCAATGAGGTGAGCGCCTAGATCATAGTGGATACCTGAACCTGGAAGGTTCTCTTCACGCCATGCCCCTGCTCTTAAGAAATTACGGAAACGATCGTACCGTGCTTCATAGTTTACCACTCTTCCCAATCTTCCAGATTCGATCACTTTTTTCACTGTTTTAAAATCAGAATGGAAACGTGCGTTATGATGTACCGAAAGTATCAGGTTCTTTTCTTTTGCTAATGCAATTAATTCATCAGCCTCAGCGCTATAGTTGGTAAAGGGTTTTTCAACAACGACATGCTTTCCGGCTTCTAATGCTGCTTTTGCCAGGCTAAAATGAACATCGTTGGATGTAGCAATAGCTACAATATCAACTTCAGGGTCGTTGATTATTTCATCTGCGGAAAGTACAGCAATAGCACTTGGATATCTCTCCGCCAACATCTTCTGTTGTTCAGGTTTGCGAGCTGTAACTTTATATAATTCAAGGTCTGGATTTCCATCAATAAATGGGGCATGAAAAACATGCCCACCTATAGAAAATCCGATTAATCCTACTTTTAGTTTTTTCATTCTTACATTCTTTCAGGAACTTCTATACCTAATAAGTTCATGCTTTCGGCAATAACCTTAGCTGCAGAAGCAGAGAGTTGGAGACGAAATCCTTTAACGTTTTCATCTTCAGCTTTTAGGATAGTTTCCTCGTGGTAAAATTTATTATAAAGCTTAGCTAAATCATAAGCATAATTAGCCAACTGAGCAGGACTGAATTCCTTTGCCGATGCTTCAATAATGGCAGGATAATTTGCTAAAGCTTGAATTAGATCACGTTCATAGGAAGATATCGACGCAGGAACCTTAATATCTCCAGCTTTATAATCTGCCTTACGAAGGACAGATTTGATGCGGGCATGCGTGTATTGCACAAATGGACCGGTATGACCCTGGAAATCAACAGATTCATTGGGATCAAATAGTAGTCGTTTTTTAGGGTCAACTTTTAATAAGAAATATTTCAAAGCACCCATACCAATAGTTTGATAAAGGCTTATTTTCTCCTCGTCATTAAAACCCTCAGTCTTCCCTAACTCTTCAGTTCTTTCTTTTGCTGTCTCAATCATCTCTGCCATTAAATCATCTGCATCAACGACAGTTCCTTCTCTAGATTTCATTTTGCCAGAAGGCAGGTCAACCATGCCATAAGAAAGATGATATAAACCATTAGCCCATACCTTCCCTAATTTTTTCAGGATGGCGAACAATACTTTGAAGTGGTAATCTTGCTCATTTCCAACAACATAAATAGACTCGTCCATTTTAAACTCATCGTATTTTAATTGCGCAGTTCCAAGATCTTGGGTGATATAAACAGAAGTTCCGTCGCCACGTAAAACAAGTTTTTGATCAAGCCCTTCATCGGTCAGGTCAATCCAAACAGAGTTGTCCTCTTTTTTAAAGAAGACACCTTTTTCTAATCCCTCCTGAATAATATCCTTACCTAATAGGTAGGTTTCAGACTCGTAATAAAATTTATCAAAGTCAACACCAAGTTGTTTGTATGTTTTATCGAAGCCAGCATATACCCATCCATTCATGGTTTTCCAAAGATTTAATACCTGTTCATCTCCGGCTTCCCATTTTTGAAGCATGCTTTGAGCCTCCTTAATTAAAGGAGCGTTCTTTTTAGCATCATCTTCAGATTGGCCTTCAAGTTTTAATGCTTCGATTTCTTTCTTGTATTCCTTGTCGAAAACCACATAGTATTTACCCACCAAATGGTCTCCTTTTAAATCTGCAGATTGAGGAGTTTCACCATTTCCGAATTTCTCCCAAGCCAGCATAGACTTACAGATATGGATTCCACGATCGTTAACGAGATTGGCTTTTACGACATCGTAGCCATAAGCCTTTAGGATTTCTGCGACAGAATATCCTAAAAGGTTGTTACGAATATGTCCTAAGTGTAAAGGTTTGTTGGTATTTGGAGAAGAATACTCCACCATTAATTTCTTACCATTTTTTGGGAACTTCCCAAAAGAGTCAGCAAGGATGCTGCTGTTCAACAAATCTATCCAGTATCCATCAGAGAAACTAAGGTTTAGGAAACCTTTAATGACATTGAAATCATTGATCTCCTGGATGTTTTCCTTTAAAAAAGTACCTATTTCATTTCCAGTAACTTCCGGAGATTTTTTAGAAAATCGGGTAACCGGAAATACAACTAAAGTGATTTGACCTTCAAATTCTTTTCTAGTCTCTTGTAACGCAAGTTGCGATGCAGGGATTTCTGCTCCATATAATGCGCTCACCGCTTCGACTGTCTTCTCAATAAGCAGTTCTTGGATTGATTTTGCCATGTAAATATTTCGTAATATTCGTAACTTTCTGATAATGAATTTAAAAAATAACGCTTTGTTTATTTAGGTATTCATTACGAAAGCATATCTTTGCCAAAAATAATAAAAAATGCAGAGCTATCAGGAATTTCTTGACTTAAGTGTTGGTTTTCCGCAAGACGGATTCGATATCATCGATGACGAATTGTACTTCCACGATTTGAATTTGATGGAAATGATAGAAACGTACGGTACGCCCTTACGTTTTACTTATTTACCTATAATCAGTAAAAAGATTCAACAAGCGAAGATTTTATTTCAAACAGCAATGTTGAAATACAATTACCGTGGATCTTACAAATACTGTTACTGTACTAAATCTTCGCATTTCAAGCATATCGTTGAAGAGGCATTGAAGAATGATATCCACTTGGAGACTTCTTCTGCATTTGATATGCCGATGATCGATGCTTTAGAAAGACAAGGCAAGGTAACTAAGGACATTACCGTCATCTGTAATGGATTTAAGACTTATCAATACAAACAATATATCGTGGATATGTTGCACGATGGATACCATAATATTATCCCGGTATTGGATAATAAGGAGGAATTCAACATGTATGATGATGAGGTTGAATTATCTGAACCTTGCAACTTAGGTATTCGTATTGCTGCTGAAGAGCAACCTGATTCTCAGTTCTATACTTCAAGGTTAGGGATCAGAATGGAGGACGTAATTGACTTTTATAACAGCAAAATCGTTGAAAACCCTCATTTCAAAGTGAAATTATTACATTTCTTTATCAACTCCGGTATTTCGGATACACCTTACTATTGGAATGAGTTGGAGAAATATGTTACACTATACTGTAAGTTCAAAAAGATCAATCCTGATCTAGATACCTTGGATATTGGCGGAGGAATGCCATTCAAAGATTCATTAGTTCATGATTTCGATTATGAGTATATGGTCAATGAGATTGTTAACCGCATCAAACAGATCTGTGCACACCACGAAGTTGTTGAACCGGATATTATTACAGAATTTGGAAAATATACCGTTGCCGAAGCTTCAGGAATTTTATACAAGGTATTAGGAAGAAAACAACAGAATGATCGTGAAAAATGGTTAATGTTGGATGGTTCATTTATTACGAATTTACCAGATGTCTGGGCATTAAACCAGAAATATATCCTACTTCCGATCAACAATTGGGATTCGGAATATGAAAGAGTTAACCTAGGAGGGATTACTTGTGATGGTCAAGATTATTACAATCAAGAGGCACATATGAACTCTGTTTTTATGCCAAAGACTCGTAAGGTTCAATATTTAGGATTCTTCCATACAGGTGCATACCAAGAAGTATTGAGCGGATATGGAGGTATTCACCATTGTTTACTTCCTTCCCCAAAGCATGTCCTTATTCGCAGGAATAGAGATGAAACTTTTAACTATGAGGTTTTCGGTGAAGAACAGAACTCTAAACAAGTAATGAAATTATTGGGCTATCAATAGCATACCCTTCATATACTAAAAAAAAGCAGGCTAAACAAAATAGCCTGCTTTTTTTCATTAAAAGAATTTAATTTGAAGGGATTACTTAATAACTATATTTATTAACTATTTTGAATTATATCCTTACAATCAGATTACAGAATATAGCGTAAATTGCGCCTCACTAACATGAAAAAGTTTTTTAAAATAGTTATGTATATATTACTTGCCCTAATATTAATTATTGGAGTGGCAGTTTATTTACTGAGCCGCTCTGAGCAGATGGGTTCATTGGCTTCAGGTGATCGCTTAAAACGTATGGAACATACTGCCACTTTTAAAAATGGCGTATATGATAATTTAGAAGTAACTCCAGCCATGAAAGAAGGAGTGAGTACTTTTTCGGTATTCATGCAGTTTTTCTTTGGAAAGGATAAAAGAAATGCACCATCCAAGCCTTTACCTGTTGATATCACTGATCTGAAAAGCATTCCCCTTTCGGAGAATGTATATGTTTGGTTTGGCCACTCTTCCTATTACCTCCAATTAGATGGTAAAAGAATATTGGTAGATCCTGTTTTTAGCGGACATGCTTCACCAATTCCAGGTAGTGTATCCGCATTCAATATGACCCATCAGTATACGGCAGAAGAAATGCCTGATATCGACATTTTAGTAATCACACACGACCATTGGGACCACTTGGATTACCCTACCATTAAAAAGTTAAAGCCTCGAGTGAAGGATGTTATCACCAGTATTGGGGTAGGCGCACATTTTGACAAATGGGGTTATCCTACCGAGCATGTTCATGAATTGTATTGGGGTGAAAGCTTAGATCTTGATTCGTTGAAATTTACAGCT
Organism: Sphingobacterium endophyticum; assembly: GCF_009733535.1. Classification (GTDB taxonomy): domain Bacteria; phylum Bacteroidota; class Bacteroidia; order Sphingobacteriales; family Sphingobacteriaceae; genus Sphingobacterium; species Sphingobacterium endophyticum. The sequence continues at coordinate 119,142 of NZ_SMMI01000007.1, read as the reverse complement.
ACACCTGGAAGGCATTTTTCAGGAAGATGGCTAAAAAGAAATACAAGTCTGTGGTCATCATTTGTTGTTCAAACTGATTCAATGAAACTGTTTATAGGAGGAGATTCTGGATATGGTAAGCATTTTAAAGCCATTGGTGAGCAATATGGTCCATTCGACGTTGCCATTCTTGAGAACGGCCAATATAATGAGAACTGGAAGTACATTCACCTTATGCCCGAAGAGGCAATTACTGCTGCTCAAGAGCTCCAAACGAAAAATTTAATCCCCGTTCATAATTCTAAATTTCCATTAGCAAATCATGCTTGGGACGAACCATTAATTAGAATCAGCAAGGAGGCTAAGGATAAAAACTTTCCGATCTGGACCCCTAAAATGGGACAGATTATTTACTTAGACAAACCTAATGAATTGAAGGAATGGTGGATCGGAGTTGATTAATCACTCCTAAGAAGTCTTTCTATAATTTAAAATAGCAAGGGTATTCAGCAGTACTGCAAATCCTACCATGATAAGAAAGTGTTGCTGAATATCTTCAAAGCCACTTCCTTTCAATACGATCATTCGAACTACCTCGATGAAATAAGTCACTGGAATACTTTTGGCAATCACCTGTGCCCAAGTCGGCATACTATCGATCGAAGTAAACAGGCCACTCATCAGCATAAAAATCATGATGAAGAAAAAAGCAACGGACATAGCCTGTTGTTGAGTATCCGACACCGTAGAAATTAACAATCCCAAACCCAGTACTGCAACAAGATACAGTGCTAAATAACCATATAATAACAACAAATTGCCGACCGGCACAATTCCATAAACAAACCTTCCTACGATAAACAATCCCACACTAAAAACAAACATGCCAATTATCCAGAATGGAATGAGCTTCCCAAGGATAAATTGGTACTTCTTTATAGGAGTAACATTGATTTGCTCAATCGTTCCCATCTCTTTTTCTTTTACAATATTTAGGGAACACATATAGGAACAAACCATAGTAACCAAGGCAACCAAAATACCTGGTACCATAAATTTATTGTAGATCAAATAAGGGTTGAACCAATTGGAGGTTGTGACATCGATCAAGGACATGCCTGATTCACCTTGTTTATTCACCCATTTGGTTCTGATATCTTCATTGAAATTAGTGATAATCCTACTCAAATAACTTGATCCTAATCCTGCTTTTACTCCGTTAATGGCATTGGCTGCCACAAAAAGATCCGCCTCACCCTCCTTGATCAGATTACGTTCAAAATTGTTTGGGATTTCCAATATAATATCTGCTTTATCTTGTTCAATTTGTTCCAGCCCCTTTTTAAATGAAGAGCCATAATCCATTAATCTGAAATACCCAGAAGACGTCAGTTTTGAGATCAACTGCTGGGAAAAGCTGGAATGATCATGGTCTACCACAGAAATATTGATATTCTTGACTTCGAAATCTGCTGCCAATGGCAAGATAATAAGCTGCATGATTGGTGCCACAAATATTAAGGGAAGCAATGCTTTATTCCTAAAGATTTGCTTGAATTCCTTTCGCAATAAAAATAGCAATGACCTCATTCTAATCTTGTTTTAAATTTTTTCAGACTCAGGAACAACAGCAAAACAGTCATTCCAATTAAAACCAACGTTTCTTTCCAAATGGCTGCAATACCTAATCCTTTTAACATAATAGATTTTGCAATGATATAATACCACTTTGAAGGGACAATATTGGAGAACAACTGAAGTGGTTTTGGCATATTTTCCAATGGAAACATAAAGCCTGTGAATAGTATGATTGGCAGCATCATGCCCATCATAGAGATCAACATGGCAGCTTGTTGGGACTTGGTAATATTAGAAATTAGTAGCCCCACGGACAATGCACAGATGATTAATAGTGCACTTTCTGCTACTAACAACAATAAGCTTCCATGTATTGGCATATCTAACAGCGTTGTTGCCATGACGAGGATCACAGTCAGATTGACCATTGAAAGCAAGAAATATGGCAATGCCTTAGATACAATAACCAAAAAAGGATTAAATGGTGATACCAGAAGAATTTCCATTGTTCCCATTTCTTTTTCCCTTACAATAGAAACTGCAGTCATCAATACACAGATCAGCATCAAGACTAAGGCCATAATGCCGGGAACAAAAGTTGTTGCTCCTTTAAGTTCTGGATTATAGAGCATCCGGAGTTCAGTATTTATGCTGTAAGGAAGTTTCTGATTCTGCAACAAATCCATTTGGTAATCCATGATGATGGCATTTGCATAATTTTGAAGAGTACTCGCAGTATTCGGATCGGAACCATCAGCAATGATTTGGATTTGGGCTTTATGCAGATGTAAAAGGTCTTCATAGAAGTTTGCCGGAAATACAATGGCCAGCTTCACATTTTCCTTTTTAAACGCAGACTCAATCTGTTTAGCATTCATCAAAGATTTTGTCAGTTGGAAGTTTTGGTTAGCTTCGAATTTTTGAGTTATTTCCTGGCTTGCGATGTCCTTTGCATAATCGAAGATTACAATCTTTGCATTCTTCACTTCATTGGTCAGGGCAAATCCAAAGAGTACGATTTGAACAATGGGTAACCCAAAAAGCATTAATAGGGTCTTCCTATCTCGAAACACGTGATAGAACTCCTTTCTTACAAATGATAGAAACTGTTTCATTTAATCTCCCTTTCTTGTGGCGCCGCGAGCCAGTTCATAAAATACTTCGTCCATTGTGTCAGCACCATATTGTTTTTTCAGATTAAAAGGACTGTCCAATGCTTTGATTTCCCCATCGACCATCATAGAAATACGGTTACAATATTCGGCTTCGTCCATATAATGGGTTGTGACAAAAATGGTTATTCCCCTACTCGAGGCATCATAAATCAAATCCCAAAACTGCCGACGGGTTACGGGGTCTACTCCACCAGTGGGTTCATCAAGGAATACAATTTTTGGATCATGGATAACAGCAACCGAAAATGCAAGCTTCTGTTTCCAACCTAAGGGTAAGGAAGAAACTAATTGATTGACTTCATTTTCCAATCCTAAGGTTTTTATTAATTCAGCCCGTTTAGCTTTTAGATCCTCTGATCGCAATCCATAAATCCCTCCAAAAAAATCAATATTCTCCTTTACAGTTAAGTCCTCATACAAGGAGAACTTCTGACTCATATAACCTATACTTTTCTTAATTTCTTCAGTTTGTTTATAAATATCGAATCCTGCAATCATAGCCTCACCTGAACTTGGTCGCGATAGACCACAAAGCATTTTCATTGCAGTAGTTTTTCCTGCTCCATTGGCTCCCAAGAATCCGAAAATTTCACCTTTATAAACTTCAAAGCTTATTGAATTGGTGGCAATAAAATCTCCGAATTTTTTCGTTAGTTTATCCGTCTTAATTACTACTTCCTTGCTCATTTCAATTCATTAGATTAATGAAACAATCTTCAATATTAGGCGTAATAGGATTTATCTCAATTTCTTTATGGTTTTGATTTTCAAGCGATTTAACCAGAATTTCCATAGAACTATCTGACAAATTGTTGAAGGTTATATGGTGAAATTCACCAAACGCGTTGCAAGTTTTGATATAGGGATTATTCCGAAGGTCTATCAGTAATTTACCCATATTGGAAGCCTTGATTGCAAATAAAGGGTCAGGGTATTGCTTTATTATTTCGTCAGGAGTTTCAACGCTCATAATCTTTCCATTCTGAATCAAAGCAATTCGCTCGCAAAGGGTGGCCTCATCCATATACGGCGTTGAAACTAGAATGGTTATGCCCTGATCTTTCAACCTTCCTAACATATCCCAGAATTCCTTTCGTGAAACAACATCTACACCGGTTGTTGGCTCGTCAAGAAAAAGGATTTCTGGTTTATGGATCAAGGCACAACACAAAGCTAATTTCTGCTTCATCCCACCAGAAAGCTTCCCCGCTCTTCGATCCTTAAAAGGTTCAATCTGCACATAAATATCCTTGATCAAATCATAGTTTTCTGCAATGGATGTGTTGAAGACAGAAGCAAAGAAATTCAGATTTTCTTCAACTGTTAGATCTTGATAAAGAGAAAATTTACCCGGCATATAGCCTACCATTTTACGAATCTGCTTGTAATCCTTCACCACGTCAAGTCCTGCCACTGAAGCACTTCCCTGGTTGGGGAGAAGCAAGGTTGTCAAAATTCGAAAGATAGTCGTCTTACCCGCACCATCCGGACCGATTAATCCAAAGAGCTCACCTTTTTTTACAGAAAAGTTAACCTGATCAACAGCGGTCAAAGACCCCTTGTTGTAGGTCTTGACAACATCCACAACTTCAACCATGTTCATATTAAATGAATTTTATTTCACCGTACATCCCTATTTTATAGCGACCGTCATTCTTGACTTTTACTTTAATGGCATAAACTTGATTAGCCCTTTCATCCTTGGTTTGAATTGTTTTTGGAGTAAATTCAGCTTTATCATTTATCCAGGTAATTATGCCTTCTGTTGTTATATAACCACCATTACCGTCATCCGTCAATACGTTTACCTTCTGATTAAGCTTAACATTTGGAAGTTGAGAACCTGTGATATAACAACGTAAAATCATGTTGGACAAATCAGCAATTTTGTAAAGCGGCTTTCCAATTGTTGCTGCCTCATTGGCTTCAGCATACTTGGTTAAAACCGTTCCTTGAATAGGATTAATTATTTTGGATTTTTGAAGTTGGTCGTCTAATTGATAAATCTGAACTTCTAAAGGAACAACCTCCTTCCCGATACTCTGGTTAGAAATCGACAATGAAGATTGTTGTGCTTCAAGCTGCCTCTGCAATAATTTTATCTGTGCTTCGATATCGTCCAATTGTTTCGGTGTAGCAGCATCTCCAGCAATCAGGTTTTGAGTCCTTAGTTTTTCTTTTTCGAGATGATTAATCTGCTCTTTTAATGCAGACAATTGAACTGGGATATTTGGTTTGCGGCTTAAACCTGCACCAACCTGAGCTTCTAACTGACGTTTCTTTAAATAGGTCTGTACCGTATCGATATATCCAATCCGCTCCCCCGCACTCAACACATCTCCTTCGTCAAGATTAAATTCCTTTATGGTACCGTTAGACTCTGCAGAAATAATCGTTTCAATGGCTTCAAAGCTACCTGAAGCGTCAAATGAATTTTTATCATTCTTACATGAAATAAAGAATAATAATCCTACTCCCAATATGATTTGTATATTTTTCATAATTCGTATTTTATTTACCTTCAGTTCCGGCAGTCGTTTGTAAATTATATTGCGCCATCAGCAATTGAACCTCATGCATCGCTAAATTCTGTTTAGCTTGTTCTACAACATTTACTGCAATTAAATAATCATTGCTTGTTGCTGTTCCATAGTTCAATTGATTTAGTGTCGAATTCTTCACCTGCTCTCTCAAATCGATAATATCCTGATCAGTTTTCAGCAACTCCTCAATTTTCGAAACCTCAGTTTGCTGTTGGTTCACATTCATCTTTGTATTGAAAACGAAGGTCTCTTCCTGAACCTCCAGTATTTTCTGATTATTCCGAACAATGCTCTTATCATTCTTTTGCGTATAAAAATTATTGAGGTTCCAAGCTAATCTCAATCCAGCAATATAAAACCCCTGACTTTCGGTACTCAGCATATTTAGGGCTGGCTGGCCAACACCACCTTGTACAAAAACACTCAATTGCGGAAAGGTCTTGGCATCAATTAATTTGTTCTGTACATCCAATGACTTCCTTTGCAATGCAAAGAGAGATTGTTCCGGTCGATTTATTTCTTCTGAATATCCAATCTGTTTTGGTGTTTCTAACCTTGTTTCAGCAGATAGTTGTTTCCCGATCATAAGTGATAAAACATCCAAGAATGATTTCTTATTATACTTCAACTCCAACAGTCTTTGATCAGCTTTCAATAGCTCTGCTTTTAAGTTACTGGCTGAACTTCTCAATGCAACACCATTTGCTATGGCTGTTTCCATCTTATCAATCCCACTTTGCAGATCTGTTTTAGAAATCTCAATCTGTTCCATTTGTTTATCCAATAATAGAACTCCGAAAAACAGACTATTTATCCTTTCCCTAAGCTTATACATTTCTACCTCAATTCTTTGAACTTCAACGGCTGTATTGGCTTCCACATTGGCTTGCTGGTCTTTTAAGGTGATCAGCCCCGTAAGTGATTGCGATATTTCAGCATAGACTTTATATTGGTTTTTGCTGATGGTAGGAATTTCCATATTTGGCAATGAAATAGGAACTGCGGTAACATCTGATTGATGGGTTGCCTGCCCTGCAATACTTACCTGTGGCATAATAGATTTCTGAGCGTTATCCAAGGAAAAAACTTTCGTTTTTTCGAGCAGTTCATGTTGTTTTATTAATGGATAATTAGACTTTGCTAGTCTATAACATTCCTCCAAGTCTATCTTTGTACTGTCGTTTTGAGCTAATACTGAAACAACACTTAAACCCATCAGAATTACTACCAATACCAATTTCTTAATAACGTGAACATTAATCATACATTTTAACATATTGATTTAAACAATTGACCAATTTATAGGCAAAAAATAGACTATGCTTTTAGCATAGCCTCTATCCATATGGGAATCAACTTTTTACGTTGTTCCAACATGTCATTAAATTCATTATTCTTAATATCAGCTCCACCCATAATTAAAGGTTGAGAAATAAATGGAAACAAGATTAATCCCAATACATTCATTATAAATTGAATGTGGCTTACATTTTTAATCCTGCCACTCTCAACTTCAGCCTTATACTGTTTTACTAAAAAAGAATTATTGATGATTTGACTCACGGGAATCTTCTCAAGAACATTACCTACATTATTCCTGATTTCTCCTGCTATAAATCCGGGAATTTCTGGCTGTTCTTTGATTGTATCAATGTAACGGTGAGAAATAATTTCTACCTTTTCAATTAAAGTAGTTTTTTCATCATTCAAAACGCCGATCATGCTGTTGACAAAAACTCCCATAGTTTCCAACATGATGATTTCAAATAACTTTTCTTTACTTCTAAAATAGTAATTCAACAAAGAAAGATTAATACCGGCTTCTTCCGCTATATCACGAGTACGAGTCGCCGCATAGCCTTTCTTATGAAAAACTACACGTGCTGCTTCTTTAATCTTATCCTCGGTTGAAGTATCAATTTCCTTCGTCTCTTTCTTTTTAGCCATTCGATAATTCTAATAATTTGTTCAAATATAAAAACTTAAAATTTAATTAAACAAATATTTTAATCAAATGACCAAAAAATATCAAAACACACTATATACTTGACCAATAACACGTTATTTTCTTTTTAAAACCATTCCATGGTCAAATCTTAAGCTGTCAATATTCTTGAATACAAACTGAGAATTCTTTTCTTCAACGTCTCCAAACCCTTCAATTAATCCTTCTGGAACTATGCCAAATACAGTTTCACGAACTGAAATAACCCCCTCGGACATGAAGGTATAATTCCCAACAATAAGCGAGTCTTTCAATACTCCACGAAAGGATCCTTGATTTTTATCTTTTTCCTTGAAACTATAACTTAAGTCTCCAATAAGCGAGTCGTTTTGATTTTTTAAATCTAGTTTAATTGTATCGCCTCCTTTTTCAAAACTATATGTTCCTGCCATTTCGGAGGTTGTCCACTCTTTATTTGAAATAGTTTTTGAATCTTTTGTAGAATCTAATTGTGTGTTATTTCCAGAATCTTGATTGCTGTTATTGCAGGAACTAACACTTAAAATTAGAAGGGATGCAGCACAGATAGATAACCTTGGGTTCTTCATAATAATTTGTTTTTATTGTTATAACATCATAATGATACGTAAAGTTTCGGTAAAAACTTGATAAAAGCGCAACAGGTATTAAATTGCAGTAGATTTAATATTGTAACTTTATCTAACTATGAATATTCTAACAAAAGAATTCGAAACGAATTATAATACAGCCCCATTTTCTAAAATCAAAAACGAAGACTACGTTCCTGCAATTCAGGAGGCAATTGCTGAGACGAAAAGAGAAATTGAGGCAATTGTCGATAACCCAGAACCAGCATCCTTCACAAATACAATTGAAGCCCTCTCCTTTTCAGGAATGCAATTAGATAGAATCTCCAATATTTTCTTTAATCTACATTCAGCAGAAACAAATGATGAAATAGAGAAAATGGCTGTTCAAATTGCGCCAATGTTAGCTGAATTAAGCTCGGACATTACCTTGAATTATGAACTATTTTTGAGGATTAAGGAGGTTTATGACCAAAAGGAATCATTAAACCTTACTCCAGAACAGGATATGCTATTGACTAAAAACTATAAAGATTTTGTTCGTAATGGAGCATTGCTTACTGAAGACAAGAAAAAGCAATTACGAGAAATAGACCAGGAAATGTCGGTCCTTAAGCTGAATTTTGCTGAACATGTACTTGCCGAAACCAATGCCTATAAATTACATGTTGTTAAAAAAGAAAATCTTGATGGATTACCTGAAAATGTCGTTGAAGCGGCGCATGAACTAGCCAAGGAAGAAGGGAAAGAAGGTTGGATTTTTACCCTGGATTACCCTAGCTATATCCCCTTCATGACCTATGCCAGCAATAGAGAATTAAGGAAGGAACTAGCAATTGCCGCAGGTAAAAAAGCCTTCCAAAAAAACGAAAACAATAACGAAGAAATAATTCTCAAAATTGCTAAGTTAAGATACGATCGTGCTAAATTATTGGGCTATGATTCGCATGCTCATTTTAAATTAGAAGAAAGAATGGCACAGAATCCTTTATCTGTAAAAACTTTCTTGAATGATTTATTGGCTAAAGGAAAACCAGCAGCAGACCGTGAGTTCGAAGAACTTTCAGCCTATGCTAAAAAATTAGATGGGATAGAGAAACTAGAGAAATGGGATGGAAGCTACTATTCAGAAAAGTTAAAACAAGAACGTTTTAATCTGGATGATGAGAAACTAAGACCTTATTTCAAATTAGAAAATGTATTGAACGGCGTTTTCGATATTGCACATAAATTATATGGACTGACCTTTAAAGAAGTTCAAAACATCGACAAATATCACCCAGAAGTTCAAACCTATGTGGTCAGTGATGAAGAAGGACAATTGATATCGATATTCTACGCAGATTTCTTCCCGCGCAAAGGTAAAAGAAATGGAGCATGGATGACTTCTTATAAATCTCAATATTTTAAAGACGGTCATAATGAAAGACCGCACGTATCCATTGTGTGCAATTTCACAAGACCGACAGCAACTAAGCCCTCTTTACTAACATTTAATGAGGTAACAACTTTATTTCATGAATTTGGTCATGCTTTGCATGGCATGTTGGCTGATACCACCTACCCTACGCTTTCAGGTACCTCAGTCTATTGGGATTTTGTAGAATTGCCAAGTCAGATTATGGAAAACTGGTGCTATGAAGAAGAGGCATTGAAGCTTTTTGCTAAGCATTACGAAACTGGAGAAACCATTCCTATGGAATACATTACGAAGATCAAAGAAAGCGCATCCTTTCTCGAAGGATTAGCTACCGTAAGGCAATTGAGCTTTGGATTGTTGGATATGGGTTGGCATGGTCAAGACCCTAGCAATATCACTAGTGTAAAGGATTTCGAAACTGAACAGTTTAAAACGACCGCAATATATCCAGATGTTAAGGAGAATGTAATGTCAACTTCCTTTTCGCATATATTTGATGGAGGATATTCTTCGGGTTATTATTCCTACAAATGGGCTGAGGTATTAGATGCCGATGCATTTGATTATTTCAAGCAGGAAGGAATTTTCAACCGGGAGGTAGCCAATAAATTTAGAGAGAACATCCTTTCAAAAGGTGGCACTGAACATCCAATGAAATTGTACACGCAATTCCGTGGTCATGAACCTTCGGTTGATCCCCTTTTGAAACGTGCAGGATTAATTTAATGAATATAATTTCAGCAAAAAGGCTTAGATTTAAATATCTAAGCCTTTTTGCATTTCTGCTTCGAAAACAGAATCTATTTTCCAATTCGCTTTATCTTTTGAGGCATTTACTGCCAGTTGATCGCATCTTTCATTCAATGGATGTCCAGCATGGCCTTTTACCCAAACCAGCTTGACTTGATGCAGCTTATAAGCATTCATTAATCGCATCCAAAGGTCTTTATTCTTCTTACCTTGAAAACCTTTCTTTATCCATCCATATACCCATTTTTTATCGATTGCATCGATTACATACTTTGAATCTGAAAAAATAGTTACCTGCTGATTCAGGTTCTTAAGAGCTTCTAATCCTATAATTACAGCTAATAATTCCATTCTATTATTCGTGGTTTTACGGAAACCTCCCGAAAACTCCTTTTCTATTAATTTTCCTTGAAATTCTGGATTTGCTCCTTGGTATATCGCTCGTAAAATGGTGCCATAGCCACCTGGACCAGGGTTTCCACTTGATGCTCCATCAGTATATAGTTCGATCATTGCTACAAAAATAAGGATTTAATTGGAAGCCTTTGTCCTTTAATAAAACTAGCTTCTAGGAAGGCTCAGTAAAGATTTTATACTTCTCGCGTAAGAAATGAATTATTCCAGAAGTTACAATTACGATGGTCAATCCAATAATACAGCCCAATCCCGTTGAAAGTGCTCTATAAATTGGTGTATAGCTGATTTGGGTATGATGAGGTTCAATCATGATGATTAACAAAGCTACAATAGCCACTCTTGCCATATTCATGATCTTAAATCCCCAACATAATACGATAGTAACCACAATACCTATCATAATAGAATAAACGTTTTTTGGCAATAACCAAACGCAGGCCATGGCAACAACAGAGCCTACAAAATTCGATTTGAAACGTTCTATGGAAAGTCGCTTGGAATCTTTCTCCTCTGGGGAGATTACTAAAATTATGGAGAGTAGAGCCCAGAATATTTCAAACTCCTTAAATCTTCGATACATTAAATATCCTATAACAAAGCCAATAAGGCATCGAATGGTATAAATCAATAACGGTGAAGTAATAATCCGTTTGATAAGCTGTGTTGCTTTACTGTTGGGATCCATTGCCGCAAAAATACAGCTTCTCCTAGAAGAATAGAAATATTCCATCAATCATTGAAATAAAATGACCATAAAAAAAGCACAGCTTATTCAACTGTGCTTATAATTTTTATTTCAACTAACAGAATTAGTAGCCTTCCCTAGAAAGAACTTTTGCATTTTTCACTTTCTCATCCAACAATGCTAATTTCACAACCTCACGCATTTCAGTGACATAGTGGAAATTCAAATCCTTGATATAATCTTCTTTAATTTCCAGAATATCTTTCTGATTTGATTTGCTTAGGATAATGTCTTTAATATTTGCTCGCTTGGCAGCTAAGATTTTCTCTTTTATACCACCAACTGGCAATACCTTTCCTCTCAAAGTAATCTCACCGGTCATTGCCAACTTTGGCTTAACCTTATGTTGTGTGAACAAGGAAGCTAAAGCAGTTAGCATGGTAATACCAGCCGAAGGACCATCTTTTGGTGTAGCTCCTGCAGGAACGTGGATATTGACATCCCATTGATCAAAGACTTTAAAATCAATACCAAATTCATCAGAATGTGAACGAAGATAAGCCATTGCGATCGCAGCAGACTCTTTCATTACATCACCCAAATTTCCTGTCAGACTTAATTTTCCTTTGCCCGGACTTAAACTTGATTCAATGAATAAAATATCACCACCCACGGATGTCCAAGCAAGGCCTGTTACCACACCTGCGATATCATTATTCTCATAAAGATCCTTGTCAAAAATCGGAGGCCCCAAAATTTCTTCAACATCCTCAGCTGAAAGACTATGGTCATAGGGTTTCTCCATGACAATGCGGGTAGCAATACCACGGACGATAGATCCAATTTTCTTCTCCAAACCACGGACACCTGATTCTCTCGTATATTCTTCAATGATCTTTTCAATCATCTTTGGTTTCAAGGAGATATCCTTCGCTTGAACACCATGCATTTCCCTTTGCTTAGGAAGCAAGTGTTTCTTTGCGATTTCAATTTTCTCTTCAATCGTATAACCATTCACTTCAATGATTTCCATCCTATCCAATAAAGCGGGTTGAACACCGCTCAAGGAATTGGCTGTAGCAATAAACATCACTTTTGACAAGTCATATTCCATTTCTACATAATGATCATAAAAGTGTGTATTTTGTTCAGGATCCAAAACCTCCAATAAGGCTGATGATGGATCACCTTTAAAATCAGAACCAATCTTATCGATTTCATCTAGCACAAAAACAGGGTTGGAAGCACCTGCTTTTTTCAAGGACTGAATAATACGACCAGGCATAGCACCGATATATGTTTTACGGTGACCTCTAATCTCTGCCTCATCACGTATCCCGCCTAATGCCATTCTCGTATATTTCCTACCCAAAGCTCTTGCTATAGATTTCCCTAGGGATGTTTTACCAACCCCCGGAGGACCAACCAAACAAAGAATCGGTGCCTTCATGTCGTTCTTTAACTTTAAAACAGCTAAATACTCTACTATACGTTGCTTAACCTTTTCTAGTCCATAATGATCTTTGTTCAAGATCTTTTCAGCTCTTAACAAGTCAAAATTGTCTTTGGTATATTCACCCCAAGGAAGATCAAGCATTAACTCCAAGTAGTTCAATTGAACAGAGTAATCTGCTGCAGCAGGATTTATGCGAGCAAGCTTTTCTAACTCTTTGTTGAAATGTTTATTGACTTCATCATTCCATTTCTTGGACTTGGCGCGTTTCTTTAACTCTTCAAGCTCAAGATCTGGCGTATTGCCACCAAGTTCTTCCTGAATAGTTTTAAGCTGTTGGCTTAAGAAATAATCTCGTTGTTGCTTATCTAAATCAACACGTACCTTATTCTGAATCTGGTTTTTCAATTCTAACATCTGAATCTCAGTTGTTAGGTGCTCCAATAATAATTTAGCACGTTTTACAAAATCCTTAATCTCCAATAAATCCTGTTTCTGCTCAAGTTCCAAGGATAAATTGGAAGAAATAAAATTCACTAAGAAGGTTGGGCTTTCAATATTTTTGATAGCAATACCTGCTTCGCTAGGAAGATTTGGAGATAATTGAATAATCTGCAGTGCCAATTCCTTTACAGAAGAAATCAAGGCTTTAAATTCTTTGCTATTAACCTTGGGCTTATCTTCAGGGAATTTCTCTACTCGCGATATGATATAAGGTTCAGTCTGAACCAATTCAGTAAGTTTAACTCTGGTTTTACCTTGGATAATAACGGTAGTATTACCATCAGGCATTTGAAGAATCTTGATGATATGTGCTACAGTACCTACTTTGTGCAGTTGCTCAAAGGTAGGGTCCTCAACAGTCATATCTTTTTGTGAAACCACAGCAATGGTCTTGTCCCCTTTATAGGCATCCTTAACCAACTTGATTGATTTATCTCTACCAACGGTAATAGGAATTACTACACCAGGAAAAAGAACCGTATTTCTCAATGGTAGAATCGGCAATTGCTCTGGAATTTCTGCATTCCTCATTTCGTCCTCATCTTGCTGAGTTAATAATGGAAAGAATTCAGTTTCTTCGTTTATGATAGGTAATGTTTGATTAAAGTTGAATGAATCAAATTTGCTCATATGTTTTGAATCCGTGTTGCCGACATCTTGTCAGACCATCGACATATATTTGTTTTAAATTAAATGTATGCATATAGTACAAGCGGAGTGCCAAGTCCAATATTTGGTACATTTTATGCTATTATTGTTTGATAGCTGTTAAATCGTCAGTAATCAGACCATTCTCTGTCACCTTTGTGTATAGAAAACTGATTCCGACTGAAGCAAATAGTAAAATGTGGAAATGTTTATAACTATTGATTGCTAGGTTAAACTATTTAACAGATTTTTACTCTATTAGAAGGAGTATTGTAAATAACTGGAAAACAACATAAAAATTCAGACATGAAATTAAATAACTTGAATACACAGATGAAGACGATTAAGATTGGGTTAGCTACAGTTGCTTTAGCACTAGCTACTATGGGTGCACAAGCACAACAAAAAGAACAACACAGTGATCCAAATGTACGCGCTGGTGAAAAAGCACTTTTGGATGGTGATTTTAAAACTGCTGCAACTCAATTCGAAAAAGCATTGCCTAATGCTGGTTCTGAGCCTGAAGTAGTGTATTTGTTAGGATATGCTCAATTCCAAAATGGAGATTACAAAAAAGCAGTTGCTAACTTTAATAAGGTTATTACTTTAGATGCTAAAAATGTTTCTGCATATTATTATAAAGCGAAAGCTAATAACAATATGGCAGTCAACAAAGATTTAAAATTGTCAAACCAAGAGCGTGAGGCATTATTGAAATCTGCAGCTGGCGACTATACTAAAGCAATCGCAGTAAATGCAACAGACGCAAAATTATACCAAAACCGCGCTATTGCTTACCGTGATTTAGGTATTTTAACAGGAACTAAAGGAGCAGCTAACTACAACAAAACAACTGCTACTGACGCATACAACAAAGCAATCGCTGACTATGAGAAAGTATTAACTTATGATGCTTCTCGTAAAGATATCCAAACTGAAGTTAAAAAAGCTACAGTTTACCGTGACAACCTTAAATAAGGGTTGATCCCAACAATACAAAAAAGCTCGTCATTTCTGACGAGCTTTTTTGTTTGGAGAATTTCCTCTTATATCAATTGCTTTCTATACTCCGATGGGCTGATACCTGTCGTTTTTTTAAACTGACTGCTTAAATGCGCAATACTGCTGTATTGCATCTGTGAAGCAATCTCTGCCAATGTTGCATCATAGCCTAACAATTCCTTTACCTTTTCAACCTTTAATTTGATAAGATATTTTTCAATACTTTCACCCTGCTGTTCGGAGAAAAGGTTGCTCAAATAAGAATATTCCAAATTGAACCTTTCAGAAAGAAAGCTTGATGTTTTCCATGCATTTTCTGAATCAGAATTCACAATCTCCAATAAAGCAATTTTAATTTCCTCAACTAATTTTTGCTTGCGCTCCTTTAAAATTTCAAAGCCAATCTGACTCAATTCCTTATCAAAATTCGAGATCTCATCATCGGTCAATGACCTTTTAATATGCACAGTACCTATACTAACCTCATGATACGGGATAGACATACGGTCTAAAATCTGCTCAACTGCCATGACGCAGCGAGGACATACCATATTCTTGATGTTAATTTGCATATGATAAAGTTAAGGAATATTTGGCAGACCCAAATTGATCTTTGTCAGGATAAAATCCCATTTTAATGTTCTTGGGACAGTTCCATCAATGCCGAAGGAATATATTCGATGACATCAGTAGCGATTAAGCTTGCTTCCCCTACCCAACCTTTAGCAAAATCTCCAGCTAAACCATGTACATATACTCCAAATACCGCAGCATCCAAAGATTCATAGCCTTGAGCTAATAAACTTCCAATAATTCCCGTCAAAACATCGCCCGTCCCGCCTGTAGCCATACCGGGATTTCCCGTCGAATTAAAATATATATCTCCCGTGGGATTTACAATGGCTGTATTTGCTCCCTTAATAACCATAACGATATTGTTTTCCCTTGCAAAGGTTTTTGATTTCTCAAGCTTATCAAGATCATTTTCCCATTCTCCAATCAGTCGCTTCAACTCCTTGGGATGTGGTGTCAGAACACTATTTTTTGGAAGGAATTTTAGCATGTTTTCATTTTCAGAAAGGATATTGAGTGCATCAGCATCCAAAACAACTTTACTTTCCTCATTTAAACCTTGCAACCATAATCCAAAACCACGAATGGTTTCCTCAGATTTTCCCATTCCAATTCCAACAGCATAGGAAGAATAGATAGGTTCAATATTAAAATCCATTAAATGCTCCTCAGCAGAATCGAGAGTCACCATAGCTTCTGCTAATCCAATCTGCAATATCTGATACCCACATTTAGGAATATAGGCCGTAACCAATCCACATCCTGTTCGAAGAGCAGCTCTTGAAGCCAACAGCACTGCGCCAATTTTCCCTAAACTTCCCCCTATCAAAGCAACATTCCCATAGGTTCCTTTATGCGAAAACCTTGACCGATGACGAATTAAAACCTCTAAAAGCTCAGAATCAATAAAGTTATATTGAGAATTTTGATCAGCCATCGCCCGTAGATCCAGGCCAATATCTAAAATGCTGAATTCATTTACATACCTTGAGTTATCAGGCAACAATAAAGACAATTTTGGAACTTGAAAAGTGTACACTTTCCAAGCTTTAACAATAGGATCACTTTCCAACCCTACCCCGTCCAATAATAAACCTGAAGGCATATCTACTGAAAGAACCTTACCGTGGAAAGCATTAATTTGCGAAATCACCGCCTGCCATTCCGATCCCAATGGAGCAGATAATCCATAGCCAAATAAGCAATCAACCAAAAACCCCTCTGTTGGTAAATCCAAATCATCATCAAGACCGAAGAAGGTTATTTCCTCCAATTTCTCCTGGTTTAAAAGATTGTCATCCGAATAACTTTCCGATTTCAACAACCTCACCTCAACATCATATCCTGATTCCTGTAACTGTCTCGCTATAGCCAATCCATCACCACCATTATTTCCCTTACCACAAACCACAACTATCGGAAGCTCTTTGATCGAATCTATATAATCTTCCAATATAGAAGCTGTAACAATACTGGATGCACGCTCCATTAATTCCCAAGAACTAATGCCTTCTATTCGAATAGTTTCTTGATCGACCGATTTTAATTGAGCTGAACTTAGAATTTTCATAATGGGGTATAAAAAGTAAAGCTCCTAAATTAGGAGCTCTACAAAGATATAACAACAGATTAATTTAAATGTTTGTGGAAAAAGCCCATCATAGCCTTATAAAATTCTATCTGATTTTCTTCCTTCGCAAATCCATGTCCTTCATCGTATTTAACCATGTAAGGTACATCAACACCTTTTTCACGTAAGGCCTTCACAATCTGATCTGCTTCTGCAATTTTAACTCTTGGATCGTTCGCCCCTTGAACAACAAATAAAGGAGCTTTAATTTTATCTACATGAAATAGTGGCGAAGCTTCTTTAGCAATTGCCGCCTCTTCTTCATTGTTTGGATCATACCAAATCTGGTAAAGCATCTCGCGATATGGTTTCCAATATTCAGGAATAGAATTTAAAAGTGTGAAAATATTCGAAACTCCTACGTAATCGACCCCTGCTTTATATAGATCTGGAGTCTTTGTCAAGCCTCTTAATACGGCATAACCTCCATGAGAACCACCATAAATGGCTACATTATCTTTGTCAGCCCATCCTTGTTCGATGACATATTGAATTCCATCCTCAACATCATCCATCGCTTTCCTACCGATCTGCTTAAATCCAGACTTCAAAAACTCTTTACCATATCCACCAGAAACTCTGAAATTTACCTGCAAGGTTGCAAAACCATGGGCAGCAAATAATTGAGTCTCTGGATTAAATCCCCAACTGTCACGAACGCCCTGAGGTCCTCCATGTGGATTTACGATCAAAGGCACCTTTTTACCTTCCAAAGCTGCTTTTGGTAAAGTGATGTATCCGTGTAATGTCAAACCATCTCGTGACTTAAAGGTAATCGGTCGCATTTCTGCCATATCCGACTCCTTCAACTGTGGCATCAAATCATATAAAAATGTCACTTTTTTAGTCTTCGCATCTAAGTGATAATATCTTCCATACAATTTATCGCTTTGAACCATCACTAGATATTGGTCTTCATTATCGGTCTTTCCAACAATTGAATATTCATAATTAGGAAATTCTTTCTTGAAAAGGTTATAGATTTCCTTGAATGTTGCACTTTTTGGTTCAATTTCTACTTTCTCCCCTTCGTAGCCAACATAATCAATTTCCCAATTACGCTTTCTTGAAATACCCAAAATAGTCGCATCGTAATCTGGGTTAGAATAAATTTCCTTGATTAGTTTTTTCGTTCCCAAATCATACAACACAATACGTGCTTTATCTGAATCCAGATTTGTTAAAATATAGGCTTCATCAGGATTTTTTGAAGCGTAATTAAATGATAATATGGAAAACGTATCATACCAATTTGCTGTACCGAAAAGTTCAAATTCTGTTTTGCCTTGTGGTTTATAATAATACTGTGTATTAATGCCATTAAACATTTTTGAATAACCTCTCAGATTTCCATCTTTATCAAAATCATAGTCGACAATAGCATTTTCAGGATCTATATTCGTAAATAGCTTTTCCATCGTGCCGGTCTGAACATTAACCTTGTAAGGCTCAAAGACTTGTTTATTATCCTTATTTAATTGAATAATAATATAATCTTTCTGCTCTTTTAACATATTTAATATGCCTGCTTGAACATCATCAAAGGGAGTCAAATCAATATTATTGCTTCCATCAATATTTACAGCATATAGATGATAATTTTCATTTCCGCCCTGATCCATGATATACACCAAACGATCATCATTTACCCAGCCCATGCCACGAATCAATTCATCCTTTTCCTCAATGGCACGTACTACTTTACCAGTAGCAACCTCCTTAACCATGACGTGGCGTTTGTTTTTTTCATCCTTCTCCCTATAAGAGATGTACTTACCGTTTGGAGAAAGCGCAAATCCAGAAGACTTAGGCTTGGCAAAATAATCCTCAACCTTATATTGGTAGTTACCATTTCCCAATTCAATTAATTTGGCTAAGTCAGACTCCGAAGATACCAATGTTGGATCTCCAGGTTTAGTGATCTTTGTTTTAGCCAAAATCAATGGAAATTCCTTTCCAGCTT
The DNA here is from genome assembly GCF_009733535.1 of Sphingobacterium endophyticum. Classification (GTDB taxonomy): domain Bacteria; phylum Bacteroidota; class Bacteroidia; order Sphingobacteriales; family Sphingobacteriaceae; genus Sphingobacterium; species Sphingobacterium endophyticum. Next base: position 100,269 of record NZ_SMMI01000007.1, on the reverse strand, counting down.
GTTTGAACTTACCTTCGATTTTCTCCCCCTTCAATTCCCCTTCATATGCAAGGCCGGCTTGGTCCATGGCTAAGTTTAGAATATTGTTTTCAAATTTTACGGATGACATTGGCAATCCAGAGGCCCCCTGAACAGGGATGTCTAATGTAGCCGTTAAATTACCGTCTTTATCACTGATGTGGAATATCATCTCCATCTTCATCCCTTGAACCTCTAGTTCTCCTTTCCAATCTCCAGTAACCTGGGCTTTTGTGGCTATTACACCCACAAGTACAAATAGCATAGTTAGTAGTTTTTTCATAATCTTAGTTTAACTAATTAGTAGATAAACTTAAGAAATTGTTACAAATTTATTTTAAAAAAATTATTCTTTTCGCAAAGCTTCCAAAGGTGATCGATTAATAACAGCCAAGCTATTAATTAATCCAATGGTAATGGTAAGACCAACGATTAGAAACATGAGCAATAATATCATTCCAATTGATGGAACAAATACACTTTCAAATACAAAAATGGCTAAGAGATAACTTGCAATTAATGAAATGATAATCCCTGTTAAGGCAGAAAGCAATCCTAGGAATAAATACTCGCTGATTGTAATCAAATAAATTTGTCTTCGACTTGCTCCCAAGGTCCTAAGCAGAACATTTTCTCGAATTCGCTGAAACTTACTGATTCTAACGGATGAGATTAGGACAATAATTCCTGTTAATATACTGAATGCTCCCATGAATTGTATGATAAATCCAATCTTATCCAAGATCTCCTGTAACACCTTCAATACCGCATTCATATCAATAACGGATACGTTGGGAAAGCTATTAACAATTTTCTGTTGAAACTTACTTGATTCAACCTCTGTCGGAACTTTCGTCATCATCAAATAGAATTGAGGTGCCTGATCGATGGTCCCGGAAGCAAATACTACCCGAAAATTAGACTGAAATCGGTTCCAATCCACTTGCCTAATACTGCTAACCTTTGCAGGAACAATCAAGCCTTGTACATTGAACTCCAATTTATCCCCAACCTTAACTTTAATATTTTCAGCATAACCTTTATCCAATGAAACAGATGCTGTATCATTCTTACCTACTTTTCCAACCCATTTTCCGGAGGTCAGACTTTCCGAGGAAGTCAATGAATCCCGATAAGTTGCACGAATTTCCCCTCGGAAGGCACGCGATGATACCTCGTTGCTCGTATCCGACACGACATCTTTCAAAGTCGTTCCGTTGACACTCTGCAACTGCATGGTGACGATGGGTACAGATTCTAATATGGGATATCCTTCAGCTTTCGCTAGATTTCTTATCCCTTCTCCTTGCGAAGGTTGAATATCAAACATCAGCATATTCGCCTGACTTTGTTCTGATGATAATTTAACCCTATTAATTAATAAATCCTGAACCAAGAACATTGTAGCAATCAATGCGGTACCCAAACCAATGGAAATCATTAGGATCACCGTCTGATTATTTGGTCTATATAGGTTCGAAAGACCCTGCCTCCACAAATAAGGCCATTTCTTTGGAAAATATTTCCTGACTAGGTAAGTAAATCCCTTAGCAACTCCATATAATAATAGAAAGGTAATTCCAACACCTGCTACAAACACCAATGTTTGAATCCAATTATCCATCTGAAGTCTGGCAAAGCCTGTAATAAAGCCTATTATCAAGAGGTAAATCCACCAGCTTGCTCGATCCTTAAATAGACTTTCTTCCTTGTCTGATACCCGAATGGAGTTCAATGGCGAGATATTGCGTACGGCCAGCAAGGGCAATAGAGCGAATAAAACAGCAATGATTACACCCAATCCGATACCTTCCAGTATAGCTAACCAAGAAACTCCGGTACTTAAACTGACGGGAAGTACATCCTGCATTACGAGAGGGATGAGGTATTGTATTAATGAACCCAAAACGGCACCAATGATACCTCCAAGAAGACCGATACCAGCAAATTGAACCAAAAAGATATAAAACGCCTGTTTCGCAGATGTCCCTAAACATCTTAACACCGCAACGGAAATCATTTTCTCCCGCACATAAATCTGTACAGCACTTGATACCCCTATACATCCCAACAACAAGGCAACAAATCCCACAAGTTCCATAAAACTTGCCATGTCCTCGAAAGAACGGCCAGTATTCTCTTTTGTAGTTTCAATGGTCGAGGACCGAAGCTGCAATTCCGTAATCCGATTTTCCAACTCCTTAACCTTCTTATCTACCTGAAAGCTCTTAGGCAATTTAAAATAATAATGATATTCAATTCTGCTGCCTGTGGTCTGCAAACCCGAATTTTCTAATTGCTCAATTGGCACAAATACAGAAGGCGCCATTGTTCCAGAGATAGCTGCTTGTCCTGGTTGTGAAAGGACATTCCCTAAAATAGCATAGGTATTATTGCCTAATTGTACCGAATCTTGAATTGCAGCATTGAATTGCAGCAGCAATGAGTTCTCTAAATAAACCCCCTTTTCTTTCGCAAATTGCTGGAAGCTATTTTTAGGACTAGTCTCAACTTCCCCATAAAATGGATAGTTTCCTTCTAAGGCTCGAACTTGCACCAGTCTCGAACCATCTGCTTTAGGAAAGCGAATCATAGACATAAACCGCTCCTCCTTCGCAAAATCCTCACTTAATCCTTTGATAGAATCAATAAACTTCATTGCCTCTTCAGATGGTTGCCTACGGCTTTCCAACTCAAAATCGGCACCAATAAGTTCCGCAGCTTGTGCATCAATATCCTTCTTTAAATTCATATTGAAGGAATTCATTGCAACTAAGGCTGCAATCCCTAATATGATGGAAGAGATAAAGAGAAATAACCGTGACCTATTCTTGCGGCTATCCCGCCAGGCCATTAAGAAAATCCATTTCCAGTTCATTGAATTTTCCCTCCTTTAATCGGAATGATTTTTTGGGTCTTTGCCGCCAAATCTAAATCATGGGTCACAATAACCAAGGTAGTGCCCGACTCTTTATTGAGCTGAAATAACATGTCCTCAATAATCAAGCTCGTTTCTGCATCCAGATTTCCTGTAGGTTCATCAGCAAATAATATCTTGGGTTTATTGGCAAATGCCCTCGCCAGAGAAACACGCTGTTGCTCCCCTCCTGATAATTGAGAAGGATAGTGATCAGCGCGCCCAGCCAAACCGACCTTTTCCAATAGGTCTAGAGCATCCTTTTGCCTGTTCTTCATCCCCCTTAGTTCCATAGGAACCAAAACATTTTCCAATGCTGTCAATGTAGGCAGCAATTGAAAATTCTGAAAGACAAATCCAACATGCTCATTACGAACTTGGGCTAACTTATCTTCACTTAAACCTGTAAGCTTTATACCATTTAAAATAATATCACCTTCAGAACTTTGGTCAAGTCCGGCGCATAATCCTAATAGAGTGGTCTTGCCACTACCTGATGGTCCAACAATCGATACCGTCGAACCAGATTCTATTTCGAAATTAATATCATTTAATACAGGAATTTTATTCTCTCCAATTTGATAATTCTTGAAGACGTGTTGTACTTGTAGGATCATAGTAGATGACATATCTAATAAAAATATAGATTATTTTTAATTAAATTAGCCATATGAATCACATGAAATCTCTAATTATTGCAGTATTAGCAGTTTTTTTACTTGCATCTTGCAATAATTCCAATTCAACTCAAAATTCCGAGCAAATAAAAGATACCTTACCCAAAACATCTGCTGCCACTGAAAGCGTAAAACGTATATTATTCTTTGGAAACAGCCTGACTGCTGGTTTAGGATTGGAGGATCAATCTCAGGCTTTCCCAGCCCTAATCCAGCAAAAGATTGATAGTCTTAATTTGAACTATACCTGCATAAATGCAGGTTTGAGCGGTGAAACTTCAGCAGGTGGAAAAGACAGAATCGAATGGCTCCTTAAAGATACGATAGATGTTTTTGTTTTAGAATTAGGCGCTAATGATGGATTAAGGGGAATCTCTACAGAATCGACTTATCAAAATCTAAATGAAATTGTCAATAAGGTAAAGGCGGCATATCCAGATTGTAAATTGGTATTAACGGGAATGATGGTACCACCTAGTATGGGTGATCAATATTTTAAGGACTTTGCTGCTATATTTCCAAAATTAGCTAAAGAACAAAATATGACCTTAGTACCTTTCTTACTGGATAAAGTAGCTGGAATTCAAAATCTGAACCAAGGTGACGGCGTCCATCCCACAAAAGAAGGCCAAGTAATATTAGCTAACAATGTATGGACACATTTAAAAGCTATATTATAATTTGAAAATAAAAAAATGGGTCGATTGATAATAATCGACCCATTTTTTATTTTATGAAATCAAGACATTGGTCTTATTTAACAAAGACCTGTTGGTGAATCTGACTGATGTCTACATCTGGGAATTGCTTGTCAAAATCAATAAGTACATCCGTGGAATCTTGCTTACCATCTCCATTGGAGTCCCAATCTAAAGCAACATAATATTTAACTAATGTTGTTTCAGAAACCTCGGGCTTGATCATGCTTCTATGGTCTGAAGAAATTTCGAAATCCACAGTAAATGGTAGTTTGCCAGAATTAAATTCTACCTCAGAAACAAGAGTTGCCTCCACATCAGCAATATCAGCAGGAACGGCCAATAATTGAGCTTTTCCCTTCGGATTTTGAATCGCTGTATCACCCGATCCAACGAACTCAACAGTTAATATTTGAGGAGTCTTTTCGGTTTCTCCTGATCCTTTTAGACCACAGCTTGAAACAAGCGTAGCAAGCAGTGCAAAAACAAGCATTGTATTTCTCATAACTTAAATTATTTAATATTTAAATATAATTCAAAAACCTAAATATTAAAAATAGTTTTATAAGTTTAACAAAAAATAAACAATGAAATTTTTATTAATAGGAATAAATATTTAGCTCCAATTTAAGATAAATCCTTTAGACAAGAATTCTTAACCAAACTGACCTGTGATGTAGTTCGCAGTAACTTCATTCACCGGATTGCCAAAAATCTGACTAGTTAATCCTTCTTCCTTAACTTCACCTAAATACATAAATACCGTTTTATCAGCTATACGTTGTGCTTGTTGCATATTATGCGTAACGATCACAATGGTATACTTTTCCTTTAGATGTGAAATCAATTCTTCAATCTTTAAGGTACTGACCGGGTCTAAGGCAGAACATGGTTCATCCATTAAGATAACTTCCGGTCTCAAAGCAACTGCACGGGCAATACATAATCTTTGCTGTTGACCTCCTGAAAGCCTTGTTGCAGGCATTTTTAGATCGTTTTTAACCTCTTCCCACAAAAAAGCTTCCCGCAATGCTTTTTCGATCACACCCTTATCATGAGGAAGGTTATTGATCTTTAATCCGTAGGCGATATTATCAAAAATGCTTTTTGGAAAAGGATTGGCTTTTTGAAATACCATACCGATTCTTTTCCTGATTTCAGTTACAGGAACTGTTTTAGAATATAAATCTAAATTCTCTAATTTTAATGATCCTGAGATTTTTGCATCCGGAGAAAGGTCATGCATTCTGTTGAAAGAACGCAATAAAGTACTTTTTCCGCATCCTGAAGGACCTATTAAAGCTGTAATTTCATTTTCGGCAAACGACACATTGACATTCTTCAATACATGTTTGGTTCCGAAACTGATATTTAAGTTTTCTGCCGATAATTTAGTTTTCATTTTTTCTATACTTATAACGAATATAAAATGCAGTCAAATTCAATAAAAAGACAACAACAATCAATACCAAAGCAGTTCCATAAGCTATTGGTCTTACTTCATCAATTGATTGATGCTGGGTTGACAGCATATATAGGTGATATGGCAAAGCCATAAATTCTTGATTCACAAATCCACTAGTCCCATTGATATAGAAAGCAGCACCTGTAAAAAGGATAGGCGCAGTCTCTCCGGCAGCTCTCGATAAGGTAAGGACAACACCTGTCAATATTCCTGACATTGCCGACGGAATGATAACATCTTTTATTGTCTCGAATTTTGTTGCTCCAACTGCCAATGCTGCCTCTCGCGTACTGTTTGGAATACGCATCAATGCTTCCTCTGTGGTGGTAATAATATAGGGAAGCGATAATAGTCCTAAGGTTAATCCCGCAGCAATTAAGGATGTTCCAAATTGTAAAGCTTGAACAAATAGTGCAAGTCCAAAAAGTCCATAAATAATAGAAGGAACACCGGAAAGATTACGGATGGAAGCACGGATGGTTCTGGTTAACCAATTGTCTTCTGCATATTCTTGAAGGTAAATTGCACAGGCAACCCCAAACGGAATTGAAAATAATGCCGTTATCAACGTTAAGAGTACGGTACCAATAATTGGCGTCAATATGCCACCTTTCGTCATACCATCGGTAGGTACTTGTGTGACAAATTCCCATGAAAGTTGACTAGCCCCTTTGGAAACAATCTCCCAAATAACGACGACAAGGAAGAAACAAACCAGCAAGGTACTGAGCAACAAAGTTCCCCACTCTATAACGCTCGTTAATTTTTGTGATTTACGCAGCATGATATTTTCTAAATCGGTTAATAAAATATTCACCCAACATATTGGCTGCTAAGGTCATGATAAACAAAACCGTCGCAATGGCATATAGAGCAAAATAATGTGTTGTTTGGTAAGGCACTTCACCCATTTCAATAGCAATTGTTGCTGTCATGGTCTTCACGGAATCAAACATTCCTGTCGGAAGTATGGAAGCATTTCCTGTTGCCATTAATACGGTCATGGTTTCACCGATGGCACGTCCAACTCCTAACATCACAGCAGCAATAATTCCTGGTGCAGCCGCTGGAATTACGACCTTACGGAGTGTTTGCCATTTCGTCGCCCCAACTCCATAACTCGCCTCTTTATAAGTCTTCGGAACAGCATGAATAGCATCTTCAGCAACTGTAATAATGGTTGGCAATGCCATAACGGCCAATAAAATTGCCCCATTCAAAGCATTCAGTCCATTGGAAAGATCTGCAAGATTCGCAATCCCCGGACTTACAACAACTATCCCTAAGAAACCAATTACTACCGAGGGAATAGCTGCTAGCATTTCAATCGTTGGTTTCAAGATATTCTTCAGGCGCGGACTGGCATATTCCGAGATAAACGCCGCCGTACCTATACCCAGGGGAATGGCTATAATCATCGCTCCAAATGTTACGATCGTGGTACTTAAAATCAAAGGTACCATACCATATTTTGGTATTTTGGCTGTTGGATTCCATTCAATTCCTGTAATGAAATCCAATGGTTTCACATCCATAAAAAATGAAAAGGAATTATAGATTAACATTGCTAAAATACCTCCCAACAATGCTAATACCAACAAACCTGTAGCTTTAAAAACATATTTAAAAAATATGTCCAAAGACAATCTAGCTTTATATTTCATTTTTCTGATTTTCTAAGATATAATAACCATGATCTTCAATTAACAAACGGCCAGCCGGGCTACGCTCAAAATTGATAAAGGGACGAACTTTATCCCAGGATTCTGCAAGGATAAACTGATATAAGGGCCGCTGAAAAAAATAAATTCCATTATTGATAGCCGCTTGATCCAAGGGAGAAACAGCGACAGCATTTTTTGAATCTTTTATCTTTAATATTTTTATTCCTTGAGATGCCGTCGGATCATGGCCTACATAACCCGCACCTACATAACCTATACCCGTTTTATCGGCTTTTACCCCCTCGATAATCTGGGCATTTCCAGTCATCTCCTTCGCAGTATTCGTAAATTCAATCTTCAATTTTTTCTTCACAAAAGAATGGGTACCCGAACTACTTTGACGTCCATAGATATTGATGGGCAATGTCACATCCGAAATTTCAGACCAATTAGTAACCTGTCCATCCATAATCTTCGCCAAAGATTCAACATCAATGGAGTCGATTGGTAAATCCTTATGTACAATAAAGGCTGTGGCATCTTCTGCAAATACAACCGTCTTAACCTCAATATTTTTTTCTTTGAACTGCTGTACCTCTTCATCAGATAAGGGCCTGGAAGAATTTGCAATATCTGCCTGACCATTCATAAGCGAAGTAATGCCCAATCCCGATCCTCCTCCTGAAATAGCAATGCTAAAATTAGGATCCAGTTTCGTGAATTTTTCAGCTAAATTGACCGCTAGGTTAACCTCGGTATCCGAGCCCTTCATTTTAATTGAGTTGGAATTATTGCTACATGAATAGCTTACTGACACAGCAATGAAACTCAGTATATGAAAAATGTGGAATTTACTTTTTCTCATCTCCACAAAATTGAAAATTAAGAATTAACAAAATGTTAAGTCAATATTAACGAATTGGTATATTTCAAGTTTTGTGTAAAGGAATTGTAATAAATTCATTAAGTAAATGTTAGAACTTAACCTTTTCTGCCATTTATTTTTTAAATGGTTAAAATTTTAATTTGATTTAATAAGGACAAACATTCGGAAGGACGCTTTGACCTCTGTTGGGTTGAGCATACCGGTCCAGCGGAAAGTCGGTCCCATCAAAGGGGACCAACTTTCCGCTGGACCTCCCTCCAAAAAAGGGATTTTGTCATTCCAGAGCTTCAGCTCTGGAAACTATTTCCTAGCGACTATAAAGTATGCTAGTTCCACTGCCGTATTAGGCCCCAAGCGAATTGAAACCTAATTTGAAATGGTTTCCAGGTCTTTATACATGGAATGCCAAAAACTCCTATGGAGAGGACTAGGGGTGAAAACCCAAAAAAAAACCGTATCAAAATTTCAAATCTTGATACGGCGGTTTTTATTAATAGGTAGTTTGATTACCAGCCAGGATTCTGACCTAAATCAGGATTTACAACCAAATCCGCATTTGATATTGGTCGCAAATATTTCCTGTCTTCGAATTTTCGATTTTCGTCTGCTCTCCAGATGATATGCCCCTTTGTTCCTTCTGTCAGTTTTGCAGCCTTCCCATCAACTACAAAATATGAAACACCTTGCTTAGGACTTGATGGAGTTTTGGTAACAAAAGATACATCTGCCGTACCATTACCATCTAAATCCATCTCCTGATCCATTCCTGGAACATAAATCCCCTTCCAAGGCATTTCCAAAAGCTGACCTTTCTTCCAACGCATCAGATCATCATATCGCAATCCTTCATACACCAACTCAATCCCCCGCTCCCTTCTAACTTCCATAAGGTACTTATCAGAAATTTCAGGAAAATAAATTTGTTGAAGGTATTTATCCAGATCAACTGGTTGCTTTGGATCAACTCCTGCCCTTTTTCTCAATGCACCAATCGTCTGATCCCACAATCCTGCATCTCCCGAAAGCTTTCCTAATTCTGCTGCCGCCTCGGCATAGTTTAATAATACCTCCCCAAAACGCAACATCGTAATCGAATTATAACCCTCCGTTACCCCGTCAAGGCGTTTGTCGTCCAAACTAAATTTCATGATGTGATAACCCGTAAAGGTATAACCAAAATTCGCCGGCGCAGCTGAGCCATCGGAACGTTTATACCCCAAGCCACGAACCGTCTGTGCCAAACGCGGATCACGCCCTTTCATCTCCTCCACAAACAATAATTCATCATAACCTGCCTTGTCTGTAAATCTACTGCCATCCGTATTTAAATAAGTATTTACAAATTGCTTGTTCAAACCCCATCTTGCACCAAATGTTGCTGAATTGAATTTCCATGTTATTTCATGCCAACGCTTTAAGGCATTGTTATATACATTAGCCCACATGATTTCAGTAGAAACTGGATTTTCGCTTGTGAATATTGTCCTATAATCCTGATTGGGATTCCCTGTATTGTGCAGGCTATATTGTTTAGAATCCACTACTTCTTTGGCTGAATTCATAGCCTCTGTTAACCATTTATCGGCAGTGGATGCAAGCTTCAATTCCGTATGGTATTTTCTATAGGTACCTTCGAAAAGACAGATTCTTGATTTCATGCCCAGTGCCACCCATTTGGTAATCATAGAAGAGGTATTGTCTTTTTTATCTCTGATATTGGCAACGGCAAAGTTCAAATCTGCCAACACAGAATCCATGACCGCATGCCTTGGATCACGACCTTTATATAGCAACTCCTTATCATCCGTAGATAAAGGCTTAGAATACCATGGCACATCTCCAAACTCCTTTACCATATCAAAATAAAACATAGCTCTGTAGAATCTAGCGACCCCTGCATAATGGTTTCGCGCCTCTTCAGGTATGCTCGGGTTATTATATTTGCTCAAGAAATAGTTGATATTTCTAAGCTTTGTCCAGCTCCATGAACCTTGGTCAACTGCTGAAAAATTTCCGGCAATGAATTTTGGCGAGTTATTCTTAGAGGTATATTCACCCATTTCATCTGCCTGTACGATTGCTAAGCCTGAAGGAATAAATTGTTGGTAAAAGGAATTAGAATACAGCTGTAAATCTGCTTCTGTCGTAAAGTAAGTATTTGGCACCAACTTGTCGAAAGGCTCACGGTCTAAGAAATCTTTGCTACATGATGTCATTGCTATCGCAGCCAATCCTAAAATGCTGATTTTTATTTTTGAGTTCATCGTTGTCGAATTAGAAAGTAACATTTAATCCAAATGTGGTCGTCTTCAATTGCGGATATGCATATCCCTCCCCTGATCCGTTGGTCAATTCGCCAATTGGTTTTTCGATAACTTCAGGATCAAAATTGTCTGTATGTTTGAATAGGTTAGAGAAAGTAAATAAGTTCTGAGCGCTAGCAAAAACCTGAACATTACCCAGTTTTGTCTTTTTCAGCCATTCTTGTGGTAAATTGTAGTCTATTGTTAGCGTTTTCAAACGTAGGTAAGCAACATCTTGCAAATAGCGCGTCTGAGGTGCACCTAATGAACGGTCAGTTCCTAATGCTGTATAACCTCTATATCGTGGAAAATATCCATCGGTATTTTCTTCCGTCCACATATCCTCCATCATTTTTGTGGGTTGATAGCCATAAGGTCTATTGTATGGACCCCAAAATAATCCGGCTTCTGGCGAAAAGTAGTAATCACGCTTTCCGATTCCTTGGAAAAAGGCTGAAAGTCCTATCCCATTCCATCTACCCGACAATGTAAATCCAAATTGATATCTCGGAGAATTATTCCCTATAATCCTTCTATCACCTGGGTTGTCAACCGTATTATCACCTTGATTGATTACTCCATCAGTTTCTCCATTTGCATTTGGTAAATCCGCAAATTTCAAGTCCCCTGGAAGCCAAACATTATTATTGGAATTTCGAATAAAACTTTGATCAGCGTGTTTTGCAACATCTTCTTCAGAGGTGAAAAACCCTAAGGTTTGGTAACCCCAAATCTCGCCGATCTCCTGTCCTACATAGTAGGATGACAATAATTTATTCGGATTATTGAACCTGGTTATATGTGACCTGCTATCCCATAAAGATCCATTGATACCCCAGTTAAATGGTTTACCAGCTAATTCAAACTGGTTATTGTAGTTAACCGTTAATTCCCATCCTTTTGTGGTCAAATCCGCAAAATTTCCGTAAGGAACTGCTGCTCCGAAAACATTAGGTAATGGTTCACCTACGGTAAACATATCATAAGTCATACGGTTATACCAATCAAAGGTAAAATTCAATGCATTATCAAAAAATCCTAAATCAACCCCTGCATTGAATGTAGTCGATCTTTCCCAAGTTAATCCTGCAGGAATAACCCCTGGAATGGATGTATAGCTAGGCTGCACACCTCCTAAAATAACGCCTGTTTTCGCTACCGACATCTGCTCCAAATATCGGTAAGGTGCCACATTTCCGTTTCCTAGAGATCCATAAGATGCCCTAAACTTCAAATTACTAACTAAAGGTTTTGCATCCTCAAAAAATGATTCATTTGACACGACCCATCCAGCCGATACCGATGGGAAAAATCCAAATCGTTGGTCTGAAGGAAATTTTGAAGATCCATCATAACGACCATTTAATTCCAATAAATATTTATTGTCATAGGCATAGTTGAATCGATAGAAAAGCCCTAAATAAGCCCATTCATTCCCACCACCTGTGATGTTGAAATTTAGGCCATCCATTAAATTAAAGTCAGGTTTGTTAGGAAGGATAATACCATCTCTTTGAGCATTTAATAAATTGATGGTCTGCGTCTCTACGTTGTAACCAATCAAGGCATTCACATCATGTTTATGAGAGAATTTCTTCTGATAGTTTGCCGTGATATTTCCAGCTAAATATTTTCTGCGCTCTCCTAATTCTCTTAGCAGACTTCTTCCGAATCGGTCGATAACCCCGGGAGAATTGCTATAATTGATATAGTTATTCGTACGGCGTTCATCCTCCCATGTTCTCGAGAATGTTAAATCCCCTTTAATGGTCAATCCACTAACAGGCTTGATCACTACGCCTGCTGTATTTCTCAAAACGGTATTACTAAGTTCAGATGAATTATTTCCTTCGATAAAAGAGGCAATTCCAGTGTATGCCGCAGAATGTGTATAGGTTCCATCGGGGTTATAAATAACAGCCATCGGATATCCCTGATGTTCAAACTGTCTCCAAATATTTCCATCACCGTCAGCAAACATTGGATAATGGTAATCATAAGTGCTGATTTCCGTATTATTTTGGAATGTCAACCAGTCTGTTACCTTAATATCTCCCTTCCCACGGATATTGTATTTATTGAATTTATCTGGGTTGAAATTAAATAGACCTCCTTGGTGAAAATATCTTCCTGAAAGGAAATAAGAAGCTTTTTCTCCACCTCCTGAAACACTCATGGCCTGTTCCGTACTTGGCATATTTTGACGGTAAACCATGTTATACCAGTCTGTATTCCCAAAATATTCATAGCGATTCGTCGCCTTATTGAAAACGACTTCATCACCTCCCGATTCAGCATGCTTTTTCAAGGACTCCAAATATTCTAATGAAAATGGATAGATATTGTTTACGGAAATCGGAGTCGATTTATAATCGTACCATGCATTGAAAGCCTCATTAAAATTTTTTGCCCAATCGTAGCCATTGGTCACTAATTTTGGTTCAACAACACGATTGTTAATTGAAAAATTAGAATTGAAGGTCACCGTTGCTTTTCCAGCTTTTGGATTCTTTGTTGTGATCAAAACAACTCCAAATGCCGCTCTTGATCCATATATAGCAGCAGATGAAGCATCTTTCAAGACCGTTACGCTTTCGATATCATTCGGATTGATCATATTCGGGTCTCCTTCAACACCATCGATCAATACCAATGCGCTACCTCCAGCACCAATAGAAGTCGATCCACGAACATTAAAGGTAGCCCCACGAGTTGGACTGCCATCCACCATTTTAAGGTTTAAGTTGGGCAAAGTCCCCTGCAACATTCTACTTAAACTTGCCGCCGGACGATTTTCCAAAACCTCAGAAGTAACCTGGGAAACTGCTCCGGTTAAATTGATCTTCTTCTGGGTTCCATAACCAACAACAACAATCTCATCCAAATCATTTTTATTGTCCAATTGAACAACAATTTGGTTTAAGTCTCCGGAAATCTGTTGCGTTTTTGTATTAAAACCAACATAGGATACAACTAAAGTCACATTTGACTTGCTACTTTCTAAGGTAAATTGTCCGTTTTTATCAGTAGCTGTACCACGATTTGTCCCTTGAATAACAACCGAAGCATTTTCAATAGGGTTGCCACTACCGTCCACAACCTTACCGCTGATAGTTTGCTGTATTTCAACAATATTAATGAGCTCACTTCTTAATTTTGAAGCACTCAAATCCATCGGATAGGACAATACTGTCCCTGCCAATAGAAAAATTGGTATATATGATTTCATAAAATAATAGGCTTATGCTATTTTACTTCAAATTGATATCAAATTGTAAATGCTTGTCACTTCTGATATAAGTGGACACGATTTCATAGGTTAATTGAAATTGACCGGATTCTGCTGTCAAAATCTGTGTAGATTCTGGATATAAGATGATTTTCTTGGTTCCATTGCCTGATTTCAACTGTAACTCGAAATACAGATCACTATTATTTTTAATTTCATAGTATTTCGTGGTCACCTTAGTTTTAGGATTTGATTTCTCGTAATAGGATGGAGAAACAGAGATTGATGCATTCACCAAATTGCGAACGTTCTCTTCCTTTCCAAACAGGTAATGACTAGACCATGCAACGGTTCTCCCTGCCTCCAGCGCCTCACGAATTCCGGCAGCTGAACGATCCTTTGCCATTAGTAATGTCATTGTTCGATGTACTCCTTGCTGGCCAATATTATAATCATGTGCTATAAGATTATGAATATCAGTATTTCCAATTATGGTCAAATTTCTGTCCAATGCCCAATCCAATGCTTTTTTGTGAAATCCTAAACCATTGACAACCTCTATTCCATGTAATTTTTTCTCTTGATACATTTTCTCAACGAAATCGATCCACTCGTATGATCCAGGAATTGCTGTAGCTTTCCAACCTGGATGATTCCAGAAAATAAATGCTTTTTGAGCATAGGCTTTATCGATCGCTTCCTGATCCATTTTCGAATCGTTATCCGAAACAAGAACATTGGCGTCTTCAATAAATAGAGCATTAAAATGTCCTGGAGGAGTTTGGCGAGTCACTTCAGTACCTTTGATTAAAACAATGTTATTCTCTTTGGCCAGTTCAACCGCTAAATCATGTGAACGGTTATGATCTACTTTTACATCTGCACTATGAGGGTTGTATTCCATATGCTCAGTATAAGATATAGCATCTAAACCCTCTCTCCACGCCTCTTGCACACGTACATTTGGCCATACATGACCATCTGTAAATACGGTATGCATATGAAAATCACATTTTAATACTTGGTATCCATTCACAGCGGGAATATTTAAGTTTTCTCGCTTTACAGGATAGGCAAATTCACTTAGTCGAATAATTCCATCATCCGTTTGAGCTTGGAGTGATGTGACTGAAAGTAATAAGGCCCCAATTAGGGTTGGTTTAAATTTCATTTGTTTATGGTATTGAGTTATGGAGCCAAAATTAGAAAAGCTTCATTAAGTAAATATTAAGGATTTGTTTTCGATTAATTAATAAAATGTAAGAATTTTAAACAATATAGAATTAAATTAAGACACCTTGATTTATCATTAAAACCCAGCAAACAAAATGTTTAAAACAATGATTTTCAATTATTTAAATAAATAAAATTTAGAGATATTTAAAACATCCGAACAAGTAAACTATTTTATTTTATTTGAAAAATCATTCTATTAAAAAGAAATAAAAAATTAAAAATTAAACACTTTTAAAGAGTCTAGAAAATAGCAAATCTGATAAGAAATAATAATAGGTTTCAGGAACATCTATAAACCCAATACAGGATATAAATTTATTTTTAAATCTAGGTTAACTAAAATTGCTAAATGTGTTTCCCTTGGGTTTGGCTTTGGTCTTGCTCGTGTTTTGCTCGTGTCTCATCCACAGCTTGTCCAAAACTTATTCGGAGCTCGTCCGCTTGTGAGCGGACGAGCTGTGGACAATATCCTCGCAAGGTGCGGACCAGACACGAGCGAAACACGACTAAAACACAACCAAAACTCGAAGAAATATGGAGATTAGTATTAAAAACAGCTTCAGGAGGATAAAAAATTAATTCAATAAAAAAGGCATGAAAAATTTCATGCCTTTTTTACTAGAATTGCTCTTTTATAGCTTAATAATGCCCCATCCTTCGGAAGCCAAAATAACTTGTTCACCAATTCCACTAGGGGTATAGCCTATGAAATCAACTAAGTTTTCTTTTGTATAACCACGTGTTTTCAGAGAATTTAGACACTGAACCACACGAACTCCCATATGAACTAATGCAAGTAACGAGTGCTCATGTATTGAATCTTTAAGAACAATCTCTGTCCCATCTGAAAAAATTAAAAGCTCTACTTCCAGCTTCCCTTGAAATCTTGGATCAGATTTAAGGTTCATGAATTTTCTAACGATTAGGTCAAAAACTTCAGAACTATTTGTATCTAATGGGAAAACAACCTTATAGGAATCCTTATTAGCTTCAGCGCCTTTATATTGTTGGTTTTGTACAACTTTTTCATTTTGTATTTGGTCGGGATTACCTGGTAATTCCAAAGGTTCCAATTCAACTTTAGTAACAATTTTAATTGGTTTCATATTATTTACCTTTCATTTTCTTTCGTTAAATCGACTAATCCTTGTTTCAATTTTTCCGATTTAAAATCCATCATCCCCACCTGTTTCCCCACGATGTCTCCGTTTTTGGCCAAAATCACCGTCATGGGAATCGAATTGCTCACTAACTCTTCAGGTAACTCTGAATCAAGCGTATACAAAGGCAAGGTATATTTATTCTTTGCCATAAATTTGGCTGCCTTGTCAATATTTTGATCAACTTCAATCGCCATAAATACAATATCTTTCTCAGACTTCAATTCTTCATGAAGGTGTTGCAGGGAAGGCATTTCAGCGATACATGGTGGACACCAGGTTGCCCAAAAGTTCATCACCACCACCTTTCCTTTTAAATCACTGATAGAAACCGTCTCTCCATTTATATTTTTAAAACTTGCTTGAAGGCCATTTTGCTTTCCGTCCATACTTACTCCCTGGACATCTTTTGTAGAACTATCAATAGCTGAACTATCCGCTTGTGCTTTATTTTCTGCTGCATTATTACATCCTATTGCCAATAAAGACAATAAAGAAAAACATATGATTAACTGCTTCATATTTAAATTTGCTTAGATTATTTTACAATTTGAACTATTTGCCCGGAATTAATTTCTTCCGTCGCTTTTTTTATGATTTTATCCGTTGGATTTATGTTTCCAAAGACTTCGATGAGAAGCTCCTGATTCTGGCCAATGCTAACCGGAATTTTCTCCACTTTATTATCATCTGTGACCTTGAAAACAAATATTCCGGATTGGGAATTGACCACTGCACTCTGTGGTACAAAAACGGTCGGCCGAGGCCGTTTCAGACTTAAAAGGACATCAGTATAGTCTCCACCATTGAGCATATTATTTTGATTAGGCACATCAAACTCTAAAGCCAGGGATCTAGATACTGGATCAATAACCATGGCATTTCTTTTTAAATGTGCTTTGAAACTTGTATCAGGCATACTCATGACTTTAAAGTTTGCTATGGTACTATCGGAAACGGATTTTGCATGCAATTCTGGAACGACAACCTTCAATTTCAGTTTATGGTTGTCCACCAACTTAAAGAAAGGAATACCAGTATCCCCCATCAATGCTCCAACTGAAAAATTACGTTGGGTAATTACACCGTTGAATGGAGCCCTTACTACAAGGTATTCCCGCATTTGATTGGTTTTTTTATTGGAATAGCCACTTTCTACAAATGCTGCGCTATCCCTTATCATACTTCCCAATGCCTGTTCATATTCCAAATCAGAAACTGCACCTGGGCTTTGGCTTCTAACATTTTTTAGCCGATTGTACCTGCTTCTACTCACTTCAAGGTTCGCTTTCAACTGTTGTGTTTTGGCATGATCTGCAGTAGACTGAATGTCTATTTCAGGAGCTTCCAATGTAGCAAGTATTTGACCCTTTTTGACCTGGTCACCTACATCAACATTTATTTTACGGACAAATCCTTTGACCTTGGCAAATACTTCAACAGATTCAGCTGGCTGTAATTCTGCCGGTAACTTCAAGGAATATGTTGGTTGCTGTTCAACGGGGTTGACAACTTCTATGGTTAATTCCTTGATATTCGAATTCTCTTTTGGCTGTTCTTTCTCTTTGGAGGATCCTTGGCATCCTGCAAGTAAAACTACGAGCCCAATTATACTTAATGCTTTCATTGTTATTGTTCTAGATAAAATTTACTTTTTGAATCATCAGGATCCAATGATGGAGATCCATAATTTGCACGATTCATGATTAAGCTAAATATGATCGGTACGATCAGAAGGATTGTAACAGTTGAGCTCAGAAGTCCGCCAATGACAGCCTGGCCCAATGGAGCAATTTGTTCACCTCCATCACCAAATCCTAAGGCCATTGGTAGCATACCAGCTAACATGGCCAAAGCCGTCATCAGGATAGGACGAAATCTGGATCTTGCAGCGAGTAAGGCAGCATTTGATGCTGATAAATTCAAATTCTTCCTATTCCATTCCGCTTGGTTTATGAGCAGAACAGCATTGGAAACAGAAACTCCGATCGACATAATGATTCCCATATACGACTGCAGATTAAGTGTACTACCACCTATCCAAATCATGATTGCTGAGCCTGCAATTACAGCAGGTATAACCGACAGGATAACTAAACTAACTCGAACAGATTGATAATAAGCCGACATCATAAAAAATATAACCACAATCGCTATGGATAATCCGGAAAGTAATCCCGATAAAGTTTCTTCTAATAGAGTAAGATTACCTTCCTTCCAGATTCTAGTTCCACGAGGTGCTTCCCCTACCTTTTCCAAGACCTCGTTGACTGCTTTATTAGCTGCTCCTAAATCCTTATCATGAATATCCGCAATGACACTAACATAGCGATTCGGGCCTCTACGATTTACTTGAGCCGGTATTTCGTTAGCCGTTATTGTTGCCACATCTTCAAGAATAGGAGTTGCAGAACCTTGTTTGACAGGAATAGACCTTAAATCCTGCAAGGTTTGGATCATATTTTCGGGCACCTGTACCTGAACCTGAAACACCAAACCAGATTTGGGATCTACCCAAAGATTTTTATCAGTGAATCGGGTTGAAGATGTTGTTGCAGAAAGATTTCTGGAAACTTCTTGCACCGTAAGTCCAAATTCTGCCAAACGTCTACGATCAATTTTTATGTCAATCGTTGGGTAATGCAATGGTTCAGCTATCTGTACATCTTTTAGAAAGGGATATGATTCCAGTTCTTTTTTAATTTTATTGGCAAATGATTCTGCTTGTTTCAATTGAGCAGAACTTACTTTAACCTCTATTGGAGTCATTGACCCTTGACCAATAATCTTCTCCATAAGCTCGATGGGTTCAAAGTTTATGGAAATATTGGGATAAATTTCATGAATATGAGCTCTTACAAATTCTTTGAATTCATCCGTTTTCATTCCCAATTTCTTTTTATCCAGTGACAATTGCAGAACAGCCTCAGCAGTACTGCTATTAAAGAGGAAAATCGGATTAATGGGATTTGCAGAAGGATGCATCCCCACAAAAGAAGATGAAATCTTTAAACTGTTTTCAGGCAATTCTGCCATCAAGGAATTCGTCAATGCTTTTACGGTTTCTTCTGTCCTTTCAATGCGAGTACCATCGGGCATGCGAATCCTTACCTGAAAATCTCCACCTTCGGATTTCGGCATGATATCCGTACCTAGGATGCTGACCGCAGCAAAAACCATGAAGAAGGAAATGAGGATATAGGTGAACGTAACTAGTTTTGATTTGTTGAAGAAATCCCTTAATCCTTTCGCATATTTGACAGCCACTTTATCGATGAAATTTCGCTTAGGTTTCCCTTCAGGATGTTTTTTTGTTTTCATGATCCAATTTGCCATGATTGGGACAAATGTTTGGGATGAAATAAAGGAGGCAATCATAGCAAATGCAACTGCCATAGACAAAGGCATAAACATATCCCTAGGAATTCCTTCCATCATGAATGCTGGTGTTAATACCGCGAGAATACTTAATAAGATCAATAGTTTGGGGGCAGATATTTCCAATAAAGCATCCAGAATTGCTCTTGACTTTTTCTTTCCCATTTCCATATGCTGATGGATGTTTTCGATCGTCACGGTTGCCTCATCGACCAAAATACCAATGGATAAGGCCAGACCAGAAAGGGTCATGATATTGATGCTTTGTCCAAAAAGACTCAATGTTATAACCGCAGTAATAATCGCAATGGGAATGGTAAGAATAACGATTAAGGCCCCTCTAGAATCCCTCAAGAAAAGAAAAACCATTAATCCTGTCAATAGAGCACCTAATGCCCCTTCGAAAATTAAGTTCGACAAGGACCTGGATATATATACCGATTGATCGAATTCATAAGAAATCTTAACACCTTCAGGAAGCAAACTTTCCAACATCGGCAGGGATTTCTTCAGATTATCAACGGCATCTAAAGTTGATGCATCCGGTTTTTTGATAATGGGAAGATAGACCGATCGTTTGCCATTGATAATTGCATAACCGACAGTTTGATCCGCGGCATCCATGACAGAAGCCACATCTGCAATTAATATGGTTCGACCATTAATGGATTTAATTGGCGTTTGAAGAAATTCTTCTACACCTGATGAAATTGAATTTACAGGCGCCATAAGGTTTTTATCCCCGATACGAACATTTCCTGCGGGTGATGGCAAGGAATTTTTAGTTACGGCTAAGGTAACTTCTTCCGGACTAAGGCCATGAGCTTTCAATTTCTGCGGGTCAATATTCACCACTAAACTTCGCATATTTCCACCAAAAGGTGCCGGAGCTGTAATTCCGGGAATATTGACAAACATAGGTCTCACCTTCGTAACCGCCATGGTTTGCAATTCGGTTACGGAATGTTTTTCAGAGTCAAAAACCAGTTGGCCGACGGGCAATGAACTACCATCAAACCGAACGACCATGGGAGGTACGGCTCCTGTTGGGAGGAATCCCATGGCACGAGAAACCTGCATGGAAATCTCTGCTGAAGCCTGAGACATATCCGTTCCAGGATAGAAAGTTAGCTTCATCAGGGTCAATCCCTGTATACTCTTAAAATCCAACTCTTTAACACCATTTACAAAGAGCAGTACTTTTTGGAATTCATTCGCCATAAATCCATCCATATAGGCCGGGGAAAGCCCACCATAGGGCATGGCGATATACATAGCTGGTGATTCAACCTCTGGAAATATATCGACTTTAATTTTTTTTATGACTGGCCAGGAAAAATATGCTATGGCAAAGATTACCATGATAATCGCTATGGGCTTGCGTAAAGCAAAACGTATTAAATTCATAGTATTCTATTAAAAATGATTAAACAATAAACTGAAATCAGCCAGTTGATAACTTTTATCAACCATGAGGCTCCAATAATTCAGGTAAGAAACAAGATTCTGTTTTTCAGACTGCAAGAGTATTTCCTGAACCTGTAATAATTCAGAAAGATTAATCAGCCCACCTTCATATCTAGTTTTATAAAGTTGGAATGCCTCCTCTGCTTGTGTTCTGCTGATATTCGACTGATCTATGCCCAGATAAGCTGCATTTAGCTCTGCATTCAATTGATCCAAGCTCGTTTTGATTTCATTTTGGACCAGTCCTTGTTCTAGAAGATTATTCTGACGGAGGAGATCATATTGGCGTTTATTGGATTTTGATTGAATTACTTCTTGCAGGTTCCAAGTTACTCCTACCCCAATAAAATAATTGTTAGCAAAGTCTTGGTATAAATCAGTGTATCCTGAATTCACATAACCATTTGAGGCGATACCCGAACTGCGATTTGCTAGACCACCTAAAAGCATAATCCTTGGAAAAATCCCTCTATCCTGCTTTTTCCCCAATAACTCAAAGGATTGCAGCTGTTGCTTCTTCATTTGTAAGATCGGATGTTCCGATTGAACAGAATCTTGAAATTTTAAAACTTCAAGAAAGGGTTTTGAATAAGCTTCTTGAATAGGCAAAGAATTTACGTTTGATAATTCTTTGATAAGAAATATGGACGCATCCAACTTACCTTGAACATGCGAAAGGCTGCTTTGTACATTTTTCAGGGAAGAATTTGCCAATAGAGAATCAGCCCCGGGTACTATTCCTGCTTTTGCAAGTCCTTTGGTAATATCAAGGACAGTTGAATATCGTTCGGCATGTCTGAGATACCATTTGTCGAGAATCTGAAGGTATAGGAATTCAATATATCTATTTGCTAATTTCTTTTGAATTTCCAAAGCAAATTTATGTTGGTTCAATTTAGAATAGGCAATTTTAGAACTCGAAATATCTTTATCAAGATCTTTTCTACCGAAGTTTATCAAGTCCCAATTCATACTCGCAGATAGGAAATGATTAAAAGTTGATGAAGAACCTTCGTTGACTTGAGGACCTGAAATATTCATAATTCCCGGCAGGGGCAAAAATGCACCTGAAGTTCCGTTCACAGAACTTAAGCTTTGTTGAAATTGAGCTTGAACTTGGGGTTTGTATTTTATTTGTTGTGCAAGACTATCTTGCTTGGCTAAAAGAGTCTGTTGACTTTGAACATCAAACCCTTTATAATATGCTATAGTTTTATCCCACAATCCTTGTAACGTTTGAGCATTACTATTAAAAGCAATACACATCCCCAAAAGGATCAATAGGCTTTTGAAATTAAAAACCATCTGAATACATTAAAATTAAAATTGTTTTAATTGTTCGGGCAGAATTAACCATACGGTTAAGATGGATATCAGAAGATTATTCTAATTCCAAGCCCGGGTAAAATTGCCATAAAGACAAATCTAATCAGAGGTAATATTCTATAAATTCAATCTGTTGAATTGGAGGAAGAGGTCATTGGAATTAATTTTCACTGAATTCCAATGCGGTTTTTCTGCGACTTTCCTAGGCAGGAGCGCAAAAAGGATTAAGGCAAAGCTAAACAATAAGAATATGGCAGGCTGCACTTGAAAATCTTGAACCAGATTTTTGTAAACCGTAAGTTGCTCTGATGCAACGCTACAATTCATTTCTTCGAGGTCAATCCAAGAATCAGTTTTTGCCGATTTATTGTTTCTGTTTTCAGTTTTAGTATCCTGATACAGATTTTGCTTAATTGATGCCTTAATCGGACATGAGGTTAAAACAAACAACAGGATAATCCCAATAATTTTTGCAAATAATGGGAATTGCTGATTGAAACCAATTGTGTTGTAAAGCATATTTACAAAGGTAGGGCTTAATAAAGGAAATAAAAATTATTTTAAATATTTACTAAGGTTTCATGAAGTCATTCGTTTTTGTACATAACGACCATTATAAACACGATGAAATCTTCAATAGAAGTAGCTGGATTAATAAAAAAATACATTGAGGGCAAGATCAGTTCTGCGGAAAGCGTTCAGTTAAACAACTGGATCAAAGAAAAACCGGAGCATGAAACATTCTTTAAGGATGTCTTAAGTAAAGATGAATTATTTGAGGATGCCTTTCTGTGGGTCGATTTACAAAACAAGTCTCAAGAAAATTGGTTAGGAGACCTGAAGAGTGATACCCTTCAAAAAATCCATAAAGGAGAGATCAAGCCAATAAGAAGAAGGAATAAGAATTGGATGTATTATGCAGCCTCTATTTTTCTAATTGCCAGCATTGGTCTTGGGATATTTTATGCCAAGCAGAATACCCCTACGGAAATAGACGCAGAGTTATCGTCCGTTCTACCAGGCACTAACAAAGCGGAATTAACCCTGTCTAATGGCAAAAAGATTAAACTTAGGACAGATAAGGATGGAATTGTAATAGATGAGTCTTTGGCTTATTCCGATGGA
The DNA here is from genome assembly GCF_009733535.1 of Sphingobacterium endophyticum. Classification (GTDB taxonomy): domain Bacteria; phylum Bacteroidota; class Bacteroidia; order Sphingobacteriales; family Sphingobacteriaceae; genus Sphingobacterium; species Sphingobacterium endophyticum. The sequence continues at coordinate 76,720 of NZ_SMMI01000007.1, read as the reverse complement.
ACTCCACTCCTTTCCATTTCAGAATCAGAATTATCCACAATTTCTGCCAGCATCCATGTACCTAAGGGGGGAAAATACCAAGTGACCTTACCAGATGGCAGTAAGGTTTGGTTAAACTCCATGTCGAAATTAGAATATCCCTTAGCATTCAAGGCGGATAAGCGATCGGTAAAAATAGAAGGTGAAGGCTATTTTGAAGTCACAAAACTAAATTACAACAGTAAAAGAGTGCCTTTTGAAGTAATAAGCAAGACTCAGACAATTGAAGTTACAGGTACCCAATTTAATATTTCGGCTTACCCAGATGACCTTGAAACGGTATCAACCTTGGTAGAAGGGTCTATCAATGTACATACTTCTGAAGGAACATGGAACCTTAAGCCAAATGAACAATCGATTAATAACGGAATTAAGGTCATAAAAAAGGAAGTTGATGTGAGCAGTTATATTGCTTGGAAATCCAATAAGTTTCTTTTTTATGAAACTGAATTACGGGATGTAATGAAGGGCTTAAGCCGATGGTATGACATCGAGGTAAGCTATCAAGGGAACATTCCTTCCACCTACTTTTATGGTGAGATAGGAAGGGATAAAAACCTGGCCGAAGTGATGCGGATGATTGAAAAAAGCGGGGTTGATTTTAAATTAAAACAGACTGGTAAAACCTATAAATTACTAGTTATCCAATAAATAACTAAACAGCCAAGAATCATGAAATTAAAGCAAAAAGCAAATCCGACTTAAAGGATTCCCTATAAAAAAACCGAACACTGGTTTCGCACACCCTTGTTCGGCCATATAAGGATCCAAAAGAAAAAATAGTAAACCGATAAGTAAACCCTTAATCATTTATAATCCTAATTGTACAAAAATATGATTTTTATACAACAAATTGATTATGGCAGTAGGTCTGCCATACCTAAATTAAAATACTGGGTATTGACCATGAAATTAACCTTTTTATTAACTGTCCTGAGTATCGTAAATGCATATGCGAGCAGCTACGCACAGCATGTCAGTATAAAAGCGAATAACTCACCATTGATCCAAGTGATGCAATCCATTCAGAAACAGAGTGGAATTCCATTTTTATTGAATGGAAAGGATATTGCCAACACCAAGATAAATGCAGACATCAAGAACGAAAAACTTGAACAGGCATTAACCCATATATTCGTTGGCAAGCCAATATCTTGGGAATTAGTTGATGGTACCATTGTCTTAAAAAGATCGGCGAACCAGGTTTCTGCAGAAAACTTAAGCAAATCCTCATCATCAGCTATTCAACAAAGAAGCATTCGTGGAAAAGTTACGGATGAGAACGGAAATCCTATACAAGGAGCATCTGTATTATTGGTCGGTACAAATAATGGAACTACCACAGATTCAGATGGAAATTTCTCCTTGGAAATCACTTCCAATAACCAAACGATCTCTGTTACCTATATGGGTTATTTAAAATCTGAGGTAAGCATTGGTAACCAACAGAATTTCAACATTATCCTAAAAGAAAGCTTAGATGATCTTGATGAGGTTGTCGTAGTAGGATATGGTACTCAAAAGAAGAAATTAACCACTGGAGCAACAATAGAAGTTAAAGGGGAAGACATACAAAAGCTGAGTACCCCGAGCATATTAGAGGCATTACAGAGTCAATCTCCAGGGGTTCAGATTACCCAGAGTTCAGGAATGCCAGGCGAAGGATTCAAAGTGACCATCCGCGGGTTAGGAACGATAGGTAATTCCAGTCCACTTTATGTTATTGATGGTGTTGTAGGTGGAGATATTAATATGTTGAATCCATCAGACATCGAGCGTATTGACGTATTGAAAGATGCTGCTTCAGCAGCAATCTATGGTTCAAGAGCTGCAAATGGTGTGGTACTTGTAACGACCAAACAAGGAAAAGAAGGCAAATTATCTTTACATCTAGACAATTATTTAGGTTTTCAAAACGCCTATAAACTACCTTCCCTATTGACGGCAAAAGAATATATGACCATTCAGGATGAGCGCAGATTTAACGAGGGCTCAGAACCCTATGACTGGGCGAATTTAATTCCAAAGCAATATCAACAGATTATGGATGGAACATGGAACGGTACAAACTGGATTCAAGAAATTCATAATGACAATGCCATTTTACAGAATACCTCGGTTAACTTAATGGGAGGAAATGAACAATCTAAATTCTCCATGGGATATTCAATTACAAACCGTGAGGGTATAATTGGCGCACCTGTTCAACCTGATTTCCAAAGACATACTGCAAGGATAAATTCTGACCATGTACTTTTGAAAAATGATGAATTCAATATTATCAAGTTTGGAGAGAACATTAGTTATGGCTACAATAACCGTTCGGGCATTGGTATTGGCAATATTTATTGGAATGATGTCCATAATATGATGGTTGGAAATCCATTGTTACCAGCTTACAATGAGAAAGGCGACTATTATGATCAGCCGAGTAAGGTTGCGGATAACTGGGTTTTAGATGGAGCTACGTCCAATCCAATGGCAGAAATGGTCTTTCGTCGGGGTCAGAATATGGCTAAAAGCCATAGTTTATTTGCGAATGCTTACGTCGAAGTTCAACCGATCAAGAATTTAATCTTTAAATCAAGCTTTGGTTATAGAATGAGTGCTTCAACGTATCGTCAATATACTGGAGTTTATAATCTATCGACCACCACTTCAAATGCTATAGATGATATTAATCAAAACCAATCTGTAGGCTATAATTGGACATTAGAAAATACGTTAAGCTATCATTTTGAGCCCTTAACTGGACATCAATTCGATGTAGTTGCCGGACAATCCATGGAAAAAAGTGGTTTAGGAGAGGATTTGAGCGTAACGACATCAAATTCATCCTTTCCTGGGCAATGGGATAAAGCCTGGGTAAGTAACGGACAAGGATATGAAGGATTTATTCCAACGGTTAATGGTGTACATTGGCCATTAGGAGCAATTTCATCCGTATTTGGTCGTGTCAATTACAATTACAACGAAAAGTATATGGCCACATTTACTTTAAGAGCGGATGGTTCTTCGAATTTCGCCAGAGGTAATCGTTGGGGATATTTCCCATCGGCATCCGTTGGTTGGGTTGTAACAAATGAAGAATTCCTAAAAGGAAATGAATCCTTGAACTTCTTCAAATTGAGAGCAAGTTGGGGACAGAATGGTAATGCTTCTATTAGCCCATTCCAATATTTAGCAACCATTGCAATCAACAACAAAAATGGATACTATTTCGGGAATAATATGAGTACCCTCCTAAGAGGTGCCTATCCTGATATCCTACCGAATCCTGATGTTACTTGGGAAACTTCCGAGCAGTTAAATATTGGATTTGATTCTAGATTTATTCGCAATAAGCTTTCGGTCGTATTTGACTGGTATAAAAAATCTACGGTAGATTGGTTGGTACAAGCGCCAGTTTTGGCAATTTATGGAACTTCTGCACCATTTATCAATGGTGGTGATATCGTGAATAAGGGATTTGAGTTAGGATTGAACTGGAACGATAATGTTGGTGGCTTCACTTACGGAATCGGTCTAAATGGGGCATATAATCAAAATGAAGTTGTAAAAATTGCCAATGCAGAAGGAATCATCCATGGAGAAGAAAACGTTCTAAGTCAGGGCACCAAAGAAATGTACCGTGCACAGGTTGGTTATCCAATCGGTTATTTCTATGGGTTTAAAACAGATGGTATTTTCCAGAACCAACAACAAATTGATTCATGGAGATCATCCGGAAAAGGCGTTTTACCGACTGCACAACCTGGGGATGTTGCTTTCGTTGATACGAATATGGATGGCGCAATAACAGATGCTGACAAAGTAATGATTGGCAATCCACATCCGGATTTCAGTGGCGGTATGAACTTAACCTTCGGATATAAGGGTTTTGATTTGGGAATTACTGCCCATGGCTCCTTTGGCCACCAGATTGCAAAATCATACCGTTCATTTGCTGATAGTCCATTGCAGAATTACACCACCGAGATTTTCGAAAGATGGCATGGTGAAGGTACTTCCAACAAGATTCCTCGATTAACGAGTGGTAGCCACACCAACAACCAATACATTTCTGATATCTATATTGAGGATGCTGATTTTGTCAAAATCCAAAACATCACCTTAGGTTATGATTTTGCCAAATTATGGGCAAAATCTCCATTCAGTCAAATCAGATTTTATGGTACTGTTCAGAATCTGTACACCTTCACTAACTATAGTGGTATGGATCCAGAAATTGGTTATGGCTATGATAAATCCTGGGTAACGGGGATTGATTTAGGATTCTACCCTCAGCCTAGAACGATCATGTTTGGTTTAAACCTTAAATTTTAATTGTAATCATGAAAAAGACGATAATTATATTGATGGCTTTAGGATTATTTAGCTCATGCGAAAAGTTCCTAGATACAGAAAGCTTCGATAAAAAAAATACAGGAAACTTCCCAGTAAATGTTGCAGATGCTAATTCCATGCTTACAGGAATTTACTCAAGTTTGAATTCAGCGATCTCCAATGTACAAAACAGCCATTTCTATATGGCAGAATTAGCTTCAGATGATCGGTTTGGGGGCGGAGGTGAAAATGACAAGGACATGCAAGGTCTAGATCATTTCATGAATACCCAACCGGATCGATTTTTAACCTTTTGGACAGCAAGATATCAAGGGATTTTCCGTGCCAATACGGCATTGGAGACCTTAGGACAGGTTGAAGGCTGGACGGGCGATGCACAAAAGAACCAATTGTTAGGGGAAGTGCACTTTTTAAGAGCCTTATACTATTTTGAGTTATCTCAAATGTTTGGTGAGGTTCCTTTGGTAACCAGCACTCTAGTGAGCAATATTCCCAAATCACCAGCAGCTGACACGTATGGACAGATAGCAGAAGATTTAAAAACTGCGATTTCCTTAATGCCTTCCAGCCCATACACGAGTGTTGCCTCAGGTCATGCAACAAAATGGGCTGCTCAAGCATTAATGGCAAGAGTATTTTTATTCTATACGGGATATTATAAAAAAGCAGATTTACCATTGACATCAGGGGGAAGCGTAACGAAAGCCCAAGTGATTCAATGGCTGGATGATTGTATAAAAAATAGTGGTCATGACTTGGCAAGTGATTTCAGGAATCTATGGCCATATTCCAATGAATTCACCAAAGTAGATTATAAATATGCTCAGGACAACAATCTGAAGTATGAAGGGGAAGGAAATAAGGAGACTGTTTTTGCAGTAAAATTTGGAACCTTGGTTGACTGGGGGGATCAGTACATGCTTGGATACTCCAATCAATACAATCTACATTTCAGTTTACGTTCGAACAATGGTTTAGCAGGCACATTTCCATTTGGTCAAGGTTGGGGAGCTGGCCCAGTGAATAAGAATCTGTGGAATGAATGGCGCGCGGCAGAACCTACAGATATCCGACGTACCGGTTCAATACTGAATGTGGCAACCGATGTAGATTCATATATTTTTGGCGCAGATAATCAGATGGAAGAGACTGGGTTCTGGCAGAAGAAATATATAGCGATTACGGCCTATGATAAAACGACGAATGCCCTACTACCTTCCTATGCGATACTAGCCAATGCTGCGCAAGCAGAAATGCAATTAGCACATACCCAGGATTTAGTATTGATCCGATTTGCAGATGTGTTATTGATGCATGCAGAATTATCCGAAACAGCAACGAATTTAAATAGAGTTCGTTCGAGAGCAAAACTAAGTTCAGTTACCTATTCATTGGCGGCATTGAAAAGAGAGCGTCGTTGGGAATTATCATTTGAGGGATTGCGTTATTTTGATTTAATGAGGTGGGGCGATGCTTCGGCAGCCTTAGCGAAACAAGAAGGTGTGGATATCAAAAACAAAGGAAAAGACACGAAGATGAAAGCATTTGGAGGTGGATACAAAGCCAGGTTTGATGCTACAGGAGGTTTTTGGCCTATTCCAAGCTCTCAGATTGCCTTATCGGAAGGTGTTTTAATTCAGAATAAAGGATGGGGAGATTCAAGCAATGAGTTCCCGGGTTGGTAATATTTAATTTATTTACGCATGAAAAATTTAATTTATATCATCATATTTTCGGTTTCATTGCTATTCTTTCAAGGTTGCGAACCCATTGAAGATCGGATGGAATTGGGCTCTGCCATTACAGCAGAACAGCTGGATATCTCGGCAACACTTGTAACAGTGAATGGAAAAGCCAGCAATAAAGCCGTTGTTAACAACAATAGTCCTGTGCTATCATCTTGGGATTATGGTACAGGTGTTACACAGAAAAAAACGGATACAGTATTATTAGTCTCCACTGGAGAGAATGAGATCATCTTTACCGGATTAAATGCTGACGGTTCAAAAATTAGCAAGTCATTGAAGGTTAAAGTAGATGAATTGACATTTCCGGTACCTCTAGAATGGGGTATGCTGACTGATGGTAAGGATAAAACTTGGGTTTGGGATACGACTAAACCTGCAGTATGGGGAAACGGAGGCTATATGGGTAATGATGGACCAGCATGGTGGACATTGAAAGAGTCTGATATCAATGGACAAGCTGCAGGAGAAGGTACAGGAGCCAAAATGGTTTTTTCTCTAAGGGGTGCAAAGCTCACAAAAGTAAAATCAGATGGCAAATCTGAGACTGGAAGTTTCTCTTTTGATATGACAAAAAAGATTACGCTAGACAATGGTACGGTTTGGGCCAAAGGGAAATTAACAACCAAAGGTGTGACCGTTCTATGTGGGAAGTCGCCAAATGAAGGCGGAGCTCCTGTTTATGAGTATGATATTTTAATCATCAATGGAAAAGAACTCGTTTTAGCCTATCCAGAACCAGGAGTTGGACCATGGGGAACGGCATGGTTCTGGAACTTTAAAGCGCAATAAAATTCGAACTTGATCACCAGAAGGTTTACTATTTTAAGGTTTAAGTTAATAATTGACTAAAGGTCAGGGGATTCCCTGACCTTTCTTAAATCTACAAGCTTAAAAAAAAGCTTAAAAAACTTCTTTATTTGTCAAATTAACATTAAATTTATATGAACCAATATTAATAACCGATTAATCAGGAAGATGATTGATTTTGACAGGGAAGTCACCAACTTACAACAAGGCCAGGAATCGGCTTTATGTTTTTTCATGGATCAATATAGCCATGCCCTGCACTTTCATGCTTATAAATTTGTTAAAAATAAAGATGTAGCCCGTGAAATCGTCTCTGATGCATTTGTAAAACTTTGGGAAAGGAGATTAAATTTTGATTCTGAAGAACGTATAAAGTCCTTTTTATACCTAGTTACTCGAAATGAATGTTTAGATTATTTAAAGCAGAGCCGGAATAAATATCAGCATGACGAGGAATTTTTAGTAGGACTAGAATCCACAGAAGAAAACATTTTAACGAAGATTATATACACCGAATTGATCGAGTTGATTGTTAAGGAAATTGAGAAACTACCCAAACAACAAGGGCAGATTTTTCAGCTGTCGGTGTTAGAAGGAAAAGAAACAGAAGAAATTTGTGAAGAATTAGGGACAACTGCAAGTAATGTATATTTCTCCCGATCAAAAGCAATTTCTACGCTGAAAAAGGTTTTTAAGCATAAAAACATTTCATATTATCAGCTTTCATTGCTTCTTTTTATTATACCAGAACTCTGATTTCGTTTCTCAAGAGCACGATTTTATCTTCGTTTTCCAATTTCTTTAAAATCCTAGAAACGACCACCCTAGAAGTATTTAAGTCAATTGCAATATCCTGATGGGTAACCGTTAAGATTCTATCTTCAGTCAGGCGGACCTTTTCTTTCAAATAGCTCATGATTCGATCTTCCATTTTGGAGAACGCCAAATTATCAATAGCCCCCAGCATTTCATTCATTCTTGAGGAGTAGCTATTTAAAATAAAACTCCTCCAAGAAGCATATTTTGCTAACCAGTCATTGAGGAACTGATTAGGAATCATTGCTACAGTAGTTTCCATTTCAGCCTGAGCCCTAATTTCACTTTGTTTATTGCCGATACAGCATGCGATTGACATGGTACAGGTCTCTCCTTTTTCAAGATAATAAAGTAATAGTTCACCTTCCTTCTCATCCTCGCGCATTATTTTGATTGCACCAGTAAGAAGCATAGGCATCGCTCGGATGTATTGACCGATATCCACGATTATTTCTCCGGTTTGGAAAGTTTTTAACGTAGCAACCGCCTCAATTTCTTCAATTAAGGCGGGTTCTAATATTCCTGTATAAGCAGTTTCAATCAGACTCATACTCAAATATACTATTTTGTCGTTTCTTTACCTTGTTTTTTCCAATCGAGAAAACTGCCGGCATAGTTAAATATATTTTGAAAACCATTTTTCTCCAGAAACGAAGCAGCGATGGTTGCCCTATCTCCAGATTGGCATTGAATGATTATTTTTTTATCCTGAATATCCGTAGGCAAAGCTTTTTTTAATGAGCCTATAAACCTGTGTTCCGCATTAGGAATATGTTCTGCAGTATATTCAGACTTGCTACGCACATCGAGAAGGACGGTATCCGGATCATTTTTCATGGATTCAACAGTATCCGCATTAATAATCGTTGATGAGACGAGATTAGAACCATCCAAGTTTGTAATATATCCTTTGATATTATCCATTCCAATACGCATTAATTTCCTAGTAATCTCATTTTGGTTACCCTCATCAGCTACTAATACTAGGTTTTCATCATAACCGATCATCCATCCTGCCCAATTAGCCAATGAATTGTTATTTTGAATGTTGATAGAATCCTTTAAATGCCCTTCAGCGAATTCTGATTTATTTCGAGTATCTATTATTGTGATATTTTCTAATTTTTCAGCCTTTTCAACTGTTAGATTAGGATGTTCAGGAACATCAACCAAAAGCGGTCTATCTACTTTGTTGAGTTTTTTCATCATGGCAAAGTAGGTTGGCGCTTCAGGTTGATCGCTTAAAAGGTAATTTTTAAAGCCTTCATAATCATCTCCAAATTGAAAAGCCCAGTTTCTAATCTTCTCATATCCAACGGTACTACTAGGAACAGCACCAAGAGCTTTTCCACATGCAGAACCTGCACCATGACCCGGCCATACCTGAACATAATCAGGAAGAGCAGCAAATTTCTTTAAAGATTGAAACATTTGTTCAGCACCAATATCTTTGGTCCCAATTAATCCAGCAGCTTCTTCCAAAAGGTCAGGTCTACCGATATCTCCAACAAAAACAAAATCACCTGTAAATATCATAACAGGTTCATTTGAAGCCGGGTGATCCCTTAGTAAGAAACTTATGCTTTCAGGAGTATGTCCTGGGGTATGCATAACTTCTAGGGACAGGTTTCCCACCGTAATCACATCGCCTTCTTTTAAGCCAATATGAGGAAATTCATATTGCCAGTTATCACCACCTTCATCAGAAAGATACATTTGTGCCCCAGTTACTTGAGCCAATTCTCTTGATCCTGCAAGGAAATCAGCATGAATATGTGTTTCAGCAATGTGAGTAATCTTCATATTATTTTGCTTTGCAATTTCCAAATAGGTATCAATATCCCTTTTGGCGTCAATTACAATAGCTTCATTTTTTGCCTGACAGCCAATAAAAAAACTGGCTTGGGCTAAGGTTTTATCATAAACTTGTTGAAAAAACATAGATTTTCCTTTTTATATATGATTCAATATTCTGTTTTAAATTATTTGTTCTGTATCCAAGAAAGGTATCCCCCTTCAAGGTCAATGATTTCAGTAGCGCCTAAATTTTCCAATATTTTAGCTGCCAGCTGGGACCTAACCCCTGCGCGGCAGTATAGGTAGATTGGCTCTTTAAAATTCAGTTTTTCTTTCGCTAATTCTTCAAAATTTGAAGATTGAACGTTTATCAAAATTGATCCTGGAATATTTCCCAATTCAAATTCCATTTCATTTCTAACATCGACCAGTTGAACTGGCTGGTTTTGGATCTGAGTTTTGAACTCAGGATATTTAATAATTTTTATCATCACTAATTGTTTAATATAACAAAGCTAATTCAGTAATACATTAATTTTCGCAACAATTGTTACACAACAATCTGTTAATGAGGTAATTTATCTTTAACTAATCCGTAAAGGTAAGTTCCCAGAATTGCAAAAGCAGCCACAATAAGCATTGGAAACAGTCCAGCGCCGATAAGAACAAATATTGGACCTGGACATGCACCAACAAGTGCCCATCCTAATCCAAATAATATACCACCGATTAAATATCGAGTAATGGATTTATTTTTTGGATGTATAACAATTTGATTCCCATGTATATCCTTTGCTTTTTTACGTTTTAAATATTGAACAACCGGTAATCCGACTAATAGAGCTGTTGCCATGAATCCATACATATGGAAGGATTGAAAGTTGAACATTTCATAGATCCTAAACCAAGATGCTGCTTCGGCTTTGTACATTGCCATACCGAATATGACTCCTAATAATATATATACTAATTTTCTCATGTTTTAAAATATAAGGGGGAAGAATACATGAACCATCAATAGTCCACCAATAAAAAATCCAATAACTGCAATTAAAGAAGGTAATTGGAGGTCGCTCAATCCGGAAATAGCATGTCCAGAGGTACAACCACCAGCATATCGAGTTCCGAATCCAACAAGCAGACCTCCGACAGCCAATAGGATTATATTTTTATTAGTTAAATGATTAAAAATTTCTGTTGGGGAGTATGCTTTACCTGCACTTTCAAATCCTAAAGCGTTTAATTGTGTCACGGTTTCTTGCGAAATTTCAGGCACTTGATTGTCTGATAGATAATTTGCAGAAATGAAACCACCTATAATAGCACCAATTAAGAAAAGAAGGTTCCATTTTTGTTTTCTCCAATCAAATGCAAAAAAACTACATGATTTTCCAGCACCCAATACCGAGCAGATATTTCTAAAGTTAGAAGAGAATCCAAAACTTCGCCCTAAAAAAATTAAGGCGATCATTACCAAAGCGACAATTGCACCGCCAATGTACCATGGCCAAGGGCCCATTAATAATTCCATATTTTCAAAAAATTAAAGTGCAAAACTACTGACAACAATATATCAGAAGAGTAACCAATGTTACGTATAATCTGGTAAATACTAATACCGTAAGCTATGTAACTAATGTAACTGACCAATGCTAATCTTTCCTTCAACTTTGCAGAACAAAAATGAAATAATGGAATACATTGGATATTTAGCAGCAGTAGGAATTGGCATATCACTAGGATTAATTGGCGGAGGTGGAAGTATATTAACAGTTCCTGTTTTGGTTTATCTTTTTAAGATTGAGCCACTAATGGCAACCTCCTATTCCTTATTTATCGTTGGAATAACCTCTTTACTGGGTGCTGGACCATATTTTAAGAATAATCTGATAGATTTTAAAACTGCATTATACTTTGGACTACCCTCAATATTGACAGTCTTTTTTACCAGGCAATATTTAATTGACCATATTCCGAATATATTATTTCACTTCGGGGAAGTTGAAATCAGCAAAAACATGGGCATTATGCTACTTTTTGCAGTATTGATGTTATTTGCATCCTATAGAATGATCAAATCTTCACCTGAAGATAAAATTCAAAAGCAAGGTAATCAAAAATTGTTACCACTCATATTACAAGGAGCGGGAGTAGGTTTGATCAGCGGGTTAGTTGGTGCAGGTGGTGGATTTTTAATTATCCCGGCCTTAATAATTTTCAATCAGATGGATATGAAGACAGCAGTAGGAACATCCTTGTTGATCATAGCGGCAAATTCATTATTTGGATTTATTGGTAAATTAGAAATTGCGCAAGTAAATTGGGAATTCTTACTAACCATAGCAGGGATTGCCATCATAGGGATTTTAATAGGAACGAGAATAAGCCAAAACATAGATGGGAAAAAATTAAAACCAGCATTCGGGTGGTTTGTTTTAATCATGGGATTGGTAGTCATTATACAAGAATTATCGAAATAGCATCATGTTGGAAATTTTACCGATGAATTCTTGTCAATTACCGAAAATATAGACGAGTTGACCTAATCCCATAATTAAGAATGTTGTACAACTATTATCTTTGAATATCAAATTAAAGGAGTGCAACAAATTGTGTATCAAATAAAACAAACAACTATGTCAATTAAAGAAACATTCTCAGTAACAGGAGAGAACTTATTAAAAAGAATCAAGGAATTAATCGCTGAAGGAAATGTAACTAAAATCAGCATTTCTGATAAACATGGAAAAGATATCATGAGTTTTCCAGTAACCTTGGGAGTAATTGGAGTGGTATTAGCGCCGATTTTCGCAGCAGTAGGTGCTTTGGCAGCATTGCTTACAGAGTGTAAAATCACTGTTGAGCGTACTGATAAAACTGAAACTTCAGAAACTGAGGAGGCACCTCAAGCAGAGGAGCAAAAACAAGGTACAGATATCGAAGTACACTAATCCGTTTAGATTTTTAGATTTTTTACAGTAAAAAGCCGCATCAAAATTTAATATTTTGATGCGGCTTTGATTTTTATATGAAAAATGTTTTTTGCTATTCAATATTGGATCTTATGGATTGATTATAAAAGAATAGCATCTTTCACTTCCACCTTGGTCCAATATTTACTATACTTTTCAATAGCATCCAAATGGATTGGGTGGGTTTCATAGGTATTGATATCATCCATTGTATCAAAAGTTACCAGCAATAAATAGGAATAAGAATTATCAACCACCGGACGGGGGTGGGTTGGAGCAGGTTTACCAACTTTTAGAGTTCTTGCCGTAGGCACTTTTTTAAGTTCTTCAAAGAAGTTTAAGAAATCTTTATCTTCTTCTGCTGTAATACCTTCTTTTAACCAAAAATACACGGAGTGAATAATTAATCCGGTATTTAAACTATCCTTATTTTCTGCTGTTTTTGATTCTGTTTGCATAGCTTCTGTGTTTTCTGTTTTGTTGTTGTTTGATTTTTCATTGGCACAGGAAGCTAGAAACGCTCCAGAACTAGCACCAACGAGTAGTGATGTAATAAAATTTTTCCTGTTCATGTTTATTATTTAGATTGAAATAGGTATATAAATATAAGAAATCTTTCCATTAATTGTCTGTTCTACTGTTATTAGATTTATTATTTCTTAAGAAAAACGGCATGGTCAATTAAGTTCTAAAATATTACAAAAGGATTTATTCCTCCATATAAAGCCTAGAACTTATTATGAAAAAATAAGAAATAAATAGCAATTAATTATTGTTTAGATTAAAATTTATTTCAATATTAATAAATCTAACTACTTACCATAAACAAATTGATTATTAATAGAATATACGGCACATCCCTTGCTTCAATTCACCGAAAGACAATAAAGATTCATGGGATATTTTCCTTTTCAAACTCTATATTTGCAGTAAATTAATACCGCAATTAAAATGATTTATTTATAAACAAATGCGGCGATTAAGTGTTTATAGGGGATACAATAATAATTATAAAAGAATAGAATCAGGCTTTGAATAGATTTGGACGAATCGTATTAAAAACTGTCTTGTGGATAATAGGTTCCATAATAGCATTAATTTTACTTTTAATTTTTCTAATACGCCTACCATCGGTACAAAATTATGTTGTTGGTAAGGTATCCAATTACCTAGAGACCAAGCTTGGCACACAGGTGGATATCGGCCATATTTATATTAATTTTCCTAAAAAACTTGAGTTAAATGATGTCTTTTTTGCAGACAAGTCAAAGGATACGCTTATTGCAGGAGAATCCTTAGTCGTTGACATCAATATGTTCAAATTACTGAAGAATACCGTTGAAATCAATGAACTCCAGTTAAAAGGAATAACAGCAAAAATTAACAGAACATTACCAGACAGCAGTTTTAATTTTGATTATATCGTTGCAGCCTTTGCAACAGAGAAAGAAAGTACAGCAACAGCTGATTCAGCCTCTGCCCTCACATTTGATATTGATAAAGTTCTTTTCGAGCGGATAAAATTCGCCTATAAGGACGACGTCATAGGAACATCTGCAAACATATTCTTGAATAAATTTAACACAAGGGTTTCCAAATTTGATTTAACGAACAATATGTCATTTGGCATGCCTGATGTAAAAATTGACGGTCTAACAGCAGACATTAAACAATGGGCGGTTATTACCAAACGAGATTCCGTTAAAGCATCCGATTTTGGTATTACCAATACTTCAGTCGAGCAAACTTCTTTACTGCCTAATATTGATATAAAAACCGTCGATCTGAAAAATATTTTCATTAGCTACGACGACAAGGCGATCAATATGCTCAGTAAATTTGACATCAAAAATTTAGCGGGGAATATTGAACAGATTGATTTAAACAAGGAGCTTGTGAAGCTTAAAGAAATTAAGCTTAGTGAATCCGATTCAGAAATCCTGTTTGGAAAAACCACGCAGGAACATACCTTTGATGATCAGGCAGATACGACCAGCTCATCCGTAAATTGGAAGGTTGGAGTTGATAAATTGGTTATTGAAAAGAGTAATTTTTGGTTTAAGGACGACAATCAGCCTAGGACCAAGGGAATTGATTACTTCAACTTAAAATTGACTGATTTAGCTGGAGCAATGGACGACATTTATTATTCAGCAGATTCAATTTCAGGTAACCTTAAAGGATTATCGGTAAAGGATCATTCAGGATTTGATTTAAAGCAATTAAAAGGCGATTTCGTTTATACCAATACAGGGGCTACGATTAAGGATCTATTAATAGAAACGCCCAATACTTTAATTCAGGATGAAATAACCATCTCCTATCCTTCCTTGGATGCGGTTTCCAATAATCCGGCATCCATGACCATCGATGCGAATATCAAGAAAAGTCATATCGATATGAAAGATATTCGGTTCTTAGCCCCTGACCTTGAAAAAGAGGAGGTTATGAAACCATTGATGACTAAGAGGTTTTATATCGATGGACGAGTGATGGGTAAACTAAATGATTTAAAAATCCCCCGATTTGAATTCAAGACCTTAAATAATACACATGTAATTGCAACTGCCTACATAAAAGGATTGCCAGATACAGATAAACTCTATGTTGACCTGGATCTTAAAAAATTAGTTACCGGCAGGAACGACCTCAAACAACTCATTGCTCCTTCACTCCTACCTGATAGCATAGAATTGCCAAGAAATATCAGCTTGACAGGTAAATTTAAAGGTGGAATGTCAGGATTCGACACTGATATGAAACTTATTACTGAGCAAGGAAATGCAACCGTGAATGGTAAGTTGAATATGGGCAGGGACACCACTTACAATGCTTTTGTAACCATAGACAATTTTAATTTAGGACAATTTCTGAAGCAAGATTCCGTATTGGGAATTATTTCTGCACAGGCTCAAGTAAATGGAACAGGATTAAATCCTAAAACTATGTCTGCGGACATATTAGGAACCTTAAACCGTTTCGATGCGATGGGTTACAGTTATAAGGATGTAAATTTTGATTTAACTGCCCGTTCAGGAGATATAGCTGGAACAATCAATAGTCCGGATCCTAATATAGATTTGGATGCCACAATCCAAGCAGATATGCGTGGGCAATTCCCAAAACTGTATGCTGAAATGATGATTGACAGCATTAATTTCAAGAATTTGAAGTTAATGGATCAAAATATCAGATATCATGGTAAGATAATCGCTGATTTTGAAACCTTAGATTTAGATAATCTTAATGGTTCACTGTTTGTCACCAATTCTTCAATTGCCTATGAAAAGGATTTGTATGCATTAGATACCGTAGCATTAACGGCACAATCTGATACTGGCAAAAACACGTTGATCCTGAGTTCAGAGTTATTAAATGCCCACTTGACAGGTGATTATAAACTAACTGAGTTGGGTTCTTCGATATCTGATATTATTCAAACCTATTACAATCCTTCAGGGATTCATCAGAAATACGAATATTCACCGCAGCAATTTGAGTTTTCTGCCCGACTAAACCATTCAAGAATCCTTCGGGAGTTTCTTCCAGATTTGGAAGAAATGCAGGATATCACGTTGGATGGTACCTTTAATAGTGCTGACCATAATTTGATGGCCAAGTTGCTTGCTCCAAAAATAACCTATGCCGGTACAGAAGTTGAAAATGTCGGTATGGACATCATAACGGCCGATAGTACGCTTTACTATAATGCTTTAATAGGCCATATTTTAGTCAACAATATTGAATTACGCAATACCGTAATGAGTGGTAGTGTTGTAGAAAACAAGGTTGACTTTGGTCTTTGGATTAAGGATAAAGAGGATAAAGAACAATATCACTTAGGGGCGAACATGATGGTTGCCAATAATAGCTACAACATTTCATTGAAAGAAGATGGATTGATGTTGAATTATGAGGATTGGGATATTGAACCTAACAACCTGATTAGCTTTGGAGAAAAAGGTGTTCGAGCTTCGGGATTTGTGCTTTCAAAAGAAGGTCAGGAACTGAGAATACAATCACAAGATTCTACCTATAATTCACCGATCGATTTAAGTTTCAATAATTTTAGAATTGAAACTATTACTGAGATGCTACAATCGGAGACATTAAAAGTGGGCGGTGGAATAAATGGTAATGCAACAGTTTCCCGTTTTGAATCCAACCCAGTATTTGTATCGGATTTAACGATTGATAAGTTTTTCTTTGGAAAGGATACTATCGGAAATGTGGCATTAAAAGTTAATAACATCAAAGAAAACACATATTCAGCCGATGTGAGGATTACAGAGAATGGGAATGATGTCCATCTCATTGGAGATATCATAGCACCACCTCAAGGCGATATGCAGATAGATGCGACTTTAAACCTTAACCCAATGCGTATGCAAACCATACAGGCATTTAGTTTAGGCAATTTAAGAGATGCACAAGGCGATTTATCTGGTGAATTAAAAATCACTGGCACAACGTCTGCACCACGAATCAATGGAGAATTAACTTTCCATGACGCAGTCATCAATGCATCAATGTTGAATTCAAACATGCGGGTTGATAATCAGAAGATTTACTTCAACGATCAAGGTATTACCTTCCGTCAATTTAATCTGGTTGATTCTAAAAACAATGTAGCAAGATTGAATGGAACGATCAAAACCTCAACATACACCGACTTTATTTTTAATCTGAACTTAACGACGGACAATTTCGAGGTTATGAATTCCACGAGATTGGATAATGACCTTTTCTTTGGAAAAATGTATGTTACCTCGAACCTCCGAATTACTGGAGACTTAGATAAACCGAGCATTGATGGAAACGTAAAAGCCAATGACAATACTGACTTTAATTTTATTGTTCCTAATGAGGATCCAGGTGTTGCACAGCGCGAGGGAGTCGTTAAATTCGTAGATAAGAGTGATACTGCTAGGGCGAATGTTTTTGCACAGCTGGACTCGATGACTACCGTATCGAGTAAACTATCTGGGTATGATATTGCCTTGAACCTAACGACTGATCCAGACGCTAAATTTAAAGTCATTCTTGACGAAGGAACTCAAGACGCCTTGAATATACAAGGTGTGGCAGAGATCAACACCAGTATAGATGCCAATGAGAAGATTACCATGTCAGGGACCTTTACGGTTGAAAAAGGTGACTATACCTTTTCATTTGGACCTATTTCAAAGGATTTCAGCTTCCAAAAAGGGAGTACCATTACTTGGAACGGGGATCCGTTGGATGCCCGCTTAGATATAACGGCAGTTTACACAGGTAAGTTTGCAACCTTAGAGTTGGTTCAGAATCAGATTTCTTCGGAAAGCCAAAACCTTTATAAGCAAAGGGTTCCATTTAACGTTTTATTGAAATTGACTGGAGAATTGTTTAAACCTCAAATTAATTTTGACATTGATTTAGATGAAAATAATGCCATTGTTTCTCAAGATGTAGTTAGTAAGGTTAACATTGCATTATCTAATTTACGTGAAGATCCGGCTGAACTGAACAAACAGGTCTTCTCTTTAATTGCATTAGGCCGTTTTATGTCTGCAAATCCATTTGAGAGTTTATCCGGTGGTGGCACAGAAGCTATGGTTAGAAGTACAGTGAGTTCATTCTTAACAGGTCAGTTGAATAATTTAGCATCTGATTTAATTAAAGGTGTCGAACTAGATTTCAACTTGAACTCAGAAGAGGATTACTTAACTGGAAATGCTCAGACTAGGACCGACTTAAATGTTGGTGTTTCCAAAATGTTATTTGATGATCGTTTAAAAATCACGATTGGTTCAAATTTCGAAGTTGAAGGAAATACGAGACCTGGTGAGAAGGCATCTAACATTGCTGGGGATATTACGTTGGATTACCAACTTTCGAAAGACGGTCGTTATTTTGCACGTGTCTATCGTAAAAACCAATATCAAGCTACACTACAGGGACAATTCGTAGAAACAGGTATTGGATTTATTATCAATATGAGCTACAATAGGTTTAGAGAATTATTTATGAATTCGAAGGCCTTACAAGAATATTATAATACAGAAAGCCGTGGATTTAGAAGAAGATTTGATGTTGAAAGAATGGAGACGGACTCAGTTTATCGTGACTCTGTTCGCTTAGTAATCCGAGACAGCCTGATGCTACATAGCCCTGAATTCAGGAAGCGTATGGAAGAAAGAGAGATAGAGAGAAAACAGCAAGAATTGAAAAAACAGGAAGACAGTACGGCTGTTCCTATTGACAGCACAAATAGGCCGAACAGAGATACAACAAATAAGATTGAACCGAGCGCAGCTATTAAAAATGAAGAAGAGGAAGGAGGCAATAATGAAAATTAAACATTTATTAGCCTTTTCTATGGGATTAATGCTTGTGGCAAGTTGTAATCCGACAAAATACATTGCAGAAGGCGAGAAATTCTATAAAGAAGGTGATGTTGTAGTACACAACGACACAATAGAGGTGAAACGCAAGGAAGCATTTGAGAACCTATTGGAGAGCTCCCTACTTCCAAAACCAAACAGTAAACTATTAGGAGTTTATTTTAAGGTAGGATTATGGAATATGGGTGGCGGCCCAGATTCGACCAACAATTTTATTCGAAAATGGTTGAAAAAACAAGGTCAAGCCCCTGTTTTATTGAGCGATGTAAACCGAGAATACAACGAAAACTTACTAAGAAATAAAATGGAAAACCTTGGATTTTTTAATGCCAGGGTTTCTTCAGACACTTTGATCGATGGAAAAATGGCAACCGTAAGATACGATGCCTTTCCAGGCCATATTTACCGGATTAATGAGTTAAAATTTGATGTTGACAGCAATTCTAGATTGGGAAAATCTATTCTTGAATGGAAACATGAAACTTTACTGAAACCCGGCAGCAACTACAATTTAGATGTTATCTTGAACGAAAGGGATCGGATTGACGATAAACTGAAGGACCGGGGATATTATTATTTCAGTCCGGACCACTTGTTAGTGGAAGTTGATAGTACCATTGGCGATCACAAAGTGAATATGTATGTGACAGTCAAGCCGGAAACCCCAAGACAAGCCAAAGAACCCCAACATATAGGTAACGTTTATGTATTTGCAGATTATGTTGAAACCAGCGGGAGCAATAAAAGAAGGGTACCAAGGAGTGTTGAAAAATTTGATGACAAGTTTTACATAATTGATCCTAAAAATAAGTACAGAAAAAAGGTTCTTGCCAATCACCTATTTTTGGAGCCTGAAGCTATGTACAATCGTTGGAATCACAATATGACCATTAACCATTTGGTTAATTTGAATACCTTTAAGTTTGTAAAGAACGAATTCGTCGATAGCCCAGATTCTACCGATCACCTAGATGTTTATTATTACCTTACTCCTATGGAGAAAAAATCCATCCGTTTGGAATTGGTAGGAAAAACTGCTGCTGTCTATAATGGAACTGAGGTTACGGCAAACTGGTCTTTAAAGAATGCATTTAAAGGATTCGAGAATTTAACAGTTTCTATTTTTGGTGGTTATGAAACCCAAACAGGTGGAAACGTGAATTTAAATTCAAGTTATATTCGCTATGGTACCGAGGTAGGAATTACCTGGCCAAGATTATTATCTCCATACAAATGGACTACGGGAAAACAATATATCCCAAAAACATTTTTGAAGGCAGGATATGAGTTTTTAAATCGTCGGACAGCCTACACCTTAAATTCCATGACCCTGAACTATGGATATGCCTGGAAAGAAAACCAACAAAAGGATCACAACTTAACCTTAGCTGAGATTATCTATGTTCAACCTAGGGGAATTTCAGATGAATATAGGGCCCAAATGGATACAGTCCCTACCCTACGTCATATTGTAGATCCTCAATTCTCTTTCGGTCCAAATTATGTTTACACGTTTACCAATACCATGGAGAACAAAAAGCATACATTTTATGCCAAAGCGGGATTGAATACATCAGGAAATATCCTAGGACTAATTCAAGGAGCAAACTATAAAGAAGGAAAAATTAAGGAAGTCTTTGGTACTCCTTATTCTCAATTTATCAAGGCTGAGGCCGATTTAAGGCATTATTTGAAAATATCACCAACCTCTACTTTAGCGTCGAGGGTAATGATCGGTACCAGTTACTCCTATGGTAACTCCTGGTCCTTACCTTATTTGAAGCAATATTTTACTGGGGGTCCTAATGGATTGAGGGCATTTAGGGCACGTTCGGTAGGTCCGGGATCATCCTTACCTGAGAATTTAGGGGAAGACAATTTCTTTGCAGACCAAACAGGTGACTTTAAATTGGAGCTCAACACCGAATACCGTGCAAAAATTGCGGGGATGTTGCATTGGGCAGCTTTTATAGATGCGGGAAATGTCTGGTTGCAAAGAACAGACGAGAATAAGCCTGGAGGAAAATTAAGTAAGGATTTCATTAGTGAATTGGCTGTTGGTGGCGGTTTAGGCTTAAGATTAGATTTAGATTTCTTGATTCTACGAACCGATTTTGCGATTCCATTTAGAGTACCTTATCGTCCAAAAGATGACCGTTGGGTATTTAAATATATTGATATTCGAGATAGAGATTGGAGAAGAGACAATTTAGTATTCAACTTAGCCATTGGATATCCATTCTAAAAGAAAAGAGCAACATAAAAAATGTTGCTCTTTTTAATTTAAAGGTAAGGTCGAATTTAGATTATGATTCTTTGAAAAAGCTGTTTTTTATTTATTGAATTACATAAAAGTGACCGTTAAAACCCACGAAATGACGATTATTTTTGTTAGATTTAATGGAAATAAACAAAACCCTTAACTATATGAAAATAACCGTAGTTGGAGCAGGGGCAGTTGGAGCAACGACCGCTGATAATCTTGTAAGAAAAAATGTAGCAGAAGAGATCATTTTATTGGACATCAAAGAGGGTTTTGCAGAAGGCAAAGCGCAGGACATGATGCAAACCGCAGCACTTTTGGGTTTCGATTCGAAAATCAAAGGGGTTACAAATGATTATTTAGCCACAGCAGGATCCTCCGTTGCCGTAATTACTTCAGGAATTCCTAGGAAGCCAGGAATGACCAGAGAAGAATTAATTGGCACCAATGCCAATATAGTTAAAACAGTGGTTGAAAACCTGATTAAGCATTCTCCAGATATTATTATCCTCATTGTTTCGAATCCTATGGACACGATGACCTATTTGGCATTAAAATCAAGCGGATTACCAAAAAACAGAATCATTGGGATGGGCGGCGCACTGGATTCGGCAAGGTTTAAATATCAAATTAGCGATAAATTAAATGCTTCTGCAAATGATCTAAATGCGATTGTTATTGGTGGACATGGCGATACGACCATGATTCCATTGATTAAACATGCTACTTGGAATAGTGTTGCAGTTTCTGATTTTCTAACGGAAGAGGAACAACAAGAAATTGTTAAGAAAACGATGGTCGGAGGAGCAACTTTAACGGCATTGATAGGCACATCTGCCTGGTATGCACCAGGTGCTGCTGCTGCTGCAATGGTAGAAAGTATTGTACACAATCAAAACAGATTGTTTACCGCATCGGTTTATTTGGAAGGAGAATTTGGTCAGGAAGATATTAATATTGGGGTTCCGGTTATTATCAACAATAAGGGCTGGGATCGGATTGTACCGATGAATCTCTCTGAGGAGGAAGAAGAGTTGTTTAAAGCCAGTGCCGAGGCAGTTCGTAAGATGAATCAAGTCCTATTTGACGAGGGGGTTTTGAATAAATAAGCTCTAAAACAATTAAGATCAACAAATTAAATGCAAAATATTCCATTTGAAGTCATCAGCCTACAGGCTGATGGCTTTCATATTATTACTGAGGTCGAGATCTTTGATAAAAAATTCAAAATGGTTATCGATACAGGCGCTTCTAAAACAGTTTTGGATAAAGAAACACTCCTTCATTCCGGTATTGAGGAAGATAAATTCTTAAATACAGATATTTTATCTACAGGATTAGGCACCAATAATATGCAAAGTTTTATGATAAACATCCCTTTACTGAAACTTGCAGATTGGTCTACCAAGAACTTCACTGCTGCAGTACTGGATTTGAGTTCTATAAATTTTGCATATAACCAAATTGGATTAGAATCAGTAATTGGTGTTTTAGGTGGTGATATTTTAAAAATATTTGGAGCAAAGATAGATTATAAAAAAAATCTGCTCACTTTAAATCAACGAAAATTAAACTTGAATAATTTGCGTTGAATGTGATTTCGAAGGTAAATATAGAAACCTAATGAAATTAAAATACCGCAACCTCCCATGATATAGAGGGTGTTTTTTATGCCAACCATTTCAGCTAGTGCACCCGTCAAAAGACTTCCAATAGGGAAAACCCCTTGAAAAGCCATGACATAATAGGACATTGCTCGAGCTCTATAGGCTGGCATTGCATGGGTTTGAATATAGGTATTGATGGATGAATTCTGCATCATCATAGCAAATGATACAGCTCCTGTGAAAAACAAGGCCGAAGGAAGATAGTGAGCAAATGCCAATAAGACTAGAGAAATTCCCATGAACAACGCTGCAAACATCACTCTATACCTTAAATTTTCGCCTGATTTTAACCTTGCCATATTGATGGCACCTATCATTGCACCCAACCCTGCAGCTGATTCGAACCATGAAAATGTCCGTTCATCCCCATGAAATAACTCCCTTGCAACAGCTGGCAATAAAGAAGTATAGGGTATCACCAACAAGCTTGAAAATGTAAGAATGATGATCAAGGATGCGATATGGGGAGATCTTTTAAGATATTGAAACCCGTGTACAAGTCCCTGAAAAGCACTTTCATTTGGAATAATAATTACCTTTTCAGTAACTTTCATTAGTAAAAGGCAAATAATAACAGGAATAAAGCTTATAAAATTAAGCGTAAAACAGGCGAGCTCACCATAAGTTGAAAGCAAAATCCCCCCAATAGCTGGGCCCACCATCCTTGCAGCATTAAAAATAGAGCTATTTAAGGCAATTGCATTTGGCAAGTCCTTGCGATCATCCACTAAATTGACCAACAACGCTTGCCTACCTAATACGTCAAAAGCATTGACCACACCTTGGATAAAGCCCAATAGGGATAGATAAAAAACAGATTCCAACTTTAAATAAACAAGTAGAGCAAGTAATCCTGCCTGTATCATCAGGCCTATTTGCGTAATTAAAACTAAGCGGTATTTTTTGTGTCTATCCACGAATGCCCCTATAAAAGGCGACAAAACCAGGGATGGCAAGAGAGATATAAAGGATACAAAGCCAAGCCAGAACACGGAATTTGTCAGTTGGTAAACCAACCAACTAATAGCAATTCGCTGCATCCAAGTACCTAAGAGAGAGATTGACTGTCCTATTACATGTAATCGATAGTTTGGGTACTTGAGAGATCTAAATATTTGCATGAAATGCGATTGTTGTTACAGCGAATAAAGATAAATGATTATCATCCGAACCGAAAGTAAAGGTAGCAGGATGAGCAAAATATTACAATTAACTATCTACATAACATTAAAATAGCTTAAAATGTTGTTAAAGAATAAACATTTCAAGAAATCGGACAACAATTCGATGGTATATAAACGCTATAACTTCAATTCTTGGATCAGATTAATTACCTTTGCACTGTCTGTACGGACATGCATGAATTCTACAAAACAAATTAATTCAAATACTCATGAAATTTTTTATTGATACCGCAAACCTAGATCAAATCAAAGAAGCACAAGATCTTGGCGTTTTAGACGGCGTAACAACCAACCCTAGCTTAATGGCTAAAGAAGGTATTTCTGGTGAAGAAAATGTAATCAATCATTACAAAGCAATCTGTGATATCGTTGAAGGCGACGTAAGTGCTGAGGTTATTTCAACAGATTACGAAGGAATGATCAAAGAAGGAGAAGCATTAGCTGCTTTAGACAGCAAAATCGTTGTTAAAGTTCCGATGATCAAAGATGGTATCAAAGCAATCAAATATTTCAGTAAAAAGGGTATTAAAACAAACTGTACGTTAGTTTTTTCAGCTGGACAAGCTTTATTAGCAGCAAAAGCTGGAGCAACTTATGTTTCTCCATTCATTGGCCGTTTAGATGATATTTCAGTTGATGGCCTTGGATTAATTGAAGAAATTCGCGAAATCTACGATAATTATGGGTTTACAACTCAGATTTTAGCGGCTTCAGTACGTCACAGTGCTCACATTTTAGGCTGTGCTAAAATTGGTGCTGATGTAATGACAGGACCATTATCGGCTATGCTTGCGCTTTTGAAACACCCTTTAACGGATAGTGGATTGGCTCAATTTTTAGCTGACCATGCAAAAGCTGCTGGTAAATAATAAAGATTTTTAGATCATTGTACAGCCCCTACAGCACCTTGTAGGGGCTTTTTTATTAGCGGATTTTATTGCGTAAATTTATACCATGAAAGCGGAAGTAAGCACGGATTTAGAACATAAATTAGAAGAATTTAGCCAAATTTTGAAGGCAAATCAATTGAAAGTAACCCAACCTAGGTTACGTGTTTTAGATATTATCTCAACAAAAGTTTCGGCAATATCACAACCTGAATTAGAGAAGATTTTAGGTACTGAAATTGACCGTGTAACTCTTTACCGTGTACTGGCAAGTTTTGAAGAAAAAGGTATACTTCATAAAGTTTTTGACCTTAATGGAACGGCAACGTATGCCTTCTGTTCTACCAAGTGTTCTGCCGATCACCACCATGATCAACATGTTCATTTTATTTGCTCAGTCTGCAATTCTGTCTTCTGCTTAGATGAAATTGCGCTACCTAAAATTACCGTCCCAACAAACTTTTCCTTGCACTCAATCGCAATAAATGCAGTGGGAATTTGTGAATCCTGCAACAAAAAAACTTCTTAAAATTTAGAGAATTTTATATAAATTGCCCTTGAAATCTAAAACTCATTAGAAATTTCAAGGGCATTCTTTTTATGTCAAAACCTCGTGCTAAACTATTTTTAATTAACTTGCTAATTTTTAGTTTTTAATTTTATAATATTCTATTTTATAGATAGTTATATATTTACAAATAACTATTAAATTTCATAAAACATATTTAGCAAACAGATACCCAAACACTACATTTTCTCATTTACATCTATAAATCAAACAATTACAATATATATACTATAAATAGTTTTAGCATTTATTTTTATACACGTTTAATAATCAACTATTTATAATTGCTAAAATAATATTTAAATATACTTTATAATGAGATTAAATTTTTAAAACTCATTTTCTCGCAAATCAAACAAAACTGCGGAGATTTGAGTATATTAGTTACGGGTTTCAGAAGGGCATAAATCGAGATCAGAATTTGAAAATCATATTGAGCCCTCTCCCCCATCCTTCATTTTAAAAATTCAAGTGAAGGAACAGACAAAATGACAGTATATGAAATCAAGAAAAGAGAACCCTTACAAGGAAGTTTTAACCCAACTTATTGTAGACATTTTTGAAAAATCAGGCAACACTCCTCTCAACTATAAACAAGTAGCAGCGAAATTAAACGTGGTCGATTCGGACGCGAAAGTTGCTATTTCCGACATCCTATCAGAAGGCACAAGAACTGGTTTTTTCAATCAGCCAGAAAGAGGAAAATTCCAACTAAAACAGTTGCATGTTTATGTAACTGGGAAGGTTGACATGACTGCTGATGGATCCGCTTATATTGTACCTGAAGATGAGAACGAGACAGATATCTATGTTGCTCCAAGAAAACTAAGACAGGCCCTTCATAATGACATTGTAAAAGTTCACATCTACGAAAGAAAAAAAGGCCGCAAGCGCGAGGGCGAGGTAGTCGAGATTTTACAACGTGCGAAAACTGATTTTACAGGAACGATTGACATTTCTCAATCCTATGCATTTTTCCAACCGGACGATCGAAAGATGTTGCATGACATCTTTATTCCCTTAGACAACCTAAACGGAGCGAAGAACGGCGAGAAAGTCGTTGTCTCGATCTTAGAGTGGCCTAAGAACGCGAAGAATCCGATCGGAAAGGTGAAGAACATTTTAGGAAAAAAAGGCGAGAACAACACCGAGATGAACGCTATCCTTGCAGACTTTGGATTCCCTTTAGAATTCCCAAAATCCGTTGAAGATGCTGCAAACTCAATTTCTGAAAACATTCCTGCAGAAGAAATTTCAAAACGCAAGGATTTTAGAAACACCACGACCTTTACAATCGACCCTGCAGACGCTAAAGATTTCGATGATGCGATTTCGTTCAAAAAACTTGAGAACGGAAATTTTGAGATCGGGGTTCACATTGCCGACGTTTCGCACTATGTAACACCAGACAGCATACTTGACAAGGAAGCTTTTGAAAGAGGTACTTCAGTTTACCTAGTAGACCGCGTAATTCCAATGCTTCCTGAAAGGCTTTCTAACAACCTTTGTTCCTTAAGACCAAATGAAGACAAACTTTGTTTTTCTGCAGTCTTCGAACTTGACGAAAAAGCAAACATCATAGAACAATGGTTCGGAAGAACCGTCATTCATTCGGACAGAAGGTTTTCTTACGAAGAAGCCCAGGAAATAATTGAAGGAAAAGAGGACGAGCTGTCCGAACCGATTCTAAAACTAAACGAACTTGCTTTTATTCTTCGTGACCGAAAATTTAAGAACGGGGCTATTAGCTTTGAGTCTGATGAGGTGAAATTCCATTTGGATGAAAACGGAAAACCACTAGGTGTTTATACGAAAGTGAGGAAAGAAGCGCATAAGTTAATTGAGGACTTTATGCTTCT
Organism: Sphingobacterium endophyticum; assembly: GCF_009733535.1. Lineage (GTDB taxonomy): Bacteria > Bacteroidota > Bacteroidia > Sphingobacteriales > Sphingobacteriaceae > Sphingobacterium > Sphingobacterium endophyticum. The sequence goes on along the minus strand of NZ_SMMI01000007.1, from coordinate 49,383 downwards.
AGCTAACAGAAAAGTTGCTGAATACATAGGTAAACAGGGCAAGGGAAAGAACAAACTTCCATTTGTTTACCGTTTCCACGATGTTCCAAATCCAGAGACCTTAAGCAGCTTTTCCTTATTCGCTTCTAGATTTGGTCACCGATTAAGTATCAAAACGGATAAAGAAACGGCCAAATCATTAAATGCATTAATGACGAAGATTGAAGGATCAAAGGAACAGAACCTTTTGACCTCCTTAGCAATCCGCTCTATGGCGAAAGCAATCTATACCACGAAAAAAACTTCGCATTACGGATTGGCTTTTGACTATTACACCCACTTCACCTCCCCTATCCGTCGATATCCGGATGTTATGGTTCATCGACTATTACAATACTACCTTGATGGTGGCGGAAAGAACATCAACGCCGAGCATTACGAGAAAATGGCGGAGCACTCATCCCAAATGGAAAAGAAAGCTGCGGAAGCGGAAAGAGCTTCAGTAAAGTATAAGCAAGCAGAATTCCTACAAGACCAGATTGGTGTAGAGTACAAAGGAATTGTTTCCGGAGTGACCGAATGGGGAATGTATGTAGAGATTGAAGAGAATAAATGTGAGGGTATGGTGCGATTGAGGGACATCACAGACGATTTCTACACGCTTGATGAAAAGAATTTTGCGATTATTGGTCAGCGAAAGAAAAAATCCTACCGCTTAGGGGATGAAGTTCAGATCAAGGTGAAGAAGGTAGATCTTGAGAAAAGGCAGATTGATTTTACATTAATGAGCTAAAGGGATAGATTTTTTAAAAAACTTAACATACAACTCTTTACAGTTTAAATTATTCTTTATATCTTTGCGGACTTAAAAACATTTTTTAACAAAATCAAAAAAGAAAAACAGGTAAATGCCTACTATTCAACAACTAGTTAGAAAAGGTAGAGTAGCTCTGGTAGACAAGAGTAAGTCACCAGCGTTGGACTCATGTCCACAGCGAAGAGGTGTGTGTACACGTGTATACACTACTACCCCTAAAAAACCAAACTCAGCAATGCGTAAAGTCGCTCGTGTTCGTTTAACAAACGGTAAAGAAGTTAATGCTTACATCCCAGGAGAAGGCCACAACTTACAAGAGCACTCAATCGTATTAATTCGTGGCGGTCGTGTTAAAGACTTACCAGGAGTTCGTTACCACATCATTCGTGGAGCATTAGATACTTCAGGTGTTGCGGGTCGTAACCAACGTCGTTCTAAATACGGAACAAAACGTCCTAAACCAGGACAAGCAGCTGCTGCACCAGCAAAAGGTAAGAAAAAATAAACGGAGGAAAAGAAAATGAGAAAAGCAAAACCAAAAAAGAGAATCATTTTACCTGATCCAAAGTTTAACGATGTTCAGGTAACTCGTTTCGTAAATAACATGATGGTAGACGGTAAGAAATCTATCGCCTATTCAATTTTTTACGATGCAGTTGAATTAGTAGAGCAAAAAACTCAAGAGAATGGTCTTGAGACTTGGAAAAAAGCTCTTAACAATGTAATGCCAGCGGTAGAGGTTAAATCTCGTCGTGTTGGTGGTGCAAACTTCCAAGTACCTATGGAAGTTCGTCCTGAGCGCAAAATCGCTTTAGGTATGAAATGGTTAATTTCTTATGCACGCAGACGTGGTGAAAAAACTATGTTTGAAAAATTAGCAGGAGAAATCATTTCAGCTTCTAAAGGTGAAGGTGCTGCTGTTAAGAAGAAAGAAGATACGCACAAAATGGCGGAAGCTAACAAAGCGTTCTCACACTTCAGATTCTAATTTTGAACAAAAAGAATCAAATATGTTTACACCGACTTTAGATAATAGATTTTTCATTATCAAAGTCGGTGTATTTATTTCTAAAGAAATAACAATCAGCCAATAGGCAAACTGCAATAAAAAACATGGCAAAAGATTTAAAATTAGTAAGAAATATTGGTATCGCTGCACACATCGATGCTGGTAAAACAACAACTACAGAGCGTATTTTATTCTACTCTGGTGTTAATCACAAGTTAGGAGAAACTCACGAAGGTTCTGCAACGACTGACTGGATGGCCCAAGAGCAAGAGCGTGGTATCACGATTACCTCTGCAGCTGTAACTGTATTCTGGAACTACCGTAACAAAAAATACCAAGTAAACGTTATTGACACTCCTGGACACGTTGACTTCACTGTTGAAGTAAACCGTTCATTACGTGTATTAGACGGATTAGTATTCTTATTCTCTGCTGTTGATGGTGTTGAGCCTCAATCAGAGACTAACTGGCGTTTAGCTGATGGATACAAAGTTCCTCGTATCGGTTTCGTAAATAAAATGGACCGTTCAGGTGCTGACTTCTTAAAAGTTGTTAAGCAAGTGAAAGACATGTTAGGTTCTGACGCTGTTGCTTTACAATTACCTATCGGTGCTGAAGATAACTTCGAAGGTGTTGTTGACTTAATCAACAACCGTGGTATCGTTTGGAATGAAGCTGATAAAGGAATGACTTTCACTGAAGTTCCAATTCCAGAAGATATGTTGGATGAGGTTGCTGAATACCGTGAAAAATTATTAGAAGCTGTTGCTGGATATGATGAAACTTTGATGGAGAAATTCTTCGAAGATCCAGATTCATTAACAGAACGTGAAATCTTAGACGCTTTACGTAAGGCTGTATTAGATAACGCTATTGTTCCTATGGTTTGTGGTTCATCTTTCAAAAACAAAGGTGTTCAAACAATGCTTGACTTTGTAATGGAGTTATTGCCTTCTCCATTGGATCAAGAGGCTGTTAAAGGTACTGACCCTCGTACTGGTGAGGAAATCAGCCGTAAACCGTCTGAATCTGAGCCTTTCGCTGCATTAGGTTTCAAAATTGCTACTGACCCATTCGTAGGTCGTTTATGTTTCACTCGTGTATACTCAGGAGTATTAGATGCTGGTTCTTATGTATTGAACACTCGTTCAGGAAACAAAGAGCGTATCTCTCGTATCTTCCAAATGCACGCTAACAAACAAAACCCAATCGAAAGAATCAGTGCAGGTGATATCGGTGCTGTTGTTGGTTTCAAAGACATCAAAACTGGTGACACTTTATGTGATGAAAAAAATCCTATCGTTCTTGAATCTATGGTATTCCCTGAGCCGGTTATCGGTTTAGCGATTGAGCCTAAAACTCAAGCTGACGTAGATAAATTAGGTATCGGACTTAACAAATTAGCTGAGGAAGATCCAACATTCGTTGTAAAAACTGATGAAGATACTGGTCAAACAGTTATTTCAGGTATGGGTGAGCTTCACTTAGATATCTTGATCGACCGTTTGAGACGTGAGTTCAAAGTTGAGGTTAACCAAGGTGCTCCTCAAGTAGCTTACAAAGAGTCTATCAACGGTACTACAGAACACCGTGAGGTTTACAAAAAACAATCAGGTGGTCGTGGTAAATTCGCGGATATCAAGGTTGTTATCTCTCCTGCTGATGAGGATTGGGATGTAGTTAAAAACCCTCTTCAATTCGTTAATGAGATTGTTGGTGGATCTATTCCAAAAGAATACATTCCTTCAGTTCAAAAAGGATTTGAAGTATCCATGAAAAATGGTGTTTTAGCTGGTTACCAATTATCAGGTATGAAAGTTCGTTTGATTGATGGTTCATTCCACGCAGTCGATTCAGACTCATTATCTTTCGAATTAGCAGCTAAGATGGCTTACCGTCAAGCACTTCCTAAATGTTCTCCAGTATTAATGGAGCCTATCATGAAAGTTGAAGTATTGACTCCAGAAGAAAACATGGGTGATGTAATGGGTGACTTGAACCGTCGTCGTGGTCAAATGCAAGGTTTAGACTCACGTAATGGTGCACAAGTAATCAAAGCATTAGTACCTCTTTCTGAAATGTTTGGTTATGTAACTCAGTTACGTACAATCACTTCAGGTCGTGCAACTTCTACAATGGAATTCGATCACTACTCTGATGCACCTCGTAACGTACAAGACGATGTGATTGCAAAATCTAAAGGAAAAGTTAAAGGTCTAGAAGACTAATTCATTCGAATAAAAACAAACCGATCCCTGGTTGCAAATAGCTCTAACCAGGGGTCATCTTAAAAACAAAATAGATAATGAGCCAAAGAATCAGAATCAAATTGAAATCATACGATTACAACTTGGTTGACAAGTCAGCTGAGAAAATCGTAAAAACAGTAAAACCTACAGGTGCAGTTGTTAGTGGTCCAATTCCATTGCCTACTGAGAAAAAAATCTATACAGTTTTACGTTCACCACACGTTAACAAAAAAGCACGTGAGCAATTCCAATTATGTTCTTACAAGAGATTGTTAGACATTTACTCATCTAACTCAAAAACAGTTGATGCGTTAATGAAATTAGAATTACCTTCAGGTGTTGAAGTTGAAATCAAAGTGTGATAGATTTCTTTTGAAAAAAATGAAAAGCCCATTTTAGAATGGGCTTTTTTATTGGGATTTTTTAAGGCTAATTTATTAGCACATCAACATCTTTAGAATTGATATCCCACGCCAAAATTCATTGACCTGTTTTGGAAGTTCTTTGAAGATTTAGATGCATTTTGGTTTAGTAGACCTAATGAATAACCACCTTGTACTAAAAATCCATTCTTAAACTTATATCCAACAGCAAAGTTCAACCCAGCATCCCATCTATTCATCATTTTATTGCTTCCAGAGAATTTAACATCTTCAGAATCATTGGTTGATTTACCATTGCTTGTAAGAGTATGTTTTAGCTTCCCACTGATGTTATATCCAACATATGCACCAGCAGATAGAAAAAAATCTCCAGAACCAGCAGGCAGGTAGTAGACTGCATTTACTGGTATTTCAATTGACATGCTGTTTAATGTCTGTTTAGAAACTCCAGTAGGTTTTTGATCATAGCTAAAAATAGGTCCTTCCATTTTAGTTCCCTTTCCTTGTAGGGAGATTCCTGGTTGTATGGAAAACCTTTCGGAGAGTGGAATATCAGCATATCCCGTAATGAAATAGGAAGGATTGTACTTTTGATCCTCAAAATTAGTTACTTTGGAAAGGTTTGTACCAGCTTTAATGCCGTAATATGTTTGCGCTTGGGCAACATAGATTGAAAGCGATGCAATCGCGAGTGTAGATAAAATTGTTTTCATATTTAAAATTTATTAATCAATATTCAAAAATAGAATCCAATCATTATCTGAGATGTTATAGAATAGTTAATTAACAATATTTCACTAATTTAAAAAGAAAACGATACAAATTTTAAAGCAATTTATTGATTGATTGACTAGAACTAAATGCATTCATTTAAATTCTTTATACTGTCGATTAATTAAGGAAACAAAAATAGCTTGACTTATCAGCCAAGCTATTTTATGCTATCCTAATATTTTTAAACTAAAACTGATAACCCACTCCAATATTAAATACCCTATTGGAGTTATGATGCCCTATGCTGGTGTTAAGCTTGGTAATTCCAAGTCCATATCCAGCATTAAATAGCAGTCCATTATCCAACTTGTATCCAAGTAAGAAGTTTGCTCCTGCATCAAATCGATTCATTTCTTTCTCATCACCACTTAAGGTAATAGTCTTTGATTTAAGTTGCACATCACTTCCTGGAGTTGTTATATATGCATCCCCTGTCGCCTTTGCTCTCGCACTGAAAATCAATCCGGCATATGGCCCTGCGCCGATAAAAATATTTCCTGGTCCAGCAGGAACATAATAAACTATATTGACAGGGATTTCAATAGACATTAAATTAATCATTAAATCTCCTTTACCACCATTCATTTCCATCCGATATTTATCACCTTTGCCTTGCAAGGACAAGCCTGGTTGTACGGACCATTGATTTGCAATGGGAATATCCCCAAAAGCAGTAACATGAAACAATAAATTTTGAGTTTGAAAGTCCGCACTCTCTTGTGAAGGACTAGATAAGGTGGCAAAGTTTACTCCGGCTTTAAGCCCGTAACTAATTTGCGCATTTGCAGTTATTCCGAAAAATAAAGCAGCTAATAGCAATCCAATTGATTTGTTCATAAAATTTTTAAATTAATATTGGTAAATATTTTTAAATGTATTAATAATTTATTTTACTGAATAGACATTTTTAAAGTACAATAGTTTAATTTGTTTTAAAACATTATTAATCATTTACTAAATTTTACCGGAACAACATCAATTCATTTGATTAAGTAAAAAACTTTATCAAAAAACCCTATCTCAAGAATCAAATGAAATATATTCAAAAAAAATGCAACCCACAGGGGTTGCACTTTCTCTTTTATTCACTAAGGCTTTTAAGCCCTTTTCAATTTGCTTAGAATTGGAAACCTAAACCGAATGATAATACACGGCTAGAGTATTTGTCTCCACTATCAGGATTAAGGTTTGTTAATCCTAATCCATAACCAGCATTGATTAACAATCCGTTATTGAATTTGTAACCAGCCATAAAGTTAGCACCAGCATCGATTAGATTCATATCTTTATCATCGCCAGAAAAACTTAAATCGTATTCACCTTCACCACCAACACCAGCAACATTTCCTTTAATTTTGTTTTTACCAGAGATATTGAAACCTACATAAGGACCAGCACCTAAGAATACGTTACCAGAACCAGCAGGAATATAATAAACTGCATTAACTGGAACCTCAATTGACATCACATTTAAAGTTGATGATCCATCTCCAGCGTCTCCATCATATTCAAATTTGCTACCTTTTCCTTGTAATGAAACACCAGGTTGGATAGAGAATTGTGGAGCTACAGGAATATCAGCAAAACCAGTTACATAAAAAGAAACATTGTTTTTTTGAAAGTCTTTAGAAGCTTCAGGAACGTTAGAATATTTACCTAAGTTAACACCAGCTTTTAATCCATAGCTTGTTTGAGCTTGAGCTCCTGCTGCTAATAAGAATGCAGCGCCGATTGAAAGTAATAGTTTTTTCATAGTCTTTTTATTTATCTTTATTAGTGACTCTTTTCATTGTAAGAGACATGCCAAACCTTGCAAAGTTTAGACCAAATTCTTAAAACAGTAAAAAAGCACGTGCAAACATTTAATAATCAATCGATTAATTTTATAAAAAATTTTATCCACTTTTCTATTTATTATTAAAATCCACAAATAGAATTCAGAATCAAGGTTTTATAAGGGTTAGGATGAAATACCTAAACAAAAAGCGAAAAAGGTTTTTTTATTTTAAAATTAAATCCTATTTTTGCATGCCTGTAAAGGTAAAGGGTCGGATGGCCGAGTGGCTAGGCTGAGGTCTGCAAAACCTCCTACAGCGGTTCGAATCCGCTTCCGACCTCGTTAATAACAATTAAAAATATTTGATAACAATGGGAGTTACACGTTTAAAAAGAAAAGATAGAAGAAATAAAACTGTTGCACGCGTTGAAGTACAGTTTTTAAAGCTTGGCCGTAATATTGAACCAGGTTCAAAAAGCAGAATGCCAAAGCACAGTCAAATCACTAAGAACAATGAAATCTTAGATAAACTTACAGCAGAAGCTAAATAAGTAAGTTTAACATCGACATATTAAAAAGCCTGTAGAATCTACAGGCTTTTTATTTGCTCTACTATAGCCCTAACCTTACTTTCTGAGCTATATATTTCATCCTCATCCATACCTGTTACAGTTGGAATCTTAAATTTCATCTTTGAATGTTCCACTACTTTTGCCGAAGAATGTATGCTTCTTGCTCCAGTATGGGTCAAAATTTCTTTTACATTCGAAGCATCCACCCCAGATCCAGGCATTATTTCTATCCTTCCATTGGCTTGTTCAATAAGTTCTTTCAATAATTCCTTTCCTTGCACAGCAGTATTTTGAAGACCTGAAGTTAATATTCGGTCGCAACCTAATTCAATAATATCTTCTAAAGCGGTTTTGGGATCGGAACACCGGTCAAAAGCACGATGGAAAACAACACACATAGGTTTTGCTTCATCTACCAGTACCTGCATTCTTTCCTTATCAACAGTTCCATCTGCATTTAATATTCCGATTACCACTCCATCACATCCAGAAACTTTGCAATATCGGATATCCTCCAATATTTCGTTAAATTCATCTTCTGTGTATAAAAAATCACCAGACCTCGGCCTGATTAAAACGTGTACACCAATTCTTAAGGCTTGACGGGTCAATTTGATTTGACCATACGATGGAGTTGTTCCTCCATTCTCCAAATTCTGACAAAGTTCTACCCTACTCGCTCCTCCTAATTGTGCCTGCTTGGCAGAAAAGATGGAATTGGAACAAATCTCCAATTGATATCCATTAATTTTAACTTCATTCATATAATCAAATATATCTCTTTTAACGCATTAAATGCAGATTGAAATTTTAATTCACAATAAATCAATAAATTATTAAAACAATATTGAACTTCACTTGTTGAAAATTTTGCGAGCATCCAAAAACTATCGTTATGCCACTTATTTCAAAACAAAGAGAGGTGCAGATTCATTTGTCGTCATTGTATGATAACCTGCAATCTAGTGTCGAGAAGATGAAAAAGGAACTCAAAAGCCATCGTACAGAATACGAAGACGCCTGCCACTTGCATATAAAATCCGGTTTTCAACTGGAAAAGCTGTGGTTAACCGCTGATCGTAATTATCAAAACAAATTCCGCGAGTTTGAAACTCATTGTTTTCTTTTAGAAATTCTCACCGATTACCGGGATGAAGAAGGTAATTTCAATCATCTCGATGAATTTAAGCTTACTCTCGAATCCTTGCTTCAACAATTTATCAAACAAGAAGCATATGAAACATGCGCTGTTATCAAAAAATGGAATGATCATTTCTTGAGTAAACAACAATAACAGTAAATACTTCTGTTTTTAACTTATTCTAAATAGAATTTTTAAAAAAATATCTACGGGTAATTCTTTATGGTTTTTTTAATCATAAATCTATAAAGAAGAGGGCTTGAAATCATCAAATATTCGCTTTAACAATTCCCAATTTTTATTTTCTTCACTGATTAATTCTCGAGCGGATATGCCATAATTGTTAGGTAGATCTGGATTAGCATCATATTGCAAGAGCAAATAAATGATATTAACATCGACATTATCCATCATTGCGCGCCACAATGCGGTATTTCCAAAATGATCTTTTAAGTCAACGTTGATTCCGGATTTTAGCAAAATAGAGACTAGATTGAATTGATTTCTTTCAACCGCCATATGCAGGGCAGTCAAACCCTTTTTATCTTGTCGGTCTAAATCCGCTTTCTGTTGAATGGCCCAGGAAAGCAATTCAAAATTGCCTTTCATAGTTGCATTCATTAAAAGTGTACGATTTAACCTATCTATTGCATTTATTCCATGCTTTTTATAATAACCCTTGATTGATTCTATTTCATTGCTTCGTATAGTCAATACAGGGTTGTTGATTTTTTTCAGATTCAATGTCAAAGCTCAACTCCTTTCTTTTCTTTTTTGTTCAATTTCTAGTACTCGATTGAACATTTTAGTTTTAGTCTATAGCCTCACTAAAAATAAGTTAAGAATAATTTTATGAACCACAAAAAACCTTATAAACCCAATCGATATTTTTGGCTACCATTTTTCTTTCAACAAACCTTCCAACTGATCGATTTCCTTCTTATACATCGTCTTTTTTCGAGTACCGAAATACAAGATGTTTTCCAGAGGATCTTTACCCTCATAAACAAGCTTAATTAGACCAGAATTTAGCGCTTCTTGACATAAAAAATCAGGAACGACCGAAAACCCTTCGGAATCACTTAAGCATCGGATTATCGAAGATATATTGGGCACAATATAATTGGGGCTAAAGTCGGTATGTTCAGAAAAGTGCTTCATCCAGAAGTGTTTAAGATGATCCATATCTGCCGCTGTACTGTACCACAACTGTTTTTTCAACCAAGATGAGGCTTCCTTAAATTTTCCGTCTTGCAATAGTTTTTCCAATTCTTTAGTATCCGTCTTATTTCCCGCAATAAGCACTATTCGCTCTTTTGAAAAAGCTTCATATTCCAAGTTCTTCTGATTGCCTTTATGAGAGCAGACAATAAGATCCAAAGAACCATTGTCAAGGTCTTCCTGCATCTGCTGGTATCCTCCGAATTTAATAATCAGGTTAAAGGGAAGTTCTGTAACATGTTCCTCCAAGGTATATTGAAAAGTTTCAAAGCACATTCCTACAGATATAGTTGCCCTTTCCGTCTGAGAACGTTTATGAAACTGTTCCTCCGCCAACTCCAATTTATCCAATGGTTCTAAGACAAAATTATAGAGAATCTTTCCTTTTTCTGTAGGTACCATCTTTCTAGATGATCGATCAAACAATTTAGAGCCCGTATAAGACTCTAAAGAATTTAAATGCAAACTAACTCCAGGTTGGGAGATATAAAGCTCTTGAGCAGCAGCAGAAAGTGTCCCTGTTTCATAAATAGCTTTAAATGTTCTTAACCATTCTAGATTCCAACGCATATCTATAATTTTTATAATACAAAACTCAAATTTAAATTATTTTAAATATACATAAAAGTAATAGACATTTGTGATATCAATAATAAAAATTATAGAATATGAACATATTTATTATCAATGCAGGTCAGGTATTCGCACATTCGGGCGGGGCATTCAATCGTACGATTACAGCTTGGACCACAAAATATCTTAAAGAAAATGGCTTCCAGGTTCGTATAACTGATATAAACAACGAATTTAATCCTCTGAAAGAGGTCGAAAATTACAAATGGGCAGATATTATCATTTACCATATGCCTATCTGGTGGTTTCAAGTTCCTAACAGATTTAAATATTATATTGATGAAGTATTTAATGTTGGTCACCAAAATGGTATGTATTTCAGTGATGGTAGAAGTCGTAAGAATCCAGCTATAAATTACGGCAAAGGAGGTCTAATGCAGGGCAAGAAATACATGGCAACCACATCATGGAATGCTCCTGACACTGCCTTTACTTTGGAAGGAGAGTTCTTCGAACAGAAATCCGTCGACGAAGGAATTTTATTCGGATTTCACAAAATGAATGAATTTGTTGGAATGGAAAGAATCGCGGGCTTTCATTTCCATGACATGGAAAAAAACGCCACTATAGAAAGAATAAACAATTACGAGAAAGAATATTTATTACATCTGGAGCACGAGTTTACTAAAGTCGAAAGCTACTGTGAATAAAAGAATAAAAGCGGGATTTACTTCCCGCTTTTCTATCTATTTCAATTTTATTTGCGGCGCATTTTTCTGCACCCATTCTGTAACTGCAACGGGTACATCCGAACATAAATAATCACTTCCTAAATAAACCCCCAATAGAAAATCATCGATTGATCTTCCTGGCCAAAGACTGACCATAATTCCTTGTTTTTTAGCTTCGATAACCATATTGCGGGTTGTTCCATGTACACTTGCACCTATCCTTTTGATCCCTAATTCTTTGGCTTCATCCACAACTTTCTGCGAAAGACCTTCCCCTTTAATAAATAGCATGTCAACATCAGGATAGGTTTTCTTAAGATATTGTAGTGGTCTTTTATCAAATGAAGTAAGCAAATAATCTGAACCAACAGGTTTATTTGAATATGTTCTTTTGTAAAGCTCGTCACAGTATTTATGAAGCTTTTCTTCATCATATACTGGCTTATTGGTCTTCATCTCAAATTCAATATATACCCCGGGCTTATCCTTAAAGAAAGCAACAACTTCATCGAGTGTAGGAATAGGATTTCCTTTTTTTGTTTTTAATTTTTTGATCTCTTCCAAGGTCAAATCTTCAATTCCGCCCTTAATTCCGACAATCCTTTCAAAGGAATCGTCATGGAAGATGACCAAATGTCCATCTTTTGATAACCTAACATCAGTTTCAAAGCCCCTCAATCCTTTGTCATAGCTAGCTTGAAAGGCTTGCATCGTATTTTCGTCGAATTCATGAGCACCAGCCCTGTGGGCAAAAAGCTTAACCTCTGCACTTTGAGAAAACCCCTCGGGAATTAAAGCGAATAGGAGAATCATAAGCAAGAAAATGTTGTTACAGATTAATGAATGTTTTAAATAGGTTGATTTCATTGGGTAGTATTTTACTTTTCTAGGTTTAAAGATAAGAGCTTATTCCATTTAACAGGAATCTGATGGGATAATTAATAAAAAAATAATAATAATTTTATTCTGATTATAAATTAAAACTTTTGAACAGGAACAACAGCAGTTTTTAGGTTAGATCCTTTCTCATTGATATCCATCCAAGCAAAGTAAAGCTCATCCCCCAACCTTTCCATTTGAGGGAATCCAGTTTTCCTACTGGAGGACATCTTTGCGATTTCCACCCTGTTCGACAAACCTTTTTCCCCATTTATCTTTGCTGCAAATAAAAATGTTTCTTTATTTATCGTTTCCATCCAGCTAACGACTGCTTCATCCTCTGATAGCATCAACAAATCCACTCTCCCAACAACTTCCCCATCACTTACTAATACCGGCTTTTGAAATGATTCACCACTGTTCTTTGAAAAAACTACCTGAACTTTCGGCTTATCATTCGCCCCAGTGTACCATGCAACTGCTAAGGATTTACCCATTGCATCTGATTTTGGTCCATTTACTGGGCAACCTTGAATAAACCAATTATCTTGATGAATGCTTACCGGTTTGGTCCAATTGCCATTAATCAATCTGACAATGGAAATATCACGAATATTATCTTGACTACAGTCACGATACATTAACACCGGACCGCTCTCAGTCATGCTCATTGTAGTCTGGCAACAGGTGCAGGCCATTTCATCAACCACAGTTTCATTTCTTAATTCACCTTGAAGATTTACTTCTGCAATTCTCACGCTCATCTCTCCAGAAGCATGTTCATGCGAATGCATCGATCCATGATCATGGCTTGCCATATTCCTACCGTCTAACCAAGCAATTAAAAATGTAGAATCACTCATAGGAAGCATACTAACAAACCCATGTTCCGTAGCGGTATTATCGTTATGGAGCAGCTTAAATTTTTCTTGATTTGCCTGACCCAACTTCGAAACTCTGTAATAGATATCGTAAGCCATTCCTTTAGTCCCAGAATTCTGAAGATAATGGCTTAATACTTGACCATTATTTACAGAAATCATCGGATAATCTGCCCAATTCACAAACCAATTTGTCCCACTTGAAAGAACAACAGGCTTTCCCCAATGACCATCTTCGAGTTTAGCATATTTCAATTCGGCATGCTCATGATCGGAAGTATCTACCCAAGAAAGATAGAGATGGTCTTGATCAGAAACTAAATGAGGAAGAATAGCCTTGCTAGAATCTGCAAATGAAATCAAATCAATCGTTAGTTCCTTCTTTGTATTTGTTCCGCATGACATCAATACAAGTAATATCGATATGAAGGTCATATACTTTGGAAATGAATTCATTTTTTCTTCTGTAATTGTGATAAATTAATTGATTTAGCTCTTTTATACTGAATATCAAATATAGTATTTTACTTGTTCAATTTCGGACGAAAACATGTTCGAAATTGAACATAACTCTCCTTAATAAAATCAACAAAACACTATCTATCAATTATTTAATTAATTGGCAGCTAAATTGGAAAGAGTTATTTAATTAGTAAAATATCCCAATGATACGCAATAATTTTAAAATCGCATGGCGAAGCTTAGTTAAGAACAAAAGCTATTCCTTCATCAATATTTTTGGTTTGGCAATTGGCTTGGCCTGCAGTTTTATTATTAGTCTTTACATAATGGATGAACTGTCCTATGATAGTTTTCATACCAAAAAAGATAGGATATTTAGAATTATTCACAGTTGGAAAGATGACACTGGCTCGTACGGTCCAGATCAAGTTTGGGGAAATTATCCGGTGGGGCCGGCATTGCAAGCTGAATTTCCGGAGATCGAAAAAATGGTCCAGTTTTCAGGTCAGGCATCCATCCTATTGAAATATGGAGAAAAATCCTTTCAAGAAGACCGGGTATTCTTTATGGATTCCACAGCATTTGATGTCTTTACCTGGGATTTGGTTAAAGGAAAGCCTCACACTGCGCTCACAGAGCCTTATTCGGTTGTTTTAACCCAATCAACAGCAAAAAAATACTTTGGAGACTCGGACCCTATGGGAAAATCAATAGAGGGTGGAGAAACTGGTGGTCGTGCTGGAACCGGAGTCTACAAAGTCACCGGCATTATGAAGGATGTGCCAAGCAACTCCCACCTCAAATTCGATGCATTAATGTCGCTAAGTTCTTTTAGAAAAACATGGAAAGAACCCTTTGAAGCATGGGGATATGTGGACTTCTATACCTACTTTGTTCTAGCAGAAGGAAATACCATTCAACAATTAAATGCAAAGATCCCAGCATTTCTTGAAAGACATAAAGATCTAACTAATGACAGCTATTCTCTACATTTCGAATCCATGACTGATGCTTATCTGCATTCAAAAGCAGAACGCCAACCCGGGGAGACCGGAAATCCGCAAAGCTTATATATTTTTGCAATCATTGGAGTTTTTATCCTTTGTATTGCATGTGCTAACTTCATGAATCTAGCAACTTCCAGATCCATGGAAAGAGCGAAAGAAGTAGGGGTCAGAAAAGTAGTCGGCGCTGACAAAAAAAGCTTAATATTCCAGTTCATGCAGGAATCAATAGTCCTGGTGGTCATAGCGGCTATCATTGGAATTGCCCTTATTGCTATATTTCTGCCATTAGCGGAAAGTTTTACTGGTAAAACTTTTACACTATCAGCCATTATCAACTGGAAAAGTGCGCTTATATTCCTCCTTATTATTTCAACTACAGCACTCATTGCAAGTAGTTATCCTGCGTTTATTTTATCCAACTTTAATCCTATTTCCGTCTTAAAAGGGACCTTTAAGGTGGCTCCAAATGGAGTTACTCTCAGAAGGGTCATGGTCGTCTTCCAGTTTACCCTATCTATTGCATTGATCGCAGGTACATTCATTGTTTTTGATCAGTTAAAACATCTCCAGAACAAAGATCTTGGTTTTAATAAGGATGCGATGTTGGTTATTGACTATAATTACGATAGCAATTTGTCCAATAAAACAGAGACTATGAAACAGCTATTCCTAGAGAATAAGGATGTCATTTCTGCCTCTGTAGCTAGGACAGTTCCGGGAACCTATTTCTCTCATGCCGGAACGAGAATTGAAACATCAGAAGGAAAATTAATGCAATTAACCCAGCCACTTTACCAAGTAGATGTCGATTATTTAAATAATTTCGGAATTGAAGTCTTAGCTGGAAGGGGATTTTCAAGGGATTTTGCAATTGACAGCACCCAATCAATGTTGGTAAATGAAGCTGCTGCGAAGGCTTGGGGATATCCGAATCCTAAGGACATCATCGGAAAAAGGTTTGACCAATGGGGAAGGCAAGGACAAGTGATAGGTGTCGTAAAAGATTTCAACTATCAATCACTACATCAAAAAGTTGAACCTTTGACATTAATCCTTGACCCTACAAACTCTAGGTATTTAACTTTAAAGATTAAAACCGACCATTTAAGTAAAACTTTAAAAAGCCTTGAAAAGAAATGGACTAAAATCGCTCAAAATAGGCCATTTTCATTTACATTTTTGGACAATAGCTTCAATAAACAATATGAAGCCGATTTTAGATTTCAAAAATTATTCACTGCATTCTCAGGCTTAGGACTCTTTATTGCCTGCCTTGGCCTATTGGGTTTGGCTGCCTATTCTGCTCAGCAACGCACCAAAGAAATTTGTGTAAGAAAGGTTCTTGGCGCTTCTATTTTCAGTATTGTCAATTTATTGACCTTAGATTTTGTCAAATTGGTGTTCATAGCTATCATCATCGCTACACCCCTGGCTTGGTTATCTATGGATAAATGGCTCTCGGACTTTGCCTATCACATTCATATACAATTCTGGACGTTTTTATTAGCGGGTATGTTGGCACTTATACTTGCTATCGTTACTGTCAGCTGGCAGGCTATTAAAACTGCCAGAACCAATCCAGTTAATTCACTAAGGGAAGAATAATTTTAATTTTTCAAAACAACAGTTTGACGACTTTTTGCGGACTTCATTGCAGCTTCTAGAATTTCGACTGCAGTTACATTGACTGGCAGTCCATATTGATCATTTTTTTCAAGTTTAATGGAACCGCTGACTACTGCCGCCAGCAAAGAAAACGGATCATTAAAAGGTGCTGGTCTCGGACTTAATTTCTTAGTCTCTTCAGCCTTATTTTCTTGTAACCTCGTTCTCAAAGTTGTTGCATCAACGGCAATTGCATAGCCCTTATTTCCATAAACTTCCATATCCTTGCGCGAATACGTCCAGTTCCATGAACCCTGAATCACACATTGCGCTTTTGGATATTGTAAGATAATGGTTGCCTCATCATCCACGTTTTTATATATATCAGGCTTATTCTGCTGGATAACTGCTGTCACTGACAATGGACGTTCGCCATCCATTAACCAGGTCATCAGATTGGCACCATAACAACCAAAGTCTACCAATGCACCTGCCCCATTTTTAGTCGGATCAGTCAATATCTCAAAAAATTCCTTGCTCACTCCGATTTCCTTTGGCCCTTGATGACCATCATTGACCATCACTTTCCGAATTTCACCTAGCTGACCAGCGCTTAACAAACCTTTTATCTGTTGATTACTTTCATACCAAGAAGTCTCGAAATTCGTCAAAACATGAATTTTATGCTTTTCTGCTAAATTTTCAATCTCCTTTGCATCTGATAAGGTCGTCGCCAAAGGCTTTTCTACCATAACATGAATCTTTCGAGGAGCACATGCCCTCACAATATCAATATGCTCACTGATCGCACCAAACGCTGAAACCGCATCAGGTTTCAATTTGTCTAACATTGCCCCCAAATCCGTATAAAACATAGACTTGTCAAGCTTATAGCGCTCAACATATCGATCAACCAATTCCTGATTGGTCTCATAAACTCCAACTAATTTCACATCATTTTTATCCTTGCGGTTAAAAATCCAATCAACATGTCCATGACTCAAACCGGCAACAGCAAGTTTTAGTGGTTGTTGGGCAAAAGTTGAACTTGAAATCAGGAATATAAGGACAAATAAAAATTGAAATCTCATGGCTATATGGATAAGTTTATGGTTAAGATGATTGCAATAACTAAAATATGGAAAATTCATCAAGAAATTAAATCACAACCTTTCAGATTATTAGCTTATAAAATTAGGTTTTTTCAACAGAATGAGGAATTATTTACGAAAAGTATATTTCATTCATTTTATTCAGTAGGATAATTAAAATTATGCTAATTTACTCCCCTAAAATGACCAAAAAATAAATTCTATGGAATTACCCTGGGCAGAGCCTTATAAAGTGAAAATGGTTGAGGAAATTTTCATGTCAACCCGGGAACAACGTGAACAATGGATTGAAGAAGAAGGAAATAACCTTTTCAATCTAGCTAGCGACCGAGTTTTTATTGATTTATTGACCGATAGTGGTACTGGCGCAATGTCTGACAGACAATGGGCCGAAATAATGATGGGAGATGAAAGCTATGCAGGTTCCCAATCTTACCTCAAATTACGCGAGGTTGTCAGAAATACTTTAGGATTTCCTTACTTTCTCCCAACTCACCAAGGCAGAGCTGCAGAAAATGTACTGTTCAGCATTCTGGTAAAAGAGAACAATGTAGTTCCAGGCAATTCACACTTTGACACCACCAAAGGTCACATCGAATTTCGTAAAGCTCATGCAATTGATTGCACTATTGATGATGCATTTGACATCAATAACCTACACCCTTTTAAAGGAAACATCGATCTAGGAAAACTAGAGGAAATATACCAATCTCATCCAAAGGAAAATATCCCCTTCTGTATGATTACTGTGACCTGCAACTCTTCGGGTGGTCAGCCAGTATCGATGGAGAACATCAAAGCTGTCAAGGCTTTGTCTGAAAAATATGGAATCCCGGTGTTCTTTGATGCAGCAAGATTTGCTGAAAATGCCTATTTCATCAAGGAAAGAGAAGCTGAATACCAAGATAAAACGATCAAAGAAATCGTAAAGGAAATGTTTTCATATGGCGATGGCTTTACGATGTCCGCAAAAAAAGATGGACTAGTCAATATCGGCGGTCTATTGGGAATGCGCAATGAACAGCTCTATCGTGCCTGCGGAAACATGGGCATAATCTACGAAGGATTTATTACCTATGGTGGCTTAGCAGGTCGTGACCTTGCTGCACTTGCTCAAGGACTATTGGAGGCTACGGAACTGCCATATCTCAAAGCAAGAATCGACCAGGTTGAATATCTAGGTAATAAACTAATTGAATATGGTATACCAATCCAAAAACCTATAGGTGGTCATGCGGTTTTTGTAGATGCTCTAAATTTCCTTACCCATGTTCCTCGTGAGGAATATCCTGCCCAAACCCTTGCTATTGAACTTTACAAAGAGGCTGGTGTCCGTGGAGTAGAAATAGGGACATTATTGGCTGATCGGGACCCAGAAACTAGACTCGACCGATTCCCAAAACTGGAATTATTGAGACTGGCTATCCCTAGGAGGACCTATACCTACAAGCATTTGGATTATGTAGCCGTCGCTCTTAAAAACATCTTCGAACGTAGAGAAGAAATAAAATCAGGACTTGAAATCGTTTGGGAATCCGAAATATTAAGGCATTTTACCATCCTGCTGAAAAAAAAATAATTAATACCAAATATGATCATGTATGATTATCTAATTATTGAATGCTATAAACATAGCCATGGTTTAGGGATTTTATTATATTTACTTAAATAGTAAATTTTAATAGGATGGAAAGGTTTTTTGATAAGCTAAACGAGCAAATTGAATATAATTCTGGAAAAGAAATTGAAGAAATTCAATCCATATTAAAGTTCTCCAATGTATCGGAGGATGAACATTCACTTTTTAACCGGAATTTGATTGATAAAGCTTGTGTGAATTTGCATTTCCATCCTGATAGGCTAAGCAAGGATGGAAAGCTTATAATAGAAGGCTTAATTGACCTTGGTCAATACCAAAACCAGTTTCAGACAAAAGTATCTTCAGGTAGCTTAAGTGCCAAGATTGGTGGTGAAAGGGATAAATGGGAAAATAAGTTATTCAATAATATTTTTGGCTCCAATACAAAAGAAAGACCCAAATATGGAGCATTAAATCTCACCGGAACTCGTGATGGGGCTTCACCAAGATTTGGATCTTGCTATTTCATCAGCAACCCTGAAATCAAAACCAAATGCACCTTTACCTACGGCGATTCTTATTTAATGCCAAAGGAAAGGGGGACTATTAAAAATCTATTTCAGGTCTATTCAAAACTGTATTATGATATTTTTGTTCGAAACAATGCATTAGGATTTTATTACAAAAACCTAAAGGATTTTCATGAAAAAACCAACCATTTTTTGGAATCCAATCAACTGCATAATCTACAATCCCATAACCTGGATTTCTATATTGAAACTCAAATCCATGAAACAGTTGACCTTCAAAAGGACATCAGCACTTTAGTTGCTGATTCTTCATTCCAGGGTACAGAACTTGAACACCTGTTTCATACCCTTTGCGATAAATTCGACATTTCCCTGATTTGGAATGATGGCTATCAAATTAATCTACTTGATTTCCCAGATAATTTCAGAGGTGTTGAAACTTATGAATTTGCTCAACAAGTCGCAGATAACGGTTTAATCAATGCCTACATCCTAGGAAGGGCTTTTGAAGACAAGAAAATCAAAAAACAGTTCAAGGATATTTTTCAATTAGCTAAATACACCTGGCATTGCATGGTTAAATTTGGTTCTTAGCTCCATAAATTACTTATAGTTTGGAATATTCATTCCCAATATTATATCTCGATGAACATATAATCTACCTTCCCTATTTTGGGGAACCACAATTCCGGATCCTCCCCTCTTAGGTAGTTTGTTAATAAGATCCATAGTCAATTGAGGATCATCTTTGAAGAAAAACTCATCTAGGTAATATTCCTTTAACTTGGGTTCTTTTATCGTGATATGAATATGTTCAGGTTCTGTTCCTTCTGGGTAGGATGCAGGGCGAAAGGTATAGAAGGTATATTTTCCATTTTTTCCCGTTTTTACCCAACCACGATTATATCCATGACGTTTTACCCATCCCGATTCATTGCCCTTAAGCTCATATATTCCTTTTCGATTGGCATGATAGATATAGATGATTACATCCGAAGCAGGCGTCTTACCATCCTTCAAATACACAGTCCCACTTATGACCATTTTTGGTTCATTACTCAAAAAACCTGGCAATGTATCGGTAGCCTGCAATACCTTGTCCTTGAATTCATATATTGCTTCACAACCCTCACAAGGACCGCCAACTTCGTCCATAGTAACCGTTTGGCCTTGACAGGAAATCGCAGTTCCCTGAACAATAGCAAATAATAAAATTGTTTTTAAGATTTTCATGATGCTTGTTCTTATTTCAAGCAAACATATAGCTCCCAGATTTTCATAAAAAATCAAATGGGCTGAGTGGAGGACTTTATACGCCAGAGCGTGTTGAACTGTTTAAACATTTTTTGAACCCTTCAACAAAGGTCCTGCTCAATCTTATTTTTTCGCCGCTTTTTAACAACACATCATAATCTCCATTCAATCGTGAATGATAAGCTTTCACAGATTCAATATTTACAATTCTAGATCGATGAATCTGAACAAAAGTCTCCTTGTCCAGCTGATGATAAATAGATTTTAATGTTTCTGCGTATAAGAAATTCTTTTCTGCTGTTTGTATTGAAATATAAGGCTTAGACGCCTCTATTAAGATAATTTCTCGAATACAAACCTTTTCAATGCTTTTACCGTTTTTAATCAACAAAAACTCAACTTCAATTTCATTTTGTAATTGTACTTCCTCCAAATGAATAGCTTCATTTTTTGAATAATTTAAATAGCTAAATCCAGAAACAAACCCAACATATACAACAAGTAACTTAAATAGATCATGGCTTAAGGAGTACGAGAGGAATTTATATATATCATATTGATTGTTAAAAAAGAGAGTGGAGAAAACGTATGATAAAATAGGCAACATAAAAAGATGTGATAACATAGCCAACAAGACGGCTTGAAGCATCTTTTTCCAATTCCAAATCTTATATCGGTTTATCATAAAATAAAGAACAGCAAGTATGGGCAAAAACAAAACCCAGACTGACTTAAACAACAGCGACTCCGAAAAATTGAATGAATATTGGCTTCGCTTGGCCTCAAGGAAATCCTGCAGAATACATATAGAAATTATCCCGACAATGATAATTCCAGTTATCCTTAAAAACCTTGAAATGTCTAAATTAATATCAAATTTAATTGGCGGAGTTTTTATTAATGCTGTCATAACGAATGCTGTTTAACTAGTAAAACTTTAAATAGAAAATGGACAGGAATTAAACACTTAAAATCGAATTCATAATTCTCATAAAAGGCTTACTAAATTTACAAACTATTGTTAGTTAATTTGAATTTATTAATCAGCCTCTATCCCCCCACCCGTGTCATTCCAAAGCGTAAGCTTTGGAAACCATTTCTTTTAAACTTTAAAATCAACAGCAATCTCCTAAATCAGTTTCTATCCCCCCACCCCGTGTCATTCCAAAGAGTAAGCTTTGGAAACCATTTCTTTTAAACCTTCCCTAATCAACAGCAAGCTCACCTCCAGCAAGAGTCAGCTAAGTTTTTAGAATTATTTTCTATCTTGGAATTAATTAAACATTTCTACACCCAATTTAATTAGTTTAAAGCACAGCTATGAATTTGAAGGCTCTCTATTTATCTCTTATTTTGTTTCTTGGTCTAGGTATGTTCAGTCCTTCTTATTCCAACCCTCATCAAAAGCAGAAAACTCAGAACAGCGAAATCATCTTCAATAAGAAAAGCAACAGCATAACAATTACATGGACCGAATTTGGTGAGTCCGGAAACTATGTCATCAGTCGTGGTGGCAGCCGGCTAGCGACGGAATTTATTTCTGTCGGATCAACCTCTAAACTTACTTTTATCGATAGGAAACCAAACAAGAACAAGTACGAAAATTACTATAAGATCTCGAGAGGTAAACAGTCTATCATGATATCCTTAGAAAATCAAATATTTGGCGAACATGTTTTCTTCTATGATCGAAAATATGAAAAAGCTATAACTGCCCAAAAAGAGTTAAAAGCTCACTTCCCATATATTGGTCTAGGTGGCGCAAATGGAGAATGGACAACAAAAAGACAGGCTTATTATTTCAAACCTAATATCGATGGACAATCATATGATCCAGGGGGTTCAGGATCGGCTTCATCAGATTCTGCAAACTCCATCGAATTAGGTTTTTATTCGCATATAGGAGGCTTAGGTCTTCTCCCAACTGATGTTAAATTAGGTTCATTATTCACAAGACCACATCTATCAGGTGGTGCAAATGCTACCTGTACTTTTTGGCGATCAGTTGAAAATGTAACCATCCAACGTGATTTTGCATGGACTGTGTCGCAATCAACTAGTGCACGACGGTTACAAATCGAAAGTACCTCTAAGTTTATCTCGGATATTGGCGACACGAACTTTTGGGGTAGCGGCGGATTTATCGCTGACTCACATTTTAAAACAACTAGGCCACATTGGGCTGGCCAGCAACAATGGTACACCCGAAACACTATATTTCCTGAAGGCTCAGGCACAATGGGTGGTTCTTATAATATGGTTTGGCAAGGATGTATTAATCCTCCGGCGACAGACCAAATTAACTCCATCATCAAAACAACTCCCGTCATTCGGGAAAAACCTTTCCTTTTTATCGATAAGGATGGCGAATACAAAGTATTTGTACCAGATTGGCAACATGATCGTAAGGGAACTTCCTGGAATGAAAATAACCCTGGTAAAGCTGAAATCCAAGATCTCTTAAGCCAATGGTATGTTACTAAGGAAGGTGATACCGAAAAGGAGATTAACGAAGCATTAAAGGACGGTAAGAATATATTTTTCACCCCTGGACATTATGCCTTAAATGCTCCTATTCAAGTAAATCGGAAAGATGCAATTCTTTTAGGTGCTGGCATTGCATCTGTAACCCTAGAACCAACATCCAACAATTCATGGGGTTGCATCTTTGTCGACGACAAGGATGGAATAATCGTAGCAGGTTTATT
This sequence comes from Sphingobacterium endophyticum, assembly GCF_009733535.1. Lineage (GTDB taxonomy): Bacteria > Bacteroidota > Bacteroidia > Sphingobacteriales > Sphingobacteriaceae > Sphingobacterium > Sphingobacterium endophyticum. Next base: position 26,140 of record NZ_SMMI01000007.1, on the reverse strand, counting down.
AATGGATTCTTTTAATAGCACAACCTATCAAATCCGAGTTGGTAACCAAGTTTCTGATAGAAATCATACGGAGGACCCAATACTCTTAACTGACATTACCTGTCGTGTTGGTGGGGTTCAGCCAAACGACATTCAAATCCATTCCTCTATGGAAATAAACAGTAGCCAGGTTGTTGGGGATCACTTCTGGCTATGGCGTGCAGATCATGGTTCTCAACCAGGTGGGAAACATCGTTGGACTAGAGACCGCAGCAAAAACGGACTGATCGTCTCAGGCGATGATGTCACCTTATATGGGTTATTTGCCGAACATCACCAAGAATATGAGGTGCTTTGGTTGGGCGAACGTGGTAGAACCTATTTCTTTCAAAATGAACCTCCTTATGATGCGCCAAATCAAGCAAGCTGGAGTAGCCAAAACGGAAAAGTTAAAGGATATGCGGCTTATAAAGTTGCCAATTCCCTACAAGAACACCATAGCATCGGTATGGGGTCTTATGCAGTATTTACAGGAACCGATGGAAATGTCAATAAAGACAACGCCTTTGAAGCTCCTAATACTCCGCAGGTAATTTTGGAAAAGATGGTCACGACTAGGTTTGCAGGTCCCGGAAATACCTTAAGTGTGATCAATGGAATCGGCGGAAGTACCGCCGATGGAGTCAAAAGAGTCGCAATATACCAAAATGCTGAAGGCAGGCAGCCCAATGATGAGAAATTTGAACTGCCAAATGCAGAATCCTATCCGAAATATATTGAAATGAAAGACAAGCTGTAACAGGATTTAGCATAGCTAAGAAAATAGTTTCCATCACCTCCCCTCTGTCATTCCAAAGCGTAATCTTTGGAAACCATTTCTTATAAACTATTCAAAAGCAATCACTGTTTAAAACCAAGAAAAACAGTTTGCATATCTTACGACATGGAATGAAGAGCATTTTTGGGAGGGAAAGGCAGGGAAACAGCTTACATTCCCAATTTCATCGCTTCCCGTACTTCAACGCTAGTTCCTTTGCCATTTAATATCGGACAATCCTTTGCAATCTCCACAGCTCCATCGATATCCTGTGCATTTACTAAAATATACCCATTGATCGATTCCTTATTCACAGTATACGGTTGATTCTCTACGACATCGCCTGGCCTCAATACCCTCCCCTCATTCATTATATGCAGCCCTCCGTCGGCTAATTGACCCTTTTCTGTAATGCCATTGATCCATTTCATCCAATCTTTCATATAACTCTCCATCTGTTCTTTTGTAGGTTGACTATCGGTAGATACTATATCCATGCGAAAAATTAAAATGTAAGTTTTCATAGTTTCTTTCTATTTGTTATATAACAAAGGAAAAGGTTTCCACTATTCTGACATTTGACCTAGGTCAATAAATTAAATTATTTAGATTTTAATCGGCTAAGTGTTTCCTGGGCAATATCCAAGTATGATGAAATAATTTTATTCGACAATCTTTTAATAAACTCTGGTCGCTCCTTGATCAATTGTTCATACCTCTCTTTTGCCGATAACATAATCAAGTCTTCAATCCGCTTGTTCTGGAAAGAATATGCCATCTCTAAAATTTTCTGATAAAAAAAGGTCCAATTGGGAAGCTCCTTATTCAATCGATAAAAATCTGAATACGATATTGCCAATACTTCTGTATCCTCTAGTGCATCTAAATATTCAAAGGATGGGTTCTCATAAATAAAACTTGAAAGAGCAGTGCCAATGTTGAAATCCAACATAATATATCTTGTCCGCTCCCTTCCTTCAATATCCAAAAAATAAGTTCTCAAACAACCTTTATAAACAAAGTAAAATTCTTTACAGACCTCTTCCCTTTCTAGGATAATCGTATTACGGTTAAATGATTTGGGTTTAAAACATGAAGCTATAATTTCCAACTCAGCTTCACTAAAATTCACAAGGTAAGTTAAAAGTTGCATAAGACTGTTGATACGTTCCATGAATTGGGTTTATGATATAACAAGAAATACTCAATTTCGTTGAACGCTATTAGACATTTTTAAAATTATCAGCTCCCTTTAAAAAACCTCATCCCACCATTAAAAACCTGTTATTCAGAAGATTAAAAACATTGTAAACGATTTGTAGATACTGGATATTTTTCCTCCTACATATATAATGATATCTTGATCCTGAAAACAATGAACTACTTATGTTTACGAAAAAGAATTTACCATTTAACCAAATATTTTTAGTGCTCTTCGCCTCTCTATCCATCACTTTTATAAGTTGCGATAACAGGGGAAAGAATTTTACTTGGAACGATGATGTTGCAGAATTGACTGATAAAGACCTTGAGGAATGGTTAAGAAATGCACCTTTTGAAAATGAAATCACTAAAAAGGAAAGCGATGACCAATTTGTTATGACGAATGCGGATCAGGTTTTTCCATTTATTGGACGGTATTACAATCATAGAGGGGAAATAAGAAAAAATCTCGCGTCCACAGATACCACAATCTATGAACAAAAGGAATTGATTTATAAAGACCCGAAATTCGGGGATTTATTTGTTACTGCAACTCTTCTCTACGATGACCAAGAAGTTTACCTTTCGGATTCTTATTCTTCCATGGGTGACCCTCTTTTTGGCGGTATCGAAGCAGCTCAAAGCTCCTATTCTGCTATATTATATGAAACGCCCGTTTTTGTTAAAAAACCTGACTATAAAACTGGCCTTTACTGGGCAACAAGTAACAACAGCACCTATCTTTTAGGATTTTATCAAAAAGGTCAGCTTATATTTGAAACCGCCATTCCTATGCTGGAATCAGACTCAACGGCTGCGCTAAATAAATTAAAAGAAGTAAATCAAAAGCTCAACCTAAATATTCCGGAATGGGCAAATGCAACTATGGAACAACTCAAGGTCAACAACCAACCAACAAGTTTCTGGAATGACCCCTATACAAGTTATTACATGGGAAATTATCTGCTTGATGACTTGATGCTAAAAACGAAAGATACTCCCTTCAGTGAAATTGACTCGGTAAAAAAAGGAGACCATTATCTCGCCTACCAATCTGCAAAAGGTCCAGTGGAATTTTACTTTGAAAGGAAATCAACAGATAAAAATGAAGAAGACTTTAATAAGGAACATGCCGACTTGCCTTCTTATGATAATGAATATGTAAAAGTATTTTACAATGAAAAACCGGTCAATGGATATATTGAAGGAACTGCTATATCTTATTTAAAGGACAATAAATATGTAGAGATGCAATATCGATTCCCTAAATCAGATACTGAAGCTCAAAAAAATATCCATGGAATATTGAAGTTTGTAAAAATGCATAAACTCTAATCTTTCTTCATCCCATAACATAACATGACTATGCCACTTTTAAAAACTTGGGTCCTGAGTAAATTAAAATAAATCCTGCGATGGATCTTTTCAAAAAACTCCAATCCCTTTCCTTCAACCATAGGGTGAATGCATAATTGCAATTCATCGATAAGTTCGAGGTTCAAAAGTTGGATAATTAAACTCCTACTGCATATTAAGAGTGGTTTTCCTTGTTCCTTTTTTAAATTTTGAACAACCTCTTCTAAATTTGCATTTGCAAGTTCAGCACTTGCCCAATCTACTTCCTTAAGTGTATTGGAAAAAACGATTTTTCGAACCTGGTCTATTCCTTTTGCAAAGTCATCCATGGATTGAATACCAGAAGGTTGATAAACAGATGGCTTCCAATATTCCATAAGCCCATAGGTAATCCTTCCATACAAAAGGGCGTCGGAACTTAGCATTAAATCTGTATAATGCTGATGCAAATCAGCATCTGGAGTTCCGGAAGTATGATCACAGGTCCCATCCAGGGTCATATTAAAGGCAGCAATGATCTTTCTCATAGCGAATAGCATAATTTTCTAACCTTAAAATTAAGAAGGGTCAATCTAAAATTAACTTATCATAGGGCAAGAAAATATAGAGATTTAAATAGCATCCTATTTTTTCAGTTTTGCAACCTGAATCGCTATAAATTCGGGCAAATAATTAGGGGTGCAATTTTTGGCAACCATTTCATCCTTATAAAGACCAATTCGTTCCCCTAAGGCGATACATCTTGAACGATATTTCTCATCAAATATTCCAATCTGGGCTGCCGTAAAATTCATTGCCCATTGTACTTCAGGAACTTCAGCCTCTATTCTTGATTCAATTTTTATAAGCAATTCTTCAGTATTTGCTGGAGAAGGTTGCCCCATCCATCTTAGCCTAGCTTGATAATACCAGAAAATCCTCCTCTGTAGGGATGAATTACTGTTTTCCCAAGATTCCATCAAGGAAATTGTCTTTTTGTCCTTCATTAACTGATTTGCCATTAGCCAATCAATCAACTGCAATCTCTCCCCTTCTGGATGTTGTTGAATGTCATTATCCAAACTATCAATTAAAAGCTCAGAAAGTTCCTTCTTGTCCATAATTAAGATAGCTAACATTCTTGCTAAAAAAACCCGTGAAGCCCATAATTCCATTGCTAATTTATGATCTTTCTTAATCCCAGCCGCTAGCTTTCGAAGATCTCCCAATCTTAATCCAGAACTAACCTGAAGTAAGATTTTATCAACTTCTGATGATGTTTTCATATTTGATATTGTATTCATGATAATTTAATCATTCTATTCTAAAATTCAATATCGTTAATCAAATACCAATGACATTTAGAAGCTATCCATATGGACTAATAAAAAGATAATTCAACCTTAAAATTTCTTTAATTTAATTAAATTCATAGATTTGCGCATGAAAAAATTTTTACTCTCATTTTTTACCCTATTAACTTTCAGTTTAACATCATTTGCACAAACTTCAAAATACGCTGTTGGTCTATTCACAGATGTTATGTTAGAGGCTCCAAGTTATGATACCTTTTATGGCATCACTGGAAAGTATGATTACAACAATCACACTGACTTTCAAGCTTTTGTTGGATATAGTAACTTTCATATGACGACTATTGGTGCAGACATCATCTATAAGCTAAAGGATAAAACAAAAAGCAACTTCAATATTTATGGCGGAATAGGGATTTCTGGAGATTTTTACAAACGCAAAATTGAGGTAGAATATGAAGGAGTAACTTCAAATGGATTTGCTAAGGCAAATTATCTAGCTATAAACCCTACAATTGGATTATCATATTATTTCAGTGCTATTAAATCTTCGTTTTATGCGGGGTATAAAGTGAAATTTTATCCATTTGAAGGGGGCGCTTTAGATATTAACTACCTTTCAGTTGGTTTACTCTATCATCTGTAATAGATTATAAGTTCGTTTTAATTCCATACTATTTATCACTCATGTTAAATAGCTTAATAATCAATGGTATTAATCCAATGGAAAGCCCAACATAGATTGCTACCCTTATATAGTTCAGTTTTTGCCACATGGATGTCCTGTCCAACAAATTATCTGAAAGTGAGGGGTTTTCTGCTATTCTTTGAAAATCAATAATATTCGGTGCGAAATAAGAAAGTGTCCACACTCTAACCGCAAAATGAATGGCGAACAAAATCAACAACCAATTTCGAACAGGATCTATTTTCCAACAAAAAATTATAGCCAGAATAAAGATAATCTCATGAATCGAATGCATGATAATCCAAAATATCTTTAAACTTGTTCCTGGACCATCCGATAACATATTAAAATTATCTGGAGCAGAATTAATCCACTTCGGAACAAATACGGCAGTTTCAAATATTTGGGCTCCATTCATTAAAAAATAAAGCAGAATTGTTAGGCAAAGCCATATTTCCGCCCGAGTTAAATAACCATTAGTAATACTTTCCATTCTAATCATTTGATTTATTATTTAGTGCATTTGTAGTCTCCCTCATTATTGAAGTTGCTTCCTTAAAATATCTTTCAATAGTTTGGATTTCTTTTTCAGAAAAAGTTGCGATCAACTCCAAAGTCTTTTGTTGTAATTCGTTGAAGATTGGTGCCAGTAGTTTCATGCTATTTTCAACTTGAGGTTTTATTATTACCTTCCTTCGATCATCCTTGGAGAATTGTCTTTTGAGAAGCTTTTTCTTTTCCAAACGATCTATCAATCCTGTCACAGCACCAGTTGTAAGTCCAGTTAGCTTTGCGATATCCCCTGCTGTCAGTTCTTCATGCTGAAGAATTAGTCCCAGATACTTATGGTCGGAACCAGTTAGCCCAGCTTTACGGGCAATGGCCTCATGCATAAAAATGGAAGCATCGGAATATTGCCTACTAGCAAGTCTGAAGTTCTCAATTAGAAAATTATGGTCTTTATCGTTCATAATAAAATATCTTAGTTACAAAGATAATTAGCAGCTAAACAAATAACCAAATTTTTTTTAAAATTTTTAAGAAACTGATGTAGAACCTATTGTGAGGGTATTCACAATACAGATGGGATTTAAAATGTTGTCAAGGTTAAAAATAAGCTTAACCTAATAATCTTTTAATTCTGATTTTATTATATTGCTGTAACAGGATTGGAATTAAATTGTAAAAGAGATTTGCTATTAAAATAGAAAACCCAAAAATAAATTTCCCATTAAAGAAGCCATAAATGCTCGTCAACAGAAAAAATATTAGACAGATCCAGTGATAGCGTTCATACATAGCAATAGTATTTAAATAACTTCTAGCCAGATCTTTATCTTTAATTGAATTATCCCTTTTGTCCTTTGAATGTGATTTTACAATATCTCCATTTTGCACGAATTTTCTTATGAATTTGATTCCATATTTTTCAAAATCCTTTTTGTCTGTACTAACCGTAAGCTTATTTAATATCTTACTTGGAATTGCACCAAATAGTAATGAAAATCCAAGAAATAGATAAAAGTAAATAGAGGGTGTTCCTTCTTGAAACCAAAACCAGAATACAGGTGCAAAACAGAGTGCTGTCCAGAAAAAATTGATAAGCTGATTTAGAATATCTCGTTTATTTAGTTGTAGCATATGTTATTTAAGGACACCTTTTTCCAGATCAAAATTATTCTTTAATAAAATTTTCTAAAGCTTACTCCCTTGTATTAAAATTGATGATTTTATTGATTTTTCTTTTAAGTACAAAAACTTTTTACGCTCTTCATCTTTCATAAAATCATCAATGTCTTGTTGGTTGTTAAACTCTCAGCTAATTCTGCATATTTTTTTGCTACATCAAATTCATTTTTGTACTCAGCAATTACTGATAACACAGAAAACATAATGTAATTTTGAACGGGAAATTTTAAAGTGTATTCGTTTATTTTTTCTGTAAGTAGATTTTCAACTTGATCGTATAATTCTGTTTTTCCAGCACGAACCACTGTTTCAGAAAAGTTTAAATATGCTTTCGAAATTACATTAGGAAAAACTTTTTCAAAATCCAGCGCTTTCTGAAAATATTCTATCGCCGTTTCGTAATCTTCTCTAAGATTATAAATCTCACCTAATAAATTATACGTCTCGCTTTTTTCAATTCTGTTATCCGGAAAGTCTGTCAATATTTTATTTAAAAGTGTCTCTGCAACTGACAATAGTTTTTTGTCTTTGGTCTCTACTAATTCAAATGCTTGGACTTTTAAATATTGAGCTCGTCCATCCTTTCTCGCACGTCCAAGTTTAGCGAAATATTCTTCCTCGTCGGTTTTAGTCCAAGTTTTACGTCTATACCAATCTTTCATTGTCGGTCATTCTAAAATTATTGCTAATGGTTCGGCAACTCGACGAAGCTGCGTGGTTCCATCGAAGATACAAAAGCAGTTTTTGGGTCAAATCTTTTGTTGTAAAAAGCCCGAGTAGCGGCGGCTTACGGCGAACAGAGTGGCTTATTGTTCCCTCAAGTTCGTTCATTTCTTTTTCAAGTTCATTGTTAATTATAATAAATGGATTTAATTCAATTTCTTCAATATTTTGAAATTCCTTTATTTCTTTATAAAATCTAAAAATGTAAATTTCTTTATCCCATTCCATTAAATTATAACTAAATACAAAATATTTAGATTGTGATTTAATTACAGATGAAACGATATAACTATCCTTACTTATTTTCTGATTGTAAGAGCTTATATATTCTGAATTTTCATCTATTTTGAGTCGATTAGCTACTTTTATTAGATTATTCCATATTTCAGGCAATTCAAGTTCAGCATAATGCAACATTTCTAAGATCACCTCAGCAGGACTATCATCAAATTTTGAAAAATCTTCATCGGGATACAGACTTTTTATCTTTAATGCATATTTGAAAGTATCAATGCTTTGTTTGTTTATTAACAATTCGGAAGTCAATTTTCCAACACTTTTGATTTTACTATCTGTTTGCGAAAATACATTTTGTGAAAATATGAGTAATAGAAAAATGAAATAGATTCTTTTCATTAGGATTTTGTTTTAAAGCATTGAAATTGGTCTTATGTGTAACGGGTGGCGTATTGCTTTAGAGTAAATTAGAAAGCTCAATCTATCACAAGTCTAAGCAGCAGCCTTTTATTATTACCTAATTTATGAAAAAAGGAGAAACTTTCAATTTCTCCTATTACACTCTATTTAGCCAAGCCGATGTTATGAACAGTAATACTATTCAAATTCAAAGACGCTGTAATTATATTCTTTCTTATTATATTGTTGCGCTAGACCGTCAAAACGGTTGTTTTTCTTGTTGCTACCAAATTTACAGAACACCCTTTCAACTGATGTATTTTCAAGAACTGGAATTATATTTTCTGGTTGTTGGTTCTCTGCCAAAACGTAAATAAATTCTTTTAAGCTTGGTGCATTTTTCAAAGTCGACAAATCATTTAAACCCCTTAAGTTCTCAAGATAAATACGTCTTAACTTATTATTATTTGAAAAGTCAGGCAACTTAGTTAATTGTTTTAGAGATTGAATGAATAGGTTCTGAAGTGATTCCAGTTTTGAAATAAACGATAAGTCTGCCAAGTCTCTTACTTGCCATAATTCCAAATATTTAATCGATTTAAGACTTGTCAAACCACTCAAATCTTTTATGCCTCCTAATTTTATGTCTACAGACCATAAATGTTCTAGATTTTTAAGATAATCTACGTTTTTTGTTGAAATTGATCTTAAAACAATTTTTTTAAGTTTTTTCAAATTACTTATTGCTTCAATACCCTTTTGTTGTCCTTCTAAATATAAATAATTCAAGTGTTCGAATCTTTGAATACTATTTATTTTAGTTTTTTTTGACCTTGTATTATGAAGATAAAGTTCTGTTAGATTTGAATTTATGTTGTCTAGAAAATCGAAGTTGTCTAAATTGAATATTCCAACTCCTAAATGTTCTAAATTCTTAAGTTGAGAAAAAACTTCTACTCCTTTAGCATCCATTAAACAGTCAGCCGAAATTCTCCTTAAAGACGGGATTTTTTGGATAAATGATAGGTCACAATTTTTTCCATAATGTCCGTAAACCCTCAAGAAGATATCAGGTCGCTTAGAAAAAACAATATGTTCCAAAAGTTCAATTTCTTTTTCTGTCAATGGACTCGAAAATTGTATGGATTGTGTTTCCGGGTTTGTTGCAAGTGTTTTAAGGTCGTTTTTTGTTACGCCTTTTGAAATTTCATATTGTCCGATTATTTTGTTTACTGTCTGTACGCTCATTGGGTATTATTTTGTATAACGAGCATGGAATTTGCGATGTGGCAAAAAATTAAAGACGAAAATTTCGATTTTGACAACACAGAGCAAAAGCCAATTCATATTAACGAATTTATACAAAAAGTTTAATAAAATTTGCTTTTGCAGATTTCGAAGTACAAAACTTCAAATTAAAATCAAACCCTCCATTTTCCAAAACCCATATTGTGCACAGTGTTTAATTAGTTTAATCCAAAATTCTTTCAAAGGTCAATTTGTATTTTTCTTTGGATATTGAAATTCTGTCCAGGGTTGGTGAATATCCTTGCTTATTCTGCTTGTAATATTCGTAAACATAATTCCATTTGTTCTGATAAGTAACTATAAATTCTTGTTTAGAATCTGAATATCTTGGCTTATCCGTCCTAATGTCAAACATATCGGGCAAACTGTCTTTATACCCTTCTGATTTTAAAATCCATTTAGTTAATTTTCTTTTGTCGTTTTCAGATATTTCTAATTCAAAACGATGATAAAAATCACTGATACCTGTCATTTCATTTGACTTAAGGTTAAAATCATCATTTAATTCTATTCCGTGTTCATTTAAAATTTCTTTTACGTCAGATTTAAAAAACAGAAAATCTTCAAATACAAATGACAAAATAGGTGTAGCAAAAATCAGAGTAACCAAAATGGTAAGTCCAATTCCTAATTTTCTTTTGCCATATTTTTTAGGAATCCAATAAGCAAGGAATATCAATCCCCCGACAAAAATAATTGTCAGAAGAATTATCAATAACCAAAATTCTAGGAATGAGTCCATTTGTTAATTATTCGTTTTTTTACTTTGTGCACAACGATTTGGGGCTTACCGAAGGACGATCTTTTTAATAGAAAAGTTCAAGTGAAGCCGTTTTGCCTCGCTTTTGGCAATAACTTGCTAGCGGTTCGGCTTATTGTTTTTAAGTTTATTCAAATCGTTTTTTGTTATCCATAATTCCTGACCTACTGTGTCTGACAAACTTTTGTAAAGTATTAGGTCAAAATGTTTTCCGTCCTTCTTGAATTTTGAAGGTACAGTAACTGCAAATTTATAAAACTTATTTTCTTGTCTGCCTACGCTCACATTGTCAAAGTAAATTGTGTCATTTTGCAAGTGAAAGGTTCCTTTGATTTCCGTCACACTAAAACAAACACTTCGTTCACTAAAAGTAAAATTGTCTTTTAGTTTTAATATTGTCATACAATTTGCAGCACCTTCTCTTTCTGCTATTAAAATATTATCACTTTCAAATTTTTCAAAGTCTATAAGTCCAAATGGTTTTAAAAAAGTCAATGTCAGAACAAGTGTTAAAATCCCAATGTTTATTAATCGCTTTTTTACTGCAAATTTTTCTTTGACTAAAAAATAGATTTGTTTTATTAGTGCAACTCCAAATCCTAAAAAAGAAGTTAACAAAATTAAAAACGCAGGAAATGCAAAATGTCCAAGTTTTCCTTCCCAATAGTATGTCGTATTTACTATTAGAAAGAAAATGATTGTTGTTATTAGAAGTCCTTTATTTTTCAAATGTGTTGTCGGTTAGTTTTTGCGGTGTCATTAGTTAACTGACAGCTAACGTTTTGGGTAATACTGATGGCCGGGGGTAATTGCACTGTCGTTTAATAGAAATATCATAGTTTAAATTTATGAAAAAAGTTCAATCAAAGCCTTTCATACTCGCATTTGGAAATCCTTGTTAGTGGCAGTTTATTTTTATGTCATATCTGGAATTTCGTCCAAATTGTAATAAATTTTTAGTCCTCTTTCTCTTGCAATTTTTACATCATTGTCTGCACCTTTTGATTCACCTTCAAGACGAAGAACTGCATCACACTTTTCAAGAAGACGATGTGCAATAGGATATTGTATTTCGTCCCAAACACTATCTCCAATTTCTTTTGAGCCAGCTAAATGCATTAATGGTAAAGCAACCCATTCTCCAATCATAGGAATGTGTCCTTTACGAAATAATGGTAAAGCAACCGATTCAAGATGGTCTAAATTCTTTTTTATTAAAATTGGATCGTCATTTGCTCCTCCTCGATAAGGACCTGCAATAAGAATCATTATAAATTTAAAGTATGTTGTTAAGTTTTATGTATTGAAGAAGCATAATTGTTTTACCGTCTTTTATTTCTCCACTTTCTATCATTTTCATTGCTTTTTCAATGTCAAACTCCAAAACTTCTATATTTTCTTCTTCGTGCTCTACACCACCACCCTCGCTTACTTTCATTTCGTTTGAGTATTCTGCAATGAAAAAGTATAAAATTTCTGTAACCGAACCTGGAGACATATAGGCTTCAAATATTTTCCGTACATCTGTAATTTTGTACCCCGTTTCTTCCTCAGTCTCTCGTTTTATGCAAACTTCCGCATTGTCCTTGTCTAAAAGTCCTGCACAAGCTTCAATTAACATTCCTGTTTCATTACCGTTCACGAATGTCGGTAAACGAAATTGTCTTGTGAGAATTACAGTTTTTTGTTCTTTGTTATATAGCAAAATTGTAGCACCGTTTCCCCTGTCATAAGCTTCTCTGTTTTGGGTCAATTTTGTTCCATCCTTTTTTGTGTATTCGTAAGTAATTTTTCTAAGTACATACCAGTTGTCGGAAAGAACTTTGCTGTCTAATATTTTTATGTTGTCTATCATTTATAGGTTTGTCATATTAAATTACCACTAACAATTCTTTTTAACGAAACTAATATACAAAGATATTTGCTAAGCCATCCCTATTGATGAATTAGGTATCACAAACAATAAAAATAAGGTAACTCGTTACTTTTTAAACACTTAATGAATTCAAAAATCATGAATAGCGAAACAATTCCTATTATTTATTCGCAGAGCTCAAGTCGTTCAGCCCTCCTATTGCCAATGGGATCTTTGTAATAGTTTTTCTATTTAGTCGTGGCTGTGAAAAAGTCATAAGTTACTTTTGCAATATCAGCTATAATTTTTTCGTTTGTATCGAAATTTTCTTTTGATTCACTGACAAAAACGCTGATGATAAAATGTTGACCATTGGGCAGAAAAACGATACCTATATTATTTACAGCAGCTGTAATTCCTGTCTCTTTATTTGTTCCTGACCATCCTGTCTTGTGAGCTACAATGGTTTCAGCAGGCAATTGTCCTTTAATTCGGTTGTTACCAGTTGTTGTTTCTTTATTTGTTTTCCAAAAAAAGTCATAACTGTTTTTGGAAAGTAAGTTACTTTTATTCCCATAAAATAATTCAAGAGTTTCACTTGCTGCTTTCGGGGTAGTCCAATTCTGAAACATATTTTCCCACTTTGCCTGCATATCCTCTTCGTTGAAAGTAATTTGTATATCAAGTATTCCGCTCTTCTTAATATACCCTTCAACTGTTTTAGGTGTTCCAATAAGGCGAATTAAAACGTCACAAGCAGTATTATCACTATGAGAGACAGAATATTGAATTAGTTTTTCAATTGTAAAACTTCCTCCATTTGGGTTTTCGTCTCTAAGGGGACTCCAAAAATCTTCTGGTAAAAGTTCATCTTTATCTATTTTTATTTTCTGGTCTAATGAAAGGTTTCCTTTATCAATCTCAGATAAGACAGCTAAGGCTATATGAAATTTAAATACACTTTGCATTGGGAATCGTCTATCTCCGTGTAAAGAAAGGGTATCATTCCCATTATTCCCGATTATCGAAACACCGACTATTGCATTTTTATCTGATACAATTTGCTCAATTTTATTTCGTAACAAATTGGTTTTCCCAGATTGTGCCACACAACTTGTTACAAGTAATAAAAGTACAGAAGTCAATTGAAATAGTCTATTCATCTTTTTATTTATCGTTAGTCTATAAATTCTTTTTTATTTTTCCGGATATAGTCCACTTGGATTTGTTGTAAATTTTCAGTTTTGTAAAGTTCAGAAAACTCATCATCAAATTTGTTTAACGGATTGTCGTCATATGATTTACTAAACCCTTCTATTGTTCCATCTTGATGTTGAGTTATTAAAGAGTACTCTTTTTCAAAAGTTTCGTTAGCTCGTATCGTTAATTCAGCGAATTTGTTTGCACCTACAAGTTCTAAAGCATTAGGCAAATGTTTATAAAACTGTCCGCTTGAATTAGAGTAAAATTGGTTATAACCACCATTGTTTACTTCAGCTTCTAATGCCCAAATCATATAAATTGCTTGTTGTGATTTATTCAAAGACATCACCGATTCATATTCTTTTTCATAGTCAGCTGGTAGTTTTTCAGATAAATTGTCAAAAACCACCTGTAATAAATTGTCGTCAGAGGTTGAGTCAATAATTTTTTCAGTCATTTCTTTATGTATTGGTCTGTTATTAAACGCTTCAATTGAACTGGCAATTTGCTCTTCCATTTCTTTAGATAATTTTCCTTCCTCTTTCTTTGTCTGTCCCGAACAGCCAAACAGGTTTAAGATTGTTGTTACAAATCCCATAAGTATAATACGTCTTAACATTGTTGGTTCGTTATTTACCTAAAATTTAACAAGTCGCGCCTTTTCGAGGGTTAGGGATTTGAATTGAGCGAATGTCCAATCCAGCATCAAACGAAGCCAAAACGATGTTAGGCGTTCGTTGTTTATCTGTTTAAACCATCAATGTATCCTAATTTTAGGAGTCTTTCCTTAATTTCTTTGTCAATTTTTGTCTTACCCGTGTAAAAAGCAAAAATGTCAAGTGATTTTGGAAATTGTTGTTTAATGAATTCGTCAAAATTTATGTCAGTATTGGAAATTCTTAAATTATTAAGACTTTTTAAATTTTCAAGACCAGTTAACGAATTAAAAGTTTTGCAGTTCAACAATTTAAAGCTTGTTAAGTACGATAATTCTTTGTCGAAATTAAGGCTCGTAAATTGTTTTTGGTCTTCAATTAAAAGATTTTTTAGTTTCTTGAAATTTGAAATGTTTTTGAAACTATTAAATGCTCTTACTCTAACTATTTCCAAAGTTTCGATTTCATTTTCTTCTATTTCATCTAGGTTTTCTCGACCGCCCAATACAAAATGAAGAGATTTAAGTTTTTTGAGTTTATTCACGAAGTCCAATTTTACCTTAGAAATTGAATTTAAACCCAAATACTCCAATTCTGTCAGCTTGCCAACTACGTCAATATTTTTTGTATGCCCAATTATGGCTAAGAGGTTTATATCTCTATAATTTTCTAAATATTGCAGGTTAAGTGCTTTTGTTCTTGTCTCACCAATTATTAACTCTTTAAGGTTTTTAAGGTTTTCAGCTTGAAGAATTTCTGTTTCCTTTAGTTCAAATACACCTAAACTTAGTCTTGTAAGATTTTTCAATACAGCCAAAACTTCTAAATTGTCAGCTTTCATTAAAGAGTCAAGCCAAAGAGCTTTAATGTTTGGTAGTTTTAGAAGTGTCTTACAGTCGAACGAACCTTGATAATGTCCATAAAAACGAACACTGAAATTATCGTCATATTCTAAACAAAGTTCGTTTAGTTCAGCAAGAATCTTGTCCGAATATAATTTGTCGGAAAATTGAACAATAACAAGTTTCCCGTCCTTTAATTCTTTCTCGATTAAAAGTCGGTCAATTTTTTCTGGGTTATTTATTCTGTTCTGTATTCTCATACAATGATTCTAATGGAAAAAGTATTGGCGAAGTAGCGAAGCTGTATCGAAGATACAAAAGCGGAGCTATTTAGTCAAGTCGTTAACCATTGTTAGCAATCCGCTGCGCTCCATGCTAACAATGGTTAACGACTTTGCGTTCGCTCTTTTTCTTTTAATTCGGCGAATTAAGCCCCATTTTATTTCCTTCCGAGTCAAGAAATATTGCAAAGTATCCATTTCCGTCAGCGTGCGGTGTTTTTGGTATCAGAACTTTTCCACCACTTTTCTCTACTTTGTCAAGAATAACCTGAAGATTGTCACCACCATTTAAATAAATGGTTACACCGTCTGCTGAAGGTTTATATCCTTCCGCTTTGAGTATAACACCTGGCACTATTTGTCCTTCATAGGGAAAAATACCCATTTCCATTTCAGGCATTTCCATTTTTTCAATTTTAATGTCTAAAATTGATTGGTAGAAACTGATTGCTCTTGAAATTTCGTTGGCTGGAATCTCAAAGATTGAAATATAACTTTTCATATTATAGGATTTATTATTTGTTAAGCTGTCTTTTGTTTGAGTTTCCGTTTTGGAAATATTGGGGTTTGTGCTGGAACCAAAATAAAGCCCCAATAGAACTGTCATGAAAAGGATATTTTTTACTACCATTGTCAATGTGATTAAAATTTATCCTAAGGTAGGCAGGTGTTTTGTGTCAAAATAGTAAAAATGCGACACTACAAATTTATTTATAGAAAAGTGCAGAAAGAGCCATATTTTCATTCCCTAAAAATTCTTTTGGGGTAATTCCAACAAACTCCTTAAAATCTTTAATGAAGTGATTTTGATCAAAATATTCATTTTCGTATGCAATGTCAGTCAGTCTTTCAGGTTTTTGCTGGAGCAACGTCTGTAAGGTCGCCTGCAAACGGATTACTTTGCTTAATTGCTTAGGACTAATGCCAATTTGTTTTTTAAAATGTCTTTCGAGTTGTCTTCTTTTTGATAGATCATCTTTCAAAATGACATTTATTGAAGTGCTTCCGTTTGTTTTGAGAAGCGTATCAACAGTTGATTTCACTATGTTGCTTATCGTTGTTTTTTCGTTGAGTTTTTTTAGTAGAAAAGTTTCAAGTATCTCTATTCTTTGTTGGGTGCCTGTAGCCAGAATGATTTGCTGTTCTAATTCATGGGCTACTGTCTGTCCGAAAAGTTCAGCGATGGGAATTTCCTTGTCAACAAACTTTTCAAGTGCTGTATTTACGAAGTTTGCAAATCCATAAGGGTAGAAACAAATTGCTATGGTGTCAACATTTCCAATTGGCAAAATATAATATGGCTTTGTTCTTTGTCCCATTATCATTGCATTTGGGTTAAGAATAAACTCGTTTTCGGAAATATATCTCTTAATCCTGTCGCCCAAATTAAATGTCATTTCTATACAGCCGTCTGGAACAATTTTTTGCTTTTGATTTTTAGGGTCAAAAGGCACTTCCAAAGTCCAATAAAATTTGACTAAGGATTCTAAGTCTGAATGTGGTTTATATGTCTGATAGTTCATCTACGCAGGATGTCATAGAGTGACGTATAATGGCTCTGCGACTTGATAAAGTAGCGAAGCTGTATCGAAGATACGAAAGCGGAGCTATTTAGTCAAGTCGCTGAGCCATTGTGAGCAATCCGCTGCGCTCCTTGCTAACAACGAGCCGCGGCTTGGCGAAGTGGCGGATTAGAAAGCCGAAACTTTCAATTTTGCATTAACTTGAGCAACAACTTTTTATTATTTTATACAAATACTTGGGTTCAAAACATTTTCTAAATCGTCAATTTTGAGTAGATCTTCAATGGTTTGTTGGATACAATCTCTTGTTAGTTGCTTTACAAACAAATCTGGTGGTTTTTGATAAAGCCCGTTTAAATTATTTCCAGTTTTTATGTCTTCTTCAACTGCGGTTTGTAGAAATTTGTAAGTCCAAATATTAATCCCATAACGCCTTCCATCCTGTAAGTCAACTTGAATATTACAAAATTCATTTTCTATATTCCAATTAGTTGAATCAATTTCTTCAAATTCAAGCCACAAATTAAATTTTGTATTATCTGATTTCTTATTCATAAATTTTAGCACCTTTAAAAATATCAGCAAATATTGACCAATCAGGAATGTCTGCGTTTTTGTTTAACTTCAAATTGCCATTATATCCTTGAATTTCTTCAGTATATGCGCTTAACGCTTCCAAAAATTAAGGTAATGTTTTATTTAATCCAAAATAATATTCTTGCCTTGCTCTCTAAGTTTTTCTAAATCGTCCTTCATTTTCTTTATTTGTTCAGCAGTTCTTCCATGCCAAACGGCTAATTCCCCAACTATTTTAAACGGATGTACTGAACGATATGACTTTGTAGGATTACCTGGGAATTTTTTATCTGTAACGTTTGGGTCATCCTCAACGTCACCTGTTGCTTCAACCAGATAGATCCTTTCACGTTCAGTTCCCACAGCAAGTTCTGCACCTAATATTGCAGCATTTAGTGTTGCCGAAACATAAACGTGTTTTAATACTCTGTTTTCTTCATAATTAGTATTAAATCCTACTTGAATGAAATCGCCAATTTTTAATTCAGCTTTTGTTCCGTGAAAATAAGTTTGGGCAAAAGGTGCTGGAATATGAAGTTTATCTGATTTTATAATTTTATCTGTGTCCATTGTATTTTATTATTTGTTGTTCACTTTATCAATTTCTGTATACATTAACTAAGATGCTTAATTCATTGGTACTAAATGATGAAAATAGATAGGTATTAGCATTGGACACTCATCATCAATCCGGTAAATTGAATGTAATGGATGATTACTTTTATATTCATCTACCGATAGATTTTTGGAGTGAAAAAAGCCTATGGACATAATCTTAGGTTAATAGCAATTGTTTTTAATAATAAGATTATTTGACGATAAGGTACATCTTTGAAAGTTTTAACATGGCTCTAAATACAGATTAAAGTTCTTCAATAATTGTTAATTACCTCACACTGAATTGTCTGTTTACATATCCACTCGACGGTTAGGCTAAATTTAAAATTTTTCTAAAATTATCGTTAAGAATATATTCAGCAATAACTGCAAGCAACCCAAAAATAAACGGAAATAAATACGAGTAGCTTTCAGGTTTAGAAGTGTACATAATGGCAACAGCTCCACCAAGATACGCTACCACCAAAAGCAATCCATAAATGGAAGTTTTCCGGAAAGAATAAAGCGCAGTTGCTATTAACAATATGGCTCCAAGAAATTGTACGCAACTTTGTGGTAATCCAAGCTGCATAGTCGTATCTATCGAACTTTTGCTCTTGATAAGTTTCATTATGGCATCAAAAGCAAAAAACAGACATACAAGGATTTTAAGGATTTCTCCTATCCAAAGTAAGGTTCTTGTCATTTTAAAACTTTTAAAAAGTTAATAGCATTATCAATTCTTTTCTTTCTTGTTTCATCAGTTTTGGCTTCATTGATCGAAAGTACAAGCGCTTTTTTCCTGCTGGGTGCAAGTTTTTCAAAAGCTGATTTGGCATCATTATTACGGTCAAATTCGGCTTGAAGTTCTTCAGGGAGTTCTACTGTTCTTGGTTCGTTGTCCAATTCAATAGTTACTGCTAATGTCTGACCACCTTGAACATTAGCGTTTGCCCTGTTCTCTGCACTCAAACTAATCATAAATTCGCCGTCCATTTTTCCGACTGCACTGCGGTAGGTGTAGTCGTTTAAAGTTACTTTCACAAGCGGCTTTTTACCGCCGTTCAGTTGTTCGAGTACATCTACAGGAACCTGAATACCTGTGGTATTTCCCCTTTGAACAATTGTGCTGTTGTATGTTACTTGCATAATCGATAATTATAAAGTTTAAATAGATTTTAAGACAATGATTTTATTTTCTTCCCACTACTATTACGTGTATAGTTAATCCAAATTTCAGCAATACTTGCGTTCACAATAAAGGCTATCCAAAATGATATGCCGAAGAACGTATGGAATGGAACATCGGTAAAGGTAAAGAACAGTCCGGTTAATGGACGAATGGTTGCTACCGCCAAGCCAATACTGTACGCCCTTATCATCCATTCCCGATGCAAAATGAATTGCTTTTTTATGATGTGCCAATATGCTTTTATTAGTGCATACAGAAAAAACAAGCCGAAAACTATTGATGCCGATGTTTCGGCAGAACCCCCAAAACCCAAATTAATGCCCATCGCTATTCCTGTAACTCCTATTATCAATCCCAAAATAATATATATTCTGCCATTCAACTGATGAACATGAATAAGTCGGTTTCTCATAGGACGTATAAATTGCCAAGCACCTGAAAGAATAAAGAAACAGCCCGGCAGGATATGCAGAAATGTTAAGATAGGGTTTTCTACATATCCAATATCAATAGTACCATTTGGGGGAATGTTTCCATAATTTATAGAATTTGTTACCCTGGCTAATCGAATAAATGAGGAAACCAAAAGGGTCAATAACATCACAAGTACACCTACCCAAAGAATAGTTCTATAAATGTCTACTCTTTTCATTGTTTATTATCATTTTTATGAGAGTATATTACGTCCATAATTGATGTACAAAATATTAAGTACCATAAACAATTAGGCATAAGTTTTTAGTTAGATACCGAAATAAATCAGCCCACTTAATAGTAGAAACAAGGCCCATTGGCATAGCTTCAAAAATTTTTGGGGTAGCGCGCCAGAAACCGATATCACAATAAAAAAAAATACAGCGTACAACAAACAATAAATACTCATAATTTTCAAGAGAATTGTTCGATGTGAATCTAACATGTCAGTGAAATTAATTAGCGTAAGTCCGGCAGTGATCATCAGCATATCCACGGAAACAACGTGGAATGCTCCTCTTGCCATTATCCAGTTTTCAATTTTTTTATGCTCGGAATTGTCCGGCTCTATCAATTTAATATCATTATCTCCCCAAAATATATGGAAAATTACTGATGCCAAAACGACTACATTCGCTATAATCAAAAGTGTACTCATCTATATTTTACTCTAAAAATCTACTAAATCTGAACTTCTACCAACTGCAACGCCAAAAAGTGAATAACAAAATTTACATTGCAAATTAATGACAAGGCGTTAGCAATTCATTTTAAAAAACGGTCAATCCAATCATTGAGATAATATATCTCGACAGTTAAATTATCACTGAAAGTTAGTCGTCCCACCATTTTGGTTTTTTCCCATTTCTCGAACCCGAAATCCGAGTGCCATTTCCCGGATAGCAATCAATTGTTTCCTTGTCGTAAAATATTACATACATAGAACCATCTTTCTTAGAGATCAAATTGAGGTAACCGTCAGGATCGGTCTTTTTCGAACACTGTTGATCTGGAAAATCAATAGGTTGATTATTGCCAAATGGAATTACTTCGACCATAGCATCTTCATTGTCTATACGCTTAATCTTGACCTCTAGACTAAATCCTTCATAAGGGAGATCGAATATTTCACCATCCAACTCTCCTTCAAAACATTTAAAAGTACCCTCAATTTGAAGAATGTTGACAGTATCATCTTTACTGCAACTGATTAGAAAAGACATTGTAATGAATAAAAAAAATAAATTCCGAATTAAAAAAAAACGAACCATAAAAATCTGTTTATTGAGTTGCTGAATATTTTACGATATCTATACCAATCCCATTAGGATCTTGTATGGCAAAATGTCTGTCGCCCCAAGGCTCGTTTCGAATATCAATTTCTATTTTGATGCCCTTTTGTTTTAACTCCTGATAAATTTTATCCACATCTTCAACCTCGATGGTCAAATACATGCCTTGTCCTTGAAACGGTTTGTGAAAGAAAGGCTTCTGGCTAGGATGGTTCGGCAATAAAAAGCTAATCTCCGCTTCTTTATTTGGCGTATGCATTAATAAATAAAATTCATTTTCAAACGTTACGCCGAAGCCTAAAGTTTTGGTGTAAAACGCTTTTGTTTCCACCAATTTTTCTGTAATAACACCTGCATTTAGTTTCATCTTGATTTCTTTTTTATAAGTAGAGTTGGTTTGTGAAAACACGCTTGTTGTCAAGCATAGCGTGATAAGGATTAATATGAGCTGCTTCATCTCTAACATTTATTTAATTGATTGAACGAAATTCGGATAATGGGAACGACTGGAATAGGAAAAAACGGACAAAATAATTATATTAACTTCCTAGGTATTACCGGCCATTGCAGAAATAGCAAAAATATTAGCTATTTTAGATTAATACCAACCTTAACTTCTTCACTTCTTTTAAGGAATAGAAATTTTGCAACCGTCTTGATGGTTTCTACACTAACAGTAACTTACTTAAACATTTTTCTGCTTAAACTTTATTTTTCTAAAAACAAAATTTCATCTAATAAAATCCTGTTAAACTTATCCGGCTCTACAAATGGTGCGTAATGACCTGAATTTTCAAACCAGATAAATTTTTTGAAAGGTGCTTTTAGCCTTTTGTAATACTTGAATGCAAGGGTAGATGGTGCATTGTAGTCACACCTACCGGCAACGAAATAAACCGGAATTTCTAGTTCCTCTGCCGTTTTAAATAAGTCAACTTTCATCACTTCGTCCCACATTGCTTCCATCGTAAATGATTGCCCTTTTGAAATTAAAGTGTCATTGTAGTGTTTCTTGGCAAACTTGTCCATATCTTTATAAAGCTGTCCCACATTTGTACCCTTACAAAAATCACCGTGAAAGTATCTAAGCCATTTACGGGATAAATAGAGATCTGCCAATTCATTTTTTGAATGTGATGGATAGCGTTTTGTTAGTTCATGCAATTGGGCTAAAGCTGTACTGTCTTTCAGCATTTTTGCCTGTTGCAATGAATAACGAAGTGAAATCTTCTCATTCAAATAAAGATTTGTTACCTGACCTACACCTACGTAAGCATAAAATAGAGATGGGTGCTTTTTTACAAGATTAATACCTATGATGGTGCCTGCGGAGTAACCGAGAAGATAAATCTTATCTTTTTTAAAACGCTCTCTTAATAGCTGAATTAAACTCAAAGCATCATTTTCAAGTTGATTAAAAGTCATACTTTCTAGAGGAATAGCATCATTGTAAGAAAGACCTGTTCCCCTTTGATCATATGTTACAACGGTATAACGCTTTTCCAAATCCTTGTTATGGGTTTGCCAAAAATAAAAATCGGAAAAACCAGGTCCACCGTGCAATATGAGTAAGACTGGATTTTCGACATTATTGCTTTTGATGAATACACCGTGCTCAAAATCATTTAGTACAATACGGTTATACTCATTCACAACATTTATTTGTGCATCACAAATTTGCCAACCAAAAAGTAATGCCATTAAAACCATCAGCAACTTATTAATCATAATTTACCTAAATGATTTTAGCTGTTCCTTATGACGGAAAATGTGGAATACGGAAAAATTTAACCATTCAAAAATGCTCAAAAACCCAAATGGTGGCATATCGGTAGTTCCGCATTTATCTTCAAAACTCAATGTTACGATGCAATCATGTATTTCTGTTTGCAAGTACAAAATCCTTTTAAGATGCTCATTTACATCGTAGTGTTTAGTGCCTGGGATTAAAAAATTGGGAGCTTGATATTTAACCTCTTTGTTTAGCATAAATTCCCGTATGTCCGGAACATTAAAGTCATATGGAACATCAGAACTGTATGGTACTTCTGTCAAAAATTGCTTCATCCCTGTATTACCCAATATAATATGCTCAACGATTTGAGCAGGGTTCCATTCTTCAGATGGTTCAGCATTGTATTTTTCCTCGGAAATTGCTGCTATAATCGAAGCAAGCTCGTTAAAAACAGCATTGCTTATTGATATTAACTCATCTTTTTCCGAGAGGTATTTTAGTATTTTATTTGTGTTTTTCCAAAGCTCCACGGTATCGTCATAATGAATTTGATCCCTAAAACCGATTTGTATTATGGTAAACTCGCAACTTTGTGCATCTAACTGTTTTACAGTGTACGAAATGTCGCAATACTCTTCTGGGATGTCTTCGGCTTCCCAATAAGAACTCCAGTATGAGAACTTCATAAAGGTGTTCTCGATGTGTTCTTTTATTATGCCCTTATCAAGATAACCAACATCTTCCCAAGTTCCTGAAAATTGAATTGGCGATCCTGTTTGCCACGTTGTAGCAAGTGCAGAACCCCAAGATACTTGATAAAATTCTGGAGATAAAAGTGTTTTCCAAACCGCTTCCTTTGAAGCATAAATCTTTGTACTTTCTGAAAACTTTAGTTCCTTATTCATTATAAATGGATTATTGAAATTTATGCTTTGCAAATTAAGGGTAAGATAAACTGTCTGCATTGTACAAAACGGACATGTCAATTACAGATGTCATTAATTTCTAATAACCTGAAAAATAAATTTTGAAAGGAAACGTGTAATCAGTGTTTAAGCAAACTATTCAGGAAATTCCTAGCCGTAATCTTCGAATGCTTTACCCGGGGTAATGCCATAAAAATCTTTGAAATCTTTGATGAAGTGGGATTGGTCATAGTAACCCGCATCAAAAAACAACTTATTTTGCTTTAGGCTTTGTATTGAAGGCATGGAATTTAAAAACTTTTGAAAACGCACGACCTTACTAAATGTTTTGGCAGTATCGCCGATGTAAAACTCAAAAAGTCTCCGAAGCTGTCTAGGACTAATACCTGTATTCAAATCCTTCTGGACATTAACTGAACCACAATTTTTTAAAATAATTTCAATTCCGGCATATAGCCTATTGTCGGTGTTAAACTTTGCCTTTGCATATAGTGCAAGGAGGTGGTTGTCCAGTAAATTTTTAATTTCTGCCGCTGATTGGGTTTCGTTAAAACGATTGGAAATAAAATCCGAAAGTTGTGGAACTACCAAACTCAAATGCTCAATTTGATGGCTAAGTTCTGATGCTTTTACGTTAAAAAATTGAGGGAACATTGTCGGCAGGAAACGAATGCCTATATAGCTAAAAGAAGTAGGCAGGGGAAATTCAGAGAACTTTTTAAAAAAGCCCATCACATAATTTTCTTCCGGATTGTTGAGGTCAAAAATAATATCTATACAACTGTCTGTTACCACACGATAATGGAATGGTTCCGCAAGCGGTTCGGTTGTTTTAAGTTGCCAATAGCAATAAATATAGGGCTGTAACCTTAAATCAGGAAAAAATTCAACATAAGTAACATTTTCAGCTGATGCTTTCACAGTCGGCTGTATAGGGTTGAACAAATTCCTTATTTGTGTGGCAATATTCACGTATTTTACCTAATGTTATAATAATTTTATACAAAATAAGGAGTTTTAATCATACATTAAACGAAAAAATCAAAATTTGAACAATAAATCTTACTTAAAAGATGTAAAATCATCAATTACCTAATCGAAGCTTTATTTTTCTAAATAATACTACTAACCTCTTTTGCTTTTCCATTCCTTCTTAATAAAATTGGCAAATTCCTTTTCCTTGGAATCTTTGCTCTATGCTTCGGGTATTAGCAAAAACCCAATAATTTCTGCCTAACCGTCTCTACGTATTACCTCTAATTTCAGGGTTCTCCAATCGTTGCAAAGTCTAGAAGATGATTTTAAGAGCTATATCATTTACGTCACTTCAATTTTGTCCGATTTTTACAATCATTCATACACAATCCATATCTAATTTTAACAGCACAAATATTAAATGAAATGAAGCAGCAGTACTACTTGCCAGTCACAGACCCAGAGGGTTTTAATAAACTTCTAGAATTAGAAGATTTCATGGAGAAGGTTGAATGGCTTACTCCGTACAAATATTTAATCAAAATCAGAGCTTCACAATTGAATAAGTGCGCTTACTGCCTAAATATGCATAGCAACGAAGCATTGGAAAAAGGAGAAAATGCCAAAAGATTAATTCTACTCGATGCATGGAAAGATGCTACGGTGTTTGATGAAAAAGAGAAAATTATTCTGGATTTTACAGAAAATTTTACTTTAGCTAATCAGGCTGGATTTAATGATGATCTATTCCAACAGGCATCTGCTCATTTTGACAACAAACAGCTTGCTCAACTGGCTATGGCAATAGGAATGATTAATTTATGGAATAGGGTAGTCCTTTGTTCAGGAATTTAATGAGATATGAAAACTACATTAAAACACAAATTATTTAGAATCTTTTGGTGTATTGGAGCAGCCTTGTTACTAATATCTGGGGCACTCCATTTTTACAGTATCTTCAACAATCAGGACTTATATCCAAATGACGATTCACTAGTTGAGGTTATGAAGACTACAAGTATTCAAATGGATGAAAGTGGAACTATGTGGAATTTATGGATAGGATTTCACGCTATGTTCGGACTTTGCCTCATATTCATTGGAATTTCATTAATGTATTTGTCTATCAAGCATCATGATTTTTTTTCACAACAAAGATTTTTGTTGGTATTGACAATTTTAATGATTGCCTCTTTTGTAATTATTGGACATTTATATTTGATACAGGATTTCGTGATCGGTACAGTTATTCCCCTTTTATTATTCACAGTTGGATTTGTGCTTACGTTTGAAAAACGCAAAATTGTTTAACTCTTGGTTTCTTCTGATGCTTCTTCAAATCGATTATCTGCTTAGTTCTTAAGTTTTGAACTGACCCAAACGATCTTAATCATCCTCAACATCTAAATACTAAATACTCTCTACTAAATACTACCAAAAACCGGACCAAGCTGAATTCTTGGGGGGAATGTTAAAAATTTCTTAGTTTAGCATCTTTAATACAGATATCCCTTGCAAGAAGCCGAACGTAAATTACTCTCCCTATTGATGCCCGAAGGGCT